>JACKMX010000030.1 GCA_024235175.1 Chromatiaceae bacterium | reverse complement strand
TGGCAGCCTGCCTGAGAGCACCCATTGGAGCGCACCGACGCGGGATAACTAACCGGTATTCTGTCCCCTTCCAAACGGAGGGGATCAGATGCCTGCAAAGAGGTTATCCATGCGTAAAATCAGAGAAGTCCTGCGCCTCAAGTGGGGCAATGGAATGAGTAATCGGCGCATTGCCGCCAGCAGCGGCATTGGCCGCCCCACAGTCAGCGAGTACCTGCGCCGGGCCGAAGAGGCAGGCCTGAGCTGGCCCCTGCCAGATGATCTGGACGATGCCCGCCTTGAGCGGCTGTTATTCCCTCCGGCACCGGACCTGCCTGCCCAGGAACGGGGCATTCCGGACTGGGCGCACATCCACGGTGAGCTCAAGCACAAGGGCGTGACCCTGTTTCTGCTCTGGCAGGAGTACCGGGCCAACCACCCCGATGGTTATCAGTACAGCTGGTTCTGTGAGCACTACCGCGCCTGGCAGGGCAAGCTGGACATGGTCATGCGCCAGGACCATCGCGCCGGTGAGAAGCTGTTTGTCGACTACGCCGGCCAGACTGTCCCCGTTATCGACCGGGCCACCGGAGAGATCCGCGAGGCGCAGATCTTTGTGGCGGTGCTGGGGGCCTCCAACTACACCTACGCCGAGGCGACCTGGTCCCAGAGCCTGCCCGACTGGATTGGCTCTCACGTACGCTGCCTCCACTTCCTGGGCGGCATTCCCGAGCTGGTGGTGCCGGATAACTTGCGCTCCGGGGTCAGCAAGGCCCATCGCTATGAGCCGGACACCAACCCCACCTACCAGGATATGGCCTCCCACTACGGGGTCCTAGGGATTTTGCCTCCAAATATTGCAAAAACCGCCGGAGGCCCCGCCATCCGTGGGCTGCAGGGGGCTATTAGTTTCTAATGCGCTGAGAAATTCGGTATCTTCTTCGACCTTTAGGTCAAAGAATGAGCAGAAACAAGCGGCTATCAATCCTCACTGCTGCCGAGGTCGAGGATCTATATGGCGTCCCATCCTTCAATGAGTCATACCAGCGATTCTACTTTATGCTGAATGACAAAGAACTAGCGGAGATATCGAGAATAAGGCAACGCAAATATCGTTGTGTGGCGATTGCTTTGCTGGGCTACTTCAAATGCAAACCGGTCCTGCTTAACCCAAGGTACAAATCAATGCAGGACGACTTGGTATTCATAGCCCGATTTCACTATAGGGACCTGACCTTCAGGCGTTTTAGCCTGAAACCTGACCAAAAA
>JACKMX010000029.1 GCA_024235175.1 Chromatiaceae bacterium | reverse complement strand
CCGGGCAGCTCTGGTAGTTCGGGTAATTTTCGGCGGCGTGAATTCGTATTCTGGTTGATAACCCTTTGTCTGGCATAGTCGGTACCGGCCATTCGTTGCTGTTGCTGTGTTCTGACTTGATCTCGCAGCCACTCAATCAGGTCTTGTTCAAGAAATACCCAGGCTCGTCCGATTTTTGCCCCGGGTAACTTGCCGGATGCAGCCAGCTCTCTGGCTGTGCATTTGTTGACGTGCAGAAAACAGGCAGCCTGTTCCAGGCCGAAGGTTTTAGTCTGTTTCTCTTTATTGTCCGACAACACAATACCCTGCTTTATACGAGTGCTGTGCCGCAATGTCTGCAGCGTTTGCGCCTGACTCCTCTGGACTTTGGCGACAGCGGCATATTGCAGTGATGGCATCGATACCGGTGATAGAGCCGGCAGCCAGGACAGAAGGTCTGATTGCTGTCCACCGGCGCCGGGAAGGCCGCGCCGCATAAACAGCAGCGATGTTCGTTCCAGAGACCGGTATTGAACAGCCGAAGAATGAAGGCGGCCCGGGTCAGATCCAGCCTCGGCTCCCGCGTCATCTGGGTATAGAGTTCGAATACATCGATCAGGATGCGGGCCGGACTGCACGCCGGACGGTTCATGCGTCGATGCAGATACCAGATCAGGTTGACATGAAATTGATACCGATCGTTTTCCAGCAGCCAGGTGTCACTGTAGGGCAGTTGACCGGACGGGGAGGGTCTCCCGGTGAGCTCTCGATAGAGGCGCTTCAGTGTCTTCTTCTCCAGGCCCGTCAGCTGGCCTGCGAGACCAACCCGCGCGCCCAAGCGGATCAGATGGATCGACTCCTGGATCTTGCGGGCATAGTTGCAACGTTCCACCGGGCAGGCATCACCACACCGGCTTCCCGGACAAGGCATCAGGTTCAAGTTAAACAGGGCAGCGCAGTGCCTCCTCTTCATCGATTCGTTTTCTCCGCAGCGGCACCCAGGATCAGGGAGACCTGTTCCATTACCGTCTCTATCTCTCCGGGCTGCCCGTCCTGAAGCGCGACCAACAGACGGGACCACCACAGGAGATCCCGATGGGGTGTGATCAGCGGATGATGGATCCGGGTGAGACGCGCCAGCATTTTCGGAGTCAGTTCAAGGAGCAGGCCGGTCAAGGCATCCGGTATCCCCAGAATTGTCCCGGCCAGATTTGGGTCTGCTATGACAAGATCGCGGGCTTGAATCAGGTACTCGATATTGAGTCGGGAGAAGTCACTGTTCACTGCCGGGAAGTTCCGATTTTTTTCATGGCTCCATGCTAACTCGCACAGGTACCCGGAATTCTCGGGAAAGATGACCTCGGGAGGGCATCTTTCCGGACCAATGTGCAACCGCATCCTGTTATGGGTGAGCGTTTTTCATGCAGCGAACACTGCATTGGAAACGGAAGGGCAGCTGCAGGTAATCGGTGTGAGGGTGGTAATAATTCCGATAACCCAATGTTTAAAAAACATAAAAACAATATAAATGCTAACTATTGGCGGCAGCTTGCCGCTATCCCAAGGTATGTCGTGACTGGAAATAAGGAGCACAGTCCATGCAAACCGTGCTGATCATCGATGATCAAGAACTTCCACGGATGATTCTCATTGAATTCATTCGATCCATCGGTCCTGATGTTGAAGGTAAGGCATTCGAGACGCCTTCCGCCGCACTTGAATGGGCAAGTGACAATCCCATAGTCATGGCGTTGGTCGATTATCGAATGCCGGGAATGGACGGCATAGAGTTCACCCGGCGCTTGCACAAATTGCAGGACCGGAGGGAGGTGCCGGTCGTGATGATAACCGCGCTTGCCGATAACGACAAAGCGATCCGGTATGCGGCTCTGCAGGCGGGAGTCATCGACTTCTTACCAAAACCTTTGGACTACAAAGAGTGGCAATTCCGTTGCCGCAACATTCTCACTCTGTCACGAAATCAGCAGCAAGATACGATCCGCAAAGATCTGACTCAGTTGCTGTTTGGAATCACCGAATCTGTCAACGGCCGTAACCTCCGACGGTTGGCGAATATCAGCCGTCATATCGCCGAACGATTGAAATTGTCTCCGCGCGAATGCGACCTGATAGAACAGGCAGCCCCTTTGAATGATCTGGGTAATTTTCTGGTGGCAGGCAACCTGATGTGGCGCCCATCGACGTTACGTCAGGACGAGCGGGTGACAGTACAGGGACATACGCTGGCTGGATATCACCTGCTGCAACAGGGCGGCTCTCCATTGTTTCGCCGGGGGGCGAAAATTGCCCTGTCCCACCATGAACATTTCGATGGCAGGGGCTATCCCCATGGATTTGGTGGAAAGGATATCCCACTGGAAGCCAGGATTGTTTCAGTGGCGGATTTCGCTGATGCATTGCTTTCTGATCGCCCCTATCGAAAGGCATGGTCAGTCGATAAGGTGCTGGGGTACCTGAAATCTTACCGTGGAAAACGATTCGACCCCGATTGCATCGATGCCTTCTTTGAGGGACTGGACACCAACCTTTTGGCACAATCCAGTCTGGCCTGCAATCCTGTTAGCCAATAACCTGGCCAATCTGATAGTAATTTCCCGGCGGTGTTACATATCCCTTTTCCTCAAAGCGCAGATCGGACAACTGGGCGGAAGGCGGCAAGCTACCGCACAGAGATACCGGATACGACAATGACTGCAGCACTTTGAATAAACTGCGCCGGTCTGAATATCCCGGGCGATGATCCAGGCCTGGGTTATATCGAGCGGTTTATCTGATGAAACTCGCAGGATGACCGACTTGGAGAGTTCCAGGTAGAGATCATGCGCAGCCAGCAGTGCCTCCATATCGATCTGTCGGTATATGCCATCACCCCCTGCGGATTGATAGAGTGCTGCCATCACAGAAGCCATCGCCTGTGCCGACCGGGTGGAGAGGATGCCACTGGTGGAGGGCAACTGTCCGGAAGGGGGCCTGTAACCAAGGATCTCACGATGAAGCGGTCGCAGCGTCTTGATATGAATGCCGGTGACATGACTCACGATCGAGAGCCGCAAACCGCGGTGAATGAGTTTGACCGCGATATCGAAGCGACCTATCGCCGCCAATTTCATCAGTTGCACTTCTCACCGGCTGCCCACAACAGGGTGTGCAGCCGAACCGATAAAGAAGAGTTGCTGCCGCGTGCGATGAGTTGTCGCCATAGCGTCGGTCGAAAGCGGGGTCGGAACAGCAGAACCCCGGTGCGTGCGATGCTGTTCAAGTCGTCGATACTCAGCAAGCTCAAATTGTCAGCCAGCTCGTTGTCAAGACCGAGTACGACAACCGCTTTTTGACGGTTTTCTCTGGCGAACTCGCGTGCTTTAATCAACCAGAAAAGGTTTAAATCCACGATCTCCTGGTCAACTAATGGCATGCCTTCAACTTCCACATCAATCAGTTTGTGCTCAGGCCGGGCATCAGACTGTAACTGCTACACCTGTTAAATAACGGCTTAGCCGGAAAAAGAAGGGATATTCAGGCTGTCCATGTTTCGGAATCGTCCTAAAGAGGATTGAAACGCGTATTCGCAATATATGCTTGATGCAGTTGAGATAAGTCATAAATATTCCGCCGATAGTAGGAAAAAATGAGATTACCGAGAAAGGTACACTATAAATAAATCGAAAAGAACACAAAAATGCGATTAAGTCGCCGTATAATGAATATAGTGCGCGGAATAGTGGTAGAGTGATTTCATACTCTCAAGCTATAAAATTAGCTGTAAGTATATGGAAAAAAACATAATGAATTCACAAAACAGTTGGAGCAGCACACTTTTTGCGGCAAGACTCAAACAGATAATCGGTGAAAATTCGGCATCCGGATTCGCAAAAAAGTGCGGTGTTGCAGAAAGCATGCTAAGAAAATACCTTCTGGGCGACTCCGTCCCCGGCGCCGACAAGCTGGTACGAATCGCGCAGGCAGCCGGTGTCAGTCTGCTCTGGCTGGCCATCGGAGAGGGTAGCCAGAACAATGCCGCCGGATGGGACCGTGTGACTCCCTCGCAGTTAGCTATCGTGCTGGAGTTCGAGCGCTACGCCAGAAAGCGGGCCGATGCTGGTACCCGGCGTGCAATCAGCGCCTTCGTCAGGGAATACAACACCCGGCAACTCGATATTGGCACGATTGGTGATGTCGAAAAAATCACTGAAGATGAATTGATCCTGTGGCGGGATCTTGCCTGGGAGCGGCGGGTGGAGAAGGCATCCATCGATGAGTCGGGGTTACGCGCCGCGATAGAGATCTCGGATGAATTGATAGAAACCTCCGGTAAATCCATGGACGCCGGTCAGAAGGCTCGCTTGATCGTGGCGATCTACCGGCTCAATGCCACTACCGAAGGGGGGTTGGACCGCTCGATGCTGATGAGTCTGTTGATATCGTTGTCGTGATATCACTTCTAATCGGTGGTAAGCGGAAAAATGCTTGCCACGCCAGAGATAACTCACGTCAAGGATTAACGTTGTCACAAGAATTTCCTAATCCGGAGAATGATTGGCACTCTCTGCGCCGATCTTTTTCTATTGCTGTTTCCTTTGCTGGTCTGTTGTGGCTGATTAAACTTGCCGAACTCCTTTTTGACTTGGGCATATTTCAATACGGTGTCTATCCGCGCAGCTTAGGCGGACTGATGGGTATCATCTGGGCACCGTTGATTCACGGCTCGATTTCCCATTTGTTTGCCAATACCGCGCCGATCATCATACTTGGCACAACGCTCCTCTACGGTTACCCGAGATCGGCCAGGATTGTCATTCCGGCCATCATTACAGGTTCCGGTTTTGGCGTCTGGTTGTTCGCCCGCAGCGCTTTCCATATCGGGGCCAGCGGCCTGACCTTTGGCATGATGTTTTTTATTTTTACCATGGGGGTGTTGCGCTGGGACAGGCGGGCGATCACACTTTCGCTGCTGGTGTTTTTTCTATATGGCGGGATGATCTGGGGCATCTTCCCCATGGCTCCGGAAATATCATTTGAATCGCATTTCTTTGGCGCAGTGACCGGTGTTGTTTCTGCATTCTTGCTCAAAGGGTACGATCCTGCTCCCCCAAAAAGGCGATACAGTTGGGAAGACGAAGAAGAGGAACTGTGACTTTCGGACTTTTGGAGTCGATGAGAAAGGAACCACTTCCAGAATTACAATGCTATCATTGAAATTTACCTGGCAGCGATCCACGGCGAAATACAAAATGCCCAATACCTTGATCGACAAACATCGTGAGGCCCTCATTGCACTGTGCAGCCGCTTCCATGTTCGCCGTCTGGAGTTGTTCGGCTCTGCGACTCGAAAGGATTTCGATACTCAACGGAGCGACCTCGATTTTCTGGTCGATTTTGAAACTGGGACAAGCAGCTATTTTGACAACTATTTTGGTCTGCGCGAGGGCCTTGAAGCAGAATTTGGCCGTCCGGTGGACCTGGTCTCAATTGCTGCGATAGACAATCCGTTCTTTCTGGAGAAGATCGCATCCGAGAGAGAGTTGCTGTATGCAGCTTGAAGAGAAGGCACTGCTGCACGACATCCATTCGGCAGGGGTAAAGGTGCAGACCTTTACCGAGGGAAAAACCTTCGAAGATTATCAGGGCGATGACATGATGCGCGCCGCGGTGGAAAGGCAGTTCGAGATTATCGGCGAGGCTTTAAGCCTGCTTGCGAAGAGAAACAAGGAATTGGCGGCACAAATCGGCGCCTACCAACGTATCATTGCCTTCCGCAATATTCTGATACATGGCTATGCGCGAGTGGACGACCGGTTGGTATGGAGTGTCGTCGAAGAACGACTGGATATATTGTTGAATGAAGTTCAGTCATTAACTGAATAAATCTGGAGTTGAGGGCATTCACTCCTCCAAAAGCGACCCTCCAGCGGTCATCTTTCCTCCCCTTTTTCCGTATTCGAATCAGATACCATTGGGTTCATTATTCTTCAAGGGTCGGAATCAAACTGCCCGCCAGAGCCGCTTATTGTAAAAAATCATACTGCGGTTCGACTCCGATCCCACGAAGCATTGAGAAAACGATGATGTCCGGTGACGATGAGATCGCAATGCCAGATGATGGAGGTCGGAGCCACGAACTGGCCAATCTCACCCACTCCCAACCGATGATGGTGCCGCTCGAACGCATCCACCCTTACGATCGCAACCCACGTCAGGGAAACAACCCGGAATATGACCGGATCAAAGCCTCGATCCGAACGATGGGGCTCGATCAACCGCTGACGATCACACAGCGGCCCGGGGCCTCCGATTACATCGTCCACTCCGGCGGCAACACCCGCCTTGATGTGCTGAACTCCTTGTACGCGGAGACGGGCGATGTTCGATATGCAACAGTTGCCTGCCTGTTCAAGCCCTGGCGTTGTGAGTCGGAGGTGGTGCTGGCGCATTTGCGCGAGAATGACCTGCGAGGCGGGCTGACATTCATCGACAAGGCGCGGGCGGTAATGGATATCAAGGCACTGCTGGAAGCCGAGTGCCAGATCGAGGAGATCTCTTTGCGACGCCTGGAATCCGCGCTGCAGCAGGGTGGCTATGCGCTCAGCATAGGACTGATCTCGCGCATGGGTTATGCCGTCCACACCCTGCTGCCGCTGATCCCGAAGGCACTGCATGCCGGGCTGGGCCGGCCACAGGTACAGAAGATCCGGGCACTGGAACGGGCGGCACGTCAGCTCTGGGAAGCCCATGATCCGGATGCGAACACGCCATTCGATTTGATATTCGCCACGCTCTGCCAACGCTACGACGATCCCGACTGGGATACCGGTCTGCTGCGCAATGCGCTCGAAAGCGAGATTGCCGAGCAGGCCGAGATCAGCGTTCATGTTGTCCGGATGGAACTGGATGCCAGAATTGAGGGGAGGAGAGTGACGATCCCGCCACCGGACGAGGAGCAGGATTCCGACGAGGACGAGGTCGACTGGCTCGATAAGCCTCTAGCCAACATCAGACTCGATTTTCCAGCACCACTCGATCAGGAGTCTGTCGATACCAGCAATCCGACATCGGATGAATTGCCACCGGACTCTGCTATTGCTGAAGACCGCGAAACCGATCCTGTCCCGGAATCACTTCCAGAGAACGATGTTATACTCGATCCGGCACAGAATGACTTCGGAAACCCCGACGCGGCAGCACCGGATGAGCTACCGGCGGAAATAAACGTTTCCACTCCCACCGACCTGAAATCGCTGCGTGCCTGCGCCTGGACCCTGGCTACCAGACTGGCTCAGCGCAATGGTCTGAGCGATCTGGTGGTGCCGTTGTCCGGAAAGGGTCTCGGGTTCATGTTGTGCGACGTCCCCGATCCGGCCCTGGCCGATGAGCTGGATGAGGAGAGCCTGAGTCAACTCTCACTGGTCTGGTGGCAGCTGGCTGCCTGTGCTGAACTAACCCTGGCCCCGCTCTCGTCGATCATTCCGCACCTGCGCGCGGAGTCGGTGTTGCGGCAAGCGCTGGAACAGCAGGATCTGGCCAGAATTTACCACAGCGTATGGACACTGGATCCCGGTCAGACCGGCCATCGCTTGTGGCGACGGCTGGGCGAGAGGGATTGGACCGATCTTTTGAGCCTGATGGAGAGTTACCGCCGGATACACCTACTGGCAGAGGAGCGGCAACTCGATCTCTGGGCACCGTCATGAGTGTCTGCACCAAGGAGTCCGATCTCGTGACCGCGGTTTTGATGTACGCGTTGCGTTGTCTGGCCGAAGGCGACCAGGCGGCATTGCGCAACATGAACTTCGGACCACGCGAGATCGAGGCTTTGCGGGGCATGACCCTGGCGGACCTCTACCGGGCGGAGTCGCTGCGCGCCCATTGTCTGCGTATTCGTCTCGACCGCCAGGTGTTCTGGCCGATGCTGGACAACCTGCAACGCCAGCGGCAGTCCGAAGAGACCCAACACAATTTAATCGCCGCTGATGCACCACTGGAGATGATGCAGACCTTGTTCGGCTTCAATGCCCGGGAGTACAGTCGGCTGCGCCGGTCAATGTCGGTTGATCCGGCTGTGGGCCGTCCTCCGGAGCCGGATGAGGCGACCAGTCACAAATTATGGGCGGCCTGGGTGGCCCGGGCTGATTCCGACTCCCACGAACTGCTGGCACCCGATGAATATCTCGAACTCTGCAGAGAGACCGGCATCGGTCTGCGTGCTATTTGGCACCTGACCCGGCAATGGTCGGAGTTTGGTGACCTGAAGGGTATTGCCGTGAACACGGAAAATCAAAATGGATAAACACCAGGCCAACGTTCATCCTGAGATAATCGCCCTGGGTACGCTGATCGAGAAGACCATCGAACGTGCCTCGCTCAATGGAGCAAAACGGTCCGGTGATGGCATGCTGTTTCTCGGCAGCCGGATTACGACATTTCCGGTCCGGGTGGTGCAGGACCGGGTACTCGAACCGGTGGATAAGCTGGTGTGGATGATCATCCTGCTGCAGGCCCGGACCACCAGCGCACAAGCTGCCTTTCCGAGTTACGACGTCATCCAGAAGACGGCCAATATCGCCTCAAAGTCAACGGTCGCACGCTCGCTGGCGGTGCTGCGTTCCACTCGTTGGTTGACTCTCTGTGCCCGGATTCGCGAACGCAGCGGCCGTTACGGCGGAAACATCTATGCGCTGCATGCTGCGCCTCTCTCCCTGGCCGATGTACTGCATCTGGATAGCGGATATATGGCGTTTCTGCAAAATGCACAGCAGCATGCTCATGCTCGGGTACAACGGGTGGCGAAGGGTGTGTTGGAGAGACTGGATGCAGAGATCCGTAGCGGGGTCGACGTTTGCGCCGGACATCATCCGTCGACCCAGGGCAGGGCGGTGGTCAAGAGCAATGCAAACGACGGATACAGCGCCCGTGGCCTGAAGCATGGCAGTAAACCATCAGACACACAAGCGGCCATTGGTCAGCATCCTGAGCCATCCAAGCATGCGAACGCCCAGACGCATTCGAACGGCCCGGTCTTGGGGGAAGGGGAGATTCCACTGGTCTACCCAAAAGAGATCGACAAAAACCAGTGGGCGCTGACCAATCGTTATCTCGCCAGCGTGTTGCCCGAGCAGCGCCAGCCGATTCTCGATGAACTGGAAGGCCGACTCCGTTCTGTCGGCAAGGGCATGCATCCGCTCTATGACGAGATGAGTTTCCTCAACAGCCTGTGCAGGGCGATGCGCAACGGTGAGTTCGAGTTGAAACTGGGTGCCTCGGTGCAGGCTGAGCGAATGGCAAGGGAAAAGGTTCGTGAGCGGCGGCGACAAAGTAACGCCGGCGCTCTCAACCCCGATCCTCGCGAGATTCGCGCACAACTCGAAGTGGGCACGGCTGCGCTTTCCAGGATTCGACACTCCCTAGGGCAGCCCCGGCGCACCGGTTCCCAACCGCCTGGCA
>JACKMX010000028.1 GCA_024235175.1 Chromatiaceae bacterium | reverse complement strand
GACATCCGGCACATCCTGGACCACATCGGGGCAGATTCAGAGCCACCCCGCATCTCCCCGGCGCGCGGGCCACCGCTGTGGGATGACTGTAGTGATGCGCAGATGGATGACGGGGCGCAAACCGAGCCAGCAGACTGGGACCTAGCGGCGCAACCGGCACCGGACTTTGAGGTCGATCAGCGCATCAGTTGGTGAATGAACAAAGCGGCGATTTTGACTTGCCGCGAACTGGCTCTGCGCCCGGTACACGCCGAGCGCCGCAAATCACTCTCCTGAACGCCAAACCCTGGTGGTGAACCTGACACCTGGGCGGGAAAATCGAGTGTCTCAGCCGGCTTGATGGCGCTTCCGCGGTGCGATACTTGGCCTCATGCGGTTAAAACGCCTATCCGTGAATGTTATTCTTTTGATGGTTAGTCAAAAGTACAATTCTTCCCAAAGAATCTACCACCATTTCATGGCAGTCTTTCACCGGGTAACGCGACGGTTCATCAGGAATACCCCAATCTGAATGTACTCGATAACGAAAACCGTTGTGCCCCACAACCGGGGCAGATTTCAACGTTCTCTTTTTATCACTGCGAAAACGACTTTCAACACGAGAAGACAAAGACGCTAACGATTCCACAGCATCATAGGCTGCCAGAAGCATGGTTCTTTTCACAACATCACCTAAATTACAATCAATTAAAAAACTAAACCCGGCAAGGAGTTATGCCGGGCTTATGAGCAGTTTAAATAGAGACAGCACAAATAGCGGCTGCAGTGAAACCTGTTTGCGGTTATCGGTGACAATGCACCGAGATACCACGAGACTCAAATACTTCCGTACAACGATCCAGTTCCGCATCGCTCATAAACTTGGCGGTTTGCTCACCAATATCGAGACGTTTGGTGCCACCGAAACGAGGTAATTTATCCAACCAAATGGGATTATATGGAAGAATCTGCATTTTTTTGACGCCGTTTTCTTTCATCAGGTCGGCAATGCCGCTGAGATTTTCGTCGGTATCGGTAACTCCAGGAATCAACGGCACTCGAGGCAATACTTCAAGATCAGTGGTCAAGGCCAATGCCTGAACCTTTTTAAAGTTCTCAATGATGGGTTCGTTTTTAACACCGCAATAGGTCAAATGATCATCACTGTTGATGAGCTTGAGATCGAAATAAATGGTATTAGTGTGAGGCAATACCAGACTTTCAAAACGGCTAAAGTTGAACAACCCTGCGGTTTGAATCAGGGTATGAATATCTCTCTTCCTTTTCACCAACTGAAATAATTCGCCGACACTGTCCATTTGCATCAGGGCTTCACCACCGGAAACCGTGAGGCCACCACCGGACATCTCAAAGAAATCAGCATCTTCAAGCACTTCTTCAGCCAGCGCTTCAAGATCATTAGTGGGGCGACCTATCTGCTCCAGCGCACCGGACGGGCACACATCGACACATTTAAAGCATTGGGTGCACTTGTCACGCAAGATATGTCCCGGTACCGTCAGATCAATTGCCTGTTCCGGACAAGCACTCACACAGTCACCGCATTCGATGCACTTTTCAGCATTGAATGACAGCTCGTAACCGGTATTGATACTTTCCGGATTCTGGCACCAGGTACACGACAGTGGGCAGCCTTTAAAAAAGACTACGCTGCGAATACCCGGCCCGTCATCGAGCGTATTGCGCTTAACATCGAAATATAACGAAGCCTTGCGGGGCTCCGTTACATTAATCGAGTTAATGAGGCTCGCATCAGGCCGCATTTGAGCTCCTGGAGATGACTTCATCCTGCATCTTCGGAGACAGGTCATTAAAGTACGCGGAATAACCGGATACGCGGATCAACAAGTTCGGATGCAGCTCAGGGTTATCACGAGCTTCAATCAGAATCTTAGGATCCAGCATATTGGCCTGAACCTGCATACCTCCACGCTTGAAGAACACCTTGTACAAGCTGCCCAAGGCACTCTTGCCGTCATCACACTCATAGCTGGAAGCGTCTAACTTGATATTGAAGTTGATGCCGTTGGCAAAGTTCTTGTAGTTAATCTTGTTCATGGAATTCAATAGTGCGGTGGTACCACGCTTGTCTGCGCCATTTTCAGGAGCAAAGCCAGACGCAAAAGTTTCACCGGCACGACGACCGTTAGGCAGCGCGTTCACAAGACCACCGAAGTGCGTGTGTGACGTATTGGAATAAACACCGGCATTGTGGTTGCCGCCACGGGTATTTTTACCCAGTGCCTTAATGTTATCAGCGTAGTGCTCACCAACCCAGATCATCCACTTATCGGCTTCCGGAATATCGTTACCGAATTTATCAATGGCATTTAGTTTAGTGAACACCTTCTCATCGCTGATATTGTCTTTCAGCTGATCGACCAGCCCTTCCAGGGAAATCCAACCATCTTCAAATACTGCTTTTTCAATGCAGCGCAATGAATCCGCAGTGGCCGCCATACCACAGCCCTGAATACCAGAGAAATTATAGACAGCGCCACCTTTGGTAGAGCAAACACCTGTTTCCACACATCCCTCCAGCAGCGCACTGCTGAGCGGGGTGGGATGATGCTTGGCATGGAATTTTTCTACCGCTTCCAGGTCTCTGCGCAGTTTACCCAGCTGATGCTTCACTTGGGTATCGTAAGCCGCAACCACATCGTCCATGGTTTTCATTTCGGACACTGGAGGGGTTTTAGCACCAATTTGCTTTTTAGAACCAAACTGACGACCTTCATTAAGGAGCAATTCAATCGCCAACGGCATGTTGTACATAGCGGCATCAGTGGAAGCCAGAGTTTTGCCTGGCGCGGTAGGCTCTACACAGCCAATAGCCACGTAGTTGCGTGCGTCTTCCAGAGAATAACCGATATCGGTCATGGACTCGATAATGGTCTCATCGTTGTACATGGCAGGAGCAGAACCAGGGCCGAAGTTAATGCGAATCACCTCGTCGTAGAACGCTTTGGGGGTATTTTTATGAATACGCACATGAAAGTTAGGCTGACGCATACGCAGCTCATCGGCTAATTCCAGCAATACAAAGCTCAGCTCGTTGGTGGCGTCGTTGCCGTCTTTATCCTGACCGCCGATAGTCACAACTTCCCAACTGGTCAAACCGCCCAGAGTGCTGGTACCGACTTCACCGTGCATTGGAATGGTTTCACACAGTTTGACGCAGAACGCGCCGAGGATTTCTTTAGCTCTCTCACGAGAAATATTGCCAGCGGCCACATCTTTCTCATAGAACGGATTTAGGAACTGATCGATACGACCTGGGCATGTAGTTTCACCAAGGGTTTCCATAAAGATACAGATGTGTGCCAGCGTCATGGACTGAACCGCTTCGTAGAAGCTGGTGGCACCAAAGCGAGGTACACGGGCACAAATGGAAGCAATCTCCAACAGCTCTTGCTTTCTTACCGGATCGGTTTCAACAGAGGCCATTTTGCTGGCTTCAGCGGCGTAGCGATCACCGAATTCCGCCATACCCTTCATAGAAATTTTGACGGCCTTGTAGAAATCCAATTTTTCAGAATCATCGGTTTCGCTCTCAAGTGCTTCTACTTCTTCAATAATTCCTTGAGCACCAACGTTGATTATTTTCTCGTAGTTAGGAGCGATATGAGAGATACCACCAGCTTCATAGATTTGGTACTGTAAGGCTTCCGACTGTTCTTTGGCGAAACGCATTCCTTCTTTCATGCCGTCGAACGCCAGAGTCGATGTATTTTTGTTTAGCCAGAAGGGAATCTGTGAAAATAGCTTAAAGCGGTCTTTCAAACTGATTTCGAGGGGATTTACCTTTCGAGAAGGCATATTGAATACTTGGGACATGGGTTCCAAGCCACTCAACTCTGGATAGCAGAAGCCAGCGACGCGTTTGGAGGTGAAGTTGCCAACAATCAACTCATCATCGTAAATACGCACAGTCTTGTTATTGAGCACATAGCGCACAGCTTCGGCTATTTTCACGTTGGTCGTCTTATCGCTGTTGGCCTTGTTACGATGGTATTTGGTCCAAAGCATAGGACGCTCAATGCATGCACCATTGGTTTCGGCTTGCACTGCTTTTTTCAGGCGCTCAACACGGTTCGATACTTCCATAGAAGTCTCGACCGCCATTTCTCTATCAGCTAATTTCACAAGAGCATTCATCTTATTCTCCTAGTATTCACCCCAGTTACAGAACCGACAATCACACCGGATCCGTTCTCGACGCTATCACTTTCTACTTAGCTGACGACAAAATACATGCAAATCAGCTTATAGTTGATGTGCCTTTTTAAGGGAAATCCCGGATCAAGGCCTTTAACAGTCTTAGTAGTAACAATTCTAAGGCTATCGAACAGCTATTATTCACTTCTCAAAATAGCGCGGTACTGACTTGGAGATTGTCCTGTTTTTAACTTGAAAGCCTTACTAAAATTTGAAGCATCTCTGTAGCCATTAGCCACAGAAACTTGAGAAATACTCATTGCCGAATTTGCCAGCCCTTTCTTAGCCTGCCGCAGCCTTACGTCGTTTACAATTTGACGATAGGTAGTACCCGCCAAAGAGAGTCTACACCCAAGTGTCCTAGGAGTTGTGAATAAATACTCCGATATGGCCCTCACAGTAGGGATCTTCGGCAATTCATTTACAAGGATACTCTCCACAAACTCCACCAATCGTTCCGAACTCAGATTTCTTAATCGATAGCTCCTAGCCGTTTTACGAATATCACTTAGTTTTGGCGGCGTTTTGTCCATTAGTAACCAAGCGTCCTCTTGGCAATCTGCATGATTTTGACTCACAACCACTCCCCCCTTTAAACGCATCAAAAGATAGAACTCACAGCGAACTGCAGAAATCCTCACAAAACAAATGGTTAAAAGAAATGTGAATCGGCAGGCGGCGGTGAGGGGGCCGATGGTCAGGTAGATGGGGTAGTTCCAGGGCACCACGATGCCGACGCAGCCCAGGGGCTGGGGCCGTACCTCGGCCCGCCCGGGTTGGAACCACAGGCCCACCGGCCGGCGCCGGGGGCGCATCCAGGCCTTGAGGTGGCGCCGGGTGTGGCGCAGCCCCTCCAGACTGGGGAAGAGTTCCAGAAGCTGGGTTTCCTGCCGGGGACGCTGGCCGAAATCCTTGGCGACGGCCGCTACCAGGGCATCTTCGTTGTCCCGCAGGAGGGCTTCGAGGGCATCCAGGCGGCGGCGCCGGGTGGCGAGATCGGGGAAAGGTTCGCGCCGGCTGGCGGCATGAACCTGACTGAACAGGGGGAGGAGGGCGGCCGTTGTCTCCTCGGCCGGGTTCCCTTGGGGGGCGGTATGGGTCATACGATCGTTTTAATTTTTGAATAAAACGAGTATGCCATCGGCCGCGTTGCCGTCAAGGGCTATTTCGGCCCTGCATTCAAGGTGTTGCGCAGGGGCTGCGGCTCCTCGGCCCCAAGGCCGGGCCGATGAATCCCCCGGTCGCCGGGGGCATCAGCCGAGGGGATTGGGGCCGCCGGTGGGTTACGGTGCTCAGGCCGACGGCATTTCCTCGGGGGGGGGCTTGGGCAGCCATAGGCACTGGCCCTTGCTTTCCTTGTCGATGCCAGCCAGCACCTTCTCGTGGTGTGCCAACTCGTCGGGTTCGGCCACAGTATCAACGGGGCTGCTGGAGCTAAATAGATACCCCTTGCAGTTGTACAGTATTCATGTCA
>JACKMX010000027.1 GCA_024235175.1 Chromatiaceae bacterium | reverse complement strand
TGACCAGTACATGGCGGCCTATGTCTCGCATATTCAACGGCACCTGGATGCCCAGCCGCGCGAGGATGACATGACGGCAGAACAGATCGCCAAGGTGAACCTTGGGTACTTTGCCGGCTACTACGACCACGAAACCCGTGAGCGCGTGGAACGGCTGTTCCGCACTCGGCACCCGGTATTCGGCTCGGCGAGCGCGGGATCGCCAACCGCTGAAGAAGCATTTGAGGCAGGACGGAATGCGGCATAACAGCGAAATAGGCAGTAACTCTCTGAACAGAGATAGACAGCAAAGCTGACGACATGAAACGAAACGAACCAGACGCCGAAGACATCCGCCTGATTCACGCACTCAAAGACGAGCGTAAGCGCATCCGTGCACGTATCGCGTCGATGGCCGGATTGCCGCTAACGGTTGATCAGGCGCGCGAGCTCGCGACGATGCGCAAAGAGTTGAAGCACATGACGGATCGGCGCATTGCGGAAAAGTTTGACCTCAAGCATTGGGTGATTAAGGACATATGAAATGTTGACTAAGGAACAACTTGAATTCCGCAAAACAGGTATCGGCGGGTCAGAGATAACGGCGCTATGGGGAATGAATAAGTACACGCAGCCAATCGACGTGTTCTATTCAAAGCGCACCGATCTTGCGCAGAAACACGGCTACACGCCGCGCGACGTGTCAGGCTTTGCGGTTGATCGTGGGAACTTCTTTGAAGACCCGACCGCTGCGCTCTACACGCACCTGACAGGCGTCAAGGTGCGCAAGTCGAACATCATGCACCGGCATCCAAAGTACCCGTGGCTGATCGCCAATATCGATCGAAAGATTGAAGGCGAGCGCGCCGTTCTGGAGATCAAAACCGTGTCACCGTACTCGATGGGCGATTGGGGGCCAGACGGCACGGACGAGGTGGCAGAGTTTTACATCGGCCAGCCGCACGCTTACATGCTGGTACTCGACTACGAGCGCGCCGAACTGGCCGCACTGTTTGGCCTGGACGAACTGCGTAGGTATCACTTCGAGCGCGACAAGGAAATGGATGAGCTGATTATCCAGACGACGCACGACTTTTGGCATAACCACGTGCTGAAAGGGATTCCGCCAGAGATCGATGCCAATCATCCAGCGGCATCGGAGGCAATTAAGCGTACCTATCCAGGCACCGACGGCACCGAAATCATGCTGCCAGATTCGGTCGTGCATTGGCACGCGGTGCTAGAAGAGTCGTCACGGCTCGCGAAGCAATACTCTGATTCCGCAGATATCGCGCGCAACCACATTATGGCGGCCATGGGAAATGCGGCCATCGGTCGCGCGGTCGGCATTGATGGGGCCTATGTCAGGCGCAAAGTTGTCCGCAAGGCGTATGAGGTTGCGCCGAGCGAATACATGAACTTTTCATTCAGCAAGAAGGCTTAGAAATGTCAAACGAACTAATCCCGGTAAACATCGACGAATTTACCCCGGCGGCACTATTCCGCGATGGGGGGCTGGAATCGCTACTAAAGGACATCGAGACAGAGGCCAGGTCAGTTGTGCCAGATGCCTCCAGCGAAAAGGGGCGCAAGGCCATCGCGAGCAATGCCTACAAGGTCAGCCGATCCAAAACGTACCTCGACACCCTTGGAAAAGACTTCGTTGCCGGCCTTAAACAGCAAGCGAAGGCTGTTGACGAACAGCGGTCCATGCTGCGCAACAGGCTAGACGCGTTACGTGACGAAGTTCGCCGGCCGCTGACCGAAATCGAGGAAGCAGAAAAGGCGCACGAAGATTCCATCAAGGAAGCCATTGCCGAGATGGCAAACAAAGCGGCGATGCCTGGCAGTATCGAGGATTTGCGCGTCCGCCTCGAAGAGCTTGAGTCGGTAAAAATCGATATCAGTTTTTCGCGGTGGATAAACGACGCCGCAGCCGCAAAGGCGGCCGGAATACAGGCGCTTACCGATGCTATCTATGCCGCCGAGGAAGACGAGCGGTTGCGATCTGAGGCCGCCAGGAAGGCCGAAGCAGATCGTATTGAGCGCGAACACAGGATTGCCGCAGAGGCCGCTGAGCGCGCAACGCGCGAAGCCGAAGCCCGCGCCGCACAGCAGGCGGCAGAAGCAGCAGCAAAGGCGCAGGCCGAACAAAGGCGTGTCGAGCGCGAGCGGCTAGAGGCTGACCATCGCGCCAAGGAAGCAGAGAAAAAGGCCGCAGAGGCCGCTGAGCGCGAGCGCGCCCGCATCGATGCCGAGCGTCGCGCCGCAGAACACGAAGAGAAAAGGAAGCGTGAATTTGAGGCCAGGAGATCCGACATAGAGTCAGAAATTCACTCCTTTTTGAAAGCAGCTATCGGCAATGCCTGCGCAACCGTCGTGGTCAAGCTGCTGGTTGCCGGCAAGCTCCCGAATGTTTCGATCACGTACCGCTAATAAGGACGACAAAATGAGCAACGCAATCGTAAGCATGGCCGGAAAACTGGCAAGCAAATTTGACATGGCAGAAGGCGGTGAGTTGCTGGACGCATTGAAGGCGACCGCGTTTCGCGGGCAGGTATCCGACGCGCAAATGATGGCGCTTCTCGCGGTGTCTAATCAGTACGGCCTAAACCCCTGGACGAAAGAAATCTACGCCTTCCCAGACAAAAACAACGGCATTGTTCCGGTTGTTGGCGTCGATGGCTGGTCGCGGATCATCAACGGACATGCGCAGTTTGACGGCATCGAGTTCGATCAATCCGCTGATGCCTGCACCTGCCGCATCTACCGCAAAGATCGCAGCCACCCGACCGTGGTCACTGAATACATGGACGAGTGCAAGCGTAACACCGGGCCATGGCAATCGCACCCGCGCCGCATGTTGCGCCACAAGGCGATGATCCAGGCCGCGCGCATTGCGTTTGGATATGTCGGGATCTTCGATCAGGACGAGGCTGAGCGAATTGTAGAAAAGGACATGGGTGCCGCGCAGGTCGTCACGGCCGCGCCGACAGTATCGCGCACGCAGTCCGTAAAAAATCGGCTGAAAGAAAAACAGGCAGCACAAGAGCCGCAAGACATCGACACCGAAACCGGCGAAGTGATCAGCGCACCAGTCTGGACCTATGACGAAATCATCGCCGCGCTAGGTAGTTGCGAAGACGCCGAGCGTTTTGCCGACCTGCAGGACGCCGGGCGGTCTGTTTACGGCACGCTGGACAAAGAGCAGAAAGCGGCACTGACAAAGGCAATCAACGCGGTAAAGGAAACATTGCAATGCTAATCATCACACGCAAGCCCGGCGAGGCCGTCTACATCGGCAAGGACATCGCGGTAACGGTCCTTGATGTAAACGGCAAGCAGATCAGGATCGGAATTG
>JACKMX010000026.1 GCA_024235175.1 Chromatiaceae bacterium | reverse complement strand
ACAAGAATAGGAGACCCCCCAGCTCTGCTGGGGAGGCATTAACAGTTTGACAGAAACGGGAATCTCACAGTAACTCCGATGCGTGAGCCGCCAAGCAACACGCAAAGGAGAAACCATGAGACTTGTAGAGAGTTTAAGTCACACGCGATGGGAGTGTAAGTACCACGTTGTGTTCATCCCGAAGTATCGGAAGAAGGCGATATTCGGTCAGATTCGGAAAGAGTTGGGCGAGGTATTTCGACGGTTGGCCAGGCAGAAAGAAAGCGTGATCGAGGAGGGGCATCTGATGCCGGATCATGTGCATATGATGATCTCGATTCCACCGAAATATGCGGTGTCACAGGTAATCGGGTTTATCAAAGGGAAAAGTGCGATCCATATTGCCCGGGTGTATGGAGGCAGGAAGCGGAATTATGTGGGCCAGCATTTCTGGGCAAGAGGATATTTTGCATCGACGGTGGGTCGAGATGAGGAGGTCATCCGGGAATACATCCGGCATCAGGAAGCGGAAGACCGTCGAATCGATCAGTTGAAGTTGATGTAACGGCCCCCTTGGGGGGCGCAAGGAGCCGTGTACGGCTCCGTAACAGACCGCTTTGAGCGGTTCACAACTAAAGCCCCCGGCTTTGCCGGGGGATACTTACTCAAGCAGTCTGGAGGGCCGTCAATTATTTTGGCGGACAATATCAATTACCATCCTTTTGGGCCGGTTGCCTCTCTCGATTACGGGAACGGAATATCGCTTACACAAACACTGGACGACGGGTATCGACTCAAAGATATCCTTGTTCCCGGGGTTATCAATATTTCCAATATGCTCTATGACGCTAACGGAAATTTGTCGGAGCGTACTCACGATACTGCACCGGAGCTTTTCTCTTACGATGCTATCAACCGACTTGATGGTAGTGATGGCGCGCTTGGTGTAAGGGTTTTTAGTTACGATTCGAACGGAAATCGTATTCAGCTTACTGAAGATAGCAGTACGACCTCATATGGATATGATGCTGGCAATAATCGTTTGAGTAGCATTGGCGCGAACAACGTACAGACCGATGATAACGGGAATACCATTATCAAAGGCAACTGGACATTTTCTTATACTTCGGATAATCGCCTTGAGAATGTCCACAATGGCAGCACCCTGGTCGCCAGTTATTTTTACAACGGACTAGGCCAGCGATCCTCGAAAGCGATTATGGCTGACCAGTCGAGTGCTCACTACGGTTATGGGCGTGACGGCTCCTTATTGGTTGAGCAGGACGATCAAGGAAACGTCAACAAGGAGTATGTCTATTTAGATAGCTCGCTTATAGCTGTTCTGGAATCCTCGATCTCCACTTCAAGTCAGCTTTCGTT
>JACKMX010000025.1 GCA_024235175.1 Chromatiaceae bacterium | reverse complement strand
CGATCCTAGATAGCAATGGCATAGACGACGCAATCTGGTGCCTTCAAGCGGTAACTGGCCACGACAAAGAGATTAGCTTGTTCGCCGTCTGGTGCGATAGGCAAGTACAGCACTTGATGAAAGACCCTCGATCCATCAATGCGCTGGATGTAGCAGAGAGGTTTGCGAACGGGGATGCAACAAAAGAAGAATTGGCCGCAGCAAGGGCCGCAGCAAGGGCCGCAGCCAGGGCCGCCGCCTGGGACGCAGCCGGGGACGCAGCTTGGGCCGCAGCCTGGGACTCAGCCAGGGCCGCAGCCTGGGACGCAGCCAGGGCCGCCGCCTGGGACGCAGCCAGGGCCGCAGCCTGGGTCGTAGCCAGGGACGCAGCCTGGGACGCACAAGAATCGAAATTCAGAGAACTGATAAAAGAAACCGGGGTGGTGGCATGAGCACAAGCAAAGAATTGACAGTCCAGCAGCGCGCAGCGGTGGCGCTGGAATCGAGCAAAGCAGCGGCCGAACTCAAGGCGCTTGCCGAGTCGTCGAAGTGCATCACGGAGATTACAAACCGTGCCGGCAGGGAAGAGTGCCACTCAGCAGCAATGGCGGCAACGAAGGCTCGCACAGCGATTGTGCAAGCCGGAAAGGCCGCGCGCGACGACGCGACCCGGTTCAGCAAGGCTGTTATCGCTGAAGAGGCCCGCCTTATCGCCATCATCCAGCCGGAAGAGTCCCGACTGAAGGTATTGCGCGACGAATGGGACGCCAAAGAGGCACGCGAGAAGGCCGCAAAAGCCGAAGCGGAACGGCTGCGCGTGCTGGAAATATCGCAGCGTATCGCGCTGTTCAAACAGGCGACCTCCGACGCGGCCCGTTTCGATGTTACGGCAACCAAGGCTGGCGAAATCCTCGCCGAACTGCAGGCCATCGAAATTGATTCATCGTTCGCCGAGTTTTTCGGCGAGGCCAAAGAGGCGCACGCCGCAGCCGTCTCCGAGGTTCGAGCGACCGTCGAGGCCAAGCGGGCTGCCGAAGAGGCTGCGGCGAAGGCAGAAGCCGCCCGCGTTGAGGCGGCCAGGATAGCGGCAGAAGAGGCGCGCATCGTCGAGCAGAAGCGCAAGGAAGAGGAGGCGGCGGCAAAGGCAAAGGCAGACGCAGAAGCCGCTGAGCGCGCCGAGCGTGATCGCGCCGAGGCTGCTGCTCGCAAGGCAGAGCAGGACAAGGCCGACGAACTGCGCCGAGTCGAAGCAGAGAGGCTGGCCGCCGAGCGCAAAGCGCTGGACGAGCAGCGCGCCAAATTCGAGGAAGAACAGACAGCAGCGCGAGCGATCGAGCAAGCGGCGCGCAAGGCGCGCGAAGCGAAAGAGCGCGCCGAACAAGAAGCCAAAGACGCCGAGGCGCGTGCGGAGCTTGCAAAGATCGAGGAGGCGAAGCGCAAGGCAGACGACGACGCCAAGAAAAAGCAGACCGCCGTTTTCAAAAAGCAGTCGGAAATCATTGACGTCATTGAGTCGGTCAGCGACCTGGCGGTTTTGGGGCAAATGCTGGCAGCGGTCGCGGCGATT
>JACKMX010000024.1 GCA_024235175.1 Chromatiaceae bacterium | reverse complement strand
TTCGCTACATACTCGCTCACGTTTTTATTCGCTCGAAAGTATCTCAAACACTACTCACCAACTCTCCCACACTGACTAAAAGAACTTATGCCTAGCTCAAGGCTAGATTTCGTTCTTAAACCTTTACGCCAACCAGCCACGGTTAGCAAAGCTCAGTGCTTCCCACGTTATCTCATCAGGTCTTAACGAGTAGAACCCACCTCTCTCAATTGCCATGCTCACCTCCAGTTTCCCGTTGTCGGGGTTCCTATCAGTACCAACGATATGGAGCATCACAACGTCATCAAGTTTAGTGTACTTACTCACCACAATGCAGTCTCGACACCGTTAAACGGTGCTCATGTACCGCAATTACAGGCTTAAGCTATCCAGCGATCCTTCGGGGTTGCCCCCCAAGGTACCAAGTCATCCAGATTTCTCCTCAGACTCCTGTTACGTCACCGTAACCTCAGCAGCCCACCTGTGTGGAACAAAGGTAACAAGGCATGAGAACCTGCTACCACTGTCGGCTATTAGCGCATCCTTGACCATCCTAGTCGATGCTCACCGTCTCCCAATGAACAGGGTTGATCTAGTTACCTAGAAGCCCGTGTCCGTGTCGCCCAATCCCGAACAATTCAAAACGAATGGATCGAAGAAACTGTTTCAAGTTTCAGCGCCCGTCATAGCCGCGCCAGCGAGGTTTCCCCAGCACGCAGCTTTGTCGAAGCAGTTTTTTTGGCAAAAAAACTGTCGAGGGCGGTACAGAAACGTAGGGGTTGGCGACCCCTCCATTTTCCGAATGGCGAGGTGGTCAGCCCCTAAGATGGGCGGATATTACGAAGCCCGAAAGAAGCCGTCAAGGAATTTACGGAACCCCTATTTAATGCACTCGCTGCGCTCGCCATTTATAAAATTATTTTTCTATTGATAAACCCTTATTCCGCCATATAATCGCTTTTATGCAATCGCTATAGTTGAAAACCATGATTTACTATTGTTACCGAAAACCGACCGCCATGCAGCGAATACAATTCATTGTTTCACGCGGTGCAACTCACTACGCACAGATGACTATTCCCCCAAAAAGCATCGAATCCGTGGTTAAAAAACTGACCCTGCGCTATGACCTGACCCTCTCCAAAGACCAAAAGTACAAACGCAAAAAAGAGGGGCAATCTGTTGCTGATCTTGTGATTTTTTTTGACATCACCGACCAACTGTACCACTTGTTTATCCTCGTGACTGAGGGGGATAGTCTCACCAGCTTCACCCAATCGGGCTATGACAAGCTATTGCCTATCAATGAACCGCGTATCATTTTTACGGAGCGTTACGAGCTAGTGAGAACCACACGCAAAAAGAGCGCAATGGCTAACAAAGGGCGAAGTCATAACGACCCTGAGACATGGACATGGCGCATGACTAAAGCCTACTATGACTCGATTAAAGGGTATTTTGAGAGAGCTGTGATTGTTTATCCCAAAGACCCTTCACAGTTGGCTAAAGGCGTTTATATCTTAGAACGAATGGCAGGGTTGAGAGGAGTTCGCCAGCAGATCGGCTATCTCTGGGCGCATACGTTGAAGTATTGGAAACACACCTACAAAGCAG
>JACKMX010000023.1 GCA_024235175.1 Chromatiaceae bacterium | reverse complement strand
CCCGTTAGTTGCATAAAAAATGCGTCAAAAACTACGCGAACCCATTTATCTACGCGCTGTGCTGGACGTCATACGCTTGTAGCTGGAGTTCACCAATAGTGCGATCCAGAAAATACCAAAAAATGATGCGACAAAATGGCGTTCAGCAATAAAAAAACGATCCCTGAGTTGGTAAAATTGGAGGCACCACACCAAACCAATGAACCAACGGAGACCGTTTGGATGAAGTGTAGCAAAGCCAGCGTTCATCGCAAAACACATCGCATTCCCGAGATTCGATTCGAAGACCAACGCCTGAGCTCTTTTGCCGGTCTGGTCCTGTTTCAAGCGTTGTTCAATCGGCTCGGATTGAAAGAACAACTCACGGGCTGTTTCCGGCATCTGAAGGTCAGCCCAATCTTTGGTCATGGTCTCACCGTACTGCTGCTGATCGTCCATCTTCTGCTGGGATACCGGCGACTTCAGGATATGCGTTACTACAAGGATGACCCCATGGTGCGCCGTCTGTTGGGAATCGCTCGTCTGCCGGATGTCGCGACGGTCAGCCGTACGCTGGCGGGGATGGACAGCCGCAGCGTGGACAAGCTGCGCCGACTCAACAGGCAACAGGTTCTGCAACGCCTTGATGATCTTGGCCTGGCACGGATTACCTTGGATTTCGACGGCTCGGTACTCGCCACCGGTCGTTTCGCCGAAGGCACGGCGGTGGGTTTCAACCGCAAGAAGAAGGGGCAACGCAGCTACTATCCGCTGTTCTGCACATTGGCGCAGACCGGCCAAGTATTCGATGTTTGGCATCGTCCCGGTAATGTGCATGACTCCAACGGCGCCCAGGCATTCATCCTGGAATGTGTCCAGGAAATACGCGCTGTTCTGCCCAGGGCCAAAATTGAAGTACGGATGGATAGCGCCTTCTTCTCGGATGCCATCATCGGCATGCTCAATGCCGAAGGCGTTGAATTCAGCATCAGTGTGCCCTTTGAGCGTTTCACCGAACTCAAGGGCATGATAGAACGGCGGAAACGCTGGCATCGCTTGGGTGATCGATGTGATTTTTTCGAGCACCGCTGGAAACCTAAAAAATGGCACACAAAACAGCGTTTTCTCTTTATCCGTACCGGAAACCGGAAACAGTATAAGGAACCGATTCAACTGGATCTGTTCATCCCCTATGAATACGGCCACGACTTCAAGGTGATCATCACCAATAAGCGTCTCAGTGCCAGAAAAGTGTTGCGCTATCACAACGGCCGCGGTGCCCAGGAGGGTATTTTCGCTGAGTTGAAGTCGCAGACCCAGATGGACTATGTTCCGACCCGAAGACAAGCGGGGAATCAGGTGTTTGTACTGGCAGCGATGTTGGTGCATAACCTCAACCGGGAAATGCAGATGCTCACCAACGAACAGCAATGCGCTACCACTGAACGACGTGCACCGCTGTGGCACTTTACACGGCTCGGCACTCTGCGGCGTCAACTGATTCAGCGAGCCGGACGGCTGACCAGGCCTCAAGGGACCTTGACTTTGACGATGAGCGTTAATCCAGCTGTCAAATCCGAGTTGTTGCATTATTTGGATGTGCTCAAACAAGTAGCTTGATTCCGTTTTCGTCAGAATTTATGCAATGAATGG
>JACKMX010000022.1 GCA_024235175.1 Chromatiaceae bacterium | reverse complement strand
TGGATCCGGGTCACACCGGCTATCGGCTCTGGCGGCCGCTCGATGATCGGGACTGGCGTGATTTGCTGGCCTTGATGGATACCTATCGACGCATCCGCCGTATCGCCGCGGAGACCGGTGTATCGGTCTGGGAGTAGAGGCGATGGAAAGCACGAAGGAATCCGATCTGGTCACCGCTGTACTGATGTATGCCATTCGCTGCCTGGCAGAAGGTGACCACGTGGCCCTGCAAAACATGAAATTCGGTCCACGTGAGATCGAGGCTCTGCGGGAGATGAACGTCTCGGACCTGTACCGTGTTGAATCGCTTCGTGCCCACTGTTTGGATATCGCCCTGAATCGGCAGGTGTACTGGCCGATGATCGATCACCTGCGGGTGCAGCGCGAATCGGAAGAAACCCTGCAGTCGCTGATTGCAGCCGATGCGCCGCATGAGATGCTGTTGATCCTGTTCGGATTGAATGCCCGTGATTACGGTCGGCTAAGGCGTACTCTGTCCGTGAGCCCTTCGGTCGGGCGTCCCCCCGAAGCCGATGAGGAAAGTTCCCACCGACTCTGGCAGGCCTGGTCGAGCCGGGTCGATGGGGAGACAACTGGATTACTCGCGCCCAAGGATTACCTGGAACTCCACCGGGAGACCGGGGTGCCGATGCGCGCCATCTGGAACCTGACCCAGCGATGGGCCCAGTACGGAAACCTGACCGGCCAGAATGACGATGGTGCCGCTCAGGTAGGTGATGATGGATGAGCAGACAGGCGTCATTCGTCCGGAAACACTCGCCCTCGATAAACTGATCAAGGCCACCATCGCTCGTGTGGAGGCATCACGCGATGGCGGTGCTGCCGACACGGTCCTTTTCCTCGGAAACCGGCACCAGTCTTTTCCCACTGCGGTAATCCGCGATCCGGTACTCGAGCCAGTCGACAAACTGGTGTGGATGGTCATCATGTTGGCGGTTCGGGAGACAGGGGCTAATGCCGCTTTTCCGAGTTATGAGACCATTTCCCGCCTGGCCAATGTTTCATCGCGTTCTACGATAGCCCGTGCGATTGCCATCCTGCGTGCCTCGCGCTGGTTGACCCTCTGTGGACGTATGCGTAAAGCGAGCGGACGGTTTCGCGGTAACGTCTATGCACTGCATGATGAGCCCCTGCCACTGGCCGATGTGATTCACCTGGATGGCGACTACATGGCCTTTCTGAACAAGGCCGTGAGCCATGGTCATGCCCGGGTGCGTACCGTGGCCAAGGGCGTGTTGGCGTCCATTGATGAGGATGTCAGGGGCGGGCGTGACGTATGCGCCCTGGAGCATCCAATCGAACGGCGGTTGCAGTCAGCGGTGAGCACAGGTAACGAAGGACTACGCCGGTTCTTCTCGTTTACCCGCGATGCTATCCAGCAGATTCGTCAAGATTCTATGGGCAACAGTCAGGCGCGGGATCACCGTGACCAAAATTCGAACTCGGTTGAGACCCGAGTTCAAAAATCGAATGCACATAAATCGAACTCAGGTTGTAGTAGTAGTAATAATAAAAAAACAACAACTACTAATTCTGGTGAAGATGCGTCGAAATTTATGCATGCCGGTGAGCATGGTGAACCGCTGGTATATCCGCGGCGTCTGTGCGAAAACCAGCGAGACATCGCAAACCGCTATCTGTCCAAACTCGCCCCAGCGGATCGCCAGCCGATTCTTGATGAGCTGGAGGG
>JACKMX010000021.1 GCA_024235175.1 Chromatiaceae bacterium | reverse complement strand
GGTGATTACCAAGGGGCATTAAGACCATTAAGGCAGTAGTTTGGACTCAGAAGAAACCCAGCGGGTCGATGCTGTAGCTCACCAGCAGGTTCTTGGTCTGCTGGTAATGGTCAAGCATCATCTTGTGGGTTTCACGGCCAATACCCGACTTCTTGTATCCGCCAAAGGCCGCGTGCGCAGGATAGGCGTGGTAGCAGTTGGTCCACACGCGACCCGCCTGAATGCCCCGTCCCATGCGGTAGGCGCGATTCATGTCGCGGGTCCAGACGCCGGCACCCAGGCCATAGTCAGTATCGTTGGCGATGGCCAGTGCTTCGGCCTCGTCCTTGAAAGAGGTCACACCCAGCGTCGGCCCAAAGATCTCCTCCTGGAAAATGCGCATGTCGTTCTTGCCCGCCATCAGGGTCGGCTGCACGTAGTAACCGCCGGACAGATCACCGGACAGGTTGGCACTATCACCGCCGATCAGAATCTGTGCACCTTCCTGCCGACCGATCTCCATGTAGCTCATGATCTTGTCAAACTGTTCCTTGGAGGCCTGCGCACCAACCTGTGTCTCAGGATCCAGCGGATTGCCCTGCTTAATGGTCTTTGAACGCTCAACCACGATATCAAGGAAACGGTCATAGATGGATTCCTGGATCAGTGCACGGGAGGGACAGGTACACACTTCACCCTGGTTGAAGAAGCCCAGCAGCAGACCCTCCGCACACTTGTTAAGGTAGTCATCTTCATAGTCCAGAACATCCTCAAAGTAGATATTCGGTGACTTACCACCCAGCTCAACCGTTGAAGGAATGAGGTTGTTCGCCGCGCACTTGAGAATCTCATTACCCACCGCCGTCGAGCCGGTGAAGGCCAGCTTGGCAATGCGTGTACTTTGCGAGAGTGCCGCCCCCGCTTCCGCCCCGAAGCCGTTGACGATATTAACCACGCCAGCGGGCAGAATGTCCTGTATCAGCTCCATCACCAGGAGAATGGTCACCGGGGTCTGCTCGGCGGGCTTCATGACCACGCAGTTACCCGCGGCCAGCGCCGGCGCCAGTTTCCAGGCGGCCATCAGCAGGGGGAAGTTCCAGGGAATGATCTGGCCCACCACGCCGTAGGGCTCGTGGAAGTGATAGCTGGCCGTTGTCGCATCCAGTTCAGCGGCGCTGCCTTCCTGGGCCCTGATGCAGCCCGCAAAATAGCGGAAGTGGTCTACAAACAGGGGCAGGTCAGCATTCAGGGTCTCGCGTACGGCTTTACCATTCTCCCAGGTCTCCGCAACCGCCAGCATTTCAAGATTCTGCTCGACGCGGTCAGCGATCTTCAGCAGCAGGTTGGACCGGTCGGCTACCGAGGTGGCACCCCAACTTGCTCGCGCTGCATGCGCCGCATCAAGGGCCTTCTCAATATCCGCCGCCGAGGAACGGGCCACCTCACAGTACACCTGGCCGGTTACCGGAGTCACATTTTCGAAGTAACGGCCGTCAGCGGGCGCTACCCATTCGCCGCCGATGAAATTGTCATAGCGCGATTTGAAGGAAACTACAGATCCTTCCTGGCCGGGTTGTGCATACGTCATTTTATTTTCCTCATGTGATGGACAGATTGATTATGGGTTATAGGTAAAGCGAAATCAGGAAGGCGCCGGCTGTCTGAGCTGATACATCACCTGTGACAATGGACGTGAATACCTCTGGACTCAAAAATCTCCGTACAGCGGTCAAGCTCCGCGTCCGGCATGAACTTGCCTGTCCCTTCACCGAAGTCCAGACGCTGGACACTGCCGAAGCGTGGCAGCTTGTCGAGCCAAATCGGGTTGTACGGCAAGATCTGCATGTTCTTTACGCCGTTCTCGAGCATAAAGTCAGCAATGGCACTGAGGTTTTCATCCGTGTCGGTGATAAAGGGCACCAACGGGACCCGCGGCAGAACCTCGATCACCGAATCCCGTGCCAGGGCCTGGACCTTCCTGAAGTTCTCATGAATAGAATGGTTGGGAACGCCGCAGTACTGCTTGTGCGCATCGCTGTCCATCAACTTGAGATCAAAGTAGATG
>JACKMX010000020.1 GCA_024235175.1 Chromatiaceae bacterium | reverse complement strand
TATGAAGCGCATGTGGTGGTGATTTTCGACGAATGCCATCGCAGTCAGTTCGGCGACATGCATGCGGAAATTACCCGGGTCTTCAAGCGCTATCACCTGTTCGGCTTCACCGGCACACCGATCTTCGCCGACAATGCGAGCAGCAGGGGTAACCCACTGAGGCGCACTACAGAGCAGGCCTTTGGCGACAAGCTGCATACCTACACCATCGTCGACGCCATCAACGATAAGAATGTACTGCCCTTCCGTATTGACTACATCAACACCATCAAGTCACGCACAAGTATCAAGGACAAGAAGGTATCGGCCATAGACACGGAGCGGGCATTGCTGGCTCCGGAGCGTATCACGCAGGTAGTGAGCTATATCCGGGAGCATTTCGACCAGAAAACCAAGCGCAATGCCAGCTACCGCCATGATGGCAAGCGGCTGATTGGGTTTAATTCGCTGTTCGCCACAGCCTCCATCGACGCAGCTAAACGCTACTACACAGAATTCGCTGAGCAAGAAAAGGAGCTGCCGACCGCGCGGCGTCTCAAGGTGGGTCTGATCTACAGCTTTGCTGCCAACGAGGAAGAAGCCGATGGCCTGCTAAACGAGGAGGAGTTTGAAACCGAGGGGCTGGATCAAAGCTCGCGCGATTTTCTGGATGCCGCGATCAAGGATTACAACGCACTGTTCGGCACCAGCTTCGACACCTCGGCTGACAAGTTTCAGAACTACTACAAGGACTTATCGCAGCGCCTGAAAAAACGCGAGCTGGACCTGGTGATTGTGGTCAATATGTTCCTGACCGGTTTCGACGCCACTACGCTCAACACCCTGTGGGTAGACAAGAACCTTCGAGCCCACGGACTGATCCAGGCCTACTCGCGCACTAACCGCATTCTAAATTCGGTCAAGACCTACGGCAACATCATATCCTTCCGTGATCTTGAACAGGAAACCAATGACGCCCTAGCACTGTTCGGTAACAAGGATGCCAAGGGCATCGTGCTGCTGAAGCCCTACGCCGAGTATTACAAGGAGTACGAGAATCGGATTGAAGAACTTGTCGCCGGCTTTCCGCTCGGTAAGGCCATCGTTGGCGAAGCGGCCCAGAAGGCGTTTATCAAGCTCTTTGGCTCGATATTGCGGTTGAAAAACATTCTCACGGCATTCGACGATTTCGCAGGCAATGAAATCCTCAGCGAGCGTGATTTCCAGGATTACCAGAGTTTGTATCTGAACCTGTACGCGGAATTCCGTAGCGTATCGGAGGCGGAAAAGGAGTCGATCAACGACGACGTGGTGTTCGAGATCGAGCTCATCAAGCAGGTCGAAATCAACGTCGACTACATCCTGATGCTGGTCGAAAGATACCTGAAGAAGAAAGGCACGGGTGAAGACAAAGAGATCAGGGCCACCATCGATCGTGCGATCAATGCCAGCCCAAGCCTGCGTAACAAGAAAGACCTCATCGAACAGTTTGTTGACTCCGTCTCCACAAAAGCCAAGGTGGATGCGGAGTGGGTTGCCTTTATCACAGCCAAAAAGGCGGAGGAGTTAGACCGGATTATTGCGGATGAAGGTCTCAACTCCGACGAGACCAAGGCATTTGTTGAGAATGCGTTCCGGGACGGCGCGATTCCAGTCACTGGCACCGCCATCACGAAGATTCTGCCCCCGGTTTCAAGGTTCAACAAAAACAACAGCCATGCGGTGAAGAAGCAAACGGTGCTGGACAAGCTGGGCGCATTCTTCGAACGCTTCTTCGGCTTATTCTGAGGGCCTGACGACGACCCTCCAGGCGGAGCTAAAGGAGACTTTGAGTAATGTACGCCAGGGATTCCGATGAACAACATGGGCTGAAGTGCCAAATGCAATGGAGGATGGATTGGTAACACCACTGAGAAAACGGACCCTCGAAGGAGAGCTTTACAGGCGTGATGCGAATATTGAGGCGAAACTCGTCGAGTTGGAAAGCTTGACGCAGGATGAATTGGTTACGCAGTGCAGTATCCGAAGCCGCGACGACCCCAATTTTGTTCCGAGCGAATGTCTTGTCTATTTCGTGCGCGCCAGCCGTTCGGAGAA
>JACKMX010000019.1 GCA_024235175.1 Chromatiaceae bacterium | reverse complement strand
TACTTAAGTGAAGTCGCCATGCCCAGTTCAACTACCAGCCCCGATACCTGTCCACTATAGCCCGCTGCCGGCTGTCCAGTCTCCGGTGGTAAGCCTCCAGCGGATCCGCCCAGTCATTGGGCAGCAGGTCATAGCGCTTTACCGCGAGGGCGACGGTGATATGTTCCGACACCGGACAGTCTGGGATAGCAGTGACGCCGTTCCAGGCGGTCTCCTCGTAGGCGAGGATCAGAAATTTCTCGTGGTCCATCATTTTCAGGAATTCCTCCAAGGTTGAAAATCCAATTTTGCCTCCATGCGGCTTTTTGAAACCTGCGGCGCGCCAGGCGCCAAATCCGGCCAAAATGCCATTTACTGAAATTACTATTTCAGGCCACCTGTCTTGAAACCTAATTCTGCAAAGACTGGGGCTTCTGACAAAAAATGAGCTATATAACAAACAGATACCACAACCAAATGTCTATAATTTCATATTCTCTTTACGGAAAGAGATATTTCATATCATATCATCCGATATCAGATGAAATCATGCCATATCAAATGGTATGATATGACATGATATCAATTCGAATCATACCCCCTGTCTCCACCCTTCTCCGTAGCCAGAGTTCGCCCGGATCTGGATCTGCTGGAAGCGGGAAATGGAATGATATGGGATAAGCTGATATTGTATGATTTCATATCATACCATTTCATATCATTCTATAGGATCCGAGCATGAGCATTATCCTGATCGGCGGGGAGAAGGGCGGCACCGGCAAGACCACGCTGGCCGTCAACATAGCCGCCGCGAGAGCGCGTGACGGTCACGATGTGCTGGTAGTCGACACCGACCCCCAGGGCAGCGCGAGTTACTGGGCCGCCGCTCGTGAGGAGGCGGGCATAGAGCCGCGTGTCGCCTCCATCCAGAAGTTCGGCAAGACGCTGGCCAATGAGCTGAAGGATCTCAGCAAGCGCTATGAGGAGATCATCGTCGACGCCGGGGGCAGGGATTCGATAGAGCTACGATCCGGCCTGGTGGTGGCGGACAAGGCCTACGTGCCGATCCAGGCCTCCCAGTTCGACGTCTGGACCCTGGACCAGATGGACAAGCTGGTGAGTCAGGCGCAGAGCCTGAATACCGGCCTGAAGGTCTACGTGGTGATCAACCGCGCGAGCCCCAATCCCGTGGTCGAGGAGACCAAGGAAGCGAGGGAGCTGCTGGAGGAGTTCGAGAATCTGGAACTGCTGTCGCTGGTGATTCGGGACCGGATTGCGTACCGCAAGGCGGTGCGGGAGGGGATGGCGGTATCCGAGCTGCCGAGGCGGGATTCCAAGGCCTGCGCCGAGATCGATCTACTGTACCGGGAGATTTACAGATGAACGGATTTAGCAGAAAACCAACCGGATTGCCCCCCGAAGTGAGCAGCTTTATCGAAGGCGCGGAGAGGCGGACCGAGCAGCCTCCGGCACCCGTGGAACCAAGGGAGTTGCCGTGGAAAGCACCAGGCGTTCGCGAGGATCTGATCAAGACGTTCAATATCCGCCTGCCGGAGCCCTATCATCTCAAGCTGGCCTACATTGCGGAGCATACGCCTCACTCAATGCACAATTTTTGCATGGACGTGTTGAAGAGCGCGATTGATGCGGAGATCGAGGGACTGACTGGGAAACGATCCAAGAGTTGATTGGCGGGGTAGGGTGGTTTTACAGGGGTATTGGTAGAGTAATATCATATCATACGATATGGTATGATATTTTTAGTGTTACGGTGACTGCGCCAAGCAGGAGCCTACGTCTGACATAATGAAATCCAGCGGCAGGTCTGAATTAGTCTTTGCCCGGTAACTCGTTAGTGGGCAGACGACAGCCGACGCTGCGCCAGTGGGAGCAGGCCAAACGCCAACAGTACAAGGATCGAGGGTTCCGGGATAGTTGGCTCCTCATTGATACCGACCCGGATCCGGTAGGAGCCATTGTTATCGTCGAACGCGCCGGGTGGACCGTTAAAGCCGAAGGCGTCTGTGATACCAAGAAATACCCGGGTCGCTCCGGCCGGAGCGACGAATTCCTGGAACGAGTTGCCAGCGGTCACGCCGTCACCAA
>JACKMX010000018.1 GCA_024235175.1 Chromatiaceae bacterium | reverse complement strand
TGCTCAAGTTCGTCAAGGTGCTGGGTCACGACAAGGTGCGCCAGGGCTTCTTCGGCCAGGAGGTCAACCTGACCACTTACAACCTGTGCCGAATCAACATGTTCCTGCACGACGTCAATTTCGAGAAATTCGACATCGCCCATGGCGATACGCTGACTGATCCCGTCCACTGGGATGACGAACCCTTCGAGGCTATCGTCTCCAATCCCCCCTATTCGATAAAATGGGAGGGCAAGGACAACCCCTTGCTCATCAATGATCCGCGCTATGCTCCGGCAGGCGTGCTCGCTCCCAAGAGCAAGGCTGATCTCGCCTTTACCATGCACATCCTGTCCTGGTTGGCAGTGAATGGCACCGCAGCCATCGTCGAATTTCCCGGCGTGCTCTACCGCGGCGGGGCCGAGCAGAAGATTCGCCAGTACCTGATTGACAACAACTACGTTGATACCGTCATTCAGCTGCCGCCCGATCTTTTCTTCGGCACCACCATCGCTACCTGCATTATCGTGCTGAAGAAATCCAAGCACGATAACGCCACCTTGTTCATCGATGCATCGAATGAATTTGTGCGCAGCGGGAACAAGAACAAGCTTCTACCGGAGCACCAGCAGAAGATCCTTGATGCCTTTACCGTACGCAAGGACATCGAGCACTTCGCGCACTTGGTGGACAACGGCGATATCAGTGAAAACGGCTACAACATTGCCGTCTCCTCTTATGTGGAGCAAAAGGACGAACGCGAGGAAATCAATATTACCGAGCTCAATGCAGATATAGCCCGCATTGTGGCAAGGCAAACGGAGCTGAGGACGCAGATCGACGCCATCGTGGCCGATCTTGAGAGGGAGCAGGCATGAGCCGGATTGATAAATTGATCGCCGAGTATTGCCCAGAGGGAGTGGAGTTTAAAGCGATAGGAGAGATCGCAGAATTGGTTCGTGGTAACGGAATGCCAAAATCAGATTTTTCTGAGTCTGGGGTAGGGTGTATTCATTACGGACAGATATACACTTACTATGGAATCTGGACTACAGACACTATTTCATTTGTCCCACCTGAAAAAGCAGAAAAGTTGGCGAAGGTCGAGCCTGGTGATCTGGTTATCACGAACACAAGCGAGAATCTTGAGGATGTCTGCAAGTCCGTCGCTTGGCTTGGAGGTTCGCAGATCGTCACAGGCGGTCATGCAACGGTAATCAAGACTGAGCAAGACCCCAAATATCTGTCGTATTACTTTCGCACACCAGAGTTCTTTGCTCAGAAAAAGAAGCAAGCAACTGGCGCAAAAGTGATTGATGTATCAGCAAAGAATCTTGCAAAAATCCGCATCCCCATCCCGCCGATCGAAGTACAGCGCGAAATTGTCAAAGTGCTTGATAACTTCACCCAGCTGGAGGCGGAGCTGGAGGCGGAGCTGGAGGCGCGTCGCTTGCAGTACCAGCACTACCGCGACGCACTGCTCGCCTTCGGCGATCAGGATGTTCGCTGGACTACGATGGCCGAAGTCGGTGAGTTCTTTCGTGGGCGGCGTTTCACCAAAAACGACCTCAATGCTGATGGTCTTGCGTGCATCCATTATGGAGACATCTATACACAGTATGGTACCGCCACCACTGCGACGGTTTCACATGTTCGCTCGGACATGGCATCAACCCTGAGATTCGCAAAGCATGGCGATCTTGTGATCGCCGGAGTCGGAGAGACGGTAGAAGATGTAGGTAAAGCTGTCGCATGGCTCGGTGATGGTGAGGTGGCTATTCACGATGACTGCTTCGCATTCCGTCATTCGTTGAATCCGAAGTTTGTCTCCTATTACTTTCAGACTGCGGCCTTTCACGCAGAAAAGAACAAATACGTGGCCAGGGCAAAGGTCAAACGGCTGTCCGCGGAAAACCTCGGCAAGCTCGCAATCCCAGTTCCACCTCCCGATGAACAAGAACGCATCGTCGCCATCCTCGACAAGTTCGATGCCCTGGTGAACGACCTCTCCAGTGGCCTGCCCGCGGAGATCGCCGCGCGCCGTAAGCAATATGAACACTACCGGGATCGTTTGCTCACCTTCCGGGAGGCGGCATGAGCGAAGATCTCACATCCAACCGCTATGAGCCGATTGCGCTATCCAATGAAAGCACCGTAGTTGCTGAGTTCTTGCCCGAGGGGGTCAGGGAGACCGCCTACCAGTCTGAGGCTGAGCTGGAAAAAGCCTTTATCAAGCAATTGCAGTTGCAGGCCTACGGTTACCTACCAATCACCTCGGAGGCAGATCTTATCGCCAATTTGCGCCTCCAACTGGAAAAGCTGAACAAGCTCGAATTTTCCGACGCGGAATGGGAGCATTTTTTCGGTACCTGTATTACCAGTGCCAATGAAGGCATCGTCGAAAAGACTACACGCGTCCAGGAAGACCATATCCAGGTGCTCAAGCGTGACGATGGCACGATCAAGAATATTTACCTGATCGACAAGCAGCACATCCACAACAACAGCCTGCAGGTCATCAATCAGTATGAAGCGGAGGGCAAGCGGGTCAACCGTTACGACGTGACGGTACTGGTCAACGGTTTGCCAATGGTGCATGTGGAGCTCAAGCGCCGTGGGGTGGATATCCGCGAGGCCTTCAACCAAATCAATCGCTACCAGCGCGACAGTTTCTGGGCGGGATCCGGCCTGTTCGAGTATGTGCAGCTGTTTGTCATCAGCAATGGCACCCTGACCAAGTATTACAGCAACACGGTCCGTGATGGCCATCTGGCAGAGCAACGCAGCAAACGCTCACGCCAGAAGACCTCCAACAGTTTTTCGTTCACTAGCTGGTGGGCCGACGCGAAGAATCAGCC
>JACKMX010000017.1 GCA_024235175.1 Chromatiaceae bacterium | reverse complement strand
TGGTGTTGGTATGTGGGCAGTTTAGCCACTAGACTCACGACTGTCTATAGGCTAGACAACATTTTTTTTAACGCCTACACTGTCCCGCATGAAAACTGCAGAATTCCCAACGATTCAGGAAGCCATCCAAGAGGCCGGCGGCGTCCGGCAGCTTGCGGATCGGCTTGGCTACAACAAAAGCCGCATCTATCAATGGCTGCAAGAGGGCCGCAGCGAACTACCGGATTTGGCAAAATTCCGGTACGCTTTCCCCGGACAGCGATCCTCCGCCGTGAACGCTGAGTGAGCATTGCCCACCATTTCCTCCCCGGATGGTGGGCTTTTTTTTGGCTTGGATGGTGGAGAAAGGGAGGGGCCGCGAACCCCATGCACCGGTCGCGCCGCCGGGTCCCGGGAAGGGCGCATTGATTTGGCGGGTGTCGGCCAGCTCTGCAAACAGGCACTAGTGGGCAGGGGCGCGAAAGCGGCACAGAACCACGGCGGGAACCGAGCGCCGGCCCTGCGAACTTGGTTTGACGGAGGCAGAAGATTAGCGGCCCGAGCCGGTGCAAGGCCGGCAACTGATTTCGGAGCAACACGTGAGCCAATCGAAATACGCCCTACCCAGCGCACAAGCGCGCAAGAACAGCATCAACAGTCCGTGGCGCAAAGGGCCTGCATGCAAGACTGACAAGGCCAAAAAAAGTTGGCAGCAGCTGCAGGACGGGCCGTGCACGAAAACTGGACAGTAGGCAACTTCAACGCCTGGGTGGAATCCGGCAAGACGCGCGACGAGCGGAAAAATCGGCTCGATCAGGTGCCGGAGCAGTGGCGCAAGGATGTCGAATTGCACATGAAAACGGTCGAGTCGATCGAGTTTTACCACGCAAAACGTGGGCGCAAGCTATGACGCCAGATGATTTTGTATCGCGCCTTACTGGCGTTAAGCCGAAGGGGCGCGATAAGTGGATGGCCTGTTGTCCTGCGCATGATGACCGGGACCCGAGCCTATCTGTGGCTGTGGCACCTAACGGAAACATTCTCCTGCGTTGCTGGGCCGGGTGCAGCGCTCACGATGTCGTCAGCAGCCTTGGGCTGTCGCTAGGCGACCTTTTCGCGCATCCACTGGATAGCTCGCCACCTATGGCGTTCGCGCGGCAGGAGCGCCTCCAGAGAGCGGCGGAAGAGTCGTCTGTGGATCACGAGCGCATGATTATCGCCCTGGCACATTCAGACCGGATCAGCGGCAAAAAGCAGTCAGCCGAAGATAAGGCTCGGGAGCTGCTGGCGGTGCGCAGGCTGATAGCTGCTGGCGTCGAGTGGGATGCGGATATCGTGCACTTGGGCGTTTCTAAGATTGGGAAATAATCAAAGTGGAATACCTTTCAGTGAATAATTGGAAATCATTTCAGCATTACAAAGAGCGCAATCCACCATGGATAAAGCTGCACCGATCACTGCTCAATGATTACGACTTTGCGTGCTTGCAAGATGCTAGCAAGTTGCATCTCATGCTTATTTGGCTGCTAGCAAGTCAGATGAATAATGAGATTCCAGCCGACCCAGAATACATCAAGAGAGCGTTGCACCTATCCGAGACGCCCGACCTCAACGAGTTGATAGATAAAGGTTTTTTGCTTTGCTCGCAAGACGCTAGCGCGGTGCTAGCAGGATGCAAGCAAAACGCTCTTCTAGAGACAGAGACAGAGACAGAGAAGAACATACGTGCAAATGACACGAAAAGTGAGACGAAAAAAGACAATCCGCTGTTTGAAGATTTCTGGTCCTGCTATCCGAAAAAGGTCAACAAGAAAAAATCCGCAGTCGCGTTCAGCCGCCTGAGCATGACGAAACAGCAGGCCGCAATCGCGGACCTGAAGAGCGGCAGGTATCACGAAACCGAAAAGCGGTTTGTTCCTGACCCGACAACCTACATCCACGGCGAACGCTGGAGCGATGAGCGGATGGCACATGACGCACAGTCGTCGCTCGCACTGGGGAGAAACACGCTATGACAAGCCCGCTTGCAATTCCTGACGTAGAAGCAAAACTTCGCGAGTACGAAGCCAAGCACCATGCCATGGCGGATATTGCCCGGCTGATCGATGTCGCGGACAACGTGGTGGATCTGTTCCGCAATGGCAGGCAGGAGGCTGGTGATCCACTGCCGTGGCGTAAAACTCACGAGCTTGTGCGCCTGCGTCCTGACGAGGTTTCCATCTGGGCCGGGTTCAACAGCGCCGGCAAGACGCTGATCCTGTCAGACGTGATGCTAAACAATATCAGCCATGACGGCGGCTCTTGGGCTGTGGCGTCGCTCGAAATGCCAATCCTGCGGCTTGCAGAGCGTGCGGTAATCCAGTGTGCAGGCAATGGCAAGCCAACCGAGAAGTACATCCGCTCCATGCTCGAATGGGCGACTAACAAGATTTGGGTGTACGACCAGACCGAGACAGTAAAGTCAGCGCGCATATTCGCGTTCTGCCATCTGGCGTTTGATTACCTCAAGGTCAGCCATGTGGTGATCGACTCGCTGGTAAAATGCGGCATTGACTCGCGCGATCCTGCGCAGGTCAGCGAATTCGTTTCGACGCTGCAGCAGATCGCCAAGCAATATCACGGGCACATCCACCTTGTGCACCACCTGCGCAAAAAAGAGGACGAGACATCGATCCCGAGTAAGCAGGACCTGACGGGAGCAGGGCAGATCGCTGACCTGGCGGATAATATTTTCATCCTCTGGCGCAACAAGCGGAAGGAAATGCGCCTCGATGCAGGGGAAGTCGTCGAACCAAACGAGCCGGACGCCGTTCTGCTGGTCGAAAAGCAACGGCATTTCGAGTGGTCGGGTAAGATTCGGC
>JACKMX010000016.1 GCA_024235175.1 Chromatiaceae bacterium | reverse complement strand
ACAGCAGCCATGCCGAAGCAAATGCAGTCTGTATGCGACCGGGTACCAGTGGCTTTTCTAGCAGCTTTACTGTTAGCGATGAGCATGCAGGTGGCTGTGGCGGATCAGGACTTGGCTAATGCTGCCGGTATGGAAGAGGTGGTGTCGATGCGGAGCCTTCTCGCGCGAGTGTCGGAATCCTATCCTGGAAGAGTCCTAGAAGTGGAGCTTGAGCGGGAGGAGGATGGCGAAGAAGTTAGCTGGGTTTACGAGGTTAAGCTCCTTACCGATCGCGGGAGAGTTCTAAAGCTGGAGTACGATGCCGTTAATCTGGAGCTTTTGAAGATAAAGGGGCAATCGGAAAATTGATTAAGGAGGCTGGCTGCAGTGAGAGTATTGGTCGTCGAAGATGACCTCGATGTCGCCCGCCAGGTTGCGAATACACTGCGCCAGGCCAGGTTTGTCGTCGACTTGGTGCACGACGGCAAGGAGGGGCTTTTTCTTGGAGATACGGAACCCTACGACGCCGTTATCCTGGACCTGGGATTGCCGCAACTCGATGGGCTGAGCGTGCTCCGCCAGTGGCGTCAGGCTGGTCGTGAAATGCCCGTATTGATCCTGACGGCGCGTGATACCTGGCGTGAAAAGGTGATGGGTCTGCGAGCAGGTGCTGACGACTATCTGGCAAAGCCATTCGAACTGGAGGAGATGCTGGCACGCATCGAGGCGCTGATCCGGCGCTCTTCCGGGCGTTCCAACCCGGTGCTGGAGTGTGGGCAGCTCGTACTGGATGTCGGCTCGGGCAGGTTGACGGTGGCCGGTCGTCCGGTTGAGCTGACGGCGCTTGAGTTTCGTACACTGGCTCACCTGATGCGGCAACAGGGTCAGGTTGTCTCCAAAACCGAATTGACCGAGCATCTTTACGATCAGGAGTTTGACCGCGACTCCAACGTGATAGAGGTCCTGATCAATCGTCTGCGCAAAAAACTGGGTGCCGAACTGATCCGCACCCGCAGAGGACTGGGATACCAACTGATAAAGCCGGAAGAGGATGCGTAATTCCCTCACATTACGACTTGTCCTGACTTCGTCAGCCTGGGTCGTGGCAACGCTGCTGGTCACAGCGGTATTGCTGGTTTTTTTATTTCGCGGCCACATCGAGCAGCGTTTCGACGGACTGTTGCAGGATCATCTGGAAGAGCTTGTGGCGGCCAGTGAGTTAACTCCGGAGGGGATTCTGAAGATGACCTGGCGTCCCTCCGATCCACGTTTCAACCGGCCTCACTCGGGCTGGTACTGGGAGATCCATCGCTCAGGTGTGTCGCTGGCGCGTTCCGATTCACTTTGGAGGGAGAACCTTCAGGTGGATGAGTCCCTTATTACTGGATCAGCTCAGGTACAACAGCTGTCCGGACCGGAAGATGAGCCTTTGCAAGCGCTAACGCAGAACATTACCTTCCCGGACTCCGCGCAGCCATTGCAGTTCATAGTCGCCGGACCCGTCTCGGATATTGAAACCAATGTTCGTGCCTTCACTGTACAGGTAGCCATCACCTTGACGGTACTGGGCACTGGCTTGCTGCTGGTGGTGTGGTTTCAGGTGCGATTCGGCCTGCGCCCACTACACGTAATACAGCTAGCGCTTGGCGAAATTCGGCGAGGAGTATCAGAGCGGCTGCCACAGAACAATCCGCTGGAGGTGGAGCCGGTGGTGAGCGAACTCAACAGCCTGCTGGATCACAACAGAGCGCTGCTCGAACGGGCAAGAACGCAGGTGGGTAATCTAGCCCACGCGTTGAAGAATCCGTTGACAGTGATTCACAATGAAGCGAAAGGCATTGACAGCGAGCAGGGGAGAGTGATTGTTAAGCAGACCACGGCGATAGCAAATAGTGTGGAGCTTTACCTCTCACAGGCGCGGATAGCCGGGAGCGCAGGTCTGCTAGGCGCTCGCGCAGATTGCAAGGCGATTATTGAAGATCTCTGCTTTTCCATGGAAAGGCTATACAAGGATAGAAATATCAAGATCGATCACACCGAACTGGAAAGGTGCTGGTTTCGAGGTGAGGCGCAGGATCTGGAAGAGATGCTTGGCAATCTGATGGACAACGCCTGTAAATGGGCACGCAGTCAGGTGCTGGTGCGTGCTAAGCGCGCCGGAGATCGATTGCTGATCCTGGTTGAAGACGACGGCCCCGGAATCCCGGAGCAGCGGCAGTTGGAGGTTTTGCAACGTGGGCGCCGACTCGATGAAAAAGTCTCGGGCACCGGTCTCGGGCTGGATATTGTGCAGGATATCGTCGGCCTTTATCGTGGTTCGATCAGGCTGGGCCGAGCGGCCAGTGGGGGATTGAGCGCACAGCTCGAACTACCGGCGGCTGATTGAGCAATCCTCATCGACCACCTTGATAACGATAGTGCCGATGTTGTTGAAGGCGCTTATTTAGGGAGAAGATCATTTCATCCTCGATGGACGTTACGGGTTAGATATCGTTCCCGGATCAATCTGGTCTTCAGAAAAAAACGAGCCGCCGGTACGAACAGATCTCTCTGGCTCGGAGCAAGTCAGAGATGTTGTCCTATTCAGTTTTAAATCGATTAGTCATTACAACCAGATTTCAGGGTAGCGTCGAGTTCGCGGGATGTTGTTGGTTACCAGTGCAACCAGGAGCAGCAGCATCGGACCCACTGTGGCGGGGACAATGACATAAAGATAGCCCAGATCATGGATCCGATCGGAGCCGATTACCGCGATCAGTGCTGTTGCGCCACCCGGCGGGTGCAGTGTACGGGTCAGGTGCATGCCAGCGATGGAGGTCGCGACCGCCAGGGCTTCCGCCAGCCAAGGGGTGTGTTGGCAAAGTTTCCATATGGTGACTCCAACCAGCGCCGAGATGACATGCCCGCCCACGAGGTTACGCGGTTGCGCCAGAGGGCTGCGTACTGCACCATAGACCAACACTGCAGACGCGCCGAAAGACGCAATCATCAACGTTAAATCCGTACCGATGAAATAGAGATGATTGACCCAGGCAAGTAATCCAATTCCAAAAAAACCGCCGATCCATGACCACAGAATCTCACTGTTGTTAACCCGGGGTGGGCTTCCGCGGGTACTGCCCCGCATTTTGCGGAAATACTTATC
>JACKMX010000015.1 GCA_024235175.1 Chromatiaceae bacterium | reverse complement strand
AGTTGCATGCCATAGGCCAACCGGGTTTTCTCCTTGGTATTCATCGGTGTCAGGTTATAGTCCTCTTTCGTGATGCTTCCGGTGGGAGCGCTTAATACAGCATCGATTAACACGTTATGATTGTAATCATCGCTGCTGTAGGCCTTGACTATCGTACCGAATTTGATATCACCCAGTCCTTCCGACGTGACCGTATTGGTTCCGAGGCTAGTGGTACCTACCGGACCGGCAAATGTCTCCAGTACGGTCTTTTTACGTATCAGCGGTGCCAGGGCAACCAGTGCGAACCGATCGTTGATAGCGAAGTTTGCAAAGGGAAAAATCACATCGGCCTGTGCACTTTTTGGCACCACCCTCAAGGTCGGTGGCTGCATGGGATTTCCAAAAAAACGATTGGGCGCCGTAGTTACGACTGTTTCGGCTGAAACAGAGTCATTGCCCGCTATCAACCCATCGAACTCATGATGTTGATAATTAATTCCCGCCACACCCTGCCCTCTTTCAGGGAAAGCGTAAATCCCAAAAAGTCCGGAAGGCACCGGAATGGGCAGTTTTTTTCGCAAGGCCCGCAACTGCTTTATCCTGTTTGACAACGCACGACGTTGCTCCAGCGTGGAGCTACCATCTTGATCGTCAACAGCAAGAGCAGTTGTCGGCATGATACAAGCCAGTGCGAGGCTGGCAGAAAGCAAAGTTACCCTGCATTTCATAACACTCCTCCCAGGTGACGGCTATTTCTAGCCAACTCCTTATGATTATCGTGACCGAGGTTATATAAACCGGATTAACGCAATAGATCCGAAACGCCGGGCTGAGTACGGAAAACACCATGACATGCCACGCATCCAGAACTGATTGGCCCCACCAGAGATGCCGCTGTCGCCATATCACCTGCCTCAGCTGCGGCGGCAAGTTTCAGAGCATTACCTTCCACACTGGTGTTGAAACCGTCGAGAACAGCCAAGCGTTCGTCACTGATATTTTCCAGTCCCAGATAAGGAAGAAGCCCACCAACAGGGATACGATGGTTTGCCAGGCGCCGAGCACTGTCCGCAGTCTGCTCCGGGTTATCGGTCATGATCCCTGCGAGTATGCTTTGGAAATCAGACAACACTTCAGTCATAACCTGGCGCATGGTTACTGTTTGGCTGTAACGGTTGTGCATTGCCAGTATCGCCATCAAGGACATTTTCGTGTCTACTGACAACCCCTTTACCTTCTCCTGCAGTTCAGGCTTCATAAGCTCTATCTGTCCCTCTAAAACTTTTTTTAATTCCTCCATACCTGGATCGGCCGCGCTCACATTGGTTGCTGAAGAGAGCCCAATAAGCATCGCGACTGCAATAGATGAAGATCGAATCTTCTGGATTCCGGAAAAGCCTTCAAAGAATTTTTTTGCTTTTCTACGCTGGTGTATCATGGATTCTGCTCCTCTATTGATTGGTTTGGATTTCTTCCGCCCATACAATAAACAGGAGTTTTATCCGGATGATGCCCTAGCGGTAACAGAGTGTTTTGAAATTGTTTCTGAATTGTAACAATGCAAAAAATTGCGGGTAGTTGAATTGAGTAGTTTGAAACAGCGACTGCTGATAGTCGATGATGAACCTGAACTCAGGAAACTGCTGAAAACTTATCTTTCTAAAGAGGGATATGATGTTGATGCGGTTGAAGATGCGAATGCAATGGATCAATACCTTGCACGCTGCAATGTTGACCTTGTTATCCTGGATCTTATGCTCCCTGGTGAAGACGGTCTTTCGATAGGACGCCGGTTACGTAGCGAAAAACACCTGCCGATCATTATTCTCTCTGCGCGCGGTGAAGATCTGGATAGAATCATCGGTCTTGAAATGGGTGCAGATGACTATCTGACCAAACCTTTTAACCCAAGGGAACTCCTGGCGAGAATACGTTCTGTACTACGCAGATGTCAGCAAACAGCGCTACCCCCAGCTACCAGCGACAATCCCATTCTTGAGTTTGGCCCGTATCGGCTCGACGTACAGCGGCATAGACTGTTTGGAAACGGTCAAGAGATCCCACTCACCACAGGTGAATTCACACTATTGCGCATCTTCGTTGAGCAGAAGAATCGTGTGTTGAGTCGAGATTCACTATTGGAGATGACAAAAGGTTATGAGCGATCACCCCTGGATCGAAGTATCGATATCTGTGTAGGACGATTGCGGCGTAAAATCGAATCCAATCCATCAGAGCCTGTTTATCTGCGGACGATATGGGGTGCCGGTTACATCTTCTCTACAGAAGACTGACGAGTATGATTTTTTTTCAGTTCCGCAGCTACTTCTGGAAGATTCTTGTCACCATCGGCATCATATCGATTGGCTTTCTGTTCATCATGCTGTCGGCCATAGCCTACTATATGGTGGTTCCACTTGGACAGCGGGCGACAGATGATCTGGCCAGTATAATCACCCATGCCGCTGAAAGATGGGAAAGCCTACCCTCCGGCGAGCGCGATCTGTTTGTTGAACAGATGTGGCAAAAACACAGTCTCCAGTTAACGACGCCGGATTCATCGCTACCAGAATCAACCAGCCTCTTGCCTTATCTGTTTTTTCTTGAGACATCATTGAAAAAACAACTTGGAAAAGAGATACGTCTCAAGACTAATCAGAATAGCGAGAGTGAGAGATGGTTCTGGGCTGATGTCCCGCTTTCGAATGAAATTTTACGTTTTGGGTTTTCACGCTCGCGCATAGGTGTCAAACCATCAGTAGCTTTTTTTGTCGTTCTGATAACAGGATTTTGCCTGACCTTTATCACTGCAACACTTCTCACACGTCGTCTGACAGTTACCATTGAACGCCTTTATCAGGCAGCACAACAGATTGGCAAGGGACTGTGGCCGGAGCCGGTAAAGGAGGAAGGACCAGAAGAGTTGGTGGTTCTTGCCAGAGAATTTAATCGCATGAACATCCAGATGAAGGAGTTACTCACCAACCGAACGACACTGTTGGCAGGGATTTCGCATGATTTGCGTACCCCGCTTACCCAAATTCAGTTGGCCCTGGCTATGCTGCCTAATGATGGCGGGGATACGCAGCTAATGGACGGCATTCGCCGGGACCTGGAATCCGTTGACCGACTTATCGGACAGGCACTTCAGATCAGTCGGGAATTGGACAAGCAGGAAAAGCAGTCTGTACAGCTTGCTCAGGTGCTGGATCATATTATCAACGCCGCAA
>JACKMX010000014.1 GCA_024235175.1 Chromatiaceae bacterium | reverse complement strand
ATCAATGTGCACGTCAATCGGCTGGTCAGGCGCGCTGCTGCGTTTGACGTCAGTCACGCGTACAGTGATCGGTCCGGCAATCAAGTCGTCGGCGTTGAGCTGATCGCTCTTTGGCTCGATCGTGTCGCGTAGTGATTCCGTTGTCATATCCGCACCTCTGCATTCATTGCGATCGTATTTTCCCACGCCAGCCGCGCACGCTTGGCAAGATCGCCAATCGCCGCCGTGGCTTTGATGTCAGACGCTTTTGCAACCAGCGCGTCGACTTCATCCGCCGCACGCAATGCCGACGCAGATAGCGCCTCTATCATGTCGCGGTCGCGGTTGATGCGCTTGATGTATAGCGGGTATTGAGTCACCCATGGGCAAAACGACACAACGTACCAATGCGCTTTGTCAGTGATCCACATGCACCCCTGAGCCTGCGCGCGATAGTCGTCAATACCGCCAGCATGGATATTCTTGATGTGCTGACGCGGCCTTGGGCACTTGATTTCTATGCCTGCGCCGTCGCCGGTGAATCCGTCAGGACTGCACCCGATGCGCTCGTCGTCGTGAAACACAAAAGCAACGCGGTCAACATTGATCGAGGTGGCCAGCGCGAACGCCTGCATTGCCCAATCTTCCAGGAAATTCCCGCGCTCCATGTCCGCGCCGTAGTAGCTCTCTGCTGGCTGGCCGCTCAGCCTCTCTGCCACTACGTCGAGAATGTAATTTTGCCGCGTCACGCCTTTCCCAGCTGTCAGCAAGTCCTTGGCGCGCGACATTGTGATTTTTCCGCAGCGCAGGTTTTGCCACTCAAGCGATCCCTGTTCGAAATTGTTTAGGATTTTCATACGTCCTTTATCACCCAATGCTTAAGATCAAACTTTTCCGCAATGCGCCGATCCGTCAGGCACTTCAACTCTTTGCGCATCGTCGCGAGCTCGCGCGCCTGATCAACCGTTAGCGGCAATCCGGCCATCGACGCGATGCGTGCACGGATGCGCTTGCGCTCGTCTTTGAGCGCGTGGATCAGGCGGATGTCTTCGGCGTCTGGCTCGTTTCGTTTCATGTCGTCAGCTTTGCTGTCTATCTCTGTTCAGAGAGTTTCTGCCTATCTCTCTGTTAGGCGGAATCAAGGCCACCCAAGCCAGCGGAAGAATCGCTGGTACCAGTGCAACGGTTTCAATTCGCATGCCTGATCAACATCAGCCCATAGCAGCGCTCTGCGCAATCGTTTTCTAAGGCTCATCATCAATTTCCCTCAAGTGGTGGTATCACCCAGTACCCTCTTTTCCATTCAAACCCATCCGCGTGCAGCCATGCACGCTGTTTTGCCGTCGATTTGCAGCACGGTCTAATCCATGTAGCGCCGTCACTGTGGAATGTCTCAGGGTTTGGCAATCCAGGCGCAACGCGCAGCACTCGGTCTACGCGATCCTGGCGAACATCACGCCTAACAAGGCGGCCAACTTCGTTCGCTTTGCTCACTAGGACTCCTCGCTCCGATCGTCGCCTGTTGCCTTGGCGTTAACTGCTGGCAGTTATGAAGTCGGCGCGACGCTCGAAGCCAAGCGTAGTATTGGCATCGAAATAATCACCCATCACCCGCGCCATGCGTTCTTGCACATAGGGTGCTTGCGTGTCCTGCATCACAGTTGCCAGTGCAAACAAGGCTTTCTCAGTGTTTGCCAGTCTCGCCTCAAGTCGTTCTAAGTCGGTCATAACAAAGTCCCACAGTTAACAAGCAATTAAAGTCGCCCTTCTGGCTGGGACGCCCAGCTTCGCTCGCCGCTTCCTTCGGCGTTATGCGTCCAAATCGTGATCACGTACCATTTCAATGATCTTGTCGGCCAGTTCCAGCGTTTCAGGCCAGTGCGACGAATCGCACCCGCCACCGTACAATTCATTGGCGATTTCTTCGCGCAGTTGCGCATGGAACACCCGCGACATTCGGTAGCCAGTCCCCTTGCAAAATGGGCAATTCTTTTCAGGTAGCGCCATGTCTCGTGTCCTCGCAAATAGTTTGTCATTCTCTCTACCGCCAATCATGTTTCAACCTCCACGCATAACAAGTCGTTCAAGCGCGACCCTCCAACCGCTGCGCGGTTTACGGGCCGCTTAACTCAATCATTAGGCGGTCACAACGGCCCAATCATCAACAAGCCGGTTCGCCTGTGCTTGGCACCACTCTTGCGCCTCTTTCAGCGTCTCGAACGTGTCGTGCCCTTCTGCGCCCCAGTTGGCCGCGTAGCAGTAGGCCGGATATTCGCCGGCATCGAAGTCGATGTGGAATCCGTACCGCTGGTCTTCCCACCACTGCTGCCCATTCCTGCCAATGTGGTGTTGCCACTCGATCGGTTTGGCCCTTACTGAGCCGAACTGTTCAACGCCCTTTGCGTTCTCAAACACAGGGCAATTTCCTTGCTCACAAAAGCCTGCTCCGCGTTTGGCGCAATACTTCCGGTCTTTCGCCCATTTCGAGTATTTGCAATGATACGAAAAGCAGTGCCACCCCATGCCAACCACCCGATGCTCAGGAAATCCCTTCTCGCCTAACAAGTCGGTTAAGACGTTCTTCGCTTCGCTCATCACTCGGACTCCTCGTTTCACTCGTCGCCGCTTACCTCGGCGTTATGCATACAAGGCAACCTCAGTTGCCCCTTTCCGCAAAGCGCGTTTTCGCGCGAACACACACTGCGTCTCGCTTTTTCTCAAAACTCTATCCACGTTCATCCGAACCGCACGGTATCCAAGTATTCGCAGCCGGTTGTATTCGGCCTCTGTGAACCAGCGGCGCAATTGTTCAATCGTCAGGCACCCGCACCCGCAATGCTCGTCATTGCGCAACTCCGTGTGAATATCAAACCCAGGCCACTCGTAGAAGTAAGGCAACAGGTTTTCCATATCTAGCCTGTCTTCAACCCACTTGTGGGAGAAGCCCGGTTTCCACGGTCCACGGCCGTCTTTGTCCTGTACTCGGAACACATGCATAACAATTCGCTCCAGGCGCTCACTGTGTTCGCTAGGACCGGCTACGCCGGCCGCTGAGCTTGGCGTTAGGCGTCCAAGTCACAGCAGCAAGTATCCTCGCCGCAGTCGTGGCAATGGTCGCCGAAGTCTGGTTCGTCGTCTGGCAATTCCTCGCATTCATCCAGCCAATATTTCACGCCGTTTTTCATCACCCATTTGCGCACCTTGAATCCATCGGTGTCGATCATCATTCCAAATCCGCCAGTGATTGCCATTACCAATCTCCGTTTTCACCGCACGTTGGCGGTTCGCGTTCGTCACTCGGTTTCCTCTGCGCAGTTTCAAACCACATCCACGCGAAGATG
>JACKMX010000013.1 GCA_024235175.1 Chromatiaceae bacterium | reverse complement strand
TGCTTGAAATGCCGTGTTCTGTGCTGCCGTCATGACCTGACATCACCGACGGTAATCGCCACGCAGGGGCGGGAATGTCCGGGGCTCCGAACGTGGTGCATCGATGTGTTCCTGGATCCCGAGTCGAATCCGATCAAGATCCTGGCGCAGCCACTCATACTGAAAACGAACGCGGGCATCAGGATTGGCTTGAGAAGCCGCTTCCGTGATCAGCGGATCGATGGCCTGAAGTTCGTGGATGATCCGGGCGAGTGCTGCCCGCTCGCCGTCTGCGTCAGCAATGGCAAACTGAACCGGCAATACAGCCGCCAACAGTCCTGAGACCAGCAGTTTGGTAATTTGCATGGATTTCCTCCCCGTGTTGCGCATGACGCGCATGGTGGGGGATTCGGGTAGGACTAGATATGGAAAATCTAATCATGGAAATGCATTGTTTTCTGACTAGAACCTATCTCAAAATTAACTCATGAACGGTTTGTCGTATAATGATCATCGTGCTACGACTAAGCGACCACCATTGGGAACGTATCCGGGAACATTTTCCGGAGGAATATATTCCCGAAGGTCGTGCCGGTCGCAAGCCAATCCCCGCCCGCAAGGTTCTCGAAGCTGTCCTTTGGATCCTCAATACCGGTGCGCAGTGGCACATGCTGCCGCAATGCTATCCGAATTACAAAACGGTTCATCGTCGCTTTCAGCAATGGTGTCGGAGCGAAGTGCTGCGCAGTGTCATGACCGATCTGGCGAATACATTGCGGGATGAAGGTGCGCTTGATGAAGCGGAATGTTTTATCGATGCCACCTTTGCATCGGCCAAGGGTGGCGGCGATGAGATTGGCCCAACAAAGCGTGGTAAGGGTGTGAAAATTATGGCAATTGTTGAGCGTCATGGACTGCCGTTGGCAGTCAGTACGCACGCAGCAAACCATCACGAAGTCACGTTGGTGCAACTGTGTTTTGATTTCTACATGATTGAGGCGAAGCCGGAGAATCTGATTGGCGATCGTGCCTACGACAGCGACAAGTTGGACGAAGAACTGCATCAGGATGGTATTGAGATGATCTCGCCGCATCGAAGGAATCGAAAAAAACCTAAGACGCAAGATGGCCGCCGTCTGCGCCGTTACGAACGGCGGTGGATGGTTGAGCGGTTCTTTGCATGGATTCAATGGCAACGTCGTCTCCTGGTTCGCTGGGAATACTATGCAGAGAATTTTCTCGGATTTGTGCAGCTAGCGACCATCGGTATCTTACTCAGGCAATTTTGAGATAGGTTCTAGTCAAAAAAGTTTGTCAGCACTAATAATAGAATTGAAAAGAAGGGGTGCACATGCACCCCAATATGAGCGAAAAATAAAGGCGGGGGGAAATCCGACACAGGCCGCAAATCGCATCTTTGGGTGTGGTGCAGCCCGCAAGTGCCGAAGCCAAAGTAAGGCGCGAGAACCCGGTCCCGCGATTTATACTCCTATGTGCCTAACCTTGACGGATGGGCCGAAGGGGCTGAAGTAAACGGGAAGAATGCGCGCCTACTATCTACTTGGTTAGATATCTCCAAACGTCTGCCGAATCTTCCTTTCTATACAGACCGCAGCAATAACAATCACCGGCAGGGCGTACTTCGACTTTACTGATGGTTTTGAGATGGCCTCGGTAATTGAGGTAGCGCGACTGCAACCCCGGGCTCGTAAGCAGCAGTTTGAATTCCTGCACCCCAAGAGAAGCAATGATGCCGTTGAGGTCTACGACAGAGGGTCCGGAACCTACGGACAGAATGCGCTTATCAACACCATAAACCTTCGCTTCGTTCTCAAGTTGCTGCTCATCAGTAAGATATCGTCTGATTTCCGTCTGATCAAGACCATCGCCCATACATTGTAGACAGCCGCTTCCATCCTTGACGACGGCGATGCGTCCGCCGAACGTACCATCGTCAAAGACTTCGCTTGCTAGGTCGATATAGGTAACGCCATAGGCAACACACAGCTCATTCAGAATTGCCCTGGCACCATCGCAGTCAAGGCAGCCAACAACGACATCTGCTCCGATGACAGCCTCGAAGGCTTCGGGGGACTCCAGCCTGTTTCTTATGAGCTTGATGGAAATCTCGGGGTCGATACCTTTCACGATCCGCTCGGCCACAAAAACCTTGTCAATTCCGACTCCCTTTTCCGCATCGTAATCACTATGCAAGAACCCGAAATACCTGTTCCTGTTGGTAGCCGAAAATGTCTCATACTCGATGACCGCAAGAGATTTCACGCCGAGCAAACAGAGTTGCGGGAGCACAAATGTTCCCAATCCGCCGTACCCGACCAAAACGACCTTTGCCGCCCGAATCCGTGCCTGTCCTTCGGCCCCAAAGATGGTAATCTGCCTGTCGAATCGTTCACATCTGACTGACATGATGACCTCCTAACGTCATACCGGTTGGCAATAGCGTCTTTCCATCCACTCGCAGCGCCGTCAGGGACTCTGGGGTATGAGGGCTTTCTTGCCAGACCAGCGAGTCAAATCCGTTCGGAGCCACGACGATCGCCGCATACGGCCTGCCGGGTAGCCGCCACCACATATGGGGCACCGTTTCTCCGAAGCCATTCATGTCCGCGATCGAAAACGCCGGGGCCCAGGGGCTATTAAAGGGATGCGAGTGCAGCTCGATCAGCGCGGTATTTGTCTGATGAGCCTTCTTGATAATCGAAATCCTGGCTTCATCAGACAACTCGATGTAGTCGTCGTACTGCGCCCTGAATCCGTCCTCCCCGACAAGCATGAAATCCTGCGCCGTGAGGACTACCGCGTGAGCAGACTCATGAACGCTGGCGAAGATGAACGCGGCGGATTCCGTAATCACCCCTTTCGGCGATAGATGAGTCCAGATCTTGGCCTTCTGAGGTCTGGTAACGTCAATAAAGTACTGCATTACTCACCCTCCAGAAGCCGCTGACGAAAACTTCTCGCCCAGCCCCACAAATTGTCGCCACGCGTAACATCGGCGCCAGGCTTCCAGTCCTCGGCATCCCACGATACAAAGCGCCAGTTGCCGCCGAAGGGCGGCTGATGCTGCGGATTATTGAGAGACAACACCTTGTTGCCGTGCTTGATGCCCGAAGGCACATAGAAGCCGTAGGGTTTCGGGACCGGATGCCCGACAGTCACGCTGAAGACAACCGAGACCACTTCCGGGCTCAGAGGAGAAGGTAGTTGGTATCGGTCAATCTTGAACCAGTGAAGGTTTCTGACCTCTTTGTACTCAACAACCGGAAAATTCCGCCGCAGGAGCAGCAGTTCTTTGCCTATACGGGAGTTCTTATCGAACCCCCGTTTAAAGCGCTGCTTCTTGCAGTAGTTATGCCCGGGTTTGAGCTTGATGATCTCGCCCGACGACAGTTGCTTTTCGTTCTGGTCTTTGTCGACCTCAACTGCCCCCTGGCTGGCATCCCACCCGCCAAGCTGGATTATCTCCTCGGTCGTGATGGTCTTCGTCTGCCACTCGTAAACCGTGCCTTCAATGCAGATGGAGTACATGGAGCCGAACCTGAACCGCTCTATCCCTTCACACGACAGGTCAACAATGTCACGATCGCCGATGGACTTGTCGTCTCCATCCTTGGTCTTCTGCCAGATACCCACTTCGTGCGGGACATCGGTCCCGGAGAGTTTCTTGAGGGCATGACCGGTTATGAAATCTGAGCCCCATTCCCGCGTCTTACCATCGATCTCCAGCCGATAGATGACGTCTGCCCTGAAAGTACGGAATTTCTCAACGCCGGAGCGTTCCAGGTCAACTGCCTCGTTCGGCCTGATGCTCTCCATGTCCCCATCTTCCAACAGAAGATATATAACGTGATCCACGATGGGCTCTTTTCCAGCGAGTGCTAACAGCTCCTCCCCGGACAGGGAAGCTCTGTCACTCTCGAAGACACTACCATCGATTCTGATTTTGTACAAAACATCGGTATTCATAGCTGAATCTCCAAAATTGGTTAATGAACATTTCGGAGTCCAGTATGGCGATTGAGGGGTGTGTGAATCGGTGCTGTAGGGGTGTGAAATCCGGTGTGAATTTACATACGTAACGCCAATTAACAATGAGGAAGCTACTGACTCTATAGTTCCAGCCAATAATTCCCCTTTCCGTCGTTCTTAATAATCTCTCCCCAAGCTGGATGGCTTTTTCCTTTGCTTCTGAATACCTGAAGCAATTTGTTTTGCGATGAATTTATTTCGGCGAGTATTTCGTCCTGATGCCGGGGGCCGCCAGCATTGTGCATATATTCGATGGCCTCGGCTTGCTTCTTCGTAAAATCATATCTGGTGCCGTTGCAGACTAGGTTTCTATACCCTGTCCCAAATCCGTCCTGATCTACGCTGCCACCCATTCTTCCGGCCAGCATTCGCGTATTAATTTCGAAGTCCGCGCTCTCGATCACCATCGCTTCTTCAAGCCTCACCAGTACGTTCTGGCCGGACAAGACAAGGTGTGCCGGTAAATGTCGATCAAGTGCCAGGACAAGTGCCGGGTCGCGCGATTTATGGTGGTTGTCGAGATAGTCGTGCAGCGCGTCAAAAACGGCCGGGACGATCGTATTTCTCGTAATCACGATTGGTGTGTTTTGCTTTTCAATCCTGTGCCGCCCTAAGACCCAGATTTGATCCTCCAGAATGACCTTCGCCTCACATCGGTCCGGGATTTCCAGGGCATTCATGACTTGCCTGACAAACCATCCAAAATTGACCTTGTAGAGGGCGATGTCCTCCTCCAATACGCCCACCCAACCGTCCGCCGGAGAGAAGTACATGTATTTTCCATCCCGGCGCACGACCTCGGCCGTGACCTCTGAATCGCCATCGACGAAAGCGATATCCATTAAGCTCTTGAAGTAAACTAGGGCACCGCAGTCACATAGACCGTCGAAATTATCACTAAAAACGTCTTTGGCGACTTTCTTCAGGATCGACGCTTCCCGGTTCGAGCCGATTTTTAGCAGGTCTTCGACGATCGGCTTTCTGAGACCTGCGGTCATTGCACTGTCTCGACGAGCTCCCAGCGCTCAAGGTATTTCTCACCGATGAGCTTTTCTTTCTGAGATTTGCTTTTCAGGTCGCAACCGTTTGGCTCGCGTATCGTGACATGCAGAACTTTTCCTCTCCGGCTTTCGTGATCTGGTACGAACTTGATACTGATGCGAACCTGCTTGAGCCTGAATCCCGTTTTGAGTGGATCGTTGTCGCCAAAGTATTCCTTCGATATATCATAGATTCTGCGTTCTTCCTTTGTCGCAACATCAAGTGTGACGGTGTTGTTGCTGTTCGGGCGAGCGACCTTGAGCATCGTCACCCTGACAGATTCAATGCCATCCTCCGGATCGAAAGAGAGAACAACCGGGTTCAGGAGTCTTTGTATGTCATATTGCTTAAGAGGGATATTCTCACCGTCTATCGGGGACTGGAGCAGCGTTTCGGAAAACACTATGGCGATGGATTTTCGATGCTCCTTCCCTTCGGCAATGATTTCGATTTGGCCGGTGGTCGGTTCGTATGTAAGAGCAACCTCCTTTACCGGTCTGACAATCCGGGAAACGAGGTTTTCCTCTTCAAAAGCGAGCTGCGTACTGGGCAGGTCTTCCCGATAGACTATGATTTGGATGATATCTATTTCGTTCTCATCAGCGTCGGAACGGGTCCGTTCGCAAATCTCGACCTTCATTCTTCCAGCCGACCGAAACAGCTCTTTCAACTTTTCTTCAAACGTTGACTGCTGAGTCTCGCCTGCCGCAATTTGGATATTTCCGGGACCGATAAATGCTTCCCACATTTGGCCCTGTCTTTTTGTATCGACGTACCAGCAGTCTTCAACCTCAGTGAACCGACTGTTGTCTTTCAGAAACATCCAGAGCACGCGATCGTGTTCATTCGCCAGTTGATAATAGTCATCCAGCTCGTCATCTTTGACAAAGTGTTTCAGTATGCTTTGTCCCAGTTCATCCGTAAGCGCATCGATCCTTTCTGCATCCGAACTGAGCACAGCCAGAGAGTCGCCGGATATCGTCGAGGAGATCTCCAGCAGCGCCTTTCGTATCTCCCGTTCGCCCGCATCCCAGTCAATCTTTTCGGCAATGCCGGAATGAACCCCCGAGAAATAGGTTTTCAGGGATTTCTCTGGCAAGTTCTTGATGAGTCTGTTTACTGCCGAAGCCATCATTCTGTCCTTGCGTTCATGGACGCTGGCGTTTCCGCACCTGGCCGATCTACTCGATCATCCGGGCGTTTTGCGAGGGTCGTCCTTTCTGTGATACGTCCGCTCTTCCTGGAACCGCCCGTCCTCTTTATGAATCTTCACGGACCCGGTCTTGTCCGCCATATACTCACGCGTATCCCTCATAATCTCCTGCTTGGTATCAGCGGTCTTTGAGGCACGGCGATTCCCCTCTTTGGTGAGCTTCCATTTGTCGCCGTCTTTAGTGATGTGGTAGTTGTCCATCTCTTTCTCCTGCAAAGTAATGCTAACGAAACACCGTAACACATTGATTTCGCTAACACATTTAAGATATGAAGCGCTCAAATATGTTGACACAACTAGATTTTATGGTTTACAATTTATCCTATAAATTTATTTTTGTAAACCTTCAAGGGATAAAATGTTTGGAGATCGTTTAAAGCTCGCTAGAAAGAAGGCCGGATACTCCTTGCGAGACCTGGCAGAGGCACTAGAGAAAGAGGTCTCAGCGCAAGCGATCGGAAAATACGAGCGCGGCGAAATGATGCCGAGTTCGGGTGTTTTGCTGCGCCTGACGAAGCTTCTGGATGTATCAATCGAATACCTGCTTAGTGATCAGGTTGAGGAACTTGAAGCTGTCGAGTTTCGCAAGCTTTCTGGAACGAGTGCGGGAGATCGCGCAAAAGTCGAGGCAACCGTCATCGACCGCTTGCAAAGATACCTTGCAGTCGAGGAAATCCTGGATGTCGACAGCGGCGCATGGAAGGAGCCCCAATGCGGAAATCGCCGTCTCGACGTGGAGGATGACGGTGAAACGCTCTCCGAAGACTTGCGCAAAGAATGGAAACTGGGGCTGGACCCTATCCCCAACATGACTGCCCTGCTGGAGGATCAGGGTATTAAAGTGCTTGTGATCCCCCTACCGGACAAGGTTTCCGGCTTGACGTGCCTTGTTCGCCGACCACGGCACAAAAAGAAGATCCCGGTCATTATCGTCAATCAGGATATTTCGCTTGAACGACGCAGACTCACGCTTGCACATGAGTTGGCCCATCGACTGCTTGACGAAATATCGCCTGTGGATCACGAGAAAGCGTCGAACGTATTTGCCGGAGCTTTTCTCATTCCGCAGGAGCATCTTGTCAGAGAAATCGGACGACATCGCAATGCGCTTGGTTACAACGAACTCATTCAACTAAAACGCATGTATCGTGTGAGCGCCGCTGCATTGCTTGTACGCTTGAAGCAAATCGGCGTCATCGACAGTTCTACTCTTGCGTATGCTTTTCAGACGTTCGCTAGAAAGTGGAGAAAAACCGAACCCGTGCCAATGGAAGGGCCCGGCAGTGAGGGAGAATTTGAACTTCCTAGGCGTTTTGAAAGGCTTTGCTACCGGGCTTTGGCGGAAGGACTTATTTCATTGGGCAAAGCAACCGAATTGCTACAGCAGCCCGCATCAGTAATCGAAGAAGGATTAAAGGGGCCCGCTGAGAGCAATGCGGATAGTCGTCAGTGATACATCATGTATGATCGATCTTAGAAAGGCATTCCTCCTGGAGGATTTCCTGCGTCTGCCCTATTCGTTCGTAATGCCCGACGTTCTGTTCGAAGATGAGTGGCTATGCATCAGTGATGACGAAAAGATTTCTCTGCGACGGCATGGACTGGAGGTCCGCGAATTGCCGGGCGCTTCGGTTACAAGAGCACAACGATATTTCAACGAACACAATCGGCTGAAATTGAATGACTGTTTCGCGTTGGCTCTTGCCGAAGACATTGAAGACAGCATCCTGCTAACAGGAGACGGGCCGCTTCGAGACATATCAAGCGGCAATGGAGTAGAAGTTCGTGGTGTACTGTGGATTACAGATGAACTAGAGAAGCATGATATCGTCCCACTGCCCCGGCTCTATGACGCCCTGCTACTTTTCCACGATGATGATCTTGTCTTTCTTCCCAGAAACGAAATCATGCGGCGTCTTCGAAGGCTGGCGAAGTTTCTCTGACGGGAACATGGGTAGAACCATCGTTTTTTCTTATATAATCTTGGATATGACTGCCTACGAGCACCATTGGATTCGGGTTCCGGCCAAACGGCTACATGCTGTCATCACAAGTATTTCTTGAATGTGCTCGCTGTGACCGCCACCGTCAACGCGAACAAGGTTGCAAACGGCAAGATGACGAAGGTCGGATGCAGACTGAACGGCAAGGCGAGATAGGTCACCCAGGTCAGGACAACCAGGGGTAGTGCTGCCTTCTTCGCATAGTGATAGACAAAGGAACTCTCTCGACCTCCACCCCATCGACGTAGATCGCGTTGTACCAATCCATCGACGAGCGCGACCAGACTAAACAGTAAAAATATCGGCATCGCCAGGGTCAAAATGGCAAGACGCACTGAGAACACCTGGGTCACCTGCATCATGGCCAGTACGTACTCTGCCAGGGGTTTATAGACCATATGCAGCGTCGCCCTGACGCCCTGCTCATACTTCCGCGGAGGCAGTGATACCCATTGGATGAAATCCACAAACCGCGTCACCTCGAAAAGGTAGTGGTAGGAATTATCGGCGAACCA
>JACKMX010000012.1 GCA_024235175.1 Chromatiaceae bacterium | reverse complement strand
TTGGAGCGGCCGCACCGGCTGGGTGCACGAAGCGGTGCTGGAGGACTATCCAGACATGTCCATGTTTGAGCTCTATATGAGCGGCCCCCCTGTCATGGTGTTTGCCGGCAAGCATGCCTTCACCGCTGCCGGGCTGCCGCCGGATCATATGTACTCCGACGTATTCGAGTGGGCCAAAGACAACCCGAATAAGTAGAAACTGTCGCAAAATGTGCCGCGGCTGCTACCCTGTTGTGTTGCGCCGCCTGCCCGCACATCATGTACGGAGCAGCGCCTTGCAGGCACGCTTTTCGCGCAACAACACGGTTTACGGAAAATCGTGAGACAGGCTCCAGTTAACTTTTTACAGGTTTTTGCTCTTTCCCCACCACTTCCAGCCGGGGGGGGTTGATATCGGTGGGAATGCTCTCTTGCGGATAACTTTCGAGCTGATTCTGGCCACCCAGGGATGCAGGAAGCTCGGGCAGCGGAATATCACTGGAGAGCTCCAGGCCGGCCCGGTAGCTGGCTAACGCATGCTGGGTTTCGCCCAGCTTTTCCAGGAATACGCCAAGTTCACGGTAAGCCGGGGTACTGGGCTGCGCACCGATACTGGCCTCCAGATAACTGCGCGCCTTACCCCATAATCGATTTCTCAGGCACAAGCGGCCTAGCGCCATGAGCAGAACCGCATTTTTCGGCTGATCCTGAAGCCACTTTTCGGCCAGCGTCAGCTGACCGGCGGCATCCGCGGCATCCACCCTGCCATAGAGCTCTACCAACCCGTCATTCCATGTTTGTTCGATTGCTCGCCTGAGAAGCTCGGCAGCTTCATCATCCGCATCCCGCTCCTTCAAATAGTTTGCATACAGCATCGTCATGGCATGGCTCTGCCTTATCGATTGCGGAAAATCTTTCCAGGTTACCCGCAACAGGTTGCTGTCGCTGCTCGAAGCAGCGCTGGCAAGTAGTTTACGGTAGATCCGCAGCTCCAGTTCCTGCAGCTCGGCATCGCCCACCACCCGCCTTTTTTTCAGCTCCGGCAGTATCAGGCTCAACTCGCTCCAGTCGCCGACCCGCTCGTAGAGCTCTTTCAGAAGCTTGAGCACATGGGTGTTGCGGGGCGCAATCCCGCGCAGATGCTTGAGCGTTGCCAGCGCCTGCTCCAGCTGCGCATGCTCCAGTTGCAGTTCCGCCTGGGTAAGTCCAACCGCCACGTCCGCCGAAGGCATACTCCCGTGGGCTAACTGCAGGTAGTGATCCCGCCTGTCATGCGCCCCCTGCTGCTGTGCGGAGCGGGCGGCTGCCAGATAGTTCAGCAGCGGTGCATCCGAACGGTCTGCATGCCTGATCAGGCTTTTCTCGGCACTTTGCCAGTGCCCTTCGGATAGCTGTACCAGACCCTGATTGAGCTCCCGCCTGGCGCGCTCCAGGGAACGATGATCCTGCCAGCCATGCAGCTGCCGCGGGATCGACCAGAGCCGCGAAAGTATCCTGATCAGATAATAGAGGGCGACAAAAACCAGTAGATTGATAATCAGAAAAAAAGCCAGGCTGCCCTCAATACTCCACTGCTTGTAACCGACCAGAATGTAACCATTGTCCGACTTGACCGCCAGCGCAAGCAGCACAGACACTGCAAGTAACAGGAGCGCCGTAAGCAGGGTTTTCATCGGCTTTCACCCCCCTGTCCAAGCTGCTCACGCAATGCAATAAGGGAGGCCGATATGTCCGGCAGCTGGGGCCGGAGATTGAAACTTGAAAGTGCACCAAGCTCCTTCAGAAAGGATTTTCCAGCTGCGTCATCGGTATCGAAATAGTCGTTCAGCAGCTGAACCGCGCTCCGCAGGCTCGAGTCGAAAAGTGTCTGGTTGCCACGTAACAGCGAAAGCCTCGCCGCTTCCAGCTGCAGCCTGAGATTCTGTTGCACCAGCAGCTGCTGGTCTGGCGGCAACAGTGCGCTGACCGGCTGACCATGATGCCGAATCACCATGATCGACTTGAAGCCCTGCCAGGCATCATGCAGCAATGTCTCCAGGTTGCGCTGATCGTCGTCTGGCCTGCTGGCAGCAACCGACTTCGCCTTACTCACCGCAGGAGCAAGCCCGGTGCCCAGCATTTTCAGATTTTTAACTCCACCCGCAAGGCCGGAAAGCTTCAGTGCCAGGCTTTCGACATCGACCAGTCCAGCTCTTTTCAGATTGCCGATCTCCAATGCCAGAATCTCCCGCACCGGTATCCAGCCGGGATCCGCACTTTCGCGCAGACGGGCATCGGCAGCCTCCAACGCCTGGATCGCTGTTTGTACATCCCACTCCAGCTGCAATCTGTGATTGGCTATCTGTATAAGGTAAGCAGCTTCGGCAGCCATCCAGTGGCTATTGTCACCACCGATTCGTCGATGAACCGACTGCAGCGCCTCCCGCATCTCATGACCGGTCTGATCCAGCCGTGCTCTCTCCTGTTCCAGCTTCGTCTGCTCTTCCGCCAACAACGATTTATGTGCGTCAAGCGCCTGCTGCTGTTCGGCCAGCACCCGCTTCTGCTCTAGCATCTGTTGATCCTGTGCATGATAAGCGCTTTGCGCTGCGCCCAGCTGCCGGCCCAACTCTCCCGTTTCCTGGCGCACCGCTTCAAGTGCACTCTTGAGCGCAGTGAGATCCGTCGACATCGACTCCCGGGATTGAAAGCTGAGAAGCGCACCGCCTGCCGCGGCAAGCAACGCGATCAGCGCCAGCAAAAGCGCAAGTATCGGCAATTTGCCCGAGCGCGCCGGCCGGTTCCCGACCACCTCTGCCTCCAGAATTTCGGCCTCTTCTACATCCGCATCTGCGCTATTCATCGTATCTCTCGTATTAATCCCGTCACCCGACTGAGTTCCAGTCCGGAGCATGCCATACCCGATGGCATGTTGGCACTATCTGCTCACAATCCAGCGGCAAATCGCTTCGACAATTGCGCGATCATCAGGCCCATCCGCAAGAATCACCTGACGGCAACCCAAGGCATGTGCATGCTCGCGCATACGCTCTGAAATCACTACCAAAGGCGTCTGTTGCAGGCGGGCACGCTGCGTCTCTCCAAACAGCAGGTACAGATTATCCAGAATAGCGTTGCTGGTCGCCGTTATCACATCCAGGCTGTCTAGCCAGGGTTTCTTGTCAAGGTCGCCAGTCGGCTCCGGACAGCTGCGTTGATAGACTTCCGCATACTCAACCAGCGCCCCACGCCGGGTGAGTGTCTCCCCCAACAACGCCCTTCCATCCTTCCCACGGAATATAAGAACCCTTTTGCCTGCCACCTGTTGTGCGCTCAATTCAGGTGCTGCCAACAGTGCTTCGCTGTCGAACCCCTGTTTCGGCACCAATGTAACCTGATGGCCCGATTCGGCCAGTGCCTGCGCGGTCGCAAGTCCGACTGACGCTGTTCTCATCTGCTCTGGGAGGCGCCCTTTACTGAGATACTTCACACCCCATTTTACCGCATTGGCACTGATGAATACCGCAACATCAAAATCTTCAATACGGGCAAGAAGCTCTTTCAACTGCTCGGTTTGCGCCGGTGCTGAAATCTCTAAAGCCGGAAATCGAAGTGGGCGCCCATTTAGTTCGTCAACCAGCTTACACAGCCCCTCCGCCTGATGTGCAGCCCGGGTGATGAGCACTCCCGTTCCGGCAAGATTACAGTCTGCTGGATCCAACTCCGGATCAATCCCTGAACAGATGCTTCAACACCTGATCTGCGCCCTGCCCCAACAGATCCTCCGCAAGTGATGCCCCCAGCGCTTCGGCCTGGGTTGCCGGCGCACTGCTTTCACTGCGGATGATCCGGCTCCCATCAGGTTCACCCACCAGGCCGCGCATATAGATTCTGTTGTGATTAATCACGGCGTAACCGGCGATGGGGACCTGGCAACCACCCATCAGGCGGTTGTTCATGGCACGTTCCGCCACCACGCAGAGGGCCGTTTCCAGATCGTGCAGCGGCGCTACAAGAGAGTTCACCCTTTCGTCGTCGGTTCTGCACTCTATACCTATCGCACCCTGCCCGATTGCAGGCAGACTCTGTTCCGGTTCGAGCAAGGTTGTTATTCGCTTTTTGAAACCAAGACGCTTGAGGCCGGCTGATGCCAGAATGATGGCGTCAAACCTGCCTTCGTCCAGTTTGCTTAAGCGGGTATTCACGTTGCCGCGTAAAGATTTGATCTTCAGATCGGGCCGCTGTTCTGCGATCTGGCACTGACGGCGCAGGCTGGAGGTGCCGAGCACCGCACCTTTTGGCAAATCGTCCAGGCTCTTGTAGCGATTTGAGACAAAAGCATCACGCGGATCTTCCCTTTCCAGAATAACCGCAAGGTGCAGCCCTTCGGGCAGATCCACCGGCACATCCTTCATCGAGTGAACTGCAATATCCGCACGGTTGCTCAGCATTCCCTGTTCCAGCTCCTTGACGAACAGCCCCTTACCGCCGATCTTCGCCAGCGGCGTATCCAGAATCTTATCTCCCTGGGTGCTCATTCCGATCAACTCCACCTGCAGACCTGGATGCTCTTTCCGGAGCAGGCTGGAGACATGCTCTGCCTGCCACATTGCCAACGGGGATTTTCGGGTGGCTATTCGAATGGTCTGTTCGGACATGGATGCTCGTCTCGGCTGAAAAGACGCATGCTAATGCCAATCCCGGGTGCTGGCAAATTGGTCTCTGTACAGATGCACGGTTGTGCATGTTTCAGAGTGGCAGGATGCAACGCCAGCAGATAATCTTTGACGAGAAGCCACGCTGAAACGAAAAGTATTACGGAGCGCAATTGATGATTACAATCATCTCCGGCGGCCAGACGGGTGTTGACCGCGCTGCATTGGATGCGGCAATGGAGGCTGGAACAGAGGTTGGGGGATGGTGCCCCTCTGGACGCAAAGCGGAAGACGGCAGGATTCCCGATACCTATCCATTACTGGAAATTCCCGATGGGGATTATCTGCAGCGGACCGAGAAGAACGTTACTGACAGCGATGCCACGCTGATCATCTATTTCGGCAGTCTGTCCGGCGGCACTGCACGAACCCTGGAGTTCTGCACGGCACACAACAAACCCCACCTGTTGCTGGACGCAAACCGGCTGCCGGAATCCAAAGCAGCCTCACTGATAAAGCATTTCATATTGCGGCAAGGTATTGCCAGGCTCAACGTTGCAGGTCCTCGTGCGAGCGGAGAGCCAATTGCTTACTCCTACACACACAAAGTGCTTTCTCTGTTCCTGGCTGATTACTGATTGCGGACGGTACCGAGCAGACGTGCGCCGGCCTCTACGCTCCATATACCGATCTTTCCCTGTAACAGCAGCGCCAAAACAATCAATGGCCAGGCGATCAAACGCAAAGGGTCAAGGCCATTCAGATCTATCTCCACTTTGCTTGAGGTGGCAAGTTTCAGCGAATGCGCGAAACCGGTGATGGCATCGGGATCTGTGTACAGCTGCCATGCCATATACGCCGCGTGGGTTAGCACCATTGCGCCAATCATTACCAAAATAAGCCCGAAAAAAGCGGTTATACCGATTAGCAGACTGATCGACGATTGCGGGCTGGATCTATTTTCCGCCATATCCTTGTTACCGGTTTAATTGGCATGCTGACAATATCACCAGAGAAAAATATAAACCTGGATTTTATCACATCCGACAGAGTTGAAGCCCTTCCATATGGTCCGTGAGTCTACTGCACTTATCCGTTCACGGAAAAAAAGCACCCTGCCGCGCTGACAACGAGTGTTAAGCCAGAACCTAGTTGCTTCCCTGTCTCAACCATCGCCGAATCTGCGCAAGATGGCGGCGGCTGATCTCCGGCTGCTCAGCGCAACCGGCCAGCTTCGCCAGGCAGCGGCCATCGTTCAGCTTTACCAGCCCAATCAAGCGCCTCCGTGCAACCAATGCATTTCGATGGATGCGAAAGAACAGCTCCCCGAAACGCTCCTCCAGGGACCTGAGCGACTCCTCCAGCAACGCCTCACCGTCGCAACTTACGGCAGTGACATACTTCTGGTCGGCACGCAGTAAAATCACGTCCTGAACCGCTATACGTTTGATCCCGCCGCGGTAGCTGGTACAGATATGAGTGGGAAGCTCCGGTTGCCGCCGCAGTGACTGCAGCTGTGCGCGGGTCGGCACCGCCGCCCTCATCAATGATTGCTCCAACCGCCGGCGCCGTATCGGTTTGAGTAGATAGTCCGCCGCGTTGCCCCGGAACGCCTCCAGTGCATGCTCCTCGAATGCAGTCACAAAAATCACCGTCGGCGGCACCTCCAGCCGGGCGAGTTGTGCAGCGGCTTCGATGCCGTCCATTCCAGGCATACGGATATCCATCAGCACAAGATCGACATCAAGCCGCCGACACTGCTTCAGCGCCTGCTCGCCGTTGGCTGCATCACCGGCAACAGAATAGGGGGCGCCAATCTCCTCGATCAGCGCTCGCAGACGATCGCGTGCCGGCGCCTCGTCATCCACAATCAGTATATTCATCAGGGACTCCAGGGATAGGGGAAAACGACGCGGACCTGGTATTCACCGTCGACCTCTCCGATGGTCAGTTGGGATTCATCATGAAAAAAACCCTGCAGCCGCTGGCGAGTATTCTCCAGGGCCATCGCATTTCCCTCCCTTCGCTTTCCGGTAGTCCCCCGTTGCGGCAGTGTATTGCGGATGCTGATATTCACTCTGTTGCGGCGATAACGACCGCTCACATGAATGGTTCCCGGCCCGGATGAGGTTTCAATCCCGTGGTATACGGCATTTTCCAACAGCGGCTGCAGAATCAGGGCAGGCAACGCCGCCTGCTCCGGCAGCTCCTCCAGATCCCACACCACTCGCAGCCGGTCGCCCAGGCGCTGGCTTTCGATACGTAAATAGCCGCGCACCAGGTCCAACTCGTCGCCCAGGGTCGAACGGCGCTGACTGTCGGACAGGCTGGCTCGAAACAGATCGGACAGATCCTGCACAACCTCCTCCGCCAGCTTGGGGTCGGCACGGGTAAGGTTGGCGATAGTGTTCATGCTGTTGAACAGAAAATGGGGGCGTATGCGCGATTGCAGGGCCTGAAATCTGGCTTCGGACTCTGCTTCCACCTGAACCCGCCAGAGATGCTGCATGTAGAGGTAACGAAGAAGCAGTGCCGTCACGATCGCGCTTATTGCAAGGCTCTCAACCAGTAGAGCCAGGCTCCGGGATGAGGTCAACGGTTCATGCAACAACCAGAGCGCCCCGAGTGCGGTGACCAGGCTTACACAAAGTATGAGCAGCCAGGCGGCAACACCCGCCATTGCACTGCTCAGCCTTGCCAGCCGGGGACGCGCCAGGCATAGCAGTGCGGTTCCGAGCAGAGCAATCCACTGAATCATAAGGGAGCGCATGCTCAACTCGGTGGAAAAACCGTTCAGAGAGTGAGCTCCGGCAAGCGTCAACAGAACCGCTAACAGTTCGGCGGTTATGACCAGTGCGAACACCATCCGAATACCACAGAAATTGGGCAGGAAAGAGCCTGTTCCGCTCTCCCCGCCATTTGCTGTTTCAGCTTGCGCCATAGCTCCGATGAATCCTGATACAATTCTGAAAAAGGGCGATTCTTATTGCACTATATAAGATAACGGACGACGGAACTTTTGCCTTTAAGGAAATATGGTGTATCAACCTTTGAATTTCCCCGCCATCCGGTTTTTCGATGGATGCATTAACCATTTATGGCGGCCGGATCCATGATGCTGCAACAGAAATTTGGCAGTCCAAACGGGCCAATAACCCCAGGAACAGTCTTCGATGAGTGACAAAAAACTTTGGTCGGGAAGGTTCAACGAACCGACCGACGCGTTCGTGGAGGCGTTTACCGCCTCTGTGGAGTTCGATCAGCGCCTCTACCGCTATGACATTGCAGGATCAATCGCTCATGCGCGCATGCTGGCCCGCGCGGGAATTCTCAGCGGGCAGGAGCAGGAGGCCATAGTCAATGGCCTTGAGAAGATCCAAAGCAGAATTGAATCCGGCGATTTCGATTGGTCGGTGGAACTTGAAGATGTGCACATGAATATCGAATCCGCGCTGACCGATGAGATCGGTTACGCCGGAAAAAAACTGCACACGGGCCGCTCGCGCAACGATCAGGTGGCCACCGACATCCGGCTCTGGTTACGCGATGAAATAGCGGAGATAAGGGCCGGCGTGCTGAAGCTGCAGCTTGCGTTGCTCGATATAGCACTCCGGGAGGCGGAGACCATCATGCCGGGTTTCACTCACCTGCAAACCGCCCAGCCAATCACTTTCGGGCATCATATGATGGCTTGGTTCGAGATGTTGGAACGCGACCGGGAGCGGCTGGCCGACTGCAGCAGTCGAGTGAATGTGATGCCGCTGGGCGCAGCCGCGCTGGCAGGCACCACCTACCCGATCGACCGTCACTACAGCGCACAGCTGCTTGGATTCGAGCGCCCTTCGGAAAACTCGCTGGACTCGGTCAGCGATCGCGATTTTGCCATCGAGTTCAGCGCCGCGGCCGCTCTGATTATGATGCACCTTTCGCGCATGTCAGAGGAGCTCATTATCTGGTCGTCAGCCCAATTCTCTTTTATTGAACTGTCTGACAGCTTCTGTACCGGATCCTCCATAATGCCTCAGAAGAAGAATCCGGATGTGCCGGAACTGATCCGGGGCAAGAGCGGACGCATATTCGGGCATCTCATCGCTCTGTTGACTCTGATGAAGAGCCAGCCTCTGGCCTACAACAAAGACAACCAGGAAGATAAAGAGCCACTTTTCGACACTGTCGACAATGTAAAAGGTTCGCTCAAGATATTCGCCGCCATGATCCCGGCAATAAGCTGCCGGCGTGAGAATATGCGTGCTGCGGTGATGAAGGGTTTTGCCACGGCCACAGATCTGGCCGACTACCTGGTGCGCCAGGGTACGCCCTTTCGCGACGCCCATGAAATCGTGGGCAAAGCGGTTTCGCGCTGTGTTGAAAAAGCGTGCGATCTGTCGGACCTTTCACTGCAGGAGCTGCAGGGCTTTTCTCCAGGGAT
>JACKMX010000011.1 GCA_024235175.1 Chromatiaceae bacterium | reverse complement strand
TCACTATTGCCAAGGTGCTTGGTAAATCCGAGAAAACGATAAGAACCCATCGGGACAAGGCCTTTGCTGCACTTCGGGCTGCCATGTCAGGAGGTGAGCAATGACACTGGACAATACCACACCATCACTCGAAGAAGTATTGGACGCCTTCGCTGTCGAAGCAGTCCACGACAGGGCTACGCTTGAAAGTTATCTGCGGGATTTTCCTCAATTCGCTGATGAGCTGGTGGATCTGTCGAGAGAAATTTCGCGTTTAGCTGAGTATGACGAAAGCCCGCTCTCAGCAACTGAGGAAGCGTTAATAGAAAAAGCATGGCAGAACCACGCGCGTCCTGTAGCTCGGTTAGCAGGTGAGGTAGACCCGTTGGCTAATCTGTCGGTGCCGCAGCTCAGAGAAGTTGCGCATCAATTGGGCGTGCCTCGACAGGTTATCACAGCGTTTAGAGAGCGGCGTGTCAAGATTGAGTCTGTTCCGAAGTCATTTCTTGTTGCGTTATCGCGAGCACTTGGTTGCACAGTGGATTTGCTTTCAAGTGTAGTCTCTGCAACTTCAGGTCCGGGATTTTCACGAAGCTATAAGGCCGACATCAAGCCGACTGCTGGTGAAGCAATTTCTTTTGAGAAACTGTTGATTGACGCGGGTATGTCAGAAACGAAACGCGCCCAGTTGTTGGCTGAGGACGATTAATATGGACGGGGTCGAGCTAGCGAGGCAGATCGCAGCCGACCTACATCGGCAGGCTCAGGAAAACGGTCAGGACCCCTGCCAACTATATGATTTTGCTCTAGCTGAAGCCCAGCGGCGTGGTTTTGACGTCGAAGCAACAGCGACCGATTCAGTTTTGCTCCATGGTGGGCGAGCCACTTTAATTGTCGCTGACGGCCTTATCCTTCACGAAAATACTGGAACGCCTTTTGAGCAGGCGTTTCTTGTTGCTCACGAGATCGGCCATCTCGAACTTGGTGATGATCTCGATGAGGAACCAATACTAGAGATTGACCCGGCGCGTGCGGCGGAAGTCTCACCAGTAGGTATTGATAGAGTGGTGGACTACGGTCGCAGGCAGCGGCGAGAAGTTCAGATGGACCTGTTTGCTCGAGAGTTCTTATTGCCTCGTCACGTTGTGCGTGCACTTCACCTGGAAGAGGGGTGCTCGGCATCGGAGATCGCAGAAAGGCTCCGCGCTCCGTTCGATGTGGTTGCTCAGCAGCTTTTCGATGCGCTTTTATTGCCGACTATTACACCTATTGTTGAAAGCGATACGACTAAACGTCAGCCCAATCCGCTGCAAGCAAAAGCTGCGGCACATCGTGGTGAAGCCTATCTGTTGGAAGCAGGGCCAGGCACTGGTAAAACACAAACATTGACCTCTCGTGTCGAAGGTCTGCTCGAAGACGGCGTTGATCCTCGTCGCATTCTTTTGCTGACGTTTTCCAACAAGGCTGCTGGTGAAATGGGAGACCGCATTGCCCGTAAGCACAAGTCGGCAGCCGCAGCCATGTGGATAGGCACCTTCCACGCATTTGGACTCGATATCATTCGGCGTTTCCATACAGAGCTGGGGCTGCCAAAGGATCCCCGAATGATGGACCGTACCGAGGCGGTAGAGCTTCTTGAGCATGAATTTCCTCGCCTTGGTTTGAACCATTACCGCAATTTATATGACCCGACTCAAATCATTGCAGATTTACTCCAGGCAATTTCCCGTGCAAAGGACGAGGTCGTCGATCCAGCTTGCTACGCTGAACTAGCAGGCGACATGGTGGACAGAGCTACCTCGCCAGAAGATCAGGAGGCTGCTGCACGTGCAGAAGAGGTTGCACGTGTTTATACAGCCTATGAACACTTGAAACAGCAAGCGCACTGCGTCGATTTTGGCGATCTTGTATCGATGCCGGTCCGGCTCTTAGAGGAAAATGCGGAAATCAGGGCTCATCTGCAGGAGCAGTATGACCATGTACTGGTCGACGAATATCAGGACGTTAATCGCAGCAGTATCCGTCTTTTGACGGCCCTGTGCGGTGAAGGCCGGAATCTTTGGTCGGTCGGTGATGCAAAACAGTCGATCTACCGCTTTCGTGGGGCCTCGTCGTTCAACATGATCCGTTTCGGCGAGGAAGATTTTCCTGGCGGAAAGCGGGGACGCCTGAAGCGGAACTACCGCTCTGTTGAGGAGGTAGTACAAACTTTTTCTAATTTCGCAACCAGCATGAAGGTCGGTGATGACGACAGTGGACTGGAGTCAGAACGTGGACCAAATGGGTGCTATCCAGAGCTCCGCACGGTTGATCAGTCACCACAGCAAACCGTTGCACTCGCCGAGGCTATCGAAGCGATGCGGAGCGAAGGCTATGTCTATCGCGATCAGGCCGTCCTTTGTACTGGTAACGAGAAACTTTCTGAAATTGGGCAAGATCTTGAGCGACTGGGCATCCCCGTTCTTTTTCTGGGCAGTTTGTTTGAACGTCCGGAAGTCAAGGATCTTCTGTCTTTGCTGACGATCCTCAGCGATCGCCGTGCAATGGGCCTTGTTCGCGCAGCCTGCATGTCTGAATTCGCTATGCCGATTGGGGACGTTGCCACAGTCTTCGAATATTTGCGTTCGAACGAGGGCGAACCGGCGGTGTGGTTGCGGGATGCTGTCGCAATTTCAGGCTTGACTTATACGGGTCACAAAGCTTTGGGCGTCCTGGCGTCGGCGATGGTCGGCTTCGACAGTACCTCGGCGCCCTGGACAGTGCTCGCCACCATTCTGCTTGATAGGACGCGCATTGCAGCGCGAATTGGTGCATCAGACGAAATCACCGAACGTACGCGCGGTATCGCCATTTGGCAGTTCATGAACTTCCTTCGGGTTCAGCCAAGCGGTCAGGGGCTTCCCATCGTCCGGCTGCTCGATCGAGTGCGGCGGCTTGTGCGACTTGGTGACGACCGCGATCTGCGGCAATTGCCGGCAGCTGCCCAGGGGATCGATGCGGTGCGCCTCATGACAATCCATGGAGCGAAAGGACTTGAGTTTCGTGCTGTTCACCTGCCTGGACTCAATGCAGACACAATCCCAAGGAAGCCAGCTGCACCACCATGCCCACCACCGGACGGCATGGTGGAAGGGGCCGAGGGTTCCGCGCTGGATGTCTTTCAAGCTGGCCAGGCGGAGGAGCAGGAATGTCTCTTCTATGTTGCTTTATCGCGCGCACGCGACCGGCTTTTTCTTTATGCGCCCACTCAGAAATCGAATGGCCATAAACGGTCGCTTTCCGCGTTTATTGATCGATTGGGTACCAATCTAGTGAGACGATCGGTCAACCCGAAGGGGGTATTGCCGCCCTCACCAGAAATGGCGGACATTATGCTCGCGATAGACGGTGGGCTCCGTTTCACCGGACCGCAATTGGCCCTCTATGAGCGCTGTCCAAGGCGTTTTTTCTACACGCACATCTTGCAGGTTGGTGGGCGGCGGACCACGACTCCGTTTTTGCAGATGCACGAAGCGGTTCGCATGGTTTTCCAGGCGGTGATTGCTGATGTTAGCTTGATCGTTGGCGATAAGAGTTTAGAGGGGCTAATCGGAGAGGCTTTCGCCGCGCATGGTCTCGCCGATCACGGTTACGTCGGTGAGTATAGAACGTTCGCTATCTCCATGCTCCGTTTCTTCCTCAAAGAACGGGAGGGACACACGCCGGAGACTCCGACTGCACTGAGCCTCACTTTCGGGGCGGAAGAAATTATCGTACGCCCGGATGACGTACTTATTCGGCCTGATGGGAGCCGCACGTTGCGTCGGATTCAGACGGGGCATTTTCGCAGCGCTGAAGCTGACGATGTCGGAGCCGCTGCCTTTCTTCTGGCGGCTCGTCAGACTTTCCCCGGCGCGGAGGTCGAGCTTATCCACTTATCGGACCAGACTGCACGGCCGCTCGACCTGTCGGCGAGGAAGCTTCAAACCCGGAAAAACAAGCTCTCAGGCTTTCTGGAGGAAATTCGTGGTGGACGCTTTCCCGCCAAGGCATCGTCGCGGACGTGCCCGAGATGCCCCGCCTTCTTTGTGTGCGGGCCGACCCCGACCGGTCCATTGAAAAAATATTTCGGGTGACCTTACCGGTTAACCAAAGTTGCATCGATTGAAACCTTAGAAGCCGGGCACCGTCCGGTGCAACATTAAGGAATCAACGATTATGACTACCGAAGAGCATCCCGATAAAGACAACTTGAGCGACGTCCTGGAGGAAGGTCAGAAACAACCGACCAAGACCTATGAGATCATCGTAAATTCGCGTCCCCGCGTGGTCGAGGATCAGCAGGTCACCTTTGAGCAAATTGTACAGCTCGCGTTTCCTGGGGCTCATGACGCCAATGTTATTTTTTCGATGACCTATCGCCATGCTGCCTCGAAGCCGCATGCTGGTGAACTTGCTGCTGGTGGTACCGTCGATGTCAAGAAGAAGGGGACCGTGTTCAATGTCACGCGCACTGTTCAGTCGTAACGAAGATCTCAAACGTCTTCGTGATGAAGGCTACTTTGTGCAGGTCGTGGGTGGCTTCCTGGTGATGCGCGAAGTGCCTTACGTGAATGCCGAGAAGCAGGTGAAAACAGGAACACTGATCTCCAGCCTGACCATGGCTGGAGATCAAACGCGGAGGCCGGATACGCATGTCATGCACTTCGACGGCGACTTCCCCTGCGACTCCAACGGTTCACCGATCCAGCAGATTTCGCATCAGAGCGGAAACTTCGACCTTGGGCATGGCCTTCGGGCAAAGCACTCTTTTTCGAGTAAGCCAAATGGTGGGTATACAGATTATTTTCACAAAATGACGACGTATGCCGCGATATTGTCGGGTCCAGCTGTGGTGTTGAAGTCAGATTCGACACCGCGCATCTTCCGAACACCGGAAGCGGAGGAAGATAGTGTGTTTAACTACACAGAAACTGCGTCTGACAGGGTCGGAATCGGGGCACTGACGGAGCGGCTAAGATCCGAAACTGTCGCGATCATCGGTGGTGGAGGGACGGGAGGCTATATTCTCGATCTTGTGGCTAAGACACCGGTTCGTGAGATTAGGGTGTTCGATGATGATGAATTTCTGCAACATAACGCTTTTCGTTCGCCTGGAGCGGCATCAATAGAGGAGTTGCGGGAGGCGCCAAAGAAGGTCGACTATCTGAAGTCTATCTATTCGCGAATGCACCGCAGGATTGTCACACATGCTGTGGCGCTTGATGCGACCAACCTTCATCTTCTCGATGGGGTTACGTTCGCCTTTGTCTCAATGGATGCAGGGGAAGAGAAACGACAGGTAATCGAAAAACTGGAAGAGACGGGCGTATCGTTTATCGATGTGGGCATGGGCCTGGAGTTGGAGAACGGATCGTTGGGAGGCATCCTGCGTGTGACCACAAGCACGCCGGAAAAACGTGACCATGTGCACGAGGGACGTATCTCGTACGTGGGCGGTGGGGAGAAGGATATCTATTCGTCCAATATTCAAGTGGCAGATCTGAATGCGCTTAACGGTGCCCTAGCTGTTATCAAGTGGAAGAAGCTGCGTGGATTCTATCGGGATCTGGAGGGCGAGCATCATTGCACCTACACCACAGATGGCAACATGCTATTGAATGGTGATACGAAATGATGCGCTATACCCGTTTAGAGCATAGATTTGTACAACATATTCCCGACGTGATCAGCCCGGGTGTTCTCTTTATTTCAATGGAATACGGGATTGCCGCGCACAGTTGTTGTTGTGGGTGCGGGGAAGAAGTGGTGACGCCCTTTACACCTACAGACTGGAAGATGACTTTTGATGGTGAAACCGTATCTCTGCACCCATCCATCGGTAATTGGTCGCTTGCGTGCAAATCTCATTACGTGATTAGGCAGGGTCGGGTCATCGAGGCAGGTCGGTGGACTGATGAGCAGGTTATAGCTGAGCATCGCCGTGATCGGGCTGCCAAGGCCCGATACTACGGCACAGCCTCGTCCGGCAACGGTCTTGCTAATCACTCAGGTCTGTCGCAAGTAGATAATTTTCCAGGCGGATTCTGGCGGCGCCTTTGGTATTGGGTGAAAGGTAAATTGGTATAATGATGATACTCTATTGAAAAATATCCATTATTTCTGGATTTAAATAAAAAAATAGAATCCCATGAACAGTTAAATATCAATGTGAAATTAGCACGCAAGTAAATACTATGTCTGAACAATTCAGCTTTATTCACGCTGCAGATATTCACCTCGATAGTGCCTTACATGGTTTGGAGCGATATGAGGGCGCACCTGTAGAAGAAATCCGCAGTGCCACGCGCCGCGCTTTTGACAACTTGATCGATTTGGCGATTGGTGAGGAAGTGGCATTTGTACTCATGGTCGGCGATCTGTATGACGGCGACTGGAAGGATTACAACACCGGCCTTTATTATGTAGAACGCATGGGAAGGCTGCGTGATGCAGGCATTCGCGTTTTCTCGTGGCGGGTAACCATGATGCTGCCAGTCAGATTACAAAACACCTAAGATTACCGGACAATGTCACGCTGTTCTCGACCAAGCATCCGGAACAGATTGTTCTGGAAGATCTGAATGTAGCGGTTTATGGTCAGGGCTTCGCTACACGGGCTGTAACAGACGACTTGTCTCAAGCCTACCCTCAGGGTGATCCACAGCTTTTTAATATCGGCCTACTGCACACCTGCCTGGATGGTAAACCAGGCCATGAGCCTTACGCACCTTGCTCCGTTGATGGGTTACGGTCCAAAGGGTATCAGTACTGGGCCCTGGGGCATGTTCATAATCGTGAAGAGGTGAGCCAGGATCCATGGATTGTATTTCCGGGAAATATCCAGGGACGACACATCCGTGAATTAGGGCCTAAGGGCTGTACGCTGGTTTCGGTCAAAAATGTAGAGATTGCGGAGGTTGAACATCGAGATCTCGATGTGATGCGTTGGTCTCTCTGTGAGCTGGATGTTTCTGCCAGCGAAACAATTGATGATATCTATGAGCAAGTGCGTGAAGGCCTGCAGTCAGCATCAGATGCTGCCGAAGGCAGGCCAGTCGCTGTGCGCCTGGTACTACAAGGTGCTTGCGCCACACATTCGACATTGCATGCAGATCGTGAGCGCTGGACCCAGGAGTACCGTGCCTTGGCAACGGGGCTAGGCGGTGCGGGCATCTGGCTGGAGAAGGTTGCCATCAAGACATGGCCGTCCGTCTCTGTAGATGAGGTACTCGAACGTGACGACGCACTAAGTGGCCTGCTGCGTGCTATCCGCGACATGGAAATGGATGCCTCGGCTTTGGAACTTCTCACTGATGATATTTCCGCGCTTCGTCAGAAACTTCCCGCCGAACTACTCGGTGGTGATGACCCCTATGATCCGACAAAACCGGAATTACTCAAAGAGGCACTAGAGGATATCAAAGAGCTTCTCGTCAACCGCTTGTTAACCACGGAAAAAGGGGCATGAAGCCAGGATGAGAATCAACGAGTTGAATCTTGCCGCATTTGGCCCTTTTACCGATCGAGTATTGGATTTTGGTGAGAAAGGACTTCACATCGTCTACGGCAGTACGTCATCGTGCGTGTACTAGGTGTCAAGACTGCACCCGTTATTATCGATGTGATTGTCGATCCCGTGCGTCTGTGGCGCGAAGGAAAACTCGCGCTAGAAAACAGCGACTTCATCGTTCTAACAGCGCATCCTGAACCCGGAGACAAAAAGGGGTGACTACAGAGTGATTGCCAAAAAGAATAGCGGCCAACGATGATAGGCGCTAGCCAAAGAACAGGTTGGTTTGTAGGCTGGGATGTCGGTGGTTGGAACTGTGACAAGAACCAGAACAGTCGCGACGCTATCGTGATTCTCGACGCCAACCATGAGATCGTCGGTACTCCCTGGCGCGGTAACTTGCGCGAATGCATCAATAGCTGTTCGACGAGTATCGAGTGGATCGCTGCTCTGTTCGATTTATGTGGGAGTGGGGTATTTCCAGAATCCGGTCCAATGACTCTCGCCATTGACAACCCTTTGGGTTTCTCAGATGCCTTTATCCATCTCGTAACCTAAAGTAAGGCTGCTGCTTAGGTTTTGACGGCGGATATGCGGTATGCAACAAATATTAACGCGAAATCAAGGGCTAAGGATTTTATGAAAGCGCAGAATAGGAATTTTATGCCTTATTGAGAGGCGTAGCGAGTGGCACAAGCTGTAAGTAATAGAAATATATAGAATCGCAGCGGCCTGCAAGCCGTGTACCTTGGTTCGATTCCGGCAATCAATAAAAAACCATTCAGTATGAGAGAGTGTAACGAAACAGTAAACTTACATGATCCACAAAAGCCGACTAAGTCATTGATTATTAGATCGATCTACCGCTCGAATTTTAAAATATTCTGCATTTAAAGCTATTTTGTTACACCCAATATCCTAAGAGTTTCGCCGTTTACACGATTATTGGCGCCTGACCAATTCTTGTCTGAAAGCCGAAGGCTATTTTACTTTCTGGTTATCCCGACAATGACCAGTATCTAGAAAATTCAATGAGTTACTAAATACCTCCATCCACTGGATGACCTAAGAAACAGTTCTTACACAGAGATCTATCAATAGATTTTCGGATGCCTGGTCCAGGATATGCATCGCATAGCTTAGTTATCGGAATAAGCAGTACAAAGTACTTGTTGGCGTCTGGAAACCCACGACCTGAGGACATGCTAGTGAGTAGTCAAAGGTCGAACTGCTCTGAGGCTATTCACGGGCTTCCCATACCTGCGGAAAAGTTCGTACCGGGTCATTCACTTCTGGGCAAATGGGTATGCGGTCGGAGTAGACGCGGAGATTATCCCAAGGTATGTGAAACACCAGGTAAGACAAAAAGAGATAGATAACGGGCAGTTGAGGAGAGCCGGGCGACTCATCAGCCAGCATTTTTGGAAGATTGGCTTTGTGCGCCCCCCTTGTAAGGGGTTTAAGGCAAGTCCGCATGCTAAGAACGCGGAATGTTAGGAGTACCAAGCCATGAAACGTGATGAATTCGGGAACCTCGATAACGGTAATCGTTTCAATGTCTTCCTGCGAGCGGCTGTGGGCATAGTATTTCTCTACCTAAATTTTGCCGCCTATGAGCTTATTGGCATTGAAGGTGTTGTAATTACATCCGTTTTTTTTCTCGTTGCACAGTTTGCGCCGTTCTTCGTACGAGCATTTGGAAGGATTAGAAGAGCCCGAACTAAGCAACTGCCAAAAATCCTTGTTGAACCGGAAGTCGAGCATAAGAGCGACACAGATGATCGGATTCGGCTGGTGAGCCAGGTTGAAAAAAATAGATTGTAATACGTCGATTTAATCAACCTACCTGGATACATAACTCTCAAGCCTCGAAACTCGAATCAAGAGATAAGCTTACATATGACGAGAAAAATATTTTTGCCAACCATTCTACTGGTTTTGGCGTACGGTTTCTGGATCAGCCCGGATTTCAAGGAGATATCAGCGGGTGTGGCGATCTTCCTGTTTGGCATGCTCTCGCTGGAAGAGGGGTTCAAGGCTTTCACCGGCGGACTTTTGGAAAGACTGCTGCGCAAGACCACGGACAACATCTGGAAAAGTCTCTCCTTTGGTGTCGTCTCCACCACGCTGATGCAATCCAGCTCGCTGGTGTCGGTCATTACCATCTCCTTTCTCGGGGCTGGGCTGATCACACTGGCAGCTGGTGTCGGCATCATTTTCGGTGCCAACCTGGGAACCACCACAGGCGCCTGGCTGATCGCAGGTCTGGGCATGAAGGTGAAGATTTCAGCCTACGCGATGCCGATGCTGGTGTTCGGCATCATTCTGGTTTTCCAGAACTCCAAGAGCCTCAAAGGTATTGGCTACATCCTGGCTGGATTGGGCTTTCTATTTCTCGGTATCCACTACATGAAAGAGGGATTCGAGGCGTTCAAGGACACCATTGACCTGACCAAGTTTGCGGTCGATGGCTATTCCGGTGTGTTGTTGTTCAGCCTGATCGGTGTGTTTGCAACGGTGGTCATGCAGTCGAGCCATGCAACATTGGTGATCATCATCACCGCGCTGGCCGCCGGGCAGATCACCTATGAGAATGGACTGGGTCTGGCGATCGGCGCCAATATCGGCACCACCATCACGGCGATTCTCGGAGCCCTGAGCTCCAACGTGATGGGCAAGCGTCTGGCGGGAGCCCATCTGATCTTCAACTGTGTCACCGCGGTGATTGCCATCGCACTGATTTATCAATTGATGATAGGAGTGGACATTATCGCAAGCGCGATTGGCATTGCAGAGGA
>JACKMX010000010.1 GCA_024235175.1 Chromatiaceae bacterium | reverse complement strand
TGGTGACGTCTTCGTACAGATCGCGACGGGTTGCGGATGCTTGGGCCATGGTGTGCTACCTCCAAAGAATGAATGATTGAGCGCGCGCGCTCCTGACCCGCTGGCGAAGCGCGGGGGTAGCAAAGGCAAGGGGAGGGGGATCACCCGGCCTGCACAAGCGAGTGCAGCGAGCGCGGAAGGTTGGGGAGTCCCTTGCCGCCGCGAGGGGCAGCGCCCCTTAGCCAATCCGGCCGGCGAGCCGGCCGCAGTCAAACCGCCAGCGGTTGTCACCAGCGTGGCGGCGCTCGCTGCGAACGCCGGCGTCGGTCTTTTGCGAAAGGGGTCCGCAGGGCAGGGTCCCGTACCCGGGACTGAGCGTCAGCGAACCCGAAGGGGCGCGACGGCGCAGCCGGTTCGCTCGTGAAGACATCTCCTGCCGCCAAAAACCCAAAAGGAATTAAATGCCTGCACCCCGCGCGGATGGTACATTTTCCTTTTCCATTACCCTGATGCGCGCATGGCCAAACAAGAAGAACTCACCGCGAATCAGCTGCGCATCCGCGACGTGCTGGCCGCCAACCTCAAGCACTACCGCAAAGCCCACGGTTGGACCGTGGTGCGTCTGGCAGAAGAGACTGGCTACTCCGACTCCTGGATCAGTGGGATTGAATGCTCCCGCATGAATTCATCGACCGACCGGCTGGCGCACATCGCCGAAGTCCTCGGCATTGACGTGTACCTGCTCTTCATCGATCGGCGCTGAGGCGTCATTCGTCGACCACGCGCAAGAAATTGATCCCCCGGCCTGCCGCCCGCCCTTCCTGGCGCGCATTGCGTGCCGCCAGGCGGAAGAACGCCGTCGCATCGCCCGGAAACGGCGGATAGGCCGCCAGGCCGACGCGCACCTCGAGCATCGGCGCCAGCTCGTCGAATGCCCGGCGAATGCGCTCAGCCACCGCGGTCGCATCCTCGATCCGCCGCGGTGCCATGCACATCCAAAGCTCGTTCTCTTCGCCGAAGGTGGCAAGATCGCTGCCGCGCAGCTCACTCGTGATGCGTTGCGCCATCGCCTTGGACAGGGCGCTTTGCGGATTCGACAAGCGATGCGCCTCCGCACCGTTGAACAGCACCACGATTCCCGCGATCAGGCTACCCTCGGGCATCACACTCATCGATTCCTGCACCTGCTCCAGGAATGCCTCGCGCCCGGCGAGCCCGAGTTCGTTGGTATCCAGGCGCGCACGGCGAAGATCGTCGTTGAGCTCATCGACGGTCGCCACCAGCGCTTCGTTGCGCAGCAGCAACTGGCGAAAGAAGACATGCACCATCAGCATGCCGCCCACCAGGATCAGCGTCAGGCCTGCATTCAGCGACCAATGGGGCGAGGTAATCGCCACCACGAGGAGACTGAGTACCGACAACGCGGTCGCCGTATCCAGGTGCGGGCGCCCAAACCGCAAGCCATTGCCCAGAATGATCCAGATATAGATCAGGTACAGCAGGAGCAGCGGCGCCCCGGTGCCCTCGGCAATACCCAGCGCGAGCCCGACCATCGTCACGTCGAAACAGGTCGCGGCGAACAGCCGCCATTGCGCCTGCGCGACCGCGCGCCGATCGATGTTCGTCCAGACGTACCAACCGATCGAGAGGGGCGCGTATATAATGGCTGCGACAGCCGTTCGGAATATGTCAGCGCTCACTTGCGATAAACTGACCAGGAAACCGATGTACGTCGCAATGAGGGTTACGATGAGCGCACGGGCAAAAGCTTGACTGGCTTCCGAAGCGTCCAGCAACCGGTAGGTCATTGTTGGCATCACTCTCTCCATAAGTTGGCGCTAATATTACTATGGTGACGAGCAAAAAGAATCTGAAAAAGCGCGACGCCGCGGCCGTTCCGAACGTCCGTGCGGTTGTCGGAAAAAACCTACAGGGCCTGTTGACCAACCTTGGTTGGGGAGCCTCGGAGTTCCATCAGCGCACGGGACTGTCGACCCATTTCATCGCCGGCGTCCTGCGCGGCGATCAGAATATCTCGATCGACAACCTGCATGTCATGGCCAAAGCCCTGGGTATTGACGTGCACCAGGCGCTCAATCCGCGTTTCGAGGCACCGGACAAACCCCTCTCGTTGGAAATGCTCAAACTGTCGAATCGTGACGTCGATGGACTGCGCAAGAGCGTGGCGAAGCTGTCAAACGGCCCGCGCGCGGCCCTGGCGCAGCAGCTGCGTCGGCTGCTTGCAGCCAACGGCCTGACGGTTGCCGCCTTGGGCGGGGAGATCGGCATCGCCCCGTCCACCATCCAGAAGTGCCTCAAGGGCACGCAGAACGTCACGGTCGAAACGCTCGAGGCCATCGCCCATGGCCTCGGTGTCGCACCTTTCGTACTGGTGCTGCCGACCGACACCTGAGCGCGAACCCCGCTCGCACACACACGCTGTGAACGCCGCCGACAGATTTTGACGGTGCACCTTGCCTGCACTCACAAAATGCATATAAGCTAAATACAACACGTAATATATTGAGTTGTTGTTTATCGGCCTATAGGGAAGTGGCATGTCAGAGCGCACGGATCGATTGCACCGCAAGCTGGAAACGGAGCTGGGTCCGGTCGTGCGCAATGCCCTGGCCGATGCCGAGGTGGTCGAGGTCGACATCAACCCCGACGGCCAGATCTGGGTCGACCGACACGGCGTGGATCTGGCCATGATCGGCGTGATGGGGCCGCAGGTGGTCATGAGCCTCATCTGCACGGTCGCGGCCATGTCCGATCGTGTCGTGACACCGACGGCCCCGATCCTCGAGGCGACGCTGCCCGACGGCAGCCGCTTCCACGCCACGATCCCGCCGATCACCACCGCCCCGGCCATCGCGATCCGCAAGCACTTAAGCCAAGCCCTGACCCTGGATGACTACGTGCGCCAGGGCGTGATGACCCGCGAGCAGTGCGAGCGGCTGAGAAGGGCTGTGGCCAACCGCGAGAACATCATCGTCGCCGGCGGTACCGGATCGGGAAAGACCACGCTGACCAACGCGCTGATCGAGGAGATCGGCCGGGTCAATCCCGGCCATCGGCTGCTGATCCTCGAAGACACCCCGGAGATCGTCTGCCACAACCCCAATCGGGTCGCCAAGCGCACCACGGTCGAGGTCGACATGCGTGGCCTGGTCCGATCGAGCCTGCGCATGAACCCCGACCGGATCATCGTCGGTGAGGTACGCGGCGGCGAGGCCGAGGCCCTGATCCGGGCCTGGAACACGGGCCACCCCGGCGGGGTGGCCACCTTGCATTGCTCATCGGCCCACGCCGCGCTGGGCAAGCTCGAGGAATACGTCGCCGACGCGGTCGCCGGCGATAAACGGCGAGGGATCGCCGAAGCGGTGGACCTGGTGGCCTTCATTGAGCGCGCCGCCAATCGCCGGGTACTCAGTGAGTTGTTGTTGGTCAAGGGATTCGCCAACAACGACTACCACACCGAAGTGATCTCAAAGGAGAACGTGCATGTTGTTGCTTAAACGATGGGTCCACCGTGTGCTCGCGCCGCTGCTGGCGCTCGGCGCCCCGATGGCGGCCAACGCGGGTCAGGCCCAGAACCTGCCCTGGGAGGCGCCGGTCACGACACTGGTCAACTCGTTGACCGGCCCGATTGCGCTGGGTATCGCCCTGGTGGCGTTCAGTGCGTCCGGTTGGGCGCTGGTCTGGGGCGGCGAGCTGCCGGACTGGGGCCGCAAGATGTTGCTGGTCGTGCTGGTGGTCGCCGCCATTCTCGCGGCAGCCGGTTTCATCGGTGTCCTGTTCCCCGGTGCCGGCGCGGTGATCGCCTAACCATGCAGGACGAGGAACTGGTCCGGGTACCGATCCGCCAGTCCCTCATTCGGCCCCAGCATCTCGCTGGGGCCGAGCGGGAGCTGACGCTGACGGTGATCATGACGAGCATTGCGCTCGTCTTCATTGCGTTGAGCTGGCCGGCGGCGATCGCCGGCGCGCTCATCTTTGTTTTCGGCATGCAGGCGGCCCGGCGCATGGCCAAGGCCGACCCGCAAATGACCAAGGTCTATCGCCGGCACGTGAACTACCGCGCCTTCTACCGCGCGCGGTCGGGTCCCAAGTGCCAAGGCTGATCGACGACGTAACGAAAGAGGGGAGGGGACATGCTGGCGCTCAAGACCTGGCGTGAGAAGGCCAAAGGACTGCCGGACCTGCTGGAGTACGCCGCGGTCATCGACGACGGCATCGTGACCACGAAAGGTGGCGCGTATCTGGCCGCCTGGATCTATGAGGGCCGCGACATGACCTCGGCCTCGGCGACCGAGAAGAACCAGCTGACGGTCCACGTCAATGCCGCGCTGTCGGTGCTCGGTAACGGCTGGATGACGCACCACGACGCTCTGCGCGTCGAGGTCGACCCGTACTTCCCCGAGCAGGCCTGGCCCGATCCGGTGTCCGAGCTGATCGACGACGAGCGTCGCGAGTATTTCAGTGGGCAGGGCTCGCACTACGAGACCGTGCAGGTGCTCAGCGTCTCGTACCTGCCACCGGTCACGCAAAGCAGTCGCCTGGGCCAGTGGGTCTATGGCGAATCGGCCGACCGCAAGACGATCGCCGACCGCGAGCTCGAACGCTTCCAGACGGTCATCGGCGAACTCGAAGGCCGCCTGTCTTCACACTACCGCCTGGCCCGACTCAAGGGCGTAAAGGTGCTGGGTGCACAGGGTCGTGAGCGCGTCCACGACGAACTGCTCTCGTACCTGCAATGGGCGATCACCGGCATCCGCCAGCCGATCCAGCTGCCGCCGTGCCCGATGTATCTCGACGCGCTGATCGGCGCGCAGGATTTCGTCGGTGGCACGGTCCCGAAGATCGGCGAGTATCACATCCGTGTGGTCAGCATCGACGGCTTCCCACAGGAAAGCCACGCCGAACTGCTCGAAGGCCTCGATACGCTCCCGATCCCGTACCGCTGGTCGACGCGGTTCATCTACCTCGACAGCTGGGAAGCCGATGCGGAGCTGGAGAAGTACCGCAAGAAATGGGAACAGCGCAAAAGGCCAATCCGAGACCAGATCTTCGGCACCAAGGACGGCAAGATCGACCTTGATGCCTTGTCGATGGAGGAAGACGTGGTGGCCGCCAAGGCGGATGCCGCGGCCGGCCTGGTGCGCTACGGCTACTACTCGACCGCGATCATCATCATGGACAAGGAGGATTGGATCGCGCTCGACAACGCGCAGCGGATCGCGACGGTGATCCGCAACAGCGGCTTTAACGCGCGCATTGAGGCGGAGAACGCGATCGAGGCCTGGCTGGGCTCGCTTCCCGGCAACTACTGGGCCAACGTGCGCCGCCCGGTCATGCACACGCTGAACCTGTCGCACCTGTTGCCGCTGTCGACCATTTGGGCCGGCGAGCGCTTCAACCCATGCGATAAGTACCCGCCGAACAGCCCGCCGCTGATGATGGGCGCGACCGAGGGCAGCACGCCATTTCGTGTCAACTTTCATGTCAGCGACGTGGGTCACACGGTCATCCTGGGGCCGACCGGCACGGGTAAATCCACGCTGCTGCAACTGGCGGCACTGCAGGCCCGTCGTTACCCGGATGCCACGATCGTCTGTTTCGACAAACGCTACTCCGGTTTCATCCCGACCAAGGCGGTCGGCGGCGCGCACTACGACATTGCCGGCGACCACAACGAGATCGCCTTCGCACCGTTCAGCCGCCTCAAGGGTGAGAAGGACATGAGCTGGGCGACGGGCTGGGTCGAAATGTGCGTGCAGCTGCAAGGCGTCAAGGTGAGCCCGACGCACCGCAAGGCGATCGGCGATGCCGTACGCCTGGTAGCACTTAGCGAGCACCGCACCTTCACCGCACTGGCCGCGACCATTCAGGACACGGAGCTTCGCACCGCGCTCGAGCCCTACCTGGTCGGCGCCGAATTCGGCGAACTGTTCGACGCCGAGCAGGACCAGATCGCCGAGAACAATTGGATCACGTTCGAGATCAACGCGTTGATGGGCTTAGGCCCGCGCGCTGTCCTGCCGGCGCTCTCCTACCTGTTTCACCTGATCGAATCGCGGATGCAGGGTCAGCCCGGTTTCCTGTTCCTCGATGAGGTCTGGACGATGCTCGGGCATGACGTGTTCCGCGAGAAGCTGCGCGAATGGCTCAAGGAGCTGCGCAAGATGAACTGGTCGGTGGTCATGGCGTCGCAGTCGCTGAGCGATGCCAAGCGCAGCGGCATCCTCGACGTCATCAACGAGAGCTGCCCGACCAAGATCTTTCTGGCCAATCCGTATGCCGAGCAGAAAGAGGCGGCCGAACTTTACGCCGACATGGGCGTGACCGCCTCGCAGCGGCGGGTCATCGCGAACATGGTGCCCAAGCGCGAGTATTTCTTGACGTCACCGCTCGGTGCACGCCGCTTCAGTCTCGACATCGGCCCGATCGGTCTGGCGATCGCGGCGGCAAGCTCGACCGAGGAAATCCAGGAGGCAAGGGGACTCATAAAGCAGAACCCGGACGGCTGGGTTTTCGCGTTTCTGCAACGAAGGGGGCTGTGGGGTTGAACGCACATCACGCCATCAAGCCAAGAATCATGGCTCTGGCCATCGGATTGTCGCTGGCCCTGACGACGCAGGTCCACGCCGGCGGCGGCGGCGGGATTGTCGGCGCGACCGAGCCAACGCAGATCCTGAACAATGTCGAGCTCGGGATTATTTCCGCGCAGGAGGTTCAGGCGGTCGCGCAGCGCGTCACCCAGATCGCGAACCAGGCCGCCCAGATCGCCAACCAGATTCAGCAGATCCAGAACATGGTGACGAACACGCTGAATATCCCGAACCAGGTCTGGGGTCAGATCCAACAGGAAATCGCGCCACTGTTGCAGGTCGTACAGCAGGGACAGGCGATCGCCTACACGATGGCGAACGTCGGCCAGCAGTTCCAGGTGCGCTTTCCGGACTTCAACAACTGGATGAATGCCAACTTCGGCGCGCAGAACTTCATGCAGTCGTATCGCCAGTGGTACACAACCCAGCGTGATGCGATCAGCGGCGCATTGCGGGTTGCCAACCTGCAAGCGGGCCAGTTCCAGAACGAGAACCAGGTCATGGCCCAGTTGAACGCAATGGGCAATAACGCCCAGGGGCGCATGCAAGCGCTACAGGTCGGGGCTCAGATCGCGAACCAGCAGGTGCAACAGATGCAGAAGCTACGCCAGTTGGTGATGAGTCAGATGAACATGCAGGCCAACTACATGGCCGCGGAAGCAGCGAAGGATGCTGCCAAACAGGCGCGTGCTGAGCGGTTCTGGGACACGAACCGGGGTACGCAGATCGGCAATGGGCAGCGCTATCTGCGCCCCTGATCAAGAAAATTCTCTTACGTAGTGGAAGGAAAGAAACATGGCCAGGTCTCTACCCATCTTAATGATCGCGATGGTCTTGGCTGCTTGTGAGCAAGCAGAGCAAACACCGCCGAAAGTCGATGTGAACGTCACCATCGAAGAGAAAAATGAACAACGGAAGCCCCTGATGCCAGAGGCTGAACGTAGCACGATTCAGGGCAATGGCCAGCGGTTCACACGACCGTAGATCATTGTACGAGAACTGCACCATGCCAAACGACCGATATACCGGCAATCTGTTGGACCCGTTAATCATTCAACAGAATCGCGACCGCTATGCACCTATTGAGCAGAGCGGAGCGCGCTCGTTTGGTGCAAGTGGCATTGGGAGCGTGATCTGGTTGATTCTTGGCGGAATTGTTGTGGCCATCATTATGGCCGTCGCAATTCTGGCCTTGGAGTTCGCAAAGTGGCTTATGCGATCCCTAAGGTCGCGAAACGGGATTTCTTTCTATGCGAGCGTTGCATTTCTAATCATCGTTGGATTTCTCATTGCTGCGCCGGCAATGGCGGAAATCAATGAAGACAATCTGATTGACCAAATCATCAACCAATACCGCAACAACGTCGCTCAGTGGGCTGGCCCCATAACAAACGCCGCTACATGGATGTTTTGGTCGCTTGCGCTGATTGAGTTCACTTGGACAGGAGCATTGCTCGCCCTGCGAGGCGCAGATTACTCCGAAGTGATTACCGAGTTCATAGTGCGTGTGATGTTTATTGGATTCTTCGCGGCGCTCCTAATTCTTGGCCCAGGGTGGGCTCAAGCAATCATTTGGAGCCTGTCAGATGTTGCCGCACAAGCAAGTCAGGCTGCTGGCGGACAAGGGACAACCGGTGCCGCAGACGTATTCGATACTGGACTAGAACTAGCGGGCCGCATGGTCGACGACGTTTCGTTCTGGGACTCGGGGATCGAAGCACTTGGCATATGGGCAGGTTCTCTAATCGTTATCGTCTGCTTCGCATTGATGACTGCAATGCTCATCCTCACGATGGTAGAGACGTATATCGTCGTTCAAGCGGCCGTAATCCTGTTGGGATTTGGCCCCACTCGCTGGACGAAGGATTACGGTATCCGTTACCTCGTCTATGCCGGTGCGACCGGCATGAAATGGTTTGTGCTGCTTTTGATCGTTGGCCTTGGCGAAGCGTTGATGAACCAATGGCTCAACCAGTACGAAAACAATGACACCCAAATCTTGTTGGTAATCGGCGCGAGCATTGTCCTGCTGGCTTTGGTAAGGAATTTGCCCGACATGATGCAATCAATTCTCACTGGGGTGTCAATCGGCACTGGACAGCACGCAATGGCTGCCGCACAACAAACCATCAATAGCACCCGAATGGCAGGTGCCGCTGGCGCGCGGATTGCAACCGCAGCGGCGGGATTGGGTAGCGCCAGCGTGGCGGCCACTCAGCTGTCTCGTGCACAAGGCAACACAGGGGTGGGTATTGTCAGTGGTGCCGTCAAGAACCTGGCAGGTGGTATCGCGTCAGAAGTCGGAGACAAGGTAACGAAGGGCCGCTATGCCGGCCCCGCCTCTGGTGCGGGCCATCGCATTAGCGACAACATGAAGAAGAAGATCGCTGCTCTGCGCAGTGAAGGGTCGATGAGTAAAGGCTCGTGATGATGTACGGGCTTACTCACTTAACTGCTGCCCTTGACGCACAGTCACGCAGTGGTCTAGCCTGTGAAGCACTAGAACGTTTCAAGCGGCTTCCGCACCCGTCAGATTTGCGGTTTTTTTGTGCTCGCAATCCGCGCACAAAACCCGATGGCCGGGTCGAGAGGCGTAATAAAAGACCGCTTTGCGGGAATAGGCCCGGAGCTCCTTCTTGGGACGTTCTAGTTGAGGCCCGGCTTACCCATCTGCATCCGCAGCCGGGTCCATTACTGGACCACAAGGAGGCTGCCATGCCAGACGCGGACGAACCAAAACAACCCTCCGCGGCAATCGCTCACGACGCGTTACTGACGCTGCTATTCGATCTGTACCGTTCAACCGAACGTCTGGCCGATTGCCTGGGCGTCAGCGTTGCGTGTCACCAGGGGCGCATGCCGCTGGATGTCGTGAACACCGAAACCTTCGTGCCCGATATGGCAGAGATCGGATTCGGTGAAGCGAACCACCATTTGGTGCTGCTCGATCGCCTCTGCGAACAGCTGCACATTCCAACGTCATCTGTCGCCCAAGGCGCGCCGCGTGAGCGCGCGCGCATCCGTCTTGAATACCCAGAGCCGAGAACCCCCCATGTCTGAAGAAGCCGTCACGATGGAACAAACGTTGGCAGCGGCGACCCCGGAGAAAAAGCGCCAGGAAACCAAGGGATCGCCACGCGTGCGTAATCCTTACCTCGATGGCCGACGCGAGTGGAACGAGCGCTACGGTGATTACATCAGTCGTGAGCGTTCTTGGAAGCTGGTGGCCATGTTGTCCAGTTTCGTATCTCTGGCCGCCGTTGCCGGCCTGATCTACATCGGCTCCCAGAGCAAGTTCGTCCCATTCGTGGTGGGCGTCGATGATCTGGGTCGGGCACAGGCCTATGGCGCGGTTTCGCCAACCGACAAGGCCGACCCGCGCATCATCAAGGCTTCGGTCATCAAGTTCGTTGAGGCCTGGCGTTCGGTCAGTTCCGACGCCTGGTTACAGCGCAAACAGATCTTCGACGCTTACGCCTTCATCGCCCGTGCCGACCCCGCCTACGTCACCCTGTCTGAGTATTGGCAGACGGCAGAGAACGAGCCTTTCGCGCGGGCCGAGAAGGAAACTGTGTCGGTGGAAGTCAAATCGGTCCTGCCGGTCACCGACGACAGCTACCAGATCGAGTGGGTTGAAACCCTCCGCGACCGACGCGGCAAGCAGAAAGGCGAACCACAGCGCTATCGCGGCTCAGTCACATGGACGCAAGGCGAGGTCGCGCAGATCGACGAGCGCGCGCTGTGGGTCAATCCGTTCCAGATTTACTTCCCCACCGTGGCGTGGTCGAAGGTGTATTGAGATTTGAAGCCGCGGCGGCGGCTTCTGTGGAGAGTATGGCAATGAGAAAAACACTGTTGAGCATCGGCCTTCTGCTGGCCTTGGGTGGTGTATCGGCCGCCCATGCCACCGATCGGGCTTTGAAACTGTCGAAGGAATGGCAGCGCGTGCCGTCCTCCGCCTCCCTGTCTGACGCCGGCAAGGTCGTCTTTCCGTTCGGCGAAACCCTGCACACCATCACCTGCGCCCCGTTGCGCCAGTGTGACATCCAGTTACAACCGGGCGAGAAGGTCAACAACGTCAAGATCGGCGACAAGGTGCGCTGGAAAATCGAAGGCGCGCGCTCCGGCCCGGAAGGAGCGGAGACCGTGCACCTGGTCGTCAAACCGACGCAGGCAGGCCTTACCACCTCCCTGGTCGTGACGACGGATCGCCGCGCCTATCACTTGCAGCTGAAATCGATGACGAAAAGCTGGATGCCGACCATCGGCTTTTCGTATCCCGAAGAATCCGATGCGGCAATAGCCGCCTTTCTCCAGGAAGAACAGAATCGCCAGCGACGCGATGACATGAGCCGTGTCGCGGTAGGCGAGGGCGAAGGCCTGCGCGTGGAGGATCTGGATTTCGGGTATCAAATAGACGGGGAGCCAGCTTGGCGCCCGACGCGCGTGTTCTCCGATGGCGCACATACGTATGTCGACCTGGCCAAAGGTGTTGTCACGGATGACGCGCCCATTTTGCTTGTGAAGAACGCGGGCGGCACGCGGGTTGTGAACTACCGTGTGCATGGGCGTCGCTACATCGTCGACGGTGTGTTCTCGACCATGGAGCTGGTCGCGGGCGTGGGTTCCGCGCAGCAGAAGGTCACGATCAAGAGGACCGGTCGATGAAAGGGCTTGCAGTATTGCTCGCAGCAGCCGTTCTGGCCGGCTGTCAGACCACCGGCATCCGGGGCGACCTGTCGGCGGTGAAAGGACCTGCCGCGATGCAGATCGGCCATGACTCCGCCGAGTTGTTCCGCGATCAGTTCGCGGTGGATTCCGCGGTTTGGCACGTTGCCAATGAGGGCAAGACCACGGTGCGTTCCGCGGTCGCGCAAGGGCTGCGCGAGGCGGGCTACGAGGTGGTCGAGACCTTCGACGCCACGACCGACACGCCGAATGAGGCGAACACCATTGCTGTGTCGTCGGTCGACAACGGTGGTTTGGTCGTGGTCACGATCGCCGTGAATGGGGAGTTGCTGTCGCGCGGCTACGAGATGGAAGGCGGGCAGCCGGTCACTGCCTGGTCACGGAGGCTGCCATGAGCGACGAAGCGATCGAAGGCATCGATTTGCGTGGGCAGACGCCGGCCGTGCGGCAGGCCCGCAAAGGACCGATCGCTCTGGTCGCGATCCTGGTGTTTGTTGTGCTTTCTGCGATGGCCTATGCGCTCTACCAACGCTCGCAGCCGACAATGACGGCCGGTACCGAGGAAGCGACCTACGAGCGGGCGTCGGATATTTCCGCCGCTGCTCAGCTGACGGCGCGCGCACCGGACTACATCAAGGTGGCTGATGAAACGCCACTCGCACCGGTCGCCCAGATCCCGGCTGCCGTGAAGGAAATCGAGGAGCTGCCGGCCCCTGCAGCTGGACCACCACCGACGCCCATCGATCCTGCCATGGAGGAAGCACGAAAGGCCGCCGCCGAACTGAGAAAGCAGGCGATTGAGGCCTCGATGGAAGTCCCGCTCGGCCTGGGTGGCTACGGTGGCAACCTGGCGGGTGGCATCACGCCGGCAGGTGGGGCCATCGGCGCGGGCCAAGCCCCGCAGCAGGACCGCAATGCGCGGATACTCGAGGCCGTGCAGCGCATGCTCGGCAATGGCGGCGCTCAAGCGGCAACCGATCCGAACGGACAGTCGGATAAAACGGGCTTCATCGACAACCTGCAAAAGATCGACCCACCAGCGGCGGTCGTCGGGCCGCAAGCGCCGGCAAACCCCTACGTGATCCGCACCGGCACGACGATCCCGATGACGCTGATTACCGGCGTCAACAGTGATTTGCCAGGCATGCTGACAGCGCAGGTCTCGCAGCATGTCTATGACACGCCGAAAGGGCGGTATGTGCTGATCCCGCAGGGAACACGATTGGTCGGCCAGTATGATTCGCGCGTCACCTATGGGCAGGATCGGCTGCTGGTAGTCTGGAACCGCTTGATCTACCCCGACGGCAGTGCAATGGAACTCGGTGGCATGCCGGGCGCCGACCAGGCGGCGCAGTCGGGCTTGGCGGACAAGGTGGACAACCACTATTTCCGTATCTTTGGCTCAGCCTTGTTGCTGTCGGTCATATCGGCCGGTTTCGAGATTGCGACCAACGACGATCAGATCGACGAGAATCAACAGACCGCACGCGAGGCTGTCGCACGCCAAATGTCGCAGGTCGCTGGCCGCGTGCTGGAAAAGAATCTGAACATTCAGCCCACGATCACGATTCGCAACGGCCAGATCGGTTCGGTTATGGTCAACAAGGATCTGTACTTGCGTCCATGGAACCCCCAGCTCGCCAGCTGGGCATCGATGTAACACAAGGAGGTTTCTATGC
>JACKMX010000009.1 GCA_024235175.1 Chromatiaceae bacterium | reverse complement strand
GCCATTCAGCAGCCGTAGCTGACTGAATCCGCTGATGCGAAACGGCCTTGGGACACCACTCCCGTACGACCTGAACATGCCTGGTCTCAGGCAACACTGGTTTATCCCTGATGGGTAAAGGTCCAGTGCGGACCCAACGTGCCCGGAATCGGGCGTTCCTCGATGGTGGTTACACCTCCTTTTTTGAGTGAACGGAAGAGATTTCCGCTGTGGATGAAATGTAAGCGTCAATTTCCATCGCCGATAGCGATAGTCTGATGGCTCGTCGAGTGGATGGCAGGCTGGCGCCTGCGGTAAAAGCAGATCGAACGATCTGTCTGGACTTGAAGATGGATCAACGGCTGAAAGCCGACGCGCTTCGAGTGATCCGGTTAAGCGCTATTGCCACTGATACACGTAGTGGCCACGGATGAATTTATCGAAAATTGGCGTTCTGAGGGCGAGTATAAGAACAGATAATCCCGCCGTCACCCCGAAATTCCGCTGCAAACCCGCGCCGTTAATGGGATCGCCGCCCTCGTCACTACCCCACTTCGTTTACTAGTGACGATGGCGGCTTCGCTCGGGACGCGTGGTTCGCCAGGCAGCGGCCTGTCATACCAATCGCAATTCAAAGAGTGACATCGCCCTGCGGTACACATCGACCTGACCACAAACTTCACAGCCGCCGCTACAGCGGCCCCGTCCTTGGCTGCGAGAACTTTCGGGCTCGCTCCACCGTGACGGGCATGGCCTATGGATTCTGTGGACAGTTCGAAGGCCGGATGGGTCGCTGCTGGATGCCCGGTCGTTGACGCTGTGTTCTGCAGACATTATTGATAGCATGAGCAGTGACGAAAAACTGCGGGTCAGATGTACGGTTCAGCCGGCAGTTTCATTTACTTCAGCGATGAAGTTGAGTAGGTCCCCGGCAATGTTGAAGGTCAAACCATGACAGCAAAACAGAGACACGACATGGGCTCGGGCGGCAAATGCATCTGTCCCAAGTGCGAAGCAAGTGTTTCCCACGAGCGGGGATTACCTTGCCAGGAGCTACGCTGCCTCAGTTGCGGTGTGAAGATGCTGCGCGTGGGTTCCCCCCATTATGATCTATGGAAAACGAAACAGGATGCTAAAAAAGGAAGCGGCTACTGCTGACCGGTCGGGCGTTTTCATGCGGGCACTGGCGGCGGAGATGGAGCGCCGTGATCTCCGATTGGCAGCAACACGATTGAAGTATGTAAACTGCGAATGAGGCGCTGCTCGCCACCGGGACCGGGAATTAGATGCTCGTTCCCAGTTTTGCCCGTAGAAATAACTAGGAGGTGACCATGACACTGTATCTCGTCCGGTGGCCGGATCTTTCGTGCACGCTAGTAACAGCGTGTGATGAGGATCACCTCATCTACTTACTCGATGAGGTGGGCAATCCGGTGGGCTGTCGTTGGACGGAGTACGATGGCCCCGTGTTCATAGATTTCCACCTTCCTGTTCGGATCACCATCGACTGGCCGGAGCAAGCCGGGAGACCCTTGTCACCCGAGGATATCCAGATCGAGGAGCTGGAGCTGCTTGCACGGCACGAGGATATCCAGGCAGAAGTGGGCGCGGGCGATACCGCCGGTGAAATGCTCGAGACGATCATGAAATTCGCATTTCCTGCGACTGCCAAGATGTACTACGACGCGCCAGATGAGGTTCTAGATGAGTCGCAGTTGCGAGACGCCCTGAGAGCTGACTTGATGCTGCTCGCCGAGTCCTCCTGGCGCCGGGCACACACGGAACGAACTGCAAGAGACGATTCGGCCGCCAAGCTCGCAGTCGATATGGATGCACCGATGGAGCTCGTCAAGCTGTGGGAGGCAATGGTTGCCGGAACGGATGGAGGCGATCACGGCGTCGTTGATGGGATGGCCGAAGATAAGGCCGGTCGGATGCTTTCACCCCTGGAGCTTCTCGACTTCGAGACCGATCGGAGCCAGACGATCCCACAGCGCGGTCATCCCGAGCTCACCCTTCGAGATGAGGCAAATGCCACCACTGCCCAGGTATTCCGAAACGGTTTTCTTGAAGACCTCCACAGTGGTCTGCCTTCCCCCCTGGTAACGAATCCACGCTTTGCCCGTATTACGGATCCAGAGATGAAGAAACTGATGATCGAGAGCTCCGCGAAGCTGGCGCACTGGCTCTGTTTGCGCGAGATGCTCTTGGAGGAGAAGCCAGAGGCGTACTATCAGCTGCTGAGAGCCGTTGGAGTTCAGGGCATCGCGAAACTGGGAGCGCGAAGCGCAAAGCTGCGAAGTATCGGCGCCGGAGTATAAACAGGCCTGCGCATCGTGCAATTACCCGCTCCACCCTGAGTGGCGCTGCTGCCCGATGTGTGAGAAGCCCGTTTGAAATGGCTCGTTTCGCACTGATCTGTGAGTTCGCAGGCGGCGGTACGCTGACCACGAGGCACGACAGTAGCTTTGGAAGCAGTGAATCATTCTCCATCCAGCTCTGGAATCGCGCTGTCGTACAAGCGTCCAAATGACGATGGGACGGGCTCTTAATCCTAGCCGGTCAAGTATGTCGAAATGCTGCGCTGCAAAAGGCGGTTGCCGATACACAGGAGCCCTTCATAAAGTTCGCTCGGCGTGTAGCTGATCGATTTTCGTGTGACCGCAAACGCCTAGAACCGGCCGGTCAGGAAAGGCCAGAACTGCTTCGGCGACAGGCGGGACTTCGGCGCCAAGAACGAAACCGCTCGCGCGGTAGGGGTGCTCCGATCTGATGTCGGTGAGGGCCCGGACCTGAAGGGCTGTTTCCTATGTTAAGGAATGAGGCAATCCGCCTCGTTCTAAGACAGGAGCAGTCCGATGACTCAGTCTACTCATCGTATCAGCCCACTGCGCCAGCGCATGATCGACGACATGCGGATGCGCAACTTTTCACCATCGACACAACGTAACTACATTCGATCCGTCCGAGACTTTGCGGCCTACCTGAAGCGCTCGCCTGACCAGGCCAAGGCCGAGGAGCTGCGTCAGTATCTGGTGCACCTGACCGACAACGGTATATCGCCCACCTCCTACAATGCCTGCCTGCCGGCACTGAAGTTTTTCTTCCAGACGACACTCGATCGGCCCGAGGTCGTCAGGAAACTGCGTACCCAGCCGACACCCACGCGGCTGCCCAAGGTGCTCAGTCGGGACGAGGTCCGTCGCCTGCTGGAGGCAACAACCAGTCTCAAGTACAAAGCCGCCTTTTCGATCGCTTACGGGGCGGGCCTGCGAGTCAGCGAAGTGGTGAACCTCAAGGTTGGCGACATCGACAGTCGGCGTATGTGCCTGCGGGTTGAACAAGGCAAGGGCAAGAAGGACCGGCATGCACAACTCTCACCGGTGCTATTAGACACGCTGCGACACTGGTGGCGTGAGGGCAAGCGGCGGCGCCAGGTGTTAGACAACGGCTGGTTGTTTCCCAGCAGGGATCCGGTGAATCCCTTGTCCACCCGGCAAGTGAGCCGGGTCTTCAAGGCCGCAGCGGCTGCCGCGGAACTGGACCCCAAGTACAGCATGCACTCACTACGGCATTCCTATGCCACGCACCTGCTGGAAGACAAGGTCGATATCCGCATCATCCAGACACTGCTCGGACACAGCAAGATCGAGACGACGACACGCTACACGCAAGTGGCCAACAGTGTCCTGCAGGAAGTGACCAGTCCGCTGGACACACTGAACCCGGCCACACAGTAGGTGCGCCATGGCCCGCCTCGAGGTCGCGGATATTCTCCGCGCCCAGGGACAGGTCTGGCGTGAACAGCATCACGGGCACATCAGCGTCGGCCAATACAAGGTCATGTCGGCCATCGAACGCTGCCGCAGTGCGTCACTCGGCGGACACGTGCTGCATTGTCGCGCCTGTGGGCATGACCAGGTCGCCTACAACTCCTGTCGCAACCGTCACTGCCCCAAGTGTCAGGGCAGCGCTGCCAGACGCTGGATGGAGGCCCGCCAGGCCGAGCTGTTGCCGGTCGACTACTACCATGTGGTCTTCACGTTGCCTGCACCGATTGCCGCGCTGGCGTACCAGAACAAGACCATCGTCTATGCGATCCTGTTCCGCGCCGCCGCCCAGACGCTGCTGACCATCAGCGCCGATCCAAAGCGTCTGGGCTGCCGGCTTGGTGTGACACTCGTGTTGCACACCTGGGGGTCGAACCTGTCTCATCATCCCCATGTGCATGGCATTGTCCCCGGTGGTGGCATCTCCCTGGACGGCGAACGCTGGGTCGCCTGTCGCAAAGGATTCTTTCTGCCGGTCAGGGTGTTGTCACGGCTGTTCAGACGCCTGTTCCTGGAACAACTCCGGTTGGCCTATGACCAGGGCGAATTGCAATGTCACGGCGATCTTGACCACCTGACCGATGCCACTACCTTCGCCGAGTGGCTCAAGCCGCTGCGCCAGGTCGAGTGGGTCGTCTACAGCAAGCGGCCGTTCGCCGGTCCCGAGGCCGTGCTGTCGTATCTGTCCCGTTATACCCATCGGGTGGCGATCAGCAACAGCCGCCTCCTCAGGTTCGACGACCAAGGTGTGACATTCAAGTGGAAGGACTACCGTGCGAAGGGCCGTGCCCGGTATAAGACGATGACCCTGGCCGCGGATGAGTTCATCCGACGGTTCCTGTTACATGTGTTACCAACCGGTTTTCACCGTATCCGCCACTACGGGCTGTTTGCCAACACCTGTCGGCAGGCGAATCTCGGCAGGGCTCGCGCCTTGCTCGATGTGGCGCCATCGCCTGAAGGTGGCGAGGTGGCCGGCACAGAGCATGACCGCGTCAGCTCGACGGCAGTCCCGGAAGATGCCTACGTCTGCCCGGACTGCGGTGCCCCCATGGTCGTTGCGGAAGTCTTTGCCGGGATCCCATGGTCCCGCGCACCACCCGGGATGGACTGTATTGAATGAACAGCAACGGCCACCTCAACGTGCCACACCATCCCTCGTATTGCGGCTCGGCGGCCGCAACGCCTCCGCTCACGCTGATGCCCAATACCATGGTGCTTCATGCCCACTATCCGCAACAGTGGCACGGTCGATCTCGCCTCATCCGCAGTGAGCACAGAAGACCTTGCCGCCATATTCCGGACTCTCGCCCGTCGCCGCACCCCGGCGCTGATCAAATCCCCATAGCCTGGCGGATCAGCGTTACCCTCACGACAGTCGTCGCGGTTTCGTTCTTGGCGCTTTGTTAGACAGCAGCCGCTGGCGGTGGACAACCCCGGCAGCGAGTCGTGATCGCTGCTGTCCTACAAACCTAAACCAAAGCAGCCGCTGGCGAATAGAGCTAGCTGCGACTGCTTCGAATCGCTTACCGGACGTTGCCGGAAAAATGCTTCGAGTGGCGGCTTTTTGATTTACCAGAGGGCCGTTCACGACACACTGCTGCCGGTCAGCACCGACCTGGGGAAAGACCGTTGTTCAGCGGTTGCAGACTTACATCAAACACTAATAAACCCCGCCAGGGCGAATCGTAACGGGGTTATTGTGGGTCTCGGATTACTGCTTATGCGGCTTTTTTACTGCGTCGCCGTTGGTAGCCGATACCGGCTAGGCCGAGGCCCATCAAAGCTAGGGTCGTTGGTTCGGGAATTGTCATTTCAGTGGCCTCGACTGAATCAATACCATAAACACCTCTAGTAGTATTTCCAAAGGTGAACGCTACGTGCTTAATCCCGTCTATTGTCAAGGTTCCAACGCGAGAATTTGGTTGAGCCCATAACCCACTGAATGCTTGTGCGACGAGAAGGTTTCCAAGACTATTGAAAGCTGACAAATACATGGTTTCATTATCATCAGTTTGATCGCCACCTGTATCGATTCCAGTAATCGTTACACTTGACATGATGTCGCCAAAAGTTATTAGCACCCCTTCAGTGCCGCCTGTTCCTCTTGCAGCTTGAAATAGAGTTAAACCAAAATTAGAAGCAATCACATCGTTACCGGAATCAGTAGGTAATGTGCTCAAAGTTCCCTCGGTATTACTAAAAGAGCTTAACGTCATGTCTGGTGCATACTTTGTATCGATCACTTCACCATCGGTATCTGATTCAAAGTCAATACTCAAGGCGTAAGAAACCGAAACCATACATAGGTAGAACGCAAAGATTGTGATTGTTGCAGCACAAGCCTTTACAAGTTTATTCATTTGTTATTTTCTCCTACAGGATCAAAACTCTCCTAACAAACATGCAAAAGTTATGCAATAAAGGAATTATATATATATATCATGTGGTTAATTACCCATTTCTTTAAGTGCAGTCATAGAATTGTAAAAAAAGCTGACACTGAATACTCAATTATCGTTAATTCTTCAAATGCGATTGTATTGATAGTTCACTAAGAATTTATTTCGGGATGATTGATCAGCCGCTTCGGATCGATTCCAGGCATTGCCGCTTCCCCAGTCAAGGTCCGCAATGCGTTTTAAGCTGCCTGTCGGCAGACACCCGGCGACCGGCAGCTACTGGCCGATTCTGTTGAAAAACTCCCTCTAGATAGCAGCACATATGAGATAATTACTGCGTGTTATCGCCGATGAGGATGCGCACTCATGATGGGGCAGTTACCCGCAGCACAAAACTCCTTGTTTTATGATTTTTGCCTTGAACGTCATATTCCGCCCGACCATCTTCTTCGTCAAATAGATCAGTTTCTAGACTTCGATCAGATACGCCGACACCTTCATTCCTTTTATAGCCATACAGGCAGGCCATCAATCGATCCAGAATTAATGATTCGAATGTTGTTGGTTGGCTATTGCTACGGTATCCGTTCAGAGCGGCGACTGTGTGAGGAAATCAATTTCAATCTAGCCTACCGCTGGTTTTGTCGTTTAGGACTCGAAGATAGCATTCCAGATCATTCCACCTTTTCAAAAAACCGCCATGGTCGTTATCGAGAGAGTGATATTTTCCGTTTCGTCTTTGAAACCGTTGTTCAACGCTGCATGGGTGAAGGTCTAGTCAAAGGTGAGGGCTTTGCGATTGATGCCAGCCTGGTAAAAGCCGACGTCAGTCGTCAGCGCGCCGTCCGCGGCACAGAGCGTATCGACTGGGGTCCAGCAAAGCAGCAGTCACGTCCCGTACGTGAATACCTGGAAGCACTGGACAGTGGCCCAACGATAAATATGCCTCAGAGCATCTCCCTTACCGATCCTATGGCAAGATGGACCGCAGCCAAAAGCCCAGCATTCTTTGCCTACTCCACCAACTACATGATTGATGTGGAACACGGGGTCATTCTGAACGTGGAAGCCACACCCGCTTTTCGTACCGATGAAGTTGAAAGTACAAAGACGCTGCTAGAGCACATTGAAGATAACCGCAAACTCAAACCAAAGCGGCTTATGGGTGACACCGCTTATGGGACTGCCAGTATGCTAGGTTACCTGGTTGAAGAAAAAGGGATCGAGCCACACGTCCCTGTTTGTGACAAATCGTAGCGTGATGACGGAACATTCAGTCGTACAGACTTTATCTGGGAGGATGAAGCTGACCAGTATCAATGTCCTGCGGGTAAACGATTACAACATTATCGGCGTCCGTTTAAAAATCAGCGTAAAGGCATTACAAAAGCCAATACCATTAACTACCGTGCCAGCAAACATGATTGCGAGGAATGTGATTACAAGCTTTGCTGTTGCCCCAACACATCGGCTCGAAAAGTCACTCGTAGCATTTATGAAGCTTCGCGCGATGTAGCTCGGGCGATTAATCAAACCGAACGATTTAAAAAGCAATCATCTTGCGAGCGAAAAAAAGTAGAGATGCTGTTTGCCCACATGAAACGTAATTTCAAACTAGATCGATTACGGCTTCGCGGATTAAAAGGGGCCAATGATGAATTTCTGTTGACCGCAACGGCACAGAACTTAAAAAGAATGGTGGCGCTATGCGGTCAGTCACCACCCGATCAGAGGGTAGTTGCGCCTGTTTAGGGCTAAACCACGAAGATTAACCATTATAAACCCTCATCAAGGGCGATAATGGGACATGAAAACAAGAATGCATCCCCTTAGCTCTTTCTCTGGGCAGAAAACAGCACTTCACTCATCGAGTTTTTCAACAGTATCGGCCGGTTGCACGCATTCGGCGTCGTGCCCGAAAGCGGCCGCACGAAGCTCATCATGGCGCCTGCGTGCGGCCGCGGCCACCCTGCTAGATCTCGGTCTGCTCCGAAATCTCCAGTGCGTCATCGACCTCGATCCCGAGGTACCGGACGGTGCTCTCCAGCTTATTCTCCCTGGGACCGGTCAGCAAAGCCTACCGTGCGGTGGACAGCCATGCGACCGAACGGCTGCGCCGATGGTTATACAAGAAACACAAGCGGCCGGGTCAGGGTACCGCACATTACCCTGATGAGCATCTCTATGACGCGTTAGGGCTGCAAAGGCTGTCGGTGCGAACGCGTAATCTTCCGTGGGCGAAGGCATGACACCTCGTCCGAGCGCCGGATGCGGGAGATCCGCATGTCCGGTGCGACGAGCGGCGACTGGAAACGGGACTATGGTCTGGACTGAGGCACTGGCATTAAGCGAAAGCCGCCGGCAACAGCTACTCCCCTTGACCTGTGGCTGCCGCGCCAGTCGTCGACTCCACCGGCTTGAGTGGTGGCTTTTGGCCAACGAGCTTACCTTTGTTCCAGGGTTCCCAAGTTTGATGGGGTTCCATGTCAGACTCCTTCTTAGTTGATGGGAGTCTGATTGTGTTGCCGACTATCGACTGGCCGCAATCTGGCGGAATATTGGATGCGTGCAATCGGCCAGAATCGGACCTTTACGGATACTCAAGCTCAACTAAGTCTAGGCTAGCACGAATTGGGAGGGGCATATATAGATGGACCACTAGGATAGTTAAGAGACTGGTGCATCACTTTTCCGTCGAGCTTTTTGCGGACGCGGTGGTCATGGCCTCTTCAAGGCGGTGAGCCTCAGCAATGCCGAGACTAACCAGGGCGGACAGGATTCGATCAACGTTGTCGTGCAAGGAACTTGTACTCGCGAGCAGATCCGGGTCTTGCTGCAAGATAGCTTCGAGCCACACGCATATCCGACGCCCGATTCCATAATCGACCCAGAAGTCGCTGTCATCCGGAAAGGCTTCCAGCCACGTCTTGGCTGCATCGATGACGAAGGCAAGATGCTGCGGTCTGGGCGATACCTCCAGCAGATTGACTGTGACAGTCGCGACCGGAAGGGATGGAGCGTTGTTAATGAGTTTGCTGAGCACAGGCAAGAACGGACCAAGGCGGTCTACAGCCTTGGATAGCAGGTAGCTCCGGGGCTGGATGACAAAACCGCTCTCGCCGAAAAACAGGGCACTGAGAGCCGGACCTATGTGAACCTCCACTGACGCGCCTCGTTTTCCGGCTAGGTAATGCCAGCCGCTTGCCTGCATCATTCTGTCCGCGAATTCGGCGCGCAACTGCAGCGCGACGGATTCGTCAAGGATGGAGGCGTTGAAGTACACCTCGTCAATTCTTCTCAGAAGCGGCGCGAGAATATCGAAAAACGGCTTGTCTGGGAGAGAGCATATCGGCTCTACGAATTGCTTATGTATTTCAGGCATGGTCATGCCCGGCAGAGAAACTGAGAGCAAATGGAGGAACGCGTCGTTCCATTCATGAGGCGTGTCGGTGATTTCTTCATGCGCTTCGAGTCCCGCACCGTTTGCACCAGCAGTCCATGACATGTAATGGCGCGCAACCTCGCGCAGCCAGGGATTCGCCGTCACGTCAAACAGGCTGCCGATTCCATTCAGCCAGAGTGCCGCAGCCTGGTGGTCAACGTATATGTCAGGCAGCTCTTGTTCCGATACGGATGGCGAAACTTCCGCCCGTCCGCCGGGTAATCGAAAGACACGGCGGGTCCGTCGCATCTGCGGCGGAAACTCCGGCCAGTCCGGTTCATCGCCTGTGCCGGTGAGCCAGTCCGCTTCGGCCTGGAGGACGCCGTCCATGTGTTTGCGTTGGCGCTTCGACAATGCTCCTGCTTCGTCCTCCGGTGCGTCCCAGCGCGTATTCGGCCGAACGCACGATGCGAAGGCACAACGCACCAAGGCGCGCGGCAGGCGTTCGTCGATTTCCGCGACCGCTGCGGCAGACGCACGAAGGCCGTGTGCGGCGGCCGGGTTGCCGCTGGCCGCAATGTCAAGCAGATCCCGGAGAGTCAGTGTCGTGACGCCGTGCTTCACGGCATGAACCATGCCCACGAACGCAATCCCCGGCGGGTTGAAGCGTAACCCGCCACGGCTCCGATGCACGTGGTCCTCTTCTTGCGCAAGGGCTTGCGCGAATACACCCTGCGCCCATTCGGCGCTCTCCCGCCTCAGCGTGTCGTCCCCGTCACGCATCGCACTCATTGCAGCCGCCAGAATCGCCTGCTCGCGTATCCATGCCGTGTCTTCTTCACCATCCTCGGGAGCAGACTCGTTGTCCTGCGCCCAATGTACAACCGCGGAAGCGCCTTCCGGCGATGATCGGGTGGGGTTGTCGAGAATAAGCCCCAGATACGCTTGCATGTTCGCCGTTTCGGTGTTGTTCCGGACATCCTCTTCAAATGCGGCGAAATGCGCAGCCTCAGCAGGTGGCGGGATATATTGATGTCCGGTTCCGACTGAGCCGTCCTCAAGCTCTACAGGTATTTCTTTCCAGTTGGCCGGATCGATCTGATTCAGGGCATGTACGGCCATCAATGCCGGATCGCCTAAGTCAGAGGATGCCTCAGGCTGGCCAAGCCGGTCTGCGGACTGGCGGAGAAGTCCGGCCAGTATCTCCCTTTGTTCAGGAGGGGCGAAGACCGCGTAGTGCCAAAGGGCGTTGTCAAGGGACGCACGCCTTGAATGACGTTTCTTCAGGCTGTCCAGATCAACCGTTCCCTTGGGCTCCCTTTGCAGATCCTTAATGCCGAGAATGTCGGGAACCTCTAAGTTGTCGTGGACTAAACGCTGACGATCGATACACAGGAGTTCGGGACTCGCGAGAAACGGTATAGCTGCCTCGCGGGATTTCGGCCAGTGCGAGAGTATGAGATCAACAGCAACGAGCAAGTAGGCGGCCGGAGAGCCCGGTGGGCCGAGTATGTCGGCAAGCACAGCCTCGAAGTCCTCCTCGGCTTCGATCCTGTGATGCGCCCATGCTTCGAGCGCCATGAGCGCAGAAGTCAGGCAGTTTACCCGCGCCCTCCCGCGACCATGTATAGGTGCGCATCCAGGGAAAGCTGCGCACGCCACCGCTCAGTTCTACATCAATCGTGTTGTCACCAGGATCACGTCCATCGGTATAAAAGAAGACGGCGTGCTCTACGAGCCGGTCGACAACTCTCTTCCCTTCTGCCGGAGCGTGCGTCAGCAGCGCGAAGAATGGTCCTTGCGCCGGGGACGCTGGAAGGAGGTCGCTGTCGTGCCAGTCAAAAGGCTTTCGGTATTCCTCACGGTAATACCCGTCGTCAGGATCAGGTTCCGGGATGAGTGCTGCAAGCGTCAGTTCCGCGAGTTCATGCGGCGCCGCTTGCGCAAGCGTGCCACTGGACTGAACAACACCAAATTTTGCTTCCTCGCTATGGCAGCGTTGCCCCAGTTCTCGAAGATATTGCGCGGCGAGTTCCGGGACGCGGTTGCTGAACACGAGAAAATAGGCTCGAAGTTCGGACTCCAGCGTGCGAAGCTGCTCATGCTCGATCTCGCCGTCGAACGGTGTGCGAAAGTCTGTGAATGTCCTGCCCTCGCGGGCAGATTCGATCTCCGTCAGCCAGCGATAGAGAGAATGAAGGACCGAGGGTGTGAGGGGGTCCTGGCCGAACATCCCGCCCGACCATGTCGTGTATAGATCTACGATATCGGGAATCGCTGCGTTGGGAAGTGCGTCACCAAGCGTAAGCAGCCAGCCGATCAGGCGAAGCCAGGAAGGACTGGTCGGAAAACTGAGACCTGCCGGTATCGTATCGGGATCAAGGCCCAGGGCAGTCAACAGAGGGTTGGCCGGTTGTACCTCAACAGCAATGACTGTCCGGAGAAGTTCACGAAGAACGCGCGCGTTATCCGAAAAGAGATATGCCGAGGCGGATTGCAGCAGGTTGCCAGCACGCTCGGAACGCACGAGCGCGAGCAACGCGGCGCGGCGCCACGAGCCGTGAATACCGTCTCGGTTGAGCGATTCGAGCAACGATTGCCAGCCCGCGCTGTCAGCGGCAAGCTCAAGGGTTGCGCGTGCCGCGAGTTCGGTGCCCCGCGCGAGCGCTGGCGGCGCAGGATGTTGCAGGGGTAGCGTATAGATCAACGACAGATCATCGTACAGCAGGTTCGCAATCGCCCATTCACGCAGTACATCGTGACGGAACGTGACCTTGTCGCCGTCAAGGTCACGCAGCGTCTCGCTGGCAACCAGCGCATCGACGACCGGCGCGGGCTCGTCGCTCACGTCGAATGGCTCCACTTGAGAGATAGCCTGTTCGGCAAGCTTCTTTAGCAGCCGGCGGCGCTCGCGGTGCTTGGCATCTTGATGACCGTCGGCGGACAGCCACCATTGCCGTGCCATCTCGAATTCAGTTCGCGGCACAGGTTCGTCGCCGCCGAGGCTTGCAAGGCGATCCAGCCGAAAGAGGTTCCGTGTCACATCGCGTGCCGGGTGAGATTCGGCGAGCAACGGGATTAGACCGGGAGCCAGCGAGCGCAATTCGTCTACCTCTGCATCTCCCAGCTCTTGGATTACGACTGGAGTCGCATTTCCCAGGCGAGAAAGCGCTTCCTTCGGCAGCCAGTTCTGTTCATCTTTGCCGAAATCGCGCCGCACCGTTGCAATCACGGATACGCCAGGTATCTCCGAGGCTTCGCGAACAAGATCCCGTACTGTCGTTCGTTTATCTTCGGAAAAGAAGTCCAGGTTATCGATAAAGACTATTGCTGCGCCGTCGCCCGCCATATCCGACAGCAGCTCCCGAGCGGACCCGTCGAAGCCGAGAGTTCCGCGCATGGCTAGCCAGCCACCAGGAAGCGTTCGAGTCGGACTCAATACAAGTACCTGCGTTTCGTCTTGGATTTGCCGTGCGAAATGCTTCAGTACACCGGACTTTCCAACACCGGCGTCACCGCGTATCTCGACGTAGCGCCCGTGATCGAGAGCTTCCCGAACCTCGGCGACCTGAGCATGCCGCGTGAGCATCGCATCGCCGACGCGGTCGTGTATATCGTCAAGAGCGTGCCGCGATGCTTCCGCAATGGCGGCACGCGCTGAGCTGAAGCGGCGTTCTCCAGATAATATGAAGGATCTTTGAACGAGTTCGCCTGCAAGGGTCTCGCGGTTACGATCACCACCGCTGGCAGCGGTCTCGATCGCTGTCTCAATCAGAACAGACCACAGTTCGGCTCCGCGTGATGCGTCGTCGCTATGCAACACGGAGACGGTACGCTCAAGCGCCAGTTCCCTGGAAGCCGAACCGGGGGCCGTGAAATCAAAGACGAGGATGTGAAGGCGACGCAGAAGCCGCCAGACATTCTCGTCATCGGTCGAGACGCCGGCATTCCCCAAATGCGTCCTGAATGTGTTCACAAAGCGCCGCATGTCGTCATTCGCCGAACCTTTTCGTTCGATGCGAGCCGCGAACGTCGCTGCATCGCCGATTTGACGCGCCCAAGTCAGAACATCCTGATACGGACCGTCGATCTTCTGCGAGGACCGGGACGTGGCAATCGCGAGTTCGTACCGGGAGGCATCGAATTCCGGTTTTCGAGAGGCTTCGGCGATCTGGTCGGCGACTGCCTTGAAGACAGTATCTCCCGGTGTAAATGTGATAGCCCGTTTTACTTGTATTTCGAGGACGGCTGCAGACCGTCCGTCATAGGCATAGACAATCACGTCATCGAGTGGATGTCCCTCGGCGGCTCGCTGGAATTCGACACGCTCAATATTCGTGCCGGGCAGTCCGCGCGGTTCCGCGCCCGCCAGCATAGACAGCAGGTAATAAGCGCCGACCTGCCCTTCAAAATGTGAGCCGGCCGGGCCACTCGCTGCTGGACTGGATGCTGTTCCGGTCAACTTCTCTAAACTCCGTGGCCCAATGAGTTTTTTCTGAGGAGTAGTCTATCTTGTCCCAGACGGAATAGGCAATTTGGCTATCAGCTCATCGGCAGCTAAGTGTCGGATCCGGCCGTAACGAAAAGATCAAAGCAGCCATTCGACATGATTACCGGTCCAACGACCGGTTAACAATCCATACCGGCCGTCGGCGTTGCGCAGAACCAACGGCGGCATTTGCCGAAGTGCCGTCTTGTCGCCAAAGCAATTCTTGGCGAACCTGACCGGCCGCAGTTAGGCGTTTGCAGTCATTGACTTCGCTATTCCTTGGCTGCAGCTGTCAAGTCATCTGGGACTCGACTTCCCGTCTCCTACAAAGAAAAAACTTCCGAACAAGAACAACCTTTACACAATTGCTACACACAATAGATTGGTAGAAAGGGAGACCTGGAGTGTTCACCTGGATGAAACCAAGCGAGTAAAGAGGTGCCACTTTGTCCCAAGTGGCCAGGGGCAAGATGCCGGAGGATTCCGGCTATGTTCAACTCTCCTCAGGCAACAGAATAGTTAGGACAGGTTCGCCTTGGTCACCCGGTCCGATGATTAGTTTCAGTGTCACCGGCTTGGCCTCTGTCGAGTATCCATCACGTGGAACCCGGTAGAGTTCATACAGCAGCCGGTCACCGGAATCCGCACTGGTTCGAATGGCAAAGGATGCCATGAACAGCACGTCGTAAAGTCTCCCGGACTGATCCTGAAAAGGCATTTTTCGACTGTCGTCGTCGGTCCAAACTACACAATCGGCCCAAACAGCAGCTGTCAGAGCGACCGGCAACGTGAATCCAACTTCCTTTGCCATGGGACCCGCATCGACCAGAACGCCATCTTCGATAGCCTGGGCACGGGTATAGGTGGAAATTACCTCACCAAAATAGGATTCGGCAGACTGTTCATTGGAAGTGCTTGACATCATCTATCTCCTTGTTGGATTAGCGCCAGGTCGCACCTCCTTCCCTGTCGGGAAAGTGTGTGCTTTCCCGGCAGAGTCTGTAAAAATTATCGAACCATCATAAAATTCCGCGGGCCGCAAACGAAACACTTTCACCGGCGGTAACCACGAAATGATCAAGCACCCGTACATCAACCAGCGCCAGGGCTTCTTTTAACCTGCGGGTTATAGCCTCGTCCGCATGGCTGGGTTCGGCGACTCCCGACGGGTGGTTGTGGTAAAAAATTATCGCGGCAGCATTCAATTGAAGCGACTGCTGCACCACAACCCGTGGATGAACCGAAGCACCATCGATGGTGCCGTGAAACAACTCGGCGACGTCGATGATCCGATGGCGGTTGTCGAGGTACACACATCCGAACACCTCGTTCTTGTATTCAGCCAGTCGCAGACGCAGATAATTGCGCGTCTCCTCCGGACTGGTCAGCGTTTTTCCCGGCTGGTGCTGCTCCGCTAACAGGGTCAGCGCCAATGCCTTGAGTGATTGCTTCTCCGCGTCGTTAAGTTCAGTTAATAAAAAACCATCGAAACGGTCTTTCGTTTTCTTCGCTACGGTTGATGCCGTGGTTGTCATGACTGATCTCCTCAAAATGAAGGGAAGATCAGTCCCGGGGGGAGTGATCCCCCAGGGGTGGAAGTGGGCCGGATAATGGGTTATCCGGCGGGTGTGAAGTTACGCAGCGTGTTCCTGCTCTTTATAGAACGGCTGACCGTCGACCTTGGCCCATGACACACGCAACAGTCGGGCCTTGAGGCTGACACCGGTCTCTCCGGTCTTGTCACCGCTCTTAAAGATGAAGGTATCCGCATACAGGTCACTGAGTGTGAACCCGATGAGCACCTTCAACTTGCCCTCGAGTGCCGGCTGGACCTGGCGTATGACTTTCTGCGCCTGGATGCCGGACACGCGACACTCGAAATGCGTGTACTGGGCGTTGTCGACACTGCCGCGAAGCGCAGCGATGGTGACGCTGAGGAAGGGGGTACCCTCCTTAGGCGTAACCTCACGGACTCGGTTGAGATAGCCGATACCGCTGGTGTGAAGATCGAAATATTTGGGACTTTCGTTGTTGGACATGGTGCTTTCTCCTTGGGGGTTGGTTTGGTCCGGAATAAGCACAACTCCCTGGCGGGAAGTCTTACCCGGCAGAGTGGTGAAAACGGAGGTTAATTTCCGTTTCGTTGAAGATGGACCGGCGACTTACATCGCTGCACCTGTTACCCGGTCCGAAGGTGCCTGTTTGCCACTGAGTCCGCAGTGACCACGTATATATTCATCTGCTGCCGTTCAAGCCGCATCAGAGGCTTCGCAGACATAGCGCAGGTATTTCAGCATGCCGCGGGCGTTGGCAAACGCGGGATGCTCGGCGATGACCTGGTTCGGAAACCAGTTGGCGATATCCTCGGCTAGAGCCACAGTTCCCCCACCGACGAACAGGATGCGATCGAGCTCGACGCCGAGACCCAACTGCCGGCGGGTTTCCGCATGAATGCGTTCTACGACCTGCTGTTTGGCTGACTTGACCAGGGGTGCGATGTCGTAGTCTTTACCATGCAGCCGCACGATCTGTTTCTCCACCGCCCGTGTCACCAACTGTTCCCCCAGGGTCTCCAGGTCGAAACGTTCCTGGATCCCATTGGCCACCTGCTGTTTCACATCCAGCATCCCGCACTGCAGGGAGCCGGATGAACCGTGGATGACACCCTGGTCCTTCACCACCACGAAATCGGTGGTGCGGCCACCGATGTCCACGATAGCCGTGGGAACGGCGAGTCGGTCCTCATCGAGTGCCGCCCCACCCTTCTGCTCGACGATCACATCGTCGTACCAGGCGGCCAGCGCTTCCGGGATCACCTCATGAAAGGCGATGCCCGCCGGCAATCGTCCGTCTATCGGCTGCACCGATTGCTTGAGACTCATTCGTTTTTTCTCCAGGGTCTTGTGCCGTTGGTTACCATCCTGAAGATAAAACGCACTGACCGGCAGGCCTGAAACGGCATGCAGGGATTGCCCACCCAGCCCCGCTTGCTGCAGCACATGTTGCACGATAACCCGATTCATTCCGGAGAAGGGGTACCCCTCGAAATGGGTGGGTTCACCATCCACGGCACCGACCGAGTAGCGCGTCCCTTCGGTCTCGTACTCAAAAATACGTTGCTGCCCCTGGTGGATCCAAGTCACACCCGAACGTCCCACCCGGGCACGTGAGGGGATAACGATCAGGCGTCCATTCGGTAGTGCAACTTTGGTGTAGGCGTAGCCATCATCGAGTCCGACCGGGGTAATGGATGAAGCGTCTGTCATGATAACTCCTGTCTTTATATTGGCCGGTGATCGATCACGGGCTTGCCCTAGCCGATCACCCTGCCCAAAGCTGCAAACGGTTTGCCGGTGCTGCCAGCAGCTGGCGACGGCGTATTCGGTATGGCCATCGGGTTGTCTGAAGAACTTGTCATCGTGCCTTTCAGTCGGGGCGTAAAAGCCATCGCAGCGGGCTGTTGTGTTTCATCCATCGTCCCTCGCAGTGCCTGGCACTCCTGACGAAATCCCTGCACCAGTAGTCCGCGCAGCCACTCCTGACGCCTGTTTGCAGGGATTCGCTGCAGCCGGTTCAGGATGATCGCCTCCAGTGCAATACGGGTATCGAGTTGCAAGGCAACGCGCATTCCGGGCTTTGTCTTTGCCATGGATTCAACATCCCGTCAGCACTCGAATCTGTATCGGATTATCGTCCCGGTGGAGATGCATACCAGTGCAAATACACTCATGGACTGGTCTCGTTTTCCCTGTCGGGTGGGTGTGGGTTCGAGACGGACGGTTTGGAATGTAAAGACCTGTTGCCGGCAAACCCATTTGGAAAGCGCACCTTCCGTGGGACCAATGGCGCCTGGCGTTCACCGCTGAGCACATCCGCCGGCAACTCCCCCATGAGATGTCCTGCACGCTCGCTTTCCGCGGTACCCCGGTGGATCAACGGACGATCGACACCCAGAAACCGGTAACTCTGCGGAATGACAAAGAGGGATCGGATTTTGCGGGCGCAAACATTGAGTTCCCCCTGGCAGGCTGCGCGGTCCAGCAGGCCGATATGGTGGGCGGTCAATGCCATACACACCAGGGTGTCGTAGGCCGACAAATGCTTTGCGCCCTGATATGCATATGGGTTGGCAAACTGAAGCGGCATGCGGAATGGATGCTGGGATGCAGCGGTGGTGACCTCGATCGATTCCATCTTCTGCAACAACGAGGCTAATGCCTGCTGGCGCTGCTGGATCAGCATCCCGGTCGCCTCGATGCCTTCATGGACCTTGATCAGCCACCAGTCGGCGTAAGGATCGTCATTGCGTGCCGCCTGCCAGATCACCCGCAGACGGTCGGCGAATCCCACCAATCCGATGATCGGCGGCTTATCGGGGGTACCACTTCGTCCCCGAACGAGCTGCTGGGCCTGACGCGTCTGAATCGTCAACCAGATCTGGCCACGTAGCGGACCCACTGCCTCGGGGGCAGGCAATGCTTGAGAATCGTTTTGGGGATTCAGAGAATAAATCGGGTCTTCCGCGTTCATGGGGTCTTAGCTCGATTCGTTTCGTGTAGGGCCTATGAGCGCATGTGCCAGATTTACGAACAAGGCAAAACCAGAACACCGGCTGTTGGGGTTTTTACCGAGTTCAATATTTGACACCTGATTCCACTGGAATCACTGGCAAGGCGTTTCGAGCGGACCTATCGATTCAGGGGCGGGTAATACTTGAGAGTCGCTTGGGATATTCGGAGAATAAATCGGGTCTTCCGCGTTCATGGGGCCTTGGCTCGATTCGTCTCGTGTAGGGCCTATGAGCGTATGCGCCGGATTTGTAAACAAGCCAAAACCAGAACACAGACTGTTGGGTTTTTTACCGAGTTCAATATTTGACACCTGATTCCACTGGAATCACTCGGAGGGCGTCTTGGAGTCGTCATTAGTTGGAGCCAATGCCTGGTGGTGGGACTTACCCAGGGCCCGGCGCATGGAAGTGAGGCGAGCCTGTCCTTCGGCCTGACGTTTTTCCCGCTGCTCCTTGGTTTCAGGCGAGATTGCTGCCGCAGCCCGCGCCCGTTGCCGGATGGCTTCGCACTCCAGGCGATGCGCTCTGACCTTGATCCCGAGGTTGGGCTGAAACTTCCCCTGTTTTGTGAGATTACAGAGCGATATCAGAAAGCTGATCTCGTCGTAGACCGGCTTCATTCCTTTCTGCTCTGCCTGCAAGCGCCCCTCCAGCTCATCGAGGACAGGCTGGCGCTGCGCCGGCGCAAGGGATGCCAGGTAGCTGTTGGCGAGCTCACGGTGGCTGTCGCTGAGACGTCTTGGGTAGACCAGCGGCCAGCCGTCTTCATCTGCCAGGTCAAATTTTGACACCGTTGTCTCTGTAGTTGTTTTTTTATTATTTATATAACTACTACTACACACCGTGTTCATATTTTGATCATGGTCCATGTTCATATTTTGGTCATGGTCAGAATTTGTCTGCTGAGCCGTAACCAGCTCCTTGCGGAGTTGCCGAACAGCAGTGCGGGTGAAGGAGAAGAACCGTCGGCTCCCTGCTTCCGGAGACCCCACAACCAATTCGATTCGGCGTTCGATGGGATGTGCCTGATCCAACACATTCAGCCCCCTGGCAGCGTCCTCGTTGATGGAACATAGGACACCCTGGGCAACGGCCCGTACCCTGCCATGCGCGTGCTCGACGGCTTTTTGCAGAAAGACCCAATAGTCGGCGTCAAGATGACAAGTATCAACCAGGGGAAGAGGCTCATCGTGCAAGGCATAGACGTTGCCACAAAATCGTCCACTGAGCGTGCGCACCCGACGACAAAGGGTCAGCCAACGGGTGGCTCGCAGGATGGCAATGGCCCGGGCAATGGTGGTGCGGGAGGCGATGTTGGCCATTCTACCGATGGCGCCGTAACCGGGAAAGGAGGTATTGCCTCCAGTCTCCTGTACCCCCAACATGATAACCATCCACACTAGCTTATCCACCGGTTCCAGGACCGGATCTTTTATTACCACGGTGGGAAAAGCATGATGCCGGTTGCCGAGAAAAAGCATCTGGTCCGCGGGTCCAAGCTGAGCTGAGGCTGCAACCTGGGCGACAGTCTTCTCGATGAGCGCATCCAGGGCCAGTGTCTGTGAGCGGACTGGCTCATTCATTGCCACTGACTTGCGCGTTCTCTTCCTCATTCTGGCCGGTCAGGTTGCCATATTGTGCCCAACGCTGGGTCAGGCTCCAGATTGCTCGCAGGGGGACTTGTGTTTCCCGCTGGAGCTCCAGATAGACCTCCGGGGTCAGTAAGCCAGTCTCCTCTCCATCGTCCCGGCGTACCCAGGCATCCCAGAGCCGGTGAGAGCTCTTCTCATCCGGCTCCGAAGGTCTTCCCACTGAAGGGGTTACCGACAAGATACGGCGCAGTCGGGTATAGTCCCGAGCATTCAGCCCATAGAGTACCTGCACCATCTCATGAGGGGCATCGGCAGCAATCAATGTCCGCAGGGTCTCCTCGGATTCCCGCTGCTCGCGCAGACGATCGATCATCGGCCAGTAGACTTGCCGGTTCAGCCCGATCTCCAGGCAGTGGGCTCGCAGTGACTCGATCCGATAGAGGTCTGCAAGACTCATCTCCCGCAGGGCTTCGATCTCCGAGGGACCGAATTTCATGTTACGCAGGGCCGCCTGATCGCCTTCGGCCAGACAGCGGATGGCGTACATCAAAACCGCGGCAACCAGATCGGCCTCCTTGGTCCCTTCCATCGTCTCTACTCCCAGATCCTAATCCCCGTGTCCGCGGCCGTTGTTCGGATCCGCCGATAGGTATCCATCAGATGAATCAGATCGCGCCAGTCCCGGTCATTGAGTGGCCACCAGAGACGGTAGCCGGTATGCCCGGGGTCCAGCGTCCAGATACTCTTGAATAACAAATCGCCATCCTGCGCCTCGAGCGCTCGCCGGAGGATGGAATCGGCGGGCAGTATCGGGAGTATGGATTCCAGCGGTGCATAGGTGAGCTCGGCGCAGGCCGCCAGCTGCCACCAGAGCATGGAAAGCTGACTGAGACCCGCTTCATCCAATTGTTCTGCAAGCGCCGGATCGGGCACATCGCGAAGCACAAAGCCGAGCCCCTTGCTCGGCAGGGGCTCGACGAGTTCGCCCATACCGTTGCGCTGTGCCAGACGAGTCGCCAAGGTCCAGGCCCGGCCGCGCAACGACTTGAGATCGCTGGGGCCTCTATCCGTGAGCAGTGCGTCACCCAATGGTTCGGGGTGCTCTGCATAGGTTGGATCCAGCTGATCGCTCAATAGATCGGGATCCGCAGCAGGATCGAGCGGTTCATGCGGATCCGATGGTTCCCTGTCTGGCGGTACCCATTCGGTACCGGGGTTTTCGTATTCGTCAATCTCCTCAACGTCTTCTGGATCAGTTGCGCTCTGTTTGCGGTTATTAACCTGTGGGGTTTCAGGCGCCGTTTTACACTCTGGTTCCGGCTCTATCTCCGGGATAACCAACCCCCGTCCGGCCAACTCTGCATCGAGGACCACACGGATGGTATGGATGCTGACCTCAGCTGCTTCGGCCATCTCGGTTTCCAGTGCGTCGCGCAAGAGGTCGGTATTCCAGTCGGGCCCATCATAGCGGTGGCATAACACGGTAAACACATCATCAAACTCTGCGGCATCATCCGAACAGCGCGCTCGCCAGACGCTGGCGGCAGCCCGCTCCAGGTTTCGGATGCGCTCCACTTGGGGCCGGCCCATGCCCTGTGCCAGAGCCAAGGGGATCAAGGGCATCAGTCGAAAGACGGCGTACTCCATCTGGGAGATACGCCCCTGACTAATGCGGTAGCCCGCTTTGCGCAGTTCCGTCTCGAGACGCCGCTGTGTGACCTCCTCCAGCTCGAGCTCCTCGGCCAGCAAACGTTGTGTTTCAAACACCGCTTGTGCCTTGTCGATGAAAGCGAGACTACCGCGGAGGTCATTCTCCCGCAGATGCGCCAATAGGACGTCCGACTCCCGGCGCCAGGAACGGAATAGACAGGGTACCCGGGCGTAACGGCTATCTCCCGTCTCTTCGAACAGTTTCTTCAGTATCAGCAGCCGGGTGTTGCCGCCTGCATGAACGATATACTCTGTTGCTCCTGGCCGCTGAGTAATCACCAGGGGCTGATCTAGCCCCTGGTTACGAATCGAATCCCTGATCCGGTCATATTCCGGGTTGGGTGCGTGTCTTGGGTTGTGCTCGTAAGGCTGGATGCGGGCGATATCGACCTCGAGTCCACGGCTGGCCGCTAAATTTCCTTCAAACTCAGGCGGTGATTCAAGGGCACCAAGAAGCAGAGGACTGCCAGTCATCACTCGTCCTCCGGCTCAAACCCGGTGAATATCTCCGGGTGGCGAACGAGGCTTTCACGAGGCACCATTTCCAGCCGACCATTGGTTTTAGTGGCAACCATTCGAGTCTTTCTCTCGATTTGAGTCGCCAGATGTGGGCTTGCCCGGCGGTGCTTGCCGGCAATCTGGTATAGATACGGAACCGAGTCATTACAGGCGCTGGCCACTGCCGCACGTTCTCGTTTCGATGCCAATTGTAGAAAGTGCTTCAGGTCCATAGTGCTAAACTCTAGCAGCGCTAAAAAACCCCAACAAGCAAATTCCGCTTGAATATTCTTATCATTCTGCTAAATTTGAGCTAAGCAAGTCACTTAGAAGCGCTTATGAAACGACAACGTGAACAAGTCCGTCTAAATAATCTCGAGATTCTTATTGCCGAGGCCGGCTCAGCAACCAAGGTGGCTGAATTGGCGGGTACCAGCGAGTCCTATCTCAGCCAGGTTCGGCGAAAGATGCTGACTCAGAGCGGCACTCCGCGGGGACTGGGAAATGAACTGGCCGCAAAACTGGAAAAGGGATTAGGCAAACCCACCGGCTGGATGGACGAGCCACATGAAGTTGTATACAAAGCAACAGACACTCATCGGCGAGTGCGTGTAGGTAATCGCATCGTATACGCGGGGGAACAATCAGTAGCCATCAATCTGTCCGGCCAGATGCTGCCCTTCAAAAAACAAGAACCGTCCAGTACCGTAGTAAAAAAACCCATTTCGTCTCAGATCAACGCAGAAAAGGGAGCGGATATCATCACTCTCTGCCCGTTAATCTCATGGGCACAGGCCTGCGAAATATCAGAAGTGCCGGAGGTTGTGGAACAACGGGTTGCACAGGAGATCCTGCCCTGCCCCGTCCCATGCAGCCAGGGGACGTTCATCCTGCGCGTCAAAGGTGCCAGCATGGAACCCAAATTCTACAATGGAGACCTCATCTTCGTTGACCCGGCAATAGTAGTTGAGAGTGGTAAATATGTCGTCGTAAAACTTGAAGACGCCGATGAAGCCATGTTCAAGCAACTGATCATCGAAGGCGGCCGAAAGTACCTCAAGGCACTCAACCCCGATTGGCCCGATCGAATCATTGAGATAGATGAAAATGCCAAGATCTGCGGTATCGTCGTATTCAAGGGCGAGATGATCTAGGCCCCCCCAGCGCCTACGCGCAGTCACGGTCACACACACCACGGTTCTTTTTCAATTATGCCGGGACACCGATCTCCGGCATGCGTGCCGACGGGTTACTAACCCGTTGGATTTACCGCTGTGCTAAACATTTAACCTTTGCCCCACAATTTTTCTCCGTGCTAATGTTTTGACAGCGATGCGTAAGGCTCGTAACTGCACATCTCGACGCAATTCGACAGACTAGAACTGACATCAAGGGTGAACGAGTATGAAGAATTTCTGGGGAATCATTCATCTGCCCTGTTTGCCTGCCAGTAAGCATTGCTTGCAAGGTATCTCCAAGAATGGCCGGATAACCGTTGTTCGCTCGTAGTAGTTATGTCAGATAAAACCCAAAAATGGGAGCACAACTTCCCTCCCCTCCTACCCCGACTTATTCGTTTTCGGGACGCACCTTTTTACACGGGCATGGACAGGAACCGTTTCAACAGCGAAGTTCGTCCGTATTTGGTTCAAATACCGATCGGTGAACAAGGCATTGCCTTCGATAGGCTTGAACTGGATGCCTGGGTAGAGCAATATAAATCCCGCAACGGGCGTCCCGGTCGACTAACAGGAGACCAACTATGGGACGCAAAAAGATACCGGGGCTCATCAAGCGCGCCGGCCTCTGGCACATCGACAAACGCATCGGCGGGCGGCGAGTTTGCCAGAGCACTGGCACGGATAGACTTGAGGAAGCCGAGCGCTTCCTCGCAAGACTGATTGAAGAGACCCGGCAAGCTCAAGTCTATGGCGTAAGACCTAATAGAACTTTCGAGACAGCCGCAGCCAAGTTTGTACTGGAAAATCAGCACAAACGAAGTATTTCCAGCGACATAGGACGATTGAAGCTCCTGCTGCCCTGGATTGGTGGCACGCAGCTCGACAGACTTCACATTGGGACTTTACAGCCATGGATCGATCATCGGCGCAGGGAAAGTGCTGCCGTGGGAACTATCAACCACGGTTTGAAGGTTGTACGGCGTATTCTTAATCTTGCTGCAACAGAGTGGATTGATGAATATGGCATGACCTGGTTGCTGGCAGCTCCGAAGATCAAGCTGCTTGCCGACACCAACAAGCGGCAACCCTATCCGCTGAATTGGAGGGAGCAGGATAGATTGTTCAAAGAGCTTCCACGGCACCTCGCACAGATGGCGTTGTTTGCGGTCAACACCGGTTGCCGCGACAACGAGATCTGCAACCTTCAGTGGGAGTGGGAACTAAAAGTACCAGAACTGGATACGTCGGTATTCATTGTTCCAGGTTGGTATATCAAGAACGGAGATGACCGGCTCGTCGTGATGAATCGAATCGCCTTGTCAGTCGTGAATGACCAAAGAGGGAAAAACCCCACCTATGTCTTCACTTACCGAGGTAAGCCGATCACACGCATGCTGAACACTGCATGGCTTCGCGCAAGGAACAGGGCGGGATTATCCCAAGTCAGGGTGCATGATCTGAAGCACACACTAGGTCGCCGTTTACGAGCTGCCGGTGTAAGTTTTGAAGATCGTCAAGACCTATTGGGACACCGGTCAGGAAGGATCACTACACACTACTCGGCTGCAGAGCTTTCGAGGCTCATTGAGGCGGCAGACAGTGTAAGTGACCGAGGACAAGGAAAGCCCGAATTGGTGGTGTTGCGAAGGTTAAGCGTAAGCTAGGTCCCGCAAAACTCCCGCAAAGGCTTTTCTAACTAGCAGGGAATTTATCGTAACCATTTGATTTATATGGTGGCCAGGGACAGAATCGAACTGCCGACACGGGGATTTTCAGTCCCCTGCTCTACCGACTGAGCTACCTGGCCTCGGGAGAGGAGAGGCGTATTAAAGCGGGGAGATGGGTTTGAGTCAAGCGCAAAGGAGGAAAATCAGACCTGGGGATTGAATGGTGCCGGCACCTCTGCGCCCTCGCCAAAGAAAAATTGTTCCATCTGCTCTTCCAGGTACTTGCGCGCTTTTGGATCCATTGGGCTGAGGCGGTACTCGTTGATCAGCATGGTCTGGTGTTTCAGCCACATCTGCCAGGCTTCTTTCGAAGCATTTTCAAACACGCGCTGACCCAGCTCGCCGGGGTAGGTGGGACGATCAAGCCCTTCCGCTTCACGCTTAAGCTTCACACAGTTGACCATTCGGCTCATTCACAATCTCCTTTCGGTAACGCTCGAAATTCATCGATCAAACGGGCTACCGGTGCAGCCAGTCCCAGTCGATCAGGTTTTGCGGTGTTATACCAGACTCGTCCAATCCCATCCATCACAGATTCCGCGCTGTTTTCAATCTCCAGTTCCAGCGGGTGTATATCAAGATTGAAATGCGTGAAGGTGTGGCGACGGCGCGGCAGATTGTGCAGTGCCGCCACCTTCAATCCCAGACGGGTTGCGCAATGCTCAACCGGGTCGGCATTCATTCCACACTCGGGAAAACTCCATAGACCGCCCCATACACCGGTCGGCGGGCGCCGCTCCAGCAGTACCATTTCCCGTTTGCGCAGCAGCAGCATGCGCACCGCTTTCAGCGGCAGCCTTTTGCGCGCCCTGGTTTCGGGGTAATCCGCTACGCTGCCTTCCACATGAGCCCGGCAATGATCAGACAGCGGACAATTGGCGCAGGCGGGCTGCCGCCGCGTGCAGACAGCGGCACCCAGATCCATCATCGCCTGATTGAAGAGACCTGCATTCCGGCTGGGTGTCAGCTCATCCGCGATCGTCCACAGTCGCTGCTGGACCGAAGTCTCTCCCGGCCAGCCCGTCACCGCAAAAAAACGGGTAAGCACTCGTTTTACATTGCCGTCAAGAATCGGGTACCGCTGTCCGAATGCCAGCGAGAGCACGGCACCCGCGGTGGAGCGGCCCACTCCGGGCAATGAAAGCACCTGCTCGAACAGCTGCGGAAAAAGCCCACCGTGATCGTCCCGGATTATTTGCGCCGCCCGGTGCAGATTACGGGCGCGGGCGTAGTAGCCCAGGCCGGACCAATGATGCAGCACATGGTCCATATCCGCATCTGCCAGTTGCAGCACATCGGGAAAACGGGCCATAAATCGTTTGAAGTAGGGAATGACAGTGGCAACCTGAGTCTGCTGCAGCATGATCTCGGATACCCAGACCGAGTAGGCGGAAGAATTCCTCCGCTGCCAGGGCAAATCCTTGCGCCCGGCGCACCGGTGCCACTGCAGCAGGCGCCTGGAAAATTCTTTGCTGCTCAGCACGCCATCTTGCATCTGTGGCCGGGCATCATGTAAATGAGATTATGCGATAATATGGCAAAAAACCTGTGAGTGAACATATTGAAAATCCTGCCGACCTGCTTGATCGCGTTCTGCCTGGCTGTACCTCTGACCGGAGTGGCCCGTGAGTTTCCCATGCCGCTGCCGGGCATAGACGTAGTGGGTGATATTTCCAGCGTTACCAGCCGTTACGAGGATACCCTGTCAGATATCGCCCGCGCCAACGATCTCGGATTCCTGGAGATCAGCGAAGCCAATCCGGGAGTCGATCCATGGCTGCCGGGCGAGGGACTGGAGATCATGCTGCCGACCCGCTTTCTGCTGCCCCCGGGCCCACGTGAAGGCATAGTCATCAACCTGGCGGAGTTGAGGTTGTACTACTACCCAAAGGGAGAGAACCGGGTTATCACCTATCCATTAGGTATAGGACGCGAAGGCTGGGAGACCCCCGTCGGAGAGACACGTGTTACCGGAAAGCGGCCAAATCCCACCTGGACACCGCCAGAATCTATCCGAATTGAGCACCTGGAAAATGGCGATATTCTGCCTAAGGTGGTTCCACCCGGTCCCGACAATCCGCTCGGCGCGTACGCCATCTACCTTGCTTTACCCGGCTACCTGCTGCATGGAACGAACAAGCCTTTCGGTGTGGGCATGCGCGTCAGTCATGGTTGTATCAGGCTTTATCCCGAGGATATAGAGAAACTCTTTCCGCGCATCCCAATCGATACCCGGGTCCGCATTATCAATCAACCGTACAAGCTTGGCTGGGTGAACGGGCGTCTCCATATCGAGGCGCATCAGCCGCTCAGTGAGCAGCGACAGAATGCTGTCGTGGATATCGCCCAGCTGCAGGAAGCAGTAAGTGCAGCCGTGGGTTCGCGCCGGCCTGCCATAGATTGGGACAGCTTGATGGATGCCGCATTGACACACAGCGGCATCCCGGTGCCTGTCTCCCCTTGAATGCGGTTTATTGTCCGTGAAGGATTGACGGACCGGGGCGGCCAAATGCATGCCACCCCGGTTTCAAGCCTTTACTTGGACATGGCTTTACTCATAATGCGATTGCAACGTTCGGAGCAGTCATCCGCCTGATTCTGCGCCGCGGTGGCTGCATCCATAGCGGCCGAAGCCCTGGAGTCAGCTGCCTTCGCTGCCGCAAGTGCCGCATCCGCACGCTCCTGCGCCTGGTCAATGCCGGCCTGCATCTGTTTCATCTGATCGGTCGTTGCACAACCTGAAACCAATCCCAACACCAAAGCCATAACCGCCAGCTTTGTAGAAGTGTGTTTAATCATATTATCCTTACCCATTAACTCTGTAACCGGAGCCGTAAGCCGTACTCGCAGAGGAGTCTGTGATCCGTCTGTCACAGCACCCGATCCAATTCTGCGGCAACTGCCGCTCTATATACTGTCCCCGTTGGTAGAACATCAGACCAACAGTTCTAATTCTATCACTCTCCTTTTGTGTGTATAGAGCCATAATGTGCTTCGGATTCAATTAAATAGCCCCCTCAGTTTATCCTGGAGCCCACCGGGAAGCCCCTTGCCTTTCAGCTTCTCCTCAAGCTTCTCCTGAATTTTCTCCTTGAGCTTTTCTTTCTGACTTTCCAACAGAATCTTTTCCCAGTTAATCGTGTAATCGGGAGAGGCCAACGGGCCGGTCAGATGGACCGGAATCACCACTCCCTGAAGTTCATCCAGACCTTCGCCGCCCTGCCCTTTGCCGGTGTTTACCACAATCCCTTCGACCCTGTAGTCCAGATTTTCAGCAACCAGATTGACCTCACCCGCGCCAGTGACTCTCAGATATGGCGATTTGGCCGACAGATCCTGATTGCTGAGAACCCCGTTTGTGATCACACCCGATCCGCTCAGTTCGGAAAAATCGGTCTGCTCCGGTTCGTTGCTTTTCGGAACGGGCTTTCCCGACAGGCGGGCCTTGGCCTCGCGGATCGCCTTAGCGACGTTCACCCCCTTGAGTGCACCATCTTCGAATCTGAAGTCGAGCTTGCCCGCAAGGGTTCGTTTAAGCGCATCGACACTGTTGCCCTGGGTGTTGAGATTGGCGCTGAAACGGCCCTTCCCAGTGAGCTTCTCCTGCCCGGAGAGGTCCTTTAAAAGAGGTCCGATCTGAATCCCGGTTGCGGCCGCATCCATTTTCGTTTTCGGTGTTTTGCCACGCACATCCAGACTGGTCTCCCCTTTGAATCCCCCCTGATAAAAATTCCCCACTTGCTGGCCAAGATTGAGCTGTCCTTCCTTTGCCTTCAGCGTCAGCTCAAGCTGCTCTGCCAGCAGTTTGCTGATTGTCAGCCGTCCGATGCTCAACACCCCATCGAGATCCAGCTTACGCAGGATCTCGACCGGCAACAGTGTCTCTTCACGCGTGGAAGCGCTACCACCGCCGGCTGCCATTGATGGGGCTGCCGGCTTGTCGGATCTCTCCTCTGCCGGTGGCAGATAGCGGTCCAGATCAATCGAATCCAGATTCAGATTGAAACCAATCGCGCTGCCGCGCAATGTTGCGCTGCCGGTTAACTGGCTCTCATCCAGTCGCACGGCAATATCGTTAATACGCGTTGCCCCGCCCTCGGCGTTGAGCTTCAGACTGGCCCCAACCCGGGTCAACGTTTTTGCGTCTGCCATCGGAGGAAGCGCCATCGCATGACCGGCCATCCATTTGCGCAGATCAAATTCGGCCAGATCAAGATCTCCACTGAATGCAGGCTGCCGGTCCAGACCCTCCCCTTTCAGGTTGGCGTTCAGCATGAGCTCACCTGCGCTCAGCCTGAGCCCGGTTACGTCAACCTGCGAACCATTCAGCGCGGCGCTGATCGCGGCTTCCAATACCGCCGTGACAGCACCGCCCGGCAACGCTTCTCCTTTGGCATCCAGATCAATTTTCAAGCCGCCGACATCAATGATGCCAGCCGCCTCATTCAATGCCACTACACCTTTCATTTCAAGTTTGGCATTGATTGCCGGCTGCTCGTTTTGCAGTGTCATGCCGAGTTTGAGATCAACAGGTTTTCCGGAAACCACCGGCCCGCTGTGCAGGCGGAACTGCTCTATCGATAGCTTCCGGCCTGTGCTGCGATCATCCCAGGAGATCCTGGCATCACTGATATCGATACCACCGATGGTGAGACCGGCAAGCCCTCCGTCCATGCTTTGGGTACCATCAACCGAACGGGCCTTACCCTCTTCCTGTTTGCCGTTACCTGCCAGATCATCCCAGTTGCCGGTGCCGTTCTTCAGCCTCGTCAGATTCAGTTCAAGCCCTTTTAGGCCGATGGTGTCCACCTCCAGCCTGCGGCTCAGCAGCGGCATCAGTTTGACCCGCACCGCTGCACCCTTTACCGCTGCAAAGGCCGTCCCCTCGAAGCCCTTCGCATTGCCCAGCGTGACCGCTCCGGTTTCAACCCCCAACCAGGGGAATACAGAGAGATCGATGCGGCCGTCTATTGTCAGATCGCGCCCCGTCCTTTGTTTAACTCCGGCAATGATCTCCTCTTTATAGTCGTTCGGATCGACCACCTGCGGCAGTATCAATACCGCCGCCACCACCAGTACGACCAGCAGGCCTAAGCTCCAACCGAGTATCCTGAATAGTTTTCCCATTCCGCACTCCCTTCAGATAAATCCATACCCTGTAAGTTTAGGATGGCTTATACAGTGAATAATTTCCAATACCGGAGCCTGACTGAGCCCCTCGACACAAATGTTTTCAATCGCGCACCCTGGCGCAGTTCCAGCATTGATTGAACTGCCCCTCATTGCACTCCCCGCACTGGGTGCACTGCCAATCCCCGTCGGCCATTTCCTGGGTTAGAAAATGTTTCACCAACTCTCTGGCGCGATCGAAGTCCCTCTCTTCCAGCACCCAGAGCACCGGAAAAGGCTGTACCGGCAGCTCCCCCACAGCGCCGATCAGGTAGTCGCCGTGCACAACGGTCTGGATATGGTAGCTGGCCAGAAAATCTTTCAACAGCTGCGCTTCGATTCGGTCTTTTGCCTGATAGAGCTCTCTCATTCGCCAGCTATTCCGTTACACATCGAAGCAACCGAGTCACCCACCTGAAGGAGTAATGTCGGCCTGAATAATAGCAGGCAGGGAGTTACCCTGCTCCTCTCCGCCACCAAGCCACTGACGCTGGAAAAGCACAGTTGAATTCACTATTCTGTAAAGAGGCTGGCGGTACCTCTGGTGCGCCGCCTGCTTTACCTCTGTACCAAATCTGTTTGTGGAAAAATGGAGAGAGGATATCCCATGAGCAACAACAATAAAAACCTGAGCCTGTGGATATGGAGCATCTCCGCAACACTTGCCGCGGCCATCGCTGCCGGCGCCTACTTCCTGGAACGCAAAGCACTTCTCACCTATCAGCAGTCGGCGGAGGCCAGACAGAGCCAGTTAAGCGATAAGATTTCCGAACTCAACAACAGCGTCCAGTCATTGCGGGGGGAAAACAGTAAGCTGAGTGATACCGGCGAGTCGTTGCGCCTCCAACTGGGCAGCGCAGAAGCCGATATCAAAAACCTGGACCAGACCCTTAAAGGAACTATCGCTGCCCGTAACACGCTGAATGACAATCTGAAGGCATCAGAATCTTCCCGCAAACAGCTGCAGCAGGAGTTTGAACGGCTCAGTGAAACCAGCGAAAACATCAAAAATGAGTTGGCGAGCTCAATGGATGAGAGAAATCAACTGACTCAGCAGCTGGGAGAGATTCAGATATCACGGGAACAGATCATCGGAGAGCTTGCAGCCTGGATAGACACACGAAATCGCCTGACCGAGGATCTGGACCAGTTGCAGCAGTCAAAAATGAAGATCAACAGTGAAATGAGCAACTCGCCCCCCAACAGGCAACAGCTCAGCACCAGTCTCAGTGAGCTACAAACCTCAACCGACCAGATCAGTAAACAACTCGAAGAGTCCGCCCGGGCCAGAGAGGCGTTAAAGAAGAGACTCGATCAGTTGCAGAGCTCAAAAGAGCAGATCAGCAACAAACTGGAAGCCTCCCTCAGCAACGAACAGAAACTTGCATCCGACCTTGCCAGAACCAAAGTGCTGCGTGAGAGGATCAGCAACGAACTGCAGCAAGCGCTCACCGCAGGGGAGCGCCTGAGTTCGGACCTGGAGAAAGCACGGTTGGCCAAAGAACATATCAGCGGCGAACTGGAGGCATCCCTGGCTGAGCGCAACCGCCTTCATACCGACCTCGAGGAGATCAAATCCTCCAGAGCACAGGTACAGGCCGAGCTTGATACCCTGACTGTGACACAGAAAAAACTGAACAGCGATTTACTGGCAAGTCTGGCAATCCAGGAACAGCTCAAAAGGGAAGTCGATCTAAAGACCGAAAACCAGTTGATGTTGGAAGCGCAACAGAAAGCAGCGGTGCAGGAACGTTCCGAGCTGCTCTCCCGCCTGAAACAATCCAACACCCAGCAACAGCTGCTGCAGTCGCGTATAGATACCGCCTCGGCTGCCATAGTGTTCAAGGAGCAGGAGATCAGCACTGCCCAACGAAACATTGCCGAATTGCGCTCGAGTTATCAACGGGTCTCCTCCGACTACGAGGATCTGGCACGCCGCTTCAGTGAACTGGAAACATTGAGAAACAGTGAGCGGGAGCAGTTTGCCCAGCTGCAGCAGGAGCTGCAAAAGCACCGGGTGCAGATACAGTATCTGCAGGACAAAAGCACCGTTATACAGGTTCCGGCAGAAGTGCTGTTCAACATTTCGTCCTTTACCATCAAACGGAGCGGCAAGAAGGCGCTGATGCTGCTGGCGGAGCTGCTCAACGCCTATCCCGACAGGCTGATCAGCGTGGAGGGCCACAGCGACGCTGTTCCGGTCGGCAGAGAGTCGCCGTTCCCCTCCAACTGGGAACTCTCCGCTGCACGCGCTGCGGCTGCAGTCCGCTTCCTGCAGCACAACGCAAAGGTGGATCCAGCACGGATGGTGGTCACGGGATACGGCCCTCACCGCCCGATCGCCAGCAATGACACACCCGAGGGACGCAGGGCTAATCGGCGAATTGAGTTTATGCTCGTTTCCAAAAGGAGTGAGCGGCGCGTCCTCAACTAATACTCTTTCAAGGCATGAAGGGGTTCATTACACCCATCGGCCGCGATATCTGGTGCACATTCTCGCGCATACTGGCAACACTGCCGATCATGTGGTTGACTCGCTGGTCGATATTGGTCATCGCACCCCGCAACACACCCATTTCGTTTCTTATGGCGTGAACCTCCCCCGACATTTCAGTCATTGCCGTGGCAATTCGCGGCAGGGATTTGGACATGGAAGCGGTGTGCTGGTTGATCTGATCCATATGGCCCATATGCCGATCGAAGGATTCAACCCTTTCGGTAATCTCATCCATGCTGCCCTTTACCACGCGCAGATGATCATGCATCGAATCCATATTGAACACGATACCATTCAAATCCTGGTATAAAACCCGTATGTAATAGACATTAAAGATGGCAACCACCACCAGCAGTATGGAGATTATGACGATGAGCAGGTTGGTGATCCAGAAATGGCGGTAGCGCTCATCCAGGTGCAGCTGCGTCTCCCGTCCGAGCCGGCCCACCACCCCGACAACCATGCGTCTTACGTCTTCAGCCACAATCGATCTCCCGTCAACCGCGCCTAAGGCAGGAACGGCATCATTTTATTTATGCTGCGGGCACTGCCGCCCATGCGGTGCATTTCATGGGCCATGTTAATGACCTCTATATCCATCCTGTCCATGGATACGGCGATATTTCCCACATTGCCCCGTATCTGGTTGAGATGGCCGCCGATCTCGCCAACCGAGACTCGCATCACCTCGAGATCCGTGGCAATAGTTGCCATCTCCTCATCCATAATCGCGGTTTGGCCGTTGATATTGTCCAGTAGTGCCACCCGCTGTTCCATGGACGCGATATAACCGTTTATACGTGCCATATCCCCGGCCACAACAAAGAAATCCTGATTCATTTCACTGACGACAGCGGAGATACGATTAATCTGCGAGGAGAGTGTGAGAAGCAGAATCAGTATTGAGATAGCGACGAAGCCGAGAATAATGATACCGGCCCGAATGCTATAGTTGAGCCGGTCAGCCAGTTTATTTTTGATATCTATCTGACTGAGAATTATCGCCTCAAATGAGGTGACGGCGCGTACAAACTGCTGTTGCAATACCGCATCTTCAGCATCACTGCCGGGGCTGCTGCCTTTCTCCACCATACCAACAACACCCTCTATCTACGGAAGAACCTCAAAAGAATACGAAACACCATATCACTTTTCCACTGAAAACCACTGGACACAAACAACTTTTGCCAGTATAGCCGAAGCAGTATACAAAAACCCTAAAGAAAACGGACTAAAATAGGGGCAGTGGGGAGAGCTGCCCAGGTTGTATAATGATCGGCCACAGATACGGGAGCGGAAAACCTTATGGATATGTCAGAATTTGGCGTCTGGGCCATGCTGGTATTCTGGGGCTCAGCGCTCGGTGGCATCGCTTTCGCCATCACCTGGGCCAAATCCAGGAGCCGTAACCCTGCAACCAGGGAACAGATCATCAACTCCTTAAAACAACGCCTAGAAAAAGGAGAGTTAAGTCAGCAGGATTTCGCCAGGCGGATGGCCGAAATCGACACGAAAAAAAGCGGGAATCTGCATTGAAACCGCGATATGAACCTGAAGCCGAGGCGGGGAGTTTAGGGCGGAGCCAAGTGTAAAACAGTTAAAAAAATCAGTTATGACCAGAATGGCACTTACTTAACGGTAATCGTCGACCAGTCGACCTACCGACACAGGTCATTTCTTCCGTAAAACGCCGTAAATACATCCATGGCCGCTAACGGCTCCTGCCTTACGCGGCACTTGCACGTCCATGTGCGGCGTAGGCTCGACAGTGGCATCTCGGCAATTGCTCCTGCATTGCTCTACCTTCCCACATCCCTGTGGGTCGCCTGCCACTGACATTTCCTTCAGGAACAACCCGTATCGGCTTAAATTAAGTGCCATTCAGGTATGACCACTGATTTTGGCGTGCAGCGGCTTGGTCTGTTCGAATTTTTGCATCTGCTCCGGCGTTGCCTCTTTCTGATACCTGATTTTCCATTCACTGTATGGCATGCCATAAATTGCCTCCAGAGCCTCCTCCTTGGACAGCTCAACAGCCAGCTCTTCCGCTGCTGCCTTGTACCATTTTGACAGACAGTTCCGGCAGAATCCCGCCAGATTCATGATGTCGATATTCTGTACGTCAGTGCGCTCCCTGAGGTGCCCGACAAGTCCCCGGAAAGCGGCTGCTTCAAGTTTTAAACGCGTCATTTCGTCCATACGAATCTCCTGGAAAATCGAATCATCGAATCGGCATCAAGCGGTTCTCCAAGTTTCACCGGTTTCTGTTGTCTCATCAAGTGCCGTACCAACAGGCAGATTACAAAAGCCGCAGTCGTTCCCGGACAGTTGATGGACAGATATCCATATCCCCACCTGGGGGGTGTCGTAAAAGTTCCCTCTCCCCGAAAAGGGAGAGAGTTAGGGTGAGGGGTTTAAATTCCCGTTGCCGGCCTATCCGTTTTGCACCGCCGCTCTTTCATCGGAAAGCCAAAAACGTATACTGAAACCTATGAGCAAACGACTGCTGATCATCGAAGATGACACTGGCCTGAACCAGATGCTGCAACTCCATTTCGAGGAGAACGGATTCTCTGTAATGGGCGTGGCGACCTGTAAAGAGGGGATGGCGCAGCTGCATAAGAGCGCATTTGATCTGATTCTATTGGATCAGCAATTACCGGACGGCACTGGATTGGAACTGCTGCACCGGATCCAGGCACTGGAACCGGGTCAGGCGGTTGTGATGATGACCGGCGCACACAACCTGGAGCTTGCTATCGAAGCGATCAAACAGGGTGCCTCCGACTTTATCCACAAACCGATTAAAACCGATGCATTGCAGATCGTGGTCGACCGTGTGATGGAGACCCGCCGCCTCTCCCGCGAGGTGGAGGCGCTTCAGCCAGCCCCGGATGATCCGGTAAAAACGCGTGAATTGATCGGTCGTAGCGACGCCATGCTGCAAGTTAGCAAAGAGATAGCGCTTTGTGCGGGCAGTGCCGCAAACGTGCTGATCAGCGGAGAATCCGGAACCGGGAAGGAGGTGGTGGCGCGTCTGATCCATGCCCACTCTGAACGCAAGGGGCCGTTTGTGGCAGTCAACTGTGCAGCCATCGTTGATACCTTGCTGGAGAGCGAACTGTTTGGCCATGAAAAAGGGGCGTTTACCGGCGCCGATGCAAGAAAACCCGGAAAATTCGAATTGGCCCAGGACGGCACCCTGTTCCTGGACGAGATCGGGGAACTGGCTGCACCGCTGCAGGCGAAACTTTTACGTGCATTGCAGGAACAGGTATTCGAGCGGGTTGGCGGCACACAACAGATAAGCACTAACGCCCGCATCCTCAGCGCCACCAACAGGGATCTGCTGGCTGAAGCCGCCGCCGGCCGTTTCCGGCAGGATCTGGCATACCGGCTGAAAGTGATCAATATCACACTGCCACCCCTGCGGGAGCGGCTTGAGGATATCCCCTTGCTGGCCAAAGCACTGATCGAGAGGATCGCCCGCAAAATTCACAAACCACCGCTTCAGCCGACCGCGGCAACAATTGCCGCCCTTCAGCTGCACGACTGGCCAGGAAACGTGCGTGAACTTGAGAATGTGTTGACCCAGGCACTGGTGCAGGCCAGAGGCGGTGTGCTGACACCAGACCTGCTGCCGATGAAACAGACAGCTGTCGTTGCCGAGTCATTCGGCAGAGTGCCGGAAGCCTCTTTACAGGCGGCGTCCGTACTGAAAACATTGAACCAGGTCGAGGCCGAACATATACAGCAGGTGCTGAATCACACGGGCGGTCACAAAGGGAAAAGCTGCGACATTCTCGGCATATCACGCCCCGCACTTGACCGGAAAATCAAGAAATACGCGCTCACCCTGCCCTGACCGGCCGTCCGAATGTTGTAGATGACAGGGCTGTAATCTTATCCCCATAACTCTGCCCTCAACTGCTTTGTGTTCAATTGTTTAAAGTCCCTCATTGGCCTAGAATTGTGTTGCCGCGCACTTGCTGTTCGAGCCGGAATTACGCAGGCCTGGGAATATCCGCGACAATATAAGAAGAGGCGACTTTCATCGGGATGTGGAACTCCATCAAAAAAGGCCAGCGGCCGCATGTGATCGCCCGGCGCCAAATAGATTTTTCACTCGGGCGGAATTGACCAGCGGCCCCTTCGGTGGATTTATCCGGCTTCCTTAAAGAAGTTAAGGTACAGCAATAAAGTGAAGTTAGACGAATATAAAAAAACCTATTATGCGCTGTTGGGCGTAACGGCTCGCGCCAGCCAGGAAGAGATAAGATCCGCATACCGCAAAAAAGCCAAAGAATTTCACCCTGACGTCTGCAATCGATTCGACGCAGAAGAGATGTTTAAACTGATTAACAAGGCTTATGCCACACTCAAAGACCCAAAGAAGCGGCAGAAATACAACGAAAAGCTTATGGAGGATATGTTTCAAAAGCAGGTGGTCGACCCGTCCAAAAAACATATCAATCATTACTATTATCCTTTCCATATTGTCGAGGATGAAGACGGCTAGGGGCACACATCAGATCCCCTTTGGTCCTTTGCTCGTCCCGGAAGCTCCTGACAACAGATCGATGCCTTTAACGTTTTGTTATAACGATTCGTTACGATAATACCGTGGTTAAGAATTATTTATTTAATAAAAACAATAAGTTATAGTTTTGGCACGACTCCTGCTTGGTTACCTGTCAAACGACTTCGTTAACCAGTAACCGCAGGATAGAACAATGAAAAACTACGCGCTCGCCGAAGATGAGGGGGCTAAAAGCAATACTCCCGAGACCTCAACAAAGCATATCCTTTTCAAGCAGCTGTTTGCGCGCCATGAAATTGACATGCGCCGTTATGCATACTGGCTCGCCGGTGACAGACACTGCGCTGAGGATCTGGTGCAGGAGGCTTCTCTGAGAGCCTGGAAATCCCTCGACGGACTGCAGGATGTGGAAGCAGCCAAAGGCTGGTTGTTGACTATCCTGCGGCGTGAAAATGCCCGCCGCTTCGAGCGTTATCAACCCAAGCACTCCGATATTCCGCTGGAGGAGTTGGGGGAGCGGGAAAACAACTACGACACTTCGACCGAAGCCTTCGTGTTGCGCAGGGCGATAGGCGAACTGGATGAAGAGTACCGGACTCCACTGATAAAACAGGTGATCGAGGGTTACTCGCAGAAGGAGATCGCTCAGCAGATCGGCATCAGCTCTGCGGGTGTCGGGACGCGACTGTTCAGAGCCCGCCAGAAACTGCGCCTGGCGCTAGCCACTTGATGCAGGGGAATCCCACCGGCGGCAGCTGCAAGGAAGCTGCCTCTCTGTCGCTGACAGAAAACCAAAGCCACCTGGAGCACAATCTGATCAACCCCATGCCCTGGATTCTGACCGACGCCGCACCCGCTCTGGCGGCGGCTCAGGTCAACACCCAGGTGGAGTTCGACCGCACCTACCGTACACTTAGTAAAGAGCAAGGTTATCAAAACCGGAATCTGCTGTTCATCGCCGGTCTCAATATCGACATTTCACCGCGGGAGGATCAGGTCTTCCCGCTCACCAAGTTCATACCCTGGGCTGCATATGTGCAGAGTGCCAGCAGCGAACACCGCATTCTGGAGCAGCGTGAACTCTACGATGCGCTTATGGCCAGCGACAGTGAAAACCCGCACAAGATCGACCTGGAGGAGGCCATCGCGGTGATGGAGAAGACCAAAGAGGTCAGCATCTCGTTCGAATTCAGAAAATCGGGCTGAAGGTGGTCCCGTTCAGCTTACAGGGTCTTCAGATACTCGATCAACGCGAGCTTCTCCGCTGCCGATAGTGTTAGGCCATACTCGTGCCCCTGGTTGCCATTTCCCCGCAACCGCGTGTCATGACGGTTGCCCACGCGTTCCGCTACCGCGCCATCCGACACAAATCCCAGATTGACCCGGTCATAGAGATCATACCCGCGATAGAAAAAGACGGGGCGCTCCGACACCGGTTTCAGCAAATCAGCCAGCGTGGGTACCGAACCATTGTGCAGATATGGGGCCCGCAACCATATGCCGTCCAGATGTACCGCGATATAACCGTCCAGCGGTTCATCCTCAATCATGCCGCGCCGTTCCACACCCAGCTCCAGTGCCTTTTTATTCGCAGCCTTCGCCGCTTCGTGACTCCAGCTCAGAATTCGGTTTTCATCGGTCCCGACCTCCGCCAAGGGTATCCGTTTGCCGGTTCGTTCACTCTGGTGGCAGCGCGCACATTCGGACTCGAACAACGGCCTCCCCTCAAGTGCCAGAGCCGCATCGATGGGGAAGGGGTACTTCGGCGGCGGCAGGTTGCCAAGGTACTCAAGAAGCCAATCCATCTGCTCCAGAAAATCGTTTTGCGGCTCAGCCACTATGCCCAGCGCCGAATCAATCAACACGGAGCGGGCATTCCAGGTGGCGCCGTCCCAGTTCATGCGCATACCCTGCTCCGGCCGGTATTTCTTGAGATTCCAGATGGATGGAAAATCGGTCGGGCCAAAGGTTCCATCCTCATCCATCTCCAGCATGAAGTACTTGGTCAGGTTCATCGCATCGTCGCGTCCATGGCCCCAGGCTGCCATATCCTCCCGCTCCATCCAGTCGAAGTTCCGTTCCAGTAACGCCTTTTTGGTGAAGGGTATGATAATGAACCGGTAAAGCAGCCTATCCAAAAACGAAAGATCGGTAAGCAGCTTTATCTCATCCAGCAGATTATCGGGATTGAAGCGTGGATCGTTTACACAGTCCCGCAGGAAACGGAAAAAGCCTTGAACGTTGGAAGTATGACCCGGACCTGCCGCCACAAACCTGGGTGTGGAATCCGCACTGGCGCGGTACGACGCGGTATGACAAACCGCGCAGGTGTTGCTTACCCGGGGAAAGCCAACCACTTTCTTGGTGAAACCCACCGGCATCTCCCGGCCCTCCTCCCAGGCGATCCCAAGTGACGCATAACCGCCCGGACCCGGCAGATACTCCGGAAACATGCGCGGTAGCACCGCATAAATCCAATAGGGGATGCCGGCCGCGTTCTCGCCGCCGATGGAGCCATACATGAAGCGCTCATCTGCGCTGGCAAATGGGCCGTCCGGAACTTCCCGGAAAAACTTGTACCATGCGGTGACGCCACCGATACCGGCCAGCACAATAACCAGACCGAGCACGAGTTTCCACCGCTTCCCAGATTTTTCCATGATCATTCTCTCTCTCCGGCTTGCTGAAGTTTCCTGATCCCGGGAATCCGTACACGGTTGACAGATCCCGCATCAGAAGCTTTTCAGAAATTCAACCAACGCCTCCTTATCCTCATCCGGCAGCTCGGTCCCGTAAGCTCTGCCTTCGTGCCCCTGATTGGAGTTTCCGGCCACCTGGGTGTCGTACAGAAAAAAGCGCCTCTCTCCCTCGGCTGCGACGTTATGGACAAATCCCACCCTGACCGGGTCGTAAACATCGTAACCGCGGTAAAACTGCACCGGTCTGCGGACGGCAGGTTCCAGCAGATCGCGCAGTGTGGGTACCGAGCCATTGTGCAGATAGGGTGCCCGCAGCCAGAGGCCATCGAGCGGCATATTGGCGTAGCCATTGGTCTTACGGAAGTTGCTGAATCGTTCATCACCGTATCCGGCGTAAAGCATGGACTGATTAAGTGCCAGGACCCGTGTGTATGAGTCGAGACGGCCCCGGTCGGTGCCGATCACTTTTATCGGAACTACGGTTCCGACCCTGGCACCGCTGAAATCTTTACCGCTGGCGCCGTGACATTCTGCGCAGTAGTGTCGATAGATGTTGCTGCCCTTCTCCACAAGCGCGGCATTCAGCGCTCCATATGGCCAAGCGGGAGAAGCTGCATCCAGCAACCAGTTTTCGGTACGGCGGATGCTCTCCCTGTCCAGTGTCGGCGGCGTGGCTCCTGTACCGAAGGCGGCGCTGCGGTTGCGCTCCTCCACACGCGTGTTGTTTCCGTCCCAGTGCAGCTGCATACCCTGACGCCGCCGCTGATTCCAGATCGAGGGGAAATCACTGGCTCCGATCAACTCCTCGGGCGCCGCCTTGTCCAGGGGGAAGTTGAATATCACTTTGGCGGAGTTGAAGGTATCCACCCGGCCAGGCCCCCACGCAGGCTGATGTGCAACAAAATCGAATCGCTTTTTCAACATCAGAACCTGATCGCGCATCAACAGGACCGCCAACGGATAAACCAGATATCTATCGATCAGATCCAGATCCGCATTCAATGCCTCGATGGCCGGAAGAATCTGATCCGGTGAAAAGCGTGCATCCGCCGCACAGCCGAAAAAGAAATTTTCGAACGCCAGCAGGTTCAGCGTATTGGAGGGCATGCCGGCAATCAGCCTCGGCTCGCTTTGCGGCGTGTCACGCACGGTGTTGGTATGACATGCCGCGCAGTTGAGAAACACCCGATCAAGACCCGTCACCCTGCGCTTGGAAACACCTACCGGCAGGTCCTTCCCCTTCTCAAAAATCATGCCCAGGGATGCATATCCCTCGCCCGGCAGATAATCTGCGCATACCGTCGGCAGAGCACGCCAGATCCAGTAAGGGAATCCGGACTCCCGTTCACCACCGGTGGAACCATACTTGAAGTGCTCGACATCATCCTGGTAGGTGACCGCACGGTCCGTACCGAAACGTATACCCAGCCAGACACCCGTGGCAAGAACAAGCAACAGCAGCAGAGAACCCAGCCAACACCACATCCGGCCATGGCAGGATTTCCTATCACCCTTTTCCGCATACGTTCTGGTTTCAGTCGTTCCCGTCATGTTCAATTACCCGGTGGTGTCTGATGCTATCCAATACCTGTCTGAAAACTGAATTTCCCTCTCACTCAGAAGATGTCGTGAAAAGCTCTATCCCTTCTTCCTCCAGAGAGTGTCGCAAAAGCCCCCTCTCCCCCTAAGGAGGGTGTCGCAAAAGCCCCCTCTCCCTCGTGAGGGAGAGGGTTGGGGTGAGGGTGCAAGATATAAGGTCTTGATTCTAATCACCCTCATCCTCGGCTCGGTCTCCTACTCTGCCTGTGCCAGGCAGGGGCGCAGATTCTCGTAGCCTCTTGCGACCAAAGCCTCCAGCTCCGGTGCTCTCCCTGTCTGCGACAGCAGCTGCTTTTGCGCATAACCCTGCAACGCCGCCAGATCCGGATGCCCCTGCCACTCTTCCGGTTCGAGGCCCAGCTGATGGAAGGCCTGAAAAGGGGGCATGGGCGTTTTCGTACGGCGCTCCTCCGGCAGCTCCCACATGGAGAGACGCAAGTAGAGGCGCTCGGCACACTGGGCCAGATTTGCACGTACTTTGTCCCGATCCCCCGCCAGAAAATTGGGCGGAAAACGCTCGTTTGTCCGGTGACACAGTGAGCAGCGGCGGAAGAAAACAGACTCCGGAGAAGCATCCATGCCCGAGTCAATTGCCAGCTTGTCCGGCTTGTCCAGCCTCAGCGGCGGCAGATTGACCGCATCCAGACAACAGCCGGTAATTTCCTGCATTCCCAGCTCTTCGGTAAGCGCCCCCACCAGTGCAATACGGCGCAGCGGCATGTCGGAGAGTGCATCCCGAGCGTCGTCGCCGGATTCTGAAATCGCACTGATTGCCCGTTTGAGGATCGCAAAATCCTCCACTGTTTCCAGCTCCACCCGTGCTCTTTTAATCTGACCCGGCGGGCCTGCCGACGGATCCGCTCCTTCCCAACTCAGCTGCAACATTTTCAACGCGTCTCCATCAGGCAGACGTCCATGGAGAGCACCGCTTGCAAGGCCAAGCCGGATACGCCATCCATCCGCCGTCTGCTCCAGCGCCTCCCCGGTCAGTGTCAACTCTCTGACCGGGAGCGCCTTCCCGACAACCAGTCGGTCCAGAGTGCCACGCAGCAGTTTTCCGTTCGCCAGGTAGAGCCTTCCCCCCAGGTTAAAGCCAACGGCAGCAGCGCCGCATCGAAAGCTGAGACGGACAGCTCCTTCGGTCACCGGTTTAGCTGTTAACCGGCACTCACCCCTGTAGCCTGCATGCCTGACGGCATCCTTCTGTGCCAGGCTGAACAGCCGGGCATTCAGCCTCTCGATATCGATTTGCGCAAAGAAACTTGCGACGCCGGTGACCAGTTCCATGGCTGCCTGCGTCACATCCCACTTCTCCAGAGGGGCACGAGGCCGCAGTGGCTCCAGCGCGGATGGAATATGGCTTTGTTGATGCAACCGCTCTTCGCCGGCATCCGCAGCTTTCGACACTGTGGCTGCCGTAGCGGATTCAACTCCCCCGTTTTCAGGAACGGGAATCCGATTCGGCACATCCGGACTCGACAACAACAATCCGTGCGGCCAACGCGCACGCCAGTTGGTTGCGAAAGTCTGCATGAATTCCTTCCACTCCGGACTCTCCTCGTTGCTGAAGCCGAGACTCTTCGTCAGCCGGAATTGGAGCGCGAATCCAAGCACCTTGCCGCGGCAGGATCGGGCGGCCGGACTTTGCGGATCCGCTCCGCAACCCTGCTGCCAGAGAAGGTGTACCGCCGGAATACGGTTTGCCCGGTCGGTGGCATCGTCTATCGCCGCCGGGATATCAATTCCCACCCGCTGCGGGATGCCGTAATAGTCCCGCCGCTCCGCCTCGAGCAGCGCTGCTATCCCGGGGTCGGCATTGGTCTCCCCCCACAGCGGACGCGCGAAGATGGGCGTGAGGTTCTGATGGCAGGCAGTGCAGACGGCGCGGTTGGCGTAGACCACGTTCGCTTTTCCTCCCTCACGGTAATCGGAGACTATCTGAAACTCGAAACGGCCCGCGCTCTCGTTGTAACTGATCACCTCCAGCACGCCCGGCTTCTCCAGATAACCCAGATAGAGCCGGTCTTTCATAAACACGCCAGACTCATGTGGCTGCGCCTGCGGCTCCCCGTCCACCGCCAGCACCACACGCGGGTAGCGAAAAAAATCAGGTGCGGCCGCGGTTCTCTGCAGTGAACGTCCGAGTGGGATGAGCACCTGCCTGATTCCGCTTGAGCCGTTAGCGTTTTTGCGCAGCTGCCTCTCCAACCCCTCACGCAGCGCTGTAAACGGGAAGGGAACCCGGTAAACGGGCTCGGGGCCGCTGTTGTCGGTGACCAGATAATCGAACAGTGAACGACCAACGGGCGGCACGTCGCTGCCGGGCTCTCCGGGTGCAACGATCCATCTCCCTGCAGTAGCGTCGAGTTGATAGGGTACCGAACCCGCGGTGGGTGGGGCGGCGTAGCTCTCCTGCGGCTGAACAGAGGGCACCGGTGCGGACCAGGCAAACAGCAGAGACAGAAGAAATACGCGGGACGATCCTTGCCACGCCGCTGTCCGCCGTCTGCCCGCTTTCAAGGTCAGCTCCTTATGGTGGAATTTCAGCCTGCCGGAGCTGCAGCAAGGCGCTGGCTGCCGACCCAGCAATCTTCACGGGTGCGCCCGGTTTCAACCCATTTATCCCGCTCTCTCTCGGCGATCTCTTCGTTGTACAGGGTGAAGTTTAAAGCGAATGCACGCCCCAGGTAGGCTCGGCCCAGATAGAAGCCGGGACGAATCATGCGAATTTCATCGCGTACCTGAAAACCGCGCCGGCCGGCAAGAAAATCCGGCTTTTCCCGGTATCCGGGTATCTCGTCCGTGAACGCATAGTCGATGATTATCGATTCGCGGCGGCCATCGAGCAGGCTCTGCCCGCAGTAAAGACGCGCCGGAAAAAGCAGCCAGCTGTCACGGCCGTTTACTTCGATCTTAGGCACACTGAGCATGTCATCTATCACCGGAGCAAGTATCGCCAGATCCTCGATACGGTTTCGCAGTATCATCTCATCCGGATAGAACACCTTCCCTTTCCAAAGCACGCTGCCAAGGATCTCCAGTTTCTTTCCTTTCAGGCGGACAGCCAGACTCTTCAGACCGGATACGATTTCGGAAGCACGCAGTTTGCCGCTGCTCCCCTTGGGGAAAAACAGATCGCCGTCGAAGGGGCCGTCCGGAACCGGGCCGGCGCTAAGACGGGCATAGATCTGATCCACCTTCTCCTGATCCAGACCGGCCAGATACTTGGGTGTGACAAGCGCCAGCTGGCTCCGCCCCTCGGCGTTGGCGGTGAGTGGAGAGTTGTACTCGACCCGTGCAAAAAACGGTTTAGTGCTGTAGTCGCTGCCGTACTCCAGAAAGTGAATATCGGGCTCTTGCTGAAACCAGCCGCAGGCGGAGAGCAGCGGTACCAGGGCCAGCACCAGCAAGTTGCCAATTGCGGCAGGCGTTTTGGGTTTCAGGTTCTGCATGGCGAGTCCCTCCGATCTACAACGTTGCCAGGAAGGCGGTCAACGCATTTTTATCCGTCTGAGGCAATGCCCCGCCAAATTCATGGCCGGCATTCTCCACATCCGCCGTGCAGGAGCTGTAGAGCTCCAACAGGTGCGGCCGTTGTTTGATTACATCCAGAAATGAATTGGGATCTGCGATCACCTGATCCGCCGCTGCCCTGAGTTCCGCAATCAGATTGTCTGCCTCTCTCTCGCTCAATGAAGTTGCGAGCCGCTGTTGCAGTTTTTTCCCGTTAATCTTTGACAGAATCAAATCAACCAGAAACGCCTTGTATTGGAAGTTGCCGAGCGCACCCGCATTGGTGCCCGCGGGGATGCGGATTTTCAAGCCGATCAGCTGTTTCTCATCTTCACCGTCCCAAAGCCTGGGGCCCACCTCGATAATAATCTCCTCACTGAGTTTGGTTATCTTCGGCACCCGCTCTGCCGGATTGAGCAGCTGCTCCATGGCTGCCTTGTAAAGATCGTACCGCCCCTCCACGCTTGGGTCGTACGGCCAGCATTGCGGCGGGTCGGCCAGCTGCGCGCCGCGGGCATCGACATAGGTCACACGGTAAAAATCGTTGTTGCCGTTGTTTGGCTTGCCGCAGATTTCCGGCCCCAGCGCATTGTTGTGCATGAAAGGTGCATGCGCCCAGATATTGAGCAGCGAAATGTTGCGATAGTAACCACGGCCGCCACCCGTCGCCTCCTTCACGTTCGCATCCGGAGCACGCTCCTTGTAGGTGTTGGAGGAAAACTCATCCCAGACGTGCCCCTTCATGTGGTTGGAGTGGAGCGCCCGGCAACGGAAAGTTCCCACTTCCGAAACCGGAATGGATTCATCATTGCTCAGGAAATCATCACGAACACCGCGCTGCAGGGTTTCCGCATGAAAATCCCTGGCCTCCACCGGACCCTGCTGACTGGAGTGGCAGCGGGCACAGTTCTGCGCGAATACCAGGCGGCCTCTGCTGACAGCATTCTGACCGAACTCCCGTTCGAGATCGTCCACCAGGTCATCCCGGGAGTAGCTTGCGCCTGGATCCTCATCTTTCGCTTTGAGCTCTCTCGCCTGACGCAGATCGGTGGCATAGAGACGCGGCGAAAGCAGGAAATCGACGACATTGTTCACCCGATCCTCCACCGCGCGGAAATTGGGGCAGTCTCGCCGGCATTGGCCAATATCCACAGGCGTCTGACCGTAGCCTCGTTGCTGGGGGTCGAGTTCGCGCAGATCGGTAAGATGATTGACCCAGCACTCCTCGGAGCAGGAGCCGATGTTGATGTAGACACGCTGCACCGCGAGGTCGATTCCCACGCTGTCACCGCCGCCTTTCAATATGTGGTGGACAGTTTGGAGTTTCTCGCTCTTCTCCCAGCACTTGGAATCCCTGCCCGGCTCACACCAGCAAACCGCCTCGTCGGCGCCATCCGCGCAGGCGTTCACTTTACGCCAGCGATCGACTTTCTCATTAGCGAACAGCGGGCGCCTGCCCACGTTGATGAGCGTATTCTGGGTTCCCGGGTTATTGATCTGATCGGTAGGTACGGCGGAGGTGTCGGTCGTGCCCGGACGTGCATGTGCAAACACCTGCCACTCAAGACTGTTGACCGGCATGCCGGACGCCATCACCTCGGAAAGCCGCGCATACTGGTTGCCAATGACACCCTTGATATTTCCCCATTTCGGATGCGCCGGATCATCCGGTGGATTGAGCGGGTCGAAAGCAATATGGCAGGCGCCACATGCCATGCCGATGCGGAAAGGCGGTTCAATGGAGCCGTCACGCAGACGGCTGATGCGGCTGTCCGAGTTTTTGGGATCGCTGCTCAGCGGACGATTGTACCCATACCAGTTGTCCAGGCTTCCTCCATTCAGACTTTTCCAGCGAACCGGATCGAAGCGTGGGTTGGGAAACTTGCGCAATCCCAGTGCTCCGCTGGAGGTGCCGAATTTGAGGTCGCAGGCTGACTGGCGCTGCCCGGCCTTCGCATGGGGATCGCCGGCTGCAACGGGCCCTTCCGCAAAATCGCATGCGGGATCCCGGTAACCTGGTTTACCGACATATTTGAGGAGTTCAGCGTCGCCCGGACACCAGTCGAAACCAAAGGTCTCATCGTAGCTTTTGGCAGGACAGCCGTCGCTGCCCGGCTGGCAGCAGTCAGGGTCGTTGATCAGACCCCATGCGGCAAATCTGTCGTTGCGCTCTCTGCCGTTCAGAATCCTGTACCAGTCGATCAACACGCCGATGCGCTGCTGAAAGACGTAGGTATGGAATCGGTCATTGCCCGCCGTTGCCTTATACCAGATCTCGCGTCCGGCCCGTTCAGAAGCGTTGAGTCCTGCATCCGCTGCGAAATAGCCGGACTTGCCATAGACAACGGAAGTGTCGTTTTCAGCGGCATGAGCAGAAGATGCGAATGCCAACAGGATGGACACTGATCCCAGGAAGAGCCTTACACAACCTGTACGAAAGCGACGTTCCATGATCCTCTCCAGCTAGGGTGACTAATAACCTTTTAGTTTGCGAAACGGTGAAATACAAGAGCACTAATCCACACAGTATTTGTGAGTAACTGATTGGAAAAACTGCAGGAAAGAGCGCTCGCAGAGGGCAAAGCGGTGTCTGTGGGTGATTTTGGATGCAGCCGGAAATACAGCAATAATAAAGCCTGGGGATTATTGATTTGGCGCTATCCGGCGATGCGGTGTGCCTCTTTTGCCAGTAATCCAAAGGCTATTAAGAGGATCCGCACCGCGGGCGGTGCGCTGTCGCGCAACAAACAGGTGCACAATAGGGAGGCGCGCAGGCAATGAGGCCTTTCAGGCACTGGTGTGTTTGCACCCGTCTAGGAGAGTGGCCCGCACGGTATCGGCGTGGAGTCGTTGAAGGCACGGCCCAGCTGTGACCTCGTATGAGAGAGTGAATCCTTCGCCACCGTGTTTACCCGCGCGCCTTTAAGATAATCATGAGGGTAACGGTGATGGTGCGCAAGACGAAAAAGCAGCGTTTGACGATTGTCCATCCGTGTTGTGCGGGTATTGATATTGGAAGCCGGGAACGTTGGGTGGCCGTTGATCCCGAGCGCTGCGATCAACCAGTACGGTGTTTTACCACTTTTACAGAAGAGCTCTATCGACTGGCTGACTGGCTGAAATCGATGGAGGTGGAAGTCGTCGCCATGGAGTCTACGGGGGTATACTGGATCCCCCTGTATGAGGTGCTGGATGCCCGAGGCTTCGATGTACACCTGGTTAATTCCCGCGCCACCCGCCAAGTTTCGGGGCGTAAATCCGATGTACTCGACTGTCAGTGGATTTGGCAGTTGATGAGTCATGGTTTGCTCAAGGGGGCATTTCGCCCTGCTGATGCGGTGTGTACATTGCGATCATTTGTGCGTCAGCGAGCCGGTAAAGTGCAGGAACAGTCGCGCTGCATTGCCCATATGCAGAAGGCGTTGACGCAGATGAATATACAATTGGATAACGTGGTCAGTAATCTGATGGGTAAGAGTGGTGCGGCCATCCTGCGCGCTATTGTGACCGGGGAGCGTGACCCGCAACAACTGGCGAAGTTGCGTGATCGACGCCTGAGAGCCGATGAAGCGACGGTTGCACGCAGCCTTCACGGCAATTGGCGTGAAGAGCATCTGTTCGCCCTTACTCAGGCCTTATCCCACTACGATTTCCTCAACGAGCAGATCCGGGCCTGTGATCAACAGATCAGTCAAGCCTTGGCCACATTACCGAAACTGTCCGAGGCGGAAGCGCCGAAACCGGTTAAGCCATTGCGCAACCCGCACCGCACCGCCGCTCAGCAGAACGACCTGCATCAAGCGCTCCACGCCATCATGGGCGCGGACCTGTGTGCCATACCGACCCTGGGTATCGACACTGTCTTGGTGCTGGCCGCAGAGATTGGACCTGATTTGTCAAGATTTCCGACCGAAGGGCATTTTTGTTCCTGGCTCGCCGTCACTCCCCCAACCCATATCTCCGGAGGAAAACCTCTGCCAGGGCGAAAACCCAAGGTCTTCAACCGAGCAGGCCAAGCCCTGCGCCAAGCCGCCGCTAATGCCCGACGTAGCGACAGTTACATTGGCGCCTGCCACCGCAGTCGCTTGGCGCGGATGGATAGTGCAAAGGCGATCAAAGCAACCACTCATCAATTGTCACGCCTGATATACGCGATGCTGACCAAGGGGCAACCCTATGTGGAAAAAGGGATTGAGGCCTATGAGGCACTTAGCAAGGATCGCCAATTACGGGCATTACAGCGTAAGGCCAGCAAATTCGGCCTGACACTGGCGGAGGCGGCATAAGGAAATGACTGAAACATACCGCAATAGAGTCATGGTCTTAGTTTATGTTTGATGAGAGCCTGCTGGTCTATTTGTAAAATTAGTGTTACAGAATCCAGATACTATCTATTGTTCGAAGCTCTTGTATTGAATTATCTTCGAACATCTTCAAGACCAGCAAGAAGTAGAAAATTTACATCAGGTTCAGGTTTAAGGATCGATTACACCCTGGGTGACACTTATCGCTTGATCCGAGGTGAAAAGCACCCTTTTTATCTTCGATTTACCGATAGAGCTGGGCAAACATAATGTATAACAATGTAATTTATAATTTGGATCTTTGTACTCTTACTTACCAACTTCACGCGCAAAGTCATTTGTGGCCGCTTGATCCTTACTACGAATATACCCACAAGTCCGAACGCAGCGCTTTCAAGGCTGCGGTCCGCGAGGTCATAAGCCCCAAACAAATCAAGCCTGGCCAAAAGGATGACCACCTGGGGTACCGGGGGCATGCGGTGCTGGCGGGTTCAGAAAAAGACATGGAGAGTAATGGCTGGAAGCCTAACGACCTCCTGGACTTCATTGTCAGCGATTACCGCCGGGTGGATCCGTCGCGAGTGGGTTTTACCCGTCCGCGTGGAACAAAAGAGCCCTGGCTTCTCTACAATACGCCCAAAGAGATCACCGAACGCATCGCAGAAATCCATATTTCCCATTACAAATGGAACCATGGGTTCTACAAGGGCTCGGGCCATCCCGATCCAAGTGACGTCAAGGTTCAGAAAATAGCTTTCACCCGGGCGCGCGGTGTGCCATCCGCGACAGACTACCTTTACTGTTTTGAAGGCGGCACCGGTGGTATCGAGAACAAAACCGGTCAGAAACGGTATTCATACTGGAGCCTGATGGGTTTTTGTCTCGCACGTGAGTTGGAGGCTGACGAACTTGGCGGCCAGGTGGGGCCCATAAAGGGCACGAGCACCAAACCTTACGACATTCACATCGCGTTTCGCGGCAGCCGCAGTGGCGATCCCCGGATCAGACTGGCACTGGAGGGTAAGAAAAATCCGGACTGGGTGACCGACATGGCGACCCCTTCCGTTTCGGAGGATCCTGAAATCAGCACCATTGGTTCGGCCACAAATGGCTTCAGAAGCAGCATCAAGACAATGTTGCCCACAATCTTTGGGGCTCTTGATGCTATTCTGAAAAAAAAGAACGGCATTCCGCCGCGACAGATTCATGTAACCGGACACAGTCTGGGTGGAGGGTTGGCTTGCCACTTCTGCAGCGCGGTGTTGCTGGGCACTCTCTACGATCCTGAAGATGATAAATCAAAAATGCCGGATGAAGTTCGGAATTGGCCCTGGGGAGCAATGAACCTGGTTACCTTCAGCGCACCTGTCGTCGGTGGCAACAGCTTTCACTATGCCTTCAATGATCGCCTCGCAAGCCGGCGTTACTGGCTGGATGGTGATCCGGTTACGCAGGAGAGACGGCACTACCCTGTCGGGAAAGCGCACCGGATTCCCGCCGGCTCAAAAGTGGTCGTCATGACGCAGCTGGCTCATTCTCCTGAAAATGTGCGCTGGAATCTGATCAAACACTATCGCAGAAGCAAAATCCCGCTCGACAGGGTGCCGGCGCAGAATGAGCGCTACATGCTGGAGACGCCATGGCGCGCGTTCCGCAGCGGCGCTGAACTTCTCGAGCATCTCGAGAAGCTGTCAGGCAAGTTCAGTACTTCCAAGAATGCCGACATGACCATCCCGCGCTCCCTGACCGGGAGCTTCGACTCGCTGCGTGCCTATACCCAGGTCGTCAGGAAGAGGTTTCCGGGCGCAACTCAAAACAATTGGCTGGATGACATCTCCGGTGAAATAAACAAAAACCGGGGGATATCGCTGAGCTTTTACCAGAAAATGATCGAGGACCTCAACGACGACCAGGTCAAACAGCTGGAATCGGCTATCGGAGAGAGAACACAGAAGATGCTTTTCATGCACCTCTATTTTGCGGCCTATGAGGGACTGAAAAGCGACTTCGATACTGTTTACAGAAAAAATCGGGATAGCAGGGCCTGGGTGCTTCTTGGCAAGAAATCCACAGACGAGCCAGGCAAACTGTGATGCTTTTGCCGCCGCCTTTTGACAGTCTGCGGACCGCGCGGTGTAACGGTGACGCTCTTGAGCTTTCTGCCGCAACACTGACAGAAGAAAACGCTGCGCTGGTGTCGAGACTCTTTGGCTCTGCCGTGGTCACACTGTCGGAATGCGCATTTCTCTCAACCAGCAATGATACTTTGCACATCCGGGGACGGGTTGACTGGGAAACAATCAAGTCTGGCACGACTGTAGAGGCGGTGTTCTTCGCCGAGGAGAGCTCCATTGGCTTTATTCTCGACGCAGAACTGCCGCCGGATTTTGGGCTCGAGGCTTTGATCCGCCGGGTCTCCCTCGAAGATGATCCGGACGAAGAGGATGATGGTGGCTTCTTTTCCGGTCTTCTGGGAGGGGCCGGTGGACGTTTGCTTTTCTCCTCCGGGCGTGGAGAGCGTAGCGGCGCATTGCCCCCCATTACGCCCGTCTCCCCGCTCGTCAACCTGCCGGACTCCTTCCCGCGCGGTCTCGCAGCCGATGTAACCGCGGGCACTCTTCTCAATCTCCTCGATGAGGAAGTCGGACTTGTGCTTGGCAAGAAGGAGAAGGGAGCCAATTTCACGTTGTTTCAAGATGACGAGGGATATCGCGCGACTCTTGACGTTCCGGTCGGAGCAAAGCTCGATTTTCCCGGGGGGGCTCTCGCTTTTGAGATCAGCCGCTTCCGCTTGGAGCAGCAGCTTTATGGTCCCGATGCGAACATGCCGGTGTTCTTATTAACGGGGCGGACTGCTATAGGGCAGCATGATTTTGCCTGGGGAGCACGCCTCGATCTGTACTACCGCGAGTTAAGGGTTGAGTTCACGGAATTCCCGACCCTCGGGGAGATGATAGAGACCCTTTCTAAAAAGCAAGAGTATGAAGCGACATCCGCGATATTCGCGGAGGATTGCCTGGGCAGCATTCTCTCGGTAACGCTTTCCCGGTTCTCTTTGATTGTCGACATACAGGAGACACAGATTGTCGAGATGAGCGCCACGGTCAGCGGGAAGAAACCCATTCCGCTTTGCGGCGACAAGATCACCATTCGACCGGAACTCTCCATGAGTGTGATCCGCCCGTTCGTTTCAGGTAGGGACGCGTATTTTCGGCAGATCTCAGGAGAGGTAAGAGGGGTCTGGGAATTTGGCCATGCCCGTTTCACGACATCCCTGGCCTTGCCGGATCTCGGTTTTCTCGTCGAGAAGGATCCGGACACAGACATGTCTCTGAATCAGCTTGGCACAGAACTCGGTTGGAGCCTGGATTTGGGCGAGAGGGATCTGGCCCTGACAGTGGTGCGCATCGCGGGCAATATGCGGACCAGGAGCTTCGACGCGGATATCGCCGTCAAATCCGATGATTTCCTCAACTTCGAAGTCGGCGGGCAGCTGATAAAAATAGATGGCCTGTCCCTCGCGGCGAGCGTTACCGACGGTGCATTTCACATGCTCGCGGTCGAGGGAGTGTTCGCCATCGGCAACGTCCATTTCGTGGTTTCCGGCAGTTACAGGAGCAGCGAGAGCTGGAAGCTTTATGCCGCCACAGCACCCGATTCAGTACTGCCGGTTGGCGAGATCGCCAATACCCTGCTGGGTGGCGTGGAACTCCCCGATGAAATCCGATCGATAACGCTAACCGATGTGATCCTCTCCGCCTCTCTGGGAAGCGGCGGCTACCGGGTTTCCGCACGAACTTCCCGCGGTTGGGAGATAATCGCCGGACTGGAGGTCGCGATCGAAGAGTTCCGCGTGGAGAAACAAGGGAGGGACGAGGAGGTTGAGATTGCATTGGCGCTTCTGTTCGATTTCTGCGATAACGATCTTCGGCTGGGCGCGCAGAAATCGAAGGATGAGAAAGAGGCATGGACATTCGCCGGCGAACTTGGGAAAGAGAGTCCGGTCCGCATCAAAGATCTGGAGGCAGAGCTCAAGGAACGTTTCGGCCTCAAGAGCGATCTGCCCGATGTGCTGGAATCACTCGATATCGAGTCCCTCAGCGCAACCTACTGCACCGCTCCGAAATCCTTTGCGTTCACCCTGGCGGGCCGTTTCTGGGCAGAAACGGATGATGCCCTCTTCGCAACTGTCGAAATCCTTATCCAGCAGGATGGCAAAGGTCGTTTTGGCGGATCAATTCAATTTGGCGGGGTTGAATTCGAGCTTGTGTTCGAAACCGCAAAGAGTGAAAAAACCTTATCCGCTCTGTTTAAGCGTCAGGAAGACGCCCGATTGCTCTCTCTCTCCAATCTGGCGGCAGCATACGGCTTGGCGGACGCTACCGCGTTAAGCGCGCTACCCGACGTGGCGCGCGCCGCGATGAGGCTTGAGTTCGGAAAAAGCTCCAGACTCGTTGCGCTCGATTGTGCGCTCGAAGATGGTAAGGCGGCAGGACTTCTCGCATGGAAGATAAATGATGATCGGTGGCGGTTGGCAGCGGCGGCCCGACTGCCTGTTATCTCGACAAGCGGTTTAGGTGATCTCGGCTCCATCATCGAACCTCATGAGTTGCAGTTGAAAGACCTTCTCGTATCCATTGCCAGCGCCTATCCGCAAAAGCCGCTCAGTCTCGCTGGAGAGGAATTCACCGTCAATAAGGGCTTTTTGCTGACCGGCAACTTCGCGCTCACCGGCACCGACACCGAACTGCCATTCGAGTGTCGGCTTGGCGGTGATGAAGAACGACAGGACTCGGATGGCACCGCTGGCAAGAGTCAGGGTACCGGCACTCAAAACGACGATGAAAGCAATGCACTGACACAGGAGGCAAACAACAACTCTCCGGTCGGACGCAGCATTGGTCCGCTCACCTTCCGCAAGGTGCGCTACGAAATGCGCGAGGAGCGCGTCTGTGTGCTACTGGATGCGTCGCTGGGCAGCAGTCTGTTCAAGTTCGACCTCGACGGCCTCAATGCCAGCCTTCCGGTCACCTCGCTGCTGGAACGGAGCATGCAGGGATTTGAGGTGGGGCTCGACGGCCTGGCAATTGACGTCTCGACGCCGACCCTCGGGATTTCCGGAGGACTGGTACGACGTGGCCCCGGTAATTTCGTCGGAGATATTCTGATAAAAGCATCGAAGTTCCAGATTTCAGCCTTCGGTGCCTATTCAGCCATAGATACAGGTGGCGGGCAGACTGCACCTTCGGTTTTCATCTATGGATCCTTCAACGGCGTCCTCGGCGGACCGCCGGCGTTTTTCGTCACCGGGGTGGCTCTTGGCGGCGGGTATAACTCGAAGCTCGAAACACCCGGCCTGCGTGAGGTTCAGGAGTTCCCACTGGTCGCGGCTGTAATGTCACCACCCGGAAAAAGGAGCGGTGTCCGCGAAAATCTTGAGAAATATATCCAGCCTTCGCACGGCGACTACTGGGGTGCGGTCGGCGTCCGCTTCACATCGTTCAAACTTGCGGACTCCTTCGCGCTTCTGACTGTCGCTTTCGGTAATCGCCTGCGCTTTACGCTTCTGGGAATATCGGAAATCTCACAGCCGGAAGGCAAGACTCCCGCTTTCCGGGCGAACCTTGCGATAAGAGCGGTGCTGGACCCCGAAGCCGGTGTTCTCAGTATCGAGGGCCGTCTCACCAAGGGTTCATTCGTCTTTTCGGAGAAGCTGCGCCTGGAAGGTGGATTCGCTTTCTTCGTTTGGTTTGGCGGGCCGAATGCGGGTGATTTCGTGATCTCGATAGGAGGCTATCATCCCGATGCCCGCCCTCCTGCTCATTATCCCGTCGTTGAGCGTGTCTCCATTGGCGGCCGGCTTTCGTCGAATCTGCGCATTCGGGGGGAGTCCTACTTTGCGATCACACCGTCCTGCATGATGGCGGGGATCCGGATGGAGGCGGTATTCAACATCCCCACGGTACGCGCTGCATTTCTTGCATATGCAGATTTTTTCATTGCCTGGGCACCGTTTCACTATGACGCCCGGATCGGGATCTCGATTTCGATCATTTTCAATGCTTTCAGGAAGGAGGTCACTGCCACAAGCAGCGGACTTAAGCTCGAGATCGGCGCCGACCTGCATGTTTGGGGTCCGCCCTTTGCCGGCATGGCCAGGATTTCCTACTGGTGCGTCTCCTTCTCGGTCAAATTCGGAAATCAATCGACTCAGGCCGCAAACCAGATCTCCTGGAATGATCTGTGTGAGCGCTTTCTGCCTACAGAGCAGAAGAGCCGCCAGGAAAAGCAGCCCAATTTTGGCTCCATCGCCCTCACCGGGGGCATCGTGCGTGAGGTACGGGACGAAAATGGCAAAGTGACCCACTCCATCATGAACGCTCACGAACTCGTCATCGAGACAGAGTCGACGATTCCCTGCACCGAAATCTCAGTTGGAGCGTTCTGTACCGACAGGTCGCCCAGGCTCGGTGTCCTGCCCATGGGCAAAGGTCAGCTTCGATCCAAACTGGCACTCGATATCTTTGACCGGGATGGCTCCTCGGTTGTCTCACGCTTCATGGTCGTATCCGAGACCCGAAAAAGCTTTCCCTCTGCGCTATGGAGCACCAGCGCGGATACCGGACAGAATCCAGAGCAGATGATCCGCGATGTATTGTCGGGTGTCATCATCCGTACGCAACCAACCTCTCCCAAACACAGGGTTGGTCCGTTCCCGATCGAAGAGTTCCAATATGACTCCATCCCGAAGGAGATTCGCCTCTCCACTGAAGTGCCTTCCCAGGAAAAGCCGCAAGGTTCGTGGGAAGAGTTGTCACAGTTGCTGGGAGATAGCGGGCGTCAGAGTAGGGTGCGTGATCAGCTGTCCGATGTCCTGAGGTCAGGGAAGCCAGCGGAGGCAAGGTTACCCGAAGTCACTCTGTCTCCCGCGCTGGTGTCGGAATTACAGGCCGCTTCAGGCATCGGCACTTTAGGGAGCGCGCCATGAAACGGGGTGATGGTACCATCACCTTCTACGATCACTGTCTGCCTGCTCTGGAGAGCGGTACTTACACGGTGAAGGCAAATCCCGAACTGCATGCGGGCGGCCCTGAGGATAATCTTGACAGCCTGCAGCATCTCGAGACGATGCACACTCCCGAAAAATCGTTTCAGGTAGCTGCGCCACGGTTCTCACTCACGGGGGATGAGGCCTATTCCTGCTATCCGCCGCCAGGCGGAATCGGCAATTACGCCGGCGTACTTCCGCATATCGTCTTCGATCGCCGCACACTGCCGTGGGAGCGCACTCTGAAACGGAAGGAATTTGTAACCAATGCGAACCAAAGGGATCCCTGGCTTGCGCTCATCCTGCTGAGCGAAGGGGAAGGGGGTGAGTCCGGCAGTATGATCAAGCCGGCGTTCGGAACAGTGGGCGATCTAGTCGGACAGGAAGAGAGGATAATCCTGCCGGATTTGACACTCGAAGAATACGAGAGTGCCTCGGATCCCTGCCGAACCCTCGATCTTCCGGTGAAACTGTTCAGCCGGGTCATGCCACGTTGTCAGGACCTCGATTACCTCGCGCATGTCCGTGAAGTCTCTACCGATGGCAAAGAGACTTGGTCACTTCTCAAAGACGGGTTTTTCTCCGTGGTGGTCTGCAACAGAATGCCGGAAACCGCCAAGGTGCCGAAAGGGGAAAAGGACTGGGGCATACGTAATACCGTCCATCTCGTTTCGATCGAGGGATGGGAAGAATTCTTCGACTCACATGCGAATGACGCTGCTGACTCTGTTGAAGCAAAGGTGGAGGACTGGACAGACGCACGCCAGGGAAAGATGTGCCGTCTGCTGGTCCTGGCCAGCTGGGAATTTCACTGTCAGGGCCGAAATGACTTTAAGGGATTCATGACGGCGCTCGATGATGAACAACCATTCATCATTCCCACGAAACTGTCCGAGGGTATTGATAAGCCGGTGCGAGGCGCACTTGGGCAGGGTTTCGCTCCGCTGGAACACCATTTCCGGACAGGTGAGACAGGGATCAGCTGGTATCGCGGTCCGCTTTCACCCGTCAGAAAATCCCTGAGAGGCTCATACGACCACATTTCGACGGCGGATGCGGCGCTTGTATTCGACCGCGGCACAGGCATGTTCAATGCTTCCTACGCCGCTGCCTGGGAGCTCGGACGGCTGCTTGCCCTTCAGGATCAGGCGTTCTGCAAGGCGCTGGGCAGCTACCGCGAGGCTTTTGGAACCTGGCTGAAAAGGACCAACGCGAGCACGATCGCCAAAGAAATCGGTGATGATGAGACCCGTGATGAACTATTGAACGTGCTTCCCACGAGTGGCGAAAGGGGCCTGGCGGACCATTACCTAGATGCCCTCGCGCGGGCTGGCTATATTCCTGCAGCACCAGCTGCGAAATCGGATGGAGAATTTCCCCCTGAGTTGCCAGTGACGTTGCACGACTGGCTTGGTGAGGCTCTATTGCTCTATGGTGTACCACTATCCTATCTCGTACCTAACGAGATGATGCTGAAGCGTGGAAGCATACGCTTTTTCTATCTCGACCCCGACTGGATCAGCTGCTTTCTGCAGGGAGCCTGCAGCGTTGCACGTAACAGTCAGGCGGATGAACTGGTCGATCAAATCCTGAGGACACGCTTTTTCGAGGCTTCATGCCGGATCGCTGAAGGTCTTCGCGCCAACGCCAAAGCGGCTGCCGATAAGCGTCGAGGCTTGGGGACGCCAGCAAAGAAGGAAAAGGGAAAGGCCGAACTGAAGTGGCCAATCACCGGGTTTCTGCTGCGCTCGGACGCAGTCGAGGAGTGGATTGGACTGGAATCCACCGCATGGACTGCTGGCAAAGAAAATCCGGAAGAACTTGCCATTCTCAGGATGGATCGACTTGCCCCCGACCTGCTGCTCTGTATCTATAATGGTGAAATCTCCAGGCTCCAGATCAAGCAACCGTCGGAGGCGATCCATTTTGGCGTGTTCCAAGACGATGACCTGTACAAAAAAAAGCTGCGAATTGAAAAAAAAGGGGTAAGAGAATACACGAATCCGATCGCCGTACCGGTTCGCGGGAACAGCCGGGCAGTCCAGATCGCCGCGCTTGCGGCCAGTATGCCCGGGGTCAAGGGGAGTTCAGCCGAATTCGCGTATCAGATGATTGAGTCTCCCACAAAAGTGATATTCAGGCCTCCTGAAGAGAGGGGCAGCCGATGAAGTCACCCCTTCTCGTGCCGATGAACCTGCTCGCGGTGCCGGTCGGAGATATGGGGCACAGGCCACCCGATCTCGCGCCGGTGCCCCGATCCGAGGACGGATTCAGGAACTGGTATCGCCAGCCACAAAAATTTCTGCCCTTCGAGCGTGAGCCTTTGCCCCAGCTCCAGCCGGGTATACACCTTCACTGGGCGCTTCCCCAGGCAGTACTGACCACGAGTTTCGGCGAGGATGATGAAAAAGGCGAGCAGGCTTTCATTCCGAACAGATGGATCGTGCTTCGCATCGAGACCGACGGCCGGTCGCAATACGCCGCCGGCGAACCCGCTATCCGGGCCTGGCTGATAGAGAGCGACTATTTGTCGGACAAGCATGAGGAGTGTGGGACACCGTTCCCTTTCATCGGGGGATCGGCAGCACCGCAGCCCGGCCTGGGAACCGCGCGTTGCGGTTATGTGGGGCGGTCGATCGATCTATCTGCCCGCTTGGAGGATCGCGGGCCGTCGGAGAAACCAGTCTGGGAGGAGACACATCCGCACTACCGCTTCGCGCTTACCGCATCCGGCTGGGGGGATCTCACCTTCTCTCACTACTACCCGGCCTGTCGCAATATCCTCGGTTTCCACGATGATCTTGCGGGTGTGCACGAGGATGCCAGTCTCTCCTACCTTGTCGCGGGCTGGTATTCCGATCCAGCGTGCGACCTGCTGACCGCCGCACAAAAAGGAGGCAAGAGTTCCGATACGTCGATCGCAGACAGGATGGCTAATCTATCCTGGCACTATCCCCAGATAGACCGGGAGACTCCCCCCGACGGGGTTCTCCTCCATGGCGGTGTGACCGGGCTCACTATGGCCGATGTAACACTCAAAAAAATGAGCGGCGCCCCGGCCAAGTTGCCGAATATCGCCATCGGCGGATCAGCTGCCGAGGCTTTCGTTGCTGCGCTGCGCATAGGGCAGGACCCTGACCCAGACCTTGAGCGGGTGCTCTGTGCCTTCTTCCATGACCAGGCGGGACAGGTTGGAAAACTGCGGGAGCTCGATGAGCTCATACTGAGACAAAGGTTCAGCCCACTGCCCGGTGGGGCAAGATGGCAGATTGGGCGAAAGGAGGGAGCAGAAAACCCAGAGGGCGGAGCTCTTCCGGCAGGGCTCTCTTCCCTGCTGATGAACCTCAATGAACAACAGCTGATCCTGGACCGCCACCTGCGTGACCTGGAAGGAGCACGCAAACGCCTGTTTGGGGCCTGGTCCGCTTGGGCTGCCCTCCAGACTGGCCCCCCGATGAGTCGTCCGCACAGGAGTGTGATCGAAGAAGCGCTTAGCGCAGTGGAGTTGGTCACGGTAAGCGCGTTACAGGCTGCGCGAGACCTGGACAAAACAAAAATGGAGTTGGACGCTGCACTCGAACGCAATCCGGACCTTGACTTGACAGATGTGGTGGCCGGTCATTTCCTGACGCCCAAAGATCCTTATGTGGTAATCGACGACCAAGACCCCACGCGCCGGGATCGTTCCAGGCCGAAAAGGCCAATCCGTGATGAAGGCCAGACTGAGCTGCTGCGATGCCGTATGCTGCGGGATGTGATTTCCGGCCTCGAGCTCTTGGGACCTGTTGATCGCAAATGGTTTGAAGCGGATCTTCCAGCTGCGAATGTCGACCCATCACTTGTCGGACCGGATCTGGCTGGCTGCCTCACTCTGCTCGCTCGGGAACTGAGGTGTCTTGATCACACTGCGACTGGCTGGATCGGCACGGGGAGCACGATGGAACAGCGGGAACTCCTGGGCCGGCTGGTCGAAAGCCTTAACAGTGAGGCAGCACATGATCTACATAGAATGAGCTGGACCGGTACCCCGCCGGACCCGGGAGCGGTAACGCATTGGGATCGCGACACAACGGCCGGGATGCCGGTTTTTCTTAAATGGCAGGTGCGCTGGATGCCAGCCGGATATTCGGGCATCGCTGATCGGCACGCCTACCTGCAGGGCGCCGTGCCCCTGTCGGTAATCTCGGGCGAAAAACTTGCAGCCAACCTTCACAGATTCACCGGCGAAGCCGGCAACCGACAGGAAGTTTCGTTTTCGAGAATAGAAACCGCACGAGTCCTTGGCGCACCGTTTGCCGGCTTCAATGAACTGCTCCAAAGCACCACTCTGGGTCTGTTCGTGCCGCCTGTGGATCCTGTCAAAGACGAAATCGATACGGCAGTGTGGGACGCTCTGGGGCGTCTGCCACAGCCCACCCTCCACTTGCCCAACTTCCCTTTTCACCCCTTCCGCGAAGGGGGGCTGAGACTGCACTCCCTGCATCTTGTCGATGCATTCGGTCGACAGACGCAGGTCCTGTCCAGGGATACCGCAAAGGGTGTCAACGTCGCCGTTGCAGCCGCCGCCGGACCTGCGGATGGCGGTCACGACCTGGTATTGGAGCGAGCGCTGCTGCAGCCGGCAAGACTTGAATTGTCATGGTTGGGAAGAGAGGGCAGAGGATCCTCGCCGGTACATGGGTGGGTTGTTCCCAACTACTTGCAGAAAAGCTTTGATATCTTCGCGTTCGACGGTGCGGCGCTGGGGACGCTCGAAAGCGTACTCCCGTCACCGGGTAAGAAGACGATCCAGTCCAGGGTCACCTTCAAATGGCGGCCAAAGCCGGGTACGACGCTCCTGGCCGGAAACATCGCCGACGAGGTGCTCAGGCAGTTTGTCCTGCTTCTCACAGAGTTCAGTGCGGACGAGGGACAGGCATTTCTCGAACTGAGCGATTTCGTGCTGGCCAGTACCGTAGATCGCCCAACCGGTGAAGATCCCTCCCTTGGGGTCCTTGTCGGTCGACCGCTCGCTGTCGTTCGTGCACAACTGTCGCTTGAACTTTTCGGCCTTCCGCATGGGCGCTGTGTGATTGCGGGTGGTAGTGCACGTTTCGATACGGGGGAGATCGGGCAGGAGAGCACAGAGGTCATCCTCGGGGACAGCAGCGAAGCCCGCGATGGACTGCTCGGGGTGATATACGATGATCATCTCATTGCGCGCTCGGGAGCACCCATGAGGCTCGGTCCCAATTCGCGAATTCGCTACGATGAAACGGTGTCAGTCAAGCTGGACGGTACGCCGGAACCTCTGATTCTACTCATGCAGGCGGGTTCGCGGGTTCATGCCAAAACGGAATTGCTGCCCAAAACACATACTGAGCTGGAGCAGGTCGCTTTGCAGGAGAGTGCACAGCTTCGGGATCACTATATAAGGGTCGCCCCGGTTATAGCAGGGCATGCGGAGAAGGATATGCTCGATATGCCTCGTCCTTCGGATGCTTTCGGCAAGTGGTCTTTCGCCACCGGTCCCCTGATTGACTGGTTACCGGTGCGATCGGTTGGCGACGCTGTGCTGTTCGACAGTGAGCAGATATTGAGCGAAGGTTGGCTGCGTCTGCAGCGAACCCCTCCCTCACAGGTGAAAGGAGAGCAGGATGAGTGAGTTCCAACTGTGCATCTCGGCCGAAGAGCCAACCATCATAGTCGGCGATCAGGCACAGAGCCGGAACCGCATCCCGTTCAGGATAAGGATCCACAATGACGGACCGGTCTGGCTGAAGATGGAGATCCCGGTGGGAGAGTCGGGCCTGGTGCGGGATCAGGCTGATGCCCGCGAAATCCGCGCCAGGGTCTCCTATCCCGGTATGCATAGTTCGCACGAAGATTTCCGGGGCGAGGAAAGTGACGGCTGCCGTAGTGGCTGGCTGGGTGACGGTGTTGACGGCATTGGGGTGGGGGGAGAACTCGAAATCGCGGTCGACATCGAGAATATCAAGTGCAATGCCGAAGTGGGGCAGGCTGAGATCTCGGTTCAAGCCTATTATCAGGTCGGCCAGGAGGTGAAGCAAAATACGGAAAAGATCGCTGTGCGCAAACTCGGGGAGGATTTGATCGGCTCTTTCCGCGCATCTCCAGATGTGCTGATCGGCGCAGGGAGTGTGCTGCTGAGTTGGGAGTCTTCGGCGCGCACAACGATTAATCAGCCCCCGCATACGCAGGTGACTGAAAGTGGCGATAACTTCATGCGGGTCGAAGTCAGCGAGACCGCAAGATTTATCCTGAAAGCAATCGATGAAGACTCCGGGCGTGTTGACGAGCTGGAGCTTGATGTCAAGGTTCTGAAACCCGGGTGGAACAGGATCGATATGCCGGAAAAAAGATTCCCCGCCGTATTGTTCGACAGCGGCGATGCGTATGCTGACTGGCTCTACGCGATCCTGATCGATGGCGATAAAAAATCGGCGTTGGCTTTGTACCGGTCCAGAGACGGACTGGTCGACTGGGAGAAAGTTGGTGGTGCGCTGCCTGATTACATGGAGACATCGCCAGGGATCAGGCTGGGCGATCACCTCTATCTGATCGGCGGAAGTATGGTTGATCAGGACCTGAAATCGGCGGAAGTTTTCTGCTTCAATCTACGCGATCCGGCCGCTGGCTGGACACGGTTGCAGGTTACGGGTGAATTCGAGGCACGTATGGGCCATGCCGCCGTTGTCACCGGTGAGCGTCAGGCCTGGATTCTGGGTGGGCTCGGAAAATTCGGCCCGCTGAATGATACGGTTGCTCTCGACCTTTCGCCACAGGGTGCCGAAGCCCGATCGGTCACCTCAGAAGTGAAGTGGGGAGCGCGTTGCATGCCCGGCGCCGCCGTGCGCCAGGGGGAAGTCTGGATTGCTGGCGGCGTGCGCACGATCAACGGCGCGCCACTTGGCGACATCTGGTCGCGCAAAGTTGACAAAAATGCTGCCTGGGAGTCACGACCGGTCGCTGATGCAGGGTACTGGTGTCAAGGAGCGATCGGGTCAGGAATATGCAGGTTGAAGGGAGACCAGCTCCTTGGCCTGGCGGCGGTCGGCACAGGATCCCGACAGAAAAGTATCCAGCCGGTCAGCGCACGGCTGAAAAGGGTGACCCGCACCGAAGACTCCTGGCTCTCTCTGGACGCAAACCGCATCGACGATGATGAAGAGTGGATTATAGCACCGCACCACATCTCCTGTGTTGCCTTCAGGGGCTGTGCGTTCGCACGGCGCATGCATGCAAATACGCCAGGCAAACGTCGATGGCGGCGGGAACCTTTGGAGGTATTCGTCAGTGAATAGAGTGTCAAGTCGATCCAGAGGAGGTCCTGACATGCTGCAACGAATTCAGGGCGCTTCTGCCATACTTCTGCTGTGCCTGTCGGTGCAATCCGCTGCAGCCGATGCGACACGCGTCTACCTCTATTCCGATATCAGCAAGACATTTCGCATCACACCGGATGACGACAAAGGCAGTCATACCCTTGAATTCAGGCATGGACTTCTTCCGCTGCCATCGAACGCAAAGATCAATTCGTGTGAGTTGCACCTTGTCGCCGACGAGACGCCGGGACCACACACCGGACAGGATCTCGATGTCTATATCGATGAGAGGCAGATGGGCTTGGGCACGGTGGAAGAACGGCCCCTGGGTCGCGTGGCGATCCAGCTCAGACCTGAGGCTTGCGACGCTCTCGCCAGAGGCGCGCTCAAGATAAAAATAACGACAGCCTCACCGGCTTCGGACCGGACCTATTACGGCGGCCTGGCCGAGGCCCGGTACAGACCAAGGGTTTCATTGCGCTACGACACCCCCGAGGCACCGCAGCTCCCCTGGTCCGCCCCCGAAACCGAGCCTCCGGCATACGCCACTTCGCCGCTGCTCGTTCGGGACAGTCTCACATTCCTGACCAACGCCTATGACGATGGAGCATCAGTCATCGTTGCCGGCGAGAGTGATGGAGTGCCCAAGCTTATGAAGGTATCACCCTATGGCGCCGTGTCCGGTGTCGCTATCCCTCCCCCCCTTCCAGGCGGAAGCTTCGCAGCGGGCACGGATCTGGGCAGGACGAACATCGTCGGCACCGGCATGGTAATGTCGTGCGACTACGACTATCTGTCCAGGATTCAGGGCTGTCTCGGAAGAGACTCTAAAGAGGTCGCTCTGCAAAACGGAAATACACCAGCCGCAGGTGCCGATGGTGCAATTTACTTCCGCGACACCAGAGAGGCCCGGGAGCCCGGTGCGATCGTTGGTTACAACGCTCAAATGGAAAAAATCTGGGTTACGGAAAAGAATTACGACAGCATAGCCCCGATCGCGCTCAGTCTGGACGGAAATCAGGCTTTCATTCTCGGAAGTCTCGACACAACCCAGGGCAGGCGGATCGAGTTGGGCCGGATCAGGACAGATACCGGGGAGAGCTACCCCGGAGTCGAATTCACGGATCGAAAGAGTGGCGCAACGATGTTGTTTGCAGAGTTGTTCCGCCCCGCCGTGCACACTGAGACGGTCGAAAGACGCGTGATCCATTATCTTGCAATGGCCGCGAACACCAGCGACGAAGGCAGGATTCAGCTATTCCAAGTGGCCGAGAATCGCCCCGGTTCAGGCATCTTCCGGCCTCCGGAATTTCTGTTTCAGTTCGAGGGAAAAATTGGGGCACCTCCAAGATTCAATCCTGCAACCGGACGCCTGTTTGCCGTGCTGGGCGGCTATCTTGTCGAGATCGACTGGCGCAGCACCGGTGATGACGCCAAACTGCGTCGGATTCTTGCAGTACCTGATGCCGGACCCGGTAAAATATTTTTCGATCCCGCGGGCGGAGCCTATCTGATAACCAAGGGTCACCTCTGTCCAGCGAAATTCTCGCTCTGTCGGGCGGTGGATCTGCCGGCTGACTACGATACGGATGGCATGCTTTTCCACGATGATCGGGTTGTTGCCTACGCCCGGCAGGGAATCTACCAGTTCACTCCCCGCGCATCCGAACGGGAGATCCGGCCCCTGACCATGCTGGCAGGCAGGACGTATGCTGCACGTCGCGTGGTGCTGAGTGCAGATGCTCATCCCGAGGGAGAAAGCGGTAGGGTGATCGTGCGCGCAGGACGCACGAGTATGACACGCGGTTTCTCCTGGCCACGGGGACATGCACTCGAAGTGCAGGCGATAAGAACGACAGACGGGCCCTGAAATGCATCCTGTCGTCCGGATGTTCAGCTTGACTTATGGCCAGCGGATGTGAGCCCGCTTGGAGCGACTTCGTATATTTTTCACTTCCTCAGAGGAACAGGAAATGACCGCAGGAAATAACATCCCCTTTATCACTGCGAGAAAATGGCATCTATGCGCTTCCAGGCGCCTTTTTCGGGGAGTCGTACTCGCCTCTTTGTGTTGTCTCACACTTGCGCCAATTGCTGTGCGACAAGTCTATGCAGAGACCAGCGGCGAAGCACTCGTGATCACCCCTGAGGGCAATGCCGGAATAGGAACGGCTGATCCGAAAGCCAGGCTACATATAGAGGGGGATGCGCGGGTCTCGAAATCACTTCAGGTCCTTGGAAAGGTCGGAATAGGTACATTCCCGCCGGGTTCGATCCAACCTAAAGAACCGCTTGAGGTGCGCGGTACACTGCAACAGGGCGGGCGTTTCATCGTTAGTGACGGTGGTGAAAAGAAGCGGCGCGTCATACTCATGGAGGCGCCGGGCAGGAATTCCTATGCCAGGCTCCTGACATATCAGTATGACGATGGAAATCCGGTAGATCTCGTCCTCCAGGATGGTGCCAGACCGGGGAGAATCGGTATTCAGACAAAGGAACCCAAAGCAGCCCTGGACATCAACGGTGATTTCATGCACCGCGGTCTACATGTGACCAACGGTGGCGAACCGAAGCTTTACCCTGTATCAAGCAGGTATCACAAGACAATCACTGCCTACGTACAACCGGGTCAAATGATGATTCCGCCCGAGATCATGGATTCTCACTGCGGCGATCCGGACGGTTGCAGCATCAGGCTGCGAATCAAGGTCTTCGATAAAGACATCCAGCTAAACGGGGTGACTCACCAATTAAATTTGAAAAACACAACGTCTACATTTCTATTTCACCTGGATCAGGCTGTCGGAAACCAAGAAATAACCTGGGGAAAGGTTTCAGTACCGCAGATTCCGGCGCCCCTCCCCACGGACCCGGACTCGTGTTCCTTTGTACGCCTTAAATCAGGAGGTTATGGCGTTTTTGGTAGATTCAAAAATCCGCAGAGACAGTGCGATATTACCATTATCGACTAAGTGGATGTTTGGTCCGCTACAGAAACCAAACAGGGGCCCGGGTTGGAGCAGAGTCCTGCGACTCTCAGCAGAGACACTATTGAGTTGAGGAGTAATCGGTCATTGGTGCCCGATGGGTTTGGGTGACCCTGTGCTTCCACTCAGTCTATCAACGTCAGTTCACACGTACGGTTGGTACCCTGATTTTTACCCTTGTCCGCCTCCCACATCAGGAGCTCCATTCCCTTTTGGCTGTCACCATTATTTACATTTTTGCTGTAATTGCCATCCGTGAAGTGGCATACGCGCCACGGGTGGACGAGTACGTGCGCTGTTTTGCCGTCTCCATCGATACCTGATGCATCCCAGGCCGCGATGCCGCTTGAGGCTCTCCAATGTCCGTTCCCGGACGAGTAGTAAAACAGGGACGACCTTGAAGCAGTCTCTGTTTGTGTATCATTGTCCCATTTCGTCATCCCCAGCCGGACCTCGCAACCGTCCTCATCGCCGCAGAGCGCTATCAGTGTTTCTTGCGGTATCCTTTTCGATGATCCCCGGTAGACCGGGCCGGTCAATGTAAGATGATACCTGGGAAAAATCTGCCGGGTCGTCTCCGGTTCGTCGTTGCGTTGATATACCCCCTGGTATTGGAGAGACCCGTTCACGGTCATACCAGCCTGGTTAACTTTCACCATTTCCATGTGCCTGCCTTTTCCGTCATGCGTCAAAATTATTGTCTCCTGCCCGCTCAACTGCAGCAACGCACCGGCGGCAGTTTCCTGCCACTTTGTTCCGTCAAACCACATATTATTGGCCAGGTGGGCATAGTCGCCTCCGGAGCTCAAGTAGGCATTGCCTACTTTTATCGCTTCATTCTGGCGAATCTCCAACTTTATCCCTGTTGGCTCCAATCCGATTCCGACGTTGCCACCGGTCTTTAAGCTGCCTTCGACAGTCGCATTGTCTGTGACCTTTAAAGTTCCTGCGACATCGAGCACAGCTTCTTCTGTTTTTTTGCCGATCTGGACCCTGCCCAATGCCGTTAGAGGCCCTGCAAAAGTGACCTCTTTGACTACATTCATCGTTCCCATGACATCCAAGGTCGCACCCGGATGCTCCGTCCCGATTCCGACATTGCCGTTGTCGTCGATAAACAGTGCATTCAATGCATCCTTGCCATAGACAATCCCCGTGCCGACGAGCACCGCAAGCACGGCAACCGATATCAGAAGCACAACCGCGTTCGCTGCGGTTCGGGATTCCACCTTTCGGCCAGGCGGCGGGTTGGGAGCTGCCCCCGGCAGGCTTGCCTCAAGCGCGCGCAGTCGCTGCCTGAGTAGATCCATTTCTGCGCGCATGTCTGAAGCGTTTTGAGTCGAGGCAGAATTATCCTTTTCTCTGCCTTCTGCTGTTTTGGGTTTCATTTTTTATCTCCCTGGAATCCTGTTGATGAACCCTGCCAGACTGAACCAGATCTATTCATTGTCCGGGCGGGTGGACCTTTCCTGCGCACAACGGGCTTTAAGCCCATTGCTCCACCAAGTTACAAGTCCGCAACCTCTGCTGACCGTTCTGCCCTTTCACTCTCCTCGTTTTCCACGGTTGTGTTTGCTGCTCGCTATGCAGTAGCGCAGATGCCATCCCGCTGTTTCCCTATAGGCCGCAAACCCATCTACTTGCGCCAATAGGCCGGGGTCAGCAACACCAGCAGGGTGAAAATCTCCAGGCGTCCCAACAGCATGGCAAAACAGAGCACCCACTTGGCAGGATTGTTGAGGTCTCCATAATTCAGCGCGACATCGGCCAGTCCGGGCCCAAGATTATTGATCGACGCGGCCACCGCGGAGAAAGCGGTCATCAGATTGAGCCCGGTCATCGCCAGCGCGATGTACATGAACGTAAAGCTGGCAACGTAGAGTGCGAAGAATCCCCACACCGCCTCCACAATCCGGGGATCGATACTCTTGCTGCCGACGCGAATCGGTATCTGCGCATTGGGATGTATCAGCCGGTTGATCTCACGCAGCCCCTGTTTGACAAGAAGCAGGAAACGGATCGCTTTGATACCGCCGCCGGTGGATCCGGCGCAGCCTCCCACGAAACTGGTGAACAACAGCGTAATGGCGACAAAGCCAGGCCAGATAGAGTAGTCGGCGGTGGTAAAGCCCGCGGTCGTACCTATGGAAACAGCCTGGAACAGGCCCAGCGTGGCTGCCTCCCAGAAATCGTGATAACTGCCCGTGAAGTAGAGCGCCAGTATGACGAAGACCGCCACCCCGAGTTGGATTAGCAGGTAGAACCTGAACTCGCTGTCGGCAAAATAGACCAATGGATTCTTGACTCTCCAGGCGGTGAAATGCAGGGCAAAGTTTGCTCCGGAAATCAACAGGAAGATCACCGCAATCATCTCTATCAGGGTATTGTTGAAATAGCCCATGCTGGCATCGTGGGTTGAGTAACCACCGATGGCAATAGTGGAGAAGGCGTGACAAACGGCATCAAAAGGCGACATTCCGGCAACCCAGAAAGCCAGACCGCAAGCCACCGTCAAACCGAGATAGATGTACCAGAGCGCCTTGGCTGTTTCGGTGATGCGGGGTGTCAGCTTCGAGTCCTTCATCGGACCGGGCGTCTCCGCCCGGTAGAGCTGCATACCACCGATACCCAGCATCGGCAGCACGGCAACCGCCAACACGATAATTCCCATCCCCCCCAGCCACTGCAGCTGCTGCCGGTAGTAGAGTACCGATTTGGGCAGATGGTCGAGACCGGTTATCACCGTTGCACCGGTTGTGGTCAGGCCGGAAACCGATTCGAATACCGAGTCGGTCAACGACATGTGAGGATTGGTGGCCAAAATAAACGGCAGCGATCCGGTCAGGCCCAGCACGGTCCAGAACATGACCACCACCATGAATCCATCACGCAGGCGCAACTCTCTCTTTTGCCCTTTTACCGGTGCCCAGGAGAGGGCACCCGCCAAAAATGTCAGCAGAAAGGCAAGCGAAAACGGGGGCACAGCACCATCCTGGTACCAGAGCGAAACCACTATCGGCGGCAGCATGGTGAGACTGAAAACCATCAGCAGAATGCCGAGTATTCGTTGTACCGAACTGAAATTCATAGGTCTATAGAATCAACCAGGAATTTGGGCCTTAAAGGAAGGTTATCCCCACCTGAAAAAGTCGCTCCACCTCGGAAATACGCTTCTTGTCCGCCAGAAACATGATGACATGGTCTTCCGACAGGATAACCGTATCATGATGCGCGATCAGCACCTCCTCCCCGCGGACAATGGCACCGATGCTGGTTCCCCTCGGCAGATCGATCGCCTCCACCGTCTTGCCGACCACTTTGGAGGAATTTGAGTCACCATGCGCCACGGCTTCGATCGCCTCAGCAGCGCCGTGACGCAGAGAGTGCACCATCACCACATCCCCGCGGCGTACATGCCGCAACAGACTGCCGATGGTCGCCTGCTGGGGTGAAATGGCAATATCGACACTGCCGCTCTGGACCATATCCACGTAAGCATGGCGGTTTATCAGCGCCATTACCTTGCGCGCACCCAGCCGCTTTGCCAACATCGCCGAGAGAATATTCGCCTCATCGTCGTTGGTGACCGCACAGAAGACGTCCATACTCTCGATATTCTCTTCTATCAAAAGATTTTCATCCGCCACGTCACCATGCAGCACGATGGTATGCGTCAGCTCTTCGGAGACTTTCTGGGCGCGCGATTTGTCGCATTCGATCAGTTTGACCTGATATTTGTTTTCCAGCGCACCAGCTAAACGTGTACCTATATTGCCTCCGCCGGCAAACATCAGCCTTTTGAACGGCTTTTCCAGCTTCCGCAACTCACTCATTACGGCCCGGATATTCTCCGTGGCGGCAATGAAAAACACCTCATCATCCGCCTCGACAATGGTGTCACCCTCGGGTTGAATCGCTCTGCCTTTGCGGTAGATTGCCGCTACCCGCGCTTCTATGCCGGGCATATGTTCGTAAAGCTGGCTCAGCTCGTTGCCAACCAGCGGCCCCCCGTAATAGGCTTTGACCGCTACCAGCCGCACCAGACCGTTGGCAAAATCCAGCACCTGAAGTGCGCCCGGGTTTTCGATAAGGCGCATGATGTACTCCGTCACCAGCTGCTCGGGACTGATCAGTACATCGATTGGAAAAGCATCCGCAGCAAACAACTGGGGGTATCCGGTGTACCCGGGCGCGCGCACCCGTGCGATCTTGGTGGGGGTATGGAACAGGGTATACGCAACCTGGCAGGCGACCATGTTGGTTTCATCACTGTTGGTCACGGCCAGAATCATCTCCGCATCCTCGCCACCGGCCTCAAGCAGCACATCCGGGTGCGCGGCATGACCCTGAATGGTACGTAGATCCAACCTGTCCCGCAGCTCGCGCAGCAGATCCTCATCCTGATCGACAACGGTGATATCGTTAGCTTCCGAGGCCAGATTATCGGCAACCGAAGAGCCGACCTGACCGGCGCCGAGAATGATTACTTTCATGTTTTATTCATTTCCGATCTTTGTTCTCGATCCCCAGCGAACGCAGTTTTCGGTACAGGTGCGTTCGCTCCATCCCGGCCGCGGCAGCGGCCTGGCTCACATTACCACCGTACTTCGCCAGCTGAAACTCCAGATAGGCTTTTTCGAATTGTTCCCGCGCCTGCCGCAGGGGCTGATCGAACGAGAGCGGAGTACCACCTTTCACATCGCTGCGTGTTTCCGTCTGACCCAGAGCACCCTTTACCTCTGCCAGAGAAATCTCATCGCCCGCGCCAAGAATCAGCAGGCGCTGCACCAGATTTTTCAGCTCCATGATATTGCCTGGCCAATCATGGTTGCGCAGATAATTTTGCGCCGCCATGTTGAAGTGCCGATAGGGCAGCTTTTCATGTTCGACGAAGTAATTGAGATAGTAGTTGAGCAGCTCCGGCACATCCTCTCTGTGTTCCGCAAGCGGCGGAATTTGCAGCGGAACCACGTTGAGATGGTAAAACAGATCTTCCCTGAAGGTCTCTGCCTTGACCTCGTCTTCAAGCTGGCGCTGGGTCGCGGCAATAATGCGTACTTCGACATCGACCGGTTCGGTACCTCCGATCCGCAGAAAGGAACCTGTGTCCAGCGCACCCTGAAGCAGTGCCTGAGCCTCCAGATCCATATCCGCCACCTCATCCAGGAACAGGGTGCCCCCGCGCGCCTGCTCCAGGACTCCGTAGCGTATGCGTCCGTTTTCCTCACTTCCGAAAAGTTCGCGGGCTGAATTTCCCTTGGCGATCGAACTGACACCGACCTCAATGAAGGGAAGATCACGCCGAGCGCTCTGCGCATGCAGATATCGGGCGAAAGTCTCCCGGCCGCTGCCCGGCTGGCCTGTGATCAGCACCCATGTGTCATGGCGCGCAATTCGCTTCACCTGCTCCTTCAGCCGCAGCATGACCGCGCTTTTTCCGGCCGGCTCCACCAACGCCGGGCTGCGCCGGCGAAGCCCGACGTTTTCGGTCTTGAGTTTGTCGGCCTCGAGCGCACGCTCCACGGTAAGCAACAGTTTCGCCAACGACAAAGGTTTCTCAAGGAAATCGTAAGCGCCAAGCCGGGTTGCCTCGACGGCTGTTTCAACCGTACCGTGTCCGGACATCATGATTACCGGGCAGGGAATGCCTTCACCCTCAGACCACTCTCTCAGCAGACTGATACCGTCAATGTCCGGCATCCAGATATCGAGCAGAATAAGATCCGGGCGGCGGTCACGCAGCGCCTTGCGCGCCGCTGTGCCATCTTCGGCGGCGACGACTGTATAACCCTCGTCCTCCAGAATCTCCTTAACCAGAATCCTGATATCCGGCTCATCGTCCACCACCAGAATATGCGCCTCGCTCATATCGCCTCCCCGGCGCCTGCAGTTGCCGGCCGGGCTGTCTTTTTCAGCTGCGGGTGGAGCAGCGGCAGACGCAGCACCACATCCGCTCCGGACCCGGGCCGGTTTTCCGCCCATACAAAACCGTCGTGCTCTTCAGCAATCTTCTTCACAATAGCCAGTCCCAAACCCGTTCCTTTCTTTTTGGTTGTAACGTAAGGTTCAAACAGATGACTGAGGGTGTCATCATCGAATCCGGGTCCATTATCAGATACCCTGAGCTCCACAAGCTTACACTCCCCCTCCGACACCACCCGGGTGATTACCGCGATACAGGGTGCAGCATTTTCCGCCGCCGCCTCGACCGCATTTTTCACGAGATTGTGCACCACCTGTCTGAGACGCACCGGATCCGCCTTTACTCTGGCACCGGCGGCTTCGAGATCGACCCGAAGTTCCGATTGCAGACCTGCACTCGAGTAGAGATCAAGCACCTCAGAGACTATGCTTTCCATCTCCAGCGGCTGACTGTTGATCCCGGGAGGCCTTGCATAGTCAGAGAAGGCGTTGACCATCTCTTTCATCGCCTCCACCTGTTGCACGATGGTGTGGGTTGCACGATCCAGCACCTTGGCGTCCTCACTCGACATCTTGTTCAGATACTTGTGGCGCAGCCGTTCTGCCGAGAGTTGAATCGGGGTAAGCGGATTCTTGATTTCATGTGCAAGGCGCCGCGCCACCTCACCCCAAGCTGCATCACGCTGGGCTTTGATCAGCGTGGTGATATCATCAAACACCAGAGCGTATCCCACCGACTCGTCTTCGGGCTGCGCCAGCGGCGTTCCGCGGCAAAGGAGAACCTGTCTGCCCTGCCCTCCAAACAACTTCACCTCTTCGCGCCAGTCGCGCATCTCCCGCGCTATGGGCTCCCTGATCGTCTCAACGAACTGTTTCAACTGTACGGACTCTTCCGCCAGATTATCCAGGGGCATTCCGAGAAAACGGTCCAGGTCGACATTCAGAATATCGTGGGCCGCCTTATTGGCTGTCTGTATACGCCCTTCCGCATCAAGCGCCATCACACCGGACGAGAGCCGGCCAAGAACGATCTCAAGATAGGCCCGCTGAGCCTCCACCAACCGCTGGCTGGCTGTGGCGTCGTCCCTGGCTTGAGCAACGCGCCGAGTCATATCATTGAACGAGGCGACCAGAAATCCCAACTCATCACGTATCCTGGGCAAAGGCAGCTGCATATCGTAATTGCCTTTCGCCACTGCACGCGTGCCCTCGGCAATATCGGTGATGGGGGCAACCAGACGCCTGGCTGAGAAAAAAGCGGCCCAGATTGCGGATAAAAGACTGAACAGCAGCACCAGCGCAAGCGCCAGGGTGAAAGTACTCTTGAGGCTTGTACGCAGAAACGCCATCTCCTTGTAGTAGTTATAGGCACCCTGCACCGTCTCCGTCAGATCGGCGATGCTGCTGGAGGTAGGATAGAGTGCCTGCAGATAGAAACCTCTTTGCACATCTTTCACCATCACCCTGACTTCCAGTTGAGAACCCTCACCGCGGGGGTCCAGGCCAACGAAATCGTTGCCCTCGCGAACCTGCTGCAGAATGGAAGCATCCGGCTGACTGGGAACCAGAATGGTGGGATCCACATTGCTCATCGCCACGGCAGCGCCGGCGCTGTCGAACAGAGATAACTCCGAAGCGCCGAATCTTTCCCGCATGTCTCCCAGACTGAGACTGAGACCGGCAATAGAGGTGTCGGTAAGGTCTGACAGTAAAATCTGAGTCGACTTAAGCCGCTCTTTTTTATGCAGGTCGAGCGAAGCACGGCTCAATCCGAGCGCATCCTCCATCGCACGGTCAAGCTTGACATCGAACCAACTCTCGATTCCCTGCAGCAAAAACTGCTGAGAATAGTAATAGACGATGGTAACCGGAGCCAATGAAAGCACCACGAAAACAACCACCATGCGCAGCGTCAGTCTGGAACCCGCCACTCTGCGGCGGTAGCTGAGCAACAGCTGACCGATGTTGAATCCGATAAGAACCAGCAGCGCGAACAAACCGAGCATGCTGGCGACCAGCAACGGCATGAACAGACGGCTCAGCTCTTCCTTGTTCTGAACCGCACCGCTCATCAGGTGCAGCGATACCAGTACCAGGCCCAACAACCCGAATACCGGCAATGCCCCGCCGCGCCATCTCTTCACGGCCGCAGCACCAGCTCACTCCAGTCGCTGCTGAGCTTCCAGGACGATGTCACATAAGCCATGGGCCGCAACGGGAGCGGCAGCGCCTCGATATCCAGACTGCTGCGCAGTGACAAACGGTAACTTCTACCCTTCTGCAGCTTGTCGGCGGATATCAGCGAGAGGTTGCGGATGTCTCCCAGCGCCTCGAATGCGGAACGCTGGGTATGAAAATTCTGATGGGTATCCGACTGGAGATCCACCACCTGGTAAACAGCAGCCAACGCGAGATAGCGAATCCGGTAGCGCAACCTCAGATCTATCAAATCATCCTGCCATATCCAGGCGTCTCTGTCGCGCAGCTGAACATGCACCTCCAGCGTCAGAGGCACACCGTTCACCAGCGCCTCGATCGCCTTGTCCGAGAATCGATAATCGATTTCCGCGTCAACCAGAAACTGGCCTTCCACCAGTTTGCTGGAGAGGCTTCTGATATTGAACTCCTCGCTGATTGCCGCCAATGGCGGCAACATCAGCATCATGAATAAGAGCAATAACCAGCGGAAATTGGATAGATCAACCACGTTCAATACTTCTCCAGGCATGCATAGTAGAAACCGTCCATTGTGTGCTCTCCGGGGAACGTCTGCCGGCCGATCTTACAGACGTGTCCCCATTCGGCGTCGATCACCCGCTCGCGGGCATCGCTTTGAGTATCCAGAAAAGAGGCGACCTGCTGATGATTCTCCTCAGGCAGCAACGAACAGGTGGCATAGAGCAGTATGCCTCCCGGCTTCAGTAATGGCCAATTTGCCTGCAGGATCCGCCGCTGAATCTCTGCCAGAGAGGCGATATCGTCTGCATTCCGCAGCAGTTTGATATCCGGATGGCGGCGGATAACACCGGTGGCGCTGCAAGGCACATCCAGCAGAATGCGGTCGTACTGCCGTGTCGCCCAGGTGCCACGGGGCTGCGAGGCGTCGCCCTGGCAAACCTCTGCTGCAAAGGAAAGGCGGCCCAGATTCTCCCGTATCCGGTTATTTCGCTGCGGATCCAGCTCCACCGTAGTCAACGAAATGCTGCTGGCCCACTCCAGCAAGTGACCGCTTTTCCCACCTGGAGCGGCACAGCTGTCCAGCACCGCATCGCCGGATGCCGGGTTCAACAACCCAGCAGCGAGCTGTGCCCCCCCATCCTGTACCGAGACCAACCCATCCCTGAATCCCGGCAGACGCTCGACACCAACGGCATTTTTCAAAACCAGCCCGGAACCAACCCATGGGATGGTCTCGGCCTCCATACCCTTCTGCTTCAACAGTTCTGCATACGCCTGCCGGCTTATCCGGCTGAGGTTGACACGCAAACTCATGGGTGGGCGCTGCAGAGAATCCACAACGATTTGCTCCCAATCCTCCGGCCACGCCTGCCTGAGCCGCTGCAACAACCAATCAGGATAGGCGTAACGCGCCGCCGGCCTGTTCTGTATACGCTCCAGCAGCGGCTCCCGTTCCCGCTGGAAACGCCTCAACACCGCATTTATCAGGCCGCTGGCCCAGGGTTTTTTCAACACCCGTGAAGCCTCAACCGTCTCCGCCAGCGCTGCATGCGGTGCCACTCGCATATGCAATAACTGATACAGGCCGAGCAGGATCAGTGCTCTGATATCCTGATCCTTCTCTTTCAGAGGCCGTTTGAGCAGCAGCTCAGAGAGCGCGTCCAGTTGCGGCCGCCAGCGTGCCACCCCGAAACAGAACTCCTTTACCAGTGCGCTATCCGCCTCAGTGATCCCATGCAAACCGCCGTCCAACAGGGCCGAGAGGGAGCGCCCCTGTTCAAGCTGCTGCAGCAGTTTTGCCGCTGATGCCCTGGCATTGCCGCCGGATATGCGCGGGCTAGCCAAGTTGACTTCCCTGCATCTTCCGGGCATTGAGAAAATCGGCAGCGGACATTACCCGCTTCCCCGGCAGCTGCAGTTCCTGGATGCGCAGCACGCCACCGCCAGTGGCCACATCTATTCCTTCACGGCCTGCTGCAACCACATGGCCGGGAACCTTGCCGTGCGCACCCGGTTGAACGGTGCTGCGCCAGATACGAAGCGCCTCGCCGTCCAGCTCCGTCCTGGCCACCGGCCAGGGATTGAAGGCGCGTACAAGGCGGTCAATCTCAGATGCCGGCCGCGTCCAGTCGATTAATGCTTCTGCTTTTTCAATCTTTGCTGCATAGCACGCCTGGCCGTTGTCCTGCGGATATTCAACCAGAGATCCATCGGCCAGTGCCGGTAATGCCTCCATCAAAGCCACCGCTCCGATCGACGACAACCGGTCATGAATGGTTCCTCCGGTATCATCGTTCGAGATCGGGCAACTCTTCGTAAGCAGTATGGGACCGGTATCCAATCCTTCATCCATGCGCATAATGGTCACGCCGGTCGCTGCATCCCCCGCCTGTATCGCGCGCTGGATCGGTGCCGCCCCCCGCCATCGCGGTAATAATGATGCATGGATATTGACGCAACCAAGCCGAGGTGCCTGCAAAGCCCTGCTGGGCAAAATAAGTCCATAAGCAACCACGACCGCCAAATCAGCATGATGACGCTGCAACTGGTTCAACGCCTCTTCCTGCCTGAAATTGGGCGGTTGGAAAACCTCCAAGCCATTGCTAAGCGCGAGCAGCTTGACCGGGCTCGGGGTAAGTTTACGTCCACGCCCGGCGGGGCGGTCCGGCTGTGTGTAGACTGCGACGACTTGGTGTTCGGATTGCAGCAGCGCCTGTAACGGCGGCACAGAAAATTCTGGTGTTCCCGCAAAAATGATCTTCAGCCCCGGCAACGCTTCGCCCTCAGATGGCCCGCCTTCCGGAATCCGTCTCCGGCTTCTCCTGTCGACTCTCCTTGATCAACTTTTTACGAATACGCTGGCGTTTCAGATTTGACAGGTAGTCTATGAACAGTTTGCCTTCAAGGTGGTCCATTTCGTGCTGAATACAAACCGCCAGCAACCCCTCCGCCTCCAGTTCAAAGGAATCACCGTTTCTATTCAGTGCCCTCACCTTGACCTTGTCCGCCCTGACGACTGTTTCATACACGCCCGGGACCGATAGGCAACCCTCATCCATCGACTCCTCACCTTCCATTTCCAGGATTTCAGGATTTATCAGACAGAGCGGCTGATCATGCTCCTCGGAGATATCGATGACGATAACCTGCCTGGCGTCGTCCACCTGGGTGGCCGCGAGACCTATACCCGGTGCCTGATACATGGTTTCAAACATGTCGTCGATCAGCTTCCTGACCGATGCGTCAACCCGTTCCACCGGCTTTGCCCGGTTGCGCAGCCTGGTGTCGGGAAAGTGGAGTATGTTCAGAATTGCCATTCAGATTCTCGCTCACGCTATGCAATACGGGATTGCCTAAAGTCATTACCCGATTTTGACGGTTGCTGCTACCAAAAGTGCCGGCAAGCGGTTGAACTGAGGCAATATTGGGTGTTCATTGTAGTTGCAACACCCCTCCCCTGACGGTTTTTTTGACCCAGGTCGCGTACTGGCGACACTATCTCGAATACAGTTCCTCTGGTAAAAGGATAATATAATTCGTTAACATCACGATGATACAGGAATTGAGGGTGCGAGGCTGTGCTTCCATCCACCGGAATTCAAGATTTGGATACCAGCGCCGTTATTACTCCAGTTCAAGGCACAAGATCGCGATATCAAGGGACAACCATGAGCAAGTACCGCCAGCCGATTCTCACGCTTTTTCTCTGTCTGTTACTTTGCGGCACGGTCGCCGCCGCGGATTCGCCGACTCTCAAAGCCTCTCACCCTGACCGCCATGTGGTGCAGCGCGGCGATACATTGTGGGATATATCCGCGCGCTTCTTACAGGCCCCCTGGCGCTGGCCGGAGATCTGGCATGTCAACCCCCAGATTCAGAATCCCCACCTTATCTATCCGGGCGATATCATTGAGCTTTCCTACGTGGATGGCATGCCGAGGCTCTCTCTTAGGCGCGGGTCCCTGGTAAAGCTCTCCCCCAGGATACGTGAAGACGAACTGGATGCAGCCATCCCCAGTATACCGATCTCGGCCATTCAACAATTCCTGTCACGCCCGTACGTACTCGACTCCGGTTCGCTGACTGCCTCTCCTTACATCGTCAGTTTTGGGGAAGACCATGTTATCGGCAGCAGTAATGTAAAAGCCTACGTCAGAACACTGCCGGATGAACAGCCCATTCATTTTGATGTCGTTCGTCCGGGCAAGCCGTACCGTGATGGTGAGAGCAATGAAATTCTCGGTTACGAAGCACTCTTCCTGGGAAGCGCGGAGCTGATGCGGACTGGAGACCCAGCTACCGTGATGCTGACAAACATGGAGCTTGAGTTCGTTATTGGGGATCGCCTGATACCCGAGTCCCGGGATGCGTCGAGATCAAACTTTATACCCAAAGCGCCTGACCGGCCTATCGATGGGAGCATCATCTCGGTTCTGAACGGTGTAAGCCAGATTGGTCAATACAACGTGGTGGTACTGGACCGGGGCAGCCGTGATGGGCTCTCTCCCGGTCACGTACTGAATATCAACCGCCAGGGGCTGTTGGTCAGAGATACGGTAAGCCCGATTCTGGGAACCAAGGTCAAACTTCCGGACGAACCGGCCGGCATACTCCTGGTCTTCCGCGTGTTCGAGCGGGTCAGCTTTGGCTTGGTGATGCACGCCACGGACGCCATGCACCTGGGAGATCGAGTAGTCAATCCCGACTAGCACAAACGGATTATGAAAGGTAATTGTCATGGACGACGAATACCCCAGAAACAGCGAAACGCTGAAATACTGGCTTGCCCTGATACGCACCCCATCACTCGGCAGCATACGCATCCATCGCTTGCTGGATAAGTTCGGTACCCCGGAAGCTGTATTCCGGGAAACTGGAAATTCAGCCACCGCGCTCGGCCTGCCCGCTGCGGTGAGATACGCCCTGCGCAACCCGGACTGGAGTGGCGTCGAACGCGACCTGAATTGGCTGGAACGGCCTGACTGCCATGTGATAACCAGGTTCGATTCACACTTTCCCCAACGACTGACTCACATACCTGACCCTCCCGCCCTGCTCTACGTCCAGGGAAACCCCGGTCTGCTCGCGTCACCGCAGCTGGCGATTGTGGGCAGTCGCAATCCCACCCCGGCAGGCCGTTCGACAGCGAGGCAGTTTGCGCGATTTCTCAGTGCGTCGGGAATCACCGTTACCAGTGGCATGGCTGTCGGTATCGATGGTGCTGCGCATGAGGGTGCCCTGAACGAACTTTCCAGCACCATTGGGGTTACCGGCACCGGCCTCGACCGGATATATCCACGCTGTCACCTGGAACTCGGCCAATGCATTGCGGAAAAAGGGGCGCTGGTATCCGAGTTTCCCATTGGCACACCGGTGCGCCGCGGCCACTTCCCACGCCGCAACCGAATCATCAGCGGACTCGCGCTGGGCACGCTGGTGGTGGAAGCCGCCTATAAAAGCGGCTCACTGATCACCGCCAGAGAGGCTGCTGATCAGGGCCGCGAAGTATTCGCTATCCCCGGCTCCATCCACAATCCGCTGACACGGGGTTGCCACCAGCTGATTCGCCAGGGCGCAAAACTGGTGGAGACCGCACAGGATATTCTTGAGGAGCTCGCTCCACTTCTCGGTGACTCACCTGTGCCGGTCGCACTGCCGGCAGAACTGCAAAACCCGGTCCACCAGGATCCCATATACCGTAAATTGATCTCGGTACTTGAGTTCGATCCGCTGCCGAATGATCTTCTTATTGAACGAAGCGGATTGACCGCGGAGGCGGTTTCCTCCATGCTGATGTTGCTTGAACTCCAGGGAGTTGTATCATCCGTGCCGGGAAGGGGCTATTGCTTAACCCCCAAGTACAACCCAAACAGTGCAGATTAGCTGGATAATGCCGGGACTGACCGCCCCAAACATCAAGGTAGCAACATGAACGAAAATGTAGTCGATATCCTGATATACCTTTACGAAAACTATATGGATAACGACCAGAATTCGCCTTCAGATCAAGAAGTTATTCACGAAGAACTGGTGCAGGCAGGATTCCCCGAGAGTGAAATCGACAAGGCATTCCAATGGATGGAGGAACTGGCCCTGCGCCAGGGAACTGAAGCTTTACCCAGCCGCGCCAGCAATTCGATCCGGATATACACCGGAGAGGAGATGAATCGGCTGGATACGGATTGCCGGGGGCTTCTCCTGTTCCTCGAACATACCAACATCCTGGACCCCGCCAATCGGGAGCTGGTTATAGACAGGGCAATGGCGCTCGATACACTCCAGGTGGGCGTGGAAGAGCTGAAGTGGGTTGTACTCATGGTGCTGATCAATCAGCCCGGCCAGGAGACCGCCTTCGCGCAGATGGAAGACCTGGTATATAACGAAGTACCCGCATTTCTGCACTGAATATTCGGACCGGTGGCTGTACAGACCGCATTCTAATTTGAGCAATCCGGCCACCACCGAGCCCAATCGTTCTTCGTACGGTGCTTCAGGCACCTCTATTTCAAAAATCTGGACACTGAACAATCGATGAATCTGGTAATAGTCGAGTCGCCGGCCAAGGCGAAAACTATCAACAAATATCTGGGCAGGGAGTTCAAGGTACTTGCTTCTTATGGCCACGTCAGAGATCTGATACCGAAAGAGGGCGCGGTGGATACAGACCGGGATTTCGCGATGAAATATCAGGTTATCGAGCGAAACGACCGCCACGTCAAGGCCATCTCGACCGCGCTGAAGGGCGCCGACGCCCTCTATCTGGCAACTGACCCGGACCGCGAGGGTGAGGCAATCTCCTGGCATCTGTATGAGCTGCTGAAAAGCCGCCGTCATCTGAAAAACAAACAGGTGCACCGCGTAGTCTTCAACGAAATTACGAAGAAGGCGATACAGGAAGCGATTGATAACCCGCGCGACCTCTCTATGGACCTGGTAAACGCGCAACAGGCACGCCGGGCGCTCGACTACCTGGTGGGATTCAATCTTTCGCCGCTGCTTTGGAAAAAAATACGCCGTGGCCTATCCGCGGGCCGCGTACAGAGCCCCGCATTACGCATGATAGTGGAACGGGAAGAGGAGATCGAAGCTTTTCAGATCAGGGAATACTGGACCATCAAAGCCGACCTGTTGAAGAAAAAGCAGCCCTTCAGTGCCAGACTGACCCATCTTGAGGGAGAGAAGCTGGAGCAGTTCAGTATCACCGATGGCGAACCGGCAGCGGCAGCGGAGCGCAAACTGCTGGCCGCCGCAAAGGGTTACCTCAAAGTTGTCAAAATCCAGAAAAAGCAGAGCAAGCGCAATCCCGCCGCACCATTTACCACATCGACCCTGCAGCAGGAAGCCGCACGCAAACTTGGATTCACCACTCAGCGCACCATGCGTACCGCACAGCAACTCTATGAAGGCATTGACACCGGCAGTGGTGCGGTAGGCCTGATCTCTTACATGCGCACCGATTCTGTCCATCTGGCCGACGAGGCGCTGGAGGAGATACGGGAGTATATCCGCAATCGATTTGACAACAACCACCTGCCAATAAAAGCGAGGGTTTATAAAACCAAGGCAAAGAATGCCCAGGAAGCGCATGAGGCGATTCGCCCGACATCCGTTTTACGCACACCCGACGATCTGAAAAGCCACCTGACCAAAGATCAGGCCCGTCTGTACGAGTTGATCTGGAAGCGTACCATCGCCTGCCAGATGATCCATGCCACCATCCACACCGTCGCTGCGGATCTTGGCTGTGGCGAGGGGAACCTGTTTCGCGCTACCGGCTCAACCGTCACCAATCCGGGCTTCATGGCAGTCTACATGGAGGGCGTTGATGATGCCAAAACGGGCGATGATGACGAAAAGCTGCTTCCTCCTTTGGTGGAGGGGGAGGAGATTCCACTGCAGCGGATTCGCTCGGAACAGCATTTCACCGAGCCGCCACCGCGGTACAGCGAGGCCAGCCTGGTCAAGGCATTGGAGGAGCATGGCATTGGCCGGCCATCGACCTACGCCTCGATCATCTCCACCCTGCAGGAGAGGGAGTACGCCGAACTGGAGAAAAAACGGTTTCATCCAACCGACGTTGGACGGGTGGTAAACCGGTTCCTGATCAACTATTTCACAAAATATGTGGACTATGATTTCACCGCCCGTCTAGAAGACGAATTGGATGCTGTATCCCGGGGAGAAGAGGAGTGGATTCCGCTGCTTAAACAGTTCTGGAGCCCATTCAAGGAGCTTATCGATCATACCCAGGAAACCGTCAAGCGCAGTGATGTCACCCACGAAGCACTGGAAGAGTCATGCCCGCAATGCGGCAAGCCGCTCTCCATCCGGCTCGGACGCCATGGCCGCTTTATTGGCTGCAACAACTACCCCGAATGCGACTATACCCGGGATCTCAATGACGACAAGGGCGAACAGGAGGCACCTGAGATAGTCTCTGACAGAAAATGTCCGGAATGTGAATCAGACCTGGTGATAAAACGCGGCAAATACGGAAAGTTCATCGGCTGCTCCAACTACCCAAAATGCCGTTATATTGAGCCATTGGAAAAGCCGGTCGACACCAGTGTAACCTGTCCGAAATGCGGTAAAGGCACTCTGATGCAGCGCAAATCACGACGGGGCAAGATCTTTTACTCCTGTTCGACCTATCCGCAATGCGATTATGCCATCTGGAACAAGCCCATCAGCGAACCCTGCCCGCGCTGCGCCTGGCCGGTCATAACCATCAAAACAACGAAAAGCAAAGGAACCGAAAAAGTCTGTCCGCAGAAAGATTGCTCTTTCTCCGAACCCTGCGAAGAGATGGATGTGGGATAGCCTCCCTCCGGTTCGCTAAACCTCTTTCTCCTGAAGGAAGTTTCCGGTGCCCGTCAGCGCAAAAAAGATCCTGAACGAGATTTTCGGCTACAGGGAGTTTCGTCATAATCAGGCGCAGATTATCGATGCGCTGGTGTCGGGCAGGGACATACTGGCACTGATGCCCACCGGCGGCGGCAAATCCCTCTGCTATCAGATCCCCGCGTTGCTGCGCACAGGCACCGGCATTGTCATATCACCTCTGATTGCGCTGATGCAGGATCAGGTGGATGCGCTCAACCAGCTCGGAATTCGCGCCGCCTTTCTGAACTCAACCTTGGATCCGGCACAGCAGCGAGAGATCGAACAGCAACTACTGCAGCATGAACTGGATCTGCTCTATCTTGCCCCGGAACGCCTGCTGACGGAACGGACACTCGCGCTGCTGCAGCAAACAGCGCCGGCACTGTTCGCCATTGACGAAGCCCACTGCGTATCCCAGTGGGGGCATGACTTCCGCAAGGAGTACCAGCAGCTCTCGATCCTGCATCAGCGCTTTCCCGATGTGCCAAGGATCGCACTGACCGCCACTGCCGATCGGCGCACCCGCCAGGAGATCGCCGAACAGCTCGAACTGCAAAAGGCCGAAATTTACGTCAACAGCTTCGACCGCCCCAACATACGCTACGCCATCGACTCCGGTCAGAACGGCCGCGACCGGTTATGGCGTTTTCTTCAGCAGAGGCACCCGGATGACGCCGGTATCGTCTACTGCCTCTCACGCCGGAAAGTCGAGGATGTCGCCTGCTGGCTCAACAGCAACGGACGCAAGGCACTTCCATATCACGCCGGACTGAATGCTGAGACCAGGCAACAGCATCAGCAGCGCTTCCTGGGTGAAGAGGGGTTGGTCATGGTCGCCACCATCGCCTTCGGCATGGGTATAGATAAACCGGACGTGCGCTTCGTGGCTCACCTCAATCTGCCGAAGAGTGTGGAGGCTTATTATCAGGAGACCGGCCGGGCCGGTCGTGACGGTCAGCCGGCAGATGCGTGGATGAGTTACAGCCTGCAGGACGTGATCACCCTGCGTCAGTTCATCCATGCCACCGATGCCGAAGAGCAGTATAAACGCATCGCCCACCACAAGCTGGAAGCGATGCTCGGACTGTGCGATCTCACCGGCTGCCGGCGCCAGGCGCTACTGGAATATTTCGGCGAGTCGCTCAGGCAGCCATGCGGCAACTGTGACAACTGCCTCTCCCCACCCGCAACCTGGGACGCCACCGAAGCGACTCGCAAAGCCCTCTCCTGCGTCTACCGGACGAATCAACGTTTCGGTGTCAATTACCTGATCAATGTACTGACCGGGAACTCGGATGAGAGAATCGAACGCAATCGGCATCAGCAACTGAGTACATTCGGTATCGGCAAGGAGCTGAATGCAACAGAGTGGCGGGCAGTGTTCAGACAGCTGATCTCACTGGGTCATCTCGACACGGACCTGGAGGGTCACGGCGCACTGCAGCTTACGCAAAAGTGCCGCCCTCTGCTGCGCGGTGAAACGACGCTATTTCTGCGCCGGCAGCCGCGGCGGGAAAAGACGAACAAACCGGAGACAGGCCGCGCCCGACTACCAACCTGGCAACAACCCCTGTTTGAAGAACTGCGTCAATTGCGTTTACGCATCTCCCAGGAACAGGGCGTACCTCCCTACGTTATTTTTCATGACAGCACCCTGCTTGAGATGGTTGAAAAGCGTCCACCGGATCTGCATCAAATGCGCTTTGTCAGCGGTGTGGGCGAGCACAAGCTGGCGCTTTATGGTCAGCGTTTCCTCGACCTTATCCTGCAACAGGGGCCACCGGAAATTCTGAACAACCGGCTCAGTTCAACGATCAACGAAACGCTCTACCTGCACCATCAGGGACTGAATATTGAGCAAATCGCCCGCCAGCGGGATTTGAAGCCGGCCACAGTGTATGACCATTTTGCCGAAGCCATAGCGGCAGGAATAGTGAATGTACGCCAGATCCTGCCCCTCAATGAAAACGACTACAAACGTATTTCGGCTGCCATGGAGCTGCTGCGAAGCTGTGATGAAAAGGGTCTGAAGTCACTGTATGAAACGCTGGATAAGGCATATGACTACCCTGTTCTTCGCTGTATCATCGCGTCTGAAAGTGGATAAAGGCATAAAAAGCCTGTACCTTTGCCCGCTAATCACCAAACGAGTTGACACTGATGAACAAACCTTTCGTCGCCATATTGATGGGCTCGGATTCAGACCTGCCGGTGCTGGAGTCCACCATGGACGTACTGAGAAAACTGGAAGTCCCATTTGAAGCGAAAATCACCTCCGCCCACCGGACTCCCGACGCCACGCACACCTATGTCAAGGAGGCTGACGCCCGCGGCTGCGCTGTGTTTATCTGCGCTGCAGGCCTGGCCGCCCATCTGGCCGGTGCAGTGGCCGGTCTGACGCTGAAGCCGGTTATCGGTATCCCACTGGATGCCGGTCCCCTGCAGGGCATGGACTCGCTTTTCTCCACCGTGCAGATGCCGGGCGGCATCCCGGTGGCAACAGTGGCCGTAGGTAAGCCCGGCGCCAAGAATGCCGGCTACCTGGCGGCTCAGATAATCTCGCTGATAGACCCGGCACTGGCAGAACGGGTTCGCGCCGAACGCAAAGCCAACGCCGATGCGGTGAAGGCGAAAGATGCAGAGCTGCAGGTCCGGCTTGCCGGCGGCTGAGCCGGTTTGAGGTGACATAGGGTATGCACCCGGGGCAACTGAGTACGGCGGCATGACCCAGTGCCCGCTCCAGCCGTGGAAGCTGCGAGAGGCCGCCCGTGCTATTCATGGCGGAGGCATTATCGCCTACCCGACAGAAGCGGTTTACGGTTTGGGATGCGATCCGCTGGATGGCGCCGCGGTGCGGCGGTTGCTGGCACTCAAAGGCAGGCCGGCAGGCAAGGGATTAATCCTGATCGCGGCCGATTTTGACCAGCTACGCCCGTATGTCGGGCAACTCGAAAAGCCGCTCATGAAGCAAGTCCTCGAGAGCTGGCCGGGACCAAACACATGGATCCTGCCGGCTGCCCGAAGTCTGCCCGGCTGGCTTACCGGTTCGCATGACTCACTCGCGGTAAGAGTCACCGCCCATCCGGTTGCCGCCGCGCTTTGCCGCAGATGTAATTGTCCACTGGTCTCAACCAGTGCCAATCCAAGCGGTCGTCGACCCGCCCGAACTTCTTTGGCAGTGCGGCGCCTGTTCCCTTCGGGTGTGGATCTGATCGTCAGCGGTGAAGTGGGATCCCTGAGTCGCCCGACGCCTATCAGAAATGCCGCCAGCGGCCGCCTGGTCAGAGCATAAAAAAAAGCCCACCTGGGGAGAGATGGGCGTGAAAAGCGCTTATCTCTAAGCGCTGGAGGAGGATGACTAAAAAACTGATCAGGATCGGATCGAGCCGGGATTCGGCATAAAATCGGTTCGATCAAACTCTGTTGTCAATCTATATATCGTCTTTAGCGTAATTTCCTTTAGGTTTTTTTAATTTTTTTATTAGCTGTGATTAACATCCTGTTTTTGTACACGTTTTTCGTTCAGCGCCGTTATCTTTCTGATCAGGCCGTCCATTCCGATACTCCGCACCTCGCGATTGAAACTGGTTCTGTAGTTGGTTATCAAACTGATACCGTCGATCTTTACGTCGTATGCCATCCAGTTTCCGTCTTTGAGATGCATATGGTAGAGCACCTCAATCGGATCGACCTGCGGCAGCAGCAACTGAGTACGCACAGCTGTGTCCACTCCGCTGCCGCTCTCTCTGGTGGGTAAAAATCGAATCTCCCACTCTTTCAACTCGGTAAAGGCGGTTGAGTAGGTACGAACCAGCAAGCGCTGAAACTGTGCTTTAAACGCCTCCTGTTGGTCCGGAGTTGCCCGATTCCAATGCTTTCCCAATACCAGGCTGGAGACTTTTGAGAAATCTATATGGGGGACCAGAACTTCGTTGGCCAGCTGATAAAGGCGAGCAGGATCGCTTCTCAGGCTATCCTGCTCCTGTTTGAATATCACCAGCAGGCGTTCCGAGATCTGCTGGATCACCCGCTCGGGACCGGTCTCCCCGGCAGATGAGACCCTGGAACTGAAACAGATCACGAAGACCATCAGCAACAGGCTGACCAGACAAAGGTGATTGCGCTCAAACCTGAGTGTCATCGTGCGGGTCATGATAATTTTCCTCAAACTTGCCAGCCGGGAAACTCCGGCTTGTTAATCATTGCTAACGACTGAACAACCTGAAACTGAAGCGGTGGGTTGCGAAATTTCTTCGATCATGCAGCGAAAAGAACCTGATTCCCGGGAATACAGCTGTTTCTGGAATTAACCACCCAGATGCTCCCGGAGCCACTCCCGAATCCAATGAGCCGGTCTGGAGCCACCGAATCGGGCTAATTCCGATCCCCCACGAAACAATATGACCGTAGGAAAGCCACGCAACCGGTAATGTCCTGCCAGGCGCATATTGTCATCCACCTCAACTTTCGCCAGGATGACACTACCCTCACACTCTTCGACAACCCGCTCCAGCGCAGGCGCCAATGCAATACAGGGCGCGCACCACTCCGCCCAGAAATCAACAACCACCGCACTCTGTCTGGATGCCTCGATCACCTTTTGCTGAAAATCCGACTCGTTCACATCGTAGATGTCCGGTGATCGTTTCCCCATTTCCCCCTCCCCGGCCACACAAAAATAGCCGACAATGACCCATCGGCATTGGAGCCGCATACGCGCATAAGGTATCTTATGGCGCCTGATCTGTCAGGAGTCCAATAACCATGCCCGCCCACCGTACACCTGTTTCCAGCTACCCTTCCATCAGGATGCGCCGCATGCGCCGGGACGAGTTCTCACGCCGGCTGATGCGCGAGCATGCGCTCACTCCTGCCGACTTTATTTACCCGGTTTTTGTGCTCGAGGGCAGTAATCAGCGCGAACCCGTGAGCTCCATGCCCGGCATAGACCGGCTCAGTATCGATCTTCTTGTGCGGGAAGCCAGGGAGATCAACGCGCTGGGAATACCGGCCATGGCACTGTTTCCCGTCACACCGCCGAGCGCAAAATCGGATGATGCCGCGGAGGCATATAATGCCAATGGCCTGGCCCAGCGCGCGGTGCGCGCCTTGAAAGAGGCGTTGCCGGAACTGGGTGTTATCACAGACGTCGCCCTCGACCCCTTTACCACCCACGGCCAGGATGGTCTGATCGATGCCGGTGGCTACGTCATGAACGACGAAACCATAGCGGTGCTGGTAAAACAGGCGCTATCCCATGCAGAAGCAGGCGCCGACGTGGTCGCACCCTCGGATATGATGGACGGGCGTATCGGCGCGGTGCGTGCAGCGCTTGAGGGCGCCGGCCATATTCATACCAGGATCCTCGCCTATTCCGCCAAATACGCCTCCGGTTTTTACGGTCCTTTTCGCGATGCGGTGGGTTCCGCGGCCAATCTGGGCGGAGGCAACAAGTACACCTATCAGATGGACCCCGCCAACAGCGATGAAGCCTTGCGAGAGGTGGAACTTGATCTGGCAGAAGGCGCGGATATGATCATGGTGAAACCTGGCATGCCCTATCTGGACATAGTACAGCGGGTCAAGCAGCGTTTTGGAGCGCCTACTTTCGTCTACCAGGTTAGCGGCGAATACGCCATGTTAATGGCTGCCGCACAAAATGGCTGGCTGGAAGAAAAGGCGGTGGTGCTGGAGTCCCTGCTTGGCATAAAGAGAGCGGGGGCCGATGGCATCCTGACCTACTTCGCCAAACGCGCCGCGATTTGGCTGTCCGAGTAATCGCCGGTTCGGCTTTGCAAAAACTGAAGTGAACCCTATGCCGGACAGATACGCAGTCATCGGTAACCCCATAGAGCACAGCAAATCCCCGGTGATCCATGCCGCCTTCGCCAAGCAGACGGCAGAGAATCTGATCTACGGCAAAATTCTCGGGGATCCCGTGCAGTTCGAGCAGGAGACAGAGCGTTTCTTTCGGCAAGGTGGTCGCGGGCTCAATGTTACCGTTCCATTCAAGGAGCGCGCCTGGCGTTTGGCCGCCTCACTCAGCAAGCGTGCGCAGAGGGCAGAGGCGGTCAACACCCTTATCAAGATGCCGGACGGTACGTTGCGTGGGGAGAATACCGACGGCACGGGACTGATACGTGACCTCACCGTAAACCACGGCTGTCTGCTCGGCGGCCGCAGCATACTGCTACTGGGTGCGGGCGGCGCTGCTAGAGGTGTCGCGGGGCCATTGCTGGAACAGGGGCCGGAACGGCTGTTGATAGCCAACCGAACCATCTCCAAAGCACAATACCTCGTACAGCAATTGGCGGGAGAGGGCAATACGGACTGGATTGCACTGGAAGATCTGGAAGGCCGGCAGTTCGATCTGATCATCAACAGCACGGCTGCCGGACTCAACGCTGAGGTTCCTGCAGTGCCGGACGGGATTCTCGCACCCGGCGGCTGGGTTTATGATCTGATGTACGCCAGCGAGCCGACCGCATTCGTAAAATGGGGAAGATCGCAGCATGCGTTCAAGAGCCTGGATGGGCTCGGCATGCTGGTGGAGCAGGCGGCCGAATCTTTCTTTCTTTGGAGAGGCGTTCGGCCCCTGACCGCCCCCGTCATCGCAATGCTCTCTGCCGCCTGACCCAAGCCCCGCTGTTCATCGTTTGGTAAATAATCCTGGTTAACTGCCGATAGCGTTTGATCCCACACCTAATTTGTCAGGGTAACCGACTATCGACAGCAAAACACAAACAGTGATCGATCCGCACCCCGCCAATCCCTGCGCCAAGGAGGAGATTGTGGAGAGCCGGCAGCTTTCCAGGCTGCTGGAAATGCAGCAGAAAATCCTGGAATCCATCGCCTCCGGTCAATCCCGCAGGCAGATACTGGACGATTTATGCCTTATGATTGAAGCACTGGTGCCGGAAGCGCTGACATCGGTAATGCTGCTGAATCCTGAGAGCGGATCGCTGAACGTCCTCGCCGGACCCACCTTTCCTGCCGAGGCTATACCGTACTTCAACGGCATGACACCCAGTCCCGTTATGGGATCCTGCGGTAATGCAGCCCTCTCCGGTGAACCCGTCTATGTCACCGATGTTTGTTCAGATCCGCGCTGGAACGGGTTGAGGGAGGCTGCCAACAAATTGGGCATTGGCGCCTGCTGGTCTATCCCATTTTTTTCGGAGAAACAGGAGACTCTGGGAACCTTCGCCATCACCCTGAAAAACAGAGGCGCCCCAACCCCGTTTCATTGCCGTATTCTGGAAATCGCCTCCTCTATCGCAGGAATAACTATTCGCAACCGCCAACGGGAAGAGCGCCTGCTGCAGTGGAACACCGTGTTCAGGGATGCATCCGAAGGCATGGTGATTACCAATGCACAGGGTGCCATAATTGATGTAAATCAATCCTTTACCAATATCACTGGATACGCTAAGGATGAGGTGCTGGGCAAAAATCCAAACATACTAAACTCCGGCTGCCAGGATACGGCATATTATCAGCACATGTGGGACTCTCTTCAGACTTCGGGCAGATGGCAGGGTGAGATCTGGAACCGGCGTAAGCAAGGAGATATCTACCCGGAATGGTTAAGCATTTCGCGTATTGATAATGAGGAGGGTAAACCGTTTAACTATGTCGCGGTGTTTTCCGATATCAGCCGTATCAAGGAGTCGGAAAGAAAACTCTACCATCTTGCTCACCACGACCCGCTGACGGGATTGCCAAACCGCCTGCTGATGACCACTCGACTGGAGCATGCGGTGCAGCAATCGAAGCGCACCCCCATCCATTTGGCGCTTATGTTCATCGACCTTGACCATTTCAAAAATGTCAACGACAGTTACGGCCATGCGCTCGGTGACCAGCTGCTGGTAAACGTGGCTCGACGCCTCTCGAGTCATCTGCGCAGCGGCGACACAATCGCCCGCATCGGTGGCGATGAATTCGTGGTGCTGCTGGAACAATTGGAGCAACCTAACCAGGCGGCGGCACTTGCACAGAGCTGCATAGACACCCTGGCAAGACCATTCGCCATCGCCGGTCAGGAGATTTTCATCACTCCAAGTATTGGCATCGCGCTTTTTCCGGAAGACGGAAACGACGCCGATACCCTGCTAAAGCATGCCGACATCGCCATGTACCGCTCCAAAGAGGAGGGCAGACGCCAGTACAGTTTCTATACCAAGAAACTGTCAGACAAGGTTCGGGAGCGACTCAAGTGCGAAATGTTGCTGCGACGGGCACTGCAACACCAGGAGTTTGAGCTGCATTACCAGCCGCAGGTATGCGCAAACAACTGCAAGATTGTGGGTGCTGAAGCGCTGCTGCGCTGGAATCACCCGGAGCAGGGACAGATTCTGCCGGATAAGTTCATACCGGTACTCGAAGAAACCGGTTTGATCCAGGAGGTGGGCGCTTGGGTGCTGCAAACAGCTTGCCGGCAGATGCAGGAGTGGGAAGGAATGGGCCTGCCCAAGATACGGCTGGCGGTGAATCTCTCCGCCAAACAGGTCTCACCCGAATGCATTAATCAAAGGTTGCAAAAAATCCTGGCTGAAAGCGGTTTCTCACCGGACAGACTGGAGTTGGAAATCACTGAACACAGCATCATGCAGGGCGTGGACAGTGGCAACCAGCCGCTGAGCAGTCTGCGCGAGTTGGGTGTAAGCCTGGCGATTGACGATTTCGGTTCCGGCCACTCCTCCCTGATGCGTCTCAAACAACTTCCGGTGCACTGCCTGAAAATTGAACGCGCTCTGGTCAAGGACATACCGGATGATTTGGACAACCAGGCTATCTGCCGTGCGGTGGTGGCGCTTGGCCACAGCCTTGGCGTACGTATTGTGGCCGAGGGGGTGGAAAGCGAGGCGCAGGCCGATTTTCTTCGTTCCATCGGGTGTGATGAACTTCAGGGCTACCTCTACGGGCATCCCATAGCGGCCGACAAATTCAGGCAGATGCTGGTTGGCCATCACTAAGGCCGGTTAGGGTTTGTTAACACTCGGAGATAAGAAATGGAAATTGGCAGCTTTATCGTTGTTGGTACTCTCGCGGCCATACTGATTTATGGCGTGGTCATCTTTAACGGCCTGGTAAGCCTCAAGCACGGCATCTCCAAAGCCTGGGCCAATATCGATGTGCTGCTGAAGCAACGGCACGACGAACTGCCCAAACTGGTCGATACCTGCAAGCGTTACATGCGACACGAGCAGGAGACTCTGGAACAGGTCATGCGGGCGCGAGCCGCGGTATCCGCAGCGGGCGCCAAAGGCGACATGGGAGCGCTGGGTAGCGCAGAGAACCAGCTCCGGCTGGGACTGGGCAGTCTGTTCGCACTCGCCGAAGCCTATCCGGAGCTCAAAGCGAACGAAACATTCCGCCATCTGCAGGAGCGAATCACCGGTCTGGAGGAGAGCATTGCCCACCGCAGAGAGTTCTATAACGAAAGCGTCAACCTGAATAATGTGCGCATTGAGCAGTTTCCGGACCTGATTCTTGCGCGTATGTTTGGCTTCAAACCGGGAGAGTTGCTGGAGTTTTCAACAGAAGGGCTGAGCGACGTGAGTGTTGCACGGCTTTTCGGCTAATCGACCAAACCGCTACTCCAGATACCTCTCCTGCCATGCCAGGTAGCGGTTGTGCACCGCCAGGTTGTAGCTCTGCTTGTCCGTGAAACCCCGAGGATCGATAGCGTCATAAACGTAGTAGTTCGCGCGGTTGTTTGCCGTCCGCATGATCTGGAATAACTTCTCCGGCAGATTTTGCCTGCTCCAGTAAAAGTCTTCCTGACTCTCATAGTGAATGAATACCGGAACAATAGGAATTCCGGTGCGCAGGGATATATCGAATACACCGTGAAAAAAACGGTCATGAATTCGCTTTCCCTTGACACCGCCTTCAGGATAGAGAGAGACATTGCGCCCCTCCGCAAGACGATTTTCAATTGACTTGACTGCCTGCCCACGCGACAAACGCGATTCCCGATCCACAAACATTGTACCGGCCGCGACACTGATGCGCCCTACCAGCCACCAGTCGCGCACTTCAATCTTGGCGAGGCTGTCGACATCAAACAGTGCAGGTATGCCTATATCCTCAAAAGCGGAAGGATGGTTGGCGATCAGCAGAAAGTGATCCGGCAGTGGGTGCAGATTCTTCTGGTGCAGCCGCAAATCCACACCCAAGGCATGCACGAAAGCCCGGCACCATATCCTGAAAGCCCGGGTATACCAGGGCCCTTTCCTTTCACCAGGCAGCAGGCTGAGCAGGTAGAGTGGAATAGTGAGCAAAGTTAGCTCAATCCAGCCTAGCAGCATCCACAGCAGACGCACTGCACCTTTGATCAAAATTCCGGACCTCTCAAGCGGCGTTGTAAACTCTTATCATATACAGCCGATCCGGGAGTTCCCAGTTATGCACGCCCGTCAAGCGCTTAGTACCCGATCGTTCAGCCAACAACAGGTTCTAAAGTAATCGGGCTGTGATGCGATAATCAGTTAACGCAACACCGGGCCCTTGCATCGAGACGCAATTGACCATAACCGAACAGATCGTCCATCTCTCCCGGGTAGAATTCTGGCTTTTCTTCCTGCTGGCTTTGGCTGCCACTTTGTGTTCATTTTGGTTTGCGTTTCGTTATATCACCCTGGCTCGTCTGGTGGAGAACACCCCCACCGCCAGAATCGATTTCGCACAACAAGGTTATGTAGAGCTGAACGGCACTGCCATCGCGCTGAACGGTAACCCGATATCCGCCCCGCTCAGCGGCAGGGAGTGTTGCTGGTATCACTATAAAATCGAAAAAAAGGGAAATAAAAATTGGCGGGTGGTGGAACAACAGAGAAGCAGTCATCCATTTCTGCTGAAGGATGACAGCGGCATCTGTCAAATCGATCCCGACGGAGCCAGGATCACAACCAGGGAGCGCAAAGTCTGGTACGGCAGCACCCCCTTTCCGGTCGCTGCCGGCCCAACCAAAATCAGCCCAACAAAAAAGGGATGGGGAGAGATTCTGATGCGTGATATTGGCCTGGTCAGCCGTTACCGCTATAGCGAAGAGCTGATACGGCCGAATGATTTTCTCTACGCCATTGGCAACTTTAAAACACCGGATGAGATAGATCATGGACATAGACGCGACAAAACGACCCGGGAGATTTTACGCGCCTGGAAACTGGACAGACCCAGACTGTTGGCACGGTTTGACCGCGATCGCAATGGAGAGATCGATCAGGATGAGTGGCAGCAGGCGCGCCTTGCGGCGGCAGCAGAAAGCGGGCGCGAATACCGCCGGGAGCGTCCCGGCGAGGCACCCCACTCACTGTCTGATACCGGCAGTTCCAGCCAACCCTACCTGATCTCAACCCTGCCTCAATTCGATCTGGTCAAACGATTCAAACTGATCTCCGCGGTTTCAATCGCGGCTTTCTTCATCGCCGGCGGCATCGGAGTCTGGATGTTTGGAATCCGCCTCGGCGGTTGACTGTCTGACAGTTCGTAAACATGGCACAATAGACCGTCTGCCAACCCCTAGACGGACGGATATAAACCCGATGACAAACCCCCTGCTGGAACTGGAAGGACTTCCCCCATTCAGCCGCATAAAACCCGCGCATGTGGAGCCAGCCATTGACCAGCTGCTCCGGATCAGCCGGGAGAAAACCGAGACACTGCTCAAATCGGCAGCGCCGTTTACCTGGGCCAGTATTATCGCACCGCTGGAACGGCTGGATGACCGGCTCGGGCGTGCATGGTCCCCGGTGAACCACATGAATTCAGTGGTCAACAGCGATGAACTGCGGCAGGCCTACAACGCCTGCCTGCCGAAACTCAGTGAATACGCCACCGAGATGGGCCAGAACGAACGTCTGTTCAACGCCTATAAAGCGGTCGCCGAGGGCAATGAAAAACTCGATACTGCCCAGCGCAAGCTGCTGAAAAACGCTCTGCGCGACTTTCATTTGTCGGGAGTCGATCTGGCGCAGGAGAAAAAAGTGCGTTTCAAGGAGATCAGCCAGCAGCTGTCGAAACTGGGCAGTCAGTTCGAGGAGAACCTGCTTGACGCAACCAACGCCTGGAGCAAGCTGATTACCGACGCACAGGAGCTTGCGGGGTTGCCTGAATCGGCGCTCGGCCTGGCCCGTCAGACAGCAGAAGCCAGGGGAGAGCAGCAGGGATGGATGCTGACGCTGGAATTTCCCTCATATCTGCCGGTTATGACCTATGCGGACAACCGCGAACTGCGCCGCGAACTTTACTGGGCCTTCTCCACCCGTGCATCCGATCAGGGCCCCCATGCGGGGCAATGGGATAACAGTGAAACCATCGAGCATATTCTGCGGCTGCGGCATGAACAGGCTCAACTGCTGGGTTTCGACAACTACGCGGAGCGCTCGCTTGCCAAAAAGATGGCTGAATCCAGTGAACAGGTAATGAACTTTTTGGAAGATCTCACTTCCCGCTCCCACCTTCAGGCAAGAGCCGAACTGGACGAGCTGCGCAGCTTTGCCGCTGAACAATACCAGGCGGATCAGATCGAAGCCTGGGACATTGCTTACTACTCCGAGAAACTGCGCCAGCAACGCTATGATATTACCCAGGAGGAGCTTAAACCCTACTTCCCCGAGAACCGCGTGCTGCAGGGTATGTTCGCCGTGGTAAACCGGCTCTACGGCATTGAGATCAGTGAAACGGAAGGTGTCGACAGCTGGCATCCGGACGTCCGCTTTTTTGAAATCCGCGACCGCCTTGGAGCACTGCGCGGTCAGTTCTATCTGGATCTCTACGCGCGCCCGAAAAAGCGTGGTGGCGCCTGGATGGACGGCTGTATAGACCGTATGTCCGGAGACGACTGCGAGCAGATTCCGGTAGCCTTTCTGACCTGCAACTTTTCGCCACCGGTTGGCAACAAGCCGGCTCTTTTCACCCACGATGAAGTGGAGACACTTTTTCATGAATTCGGTCATGGACTGCACCACCTGTTGACACGGGTCGACTACCCGGGCGTGGCAGGCATCAACGGAGTCGCGTGGGATGCGGTCGAACTGCCCAGTCAGTTTATGGAAAACTGGTGCTGGGAACGCGAGGCGCTGGATCTCATTTCCGGCCATTTCGAAAGCGGGGAGCCGATTCCTGAGCCGTTGTACCGGAAAATGAAAGCCGCCAAGAATTTTCAGTCCGGAATGCAGATGGTACGGCAGCTTGAGTTCAGTCTGTTCGATTTCCGCATTCACCGTGAGTACGATCCAATGCACGGCGGCCGCGTCTACGAGATTCTGAATCAGGTACGGGAGCAGGTTGCGGTTGTGACGCCGCCTGACTTCAATCGCTTCGCACAGGGTTTCTCACACATATTTGCCGGTGGGTACGCAGCCGGTTATTTCAGTTACAAATGGGCCGAAGTGCTGTCGGCAGATGCGTTTTCCCTGTTTGAGGAGAAGGGAATATTCGACCCTGATACCGGCGCCTCTTTCCTGCACAATATCCTGGAACAGGGCGGCTCTAAAGATGCCATGGAGCTATTTATCACATTCCGCGGTCGCAAGCCGAAGATAGATGCGTTGCTGCAACACAGTGGCATAGCGGCCTGAAATCCCGGCATGAGTCGTACCGGCATTATCGGGGCTTTTTGCGGCGTTCTCCTGTTGCTGAGCGCAGAGTTCACTGCCGGCGCCTATATCACCGACAAGTTGCTGGCCGGCTTCTACGCCTCGCCCGATTTGACTTCCGAGCCTATCCGTGCGCTGCCGAATGGTACACCGATGGAGGTGCTGGAGGAGCAAGGGAAATTCTCCCGGATACGCTTGGGGGACAACAGCGAAGGCTGGGTTGAAACCCGCTTCGTCACCCAGGAGAAGCCGGTTAAAATGATGCTGTTGGAACTGCAGGCAAAATATGCCGAGCTCAAACGTCTGGTCGACGGCAACAGCGACAGCCAGCAGATTGAAACACCAGTCATCACGGCACCCATCGCAGGGCCGGCCGGGAAATCTGAAATAATTCCCGAGCAACAGAACGGTTCCATGCGTAGAGAGGATGGTGAAGCCGGAGAGGGTGCGGATCAACAGCAGCCTCACCAGGAGACTGCACCGCTGAGAAAACGCCTCCTGCAAAACCCCAGCCTTGTCTCCGGCAAGTTGGAAACGGACACGCAGCTGAGAACGGACAATTTCCAGCCCTGGCTCCTGCCGTTAAGCCTGTTGGGACTGCTGCTCAGTTTTATTGGGGGAATAGCGTTCAAGAACTACCGGATTGCCAGGCGCGCCAGACAGCTCGGCAAGCAGTGATCACAGCAGAGCCCTGATTGACTTTCATATTCGCCGCTCATCTCAGATAATCGCGGAAGAGACTCCGGAAACAGTTAACTGGGAGAGATCAGATGCATTACACCGACCTGCGAGACTTCATCGATAAACTAGAGTCCCAGGGTGAGCTCAAACGGATTGGAGTCGAAGTCGACCCACACCTTGAAATCACAGAGATATGTGATCGTACACTGCGCAGTCGGGGGCCTGCATTGTTGTTTGAAAATGTGAAAGACTCAAAGTTTCCGGTGCTCGGTAATCTTTTCGGAACAACCAGAAGAGTTGCGCTTGGCATGGGGGAGGAGTCGGTCGAAGCACTGCGCGATGTTGGCAGGCTGCTCGCCACCCTGAAAGAGCCAGAACCGCCAAAAGGGGTCAAGGACGCCTGGAGCAAACTTCCGCTTTACCGCAAAGTGCTGGACATGACGCCAAAGGAGATCAGGAACCCTCTCTGTCAGGAAACCGTGATCGAAGCCGATGCGGTCGATCTCTCCCGAATTCCGATCCAGACCTGTTGGCCTGCAGATGCAGGACCGCTGATCACCTGGGGCCTGGTGGTTACCCGGGGGCCGGACAAACCGCGCCTGAATCTTGGCATATACCGAATGCAGGTGATTGCGAAAAACCGCGTCATCATGCGCTGGCTCGCACACCGTGGAGGCGCCCTTGATTTTCGGGAGTGGCAGCGGGCCAATCCGGGAGCTCCGTTTCCCGTGGCCGTAGCGCTGGGTGCCGATCCCGCCACCATACTGGCTGCGGTTACCCCGATACCGGATACACTATCCGAATATGCATTTGCCGGTTTGCTGCGGGGCAGCCGCAGCGAAGTTACCCAATGCCTGCTGAGCGATCTGCAGGTTCCGGCTTCTGCAGAGTTTGTGCTCGAGGGGTGTATTCACCCCGAAGATACCGCACTCGAGGGTCCTTTCGGTGACCATACCGGCTATTACAACGAGGCTGATACCTTCCCGGTTTTTACCGTCGAGCGGATTACCCATCGGAAGAATCCTATCTACCACAGTACCTACACGGGCCGCCCGCCAGATGAGCCCGCCATACTCGGAGTGGCACTGAATGAGGTTTTCGTTCCGCTGTTGCAGAAACAGTTTCCGGAGATAGTCGATTTTTATCTTCCACCCGAGGGCTGCTCCTACCGCATGGCAGTGGTCTCGATGAAAAAGCAGTACCCGGGCCATGCGAAACGGGTGATGATGGGAATCTGGTCGTTCCTGCGGCAGTTTATGTACACCAAATTCGTGATCGTCACCGATGACGATGTCGATGTGCGCAGCTGGCAGGATGTGATCTGGGCAATGACGACACGCATGGATCCGGCGCGGGATACCACCCTGATTGAAAACACACCTATCGACTATCTGGATTTCGCCTCACCGGTTTCCGGGCTCGGCTCCAAAATAGGTTTCGATGCGACCAACAAATGGCCCGGCGAGACCAACCGTGAGTGGGGGCGGCCGATAACCATGAGTACCCAGGTTAAACAGCGCATCGACTCCATATGGGACAGCCTGGGAATCACGGAGTAAATATAATGTTGCCAATCAATGTAACTACCTTCCCATCTGTTGGTAGCCCCCGTGGGCTGTCTATGAAGGAAACGTCTTTGGCAGGGATGCCAAAGTCGAGCGTATAGGGAAGTATTTACAGCGTTTACCGGAATAGACTGCCCACGGGTGCGTGAGTAGTTACCACAATCAATAAAGTTTAAGTAAATCCGTAAAGGATCGGGAGGAATGCAATGCGAACCATAATGCTGATGAACTCCAAAGGCGGCTGCGGTAAAACCACGCTCGCAACCAATATCGCCACCTGGTTTGCCGACGACGGTGCCAAAGTGGCGCTGGCCGACTATGATCCTCAGGGTTCAACGTTGGACTGGCTGGAGGCTCGCAAACAGTATGAGGGAATCCCGCTGATCGAAGCTGTCGATGCCACTGCCAAGCCGGCCCGCCCAGCGCGGGGAACCGATCTGCTGGTGATGGATGCGCCTGCAGGAACCCATGGAAGAACCATCACAGACATGTTGCGTCGGGTAGACGACCTGATCGTTCCGGTGCTCCCCTCTCCGATCGACATGCGCGCCTGCAACCGGTTCCTGCAGGAGTTGTTGAGTAATGGACGAATCTCCCGTAATCAAACCAGGCTGGCAATCGTGGCTAATCGGGTACGGGAGAACACACGTATTTACCAACAGTTGGAAGATTATCTGGGTCATCTCGATATCCCATTCGTCACCCATCTGCGGGAGAGCCAGAACTACATCCGCTCCGCGGAAAGCGGCCTCGGTATCTTCGAGCTGGCCCCCTCCCTGGTTTGGAACGATGTCGAGCTTTGGGACCCGCTGTTTGCATGGCTCAATGCGAAATAGTGTGGCTTCGGGCCAGGACAAAATCATTTTTAACTGTCTACAAAACAGGCGGGAAGTCCGCTCCTCAGATCCGGAAACTGCAGGCTGATGCCGAGGTCATCCAGCATCTTCCTGTTATCCAAACGGCGTGACTCCTGCATGTATGAGAGCATACCCGACGACAGCTTCATCCGTGCCTCCTGCAAGGGGATTTTCGGAGGACGCGGCAGTCCGGTCAAATCCGCGATTCGATCGAAATAGTCAGTCATGGTGGTTGGATTCCCGTCGCTGACATTGTAGACCTCACCCGCCTTTCCCCGCTCCATGGCAGCGATGCATACGCCGACCAGGTCATCTATGTGGATGCGATTACTGAAGGGCGCCTCTTCCTCCCGCACCATAGGCAGCCCGTTGCGCAGCCGCTCCAATGGCAGCCTTCCGGGACCATAAAAGCCCGCCACCCGCAGAATGATCAGTTCTCCGCCGCTCTCCCTGCTCCAGCCGCGCAGCGTTTCCTCCGCATCCCAACGACGCATCGCCCGCGGCGCATGCGGTGCGGGTGTTCTCTGCTCATCCACCCAATCACCGCCACAGTCACCGTATACTCCGGTGGTGCTGAGATAAACCAGCCGCCGTGGAGATCCCTGCCGCCCGAATTCGTTCACGAGACCGGCAGTACGTGGGTCAGTACAGCTTTCTGCTGGCGGGGGAATAAAATGGAAGAGTTTGTTGCATGAAACCGGAAGTTGCGGCAGCGGTCGCCTGTCCAGATCGAGCAGCAGAGGGTTTATACCCTGCAGTTTCAACTGCTTGGCACTATGTAAACTGCGTACTGTACCCGCTGTCTCGATCCCTGCTTCGTGGTACCTGGCGGCGAGCCTTTGGCCCAGATAGCCGCAGCCCAGGATAAGCATATTCATATTATGGTTTTAATCCTCAGCAATTTAGTAGAAAATTCTCTGTCCTTTCAAACAATCAGAAAATCTTATGAGTTTTAAAGTCACGATAGAGCCCAGTGGCCACGAATTTTACACGGTTGCCGGAGAGAGTCTCCTTGAAGCTGCAGAGCGCCAGGGAATCAATCTGCCTTACGGCTGCAGGAATGGCCTCTGCGGCAGTTGTGCGGGTGATCTCCTTTCAGGCAGTGTTGAGTATTCGGCCGAATTT
>JACKMX010000008.1 GCA_024235175.1 Chromatiaceae bacterium | reverse complement strand
AGGGCCAAGGGCCAAGGGCCAAGGGCCAAGGGCCAAGGGCCAAAAAAGGCTAGCTTATATACTCCTGAACTCAAGCATTTTTTAAAGGTTGTTAAGTGACGGAGTGGAGATCCATAACCTTTTGTCCTCAGCCCTTGACCCTGTTGTTCCTGTATTTCCTTGGCCCTGTTGCTCCTTGGCCCTCTGCCCTTAGCCCTAGGCCCTGTTCTATGCCATTAACCAGGATGCTCCCCGGCGTACCAGCATTTTGCGCAGCTCTTCTATGGCAAAGATTATCCATGGCGCAAACAGGATGCCGCTCCACACCCATAAGGGTAATCCGGCGGTGGAGAAGAAGCCGTGGAACAGCGGTATATAAATGATCATCAGTATGAACAGCATCTCTACCGCAACTCCGGACCAGATCCAGGGATTGAAACGCAAAAGATAACTGGCAGCGCTCTGCCGGTTGGTACGGCAGGCCATGACGTTGCCGATCTGACAAAAAATAATGGTCGCCAGAAAGGCGCCGGTCGCCTGGCCATACAGGATCGTGTTGCTGGAGAGCGGTTCAGCCCAGTGCCAGCCGCCGCTCTCCAGAACCCAGAAAAACACCAGGAACGACAACAGCGCCTCAACCGGTCCAATCAGGCCATAGCTGCGGATAAAGGTGTGGTAGCTTACCAGCCGTTCACCCCGCTTCCGCGGCGGGCGCTGCATGATGTCCGATTCGGGCGGTTCGTTGCCCAGACCTATGGCGGGCAGTATATCGGTAATCAGATCGATGGCCAGGATCTGCACCACCGTGATCGGCAGCGGAATCGGCAGCAGCACATAGGCGATAAACGGCAGTATCTCGGGTACGTTGCTGGTGAGGATGTAGGTGATGAATTTCTTGATGTTGTCGTAGACCGCCCGTCCCTCCTCCACAGCCTTGACAATAGTGGCAAAATTGTCGTCCAGCAGAATGATATCCGAAGCCTCCTTGGCAACATCAGTACCCCGTTGACCCATGGCGATACCTATATCGGCGCGTTTGAGCGCCGGTGCATCGTTGACCCCGTCACCGGTCACCGCCACGACCTCCCCCAGCGCCTTGAACCCCTCGACTATGGTCAGCTTCTGTTCCGGGGCAATACGGGCAAACACAACTTGCTCATCCCGCAATACCTCCTCCAACCTGGGCGCGTTCATCGCCGCCAACTGATCGCCCTCCACTACTCTGGGATCCTGCACTATGTCGAGTTTGCGGGCGATGTAGGCAACCGTCTCCGCTTTGTCGCCGCTCATGACCACAATACGGATTCCGGCACTATGGCAGGCAGCCACTGCGGCAGGCACCTCAGGTCTGGGTGGATCGACCATCGCCACAAGCCCAACGAACGTCATGGCCTGCGGTTCCGCCTCCGGTTTTTGCACCAGACTGCTGGCCAGTGCCAGCACGCGCAATCCCTGGGCGGCGTAGTGACTGGCCTGCTGCGCAAGCTGTTCCTTCTCCTGGCTGGTCAGTGTGCGAAATGACTCTTCACCGTGCAGCCGGTCACAACGATCGATAATCACGTCGGGTGCACCTTTAACCGTCATATACAGTGCGCCATCTGCAGTGCGGTAAGTGGCACTCATATATTTGAGATCTGCATCGAAGGGACGACTGTGCAACAACTCGAACTGATCGCGGATCCTGCCATAGCCACCATGGGCTTCGACAAAATCGGCAAGTGCCACTTCGGTCGGATCGCCGTGAAAACCTTTCTGGCCATTATGGTTGTCGCTGGTGGCAATTACATCATTACACAGTGCCATTATCTCACTGGCCTCACGCGCCGCAGGAAGTGAATCATAGTCAGTGCGGTTGCGCTGGTTGATCTCTTTGAAATTCAGATAGAGGGTCTCGACATGCAGCTTGTTGCGCGTCAGCGTACCGGTCTTGTCGGTACAGATCACTGTGGTGGAGCCCAGCGTCTCCACGGAAAGAATATGTTTTACCAGTGCGCTGCGCTTGCCCATGCGCACCGAAGACTGGGTCAGGGCCAGGGTGACCGTGGGCAGCAGCCCTTCAGGAACATTGGCAACGATAATGCCGATGGCAAAGATCAGATTGGTCCAGAATGGGTTACCGATGAAGAAGCCAATGATAAAAAAAGACAGCCCTATACCCAGCGCCAACCAGGTTATGCGCCGCACAAAATAGGACAACTCCTTCTGCATCGGCGTCAGATCCTGACTGACATCACGGGATAGTTCTGAGATGGAGCCGATTTTGGTATCCCGGCCGGTCCGGGTGGCGAGAAGAGTTGCGCTGCCCTTCAGTACCGTAGCCCCCGAGCTGACAGTATTCTCCTCGTTAACAGCCCCGTCATTTAGCGCTGACTTGTTCAGCGGTTCCGATTCGCCGCTGAGAACAGACTCATCCACAAGCAGTTGATGCGCCTGCAACAGCACTCCATCCACGGGAATTTTATCCCCCTCCTGAACCGACAGTATATCCCCCGGCACCACCTCTTTCGCGTCTGTCAGCTGCTGTTTTCCGTCGCGCAGCAGCGCCACCTCCTTGGGAATGTAATCGAGAAAGGAGAGCATCAGCTTCTCGACCTTATAGTTCTGCATGAACGAGACCGCCGCGTTCAACGTGACCACGCCCAGCAGCGCGGCGCCGATCAGATCGTACCCCTCGCCCGGACTCAGATAATCGGCCAGAAAAGAGAGAGCGGCCGCGCCCAGCAGCAGCAACGGAAAGAGCGCGATGAACTCCTGCAGCAGCATCCACCAGGGGGAGTGGGCACGGTGGAAGCTGATCTGGTTCAAGCCGTATCGCTGTTGTCTGGCGGGTATTTCAGACTGGCTGAGCCCAAGTTCGCTTGTACCGAGCGTCCGGAACAACTCTTCCCTGGTTCGCCCCCGCGCGTCAAAAACCCGTGAACTCCGTCTATGATGCCTGGTTGCCATTTTGCACTAGTACTGGTTCAGATCCACTTCCTACGGCGAAAAAACAGCAGCATAAATACCGCGACTGCAATCATCGTCAACCAAACCAGAAGATAACCATAGGGCCAGCCAAGTTCCGGCATGTTCCATGGACCCGCATTCCGGTCGAAGTTCATGCCGTAGATACCGACGATAAACGTGAGTGGAATAAAGATGGTAGCGATTACGGTCAGCAATCGCATGACCTGATTGGTATGGTTATTGACGCTGGAGAGATGGATATCGAGCATGCTTGCGGTCATATCGCGATAGGTCTCCAACAGATCCATGACCTGAATCGTGTGATCGTAGCAGTCACGGAGGTAGATCAGCGTATCTTCCCGCACCAGAGCCTCATCCCCCCGCAGCAGCTGATTGATCACCTCCCGCTGTGGCCATAACATCCGCCGCAACAGAATTAGTTCCCGCTTGACGGTGTGAATTTTTTCCAGCGTATCGTCGGTGGCAGATGTGAGAATCTGCTCTTCCAGCTCCTCCAGTTCCATACCAAAACTCTCCAGCACCGGAAATCCCTGGTCTATCACCATATCGAGCAGGCTGTACAATAGAAAATCGGCCCCACGGGAACGCAGGCGACTTCCCGTCTCGTTAAGCCGCTTGACAATCTCCTGAAACGATGCAAATCCGCCTTCACAAAAACTGATAACAAAGTTGTTACCGAGAAAAAAGCTCACCTGCTCAACCAGGACCAGACCCGATGCCACCTCCGGCATACACATGACAAGAAACAGCTGGTCGTCAAAAGGCTCAACCTTCGGCCGCTGGCCGGTGTTGAGTACATCCTCCAATGCCAGCGAGTGCAGACAGAACGCAGCCCCAAGCTCGCGCATCCCGGCTTCGGTGGGCCGCCCCCGCACATGCAGCCAGGTTACAGAATCCTTTTTCAAAAAGGGAGTGCAATCAGCGACTTTCACGTTATCCCTAATCGTGATTCCTGACTCGTCATAGTCAATCAACTGAAGCCGAAGCGGCGACGCCTCGGATGCGGGAGCCTCAATCAGTGTACCCGGTGAGGTTCCCGGCGGATGATAGCGTTTCGTGAAAAAAGCCATTTGGCATGCCCCCTGTTAACACCGTTCCGAAGTGAAAAACACCCTATCTCCAACTCCTGCGCAAGCGGCCGCTTGCAATCAAATCCAATCGGCTGACCTTCGCATCCATCGGCATCCCATTGCTGTCGGCGCGATCGAGACTCACTTAATCGAGGTTAAATCTGTATACTATTCGCGGCGCTAATTATCCCGGATCGGCACACCCTAAATGTCCCTGTTTTGCAGTATCAGGAAGTGGCTTCTACAACTGGAGTTGCGCTATCTTCGCACCTGCTCATTTCTCGACACTGCTCCCCGGTTGCGCTTTTTCAACCGTAAAATCACCGCCAACATCACCATCATATACGCGGATGAATGGCACGGCATTCGTTTTAGAATCGACTTTCTAACACCTTATTTCAAACTGCCGGTAGCTGTCGAGAAAACCCAGATCGGCCGGGAAACGGACGACTGCCTGTTGCAGACGGCATCATTCCGTTTTTTCAACTGGCAAACCTGGGCTCATATCGATGGCAGCATTCAATGGCACGGAGAGAGAGTTTCGACTGTTCGCGGGAACAGAAAGGAGCTCATTACAGGTTTCAGTTATTCTGTGGAGAGCATCCCCACCGGGATCGAAAATCTGGGGGTGAGACTGGTGGAAGGAGTACCCGGTACGGTAAGAGTATTGGCGGGTGAGGAGCTGGTGCAGTACAGGTTTGAACCCGGTTACTGGATGCTTGAACCGGGCCAGAGCGGTTATAAGATTGTGCCAATAGCTGATGCAGAGCTGATGGTTTTGATCGTATCCCTATCTGAGATCGGGAGCGGTAATCAGCGCCTGTATGATTCCGCAATGCAGCACCTTCGCCAATGGGTACTTTTTAAAATCAAGGAGAAAGACCGGGAACAGACGCTGCTCAGACTCCTGAAGTATGTGCGGGATTGGGGACCTTTGGCGATGGATCCCCTATTCCGGGGACTGACTGACATGCTTCAGCAACTTGGACTGGGAAACCAGGAGCATGTTATATATGAGTTTTACGCCGACAATTGGGGTGTACACGACAACTGGAATGGGCGCCTGCTGGCAATAAAAATTCTGGATGCGCTGGCAACACGAAGAGCCCATACCGCACTGAATTCCATCTTTGACTTTGTGAAAAACAGAAATATTGAAGCAGAGGAGCTGGAGTTGATCCAACGGGTAATCCGTCGAATACCCGCATGAACTGAGCCATCAGATTTCACAACCGACCTTAACCTGCAAAAATCCGATCCGACTCCCTTGAGATTCAAACAGTGGTACATTGCCGGACACAACAAAAAAAGGCATGGCCTGGCGGTCATGCCTTTTTTTGCTCTCTACCTTCATTTCCAGCGGTAGAGCCGGCCCGGATAGATCATATAGCAGGCCGTGTCTGATTCAGAGCATCAGAGCGCTACGATATTCTCCGCCTGAAGGCCTTTCTGGCCCTGAGTTACGGTGAATTCAACCTTCTGGCCTTCGACCAGGGTTTTGAAACCCGATCCTGAAATGGCGCTGAAGTGGGCGAATACATCGGGACCGGATTCTTGCTTGATGAAGCCGAAACCTTTGGCTTCGTTGAACCATTTAACGGTTCCAGTAGTGGTAGACATAGACTTTTCCTGATTTATTACACAAGTATTAAAGCCTTCTCAAAAAGGCCGATTGGCTGAAAATGTTACTATGAATTATGTACAACAGGACGAGGTGCTTACTTTAACAAAAGGGACATCGAAGTGGCATGCATAAGTACAGGTATTACTTTCAGGCCCGGGGGATTGTACCTGACCGGGAAGAGCAGTCAACGGATATTTTCAAAGTAATTCACAAAGTTGCGCCGGGGGTCATTTGTTCCGCTTGACCTGGGTGCCAGCCGAAGCCACAGGTTCATTTGTGTTTCCTGCTTATCGTTGAAGGCGCTGCAACGCAGACAACCGGACCTCATGCGAACTGAAGTATCGCAAAAACAGATGCGCCAACTCATGTAAAGGAATAAAAAAGTTCGGACCGTAATCGATGCCATCGTGAAATAAAAGTATCATGTGCACTAATTTCCGAGAATTGCTGAAATCTGACAATAGAAAACCATGCCGGTGCACACCTCTTGTACGCTCCTGATTTTGGATTGGATAAATCATGATTAAACCAGCCAGGCAAACAGCAGTTGGATTCTCTCTGAAAGAGGGCCCGGTCATCTATTCGCAGGAAGAGAGCCTTGAGGATGACGAAAGGCTGAAAAAGGACCTGACACTGGCCGAGCTCAATCATGTGTTCAAGCTCTATCTGGGCAACCTGGGTATACGCACGGATGATATCTCCATCCTTGGACAGTTTTCGGTCATTTTCAACGATGTTCGCTTCGCGGAATGGGACGGGATGTCCCTGGCAGAGCAGGATCTTGCGCTCACTGAGATTGTACGGCTGCCTAAGATTTATTCTGAACTGATCACGAAAGTCGGTGAAATAGCCGGCGATAAACAGGTCGTCAAATGGGTCGTGAAAGATGCCTACCAGAATGCAATAGACAGCTTTTCCCACTCGGCCTTCACCCAGCAGAAGTATAAAAACCGATACCCTGGATTCAAGGTGATACTTTTTCTGACGCAGGTTGAACAGGGTATGAAATTGGTAGTGGTTGACAACGGCTTTGGTGAGTTGGTTGTCAAGCCGAAAAAATCCTTCACAGGCCAGACCTACAATGACGACATCTTTATGAAAATCAGCGACTGGCTTGTCCGGATCTTCACCAAAGAGGAGCCTAAACCGAAACAGATGATCGCCTATACAGGTGGGCAGGGCATGGCATTAAAGAAGATCAGGATAGAACTCGGGCTCGACTATGCCCTCTATTTCTTCACTACGGGAGCAGTTTTCGAACTCAGGCTTAAAAATTATTTTTAGTATTTCCGTCTCCGGCAAACAATTTCCGGAGCCTGTTCAACGGGAATGCCAGCTGCTCCGGATGTATGTCAGTTTTTTTTACATCGCCTTGGCAAAGATTCTCCGGCGGGTTCCATATCAAGCAGCAGCACGTTGATTTAGTGACAGAATTTTTTATCACTATGCGTTAGCATAGTTATTGCATATCAATGAGCCAGGAATTGGCTGCTCATCGATGGCAAGCCCGCTCGCTGGCCGCCCGCCTCTCCTGCCTTTTCAGCAGGGGGAAGTTTCTGATCTACACCCCGTCCGTACCAGCACCGATGCTGGACAACTTTTTGGAATCTATTGCCATGAAAACCAGAAAATCACTACTTGCCTTGCGGCAACGCAACCGGATACTCGCACCATCGGCGCTGCTGCTGGCCGTATCCGCGCTACCGGTGCAGGCGATCCCGGTTGCCCCGCAGGTAACAGTCACTGCGGATAATGATGTGTACAACGTCCCCTTACAGGAGGTAAGCAAGGGTACAACCGGTGAAGTGACCTATGAGATCAATAGTTACGAGTTCGAGGTGGCCGGTGAGTACGCCTTCACCATCAACCGTGCCAGGCTCGATCCGGATCCTTCGATCACTTACGGAATTACCGTGGTGGACTTCGGGGCGCCTACCACTTTCCTGTTCTCTTTCACCACACCGATTGCTCCCACCGGCTCACCCAACCTGGTCGGCGCCTCACTCATCGGCACGCTGACCGATGGTGGTAATGATGGTGTGACGATTACTTCCACAGGCGCCAAGATCCAGTCAAGCCAAGTCGGGACGCCTTTCACCACAATGGGTGTCGACGTCAACATCGGTGAGAGTGCCGGTCCGCTGGTCGGACCCATTGGTAGTTGGAACCTACTGAGCGCGAACGTCGGATTCATGCTCTCGGGCGGCGGCGATAGCGCTTCATTGAGCGGTACCGCCAGTATCAACGAAGGCCAACTCCCCGATGACACGGTTCCGGAACCGACCACCCTCGTATTGATGGGCCTCGGCCTTGCCGGTATCGGCTACCAGCGGCGACGCAGTAAAAAAGCTGCATAAGCAGTAATCCGAGACCCACAACAACCCCGCCAGGGTTCTCCCTGGCGGGGTTTATAACTGCTTGGGGGGTGACCCGCTGGCCCACCCCCCATAACTGCTACACGGATCTGCTCGGATCAAACCACATTGCGTGGTTGATCTGCAATGATGCTGCACATGAATGCTCCACCGGCAAAAGCCGGTGGAGCATTCACTTTTTGGGTAACTACTCGCCCGGTTCATGGCGAACCGATATGGATAGATCGGCAGTTTCAAATCAGGGCCTTGGGCCGAGGATCAGGAGAAGCTGCGATCGTTTTTTTCCTGGGCACTTGCCCCTCAGCCCTTATCGCCTGTTGCCGCATTGTGCTGTCACAAATCGGACGCTCCCTGGATGTAACACAGGGTATGAGTGGTTGGCTGTGCCTACAGATGCTGAATAGTTACTGTGCACAAGGTAAATAATTCACAGCTTCCCGGATCCGATTCCATTTAGATTGAACCTCAGATCGATCAACAACGATCTCCTATAAACGACGATTAACCGACTCAACGGACGATGCAATCGCGTTTACCCCAAATCATCTGAAAGGGAGCTAGATATGGAACTCAGTTACAGATCCGCAAAACTCTTTAGTGCGATGTTCTCCGTCTCGGCGGCAGGCCTGTCCGGAGCCGCTCCGGCGCAGGAGATGCCAATCTACCATGTGGTGGAAAACGGAATAGCCGAGAAACAGGCATATCAGTTAGCCAAAGGGATGAACGTTGATCCGGAATCCGTCGACCTGAAAAAATTGCGTCGCTACGGCGAGCTTCAATACCTGGATTACCGGGGTCACCAGTTCGTGCCCACAAAATTTCTTGGCAGAGGGGAGGCCGATGAAGAGCGCAAAGAAACGGTGGTCGAGGCGCTGGACTTCGATTCGATTGCCAAGATGAGCCCGGTCGAGGGAGCCCATGCACTCCGCCAACTTCAGGAGAGCCTGAAGGAGCTTGGCAAGCTGCCGCAGGCCTACAAACCGGAGATCAGCCACGCCCGATTCGACGCCGTTGATAAAGCGGGGAATCCGCTGCTCAGCGCACAGATCGATACCAGCGTCGCTTTAAACCTCTATGCGGGAGAGGTCCCGTTGGTCGGCCCGGGCGCAAAGATATCCGCCACCATCGGTGCCGATGGCGCCACCACCAGATTACAGTATGCCAACCGCGAACTGAAGCATGGCGGCTATGTGCCTGTCATCGGCCACGACGAAGCGCAGTATTTATGCGAGGAGCGTCTCCTGAACAGTCATGCGGAAAAACAGTTCGACGCGCTCAAAGTAACGACCAGCATGGTCTACTATGCACCGCCGTTGGAGCTGGATAGTGTGCAGACGCTGCAACCGCATTACGATTGTGGCGGTACGGCAGAGGTGAATGGCGAGGTGGTCCACCTGCTGCATGAGTTGATTCCGGCAGCCGACAGTACCGAATACGTTCCGCAAGTTGTGCTTAATGCCAAAGCGGACGGCCGGGAGATCACGGCGCAAATCGATATCAAAGGCGGGCTGCCGCCCTATGCCGTGGATTGGAGCGCCAACAACGCCAAACCGCTCAACAGAGAGGGCACGTCCGTCTCCTACGTTGCACAACAGCGGAAACCAAACGGCAGCGAAACGGTTACGGTAAAAGTGACTGACGCCAATGGTATCGAAACGGTTGTATCCAGTAGTCTGAGCGTTGAACGGAAGCCAGCGTTACGCTCGCCTGATTTGATACGCCGTTTCGGAAACGCGTTTTCCAGCCTGCTGCATAGTTTTGTTCCGGCAGTGCAGGCAGTTGGCGGCGTCACCGACTACGGCACCGAAAATGCGGTCACCAACGAGTTTGGCGATCTTGAGCAGGGATTTATCAACCGCATGATGAGCAGCGGTGTTACCGAACGTTTCAGCTGGTCGGGCACCAACGCATGGGAGCAGGACTTCAAGGCCAGCAGCGACAGCAGTTGGATTGACAACACCGATATAACCTTTTACGTCGGTCATGGCTACGGCGGCGGCTTCACCTTCGAGGACTCCAGCCATGATGACGGCACTCTGGATTATGATGACGCCACCGGTGACTGGGGCGACAAGGACCTGGAGTGGCTGGCACTTCTCTCCTGCCAGGTTTTGAAACACGACTGGAGCGGTATGTCGCATTTCGACCGTTGGAAGCAGGAGTTCGATGGGCTGCATATGCTGTTGGGCTTTCACACCAACGCCTATGCGTGGATGAGCTTCTCCGGTGAATTCGCCGACAATCTGCTGAAGAGCAGTCCGATGAAGGTGCGAACTGCCTGGTTTGAAGCGACAGATACCGATCAGCCAAACGGTGTTGTACCGGTGGTCATGGGCGTATACGGCCACAACGGAGAGTCAAATATCAACGACTACTTCTGGGGTAAAGGTTCGGTCGGCCCCGATATTCGCGATGGCGACATCGCCGGTTACTGGAGTATCACCGTGTACTGATGCGTCTCCTGCAGACTGTTCGCAACTGCACAACCCCGGCTCAGGCAATTGAGTCGGGGTTTTTTAGTCTCTTTTCCCCCTCCGTCCAGCTTACCTGCACCCGTTCACACAAGCTCAGCAGACACCGCGTGTCTGTGCCAGACTTGGAATCATCAATCCCACTTCTGAGGTAATCACCGATGCATGGATTGAAGCGACAGCTGCTGCACAAGATTGCCATTTTCGGTGCCTTGTCGAACGCCACGCTGGAGTTCCTGCTGGAGCACAGCGCTGAGGTCGGTTACGCTCCCGGTGAGTACGTATTTCGTGAAGGCGAACCTGCGGATGCCATCTACATTCTGGCCTCCGGCAGAGCGGTGACGCTGAAAGCCTGGGATGGTGAGTTGTATCTGCTGGGTCAGCTGGAAACCGGAGACTGTTTCGGTGAGATGGCTTTGATGGATATGAATCCACGCAGCGCCTCGGTATTGATTACGGAAAACGCTTTGGCGCTCAAGATGGAATCACACCTGCTGCTCGAACTCTATCAACAGGATCTGGAACAGTTTACCCTCTTCCAGATGAATCTGGGGCGGGAGGTGAGCCGAAGGCTGCGCCAGTCGGACGAGCGCATGTTTCGCTGGCGGGTCAGCATGGAAGCGCGTGATGAGCTGCCAAAATATACCGGGTTGGCTGCTATTGATGGCCAGTAACAAAATCGACCATCAGAACCTTCTTATCAAATTGAGCTGGAGCCGGTGATCGTCCCGAAAGGCATTGAGGGCGGGATCGTCTTCGACATTGAGAAAACCATACAGCTTTGCTTCCAGGGACCAGTTGCTGTTCAATCGGCGTGAAGCGCGAAGATCAAGCAGCGTGGAGTCATACTCCAGGTCCCGGGTAAAACGAATCTGAAACTCGGTGCCATTGACATCGTTCATGGCCAGCCGGGCACCGATGAAGATATCCTTTTGAAACGGTGCTATCGGAACCCCGGAAGAGTCATCCCGACCGTCATAGTACCCTTCCAGATAAAACGTTAACGAGGCCTTGCTGTTCCAGATTCTGGGCACCTCGCGTTCAACACCCGCTCCCACTGCGAAAAAATTGTCTTCCGGACCGTTTTGATAAAAAGCCTCGAATTTCCACAATGAGTGCCCCCTCACCCAAAGAAGCTCCAGATTGGTCTGGTCGATCACATCGTATCTGGGATGCAGACTCAGGGGACGGCCAAGGAGATCCGTCTCCGGCGTGAACCACGGGGTCCTGGAGTGGCCATGGAAATGCGAAACGGCGGCTTCCAGATCACCCTGCACGGTAGAGGCCCTGACGGCCAGTGATGGATGCGACCGGCCGTTGTCGAAATCCGGCTCTCCCAACGGAAGTGAAAAGTTGCGGAATCTATCCTCCTCCTGAGCCAGACGACGCTCCCTGGAATAGGGTAACAACCAGAACCCAAGCCGGCTGTTCTCACCTAAGTACGAACCTGTCAGCCCCGCAATGCCAAGCTTGACATCGCCCTGAAAATCCTCAACGGCATCCCGTGGATTCAGAATGTCGACAATGTTTTCGGCTTCGAGCACTCCCCAGCGCTCTGTCAGCATGCCGGCGCGCCACTCGCTGTTTTCTCCGTTGTAACCTATCCAGGCTTCGCGCACATCGCCGGAAAACCTGCTGGACGCTTTCGGATCGAATTTACCGAAAAGGGAGTATGCCGCGGCAAAATCCCTGCCCAGATTTTCTCTTGATGCCAACTCAAGCGCGAAGGAGGCCTGTAAACGATCGTCGGACTGATCCGAAAAGAGGGGATTATCGGGAAAGTAATCCATACGCACCTCGGCTTTGCCGCCGATCTCCGCTTCGACCGCAAGCGGAAACCACAGAACCATAAGTGCCGCTCCCAGACGCAGCCGGTTGTATTTCAATTGGACCATCTTCGGATGACGTTTGGCCGCAGATCGTTCTCTTCAAGCCCGGTGTGGAATCTGTAGTCGGACCACTCGATGGTGGATACGGCACCGGTTTGCATATGTGTCATCACCGCTTTCATGGGGCGCCAATATCGCTCCGAAAATTTACGATAGTCGTAAAAACGAAGTTCTTTCAGGGGTTCTCCCGCCATATTGTAATAAAGCAGCCTGCGGGGATGATAGATTGCCTGATCGACCCACTCCTTGATTTTGGAATAACCGGAGAAGGCGTAGGCCGGTATGTTTTCCACAACGAAAGTGGCGTTGCCATCCAGCTCTTCGTCGTGCAGGTATTTGTAGGTATATTTCTTCACTTCCCAGGTGCCGATATCTTCAAAGGAAAATTCGCTGCCTGCAAAACTGCCTGTCTTGTCGCGTGCAGCCAGCCGTTTGGTGCGGCGCAATGCCGGAAGGTAGAGCCACTGATCGTCCGCTTCCAGGCCATGGGAGAAGGTCAACGAAATCATACCCTCCAGATCCCGCGGCTGGTGGAACTCCACCAACCGCTTGTCACCGTCACTTTCAATCTCCAAAGTATACATGGAGAATCGGCGCTGGCCTGATCCGCCATCCGGACTTTGCAGAAGCATGTTTCCTTCCACCACATAATCGCCAAAGCCGGAATCGCGCCTTTCGGTCTCCAACGCAATCTCCATACCCCTCTCTTCCGGGGACTGAGCAAATGCGGCGCCGGCGAGTACGGTAGTCATTGTGAGAACTGTCAGTTTGTTAATCAACGCCATCTCCTCATTCTGATTAAAATTGAAGGTATAAAAAGCAGGTCAAATACAAAAGCCACGCATATGACTATTGCCGTCATGAGTCCCATCCAGGCATTTATCTGAAAGCCCGAGAAATAGAGACAGGAAAAGCCGGCCGCGAGAACGGCTGTGGTGATAGTGATGCCCGGGCCGGCCTGTTGCATGGCAGTCAGTACCGCCTGCACCGGATCGGCATTGTCCATCCGGCGCGCCCGTTGAGCCGCCTCGATAAAATGTATGGTGTCGTCGACAACGATGCCGAGTGTCACCGCGGCGATGGTGGCCACTGCCATGCCCACTTCCCCGACGAACAGAGCCCAGCCACCAAGTGCGGCAAGCGGCGGAATGAGATTGGAGAAGATGGCAACGCCGCCAAGCAGGAGCGAGTAGAAAACAAAGAACAACAGAATCGAGATGAGCAGCAGCGCCAACAGGGTGCCGCTCAGCATCTGTTCGATATTTCGTTTGCCTATATGTGAGAAGAGTATGGTTGTTCCTGTGGCACTGGCAGAGTCAGCAAGCAGCGGGGCGTTTTCCAAAGCCCATTTCTGTGCTCTGGCCGCCAGGTCAAGAACCTGTTCCGTGGAGATATCCTCAAGCGATACCGTCATGCGGCTTTCGGATTTGTCCAGACTCACCTGCTCCCTCATATCCAGTCCAACCGGAAGCGACATCTCGTACAACCAGAGAAACTGCCCCGCAAGCCTGGCCTCATCCGGCAGCCGGTAGGCTGCTTCTCCACCGCCATTCATCGCCTGATTCAGTGTGCGCATGATATCGCTCAACGCTGCCACATGCGTCACCTGAGGCTGTTGGCGAAGCCATTGCGCGAAGGCATCAACCTGGCGAATGTAATCAGGTTGGGAGATTCCCTCAGCCTTACCGGATTTCAGGGAGTACTCCAGATTGTAGAACCCTCCAAGATGTCTATTGAGATAGTCGGTATCGCGCCGGAAATCGAAGCTGTTATCGAAGTAATCGACATAACGGTCATCGAGGCTGTTACTGGCAGCAAACGCCGCAGCTGCGATGCCGGTGAAAGCGACTGCAATAATGATGACCGGGGCGTGTTGCACAATGCGGCGATGCAGGACCCGCCACCAGTGGTCCGGGATCAACAAAGAGGTGCTTTTGGCACGCCAGGGCAACAGCGACATAAGTGCAGGCGACAAGGTTATGGCAAGTAGCCATGCAGAGATGACGCCAATCCCTGCGATAATGCCCAGATGCCTGAACGGAGGTGATTCGCTGAAGGTCAGAGAGAAAAAACCTATCGCCGTGGTCAGGCTGGTCATGGTGATGGGACGTAACGTGAGGCGAAGCCCATGTACAACACTGCCGGCCCGATCAGCTGTTCGCGGATCGGCAAGACTTGTTCTGAATACTGCGGATGCCAGGTGAATACAATCCGCTGTTGCAAGCGTAAGAATAATAAAGGGGACGGAAACACTCGGCGCCGACAGCGGTATTTGCAGCAGACCTGCACTTCCCATAGCGCTGCCTATCGCTGCCGCCACCACTGAGAAGGTCGTCAAAACGACCGCCCAGGAGCGAAAAATAAACCCTATCAGCACAAAGATGACAGCGAAAGTGATCGGTGTGAGAAACACGCCATCTCTGGCGCTGGCTTCGCCAAAAGCATTGTCCAGGGCCAGTGATCCGGAGATCCTCAATTTAAGCTCCGGATGCCTGGCGGAGAAATCCGAGGCAATCGCCCTCGCCTCACTCATCAACTCTGCGGCCGGGTCGCCAGGTGTCTCATCGGTCAAGCGGAACTGCACCGCCACCAACCCGACTTTGCCATCCGGGGTAAGCAGGCGGCCAACCAGCAGGCGCTCCTTCAGTGCCGCAGACTTGAGATCCTTCGCCTGATGCTGATCGATTTGAATACCCGAACGTGCCAGATGCCCGATATTAATCTCGTCGCCCTGTGCCACGACGCGTTGAAAGTTGGTTACCGAGTCGACGCGTTTTACATAGGGCATTCGCCATGCCCGGTCGGTCAGTTCGTTGATCGCCGCCAATTTTTCCGGTGTAAACAGATCGCCCTCCGCAGCAGTCAGGATGAACAGGATGCCGTTTTCACGTCCATATTTTGCTTCGAAATCGCGTAATCTGGACAACTCAGGATTCTCATCCGAAAAGAATATCCTGTCGTCGCTGCGGAATGTCAGTTGAAAGGTTCCCAACGATAGCAAGGCGATGGTGCTCAGGGTCAATACCAACACGGTCACAGAGTGCCGCACAATCCATTTGGTGTAAGCTTCTAACATGATGAACAGGTCCGGTTGGATAATCGATCAGCCAGCCTGGTAGCGCTGCATCAGTTTCTGCAGCAGATCCAGTGTGTGGACGAATTGCGCCTCTGTGTGCCGGGAGGTAAGGAAGAAGCGCAGCCGTGCCTTGTTGCGCGGAACGACCGGATACATGACCGCGTGCGCGATGATGCCGGACTCCATCAGATCAGACATCAGCTGCAGTGCCAGAGAACTCTCACCGAGCATGACCGGAACCACCGCAGATGCGCCGCTGCAACCTACCTCGAGCCCGCGTTCACGCGCCAGTTGCACGAACAGATGCGCATTGTGCTGCAGCTTTCGTACACGCTCCGGTTCCTGCAGCATGATCCGCAGCGCCTCCAGCGCGGCAGCGGTGCTCGCCGGTGGAAGTCCCGTGCTGTAGAGCAGGAGACCGGGTGCGAAGTGGCGCATGGTTGCGATCATCTCTCTGGAACCCCCGATAAATCCACCGCAACTGGCGAAGCTCTTGCTCAATGTTCCCATGATGATATCCACGTCGCGGGGATCGACGTTCCAATGCTCACACACACCTCTGCCGGTGGCACCCACGACGCCCAGCGAGTGTGCTTCATCGACCATGAGCCAGGCTCTGTATTTACGTTTCAGATCCAGCAGCCGCGGCAGATCGGCAAGATCTCCGTCCATACTGTAGGCCCCCTCCACCAGAATCATCGCGCGGCTGTACCTGTTTCGGTTCTGCTGCAGCAGGCGTTCAAGTGCCGCGAGATCGTTATGCGGAAACAGGACTCTTCTGGCATGCGCCATGACCCCGCCCATCATGCCGCTGTTGTGCATATACTCGTCCATGAACACAACATCGCCGGAGCCCAGCAGATAGCCAATGGTCATCACATTAACCATATAGCCACCCACGGATGCGACACACTCTTCAAAGCCGAAAGCATCCGCAAAAGTCCGTTCCATCTCCTGATGCAATGCTATTTCACCGCCGACCATGCGGGCCGCACCGGCATGAGTGCCGTAGACATCCAGGGCCTTTTGCGCCGCATGGATAACACGCTCATCGTCCGACAAACCGAGATAGTTGTAACCTGAGTAACTGATATATTCCCGTTCCTGTACGCTTACACGATCGGAAATCCTCCCCTTCCTGGGCAAAAAATAGGGATTGTGTCTCCCCTCCCGCGAATAGAATTCACGCATCTCCTGAATAATGCGGTAGTCATCCGTGGCCGTAATATCCATCGCTTTCGGATCGAAAACGACATCTTCCGGCGCATCAGATTCAGATCTTCCGTCATTTAGAAAATCCGCCTTGAATTTCGTTAACAACGCTTCGGTGTTGATGCTCATGATCACAATTGTCCTTGTAAGTTAAATGCAAAGCCCCTGTGGCGATGTGGAGCCCCCGCGCCCGCTTTCTGTGCCTGGGAAGAAAGATTCAGGCGGACAGAGAGGGGCCGGTTTTCCGAATGTAACTCAGGCTGCGACGTTGACGCTGAATTCGAGCTGCATCTGCTCCAGTGCACTGGTGGCAATCCCGACGATTGAACCATCGCCGACCAACTCCAACGCCGGAACGGATATCCCCAGCCTGGTGTCGAGCTCCACGCGAATGCCGGTCGCCATCAGTGAATCGACGCCAAGGTATTCAAGCGGCAGGCAGGCATCCAACTGATCACTGGGCATTTTCAGCTCGCGGGCAAAGATTTCACTGACCAGACCGATCACAACCTGATGCCGGTGCTCAACGGCAAGAGACGTCAACTCTGCACGCAGCCTGGCCTGCACCGAGTCATCGGCCTGTACTCTCGCCTGCTCAACCAGATCGCGGAAGCGTGCCGAGCGGGCGCCATAGGTCTCGTAACCCGCCCATTTGCTCCAATCGGGGTCCGCTGCGATACAGATTTGTGTAGTCCCACTGAATATCGCCCGCTCCATCCCGTTAAGCGCCGTGTGAAAAGGAATCGGCGCCAACCCAATCTGACGCAGCTGCTGAGCGATGCTGTCGTCTTTGGCCAGCATGCCCACCTTTTCTACCGCACCGAAATTGATGCTGAGCCCGGCCAGATTCCGGGCGCGCCTGAAGTGGGCCAGGGTATCCAGAAAACCGTTGGCGGCGCAGTAGTTTGCCTGTTTGCTGTTTCCAACCAGTACCGAGATAGAGGAGAACAGAACGAAGTGATCGAGCGGCAGATGCTTTGTTGCCAGATGCAGATTCCAGGCGCCCAACGCTTTCGGTTGCAGCACACGCTGAAGTGCTCCGTCACTCATCTCCCTGATCGGCATATCTTCAATAATGCCCGCTGTATGGAAGATACCGCGCAGTTCGAGACCAGACTCATCCAGCCCGCTTATCAGTTGATCAACCTGATCTGAATCGGCCAGGTCACACTGCTGAACTGAGACTGCACTGCCAGTTTTTTCCAGCTCCCGGAGAAAAGCGCTATCGCCAATGCCGTTACCTGCAGAACGACCGCAGAGTACGATTTGGCCTGCGCCATGTCCTGCAAGCCACTTGGCCGTTTCCCGCCCGAGACCTCCGAAACCGCCGGTGACAATGTAGGCTGCTGAACCCAGAATGTTTGGCGAATCGACAGCGGTGGCAACCAGGGGTCTGGCGAAACCGTGGTTCACCCGTACCTGATCCAGAGATGCCAGCTGTTTTCGATCCTGCAGAATGAAAGTTGAAAGATCGAAAATTTCTCCAACTTCTGCCAGGTTCTGTTCGCTTTGCGCTTCAAGCATTGCGGCGGCGAACAAGTCGCGATTCTTCAGCATCTCCACCCGCGGATCGATCCGCACCATACGGCCGACGTTGGCTTCGCACTGCAAGGGAACAAAGCTGCTGCTCAGATCAATGAGACAGCCGCCGTCTGTAAGATTGGAAAAGCCAAACTGTCTCTCCCATGCACCCAGTGGCGCGGCGATGGCATCGATCCGGCCCCAATGAACCAATCTTTCGAGCTCCGCATCGCTCCAGTTTTCCGGCTTCGCCGGGAACAGATCCACCTCAATACTTTTTTTATCGAAGTGTGCGGCCAGCATCATACCCAGAGCGGTGGAGCAGACCAGTACACGATCTCCGGGCACCAGTGAAGAACTATCGGCGATCCGCCGGGCCAGTGCCTGCAGCGTAATCGTGTTGGCTGCGATATCAGCGGATATCTCATTATCCACAGGTACCAACAGTGATTGCTCCGGAGTGACCCGCACATGACTGCTCAGCGTGACCGGGACCAGACCGCAAAGACGGTCACCCACCCTGATACGGGCCAGTTCCTCACCAACACGTGATACCCGACCGCACACGCTCATCAGCTCTGTTTCACTCTCCCGGAGATGAGTTGCCAGGGTTTCTCCGGGAATCGAGAACGCTTCGATAGCCAGCTCCAACTCTCTGCAGCCAAGACGGCCTGGCAACGCGGCGATTATTCCGTTTTCATCCGGGGTAGAGCCTATTCGCAGATCAAATCGGTGCTTTTTGCCCGGCTCAAGTTGAACTTCCGGTGCCCCGCCAAAAGTTCCGCTGGCTTCGAGTCTGGAGATGTAGCGGCCATCGGAGCGCAATGCAATCTCGTCCTTTTCGTCGTCCGCCAGTAACTCTGCGACCAAGCCGCCCAGTAAGGCGTCATCCACCATTCGCGGCAGGTCGATGGTGGTTGGCTGCATGCCGCCCAATTCGTTCAATGCCACCCTGGTCATTCCCACCAGCGCACCTTGCCCCGGTACCGGTGAGCTGTCTTTGTGCGAGACAACGAATGCGTCGCGCGTAATAACATAGAGCCGCGGCGTGTCGTTTCGCGCCTCCAGTGTCTGCAGGGTTTTGAGCAATCGCGACGTGGCTCTCAGCCCGGCGGGATCCTGGCTACCCGGCAATCCGGCACTGGCAAGAAAAGCAACCGCATCAAATTCACCGCTGGCCAGAGTATCGATGCTCTTCCGGTCGTCCCAAACTTCGAGATGCGATGTGCAGTGTATTTCACGCTCCAGGCGTTCATGCAGTACAGCACCTACGGAACAACCCTCATCCGCGAGGAGAAGCCAACGATGCCGTGACGCTGCCTTTGCTTTCAGGGGATCCCGATGCCAGGTGTAGACATAGTCTCCGGCGGGATACTCCCGAGCGGAGGATCTCCCCTGTAGAGATGAGCAGACCAGGCCGCTGACACTTGCAATGAGATCTCCACCATCATCGATCAATGCAAGGTCACACTCCACTTTGCGCCGGGTGCGCTTCGTCAATACACCATGGCACCAGAATCTGGTGGCGCCCGGCCGGTAAATTCGCAGGTCACGGATAGCTGTGGGCAGGAATGCACCATCGCTCGGATCAAGTAGATTGAGCACGGTTTGGAAGCAGCCATCAAGCAGGGTTGGATGAATGATATAATCTCTCGCCGAGTCGAGCAGTGATTCATGCAGCTGCACTCTGCCAAGAACCTCACCCCCATCAGATCCCAGACGAGCCTCGGTGATAGTCTGAAACAGCGGTTTGTACTCCAACGAGAACTTGGCGAACTCCTGATAGATCCCCGCCGCCTGCCTGAGGTTGCTCACCCGTTCCAGCATTGCCGCAATATCCGCGCAGCCCGCACCACGACCATCCAATGGGAAAATTCTCGAATGGGCGTGGCTCGAAATCTGGGTTGGCGTGTGATCATCAAAGCTGCGCAATTCAATGCGCCTGCCGTTGTCCGATACAAATGTTTCGAGATAGAGCGGCTTGCTTCGATCCAGTACCAACGCTTTGTCGATGGTGATGTCGGCAAGTCGCCAGCTGCCGGTATCTTCCGGAGCTTGAGCTGCTGCTGCATTCAACATGACCTCGAGGTAGGCTGCCGCAGGCATGATTGACATACCATCTACGACATGATCGAACAGATAGTTGAGACGATGATCCGCCAGATCGACCTGCCAGGCGGCAGAGCCGGGTTTCCGCATCCCCAGCAACGGCCGTTCGATATCGGCTATACGGTCATGATGCTGGTGATGTGACTCGATCCACAACGGCTGGCGTTGCCATGGATAGTTGGGCAGTGTTACCGGGCAACCCATCGGATGGCGGACAGACCAGTCCAGGCTGCCGCCCTGAGCAAATAGATCAGCCACTGCACGGCGAAAGCTGATAACTTCAGGTTGCTTCTGATTCAGTGTCTGCACCGTGCGTGCATCGACACCCCGCTCCGAAAAAATCTCCTGCAAAGCTCCACGCAAAACCGGATGCGGACCGACTTCGACAAAAATGCTGTATCCATCGTCCAGCATCGAGTCGATGGTCTTGGCAAAAAATACCGGATCGCGCACGTTCTTACACCAGTACCCGGCATCATAACCGCGACCGTGCAGCTGTTCTCCGGTAACCGTGGAATAGAGTGGCACTGTCGGTTCCTGCGGATTCAAAGCCGCCAGGGTTTTCATCAGCTCCGGCTTCAACGATTCCATCAGCGGGCTGTGATAAGGCACTTCAACCTTCAATGGGCGGGCGAATATGTTGCGTGAATCGAGATCTGCCCGAATTCTGTCCAGGCATGACTGATCGCCGGAAAGCGTGATGCTCCTGGTGCTGTTTACCGCGGCGACACTGACCTTTCCCAGGTCTTCCGCTATCACCTCCAGTGCCTGCTCATATCCCAGTCCAACCGCCAGCATTCCCCCCGTTCCAGCTGCTTTCGCCTGGGCCCTGCTGCGGCAATGGGAAACCAGCAGGGCATCGTGCAGGCTTAGTGTTCCGGATGCCCAGGCGGAGGCGATCTCACCCACCGAATGACCCACCACAGCCGCCGCGTTTAAACCTTCGGCGCGCATAGCCCGGGTCAGGGCGTACTGAACAATGAAGTTTGCAGGTTGTGCGAACTGTGTTTGATGAATGCGTGACTCTCCTGCCTCCTTCATCATTTCATCGCGAATGGATATGCCTGAAATCGCCCGGTAAATCTCATTGGCAAGATCAACCGCTTCGCGAAAAACACTGTTTACCCGATAGAGCTCCTGTCCCATCCCCCACCACTGTGGCCCCATACCCGTATAAACAAATACAGGGCCTGGCTTCCCTTTTGCAGGCTGCGTGCCGTGTATTGCGTTTTCCGCCATACCCTGGGCAGCAAAGGTTTCGAGCCCATCAATCAAGTCATCCCGGGTCTCACCCCAGACTGCCAGTCGGTTGGAAAGGTGCGCGCGACGGAGGGACAATGAATAGAGTATGTCTTCCAGCGTACTCTCTTCACTGCGCAACAGCTGTACACAACTCAAAGCCAATGACCGCAATGCCTGGTCATCCCTTGCGGAGAGCGGAAGCAGTTGAAAATCGTGGTGCCGATCGGCGGATTTGCAGGAGCTCAGCCATTCGGTCTCTTTGGGCAGGCTTAAAATGACATGCGCATTGGTGCCACCATAACCGAATGAATTTATGGCAATGCGACGTGTCTCTTTCCTGGACGCCAGCACGGATTTACCGACCGCCAGGGCCAGTCCGTTTTCGCCAAATGGGATAGCCGGATTGGGTTGCTGCAAAGTCGCCAATGCCGGTATTTCGTTCTGTCTCAACATAAGGCATGCCTTGATGACGGCGGCAATGCCAGCGGCTGCTTCAAGATGCCCGATGTTGTTCTTGACCGAACCGATAACACAAGGTGCTTCCCGGTCTGCGCCATAAACCGTTGAGATCGCGGATGCTTCAATCGGGTCTCCCACCGGCGTTCCCGTACCATGAGCTTCCACATACTGAACGCGTTGTGGATCTATGCCTGCTTTTGCCACCGCACGCCGCATCAGCGCCACCTGAGATTTGGGATTGGGGACTGTTATCCCTTTGGTGCGGCCATCCTGGTTGACTACGGCAGCATCAACCACCGCCAATATCTGATCACAGCTCTCAAGTGCCCTTCTCAGTGGTTTTAAAACGACGACACCGGCTCCCTCTCCTCGGCCATAACCATCACCGCGTGCATCAAAGCTCTTTGATCGGCCATCCCTGGCAAGAAACTGTCCTTTTGACATGGCAATCGGATACTCCGGCCGCAGCATGAAGTTGACACCGCCGGCGAGCGCGATATTGCAGGCGCCGGCGCAAATGTCCTGAACTGCATAGGAGAAGGCGACCAGGGATGATGAGCAGGCGGTGTCGATCGAAATACTGGGTCCGCGGAAATCATATGCGTAGGAGATTCTGTTCGACAGCATGGTGAGTGTGGCGCCGGCAGCACTGTGCGCACCGATTTCACTGCGGCCGCCGCTACCCAGCTGATTAAGCATATGGTCGACCGTAAATCCACCCATATAGACACCAACTTCGGTGCCCGCCAATGCTGTCGGATCCAGTCCTGAGTTCTCCATGGCCTCCCAGGAAACCTCCAGCAGCAGACGCTGCTGAGGATCCATATACTCGACTTCTCGCGGCGCGAAATGGAAGAATCCGGCGTCGAAGGAGCGGTAATCCCAGTCAATAAAATGTCCTTTCCGAACGTAGGATTTTGCTGCCGCATCACCGCTCTCATTGTAGAAGCGCTCCACCTGCCATCTCTCGGGCGGAATATCGCTGACGACGTTCTTTGCCTGAGACAGAATATTCCAGAACTCCTGTGGGCTGTTTGCCCCTCCGGGCAGCCGGCATCCGATACCCACGATTGCAACCTTGTCGTATAGATTATTCATCGGTTCCCCTCCTTGACGGATCGAGCGATTTCGCTCTGTTGCCATTAAGAGTAAGGAAGCCTCAGGCTGGGATCTGTGAAAAAATTACCTTCCGAAAACGTGAATAGTTCCTATTGAGGTGTCACGATCCGGATTGGTCCCAAAACAATGGGTAGTGATGTGTACCACTAATGGAGTTGAATCAGGTTATTTGTTCAGAAGAAGGCAGGTAGGAGTGAAAATGCTCCGGAGGCGGTGGTGAAGCGGGGCTGCCGCGACAGGGCAGCGAGATCGATCCACGCCGTAACTACTCCCCCGGTCCATGCTGAACCCTTTAGGGTAGATCGGTAGTTTGAAATGAGGGTCTAGGGCTAAGGGCTGAGGAAAAACCGATCTCAGTTCCTCTTGGCCCTTAGCCCTAGGCCCTAGGCCCTTACTCCCCGCCAGTCCGCCTACGGGCAGGATTTGTTGCTGAATGCAGGCGGCGGGCACGGGCCTCGTGCGTTTACAGGCAGTTTCACCCATCCCGCAGGATGATCCCCCCCCGTCTGGGTTTCGCAATAGCACAAGTATGGGTCTTCGTCGGTTATAACCACATAGGTCAGTGCCGCTACTGCAAATACCAACAGAATAGTCACCAGCGCATTGGCGTTCATTGCCTCTCTCCCTCGATCGTTGTTAGACACTCTGTTCCTCGCCATTGCAATGCTAGCAACGAGTGCTGCCAAAAAACAGTGGCATCCTCCTGCAAGGCAATGGTTAAAAATTCAATTGCAGACTAAGCCTCGCTGTTCTCTCCGGGACAAATGGGATATAGAGATCCAGCAAATCCGCCACTTTATATCCATTATCCTCATACCCGAATTTTTTGTCGAAGATATTATCCACCTCCAATACCAGCCGGCCGCGCCTATGCGGCAGCAGGTAACCCAGCGAGAAATTCCAGGTGGCGAACTCATCGTCGAATCCATTGGAATTCTCGCGCAGATTCTGTTTGATATACTGCGCACCGAGACTTCCGAAATATCCCACGGGACTGTTGTAAGTGAGCTTGACCGGAACCGCCTGGTTCTTTAGATCGAAATTACGCCCCCGGGTAAATTCATCGTACTCCCAGTGATATCCGCCGGACAGAGACCAGTGCTTGTCCAGTTTCCAGAAAAGATCGATATCGAACGCCTTCTCTTCCAACTCGTCGACGCTGGCCGGATTATTGGTATCCCGCCTCCGGACGGCAAGCGTGCCATCCAGATTTTTCGTCAACATGCTATCGATTGCGAGTGCAAGATTACGCGCCCTGTCTCCGTTGAAGTCATCGAAAAACTGTGAAAACCCGGCAATCTGCGTCGGTTCAATCGTGGCCTGTACGGGAAGATTTCGTTTGAGCGTCTTGAAATAGGCTCCACGCAACCGGTGTCTGTCGTCCATCCGCCACTCGAATCCGAGCTTGGGGTTGAATAGGTTTTGATCGATATCGTTGAGTGAATCTCTGTAGTAATCCAGAGAAAATCCGAGTGTCCAATTCAGGTTGGGTATTGATTTTCCATTCGTATAGAGATAGACGTTTTCAGCATCTATATCTCCTTTGTTTTTCTCCGTTTCTTCAAATTCCAATCCAGGAAAAAAGGGGGGTATGGGAGGCACCACGATGATAGCGCGTCGCTCCTTCTCACCTCCGATCCGGTAAACACCTACACCCGCGACCGCCTCGAAGGCTTCGAAGTTCTGTGTCAACTGCAGTTCAGATGAGAAACCCCGGCGCTTGTCGACCCGACTGACAAATGGTTGAAATACACTCTCCTCTCGATCCGTGTAACTGATCGAACCGATGATATGGCTGTCGGCTCCCAAACGAACATGCCCGCCGACACGATAGGTGTCTTCACGCAGTCTTCGTCTCTCTTCGGGAACCGGCGCGGGATCCAGGCGCAGTCTGATATTGCCCTGCTCTGAATCGCGGTGCCTCAGTTCCAGCTGCAAATTGAGCTGATTGGTCACATCAGACTGTACAAAAGCGTTGTAGGCTTCCTGGGAAAGATCAAAATTGTCCCGAAATCCGTCGGTTTCGAACTTGAAGTAGCCAAGGCTGTACGCGGTAGTTCCATTCAGACCTGATAGAACGACCTCACCTCCGCCGGTTCCCTGATTGCCCCCCTCACCGTTCAGCGTGAGGCGGTCACCCTGACCCTCGAACAGCGCAGTGTACTCGCCGGGGCCGGGGGTAGAGGCAATAAGACCTGTGTAGCGGTTCAGTTCACGTATGGTTGATTTCGGTGATTCCCCGTGAATGCCGGCGGGCTGATAGAGCTGGGACTGAAGCAGCTCGCTTACTTGTGTTATGCCCTGGCGGGGCTGCCCCAACAATGCCGTGGCGAGAAACCTGTGTGCGGCATGATTACTCTGAAACCCGTTTATCGAGTGAGAGCTTTCGGTGATAGCGAGTCTGTCGAACCCGAGTTCAGCGTATAACGCGGCAAGATTCACGCCGTGCACCGCGGCATCCTCATCCAGTAAGAGCCTTGACCGATACACAGCACGGTTGTCATTGCTACGCAGGGACTGCTGCAATTCTTCAATCGCCTCGACCTGACGATTCTCTGCATGCTTCTTGAGAGCACTGTAGAGCCAAGGTGTCGGATCCTTCGGATCAAGCTGTTTCGCCAGCTCGAATTCCGCCTCCGCAAGATGGTTTCGTCCCTCTTCCAGGTAGGCTTTTCCCAGATAGCTGCGCACCAGCGAGTTGGCCGGGTCCAGGCTGACCGCGATTTCCATATCGCGGCGGCCCGCGGCAAGTTCACCATCTCGGATTTTCGCCAGTCCCAATCCCAAACGGGCCAGAGGATCGGAGGAATCCAGCTCTGTTGCCCTGATGAAGGAAGCCCTGGCTGCAGTCGTTTCGAATCGAATCAGCTGACTGAAGCCCAGAACCGTCTGGGTGCGGGAGAGATCTGGATCCAGCTCAGCCGCCCTTTTTGCCGCGTTCAGTGCACCGGAGCGGTCTCCCAGAGAGGAGCGCAGCTCAGCCAGTCTTGACCAGGCAATGGCATTTTCAGGTTGCTGTTCAATTACCGTTTCAATACTTTCCACTGCCGCATGCAAACGGAAATATGCCTGTTGCGCGAACGAGAGCGCAAGCAAAGCCACAGCCGATCCGGGTGCCACATGCACAGCTTGCGTTGCCAGTTGCAGTGCGGCTTCCTTGCGATTCTGTGCCAATTCAATGACCGCTGACATTGCGAGCGCATCCGCATCGTCCGAGGCATCGTCCAGTAGCGCCTGCAGAACGCCTCGTGCTTCGACGGCGCGTCCGACCATCAACAGCCTCTGCGCCCGCGCGATCTCACCCCCAACGCCTGACGATTCGGGATGAGCAATCAGGGGATAATGAATTGCCCACTGAACCGCATCCTCGGGGCTCAGATCCAACATCAGCACCGGAGCCGAACCTTTGCTTCCCCTGGCCGATTGACCGGCGGTCAAACTAAGCATACCCAACGTATTACTGACCGCGACTCGTCCTTCAAGCACGGACACGATGGTCGCTTTTTCGAGTATGCGCACAACAAATTCGGTTCCCTCCAGGCCGGCATTTACAAATGGAGTCCGCACTTCCAGCTGGGTTTTCACCCGGCTTATCACATGCAGCGCGCCTTTAAGCAATTCGATAAAAAAAGGGCTTTTTTGCCTGGGTTCCGGAAGCAGCAGCGTTGAGTGTTGATCCAGCCGGAGAATAGTGTCATTGCTCAGTTCAACACTGGCTCGTGCATTTGCAGCAACACGGATCCTGTCGCCAAAGCAATAAAGATCTTCTGCAGACGCCTTCACCCATCGTTTGGATTCTGCACGGCGAACATCGACGCGGCCTTCAACCGAAACCAGTTTTGCAACCCAGGGTTCGCATTGTCCGGCATACAGTGACTCCGACATCGCCAAACCTGAGGTAAAAAAGCAGATCAGAAGTATCGTTTTCAACTTCAGCACTGGCCATGCACTCCATGATAAGGATCGTTATCAACCAGGTAAGGATATTTTACGGTTGCCTCACTCAACATCACTGTATGGCATGATTCACGAATACGCTTCTGAGATTGCTTTAACCCATTCTCCGCACGAGTTTAGATCCCACTGTGAATCCGGTCAATCAATCCACTTGTCTATACAGCCTCAGTTCTTTCAGGGCTGATGGGCTGCGTGTGGCGCCACTTCCCGTACGCAGGGTCTCCTGCACCCAGCGATCTATCCCCTGCCGTACGAATTAATATTAAAATACACATGCCGTCTGTTGCTGTTGTGGAAACAGTTCACTTTTTGAATGTAAATAAGTCGCACATTGCCGCGGGTTGCACGACACTGTTTACAGCGATCGGTGGATCCGTCGCTCTACTCATTGATCCACCTTAAAGAATGCACAGGGTTATTGAGGAGCTACGAGCAGAGAAACCAAAATGGGTGAAAGAGACCTTTTTTTAACCCGCAATGTTCGCATTGTATTCAGCAGTCGAATACGGATGAATAATCAAGTGGGACATTAACCACGGTTCGAAAGGATGCGGCAAATACGGGAGCCGGGCATCGTGGCAAGGTTATCTTCCGCTAGGATTACCTCTGCGTTAATCATTGCTCTCTGTTCCAGTCTGCTGGGTATAGGTTTCTCCGCAACGCAATGGGGCCAGCAGCTGCAGGAACGCTACGAGCTCGACTGGCTGTTCAGCATCCGAGGAGTTCGTCCACCTCCCGATGAGAGCATCATCATCGCAATTGATAAATATACCTCCGATGCGCTCAATTTACCGTTCGATACCAGAAAATGGCCCCGAACGCTGCACGCCGCACTGGTACAGGGTCTGCATAGAGCTGGTGCAAGAACCGTTGTCTATGATCTGCATTTCATCCAGCCGCGACAGGCAGAAGACGAGGAGTTTGCCGCAGCCATGCGCCGCGCAGGTAATGTGCTTATTCCTGAATTTCTCGATCCCTGTGTGCCGAGTGAGGAAAAATGCCAATCGAATCTTCCCGCGGACTACCGGTCGACAAACGATGTGACGCTCTACCAGCTTATCCAGCCGACACCGGTACTGGCCGCTGCAGCCGCTGCAGCCGGGCCTTTCACATTGTCTGACAGTAATCGCAGGGTAAGCCATTTTCACACTATCAACAGCTATGCCGGTGATCGAGTGTCACTACCCATGCTGGCTTTAATTCAATTCGCGCTGGAGCAGGATGTGTTGAGCGCTCAAATCCAAACCCTTGTCTCCTCGATTGAGCAGTCTCCAGCAGATGCAACGGACAGCGCTCCTACTGCTGGCAGCAGCCGGAAACCAATGAGGAAGATTGTAAACCTGCTGCAGGACAGCCCCGGTCTGTTTCACAGTGCATTGGCCAGAGTTGTCGGAGGAAACAGATCACAATCCAAAAATCCGGATGACGAATCCCTCGCTTCCATCCTGCTTTCAGCGATAACTCCACCGGTCTTGCGCTTTATCAATTTCACCGGTCCGGCAAAAAGTATTCGAACGATCCGTTTCAGTGACGCACTCGGGATGCTTTCCGCTGATGCAGAAGTCAGCCCGGAAGTAAAAGAGATCTTCGCTGGTAAAGCGGTTTTCGTAGGATTGTCCAGTGATGTTCAACGTGACCAAAGAGACAACTACGATTATTTCGATACGGTTTTTTCAGATTTCAAGACAGGCGGCAAATTAAGTGGCATTGAAATTCTGGCAACATCCTTCAGCAATCTGCTGCACCGGGAGACGCTCAGGCCGGTCAGCGGTGGTGTACTCGCTGCCTTGATAGTAGCCTGGGGTCTGTTGATTGCTTTTCTCGCACGTCTTTTAACACCGCTGAAAGCCGCTGCAGTATTACTCCTTCTCTGTATCGGTTATTTGGCGCTTGCTGTGGCGCAGTTTGAAAGCAGGAATCTCTGGCTGCCTATTCTGGCACCGTTAATCATTCAGGCGACGTTCACTCTGTTCACTGCAGTACTGGTGCATCATCGGGAGGCAAAACAGGAATTCCAGCGCATTCACAATGTTTTCAACCAATACCTGCCGGAGATCGCCATCAATCGCCTCGTCCATGAAGGTGTTGACAGGGCCCGTAGCAGCAGGACGCTGTTCGGAGTTTGTCTGTTTACCGATGCAGAGGGCTATACCAGCATCGCAGAAGCATTACCTTCCAGTGAGCTGCAGATAATCGAGGAGGAGTATAAGTCGGTTATAAAAAAGGCCATCGAGGATCATGCCGGGATTATTTCCGATTCTCATGGCGACAGCGTTCTGGCATTTTGGGCTTCGAGATCAGATGAGCCGGCAAACCGCCGGGCGGCGCTGGAAGCGGCGATAACGATAGACAGCGCTGTCGAGTATTGGAACGCAACCAACACTTTTGGCGTATCTCTGCCGACACGCATTGGCCTCCATTGCGGAGAGCTGACCTTGACTCGCATCGGAAAAGAAATCGCTTATGAGAGTCGCCTGGTGGGTGATATTGTCAATACCGCTTCCCGCCTGGAAGCACTGAACAAACACCTGGGATCACGCAAACTCGCCTCCGCTGAGATGATTGCTGGGGTGGAGCAGATCGTCAGTCAGTATGTCGGCCGGTTCGTCTTCAAGGGAAAAACCAATGCTGTTGACGTTCACCGAATACTCGGGTATAGGAAAAACGATCTTCAGAAATGGGCAAGGTATATCGATTGCTTCTCGGCCGCTGTCAGATCTTTTCAGGCACAAAAATGGCAGGAAGCGGTGGAATTGTTCGGCGCAGCAAGCGCAGTCCGGCCGGGCGATCCGGTGGCGCGCTGGTACCTGCAGCAGATTGACTCCATACAGAAATCAACAGATTTGGCTTTCGACGGCACGATAAAGCTTACATCAAAACGACCGGACGAGTGACGGGGGTCTGCCCGTTTTGACCAAAACACAATTTAAAATCAAGTGATGGAGTATTCGCCATGTTGATGCAGGCCAGCCTGTTCGAGGGCCTCTCGGAAGAAGATATTGCGATGATAAAGCAGCATGCGACAATCAGGCACTATCGTAAAAACACAGTCATCATAGAACGGGGCGACGACGCAAACGCCTTGTATATGATTCTGGAAGGCCAGGTAAAAGCCTACGTGGCTGACGAGGATGGCAAAGAGCTCATTTTAAGTCAGCAGGGTCGCGGATCGGTCTTGGGTGAGTTGGCTTTACTGGCTGATATTCCGCGCACCGCATCGGTTATGACGCTGGAGGAGAGTGAGTTTCTCGTGCTCTCCAAGAGCGCCTTTATGCAATGCCTCGGTGATCATCCCACTATTGCCTTTAATCTTATCAGGTTGCTGGCGAATCAGGTGCACACACTGACGGAGTCGGTCACCGACTTTGCGCTGCTGAATGTCTATGGCCGGGTCGTGAAGATTCTCAATGACAGCGCAACCGAGGAGAATGGGGTGCGCATCACACCCAGGTATACCCAGCAACAGCTCGCCGACCGTGTGGGCGCTTCCAGGGAGATGGTCAGCAAAATACTCAAAGACCTGAAAGCCGGCGGTTATCTCAGCATTGAGGGGAAACGCTATGTAATCAATCGCAAGCTGCCGGACAGATGGTAAAAACGATTACCGTTTATACCGATGCCTTTCGGCTCAAATCACCATCCAGCCACGACCAGTCGATTGCAGATAAAAGAGGTACCTGAATAGTATCGAAAGCTCTAAACCAGGCCGCCTGTTTCCCGTATCATATTCTTTACACCGAACTATAAATTTCTGAGAAGAAATACCATTTAATAAGTGAATCAATCAGTTAACCACACTCCCATGATGCAGCAATACCTGCGCATCAAGGCGGAGCATCCAGACATGCTGCTGTTCTACCGTATGGGGGATTTCTACGAACTCTTCTACCGGGACGCAGAGAGAGCCGCACGGCTGCTCGACATCACCCTCACCAAACGGGGTCAGTCGGCGGGTCAGCCGATTCCCATGGCAGGGGTGCCCTATCATGCGGCCGAGGGCTACCTGGCCAAGTTGGTGCGGCAGGGCGAATCGGTCGCGATCTGCGAGCAGATCGGTGATCCGGCAACCAGTAAAGGCCCGGTGGAGCGTCAGGTGGTGCGGGTGGTGACACCAGGCACAGTGACCGACGAAGCCTTGCTGGAGGATCGGCGCGACAACCTGCTGGCAGCACTGTGCGAACGCGAAGGTCACTTCGGTCTGGCCACACTGGATCTCGGCAGCGGGCGTTTTGTGCTGCAGCAATTGGCAGCGAACGAAGCCCTGGCAGGAGAGCTGGAGCGGCTGCGCCCGGCAGAGTTGCTTCTGCCCGAAGAGTATCAGCTGGCCACCGGCACAGGCGAGCTGCGTGGCATCTGCCGGCTGCCCGCATGGCACTTTGACAGGGAGACAGCGGAGCGGCTTCTCAGCAGTCAGTTTGGCACGCGCGATCTGGCCGGATTCGGCTGTACCGATCAGCCCATTGCGGTGGCAGCCGCGGGTGCGCTGCTGCAGTACGTGCAGCACACTCAGCGCAGCGTGCTGCCCCATCTGCGTGGCATCACCGTCGAACAGCGTGAAGATGCGATCATCATTGATGCCGCCACCCGCCGCAATCTGGAGCTGGACCACAGCCTCATCGGCCGCAACCAGAACACGCTGGCCGGCATCATGGACCGCACGCTTACCCCGATGGGTTCGCGTATGCTGCGGCGCTGGATCAACCGCCCACTGCGAGATACACATAAAATCAGAGAGCGTTACGACGCCATCGGACAACTGCTCGAAAGCGGTGCCTTTGACGGTATACGCAAGATACTACAGGGTGTCGGGGACGTAGAGCGCATCCTCGCCCGGGTGGCGTTGAAAAGTGCCCGACCCCGGGATCTGGCAGCACTGCGCGATTCGCTGGGCCGTCTGCCTGAACTGCAGACAAGGCTCGACCCGCTCGAAGCACCACTGATCAGACAGTTGGCGTCGGACGCCGGCACCCACCCCGGGATCCATGCGCTGCTGCAGCAGGCACTGATTGAAAATCCGCCGATGCTGATCCGCGATGGGGGCGTATTGGCGCGAAGCTATAATCAGGAGCTGGACGAACTGCGCGATCTTGCACACAACGCGGACGGTTTCCTGTTGCAACTGGAAGCCAGAGAGCGGGCGCAGACCGGCATTGCCAATCTCAAGGTCGGCTACAACCGGGTTCACGGTTACTACATTGAAATCAGCCGCAGCCGCTCTGAGGAGGTGCCGACGGAGTATGTCAGGCGCCAGACTCTTAAAGGTGCCGAACGCTTCATAACACCGGAGTTGAAGAGGTTCGAGAATCAGGTTTTATCTGCGAAAGAGCGTTCGCTGGCGCTGGAGAAACAGCTGTACGATGAACTACTGGAGCGCCTCGGATCAGAGATCAGAGACCTGCAGAAATGTGCGGATGCACTCTCCGCGCTGGATGTGATCACCAACTTTGCGGAACGTGCGGAACGGCTGAATCTGGTCGCACCTGAGCTGACAACGGCACCTGGGCTGCAAATAGTTGCCGGCCGCCATCCGGTGGTGGAACAGGTCAGCGACGCGCCGTTCGTGGCCAATGATGTCGACTTTGACGATCAGCGGCGCATTCTTGTGATCACCGGTCCCAACATGGGGGGTAAATCCACCTACATGCGCCAGACCGCACTGATTGTACTGCTTGCCTACTCCGGCAGTTTCGTTCCCGCCGCCTCAGCACGAATCGGCCCCATCGATCGGATATTCTCGCGTATCGGCGCCTCCGACGATCTGGCAGGTGGCCGCTCGACCTTCATGGTCGAGATGGAGGAGACTGCGAATATTCTGCACAACGCCAGCGATCAGAGCCTGGTTCTGATGGATGAGATAGGCCGCGGCACCAGTACCTTTGACGGTCTTTCTCTGGCTTGGTCATGTGCCGTGGAGCTGGCCACCCGTATTCGTGCTTTTACGCTGTTCGCAACCCACTATTTCGAGCTTACCACCCTGCCGGATGAGCACCCTGGCATAGCCAACGTTCATCTGGACGCTGTAGAACACGGCGACAGTATTGTCTTCCTGCACGCGCTTCGGGAAGGCCCGGCCAATCAGAGCTATGGACTACAGGTGGCGGCACTGGCCGGGGTTCCGCAGTCGATTATTCGGCGTGCACGCGTTCGTCTGGGCCAATTGGAGCACTCTGCACAACGCCACCGGGAGATTGACGCCAGCCAGCTCTCGTTGTTCGGAGAGACCGAAGAGAGACAGGAGACGCCAGTGGATTGCAGTGAAACCCCGCTCAACAAGGCAATAGCCGCGCTGGACCCGGATCAGTTGACGCCGCGCCAGGCACTGGAGGAACTCTACCGTTTGAAATCCCTCGCTTTGAAAAGCTGATTTTTGAGGGCTTGCCTTATATGGGTGCTGATCCCCTCTTCCTTCAGAGGGTGTTGTAAAAGGTTTTCTCCCTTCGAGGGAGAGAGAGCTTTTGCGACACCCTTCTTTAGGAAAAGGTTATCTCTGCCAGATTCTCGCCCACCTCAACCACGTCAGCCTCGTTGAGTTTGACGCCGGCGACGGAGTTCACTTCATGATTGTTGATCCTGGGGTAACGTTCGCCGCCAATATGCAGCAGGAAGAAGCCTTGAGGACGCCGGGCGATTACCGCCACTTCTCCTCCGGGCTTACCGATCGTGTAAAGCCCGCGGCCGAGAATCTCTGTACGGCCGGTATTGGGTCCGCGGAAGAAACGCAACCGGGCGGTCTTGGGCAGTTGCAAGCTGCCGGTACCCGCTGCCGCGGCAGGCCGGCTTTTTATCTCGGTTGCGGAAGCTGCGGCAGTGGGCGGCTCGGGTGAAGCATCGGATTCCCTCTGCCCCGCTTCCTCTTCTGCAATGAAATAGAGCGTAAAACCACCAATCCGAATCTCATCCGAGTGCTTCAGAACATGTTTGGTGATCGGACGATGATTGCGCTGGGTGCCGTTGGTGCTGTCCAGATCCTCCAGGTAGTAGCTGTCCATAACCCGAATCAGCCGGGCATGGTGACGGCTGACAGAGGCATCGTCCAGGGTGATATCAGATGTCTGATCGCGTCCTATGGAAATACGCTTTGCCTCCAGCACAACCTGCCCGGTCTCCAAGCCACCCCGCATGATTACAAGCTTAAACATCGACACCCTCTGCTTGCTCCGGTTCAGTCGACTCGACCAGAGCCACCGAAATATTATCGTATCCGCCTCTTTTCAGCGCCAGTCCCAGCAGCAGGTCTGCAGCAGATTCGAGGCTGTCGCTACAGGTGGCGAGCAGCCTTCCGATCAGCTTGTCGGACAGCATGTTGCTGAGCCCATCCGAACAGAAGAGAAAACGATCTCCCGGGTGCAGCGTTAAACTGCCGCTGTCAACCGTCAGATCATCCCCAATGCCCACTCCGCGCGTAAGCAGATTGTTTCTGATACCCTCTCTGCGCGCTTCCGCCAGGGAGGCATAGACACCCTCATCAACCAGCTCCTGGATCATTGAATGGTCCCGCGTGAGCTTCCGCAGCCGTGAGTCCCGCCAGAGATAGAGGCGCGAATCTCCCACATGGGCATACTCAACAACCCCGTCGTGGAATCGACCAACCACAGCCGTCGTTGCCATGCCATTGAGCGCCGCGTCCTCACGGATCTTTTCGAGAATAGTGTGGTTGGCAAATTTGATCGCAGTTGCGGGGGAGGCGGTCGGATGGCTGGATATCAACCGGGTGATCGCTGCCACCGCCAGTCTGCTCGCCACTTCACCGGAACAGTGTCCACCCATGCCATCAGTCAAAACCACCAGGCCCTGCTCAGACAGTACCCCAACGGAATCCTCGTTGATTTCCCGCACCAGGCCTTTATCGGAACGGACAACACTCCGGATTGTCATTGGTTTCATAAGCGGCCCGGGAAATCCCTCTGAAATCGGCGTCCTGTTATCTTCAAGTTGGTGGAGGTATTTGAGATAACTGATTGAAGTTTCTACCTATAGTCAGCTGAGATTTTTACATTTTAATGGAAATATGCAGCAACTTTACATGCAAACCTGTCCCAGGGAGTTCGGCCAACCCATGTCGAACTTGAACCAGGTGGCAAAGATTAACCAAAAAGGGCGTCCCTGGACGCCCCTGTCAGCTGCTGTCAAATCGTTGCGGCAGGCTTTATTTGCCGGCGGACTCGCTCTCCAGAATCGCAATCAGGCGATCGGCCGGTACATAGCCGGGTATCATTTTACCACTGTCCAGCACCAGCGCGGGAGTACCGCTCACACCCATCTGCTCTCCCAGTGCCATATCCGATTGCACCGGATTCTCGCACTCCCTGTTTTCAATGGGTTCTCCGGATTTGGCTTTCGTCATCGCCGCTTTGCGGTCATCTGCACACCATACGGATACCGCTTTAGCGTAGGAACTGCTACCAATCCCCGCGCGCGGATAGAACAGATAGCGTATACGAATGCCCTGTTCCATGTACTGGTCGATTTCGCTGTGAAGCTTGCGGCAGTAGCCGCAATCGATATCGGTAAAGACAGTGACGTTATGCTTTGCTTTCTCAGGCCCGAATATCACCATCATCTCTTCGTTGAGGCTGGTGATGGCCTTTGACTTGATTGCATTGACACGAGGTTCGGTCAGATCTTTCTGCATTTCGATATCGATGAGCGTGCCCTGCATCAGATAACGGCCGTTCTCTGTTACGTACGCCAGTTTGTGTCCCAACACCACCTCATACAGACCAGGTACCGGAGAGGGCGTAATTTCACCGAATTTGAGTCCCGGCAGCAGCATATTCAGACTCTGCCTTACCCTGGCGGCCCCTTCGTCATCCGCCGCCATCGGTGCTCCACCGAAAATCACTGAAGCAAGCAGTGCTCCAAACAATTTGACTCCTCGATTTGTCGTGTACATAAACTAATCCCGAAAATTCGTAAACTGCAGGGGCAGACCAAAATCCTTCCCCTTCAACAATGCGATAACCTGCTGCAGATCGTCGCGGTTCTTGCCGGTCACCCTGACCTGATCACCCTGTATCTGAGCCTGTACTTTAATCTTGGCCGACTTGATCTCTTTAACCAGACTCTTTGCCAGCGTCGTCTCTATACCCTGCCTGATCAATACCTGCTGACGCGCTGCATTCAGACTGGTTTCAGGCTTTTTTTCCTCCATGCTGCCCACATCGACCTGACGTTTGACAAGTTTCTGACGCAAAATATCCATCATCTGTTTCAACTGAAACAGCTCATTTGCGCGCAGCAGGATCTCCGCTCCGGTCTGCTCGAAGCTGGCATCCACTCCTTTGAAATCGAATCGCGTACCGACTTCACGGTTAGCCTGGTCCACTGCATTGCGCACCTCCTGCAGATCCACCTCGGAGACAACATCAAAAGAAGGCATGAAAAACTCCATAAGATAAATGACCGCGCAAGGCTAACACATTTAAGGGCCGAGGGCCGAGGGCCAAGGGCAGAGAATCAAGAGTGAGGTGGATAGCCGCTTTTTCTTCCTTGGCCCTAGGCCCTAGGCCCTTGGCCCTAAAATTTCAACCCCGCGGATGGTGTTTGGCATGCAGATTACTCAGCCTCTCCCGGGCAACATGGGTGTAGATCTGGGTTGTCGACAGATCGCTGTGTCCCAGCAGCATCTGCACCACCCGAAGGTCGGCACCATGATCCAGTAGGTGGGTGGCGAACGCGTGCCGTAGCGTGTGCGGTGACAGAGGCTTGATAATGCCGGCGGTCAGCGCATGCTTTTTAATGCGATACCAAAACGCCTGTCGGGTCATAGCCGCTCCCCGCCTGGTGGGAAAAACCGCGCTGCACTGCTGCCCGTCCAGCAGCATCTCGCGCCCTCTTGAGAGAAACCGCTGCAGCCAGTCGAGCGCCTCCTCACCCAGCGGAACAAGCCGTTCCTTGTCACCCTTGCCAATGATCCGGACCAGCCCCTGGTTGATACCGATCTGCCCCAGCTGCAACCCCACCAGTTCAGACACCCGCAAACCTGTGGCATACAACACCTCCAGCATCACCCGGTCGCGAAATCCTTCGGGATCATCAACCAGCGGTGCATTCAGCAGAGCCACCACCTCGGATTCGGTTAGCGATTTAGGCAGTGGCCTGCCCAACTTGGGCGCATCTATACCGGTGGTCGGGTCTTTTGCCAACAACCCCTCGCGCACACTGTATTGATAGAACTGACGGAAGCAGGATAGAAAACGTGCACTGGAACGGGCTTTCACCCTTCTTATCGATTGTTCGGCAAGAAATGCCAGCAGATCAGCCCGGTCCGCACCCAGCAGACCCGTGCAGCCTCGGCATTCGAGCCAAAGTGCCAGCTTTCGCAGATCCGACTGGTATGCCTGCAGCGTGTTTCGGCTCAACCCCCGCTCCATCCATAGTGCATCGGCAAAGCCTTCTATCAGACTGAGATCTTTCCCGCTCACCGGACCATGCGCGCACATACGCGAAAATGACAGTGTGGAATTGGATTAGGGGTTGACATGGCGCCTATGATGATACACAAAAGCTGATCTGGCATTCAGCCCGATATGACAACCCGGTTTTCCACAATTCCTGTGGATAACATTGTGAACAAGTTGCCGAAACGTCCTTCCAGGCCTTATGGCAATGGCATCGCGCTTAGATTGTCTAAAAAATAGACTAAACATATGTTTTATTTAATATCAATAGATTATGACATTTATTGGATGTAATTTATTACAAAGAAAAACGATCTTGTGGTTTTTATTTCCGAAGTCCCGCTGATTGTGAATGGTACGCGTTGATTTGACTGGTGTTATATGCTGATTTCTGACCCTGATTTCTGGAAAACCACCCCGTTGGAGGCACTGAACGACACTCAGTGGGAAGCGCTTTGCGACCGCTGTGCCAAGTGCTGCCTGCACCGTTTTGAAGAGCAAAAAACACGGAAGATACAGTTTACCAACGTCTGTTGCCGTTACCTCGATCAGAAGAGTGGAGAGTGCCGCGACTACCCCAACCGCTCCCGCAATGTACCTGACTGTGTCAGGGTGACGCCCGATCTTTTAAAAGACCCCTACTGGCTGCCGGAAAGCTGCGCCTATCGCCTGCTGGCCGAGCATAAGACTCTACCTTGGTGGCATCCGTTGGTGTCGGGCGACCCGGAAACAGTGGTCAGCTCAGGAAATTTCATCGGAGGACGGGTTATCTGTGAAATCGAAGCAAACGACCTCGAACACCATTTGATCGATTGGGTCAGATAACAGGTGTACAGCACGGATCAGATTGGTACGCTGCTGCAATTCCTGGCCGGCACCGGCGCCCACTTGCGTCTGTTCGACATGGGACGCCGGATAGTCAAAATTACTCGCGACCATTTTCTGAGCTTTGAAAGAAATCAGCTGCCTTACCCTGCCCCACTGAACCGGCAAGCCTGGCTGGCTCTGCTGTTCCAGGATAGAAAAGCGAACCGGGAACCCTTTGTATGGTTCCTCAGATTTCCATTGGACGAGCAGGCGAAGCTCAACCAGGCAGCACGTGACGATTTCATGCACCGACTGGTGGAACATGTGGGCTCAGATCTGAGCAGTCGGGATCATGCAGGCCAGATAGCTACGGCGCTGGAGGGGAACCCCTACGGCTTCAAGCCGCGGGACGACCGCCTGGCGATATTCCATGCCAGGATTTCACGCCTGCTGAAAAAACCTGCCTCCAGATACTTTGAACATGCACTTGCCTATTTTAGGGGTGATCTGGGCTGGGATCAGTGGTCTTTCGTCGGCTACCAGGGCATAGCCGATATTGCTGCACGCCTGGAGGATGAAGGGCACGAGCGCATGCTGATCGAAGCGCTGCCACAGCTGCCGATCGCTCCGATGGAGGCGATTTGTCACTGCCTGGAAAATGAGAAGGTTTCGGTGAAACTGGCAAACGCACTGCTTAGCCTGACCCAAAACCAACTGCAACGGGAACATCCATCGACCGGTGTCATTGCCGCTGCCGTCAGAGGAGTCTCCAGGTCGCGCTCGGTGACACTTCGCCAGCAGCTGCTCCGCGATGTGCTGGCGTCGCCCGTAGCGGAAAATACTACGGTTCTCGCTGCCATCAGCGGCCGAGCCTGGGAGTCATTGTCGGAGAATTCCCTTGCGACCGCATTCCTGGAGCGGCTTGCATGCAACAACGAGGGACAACCCTTCTTCGATCGGTGCCTGGCCGATCTTCTGTTCATCCCCGGCATGCGCGAACCGCTGCTCAAGATTCTGCGGACTCCGGAGCGTTCCGCGACGCTGGCGATTGCAGTGGGTAACTTTTTCCAGACTCTCGGCAGTGGCGGTAGTACTCCTTCACTCCAGTAACTCCATCCCTGCCATATAGGGCTTTAACACCTCGGGGATGCGAATGGTACCGTCCGCCTGCTGGTAGTTCTCCACTACAGCCACCAGGGTTCGTCCCACAGCGAGTCCCGACCCGTTCAGTGTATGCACCAGTTCCGGTTTACCGGTTTCGGGATTGCGCCAGCGCGCCTGCATTCTGCGTGCCTGGAAATCGCCAAAACTGGAGCAGGATGAGATCTCGCGATAGGCATTCTGACCCGGCAGCCAAACCTCGATATCGTAGGTCTTGGTGGCAGAGAAGCCCAGATCGCCGGTGCAGAGGGTGACCACACGATAGGGTAGATTCAGCTTCTGCAGAATCGTTTCCGCATGCCCGGTCAACTCCTCCAATGCCTGAAAGGAGTCCGATGGCCGCACAATCTGTACCAGCTCCACCTTTTCGAACTGATGCTGGCGAATCATGCCTCGGGTATCCTTTCCATGGGAGCCGGCCTCACTGCGGAAACAGGGAGTCTGCGCCACCCAGCGGCACGGCATATTCACATCTTCGATGATAGTGTCCCGCACCAGATTGGTAACCGGCACCTCAGCGGTGGGGATCAGATAGAAATCCAGGTCACCGCTCAGGTGAAACAGGTCCTGTTCAAACTTGGGCAGCTGTCCCGTGCCACGCAGACTGTCCGCATTGACCATGAATGGAACGTAAGTCTCACGGTATCCGTGCAGCTGGGTGTGGGTGTCGAGCATGAACTGGGCCAGTGCCCTCTGCAGTCTGGCCATGGATCCCTGCAATGTCACGAAGCGGGCACCGGTGATTTTCGCGGCCGCTTCGAAATCAATCCAGCCGCCGCCGACACCCAGATCGACATGGTCCCTCACTTCGAAATCGAATTCCGGCGGCGTGCCCCAACGTCTCTCCTCCCGATTATCGCTTTCGTCACTGCCGGTCGGGACACTCTCATCAGGAATATTGGGAATACGCATGACGATGGCCTGCAGCTCCGCCTGAATACCCGCCAGCCTCTCTTCGATCTGTTTCATCTGGTCGCCGAATCCAGCCACCTCATCGAGCAGCGGCTGGATGTTCTCCCCTGACGCCTTCGCCTTGCCAATCTGTTTGGAGCGGTTGTTGCGCAGATTCTGCAGCTCCTGAACTTCCACCTGGAGTTGCTTGCGGCTGGACTCCAGCGCGGATATAGCCCCCACATCCAGTTTCAAGCCACGGCGCGCCAGCCTTTCCGCCGTCTCCTGCAGTTCACTTCTCAACAATCTTGGGTCAAGCATCTTCTGTATCACCACTGTTCACTGTTGCGGACCAACTGACAATATGGCCCGGGGGTATAAAGGAATTCAGCTGATCGAGCACGGATTCCACTTTGTCCGGCCGGTCGAAAAATTCGAGGATCAGCGGAAGATCGAGGGATATGTCGAGCAGTGTCGACGAGTGCATCCTGCCCGACTGTCCAAATCCGGCAATGCCGCGAAATGCGGTTACGCCTGCCACTTTCTCCTCGTCATGCAACAGCGCCATAAGGCGCTTAAACTGATGCTGACCCTCGTTTACATAAATACGTACCATGGTGACTCCCGTTCTGTTCATATCTGCCTCCCGACCACCAAACCGAACCAGGCTGCCATCAGGCAGGCAAACAGAGAGAGCAACATATTGAGCCCGGCCTTCATGAAGTCAGCCTGTTCGATCAGGTTCAGTGTTTCGATGGAGAAAGTGGAGAAGGTGGTGAAAGAACCGAGCAGCCCGATCAGCACGGCACCTCTCAATTCGGCGCTCACTGTCATTCTCTCCAGAAAAAAGACGTACAACAGTCCCATCGCCAGCGATCCAATGACGTTGACTGCAAGCGTGCCGTAGGGGAAACCGCGTCCAAGCAGTGCATAAACCCCGTTCGAGACCCAGAAACGCAAAAGCGCGCCTACTGCTCCGCCCGCGGCGATGGAAATTATTTGGGTCAAGCCTAATCTCCCGATAAACGGATAAGTTGTTCATTTTACACGGAGTCGCCTATTGGAACGAGCCGAAGGGTATTCAACGCATCCCTCCCCTCCCTCAGGGAGGGTATCGCAAAACCCCATCAAGGAGGGGATAATCCTGACTACTTCTCCCTGTATTTGCGGTCCAATTCTCTCAGGCGAGCCATCTTTTCTGCAATCCTGATCTCCAGCCCCCGTGCTACCGGCTGATAATAACTGCGCGGGGTCATGCCGTCGGGGAAATAGCACTCCCCTGCGGCGTATGCGTCGGTCTCGTCGTGGGCATAACGGTACGCCTTGCCATATCCCAACTCCTTCATCAGGCGCGTCGGTGCGTTGCGCAGGTGCAATGGAACCTCTTCCGAGCCGCCATTGCGGACATCTTCCATGGCGCTGTCGTAAGCCTTGTAAACCGCATTACTCTTGGGTGCGGCAGCCAGATAAATAACTGCCTGAGCCAGTGCCAGTTCACCCTCCGGGCTGCCGAGTCGCAGCTGAACCTCCCAGGCGTTGAGCGCGATCTCCAGTGCACGCGGATCGGCATTTCCGATATCCTCCGACGCCATGCGCAGCACCCGGCGGGCAATATAGATTGGATCGCATCCGCCATCGATCATACGGCAAAGCCAGTAGAGCGCGGCATCCGGCGCAGAACCCCTGACCGATTTATGCAGCGCGGAAATCTGGTCGTAGAACACCTCACCACCTTTGTCGAAGCGGCGCAGATTGCCCCCGACGACCTCACTCACGATCTGCCGGTCTATCTTGTTTCCGTCGCAGAGATCGGCAGCGATCTCCAGCAGATTCAATGCGCGTCGTGCATCGCCGTCGGCTGCCTGCGCGATCAGCTCACGTGATTCCGGTGTCAACGTCAACTCCCTGTCGCCCAATCCCCGTTCTCTGTCGGCAAGCGCCCGCTCGATCACTTGTGACAGGTCACTTGGTTCAAGGCGCCTTAATACATAGGTTCTGGCACGTGACAGCAGGGCATTGTTCAATTCGAATGAGGGATTTTCCGTGGTGGCACCAACGAAAACCAACGTTCCATCCTCCACATGGGGCAACAGGGCATCCTGCTGCCCTTTGTTGAATCGGTGCACCTCATCGATGAACAGCAGTGTGCCGCGCTCCTCACTTTTTCGAATACTTCGCGCCTCATCCACAGCCGCACGTATATCCCTGACGCCGGCCAGCACCGCGGACAGCTTCAGAAACTTTGCGCCTGAGTGGCTGGCTATGAGACTCGCCAGCGTGGTTTTTCCCGTTCCAGGAGGACCCCACAGCACCATCGAATGAACGCGGTCCGACTGGATCGCGCTGCGCAGCGGCTTGCCCTGTCCCACGATATGCGCCTGGCCACTGAACTCATCGAGATTGCGTGGGCGCATGCGATCCGCCAGTGGCCTGTTTTCCAGTGCACGGCTGTTGTCAAATAGATCGCTTTCAGGCATGGCTCTATCTAACGATTGTATATGTCCACGTCGCGTGGTGGAACGAACTGGAAAAAGGTGCTCTTGAAGGTTGGATTGTGCTTAATATCCAGGAACTGAAAACGGGTCACCTGACCGAACTTATCCGCCATCTCCATGCGCAGCAGATCACCATTGAAAAAAGCCAGCAGCACCCGGACAAACTGACTCTCGGCATCCCTGGGTATCAACTCAACCCAATCCATATCCTGCCGGCGGCCTATATCTATCACCTCAAAGCTGTTTTCCACCGGATCGCCGCTTATCAGCAGCAGCGCCGGTGTACCCTGCAAAGCGCTATTCTGATTCTGCACGCTGACCTGCTTCAACTCGGCATCGTACAACCACACCTGCCTTCCGTCGGCGACAATCTGCTGCGACTCGGGTTCGCTGTAATCCCAGCGGAACTTGTTGGGCCGCTCCAGGTAGAAAATCCCCTGCGATCGAATAGCCTGTGTGTGCTCTTCATTTAGAACAGACTGTTCGAATCTGGCTTCGAGGCTGGTGATTCCGGTCAAAAAGCGGTGCAACTGCTCAGAGCCGCCGGCGGCATCCAAACCAAAGCTGAGCAATGCAGCAACGCCGGCAAGCAGGAAACGCAAATGAATAATCAGGCGCATGTTTATCTCGTGTCCATTTCCTGCAGATAGCACTCCCCATCTCCAATTCAGGATCCATTCGCAACGTAAAATCCCCTCCGACTTAGGAAGGTGTCGTAAAAGGTTTTATCCCTTCTCCCTTCGAGGGAGAAGGGATAAAACCTTTTACGACACCTTCCTTAATGCAGGGGAGAGGAGTTTTGCCACAACGGGAAGTCGAATCAGATATCCGGCGGGGGCGGCGCCAGCACTTCTCTGTTGCCGTTCGACTGGGCCATGCTTACAACCCCGGTCCGCTCCATCTCTTCAACCAGTCTGGCAGCACGGTTATAACCGATTTTCAGGCGCCGCTGCACACCGGAAATCGAGGCTCGCCGCGATTCGGTCACGATCCGTACCGCCTCATCGTACAGCGGGTCCGACTCCTCGACATTGCCGCCTCCGTAGTCATCCGATAGACCAGGAATAACCTCGCTTGGTTCCCGCACTATATCGTCGATATAGTCAGGCTCGCCCATTTTCTGCAGATGAGCAACCACCCGATGCACCTCGTTGTCATCAACGAAAGCGCCGTGCAGACGCTGGGGAATGCTGACCCCGGGCGGCAGATAGAGCATATCGCCGTTGCCCAGCAGATGCTCGGCGCCCATCTGATCGAGAATGGTGCGGGAGTCGATGCGGGATGAGACCTGAAACGCGATCCTGGTCGGAATGTTGGCCTTTATCAGGCCGGTTATCACATCCACCGATGGGCGCTGGGTCGCCAGCAGCAGGTGAATACCCGATGCACGGGCTTTCTGTGCCAGCCGGGCAATCAGCTCTTCCACCTTCTTGCCCACCACCATCATCATATCCGCCAGTTCGTCGATAATGATAACGATGTAGGGGAGCGGGGCGAGATCAGGTACCTCCTGATCCTCTGCAAGAGGGTTGGGTTTGAACAGGGGGTCAGGTATGGGAGAGCCGCCGGCCGCAGCCTCTTTCACCTTTTTGTTGTAACCCACGATATTGCGCACACCAAGGGCCGCCATGAGACGATATCGCCGGTCCATCTCCACAACGCACCAGCGCAGCGCATTTGCGGCTTCTTTCATGTCGGTCACCACCGGTGTCAACAGATGGGGAATGCCTTCGTACACGGAAAGCTCCAGCATCTTCGGATCGACCATTATCAGGCGCACTTCTTTTGGCGATGCTTTGTAAAGCAGGCTGAGTATCATCGCGTTGATCGCCACCGATTTACCCGAACCTGTAGTGCCTGCAACCAGTACGTGCGGCATTTTCGCCAGATTCACCACCACCGGATTACCGGCAATATCCTTTCCCAGCGCAATGGTCAGAGGGGATTTTGCATTTTCGTATACCGCCGACTGCAGCACTTCGCTGAGGTAGACCATCTCTCGGTTTTCATGCGGTATTTCCAGGCCGATAACCGATTTCCCAGGGATGACCTCAACCACACGCACGCTGATGGTGGATAGCGCCCTGGCCAGATCGCGGGAGAGATTGGTTATTTTACTTGCCTTGGTTCCGGGTGCGAGCTGCAGTTCGAAAAGCGTGATCACCGGACCAGGAGAAACGGCCACCACTTCAACTTCCACATTGAAGTCGCGCAGCTTCATCTCAACCTGCCTGGACATCGCCTCGAGCGCTTTGTCCGACATACCCTTGCCGCTGTGCTGCGCCGGATCCAGCAGCGCCAGTGGAGGCAGGTCTCCATTCGCCGATGTTTCGAACATCGGCACCTGACGCTCCCTCTCCACCCTTTTGCCGCTCTCCACCTTTTTGATTACCGGCTCGATTCTAAGCGGCGCTCTTTTTTCGATCTTTTTCGTTTCGACTTTGAACGTTTCATTGCGTTGGCGCTTGATCTGGCGCGCTTTCCTTGAGTCGCTCAAACGATCGACTGTGGTTATCGAATAGCGGTAGAGCCGCAGCAGGCCGCCTCCAATCCCATCCATTACAGAGAGCCAGGAGATACCTGAGAAGAGCGTGAACCCGCTGAAGAAGAATGCCAGCAACAGCAGGGTGCTGCCAGCAAAGCTGAACATGGAAACAAGCAGTTCCTGCAGGAAAGCCCCCAGAATCCCGCCACCGCCGCCCGGAAACGAAACCTCGGTAATATGCATTGAGGCAATGGCACAGCCGGCTGTAAGAGTAATCAAAAATCCCGTCCAGCGCAGCGCGAACAGATGTATGTTCAGGCTGTCGTCCGGATTGCGCTCTTTGAACAGCAGCCACCCGCTCCAACCAATCATAAGTGGAAACAGATAGGCAAAAAGACCGAACAGGTTGAGCAGCACATCGGCAAACCAGGCGCCAAGAGGACCACCGGCATTCTCCACCTGATCTCTGGATCCGGTGTAGGACCAGCCCGGGTCCTCCGGTGAGTAGTTGGCCAGAGACAACAGAAAATAGGCAGCGACCGCCAGAAGCAGCAACAGCGCTCCCTCTCTCAATCGACGCCCGATATGCATCACCGGTTCTTCCTGTTCTTTTGCATTGGCTCGTGCCACATTGGGGCCTGCTTTTTCCCGGTCTCACACCATTTACCGGATCCTGATAAATACCATGCACCTGACTTTCAATAAAAGGTGCCTGTTTGCAATTTCAGTAATATTATATAGTTACAAATATTAATTTATTACAGAAGCCTGCAGGGGCTTATCGTGGGAGTAATTATACATGAGTGAAACAAAGCATTGTCGCCTGCTTATACTTGGCTCCGGCCCCGCCGGTTATACTGCTGCGGTTTATGCTGCACGCGCCAATCTCAATCCGGTGCTGATTACCGGAATGGAGCAGGGAGGACAGTTGACCACCACCACTGACGTGGATAACTGGCCTGGCGACTGGGAGGGCGTCCAGGGCCCTGAGCTGATGGAGCGGATGCTAAAGCATGCGGAGAGATTCGAGACCGAAGTCATATTCGATCACATCAACAAGGCGGACCTGGGCAGTAGACCTTTCACGCTGACCGGAGATTCAGGCGTTTATACCTGCGATGCGCTGATCATCGCCACCGGAGCATCCGCGCAGTACCTTGGCATGGAGTCCGAAGAGGCGTTCAAGGGACGCGGCGTATCTGCTTGTGCCACCTGTGATGGCTTTTTTTACAAAAATCAGCGGGTGGCAGTCATCGGTGGTGGTAACACCGCTGTGGAGGAGGCGCTCTATCTCGCCAATATCGCATCGGAAGTGATACTGGTTCATCGTCGAGACGCATTGAGAGCGGAAAAAATCCTGCAGAAACATCTCTTCGAGAAGGCCGAAAGCGGTAAGGTCACAATCGCCTGGGACAGCGTACTGGATGAGGTGTTAGGTGATAACACCGGCGTTACAGGGATGCGCATTAAAAATGTAAAGGATGGCAGCACCAAAGAGTTCGACCTGCAAGGTGTCTTTATCGCCATAGGGCATAAACCGAATACCGATCTTTTCAGTGGTCAGCTCGAGATGAAGCATGGCTACCTGACCGTCAAGGGCGGCATTGACGGCGATGCCACCCGAACCAGTATCAATGGCGTATTCGCTGCGGGTGATGTGATGGATCATATCTATCGCCAGGCAATCACTTCGGCTGGTGCCGGCTGCATGGCGGCGTTGGACGCCGAGCGCTATCTTGACGCAATGGAGGCTCAGCACCAGAGTCAGCCGACCTAACCCCTCACCCCTAATCCCATTCCCCGGAAGATGATGGCATGGATGCACATGCAAGCCAGTATTTTGGGTTTAGAGGTTGGAGTAAAGCAAGGAACGGTTGGCACAGAGGGGGTTAACGGGACAGTCATGATCCATGTTCTCGATCCTTATCGGCCCAATGAACCCTTTCCTCCGGTCGAGCAGGCTGAAATTGAGCCTAATGGACTGCTGGCGGTCGGTGGGGATCTTAGCAGTGTCAGGTTGCTGAATGCTTATCGTTCAGGAATTTTTCCCTGGTACTCCGATGATCAGCCGATACTCTGGTGGAGTCCCGACCCCCGCATGGTACTCTACCCGGATAGATTGAAAATCTCACGCAGCTTGGCAAAAACCCTGCGCAACAGACAGTTTGTCGTGACTTTCGATCGGGCTTTCGCCCGCGTAATGACTGCCTGCTCGGCACCCAGGAAAAAGGAACAGGGTACCTGGATTACCCCGGAGATGCTGGCCGCCTACCGGGAACTGCATCGTATCGGTTACGCTCATTCGGTGGAAGTGTGGTTTGAGGAAGAGCTTGTCGGCGGCCTTTATGGCGTCTCCTTGGGCCGTGTGTTTTTCGGTGAATCCATGTTCAGTATTGAACGGGATGCCTCCAAAGTTGCGCTGGTTCACCTGACGCGCCTATTGAAAGAGCGGGGTTTTCAATTGATCGATTGTCAGGTCTACTCCCCCCATCTTGTCTCACTGGGAGCAGAAGAGATTGAGCGCACCAGGTTCTGCCAGGAGCTCGAACACTGGTGTGCAACTGCCTGATCATCTTCATGAACCGGATACAACTCTACCTGTCGCACCCCCACCCCTGCTCGTACCTGACGGAAAAACAGGCGAAAACGCTTTTCCTTGATCCCCGGGCCGATTTGAGCAACGCGCTGTACGGACAGCTGATAGATTTGGGCTTTCGCCGCAGCGGTGCCATGGTTTACCGTCCGGAGTGTGACCGATGCAATCAGTGCCTGCCAACCAGATTAACGGTGGATCTGTTCCAGCCTCGCCGTTCGCAACGCCGGATCATCGAAAAGTGGCGCGGTGTGGAAGCCATCGTCAGAAATGCAGAGTTCAATGCAGAGCACTTCGCACTCTACTGCCGCTACATCAATGCGCGTCATCCTGATGGTGGTATGAACAACACCTCCGAGCAGCAGTATATTGAGTTTCTGACCGCACGCTGGTGCGATACGTTTTTCGTTGAATTCAGACTTGGCGGTCAACTTGCTGCAGTTGCGGTTACCGATCGCCTGGCTCAGGGACTGTCGGCAGTGTATACCTTCTTCGACCCCGACCGCGCAAAACTCAGTCCAGGTGTGTTCGCGATCCTATGGCAGATTGGCGAAACCCGACGCCTTGGATTACCCAGATTCTATCTTGGCTTTCTGGTTCCCGGGTGTCGTAAAATGGCGTACAAAGCAGAGTACAGACCGCTACAGATTTTTAATTACAGAAAGCAAAAATGGGTACCACTTGATGGACGGTCGAGTGCCCCTTTTTTATCCACACTTCTGAGCAGGAGTGAGGGATAAGCGCCTGTCGGACATGGGACTGAGCTACTGCGGAATATCCGGATTTGGCCAGATCTCCTGATCCTTTTCGCTAAATCGCTATGGCTATTCTCTTCAAATAATAGAAATATATCGCTCGAACCGGCTTTCCCGCGCAACCGCCGACCAAGTCCGGCAAGCTGTTAAACGGTGGTTTGCTTGCCTTCTACTGTAATTTAGCGATAATGGCGGGCTTAGTCCGGCAACCTTTAAAAGCGCGGACTTAACCAGAGTTCATGCATCATATACAGGAAACTGAATGGCCAAAGAAGACTTTATCGAAATGGAGGGAACTGTTACCGAAACACTCCCCAATACAATGTTCCGGGTGGAGTTGGAAAACGGTCACCTGGTTACCGCCCATATTTCAGGAAAAATGCGTAAACACTACATCCGCATTCTTACCGGTGACAAGGTCACTGTCCAGCTGACCCCTTACGACTTGAGCAAAGGCCGTATCACTTATCGCGCACGATAACCTATCACGGTTGGACTAAGCCAATTCTCAGCCAGACCAAGCCTCACTTATTCCAAACCACTCTGTTTGATACCGAAATATTTTTCATCGGCGTTGGCCGGAAATTGCCGATCTGAGGATTTATAGGGCGAATAACTTTCCGCTTAATTTACCCGCGCGTCCCGCATATCGAAAGTGAGCTCATTATCGGCGACGTCAATGTCAACCGTCCCCCCCTCTGAAAGTCTTCCGAATAACAACTCTTCAGCAAGGCGGCGTTTTATCTTCTCCTGGATCAAACGTTCCATGGGCCGGGCGCCCATCTTCTCGTCATATCCATTCCTCGCCAGCCAATTGCGGGCTTCGGGGGATATTGTTAATGAAACTTTTTTCCCCTCCAGCTGACCTTCCAGTTGAAACAGGAATTTATCCACCACGTGCTGGATAACGCTCATAGGCAGGGCGTCGAACTGCACCACGGCATCCAGGCGATTTCTGAACTCCGGCGCGAATATCCGTTTGATGGCTTCCATACCGTCGCTGCTATGATTCTGAACGGTAAAACCGATCGATGCCCGGCTCATCTCCATCGCCCCCGCGTTGGTGGTCATGATGATGATCACATTGCGGAAATCGGCTTTACGGCCATTGTTGTCGGTCAAGGTGCCATGATCCATCACCTGCAGCAACAGGTTGAATACATCCGGATGCGCTTTCTCGATCTCATCCAGCAACAAAACGGAGTGAGGATGCTTGATGATATCCTCCGTCAGCAGGCCACCCTGGTCAAAACCAACGTATCCCGGCGGTGCGCCGATCAGCCTGGAAACAGCGTGCCGCTCCATATATTCCGACATGTCGAAGCGGATCAACTCCACACCGAGGCAGATAGCGAGTTGCCGTGTCACCTCCGTCTTACCGACGCCGGTGGGGCCTGCCAGCAAAAATGAACCGACGGGACCCTGCTCGTGTCCCAGCCCGGAACGGCTCATGCGAATGGCGGAAGTGAGCGCGTCTATAGCCCGGTCCTGGCCGAACACCACCAGCTTCAGGTCGCGGTCCAGATTGCGCAACACTTCGGTATCCGATACCGAAACGCTTTTCGACGGGATTCTCGCTATTTTCGCGACAATCGTCTCGATGTCAGCCGGTGTCAGCAGTTTCTTTCTCTTTGAAGAGGGCATCAGCCTCAGATTGGCGCCTGCTTCGTCGATTACATCGATCGCCTTATCCGGTAGATGCCGGTCGTTGATGTAGCGCTCCGACAATTCGGCGGCTGCGCGCATCGTTTTCCTGCTGTAACGAACCTGATGATGATCTTCAAAACGGCTCTTCAAACCCATCAGAATCTCCACCGTCTCGTCGACTGTCGGTTCGACGATATCGATTTTCTGAAACCTGCGTGCCAATGCACGATCCTTTTCAAAAATACCCCGAAACTCCTGGTAGGTGGTTGATCCGATGCAGCGCAACTCTCCGGTAGCCAGCACAGGCTTGATCAGGTTAGAGGCGTCCATTGCACCGCCGGAGGCCGCCCCCGCACCAATGACGGTGTGAATCTCATCAATGAAGAGGATTGCCTCCGGCTGTTTCTTCAGTTGAGCGAGTACGCCTTTCAGGCGCTTCTCGAAATCCCCACGGTATTTGGTACCTGCTACCAGGCTTCCCAGATCCAATGAGTAGACAACGCAATTACTGAGAATCTCGGGTACTTTCTTCTCTTCGATCTGTTTTGCCAAACCCTCAGCTATTGCCGTTTTGCCGACACCCGCCTCTCCGACCAGCAGCGGATTGTTTTTTCGGCGTCGGCAGAGGATCTGAAGCATCCGTTCAATTTCATTTTTCCGGCCGATCAATGGATCGATCTTACCTTGCCGTGCCATTTCGTTGAGGTTGGTCGCGTAGGCTTCCAGCGGATTCTTGGCCGGTGCGGCTCCCGGCTCCATGTTGACGTCGTCCTGGACCGGGTGCTCTTCTGACCCTTGTTCGGATTCCCCATGAACTTTGGAAATACCGTGCGAAATATAATTGACGACATCCAGACGACTGATTCCCTGTTGGGTCAGGAGAAAGACCGCCTGAGACTCCTGCTCACCAAAAATGGCAACCAGAACGTTGGCGCCATTGACCTCGTTGTTTCCTGAGGATTGGACATGAAATACCGCTCGCTGCAAAACACGCTGAAAGCCGAGTGTCGGTTGGGTATCCCTGCCGGAGTCTTCCGGCAGCCTGGGTGTATTGTCCTCAATAAACCGGTTCACCTCCACGCGCAGACGCTCGGTGTCGGCACCACAGGCACGCAGAACTTTAGCCGCTGTCGGGTTATCGATCAACGCCAGCAGCAGATGCTCCACGGTCATAAACTCATGGTTTCTCTCCCGAGCCTGATTGAAGGCCTGGTTCAGGGTAAATTCCAACTCTTTACTCAACATCGACATAATTGAATCCGCCTGCCGCGATGGCACCTTACTATTGACCCTGAAAACTTAGACCGGTTCATGCCTCTTCCATCGTGCACAACAATGGATGTTGATTACTGCGTGCGTAGTCATTGACCTGGGCAACCTTGGTTTCGGCAATCTCCCGAGTAAACAAGCCGCAGACACCCACACCCCGTGTATGGACATGTAGCATCACCTGTGTGGCTTTTTCTCTGTTCATACGGAAAAATGACTCCAGTACCTGCACCACAAATTCCATCGGTGTGTAGTCGTCGTTCAACAGCATGACTTTATATAATGGAGGCCGCTTTACTTTCGGCTGTGCCTCCTGAGTCGCGAGGTCGCCTCCAAAATCCTGTTTTTTGGTGTCACTCATAATTTCAAATTTTAGCCGATAAATCCTGCCACACGAGGTATTCCCAGTAACGATAACACCGATAGCACTCCATGATAAATATCGTTATGCCTACCCCAATGAAAAAACCATTTTTCAGTATAATCGTTGATTGAACAGGATTGATGGCTGATTTTCCCGCTTCTCGATGCACAACATTTGACCATTTCTTGCCTATGGCTATACTTTCAGTTACATGGGGAAATAATATCAAAAAAGCAAGACTGGAAAGGTCTGGTTCCCCATGTGATCCAAGGTTTTATTCTGTGTGGTCGGTCGCCGCATTTTGCATATGGATTGAGCAGACCTTGGATGAATTGTTGTTTTTACAATGAAGTGTAAGCGAGGAGTATGAGGAGTATAGATATGTCTACGGCTACAGGCGTAGTTAAGTGGTTTAATAATGCCAAAGGATATGGATTTGTGACCCCTGATCAGGGTGAACAGGATATTTTCATCCATTTCTCGGCCATCGCAATGGAAGGATATAAAACCCTGAAGGAGGGCCAAAAGGTGGAGTTTGAGTTACAGGAGGGCCCCAAAGGCCTGCATGCCGCCAACCTGCAAGCTGCAAGCGACGGTTGAGATTATAGAAATTCCATGACTATTTAACCCGCCGGACCGGATTCCGGCGGGAATATCATTAATTTGCCACAAATCTGTTCAATATACTTTCTCTGGCGAAATTGGTGGTTTTAAGACTTCTTCTGTAAAAATGTGGGCCTCGCCAGGTTTTCCGGATAAGGAGCGATTGCAGCCTTATTTTTTGGGACGATACCGCTGTTTTACAGTGGTGTGTTTCGTCTTTTTAAGATCTAGTACTGAACGGCGGGCGTTAACCCGCTTCGCAACACCAGTCCTGAGTCCGGTCAGCTCCTGCAACTTATTCAACTCCTCGCTGTTCAGCTCCCGCCATTTACCCACAAGCAAACGGGTATCCAGCATCACCGGCCCGAATCTGACCCGTTTCAAACGATTGACCTGTGCGCCTACAGCTTCCCAAAGCCGCCGCACTTCCCGATTTCTACCTTCCATGATCACCACATGAAACCAACGATTGGCGCCTTCCCCTCCAGACTCAACCACGTGTTCAAAGCGTGCCGTGCCATCTTCCAGTTCCACCCCATTTACCAGCCTGTTCAGCATACTTTCTGTCACCTCCCCCAGCACGCGAACAGCGTATTCCCGTTCAATTTGACCTGAGGGGTGCATCAGTCTATTGGCCAGTTCGCCATCGGTGGTAAACAGCATCAATCCCGAGGTGTTAATATCGAGACGACCCACTGCGATCCAGCGACCTGTATCGAGTTTTGGAAGTCGCTGAAACACAGTGGGGCGCTCTTTCGGATCAGACCGTGTGACCAGTTCGCCTTCGGGTTTATTGTAGACAATGGTGTGTTGAACATTTTCCAGCAGACGACGGTTCCCGACCTGATGTTGACCGATCATTACCTTGTCCGTTGGTAAAATCCTGTCCCCAAGTTTGGCAATTTTTCCGTTGACTCTGACTTCACCGGCGGCTATCCGCCGCTCCAGTTCACGACGCGATCCAAAACCCGCGTTGGCCAGGAGCTTCTGAATACGTTCTCCATTCGGAGTTTCAGGCTTCTTTGTCAATTTTTCCTGCCTCACGGGCAATATCTGCTTCAATTTCCATCACTCTTTCCGAAGGATCAGAATCCTCATTCACCAGTCCTGCCTGCCCCGAAGCGTCCTCCTCTGCAGATTCCAAGCTGGCGTCAGGCTGGACTAAATCCGGATTTTCTGCACTTTTCTTTGTAGCGGAGTCGGCACCGGGAATGAGTTCAAGTTCCCGATTGATCGAATCCAGATCCCGTATCTCCTGCAGTGTTGGAAGGTCGCTCAGTCCATTCAGGCCAAAATAGGTGAGAAAATCCCGGGTAGTCGCATAGAGTGCCGGGCGCCCCGGAACGTCGCGATGACCAACGATTCGGATCCACTCCCGCTCCATCATGGTCTTGATGATATAGCTGCTGACACTGACGCCGCGAATCTCCTCGATTTCACCGCGGGTGATAGGCTGCCTGTACGCGATCAGAGCCAGTGTTTCCAGCATAGCCCGGGAATAACGCACCGGCCGTTCCTCCCATAATCTGGAAACCCAGGGAGCCAGTTCCGCTCTGACATTGATTCGATAGCCGCCGGCGACTTCAACCAGCTCAATACTCCGCTCCCTATAATCATGCTGCAACTCCTGGATAACGGCGCGCAGCGCAGGCTTATCCGGTCTTTCATCTTCCAGAAAGATCTCTTGCAGCAGATCCAGTGTCATTGGACCTCCCGCGGCCAGCAGTGCTGCTTCCACAATCTGTTTGAGTTTCAGTTCAATTGTCATTTGCAGGGGCCTTAGCCAACGCCTATGCAGACTTTGCCTTTACGTGAATGGGTCCAAAAGATTCTGCCTGTACCAGCTCGATGAGAGAACTCTTGATCAGCTCAAGAATTGCAAGAAATGTCACAACCACACCCTGTCGCCCCTCTTCCAGCGGAAACAGTGATGTGAATTCAGTGAAAGTGCTGGCGTTAATCTTTGCCAGCACCAGACTCATTCTCTCCCTCACCGAAAGCGTCTCGCTCTCCACCCTGTGATGGGAAAACATTTCAGCCCGCTGCATTACATCGCTGAGCGCAGAGAGGAGCTCTCTAAGTTCCACATCGGGCGGCCGGCGGTTGCTGGTCCTGTCTGGCACCTCGACCCTGGCCTGAAAAATATCCCGTCCCAGACGTGGGAGTGCATCTATATCTTCGGCTGCCTGCTTATAACGCTCATACTCCTGAAGCCGTCGAATCAATTCTGCACGTGGATCGCCCTCCTCCTCATCATCGTCCGGTTGCTGTGGTAGCAGCATGCGTGATTTGATTTCAGCGAGCATTGCGGCCATCACCAGATATTCTGCCGCCAGCTCCAGTTTCAACTCTTTCATGAGCCTCACATACTCCATGTACTGGGCGGTGATCTGTGCAACCGGTATCTCCAGGATATCAAGATTTTGACGCTTGATAAGATAGAGCAGAAGGTCAAGTGGGCCCTCGAAAGCATCCAGAAAAATCTCCAGCGCATCCGGCGGAATATAAAGGTCCTTCGGCATGGTGGACCAAGGAACACCTTGAACCACCGCAAAGGGCATCTCCTCCTGCTCAGGCAAGTGCTGCGTATCGCTCCCGCTTTCCAAACCTATGGTCATCAATGGTCCGACTAAAAGAGCTCCAATGACATGGCTCTGCGAACCTCTTCCATGGTCTGCTGCGCCACATCCCTCGCCAATTCATTGCCTTCCGCGATAATTGTCCGCACCAGTTTAGGTTGCTGTTCCAATTCACGCACCTGTTGCTGGATGGGTTTCAACTCCGCCAAGACCGCATCGATGACAGGCTGTTTGCACTCAAGACAGCCTATAGCTGCGCTTCGGCAGCCCTCATCAGCCCAGGTTTTTACACTTTCCTCAGAATAAACCTCATGAAACTGCCAAACAGGGCAGCGGGCAGGATCCCCGGGATCGGTGCGGCGTATCCGATTGGTGTCTGTGGGCATGGTTTTGAGTGCTTTTTCAATCGCCGCCGGCTCATCGCGCAATGAGATAACATTACCGTAGGACTTGGACATCTTCTGACCATCGAGCCCCGGCATCTTGGAGGCTCTGGTCAATAACGGCTGTGGTTCGGGCAGAATCATGCGTCCGCCCCCCTCCAGAAAACCGAACAGCCGCTCCCTGTCGTTCACAGCTATATTGTGCTGATTCTCCAGCAGTGCTCTGGCTGCCTCCAGCGCCGCCTGATCCCCCTGTTCCGTGTAGGCCTTGTGATACTGCGAATAGAGCTTGGCGCTCTTCTTACCCATTTTTTTTCTGGCCTGTTCGGCTTTCTGTTCAAACCCGGGTTCGCGTCCGTAGATATGATTGAAGCGGCGTGCCACCTCGCGCGTCAATTCGACATGGGCAACCTGGTCCTCTCCCACTGGTACCAATCCGGCCTTGTAGATAAGGATATCGGCGGCCTGCAACAACGGATATCCGAGAAAGCCATAGGTGGCAAGATCGCGATCTTTGAGCTTCTCCTGCTGATCCTTATAGCTTGGCACCCGTTCCAGCCAGCCGAGTGGGGTAATCATGGAGAGCAACAGATGCAGCTCCGCATGTGCCGGCACCTGAGACTGAATGAAAAGCTTTGCCTCGCCCGGATTAATGCCGACCGCCAGCCAGTCTATTACCATCTCCCAGACGCTGTCCGGAATGATATCCGGGTCTTCGTAGTGCGTCGTCAGCGCATGCCAGTCCGCGACAAAAAAGAAGCATTCGTACTGATGCTGGAGTTCTATCCAGTTTTTCAGCACGCCATGATAATGACCGAGATGGAGGCGTCCGGTAGGTCTCATGCCGGATAATACGCGGGCATGCTGTGTAGGAAACGTGTTCAAGTCGGTAGTCCCTGGTTTTATTACATTAATAAGAAAGTAATCAAGCGCTGTAGCAGTATGTCTGGCACCGGCAGCAGCCCCATAAAGAGGTCAACCAAAGGCCAAAGTATCCGACCCAGCATGCCTGTCATCAACAGCAGGATGATGACTATCAATCCATAAGGCTCCAGCCGGGAATATTGCGCTGCCAAACGTGACGGCAGCAGTGAATTCAATACACGTCCCCCGTCCAATGGCAGAATTGGCATCAGATTGAGCACCATAAGAACCAGGTTGATCAGAATCCCTGCGCCACCCATATAGATCAGCGGCAGCGCAACCCACTGTGAGATAGAGTAAAGCTCACCCCCCAGTTTTATCGCGAGCGCCCAGAGTATCGCCATGAGCAGATTGGCACCAGGACCTGCCAAAGCCACCAACGCCATGTCACGCCGCGGATTATTCAGATTCCTCCAGCTGACCGGAACCGGTTTGGCCCAGCCAAACAGAAACAGGGGTGCGCCCGTTACTTTTGCCAGAATCACCAGTATCAGCGGAACGGCAACCGTACCGATCGGGTCAATATGCTTGAATGGATTGAAGGTGACCCGTCCCAGCATTTTCGCGGTTGAGTCACCCAGCCTGCTTGCGCTCCAACCATGCGCTGCTTCGTGCACGGTGATCGCAAGCAAAATGGGCAGAGAGAATACAATCAGTTTCTGTATTGTGTTTAGTGCTTCCATAACCGGCTAGACCTGTTCAAACAGAGAGACATCCCCTTTGCCGATGCGCAAAACCCGTGGCGTCTCCTCTTCCATATCCAACACTGTTGTCGGTTCCAGGCCACAGTATCCTCCATCAATAATCAGATCGACGGCATGTCCGATCACCTGCCGCATATCGTAGGGATCCGTCATTGGCAACTCTTCGCGCGGAAGTATCAAGGTGGAACTCATCAGTGGCTCTCGAAGCTCATCCAGCAGCGCCTGGGCAATCCTGTTATCCGGCACCCTTATTCCGATAGTCTTACGCCGGGGATGCTGCAGACGTCTCGGAACCTGCTTGGTTGCCCGATGGATAAAGGTATAGGGTCCCGGTGTCAACAGCTTGAGTAACCGGTAGTGTTGATTACCGACCCGGGCATAAGTTGCGATCTCAGACAAATCGCGGCAGACCAAGGTAAAATTGTGTTTATCATCCACCCGACGAATCTGCCGGATTCGTTCCATCGCTCCTTTATCCCCAATGTGGCATCCCAATGCATAACTGGAGTCCGTAGGATAGATGACAACACCACCATTGTGGATAATCTCCACCGCCTGCCTGATCAATCTTACCTGGGGATTATCCGGGTGAATCTGGAAAAATTGAGCCATCGTGATCCGTTCAAATGGAGCTACCGACACTCCAGGGACAAAAGGAGCACATGATACCCTATCGGAAGCCTACAAAGGAGATGAATCTGCCCAATCCCTCCAGATCGGAACAGCCTCTGCAGGCAGTTCGGGCAGCCGACCAAGTTCAATCCAAGAACATTCCGGACCATGATAGTCAGAGCCCATAGATGCTGACAGGCCAAAATCTAGCGCATGAAATGCCATCGTTCGGGTTTCCTCACGACTATGAGCACCAGATACCACCTCCAGCCCTTCGCCACCTGCGCCAACAAACTCTCCAAGCAATTTTCTCAGTTTCGTTCTGGTCAGGGAGTAGCGGGCTGGATGAGCAATAACCGCCTGACCCCCTGCTGCTTTGATCCAGGTTACTGCTTCATTAAGTGTCACCCATCGACTGGGAACAAAACCGGGTTTTCCCCTGACCAGATAGCGTTTGAAAACAGTCCGCATATCAGATGCGACACCTTGTGCAATCAGATAGCGGGCAAAATGCGGCCGTGCTATAAGCCCCCCACGAGCCAGCAGCCTGGCTCCTTCAAAGGCTTCGGATATGCCTTTCTCATCAAGCTTGCGACCTATTTCTCTCGCTCTCCAGAGACGATATTCACGTATTGACTCAAGGCCCTGACGCAGTATTGCACAATCAGGATCAATGCCCAGCCCAACAATATGAATCCCTTTACTGCCCCAGGTTGCCGATATCTCGACTCCTGGAACAAACCCGATTCCATGATATTGAGCCGCGCTGGCAGCCTCTGCCACTCCCGCGGTAGTATCGTGGTCGGTCAGCGCCAGCACCTGGATGTTCGAATGCGCCGCCTGCCGAACCAGCTCCGCCGGTGCCAGCGTGCCGTCGGAGGCTGTCGAGTGTGTGTGCAGGTCGTAATTCACTTTCATAACCACATTGTATCGGGAATAACCGGTAGAAACCTTTCTCTTGCACGAATAACTATATGTGTTTAAAAACCTCGTAAGTTGATAAATACACAACAAGAAGCCGAGTGCTGAGGCCAAGGATAAGCTTTAGATTCCCAAGTTATCCATGTACCTCCGCTGATAACCCCTGTTCCTCGGCCTACAACAATAAAATCAACCTCTTTGCTTGACGAATCCGCTTTCCGATCCTAATGCATGGAGTAAATAAGATACTTGGTATTTGTGTGGGCAGGTCGGGTAAAGTATGCTGCTTGGCTGATGGTTTGCAATTGAATTGAGCGCCGTAGCATGGAGTTACCACCTATAAATCTCAGCTGGTTTGCAGAAAACCTCTCCGATACGGTGCAAGATATATTGGATGCCTGGAACGATACCAATGCATCTGCCTCCACCAACGGGAGGGCGCCGCCTGAGATACTGAAGGAGATGTTGAAACAACTGATTGAGGTTTTGCGGATTCAGGAGTGGAACAATAACACCGGCCAAGGAAACGGAAACAACACTCCAGAAGTGTTGGATATCAGTGAAATGGGAAGCTACGGACTCAACATGTTGACGGAACTCTACAAGCTCTCCATCGACCTGGGTCTTGGGGAGCAGATGGATCGTCTGGAGCGGCTTGCACTCTCCCTGGGTCTCTGGGTGGCCCGGCAGAATGGTGAGCTGAGATCCGTGGAATTAGTAGTCAATGGGATAGCGCGAATCGCCAATCAATCCCATGAGAAGATGGATCTGGAGCGTCTTTTCCATGTCATGGTGGAAATACTTGATGCCACATCGCCTTTGGAAGCGCCTGAATTCGTTTTTGAAAACACTATGAACAATCCCCGTCATCTCCTCCTCCTCAACAGAGCGATAGTCGCCACCCGAACCCATTCACCGCGGTTAATGGAATCAGCATTTTCTGATGTGGTACAGCAGTTGCCCGATGCCGCTCCGGGTTTTTTCAGCGAAGGAATGGAGCAGGTCAATTTAATGGGATACCCTGTGGAAGTGCGCGAGATCATTGAACGTTATTACCGGGAATATCCACCTGTTTCAACTCTTCACTAAAAGATGAAATTCCTAGCAGACTTCCTTCCAATAGTTCTCTTTTTCTTTGCTTACCAGCTCTACGATATTTATGTGGCGACAGCGGTCGCTATCGTCGCATCCGTACTGCAGGTTGGCTATTCGTGGCTGTTCAGGAAAAAAATTGAAAAAATGCATCTGGTAACCCTCGGGCTACTTGTTGTTTTTGGTGGGCTGACCTTGGCGTTGCGCGATCCACTGTTTATCAAATGGAAACCTACGGTGGTGAATTGGCTGTTTGCCACTGTATTTCTAGGCAGTCAGTTTGTTGGAAAAAAATCAATGGTGGAACGCATGATGAGCCATGCAATTGAGCTGCCGGCCAACATATGGACCCGGCTGAATATCTCCTGGGGGATTTTTTTTCTGGGATCGGGCATTCTCAATCTATATGTTGCGTTCAATTTTTCGGAAGAGACGTGGGTTAATTTCAAACTGTTCGGCATGCTTGGCCTGACTGTTGTCTTTGTAGTACTACAATCCTTCTACATGGCACGCCACATTCAGGACCAGAAACAGGAAGAAACTTAGCAAAGGGGGGATTAATGTTCTACGCGATTATGGGAGTTGACAGGGAGGACAGCCTCGAGGCACGCCTTCAGGCCCGGCCTGGACATGTTGCCAGACTGAAAGCACTTTGTGATGAAGGAAGATTACTTCTGGCTGGGCCTCATCCATCAGTCGACAGTGAAGATCCCGGTCCCGCCGGCTTTAGCGGCAGTCTGATCGTGGCTGAATTCGAAGATCTCGCCGAAGCTAAAGCCTGGGCCGATGACGATCCTTATACTCTGACCGGAGTGTATTCCAAAGTTACCGTAAAACCATTCAAAAAGGTGCTGCCATAAAGTAAGGTGCACCGGTATCTCTGGTCTGGATGTAAAAAAGGCGGTCGACAGGAAGAAGTAACAGGGCTTATCCCCCCGTCATCGACATAACCCTCACTACCTGATCGGGACTGGTGTTGAATTCGTGTTTCTCCGGTTTACGTTGAATTGCATTCCGAATTTCGGCTTTTAACTCCAAGTCGCTCAGGCCTTGTCGCAGCAACGGACGCATTTCAAGCTTATCCTGCTGGCCCAGGCAAAGATAAAGTGTCCCTTCACAAGATAGCCTTACACGGTTGCAACTGTCGCAAAAATGTTGAGACATAGGCGTAATAAAACCAATTTTCAGGCGCTCTCCTTTTACTCTCAAATACTTGGCCGGACCCGCACCCTTCATTTTGCAGGGCTCAAACTCAAACCGCCTGGACAATATAGTGCGTACCTCATCCAGGCTAACGTAGCTCTCCTTCGCGTTTTGTCCGGCTGCACCCACCGGCATGGTCTCTATAAACCGAAGCGTAAAGCCATGTTCGATACAAAAATCGACCATGTCGCCCACTTCATCGAGATTTTGGTCACGCATGACCACCATGTTAATTTTTATCGGGTGAATACCCGCTTCCCTGGCTGCCAGCAGGCCAGCTATAACCTGTTCCAGGTTACCCTGAGTAATACTGTGGAAGCGATCGGGTTGTAGAGAGTCCAGGCTGACATTGATACGGCCGATACCGGCTTGTTTTAGATTGGCTGCGTGTGCCTCCAGTTGAGAGGCGTTGGTACTCATTGAGAGATCAGAGATTCCCGGCAGCTCTGAAAGCCTTGCAATCAACTGCGTGATATCGGGACGCACCAACGGTTCGCCCCCGGTTATACGGATTTTATCCACACCCAATTCGCTGAAAAGCCGTATCAGTCGAACAAACTCCTCCAAACTCAGACGATTTTCTGAGTCTGTAAAATCCTTGAATCCTTTGGGAATACAGTAGAAGCAGCGAAAATCACACCGATCAGTCACTGACAGTCGTAAATACTCGACTTTTCGGCCGAAAGGATCAATTAATTCTGTCACCGATCAGGATCTCCGTTTAAGAAGAGTAATCTTTTCTTTTTCAGATAGAAAAAACAATAGCCCGGCAGGTACGATCCCGCCAGGCTACCGAACGCTCTTTTTTAAATTGATAATGCTTGGCAGCGGTTCGCACGTCTGCCGATTAGCCTTCTCCCGGTGAGTTCCAAGTCGGATCAAACCCTTCCGGCAGCGAATGGGCTATACCTTTGTGGCAATCTATACAGGTATAGGATGGCTCTTTTCCGTCCACCGCTTCCCAGTAATAGGGATCATGTGCGTCCGCCGCGCGTGATTGTTGCTTTTCCAGATTCATTGACTGGAATTTATGGCAGTTGCGGCACTCTCTGGAGTCGGTCTCCTTCATCGCTTGCCAAACGTGCTTGGCCAGATCCATCCGTTTCTCTTCGAACTTCTCCGGCGTATCAACCTCCCCTGTCACGAAATGGTGGTATAGCTCATTGGATGCCTTGATTTTTCGAATGATTTTATAAATCCATGGCCGTGGCACGTGACAATCCGGACAGGTTGCGCGTACACCGGTCCTGTTGGTGAAGTGAACGGTTTCCTGCAGTTCATTATATGGCGTGGCCTCCATCTCATGACAGCTGATGCAGAACTGCTCAGTATTGGTCAAATCCAGGGTCCAGTTAAAACCACCCCACAGGGCGATACCCAAAACAACTCCAACTACCAACACACCGAAGGTGCCCCTTTTTTCGCCCGAAGTCATTGCGATCCCCTACTTTTTCGACTTGATTGTATTGTTAAAGACTCCCGGTCATACCGACCCGACCGGGAGCCCATTTTCACCTATCCCCTATTTAACCCCTTGGAAGGTATTCTCGACCAGGGGATCTGCGTTTACCTGAGGTGCATGGCACTGCTCGCAGAAGTAGCGGCGGCTGGATATGGTTGTCAGCACTTTACCATCCCGGTTTACAAAGTGGCTGTCGCCAACCTTCGGTGCTTTCTTTGCTTCATAGGTCTTTTCGCTGTGACAGTTCAAACAGGTATTAACCTTGAGATTTATTTCGTCCTTATCGGTCTTGTGCGGAATCACCGGCGGCTGCTGCTTGTAACTCCTCTCAATGCCGCCTTTAACAACCAACGCATCTTTTTTTGCCGGCTCTTTTGCGTTTTCCGTTAGTGCCTGCCCTCCGCGAAGAGAGTCAACGGCCCCCGCCATAATTGCACCACTGAATATCAGGACCACCAAAGCGGTCGTGAGAGTTACTATCATCTTTTTCATTTCATTCTCCATCATCACGCTATCTGCAATACCGGTATACTTTGGACCTAAGCTGCATCGGAAAAAGTTTGCTCTTTCGTTTTGATTTCAGCTGATCCTAGGTTCGTTTTCTGATTGGCAAATCGGCTTCCAAAATGGAAGACATCTTCGGCGCATACATCGATACAGCGCCCGCAATTGGTGCAATTGGACGAGAGAATCACTGGACCAATTCCTTGCTCCTTTCCTTTCAGAGCAGGCCGTATCACCTGCTCTTCCGGACACACCTCGTAGCATTCCATGCAGTCGTCGCATTTCTCCCTGTCCTCGGCGACCACACGCAGCAGACTTTTCCAACCCAACAGGCTATAAAACGCCCCAACCGGACAGAGCCGGCCGCACCATCCCTCTTTTGAAACAAAGATATCGAACAGAAAGATTCCGAGCAGGATCACCCAGGCCATACCCAATCCGAATACCAGGCCGCGAAAAGCCATGGACACCGGGTTGAACATCTCCCATACGATAGCACCGGTAATCAGGGGCAGAATCAAAGTAACCCCCAGCAGCCAGTATCGTGCAGAACGGGAAAGCTGAGTGCTTGTGCGGATACCGAGCATTCTGCGTACGCAACAGGAGAGATCGGTAACCAGATTCACCGGGCAGACCCAGGAACAGAACACCCGGCCACCGATCAGCATGTAGACGACAACCACGATGATCACTCCGATGATCGCCTCCCCGTGTGGCTCCACCCCCGCCAGTACCGCCTGCAGAAGTATGTGGGGATCGCTGAGAGGGAGAAAATCCAGCGTCATGCTGTATGCCAGATTACCCTTCACGATCCAGACTCCCGCCAACGGCCCCAGCAGAAACAGTCCCAGTATGCCGAATTGACTGAGGCGCCTAAGAATCAGCCATTTATTGGCTTTTAACCAACCCTTGGCTTCGACGGCTTCCTTACCAAGTCTGGGTTTTGTCGCCATCACCGATCCTCCAGGCCCTTGTTAAGGGTATCCAGAGGATTGCCGTCGTTGAGGGTATCCAATGGATTACTCGAGACAGGAACTTCCTCTGTGCCGTCCATGATCAACCCCTTGCCCTGCAGGTCGTAGCGTACCCCTTCCGGGAGGTTGTACCTGTGCTCTGCGTCGGGTGTCACCAGCGCGCCGCCAGCTTTCTGCTTCTCCTTCCAGCCGAGCCGGTAATGCTTGCCCAGCTCTCCCTTCGCCAGATGTGTCGGAAACACCTTGATCGCCGCCTCCTCCAGAATACACGCCTTCTCACACAAGCCACAGCCGGTACAGGCTTCGGAATGCACGACGGGTATAAACATTGCGTGCTTGCCCGAACGCGTATTGTGCTGATAGTTGAGCGTAATGGCATCACCCCGGATAGGACAGATGTTGAAGCATACTTCGCAGCGCAGACCGAGAAAGGCGATACAGGTCTCCTGGTCCACCACCACCGCGAGACCCATACGTGCATCATTGATGTCGGTTAGACCATGATCCAGTGCATTGGTCGGGCACGCAGGAACACAAGGGATGTCCACGCACATTTCGCATGGGCCTGTCCGTGCAGTGAAATAAGGCGTTCCGGGAACCACATCGTCACTTCCCAGCTGTCCCAGCTTGAGAATATCGTACGGACAATCCCGAACACACATGCCACAACGGATACAAGAACCCAGAAACTCCTCTTCAGGCAAGGCGCCAGGAGGACGAATAGCCATGGCGGGCAACGACGAGGCTTGTCTGGAATAGATTCCCAACCCCATACCCATCAGGCCAACACCACAAGCCGTTTTCAGCATGTTACCGATAAACTGCCTGCGGTTTACACCCTTAACTTTCGCCTTTACTGGACCATTCATCTGAACTGTTGCTCAATTGATTCGGTGTTCGATATCTTCCATTTCAGACCACCGGCCCGGCCCACGCCGGACCGGTGGCTGCCGATCATGCCTTAAGGATTTTCACTGCACACTTCTTGTAATCCGTCTCTTTCGAGATTGGATCGGTCTGATCAAGTGTCAGCTTGTTGACCAGCCGACTGGCGTCAAACCAGGGAATGAATACCAGTCCTTCAGGCGGCCGGTTACGGCCCCGGGTCTCGACCCGTGCAAGAATTTCGCCGCGACGGGATGCGATTTTCGCCATCGAACCATCGCGCAGACGACGTTTCTTGGCATCATTCTTGTGCATGAACACCACAGCATCCGGGACCGCACGATAGAGTTCGGGCACGCGGCGGGTCATCGAACCCGAGTGCCAGTGCTCCAGGACGCGGCCGGTGCAGAGCCAGAGATCGAACTCATTATCCGGCGGTTCGGCAGCCGGCTCGTAAGGTGCGGAGATGATGTTGGCGCGGCCGTCCGGCTTGCCGTAGAACTTGACACCCTCACCCTTGGCGACGTGAGGATCATAACCCTCCCGGAAACGCCAGAGCGTCTCTTTGCCGTCGATTACCGGCCAGCGAATTCCGCGCGCGTTGTGATAGTCCCCGAAGTCAGCCATTTCATGGCCTTTCTTCGGTTTACCCTCAGCGGTATTAAACAAGCGGTACTCTTCGAACAACCCCTTCTGCACGTAAAAGCCAAAGTGTGCAGACTCATCGTTATCGTAATTATTGCCGCGACTGTCGGTTACCTGTTCAGCTGGGAATTTATCCACCTGGCCATTAGTGTAGAGCACGTCAAATAGCGTCTTGTCGGCGTATTCAGGCATCTTGGCGATCAGATCTTCCGGCCATACATCCTTCACATTGACGTACTTGGAGAACTCCATGATCTGCCATAGGTCGGACTTGGCTTCACCCGGAGCCGTCACCTGTTGGCGCCAGAACTGGGTACGACGCTCGGCGTTACCATAGGCGCCCTCTTTCTCGATCCACATCGCGGTCGGGAGCACCAAGTCGGCAGCCATCGCAGAGACCGTCGGGTAGGGGTCGGTCACGGCCACAAAGTTATCCGGGTTGCGCCAACCGGGATAGGACTCGACGTTGAGGTTGGCTGCGGCCTGCATATTGTTATTGCACTGCACCCAGAAGCAGTTCATTACACCGTCCTTGAGTGCGCGATGCATGGCGACTGCATGGATCAGGGTCTTGCCCATCGGCTTGCCGCTGATGTCTGTCTGATCTGCATCATCTGATTTGCCGTTGGCTCGCGGAATCGTGCCGGCCGGAAGTTTCCACACCTTCTCGGCATATTTGCAGTGTGCATCATTGGCAACCACCAGATCTGCGGGCAGACGATGAGTAAATGTGCCCACTTCACGCGCTGTGCCGCAGGCGGAGGGCTGACCGGTGAGCGAGAAGGGGCTGTTGCCCGGTTCGGAAATCTTACCCATCAGCAGGTGCACATTGTAGCAGAGACCGTTGACCCAGACGCCGCGGGTGTGTTGGTTGAAGCCCATGGTCCAGTAGGAAGAGACCTTCTTGTTGGGATCCGCATAGGCTTTGGCCAGTTTCAGCAGTTTCTCCTGAGGGACCTTGGAGAGCTTGGAGGTGTACTCCAGCGTGTAGGGCTCGACCGATTTGGCGTACTCTTCGAAGCTGATCTTGGTCAACGCACCGCTGCCGGCGTTCTTGGCCGCTTTCTCGCGCGGATCGCTGGCGCGCAGTCCATAGCCGATATCCGTTGCAGTCTGGGTAAAGTTGACGTGCTTGTCTATAAACTCCTTGTTGTAGGCTTTGTTCTGGATGATGTAGTTGGCGATATAGTTGAGGATCGCCAGATCGGTCTGCGGTTCGAACACCATACCATTGTCGGCCAATTCGAAGCATCGATGTTCATATGTTGAGAGCACATGGACTTCACAGCCGGGCTTGGTCAGACGGGTGTCGGTCAGGCGCGACCAGAGAATCGGGTGCATCTCGGCCATATTTGCACCCCAGAGGACGAACACATCCGCGTGCTCCAGATCATCATAGCAGCCCATCGGCTCATCGATACCGAAACCGCGGATGAACGCAGCGACAGCGGAGGCCATGCAGTGGCGTGCGTTTGGCTCCAGACTATTTGTGCGGAAGCCTGCTTTCATCAGCTTGGAGGCCGCATAACCTTCCCATAATGTCCACTGACCGGAACCGAACATACCGACGCCCTTGGGACCCTTGGCTTTGCGCGCGGCGACCCATTTCTCAGCCATGGTCTTGAATGCTTCCTCCCAGGACACCGGCTCGAATTTTCCGTTCTTGTCGTATACTCCGTTGGTTTTGCGCAGCAACGGCTGGGTGAGGCGGTCTTTACCGTAGAGAATCTTCGGCAGGAAGTATCCTTTAATACAGTTGAGACCCTTGTTGACCGGAGCATCCGGGTCTCCCTGACTGGCGACAACCTTTCCGTCCTTGACGCCCATCAGGACACTGCAGCCGGTGCCGCAGTAACGGCAGGCCGCCTTGTCCCAGCGGATACCTGCATCTTCCTCCGCTGCCAGTGCGGTCTTGGCGACCGGCAGTGTTATCCCGGCAACCGATGCGGCAGCCGCAATCGCATTGCTCTTTACAAAATCACGTCTAGTTAGCTTCACGTATTACCTCCTCGTCCAGATCATCCCCACCGTAGTGATAAATAAGGGTTGAACTAATTACACCTTCCACAGAGTTAAATGACATCATAGTGTCGGCGGCGGATACACCATCTGCATCCTCCACAGTAACAATAAACTTGCCGGATTCGTCCCCGCCCTGAACTTCCACACCGGGAAGCCCTGCCAGCCGGGACTGGACTGCAGCAGTCTGCTCCGGCCTGGCGTGGACAATTACGCTACATATGTTCATATCTTTACGAATACTCCTTCATGCCGCTTCGGAATGCGGGCCTCCTGGTGAAATCTCCACTGCTTTTACTGGACAGACTGCGAAACACTCTCCGCAACCGGTGCAAGATTCTGTATTGACATTCGGGCGCGCAACTCCCCGCAGCTCGAGCTTGAAACTGATTGCCCGCTCTTCGCAGACCTCACCACAGGAGCGGCAGACAACGGCGTTCAATGACAAACAGGCAGGCAGGATGGCCGCTTTGAGATTCCAGGGGGAGGTAACGGTGGCCGTATCGTAATTGAGAGCCTTGGGTTCGCAGACTTCAACACACTTTCTGCAGAAATCGCAGCCATGGAGTGCAAAATCCAATTTGGGGAACTTACCGCGTCCCTCTTTTATTATCCCGTGGGGGCAGGCATTGAGACACTCGCCGCAACGGGTACAGCGCTCAACAAACAGTGTTTCCGGCACAGCCCAAGGCGGACGAATGGATCGATGAACTCCTTTGAAATCACCGGATAAAAACTGACTTCGATTGATGTTCCTATGCATTAAAGCTGACTGTGAATATCAGAATCTTCGTATCTTCTCAGGGAGCGGGCAAATATACCTTGATATCAATCAATAAATAAAAGTAATCTTATTTACTACAATAACTTACGGAAATTGAGGAATATCGTTGACAAAATATTGTATTTATGGCTTAGAAAAACAAATGTTTAAGTTGATGACATGTAAGCGATGAAAACTATAGAGTTGACGGCATCCGGACTTCGGAGCTCACTCTTGAGAGAAAAAGCAATTTGTAAAAGCGATTGACCTCCGCCCGCAACTGAAACAAACCTTGTACCATGCCCAGACTGCGTTGGAACTCACTCTTTCAGCGCAACCCCTGAATATGAGAAAATTGGAATCTATCGTTTACCCGCCTTCTTCCCTGATGCCAAATTCACCGTTATCAGGCGCACTCGCCGATCCTCTTCTTCCGCCATTGCCGGCAGGTGACAACGATCGACTCCAGTGGGGACGACTCTATGGCAGCTGCGGAGCGTTGGCAATCGCTTCCGCGGCTAAAAAATTCAACGGTTTGGTGCTGGTTGTTGTAGACGATGTGGCGAGTGCGAACAGCCTGTTGCACGATCTTGGTTTTTTTCTGGGTGAAGACGATCTTCCGATTCTCTCACTGCCAGACTGGGAGACGCTGCCATACGACGTTTTCTCCCCTCTGCCTGAACTGGTGTCTCAGCGCCTACAGTGCCTGCATCGGCTCAGCAGCCTTGAAAAAGGTGTGCTTGTCGTACCGGTTAGCACCCTGTTGCAGAAATTATTGCCCAAATCCTATCTCGATGCGCATGCGTTCGCAATGAAGTGCGGTGAAACCCTCTCCCTCGACCGCATACGCATCAAACTGGAGGCAGCCGGGTATCTATGTGTTTCCCAGGTTTTTGCCCACGGAGAGTTCGCGGTACGCGGTTCACTGCTCGATCTCTATCCAATGGGCAGCGAACTGCCGTACAGAATCGATCTGCTTGACGACCGCATCGATAGTATTCGAACCTTCGATCCAGAAACCCAGCGAACGCTAAACAGAACTGACCGTATCGATATGCTGCCGGCAAGAGAGTTTCCGCTCGATGAAGCAGGCATTACACGATTCAGACGCGCATTCAGAAATCAATTCGAGGGCGACCCGCAACGCACGCTCATCTATCCGGAAGTTTCCGCGGGAAATGCTATCGGCGGACTAGAATATTATCTCCCGCTGTTTTATGACGAAACCGCGACACTATTCGATTTTCTCCCCCCCAGGTTCCTGACCATCGGATTCGATACCACGCGCGATGCAGCAAGCAGGTTTCTCGCACAGGTGGCGCAACGCTTTGAGCAGCGACGGTACGATTTGCAACGCCCACTTCTACCCCCTGAGACGCTCTATTTGAGCGATACGGAACTGGCCTCGTTCATGAAACGGGGCCAATCCATACGCATCCAGTGGTCTGAAATCGAACGGCGGGATAAGGGTTATTCAGACTATTTCAATTTTCCCAGCCGGACTCTGCCGCCGGTAAGTATTCAGACACGTGCGGCACAACCGGCAGGCACACTTAAGACTTTTCTTGGCAATAGCTCTGCACGCATACTCTTTGTTGCCGAAAGTGCCGGCCGCCGCGAGCTGTTGCTCGGCACATTGGGGGAGTTCGGCATCCACCCCAAAGTGGTTCCCGGCTGGCCGCAATTTCTGCATGGTAAAGAGTCTCTGGCGCTAACCACCTCTCAGATCGAAAAAGGTCTTTGGCTGGAGCAGCCGGAGATTGTCGTAATCACCGAGACTCAGCTGCTGGGAGAGAGGGTCCGGCAGGAGCGCAGGCGGCGCACAAGACAGCGGGATGCGGAACTAATCGTCCGCAATCTTACGGAGCTTCACATTGGCGAACCGGTGGTGCACGAAGAACATGGCGTGGGACGCTATCTTGGACTTCAGACACTCGAAGTTGGCGGCATGCAGACCGAATTTCTTGCCCTGGAGTATGCCCGGGGCGACAAGCTATATGTCCCTGTCTCATCGCTGCACATGATAAGCCGCTATACGGGCGTGGCTCCCGAAAATGCACCGCTGCACCGTCTTGGCGGTGACCAGTGGGAAAAAATAAAACGCAAAGCGGCAGAAAAAGCCTGGGACGTCGCCGCAGAATTACTGGATATTCACGCACGTCGTGCCGCCCATCAGGGATTTGCATTTCCGCATCCGGGAGAGGAGTACAATGCATTTTCCGCTTCCTTCGATTTTGAGGAGACTCCGGACCAACAGCATGCCATTGAACAGGTGCTGTCGGATATGACCAGTTCGACCCCCATGGACAGAGTGGTCTGCGGAGACGTGGGGTTCGGCAAAACCGAAGTTGCCATGCGCGCTGCATTTACCGCGGTTCAGGGTGGCCGTCAGGTCGCGGTTCTGGTGCCAACCACCTTGCTGGCTCAACAGCATTACCAGAATTTTTCCGACCGTTTCGCGGACTGGCCGGTAAGGATTGCCAGTCTATCCCGTTTCAATGATGCCCGGGGGCAGAAGACGGTGGTCGCCGGTCTCGCGGACGGCACTGTCGATATTGTGATTGGAACCCATAAATTGCTGCAGGGTTCACTTGTTTATAAAAATCTGGGACTGGTCATTATTGATGAAGAGCACCGTTTCGGTGTTCGTCATAAAGAACAGCTCAAGGCATTGCGTGCAGAGGTGGATCTACTGACGCTCACTGCGACTCCAATTCCGCGCACCCTCAATATGGCTATGGCAGGAATGAGAGACCTCTCCATCATCGCCACGCCGCCGGCAGAGCGCCACCCCATTAAGACCTTCGTAAGCGAATGGAACGACTCGCTTATTGTTGAAGCCTGCCAACGTGAAATCAAACGCGGCGGCCAAATCTATTTTCTGCATAACGAGGTTGCGACCATCGGGACGACCTCGGCCAAATTACAGAAGCTGCTACCGGAGGCGAGAATCCAGACAGCTCATGGGCAGATGCGGGAGCAAGAGCTGGAAGCCGTCATGCGCGACTTCTACCATCAACGCTTCAATATTCTTGTATGCACCACCATTATCGAGAGCGGAATAGACATTCCCAGCGCCAACACCATTCTGGTAAACCGGGCGGACAAACTGGGTATGGCGCAACTACACCAGCTTCGCGGACGAGTGGGCCGCTCGCACCACAGAGCTTACGCCTATCTAATCACGCCTGCCCCAAAGGCTATTACAGCGGATGCGAGAAAACGTCTTGAAGCTATCGAGTCTCTGGAGGATCTCGGTGCCGGCTTTACGCTGGCCACTCACGACCTTGAGATCAGGGGTGCAGGAGAACTGCTTGGAGACGAGCAGAGCGGACAGATCCACGAAGTCGGGTTCTCACTCTACTCGGAACTACTGGAACGGGCGGTACGGGCACTCAGGGCGGGACAACAACCCAGCCTCGACCGACCGCTGGATCATGGCGCAGAGATCGACCTGCAGATACCGGCGCTGATTCCGGGAGATTACCTGCCGGATGTGCACACCCGGCTGGTTATGTACAAACGAATCGCCAGTGCAGCTGATGACGCTGAGCTGAAGGAGTTGCAGGTCGAGATGATAGATAGATTCGGTTTGCTGCCGGATCAAGCTAAAACGCTTTTTTCTGTTACCAGTATGAAATTGAAGGCCAATCCGATGGGAATTAAAAAGGTCGAAGCAGGTCCCGAGTCGGGTCGTATCATGTTCCGGGGAACACCAAACATTGATCCGGCAAGATTGATAGATCTGATTCAGACCCGCCCAAAAGAGTTCAGACTGGACGGGGGCGACAAGATCCGTTTCTTCAGAAATATGCCGGATCCGGGCACGCGCATCCAACAGGTGACCGCTCTGCTGGACGAGATTGGCGGCAGACATTAGTCCCTTTCAACTGAGATCTTGTTCATATAGACAAAGAAATTCTACACGGTGTCTGAAGAAGGACAAAATATGAACTCATTACGTGACGACCAAGTTTTAGGTAATATTTCGAGGTCTGATCAACCATGGTAGGCTGAGAATATCGAAGCGAGGCAGTGAATGCGAACGAGATCGGCGCGCCTGAGGCCATAAGAGTAAGGCGGTAATCATCGCCCGAACGATTGAAACTCGAGAATGGGTATCCTGCGGCATTTGTGATGCTTGAGTCCATCGTACGATACGCAGAAGCGGGCGTTATGCGTTGGGTCGCAGGCTGAATGTTTACACGCAGCAATGCTGGTGGTCGTTTTCACAGGTGATTTGAGCATCATGGTGGTATACCCGCCATGATGCGGCTCAGTTATGCGGCATCTGGTGCCGGATGCGTACCGGGTGAGAAATTGCCGCCTGATGGGTCAATTTGACGGCTACGGAATGGCATGATAGCGGTAGTCATTAAATTCTTTTGAAGACGACGTCGTGGCATCACGCATGGCTCAGGATAACCGGAAGCAAAAACAGCAGAACGCCCATTGATTCAGCGTCGATTGGCATCGGCGATCCAGCGCTGCCGGTTGTCAATGAGGCGCCATCGGCCGCAGTGCCGACAACCAGTATGGCGTGAAGACTTGAGCGGCAGGATATAAAGTCATGTCGATGGAAAAGTAGAGCATTGCCGATGGGTTTATGGTGTTTTTGTCATGCCAGGGTCGATGGCGTGGGACCGCTGAAAGATATAACCGGCCAGATGTTCGCGTTCGATGGATCCGTTTACGGAAAGCTGGGAATGAGATCTCGATACGCTGGCGAGTTGTTCAGTTGACGTATTCATTGCGCAGGATCGCCAGCGGTAGTCGACAGTCGAACATGGACGGGTATGCAGGCGCGTAACCGATATCGGGCGAGTTCGTGATAACCACATCCGGCCAGGTTGTCGTTCGACATAGACCTTCTGTGATGAGGATGTGGATATATTTGTTCTGCTACGGTTAGGATTACACCATGAAAATCAACAAGCCGCTTGTTGCCATCCTGTTCTGGTTGTCGTTTATCCCTCAGATTTGCTCAGCGCAGGGAAATTCCGGGCTTGCTCCCTGGTATTCAATTGAAGTTGTCCTTTTCACCAGAAACAAGTCGCCCGGCGCGACCGGTGAAATCTGGCCAGTCGCATCTGGAGAGCTGGGATGGGAAAGCGAACGCACGGAAAACTACTCCCTCGTCCCTACCGGCAGCTGGCGACTTAGCGGTGCCGAGCAGGCACTGAAAAACTCTCAAGAGGGGTTGATCCCGGTAATTCACACTGCATGGCGACAACCGGTATATAGCCAGAATTCTGCGCGATCTTTCTATCTCAAGTCCGAACGGGAGATTGCTCCTGGTACTCCGCTGATTGAAGGCATGGTGAAAATCAGTGTCAGCCGCTACCTTCATGCCGACCTAAATCTGATATTGCGCGGAACGCCTGCAGGCGCAGACAGGCTACCGGGAGGATTTCAGACTTTTCGCTTCAACGAACACCGTCGAATGCGCAGCAGGGAGCTTCACTACATAGACCATCCGTTGATGGGTATGCTGATCCAAATCACGCCTCTTAATTCTGTCGAATCCCAGGCTTCGGAAATCGATGACTCACAAGAACCGAATAGTCAGGAAGTAACAGACGAGGCAGCCGACACAGATTAAGTGTCGGTAAATGCTTATGGCAGATTTTCAATATAGGACTGACTATTTGGTGTTACTGAGCTTCGAAAAAAGTTGCTTTGCCATATCCTTATTGAATTCAGCCACTTTTCTGCGCTGCTCCTGCTCCGGTTCCTGTGCTGTGTACGATTGGTCGTCGTTATCATCATCGTAGGAGATGAATCCAGATTTGCTCTTATCCTCCAGAACACTCCGCACCAGCTCGGGGGTGATACGAAGCTTGTTGTCGGCAAAACCGTATACCAGCGCAGTATCGCAGATCACATTTATGATCCGAGGGATGCCCTTGCTTGCACGGTAGATAAGGTGTACGGCATCTTTGGTGAATACCGCTCTGTCGCGACCTGCCTGGCGAGTGCGGTGTAAAATATAGCCGTGCACCTCGGCTTCATCCAGGGCAGACAGGTGATAGTCGACTGATACTCTTTGGCGAAACTGTAACAGCTCCGGACGCTTGAGCAGGCCCAGCAGCTGAGGCTGACCAACCAGAATCAACTGCAGTATCTGATCCTTGTCCGCATTTACGTTGGACAACATTCGCAACTCTTCCAGTACCTGTGGATGCAGATTCTGTGCTTCATCGATGATCAAAACAGTTCGACTGTTCTTGGCGTATTGGTCGATCAAAAACTGGCTGAACCTGTCGAACAGCGCAACACGATTCGTTTCCCTGTACTCCTGTCCAAACGCTAACAAAACCCATTGCAGCAATTCGCCCATTTCGCGGTGCGTATTACTCACCAGTCCAACGGTAACATCGTCGTGCATCTGGTCGAGAAGATGCCGAATCAAAGTTGTTTTCCCGCTGCCAACCTCACCGGTAATCACAGTAAAACCGGCTTGATTCACCAAACCGTACTCCAGCATTGAATAAGCGGTGCTGTGCTTATCCCCTAAATATAAAAATGCTGGATCTGGGAGTAAAGTGAAGGGTTTTTCTGTAAAGCCGTAAAACGCTTCGTACATCCTTGCCAGTTACCTTGAAGTAGTTGTTACTGTTATCGATGATTGCCTGATTACGAATCTTTGACCCGCATTAGAGATAGCGGCAATTTTTCGAATTTCCTTACTATTTAATTTTAACTTAATTATCAAAAAGATAGCCAAATATCGATCGATAATCAATGCCTCTTTTCCAAGCAACAGAAACTGAATTGTTTAGGGTCTGCTGACACGACATGGATATCCATCGAGGACGGCTATTTTTTTTCACAGGGCAAGGCACCTTGAGCATAGTGTCAACAGGCCCTAGGTTCAGCCCTTATCCATTTGTACCAGAAGTTGCCGGGCCCTCTCCATCCCGTCGAAAGTGACACCGGACGCAAGCGAAATCTCCAACTCCTTCCTTGCCTCCTCCTTATGGCCTGCTTCGTAATAGGCGGCACCCAAATGATATCTGATTTCAGGATTGTCCTCACTTCCTTTTACCGCCTTCTTCAGAATATCTATCGCCTTTTCCAACTTACCCTGTTTTAAAGTCACCCAACCAAGCGTATCCAGATACACTGCATTTTCCGAAAGCTCGAACTGCTGTACCAGGCGTGCAGCCTTATTCAGATCCTCCTGGCTTGGTGAACCCCTGGTCAACAGCATCGCATAGTTGTTGGCCGCTGCAGTCAGATTCGGAAAACGTTCCAGGAGTACTTTGTAGATTCCTGCGGCGAGCTCACGCTCACCTGAACGATCGAGATGTGTAGCCAGCTCCAGCCCAAGCAGCGGATCCTGGGTTATCTTGAATCCATTCCGAATCACATCAATGGCTTCGGTAATGTTACCCTGAACGATATATGTCTTGGCCAGGTTCTTATAAGGAACATCCCAATTGGGATTTATCTGCAGCACAGCATTAAAGGCAGCTTCCGCGTCAGCATAACGCTTTAGACCCAACAACACCTCCCCCTGCAGATTCTTTGCCAGAAAATGTTTCGGATTGCGATTCACCACCTGCTCGATACGCTCCAGGGCCTGATCGGCTTTACCCATCAAAAGGAGGCTGCGCGACATATCGATCAGCGGCTCTGTTGCGTCCGGATTAAGCTTTAATGCCTGCTCAAAAGCCTGCACGCTCTCGTCCAATCTGTTAGCACCCTGCAGTGCCATACCCTGATAGTAGTATCCGAGAGGGTTATTTGGCGCCGTATCACGCATCCATTCTGAAATTTTCGTCACCTCATCCCACTGTTGCTGCTTGGCTCGGATCTGGGCAATTGTCTGATTTATCGCAAGGTTGTCAGGAGCGAAGCGCGACATCTGCCCCAACACGGTCACCGCATCGTCCAATTCTCCTGTATTCACCAGCAACTGCACCAGCTCAATGTTTGCAGCTGCTTCCTGTGGACTCGCCTGGATGGCGTTTTCCAGACTCTGCCGCGCAAGCGCAGTCTCATGCTTCAACAAATGGGCTCTCGCCTTAAGGCGGTGAGCCTTGACGTAGCCGGGATCGTCTTTGAGCAGAGTACGCAAATCAGCTATTCCCTTGTCCGGCTCCTTGCCATCGAGTGAGAGGGCCGCCCGCAGAAGCAGAGCTTCCTTCTGTTTCGGATTCTCCTTCAGAACCTCTTCAATCAAAACCATTGCTGCATCGTTATTCTTCTCGGATACGAGAAGCCCAGCCAGAAGGGTCCTGGCGTTTTCAGTGTCCGGTGAATTCCCGGCCTTATCGATGATCTGCCTATAGATTTTTTTTGCCCCCTCGTTATCCTTGCGCTTTGTGTAAATTTTCGCGAGGTGGATTTGCAGCTCATATACATCCGGAGAATCTGTGATGAACGCCTTTAACTGTTCCACATCCTGACCATCCGCACCCTCATTTTCGAGGAATTGAATAAGCGCCAGCTTGGCTTCAGTACTATCCGAAATCGCTGTAATTGCCTGCCTGAGAACCTTTTCACCTTCAGCTTTATTACCTTTGGTTATATGATAGGCCGCCAGACGCAGATATCCCGTCAATTCATTCGGCTTCAGTTCGATCATTCTCCCCAAAGCTTCAATCACGCCCTCAGTGTTGCCGTTCTTCTCATACAGCCTGGCCAGAAGAATATAGAGTGAAAGCGCCTTTGGTTGCTTCTCTATTCCTGCCCGAGCCAGCCCTATAGCGCCATCGACATCACCCCTGTCAGCATAAAGCGCTGACAGCAATGAAATTGCATCTGCGTTGCCGGGATCGATATCGACCGCGCTTTGCGCTTCGCGGATCGCCACATCCTTCTTTCCCAGCCTGGCGTTAGCCAGACCCTTCAACACCAGAGCACCAATATTGTCCGGATCGTTTTTTAATACGGTTGCGGCGGATTCCAGCGCCTTCCCGGGCTCGCCGCTCAAAGCATACAACCGGCCCAAATGGACCAGCGCACCGGAATGTGACGGATTGAGCTCAATCACGCGGGTGAATAGCGCATAGGCCTTGCGCCAATCCTGTTCATGCTCCTCAATCTGACCAAACATGTAATAGCCTTCTGCATCATTTGGATCGATCTGCAGAACATTCTTGAATTCCAGGCGCGCCTTGAGGTAATTACCTTGTTCGTACAGTTCCATGCCCCGCTCAAAGTATTTGGACTTGCGATCCTCCTTGTTGCCTCCGCAGGAGAGCAGAAAAGACAAGGCAAACAAGCCGACCAACAGGCGCATGACAGACGAAAAGTGAATCATTCCTTTAAATACTCCATCACATCGAATGAAACTGATTGAGCGATTGTACACCAGGTCCAAGTAATATCAGCTACGCAAAAGCTACCATCCGATAACTCATTTGGTACGTTCAAGGAGCGCTGCCACAGTTTTTGCCGCGTCGTCTGCAATCTGACTCACCGTCGCCTCCAACATATAACAGGGGGAGGTGACCAGATTATGCGCTTCGTCCACCACGACCGCTCCGTGGCCACTGCGCTGGTGCCTGCCGCCCATTGACTCTATGGCACTTGCGGTCGCTTCATCCTCACCTATTGTAACTTTCGCGCCAGGAACAATTCTTGCCAAAACTGCCGGTGAGATGCAGAGTGCTCCGATAGGTTTGCCCTTGTTTAACATGGCTTTTACTGCAGAATCCACGCCACCATCCACCGAGCAATCGGCGCCTTCAAAGGCAAAGGACGACAGATTTTTTGCGGCGCCAAACCCTCCAGGAAAAATAATGGCATCAAATTTATCCGCATCAAAATCAGACAGGGGCTTAATGTTCCCTCGGGCCAGGCGCGCAGACTCCACGAGGACGTTTCTGGCTTCATCGGACGCTTCTCCGGTGAGATGATTTATCACATGGTGTTGCATAATATCGGGTGCAAAGCACTGATACGTTGCTCCCTGCTGGTCGATCGCCAGCAACGTCAAAACCGCTTCATGAATTTCGCTTCCATCGTAGACACCGGATCCGGAAAGCACCACAGCCACCTGCTTGTGTTTCATTTTTCATCTCTCCTCTCTCTTTAATTCATGCACCCCAGCTTCTCTGGGTCATGTTAGAATCAGCCGCAGAAAGTTTAGCATAACCGTGCTGGTTGATGGCTTTTCAAGCTATTTATCAATAGCTTAAATTTTGCCAGATTGCTCACCGAAGCATTTTTCTGGGTGAGACCAATCCAGCGTCCTTTTCAAAACCCGAAATCCTTTTAAGGTAAATGACCAATCCTCTCCAGTAGACACAGCCTTTCCTCAAACATGTATGAAATTTAACGTTGCAATAAATGGCTATGGGCGAATCGGACGCTGTATCCTTCGTGCACTTTTCGAATCCGAGTACTTTCATTCAAAATTGCGAATTGTCGCCATCAATGAACTTGCCGACCTGGAGAAAATCGCTCATCTGACCAAATACGACACCACTCACGGGAGATTTTCTGCCGAAGTAAACACAGAAATGAGTAATCTGGTGGTCAACGGAGAGCAAATTGCGGTTTTTACCGAACCCGACCCATCACGACTTCCCTGGAAAGCGCTCGGTGTAGATTTGGTGATGGAGTGCACCGGTGTATTGAAGAGCAGATCCGACGCCTGGTCACACTTATTCAGCGGTGCTAAAAAAGTACTCTTCTCACACCCTGCCGAGGCCGATGTGGACGCCACCATCGTCTTTGGCGTCAACCACCAACAGCTCACCGGGGAAGAGCAGATTGTTTCCAATGCATCCTGTACCACCAACGGTATAATTCCGGTGCTCGATACGCTGGAACAGTACTTTGGTATCGAATGCGCGATGATCACCACCATCCATTCAGCCATGCACGATCAACCAGTCATCGATGCCTATGACAAGGATCTGCGAAAAACCCGCTCTGCATTGCAATCGATTATTCCGGTTGAAACCGGACTGGCAAAAGGTATAGAGCGGATTCTCCCGGAACTGACCGGAAAGGTGACGGCCCAGGCAATTCGCGTGCCCACGATAAATGTCTCTATGATGGATTTGACCGCAAAGGTGGCAAAATCTTGCAGCAGAGAAGAAGTGAATAATGCGCTAAGGAGCGCCTCACTGCTCTATCCGGGGAAAGTTCTCGGATTCAGCAGTGAACTGTTGGTCTCGGTTGATTTCAACCACAGCCCCAATTCATCCATTGTGGACGCCAATCAAACAGCAGTCTGTAACCATTACATGGTCAAGGTAGTCACCTGGTTCGACAATGAATGGGGCTACGCAAACCGAATGCTCGACACAGCCATTGCGATGATGGAAGCCTAAGTTCACTCCTCTCTGAGCCTCCCGTCAGGATAGACAACCGGTAGTCCGAATACCAACCATAACTGCAATCCACCGCGATAATAGAGTATTTTCTCCGGGGGATAACCGAGACTCAATATACCCTGAATGGCCGTCGGAGACTGGCCACACCAGGGTCCATTGCACCAGAGAACCACTGTCTTGGCATTACTGAAATCCCAAGCCTCAGATTGCCAGATGACCCCAAGCATCGCCAGAGATTCACCAAGTGTCAGATCGTCTGCGCCCTGGGCAATGTTCAAATGGTTAAATGGGATGTTAATCGATCCGGGAATTGTACCGCGGGCATGCCAGTCTGGGGTTCGGGCATCGACAAGAATACCGGAACCATCCTTCAGCTGCGTCTGCATAAATTGGATCAGTTCAATCTCACCAATGGTTTTGACTCCGGCCGCAACTTCGATCGGTTGGGCGCAAAATGGAGGGCACGGCCGTGAAGTTCTCGCAAAATCCGGGGTGATCATCGCTTCCGTGTCCTGGTTTCTGACTATGGTTATCTCTTGCCCGGCATGTTTCACCACAAACTCGCTGATATCGCGGGTTATACCAACTTCGAGGCTCATGGCTGACCGGGAACAGAAAAGTAAGATCAACCCAGACAGAAACCTGTTTCTCAACATAGGTTTTCAACTCCGGACAAATAGGGTGTTGGTGACAACAAAATGGAGCTAATGCAGCACCGGTGCAGTCCCGGCAGCAATAATTCTGGCCAAGCCTGAGGCTACACCTGCACCCAGCCGTTTGGCAAATCGTTCAAGCAGATCCTCACTGGAGGTAAAATCAACGATCTCCTCCGCACCGATGATCTCTCGAGCAACATAGCTGCTGCTACCGAGACCATCAGCAAGTCCGAGTTCAATACTCTCCTCCCCGGTCCAGAAAAGTCCGCTGAATATCTCCTCACTCTCCTTCAGGCGCTCACCCCGACCCGACTTTACAATATCGATAAACTGGTTATGGATCCGATCGAGCATCTTTTTCATGTGAACCACATCGTTAGGCTTAACTGGAGAAAAGGGATCAAAAACCGCTTTGTTTTCGCCGGCTGTTAAAAGACGGCGCTCCACGCCCAGCTTCTCCATGCTCCCGACAAAACCGAAGCCATTCATCAACACTCCGATTGAACCTACAACACTTGCCTTGTCAACGTAAATTTTGTCTGCCGCTACAGCAATATAGTAACCGCCGGAGGCGCAAAGATCGGTCACCACGGCGTAAACAGGTATATCCTTATACTTTTTTTTCAATCGGTTTATCTCATCGTTGACATACCCTGCCTGAACGGGACTGCCTCCCGGACTGTTGATACGCAGAATCACACCCTTTGTTCCGCCGTCCTCGAAAGCCTTGCGTAAACTGCCGATTATTCTATCGGCGCTGGCTTCGCTGTCGGATGCAATAACGCCTTTAATCTCAATTACTGCAGTGTGTTTGCTGCCAGGTTTGAGAGCGGAATCGGGAAGCTTCTCTGGAAGCCATAACGCCAGCAGTACGGTCAGATAGGCGAATCCCAGCAGCTTGAAAAAAATACTCCAGCGGCGAGCTTTACGCTGCTCCTTGAGAGATGCTGTGGCCAGTTCCCTCAACAGTTCACGCTCCCACCGATCAGCCTGACCGACGGTCGAGCCATCATTAATCTTATTTCTCTTAAAAAGCATATAACATACCGTTTTAACGAATATAATTCGTAATTCTCAAATATTAATAGAGCAAGCGTTCCGGTTAGGAAGCATTCCAATTCATCACAATCTCATCCAGACGACTGCACAGCTCACGAATATCATGCAGACAGATCAGTGGATCATACTCCATCAGTTTGGCCAGGGGATGTACCCCATAGCTGACAGCCACCCCCTTGATACGTGCATTCTTTGCCATCTGCAGATCGTATTCGGTATCACCTACCATGAGCGCACTGTCCGGCGATACAGCGAGCTGGTCCAGTATCTGAAGCAGCATCTCCGGATGCGGTTTTGAAAAGGTTTCATCAGCACATCGCGTAGTATGAAAACAGTGGGACAGACCGGTGGATTCCAGTGCCAAATCGAGGCCTTGCCTCCCTTTACCGGTTGCAACTGCGAGCAGATACCCCCTATCCGCCAGTTCTCTGATTGTCTCAGCCGCACCTGGGAAGAGGGTGGACGGCGTTTGGTTCTCCCGCAGGAAGTGGTGACGATAACGTTCGACCATCTCATTCGTAGACTCCTCCTGCAGCTCCGGGAACAGCTTCAATACTGCCTCTCGCAGTCCCAACCCTATGATATCTCTGGCATTATCTGTATCTGGAATCTGTAACTTCAGATCCGCAGCCGCAGCTTGCATGCAGGCTACGATACGAGCCTCGGAATCCATCAGGGTTCCGTCCCAATCAAAAATAAAGAGCTCAGGAATACCACCCATCTCAATACAACCCCAAAAACGCATAATTAACCATGCAAAGTCAGACGGCCACAGTACTTCCGTTGAACGACATCCGCTCCAGCAGCGCCTGTAACTCCTTGTCGAGCGGAGCTTTTATCATGAAGTCGGTTGAAGTTTCAGGCCATCTGAAGCGCAGCGATTCAGCATGCAGAAATAAGCGCTTCAGACCCAAGCGGCGCAGGCGACGGTTGGAATCATCATTGCCATACTTTTCATCTCCCAGTATCGGGGTTCCCAAATGGGCCGCGTGGACTCTGATCTGGTGGGTACGTCCGGTTACAAGTTTGGCCTCCACCAACATACAATCATTGAATCTCTGACGGACTTGAAAGCGGGTGATTGCCGGCTTGCCCAATGGATCGATTTTAACCACTCTTTCACCGCTCTTCAGCGTGTTCTTGAGGAGTGGTTGCTCCACTTTGATGCGATCCTCACTCCAGCTTCCATCCACCAGCGCCAGATAGCGCTTATCGATCCTATTGTTGCGCAGCAGTTGATGCAGCACACGCAGTGCGCTCCTCTGCCTGCTGATTATCAGACAACCTGAAGTATCCCGGTCCAGGCGGTGCACCAGTTCCAGCTCTCTCTCCTCCGGGAAAAGTGCCCGCAAAGCTTCAATAGCCCCGTATTCGACTCCGCTTCCGCCATGTACTGCCAGACCTGACTCTTTGTTCATTATCAGAAATCGGTCATCCCGGTATAATATCGCGCGTTCCAATCGTCGCAGCAGTCGGCCATCAGGTTTCACATCTTCCCGATCAACCAACCTGAGGGGCGGAATCCGCACAAAATCATCCGCCTGAACACGATATCCAGGCGGTTTTCTCCCCTTGTTTACCCTGACCTCTCCTCGTCGGATTATTCGGTAAACGTAACTTTTGGGTACTCCTTTCAATACGTTTAGCAGAAAATTATCAATTCTCTGCCCTTCGTACCCAGGCTCGACCCTTACAAATCGCACAGCTGACTTTTTCTGTTCACTTTCTGACATTTGCATATGATAACAGGTCACGCCGGAATTGATGCTGTTGCACAACAAAGCTATACTTTCGAGGTGGTGCGTTTCGCTGACAACAGATCGTTGATCGCATAAAGACGCACGATTAATACAGATTTTTTTTTGCCGGACTCCGTTTGAAAAATGGCCTCGGAGCCGAAATTAACCAGGCCTTGGCCCACCTGACAGTAAACAGTAAATGAAAATACCGAACCACAGGGGGTCTCACCCGATGTTCGGCCAAGGGTCATTGTTGAAAGAAACTACTGTTTTTCGTAGGTTTATTACGAAAAACCAAAATTTACCGCGCACTTGATCTGGTATGGCCATAGTGCGGACTAAGATCCATTCAACGGAACCTAGAGTCTCTTCAGCTCCCGGAAATTAGCGCAACACCCCGGAGAGAAAGCTGGCCAGCCAATCGCCTAAGTGGTTGTTTCACCTTGAAACACCCGCCGTTGCGAAGTGCGCTGAAGGATAAAATACAATATGAAACGCATGCTGATTAACGCAACTCAGCCAGAAGAGTTGCGTGTGGCCATCGTGGATGGCCAAAAATTATTCAACCTGGATATTGAGTCTCCCGGCCGGGAGCAGAAAAAAGCAAACGTGTATAAAGGCCGCATAACCCGGGTCGAGCCCAGTCTCGAGGCGGCCTTTGTCGACTATGGCGCGGACCGGCACGGCTTTCTCCCACTCAAGGAGATATCCCGCAGCTATTTTTCCGAAAAATCCCTTGAGGGCGGCGGACGGGTAAACATCCGCGACGCCATTAAAGAGGGACAGGAAATAACCATTCAGATTGAAAAAGAGGAGCGGGGAAACAAGGGGGCTGCACTCACCACCTTCGTTTCGCTGGCGGGCCGCTACCTGGTACTGATGCCGAACAACCCAAGGGCGGGAGGGGTATCCAGACGTATTGAAGGCCAGGACCGGAGTGATCTTCGTGAAGCAATGAGCAGCCTTACAATACCCGATGGAATGGGTCTGATCGTCCGCACCGCCGGTGTTGGCAAAAGCGCAGAAGAGCTGCAGTGGGATTTGGACTACCTGCTTCAACTGTGGCAGGCAATTGAAAAATCGGCCAGTGAAAAGTCCGCACCCTTCCTCATTTACCAGGAAAGCAATGTCATCATCCGCTCCATCAGGGACTATCTGCGCCAGGATATCGGTGAAATTTTAATAGATGATCCGGATGTCTTCTCCGATGCCTGTGAATTCATTGAGCAGGTCATGCCCGCTTACAGGCGAAAAGTCCGCTTTTATGAAGATGCTGTTCCGCTGTTCAGTCGTTACCAGATCGAGAGCCAGATCGAGTCAGCGTTTCAGCGGGAGGTTAGGCTGCCATCCGGCGGCGCCATAGTCATTGATCACTCTGAAGCACTCACCTCAATCGACATCAACTCATCCCGCGCTACACGCGGTGCGGATATCGAAGAGACCGCGCTGAATACCAATCTGGAAGCTGCCGACGAGATAGCCCGGCAGCTTCGCTTAAGGGATATGGGCGGATTATTCGTTATTGATTTCATAGACATGACTCCGGCAAAAAACCAACGGGATGTGGAAAACCGGCTCAAAGATGCGCTTAAAGAGGACCGAGCACGGGTACAGGTTGGAAGAATCTCTCGTTTTGGTCTGCTCGAAATGTCCCGACAGAGGCTGCGTCCCTCTCTAGGCGAATCGAGTCAGAGCCTATGTCCACGCTGTAGCGGGCATGGCTTTATTCGAGGTGTTGAGTCCCTCGGTCTCTCCGTCCTCCGCATAATTGAAGAGGATGCGATGAAGGAGAACACGGTACGCATCCTGGCCCAACTGCCGGTTGAGACGGCGACTTTCCTACTCAACGAAAAAAGAGATGCAATCCATGAGATTGAACAGCGCCAATCAGTCAACGTAATTCTTATCCCTAACATTCATCTCGAGACTCCCCACTACGATATCCAGAGAATCAGATCCCAGGACCTCACTTCGGGACAGGAGGAAGACGCCAGCTACCGGTTAGTGCAGAATCCAAAAGAGTCTGTGACATCGCTTCAGCAGCAGGCTCAGGAACCTAGAATTGAAGAGCCCACTGTTAAGCGCATCGCTCCTGCAACCCCGATACCGCAAAACCTGAACACCAAGCCAAAAGAAGCGGAAGCAATGTCCGAATCCGGCTTCGTCCGCCGTATCTGGAATGCGTTATTCATGCATAAAGCGGATAAAACACTGGATGAACCGAAACAGGAAACCATCGTAAAACCCAGAAATCAAAATCGTCCGGTTTCAGGCAGACCGACCGACCGACGAAGTCAGGAGGGAAACAGACGCCCCGCAGCCAGCCGACAGAAAGCCGATTCTACAGACAACCCATCTACTGAATCTCAAGCGCAGAAGGTAAAACCGGCTGCCGCCGCGGTTGAAAAGCCGGTGATACAACCTGAAGTAACAGATGCGGGCGGTGCTGACACGGCAGAAAAAACAACAGAGGAACCGACGCGTAAAAGTGGCAGTTCAAGACGAGGGCGCCGTGGCGGAAGCCGGCGGCGACGCAAGTCGAGTCAAAACCCGGAAAATTCCGTTCAGAACAGCACAGCTCAAACTGAAGATTCCTCTCCGACAGGCAAGGCATCCGAGCCAGACCAGGAAACCCGCGAGACGGAAGCCAACACAAGCGACAACGATGGGCAGGAGAAGCGCCAACGTTCTACCAGAAACCGGCGAAATCGCCGGTCTAATGCAGCGCGTACCAGTGATCAGAAAACTGAGTCTGAAAGCAGTATGACGGCAGCTGGCAAGGCATCAACCAACGAGTCCGGTGCGGAAGATTCAGGCCAAACGGCATTCGAGGAGAACAATTCAGAAAAACCGGGGGATACAGGAAAACCGAAACCGGGCAAGAACGAAGGTCCATCGCAGAGGGTCGAGACTGACGCTAAGGTAAAATCGGTTGATCCTGCTAAAGATGAAGGGACCGCTGAAGTTCAGGAACGGAAAAGTAGATCCGCATCGGAGCACCATCCCTATAAACCACGGAGTGATTCAGAAGATCAAGAGCCCAAGAAATCAACAACTGAACTGCCAGGGGACGGTAAAGTTCTGACAACTCAGAGCAGCCTGAAATTCGAGAATGAATCCGGATCCGCCAGTGCCCGTGCCACCGCCGGAAATGCACCGGTAATGGAGTCAAACAGTACCCCAGACAAGCCGGCCCCTCAGGCCAGCGCAAAACCATCTGCTATGGACAGCGGGATCCCGGATCAGGCAATAAAAAAAGCAGCTCCCGCGGAAACCCTGCCCACCGGAACAGCTTTCAACGTAACTGATACTGAAAAACACCAAGGCAGTGAATGACACCAACTACAGGACCGGCATCTTGAGCGATGCCGGTCTGGTTTAGGATTTATGTCGGACTAAACTGGAAATCTCGCTAAAATCAATATCCTGAGCCATACCCGTATGGGCGATAAGGCGCCCAGTCTGGCATACCCGGGTAAGCCGGATAGGCTCCATAACTGCCATAGGGTCCATATTGGTAGGGATAGCCTCCACCACCCCAGGCAGGCTGACCTGGCATATACGGCCATGGCGCTGGATAATATTCCTGTTGCTCAAAACTGTCAGGTGCAGACGACTCATACGGTCCGCGATCCTGCCAATGCACCGGCGGTTTGGGTCTTTCATAACCAAAAAGTTCCCTGAAGGAGGGCCGCCCGCCATCCCTGGCGAATTCCGTTCCCTTTTTCTTCGGCAAAGCTAAGGTTGACGCAGGCATATCCGTCTCGGAAGAATCTTCAGTGTGCTTCGCTGCAGCCGAAGCGGCATCAGCAGAACCTTCCGCAACCGCCACAGTCTCAGAAGCCTCAGGCGGTATCGCCTGAGCCACTGCTTTGCCTTCATCAGAAGCCGAGGCTTCGTTGTCCGCTGTCGAAGGAGTTGCCTGTCGCTCACTGTCTGATGAAACTCTCAAAGTCGGATCCGGATTCAGGCTCAGCGTGTCTGCGGCACCCGTCGGCGGATATTCAGCGGCTATCTGAGTGGTAACTGTTACGGCACTGCCAGGAGACCCGGAAGAGCCGGTCGTTTCGATCGGCAGTGCCGGTTCTTTAACGGAATCATGCGCCTGTTTCGAAGCCGATCCTGCCTCCACTGTCGGGCTCACTTCCTCCTGCACTGCGGGCTCCGGGACATTTGCCACCTGCTGTCCGCCGGAAACAGGCGCCTTCTCTACACCCTCCACTTCTTGGTTTGGTGTAATGGAAACCACTGTTTGCGATTCTGATTCGGCCGGAAGTATTTTGGAATCGCTCTCCGTTTGAATCATAACCTCGCCGACCTTGCCGATAGACGAAGGTTCATTTTTTACCGATTGATTCAACGCCTCATGACCGGTGGAAGATCTGTTCTCCTCAATCAAAGGTGTAGTGCCCTCCACCTGAGTCTGATTTATAACCGCTGGAGTGGTACCCTCGTTGCGCTTCACCATCTGGCCTTTGTGTGCAAGTGAACGAATATACATAAAGGCTGCCACGACAACGACAACCCATAAAATGACTTTTGGCCAGAATCCTGCAAAAGCCGAAGATTTTCTCGGTTTGGTTGCTTCTACAGACATGTTAGCTTTTTCCTCTCGTGGTATTTCAGTTGGTCCCTTCGTAACGGGCATTGCTTTCTTGATGCCACCTTTAACCGCAGTATCCAAAGGCTCGTCAGAAATTATCGAATCGCCTGACTCCGATTTCCCCTCTTTGCCGCCCGCTTCAACCACTCCCTGGACGGTTTCCTGCACTACCTCTCTGTCTGCATCGGGGACAGCCTCCACAGCTGTGGTTTTCTTCGCTACAATTTTCTTTGCTGCAGCTCTTTTCTTAACAACTTTTTTTTTGGTTGCTCTCTTCTTTACAACCTTCTTTTTTACGACGTTATCATTTGCTTTTGCTTCCTCTTTCTCCGTATCTGCGTTGGTATTATCTTCACCTGGAGTCAGCAGGTCTTCAGCTTCCTCATTTTCAGCCATAAAGCACACTCCCAAGACTATAAACCGGTTTACTCTCTAATGCCGAGATTAACCCCAGCATAACATTTCCACCTATGAGCTGTATCAATCTCACTGCAAGGTAGTCAAGAGATAATTATTATAATTTTCATGTAGATATAAAAAGCTTTAATAGTATTTTGTACACTTTTTTCATCCCTACTGTCAGGTGCTCCTCAATCTCCCGCATTGTTATCGGGCCGTCGCCACGGCCTGCCGCCCAGTTTGCGACCACAGCACAACACGCGTAGCACATATCGAGTTCCCTGGCCAGCGATGCCTCGGGCATGCCGGTCATCCCCACCAGATCACACCCGTCTTTTTCCATACGATTAATCTCCATGCTCGTTTCCAATCTTGGGCCTTGGGTTGCACCATAGGTTCCGCCTGCTCCCGCCTCCAGATTTGCTGATGATGCGGATGCCAGCAACTGTTGGCGCAGAGTTTCGCAATAGGGGAAGGTAAAATCGATATGCGTCACATGAGTGAGATTGTCGTCAAAATAGGTGTGATCGCGGTCGTAAGTATAATCGATAATCTGATCGGGTATTACAATGGTACCCGGTGCCATAGCTGGATTGATTGCCCCAACCGCTGCCACACCCACCACCTTCTGAATACCGATTTGTCTCAGCGCCCAAAGATTCGCCCGATAATTGACCCGATGCGGTGGAATTGTATGGGCTGATCCATGCCGGGGCAAAAAGACCATCTCATGACCGTGGAAAATTCCGTGAGTCAGCGGTGCTGATGGCTCACCAAAGGGCGTATGCACCACCTCCCGGCGCAATATCTCCATCCCATCCAATCTGGTTATTCCAGATCCACCAATAATTGCAAGTTTGGACATTAACAGATCATTCATTAAGGATAGTTCGTCAAATCCCTGTCAACCGGTTGATACAAGATAGATTTTCTAAGTGAACGAGGATTACGGGTTGAATCGGGCCTAAATTGTCAGCCTAAGATATCCGGCTGCCACTTAACCTGCAACCTGGTGTTGTGGGCATGCCAAAGCAAATTACTGACGAATCCAAGTGAGCACCTGTCTCAATCTGTGGTTCCAGGCAAATGCATGGAGAAATGCCAGACAAAAAAAACCGGCATCATGTGCCGGTTTTAACTTAGTTATTATTTTCTCTATTTTTTTAATTCGCAGCAGTCCTAAAGACTCCACTCTCCTCCAGCTTGGGAAGCAGTACCGTCTGTTCCCTCTCAATTCTCAATTCGATCGCTTCAAACATCTCCAGTGTTTCATCCAAAAATTCCTGGGTGAAATTAAAATCACAATCTTTCAGCCACTTCTGATAATAGCCCTCAAATTGCTTACGAAGCGGCTTCTCCCCACTGATGAAACCCCAAGCGAGAGACTTCAGCTTTGGACTCTCATGTGTCAGCAGCGGCGGATAGAGCCCTCGATCCTCGGCAGAGAGATGGCGCTTTAATTTTTCGCCCAGACTGCAGAGGTGCTCGTGCGCAGCCTTTGCATTCGGTTTTACTTTAAGCTGCTCTGGTTTCAACATAACCTTGAGGTCGCTTATCATTCCAAGCAGTTCTTTCTGTCTCTCTTTAAATTCGATCAGAATCTCCATACATCCTCCCGATAAAACCACACTATTCTAAAAAGCTGTCCGGTTTCTCGCAGCCGGGCCGGAATTTTCATATTTACAATTCAAAGACACTTTGCATCTCGGCTCTAATTCGGGATTACCCTAATAAGGGTAATTAAAAACCCTCAAACCATAAGCTTTTTATAATTTACTGTTTTTAAAGTCTTTTCCAGACTAAGACTTGGGTTGAATATTTCGCATATCCAGCTTTAAAAAGCAAGGTGAATATATAGTAGCCATCTGTCCCCAGACGATAACCGGTTACAAATCGAGTTCCAGAATGGGGTTGCTTTCATAACAGGCCACCATTTCCACTGCGTTTTTCCAGCGCTTATCCGTGTGTAATTTCTCGCGTTTCAGTTTTCTGCGGCCATGCATTCTTATCAGCCGCATCTGTGCTGCCGGATCCGAATAATCCTTTAACTCATCCAGCACCTTAGCTGCAGATTCCTGGTCGTTACATACAAGAACCATATCGCAGCCCGCTTCAAGGGCGGCACCGGCACGAGAGGTTACACTTCCCGCCTCGCCTGCTGCTGCCATCGACAGATCGTCGCTGAAAATCACCCCTTGAAATCCCAGTTCTCCACGCAGTATCTGTTTTAACCAATAACTTGAAAATCCAGCCAGTTGCGGAGATGCCATCGCATAGATCACATGGGCCGGCATGACCGCTTCCATACCATTTTCGATCAGCCGCCTGAAGGGCAAAAGGTCATCCATCAATATCTCTTCGCGCCGGCGCCTATCCACCGGAAGCGCAAGATGTGAGTCTTCCGATACATTGCCGTGGCCCGGAAAATGCTTACCCACGGCAGCCATACCCGCGGCATGGACACCTTTGATCCAGGCATGGGCGAGCTCCGCGACAGCGGACGAATTTCGATGAAACGCACGATCACCGATAACTTCGCTTACACCAGTGCCAAGATCCAATACCGGAGCAAAACTGAAATCAATGCCCTCTGCCAGTAATTCTGAAGCCATTAACCAACCAATGCTCTGAACTGCCTCCAGCGCGAAATGCGGATTGTCATCATACAAGCGACCAAACCAGGCAGCTGGCGGAAGTCGGGTAAAACCCTCACAAAAGCGTTGTACCCTACCCCCCTCCTGATCAACCGCAACGAGCAGCTTGGGTTCTCTGAGTGCATGAATGCTGGAGACCAGCCGATTCAACTGGTCTGGCGTTTCAAAGTTTCTACGAAAAAGAATGACCCCGCCGGCGGCTGGATGCAGCAGCAATTCGCGCTCTTGGTTGGTCAGTTCCACACCCTGCAGATCCAACATGAGAGGACCATGACTCATCGATATCTCCACCTGTAACAACAGTCGAACCAAGGGCCTGGCTCAAGTTTGGAATGTCAGCCGCCGATAGCTAGTTTACTCTTTAGCATTGAAAACAGCGAAATCTATGCGCATATCAAACGTATCGCTTCTGGCAGGCGTGTTCCTTTTCATGTCGGCACTACCGACTCTCTGTTCTGCGAAAACAGAAGATTCTGCGGAGAAAAAGCCTTTTCAGTACTACGAACTGAAACCGTCAATTGTTGCCAATATACAAAAAGGCGCCAAATACTTACGCGCAGACATTCAGCTGATGACACAGGAAGAGGACGGTGTTAAAGAGATCGAGCGCCATGCAGCCGCGCTGAGACATGAACTTTTCCTACTGATCAGCGACCAGGAGGGAAGCACACTGAAAGACTCAAAAGGCAAAGAGGAATTTCGAAAAAGCGCTCTCAAGGCACTGCAAAAAGTGATGCTGGATATTTCCGGAAAAGAGCTGGTTGAAGAGCTGTTTTTCAGCAGCTTTTTTGTGCAGTGATTCGAGCCGTCAGACCGTAAAAACCGGTATGTCGGTGCTTTGATTGCACAGCGACAACCGGTTAGAAAATATCGACCTCCATGCCAGATTCAACCTTATCGAACAGTTCGATAAGATCTCCGTTTCGCATACGAATGCATCCGTGAGACCGAGGTACCCCCATTGGTTCGCTGTCCGGGCATCCATGGATATAGATAAAGCGGCGCAAAGTGTCCGTCGAGCCTCCCCGATTAAACCCCCGTTGCCTGCCGCTCAGCCATAAGATCCGGGTTAGGATCCAATCCCTCTCCGGATATATTGCAGAAAGCGCTTCGTTATAGATCTCACCTGTCGGCCGCCGCCCTTTAAAAACAGCGTAAAGAGGCAGTCCTTCGCCTATTTTAATGCGTATCACATGCAGTCCACGCGGCGTACAACCGCTACCCGACTCCTCGCCTGGACCGTTCATAGCGGTTGAGACCGGAAACCGCAATATCCTGTTCTCCCCATCGATCAGCCTCAGCTGCTGGGTCTGCAAATCAACCTGGATACGTCTGGTTAAGCATCTGTCGGAGTTAGGGGAGCATTGCGAGGGAAAGCCGGTATGAGTCATATTTTTCGATCGTTTGAGGTGAATAGCCTAAGCTCTAGGTGATCAGCCCCGGCGATTGGCTGAGGGAGAGGGCTAATCACCAAGCTATTTGACCATAAGGATCGGGAAATCCGCCCAAATCCGGCTTTTCCGCGGTAGGTCAGCCTCAAATCCGACAGCTTCTCAAGGCACCGCCTTCCTCACCATTGGCTGAAAGGATGTTTGATCAGGTTGACATTGTAGTACTTGACATCCCCCGACACCTCCTCACCCGCCCATTCGGGCAGCTCAAAGGGTTCATCTTCAGATTCCAATTCCAGTTCCGCGACGATCAATCCATGGTTCTCACCTTCGAACACATCAAGTTCCCAATCATGTGCACCATTGCGAACGATATACCGTGTCTTATCGATAAAAGGCTGTATTGCAATCTCGCGCAACATTTCACGAGCGTCGGCCAATGGAATCTCATACTCGAACTCCAGTCTCCGTATACCCAGCGTAGTGCTTTTGATGTTCAGATGGGCTTTTCCGTTCCCGGTTCTGATCCGCACCGAGGCATTCTTCTGATTCGCCAGATAGCCTTGTTGCAGGCGTGTTTCAGAAATCACGTTACTACGCCATAAATCGTTTTTTACCAGGAACTTATGCTCTATTTCTAATGCCATGGTTTAATAAGCCTCAAAGAGTGCGATAGACTCAACATGCGCTGTATGGGGAAACATATCCATCACCCCGGCTGCCACCAGCCGGTATCCGTGCAGATTCACCAACTCCCCGGCGTCCCTCGCCAGGGTGTCGGGGTAACAGGAAACATAGACGATCCTGTGCGCACCTGTTTCCGGCAAGTAACGCAACACCTGCTGCGCTCCGCTGCGCGGGGGATCCAGCAGAACCTTTTCGAACGATTCATGCAGCCAGGGTTCATTCTCCAGTGGTTGGTAAAGGTCGGCAGCAAAGAATCTGGCGTTATGAATATTGTTCATCAATGCGTTCTGTCTGGCCCTCGCCACCAACCCAACGTCTCCCTCGACCCCTGTTACATTCCCCGTGCTTCGTGCCAGCGGTAGTGTGAAATTTCCCAGTCCACAGAACAGGTCCAGTACGCGCTCCCCCGGTTTCGGATCAAGCAGTTGCAAGGCGTGATCAACCATCAAACTGTTGAGACCGCTGTTCACCTGAGTAAAGTCGGTGGGGAGAAAACGAAACTCCAGTTCATGGGCCGGCAACCGGTAACAGAGCTCTTTTGCTTTTCCTGATAAGGGGCGCAGGCTCTCCGCTCCGCCCTCCTGGAGATAGGGAAGGATGCCGTGAGCATCGCAGAAACCTGAAAGACGCTGCAGGTCAGCAGCAGATGCAGGTGACAAAAGCCGGAAGATCAGAATACAGTCAGAGTCGTCTATCGCCACCTCAATCTGTGGAATCCGGTCTTTGATAGAGAGTTCCCCGATCATTTGCGCCAGTGGAATCAGAAGCTCCCCAATTTTCGGATCCAGCACCAGACAGCGTTCGGTATCACAGATGAACCCCGATCGGCGCTCCCTGAAGCCCACCAGAACCCGCTCCTTTTTGGCCACATATTTGACACCCAGCCGTGCTTTCTTTCGATACCCCCAAACCCTGTCGCTCGCCAGTGGAGGCAGAATTGTCTCCGGTGCGACGTTACCGATAGAGGAAAAAGCCTGCAACAGAATCTGCTGCTTGTCACGGATCTGGGCGGAGGGACGTTGGTGCTGCAGGCTGCATCCTCCGCACACACCATACTGGTGACACTCCGCCGGCACCCTGTCGGGTGACGGAATCAACACCTTGTCAACGGCACCCTCGGCCTGCTGACCCTTGATCCGGGTATAGCGGAAGAGGACTGTCTCACCGCTCAGGGCGCCATGGATATACACGCTTCTGCCGTCGACACGGGCAACGCCCATGCCATCCTGACTCATACTTTCGATATGTACGGTCAAAGGATCCTGCGGAATCCTTGCTGCTCTTGAGCGCCCCATCTGATCAAAAGCTCTTAGCAGCGGCCTGCAGAAGCATCAGCGCTGCTTCCAGTTGCCGGAGGAGTTTTGGTACCACCAACCTCTCTCAGCCTCCTGCACCCAGGTCTTGGCAAATGTCGAGCGGACATCCGGCTCCCACTCAGGATGCCCGTTAGCCGCAGCAATTGCTCTGTAGAGAGCATCCCGATCGCGATTTTCATCGTCCACCAGACGATCTGCCTTAGCCCGTTCCTTCAAGGGAATCGCAGACGGATTTTGAACCGCAATACGTGCATCGCGTGTAAAGCCAATGCCACCACTGGAATAAAAAGCTTTAAGACTCTGGTGGCGCTGCTTCATGGCAGCCTGCAGCTGCCTTATCTGAGGAGTATTCACATTGAAATCAGGTTGTACCGCCTGCGCCTGAGGAATCAGCAGATTCAGCAGTTGTGCAGCGATCAACTCCAATTTCTGTGTATCCAGCCAGACCCCTTTATCCTCTTTCGGCGCCTGTTTACCGAGTATATCCTCGACGATACGCTCCGCCGCCTGCTCCGCCTGCGCAGCGGGAAAGTAGATATTGATAGTGACACAGGCTGCCAGCAGCACCAGTGCACTGGCCAGGGTTGTCAGTTTAAGCGCTTTCATGTTGTTGACTCCTTGATTCTGGCGATAGATGCCGGGACACTTCCACGAACATTCGTGCAGTGACTATTGTATGATGGGCGTTCCGCCCTCCGCGACCTGTTTGAGTTTATCCACCAGCAAACTCCAGTCGGTTTTTCGATTGAAACCTACTATGTCAATCCTGGGAAGACCGCCACCTTTCACCAGGTAGTAACCCTGAGCCTGCCCCGCTGATTCTACACCACCCATTTCACACACACGATTTTCCAGACGACAGCTGATTCCCAGTTTTTCGTAGCCGAACTCTTCGAAGAATCGCAGGAAACTGCGTGACAGCGCACCTGATATCCCCACACCACCGAGATTTGAAATATTGTCCACCGCTTTCTGGCTTATCCGGTGCGGACCAGGATCATTTTCTGGAGTGGCAAACCAGGCATCGAACGCAACAGGTTGCCACTTTTCCAGACGCAAGCGATTGACCTGGCCGGCCAGTCTGCCGGTAATCTTACCAAACGAGAATGTGGAGGTCAGAGTCTCCAGATCAAGGGCTTTCAACTCTACGTCTGCCTGCAGTACCGGCAGCGGCCCGAATATGTCATCGAGCTGTAGATTCTTTAATAAAATTGTGCCGTCAAATGCACGTATCAATGTCATACCCCGCAGCTTCAGCAGCCCTTCTTCATAGGCGACACCCGGAATCATCGCGGAGAGCCGTCCCGCCAGGGGAGGCCATCCAAGCGCTTCACTGATGAGCTTCATGGATATCGGTGTGATATACCCCCGAAAGTCGACTCTGGACCCTGATTCAGCAAGGTTGACTGAAAAGTGTTCTGCCTGCAGTGCACCATCCAGAACCGGAAGGGAGACGGGCTCCGCCAGTTGCAGCCTGTTGCCGCGCAGCTTCAGATGCGCCTCTCCGGAGCCGATCGTAATACGCTGCAACAGGCTCCCATCTCGCCAGTGGAGCCTGCTCTCCGGCACTCTGTCACCTGAGCTCCAGATCAGATCCCCTCCCAAACCCGACACCCGAAAGTTTTCCCCAACACCATCAGCCACCGTGCTCCCCTGGTGAACCGATATATCATTCAGCTTCAGCCTCAACGTCGATACCGAATCCAGCTGGAATTCAAACCGCGCACCGCCGTGGAGGTTCAGCGTTTCAAACAATTCATCGGCCAGAACCGGCTGAAAATATCTACGGTATAGCTTATCCAGTTCCGTTGGCTGTGAGTGGATCCTGAAACTTTCAATCCGCAGGTCTGGAGTCAGCGTAAGACTGCCTTCAGCCGAGAGCATAATCACCTTAGGGTCCCGATACTCCAGCTGCGTGACAGACATATTGCTTAGGGCATGGTTGAAACGGTAATTCATACCGATGTTTATCGCGTTTCCTTCGGGCTCAAGATAGACGAACGGTGTCAGCAGCGCACCTTGCTCCAGCGCCAGCTTCGTGCTGCCAGCATACCCTTGAATGGATGCATCCATACTGCCGCTCCAGTCACCCGACAATCCTTCGCCAATGTAGCCGCCTTTTGCGTCGGAGAAAGCGACCTGCCTGAATTTCAGCTTCCAATTTGCAGACCGGACCGTTTCACCTCCACCAAGGTTAAGATCGAGATTTGCTCTCCCCTCCAGTTTAAATTCAGGAAGCGCCATATCCAGCGTCGCCAACACACTGCGCAACCGCTGAAGCAACACGCTCTCTCCTGCAATCTTAACCTTCCAGTCCAGTGCTGCAGCGTCAAGACGAAGCTTAACGCTGCCTCCCGCGAGCCTGAGTTGCTCCACAGCAAAACTGAATCTGTGCGCCGCTCGTTCCCATCTGAATTCCAATGGAAATACGTCGTTGTCCAACAGTGGATTGACAGCCTTCAGATGCCCCTGTTCGCAGCTGACCAGATCATCATCTATAACACCTCTGTCGCATTGGATTTCGGGGGATAACAGGGGAAATGAGAGTGCCGTATGGACAAAGCGTGCGGCCGACAATGAATAGGAAACCTTTGGTCCATCCGACCAGCGGATGTTCAGTTGGATCGCTTCGGCGCGCCAATCCTTGCCGTTGAGTGTTCCAAGTTGCAGCTTGAACTGATCGACAGGGAAAACGCTTGACCCGTAGAGAGACAGACCGACGAGAGTGACTGCCAGTGCGGTGAGATGCCTTCTATTCAGCAGGAAAAACACCAGTAGAAAGGTAGCGGTCACCGCGGTCGCAGATAATGGCAACGATAACCGCATGCTCAAGTGTTGAGGCCAGAGCCAACGCGGCGGCAACCGCCCCGCCGGAAGAGATACCTGCAAAAATACCCTCTTCGCTGGCCAGCCTCCGGGTCATCTCCTCCGCCTCCTCCTGAGTCACATCCATCTCTCTATCAACCCGCTTCGGATCGAAGATCTCCGGTAGATACTCTGCCGGCCAGCGCCTGATACCGGGAATACTGGCACCCTCCGCAGGTTGCACACCGACTATCTGTATAGCGGGATTCTGCTCCTTCAGATAACGCGAAACGCCCATAATCGTGCCGGTGGTCCCCATGGCACTGACAAAATGGGTAATCTTACCCGCGCTGTCGCGCCATATCTCCGGCCCGGTGCTCTCGTAGTGAGCCGTCGGATTGTCCGGATTGGAGAACTGGTTCAATACCCTCCCTTTATCCTCGGATTCCATTCTCAAGGCGAGGTCTCTGGCAGCCTCCATACCACCCTCGCGGTCGACCAGGATAAGCTCAGCACCGTACGCACGCATGGAGGCACGACGTTCAACGCTCATGTTGTCCGGCATTATCAGGATCAATCTATATCCCTTGATAGCTGCAGCCATCGCCAGCGCGATCCCTGTATTTCCACTGGTCGCCTCGATCAGCGTGTCGCCGGGTTGAATATCGCCGCGCTCTTCGGCGCGCAGAATCATATTCAGCGCCGGGCGATCCTTGACCGAACCCGCCGGATTGTTGCCCTCCAGCTTGACCAGAACGGTGTTGCTGCCACCTGGCACCAGTCGCTGCAGTCTGACCAGCGGTGTAAAACCGACAAATCTCTCTATTGTTGGATAATTCATGGAGCCTAAGTGTACTTCAACTATTGGCTGAAAACGATGGTAAGATGAACCAAATACAAATGCAGGGGAGACTGCATAAAAAAAGGGGAGTTCTACCGATGAACTGTAAAAGCATCGAGGATAGCCCGGGTAAGCTGTTCAGGAAAAGGGCTCACATTGTTTATTTCCGTATATTCCGGACAAAGCTGCTTCAGGCGCTTGGTGTCAGCGTACTGATGGGATCAGCTTCAGTGCTAAGTCAGGTACCGGAAGATTACTATTTTGACGAACTTCCGGTGGTCCTTTCGGTGACCCGACTGAAACAGCCCCTTGCCGACACACCTGCCAGTGTGACCCTTATCGACAAGGATATGATTCGCGCTTCCGGCGCGTTGAATATACCTGACCTGCTGCGCATGGTACCGGGTTTCCAGGTTGCTTTCCCTACCGGGAAAAGAGCTTCGGTAACCGCTCATGGCCGGGGGGACCAGTACGCACGTGACATGCAGGTGACGATTGATGGCAGATCCATCTACGATCCGGTCTTTGGTGGCGTCTCCTGGCAGGATATCGCGCTGGACATTGAAGATATCCAAAGAATTGAAGTAGTCCGCGGGCCCAATGCCGCAAGCTTTGGCTCGAACTCCTTTGCCGGTGTTATCAACATATTTACCGAGCATCCCGCACAGCAACAGGGCGTTGAGTTAAAAACACGTTTTGGAACCGGACAAAACCGGGAAAACTATGGTCGCTATGCCGGTTCCGTTGGAAAACTCGATTTCAGGATTGCCGGCAGCCGTTTAGAGGATGATGGATTCAACACACGTACTGACAGCGCAACAACCAACTCAATCAGCTTCCGCGGAGACTATCAGGCCGACAACCGGGACAGCTTATTTATAGCACTTGGGTATGGCGGCGGTTCCAGGGAAGAGGGATTTCCAGGGAGCCTGGACCAGCCTTCGCGGAACGCCTACCATATCAACCACTATCAGCATTTGGGCTGGAGCAGGCAACTTTCTCCGGAACAGGAGTTGCGTATCCAGTTTTATCACAACTACCAGAAAAAGGATGACCATTTCGGTGCTGACCTGCCTCCAGCGGTTGTCGCTGGTTATGGATTCGACTCGCATCGATATGACGCCGAATTGGAATACACCAACCATTTCAACGAGAATTTTCGCTTAGCGACAGGGTTTGGCGGGAGATATGAAAACGGTGAAGGCGTCTGGACTTTAGGAGAGAACACCCCTTCACGCCGACAGTTACGCCTCTTCGCCAACGCCGAGTGGAAGATACAGCCAGACACCATTGTGAATGCCGGAGCAATGTACGAAGCCTTTGAAGGGAAACGCGGGCTGTTGTCTCCCCGTCTGGCGATCAACCATCACCTGAACCCAAACAATACTGTACGTTTTGCGGTCTCCCGTGCTTACCGTATGCCTACACTGTGGGAGGATAACTCCAACCTGATCATCTATCTCGCTGCTGATATGACGCCGCTGGATTACCTGTTCCACACCCTCGATGATCTTGAACCGGAGGAGATCACGGTACATGAGATTGGTTATCTCGGAAAACTTCCCAACCTTGGCTTGACTTTCGATGTTCGTCTGTTCAAGGAGAGAATCGTGGACATCATTGCAAATATAGACAATGAGAACATTACCGGTCCATCCATTTTCTCCGATGATCGTGCCCAGAGCTATGTCAATAACGGTGAAGTAAAAATTTACGGGCTGGAACTCGATCTTTCCCTCAAGCCAACACCAAACAGCCTCCTCCATATCGGCCACAGTCTGGCCAACGTGCGGGGGCAACAGCTCAGAAGGATAAAGTCGAATGGAGACCTTCGTTTTCTGGACATGCAGGAGAGCGTCCCGGAGCAAACTTTCAGCCTGTTGGGAAGCTACCGCTTTGAAAATGGCATCGAGATCAGCAGCGCCTATTACTATGTGGATCCGATGGAATGGCTGTACGACGGCGATTACGTTCCCGTGCGCACACGCTGGGATTTCCGCATTGGGAAACGCTTTCGACAAGAGAAATCGGAAATCGACCTGGAGTTCATTTTTCAGGACATAGACGGTGACGACTATGACTTCTACAATGATCCTGACAAGGTTCCCCCTCAGGTCAATGTTTCGGATAAACGGTTTTTCCTCCAGGCCCGTGTAAATTTCCAATAAAACGAACTATCGAGTACAAACCGGAAGTGGAATCGTGCAGTGTCAGAACAGTGCATTCGAAATAAGTCCATGACATTGCTGACCATCTAAATTATGAAGACAAACCGCCGGACCAACACCCGTCGTTGGCGGTTGGCCAAGCATCCTTTATGGGACTATTTGCACTTCCGGGAATTCCTTGTTACCGCGCTTCTAACCCTGATCCCCTTGCCGGGGCTTTCAACTTCACAAATCATACTGATCCTTCACCATGGCAATTCGTCTGTTTACGAGAACATATCTTCGACCATTCTTTCCGATCTTGAATCAATTTGCGCCGAATGCAGAACACTTCAGATCAAACATTTGGACATTGATGACACACCGATCGATGAAATATTGAGAACATATAAACCCGGTCTGAAACTAATCGTAACAATAGGAGTAAAAGCGGCACAACTCATCTCCAAATCTGAAACCACGATTCCCAAGCTCTACACGCTGATTCCAAAATCCTCCGCCGTTTCTCTTAATCTCGACGAAACTTCAAACAGAGTTTCCGTGATCTACCTGGATCAACCAATCACCCGGCAACTCAATCTGATCAAGCTGATCATGCGAGACAATCAAGTGTTGGGCGTGTTGCTGGGGCCTGCCACTACAGCGTCTCGCATGCAACTTGAGAGCGCTGCGAAAAACATCGGAGTTCCCCTCTTACTGGAATCTGTAACCAAAGAGGGTGATGTAGGCCCCGCCTTGAGAAGGGTATTGGATGGCAGTGATATGCTTCTGGCGCTGCCGGACCCTGTTATTTACAACCGGAATACCATTTTCAATATTCTTCTTTCCAGTTATCACAATCAGATACCGGTTGTCGGTTTCTCGGCGTCCTATGTCAAGGCGGGTGCCATGCTGGCGGTCCATTCGACTCCATCAGATATTGCAATGCATATCGCCGAGAGCATCCGGCAGTTTGTCTTTACCGGTGGAATCCGCTCCCCGGAGTATCCCAGATACTTCAGCATAGAGATAAATAGAAACGTGGCTCGTTCACTGAATATCAACCTGCCGGAATCGACTGAGTTGAAGCAACACCTCGAACAATTGGAGGGCAAATGATTTTCCGGAGATTATCGAGAATCAAAACCCGCTCACTGCTGCTGGGGATTCTGCCTGCTGCGATCATGGCGCTTACTCTGACAGTCTATATCATCAACGCCCAGCTCGCGAACCTGAACCAGTCTTTTCAGGAGCGCGGCAAGGCTATTGCAGATCATTCGGCATCATTAAGTATCTATGGAATATTCACAGGCAACGAAGAGATCCTGAGGAGTGCACTGAACACAATAATGGAGCAGGCTGATGTTGTTTCTGTTACGGTTACCGATGCGACTGGCAGTGTACTTTCTCACCTGGAACATGTAGACGAGCAGAAACCGCTCAGTGCCAACAACACCAGTATCAGCAGCTTCTCCTCTCCGGTTTTTTCACTTTTTATCCCAAGCGAAAAATTAGCCGACTATCCGGATCAGATGGAGGTCGAATTTCAGCCTTTGGAAACACGCCTTCAGATAGGCAGCGTAACGGTGAAACTGACTGATGCCCGTTTACAGAAGGAACAGCATCGCATCGTTCAGAACAGCCTGCTGATGCTGGCGACAGGGATAATCATTACCGGGCTGATCGCCATCGGTCTCAGCCAGTCGATAATCCGACCGTTGGTACGACTCACTCAGTCGGTAATCAGGATGCGACATGGCGATTTTAATGTCCGCGTACCGGAAGTTTCGACAGGCGAATTGCGCAGTCTTGAAGTGGGTTTCAATGCAATGGCTGATACATTGCAACACTCTCAGGATACGCTGCAACAGCAAATTGAACAGGCAACCGCCGACCTGACTCAAAGCATGGAGGCGATTGAGATCCAGAATGTCGAGCTGGATCTGGCGCGTAAGAGCGCCCTCAGGGCAAGTAAGGTGAAGTCTGATTTTCTGGCCAACATGAGCCATGAGATACGCACTCCCATGAATGGCGTAATCGGTTTTTCCAGACTCCTGTTGAAATCCAAATTGAGCGAAGAGCAGAAGGATCTGGTTAGAACCATCGAAAAATCAGCCATCAATCTGCTGAGAATAATCAACAATATTCTGGACTATTCAAAACTCGAACACGGAAAGCTGGAACCCGAGAATGCACTTTTCAACATTCGCGACTGCTTTGAAAACCCGGTTATTCTGTTGGCGCCGGATGCTCATGCAAAAGGCATTGAGCTAACCCTTTTAATTTACCGGGATGTGCCTGAGCAGTTGATCGGGGATGAGACCCGGATAAGACAGATTCTTATGAACCTATTGGGTAATGCCATTAAATTCACCCAAAAAGGAGAGATCATCGTTCGGGTAATGCTGGAGGAGGAGACCGAAGAGAAGTGTGTACTCCATTTCACAGTAACGGATACCGGAATAGGCATAGCAAACAAGTTCAGAGAGAAAATTTTTACCTCTTTTCAACAAGGCAGCGCTGCAACAAGCCGCATGTATGGCGGAACAGGATTGGGTCTCAGTATATGCCGGAAACTGGCTGAATCCATGAATGGTGATATTGAACTCGATAGCACCGAGGGAGAAGGCTCATGTTTTCGGGTTGCTTTGGGTTTGACAAAGTCACAGGAGCAAAAATCGGATACTTCATCAATCACCTTGTCCGGAGAGCGCTGCATTTTTATCGACAGCTACGGATACTCCGGTCTGTCGTTGCAGCATGACCTCATTGCGATCGGTCTGGAAGTGAGAAAGACAGATATGGATGGATTGGTGAAAAGCGGGCCCGATGAGTCCGACCTGGTTGTATTGGGAGTAACCAACAACCAGATCAAGAGTGGTGCTGCAGAAACAATGATAGAGACCATCAATTCGTTCTTCAAACTTCCGCTGCTGGTAATTGCCAGCACTTCAGAACGCTCTGAAATCGAGGAACTCGAACGAATGGGAGCAAGCCGCTGTATAAGCAAACCCTGTACTCGCGCCGTTTTACATCGTGCCATAACAGAGTTGCTGGCGGGCGATAAAAAAAGCCCCGATACGTCTGGTCCAGCAGCTGTTCCTGATTATTCCGGTCGTCATTTTCTCATTGCGGAAGACAACCCGGTTAATCTGCAGTTGATTTCCACCATTCTAAAGGAGAGCGGCGCTGAGATTACAGAGGTGAAAAATGGAAAGGAGGCTGTGGAAAAGGTACGCAGGGAGGCATTTGACCTCATTGTCATGGATGTGCATATGCCGGTGATGGACGGACGCGAAGCAACAAGCGTTATTCGATCCATGGATTCAGATCGTAAACAGACGCCGATACTTGCATTGACCGCGGATGTCATTCCGGAACACAGAGAGCTGGCTTTCGATGCCGGTATCGACGGGTACCTTGTAAAACCCATTGACGAGCTTGAATTGTGGGGCATTATTCATAAGCTGCTTGGTTCCAAGAGCCGCGTGGGATCCCGCAGTTCCCGCTTCTCCACGGACAGTGAGGCGAAACCGTTCAGAACCAGGGACATTGAAGCTGCACTGAAAATTGCCGGGGGAAGAAGTAAGTTGATGGAAACCCTGTTCAACCGGTTTATCGAGGAACTGCCGGGGCAGCTCGAGTCGATCAGGCGATGCGCTGCGAACCGGGACTGGCCGGGATTGGCTAAAGTCGTCCACCGACTCCATGGTGCAACGGCAATATGCGGCGTTCCTGCCATGAACCGGCTGGTCGAAGCGTTGGAAAAAGCGGCACATAACGGGCACGAAAACGAGATTACCGGATTGCTGAACGAGCTGGAACGAGAGGCAGCGTTGCTGCTGTCGGAATCAACCAGGCGCTCTCCGCCGTAGCAACTACCCGATCAACCTTTTCATTTCGCGGACCGCTTCTGACAGACCTGAAAAAAGTGCCCGGGAAATGATGGCATGTCCAATGTTCAACTCACTTATTCCCGCGATTGAGGCAATTGGCCGGACATTATTATAGTCCAGTCCGTGACCCGCATTGACCTGTAGACCAAGATCTATTCCATAGTTTACGGCTCTGATAATGCGTTCCAGCTCCGCTTTACGCTGCAGCCGGTCTCTGGTGTCGGCATAGTGCCCTGTATGTATCTCCACCACCGGCGCACCAACAGCGACAGCAGCGTCGAGCTGAGCAGGATCCGCATCAATAAACAGTGACACGCGGCAGCCCGCTTCAGCCAGCTCCTGACAATAATCTTTCAGGTAAGCTTGATTCGAAACAACATCCAGTCCACCTTCAGTGGTCAGCTCCTCCCTTCTTTCAGGTACCAGGCAACAATCCTCCGGTCCGATTTTTTTTGCAATTCCGAGCATCTCTCCGGTTGCGGCCATTTCAAGATTCATCCGCGTCTGAAGAGTCTCTTTCAACAGTGCGACATCACGATCCTGAATATGCCTTCGATCTTCCCGAAGATGCACGGTAATTGCGTCGGCGCCGGCCTGTTCCGCCACCAGCGCCGCTTGCAGCGTCTCCGGATAACGTGTTCCGCGCTGTTGCCGCAGAGTTGCCACATGATCAATATTAACTCCCAACAAGACAGAATTTTGTGGTTTCATTTCTCTATATTCGTTTGAAAAAGCTCCCGGCTCTTGAGTGGTCGATCGCCGAGATAATGTCCCAATGCCATACGGGTCAGTGCACGTGCTTCAATCTGCATCTCTCTGTCCAGAAGCGATCCGTTATGCAACCCTATCAGGGTTGCTCCACTGATTCCCAAGGGGTCAGACCGACTGCAGGGCACCGGCCCTAGATCCAGCTCGTAATGATAACGCTGATCAGGATGCAAAGGAGAACCATCTGCACCATTTCGATCCAGGACCAGCCCATAGCCCAACTGATCGAGCAGCTCTATTTCGAAGCGGCGCAATACAGGTTCCACGGTTTCACCCTGAGAGAGCTGTGACAAGGTTGAACCGTATAGCACAAACAGCCGTTCATGAGGATCTTCGCGTTGAAGAAGACGGACAAGCAGTTCGTTCAGGTAGAAACCACAATAGAGAATCCGGCCCTGTAACATAAGTGGGGGTGCCGCCGCTTCAAAAAAAATGAGGGTCTTGACTTCACCCCTGCCCGACCATCGGATAAGCAGCGGATGGAATGGCTGCAGTAATCCCGCCGCAGAGGAATTGCCTCTCCTGACGCCCTTTGCCACTACCGGGAGACGGCCATGTGAGAGCGTGAAACACTCGATCAGCAGACTGGTATTGGAGAAGGGTCTGCGGTGGAGAATATAAGCCGGATGATCCAGGAACCTGTCAATCACTATAACCCAGATTTATCAACGCTTTCTCGTCACTGGACCAACTCTTTTTGGTTTTAATCCATATTTCGAGATAGACCTTCTTGCCGTACAGCTTCTCCATAGCGATACGGGCGAGCCTTGCCGTCTCTTTCAATGCAGCGCCTTTATTGCCGATAATAATACTCTTCTGCCCTTCCCGTTCAACCCAGATCAAGGCATGAATTCGATAAAGATCACCATCTTCTTCGAACTTATCAATTTCCACGGTAAGCGCGTAGGGGATCTCCTTCCCATAGCGCCGGGTCAACTGCTCTCTGATCAGTTCGGATGCAAAAAAGCGTTCACTTCGGTCTGTCAATTGATCTTCGGGAAAATAGTTTTCCCCGGGAGGTAACAGATTCAATACTGCATTTTCCAGGGACTCTGTATTGTCGCCACTTTTCGCAGAGACCGGAAAAACTTCGGCAAACTCCATCCTGGCAGCGGTTTCGGAGAGGAATGGCAGCAGTCGGTGCTTTAATTTCACCCTATCAATCTTATTGACCACCAAAATGGTGGGACGCTTCGTTGCCGCAATAGACATCAGAACGGACTCATCTTCAGCAGTCCAGTTCAATGCCTCGACAACAAACAGGATGATATGAACATCACTCAATGTCGATCGAGCGGTTTGATTGAGATACCGATTCATTGCATGATTGCTGCGCTGGTGCATACCTGGTGTATCGACATAGACAATCTGGCCATCCACCCTGCTCTTGACACCGATAATGCTGTGCCTCGTGGTTTGTGGTTTGGGTGAAGTTATCGCCAGCTTCTGGCCTATCAATCGATTCAGCAGGGTTGACTTTCCCACATTCGGGCGTCCTGCGATGGCACAATACCCGCAGCGTCTCGCTGATTTTGTCATTCGAGCAGCTGCTCCAGCAGATTGGAAGCCGCAATCTGTTCCGCCTTACGGCGACTGCTGCCTGATCCACGACTCTGAAGATTCATTTCATCAACCCGGCACTCCACGGAAAAGCTCTGATCATGCTGTTCGCCAATCACTTCAATGATGTTATAGCTTGGCAGTGATTTTTTCCGGGCCTGGAGATACTCCTGCAAACGGGTTTTCGGGTCCTTCCCCTGTGTCTCAGGAGATAACTCCTCTATTCGTTTCCGGAAGAGGTTTAGAACGATTTTGCGGGCGGACTGATAGCCTGAATCGAGGTATATAGCGGCAAAAAGAGCTTCAAGCGAATCGGCCAGAATCGAGTCCCTGGAGTGCCCACCGGTGCGCAGCTCACCAGCACCGAGTTGCAGATACATGCCCAGATCAAGTCTGCGCGCAATAGCTGCAAGTGTCTCTTTTTTCACCAGTCGCGCGCGTAATCTGCTGAGCTGCCCCTCTTTTGCATCAGGGAATGCACGGTATAACTCGTCTGCCACTATAAAACCGAGTATGGCGTCTCCGAGAAATTCCAGGCGTTCGTTATTCAGATTTGCTGCACTTCTGTGCGTCAGTGCCCGCTTGAGAAACGACTCATCACCAAACTGATAGCCAAGTTCCCGGCAAAGCTGGTGCAATGGCTCTATCAATTAGCAACCAGTTTTATATTATCTGAAAAAGAGATCAGAACATCCACGTTTCCAGCCATATGCTTGGTAACCTGATAGGTGATATCGACGTCCATTACCCCACCCTCTTTTTTAATTTTAATGGCATCGTTGTTCATATCGTATACACCATTTACCTTCAATCGCCGCTGAATCATCGTCCTCACTTCACCTACCGACTTCTGGGTGATCATTGGCTCTTCCTTAAGCGATTCGAGCACGGTTTTCACTGAAAAATGTTCCATATATACCGGTGCCATTTTGATGATCAACATCGAGAAAAAGCCAATTAATGCAAGAACCACAAGCCAGCCTGTACCCGTCATCCCACTCTGTCTGTGTCTGTTCATGATCGCTACACCCTCTTCCGCACTCTGTTACTTGATGCTGTTGCCCAACCGGCCCCAAGCGATCGGAAAACCCGGGCTGTTGCCATCCCAGTTCATCCATATTGCGAATGCTTTTCCCACCAGATTCTCTTCCGGGACCAAGCCCCAACAACGACTGTCATTACTATTGTCTCTATTATCCCCCATTGCGAAATAGTGCCCTTCGGGTATGGTTATCGGCCCGCGCATCAAAACCTGGCAGCCAAAACCAAAATCCGGTGCCCGCTGGTTCACCAATACATCATGACGAATTTCTCCGAGCTGTTCCGTATTGCGCTGCACTCCGGTCTCCCTTGAGCCACTGCCTGTTCCTGTGTAGGTACCCACAGGATTTTGCAGTTGCGGCTCTCCGTTGACAAACAGAGTCTTATCCTGGTAACCGATAATATCTCCGGGGATGCCCACTACCCGCTTTATGTAGTCAACGGTTGGATTTTTCGGGTACCTGAATACAGCTACATCACCTCGTTGGGGCAACCCTATTTCGATCACTTTCCGGTTCAGCACCGGGAGTCGGATTCCGTACGCAAACTTGTTAACAAGAATAAAATCTCCGACCAGCAGTGTCGGCATCATGGATCCGGATGGTATCCGAAACGGCTCCACCAGAAATGAACGAAGCACCAATACAACCAGTATTATCGGAAAAAAGGACCTTGAATATTCGACCAGAACGGGCTCTTTCGGTTTTTCCTCCGCTGACGCAACACGTCGTTTCTTTTCGAACAGTAGCGCATCGATCAACCAGATTGCACCGGTTACAAAAGTGGCCAGTACCAGAAATGTTGGGAAATCAAAATTCATAATGTAGTGCGATATCTCTTATTCGATAAATTAAGCGGAAGTGACACCAGGCATCCAGCCGTCTGATTAAAACTTGTTAATGCTGAGCATCCGCATGTTATGACGGGCCCAAATACTAATTATCTTTGCCGATTTTCAGAACCGCAAGAAACGCTGCCTGCGGGATCTCCACGTTTCCAACCTGTTTCATCCGCTTTTTACCTGCTTTCTGCTTCTCCAGTAGTTTCCGTTTTCGGGTAATATCTCCCCCGTAACATTTCGCAGTCACGTTCTTGCGCAGTGCCTTTACGTTCGTGCGCGCAATTATCTTACTGCCTATTGCTGCCTGAATCGCCACATCGAACATCTGGCGTGGAATCAACTCCTTCATCTTTACCGTTAAATCCCTTCCCCGGAAATCTGCCTGTTCCCGATGCACGATAACCGAAAGCGCATCCACGGTCTCCCCGTTTATGAGTATATCAAGTTTTACCAATGGGGCGACCTGAAAACGCTTGAATGAGTATTCGAATGAAGCGTAACCCCTGCTGACCGATTTCAGCCGGTCGAAAAAATCCAGAACCATCTCGTTCATCGGCAGTTCATAGCTGATCTGCACCTGTCCGCCGAGATATTGCATGTTTTTCTGTACGCCGCGCTTTTCGACACAGAGGTTTATGACGTTGCCCAGATGGCTCTGCGGAACCAGAATATGGGCTTCGATGATCGGCTCACGCACCTCCAACAGGTGGTTACTGTCTGGCAGGTCAGCAGGATTATCGATGTGAAAAATCTCGCCGTCTGTCTTGACCACTTCATAGATCACCGTTGGCGCTGTGGTGATGAGGTCCAGGTCATATTCGCGTTCGAGACGTTCCTGGACGATTTCCATATGCAGCATTCCGAGAAATCCGCAGCGGAATCCAAATCCCAGCGCCTGGGAGGTTTCCGGCTCATAACGGAGTGCCGAATCGTTCAACTTCAGCTTCTGCAGAGATTCACGCAAATCCGTATAGTCGTCTGAGCTGACGGGATAAAGTCCGGCAAATACACGTGGTTGAATCTCCTGGAAACCGGGTAAGGGGGCTGCCGCCATTCGATCTGCCAATGTCAGCGTATCACCAACGGGCACGCCGTCGATCTCTTTGATACCGGCGATAACAAAACCGACTTCACCCGCTTTCAGCTCACTCCTCTCCACCCGTTTTGGAGTAAATACGCCCACATTGTCAACCTGATAACTCCTCCCGGTGGACATCACAAACATCTTATTTTTTGGGCGAAGAGTGCCGTTCTTGATGCGCACAAGAGAGATTACCCCAACGTAAGGGTCGAACCAGGAGTCAATGATCAACGCCTGCAACGGTGCCTCGGCATCTCCCTTGGGTGGTGGAATAAAACGCACCAGCTCTTCCAGCAGATCATGAATTCCCACACCGGTTTTCGCGCTAACCCGAATGGCCTTCTCGGCATCCAGACCGATGATCTCCTCTATCTCGTTTATAACCCTTTCCGGGTCCGCGGCTGGCAAGTCTATCTTATTCAACACTGGCAGGACTTCGAGATTCTGCTCCACCGCGGTGTAGCAGTTTGCCACACTCTGAGCCTCAACCCCCTGAGCCGCATCCACCACAAGCAGCGCTCCCTCGCAGGCAGCCAGTGAACGAGACACCTCATAGGAAAAATCAACGTGCCCGGGGGTATCGATAAAATTCAGTTGATAAATCTGGCCATTGTCCGCCTTATAGTCGAGCGTGACGCTCTGAGCCTTGATGGTAATCCCACGCTCGCGCTCCAACTCCATGGAATCCAGTACCTGCTCTGCCATCTCCCTGTCGCTTAGACCACCGCAGATCTGAATCAAACGGTCCGCGATCGTGGACTTGCCGTGGTCGATATGGGCAATTATGGAAAAATTACGGATATGCTGCAGATCAGTCATCGTAAGCGGGAAGGCCAAAAAAACGGAACATCCCCAAAAGGAGGTTCCGTTGGAATCAAATTCAGCCCTATGATACCCGAGATTGCCGCCCCCTCAAACAATCCCTGCCAAATAACGATCCAGCGCCACTGGATCAAGGTAGTAGTTGCAGATTATCCTGTCTCCTCCGATAAGCACCGGCACCAGTGCGCCAAAACGCGCTTGCAGTACGCTGTGAGAATCCACATCCACCCGCACCAATTCAAAATTCCTTTCTGTTTGAATGTCCCGTAAATGCTGCCACATCTCCTCGCAGAGGTGGCAGCTTTCGCGGTAGTAAAAAGTCAGACTGGGAATAATATGTTCCTCAACCGTAACTACTTATCCGGTCCATGGTAAACCCACTTGGATAGATCGGTAGTTTCAAATGAGGGCCTAGGGCCGAGGACCGAGGGCCGAGGATCAAGTGGAACTGCGATCGGTTTTTCCTAGGCCCTTGGCCCTCAGCCTTCCTGTTGTCGCATTGTGCTATCACTAATCGGACACACCCCGCTTACAAACCCATAGGGCATTAGCAGCGGTTATTTCGGGATGCGCACGGCGAGGAAAATCTGTCCGCTGCGGCGCTGCACCAATACCGCAACGGTCTCACCTGCCGGTATCTGCTCCATTTGATTCCGAAAATCCGCAAGATTCCGGATTCTCGCCTGACCAATCATCTGTATCAGGTCGCCCTGCTTGATACCCGCCTCCTGAGCCGGTCCTGCATGTACCTCTTCAACCAGCACGCCTTCACCGCTATCGAGTCCAAGTGCCTTCTGTTGTTCTGAGGTTATCTCAGAGACCACCAGCCCCAGAAACTGCTCACTATTCTGCTGTGGAACCTCCGCCTCCGCCAATGCCTCCTCAGCCGGCAGCTCACCAATTTCCACCTTCACCTGTATCTCCTTCCCCTTGCGCAGCACTGTCAGATCGGCGGGGCGGTCTATCCGGCTGGCGCCGACAATTGGCGGCAACATAGAGGAGTTCGAGATTGTCTCTTCATTGAATTTCAAGATGACATCACCTACCTGGAGTCCCGATTTGCTGGCCGGGCTGCCGGGCAACACACGCGCCACCAACGCACCCTTGGGATGACGCATGCCAAAGGCATCGGCTAGCTCTCTGGTGACATCCTGAATCAAGACACCCAGCCAGCCACGGGTGACGCGTCCTGTAGTCCTGAGCTGATTCACCACGTTCATGGCCATTTCGATCGGAATGGCGAAGGAGAGCCCCATGTAACCGCCGGTACGGCTGAAGATCTGTGAATTGACGCCAACCACTTCGCCGTCCAGATTAAAAAGCGGGCCGCCGGAATTGCCCGGATTGATCGCCACGTCGGTCTGGATGAATGGGACATAATTCTCATTCGGAAGGTTTCTTCCCTTTGCACTGACAATTCCCGAGGTAACCGAGTGATCGAATCCAAATGGTGACCCTATTGCCAGCACCCACTCGCCAACCTGCAGATTCTTGGTGCTGCCGATCTTGACAACCGGCAGTTCCGTGGCATCTATCTTCAACAGCGCAACATCGCTGCGGCTATCCTTGCCTATGATCTGGGCAACAAATTCACGCCGGTCACTTAGGCGAACCACAACTTCATCTGCATCGTCGACCACATGAGTGTTAGTCAGAATATAACCATCATCCGAGATGACAAATCCGGAACCCAGAGACTGCGTATCGTACTCCCGCGGTGCATCACCTGGACCATCTCCTCCGTCCTGGCCGAAAAAGCGCTCGAAGAATTCATTAAGCGGGCTGTCTTCGGGCACATCCGGTATACGAAAGTTGTGGCGAAATCGGTTGCTCGTCGTTTTACGCTGTTTTGTGCTGATATTGACGACGGAGGGACTGTTCTCCTTTGCCAATTCCACGAAATCAGGCAGCGACCGGGCTTGAACATTAGGCGAGATCCATAACAGTAACAGGCAAATTCCTATAATGACCTGTCGGCTTTGACACAACATTGCTTTCATGCAGAACTCCAAAATATGAATGGTCCTTAAACAGAGGTGCTACAGGCTGAGGTTCTTACTGGCGAACCTCCAGCTTGAATGAGTATTGGCCAGTCTCAAAATCACCAGTTGACTTCGTTTGCAAGAGTTGATTCTGACAGTATGGTAACGTGTCCACATCAACCCCATTAACAGACCCAATAGACCAGCAAAAACGGATGCTGGTTCCGTTGAAACCAAACTTGATCTTTCTGCCAGCCACTGACCAAAACCTGCGAAGCCAATGAGCATTAATATCGGCACCAGGTAAAACCTGACCGACGCCTGCGACAGAGCTGACTCCTCCAGACCGACGACAACCTTGTCCCCCGGAGCGGCGCCGATCGGGTTCAGAGCTCTAACGGAAACTTTACGGTTGCCGAAATATTTGTTTAACAGTGGAGTACTGCAGGCAGAACCGGCCTGGCAGCCACCACAGGTAGTGTTGCGCAGGGTCTCCACCTGAGCGAACGCGCCGTCGAGTGATGTGACCAATGCAGTCTCTTCAAGCATGTTCTTTCAGTTTCCCAACACCGGTAATCTCCCCTCTTTGCACCCACAGGCCGCATCCTGCATCAAGAGGATGTCGCAAAAGCCCCATCAAGGAGAGAGAGCAGAGGGCAGAGGCCCAAAAGGCTCTGGAGCCATTGGAGCTTCTATATAGCCGGCGACTTAGCAGGGGTCAGTCGGCGGCTAAATATCGTCTTTCCCTCTACCCTCTGCACTCGGCCCTTGCTTTTAAATCAGATTGATCAGTCAGCGTGCCGTCTGACCGCCTGTGCAATTTTCTCCACCGTCAGTGCAGGTACTGCACCCACTGCGGTTATCTGGTATCCATCAACCACCCGGCCGAACGCATTGACCGCTCCCATGCGCGACCCGCCGACCATTACCGAATCCGAGCCACTGTTTTCGATATAAAGAGAGAGAGAAGCCAAACCATCCGTGAGCACGAAATGACTGACAGGAGGTCCCTCCGTGCCTGCGGGCATCTGTGTACGGAGTCTGATTCGATAGCCTTGGGGCAGGCCTTGCAAGGACCACTCGCTCTCTTCCGTTCCGGTTTTTACCTTCCCGGGTTCACGCTGAACCCAATGGTAATACTCACGGCCGTCCAGGTCACCGTCGGCAGTCTCCTCCAAATGTGTATCGATTTCAATGGAGGTGAACATAATCTGCGATATTACTGAGCCTTTGTCGTCGAGCATATCCGTCTTTAGTGGCAGCGCTTTTTGGGAATCAAGATAGATGCGGTAACCGTAACGGTATGCGTCCTTCGGCAGAATCGCCACAGCCTGTGCCTCTCTGCCCGCCACCCGCACCCGATTGAGCAGTTGAAAATCGTAGAATGCGGAAAGCGCCGCTATATCCATGGAAAATACGGCACGGAATGCGCCGCCGGCACCGCGCCGGCTCACAGATATGGATTTGGCGTCGGGTGCGATACAGATGACGGATGCATCATCCCTGACCACCTCTCTGGCGGCACCATTGAGGGAGACCAGGCGCTCTTTTTCACCCCGCGCATCCACCGTATGGAATATCTCCATCGATTCCAGCTGATTGTCGTGCAGGAAAACGAACGTGCCCCGATAATTCAATGTCCTGACAGATTCGACCATGCTCTGCAGCCAGGCGCGGACATCTTTTTCTCCCGCGAAAGCCGTTGCAGATTGCAGCAGGCAGCAGAATAACAAGAGACAATGAGAGGTATACCCCGCTCTCATGGCCGGCTGTGCGTGGTGTCGTAGCTTACGAATGATGAATAGGGAACCACGCCCATCCCACCTGAAGAGGCGTATTCACTATGATTCTCCAGATAGCGGTTGAGCTTTGACTCCAGCGCCGGCTCTGCCAGATTCTTCCAGCGGGTTCCGCTTTGATTGGCATAGGATACCGGTACCGGCGCCTTGGAGACGATCTGTACCGGATCTGCCGCAGGAGACTCTCCGGTCAATCTGGGCAGTGTGAAAACGGCCAATGCAGCGACCGAGGCGGCGATTGCAGCACCTGCCGCCAGCGGGCGCAGCAGCCGATCTTGCGGTTTGCTCTCTTTGATCGGAATCGGCTGCGCGACAATCGCCGGCTCATCGCGAAGTCGATTGTGCACAATACCGGCAACACCCTCTGCCGGCCATCTGACTCCCTCTCCTCGAATCGCGTCTCCAATCAGATGGTACCTGTCCCAGATCTCGCGCAGATCCGATGACTGCTTCAAATGCGAAATCGTATCCGCCGTGAATGCCGCTGGGAGTTCGCTGTCAATCAGGGCAGAGAGTCTCTCCTGTGTGTCTTTTGTCATCATCACACCCGATATTTCAAATCCAACCGTTTAACATACTCTAAGGTTCCAGCAATGGCTTGAGTTTGCCGTCGATTGCGGCACGAGCCCGGAAAATTCTCGACCTGACGGTACCGACCGGGCACTCCATCGCATTGGCGATCTCTTCGTAACTCAATCCTTCGAGCTCTCTAAGCGAGATTGCCGTACGTAAATCTTCAGGAAGATCATCAAGTGCCTGCCGCACGGTCCGGGCAATCTCTTCCGTCAACAGATGACTCTCGGGTGTCGCATGCTCCTTTAGCCGGATTCCGACGTCCAGTTGCTCCGCAGTCTCCGCGTCAACATCGTTTCCTGGGGGGCGACGTCCCTGAGCGACCAGAAAATTCTTGGCAGTATTGATGGCAATACGATAAAGCCATGTATAAAAAGCGCTCTCACCCCGGAAGTTGGGCAAGGCCCGGTAAGCTTTAATAAACGCTTCCTGGGTCACATCCAGTGTTTCACTCTGATCGTGTATATACCGCGAAACCAGATTGGCCACCTTTTGCTGATATTTGAGTACCAAGAGGTCGAAAGCGCCTTTATCGCCCCGCTGTACACGAAAAACCAACTCCTGGTCTACTTCCCGCTCGCCCATTCAGGCGTTCCCCCTGACATTGGCAAGCTATTCTTCCAGATACACTTTGATTGACCGTCCGCCATATAATAAGTTCTCTGACATTGCCACTTTTTTCTATTCTCGTCTTCCCAGAATTAAGCTAGGATTCCATAAAATCGACACGCTCTCCCGATGATCAGTCCAAGCCAGGGAAAAGCGACTTGGATTATGACCTTAAGCCGGAGATCCGGCAAACTCTGAATATACTATGCAAAATAAAATATTCGATGTTCTGATTATCGGCAGCGGCGCCGCCGGTCTCAGTCTTGCCTTGCGCCTTCCACATTCACTCTGCGTTGGTGTAGTCGCAAAAGGATCTTTGACCGAGGGCAACACCTATTATGCACAGGGCGGCATATCTGCGGTACTGGATAAAACCGATTCAACCGATTCACACATTGAGGATACGCTGAACGCCGGTGCAGGTCTGTGTGATGAGTCAATCGTCAAGCTGGTAGTGGAGAAGGGCCCGGAAAGTATCCAGTGGCTGCTGGAGGAGGGTGTCTCTTTCACCCGTGACAAGCCAAACGGGTCGGGTTATCACCTGACCCGTGAAGGTGGTCACTCGCATCGCCGCGTTATCCACGCCGCGGACGCGACCGGCAGGGAGGTCGAATCGACACTGCAGGAGCAGGCCCAGGCGCGCCAAAATATTCATTTGTTCGAGTATCACAATGCGATCGACCTGGTAGTCGACAAACAAGCCGGCAACGCGGGGAAACACTGCTTCGGGGCTTACATACTTGACAAAAAGAGCGGACTGGTGGAGACATTCCGCTCCCGCTTCACGGTGCTCGCGACCGGCGGGGCAAGCAAGGTCTACCTCTACACCAGCAATCCTGACGTTTCAACTGGCGATGGTATTGCCATGGCCTGGCGTGCAGGCTGCAGAGTAGTCAATATGGAGTTTATCCAGTTTCATCCAACATGCCTCTTTCACCCCCATGCCAAATCGTTTCTGATTACAGAAGCGATCAGAGGCGAGGGCGGAAAACTGCTGTTACCGAACGGCAAGCGCTTCATGCACAAGTTTGACGAGCGCGCGGAACTGGCCCCACGCGATATAGTTGCCAGGGCTATAGACCACGAGATGAAAAGGCTTGGAGCCGATTGCCTGTTTCTGGACATAAGCCACAAACCGAAGAAATTCATACTCGAGCACTTTCCCACCATCCATTCCAAGTGCCTGGAGTTTGGAATTGATATGGCGAAACAACCGATTCCCGTGGTTCCTGCGGCCCACTACATCTGCGGCGGCGTTCTCACCGACAACAGGGCCAGGACCGATATACCCAACCTGTTTGCCATTGGCGAGACCGCATACACCGGGCTTCATGGCGCCAACAGAATGGCAAGCAACTCTCTACTTGAGTGCCTCGTATTTTCCCAGCAGGCCGCTGAGGAAATACTCAGCATGGATGACCGAACACCGGCCCCCCCCCAAATTCCGCCCTGGGACGAAAGCCGGGTGGCCGATTCGGACGAACAGGTGGTTGTATCCCACAACTGGAGCGAACTGCGCCATTTCATGTGGGACTATGTCGGCATAGTACGCAGCAACAAACGCCTGCAGAGGGCAAAAAGACGAGTCAATATGCTGCGACAGGAGATAAAGGAGTACTACGGCCATTTCCGTGTTAACAACGATCTGCTGGAGTTGAGAAACCTGGTTGAAGTGGCCGATCTCATTATCCGCTCTGCACAGGAACGCAAGGAGAGCCGGGGGTTGCACTACACCATCGATTTTCCAAACAGGGACGAACGTTTCCAAAAACGGCCGACAGTGTTATTGCCGGATAATTTCGAGGCGGAATTCGCGCTTGGCGAGTAAACATCCAGTCTGCTCAACTACTCTCAGGAGCTGTTCAGACGAAGCCTGACTCTCAACCGCCGCACCTGATCCGTATCAGAGTTGTCACTCAGCAGGATGACATAACGGCGAACACCGGTCTGGCAAGAGAAACTGAGCAATGTCAGCCAGGGTGCGGCAAAACTGCGTTCCATCAGTTGCGCTTCTGTTCTTCTGCCCTGTCTCTCTATCAAGGCCCAGGCGCCATTAGATCCCCACTCCACGCTTACCACGGCCTCATCCGCACTAAGGAGAACCTGGTTTGACCAGCCTCTGATCCAGCTCAGATACAGTGGTAAAATCAACAGAAGACATATGGGAAGCCGCAGCGAATAATAAACCACCACTGTCAGCGCAATCAGGTGGATTGAACAGAGAAACCAGCCAAGAGTTCTTGAGGGCCTTATATCAACTGTATGCTTTTGACCGGTCGGTTTCATCGCATCCTTGCGAATTAATCAGATACCGTCCAGAAACACCCATCCATGGAATGTTCCTGGAACGAAACCGGAAAATGCCATTTCCCGGTTTCTTCATTTTCAAAGACTTATCGACTATTAAAATGTTGGCACATCCATGCGCCAAGCTAGTGCCCGCCGTTTCCGGACGGACGCTGATTAGTTAATCGGAAACCTTGTTAATCAATGTTCCGAGCCTCATTACGGATTATGCGCACAATCTCCGCCAACTCGCCGTCCTCGGACAACTGCTTGCCCAGAATCAAGTTGTAGAGTTCCGGATCCTGCAGTTCCAACAGTTTGCGAAAACCCGCCTGTTCGCTGTAGCCGGCAGTTGGATAATGGTGCTCAAGGTACCCGCTCAACACCAGATCCAACTCCTTCATGCCCCGCCGGCATAACCAGCGCAACCGGGAAAGTTCGCTCATCCGACTTACATCCTGCGCTGAACCAGGAGTTTTTTCGTTTCTGCAATCGCTTTTGCCGGGTTCAGCCCTTTCGGGCACACCGTCGTACAGTTCATGATGGTATGGCAGCGGTACAGCTTAAACGGATCTTCCAGTCCGTCCAGTCGCTCACCGGTTGCCTCGTCACGGGAATCGATTATCCAGCGATAAGCATTCAGCAGTGCCGCCGGCCCCAGATAACGATCGCTGTTCCACCAGTAACTCGGACAACTGGTTGAACAGCAAGCGCACAGAATGCACTCATAAAGACCATCGAGCTTGGCGCGGTCGGCCTTCGATTGCAGCCTTTCCCGATCGGGCGGAGTTGCTGAATCTGTTTTCATCCAGGGCTCCACCGATGCGTACTGTGCATAAAAGTTTGTCAGGTCTGACACCAGATCCTTGACCACCGCCTGATGCGGCAACGGGTATACCTTGACATCGCCCTTAATCTCGTCGATTGCCTTGGTGCAGGCCAGCGTGTTCTGCCCGTCGATATTCATTGAACAGGAGCCGCAGATCCCCTCCCGGCAGGAGCGTCTCAGAGAGAGCGAAGCATCCATCTCGCCTTTGATTTTGAGCAGTGCGTCGAGCACCATCGGGCCGCAGTGGTCCATATCGACTTCATAGGTGTCTGTGCGTGGATTTTCACCCGAATTCGGATCATAACGATAAATGATGAAACGCTTGATATTCTTCGTGCCTGGATCAGCCTTGAAAGTCTTTCCCTGTCTGACCACGGAGTTGGCGGGGAGTGTAAATTCAGCCATCTGTTGTTTCCTCAATAAACACGTTTTTTCGGCGGTATCACTTCACATTCATCGCTGAGTGTGTACATGTGCACCGGCCTGTAGTCGAACCTGACCTCTCCCTTCCGGTCAATCCAGGACAACGTATGCTTCATCCAGTTCTCATCGTCGCGGTCTGGAAAATCCTCACGCGCATGCCCGCCTCGGCTCTCGGTTCTGTTCAATGCACCCTGAATAATCACCTGTGCCTGTATCAACAGGTTATCCAGCTCCAGCGTCTCCACCAGATCCGTATTCCATACCATCCCCCGGTCGGTAACCCCGACATCGGCGAAACTATCGAATACCTTCTGCATCTTATCCACACCCTCCTGCATGGAATCACCGGTGCGGAAAACCGCTGCATGCTTCTGCATGGTGCGTTGCATGTCGTCGCGGATTTTTGCGGTGGGGGTGGAGCCGCTGGCGTTTCTTGCTTTATCCAGGCGTTCAAGAATCGGCTTGATGCTGGACTCTGGAAGCGGTTTGTGGGGCGTTCCCGGTTTAATCAACTCTGCCGCCCGCAGTCCGGCGGCACGCCCGAAGACCACGATATCCAGCAGAGAGTTGGATCCCAGCCGGTTGGCGCCATGCACTGATACGCAGGCCGCCTCACCGATCGCCATCAGGCCCGGCACCACGCAATCCGGATCATCATCCATCAGGGTAACAACTTCGCCACGGTAGTTGGTGGGAATACCACCCATGTTGTAGTGCACCGTCGGCAGTACCGGAATGGGCTCACGGGTGACATCCACACCGGCAAATATCCTGGCGGACTCGGCAATACCCGGCAGACGCTCTTCGATAATGCCGGCGCCCAGATGCTCTAGATGCAGGTAGATATGATCCTTATTCGAACCTACTCCCCTCCCCTCGTTGATCTCGATGGTCATTGAGCGGCTGACCACGTCCCGCGATGCCAGATCCTTTGCATTCGGTGCGTACCGCTCCATGAAGCGCTCGCCCTCCGAGTTTGTCAGATAACCGCCCTCGCCGCGCACACCCTCGGTGATCAGTACGCCTGCACCATAGATACCTGTGGGATGAAACTGCACAAACTCCATATCCTGCAGCGGCAATCCGGCGCGTAGAACCATGGCATTGCCGTCTCCGGTACAAGTGTGGGCGGAGGTGGCAGAGAAGTAAGCACGGCCGCAGCCGCCGGTTGCCAACACCACCGTATGCGCTCTAAACCGGTGCAGCTTGCCGGTTGCCAGATCCCAGGCCAACACACCGCGGCAGACACCTTCGTCCATGATCAGATCAATGGCGAAATACTCGATAAAAAACTCCGCTTTATGCTTCAGCGACTGCTGATAGAGCGTGTGCAGAATCGCATGGCCTGTGCGGTCAGCGGCTGCGCAGGTGCGCTCCGCCCTGCCTTCTCCGAAATGAGTGGTCATTCCACCGAAGGAGCGTTGGTAAATCTTGCCCTCTTCAGTGCGCGAAAAGGGAACGCCGAAGTGTTCCAGTTCGATCACCGCGGGCACCGCTTCGCGGCACATATACTCTATCGCGTCCTGATCACCCAGCCAGTCCGAGCCCTTGACGGTATCGTACATGTGCCACTGCCAGTTGTCGGGACCCATATTACCGAGCGAAGCGCTCATACCCCCCTGGGCTGCGACCGTATGGCTTCTGGTTGGGAAAACTTTTGTGACACAGGCGGTGGAGAGACCCGCAGCAGACATACCCAGCGTAGCACGCAGACCGGCGCCGCCGGCACCAACGATCACAACGTCGTAGGCATGATCGATAATTTTATACTGCTCAAATTTCGATGTCGGCATTTGGTCAACCTCCCAATGCAATCCGCAGAACTGCGATCACACCGATGACCGCTAACAGCAGGCAGAGGAAACTCACCGCAATGATTACGATCGTCCGCTGCCAATGGGTTGAAATATAGTCTTCGATTACCACCTGCAATCCCTGTTGGGCATGGTAGAAAACAGTAAGAATCAGCAAAACCAGTGCCACTGTCACTGGCGGAGAAGATATCCATCCAACCAGATCTGCATGACTTGCCTGCGGCAGGGAGGCCAGCGAAAAACCAAACCAGAGCACCAGCGGGATCATCAACAGGGATGAGAGACGTTGCGACCACCAGTGACCGACTCCCTCTTTTGCCGATCCCAGACCTTTCGCGCGTGCTAGCGGTGTACGTAGATCATTCATCGTCATTTTAACCTGCCATCAGGGCGACCAGCCAGGTCACCAGAGTTAAAGCAACCGCGAAGGCCAGCGTCAGAATCGCGTTCCTATCCGCAGTATCGAGTTCAAAGCCCCAACCGATATCCCAAAACAGATGGCGCACGCCGTGGCAGAAATGAAAATAGAGCGCAAAAGTGAATCCCAGCAGGAAAATCTGGCCATACCAGGCATGCAAATGGCTGTAAACCGAGGCGTAGCTCTCGGGACCGGCGGCCACGCTGGCAAGGATCCAGACCATCAGCAATGCGCCGAAACTCAACACCACACCCGTCATTCTGTGGGTGATCGAGAGCAACGCAGTCAGCGGGAGCCGGTAAATCTGCACATGCGGGGAGATTGGACGACTGTTTTGGGTGATCATTGAATTGTCCTGGTTGTGTCAATCGATTCGACTCTCCCCGGCGCTTGTTGCGCTATGGGGAGACCCTGCTTCTGCTCAGCACCTGCAACCAAGCAGTGCTGAATTCCGGATGGTAAAAAATCTTATTATTCCTGACTGAGGTGACGGGAATGTTAAAAATCGATGCAACGTCCGTTCTTCTCCCAGTCGCCATAGCGGGTTGGCTCCTTGCCTTTGGGGCCGCCATATTCTTTAACTTTTTCGGATCGCTCTTTCGTCAGTTCGCCGCTTACGGAGGTATCGACGAGTTCCGGGTCGGGGGTATTGAGTTTGCGCTGTTCCTGCATTTTGGTTTTCTCTGAAATAGTGCGATTTTTCCTGCTTTTTCCGCCGTCTGCCGCCACCGTCCAGGAAGTGTGCAGTCAGGCAAATCGAACTCATAACGCGTAACAGTGAGCGGTGCCCAATTGGCCATAACCGGCCCGGCTAACAGCACCGGACCGATTATAGCGATTCAAATTACGTTTGTAAGTGTCTTCTCTATGCTGCTATCAAATTTTCTTGTTGAACTGAAATTTGTGAAGAAATTTTCACTTTAATGAGAGCTCTTTCAGATACTTAAAAAGCTTTCGTTGTGCGATTGGAGGTTTTTCCTGTTCCAGTTCCCTCCTTCCTGTGCGAACAAACTGCTGTATGCGCTGGCGGTCAGCACCGGGACAGCTTCGCAACAATTCGGTCAATGCTGCTTCGCCCCCATTCATCAGCCTGTCACGTAAATTCTCCAGCCGGTGAAAACGGCTGTTCTCCTCCTCGCGCCGGGCATCTATATTCCGCAAGAGTGCGGCAATTCGTTCCGAATCCTCTGCGCGCAACAACTTTCCCAAATGGCGGATATGTCTGCGCAGGGCGTTGCGTCCCTTAACACGATGGGACTCCTGCAGCGCTTCCATCATCTTCGGGGCAAAACCCAGTTGCTCCCAATGACTCGGACTGAGTTCGAGCAGACGTTCCGCCAGTTTCTGCAGAGTGAGCAGATTACGTTTGGTTTCACTTTTACTGATGCCCGCTTCAGGATCGCTCCGTTCATCATCATACTGCATCTGCGCGCTCCCCGGTCTCAGTCCGGCATTGCCAGAAAGTACTCTATTAAAAGTTGCAGGCTGCGTTTGCCCCTGTACTCATTAACATCCAACCGAAACGCTGCATGGATCCTGGCCGCGCCGACATCGCGGTCCGCCTGATTAAAAGCGATCGCATCAACGACATCACCACCCGTCTCAGGCCGTAAAACCAGTTTCAAGTGCTTTTCTGCGACCACCCGCCTTTGAATCACGCTGAAAATCCCGTCGAACAGCGGCTCGCTGAACCCCTGTCCCCAGGGACCGGCGGCACGTAACAGCTCCGCCAGTTCCAACCGATAATCACCTGCCTCCAGATTACCGTCTGAACGGACCACTCCGCGCAGATCTTCTCTGTCGATCCTGCGCTGCACCTCTCGATCAAATTCGACAGTGAAGGCGTCCAGATCCGAGCGCTGCAGAGAGAGCCCAGCCGCCATCGCATGGCCGCCGAATTTCTGCAACAGACGGGGATTGGATGCAGCGACAGCCTCCAGTACATCACGGATATGGAGCCCGGCAACCGATCGTGCGGAGCCCTTGATAACACCCCTGATCTCTCCCGGTGCAAAAGCGACAACAGGCCGGTGACAGCGTTCACGAATTCTGGCAGCAAGAATTCCGATCACTCCGGGATGCCACTCCTCCCGATACAGACAGAGTCCAAACGGGAGTTCACCTGACAGCGGCAGCGCATCGAGCTGGTCGATAGCCTGCTGCTGCATCTCCTGCTCTATCTGGCGTCGAGTACGATTCAGCGAATCCAGACGCCTTGCCAGTTCGCCGGCCTTGTGCCGGTCGTCGCTCATCAGGCATTCGATTCCAAGCGACATATCCTCGATTCGGCCAGCGGCATTGAGCCTCGGTCCAATAGCAAAACCCAGATCTGAAGCAACAAGTCGGGGCAACGGCCTTTGTGCCACTTCCGCCAAAGCTCTGATACCCGCGCAGCAGCATCCCGCCCGAATACGCTGCAACCCCTGATGCACCAGGATTCGATTGTTATGATCCAGAGGCACCACATCAGCAACGGTGCCCAAGGCTACAAGATCCAGCAGTTCAGCCAGATTGGGGGGAACTATACTCAAACGATCGAACCAGCCGGCTTCGCTCAGCCTCTGCCGTAGCGCAATCAGCACGTAAAACATGACCCCGACGCCGGCCAGATTCTTGCTCGGAAAACCGTTTCCGTTGACATTCGGGTTTACAATGACATCCGCATCCGGCAGTTCTGAACCCGGCAGATGGTGGTCGGTCACCACTACCTGAATTCCTGCTTGCTTGGCAACTTTTACACCTTGAATACTGGATACACCGTTATCGACGGTGACAATCAACGCCGGATCGAGTTCCTTTGCCACCGCCACAATCTCGGGGGTCAAGCCATAACCGTACTCGAAACGGTTGGGAACAAGATAGGTCACATTTTCCGCCCCCAACAAGCGCAATCCACGAATCGCCAGCGCGCAGCTGGTTGCTCCATCGGCGTCAAAATCAGCAACGATTACTATTCTTTTCTGCTGCTCGATGGCCTGATGCAAAATGGAAGCAGCCGCGGCGCTATTATCCAGCAGAGTGACCGGCAGCATGCTGGATAAACCTCGATCCAGACTTGCCGGGTCAGTCAGCTTTCGAATAGCGTAAACCCGCCGTAAAACCGGGTGCAGATCATCGGGAAGATTCGTCGCCGCCGCAGGCACTTCAGCGCGAACGATGGTTTTTTCAAATTGAATCAATGCGGGTTTTCATTATCGGGTTGCGGAGTTTGAAAAATATCAGGCGGTTCACTGAATTAAACAGGTTTACCAATCGATTTACAATTCTGCATGCAGCTCGGCCGACCAGCAAATCCAGCGCAAACAGAGATGGGTTTCAACACTGCGCTCAAGTAATATCGTCCCATGAAGACAATTCAAAGCTGGAGCCCGCCCCCCGAGAAGCCTGTACTGCCAAGGTCGGGCGAGCTGCATCTCTGGTTAATCGATCTTGACATCCAAACGGTGAACCTGGAGCGCTATCTCAGCCCGGATGAACATGATCGCGCCCAACGCATGCTGCGCGCCGAGGGATCCCGGCGATTCGTTGCTGCCCGGGCTTGTATGAGAAAGATCCTTGCAGATTATCTGGCAACCGATGCCGGGTTGATCAACTTCCGATATGGTTCTGCAGGCAAACCTGAGATAGTCCACCCCGGTTCCGACCTGCGTTTCAATCTCAGCCATTCGGGCCATCTTGCCCTGCTCGCACTGACCCATCAAAGTGAAATCGGGGTTGACATGGAACCGCTGAAACAGCAACCAAATCTGTTGGCGATCTCCAGAAAGATATTTGGAGCAGAAGTTCAAAAGACGCTTGCCGCCATGGATGAACCCCGGCAAAAAGTTCGTTTTTTTCAGTTGTGGACTGAGTTGGAGGCGCGGGCAAAATGTAAAGGCAGCGGGGTCTTCAGCCAGACGGACGATACAATTCCCGCAGTCAACTTTGCACCAGAAACCGGCTGGATTGCAGCAGTCGCGTCATCCCGGGGTATCCCCCAGATCTTGGAATGGCTCACTTATCGACTGATACCGTCAGATTAGAACCTATCTCAGAATCCCCCGGAACCGTTTGCTGTCCGAAATGCATGCCAACGAGACGCTCTGCGCAACCCGCTGCGCAATGTACGGGCAAGCAGCACAACACACCGGCTCCTGCACTGGTGTAATTCAGCACAACGGCCTAGAATCCGCACACCGAAACTGCGGACAAGACAGGCAATAAACAATAATTTATGGATACCATTCAAATTCTTATCCTCTCCCTGGTACAGGGCTTTACCGAATTCCTGCCCATCTCCAGCTCGGCACATTTGATCCTGACCCCCCGGCTCCTGGGCTATCAGGACCAGGGGTTCGCTTTCGATGTCGCCGTTCATCTGGGTTCGCTGCTTGCGGTAATCGGCTATTTCCGTACAGATATTGCGCGTATGCTCCGTGACTTTCTCCTCTCGCTGAGAGCGAGCGGCACTCCTACCAGAGAGTCGCAAATGGTGTGGATGATTATTCTGGCCACGCTTCCCATCGTTGTCATCGGCGGAATATTCAAATCACTGGTGGAAACCGATCTGCGCTCGACGCTGGTTATCGCAGTAAGCACGATACTCTTCGGCTTACTGCTCTACTGGTTCGACATCAAAGGAAGACGCACACGGGACGAGTATTCCCTGATCTGGAAAGACGCACTGGTGATCGGTGTTTTTCAGGCGCTGGCAATAATACCGGGAACATCGAGATCCGGCATCACCATGACTGCCGGACTGATGCTTGGCCTGACACGTGAGGCCGCCTCACGGTTTTCCTTCCTGCTTGCCATCCCCACCATCCTGATGTCGGGAGCGCTTGTGACGCTGGACCTGTTTCAGTCAGACCTCCCCGTGATGTGGAAAGAGCTGTTGCTGGGTGCCGCACTCTCCTTCGTCAGCGCTTACCTCTGCATCCACTTTTTTCTGAAGCTGATAGAAAAGATGGGAATGCTGCCGTTCGTGATCTACCGGTTACTGCTTGGCCTGGCACTGCTGGTTCTATAGTGGTGATCGCCGCAGGCACTTCAAGTCATTCGAAGTTCCCTCATAGAGGTCAAACTGACCTAGGAGGATCCGCACCGCGGGCGGTGCGGATCCTCCTAGAGCAATTTAGACAGTAAGAAAAACATAGGTACCGGAAGAATCGCGAGAGAGACTGCAAGGCAGTAAACAGAAAAAGAATAGAGTCTGCTCATGCCAGCCATCATCGCTATCCCCCCTCCACCTCCAATCAGAGCATTTCCGGGTAAGTTGAACAATACAGCCAAGACGATATATCGGTATTTCAATAAGGACGGAACAAATTTTATAGAGGCTCTTTGGCTAAGATACTCAAGGCGCTTTTCCGGTGGAACCCCATTGAATTCACTCAACAGATTTGCTGCGTGTTTGAGATGTAACCACTCAAGCAATGAAATCAAGAGCTTGGCAGGAATGATTCTGCCCAGCCCAAAACCAATAACAAGCGCGATTATTGTACAAGCATAAATTATCGCGACACCCTTCGGTCCTAACACGATCATCAGTGTCAGTCCTATTTCAACTCCAGGTAAAAAAGGCATTGCCATAAGGCAGATATACAAAAGCACGCCAAGCAGCACTGCCCGGTCTACAATTTCCATGTATTCGGGCCAAATTTGAATCCCCAGATTGTCTATCAGGTATGAAACTGAAATATTGGCAAGCGTGATAACAAGGACAATCAATGAGAGCTTTCCAATGATTGCCATCCACTTGACGCTACGCCGGGCATCAGTCAAGTTGTCATTTGGTACCATCAGGAGCAGTCGTAATTCGACACGATAAAAGTCATCCGCAGCAGATCCTGCTACTCTGTTTTTTTCAGTTTTCCCTTAAACCAGTACCGCCGATCTATATTCCCGTACCATCGCTGATGACGCCACCGAAACTCGGCCTCTGCCACTTCACCTTTAATTGTTCCGTTCCATTCAAGTGTCCCTCTATCGGGGCTGGGTAAGGTGGCACTGAAATGAATTGAATCACCTTCCCTCATGTATTTGTATGACGCCGGACCAAAACCCCACTCTTCACAATCAAGCGATCTGAATTGTCCATTCTTGAAGGTTATCGTGTCTTGGTGGTGGTCTCCTTTACCAAGTTCACCTGTTTGTCCCTGAAACTGAAGACCATCTATAAGATCTTGCTCAGGTAATTGCATGTCTGCATAAATAAGAGGGATTTCAAAGAGAAACAACATGACACTGAAGATGGAGACACGGGTAAAGGAAGGCATTCTGTCTACCTCACGCTTTTCACGGATGTTTAACCCAGCAAGCAAACAGGTAAGTTTAAAGTATAGACCACGCTTTTCAGACAAAAGTGGATTATATGGGACGGTTTGGGTGGTTGAACGGAAAAGCGTTGCAGATCGTTCAGGTATCAGCAATTTGCCAGCAAGATCTTTACTGTTTTTTCAACCCACATAGAAAAAGCACTCCGATTTTGTCGTAAGTGCTTCATTTCTTTGGCGTCCCGTAGGGGAGTCGAACCCCTGTACCAGCCGTGAAAGGGCCGTATCCTAGGCCTCTAGATGAACGGGACGTGTTGGATTTGTAAAGAATAAAGCCGGCGCTGAACCTATCCGGCTTTCCCTTTACCATTCTGGTGGAGCCAAGCGGGATCGAACCGCTGACCTCAACACTGCCAGTGTTGCGCTCTCCCAGCTGAGCTATGGCCCCTCAAGCAAGAGGCGCATGTTAATTTAACAGATTTGTGATGTCTACTGTTTTTTCTGGTCAATCCTGGCCCAGGAATCGCGCAAAGTGACGGTCCGATTGAACACTGGAGCCCCTTCCTGAGAAGCCATGTCCACACAGAAGTACCCCTCACGCTCGAATTGATAGCGGCTGCCGGGAACGGCAGCGGCCAGACTGGGCTCCAATATCGCGTGGTCCAGAATCCGCAAAGATTCGGGATTGAGATGCTCCAGGAAAGAGGCAACCGACTTATCTGCATCCGGAGCTGGATGGTTGAACAGTCTGTCGTACAGGCAGACCCTCGCTCTGACTCCATGTGAAGCGGAAACCCAGTGAATCACGCCACGCACTTTGCGGCCTTCAGGGTTGGCGCCCAATGTTGCGGGATCATAGCTGCAGCGCAGCTCGGTGATCTCGCCGGCGGCATCCTTTATCACCCGTTCACACTTGATCACGTATGCGTTGCGCAGCCGTACTTCGCCTCCGGTGACCAGTCGCTTGTACTTGTTTGGCGCCACTTCCAGAAAATCGTCTCGATCGATATAGACCTCCCTGGTGAAGCTTAGTGTACGGCTTCCCATGGAGTCGTCTTTTGGGTGATTGGGTGCGCTGAGATGCTCAACCTTCCCCTCCGGATAATTTTCGATGACCAGCTTGAGTGGATTGAGCACGGCCATCGCTCGTGGCGCATGCTCATCCAGGTGTTCGCGGATGCAGGACTCCAGCATCCCCATCTCAACCGAATTATCGGCCTTGGTGATCCCGATCCGGTCACAGAACATGCGGATCGATTCCGGTGTATATCCGCGTCGTCTCAGGCCGGCAACGGTTGGCATGCGGGGGTCGTCCCAACCGTTCACATGCCTTTCAGTCACCAGCTGAGTCAATTTACGCTTGCTCATCACCGTGTACTGCAGATTGAGGCGGGAAAATTCAATCTGTTGCGGACGACATCCGATGCTGATGTTGTTCAGCACCCAGTCATAGAGCGGGCGGTGATCCTCAAACTCGAGTGTGCACAACGAGTGGGTAATACCCTCGAGCGCATCGGAGATCGGGTGGGTATAGTCATACATCGGATAGATGCACCAGGCTTCGCCGGTTTGATGGTGAATGACGCCATGCCGGATGCGGTAGAGGGTCGGATCGCGCATATTCAGATTGGGCGATGCCATATCTATTCGAGCCCGCAGCACCCGCGAGCCGTCCTCGAACTCACCGGCACGCATGCGTTTGAACAGAGCCAGGTTCTCCTCCACGCTGCGGTTGCGGTGAGGACTCTCCCGGCCCGGCTCGGTCAGCGTGCCGCGATACTCGCGCATTTGCTCGGCATTCAGATCGCATACAAAGGCTTTGCCTGAGGTGATCAATTCCAGCGCAAACTCATACAATTTTTCAAAATAATCTGAAGCATAGAAAAGCCGGTTGCCCCAGTCGAAACCAAGCCAGCGCACGTCTTCCATGATCGAATTGACGTACTCGACATTCTCCTTGTGCGGATTGGTATCGTCGAACCTGAGGTTGCACAGCCCGTTAGGGTAGTCTCTGGCGATGCCGAAATTGAGGCAGATCGACTTGGCGTGGCCGATATGCAGATAACCGTTGGGCTCCGGCGGAAAGCGGGTATGAACCCTCCCTCCATGCTTACCGGCCCGCAGATCCTCGTCAATGATCTGGCGGATGAAATTGCTCGTTATGGTTTTGTCCTGTTCACTCATTTTGAATCGATTCGTCTCGGTAAAGGGCTACGGTCAGGCTGATGCTTCGCGCGTGGTAATAAATGCCAACGCCATATCGATACGGCGCAGACAGGCCTCCCTGCCCACAAGATAGAGGGTTTCATCGATTCCCGGCGAAGCGGCCCTTCCAACGACAGCGACCCGCAATGGCTGGGCAACCTTGCCCATATTGAGCTGCAACTGTTCGGATACCTGTTGTACCGCCTGGCGCAGTGCCTCCCGGGTCCACTCCCCCAAATTCGTCAACACCGTTTTCATCGCCTCAAGCGGCTCGCGTGCAACCGGCCGCAGGTGCTTCTTTGCGGCCGACTCGTCGAACGCGTCGAAATCCCGATAGATAAACGCACTGATCTCCGCCATCTCCACCAGCGTCTTGGCCCGCTCCTGCTGCGCCCTGACAACCTCCACCAATTCCGGTCCCTGGGCAGGATCTATACCGAGTCGGCCCAGATGAGGACTAAGCAGGTGCGCGATGCGCAGAGGATCACTCTCCTTAATATAGTGCTGATTCAGCCACAACAGTTTTTCATAATTGAATGTTGACGGCGCTCTGTTAACATCTCCGATATCGAACAGCTGAACCAACTCCTCCAGCGAGAAGATCTCCTGATCTCCGTGCGACCAACCCAGCCGCACCAGGTAGTTGAGCAGGGCTTCTGGCAGAAAACCGTCCTCCATATACTGCATAACCCCCACCGCACCGTGACGCTTGGAGAGGCGCGCGCCGTCGCTGCCCAAAATCATCGGCACATGCGCATAACGCGGCAGCACCTTTCCCAGAGCTTTCAGAATATTGATCTGACGCGGGGTGTTGTTTACGTGATCGTCTCCGCGGATAACATGGGTGATCTCCATGTCCATGTCATCCACTACAACCGACAGATTGTAGGTTGGCGAACCATCGGTGCGCCGGATAATCAGATCGTCCAGCTCTTCGTTACTTACCGTGATTTTCCCTTTCACCATATCGTCGATAACCACCACCCCCGTTTCCGGGTTGCGGAAACGAACCACATGCGGCTGCCCGGGGTCGACATTCAGATTACGGCAGTGACCGTCGTAACGCGGCTTCGCCTTGCGCTTCATCGCCTCATCGCGCAGCGCATCTATGCGCTCGCGCGAACAGCTGCAGCGGTAAGCGTGACCGGATTCCAGCAACCCATCGATCACTTCGTTGTAGCGATCGAAGCGCTTGGTCTGATAGAACGGGCCCTCATCATACTCCAGCCCCAGCCAGGTCATACCCTCAAGAATCGCATTGACCGACGCGGCGGTTGAGCGCTCCAGGTCGGTGTCCTCGATACGTAGTATGAAAAGCCCCCCATGACGGCGGGCAAACAGCCATGAAAAAAGCGCGGTACGAACCCCTCCCACATGCAGATAACCGGTTGGGCTGGGTGCAAATCGGGTGCGAATGGTCATGATTCTCCAGATGGTCGAATGAATCCAGTGCGGTTGCCGCGCATTTTACCAGAGGGAGTTACCGCCCGCAGAAAGAATTGACCCGGTAAATTCTAACATCTAGAATTCCGGCCTTCTGAACTGCCGTCTCCTGATCACTTTATTGCCAGGAACAGCTTCGGCAAAGACAGAACTCAAGGCGGGCGATTAACTCAGTGGGAGAGTGCCACCTTCACACGGTGGAAGTCGCTGGTTCGAACCCAGCATCGCCCACCATCACCCCCCTTCTCCCTGAAAACCCGGCCAGAGCAACCCATGCCATGGAAATGACGGGAGTTGCAGTCGAATTCCCCCGGTTATCCGGACAAAAGTCAACCCGGTTGGGAAACACCAGGAAAGGCGAGAGGCAGGAGTCCGGACGGAATCCCTCAGGCATAGCGAATTTCCAGACCCGATCCACTTAAGCATCTCTTAAGATTAAGAAAATTTATTGCAGGGCAATTAGAAAAAAAGTTGAATCAGAAAAAATTAGTCTGTATAAATCTGGCCAGTAATTAGTTCAGTACCCGGCTGGTAATCATTAAGCGACTGATACGGATATAAAATAATAGCCCCAGGGAGTGAGATGTTTACGAATATGGCGTGCAGCTGCAATTAGCAAGAGCAGTTACTTGCCAAGTTTCGACAAATAAAGCAATAGCCGGGTTTGATTTTCAGTTTTTTGGGAGGAGACCCTGCATGACCCATCGTAGTCCTGTTACCACCGTTGCTTGCGCAGCACTTTTGTCCGCTTCTTTTACCCTGTCCGCCGGTGTATCCAAGGACCTGCCCTACCCTGCCGGCACCCCATCCGCTGATGAGATAGCCCAGCAGGTCTATTTCGTTAATCACTTCTACGCGGTTAAGAATTACGGCATTACCAAGAAAGACCGGGCAATCACGGTTTTGGTCAACAAGGCGGCGGGCGAAACGCCGACCACCATCACCCTGGAGCGCTTCCTCAACAACGATTATGACGACGGGGCGATCAACGCGATGGACCTCGCAATCTTCCGTTCCGGAAAACTCCGGGGCACCGGCATGTTGATCACCGACTTCACGGACGACAATAAAAGCCAGTCCTACGCGATCTGGCTTCCTGCCCTGCGTAAAATCCGCCGTTTTGCGGAACCGGCGCATGACGATGCCTGGGGCGGCACAGATTTCACGTTCGGCGATGTCACTTTGAGAAAGCCAAGCGATGAAACCCATGAACTGCTTGGCACGGAAACCTTTAACGACTGCCTCGGTGCGATCGATGGGGTAGAGGTGAAATATCTGCCTGATCCGCCGCAGCCTTCGTGCGAGCACAAAGGCAAATCGGTTTACAAGCTGAAGAGCACCACCAAACGGCAGAACTGGTGGTACGACGAGCGCATCTCGTACATCGATACCAAGACCTTCGCCGACTACCGCACCGACTATTTCAAGGGCGGAGAAAAAGTCAAAGTCATCGACCGCGACTGGGGATCCCTCGGATTGGCAGACCAGCGTGCGCAGACCTGGAAATACTGGTATGGAAAAACCTTCGCCACCGGCCACGAAACCTGGGCGGTGATACCTGAGGAGGTTGTTGAATTCAACCAGGAGTGGGAGAAATCGATGTGGTCGGAGCAGACACTGCGCAAGATCAAGCGCTGATCAACGACCGGTAAATTATAAAACGGCCTGGGAGAGCGTAACTCCCATTGGCCGAATGAACCTGCAGCGGATGACCGGTGCGGGAGGGGGAAATCAAATGTTCAAACGTTCCTTAATCAATAGAGCTGTTTTCAGTGCTTTGCTGCTCCCCGGGGCGGTACTGGCGGAAGTTGAAGTCAGCGGTTATATAAAAAACGAAACCTCGGTATTTTCCCGGTCAGGACAGGTGACCGGCGAGGGCAAAACAATGCTGGACGACTCCGGACATGATTCCGGTGACTTACTGAAATTCGAAAACTCCGCCCGCATGTTCGTCAACGGGGATCTGGGAGAAGAGAGCTCCTGGCACGCTGAGGTTAACGCAATATACGATACGGAAGGCGTAAACAGCGATTACAAAGGGCATCTGAATTACAGCCAACACGACTGGCTGCGAGAACTCTACATTGACACCAGATTCTCCGATTGGGATTTTCGCCTCGGTAAGCAGCAGGTCGTCTGGGGCACGGCGGACGGGATCAAGCTGCTCGACATCATCAACCCAACCGACTACCGCGAACTGGTTCAGAACACCATGGAGGACTCCCGCATCCCGATCTGGATGCTGAAGGCGGAAAGAAACGTTGGGGATTCCGGCAACATTCAATTTATTGTCTCCCAGGTTGAGGAGAATAAAATCCCCGGTTTGAACAGCAACGGTGATTCTGGCCATCCATTCATTATGAAGGGAGTGGATACGATTACCGGGCGGGTGAACGGCTTTCAAAGTATTGCACCAGCTCTTTCCAAGGTCGCCGCAAGCTTTAATTTCAATGCGGTTGCCGGTGCATTCGGCGCCAGTCCGGGCGGATTGACTCCCTTCGGCGGTTTGACGGTAAACGGTTTTGCAGGCGGCCTTGGCTTGTCCGGATTCGGCGGCCACATCGACCTTAACGGCATCGCGCAGGGAGGCACCGGGCCGCAGCCTGAATTGGGCAACGCCAATGTCACCAATCTTATGGATGTAACAGGCCCGACCGCGGCAGAGGTCAACTGGAACCCGGCCAAGCCGCAGTCGGCGTTTGAATACATGTCCGCCGCCACTTTTGCCACCTTCAACACCTTTACAGGGTGCAGCGGAGTTGGCACCTGTACCGCAGCGGACAGCTTTAGCGGCATAACCACAAGTTGGGAAAAGGACTACCCGAACGATGCCGACGCAAACTTCGGATTGCGCTACAAGGGGAACCTGGAAAACGGCTTGAACTATTCGGTCAACTACTTCTACCACTACGGCGCCAATCCGGATGTCAACCTGAGCTGGCACGATCCTTCGACCGGAGAGAAACTTCGGGTACAGCGTGCATTGGCAGGTGGTGGCGGTGTACCCAATCTGGCGACCAACCTGGATGAGCATCTCAACGGAATCACTGACTTCAGCACACCGGGCAACCAGACCACGATTCTGCTGCGTAACTCGGCAGGTGCCTATTACGGGGCATTCGATCCAACGCTGCTGAACGGCACTAAAGGTCTGGGCGCACCGGAACTACGCTTTACCGAGTCACTGCACCGGATACACAGTATCGGCACATCTTTTGATTACGCGATCGACACTGCGTTCGCGCCCATTGTTATCCGTGGTGAATTCCTTTATGACAAGAATGACACTCAGGCGGTAATCGACAAACGCCTGCTGGCTATCGGCGACCTGTCCAGCGCGCTGAAAATGGAAGAGGCGGACTATTTCAAATATGTCCTGGGCGTGGACGTGACCGTACTGAAGAACCTGCTGATCAGCGGCCAGTTCATTCAGTTCCGCAATCTTGACTACAAAGACACACACCGTAGATGTACCACCCAGGCCGGCCAGAATGTGGGTGCGGGTGCCGGAGCAGCCTCCCAGTACACCTTCGACTGTTCAAAGTACACCGGAGACCTGGCAACTCTGAACCTTGCCAATGGTTTGAATCAGGCATATAAGAACAAGGAGTTCTACTCATTATTCTTCTCCAAACCCTTCGGCCCATCCGATGAGCATCGCTGGAACAACATCGTCATGTATGAAGAGGGCGGTGGCTGGTGGAACCGATTTGATATGGAGTATTCCTTTACCGACAACCTGATCGGTACCGCAGAGTTGAACCAATATTGGGGTGACGAGGATACCCAGTTCGGGCAGTTCAAGGACTCCTCAAACGTACAACTCGGCATCCGCTACCTGTTCGACTGAAAATGCCGAAGTTTGGCAGCTAGCTTCCGACCGGAAACTTCCTCTCCGTTGCAGCTCCCTCTCCCCTGTTCTGGGGGAGAGGGGTTCGGGTTTCCGGCAGGAGATTGTATGAGCAACAATTCGAGTCTCTACCATGGCTGAAAATATCAATGACTCCCTGCACGGTGAGGATCGTCTTGCCGCGCGCTACGCCCGCTTCGTGCTGAAATTCAGATGGCCTATCATCGTAACTCTGTTGATAGCCACCATCGCGGCTGCGCTGTTTATCAAGGATCTGGACATCCGTAACGACCCGGATACACTGCTGCCACCGAGCAACCGCTATGTGGCAACCAACCTCTATGCCGAGCACAACTTCGGCATGGGCAACCTGATGGTGTTCGCACTGCGTGTCAGGGAGGGAGATATCTACCAGCCCTGGTTCATCAACAAAATCCAGGAACTGCATCGCAAGCTGGTGGCCCTGCCCAACTCCCGCGAAGCCAATTTCATCGATATAGCGGCGCAGAAAATCAAGTTCATGGGCGCCGATGAAAACGGCCTGGTGTTCAAGCGCCTGATTCCGACCGCCGGCATCAGCACCGACAACCCGGAGTTGGCCAAAGAGCAGCTGGCGTTTCTCAAGGAAGGAATCAAGTCCAACCCGGTCATGGGGCCGATGCTGGTCTCGATGGAGGGTCCCGACGGCCAGCTCTGCGCCTACCAGGACTATAGCAAGGAAGAGTGCGTCGCCAAAGCGGCGTATATCATCGGCGACTATGACGATGGCGTCAAAGAGATCTATCTTCCCTGGGTCCGACAGGTGCGGGCACTGATGGATGAATATTCCGAGGACGACCGGATCGAGCTGTTGGTTGCGGGTGAGCCCTACTTTCTGGCCTGGATGCTGCAGGACCTGGTCAACAAATGGTGGCTGTTTGTGCTCTCTATCGGCGTTGTATTGGCGGTGCTCTGGCTCGAATTCAGAAACTGGCGCGGTGCTCTCTTTCCGTTGCTCGGTGTTGGCGCAACCATTGCACTCACTCTGGGTTTGATGGGATTCACCGCGTTCAAGCTGACCACCATGATGGTACTGACGCCAATGCTGCTGCTGGCGATCGGTATCGGCCACTCGATCCAGGTCACCCGGCGCTTTATGCTGGAACATGCCGGACATGGTGACTGCGAGAAATCGGCATATATCGCCATCAGCCACACCATTGTTCCCGCAACCCTGTCCATCATCACCGATATGGTCGGCTTCGCCACACTGGCGACAGTGGATATCTCGTTTTACAAGGACTATGCCTACTTCGGCATGTTCGGCATGCTGACGCTGCTATTCACCACCACAACGCTGATCCCACTGCTGTTGACCATCTTCCCACCTCCGCAGGAGCTGTGCGAAACCAAGGAGGGACATTCATGGGAGACTTCGGCTGGCAGCCTGCTCACACGGCTCGCGGCGGGTCCGGGGAAATGGGTACCTATAGGTGTGGTACTTGTGATCACCATCCTCTCCGTCAACTACACACAAATCCTGGAGGGTAGTGCTGAGGACCTGATGCCCGGCGTCGAAAAAGGCATCAACTACCCACGTGCCGCCTTCAAGGAGTCGTCGATCACGATTGAACATCTGCAACGGCTCAACGAGATCATGCCCGGAGTCATTTCGGTCAACATTCCGATTCGCGGCAAGGAGCCGATCACTCCGGTGTGTACGAGTGAATACTACCCGGATGAGATCTACAACATCGAAGATAAAAAAGAGCGCGCCCAACAATGTCAGCTGCAGAAACAGAAACTTGGCTGCTGGGATCCGGACGCCTGTGGAGCGCAGGGTATTTTCAACAATGCCGATGTGCTGGCTGATCTGGAAAAGATGGAAAACTGGATGCGCTCGCACCGGTTTATCGGTTATACGGGCTCTTATGCGCAGTACGTGAGGTTGGTCAACATGCTGCTGACCGCTGAGCCGGGCGAAGTCCCGATTATCCGCGATCTGGCGATCCCGACCCGGGAGTATCTGACATCGATAGATCCGGATGATGACCGTGATCCAACCGCGATTGTTCAGCTCTACAACGGTCTGCTGGAAACCATGACCTCCGAGGGTGATATGGACTCCTTCGTCGCCTCCGACTGGAACGAGGGAGTGGTATTGGGTTTCATCAACACCATGGATCCGCGGGAGACTCATCAGGTCACCATGGACATTCAGCAGTACATCGAGGAGCATAAAAGCGACAAGGGTTTCAGCAAGGTAAACTTCGGCCTGCGATCGGGTCCGGTAGACAACCTCTCCGGTGATACCAACGAACTGTCGGTGGATGGACCAAACTATGTCCGCCCGGCGGTCGGCGGCTTTCTCGGTGCAACCGAGGCGACACGAGAGGTGGCTATCGAAAACTGGCTGAAAAGTCCACTGCAGACCGCGCTGGCGATTTTCATCATCTCCGCGCTTATCTTCCGCTCACTGATGGTCGCGGGAATCCTGATTTTTACGCTGTTGATCACGCTGTTCGCCCAATACGGACTCGGCGGCTACTTCACTTCGGTGGGCAACTGGTCCGGAAATCTGGCTTTCCACCTGCTGGTCACCCTCAGCATCGCCATGGGACTGGGTGTGGACTATGGCATCTACATGGTCTCCCGTCTGCGCGAAGAGATGCAGGCGACCGGCGGCAACTGGATGGCGTCGCTGCGCAATACGCAGAACACGACGGGCTCAGCGGTGCTCATCTCGGTTGTGGTGTTGCTGGGCAGCTTCATCCCGCTGGTCGGCACGGATCTGGCCAACACCTGGGGACTGGGTATCTACATAGGCGAAGCGCTTATCATCGATGTGTTCACCGCGCTGATGCTGCTGCCTCTGCTGGTCTATTGGCTCAAGCCAGCCTATGTGTTTGGTGGCGGTCGGGGCTGAATTTTCATCTCTCAGCCGTTCGCTTTCGAGCTGTGCTTCAGGCTGATCGCCGCATGCACGGTCAGGGTGGCAACCAGCACCGCACCGCCGACCAGGGTGGCCGGCGGTGGCTCCTCGCCGATGACCAGCCATACCAGTAACGGTCCCAGTACCGTTTCCAGCAGAAAGACAAGACCGACCTCCGGCGCCGGCAGATATTTGGGCGCGCTAAGGGTAAAGGCAAACGAGAGGGGGATCACGATGAGTCCCAGAATGCTCATATAGATCCAATCATTGCCGCTCAGGAAGAGCGGTCCGGTGACTGGATATACAGCAACCGCGAGTATCAGGCCGCTGCTTGCCACGATGGGTATCGCATCGCTTGAGCGGCGCGCCCGCATCAGCGTCAGAATGGCTGCCATGGTCAGTGCCAGCAGGAGTGCGGCGCTATCACCGATCAGGCTGGCCGAACCGAGCCCCTCGCGCATAATGTAGCCAATCGAGAAGATACTGACCAGCGTCGCGATCCAGGTGCGCGGCGGCGCATGCTCACCCAGGAAAAGACTGGAAAATATAGCTGCGAACAGAGGAGCAACGCTGACCAGCACAAGCGTGTTGGCAACTGCTGTATGCCTGATCGAGACAACGAACAGGGTTGTGTTCAGCGCAAACAGGCCGGCGATTACCAGGCCGGCAAGGCCGAATGCCCGAAATCGCTGCGGAGTTTCACGCCGATGTGTGAAAAGCAGATATAGGGTCAAAGTGGCGAAGGTCATAATCCCGCGCCAGAACAGCAGGATCCATTGATCGGCCCCGATCAGCCGGACCAGCAGGCTGTCGGGGGAGAGAATCAGGATTCCGACTACCGCCAGAGTCAGTCCACGCAGGTGGTCATTGATAGGCACACTTCTCTGCTGCGGCATATCGTCTGCCTGGTACATTAAGGCGGGAAGGGGGATTCCTGATTATATCCTGCGGATATCGAGCAGTTTGTTGTTCTCATCCAAGGTCAGCTCGAACTCGCCGTTGATCCCGTCGTTGAGCAAAAACGGCCGGAGATTGGCGGCGGGCAACTGAATCCTTCTACCGTCCTCGGCACGCACAATCACCGAACGGGCGCTGCCCCGATAGTAGTGAAGAAACGCATCGGAGGACAGCGCAATACGGAATTTTATGCTACTACTCTTCCTCCAGGTCATACATACCATCCAGCACAAGCGAATTCGGACTGATAGTTCCCAGCACCTGCTTGTTCTCCACCACCAGCGCCCGAACCAGGCCGAAACGGGCAAACAAGCGCGAGCAGTAACGGATGTCCATGTTGGGATGGACACAAACCGCCGGCTTGACCATAACCTCGTAGACATTGACGCGTTTACTGGGTCGGTCCTTCGCTAAAACCTGGCGGGCGATATCTCCAACCAGCAATATTCCAAATTCGTCATTTTCGTCACGACGGTCCACAACCAGGACCGATGTCCTGTATTTTTTGATTTTCAGCAGCGCTTCATGAATGGTAGCCTGCCGATCGATCATCGTGAATTCCGTCTTCATTACGTCACGCACGCTGACCCGCTTGACTTCGGCATTCATTGTGTTCACCTCTTCACCATGCAGTTCTATTACGGGACTGCTACAACCGCTTTTTAGCACGAAACTGCCGTCCGGTCGATGCAAAGGCGCGATAGAGCAATGATATCTATCGTTGGAACCTGTCGCATAATCCCCTGCGAACTTAAATGCGTGCCTGCGCGGAACTTCGGATTTATTGCGCAAGAAGGGAGTCGCTTTCCGAACAGAGCCTGTCCGGGCGCAATCGACGCACTTCCAACTCTGGATAGCAGATCGGTTTTATCATAGAGTGGCGGGTACATAGCCTAATGGATGCAACACTATGCTGGTTTATGCCGGAGAAGCACTGGCCAGATACGGGTTTGGCGATGGTCACCCTTTCGGACCGGATCGATTCTACGCCTTCTGGAATGCCTTTCTGAGACTGGGCTTTGACCAGCAGTGCAGCGTGCTCTCTCCCGTGGATGGTACGCGTCAGGATGTTCTGCTGTTCCACACCCCGGAATATGTGCAACGTGTCGAGCGGATGTGCGAGCAGGGATTCGGCATGCTCGATCCGGATACACCGGTTTTCAGTGGTGCTTACAAAGCGGCCCTCACAGTTGTCGGAAGTGTACTCGACGCGGTAACCAGATTGATTGATGGAGAGAATTCCGCGGCTTTTGTACCCATAGCCGGCCTGCACCATGCCCGTAGAAACGGTTCCGCCGGTTTCTGCATTTTCAATGACTGCGGCATAGCGGTGGAAGCGCTGCGTCAACGCCACGGCGTGCAGCGCATTGCCTATGTTGATATCGATGCGCACCACGGCGACGGTGTTTTCTATGCTTTTGAGTCTGACCCCGATCTGATCTTCGCCGATCTGCATGAGGATGGCCATTTCCTCTATCCAGGGACCGGTCATGTCTATGAGACCGGCAAGGGAGCTGCCGCCGGGCGCAAAATGAATATCCCTCTCCCGCCAGGTGCGAATGACACTCTGTTTTTCAAACTCTGGCCGGATGTCGCCGCCTTTATTGAAAAAAGCGAGCCGGAGTTCATCATCCTGCAGTGCGGTGCGGACAGTCTCAGGGGCGATCCAATAACCAGTCTCGCACTTTCCAGTGCGGCGCACCATCATGCCGCGCGGGATCTCTTTGGGATCGCACGACGCTGCGGATCGAGAGGAATGCTGGCACTCGGCGGCGGCGGTTACAATCGCGATAATATTGCCAAAGCCTGGACTGCCATTGTCAGGGGAATTATCGAAGCGGAGGGTGAATGACGCTTGAACGGGCACAACAACTGATCCGCCAGCAGATCGAGTTCGGCAGTGGCTATAACCGCCATTCGGTGCGGCTGATCCTCGGTGAGGTACAGAGAGCGCATGGGCAACCGGCGGTTGACGAAATGATTGAGAAATTGGCGTTGAACGAGGCTTTTGGTTTACGTACCGGCACCGACTTCAGCAATATCGGAAGATAGTCCGGCATACTATCCAGATGGCATGCGCAGCAGACAGAAACACAATCCGTGAGCGGCCGGGATCCGAATCTTGAAGAACAGACAAAGCAGTTCACCCTGGCGCTGCTGAGACAGGCCGGCGCCCATTTTGGAGTGATACTGCATCCGGTCGATATTCGCTTCGACCTGCGTGGCAAAGCGGCGGGGATGCTGCGTTTTACCGCACCAGGTGAGCCCGTTATCCGCTATAACCGGGCGCTGCTGGAACAATACCGCGATGAGTTCATCAAACAGACTGTACCACATGAAGTCGCCCACCTTGTCGTCGCAGCGCTTCATCCCCATCGAACCGCCCCTCACGGCCCGGAGTGGCGCATGGTGATCTCTTTTTTTGGCGCCGAACCCAAACGCTGCCACAATTTTCAGGTCGATGAATCGGTCATTCGCCGCCTGCCCCGTTTCCGCTACCGATGCGGTTGCCGGGAGCATATGCTCACTTCAATCCGCCGCAATCGCATTGCCCGGGGAGAGAGTTACTACTGCCGCCACTGCGGAAAGTTATTGAAACCTGATTGAACCGATGATCTATGGTAGCTATTCATCCGCTCCATTGAGAACCCTTTTGGACAGATCAATAGTTTCAAATGAGCGCCCGGGGCCGAGGATCGAGAGGAGCTGCGATGGTTTTATTCCTGATCCCTTGGCCCTCGGCCCTTATAGTCTGTTGCTGCACTGTGCTGGCATTGATCCGACGCACACTTCTTAGGGTATGAATCATTTCGATCTATGTTGTTCGGCATCATCGCGCCGGACACAGATCACAGCACCAGATCGACCAGCCGCCGGTAGAGTCTCTCACTTGCATCGATAATGGACTGCTCAGGGTCAACAAACTCATCATCCCGCTCCATCCCATCCATTCGGTGTGCCAGAGAATCAGCTGCGGCAACCAGATTCTGCGGTGTGAGCGGCGCACTCTCCTGGTGGTGTATGCGCACGCTCAGCACCAGATTGGGCGGCAGCTTCCAACGCTCCAACAGCTCCCCTCCAGCATCAGCATGAGTGAAACCCAATTCCGTTTGCTCCAGCTCGATCAATGACTCGCCTTGAGCGGAACGCTCCAGCAGTGCGCCATACTCTATAGGAATCTGCTGCAGCAAAAGCAGCTTGCCAATATCGTGCACAAGACCGGCAACAAAAAGCTCCCTGGACTCGCCGCAGCGGTGGTGTTCAGCCAAGATACGGCTGACACAGGCGACCAACAGACTGTGCCGCCAGAACTTCTCCATATCCATCAGAGACTGATCTATACCGTAAAACAGACTCTTCACCTCGGTAGTGAACAACAGCCACCATAGATCGAACGGCCCGATACGGGTCAACGCCTGTAGCACGGTGCCGATCTCCCTGGAGGATGCGTAATATGCAGAATTGGCAAGTTTCAGTGTGCGTGCCGAAAGTGCGGCATCGGTCTGCAGCAATTGTGCAATCTGCTCTGCGCCTGCGGTGTCGGATGAGAGCAGATCGTATATTTCCAGCAGTACATGGGAGAATGACGGCAGGCTGGCGTTCTGGATCAGTAGTTCCAGACTTGGCCGATCACCTGCTTTCCGCACATCGTCACTGCCGGGGTGAAGGCGTACATCGCGATACCCTCGGTCCCAGGCGTCCAGCCACTCGGGGCAGGAGCTGCAGACCCCCAGCCCCAATTCAGAGTCCTTTCTCAACCAATCGACCAAAGCACCATCGATGGCGTCTGCACGGCCACAACAGGCGCAGATAATCGAGCCGCTCTGGTTATTCTCCCCTTCCATCCGTCCCCTGCTCTCCCGCTATCTCCCTGCCGGCCAAGTCTGCTCAGGATGGATCTATACCATATCGAAGATCTATCCCTGTATCTGCTACTGCCGCCCGCCTCAAGATCCGATAGAATGATCTTTCCATCAGATGCAAAGATTTTATCATACGAATGTAGCGCACCCGTGAGATTCTTCTATCTGTTAATCAGCTGTCTGGTTGTCCTCTCTGCCCAGGCTGGCGCACCTCCCTCCAGGGTGGTATCTATCAACCTGTGCAGTGATCAGCTGCTGCTGATGCTGGCAAAACCTGAGCAGATCGCTTCAATAAGCCGCCTGTCATTGGAGCCCAACAGCTCATTTATGGCGGCAAGCGCCGCGCGTTATCCGGTAAATGACGCTATGATCGAGCAGCTGCTGGGTTTTAATCCGGATCTGGTGCTCGCCAGTGAGTTCTCCCCGCATCCGGTGATAAGGATTCTGCGCCACCTGGGCTACAGGGTGGAGACACTTCCGCTCAGTTCAACCTTGGAGGATATCCGGCGCAACATACGCTTCACTGCCGCTCTGCTGCACACCGAGGAGAAGGGTGAGAGACTGGTCGCTGAAATGGATCGCAGACTGGAGATTGTCGCCTCCAATTCAACGCAAGCGCGCCCATCGGCGCTGTTCTATCAGCCGAGAGGTTACACCAGTGGCCTGGAGACGCTGCAGCATGAAGCGTTGCTGCTGGCAGGCTGGCGCAACCTTAGCGCAGAACATGGGATCCGGGGATATGGCGCAATAGACCTGGAGACCTTGCTGCTGGCAAAGCCGCAGCAACTCTTCTCCTCGGCCTATGCGCCCGGGACCGATTCGCTCGCCCAGCGTCAGATGCACCATCCGGCACTGAATCTGATCACCCGGGGCAGACCAATTATCAATGTCCCGTACAAATATTGGATCTGTGGTGGCCCGATGATCGCTAACGCAGTCGAGCTCCTGGCAAAAGCGCGCCCGGACGCAGCACCACATACTACCGGTATAAAGAGCGAGTGATACACCCTTCCCAAAGCGATGACCAGAACCATCACAGCCGTCTGCTTGCACTGTTGGCCGTGGTAACAGCCTGTCTGTTCATACTTTCCCTGTTTGTCGGCTCCAATCCGATTCCCGTGCTTGCCGCGATGATGGACGCGGCCGGCGATACGCAATCGATCATCGCGTTGATTCTGACCGAAGTGCGTCTGCCACGCGCCCTTATTGCACTGGTTGCCGGTGCAACCTTGGGCGTTTGCGGCGCCACCATGCAGGGAGTGTTGAGAAACCCGCTGGCCAGCCCTGGTCTGGTGGGAAGCGCCAGCGGTGCCGCTCTCGGTGCCTCGCTGACGCTCTATTCGGGTATTGCGACAAGTTTTTGGCTGGCATTGCCGGCCGGAGGTATGGTTGGTTCCCTGTTGGCCACGCTGCTGGTCTACACATTGGCGGGAAGAGCCGCTGGCACGGCAACCCTGATTCTCGCCGGCGTCGCGGTCAACTCCATTGCGCTGGCGCTGATCTCCCTGTTGATCAATCTGGCACCCAGCCCCTACGCGGTGCGGGAGATCGTCTTATGGATGCTGGGCTCCATCGCCAATCACAGTATGGCTGATTTCTGGATCATGCTTCCCGGAACCCTGCTCGGATGGGCGTTGCTGACAGGCACCGGGCATTCACTGGACGCTCTGACGCTGGGAGAGGAGACCGCCCACACCCTTGGCGTGAATCTCGACCGTCTGCGCTGGCGCGTTTTCATTGCTGTTGCGCTGGCGGTGGGTTCGGCGGTATCGATCACCGGTGCTATAGGCTTCATCGGACTGGTGACCCCGCACCTGCTGCGGCCACTGGTCGGCTTTCAACCCGGAAGGTTGCTGCTGGCCAGCGCCCTTGGAGGCGCAATACTGCTGCTCTGCGCCGATATTGGGGTGCGCCTGTTTCCGGCTGGCACTGAAATCAAAGTAGGTGTGCTCACCTCGCTGGTCGGCGCCCCGTTTTTCCTCTTTTTGATAGTCAGAAGCCGGCGTTGGCAGACATGAACCTGGTGGAAGCAAGCGGGATTTCACTCTCCCTCGGTGGCCAACCCATCCTGCACGGGATTTCGCTGCAGCTGCAAGCAGGCGAGATGCTAGGCCTGATCGGACCCAACGGCGCAGGAAAAAGCAGCCTGCTCAAAATTATCGCCGGAATAGTCAAGCCCGCTGCCGGCAGCCTGCTGATTGATGGCTGTCCATTAAACAGGTTGAAGGATCAGGCGCGGGCCCGCAGCATCGCCTACCTCGCCCAATCCGGTACCGCACACTGGCCGATCAGCGTTGCGCGTATCGTTGCCCTGGGCCGCCTGCCTTACCTGGGGAGCTGGCGTAGCGCCAGTTTGGAAGATCGTCGAATTATCGAGCAGGCGCTTCAGCGGACCGGCCTGCTCGCCCTTGCAGAGCGTCCTTTCCCCACCCTGTCCGGAGGTGAAAAGGCTCGCGTACTGCTCGCCAGAGCCCTGGCGGTGGAGCCGAAAATCCTGTTGGCGGACGAGCCTGTCGCTGCATTGGATCTCTCCCATCAACTCGAGGTGATGGATCTGCTCCGGCAGCATTGCAATGACGGAGGAACAGCTCTGGTGGTTTTGCACGATCTGCGGCTCGCCGCACACTATTGCGACCGTCTGCTCCTGCTTTATCAGGGCAGAACACTGGATTCCGGCATTCCGGAATCGGTTATCAGCGATAACAACCTGCAGCGGGCTTATGGCATCCGGATTCGGAGGAAGGGCGGTTCTCTGATGGATGCATTCGCGTTGACCTGGTCGAAAACCGGCGACCAGGCGGGTTCCTGCGGTTCTGATTGATCTTTTATAAAAGTCAAAAGCTGCCGCCGTGAAAACTGAGTCTGGCTCTACCCTGCTCGACCACAATTCTGCTGACGGCGGCGTAAGGCACATCCATTCGAAAGATGTTACTTGCGGGCATGCCGAGAACCTGGGCGATAATCAGGCGAATTACGCCGCCATGAGCAACCACCAGAAGGTGCTTGCCGGTGTAATGGCTGATGATTGCATCCAAAGCGCCGCTGACACGCGCCTGAAACCGGGTGAAAGGCTCTCCACCTGGAGGGGGATTGGCGACAGGGTCCGCCCAGAACCTATCTATCGCTTCCGGACAATTCCGATACAGGGTGGCTGGATCCACCCCCTCCCATTCGCCAAAACCTATTTCACGAAGTGCTGTTTCCAGCGTCACAGGAATATTGAGTTTTTCTCCCAATTCATAGGCAAAATCCGCACAGCGCAACAATGGAGATGCAATAATTCGCTGCCATGGCCGTTGACCATCCACAGCCTTGCGCATCTGCCTCCATCCGGCTTCGCTCAAGGGATCATCCTTCTGCCCGCGAATCAGCACTCCGCCAACCGGCTCCCCATGACGAATGAGATCGATGACCGTTAGGTCGTGCTGCATACTCTCCCTCTTCAAATAAAACGGCATCGACATCAACCAGTGTGCTGTCATGCTGACTACTGAATTCACGGGGCATCGTCGATATCAGTCAGTATTATAAACCGCCGTAAGCAATCGCCGGCAGAATGTTTTGCATCCGCCAGTCAGCTGTACTATAAATTGAACTTAACTGCCACAATAAGAAAATTGACGCTTCCATTCTAATCGACAGAACGGACACGGGAACACAGACGGAACAATTCATGGGCCTGGCATGGTATTGATTCAATGATAATCCTGATTCCGGATCTGGCTGAAAACACCAGCCCCGATAATCTTCATCAGTACGTTTCGTCCTGCATGAAAAATGTCTGGCTGCTGCCTGTATTCAGAAAAAAGGGCTCATTGGAAAAGTGCGAGATTCTGCGCATCAAAGACCGCGACAGCAACCAGGTACAGTACCAGGGATTGGCCTATATCGACGACGACATAACCGGCGAAGCGCTGATCAAACAGCTCAACAATTGTCATTTCCAGGGTATCAATCTCAAACCTCGCGTCTATCACAGCCGTGCCGCAACGAAGGAGCGGCGTGTGAACCTTGCTGACTCCAACGACATAGCCATTGTCAACCGGCGCCGCAGAGAAAGGCGCAGAAGCAATCTTCTGATAGAAAAGATCGCTTCGCCCGTAACCCAGTCAGCATTCTCCATCTGAATCATCCCGGGGAGACCCGCCAGGTTTGGCCTCCCGGCCGGGAAGATCTGTCGGAACAACTATTGCCTCCCGGCAGCTTCTGTTTCAGGCATATCAAGCTTTGCTGTTTTTGGCCGAAAAAACCTGAAAGGTCTTCCTAACCGCTTTGGAGCTTTAACCCATACAATGCATGCTGTCACCCCTGACTACAGTTCCGGGCCGCATGAGCAACATGAGCATGCACCCGAAAAAAAAGCGCTTATTGTCGATGATGAACTATCCAACCGCATCATCCTGAAATCATTTCTGAAAAAAATCGGCTACTCAGTTGTCCAGGCGGAAAACGGTGCTCAGGCACTGGATCTGTTCAGCACAGAGCAGCCGGATATGGTGTTCATGGATGTCATGATGCCGGTAATGGATGGCCACGAAGCGGTCGAACGTATTCGTGATATCGAAACCACCAGGTTTGTCCCAATCATCTTTCTTACTGCCAGAACCGATGAGTCGGTTCTGTCCCACTGTATTGAGGTTGGCGGGGACGACTTCCTGACCAAACCTTTCAGTCACACTGTGCTCAAGGCAAAAGTATTGTCCATGGAGCGGATCAGCCGCCTGCATGAAAAACTCGGAAATCTCTACGCCCAGATGAAGAAGGACGAAGAGATGGCCGAGGGGGTGTTTAGCGGAGCGGTGATCGCAGGCAACGTCGCAATGAATCACGTGCGCACGCTGCTGCAACCCGCGGCGCTCTTCAGCGGCGATGTTCTGTTGAGCGCCTACGGGCCTTCCGGCGACCTGAACATCCTGCTAGGCGACTTCACCGGGCACGGACTGGCGGCTGCTATCGGAGCGCTTCCGGTATCGGAAGCTTTCCGCGCAATGACCCACAAAGGTTTCTCCCCGCAGCAGATCCTGTCGGGAATCAACCGAAAACTTAATGGTCTGCTGCCCACCGGCATGTTCTTCGCGGTGCAGTTTGTCTCTATCAGTCACTCGCTTGATCACGCCATTATCTGCAACTGCGGAATGCCCGACGTGCTTCTGATCAGTGGTGAACCCGGTCATATCAAATACCGGTTTGCATCCAACAATCTGCCTTTGGGGATTATTGCCGAAAACACCTACGAGGAGACGATCCAACCCATTCCCATCAAGCGGGGTGATCGGATATTGCTCGTGAGTGACGGCGTGTTGGAAGCGAGAAGTCCGACAAAAGTATACTTCGGTCAGGCACGCCTGGATGCCGCGATTCAAAACGCGGCACTCTCTTCTCTCTGCATAATCGACGAGATCGCTGACTCGCTGCAAAATTTCTGCCAGGACGCATCTCAGGACGATGACATCAGCCTGGCGGAAATTCCGTGCGAATCTGAGATTCTGTCAGATTGGGAAACGCACTCCCAAGCCCAGTCGAGGCACTCCACAAGACGTATGGAGACGGAGATTTATAGTGGCGAAGAGATGGAATTCACTCTCAAACTGGCGGGTGCACGTTTACGAAAAACAGATCCCATTCCAATGATAATCAACCAGATACAGGAGATGGTAGCACTGCGGAATCAGCAGCGGCACTTATACACAATACTGACTGAACTTTACATTAACGCACTGGATCACGGTGTGCTTGGCCTGAATTCGAGCCTCAAACAGTCGGAGGAGGGTTTCGCCCGATATTTCGCTGAAAGAGAAGCCAGGCTGGGGGCACTCGAAGAGGGGTATGTCAGGATAATGATCAATGCCCAGCCGGCGACAAACGGTGGAAGAGTGGTTATCCGGGTTGAAGACAGCGGTCCTGGCTTTGATTTCAACAGCCGCCTTGCTCAACAGTCGCTGCCAGATACTCAGTTTTCCGGCAGAGGTATTACCCTGGTCAAAGAGCTTTGCGATTCGGTTGAATATGAGGCTCCCGGCAATGGTGTCCGGGCCACTTTTTCATGGATAAATGACTAAAACCTGTCTCATAATCCCCCGCGAACCGCGTTGCTGTCCGAATTGTGTGCCCGCAGGGCGCGCTGTGCAGCAGAGTAAACAATGTGCGGGGAAAGGGACGCTTTTCGGTCGCAACCCCTGGGGGACCGGGTCGGATTGTGAGACAAGTTCCAGGATCCGGAACAACCTTCGGTGATGTTGAAAGAGCAAATTCTATCGGTAGCCGACGATCAACCATTTGATCTGATGAATCGGATAGAGGCGCTTGCCAAGATTGGTCACTGGGTCTGGAACTCGCACCAGAACGCCCTGTATTGGTCCGATGAGGTCTATCGCATCATCGGCACTGACCGCGTCTCCCTGAACGCCTCCTTCGAGCACTACCTGAATGCTGCACATCCCGAGGATAGGCAGTCGCTGAAACAGGCAATGACGGAATCGATAAGAACCGGCGGCCAACTCAACATCGTCCACCGCATCCTGCGTAAGGACCAATCCTTGAGTCATATCCAGATTCTGGGCCAACCCCAGCAGAACCAGGATGGCTCAACGCTTGTTGCCATTGGCACCGTGCAGGATATAACCGAACAGATCCACAGGCAGGAAGAGCAGGCGAGGTTGGCCAGCATTATTCAAAGCAGTCCTGAACTGATAGCCACCTTTGACCTGGAAGGCAACATTCAGTTTGCCAACAGCGCACTGCTCAAACTGCTTGGTAGAGACTCCAGGCCTGGTATTACAGGCATATCCGTTCGCGACATCTTTCCTGAATCGCAATTGGATCTGCTGCTCAATCACGCTGTACCCACGGCATTTCTGAAAGGGTTGTGGAAAGGAACCAACACAATCAGATGTTCTGCCACAGCGGAGCTGCCTGTATCCCAGACGGTTCTGCGACACGATGCACTGCAGGACGGCAATCAATATTTCTCCACCTTCATGCATGACATATCGGAACAACTGGCCGCAGAACGGCTGCGCCAGGACGCCAGGGAGAAGGCAGAACAGAAAGCGGCTGAAGAGCATCTGCTCTCCACCCTGCTAAGGCAGATCCTGGATCCGACCGGAATCGAGGAGTACCTCAAGTTATCGCTACACACTATCCTCTCCGCTTATCCCAGACCTGACCATCTGGTCGATGCTGAGTTTGTGTTGCGTACGGAGAGTAATAATGAGGGTGAATTCGGGAGGATCCTCTCTATCAGGGCGGGCGGGGATGCGACACCGGACGCAACCCGCATCTCCCGGTTACGCCATTTTTGCGATGATGCCGCCCACTCCAGGGAGATCCGCTTTATTGCTGCGCCTAAAATCGGCGTTCCAGGCAACCACTGCCTTTACATCCTGCCTGTGCCCCAGGGAAATAAGGTGGATGTGGTTCTGTTGCTCTACCTACCAGGAAAACATATCGAACGAAGCCCTGAACGGCAATATCTGTTGCAGATTACCAGCATACTGAGCATGGGCATTCTGCGCCGCCAGTATCACGCGGATCTGATCAGGGCAAAAGAGCTGGCTGAGGGTGCAAACCGGGCAAAGAGTGACTTTCTGGCGGTGATGAGTCACGAAATAAGAACACCAATGAACGGTGTGCTCGGTATGGCGCAGCTTCTGCAAGAGACCAAACTGGACAGCGAGCAGCGGGAATATCTGGACACTATCACTCAATCGGGCAAATTTCTGCTATCGATCATCGATGATATTCTCGATTTCTCCAAAATGGGCGCAGGCAAGATGTCACTGGAAATAGTGCCATGCGATCTCCGACAGATCTGCCGTGATGTGGTGCGCCTGCTCTCATCCAAAGCTATACATAAAGGCCTGGAGCTGACGTTGGATTATCCGGCCCTGTGCCCAAGGTACGTGCTTGCAGACGCAGGCCGGATCAGGCAGATCCTGCTGAACCTGGTATCCAATTCAATCAAATTCACCGCAACTGGAATGGTGAATCTGAGCGTCTGCCCGGAGCGGCTTGATAAAGATAAAGCTGATCTTCGTTTTTCCGTAAAAGATAGCGGCATCGGCATCTCCACCGAAGCTCAGAGCCGCCTTTTTCAATCATTCTCTCAGGCTGACGCTTCCACCACCCGAAAATATGGCGGAACCGGCCTGGGTCTTGCCATCTGCAAGCAGCTGGTAGAGCTGATGCAGGGCGAAATCGGGGTGGAGAGCCAAGAGGGTGCTGGCTCTGATTTCTGGTTCAGACTGCGGCTTCCGGTCAGTAAGGAACGCATCTCCATGCCCGAACCGGAATCCCAGGCTGTACACAATAGTTTTTTTGGCACAGTACTGTTGGTCGAGGATGTTCCGGCAAACCAGAAAGTCGCAGCAGCTCAGTTGACCAGACTGGGGTTGAATGTCGAAATCGCGCAGGATGGACAAGAAGCCGTCGAACAGTGGCGCAGCCGTCAATATGACCTGATATTCATGGATTGCAACATGCCGGTAATGGATGGATTCGACGCCGCTGCATTGATTCGCAGCCAAAACAGTGATCGTCCCCGCGTGCCTATAATAGCGCTGACCGCGAACAGTCTGGATATGCTGGATCCCGAACGTTATCGAACCGCCGGCATGGACGGCTATCTGAGTAAACCTTTCGACCGGGACCAACTTATAAATATTCTTGAGCAATGGTTGCATGGTTCCGGCAACAAACCGGACATTCCGGCCTCTCTATCTTTGCCGCAAGCGGATCATATACCATCAGCCTGTGCCAGCTCCCCCACTCTGGACAGCCATCACCTTTGCCGTATGCGCGAAGTTATGGGAGAGGATTTCGACGATCTGTTGGAGGCCTTCATTGAGAGTGCCGATACCATTCTCCTGGTGCTCTCAAAAGCCGTTTCCGATCATCAAAGAGAAGAGATAGAGAGGCAGGCACACAACCTGAAATCGGCTGCGGCCAATGTGGGTGCGGGCAGATTGTCGACGCTTGCCCGGGAGATGGAACAGTTGGCGAGGCAGACTAACCTAAGCCTGTCGGAGAGGCTGCTCACGGCCATGCAGCAGGAGTACAAACAGGTACAGCAGGCGCTTTCCACAGTCGCCTGAATGCCTTTCTCCTTACCGCCACCATATCTATTTTGTTTAATTATCAATCTGATGCGGAATATTTCGAAATTCATTTGACAACAAGCACAGCGGTGCCTGCGCCAACCCGGAGCCCAATCACTGAAGATTCAAAAATCATCCGGGTTGATTACAGTCAATGTACATTCAAGTGCAAAACAGGTTTAATCTGCTCGCCCCGCTATAATTAAATTTAATGAACGATCAGTCCGGATTGATCGATTTACCTTCGCTGGATATTTGCGGACATGCTGGAATATCGCACCCGTCGAAATGAAAATACTGCTCGTTGACGACACGCATACCATGCGTATGCTGATGACAGCGATCCTGGAGGATTTCGGGCACAACGTCATCTGTTGCGAAAATGGTGAAGAAGCGGTTGAAAACTACCTGCGCGAGCATCCGGATCTGATATTGATGGATGTGGTGATGCCGGTCATGGATGGTTATCAGGCCGCGATAAAAATCAGGGCGATCGACAATGACTGGGTTCCTATCATATTTCTCAGCACGCGCGCCGATCCCAGGGATGTTGCAGCCGGTATTGAAGCCGGAGGCGACGACTATCTCATCAAGCCGGTTGATGAAACCGTTCTGAAAGCCAAGCTGATCGCCATGCAGCGAATAGCAACCATGCGCCACAAACTGATTGGGCTCTCCAAAGATCTTGAGAAAGCCAACAGTGTGCTGCAGCGCCAGGCGGAAGTGGACGGCCTCACCGGTCTGGCAAATCGCAGACTGCTGGACAGGCACTTGGGCATGGAGATAGCCCGCTGCACCAGAACGCTCTCCCCACTTTCGGTCATCATGGCAGACCTGGACCATTTTAAGACATACAACGACCACTACGGACATCTGGCCGGGGACGCTTGCCTGAAAAAGGTGGCCGACGCGCTAAAGAGCGCCATCAGCAGAAGCAATGATCTCGCCTGCCGATACGGCGGAGAGGAGTTCTGCATCGTACTCCCGGACACCGACAAGGCGGGTGTCGTGCATGTGGCGGAGCAGTTGCGCCTCACAATCGAAAAACTTGGGATCCCCCATATAACAAACGGCGGCTGCGTATCGATGAGCCTGGGGACATCAACCACCGTACCCGATAAAAACTGCACTGCGGAGCAGCTGATCGAAGGCGCCGACCAGGCCTTATACCAGGCCAAATTGGCTGGCAGAAACAGGGTCTTCTCATCTGCCAGCCCCTGTGGCGCCTGATTCCGCATGCAGCAAGAGCTCCTGACAGCAGCATCTCCTTTCATATTTTTACCAGGCCTCCTATAATAGAACACACATAGAACATAAGGGGCTGACCATGAACCGATCACTCACGCGCCGGCAACAGGAGATTTATGATTTTCTGAGTCAACACGGCAGTGAATTTGAGCACCCTCCCACGCTGGACGAGCTCTGCAACGCCTTGGGGCTCAGCTCGAAAGGTTCATTGCACAAGCAGATACAGGCGCTGGTGGATGCCGGCCTGGTGGAGCCTATGAATAATCAGCGGCGCGGCGTGCGTCTGATTCAGGAAGAGGACCATACCGCATTGCCGGTCCTGGGTTATATCGCTGCCGGACATCCGATTGAGGCAATTGAACAGCGCGAAACCATCCAGGTACCGGAACTGCTGCGCACTGCCAGGCCCTGTTATGTTTTGCAGGTCCGAGGGGACTCAATGATCGAGGATGGGATTCTCGATGGTGACCATATTGTCATCGAGCAGCGGGAGCAGGCGCGTAACGGAGAGATTGTCGTCGCACTGATCGACGGCTCGGATGCAACTTTAAAACGTATCGAACAGAGACCAGGCGAAGTGATTCTTCACCCTGCCAACAGTCAAATGTCGCCCATGCGTTTCTCTCCGGACCAGGTGAGCATTCAGGGCGTGCTTGTAGGTCAGATGCGAGTTTACCATTAGCTGCTTCTGTCAATTCTTCCGTTGTAGATGTTGGGGAACTCATATCTCGACTCTGTGTCATACAGAGGCGATAATTGCCTGGCCATTGAAGAGATCGCCCGTGTGGATGAATCAGAACGCAGACAGTCGTTCCAGGCTGAACAGTTTCGGTCTGCCCTGATAATGAAGTTGAACAATGATGTCACCTCAGGAACAGTTAAAGAGTCTGGAACAACATATCGGCCGGCAGATAATCGGCCAGAAGATATTGATAAATCGCCTGCTGATCGCGTTGCTGGCAGATGGCCATCTGCTGGTGGAAGGCGCACCAGGTTTGGCCAAAACCCGGGCCATAAAGGTGCTTGGCGATGGCATTGCCGGTGACTTTCACAGAATTCAATTCACGCCTGATCTTCTGCCCGCGGATCTGACCGGAACCGAGATATTCCGACCTCAGGACGGCAGTTTTACGTTCCAGCGAGGCCCCTTGTTTCACAATCTGATTCTCGCCGACGAGATAAACCGGGCGCCGGCAAAGGTTCAGTCCGCGCTGCTGGAGGCGATGGCGGAGCGTCAGATCACCATCGGCTCCGTAAGCCATCTTCTGCCCAGGCTGTTTCTGGTAATGGCGACCCAGAATCCTATTGAACAGGAGGGCACCTATCCCCTGCCGGAAGCCCAGCTCGACCGATTTCTGATGCACGTCAGAATCGACTACCCGGATGCAGTGGAGGAGCGTCAGATTCTCTATCTGGCCCGGGACGAGGCGCGGCAGAACGCATCTCCCGTTGTGCCTGATCTGCTGCTGGAGCAAAAGGCTCTGTTCGATGCGCGCGATCAGGTACTGGAGATACACATGGCAGCAGCGCTCGAGGAGTATCTGCTGCAGATCGTACTGGCCACCCGCTCACCGGAGCGATACAGCGAGTCGCTTGCCTCCTGGGTCGAATACGGCGCCAGTCCCCGGGCTACAATCGCGCTCGACCGCTGTGCACGCGCCCATGCCTGGCTGGCGGGACGGGACTATGTCAAACCCGAGGATATCCAGGCGCTGGCCTACGATGTGCTGCGGCATCGGGTGCTGCTCAGCTACGAAGCCGAAGCTGAAGGTGTAACCGCGGATCAGTTCATCGGGGAGATACTTTCGATCGTAGCGGTGCCCTGATGTCCAACTCCCAATTGCTGCACTCCGACAGAAAGTCAATTCCCGGTGACGGCCTGGTACAGATGAGCCGGGCCGCCCTTATCCGACTCAAGGGGCAGGGAGGTAATCTGCCATTGAGAGCCATTCGGGTGCGCAGCCATACCAGCGGTGCCTACCTCTCCCGGCTCAGGGGACGTGGCATGGAGTTTGATGAGGCCCGCCCCTATCAGGCCGGGGATGAGATTCGCAACATCGACTGGCGTATCACCGCGCGCACGGGCCAGCCGTACAGCAAGCTGTTCCGGGAGGAGAAGGAGCGGGTGGTGACCCTCTGGGTTGATTACCGGGCACCGATGTACTTCGCCACACAGGGCCGTTTCAAATCGGTGCTTGCGAGCGAAGCGGCCGCAATGATCGCCTGGAGCGCACGCAAGCTTGGCGACCGGCTGGGTGGACTTTTTTTCTCGGAGCAGGGTCACCGGGAGTTGCGCCCGCGCAATAACGACCGCACCACGCTGCGCGTGATCGGGCTGCTGGCGGAGTATTCACAACAAGCTCCGCAATCCAGCTTGCCGGAGCAGCGGCGCGAGGCCGCCAGGAGTGCCCTGTTGCGTATAAACCGGGTGACCCGTCCTGGCTCGCTGATATTTCTCATCAGTGATTTTCGCGACCTTGACGTGCAAGGTGAAAACCATCTCACCTCTCTGGCACGCCACAACGACCTGATTCTGCTAAGGCTGTTCGACCCGCTCGAAATGGAATTGCCGAGGGCGGGCCGGTATTCGGTAAGCGACGGCAAGCAGTTCATTGCAATCGACAGCGGAGACCGCGAGCATTGCCGGGCTCACCGGGAGCATTATCAACTGCAACAGACACATCTTGAGCAGCTCTGTCGCCGTCATGGCATTCACCTGTTCCAGTGCGCCACCAATGGCGACCTGGCATCTATTCTTTCAAACGGCCTCGGGAGGCAGGCGCATTGACCCCTGCACCGGACGCCCTTCCCCTGCGGGATATTCACCTTCCTGCTGCTGTGGGCTGGTGGCCGCCAGCGCCGGGCTGGTGGGGGCTGACGGTTCTTTGCCTATTGTTGATTCTCACCATTCTCATATGGAACAAGGTAAGACGCAGGGGCCGCCTGAAAAAGCAGTGCCTGACACTGCTGCGACAACTTACCGAACGGTTTAAGCACAAGGGGGATGAACAGCAGCTGATCGCCGATCTTTCGATATTGCTTCGACGTGTTGCGATCTCCGCATACCCGCGCCAGAAAGTTGCGGCCTTGACAGGAAATGAGTGGCTCAGGTTTCTGGATAAGACCCTTACAGACGATGGAACTGGCAAGGTATTCAGCGAAGGGGCGGGCCGGGTGCTGCTCGAAGCGCCTTACAATCCAGATTGCAGGGTGGATTGTGATGCCCTCACCGGATTGATCCGGCAGTGGATTTCCCGCAACACAGACAGCAGGCGGCGTTGAACGATGATCTCCTTTGCCTGGCCATGGCTGCTGCTGCTGCTCCCGCTGCCGCTCATCCTGTGGCGAGTGATCCCCGCGGCAGAGGTAAAACAGGACGCAGCGCTGCGGGTACCCTTCCTCGAAGATTTTACCGATGCGGAAGCGAGTAAACGTGCCTATCGCCGCCCAGGGTGGCGTTTCTGGCTCGCGGTTCCCGCCTGGCTGCTGCTGGTGATAGCCGGCGCCAGACCTCAGTGGCTGGGCGAGGCGATCCAGCTGCCCCTCAGCGGCCGGGATCTGATGTTGGCGGTAGATCTGTCGGGCAGTATGCAAGAGCAGGATTTTATCATCGGGGGGGAGCGGGTTGACCGATTGACCGCCACGAAATGGGTGGCAGGGGATTTTATCGAACGCCGAATCGGCGACCGTATCGGACTGATTCTGTTTGGTGACAGAGCCTATCTGCAGACGCCTCTCACATTCGACCGCAAAACGGTAAAAACCCTGCTTGATGAGGCGGCCATCGGACTGGCCGGCAAACAGACCGCCATCGGCGATGCCATCGGACTGGCGATCAAGAGGCTGAAGGATGAGGCCAACCAGAGCCGTGTGCTGATTCTGTTAACTGACGGTGCCAACACTGCCGGTGAAATCGAACCGGAGAAGGCGGCGGAGCTGGCCTCTCGTGTCGGTTTGAAAATCTACACCATCGGTATAGGTGCAGACCGCATGACCGTCAGATCACTCTTCGGTTCGCAGGTAATCAACCCCTCCAGGGACCTCAACGAGTCTGTTCTCAAAGCGATTGCCGACAGCACCGGTGGCCGTTACTTCCGTGCAAAGAACAGCGAGGAGTTGGCACAGATCTATCAACTGCTGGATCAACTTGAACCGGTGGAAAAGGAGTCCCAACTGTTCCGGCCGATAAAGGCACTCTACCCCTGGCCGTTGGCGATTGCACTGTTGTTGGCGTCACTGGTGCTTGCCATCCCGCTAGTCAGAGAACACAGGTCATGAACCAGCTGCACCTGCTGCGTCCCGAATGGCTGCTTGCTCTGATACCCCTGCTGCTCCTGCTTGGGATGCTGCAAACAAAAAGAAAGCACGCCGGCAATCTAAGCGCGGTTTGCGATCCAAGGCTACTGCCCTGGCTGTTGATCGGTGCGCGCAGCGAAACCGCTTTCAACCATAATCTTTTGATCGCGATTGGCGGTTTACTGGCGATAACGGCACTGGCCGGGCCCAGCTGGAGCAGGTTGGAGCAGCCCGTTTACCGCCAGCAGTCGTCGCTGGTACTTCTATTGGATCTCTCCAACTCGATGAACAGCACCGACATAGAGCCAAGCCGTTTGACGAAAGCAAGGTTCAAGCTGCGGGACATTCTCAAGCGGCGCAATGAAGGTCAGACAGCGCTGATTGTCTATGCTGCGCAACCCTTCGTTGTAACCCCGCTCACCGACGACAATGCCACTATCGCTTCCCTGGTGAACAGTCTGAGCACGGAGATCATGCCAAGCCAGGGCAGTCGGCCGGATCTGGCACTGCAGCGTGGGATTGAACTGCTCAGGCAGGCGGGAGCGGCGTCTGGGGATCTGCTGTTTCTGACCGACGGGATCAGCGAAGAAGCCTTGCACAATATACTGAATTCCCTGCCAGCAAGGGTTCGTATCAGTGCATTGGGGGTTGGCACCGAGGAGGGCAGCCCGATTCCCCAATCCACTGGTGGTTTCGTGCAGGATAGAAACGGTGAAATCGTAGTCGACAAGCTGGACGAAAAGCGGCTGAAAAAACTCGCCTCGGCGGGTACAGGTACCTACCACAGGCTGACCCATGACGATCTGGACATAGACGCACTGCTGGCAGCGATGGATTCCGGGCATTCAACAGAAAACGTTGAAGAGACCAGGTTGACCAGCGATATCTGGAAGGAAGAGGGGCCTTGGCTGATACTGCCGCTGCTGCCTCTGGCCGCCCTCGCCTTCCGCCGCGGATATCTGCTGTTGCTGGTGTTGATGATGCCGATTCCACAACCGGTCCAGGCTCTTGAATGGAGTGATCTTTGGCTCAATCCGGACCAGCGGGGGGCACGCTCGCTCGCCGATGGCGATCCGCAGCAGGCAGCACGCCAGTTTGAAGACAAAAGCTGGCGTGCCGCCGCTCACTATAAAGCCGGCGACTACCAGCAAAGCCTGGACGCGCTGAATGCCATCGACAACGCGCAGAGCAACTATAACAGAGGCAATGCACTCGCCCGCCTGGGTAAATTGCAGGAGGCGGTTGAAGCGTACGAAAAATCACTTTCGCAGAATCCCGGGGACAAAGACGCCGAATACAATCTGGATCTGGTCAAAAAGCTATTGCAACAGCAACAGCAACAGCAACAGCAACAGCAACAGCAACAGCAACAGCAACAGCAACAGCAACAGCAACAGCAACAGCAACATCAGGATAATTCATCGAATCAGCAGAACCAACAGGCGCAGAGCGGGCATAACGACACCCAGCAGAAAGAGGGAGAAGAGCAACCGAATGCTGACCAGAATTCAGCGCAGAAACAACATTCGCCTTCAAACGAGCAGGATGTCGGCACACCCCCGCAGCAGCAGCACTCAGACCGGGACTCTTCCCTGGATAAGAAGCCCGGGAAAGTCGCAGACGATCCGTCAGAGAACCTGAAACCAGAAGAGAAAGCAGGAAACGAGGAAGTGAAGGGTCAGGCTCTTAAGGGAAAGGATTCGATTGAGGAAGAACGTGATCGGGAGGATGAGTCTACCCGTCAGTGGCTGCGACAGATACCGGATGATCCTGGCGGACTGCTTAGACGCAAGTTCCTTTACCAATATCAACAGCAGTTTCAGGGAAGAGCCGAGACGCAACCCTGGTAACAGAACAACTCCGGACCGGCAAATGTCTATCTCTATGCATCTTCAACAGCAGACCCATCTGAGAATGGCACTCCTGATAGTGGCGCTGCTCTTGTCGGGTTCAGGTCAATGCACCGAAATTGAAGCCAGGATTTCGCGTAATCCGGTCTCCGTCGACGAATCTTTCCAACTGATTCTGCAGAGTGACGGCACGATAGACAGCGACCCCGACTTCAGCGTTCTGGAGCAGGATTTCCGGACCCTGAGTCAGAGCCAGAGTCAAAACATCCAGATGATAAATGGCAAGGTGGCGCGCAGCACAACCTGGAATCTTACCCTGATGGCGCGCCATGCCGGGCGTCTGAACATCCCAGCGATCCCTTTCGGCACTGACAGCAGCAAACCGCTTTCCATCCAGGTGGAAAACGCCAAACCCCCGCAGCAGGGTATGACCGGGGACGATATCTTCCTGAAGGTTGAAGCAAAGCCTGCACAAGCTTATCAGGGGGAACAGATACTGCTTGGTGTTCAACTCTATCGGGCGCTCTCCACCGATAACGCCAGCCTCTCCCAGCCGGAGACCGACGACCCTGACATTCTGGTGAAAAAGCTTGGGGAGGATGAACAATACGAAACCATGATCGCCGGCCGCCGCTATCTGGTGGTGGAGCGCCGCTACGCGCTGTTCAGCCAAAAAACCGGTACACTCAATCTGGCGCCCATAGTGTTTCAGGGCGAGGTGATAAAACCCGATAGCCGCCGCGGTGGTCTGTTCGGCTCGCCGTTTGGCAGATTCGGGGCACCTGGGGAGCTCCGCAGAGTACAATCCAATCCCATCGCCATTCCGATTCAACCAGCTCCGGACCAGACAGCGGGGGAACCCTGGTTGCCCAGCAGTAATTTACAGCTGGTCGAGAACTGGAGTCGCGAGAGCAGACAGTTCACTGTCGGAGAACCGGTTACCCGCACTCTGATGCTGTTTGCAGACGGTTTGTCATCTGCGCAACTTCCGGACATAAAAATCGAGCTGCCGGAAGGACTCAAACAGTATCCCGATCAGCCTCAGTTGAGTGACCGTGAAAGCCGTGATGGGATTACCGGCATACGGCAGTTTAAGGTTGCCATAGTGCCCAGTCGCAGTGGACGTTTCACACTGCCGCCAATCAACCTGAAGTGGTGGAATCTCACGAAAAAGCGTATGGAGACGGCCATCATCCCGGAGCAGCAGATTGAAGTGCTTCCTGCAGCAGCGGACGAACAGCGCGCTGTTTCGCCGGCTTTATCAGAACACCCATCTTCTACTCAACCGGAGCAGCAGGTTAAATCGTCAGCCTCCAATGAGGCTGCGATTTATACCTGGTTGTGGGCAGTCGCTCTCTTCCTCGGTATCGGATGGATTGGTACATCGATCGCATGGTTGTACAGTGCGAAAAAAAATCGGAGTACCGATTCGCTCAAAAAGGCCAAACACAGCAAACCGCCGAAAGCGGATAAGAGGGCATTGCATGCGGCCTGTCTTGCCAACGATCCCGAAGCTGCTGGCAAGGCGCTGCTCGCATGGGGTAGATGTTTCTGGCCCGACGCGCCACCCGGAACCCTGGGGGGAATTGCTGAAAAATCGGCCAATGCCGGGTTGAAGAAGGAGATTGAGCGGCTGGAGAGATCCCTTTACGCTGAAAACTCATCGCCGTGGAACGGCGCAGAGCTTTGGCGACAGCTGGAGAAGGAGCCTGGCACTGACTCTGGCAAAGCGGGATCGGAGGAGATCATCGCCCCGCTCTACCCGAGTTGATTGTAACAATTATCCGTAACTACCCGCCCGCTACATGGTGAACCCATTTGGATTGAACGGTAGTTTCAACCTAGGGCCAAGGGCCAAGGGCCGAGGATCAAGAGGAGCTGCGAACGGTTTTTCCTAGGAACCTGTTATCGCATTCAGCTATCTCAAACCCGACACACCCTTCGTTATAACCCATAGGGTATGAATAGTTAAAATTATCCCACTACATCAGTTTCAAGGGTGTGCTCTGCGCATCCGTAATCTGTCGATCCATCTCTCGTATGAGTTCAAGGAGACGGTATCCCGGACTCACAATATTCTGTTCCTCAGCCCAGATTTCGGCCATCGGAGCGATCTCTGACTTTTCCGGAAGCGGTGCCTCGCCCTCCACCACAGCCCGGATCCGTGGTAGAAAAATCCACTGCAGCCACTGGTTGAACATCAAGGTGTCATAGCAAAAAGGCACCTCACTGGCCAGTGCCTCTGTTTCAGGCACTCCTCCCTCCCATTGGCGGAGAGTGCGCATCTCTTTCTCGATATCAACGCTGAGTAAATAAATTTGATCGTATCGATCTTGCACAATCTATCCGTTTGCGGCAACGAGCGGACATGGCCCACCGGTTTTTCTATTGGACCGGCGGCATGGCGCCGAATGTGAAAACCGCTGGGGTCTACCGCTGAAAGTTGAGTGATCGACCCGCATATATTGATAATCCCGATTTTGCTAATATTCGTCTATGCTGCTAATCCGGCTTCAGAAAAAGGTGATTCATACCCACTGTCCGTGGTACCGCTTACCCTCTCACGGATGAGCACCTATGACAAATATAACCTATGGAGACCAGAATTATGACTACAGAAATCATTGACGTCCAATTCCCGGGAGGAAAGAGAGTGGATGTCAGGGTTGGGGAGTTCCTGATAAAGACCGATCAGTCACTCAAGTATGGTGGCGGTGCATCCGCGCCTGAGCCGTTCGCGCTGTTCCTCGCGTCCATTGCCAGCTGTGCGGGAATCTTTGCGCTCGGTTTCTGCCAGAAGCGGGAGCTCTCCACTGAGGGACTGGACCTGAAGATGGTCTGCGAGCGAGACGAAAAAAACATCATGATTGTCAGGATGACGCTGAAACTGACGCTGCCGGAAGGTTTCCCCGATAAATACCGGGAGGGTATAGTCCGGGCCATGGATCTGTGTGCGGTAAAAAAACATATCAAGGAGGCCCCGGAATTTTTTTTTGAGCTGGTGTGATTTAGGAATTCGCTTCAGTTTTCCCACATTTGGACGCTATCCAGAAACAGGTATACCTATACTGGAGATGGCCAGATGAACTTCCCGAAGCCGGGGCCGGTGTTATTGACGATCCTATTGACTCAGACTCCCCCTCTGCAGGCGGTTGAGATATTCAGGCAACCGGTATCCCCCACCCCTTTTCCCGGGGAGTCGTCCATGAGCTGTGCCGAGCTGGAGCGAGAGATCGCGTCGCTTACCCCACTCACCTACAGCTATAAACCCGGCTTTTACGACAACCCCTATCAGGGTGCGGCGATATTGGCCGGTACCCTATCGACACCTGTGTACTACCTCTATTCCGCTTTCGATTACTTTCTCGATTATCGGGAGAGCAGCCGCATACTGCCCACCCAGGACCGATTGGAGCGCTTGCGTCACCTGAAGGCGGAAAAACACTGCTTCGAAAGTTGAGCGCTGTTCCGTATACTGGCGGCATAAATAATAGATAAGTGGAGAGCTGGTCTCCCCGGTTTACACCCTTCCTGTCGATAACAGATTCTGCCCTGGAAAGAGATATGCAGCTGAAATATGAATTGATCGAGAATCATTTTGAAGAGGTCACACAGATGACAACCCGCACCGAGCAGGCCAGGCTGCCGGACGGCTCCTGGTTGATCCGGACGGTCATGTATACACCCTATCTGATAACCGCGGATGTCAGTTGTGTTCCGGCTGCCGGGAGCAGCAAAAAAAACAGGAAGAAGCGGAAGAAAAAAGGTAAACGGCGATACGAGCGGGGAACTCTCTTCGATCCCATCGGTTGACAGCGAATCTGGCAGGTGTCAACTGAACGCAGCCGGCGCGTTATTCACCGGTAGGCTCCGCGCCATAACCGGACCGATCGATCCGCAGTTGGTAACTCACACAGGGATCGATCGCATTGATCAGTAGCTCCGCCATCTGTTTCAGACTGGCCTCATTATCTGTCTCAAGACCCTCAAAAGCAGAGACCAGAACACCCCTGGGGTGAAAGTTCCACTCGGTTGGCGCCAGTATCTGGTAGTTGGAGACCAAGCCGGCTTCCAGCTCCACACGGTGGACAAGTCTACCACGCGCGGCTTCAATCCTGGAGATACCGATACCAGAGCCGGCATCCGAATCATTTACGACAGCTTCAGACTTTTCCGGGCAGATTATCCCTGCACGGAGCTCCCTGATGAGCAGCGCCGACTCGACCAGCCGCGCGGTCATCCGCGTCAGCAGCCCGCTGCCATACTGAGTTTCCAGAGAGCGCAGCATCGGATGGCCGCGGCGACGTGTGAATGGAGTGGTCTCCGCCGGGGCACCCTGCCAGTCAGGCTGTGCGATGAAACAATCGGCATCCGCTCCGGTCAGCCGCTGGTTCAGATACCGGGTATCAAGCTCACCCAATGCAGAAACCTGGCTGCTGCCGACTCCCGCATCACCCCTTTTCTCCAACCTGCACAACAGCTCCTGCGCCGGTGTGTCACACTCCCGGCTCCATGCAACCAGCTCAGCCCAATCGGAGATCTCCAGCCAAATATGAATCGGACGGGAGAATACCCGGGCCTCCAGCAGTCGTTCCAGCTCCTCCATCCGGGCGTGGAACCGGTTCATATCCATCTTCGGCTCGACACCGCCCGGGATAAATGGATTTTCTTCCGGAAAAAGAGTTGTACGAAAATCCCTTATCAGGGCAGCGATCCGGGCAATATCCTCTCTTACCGGAGAGCGATTGAGAAATCCCGCCCAGTCGAGTTCAATTCGCCAGAGATGCTCCCTGACCGTCTCAAGTGCAACCAGCATCCTGCGCCTTTGCAGGCACGCAGGAGAGACGGGTATGGCCAGCGCCTGCTCCAGCGCCTCGGCCGCAGCGCAACCCTGTGCGACACCGCATACACTGAATATCAATGGCAGTGTGGTGACAACATCGCTGGGGGATTTTCCGATGAATATTCGGGGCATCAGAAGCGGCCGGGTGGATCGAACGGCGACCCTTGTCACCTTGCCTTGACACCAGCATAGTTCGATATGCAGTTGCCCTTCGACGCCCTCCAAAGCCAAGGCAGGTTACTCGCCGGAGCGCTTCACAATGTAACCGCCGGGAGGCCGGGAGGGATCCAGCAGATCGGCAAAAGGAGCATTCAGATCAACACCATCACGACTTGACATCACTGCCTCCACCAATTCCAGTGCATCGGAAATTCTGTTTGCCTCATCCGCTGAGATCACCTCCCTGGCTGAGCCCAGAAAAGTGATAATCCAGGTTCCTTCCGGCTGTGGGCCGATCAACAGCGTATCCACCACCGTTTCACCACCGCGCCCGCTGCACAATGCGGTAAACTCCCGCTGTTCGACGATTTTCATTGGGATCCCGATACACACCGGAATAAACCTCGGTCATCAACAGTGTAGAATGTTGTAGTATCGATTGGATTTACCGTTGAAACAATGACCTCAGGCATTGTTGAACCACTGGTTTGGGGGTGGAATAACAAACATATGTGTTATGTCCACCCACCCGATTGCAACGCACAGACTCATTGCTAATATGACAGCGAACGGCACGCGAAAGAATTGCGAAGGGAAAGAGTGCATTTATTACGACGGTTACTGGATCCGGTTCTATCCTATCCCGGAAGATACGCTGGCTAACCGGAAAATGCTCATCGACCACCTGACGCGGCGTACCTTTCATCACACCGAGTCGGGTATAAACACCCCCGGCGAGCGGCTGGAAGAGGCGCGCAATGCATACGAAACGCAGACCGACCCGCTTCGCCGCCGGGTCAACGGTGCCATGCTGGCAGGCGCGTTGTTCAACCGGGCTACTGACATATTCACAGCTATCGTCGAGCTGGAATCCAAAGGGATCAGGGTCAGCCGTGGCAATGAACTGATGAAAGAGTGCGGCGACTGTTTCAAGCAGGCGCTGGAGTTGGGAAAGCAGGTAAAACACTACAGCGGCGAGGAGGGTATAGATGAACTCTGGGGTGAACCTTTCAAGGCATTCACCCAATCCACCTCACAGGTCCTTGAATCCCGTTACCGTAAGATTGCCCAGACCATGCGAGACATAGACAGAATCGGCATCTATCTGTCGCAGGCCCTGGAGAAGAAAATGCTTTTCAGAGATGTCATACCCCTGCTTGACAGGTTGATCGAGTCCGCTAAGCTGCAGCTCGAAACCATGAAAACCGACGAAGCCTTTTTCACGGTTTGGCCCGAATTCATTGCCAACCGTGAAACGCTGGATGCCTATTCTCCTGCCATCAGGAAGTCCAGTGTTCGCCAACAGCATCAGATTCAGAAAGGCGTGAATCTGATTAGAGAAGGAACAGCGCTTATCACCTACCTTTCCGAAGCACGGGTACCCATGCCCAAGAGCATGCAACAGTTCCTGGAGCAGTGTGATGCATTCGACCTGGAGGTATGAACCTATCTCATAGCAGTTGTTATGCCGACCGGAACCCCTATCTATACATTCGAAACTTTTGGGCTGATCGATCATTGCGCCACCGCTTATGCCCATACCGTTGCAGATGCCCTCGGCGGTGGGGAGATCAGGCCCGAAACCCATCGGCAGTTGTTGATGACTTTGCGACACGCACTCTCACCGCAACCCTCTAAGTACAAAAAATGGAAAAGATATGATTGAAAACCCGAAGACACGCAACATGGCGCTTTATTGTGATTTTGAAAATGTGGCGCTGGGTGTCAGGGACGCCAGATACGCCGCCTTTGATATTCGAAAAGTTCTGGAGCGGCTGCTGTTGAAAGGCAATATCGTCGTGAAAAAAGCTTATTGCGACTGGGACAGGTACAAGGAGTTCAAGAGTGCCATGCATGAGGCCGCCTTCGAGTTGATCGAGATACCACACATCCGCCTGACCGGGAAAAACTCAGCCGACATCCGCATGGTGGTCGATGCGCTCGACCTTTGTTATACCAAATCCCACGTGGACACTTTTGTCATCATCAGCGGCGACTCCGATTTCTCCGCACTGGTGAGCAAATTGCGCGAGAACAATAAACTTGTAATCGGAGTCGGCGTCAAGAACTCCACGTCAGACCTGTTAACCTCCAATTGTGACGAGTTCATCTACTATGATGATCTGGTGCGGGAGAGTACCAAGCCGCGCCGGACCACGAAGAAGAAGGTGGCTAAGAAGACCCTGCAAAAAAGCAGCGGCGATCCGGTCGAAGAGGAGAAACAGCAGACTGCGCTGGATCTTGTTTTAGAGACGGTGGAGGATCTTTTCGAGGAGCGGGGTGAGGAGGAGAAGGTATGGGGTTCAATGGTTAAACAGGCGTTGAAGCGCCGTAAACCCGGATTCAGCGAGACCTATCACGGCTTCCGAACTTTCAGCAAGCTGTTGGAGGAAGCACAGACGCGCAAGCTGCTGGAACTTGAACATGACGAGAAATCCGGGGGATACATTATTAAATCTTTCGCGCACGAGGAGTAATTTCCATCCACACATCCCAAGTCCGGTACTCCAGCGAATCCATACTAATGACCGCCACCGATCCCTACGATCAATTCAGTTACGAGAGCATTGCATTTCAGGACACCCACCCCCGCCACCTCGCCTGCCTGGGCCGCCTGTTTGAGCTGCCGGTTGCCAGTCCCGCCAATTGCCGGGTATTGGAACTGGGATGCGCCACCGGCGGCAACCTGATCCCTATGGCCTGGTACCAGTCTGAGGCGAGCTTCCTGGGGATCGACCTCTCCGCCAACCAGATCCGTGAGGGGCAGTCAATGATCGACCGCCTTGGCCTGACTAATGTGGCACTGCGTCAGGGCGACATTCTCGAACTGGGGCCTGAGTTGGGCAGCTTTGACTATATTGTCGCTCACGGTGTCTACTCCTGGGTGCCGGTGCTGGTCAGGGAGCGCCTGCTTGAACTCTCCAGGTCTCTGTTAAATCCGGCCGGTCTGCTTTACCTCAGTTTTAACGCGCTGCCCGGCTGGCGTATGCGCGGAATGCTTCGCGACATACTCCGCTTCGCCTGCCAAGGTATTCAGGGAATCGGAGAAAAACTGGATGCCGCATACGCCGCGCTGACCAGGCTGGAGAAAGCGCTGGGAGAGCTGCAGGCGCTCAGTGCCCGCTACATTCTTGAGGAGATCAAGTATCTTCGCACTGCGCACCCGAGCTATCTGCTGTTTGAATACCTGGCGGAAGAGAACCACGCCTTCCTCTTTTCCGATTTTCTGAGTGACACCGGACGCCACCGGCTACGCTATCTGTGCGATACTCAACTCTCGTTTCTATTCCCCTCAACCTTCGGCAGCACAGTCGAGTCTGCATTGAGCGATATAGCAGACGATATGCAGCTGGAGCAGTGGCTGGACTTTGTCTCCGCCCGTAATTTCCGGCGCTGTGTGCTGTGCAGGGACGATGCACTGCCCGCCGATGAGCTGTCGCTGGACGCCTTTGCCGAATTCTCCTTCGGATGTGACCTCACGCCGCCGCCACGGGTGGATCTACGCCGTCATAAGCCGGCCAGCTTCAGGCAGCCCGACGGAACCCCCATTGAGGTTGAACACCCCTTGAGCAAGGCGCTGCTGCTGGAGATGATCGAACGCCAACCGGATCTGCTGCACCTCCAGCAACTGCTGCCCGGTGCCGAACGCCGGCTGTTTCGGGCTGGTGCCAAACCGACGGAGCAGACTTATGATCTCTGTCTGATGGAGCTCTTTACACTCTTCTCTCACCGCGCCCTGAGCGCAGCGCCCGACCCGGAAAATTTCCGCCAAAGCAGGGATTCCCTGAAGCCGGCAGCCACCGCGCTGGCAAGGGCACAGGCAGCGGCAGGGCACAGCCAGGTGGCGACTGCGCGTCACTCCAGTCTGGACCTGGACGGTTTCGCGCTTCGTGTGCTCCACCACCTGGAGGGTGAACATGACCTGGAATCGATCACCAGGCTGCTGCTGCGGGACCTGGAGACAGGTGCGCTGGTGCCGCCCGACGAGCTGAAGCTGCGGAAATGGTCAAAGGAGATACTGCACAAACGGTTCGCGGAGAACTGTCGGGAGATGGTGATGCGCTTCTCGCGGCAGGGCATCCTGGTGCCTGACACGGGGCATCGCTGAGTTTAACGATAAGCGCGCAGCCTCTCGCTCAACGCCTGATGTGTTATACCGTTGGCGAACTTGGTAATAAACCGGCCGTCGGGCCCGATCAGAAACAGGCTGGCCGTGTGGTCCATCGTATAGAGCGAGGGATCGCCCGCCTCGCCTTGCACCTTTTCATACTTTACCCGGTACTGCCTGGTCACTCTCTCCAGCATCTCGCTGCTGCCGGTCAACCCAATCATGTTTTCGTTAAAATAACCCAGGTATTCACGCAATGTTTCCACCGTATCACGTTCCGGATCGACGGTTATAAACCAGGGTACGAATCGTTTCGCATCATCTCCCAGATTTTTCAAAGCCCGCGCCAGAACCTGAAGGGAGGTCGGACAGACATCGGGGCAATGGGTGTAGCCGAAGAAGAGCAGATGATAGCTGCCCAGCAGATCATCCTCGGTAACCTCCCTGCCGTTATGGTCGGTCAGGATAAATCGTCCGCCTAGCGCTTCTCCGGGAAGCGGTTCCCCAGTGTCCGGGTAGGCGCTCTTTGCCGCCCCCTCCTGGCCCAGGCAATCCTTTATTACGCCGGTGTTGTACTCCATCAATTGGGCATAGAGATCGGAACCTGGCTGAAAACGTTGTCCGAAGCTGTCCAGCTCACCGATTCTGACCGACAGCCCGTCAGTCAACAGGGATAAATATTCATTCGGCATGCCGGTCTCGGTGAGTACACAGACAAATTCACCGTTTCTGATATGGTTGCGTGCCTTCAATAGCGTTTCCGTTGCTACCGGCTCTGCGGGCAACGGTGAGAGCACCTCACCCAGCCGCATGGCGTAAGCCTGCGCAAAATATTGCAGGCTGTCGTAGAGCAGCAGTGCCACACCCTGGCTCAATCCACGGTAGCCGAATTCGTAACGACGATCCAGCTCAGACAACTTGCGGTGCAGTTCTCTGCGGTTATACAGATAGAGATGAGAGCGGACCGGATCTGCCTCGATAAGCGTACGTGCCATCTGGTCTGCCAGGATAAGGATGTTGCGGCTGTCCATCCAGAAAAAGGGATCGCGCAGATTGCTGTTCCGTCGCTGTGGAAGAATTTTCATTGCAGAAAGGTCGAGCAGTTCCACCACTCGGGTTTTCCCCTTCAACCCGGTGATTACCTCCTGCATGAACGGCTCAAGCTCGGGACCCGTCCAGACAACCAGATCCGCAGCCTCGATCTGCTGCCTCTGCATTGCAGTCAGCTTGTGCTCGAAGGGCAATTCAGCTCCGGACACCAGCAGCTCAGGCGCTTCCCCGCCCTGCATCAGCGCTGCCAGAATCGAATGCACCGGCCTGATGCTTGCTACGACATTGAATGTTTTCTCCTGAGACCACCCGTCGGCCGGAATGATCAGCGCGGACAACAGTAAAAAAATAACCGGATAACGCCTGATTACTGTCATGGATTCTCCAGGGAGGTTAGAAAGAGCTGAGCCTTTATGCAGGATAAAAACAGTGCAGAAATCAGCTGAAATCGATGCATTCGAATAGCGGAAAACAGTGCCGGTAAATCCAGGCCGGCGAAATTAAAATGCCGCTTTCAGCGCTTCTATCGCCGAGTCCACCTGGCTATTGAAATCCATGCTCGAAGGGCAGCCGAGCCCCTCATCGATGAATCTGATGAACGACTCATTGGTCACTTCATCGAAAGCAAGCCCCAGTTCCCTTCTCTTGGGAAGCGTCTCAACCAAAGCCTCCTTCATGCGCCTGGTCTCTTCCAGATATTTGCAATGCAGAGCCACACCGTTCAATCTGCCGAGATTCCTGATGGTATCGAACTGCGCTTCGGTGACAGCCGCGGCAGGCATCGCAACCAAACCTATTGCCAGGATCGAGGTGTATGAAATATGCATAGTCTATGAAGCTTATCTGCAGTGAAGAACCAGTACAGCAGATTCTAGACAATCCGGCGGCCGCAGCAATTGCCCCAGGTCAAAACGGTACCTGACGCATCAACCGTATTCGAAGCGAGACTGCCGGTCAATCTCTCCCAGTTTATGTCGCAAGCGGCTACAGCGCCGCTGTTTCTCATCGCTTTCACAAAGTCCATCGGCGCAGTCCAGCGCGCGCGCGTAATCACTCAAATCATGCTCATAATGCTTGGCCAGCCGCACGCGTGCCGCTTGATCGCCACCGGCCGCAAGCGTCTTCCAGATGGCGCGCGCCCCCCGCAGTTGCCCTGAGCGCTTCAATAGCCCGGCCAGTAGCGCCAGTCCGGCCTGCTCCAGATTCGATTTTTCACGCAGCAGAAGCTGCAGAGCCAACTCCTCCCGGCCGGCCTTGAGATGGAGCCTGGCAACCGACGACACATCAGCACCGTACAACCCGGGATTCCGGTAGACCTCCGGGAGCAGCGGCAACAGCAGCGCCAGCGAGAGCAGATCTGAACGATTATGCCGGCAGACAAGAGGAAGGCGGGCGTCGTCGCCCTGCTGTATCCAGTCGAACCAGGCCGCAGGCGCTTCTGCTCCGGGAAGGTCGTTGTGGCGGTGAAATCCGAGCAGCAGCCGCTCCACCCTCGCCAACCGGCAATCCTCCCAACGCCGGGAAAATGCGCGCCGCACCGGAAACAGCAGATCCAGATGAGATATTGATCCCAGCGGACTTTTTACATCGGCCATAATGTTACGCGCCTCCAGCAGCGGCAGGTCAAACGACTTGCCGTTGTAGCTTACCAACACGTCGCTCGCTCTGACCGATGTGGCCACCGCGTTCAGCATGGCCTGCTCGCCACCAAAACGGGTGAGCAGATACTGGCGGACGATGAGATCCTCCCGCTCCAAACGCGCCATACCGACCAGGAATGCGAGAGTTCCGCTGCCGCCGCACAGCCCGGTGGTTTCGGTGTCCAGAAAAAGCAACCGCTCCGGCAGCAGCTTAATGGCATCCGGAAATAGATCGTTTAATGACTCGACCTTGCCGAGACTGCGGCTGCCATGCATTGAACCGCTTGCAATCCGCCGCTCTATAAGTATCACCCCATCAGCGATCTCCACCCCCTGAAGTGCCCGGCGCAGGCGCTTTTCATCGCCGTCGGGATTTCTCGCAGCACGATGCGGAGTGGCCCGCAGACGCTGAATACGGAGTGCCAGTCCCGGGCGCTCGAATGGGGATTCAGGCAATTGCCTGTTAAGTGCGGCGAGCCGCCTTTTAACCGACATTCAGCAATACCAGGACGCTTTGCGCTGCCTCTTTGGCCGAGTGGCCGCGCCGCTCATCTGAAGCAAGAATCGGTCCGATACAGGCCGGACAGCCGAAGCGGCAATCGCATCCGGAGATCAGCTCGGCTGCGGCGCTGACCAGCCGCACTCGCCCTTCGAACAACGGCTGGGAGAGTCCTACGCCACCTGGGTAGTCATCGTACAGAAACAGCGTTGGCTGGAATCTCTGCTGCGCATCGGGAGATAGCGGCTCCCCCTCGCTGTTGTGCATGACACCGCGGCCGTTGGTCTCCACCCTGGCGAACCAGCCGCTCCCACCGTCGCCCACCGCGCGGCCGATATCGCGCGGTTCGGCCATCGTCTGCAACGCAGCCACATGGTGCATCGCGTAAGCGGCACCGAGAAAACCGTCCAGCGCCTGCTGCCGGTTGGGGAACGCCTGTGCCAGGGTTTCGGGCGCAACCCGCCACCAGACAGCGGTGGTGTGCATCTCCAGGTCCGGCAGGTTGATCTTGCCAAAACCTACATTCTCATGTGTGTAGTAGCGTATCTTTTTATAGCCCGTGACACGCTGTACCAAATGGACCTCACCCAATGCTGTTGCCGCACAAATGCTCCCGGCGCTATCGAACTCCTCCAGAATCTTCAACCGTGTGTAATCGATGGCATCGGTATAGTAGTCGGCACGGGTCCTGGTCACGAACGCTTTGCGCCCCACCCAGTCCAGCCGCTCCACCTGGTAAGGAGTCGACTGAATCATATAGATCGCTCCCTGGTGGATAGTCATCGGGGCACCGGAATAGTCGACCTCAGCGATGATCCTCTGGCCCCCGGTTGTAGTATCTATTACTACAAAATTGCCCTCCGCCACCGAACGCAGCGAGACCGAGCTGGCCGGATAGCTGTCGGCCATCCAGTGCCAGGTCTCATTCTCCAGGTGCAGCACTCCCTCCTCCTCCAGGTAGCACAGAAACTCTTCCAGAGATTCGCCTCCACCGAAACTCTCCCCCTGCCGGAACGGCAGCTCGAACGCAGCACAGCGAATATGGTCCAGCAGGATCAACAGTTGATCGGGTGCGATGCGGGCATGCTCTGGCGAGGCGCCGAGAAAAAAATCCGGGTTGCGCACTATATACTGATCCAGCGGCTGGCTACTCCCCACCAACACCCCCAGCGATGGCCGGTTGCGCCGGCCGGCGCGTCCGAGCCGCTGCCAGGTTCCTGCTATGCTTCCGGGATAACCGCTAAGCAGACAGACATCCAGCGCACCTATATCCACGCCCAGTTCCAGTGCCGAGGTGCTGATCACACAATCGACAACCCCCTGGCGCAAGCGATTTTCGGTGGCACGCCTTGCGCTGGGCAGATAGCCGCCGCGGTAAGCGGCCACCCTGGTCGGCCTTCCCGGATCCCGGTCGAACTTATCCTTGAGATATTTGGTCAAAACCTCGACCATCAGCCGGCTGCGGGCGAAAATGATGCACCTCAGCCCCATGCGCATCGCCTGCCGCGCCACCGTCAGCGTCTGCGAACGGGCTGAAGCGCGAAAGCCGAGATCGGCGTTCACCACCGGCGGATTCCACAACAGCAGCCGTTTCTCACCTTGCGGCGCGCCGCTCTCCGCTAGCGTCGTCACTGTATCGCCGATAAGTTGCGACGCCAGTTCGCCGGGATTGGCAATAGTTGCGGAGCAGAGGATGAATTGAGGTGCAACACCGTAGAAACGGCAGATCCGCCGTAACCGGCGCAGCAGATTTGCCATGTGCGAACCGAATACGCCCCGGTAGCTGTGCATCTCATCGATCACCACGAAACGCAGACCCTCGAAAAACTGAGCCCATTTGGTGTGGTGAGGGAGTATGCCCTGGTGCAGCATGTCCGGATTGGTAACAACGATGTCGCCCCTGGTGCGAACCGCCTTGCGGGCGTCGCCCGGGGTATCGCCGTCAAAGGTAAATACGCGCACGCCCAATTCGGCCAGACGGTTGAGATCAGAGATCTCCGCTACCTGATCCTGCGAAAGTGCCTTGGTGGGAAACAGATAGAGCGCCTTGGCCCGCCTTTGCAGAACTGCATCCAGTACCGGCAGGTTGTAGCAGAGCGTCTTGCCTGAAGCGGTGGGCGTGACGATCACCAGATGCTCGCCCCGGGCCGCGCTCTCCCAGGCTTGACGCTGATGGGAGTAGAGCTGCTCTATACCTTTCAGTTTGAGAGCCTGGTGCAGGCGTGGATCCAGTTCGACCGGAAGCGCCCGGAATCGCCCGGGCCTGGCGGGCAGATGCAGTTCACCGGTAATGCGCCCGGAGAACTGGCTCCGCAACCGACGGGCCAGTTCATTGGCATCATTGGATTGGGATGGCTGCAGGATCTCCTGGGATTGTGCTTGCATAATCTCGACCCGATTCTTTAACAATCGTTGAGACTATCAGCAGCACAGGCTCAATCCGTGAGTCTGTCCTGATTCGGGGCTGTGATGACTGCCGCGCCCTGCCGGGCGCACCACGAAAAAGCCGGCCCGAAGGCCGGCTGGTCGTTTAAAACATTAATCGCAGATCAGCTCGCAATTTTCCAGACTTTGGGTGCGTCTTTCGCACGCTCCTTGAAAATCTTACGTTGCTTATCCAACTCCTCTGGCAGGTGCTTGCCATAGTTCTCAAAGTACTTCTTGATAGCCTCGGCTTCCGACAGTGCCCCTTCCCTGGCGATATCCATGATGCCGTGATATTGAGCTTCAGTGAATTTCAGCCCGGCCCAGGTGATATCTTCGTAGCGGGGCATCTTACCGAATGGGCTCTCCACAGCCCCGGCTCGGCCTCGAACCCGATCAACGATCCATTTGAGCACCCGCATATTCTCGCCAAAGCCCGGCCAGATAAACTTACCCTTGTCGTCCTTACGGAACCAGTTCACGCGGAAGAAACCCGGCTTCTGTTTAATGGCTTTATTTTTACCCATCTTGATCCAGTGGCCCCAGTAGTCACCCATGTGGTAGCCAATGAACGGCAACATCGCGAACGGATCCCGGCGGATGGCTTCCTGTCCTATTGCTGCGGCGGTTGCCTCAGAGCCCATGGTAGCAGCCATAAAGACACCGTGGTTCCAGTCGAACGCCTCGTAGACCAGCGGGAAGGTTGAAGAGAGACGCCCGCCAAACAGAAAGGCGCTGATCGGCACCCCCGTGGGATCCTCCCAGGCCGGATCGATGGTCGGACATTGACCCGCCGGCGCGGTAAATCGGGAGTTCGGGTGCGCAGCCGGAGCGTCGCTGGCCGGTGTCCAGTCGTTGCCCTTCCAATCTATTGCGTGGGCAGGTGGTTCACCATCCATGCCTTCCCACCATACGTCGCCATCATCGGTAAGTGCGACATTGGTGTAGATACAATTACCGGCTTCCATGGTTTTCATCGCCATGGGATTGGATTTGTAAGCGGTTCCCGGCGCCACACCGAAGAATCCATACTCGGGGTTGATAGCCCGCAAGGTACCATCGGGTGCAGGCTTGATCCAGGCGATATCATCGCCCACCGTATAGGCCTTCCACCCCTCAAAACCCTCGGGTGGCAGAATCATGGCAAGGTTGGTTTTTCCGCAGGCACTGGGGAAGGCAGCCGCGATGTAGGTCTTTTCCCCCTTGGGGGACTCCAGTCCGAGAATCAGCATGTGTTCGGCCAACCAACCCTCATCGCGGGCCATCGTCGAGGCGATACGCAACGCCAGGCACTTCTTGCCCAACAGAGCGTTGCCTCCGTATCCGCTTCCATATGACCAGATCTCGCGGGTCTCGGGGAAATGCGAGATGTACTTGTTATCAATGTTAGGTTCGCAGGGCCAAACAACGTCTTGCTGACCAGGCTCCAGCGGTGCACCTACGGAATGCAGGGTTGGGATAAATTCGCCCTCTGTGCCCAATACGTCCAGCACCGCCTGACCCATGCGGGTCATGATCTTCATGTTCGTAACCACATACGCAGAATCTGTGATCTCGATACCTATATGCGCAATCGGTGAGCCAAGCGGCCCCATACTGAAGGGAATCACATACATCGTGCGACCACGCATACAGCCGTCGAACTGTTTTTTAAGTATGGCCTTCATCTCGTCCGGATCCATCCAATTATTGGTATGGCCGGCATCCTCCTGTTTCCTGGAGCAGATGAAGGTGCGGTTTTCGACCCGTGCCACATCGCTGGGGTGGGAGCGGGCCAGATAGGAGTTCGGCCGCTTTTCCTGGTTCAGCTTGGTGTACACACCCGCATCAACCAATTCGCCGCAAAGCCGGTCGTACTCCTCCTCTGAACCATCTGCCCAGACGACCTGGTCGGGTTTGCACATAGTGGCGATTTCATCGACCCATGCGAGTAGCTTGGCGTTTTTTGTCCGGTCTCTACCGGTTCCAGTAATGCTCATAAATTCAACTCCCTCGGCGTTTCTTGGTTAGACGACGTTTGGTGGTTAGATGCTTGAATCCCCTAACGGTAAAGAGATCTACAGGTGTCCTTACTGATAACAATCACCGTAGCCAGCTATGCTTAAAATACAGCATCAATTGTTACCAGATAGTTACACTGATCGACAAACAAGGCGTAGTCAGAGACTCAACTGTGGCTGATGAGACCGGTTACCCCGTTGTAATCATCCGGTTCCCAATAGTGCACAATATCCGATGGCCGGACTTGCGGCAAGGGCAGAAGGAGCATAAACCTACCTTTTCCAACAATCCGTTTGGAAAATGAGATCTGCAGCAGCACAGGGCAGCTCGCCGAAATGGCAGTAGGGAGCTGATGTGAAAGTGGCAGACTTTAGAGCGTCAGAATTGTTGATCCAGTTGTTTTCCGCCCCTCAAGATCCCGATGTGCCTGGGCCACCTCACTCAGGGGATAGCTCTGGCCGATGCGTATTTTAACCTGCCCGCTGCCGACAGCATCGAAAAGATCCATGGCGGATGTTTCAAGCAGCTGACGCGTTCTGATATAAGTTGCGAGTGTGGGCCGCTGAATATAGAGCGATCCCTTCTGTGCCAGCAGGCCTATATTGAAACCGGTTATTGCACCCGAAGCGTTGCCAAAGCTGACCAGCGTGCCGGTGGGCCGCAGCGAATCGAGCGAGGCCTCCAGGGTTGACTTGCCAATGGAATCGTAGGATACGGCAACCCCTTCTCCATCTGTGATCTCCCGCACCCGGACAGCTATATCCTCTTCCCGGTAGTTGATCGTGTAACTGCAACCATTGTCTCTGGCCAGTGCAGCCTTCTCTTCCGAACCGACACAGCCAATTACGCTGGCTCCGAGATGTCGAGCCCACTGGGACAGAATCGAACCGACTCCCCCGGCAGCCGCCATGACCAGAACAGCGTCACCTGCCCGTACCCTGTAGGACTCCTTGAGCAGGTAGCGGGCCGTCATTCCCTGGAGCATCATCGCCGCCGCGGTGCGATTATCAATTTCAGCGGGTAATTTGACCAGCGCCGCAGCGTCTATCAGCCGCTTCTGAGAGTAGGCGCCCAGATTCATGGCGTAGGCGACACGGTCTCCAGGCATGAGCGTTTGAACCCCATCCCCCACAGCCTCCACCACACCCGCAGCTTCCATGCCCAGTGTCTGAGGCATGCTAACGAGTGGATAAAGGCCTGTGCGCTGATACACGTCGATATAGTTCAATCCGACAGCACTTTGTTCAATCCGCACCTGCCCCGGACCCGGATCCCCCACCGGAACCTCTTCCCAGGCGAGTACTTCCGGCCCTCCTGTCGCATGAATACGAATGGCTTTAGTCATTTATTCTCCTGTTTGGCAGTCTCGCTTTAGAAACCTCGATTTTCTTTTAACTTAAATTTACAGCCGCTTATGTGCATGAAATGTAACTTTTCAATAAGTCCGTTCGCTCACAGTTGGAGTTGTAGGTTGAGTCAAGCGAAGCGGACCCAGCAAACCCAACGCGATAGGTGGATCGTTCGCTCCCGCTGCGAAGGTCCACCGGACCTTCGGTCGGTGCGAACCTATACTCCTTGATCCACCCCTAGATAGCATGGGGTTATTGAAAAGCTACCATGAAATTGGCGTTGAATACCTGCGCCGCACAGGCCCATCGAAATTTTCGTAGTGCCCTTTAAAACATTATAGAACAGAGCATATTCAAACCAAGGACGCTTGAAGCAGGAGATTTGGATGGACTTACCCTACCCGCCTGCCACTCGGGCGCAACGTGTGTAAAACCGATATTCTGGGGGTGATCAGATAGATCAGGTGTGGATAAACGCCTTAAACGATTTGATTTACAGTGTCAGGGAACCGGACGCAAAACTTCCGCTTTGGAAATTTCAGAGACCCGGACATGCGCAGTCATGGTACCTCCATGGATATTCTGCTCTACGCTGAAAATATCCCCTTTATAGCTTGCCAGGTATCCCTGTTTAGGCTTTCCCGAGTCTCTGGTGTAGAGCTTCACCCTGCTGCCCAGGTAGTGTTGCAGATCCGAAATTCCGGTTTCCACATACCGCATCCTGAGGCGCTCTATACGCACTTCGGAATCCGCCGCTTCGACATCATCCTTCAGTTCTTCCTCGCTCGACTCCCCGGCATCAGCCCCCAATCCATTTAGACCCCAGGGTCCGGACAGTGCGGCACCATTGTTGGCAAATGCAATGCTCAGATCTTCTACCGGCTTTTCGTCCAGGGATAACTTGACTTTTAACAGGCGCATGATCTCTTCCGGCTTATGCGCAAGGAGTGTTGCCATCTCCAGACCATCTGCAGGATTTGCCACCAGCTGCACTGTGCCGCCGTTGGTGATAAGTTTGCGCAGCATCTCCTTGATACCGGGACCCGGCACGAAACCGAGATTTTCGGCAATGTCTCTGTCGGACTGGGTAAAAACCGCCTGCAGAAACTGATCACTGGACTGCTGCGACTGGCTTGCGCAATGCCCAACCAACCGTTTGATATGCCCTGCCTGCAGAGAGTAAGAGATGTCAATATCGGCAAATCGTGGCATAGCCCCCATAACCAGGGCGCCAGATTCAGGGATTCCCCGCAATGACATGGCCAGTGACAATGACTCTATACCCTCCAACTCATAATCGAGAAAGACCCATGCCTCTCCGCTGGCTCTGTTCAAGCTGTATCCCATCGTGGAATTTGCCGAGAGGGTTTCCATCCCGATCTGCTCCAGGCCGGCATGTTTAAGCATTCCGCCAAGCGTACAGGGCTGTACCTGGCCCGAGCCAGTGCTCTTTCCACCCAGAGTAATGGGCCCAAAGTCCCCTTTGAAGTTCTGATCTGCCGGAATCGATATACCCATCAATCTCAGAGCCAGTTTCTCCGGTGGCTCACTATTTTTAAACCCGTTGGTCAGATCCCATAAGAAGCGGGGATCCGGACCCTCCAGTTCAACATTGCCAATCTGCAGGGCGGTACCTTCCGCGGCATTCAATCCGATATCCTCGATCTTCAGACTTCCACGCAGATCGGAGGTGATCTCGCCATAACGGATCTCCGCGAATGGGGAGGCCATCCGTACCAGTTCGTCCAGTTTATCCTTCACTTTGGTATGGACGTAATATTTCGCTCCGCCATAACCAGCCACGGCAAGTACAAGCAGTGAGAAAAGTCCGGATTTCAGCTTCACAAGTTCCCTGCCTCTATCCACCCAGATCGAATTGTGGCCCTGCTTTCATGTCCAGCGCACAGAGAGCCATCTCCTTTTGTGCCATTTCAATTCTCCATGGCGAGCAGAGCACCCGCCTGTAATGACGATAGAACCCCGGTCAGATTCTGTGCATCCATCGGTTTGTAATAGTAGTACCCCTGTGCACGTTCACAGCCTTCGCGTTTGAGCCATGCAGCCTGATCCGTGGACTCAACACCCTCCGCAACCACACTCAGGCCAAGACTCCGGCTCATCTGTATTATAGCTCTGACAATAGCCGCATCCTCCGACTCATGAATAAGATCCACGATGAATGACCGATCGATCTTCAAGCCGGAGAGATTGAATTTCTTCAGATAACTCAAAGAGGAATAGCCGGTTCCGAAGTCGTCCATGATCAGATTGACGCCGAGAGATTTCAGGCTCACAACTGTTTTCAGTACCTGGCTCGTATCCTGCAGCAGCATGGATTCGGTCAATTCCAGATCAAGCAGACCAGCAGACAGGCCACTCTGCTCGAGTGCTGCCAGGACAGAGTCGGTCAGATTCTGCTGTCTGATCTGAAGTGCCGACAGATTGACAGCGATTGGAATGGAGCATCCGAACTCCCGATTCCAATTGCTCACTTGCCTGCAGGCCTGATGCAGTACCCAGTCTCCAAGTGGCACAATCAGTCCACTCTCTTCAGCCAGTGAGATGAACTGGCCGGGACGCAACCTTCCAAGATCGTGTGTGTTCCAGCTCACCAGCGCCTCTAATCCAACGATGCGCCCTGTCGCCATCTCCACTTGAGGCTGATAAAACAGATTGAACTCCTCATTCTCCAACGCCTGTTTCATAAGACTCAACGTATGCAGACGCGAAGTATTTACCTGATTCATCTCTTTCGAATAATAACGATAGGTGTTACGGCCACCCTCCTTGGCGGAATACATGGCGGTATCGGCGCTCTTGAGAAGGTCATCAAATTCATCTCCATCCATAGGATAGAGGCTGATGCCGATACTTGCGGATAGTCTCAGGTTGTGGCCATCAATGTAAAAAGGCTCGCTCAGTGCTTTGAGTATGTGTCCCGCGATCTGTTCTGAAGTTCCCTGCACACCTGCCTGGGGTACGACAACAACAAACTCATCCCCACCCAAACGGCTTACGGTGTCGCTGCTGCGAACCTTTGCAGAGAGTCGTACCACCACCTCCTGCAACAACCGGTCGCCCACTTTATGTCCCAAACTGTCGTTGACGTCTTTAAAATGATCCAGGTCGAGAAACAACACGGCAACGCTGTGGCCGGCACGATCCGCATAATTTGCTGCCTGAACAAAGCGGTCGCGCAGCAGCACCCGATTGGGCAAGCCTGTCAGCGCATCGTGATGCGCCAGAAACCTGATCCGGTCTTCAGCCTTAAGCTTTTCGGTGATATCCCGGGATACCTGAACAATACCGAGGATCCTGCCTTCACTGTCTGTGAATGGATTGGCCGTCAACTCAAAAGTACGTTCCCCCTCCGTTGTGTTATGAAGGTGTAAGGCGGTAACAGCCTGGCCTGTCTGTAAAACCTGGTGCAAAGGACATGGATGCCCGGCATCTTTACAGGGGGCGTTTTCTCCATGTGTGGCTTTGTAACAGAATCCAGTCAGATCCTTCGGATCGCTCCCATCTGAACTCCCAAAACTTTTAAGCGCTGCGGCATTGGACATCTTTATCCGGTAATCCCGGCCGATTACCAGAATGGGATCAGCCACGGCATCAATTACCGTGTGCAGAAAACTTCGCTGACGATCAAGTTCCATCTCCGCCTGTTTACGATCGGTTACATCCCGCCCGACACCAATGATGGCGCTCACTTGCCCACGCTCATCCAAAAGCGCCCGGTGATTCCAGGAGAACCAGCGCCATCCCTTTGTCGTGAGCGAACGCTGTTCGAGCAGGCACTCATAGGGTGGGCGATAGAGATCCATCATCGTTCTTCCCCGCTCCCCCTGCCCCTTTGCCAGCAGCGTTATTGGCGAAACGGATCCCAGCAGTTCCGCTTGAGACTTACCAAAGGTCTCACAGTAGGTTGGACTGGCAAACTGGAAATGCCCTTCGGAGTCCAGCTTGACGATCATGTCCCCCTGGTTCTCCACCAGCAGCTTGTAACGGGCTTCACTGTTTCGAATAGCCGCAAGTTGACTGGACAGCTCACTCTGCATACTGCGCAGCGCATATTCGATTACGGCCCACTCGTCACCTGCCATGTTATGAGCTGAAGAATCGACCATTCCTCCAACTCCGTCGGCCGCCGCAATGCTTTGAATAATCTTCCGCAGCGGCTTTCTGACGTAACGGCGGAAAAAGAAAACCGTGAAGCCAATATTTCCCAGGATTACCATCAACGATGCAGTAATAACTGCGACAGAAGTCTTTGCTGAGTCGGGATGATTTCCAATCTGCTCCAAAAAAATCAGAAAAAAAGAGGCTGTCAGTAAAAACGCAGACACGTTGGCTGCGAGCAGCAATAGAAACTTACTGCTCAGGCGGGAACTGGCTGGATCATTAAATCGAGTCATCTGTAACAGCTTTATATACTTCTTTCCAATCCTGTGCCGCGGGATATCGATGCTCTGAAGCATCGATTTACAATCCTCTTCCCGGAATCAATAGACTACCAATGCATAGCGGCAACAACAGTTGAAACCTGATGGTCCCGGTTTTATTCGAAGACAAAAAAAGGGTTAGTGGCTTGTTGGCCGCTAACCCTTTCTCCGTATTGGTCCGGGCGAGATGATTCGAACATCCGACCCCTACAACCCCATTGTAGTGCGCTACCAGACTGCGCTACGCCCGGAAATCTGCTGACTGTTTACGTCTGTGGAGCACTACTGACAGCCGGTATGAACGCGGATCAGACCCGCTGACAAAGTGCAATCCAGAGCCGATAAAGGTCGCGAATACTAGGCCTTAAGCATGCAGATGTCAATGTAAAACAGGCTGATCCGGCCTGTACAGACAATACAGGAAGCGAGATATCCTCACCTTTTGAGAAGATGTAGAATCTCTTCAAGCTCTGTACGCAGCTGGCGAACAATCTGCTGGCTTTGCGAGCTGTCCTCTTTGGCACTCTCCCCGGATAGCTGCTGCCGTGCTCCACCGATGGTAAAGCCGTGCTCATACAACAGGCTGCGAATCTGCCTTATCATCAACACATCATGGCGCTGATAGTAACGGCGGTTACCCCGTCGTTTTACCGGTTTTAGCTGGGGGAACTCCTGCTCCCAATAACGTAACACATGGGGCTTGACGCCACAGAGTTCGCTCACCTCGCCGATTGTAAAATACCGCTTGCTCGGTATCGGCGGCAGATCTGTCGTACTACTGCTCGCTTCCAGCATATGCTTCCACCCGCGCTTTTAGTTTTTGTCCGGGACGAAATGTAACTACTCTGCGGGCGCAAATCGGTATCTCTTCCCCGGTTTTGGGGTTGCGACCCGGCCGCTGCTTTTTTTCGCGCAAGTCAAAGTTTCCGAATCCGGAAAGTTTTACCTGTCCACCATCCTCCAGGGCCGTCCTGATCTTCTCGAAGAACATTTCGACCATCTCCTTTGCTTCACGCTTATTCAGCCCCAACTCATCAAAAAGTTTTTCGGCTATCTCTGCCTTGGTTAATGACATTGTCACTCTCTCAATTGTGCGCTGAGTTTCTGTTTCAGTGCCTGGAGCACGCGCTCCATGACACCATCAACCTCCGTATCCGTTAGAGTGTGCGAAGTTTCCTGTAAAATCAAGCCTAAAGCGAGACTTTTTAGACCGGAATCTACCCCTTCTCCGGTATAAACGTCAAAAAGTCTTGTTTCCTTTAGTATTCCGCCGGCGGCGTGACTGATAGTGTCGCGTAACTTGTCGAACTGAATCTTTTCATCCACAACTACAGCGATATCCCTGCGGATGGACGGAAATCTGGACAGTTCGTCAAAAGATGGCAGTTTGCCGTTCAATTCAGGTCCCAATCGGATCTCAAAAAGATAGGTCTTTGCTGTGAGGCCGAGTCTGTTCTCGATCTCCGGATGGAGCATGCCGATCCAGCCAACAGAGACATCTCCGAAAGAGACTCTGGCACACTGTCCGGGATGGAGGGAGGGATGCGCCGATGCTGTGAAGTTGAACTCCTCCAGCCTGCCGGTCAACGACAGCAGTGCTTCCAGATCGGCCTTAAGATCAAAAAAGTCAACTGTCCGGCTTTGTCCCCCCCACTGTTCAGGCTGGTGTGCGCCGGTTATCAAACAGGCAAGCATTAAATCTTGTTTAATTTCATTATCTTGTTTTATAAATCTAAGGCCTGACTCGAATATTCGAATACGGCTGCACTGCCGAGATTGGTTGTACAGTGCCGTTTGCAGAAGTCCGGGCCATAAGCTGGTCCGCATAATCGACATATCCGTGGAAATGGGGTTGGCCAGTTCCACTCTGCCATGTTCAGGGTCCATCAGATCATGCATCTCCGGACTGATGAAACTGTAGGTTATTGCCTCCTGATAATCACGGTCGACCAGAAGCTGCTTGGCCCGCTCCAGGCTGAATCCTGCTTCGGCTGGTCCCTGCATTGCGGTAGCCGTTGCGGCACGGTGCATGGGAATCTCTGCATAGCCGTAAATTCGGCCGATCTCCTCGATAAGATCAGCCTCTATACTGATATCGAAGCGGCAGCTGGGTGCCACCACCTTCCATCCACCGGACACTGCCTCCACCCGCATCTCCAGGCGTTTGAGTATATCCGAGATGGTTTCGTCATCGATTGCCACTCCCAGCAGACGTGCGACCTGACCTCTTCGCAGAAAGATCTCTGGGCGCCGTTCAATGTACTCCGGTGCCGCCACCTCGTTGATCGGACCCGGTTCACCGCCTGCAATCTCCAGCAACAGCCGGGTCGCCCTCTCCATTGCCGCCATTTGCAACATCGGGTCGACACCGCGTTCATAGCGGTGTGATGAATCAGTGTGCAGGCCATAGCTGCGCGCCTTGCCGATTATTGAGGTTGGAGAGAAAAAGGCACACTCCAACAATACATCACGTGTATCCATGGCAACGCCGGAGTGTTCACCGCCCATGATGCCGGCCAGCGCAACCACCTTTTCGTGGTCGGCGATGACCAGGGTGTCATCGCGCAGATCCAAATCGCTGCCATCCAACATACGCAGCTTTTCGCCACCGGCCGCCATGCGAACCCGGATACCGCCCTGCAATTGTCTCAGATCGAATCCATGCATCGGCTGGCCCAGCTCCAGCATGACGTAATTGGTGACATCCACCACCGGATGGATACTGCGCAGATCACCGCGTCTCAGCCGTTCACGCATCCACAGAGGTGTCCGTGCAGTGGGATCGATATTGCGGATAATCCGGCAGGTGTAACGGGGGCAGCCCTGCGGTGCCTGCAGCTCCACCGGGTATATCTCATCATGCAGCGGATCGACCGGAGCCATCTCTGGCGGCGTCACCGGGCAGCGGTTGATAACCCCAACTTCGCGGGCGATTCCCGCCAGACCCAGGCAGTCACCCCGATCCGGCGTCAAATCCACATCGATTGCCCGATCGTCAAGGCCAAGGTAGCTTCGCAGATCCGCTCCCACCAGCGCATCCATCGGCAGCGGCATGATCCCGGTTGAGGATTCCGCGAGCCCAAGCTCGGCGGCAGAACATATCATTCCCTGGGACTCAACGCCCCGCAGCTTGGCCCGCTTTATTCTGAAATCCCCCGGCAGGACGGCGCCGATTTTTGCAACCGGCACTTTCATTCCGGCTGCGACGTTGGACGCACCACATATAATCTGCAGCGGCTCTTCACCTCCCGCGGCAACACGGCAAAGACTCAGCTTGTCTGCATTGGGGTGCTGATCGCGGGCCAGGATCTCACCAACCACGACACCTTCAAACGTGCCTGCCACCCCGGTGACGGAATCAACCTCCAGGCCAGCCATGCTCAACTGATGAGTCAGTTCATCGGTACCGACCGGAGGATCAACCCACTCACGCAACCAGGCTTCACTGAATTTCATACTTAAATTCCTTGCTTACACAGCACTTCTTCAGGTTCAGGCAAACTGCCGCAAAAACCTCAAATCATTCTCAAAAAACAAGCGTAAGTCATTGACTCCATAACGAAGCATGGTCAATCTTTCTACACCCATTCCAAACGCATAACCGGTATATTTCTCGCTGTCGATGCCAACGTGGCGAAACACTTCAGGGTGCACCATGCCGCAGCCCAGGACCTCCAGCCATCCGCTCTTGCCGCATACCCGACAGCCTTTGCCACTGCACATCACGCACTCGATGTCCACTTCGGCCGAAGGTTCGGTAAAGGGAAAATAGGAGGGCCGGAAACGCAGTTTCAGGTCGCGTTCGAAAAAGCGCTGCAGAAAATCATATAAAACCCCCTTCAGGTCGGCGAACGAGACATTCCGATCCACCAGAAAGCCCTCCACCTGGTGGAACATGGGCGTATGAGTCAGATCCGAATCACAGCGGTAGACGCGCCCGGGTGCGATGATTTTCAGTGGCAGTTCAGCATTCTCCATCACCCTTATCTGAACCGGAGAGGTGTGGGTGCGCAGCAGCAGGTGCTCGTCAAAATAGAAGGTATCGTGCATCGCACGCGCAGGGTGGTGTGCCGGAATATTCAATGCCTCGAAGTTATGGTAATCATCTTCTATCTCGGGACCTTCTTTCACACTAAAGCCGGCATTTGCGAAAAAACGCTCGATACGGCCCAGTGTGCGGGAGACCGGGTGCAATCCACCCAGCCCCATTCCCCTGCCAGGAAGGGTGACATCGACACGCTCGGAGTTGAGCCGCTGGAACAGCACCTGCCGCTGCAGCAGCGCTCGCTGCTGTTCTATGCTGGCCTGCAGAGCCTGCTTGGCATTGTTGATCTCCTGCCCAGCCAACGGGCGCTCCTCTTTGGGTAGCTGTCCCAGCTGTTTGAGCTGTGCTGTCAGCAGGCCGTTTTTTCCCAGGTATCGCACCCGGACATCGTCCAGTGCGGCCAGCGTATCGGCACCGCCAATGAGCGTTGTTGCTGCGTTGACAAGCCGGATCAGCTCGGAGTCGGATTCAGCATCCATGGATATGGTCCTCAAAACAGAAAAAGGGGGAAGCCTGGAAGGCCTTCCCCCTGGGGTATTTCCAACGGCCGGAACCCGGTCCGGCGGGTGAAAGCTTAGCTGGAGAGATTGGCCTTGGCTTGTTCCGCCAAGACGCTGAATGCCTGCTTATCGAATATGGCAAGATCGGCGAGCATCTTCCGGTCCATCTCCACACCAGCCCGTTTCAAGCCATTGATCATGCGGCTGTATGAGAGGCCGTTCAGACGGGCTCCGGCATTTATCCTGGCGATCCACAGCGCGCGAAATTGACGCTTTCTCTGGCGGCGGTCTCGATAGGCATATTGACCCGCTTTGATCACCGCCTGTTTGGCGACTCTGTAAACCGTACCCCGGGCACCGTAGTAACCCTTCGCTTCCTGTAGCACTTTCTTGTGTCTGGCGTGTGCTTGAACGCCGCGTTTTACGCGAGGCATAACTCAGTCTCCAATGTAAAATCAGGCGTAAGGGATCATGCGGCGGGCGGCCGCCACGTCGGATCTGTGCAACTGCGCCGCTGTGCGCAACTGGCGCTTACGCTTGGTGCTTTTTTTCGTCAGGATATGACGGCGGTGGGACTGACCCCGCTTGATGGCGCCGGACCCGGAAACTTTGAATCGTTTGGCCGCGCCACGATTGGTTTTAATCTTTGGCATCTGTTTGAACTCCGCATTCAATTATTACTGTCAGTGTTTTAAGGGACGCAGCACCATTATCATCTGCCGGCCTTCCATTTGAGGCTGCTGCTCCACTTCACCGTAGGCGGCCAGATCGGCCTCCACCCGTTGCAGCAACTCCAGGCCAAGCTCCCTGTGCGCGTGTTCACGACCACGGAACCGCATGGTTACCTTGGTCTTATCCCCATCTTTCAGGAAACGTATCAGGTTGCGTAGTTTTACCTGATAATCCCCTATATCCGTCCCTGGGCGAAACTTTATCTCTTTGATTTGAACCTGCTTCTGTTTCTTTTTCGCCGCCTGCTTCTGCTTCTTGGCCTCGAACACGAATTTGCCGTAGTCCATGATCCTGCAGACCGGCGGCTCAGCGTTGGGTACAATTTCCACAAGGTCAAGTTTTGCCGCTTCAGCAGCTTTTAGCGCCTCTTCGATCGGTACTATTCCCACCTGCTCGCCTTCCGCATCAATCAGTCTGACCTGCGGTGTTGCGATATCTTCATTCAAGCGGTTTCTTTTTGGTGCAGCGATTTCAGTTTCCCCCCAAAGAATAAAGCCTGTCCTGAGCTTGGTGCGTCCTATTCCCGCACCATATCCCAGGACAAGCTCTCAATTCGAACGACGGGCGACCCCTGCCGCCAACGTCTGCGAGAATGCCTCGATACTCATACTTCCAAGGTCTTCACCGCTTCGCGTGCGAACGGCCACCGTCCCATTTTCCACTTCCCGGTCCCCCAAAACCAACAGATAGGGCACCCGGGATAGCGTGTGCTCGCGAATTTTAAAGCCGATCTTTTCGTTTCTCAAGTCCAAATCCACTCTAAAATGGTGTTCTTGCAGATTTTGGGCCACTTTTTTCGCGAACTCATCCTGTCGGTCGGTAATATTCATCACCACGACCTGGACCGGGGCCAGCCATAGCGGCAGTGCTCCGGCTGTCTCTTCGATTAAAATTCCGATGAATCGTTCAAGCGATCCGAGGATCGCCCGATGCAGCATCACCGGCACTTTGCGGCTGTTGTCATCGGCAATATAGCCTGCATCCAGACGGCCCGGCATGGAGAAGTCCACCTGTATGGTACCGCACTGCCAAACCCGTTCCAGGCAGTCGCGCAGTGAGAAATCGATTTTGGGCCCGTAGAAGGCCCCATCTCCGGGTTGCAGTCTCCACTCAAGCCCTTTGGCTTCGAGCGCCTCCTCCAATGCCTTTTCCGCCTTGTCCCACACCTCATCGCTGCCGACCCGTTGCTCCGGCCGGGTCGAAAGTGCGATCTGGATATCGGTGAAACCGAAATCGGCATAAATCTCGAACAGCAGATCGACAAAACGCGAAACCTCGTCCTGGATCTGATCCTCGGTACAGAAAATGTGGGCGTCGTCCTGCACGAAATTGCGTACCCGCATCAATCCGTGCAGGGTGCCGCTGGCTTCGTTACGATGGCAGGAACCAAATTCGGCCAGGCGCAGCGGAAGATCACGGTGACTCTTGATGCCCTGATTGAACACCTGAACATGACAGGGGCAGTTCATCGGCTTGATCGCAAAATCCCGGTTCTCGGACTGAGTGGTGAACATGCCCTCCCGGTACTTTCCCCAATGCCCCGACTTCTCCCACAGGCTACGGTCGACAATCTGCGGAGTACGGATCTCCTGATAGCCTGCACTACTGATTTTTTCTCTGATGTACTGCTCCACGGTACGATAGATGGCCCATCCTTTTGGGTGCCAGAAAACCATACCGGGCGCCTCTTCCTGGGTATGGAATAGATTCAGTGCTTTGCCCAGTTTACGGTGGTCGCGTTTCTCCGCCTCCTCCAACCGGTACAGATAGCCCTGCAACTCCTGCTTGTTGCGCCAGGCTGTACCATAGATTCGCTGCAACATCTCATTGTTGGAGTCGCCGCGCCAGTAAGCGCCCGCCAGTTTCATCAGTTTGAATGCACCCAGTTTTCCGGTGGAGGGTACATGCGGGCCACGGCAGAGATCAGTAAACCCCCCCTGATTGTAGAGCG
>JACKMX010000007.1 GCA_024235175.1 Chromatiaceae bacterium | reverse complement strand
TTGTATCTTCAAATGAATTTAACGATAGCTATATTCAAACGGTTATATGCGCCACAATAACCAGTAACCTTCGCCTTGCAGGTGCTCCGGGTAATTTCAAAATTACAAAATCAAAATCTGGTTTGAGCAAAGAGTCTGTCGTAAATATTTCTCAAATTATCACATTGGATAAATCATTTTTAACTGAACAAGCGGGCAACTTAAATAACAAACAGCTTATATCACTAAATGAAGGATTGAGGCTTGTTCTTAATTTGTAATGGATATAAGGGATCAGCCACTTTTTAGAGGGTCTCCACGTCGACCGAGTCGCTGTAGGTCTCTATCCCTAACTGCTTGGCTACCTTATGGGCCTTGGCATCGATCATCGGTGCAATGACGATCAACCGATTAGCCTTTTGTTGGTGACGCTTTTCGTAGAAACGTGCCTTTCGCTCGAAAATAACCATATCTGACTTACTCATCGAGGATTTCAATTCGCAGACAAGTAACAGTCCATTCTTGATGATCACGTCCAGTTCCACTTGATCCGGTCGTCCAAAAACCTCACCTTGATCGTCGTATTCATTGACATTGAGTACTTCGACGCCAAAGTTTTCCTCCAGGATTCCGGCCAGCGCGTTGCGAAACGCTGCCTCCGATTGTATTCCCCAACGCGATCCGAGCGCTCCTATACTTCGGTCGAACTTCTTGGCCTGAGCCATGATCTCTTCGTGTACGCGATTGAATTCTTCTCGGCTTTCATCCCATTTACGGTTCTGTTCATCCCACTTGCGGTTTTGTTCATCCCATTTGCGGTTATCTTCTTCCCACTTGCGGTTTTGTTCATCCCACTTGCGGTTTTCTTCTTCCCACTTGCGGTTTTCTTCTTCCCACTTGCGGTTTTCTTCATCCCATTTGCGGTTTTCTTCATCCCACTTGTGATTTTGTTCATCCCACTTGTGATTTTGTTCATCCCACTTACGGCGCTGCTCCTCCCGATCCAGGCGCAATTCTTCAAGTACTCGATCAAAACGATCATCCGTTTGTTTTCGATCAGCAAACGCTTCCCGTGAAAGACGAAGAATCAGATCCTGCAATTCTTTGTCGTTACGGACCAGAAGTGGCAGTTCTTTTTTGATCAGGTCTCGAAGATCGTTAACGCTCATCGCGCACATCCAAAATCCAAAAAATCAGGGGGCACAATATTAGTTTCTAACCCGAATGTTCCATGAATTTGTGACTATATCGCGCAGTATATTGGTTTCACAAGGAAATTTCCGAAGGAGCGACCTGTCGGTGATTGCGGCCGACTGAGGAGTCTCGGTTGATCGCTGCAGGGAATGGAGGCATACCGTCTACGGAATCCTGACCTCCATTTCCCGATACCGCTTGCGCAATTCCATGGCAAGGGTCTGTTTTGCCTCCTCATCACCGTGCACGAGCCGGACATGCTGCGGTTTCCTGCGCATCCGGTCAATGAAGTTGATCAGATCATTCTGATCCGCGTGGGCCGAATAGCCGCTGATGGTGTGCACGCCTGCGCGGATGTCGTATCGTTTTCCGTCGAGTTCCACGTAGCCGCCGCGGGGGCCGTATTGCTGAATGATCCGCCCCGGCGTGCCCGCCGCCTGATATCCGACGAACAACAGGTCGTGGCGCGGGTCTCCGAGCATGGCTTTGAGGTAGTTGACAATCCGGCCGCCGCTGCACATGCCGCTGGCGGCGATCACTATGGCCGGGCGGGCTGTTTTTGTCAGATAGTCGACGGTCTGCAGATGAGTTGCGTGGCTGTCGATGGTGGTCAGCTGGTCAAACGCCAGCGGATGCCGGCCGGCGCTGAGCCTGCGCTTCGCTTCCCTGTCCCAGTGCGCTTTGAGCCGTAGGTAACCTTGCGTGAAATCCGCCGCCAGGGGTGAATCGATCAGAATATCCAGATCGTCCCAGATCACCTGGGGTGCCGCCTGCTTCTGGCGATTGCGATGGATGATATCCTCGAGTTCGTAGAGCAGCTCCTGCGTCCGGCCGATGCTGAATGCGGGGATCAATACACTGCCCCGGTTGGCCAGGGTCCGCAGCAACAGCACCTGCAGACGCCGGCGGCGCTCTCTGCGGTTTTCGTGCAGCCGGTCGCCGTAAGTGCTCTCCAATACCAGCGTATCCGCGCCGTAAGGTGAGCTGGGAGCCGGCAGCAAGGGTGTATAAGGTGCGCCTAGATCGCCGGAAAAGAGGATCCGGTGATTCTCTCTGTTCTGTTTCACATTCACTTCCACATAGGCGGAACCGAGGATGTGCCCCGCTTGTGCAAACTTTACTTTCAGGGTGGCTCCGTTCAACCCGCCGCCCGGCACAACCTCGTGCCACTGTTTGTAGGGCAGAGAGACAATCTGTCTCCGGATCTGTTGCAGAAAACGGTCGATCAACCGCTGATTGCGTGTAAAGCCGACTTTCAGTGCATCTTCCAGCACCATCGGCAGCAAGTGGGCGGATGCCTCGGTGCAGATGATGGGCCCTTTGAAACCCGCCGCCAGCAGATAGGGAATCCGGCCCACGTGGTCGATATGCACATGGGTCACGACCAACGCCGCCACATTCTCCACCGGAAACTTTATTTCCAGTTGCTCCGAGGAAGCGCCATCCGACGCGGTTTCCGCGCCCTGGAACAGACCGCAGTCGATCAGTATGGATCGACCGTCAGGCAGTATGACCTGGTGACAGGAGCCGGTGACCCCGTCGACTGCGCCGTGATGGATGATTTCAGGGGTTAACATGGGAATATGGTGGCTTTTGCTCTTGCTATCACAGCTGTTGCAAAAATGCCCTCTCTCTCAGAAGGTATCGAAAAGGGTCTTATCGCTCATAGATCTCTGCACGCGTGCATCTGCGTTTACCACTGTCGAATCCTGATTGTTCGGCTTGCTTCAGAATTCGCTCGGTCACCTGCTGGTAACGTTGATTACGGCCAATGTAGCTTTTCAGATATTCACGGATCAGTGCATTCAGGGAGGTGCCTTGCTGTAACGCCAACATTCGGGCTTGCTTTAAATCTTCCTCATCAATAGAGAATGTGACATTGGTCATTTGATGGCACTCTTGTTTTTGACTCTGAATAAGTGCTGTTCAGGTTAACCGTTCTTATCACCAAGCCCCCCCAAAATACCCTTCGATTTTTTCTGGCTGTACGAATACTGATAGGTATACCGCTTATACTTATACCCATACCCGTAACTGTAGCGGCTGCTGTAGAGCGCCATATCATTGAATATCATTCCCCGCACCTCCACGCCTGCCTGCTGCAGCCGCTTCACGGTCTGTTCCAGTTCATGCATGGAGTGCCGGCCGGCGCGCGCCAGAACCAATGTGGTACCGGCCTGGCGGCCGAGAATGGCGGCATCTGTTACCGCAAGCACCGGGGGGGCATCCAACAGTACAAAATCAAACGACGATGACAGCGCCTTTAAATGAAGAGTGAAGTTTTTGTTCAGTAACAGTTCGGCAGGGTTTGGCGGCAGCTTTCCACTGGGGATTACGGAAAGATTTTCGATGTAAGTCTGGTGCAGCGCTTCGCTTATTTCTGTCGTCCCCGCAATCAGTTCAGAGAGTCCGGGGCTTCTGGTGATTTTCAATTGGCGGTGAATGATGCCTTTGCGCAGATCACAGTCGACAATGACAACCCGTTTCCCAGAGAGGGCCAACACCGCCCCCAGATTCGTCGTGATGAAGGTTTTGCCGACTGACGGACTGGGGCCGGTGATCAAAAGTATGTTGTTTGGCGCGTCTATCAAGCGAAAATGGAGTGTCGTGCGCAGGCTGCGCAGGCTTTCAATGGCCGGGTCTTCGTTGGCGTGCTGGGTCAGCAGTACGCCTTCCTGGCCTCTTCGTTTTCCTGTTTTGTCGAGTTTCTCCTGCAGATCGCTGTGGGGCACGCTGGCGAACACCGGAATGCCCAGCTGCCGCTCCGCCTCATCCGGATCCTCCACGCCGCTTTGCAGTTTTCTGCTGATAAAAATGACGAGCAGCGAGAGAAACAGTCCCAGCACGGTGGCGATAACAACAATCCTGCTTTTTCTCGGTTCTATCGGGCCTGCGGAGGCGACGGAGGAGTCGATGATGCGCACGTTGCCTACCGTCCCTGCCTTGGCCACTCGCAGCTCCTGCGCGGTATTCAGCAGCGCGGTATAGAGTGCGGTGTTCACCTGTACATCCCGCTCCAGCTTCAACACCTCCTGCTGTGTATCGGGCAGGTTCTCGACTTTTTTGTCCAACGCATTGAGTGTGGATCGCAGACGGGCAATCTTGCCATCGAGTGCCTGCATGGTGGGATGCGCCGGTTTGAATCGTTGCCGGAGCTCTTCACGCTCCTGCTGCAAGCCGACAAGCTGGCTCTCCACACTGACGACAGACGCCAGCACGGTTTGGGTCTCCTGTGCCAGGTCGACCGAGCCCTTCTCCAATCTATAGCTGTTGTAGAGTATCTCCGCGGCGTTCACCTTGTCCTTCAGCGGCGGCAGCTGCTCTCCCAGAAATTTGAGGGTTCTTTCCGCCTCTTCGGAGCGCCACTCCACATTCTGGCGCACGTAGACATTGGCTACCTCATCCAGCGTTCTGACGATTGCGTTTCTGTCGAAGCCCGTCAGGTTCAAATCCAGCATGGCGGACTGCCTCCCCTTCTCCGACACGCTCAACCGCTGCTGAATCTGGCCGATTGCCGAGAGTTCGGAGCGCCGGATCACTATGAATTGGGTGTCCGGCCGGGACTTGAGCAGCGAGATGAAGATGGAGACCTTGCCAACACCTTCCAGTATTGCCTCGGTTCGCTCGCCCACCGTCCCTTCCAGAATAAGTCGCTCTTCCGGGTAATAGAGGCGATACTCGCCCTGCTTTCCCGCCACCAGTGTCAGCGGCATGTCGTGCAGAGAGTCCGGCACTTCCAGCGATTCGAGTTTGATCTCCTCTCCGCCCCAGGCGTACTCGGGCAGGTTGAACCAGGCCTTGGCCACCTGACCGCCTTCGGGTTTGAATACACGGGATATGCCTCTGCCGATTTTCGGAAAATATTTGGGTTCGGCATATAGATCGAGCTTCAGGTTGCGGACCACCTTGCCGAGCACCATACGCGATTTGAGGATCTCGATCTCCGCATTGAGCGGTGTCTCCATCTGGATAAAAGAGGAGACATCCTCCAGTGCACCCAGGGTCGATTGCTTCTCTTCAACCTGGAGCAGTGCATCCGCCTTGTAGACCGGCGTGGAGAAGGTCGCGATTGCGCCGCCCAGCAGTGTACCGAACACCGTCAGGAGAATGATCAGCCATCTGTTTTCTAGAACGAGCCCGATATAGTGCTGCAGATCCAGCCCCTCATCTTCCAGTTCATAGAGCTGTAGATCCGGGTTTGGCTGAGGCGGGATTGTTTGTTGGATTGGGGCTGGCATTACTGTTTTGTTTATTGAATTTGGTTCGCAGGTAAATCTGGCGAAATGATTTATATTCTACAGTACCGGATTGATCAATTCTGTGAAAACTTGTGATGTTGGAGATTGGGCCGATTGTCAGATTAATGCACAGCCGGTTCACACTGTATAAAAAAGAAGTTGTCCGGTTCTTGTTTTGTACTGCTACGTTACTCGGTGGCGTATAAGTCGCAGAATGTAAAATCGAAGAACGAACTCAGGCATGCATTATGCGTGGTAGCTTTAGGTCAATGTTCGTTTGATTCAACTATTTCCAGAAACCCTCGCGGGTCAAGGATTTTAATTGGGAAGCAAATCTCAGGTGGAAAATCCTTGAGGTTGCCAGTTATAAGAACCTCTGCGTTTCCTGCCTTTGCAGCAGCAAGATATGGTTCATCCCCCGGATCCGGCAAACCAACTGGATTTGGTTGAATATCAGGAAACACAGAGATCTCATGCAATATTCGGATCTGTTTCTGGAAAATTTTACAGTACTGTGCATGTTTTGCTCGAATCGCTACCCGCTCAAATTCATCAAGAATTGGTTGCGAAAGAACGTTGGTATGATTGCGGATCACCTCCATCACAACACTACGACAGGTCCCCTTTGTACGTGCTGCAGAAACCAATACATTGCAGTCCAGCACAACTATCAAGCCCTGGATTCCTTCACCAACCGGATAGCCTCTTCCATGATCTCTTCCTCACTCTTCGCTGCCACGGATCTATCAACCGGTGCCTGTTGATAGATTTTTTTCAGTTCTTGTGCCAAGGCGTCTCGGTCCACAAGGATCCTCGGCTTGAGGATAATCCTTCCCTCCTCAACAATGGCTTCAACCATGTCCCCAACATGCAGATTGGCAGCCTTCATTGCCTCCTGCGGGATTGTCAGCTGATTTTTCAGTCGAATCTTGGTCATAGCAGCCATATGGTTCATTTCCTACATTCTCTAAATGGTAGGATAGTAGGATATTCTTACCTGGTATTCAATGCCTGAAGTTATGACGCTTTCGTTTACTCCCGGTACTTAAGAAACAGGGATGTGGAAAATGGGTAGATATTCTTCCCACGATCAAGTGAGTTATCGGGAGCTTACGGCCCTGGTTACTTTCTGGTATCAATGATTCGGATGTTATACTGGTCGGCAACCTTGTCGCTTTTGATCAAAACCAAGCCTCAGCCGAAAGCATAGGTTTGTTTTCCAATGCCCAGATCAGCACATGCGTGTCCAGCAGCAGGTTCATCTTTTCCCGGGAAAAATGTCAGGGGTATAGAAACTGTCGGTCAGTTCATCATCCGGCTCATCGAACGTTTCCGAAATCTTTACCTTACCTTCCCAACTGCCACCAAGCCTCCGGGGAGATTCATCAGCCCTGTAGGGTGAGAGCACGGCAATCGGTTTGCCTGCTTTACCGATAATAATCGGTTCATTGGTTTCCTGAACCATCTTTATAAGTTGAGACAAGCTGGCTTTTGCTTCAGATATATTAGTGATCTGCAACGACAGACTCCGATTCAGTCTTAACTTACTGATCTAGTCTGGTCTGGTCTGCAGGTCCAGCCAACGTAAAAAAGCGCGTATTGTCTATTTTATCTGCCACCCTTAAACAGCGGGAAGCTGGTGCCGCTCGCTGTGCTGAGCGAGCTAAGCGTCGGCAGTACGTTGGATATCACCCGGTTCCAGCGAACGATTTCCGAGACGTCCACGTAAATCACGTCCCTGGGCTGCAGCGGAAAGCGGTCTGCCAGCAGCATGGCATCCGGTGTGCGTGCATCGAGATGGTAGACTTCGGGGGTGCCATTGTTGCCGCGCATTATGAATATCTGGCTCGGGTCTGCGGTGTTGTTGTTGACATCGCCCGCATCGCTGATCGCTTCCGCCAGTGTCTTGCGGCTCTTGTTCATCAGCAGCGATCCGGGATTGTTGACTTCACCCAGTACGAATATCTTATTCAGCTGGCGGTCCGGTACATTGATGACATCGCCCGATTCCAGCAGCACATTCTGTTCGACATTGCCGTTTTCGTACAGCGCCAGCAGGTCGATGCGGTAGGTTTTCTCTTTTCTGGTCAGCGTGATGTTGCGGTAGTCCGCCTCATCGGTGAAACCGTCCGCCTGGTTCACCATCTCCAATACCGTCGGCGCGATGTCGGTCACCCTCTTGATACCGGGGTTTCTCACCTCTCCCACGACATAGATCCGCTTGCTTCTGAACTCAGCCATGCGCACTTCCAGCTGTACATTCTCGATCACCCGGGAGAGCGCCTTTGTGAGCAGGTCGCGTACTTCCCTGACATTCAGTCCAGCCACATGAACTATGCCTGCGTAGGGGTAGTAGATGGTGCCGTTCTCGTTGACCACGGTACCCGACTGCTCCGCGGAGCGCTCGGCACCGGCGGGGATGGTCAGTTCAGGGTGGTCCCAGACGATGATGCTGAGGATATCCCCGGGGCCCAGCGTGTATTTATAGTTTTCCGTCTGCGGATCGGGGACGCCTTTTTGCGGGTAGAAATCCCGCTCCTGCTGCATGATCAGTTCCGCCGTGATTGGCCGGATGGAGACATTCTCCGGCTGGCCGGTATCACTATCCTTTACCGGGAGGCGGATGTTGGATCTGTTGTCCGGGAAACTGGCATTCATGCCCGGTGCCATTGCGCAGCCTGAAAGGATTGACAGGGCGGCAATGGCAGCCAGTAGTTTTATTATCGATATGTGGTTGCGGTGCATCAGTTCTGCCGTTGTTGGTTTGCTGTTTGTTCTTTAACGTTCGGGACAAGCACTAACTGTTGAGTATTTTTGCACTCCACTCCCCGACCGCTTTTTCAATCTGGTCAAAAGCTGTCCGGAATGCACTGAAATCCTGCATGTAGGGATCCCTGATTTCGGTTTCCGACCAGTGCCCCAGCAGAAACACCTTGCCCCGTGCAGTGGGGTGTTGGTGTTGGATCTCCTCAAGCTGGGATCGCTCCATGACGAGCACCAGATCCGCCCAGTGTACCAGACTCTGGCTCAACTGCCGGGCAACATGCTGCGAGGCATCGATCCCTTTTTCCAGCAGCAGCGTCCGGGCTTTGTCGTCTGCGTTCTGTCCCACCAGCGCGCTGATGCCGGCTGACTGCACGCTGGCGGCGCTGTTGCCTGCCTGGCTGAAGGTATGGCGCATCAGCGCCTCGGCCATCGGGCTGCGGCAGATGTTGCCGACGCAGACAATCAGGATTTTTTCAAACAAAAGCTAAGGAGGATGAAATATCTGGGTTCGTTGGTTCAGGCACGCTACCGCCCTACTGTGCAGGGCACGGTATAAAAAATGACTGGCAACTATAACTCCACCGGCAACCAGCCCGCAAAGAATAAACGTCCGCTGTTTTTGGTGTCTTCACAACCGTCGCTTTAGTAAATCACTAAATTATCGGATTGGATGTTTCGGTTGAATTCTACCGGAATGTCAAAGGTAATAGAAAGAGGATTTTTCTGAAGTTTGCGGGAAGTTAATTCTTTTTTTATTCAATGAGTTAAACAACTGATGGGTTGCCGTCGATTCCGGCATTCACAGACATGGCGAGAGGTTATATAGGGAAAAGATGTCCGTTTGGTTTTCTGGATCTATTACAGAAATTGAGCAAATACCCGTTGCAGTTCTGTTATATCATTCAAACTCTCCTGAAGTACCCCGTGCACTATGGAGCGGTCCACTTCCAGGTAGTCGTGAACGAGGATATTGCGAAAACCTATCATCTGTATCCACTTGGCTGAGAGTTCGTCTGTAAAGAAAGGCGGCTTCAACCTCAGGGAAGGATCGAAGCACCTTATGGAGCGTGTTTTTCAATTGCTTTATATCAGGCATATGCAACCCTGGTATTCAATGAACTGGCGTCACCATCGAACGGCAGATTCCCCGTCATTATTACTCTGCCAATGGAATAGATGTCAATTCACTACCTGTCTCACTGGATGCCGGCCTTCGCCGGCATGACGCTGCAGCGGTAAAGCCGGGGGAGTTACAGATCCCCTGTTTGAGACTTTTTAAACAGCACCCATCAACAGATCACTGTCTATGGCGACGCTGTTTTTACGGCCCAGCAGGTCGAGCAGGATCATGGCGCGGTGTTCGCCGTTGGAGTGCTGGAATATGCCGCAGATATCTTTGAAGGGGCCCTCCATCACGATGACTTTCTGGCCGGGCTGAAATTGCGGCCTGCCGATATCTATCAGGCCGGTTGCGGTATCGGTGCGGGAGCGGAGCAGCTCGATCAACTCCTCCGGTACGCTGGCCGGTTCACCGCTGAACCGGACCAGATTGCTGACGCCGACGGTGGAACGGATGGAGGCCGTGCTCTGCACCGAAACATCCATATGCACGAACAGATAGCGGGAGAACATAGGCACGATACAGTCCAGCCATTTGCCTCGTCTGCGCCGTTTTTCCCTGGTCAACGGGAGATAGGTCCTGATCTCCTGACGCTGCAGATTCTCTTCAGCAAGAGACTCTCTGTTTGGCTTGGTGTATACGGTATACCACTGTTCCATTGCTTTTTTATTCCAGGTTCCTGCCGCTATTGGGGATAACAGTCAGGAACGGTTGTTTCTGATCGGTAATTCCGGATAACGGAAATAGGTGAGTCCGCTCCCCAGATTGGGGATCATTTCACTATGCCTGCGGCATTTGATACGCCGGCACACCACGGGCTTCCACTCCTGTTTTCTTCTGTCGTTTTTCTGATTTCGCGGTATCAGCTGGCGAATCTCCAGACGGGCCTCTTCATTTGCATTGCGCGCCAGAAGCTTAATCAGTGCATGCATGTCGGCGACGGACCAGCATTCGATCTCGGCGAAGACTCTCTTCGCTCCCGAGTGAGCGCAATTGTAGCTGTGAAGAGAGAACTTTCTGTTTCTGGCAACCGGATCCAGCAACCCGGAAATGACGAGCTCCGCCTGGGCCGGGGCTAGATTGCCCACATAGACACTTCGTGCACCCGCGACCGTCAATCCGAGCAAACGGTGAAATCTTCGCAACAGCGGAACCACCCGCCAGGTGCGGCTGACCAACAGCAGGTAAACCGCAAACAAGCCGAGAAAACCAAAGAATCCGATGGCCTGTGGAACCCCGTTTCGTAGCATCAAAACCCCGATGCCGGCGAGAAGGATCTGCAGCAACGCCATCAGGTAGACAACCTGACGCACTCTGAAGCCGGCATCCACCAGCAGATGATGCAGATGGCCTCTGTCCGCCTTGAACGGCGATTTTTTCAGCCACACCCTGCGCACCATGACCGAAACCGTGTCGATCAGCGGCACCGCGTAGAGCCAGAGCGCAGTGACCGGAGCAATCACCGGCTTCTCACCCTGAGAGAGCGCAATGAGCAGCCAGGCGATAATAAAACCCAGCAGATTACTTCCCGCATCGCCCATGAATATGCTGGCGCGCTGCCGGGCGCGATAGGGAAAATTAAACACCAGGAAACCGGTGAGAGCACCCAGCACTGCGATCGTGAGAAGAAAGTAGCTGTTGTCCGCGGCGTAGGTGAGCACTGCGATGTACGAGAAAACAACTACCGACAGTGCACCTGCCAGACCGTCGATGCCGTCCACCATATTGAGGGCATTAATGGTTCCCAGGGTGGCGAACACGGTGAGCGGCACTCCAAAAAAGCCGAGCACCAACGTCGATGAACTGACCAGCTCGCCCAGATCCGCGAGCACCACACCGCCCCAGTGGATCATTATCAGTGCAACCAGCGCGTGCAAAAGAAATCTGAGTCGGACACCCAGATTCCTGACATCGTCGATCACGCCTATCGCCAGGATGAGTGTGATCGCAAGAATCAGCGCCGGGTGATTGAATCCGGGGAACGGAAAGAAGAATGAGGATATGAGAAACAGTGTAAGCGCAAAAAAAATGGTCAGTCCGCCGATCAACGGCGTATGGACTTCATGCTGCTTTCTGCCGCCGGGGGTATCAACCAACCCTAGGCGCATTGAAACCGGTATTAAAATATGGATTCCGGCTATCGACACAATAAATGTCGATAAAAAAGTGTTGACTTCCCACATCTCACTGCCCTTTTTATCCCTGTTTTTCCTTCCTGCCGCCGGTTTCATGATTAACCCACCGGGGGCAGATAACTTGTGTTCTTATCTGTTTTCTCTCTGCTCACAGCCATGAAGGAACAACCGATGTAATCGCCTTCAGCAGTTGAACTTTGCGAGAGGAGTGAATGGTGTTTGGAATGTGGATGAGTAAATAGACTCTATGAAAGTGGTATTGGTTGCCAACTTCCTTTTCCCCTTTCCTTTTCCCGTTTTATCTTTCTCCTTGTCTATTCCCTTCTGCCAGCGGTCGCCTGAAAAGCGACCTGCGCAGATAACTGTTGAGTTTTGACTATTGTCAAAAAATATTAATTAATGGATTCCCCTGCTAACATCCTGCCCCGCGACGGCTGAATCCCATCAGTCCCAGCAGTGCCGAGCCCATCAGCCAGAATGCCGCCGGCAGCGGGACTTCGGATATGCTGGCGTTCAGTACAAAATCGCGGGCTATAATACCGTCGTTATTACCGAAGGCATCCAGCAGCGCGAAAGAACCGGCGAGCGTACCCAGAGGTGGATTCTGCTGCGGCACCTCTGTAATGCTGTAAACCAGCAGGCTGCCATCGAACAGAATTTCATTGATGTTCAGCACCGAATCAATCCCTGACGGCGCATCCATCACCGGCACTTCAACCAGAGGAACAGGATTTCCGGACGCTCCGGCGATTGCCTGGAACAGCGGTGACATTCCGGGTGGAAAACTCCTTGATCCAACCGGCAACAGCGCAGCAACATCCGTAATGAGTTCAACGGGCAACTCCTTATCCGCGCCGGCACCGAACAGACTCAGAATGGTGAAACTTCCGCTGACCGTCAGAGGCGCGCCGGTGGGTGTGCCGATGGTAAACGAACTGCCGCTATCGATCAGCCACTCGAAACGCATGGTATAAGGGTCAGCATCGTTCGATGGGTCTGTACCTGACCCGGGCACAAAGCCGCTAACGGTTATTTTCCCGGTCCAGTCAAACTCGTGCAGCGCCGCAGATGCGGATGCTGAACCGATTAAAAGCAGGATTCCCGCTATAGATCCGATTTTTTTTATTTTCATTTTCCACAATCCATTAAAAATCTACTACCTGTCTTGAACAAAATCAGCGGCCTGGTGAAAAAACCGGCCCTACTTAGTTTGCGAATTCTAAGCCGGATTTTCCGCACTTTTCCTCGATGAAAGATACAAACCCATAATGCCAAACAATAGCATCGGGAAGACAACCGGAGCCGGAACCTGAGGAAGTGCAAGCTGAGTCACTTGCGCCGATAACGTAAAAGGGCGCTCGATTACGCCATCCGGCGGCGGAGAGACTGAGCCATCCAGGGAATTGAATACGGCCGCCAGCGTTGTGATGCCGGGTGCGCCAAGGGGCGTTTCGGTCAACTCATATATAAGCGATGTGGGCGTGGACATGATCGAAGTAAAAGTGATATTCGAGTTGAAAGGAAAGTCGTCCAGCAACAGTGTTGACGGTGTGCCCGGCGCCGGTGGCGATGTGACGGTCGGAAGGGCTGCAAAGTTTCCAGTGAGGCCATTGGCGGACAGAAATCCGCCCACTTCAGTAGCGATACCGATCGGTAGCAGACCTGGTCCTACGCCGGTAACATCAAAAACACCTGTGGTTGTGGTTGGAGAGCCGTTTGGCGTCCCGACAAATGTGGTGCTGCCCGGATTCAGGGTCCACTCAAATTTCGTTGTGAAGATATTGGCATCCGGATTTTGCAGACCTGCAAGCGAAAACCCGGTAATCTTCAGGGTACCGGTCCACTGAAAATCATAGAGAAGCACTGCCTGAGCAGAAACGGAAAAAAGAACCAGCGAAACCCCAGCCAGCAAAGACCTGAAAAGCGTTTTCATACAATTCTCCCTGTTTTTTTACTTGGATCTTTATTTTTGGACTGCCCTTAAACTCCCCAAGGCCAATCCCCTTCCAGTTCTAAGCAAATATCGTACCTGAAAATTCCATTCCATTAAAGAACAGTGGCTTATAGCGTTTTTTTCGTTTCCAACTGATATTAATTGTTGGTGACTGTAAAATTTACTGACAACAGTAGCACTTTTCCGCCATAAAAACGCCTGATACTACAGCCCCAGCTCCTTCCAGCGCTTCTCTATGCGCTTCAGCGAAACAGGATAAGCGGTGCCGAGCTCCTGGGCAAACAGAGACACCCTCAGCTCTTCGAATCGCCAGCGCAACTCTTCGATACGCTCATCCAGCCTGCCTTCCATACGGTACTTCTCTTCGCGCTGCAGCCACTTTTCATACGCGTCCCGGAGCTCATCCAGCAGCTTCTGATCACGGGCTGCCGCGTGCGAAAGCTTGTCGAGCCGCATATCCATGGCTTTGAGATAACGGGGAAACTCTTTCAGTTGCGGGTATGGGGTGGTGTGCAGAAATCCCCGGTAGATCAGCCGATCCAGCTGCTGCCGAATATCCGTCAATGAGTCCACCCAGGCTATCTGGGTTGTGGCTGCAAGTTTTTTCCGCAGCTGCTGATAGGCGGTCAGTATCTCCTCCAGCAGACGCCCTGCCTCCTCCGCCTGAATCATCAGGCCGCCTTTGCGTGCCTGGATACGCTCCAGGAAGCGCTGCTCCGATCTGATTTCGGGCAGCCCCTCGAGAAAGGTCAGATCGACGATCAATGCCATCAGCTCCTCCTCCACGCCCGTTCCGCCCGGCGTTTCCCAGCCGACAGGTGCTGCCGCGACCTTGCTGTATTTCAACTCCATCTGCTGCAGACCCGGCAGATTGCGCCGCAGATAACGCATCTCTTTGGGCAGAGCAAGCATCAACAGACGCCTGACGCCGGCACGATGAGCACGCTGCGCATTCTGCCTGGCATCGAGCACTTTCAGATCGACCCAGTCACCCCGGTCGATCAGCGCCGGGAAACCGGTCAGCCTGATCTCCCCCGGATGGCTCTCCACCGTCCCGGGGAGCTCGCCGAAATCCCAGCTTTTGATCCCCTCCCGCTCCAGGCCGGTCGCCGGCAGCGCATGGTAACCGCTCCTGTCCGGATCGCCGTATCGCTGCTTCAACTGCGCCAGATCTCTCCCCGACTCGATCCGACGCCCCTTGTCATCGAGCAGCTGGAAGTTCATGCGCAGATAATCGGGCACCAGCCGCTCCTGCCAGGCGTCTTCGGGAATATAGACGCCGGTCATCGCCTTGAGCTGCTCCGCCAGCGCCTGGGTCAGCCGCTTGCCTGAGGGTTCCATTGCCTGCAGACAGGCATCCGCGAACTCCGGCACCGGCACGAAAGATTTGCGCAGATTTTTCGGCAGCGAGCGCAGCAGCGCGGTAATGCGCTCACGCAGCAGTCCCGGCACCAGCCAGTCGCAGCGTTCGTCGGATACCTGATTGAGTATCGTCACCGGCACCTTCAGGCTAACCCCGTCCGCCTCATTGCCGGGATCGAAATGGTACACCAGCGGCAGACGCATGCCTCCGATCTCAAGCTCATCGGGATACTCCCGGTCCGGCGCCGCATCGTCCGTCTCCCGCGTCAGATCCTGCAGCCGCATATGCAGCAGTTTGGGTGTTCTCCCGCTCTCGCCGCGCAGCCACTTTTCAAATTGCGGGGTGCTGTGGACCTGTTCGGGGATGCGCTTGTCGTAATACTCGTAGATCACCTGCTCGTCCACCAGCAGATCGCGCCGGCGCGACTTGTGCTCCAGATACTCCAGGTACTCGATAAGCTCCCTGTTGTGGCGCCAGAACGGCGCCCTGGTATCGAAGTCGCCATCCACCAGCGCCGAGCGGATAAAGATCTCCCGGGACACCACTGGATCTATCGGACCATAATTGACCTTGCGCCGCGCAATCAGGGTGATGCCGAACAGAAGCACCCGCTCATAGGCGGCGACCTGCCCGCGTCCCCTCTCCCAGTGGGGCTCCGAATAGTTGCGCTGTACCAGATGACCGGCGGCCGACTCCACCCACTCGGGTTGGATGACGGCCACCGTGCGTGCGTAGAGCCTGGTGGTTTCCACCAGCTCCGCCGCCATCACCCATTTCGGCTGGGTCTTGAACAGCCCCGAGCCCGGGAAAATCTGAAACCGGCTGTTGCGGCCGCCCAGATACTCGCGCTCCCTGCCGCTCGCGCGAAACCCGATATTGCTGAGCAGGCCGGTCAGCAGCGCCCGGTGAATCTCGTCATATCCGGCTTCGCTGCTGTTCTCCCGGTAGCCCATTTCGTGCATCTGCGCACGCAGCTGCTGGTGTACGTCATGCCACTCCTGAACCCGGTTCCAGGAGAGAAAATTGTCGCGGCAGAAGCGCTGGAATTTACGCTTGCTGAGGTGGCTCCTCTGCGCCTCCAGGGCGCGCCAGAGTTTCAGCTGGCCGATGAAGTCGGACTGCTCATCTCGGTATGGGTGGTGTGCTTCGTCCGCCGCCTGCTGTTTGTCCATGGGGCGTTCGCGTGGATCCTGAATGCTCAATGCCGCGGCAATCACCAGCAGCTCTTCCAGACAGTGTCCATGGGCGGCAGCCAGCAGCATGCGTGCGATTCTGGGATCGACCGGCAGGCGGGCCAGTTGACGGCCCAGGCGGGTGATCTTTCGTTCGCCGTCAACCGCGCCGATCTCTTCCAGCACCCGGTAGCCGTCCCTGATCAGGCGCTTGTCCGGCGGGTCCAGAAACGGGAACTTGGATATTTCACCGAAACCCAGAATCCTCATCTGCAGAATGACGGAGGCGAGATTGGTGCGCAGAATCTCGGGTTCGGTGAACTCCGTGCGCGCGCCGAAATCCTCTTCCGAATAGAGCCTGATACAGACACCTGCAGCGACCCGTCCGCAGCGGCCCTTGCGCTGGTCGGCGCTGGCTCTGGAGACCGCTTCCACCGGCAGCCGCTGCACCTTGCTGCGATGGCTGTAGCGACTGATGCGGGCATAACCGGCATCGATCACATAGCGGATTCCCGGGACCGTCAGCGAGGTCTCGGCGACATTGGTGGCGAGCACGATCCGGCGCTGCCCGCCGGGGTGGAATATGCGGTTCTGCTCCGCCGGACCGAGCCGCGCGTAGAGCGGCAGCACCTCGGTAAGCTGCAGCCGGTGTTTGCGCAGATGCTCCGCCGTCTCGCGAATCTCCCGCTCCCCGCTGAGAAACACCAGAATATCGCCGCGGTCGATGCGTGAGAGTTCATCGACGGCGTCGAGTATCGCCTGCTGCAGCGGTTCATCACGCTCGCCGTCCGCCTCATCCGGCGGTGGACGGTAACGCACCTCCACCGGAAAGGTGCGTCCGGAGACATTGACTATCGGCGCACCGTTGAAATGTCTGGCGAAGCGTTCGGGATCTATGGTGGCTGAGGTGATGATCAGCTTCAGATCGGGTCGGCGCGGCAGCAGCTGCTTCAGATAACCGAGCAGAAAATCGATATTCAGGCTGCGCTCGTGGGCCTCATCGATGATCAGGGTATCGTATTCATTCAGCCAGCGGTCCTGTTGAATCTCCGCCAGCAGCATGCCGTCGGTGACCAGCTTGACATGGCTCTCGCGGCTGACCCGGTCGTGGAAGCGCACCTTGTATCCGACCGAACTGCCAAGCTCCCGACCCAGCTCCTCCGATATGCGCACGGCCAGACTGCGCGCCGCGATTCTTCTCGGCTGGGTGTGGCCGATCTTTCCGTACACCCCGCGTCCGAGCGCCAGACAGATCTTCGGCAACTGGGTTGACTTGCCCGAACCGGTCTCACCGCAGAGCACAATCACTTGGTGTTTTTCGATCAGCCCGGCAATCTCCTCCCATTTCCCGCTGATCGGCAGATCCGCGGGAAAATCCGGCGTCGGCAGGGTCTGGCGACGCTGCGCCGCCAGCGCGGCGGAAGCCAGCATCTGTTCGCGCAGACGTTCCGCACCCTGATCGAACGGCCGGCCCTCGGTTTGCCGCCGCCTGAAGCTCTTCAGCCTTTGCCGGAAACCGTGCCGGTCGATCAGCATGCAGGCGTCTATTTCATGCTGGGCTGCTAGCAATTCGGAATTCATCTGCCACGGGATCTGATCATGTAAAGAGGAAGGCGCCGACGTCGGTTGACTGCAAATTTTTTCAGCAAATGGGAATTATAACGAAAAGACGATGGCGATTTCCGGATCCGGTTGTTCGCCCGTTAATTTGTGGGTTGGTGATGGGCTTTAAGCAATGCCTGTTCTATCCCGGTAAGCATGCTTTCCGCAAACGACTGTAACGCCTGCTCACCGCCGGCCCGGTCTTTCACTCTCTCTGTGCTCAGAATTATTGTCGCCACCTCCTCGCTGCCGCCGGTCAGTCGGGACCAGACCTCCGTAAGCTGTGCCAGCGCCCGGTTCGTATTGGATCGGTTACCGTAACGGTACCAGTGCCAGCTCAACACAGATCCCTGCATCTCCTCAATCTGAGTCTGGATCACCTCCAGGGTGCGCTCTCCGAAGTGAATTCGACGGTGGATGGGTCGACTCTTTTTTCCGTCTCGATCCCCCCGCGCCATCACATACTGCATATGCTCCACGTCTGCCATGCACTGGGTCAGACGGCGGTACTGACACACATACAGAAAAACGAGCTGCCGGCCATTTCCATAGAGCCGGTGGAATTTTGCCTCGACCGGAACTTTGCTTTCTCCAAAAGAGTTCTTTGAAAGATCGATCAATCCCTGCCAACCGGCAACGCCGCCCAACTCCTGCAGGGCAGTACGGGGAACCGGGATGCGCTCAGATTCCACGCGATCGATGGCGTAGCCAAGACCCGGCCAGATCAAAACTGCGGCCAGCGCAGTCAGAGCCGCAGAGATAAATGGGCCTGCCGGCAGCCGGGCGGGTTGCCTTGCCGGCCTGACCGGAACGATGGTTTTCGATTCCCCCTTTTTTGCTGGAGGATCGCGCACCAGGAATCCCAGCAGAAACAGGACCGTTACCGTGAGCCAGAAGCCAACTTCGGCAAAAATCTCATGTTCTTTCAATGGTCCGAGCTGGGGAACGTCCAGCTCAAACGTGAGGACAATCAGGTAAGTACGCACCAGATTGCTGATCAGGGGTATGGTCAGAGTAAAACCAACCAACAAGAGGCGACGCCACCAGCTCTTAGCCGTCAGATAGCTGAACAATACGCCTGCGGTGATGATCAGTGTCAGATACAGGTTGCCACTGCAAAGCTCTACCACGACCCAGCGATGATTTCCGATCATAAAACTGGTACCGTCCTGTACGGCATCGAAGCCGCTGATCCGCACCAGGAAGACGGTAAAATTGGCGGTAAAGTCCATCAGAAAAGGTAGCAGACCCTCAGTGCTGATCGGTAACGCAAAGAACAGGAACCCAAGCGGGAATGCCAGGGTTTTCACGACTCGGGTTCCCAGGATCAGCCAGACGACCAGGATAGTGCATGCAATCAGGGCCGCCTGCTGGGCAACAGCCACCTCTGCCAGGTACGCCAACAACCAAGCAAGGCCGGCTGGCAACATCAGGCTCAGGACCCGGTATTCCGGAGAGGGGGTGATCTGCGCAAGACGGCGGCGTTTGCTCCAGATCAACCAGGCCGAGATGGGAGCGACCAGTATGCAGTGACCGTAGTAGAAGTATCCGAACTTACTCCAGGTCGACACCATATCCTTCAGGGTATCGAAAAAAACCGCACCTATTACCAGCACCGCAGCTATGACAATTGCAAGGGGTACAGACCAACCTATGGAGAAGTTTCCGGGATCTTCAGTTACGGAACTGTCCATGTAAGTGTAAATCCTTAGTTGATTGATACCACCGGCATCTATGCTGCCAAATGAAAGGTAAATTCCGCGCCGATTATTAGCTAAATTTCTTTATTAAGAGAGAGACCCAGCGGGAGTTCACCCGTGTTTAAAACAATACAGTTCTTTTGATTGTAACAACATTACCATAGTTGATATCGGCACCCTGTCTGCTCTCTGTAGCCTACTGCTTGCCCCGGATCAGCGCGTCGGGATGGCGTTCCAGGTAGTCGGCCATGGTTTTAAGCGAGCGGGCGGCGTCGGTCAGATTACGCATCAATGTGAGGAACTCATGCCGCAGCGGTGATTCCGTGCCGATCAAGTCGTTGGTCGCCTTGAATGTATTGTCGGCTGCGTTGAATGCAGAGCCGGCGGATTCCGCAGCCTGGCGGATATTGGCGATGGCCGGCTTTAGACCGCTGTCCAGATTATTCAACAGTGTGCGGGTATCCCCGGTTATGCCGTTCAGACTGGTGTTCAGTGTATCCATAAAGAGTTGTCCCTGCCGCACCAGCACCCGAACCTCCTCCATGACGATCGCGATCTTCTCGCCGGCTGGCACAGTCTGTCCTTCCAGCGTGCCGACCATCCGGCGCACATCCGCGGTGGCTGCATGCAGCTCATCCAGGATGCCGGTGACCTTCGGCGAGTTGACCAGCCGGTCGAGCCCCTCGGCAATCCGCAGGCTGGAGGCCGCCAGTTTCTCTATCGGAAAATCCTGCAATGCGCTGATCAGCTCATCCATTGCCGAGGGGATGCTTGGGATCTCCGGGTAAGCCCCATTACGTCCGCGGTAGACCACTTCGGTCCCCGGATAGAAACCGAGATCGATGCGCAACTGCCCGGTGACGATGCTCTGCAGGTCCAGACGCGCCCGCAACCCCTGATCGATCAGTTTTTGCAGCGGCTTCTGTTGATTCTTCGCGATGAAGCTGTCGCTCCAGAGTATTTTGTCCCCATCCACATCGATCACCACCGGCACGATAAAGTCGTCGTCCTCCGGATAAAATCCGACCTGAACACTGGAGACCTGCCCGATGCTGACCCCCTTCAGAACCACCGGCGCACCCACCTGCAGGCCGGCCGCATTGCCCTCAAAATAGACGTTGAAGCGGTACCAGTTGCCGCCGTATTTGCCCGACCCGAAATAGATTATCGTGGCGACCAGAATAGTCAGCGCGGCGAGTACGAAAATGCCGATCAGCGCCGGATTTGCCCGTTTACTCATATTATTTCCTGTCCTCTGCCTCTCTCCACGGAGGATGCCTTAATAAGGTTTTATACCCTCTCCCTCACGAGGGAGAGGGGGCTTTTTGCGAGACTGTTCCACGGGTGAGAAAACGCACCACCCTGGGATCGACCGATTCGTTCAATAAGGTTACCGGATTGCCGACGGCGATCTGCGTTTTGGTTTCAGGATCCAGAAATACCGAGTTGTTGCCGATCGCAAACATGCTGGCAAGTTCATGGGTGACAACCACAATCGTGGCGCCCAGACTGTCTCTCAATTCGATAATCAGTTCATCCAGCAGCCTGGCGCTGATGGGATCCAGCCCGGCCGAGGGCTCATCGAAAAAAAGCACATCCGGATCCAGCGCCATGGCACGCGCCAGCCCGGCCCGTTTGCGCATGCCGCCGCTGATCTCCGATGGATAATAGGATTCAAAACCGGCTAATCCGACCAGCGCGAGTTTAAAGGATACGATCTCGCTGATCTCGTCCGCGGAGAGATCCGTATACTCCCCGAGCGGCAGTGCGACGTTTTCGGCCAGCGTCATGGAGCTCCAGAGCGCGCCGCTCTGATAGAGCACGCCGATGCGCTGCATAAGTGCTCCCCGCTGCTTCTCGTCCGTGTGCCAGAAGTCCACGCCCTGATAGAGCACGCGGCCCGCCGCCGGCGACTTCAGCCCGACCAGATGGCGCAGCAGCGTGCTCTTGCCGCATCCGCTGCCGCCCATAATGATGAAGATATCGCCGCGGTTGATGGTGAAATTGAGGTTCCGCTGGATGATGAAATCACCATAGGCCATGGTCAGATCCTGCACCTCGATATGCGGCACCGGCACACTCACTGCTCATACTCCCAGCGCATTGGCGATCAGTGTCATCACCGCATCGGAGACGACGATGGCGACGATCGCCGCCACCACCGCCGCGGTTGTAGCCTCTCCCACCGCGGAGGCGGAACGGCCGCACTGAATGCCTTTCATACACCCCGCCAGGGCGATCAGAACACCGAATACGATGCTCTTGACAATCCCGACGCCGACATCCGTCAGCGTAACCGCCGAAGAGGTCTGCTCGATGTACTGCGTCGGCGTGATGTCGAACAGGCCGATGCCGACCAGCATACCCCCGGCAATGCCGAGCAGATCGGCATAGATGCAGAGCAGCGGCATCATCAGCGTCAATGCCAGCAGACGCGGCAGCACCAGAAACTCCACCGGATCTATACCGAGGGTCTTGAATGCGTCGATCTCCTCGTTGACCTGCATGGTGCCCAGCTGCGCGGAGAATGCCGCTCCGGTCCTGCCGGCCATGATGATCGCCGCCATCATTGCACCCATTTCACGCACCATGGCGATGCCCACCAGATTGGCGACATAGACCTGAGCGCCGAACATGGCCAGCTGAAGCGCGCCGATAAATGCCAGAATCAACCCCACCAGGATACTGATCAGGCTGACGATCGGCAGCGCATCGACACCGGTCTGCTGAATGAACAGAGCGAGGTCGGAGCGGCGAAAACGCGCCCGCCCGATCAGCATGCGCGAAAATGCGAGCGTCACTTCACCCAGAAAAGCGAGCAGCTGCCTGGTGTTGTCCAGGATGTCGTGAACACGATGGCCGATACGCGTCAGCCACCCTTGGGATTTCCCGCTGCGCCTTGCCCCCTTGCGTTCCGGCACCGCCTGCGCCAGGTGGATCAAGCCCTGAACGCCCTCCGGCAGACCGTCATAAACAAGCCTGATTCCACTGGCCTCGGCCTTCTCCGTCAGGCGCAGAATCCAGGTGATGAAAAGGCTGTCCCAGGCACCGACGGCCGATGTATCGAAGCGCAGATCGCCGCTGAACCGCTCGGGAAACTGCTGGAGCAGGGTATCCACCAAGGGCAGCTTCCCGCTGCTGGACCAGTCACCGGAGAGGCATGCCAAGGCCCGTTGAAGATCATCTGTCTTCAACTCCACCGTTGCCGATTGAGAAAGCGTTTCCGGGTCTGCTGTCATGAGGGGTATTCTACAAGGGTTCAATTGCCAGGGCATCGCTTATGCAATTGAAGCTAAAAAGAGAATGGAAATAAACTTTAATTTTTTATTTTAATGGATTGTTTTATATGAAAAAATCAAAACCGTCATTTTTAATGTATCGCTACTTCACAGGCTGTTTTCACAAATTCAGCCTACGCAAACCAATTTTCCTGCTCACAACGCTCATCAGCGTCACACTCTTCGGTCCTGCCCAGGCAGATGAAGTGGGCCGATACCGAGCCATTGTGCTGCATGAGAGCGGAACCCCCTCCCAGTCAGCGGCGCTCAGTCCCAAGGTATTCATCCTGGACTCCCGCGACGGCCATATGTGGACCTGGGAGCAGAATGCCTGGATGAAAGACCCACGCGGCGAAATGCGCTTCGGCACCACAACCATCTATCAGGGAAAACTCAAGGTTGGCAGTCACATGGGAGAGGTAATTGAGCAGAACCGTTAGCTAAAGGTTCGCCCTAAAATCCGCCGCCGGTTCTGAAGCCGCCTCCGCCTCCGCCGCCGCCACCGAAACCGCCGCCGCCTCGGCCGATCCCGCCCCAGCTGCCGCCGCTGCCCCAGGTGGAGCGGCGGCGCGAAAAACCACCGGTGCCGAAGTCCGGATTGGAGTGAGTGGTGCGCCAGCGATGCTGCCGTCCGATCTCGCGCAGCAGACCGTCGCGGCTCAATACACCTTTGAGAAATTCGTTCAGCATCATTCCGACCAGGGTGCCGTCGGCGAAGACCGAACTACTGCTGTCGTAGCGCTGCCGCTTGAACTCCAGCCGCAGGGACTCCAACTCGTTCATCCGCTCCCGTTGATGCTTTAACAAGGTGCGGTGTTGTTCCAGATTCTCCCTGATATCCTTCCTGTCTGCATGCAGCCTCAGAATTCGGTCGATGATGACATCGTCATCCGCTGTCGGCGTCAGCCGTGCATCCCGGTGCAGGGCGGCAATGTCCTCCCGCCGCAGCTCAGATGCCAGATAATCGATCGCCTGGAGAAAATACCTGTCCTTTCCTGAGGCATAGTCGTCATTCAGGCGCAGCAGCGCCTGATGCTGCTTCTGCTGCTCCTGCAATTGATCGTCCAGTCCGGCAAGCGCAGTCCGGCTGTCGGCCAGTGCCTGCTGCAGCCCGGGAACTCCATCAGCTTCGGCCGCGTTCAACTCCAACTGTCCGAGTTTTTCAAACTCGCTGTTGGCCAGCGCCCGCAGCTTCTCGGAATGCTCCTGCAGGCGCCGTGGAATCTCATTGAGCATGGCGTAGTTGGCGCGGGAATCGCCGTATCCGCAGAGCTTTGCCACCCAGTCGTCAAGATACCGTGTCAGCGGGTTCGCGCTGTACTCGGAGGTGCCATACCCCCGCTTCCAGAGATAGATGAAGAGCGGGTCCTGCTCGTAGGGTTCACCCTTCTCCTTGCGGTCGTCCAGCGCGAGACCGGTCTTCTCCTCCGCGTGTTTTGCCACCCGGTCCGCCTGCTGCGCCGCCTCCAGCTGCTGTTGGTATTCGGCATCCGATTGCAGCCGGTTCTGCGTCTCCGCCTCGCGCTGGTCCAGTTGCATTTCGGCCTTGTCGACCTGCTGCGACTGCTCTTCACGCGTCTTCTCCAGCGACTGTTGACGCTGTTCCGATTCGCTTATCTCGCGTGTGAGTTGTGACTGGGCCCGGATACGCTCATCCAATATTCTGACCGTGGCCTGTTCGCTCTCATCCAGATGAGTGACGATCTCGCCGGCGGCCAGCAGGTCCACCCTTATCCCTGCGAGTTCGCGGAAATGCTCCAGCTCCTCCCGTTCGAGAGCCAGCAGCCGTTGCGTGGTCTGCTCTATACTCTGCTCCGCCTCCCTGACCTGGTGCTGCGCCAAACGCAGTGCGCTGTCGATGGAACCCAGTGCCTCTATGCCGGTATACATTTGAATCTCAGTCATCCTACGATTCTTGGATAATCTTTTTAGCCTGTTCAGGAAAATTAGTGGATATATAGCACGCTCTAACCCCCTCTCCCTCCGGGAGAGGGCTGGGGTGAGGGAGTCTCAATCAAAGCCACCTTTATCTGTTCGAGTACACTCTGAAGTTCATTTAAAATCTCGTTATTCCAAAAACGCAAGACTCGATAGTCCATGCCTTCGAGACGGGCAGTTCGCCTAGCATCATAGGCCACCTGACTATTGTGTTGTCCACCATCCGCTTCGACAATCAACCCGGCTTCCAGGCATACAAAATCCACAATGTAGGGCTCAATCACCATCTGGCGACGGAACGTGTATCCCATTAGGCGCCACGCCCGTATATGGCGCCACAATACGATTTCCGCATCGCTGGATCGGCGGCGAAGTGTCCGGGCAAATGCCAGCAGGGTTTTTGATTCCCTCTCCCTGTCCCTCTCCCGGCAGGAGAGGGGACTCATTGTTTTTGGATCGTCCATAACCCACCTCTGTTGCGCAAAATCAACCCCGCAATATTGAGTGTCGAAAAACATGTACGCTTTCGGCAAAACATAACATCTGCATCAATCTGTTACATCGATAAACTGGCTTCAATCACCCACGAATTTTCCAAAGGAGCGTCTTTTTATGGTTCTCTCGCAAAGTCGCAAAGTACGCAGAGAAAACCTTGAAATTATTTCTTGGCGGTCTCTGTGACTCAGCGAGAATATATTTTGGAGCAAGCGTAAATATTCATCAGTAATTTCAGCGCAACCCGCCCTGGGTTACCACTGTGTTATCGCATCCCCGCTGGTCTCCACCAGATATTCCGGTTTCAGGTAGCCGCGGCGTTTTTCGCCGATGCGGCGACCCTGGATGATGCCGTCATCGCTCTTGTCGGCTGCAATCCGCCGATAGACGCGTTCGCTGACGCGCAGACCCCATTTCTGCGTCTGCACCCGGCTGCCGTCCTCCTCGTTGGTGATGGTCATGCTCAAGGGGTTGCCGTCACCGTCAATGGCTTCGACAATCAGATAGTAGTTGCGCGCATTGGGATTGCGATCCGGCACACGCCAGACACCGCTCTGCTCGCCCTCTCTCGATACCACCACCAGACTGTAGCTCTGAAGCAGCTGGGAGTTGAGTCCGCGCAGCCCGGCCAGCGCCTCCTCAGCCTGGCTGATCTGGCCTCCACGAAGCGCGCCCATGCCGCTGTCAAAGTACTGGTTTGCCAGCTTCGCCGCCTCCTTCTCCCTGGCGCTGGCCAGCACGGACTCCTTCATCTGGGTCAGCTGAGCGGGGAAGATCTTCAGAGAGTCGATATCGGACAGCAGTGCTCTTGCCTGCTTCAGCGTCTGATCCAGTTGATTTACCAGAGCCTGCTGCTGCTGCAGCTTCTCCCCCATCCTGGCGGAGCGTTCGGAAAAATTCCCACCGTTTAAATTGGCTTCCTGATTCAACCTGTTGGCCGAATCGATCAGCGCATCGGCCTGCAGCGCTGCGGTTTTGGCGCCGGTCAATTTGGTGTCTGCGACTTTCAGGTACTCCGCAGGCACACCGTCGGTGTACCCGTCTAGCGCAGACTCTATCCGGTTGGCCTCCTGCTCCAGCGCCTGAATGCGCTCGGTGGTGGCGCTGATATCGCTGTTCAGCGCAGCCACCTGCTCCTGCAGGCGCTGTTTGGCCGGTCCGGAAACGAAAAAAGCGTACCCCAGCCAGATCAGCAGCACGCCAACCAGAACGATTCCACCGCGCAGCCCCCACTTTCCGCGCTGAACGTATATATGCGCCAACCGCACCGCCAGGCTTTTACGCGGCGGTCTGTAGCTGAATCGCTCTTCCCGCAACGCCTCGACGCCGGCCTGAAGCACTTCGTCGGTCACCTCCATGCCCTGAGAGCGGTAGATCTCGCGCAGCCGGTCTATCAGCTTCTCGTCACGCTGATCGGATAACAGCTCACGCTCCACCAGCAGCCGGCGATGCCGCAGTGTGTCCACCACGTCCATCGCCAACATGACATCGCTCAGTCGCTCGTCTTCGATTACCGCGGCATCAGTCACTTAACAGTTCCAATGCGTTGCCCTTTTCCGCCAGCCGTGCCAGCTGGCGCTTGCCCTCTTCCACCGCCTCGCGAATCTCCTCCGCGTTGCGCGTGCTCAGTCTGCGCATCTCAGCGATGATGCTGCGTGACTGCTCCTGATAGTTGACCACCGAATCGACCAGACGTTTGACCGCATCGGCACGGATGGTCGGCCCGTAGCCTGCTTCCAGAGCCGCCTTCTGCACCTTGCCGCCCACATCGGCCAGAACCTCCAGGCTCTTGCTGACCCCCTCCTTCATCGCATTCAGCGTTTCGGTGCTCTCGTGCAGACCCCACATGCCGGTAAAGGAGGCGGAAAGCGCGGTGAGCACCGTCTCGTTGGTACCGAAAAAGCTCACCGCCTGGGAGTAGACCCGCTCCTTGGCGGTGGTGGTCTGCATCAGGCGCGCCATCACCACTTCAGAGGTGTTGTAGCTGACGGTAAGATTGTCCGCAAGATCCTTGGCAATCTGGTAGCGCTGCTCTTCGTGCTGCAACCGGCGCAGCTGTTCGTCGCGCGCCAATTCGAGCTTGGCACGCTCAGCCGGATCCGCGTCTGCGGCCTTTTCGAGCACCTCCATGGCGCCGTTCAGCAGGGTTTTGGCCTCTTCCAGTTTCTCTTCGGCCAGCTTGAAAACCTCCAGCGCCAGCACTTCGGAGTGTTTCATGGCACCACGGAAATCCCGGTAGGCCTCGAGAATGAGATGTTCGCGCTGAATCTGATCGTTCGAGTCCCTGGCTACCTCCAGGTAGATCTCCTTGATCTTGTTGAAGCGGCTGGCGATATCGCCCCGGGAAACCTTGATCCAGACATTCTGAATACGCTCCCAGGTATCGATTTTGCCGTCGGTCAACTGATCAACCATCGCTTTAGCATCATCCCGAATACTATTGAATTCATTGGTTATATCTTCATAGCGCTCCCCAACCTTCATCTCCGTGACCTGCTCTCGCACCACTTCGTTGAACAGGGAGGCCTGATTCAGTGTGCGCGCAATTGCCACGATCCTGGCTTCGTCCAGTTGGGATATCTTCTCGATCAACGCAACAATCGGCGCCTCTTCGGTGGTCTCAGGAACCAGACCAAGGTCACGCAGGCTGTTAAGCGCTTTGTCCAGATACTGCATGGGATGAAATGTTTGGTTCATTTTTGGGTTCCTTTTTTAAACTGATAAAACAGGTGTTAGAAGGGACGGAGTCGAATTGGGCAGATCCGGTTAATATTTCTTGACCATGACTTAATCTAATTCGACTCTGGCCCTAATGGCACTTATTTAAGCCGATACGGGTTGTTTCTGGAGGAAACGTCAGTGGCAGGGATGCCACTGTCGAGCCTACATGGATGTATTTACGGCGTTTTCCGGAAGAAATGACCCGTATCGGCTAGTCGACTACTCGACGATTATCGTTAAGTAAGTGCCATTCGACTCTGGCCCGATTTAATCAGACCCCTTTTGATTAATTTACTAATCCAGAGGTATACGAATCTTCTGGCCAACGAAGATCTTGTCCGGATCCTTGATCACCTCACGGTTCGCCTCAAAAATCTTCGGGTAGTCCATTGCGTTGCCGTAGTATTTCTTGGCCAGCTTGGAGAGCGTATCTCCCGACTCGATGACATAGTATTCGGAATTGGATCCCGTTTCGGGCACCTTTACCTCTCCCGCTTTGACTTCGCCTACACCTTTGATATTGCCGGCCATCAGCACTGCCTTCTCCATCGCCTCCTTGCTGTTGGCGCTACCGGTGATGGAAACCACACCGTCATTGAAAGCGACCTTCATATCCTTGATACCCGGATTGTCAGCCTCGATATGCTGCTGGATCTTCTCCGCAGCCTCCTCGTCCCGGTTAAAAATCTTATTCCCCACACTCCTCACAAAATCAAAAAGTCCCATCATTCAATCCTCTGTCAGCTGTTTTAATCAAAACCGGCAAGCATCACCGGGCGATACCAACACATTATCATGCTTTCCATTCCCCAAATGAAACGCACAATCAACGGCCGTTTGAAAACAATTGTCAAAAACGTAACTACTCGTCCGGTCCATGGTGAACCCATTTGGATAGATCGGTAGTTTCAAATGAGGGCCCAGAGCCAAGGGCCGAGGATCAAGAGGAGCTACGATCGGTTTTTCCCAGGCCCTTAGCCCTCAGCCCTTACAGCCTGTTAGGGTGTGAATAATTAGGTCAAAACAAGGAAATGTGGTTACCCATTTATTCAATTTATTTTTAATTCGGTATATACGGTTCAAGCAGCGGCACCGCCTGCATCACGAACTTCCTGAGTCTGTTATCACCATCCGACCACTGCTCGCCGGTGCCGATCACAGTGGTCAGCCTGACCAGCGCACCGTCGGTCCGGTGCTTTGTCAGACCGTCCAGAAACAGGTACCACTTGGTCATGTACTCGTTGGTGATGATCCGTCCGCGCTGCTGAAACCAATAGTAGACCAGCTGTTTGATATCGCCACGTTGGATCTCGATACGGTTGACCAGCAGTGGCTGACCGGCAACAGAGACACCCTCGACACGCCTTGTCGTCACATCACTGATCTCCCATCCTCCGCCGGGTATACAGGCACGCGGTGAGTGCGCGGCGGAGCCAGCCTGCTGGGAGGCATACCAGGCTATGTAAAAATTCACCTGTTCACCCTGGTCGTTGCGGTAATCTGCCAACAGATAGTCATCCAGTTTCAACGAGTCCAGATAGATGCTCTCCAGAAGACCACTCTTTCCCTGCCACTCTCCGAGCGCAAGCGGATAGGTAGAGAAATCGGTACGCGCCGGGCGCACCTCTCCCTGAACCTGGATGTAAATGGAACTCAGCGCAATCAACCCAACCGACGCCAGGATGCTGTAATGCACCGGCGTAATCTGTCGGGACTTCATCTCCAATCCTTCGGGCAGCGGCTCGGGTGCTTCAAGGCCAAAGACCTCTTTCAACGTGTATTTTCGTTTGCCGATCTTCGCCAGCAGGGTCATCTCCAGCAACAGAATCGCAAAGCAGGCCATAAAAATGATCCAGCCTTCAAAGTCGTGCAGAAAACCCTCCGCCTGCTCGGTGCCGTAATTCTCGACCAGATAACCGATCACGCCTATACGGAAACTGTTCATCAGGATGGTGATGGGAATACTGGAGAGAAACACCAGCACCCGCTTCCACATCTCCACCTTGTACATATAAGCGGCCAGGAACGCGATGCTCACCAGCGGGAAGAGATAACGCAGCCCACTGCACGCCTCGACCACTTGCAGCTTATATGCTCCCAGGTCGATGACGTTGCCTTCCAGAAAGACGCTGATGCCGAACATGCGGATCACCGCGACGCCGATTTCGGATGAGATCAGCTGCAGCTTTCCGGACAGATTGTTGTAGACGAACGGCGGCAGCGGCACCACGAAAAACAGCAGCAGCAGTGGCCCCGCAACCCACTTGAAGGCGTTCCAGCCCATCAATGCGTAAGCCACTGCGAGCAAACAGAGGACCAGCGCATACTGGACCAGGGTAAAGGTTGTGGCTATCTGACCCAGGAAGAAAAAAGCGCCGCCAATCAGAATGAGTGCCACACCCAGCCAGGATGGCTTGAACTCCTGCTGGGCCAATATGTTGCGCCGCTGCCAGATAAGGTAGGCGCTGATAACCGGGATGAAGAAGCCGTAACCGTACTCTTCGCTGCTGCTCCAGATATCAACCATATGGTTGATGCCTTCCCAGAATCCAAACACCAGAATCAGTGAGGAGAGCACCAACAGCCCCAGCATCGCCGTAGGTGTGCGCCAGCCTGTATTAGGACTGCTGATTTCGTTCATTTCCTAACCGTAAGTATTAAATGGGGTCAGAGCAGATCTATCCTTGATAAATCTGCTCTGACCCCATTTAATTCTGTTTTTTCGATATGTAATTGACATCAGGCAGGTTCTTTAAATCAACGTCTTGGGTCCAGACCGTCGCATTAAACAGTTGCGCCGTTGTATAGATAACGCTGTCGGCCATAGGTAACCTGTACTTTAAACTAATCCTGGCGGCGGCAGTTGCTATTGAAGGTGTAAGCTCTCTAACCTGCCCCTTTTGAATAGCTGCGAGCGCCTGCAGCAGATGATTTTCATCACTTTCACGAAGTATTACTTTTGATATTTCGTAAATACAAATTGTTGGTACCAGAAGTTTCCGGGTCTCCTTTATAGGTATAGAGAATTCACCGGAGTTTGGACCGCCTGCAAAGTATTCGAGCCATCCTGAAGTATCTACAACATTCACAACCTGTCTTCGTCCCTGGTAAACGATGTGTCCATACCCTCGAGGAAGCCTTCGAGTTCACCGATATCCCGTTCCGGGATCAGTTCGATTCTGCCTTCATATTGAACAACCTGCATGCGTTGTCCAGGTAACAGATGCAGCGCTTCTCTGATCTCCTTAGGGATAACAACCTGGAATTTAGGTGAGATTTTAACGCTTAACACCACCTATTCTCCTATCGATACACTTTTGGTATTACGATAATTATATCGATGATTACTATCGAATCAAACGAAATTCTTCAGATACCAGCGGTAAGTCTCCTCAATCCCCTCGCGCAACCCGGTTTTCGCGGACCAGCCCAGTGCCTGCAGGCGGCTGACATCCAATAACTTCCGGGGCGTGCCGTCCGGTTTGCCCGGATCGAACACAATTTCGCCTTCAAACCCGACCACCTCGCCGACCAGCCGTGCCAAATCACTGATCCGAACATCCTCGCCCACACCGATATTGACCATATCGGTATAGCCGTCCCGGTTCATCACAAACACGCAGGCTGCCGCCATATCATCGACGTAGAGAAACTCGCGGCGCGGTGAACCCGTACCCCAGACGATGACCTTATCGTCCCCGCGCTCTTTCGCCTCGTGAAACTTCCTGATCAGCGCCGGTAGAACGTGCGAATTCTCCAGATCGAAATTGTCGTTCGGGCCGTAGAGGTTGGTCGGCATGACCGAAACGAATTCGGATCCATACTGCCTGTTGTAGGACTCACACATCTTGATACCGGCGATCTTGGCCACCGCATATGGCTCGTTGGTCGGCTCCAGCGGCCCGGTCAGAAGGTACTCTTCGCGCAGTGGCTGGGGTGCCTGTTTGGGGTAGATGCAGGAGCTGCCCAGAAACAGCAACCGTTTCACGCCGTTCTTATAGGCAGCGCGGATGACATTCAGCTCGATCGCCAGATTATCCACAATAAAATCAGCCGGGTAGGTGTCATTGGCATGTATCCCGCCGACCTTCGCGGCGGCCAGGAAGACGTAATCCGGCGTCTCGCTGCGGAAGAATCCACGCACCTCCAGCTGACTCGTCAGATCGAGCTCCACCCGCGTCCTTAGCAGCAGATTTTCATACCCCTGATTGCGCAGCTGCCGGACAATGGCCGAGCCTACGAGCCCGCGGTGACCTGCAACGTAAATCTTTGCATCCTGTTCCATTCATACTCTTCCCGTTGATCATAAAAGCGCCAGGCGCTTTAAATTAAATGGGGATCCCATTTTATTACTCGTAGTACCGAAAAGAACGGAAGCCGGCCTTCTCGATCACCACATCCTTCCTGGCAAGCGCCAGGTCCTCTCTCGCCATTTCCGCAACCAGCTCCCTGAAGGTGATTACCGGCTCCCATCCCAGTTTGGTCTTCGCCTTGGTGGGATCACACAGCAGCGTCTCCACTTCTGTCGGCCGGAAGTAGCGTGGATCGACCCGCACGATCACGCTGCCCGGTCTGGGGCCGGTATCGTTTACGTTGGTTTCGACTATGCCCGTCTCGCCGACCCCCTCGCCCTCCCAGCTCAGCGTGATACCCAGCTCTCCCGCCGCTGCATCGACAAAATCGCGCACCGAGTGCTGCTCGCCGGTGCCGATGACGAAATCGTCCGGCTTCTCCTGCTGCAGCATCAGCCACTGCATCTTTACGTAATCGCGCGCATGCCCCCAGTCGCGCAGTGCATTCATATTGCCAAGATAGAGGCAATCCTGCAGACCCAGACAGATTCGTGCCATGGCGCGAGTGATTTTGCGGGTAACGAAAGTTTCGCCGCGCACCGGCGACTCATGGTTGAAAAGGATGCCGTTGCAGGCGTAGATGCCGTACGCCTCGCGGTAGTTCACCGTGATCCAGTAGGAGTACATTTTGGCGCAGGCATAAGGGGAGCGCGGGTAGAACGGCGTGGTCTCGCGCTGCGGCGTCTCGCGCACATCGCCAAACAGCTCCGAGGTGGACGCCTGATAGAAGCGCGTCTTCTTCTCCAGCCCGAGAATACGTATCGCCTCCAGCAACCGCAGCGTACCGATCGCATCCGCGTTGGCGGTGTACTCTGGCGTCTCGAACGAAACCGCCACATGGCTCTGCGCGGCGAGGTTGTAGATCTCGTCCGGCTGAATCTGCTGAACCACCCGGATCAGATTGGTCGAGTCGGTCAGATCACCGTAGTGCAGAATAAAGTCCTTGTTGTCCGTGTGCGGATCCTGATAGATGTGGTCGATCCGGTCCGTGTTGAACGAAGAGGCCCGGCGCTTCAGGCCATGCACAATGTACCCCTTCTTTAACAGGAACTCCGCCAGATAAGCGCCGTCCTGACCGGTGATGCCGGTTATGAATGCTGTTTTCATACGCTTGATTCTTCCATTTCTACAAATTAGAACATTAATCCCCTCTTCCCTAAGTAGGGGAGAGGGTCAGGGTGAGGGGTATGAGAATAGACAATGTATCTACCACACCTTTACCTTTCAGAGGCAAACAACATTGATAATAATTATCCTCGGTCACCAAACATCAGCTGCTTCCCAAAATGCCAAAGAAACCTGGGGTTAAGAATCAGGTATCGCCGCCAAAGACGTTTTGGTTCTGACATCAGCCGGAACAGCCACTCCAAACCGACACTCCGCATCCAACGCGGCGCCTCGCGCTTCTCGCCGCTGAGAAAATCAAACACCGCGCCGACACCGACCATAACCGCATTCACCCTTCCTTTGTGCGCAGCCATCCACTTCTCCTGTTTCGGGCAGCCCAGACCGATAAACAGTATCTGGACACCGGCTCCATTGATCTCGCGAGCATAGGCTTCATCCTCCAGATCATCGAGGGCGCGAAAAGGTGGTGAGATCGCACAACCGATTCTGGCGGACGGATAACCTCTCCGGATATACGAGACGAAGTTCTTCACCGCCTTTTCGGTGCCGCCGTACAATCCGATCGTCATTTCCCTGGTATCGGCGAGGCGCAGCAATTCTTTGGTCAGATCGGCGCCGCGAACCTGCTTTGCAGTCGCTGAGCCAAGCAGCTTCAATCCGATTGCCAAGGGCTTTCCGTCGGGAACCACCAGATCCGCACCGTTAACTAGAGCACGGAATTCCGGATCGTCGAAAGTCTCCATGCACATGTGTACGTTGGATACACAGACGTATGCAACAGCGCCTTTTTCCACCCACCCTTCGATCAGAGAAACGGAATGATCAATCGATGTCTCATCGACACGCATGCCCAGAATTGATTTGTTGCGTATCATTTGGGGCATACTGATAAAGTCATAAGAATTTTGTGCGAAACCGCCAAATTATTCTTCTTCAGAGACCGAAAAATGAAACCAGTCGTTAACTTGATGTTTTTGATGTTGTTATTATTTCATCATGCTTGGGAAGGCGCTATAGTTTTGTCACGTACGAATGGTTTTTCATTTGTCTATTCTAATGCGACTGACATGCAGATAAATCCAACATCTTTAATGTGGCTGAAGTCTCCCCAGGCGGATCTGCGAAAATGTATCTTTCAGCTGTACTTTAAGTCTGGCAGATGAAAATTTGCTGCCTCTAGAATTACAAGCTGCGAATTGTTTTGGACAACCCGGATTATCGATGAAGAATTTGTGAATCCATACCGATATATTCTTGAGCAAGAGTTTTCAGGAACAATCCGGCGGATTGATTTACAAAAACATATGGGAAATTGAGGTGGCTGAATGCCTTTAGTCAGTTGCATTATTACCACTTACAACCGCCCGGATATGGTAGCAGGCGCAGTAGATAGCATACTAAGTCAAACCTTTAACGACCTTGAAGTCATCGTAATTGATGATTGCTCTCCCACAAGTTATGAAGAAGTCGTAACCAGGTATCAAAGTCAAATCAGATATCATCGACTGGCACAAAATAGCGGTGGCTGCAGTACCGGAAGAAACACTGGTGTTGCCATGGCATCAGGAAAATACGTGGCGTTCCTGGATGATGATGATCGTTGGTTCCCATCTAAGATCGAGAAGCAGGTCAGGCTGATGGAATCCAACCCTGGCTATGTGGCCTGTTCAACAGGTTATGTAGAATCAGTTTCCGGAAAAACAGTGTCTCTTGGTTTGGAAAGGATTTACCAACCTATGCTTTATTTGCGTAACTTGTCGGGACCACCAAGTACACTGCTCGTGAAGAAGGAAATAGCGGAAAAGTACCCTTTTGATGAAACACTGATACATGCCGAAGACTGGGATGCCTACCTAGGTTTTTCTTCTCTTGGCACCATCGGATATCTGAAAGAACCGCTTATTCAATACAACACCGATGATCACATACGAATGTGTAACCAATTTGCTAAGCTTGATGTGGCACAAATAGAAAGAAAAGCCAGAGCAGTTGAGAAAAACAGAATGGTTATTGGAGAAAAAAACTACAGACTGCGGATAGCGATGTATTACCTTGCAGGCATTAAAAACAGAAAAAAACGGTTCGAGCAGATAGGCATTACTATTAAACGTGTCGGTTTGGGTTCAACGGTCAATTACCTGTATCACAAACTTTTCAGAAAAATCTGATAGTACTGATGCGCCTGAATCATTACTTCAATTTCTTCGGCTCTCGATAACATCCTGATAAATATATAGCAGTTCCGAAACATTCCGCTCAGGTGCATACCGGCTCATAAACTCCTCCCGACAACGACCACGCATAGTCTTAAGTCTCTGAGGATTTTCGAGTGCAGCTGTGAGTGATTCAGCGAGTGAAAAGGAGTCGCCCGCCGGGAATGTCCAGCCAGTTTCCCCCTCCCGTACCAGCTCTGACAAACTGCCGATCTTGGAAGCTACCACGGGAGTACCGACCGCATAACTTTCCAAAACAGTCATTGGAAAACCCTCATACCAGAGAGACGGCAACACCATGACAGCCGATTTTGCAATCACCTGCAGACACTTATCGGGGGCCAGTGCACCGGTGTAGCGAATATACGCATTATCCCTGACTGCCTGTTCCACTGTGTTCCTCAGTGGTCCGTCACCGACGATTCTAAGTGGGTACTGCAGCCCATGTTCGCGCCAGGCCCGCAGGAGTACATCTATACCCTTCTCAGGAGACAATCGACCAACGAAAAGCACTTCGAATCCACCCTTACCCGGTTCGGGGGTCTCCTGCAGAGTGTTCGACTTAACTGTTATGCGCGACTCGGGAAGCCCGCCCTCAACGAACTTCTTTTTGGCAAATTGAGTAAGGGCGATGTATCGATCAACAGTATGCCGGTAGGTTCCAACAGTGTGGTGCACGTATTGCATTCCTGCTATCGCAAGAGATGCCAGGCTGGAGTTCCGGTAGCAACGGTACTTCACTGAATTGTAAAATCGCATGGGAACGCAATCTTCGCATACGCGCCCATCGCGTAAAAATGTTGCCGCTGCGCACAACAGGCGATAATTGTGTAACGTCTGCACAACAGGCACTCCTGCATTTCGGCAGGCGTAATAGGCTGAGGGGGAGAGCTGTGGAAAGGTATTATGAAAATGAACCAGATCCGGTCTGAATCCCGCAATAACTTCTCTAGTCTGTTGATAGCCTTTGAGCGACCAGGTGGTTCCGATCCCGATTGCCAACTTCGCACCCAATCCGTCATCCTGGATGCTCATATTGCTTAGCAAGAGCGGTTGAACGTCGATACCTTCGTTACGCAACAGCTCATTTTCCTGCAAAAAAACCTTGTCCTCTCCTCCATGTTGTCTATATGCAACGTGAACCGTCAAGACCTTCATGGCTTGTCGTTTATCGCAACAAATCTCAAACCACCGTCTATCCCGACAAACTGCGTCAAAGATAAAGCCAACGCCCGAACTCCGGTTTTACCGTAGGCAACAGGCCGAAAAATCCGTTCTGCACTTGAATACCCGGCTCCGAGTAGACAATCCTTGAGTATCGGCGCTGAAAAAAGGTTTATGTGTGTTGGGTTTTGTACTTCTCGCCAATCAAAACATTCTCTCCTCGCCCGCCATCCTTTAGCATTTGGTGTGGTAATTATTAGTCTTCCACCAGGAAGCAGAAATTGTCTTATTTTTGCTAGCACAGCCTTTGGGTCCAAAACATGCTCGATAACTTCGATCATAAAAACCCACTCAAAACGCTCTTTTGCGAGCGCTTCAAACGAGGATATCCATTTTACATTCGGTATGCCTGGATCTTGCCCATACGGTTCATATACGGTAAGTGCGCTACATCCTTTTTGTGCCAGTGCGTTGGCAAACTCTCCATTACCACCTCCATAATCGAGACATCTTCCACTTCGTTTAGACCACTTGACGGCATCCAGAAGGGAATTTGCGATCTGTATGTTGGTCGAGCCGGCGGCAAATTCACCAGATTCTCCGGACTCCTTCCATGCCTGCTCGTATATCTGTTTCAGATCCTCACTACTCGGTTCAGTGGTATATCCGAAGGATCCACACCCCCGGCAGTTCCACCTTTCCCACTCGGGCTTGACATCTGGTCCCGGACCTAGCTTTACCGATGCTCCACACCACTTGCACTTAACCATAATTATCTTCCAATGTAATTAAAGCGAAGACTGAATCAGTGACAGGCAATTATACCAACGAACTATAGCTCCCCCGCTGATTTATCTATTGGTACTTCTGATTAACACTTCAGTTGCTGCTGGCCTAGCAATACTATTCAAACGCACCAGGGGTCGGTGCTTCTGTACGTGTTCGGCCCCAAAAATCCTTGTTTACCTGCATCACTTGTTGTGAGCCGTCGAGATAGACTGGAGAACCTGAACCACGCAGTAGACAATTTGTATCAATTTGCATGGATTCTTGATCCAGATTGCACATTCTTCCGGATATGAGGGCACTGTTTATGTCTTTATTGTGGCTCCGCCACTGATTCAGTTGTTTAATCTTTTTCCTCTTTCCACCCAGCCAAAAATAAGGTTGCTCCATAAAAAATGTATTGTGATCAGATTGAATCAGTCCATAGTTATCTTCGACTCCAGAACTGTTTTCCCAAAAAACAGCCCAAAGCGGACTGGCTGCCGCAACCATGTTATTTTGGAACACGATCCGTCCTTCATCTCCAACGCCCCATAGCTTATACAACCGCTTATGTTCCGGCTTGGTAAACATATAGGAATTATGGATATGGCTGTTCATCCACCCAGAGTGGTAATCGCCGATTTCCGTGTCGATGTATAGGTTATTAGCCCAGACAACAGTATTGGACTCTGCCCCTTCTCCTGGAGTTTTTGTTACAAAGCAATTGCGAATTACATTTCTTTCTATTCGAAATCTACCGTTTTTACGATCCTTGTTGCGATAGCTTATATCGATCGCACCATCGCCAATTTGGCCATCCTTTCCCCAATTTTCGATAAAACAATTGAATATGAGACCATTTTGGGGAGTCTGGACATTGATAGCGTCATGATTTCTGAAATTGTCTGCATCGAGATAATCGTGCAAATAGCAGTTTTGTACTACCGCCCATTTTGGCTCTTTTGGATTTGGACTATATGTTGGACCGTTATTTATCCAGATTCCACCTCCAGCACGGACACCCTTTCCAGAATAGTTGTACCCGGTTATCTCCGCTCCGTCGATCAGAACATTCTCGCTGCCCTCAACGCGTATCTGGTATCCGGCCGCAGCGCCTGCTATGTAGACATTTTTTATAATAACTTCCCGGGAATCTTCGATAAAAATACTCGAATAAGTTCGGTAATCGGCATCCAGCGAAATAATGGCAACATTCTCTATTACAACTCTGTCGGCACCGCGAATGTGGATAACAGATGTTGAGTACTTCCTGGAAGGACTGTTCCACTTTACTCGATATGCAACATCTTTTATCTCCACGATTTTTTTGTTTATATAACTGCGCCTTGCGTACTCGCCGACTACATCGATAAATTCAGTATCCCGAAAATCCGTTTTTCCCTTTACATTTCCCAAAGGGAGCCTACTCCAATCCATTCTGTATTCTTCCGTGTACTCTCCATGTTGCATACCTGTAAATACAGAACTAACAGCGGTTGAGATTTCTGATTTCGCTGTTGGTGATACAGAAAACAATAATGTTATTTGTAAAAAGAAGAATACCACCGCGTAGAGTTGTGCTTGTCTGCTCATACTCAGTGATTCAGGGTTTCTTTGCCATTCACCTTAAGATACTAACCTTGGTTGGATTTACTGATTGACTGTTTTCTGATCATCCATGGGTTTCGTTTTTGGTGATCCTCCCTTAGCCTTTTTCGAGGACTGTTGAGTGTGCCATGCCGCCCAGCCAATAATAATACCCAACAACATCATTGCCCTCATGTTTCGAAATGGCATAGTGCCAAGCGCGCTTACCGCCAAAGCGATAAAGGTTGCCAATCCGATCCAGCTAGCACTTCCTTTCAGACGTGTTTCTTTTAGGAACAGAGCGGAGGACCGGACTATGAAATAGAATAATGCCATTAACCCGACCACTCCTCCTTCTACCAAAGCTGAGATAAACTCATTGTGTGCGTAGGTGCCCACGATACTACTGCCTACTTCCGGTCCTATTCCAAGTATCCAGACTTCAAATGATGACTTAACATATTGGTAAAGGTAGGCGTTGATAATATCGATCCGGCCGGAAAGCAGGCCAACCCTCTGGTGTTGCTTACCAGAGAAATCAAGGTATTCACCCGGATCTGAAAGAAAAACCCATATATCTGCGAGCCTTTCACCCAGTTCCGCCCCAGTAGCAGCAATCACAAGGGTTATCAATGCTAATCCACCGGAGAGCACACCAACTTTACCAATAGCCTTCTCCTGACTGTAGAGAATAATTATTCTCAATATCCAAAAAACACCTAATGCAACCAGGATAGTTCGATAATTGTTTATATAGAGGCCAATATGCGCATAGACCAATACGGCGATGATAAGAACCTTCCAGTGAACTCCGCGAATGCGTGTCAGCAGTAAAAATGAGATAGACAAGCTAGCAAAAATCAGAAAGCCCAGGTCGCTATTATGAAAATAGGTACCTTGGTAACTAACCTGACCTGACTCGATCAATGGTGACCCGAAAATCGCCCAATAGAGTTGGTTTCCCATTGGATAAAGCAGTGCCAGCCAGAGGATAAGCAATACTCTCTTCTCACTGTTCTTCTGCATACAGGCCATTACGAGACCGACTAGCGCCCAAAGATATAGCCACTTAAAACCAACTTCGAAAAACCCGCTCCAACTTTGTTGCAGGACTGTTGTTAATAAACTTGCAGTTATCAAAACTATATAGGGCATATTCTCCTTATCGCGAAATCGATGGCCGTTAAACCAAGCGATTCCAAATGCGACGGGAATGAAAGCAGCTGAGTAGAATTGCATATATGAAAGGCCGAACCACCAATGTTGGTAGGTGGCTACCGGCATGCTATCAAGTACACCTCGTGACAAGATATGCGCAGCCAGCAGGAACAGAGGGTTTCGTAACGAAAATACGATAACGGCCATCGCAACGAAAAGAATCGTTGCCAACATCGTTGGGCTAAGTGAAGCTGTCAAAGCCATACGTACATCCTGTTTCCTATTTAACCAGATTAGGTCCTTTGCAACGATTCAGTAAGTGTAATATTTTCTCGGAGCAAGATATAAGTAATACTCGTCTACCATGCTTCCCAAGCTTTACCTAGATCAGATTCGAGGGTATTTGTTGTATATGAAGAGACGCTGTTTGCCCGTAGTTCCTGATTAGGTAACTGCAGCACTCTCCTCATTGCTGAAACAAACTGTTTTGGATCTCTTGAATCAACAACGATACCGCACACACCCTCCTTGATAATTTCGGCAGAGCCCGATACGAGTGTCGAGACTACAGGGGTTCCACAGGCTAGAGCCTCCACGGTGGCTGTCGGCCACCCCTCTCGAAGCGAGCCTACCAATAAAGCGTCCGCTGCACTCAAAATTACACCTAACCTTTCCTGTGTGACATTACCCAACATTTGAGTATCTTTCGATAAGTCGAGCTTCTCTATTTCAGATAGCATCTCATTTCTATCTTCTCCATCACCGGCGATCACCAACATGCAATCTTTGTAAAGATCACGAAACCGTGAAAAACTCTCAAGTACAAACCTCCAGCCTTTTACATGATTAAGACGGCCAGAAAACACAAAAATCGTAAGATTGGATGGCAAGCCAAGCTCCGCTCTCGCAGATTGCTTGTCGCGTGGAAAAAATAATGCAGTATCTACTCGAGTTGGGAAGAATTGGGCTCGGGAAACCAACTCGGGACGATGAATACGACAAGCAGCATGATAAACAGACTCACTGTTAGCCGAAGTCAAGATACAATCCACTGCATCCAAACTTTTAGCTAAATATTTATCAAACGTATTTGCAAAATACTTTGCATACGCATATCGCGAACCCAGGAGCGGGTTTTCAACCCCCGGAAATCGAAAGCAGATGCTATATTTTGGCCAGGTTGAGACTTCAAAAAGTATTTCTGGGGCTTGGACGAAGTAGTTGAATTTCTGATCCATCAGAATTTTCTGCTTAAACCTCTTAAGCCAAAGCAAATTACTCAAACGCAAAGGGATAGTTGGTCTTGCGAGAGAATCTGGATTCAATCTAATCCCAAAAAAAGGGGCGTCGAAATCATCAAAACTCTTAATTGTCCATCGACCTATTTCTTCTTGATGTTGCGTATAACCGACTAATCCGATTCTGTTCTTATAGACCTTTATCAACTGCTTCGCAAAGTTTAATTGTCCCCCAGGTGGGGTAGTCAAAAAGTCACATCCTTCAACTAAAATAAATCGAACACCGGAAAGCAGTTTGCGGGCACTTGGTTGAATAGTTTCTTTTTTTTCCACTATAGCCATTTTTCGTAAAGAGAAACTTATAATATGATTATTGATGTAGACACAATTACAAAATTTGGAGGTTGTAAATTGTCATAAAAAGGGCCAAGGATAGGGCTTCTATTGATTGTGGGTTTCTTATATCACTTTCCAGAAATACTTTAGGAACCAGGCCTTTTTTATCCATCTCCAAAGTTGACATATGTTTCTTCCATCGATATCGCCACCTTCAATGTTCTGCTCTGAAATCGTATTGAGCTATCGGTTCCTTAATTTCAGGTAAGCAGTTCTTATAAAGTGGATGTTAAATGTTCCGTGCGTCCATAGGCCTGTCAATTTCCTTACTGCCAACCACAAAAATATGTTCTGTAATATCCAACCAAATGCCGTTGCAACTGCTATACCCACAATAGCCCAATATTTGATTCCTATATAAGCAATCAATATCGAGAAAGCACCTGTAGCCAATATAATAGCCATCAATATTTTTTGATGCCCAGTCATAGCCAGTACATCGCTACAAGACCCTGTCCAAACATTTACTACTTGCCCGAAACTGAGGATCACAAGAATGAAATAGGCATTTGCATAATACTCTCCATATACTATTTCCAGCACCTGATCTCCAAAAGCAGTCAACACAAAAAGCACTGATAACGCTGGAATACCTGCTAAGGTAGCCATACCACGTAACGAATTCTGAAGTGCTTCATGCTCACCTTTTGCATATAAAGTAGAGATCACCGGAGGCATTGTCGTATCAACCAGCAGCAAAGGCCACAACACCATTGTTACAAGTTTGGAAGCCACCCCCCACAATGCAATATCGTCTGGTACCAAAAAAGCTGCGACCAACCATATATTGAAACTGCCGATTAAATTTGTAAAAACGTTCAATACAAGCAAAGGCCACGAAATATTTAACACTTCTTTAAAATCGATAGTGCCGTCCCCCATGAACTTATTTATTTGGGGTATAAGAAAGATAGATCCGATCAATAAGCTTCCTGCTAAAACGACAACAGAAAATTGTACTACCTTATTGAAATCAATCACGTACCCTAAAATTAATAGTAAACACAGAATTACGGCGAATAGAACATTCGGGAGTATTCCATCCAACAGGACCGCCATACGGATATTGTGTAATCCTCTGAATATTTCTGCCACCGGAGTTTGAAAAGATAAAACAAAAATCCACAATGCAGTTACCGCCAAAACACTGGTTAATATCGGTAGCTCAAATATATAGAGGGATAACCACCTCCCAACACCTATGTAGTACAGTCCGCTGATTAATAATGAGCCAATTGCTACCACCGCAAAAATTATCTTAAGACTCGACCCGGCACGTCCGGGTAAGCCTTTTGCGAGAGACTCCGCCACCAACCTGACTACTGTATATTTTGATCCGAAGCGAGCGACTGCTGCAGAAAACGCAACAATGCTTACGAGAAGGAAGTACGCGCCCATTTCCTCGGGCGGCAAGTTTCTGGCAAGAATAATACTAACCACAAGGCTGCCCAACACTCCAAAAACCTTTACTACAAGCGCCCAGACTGCACCGGAAACCAGGCGCTGTGCTAGATTTTTCGGCTTCATATTATTTATAAAGTCCAGGACATTGGCACCAGAGTTAAAAATGGTCAGCCTGCACTGCTTTTAGGGTTTACAGTTTTTTGCTTATCCATTATCGATTCTTGTGAAACTGAAATTTTTTTTGGTAGAGTAAATTTTACGAAACATTAATAGAGTCACTGCAAGAACCCCAGCAAAATCTGCCAATAGATCTAAGAAGCTTGGAAGACGATCTGGATTGAGAGATTGAATCAATTCATCCACAAGGCCAATTCCGGTCACGACTATTGTGACAGTCAACAAATGTGACCAGTTAATTTTAATGCCAAAAAAATAGACTAGTTTATAAATTAGGAATGTCAGAAGACTAAAGACCAGAAAGTGAACGATTTTATCCAAATGTTGAATCGTTTCATTCCATATTATGGGAGATCTTGTGGCCTCATACAAAATGGAAACTGTAAGTAAAAGGCTAAGTATTAGATAGATAGCGGAACACAAAAAAGTGTTCTGTGTAGTAGGCTTCTGACTGTTCGCTTTCTTTTTCATTAAACCCTTTGTCTATTTATCTACTTCAGCGTCCCCTTAAGTACATCAGAAACTACGAACGCTTCCGTCTTACGTTCTCCCACCCCCAACCATCCCCACACATCCTCTCCAAGCCGAACTCCGCCCGCCACCCCATTGTCTCCATCGCATAACTTGTATCCGCATAGCACTCCGCGATATCCCCTGGCCGGCGGCCGACTATCTTATAAGGCACTTTCACTCCTGACGCCTTTTCAAACGCCTTTACCATCTCCAGCACCGAGTAGCCGATGCCGGTGCCCAGGTTGACGATGAAAAGCTCTCCCCTCTCCTTCTCATCCAGATAGCGCATCGCCGCCAGGTGTCCTTTGGCCAGGTCGACAACGTGGATGTAATCGCGAACCCCAGTGCCGTCTTTGGTCGGGTAGTCGTTGCCGAATACGTTCAGGCACTCCAGTTTGCCGGCGGCCACCTGTGTAATGTAGGGCATCAGATTGTTGGGGATGCCTTTCGGGTTTTCGCCAATCAGTCCGCTCTCGTGCGCGCCGACCGGGTTGAAGTAGCGCAGCAGCGCGACCTTCCACTCGTTGTCCGATTTATACAGATCCTGCAGAATCTCTTCGATGATCAGCTTGGAGCGGCCATACGGGTTGGTGGCCGAGGTTGGAAAGTCCTCTTTGATCGGTACGCTGTGCGGATCGCCGTAGACGGTCGCGGAAGAGCTGAAAACAATATTCTTTACCTCGTGACGCTTCATCGCCTGGAACAGGTTGACGCTGCCGGCGACGTTGTTTTCGTAGTAGTCCAGCGGGATCTCCGTAGACTCCCCCACCGCCTTGAGTCCGGCGAAGTGGATCACGGTCTCTATGTTGTGTTCGGTGAAGATTCTGTCCAGAGCCTCGCTGTCGCGGATGTCGGCCTGGTGGAAACGGAGATCTTTGCCGGCTATCTCTCTTACCCGCTCCAACGAATCGGCGGAGCTGTTGCAGAGGTTGTCGATAACGACGACGTCGTGGCCTTGCTGCAGCAGTTCCACGCAGGTGTGGCTGCCGATGTAGCCGGCGCCGCCAGTGCAGAGGATTGTTTTGGTTTTTTGCATGTAATATTTCAGAATCAATTTTGTTGCGTACTGTTCTACTCTCGGTTCGTACTGGATCCCTGCATTCGCCAGGTCGACGGGTGATAGCCGGTGCTGAAACACTCTCCTCCGGAACAGCCACTGCCGCCAGAGACGAGAACGGTATCCGGCCTGCTCATTCGCCTCCCTTTTTGACGCCGTTAAATTTTGGGAGCGGATACTTCGCTGTCACGTTGGTATATACGGTGGATTCAACTCCCGAGTCTCTTCTCCGATTGTCTGCATCATCATTGAGTGCCCGCCTGTAGTCTGCAGTGCTTGTAGATCCGGCCGGGTTGATGCCGGTACCGGAACGATAGTCTGAATTGGGCAGTTCGTTGAATTCTCTGGATTCCACTCCCCGGTTTAAAACCGGCGAATTCCCGCACCACTTCTCCTGCGTGCGTGGAGCTGACGAAAAAGCAGGACCGTTAAACCGTGGAACTGAAGCCGGAGTGTATGAATCCGTGCCTGGTTTACCCTGGGTTGAGGACTGAATCTTATTGATGGGAGACTTCATGATACTTCTCGAAAAAAAACCTTTCGGCGACACTCTAAGAACGGCTTTTTTGTGGATAACTTTAGCCGAACCCGGCTTCAGGCAGAGTATCGGCAGGTTGCACATTGACGGTGTATCCGGCGACCGGATTGCCGCCCGGACGACAGCTGATGCTGCAGTGCTTTTATCCTTCTGCTTTCGCTGGTTTAGATCCATCCGCGCATTATATAGGTATGGCGCAGTCGTTTTCAGGAAATTATTTCGTTACTAGGGAATGGTTGTACTGCGGTGGATTCTCGGGTTTCCTTCCTTCCGTTCGTAAACGGCTTTCCGCTGTGCAATTTCCGGATTTCCGCTGCATTGACCCGTTAGTTGCATAAAAAATGCGTCAAAAACTACGCGAACCCATTTATCTACGCGCTGTGCTGGACGTCATACGCTTGTAGCTGGAGTTCACCAATAGTGCGATCCAGAAAATACCAAAAAATGATGCGACAAAATGGCGTTCAGCAATAAAAAAACGATCCCTGAGTTGGTAAAATTGGAGGCACCACACCAAACCAATGAACCAACGGAGACCGTTTGGATGAAGTGTAGCAAAGCCAGCGTTCATCGCAAAACACATCGCATTCCCGAGATTCGATTCGAAGACCAACGCCTGAGCTCTTTTGCCGGTCTGGTCCTGTTTCAAGCGTTGTTCAATCGGCTCGGATTGAAAGAACAACTCACGGGCTGTTTCCGGCATCTGAAGGTCAGCCCAATCTTTGGTCATGGTCTCACCGTACTGCTGCTGATCGTCCATCTTCTGCTGGGATACCGGCGACTTCAGGATATGCGTTACTACAAGGATGACCCCATGGTGCGCCGTCTGTTGGGAATCGCTCGTCTGCCGGATGTCGCGACGGTCAGCCGTACGCTGGCGGGGATGGACAGCCGCAGCGTGGACAAGCTGCGCCGACTCAACAGGCAACAGGTTCTGCAACGCCTTGATGATCTTGGCCTGGCACGGATTACCTTGGATTTCGACGGCTCGGTACTCGCCACCGGTCGTTTCGCCGAAGGCACGGCGGTGGGTTTCAACCGCAAGAAGAAGGGGCAACGCAGCTACTATCCGCTGTTCTGCACATTGGCGCAGACCGGCCAAGTATTCGATGTTTGGCATCGTCCCGGTAATGTGCATGACTCCAACGGCGCCCAGGCATTCATCCTGGAATGTGTCCAGGAAATACGCGCTGTTCTGCCCAGGGCCAAAATTGAAGTACGGATGGATAGCGCCTTCTTCTCGGATGCCATCATCGGCATGCTCAATGCCGAAGGCGTTGAATTCAGCATCAGTGTGCCCTTTGAGCGTTTCACCGAACTCAAGGGCATGATAGAACGGCGGAAACGCTGGCATCGCTTGGGTGATCGATGTGATTTTTTCGAGCACCGCTGGAAACCTAAAAAATGGCACACAAAACAGCGTTTTCTCTTTATCCGTACCGGAAACCGGAAACAGTATAAGGAACCGATTCAACTGGATCTGTTCATCCCCTATGAATACGGCCACGACTTCAAGGTGATCATCACCAATAAGCGTCTCAGTGCCAGAAAAGTGTTGCGCTATCACAACGGCCGCGGTGCCCAGGAGGGTATTTTCGCTGAGTTGAAGTCGCAGACCCAGATGGACTATGTTCCGACCCGAAGACAAGCGGGGAATCAGGTGTTTGTACTGGCAGCGATGTTGGTGCATAACCTCAACCGGGAAATGCAGATGCTCACCAACGAACAGCAATGCGCTACCACTGAACGACGTGCACCGCTGTGGCACTTTACACGGCTCGGCACTCTGCGGCGTCAACTGATTCAGCGAGCCGGACGGCTGACCAGGCCTCAAGGGACCTTGACTTTGACGATGAGCGTTAATCCAGCTGTCAAATCCGAGTTGTTGCATTATTTGGATGTGCTCAAACAAGTAGCTTGATTCCGTTTTCGTCAGAATTTATGCAATGAATGGGTTGACACAGGAGTCAGGTTTGGGCTGGCAGGTAAAATGTACCGGATTAAACGCTTTGTCAGCCCATCCTCGATTCCCTGACCGCATCGACTATATCTTGTGTAGTTGCCCTGGTTTTCACGCCAGCAATATCAAATGGAGACTTTGACTTTCTGGCCTTGGACTTTAGCGAGAAAATGGAACCATCTTTACGACGAATTTCAACAGAAGGGTGCGGCGGATTAGTGATAGCTCAATGCGACAACAAGCTGTAAGGGCTGAGGGCCAAGAACCCAGGAAAAACCGATCGCAGTTCCTTTTGATCCTCGGCTCTTGGCCCTAGGCCCTTATTTGAAACTACCGATCTATCCAAATGGCTTCACCTTGGGCCGTGCGAGTAGTTACCTCACATTTTGACAGATCTTAATCTGCACATATAATTATATTTATAAGTGTTTGAATGAGGTGAAAACATGGGACAGGTGACTATATATCTGGAAGATGAAATTGAGAAAAAAATGGCTGCTGCGGCAAAGTCTGAACACCTGTCAAAGAGTAAGTGGATAGCTGGTTTGATTAAGGAAAAAGTGGCCGGTGAGTGGCCTGAATCAATAGCACGGCTTGCCGGCACGTGGAAGGATCTGCCATTGACCAAGGAAAACAGAGCGAATCTTGGTAAGGATGTCGATCGAGAGGCGCTTTAGTGTATATCCTCGATACAAATACATTAATCTATTTTTTCAAGGGCATAGGTAATGTGGCGGATAGATTGCTTGCGGTATCTCCGAAAGAGATCGGGATTCCCGCGGTGGTTTTATATGAACTTGAGTATGGCATTGCCAAATCCACTTCCCCCAGGAAAAGGATGGCGCAATTAAAAGCGTTATGTGACTTGGTGGAGATATTGAGCTTCGGCGAAGAGGAGGCGAAACACTCCGCATCTGTTCGTGCTTCTTTGGAAAAGAGAGGAACACCGATAGGTCCATACGATGTCATGATTGCGGGTACGGCGCTCAGCAGGCAGGGCATACTCGTGACGAGTAATACTAAAGAGTTTAAGCGGATCCCCAAGCTGAAAACCGTAGATTGGCTCTGATGGCGGATCCCCTGTCCGGATCCGCCCTACTCGGGCTGGCATACATCCAATCATCCGCTGCTGGCGGAATTTGTCGGAGAAGCCTTTTAAATTGACGCCGACTCCTGACACCTCAAAGAAACTTGGCGATCAACCCCATGCTGGGATCATCCACCGGAGATGGGATTCGCACACGGTAGCCGCCGCCCGGCGCCTCCTCCATCGGCCCGCCATCGAGATCCTTCATTGTTTCCAGGCGGAAGGTTTGGCTGCCGGCAGGAGTCAGCAGCTCCAGCCGGTCGCCCACTTTTAACTTGTTTTTGACCTCCAACAGCAGCTGACCCGAGGCGCTGTCGAAATCGGATACTTCCGCCACAAACTGCTGGCGCGTACTGCGCGATGCGCTTTCACGGTAGTTCTGCAGTTCGTGGGTTTCATGGCGTTGAAAAAAGCCGTCGGTATAGCCGCGGCTGGCAAGACTCTCCAGCTCACCCATCAGCTCTACCCGGAAAGGCCTGGCGGCCAACGCATCCTCGATCGCGCTTCGGTAGACCCGTGTTGTGCGCGCCGTGTAGTAGTGGGACTTGGTGCGGCCCTCTATCTTCAGACAGTCCACTCCTATGTCGACCAGACGCTGCACATGCTCCACCGCGCGCAGATCTTTCGAGTTCATGATGTAGGTGCCCATCTCATCCTCGAACACCGGCATAAACTCTCCCGGGCGCTCCTGCTCTTCCAGCAGATAGGCTTGATCCGCCTCCGGGTGGCGACGGTGGCCGGACTGGGAGATGCCGCTGCTCTCCTCCCCGCCGCAGCCGGTGCCGACCTTGTAGTCCCAGCGGCAGGAGTTGGTGCAGCTGCCCTGGTTGGCATCGCGGTGGTTGAAATAACCCGAGAGCAGGCAGCGCCCCGAGTAGGCGATGCAGAGCGCACCGTGTACGAACACCTCCAGCTCGATGCCGGGAGAGGCCTGGCGAATCTCGGCCACCTCGTCGAGCGAGAGCTCGCGCGACAGTATTACCCGCGTTACTCCGGTCTGCTGCCAGAAGCGCACCGCGGCCGAGTTGACGGTATTGGCCTGCACCGACAGATGGATCGGCAACTCCGGCCAGCGCTCTCTCACCAGCATGATCAGTCCCGGATCGGACATGATCAGCGCATCCGGATTCATCGCTATAACCGGTGTAATGTCGGCCATGAAAGTTTTCAGCTTGGCCCCGTGCGGCATCAGGTTGCAGGCAAGATAGAATCTTCTGCCCAGATCATGCGCCTCGGCTATCCCGGTCTGCAGGTTCTGCTCCAGAAAATCGTTGTTGCGCACACGCAGACTGTAGCGCGGCAATCCGGCATAGACGGCGTCGGCACCGAATGCGAATGCGTAGCGCATGTTCTTGAGCGTGCCGGCGGGTGAGAGCAGTTCGGGGCGTTGCATAAGCCTGCTATTCTAACCTGCTAAAGGGGACAGATCTATTTAAGTCTGAGTCGACCCATTCATTGCATAAATTCTGACGAAAACGGAATCAAGCTACTTGTTTGAGCACATCCAAATAATGCAACAACTCGGATTTGACAGCTGGATTAACGCTCATCGTCAAAGTCAAGGTCCCTTGAGGCCTGGTCAGCCGTCCGGCTCGCTGAATCAGTTGACGCCGCAGAGTGCCGAGCCGTGTAAAGTGCCACAGCGGTGCACGTCGTTCAGTGGTAGCGCATTGCTGTTCGTTGGTGAGCATCTGCATTTCCCGGTTGAGGTTATGCACCAACATCGCTGCCAGTACAAACACCTGATTCCCCGCTTGTCTTCGGGTCGGAACATAGTCCATCTGGGTCTGCGACTTCAACTCAGCGAAAATACCCTCCTGGGCACCGCGGCCGTTGTGATAGCGCAACACTTTTCTGGCACTGAGACGCTTATTGGTGATGATCACCTTGAAGTCGTGGCCGTATTCATAGGGGATGAACAGATCCAGTTGAATCGGTTCCTTATACTGTTTCCGGTTTCCGGTACGGATAAAGAGAAAACGCTGTTTTGTGTGCCATTTTTTAGGTTTCCAGCGGTGCTCGAAAAAATCACATCGATCACCCAAGCGATGCCAGCGTTTCCGCCGTTCTATCATGCCCTTGAGTTCGGTGAAACGCTCAAAGGGCACACTGATGCTGAATTCAACGCCTTCGGCATTGAGCATGCCGATGATGGCATCCGAGAAGAAGGCGCTATCCATCCGTACTTCAATTTTGGCCCTGGGCAGAACAGCGCGTATTTCCTGGACACATTCCAGGATGAATGCCTGGGCGCCGTTGGAGTCATGCACATTACCGGGACGATGCCAAACATCGAATACTTGGCCGGTCTGCGCCAATGTGCAGAACAGCGGATAGTAGCTGCGTTGCCCCTTCTTCTTGCGGTTGAAACCCACCGCCGTGCCTTCGGCGAAACGACCGGTGGCGAGTACCGAGCCGTCGAAATCCAAGGTAATCCGTGCCAGGCCAAGATCATCAAGGCGTTGCAGAACCTGTTGCCTGTTGAGTCGGCGCAGCTTGTCCACGCTGCGGCTGTCCATCCCCGCCAGCGTACGGCTGACCGTCGCGACATCCGGCAGACGAGCGATTCCCAACAGACGGCGCACCATGGGGTCATCCTTGTAGTAACGCATATCCTGAAGTCGCCGGTATCCCAGCAGAAGATGGACGATCAGCAGCAGTACGGTGAGACCATGACCAAAGATTGGGCTGACCTTCAGATGCCGGAAACAGCCCGTGAGTTGTTCTTTCAATCCGAGCCGATTGAACAACGCTTGAAACAGGACCAGACCGGCAAAAGAGCTCAGGCGTTGGTCTTCGAATCGAATCTCGGGAATGCGATGTGTTTTGCGATGAACGCTGGCTTTGCTACACTTCATCCAAACGGTCTCCGTTGGTTCATTGGTTTGGTGTGGTGCCTCCAATTTTACCAACTCAGGGATCGTTTTTTTATTGCTGAACGCCATTTTGTCGCATCATTTTTTGGTATTTTCTGGATCGCACTATTGGTGAACTCCAGCTACAAGCGTATGACGTCCAGCACAGCGCGTAGATAAATGGGTTCGCGTAGTTTTTGACGCATTTTTTATGCAACTAACGGGTCGACTTAAATAGATCTGTCCCCTTTAGCATGTGGGATAATCGGCCGAAAACCTCATCGTCCGCCAGACAAGCAACACAGGAGTCAACATGCCCGAGGGACCCGAGATACGCCGTGCCGCGGATGCGGTGAGCGACGCGATACTGGGAAAAACCGCGCTTGAAGTCAGGTTCGGCCTGGAGCCGCTGAAGCGCTTCGAGCCGCTCCTGAGCGGACGTGAGGTGGTCCGAGTTTCCACCCGAGGCAAGGCAATGCTGATCGGGTTTGACAACGGGTTGACAACGTTCAGCCACAATCAACTGTATGGCCGCTGGTTTACGGTACCTGCCTATCAGTACCCGGAGAATGAAAGGCAGCTGCGGCTGGCCATACACACCAGCAACAGGTCGGCACTGCTCTACAGTGCCTCAGATATCCAGGTGCTCGATCCGGACCAGCTGCAGCAGCATCCGTTTCTCTCCAGGCTCGGACCGGATGTGCTGGCGGCGACCAGCTCCGCGGATGAGGTGCTGCAGCGGCTGCTGGCCAAACCGTTCGTCAACAGGCGGCTGGGTCTGCTGCTGACCGATCAGTCGTTCGTTGCCGGCCTGGGAAACTATCTGCGCTGCGAAATTCTGTTTCTGGCCGAAGTCGATCCCGGGCTGAAACCCAAGGAGTGTTCACAGGAGCAGCTCGCCGCACTGGCGCAGGCGATCATCGAACTGCCACGGCAATCCTATGCAACCGGCGGGATCACCAGCGATCTGGCGCGCGCCGAGTTTCTGATGAAAAACGGCGCCAGTTTTGAACGGGCCAGGTTCAACCTGTTCCGCCGCGAGGGGCTGCCCTGTTACCGCTGCGCAACGCTGATCCGGAAACGCAAAATCGGCAGTCAGTCATGTTATGTCTGCCCGAAATGCCAGCCCGCGGCTAAAGGGTAGAGTAGATCTATTTAAGTCTAAGTCGACTTAATAGATCTGTCCCCTTTAGCAGTCCCCTTTAGCACTATATACTGCGCCGCCATGTCCAGAGAAAACGATCGAATCTCCACCAGAGTCTCCTGCATTGACATTGAAAAACTTCCGGCAACTTTGATCTCGGTGCGGGGGGCACATTGCAAGGTTTTTCAAACCGGCGGTTATAGAAGAAAGAAATCGGCCCCGATCAAGGCCTTTGTGGTAAAAATGCATGTGCTCGCCTGTAGCAAAAGAGAGGCGGAAATCTACCACCGAGATTACCGGAAGCTTAGAAAAAAGCTCGGTGACATTATCCCTTCCGCGATGTTTGTGCGGACCCTCATCAACGATGAACACAACCTGCTGGTTCTCGCCTACGCCCACACCCCCTGGTTCAATATCGCGAATCCGGCCAACGAGGACGAGGCGCTGCCGCTGCTGGGAAAACACCCGAAGGCGCGTGATCAGCTGGAGCTGTTTGTATCCGCCGCCAAGGAGTGGCGCGAAAAAGAGGGCAAGTTGATCGATCTGTGGGGTATGGATAATCTGGTGCTGGACAAAAACCGCCAGATTCGCTACCTGGACAGCTTCGAGGTTTTTTTCTACGAGGATATGCTGCATATCATGGAAGATACGGGCCCTGAACTGAAAGAGAGAATCGAAGTTTCGGCGCAGCGGCTGGACTATCTCGATTATCTGGTGAAGCAGAACAAGAAAGGCTGATAACACGGCTGCACCTGCGCCACAATCCGTCAGGATTGTCCGCTCGATCCGCAGGTGCCGGTCACTCCCCCATAGTCGCAACTATCCAATCGCGAAAGGCTTTCATTCCGTAGGTGAGCTGGCGGTCGCAGGGATAGACCAGATAGAAGCCGTTCTCGGTATCCAGCCTGAGATCGAGAGGAACCTTCAGTTGACCGTAGGCCAGTTCGCGCTCCACCAGTTTGTAGTCGGTGAGCGCAACCCCCGCTCCTTCCATGGCTGCCGTCAGCGCCAATGAGGTGCTGGAGAAGGTCATGATCTTATTCATCGTGGCACGTGCGATGCCGGCCTTGTCGAGGATCTGCTTCCATTCGTCGGGACGGCTGGAGACGCGCAGCAGCGTGTGATTACGCAGGTCCTCAGGGCTGTTCAGGGGTTTTCCCGACTGTTCCAGCCTTGGGCTGCATACCGGGACCAGGGACATTCCCTGAAGAAAGCGAACACTCAGATCTTTCCACTCCCCGCGCCCGAAATAGATCGCCATATCGGTATCCGAACGCTGGAAATCCACCCGGTCGCTAAGCGCACTCAGGCGCAGTTCGATATTGGGGTAACGATCCTGGAATTCGCGAATGCGCGGTACCAGACGGCGCGTGAGATAGGCGGGCACGACGCTGATATTGACCGACCTGGTGCTGGGCGAGGCAATCAGCCGGCGTGTGGCAATGTCGATCTCGTCCAAAGCGTGCTCGATCACTCCCAGGTATCTCTCTCCCGCTGAGGTCACGAGAACCTGGCGTCGTTCCCGCTGAAAAAGAACAACACCCAGATAGGACTCCAGCGTCTTGATCTGGTGGCTGATGGCCGAAGGGGTAACCGACAGCTCAACTGCTGCCTGCTGAAAGCTGCCGAGGCGGGCTGCTGCCTCAAAACTGCGCAGGGCGTTCAATGGCGGTAGTTTTCTGATCAGATACTCCGTAGTTTACAAATTCTATATCGATGAATTTTTTTCAAGTATCAAATGAATAATGATCGTTTGTCAAGGTCGCTGCAGAACTCTAACATACAGCCCATAGATTGTTTAACATTCAGTTAATAAAGGAATTATTCACCCAAATCCGGAGTATCTGAATATCTTGTCCGGATAAGAGTTGAACCGCTTATAGCTGATAATATTTAAAGTAGTAGGTAGCATCATGAAGAGACAATACACGCAGGACCTGAAAACCAATGAATTCGGCGAGATCGACGTCAACTATTACATCGCCAGGGGCCGGCAGCTTCGCGCCGAGACCGTCGGTGAAATGTTTAAGACTCTGTTTGCCAAACTTAGATCCAGACGAGCAAAAACGCGCCATCTGCCGCTAAATCTGAACTTCAGGCATTGATCGGGCAAACGACGAACGCACAGTTCCCATAACAGTTCCTCCACTCCAAGAACCACTCCATTAGGTTCCGGCAGGTGCCCTACCTGCCGTTTTTTTTTGCGCTTATGCAAACCCGGATATCACTCCCGCCAGGACGCAAAGCACGCCAGGAAGAGTTGCAAAGTTTTTCTGGCGATCTTTGCGCCTGTGCGAGCAACGCTCTCATGCAATCCAGAGGCTGCTGCAACTGACAATTACGGTACTATTTCAAAGTATCCAGCGCAGCGGCGTAGAGAGTGTCTATCCCTTCGGGTGAGTTGACGGTCAGTCCAAGATCGTTCATCAGACCATCCTTCAGGCCATAGACCCAGCCATGCACGGTCAGCCTCTGCCCTCGTTTCCAGGCGTCCTGGACTACGACGGTATGGCACAGGTTGAGCACCTGCTCCAACACATTCAACTCGCACAACCGGTCATGGCGCAGGCCGGCCGGCAGCCTCTCCAGCATGGCGGCGTGCTTGCCCTGAACATCCTGCACATGGCGCAGCCAGAGATCGACCAGACCCACGCGCTGCCGCTGCAGCGCCGCGCCGACACCGCCGCATCCGTAATGCCCGACCACCATGATGTGCTTCACCTTGAGCACGTCGACCGCGTACTGCACCACCGAGAGGCAGTTCAGGTCTGTGTGCACCACGATATTGGCCACGTTGCGGTGTACGAACACCTCTCCGGGAAGCAGACCGATAATCTGATTGGCCGGCACGCGCGAGTCGGAACAGCCGATCCAGAGGTAGTCCGGAGTCTGCAGATTGGCCAGCTTCTTGAAGAAGTCGGGATCGACTTCGCGCATCTGACGCGCCCAGGCGCGGTTGTAATCGAAGAGATGAAGAAGTTTCTGGCTCCCGGTCTCTCTTCCGGACCAGTTTTCCAGATCCAGCGACAGAAATATCGTACCCTCCAGCGGAGTCAGATAATAAGCCGGCGCCTCCTGAAAACCGAGCTCACGGTATAGCTTGACCGCGATGCGCATCGCCGGCAGGGTGTCGAGCAGGATGCGCTTGTAGCCTATCTCTCTGGCAGCGCCAATCGCTGACAGTGCCAATTTCCGGCCTATGCCATGAGTGCGCATCGACGGTTCGACATAGAGCCGCTTCATCTCGCACACGCCGTTTGAAAACTCGCGTATACCTACGCATCCTGCAGGCTTTCCATCCAGCTCCGCCAAAAACAGCCGCCCGCCCGGCGCGGAATAGGCACCCGGCAGCGATGCCATCTCCTCATCGAAATTCTGAAAGCAGAGATCCACCCCAAGCCAGGCGGCATAGTTGCGAAAGAACTGGCGTACCTGTTCCAGCTCTTCAGTGTGACTCGAATCGAGAATACGAATTGAGGATTTCATGAACAGGCTTACCTGCAGCTCGAATTAAATGGGGCCGGAGTCGATTTATTTTCATTTAATTCTTAAAATAAATCGACTCCGGCCCCATTTAATTCAATTTTAATTCTCTTTCAATATCTCTATCAGCGCGGCTCCAACCTGGGGATTGAGCGAATGCCCGCCCGGCACGGCTACTGTTTTCGATTTGCCGTTCAACACCGGCACATTGTTCATATCCTGGCTGAACACCGGCACCAACTCATCCCCCACTCCCACCGGGCCGGGAGTGACGATCGAATAGTAGGCTATCTGCGGATGGGGCTGTGCGTTCAGCCAGTGGAGCAGAGTGCCGGGATAGGCTGGGGTCAGATCAAGCAATGCTCCGCGCGAACTTTTCACCGCCCGGTAGCTGCCGTTGCTGAAAAAGTTCTCGACCAGGCAGAAGGGCCAGGGCGTGTCGGTTGCATCCAGCGCCTGCACCGCCCTGGTGGTTCCCAGGTGGGGGGAGGCAATTGTAATCAGTGCTTTTACCTCTGATACTCCGCCACGGATCAGGACCACCCTGGCGACCACGCCACCGGCCGAATGCGCGGCAATGATCATCGGTTCACCCGGGTGCATGGCGTTTATCTGTTGCAGCATCGCCCGCAGATGATCCGCCTGCACCATCATCGGCGCCAGTGAGGGAAGCTCCACGGCATAACTTCTCTTCCCGGATAGCCCGCCGGGTGCAGAGATCAGCTGTGGCCCGGCCAGAATTCCCCCTCTGAGCCATCCGTTGGCCGCCAGCATCGCATTGATCCCGCTCGCCTCCCAGCTGGCCGCACTATCCATATATCCATGTACCAAAACCAGCACGTCGGCGCGGACGGGAGATACCATACCCACAAGCAACAGCAATGAAACGATCAGCGTGTTGACAGTTTTCATGACCTCCTCCTCACAACAGCCCAGTCTCTAATGCTTAGATTATTAGAATTCAATTATTTTGTCTATTACTGATATTTTCTTTACTTTTCAATACGAAACTTGAATCGTATTGATCGTCTCTATCGAAAATCTTGCCTATCCTTCAGTTGAAAGCTATTGTGCAATAGATCGGATGCGGGCCTGAGGCCGGAGTGCCTGTTCAGCTTTTTACAGGTATGTTGAAACCCATGCACTCCACAACTCGACGTAACCGGAAAATCATGCGCCTTGGCTGACAACAAGAAAAAAAATCTGAATAGATCCTATCCGTTGTCAATAGCCGGTGTGATTGTGCTTACCATCGGTTCGATACTCTACCTCACTGTTCAGGACTACCTCTATTTCATAGATGAGTCAAAACACGAAGTGGTGGACCAGAGCCAGCGTATCACCCTGCTGACCGATAAGTACTTTGATAAATACCTCCATATCTTCACCACAATTTCAAAAAGCGATTGCATGATTCGACGAGATGGCGCTGCCTGCAGCAGTTTCTTCGCTCGTATGAACGACTCATTTCCGATGGTGGAGAACTTCGCTGCGGTTGATCGAAACGGACGCTTTTTCGCGTCGGGACAGCCCTACGACCAGGAAAATCCACCCAGCGTAAGCGAGCTCCCCTTTTTCCGGGCACTTAAAGCGGGTGCTGCCAGTTACGTCATGAACCCGCACATCGGGCCCATCAGCGGCGAGCGCGTCACCGGCATGGTGATTCCGCTGTTCAGCGACACAGGTGCGTTCGACGGAGTGTTCGGTGTTTCGCTGAAGCTCAAGGAGATCGAGCGTCTGTGGGAGGGGACGCTCGACCAGCAGAGCGCAAATATCTTTATACTCGATAAAGAGCACACACTGATCGCCGCATCCAGAAACGGCGATCAGCTGCTGAGCGGAGGCAGGATTACGCAGGAGAATCTGGCGCAGGCAGTTGTAAAACACAGCGGTGATGAGATTGCCATCGGCGGTGGCGATTACACACTGCATATGGATCTATCCCAGCCAAGCGGATGGACGATTCTGGCCCTCACCCCCGCACGGATAGCTTTTTCCGATTACCTGAAAAAGCGGACCAACCTCGAAATAGCGGGGGCGATATTGACCCTGCTTCTTGGTGTGTCGGTTATAGCCCTGATCCGCGATGCACTCATCCGTGCCCGTTTGAAACAGACTTTCGAGAAACTGCAGGCCAGGAATCATGAACTGCAGACACTGAACGCGCTGCAGCAGAGCGAACAACGCTACCATGAACTGTTTCAGAACGCCCCCGTGGCACTATGGGAGGAGAATGCCAGCGAGGCGCTCGCACACATCGAAAATATCCGCAGCAGGGGCGTCAGCGATTTAAACGCCTACTTCGACAGCCATCCGGAAGAGTTGAAGGAGATCGCGGCCAAGGTGGCGATTACAGATGTAAACAAATCCTCGCTCGCGCTGCATCAGGCCGAATCGAAAGAGCAGCTTCTGGGAAGTCTTGACAGGATATTCAACGAAAACTCGTACACCGTTTTCAGGCAGGAGCTGATCGCCCTTGCGGAGGGAATGGACTACTTCGAAACCCGTGGCGAGGTCCGCACACTAAACGATGAAACCCGCACGATTATTGCGAGAGTTTACCGTCTTGGCGGAGCGGGTGACTACGGGCAGATTCTGGTCGCCACCAGCGATATCACCCAGCTGACCCTGACCGAAGAGGCGCTTCGGCGCAGTCAGAAGATGGACGCTATCGGTCAGATTACCGGCGGTATCGCGCACGACTTCAACAATATCCTGGGAATCATCATCGGCAACCTGGATCTGCTCAGGTTGCAGCTTTCAGGGGAGGAAAAACCGGTCAAGCGGGTGGATACGGCATTGGCAGCCGCGATGCGCGCGGCAGACCTGACCAGGCAGCTGCTTGGATTCTCCAGGCAACAGGTACAGGAGAATGAACCGACCGATCTCAACGAATCCCTGCGCGAGATGCGCAATCTGATCACCCGTTCCGTGACGCCGGCGATCGAGGTGGTGTACCGCCAGGCGGAAAACCTCTGGCCGGTAAGCATCAATCCCGGGGACTTCAAGGACGCGCTGCTTAATCTGGTACTGAATGCTAAAGACGCCATGCCTGACGGTGGTAAACTTACCATCCAGACCGTTAACAGGAGCTTGTCCGGCATACAGCCGGGTAAGGGTGCAGGACCCTATCCGGGAGACTATGTGGCGCTCAAGATCAGCGATACGGGTTACGGAATACCGGCCGATGTGATCGACCACATCTTCGAGCCCTTCTACACCACCAAGCCTGCGGGCAAAGGCACCGGCCTCGGCTTGAGCATGGTATTCGGTTTTGTGAAGCGCTCAAACGGGGACATCAGGGCTGAGTCCACACCCGGGAAAGGTACGACCATCTGCCTGCTTCTGCCCCGCATCGATGCGGTGACGAAAAAGGCGGAACCGGTGAAAACAGAGGATGCAGCACATCTGAAAGTCAACGAGACCATCCTCGTGGTCGATGACGAAAAGGATCTGCTGGAGCTGGCACTGGGCCATCTGGAGGAGTGCGGCTACAAAGTAATCGGCGCGGCTTCGGGACAGGAGGCACTGCAACGGCTGGAGGAGAATCCCGGTGTGGATCTGCTGTTTACCGATATTGTCATGCCGGGCAGAGTGGGCGGTTACGAACTGGCGGAAGCGGCCGTGCGCAAAAACCCGCAACTCAAGGTGCTGTTTACATCCGGATTTAACAAACAACCGGAACAGGCACAATCGAAGTTTCCGGGGTCCCTGTTGCTGAACAAGCCCTATAGCCCGGCGGAGTTGACGCACAGGCTGCGTCAGCTTTTGGACAGTTAACCGAAATCGGAAATGACTCTGTTTGAAGTTCGTCTGAAATGTGCACATTGATCATACTTCGCCGGCCGGGGCATGCCTGGCCGTTACTGCTGGCCGGAAACCGGGACGAGATGCCCGATCGACCCTGGGATGCACCAGGCCGTCACTGGCCGGACCGGCCTGAGCTGGTTGCAGGACTCGACCGGCTGGCCAAAGGAAGCTGGATGGGGGTCAATGACCATGGCCTCGCCTGCGTCGTTATGAATCGCGCCAAATCTCTCGGACCCGATCCCGATAAGCGCAGCCGTGGGGAGTTGGTACTGGAGGCGCTGGACCACGCCGAGGCGGCAGAGGCGGTGCGGGCGCTCTCCCAGCTGAATCCCGACGCCTACCGGCCGTTCAACCTGTTCGTGGGTGATCCTCGGCAGGCATACTGGATCCGCAACGCGGAGGGCACCATTGATGCGGAAGAGATCCCGTCAGGACTGCACATGCTCACCTCGCTTGAACTCAACGACGAGAGCGATCCCCGCATCCGCCACTACCTGCCTCTTTTCCGGAAAGCGGCACACCCCTATCCGGACACTGCAGACTGGGACGAGTGGCGTGAACTGCTTGCCAGCCACGACCATCCATCCGGCGAGGGCCGTGCGGCATCCATGTGTTTCAGGCTGCAGACCGGACTGAGCACCCTCTCCAGCTCGCTTATCGCTCTGCCCCTGTACCCCGGCATCGGCAGCCGTCCGGTATGGCTCTTTTCACCCGGACCGCCGGATCGCGTTGCATTCGAGCCGGTCGACATGGAAACAGCGGAGTAGAGGGAATCTTGACTCTGGAAATACGGCAGCTGGTGCACAGTTACCGCGAAGGCAAACAGGTTCGCCCGGTCCTTACCGGGCTGAATTTCCAGGTGCGGGCCGGAGAGTGCGTGGCACTGCTTGGGCGCAGCGGTTCAGGCAAATCGACGCTGCTCAATCTGATGGCAGGAATAGATCTTCCGGAGAGCGGCGAGATTCTCATTCAGGGGCAGGACCTGACCAGGCTGTCGGAGCGGGAGCGCACTCTGTTCCGGCGCCGGAATATCGGATTCGTCTACCAGTTCTTTAACCTGATACCAACCCTGACCGCTGCAGAGAACATCGCACTGCCGCTGGAGCTGAACGCGCTGCCGGAGCCACAGATCGGAGCGCGGGTGGCGGAACTGCTGCGGCAGGTGGGACTGGAAGCCCGTGGCGGCGCTTTTCCCGATCAACTCTCCGGCGGAGAGCAGCAGCGAATCGCCATTGCCAGAGCGCTGGCCCACCGGCCTGCGCTGATCCTGGCTGATGAACCCACCGGCAATCTCGACGCCGTTACCGGTGAAAACCTGCTGCAGCTGCTGACCGGTCTGTCGCGCGGAGCTGACCAAACGTTGATCATGGTTACCCATAACCTGGAGGTGGCAAATATGGCTGACCGGGTGGCAACCCTGGAAGGGGGGGTTATCGAACAGACCGGCAGCCGCGTGGCCTGATGACCCGGCTGCGCCTCTGTGGTTGGCGTCACCTGCTCCGGCACCGCTGGCAGAGCGCACTCTCTATATTCGGGATAATCCTCGGCGTCGCTGTGGTGATGGCGGTGGAGCTCTCCAATCAGAGTGCGAATCTGGCATTCAAGCTCTCCATGGAAGAGATCTCGGGCAGATCCAGCCACCATATCCTCGCCACCGTAGGCGCGCTGAATGAAACGCTTTACCGCGATTTGAGACTGCATCTTGGCATTCGCCAGAGTGCGCCGGTCATCGAAGGCCGGGTCAAGATTCATGGCGAACAGTTCACGCTGCTGGGCCTGGACCCGATCGCCGAGCAGCCGTTTCGCCCGCTGCTGCCCAGCATCGGCGACAGCGGCGTTCGTCAACTCCTGACCCGTGCCGACGCCATGATACTGCCACGGTCCGGCGCACGCAGAATGGGGCTGGAGCCCGGCCAACGGATCGACCTCGAAGTCGCAGGAAAGCCGGTCAGGATGGAGATCGTAGGCGTTGCGGGCGATGCGGATAACAGCGCGCTTGACGGATTGGCGCTGGTGGATATAGCCACTGCGCAATCGCTGCTGCAACGCAAGGGAGAACTGGACCGCATAGATCTGCTGCTGGACCCTGACGAAGCCGCACTGCTTGCCACAAGAATCCCTCCCGGCACGCGCCTGGAGAGCGCCGGCCGGCGCAGCGCGGCGCTGGCGCAGATGAGCGCCGCATTTCAGACAAATCTCACCGCGATGAGCCTGCTGGCGCTGCTGGTCGGCGGATTTCTGATCTACAACGCCATGACCTTTTCGGTGCTGCAGCGGCGCAGGCTGCTCGGCATGCTGCGTCTGCTCGGTGTCAGCAGACGGGAGATTTTTTTTCAAGTAATGTCGGAAGCGCTGTTGATCGGAGCGGTTGGTACGCTGCTCGGTATACTCGCAGGATATCTGCTGGGGCAGGGTCTGGTAACCCTGGTAGCCCGCACCATCAACGATCTCTATTTCACGCTCAGGGTGACGCAGCTCTCCCTCACCACGGATGCACTGTTGAAGGGTATATCACTCGGCATTGCCGTTACGCTGCTCGCCGCGTATCTACCCGCTCTTGAGGCTGCACGCGTCACGCCGATCGCCGCAGGCAGGCGTTCGGTGATCGAACTGCGGGCGCATCGTGCGCTGCCCTGGCTGGTCGCCACCGGACTGCTGCTCGCTGCAGCGGGTGCGCTGCTGTTGTTTATTCCGAGCCACAGCCTGACCCTGGGATTCAGCGCCCTGTTTCTGCTGATCATAGGTTACAGTCTGCTGGTTCCACCGGCGGTTGTAATCATGGCCCGCACGCTGCGCGCACCGCTGATCCGCCTCGCGGGGTTTACCGGGCGCCTGGCGGTTGGCGGGATTTCCGCCTCACTCAGCCGCACCGGCCTCGCGGTTGCGGCACTGACACTGGCCATTGCCACCACCATAGGCATGGGCAGCATGACCGCAAGTTTCAGGATGAGCGTCAGCGACTGGCTGCGGCAGACGCTGCAGGGGGATATCTATGTATCGGCCAGCGAGCACTCCTCCATCCGCGCCTCCACCCCCCTCCCCCAGGTGCTGATAGAACAGCTGCCGCGGTTGCAGGGGATAAAAGAGGTGAGCCTCGGCCGCAGCATCCACATCGAAGAGCCGGAGGGCCCGGTCAGACTGCTCGCGATAAAGATGGCCCAAGCCAGCTATTCCGGTTTCCGTTTCAAAGGCGAAACGGTCACTGGATTGTGGGAAAGTTTTCATCGTGGAGAGACGATCCTGGTATCCGAGCCGTATGCATACCGGCGCAACCTGAAACCCGGCGACGGCATCGAGCTTCCTGTCGCCGGGGGAAGCCGCAGGTTCACGGTGGGCGCGATATTTTACGACTATGGCACGGACCCCGGACTAATGGTCGTTGCAATGGAATCTTATCGGAAATATTGGAAGGATAACGCGGTATCCACGATCGGTATCTTTCTACAGGATGCTTATCCGGCCGACCGGGCGTTGACCGGGATCAGGCAACTGTTGAGCGATATGGATGCCACATTGAAGGCAACGCCCAGCCGGATGATCATGGCGCACTCGCTCGAGGTTTTTGACCGTACTTTCACCATCACCCGGGTGCTGCGCCTGCTGGTTATCGCGGTCGCTTTCGTCGGCATACTCAGCGCCTTCCTTGCGCTGCAGCTCGAACGCTCTCTTGAGTATGCCGTGCTGCGCGCCACCGGTCTGACACCGGCCGAACTGCTCAGTCTGGTTACCCTGCAGACAGGCGTTCTCGGCTTCATGGCGGGTCTGCTGGCACTGCCGCTGGGTTGGCTGATGGGCGAGGTACTGATCCGGGTGATCAACCTGCGCTCATTTGGCTGGAGCCTGCAGAGCCTGTTTCCGCCCGGTCTCTTTCTTGACGCGATTCTGTTGTCGCTGGCCGCTGCGCTGCTGGCCGGGATCTACCCCGGTCTGCGCCTGGCCAGATCAGCGCCCGCCGCGGCAATGCGCGCCGAGTAGCGAGCAATGCCCCCAACCCGTATCAATCACCCGCACGATTCTAAATGGATGGCTTTTTTTAAACCTCTCATCGGCGGAGACCGGGATCCAGTGAATTACACAAGTTTGCGGATTCCGGGCACTGCCGGAATAACGAATGTAACACTTTACAGCGTGGCGCTGATCGGCATGGCAATCATAGTGCTATTACTGCTCGGCGGATGCGCACCCGGGTCGGAAGAGCCGGAGGCTGCCAAGGCGCCCGGTGTTCCCGCAAATTGGACAGATGAGGGTTTCCTGCGAGCCGACCGGCCGCGCAAGTTCAGTTTCCCGCAGGACCACGGACCTCACCAGGGCTACCGCACCGAGTGGTGGTATGTCACGGGAAACCTGGAGGGACCGGACAAGCGCAGGTTCGGCTATCAGATCACGCTGTTCCGCATCGCGCTCACCCCGGAGCAGCCTGATCTAAACGCTTCACATTGGCGCGCCAGCCATGTCTGGATGGCTCACCTTGCGCTGACCGACATTGGCGCCAAAAAACACTATCATCAGGAGCGCTTCTCACGGGAAGCACTGGGGCTGGCAGGCGCGCAGAGCGACCCTCTGAGCATCTGGGTGGAGGAGTGGAAGTTGTACCATGGAGGCCCCCTGTCACCCTGGCGGCTCAGCGCGGGCACCAACGAGTTCAGCCTGGAGTTGGAGCTGGAACCGATGCGAAAGCCCGTGTTGCAGGGTGAAGAGGGCCTCAGCCGCAAGGGGGGCGGAGCGGGAAACGCCTCCTATTACTATTCGATCACCCGGCTCGCCACCAGCGGCAAGCTGAAGCTGGGCGGTCAAATATTCCCGCTAAAAGGGCTCTCCTGGCTGGACCGGGAGTGGAGCACCAGCGCATTGGCGGAGACGCAGGCGGGCTGGGACTGGTTTTCACTACAGCTGGATGAGGGCAGCGATCTGATGTTTTATCGGTTGCGCGAGAAATCGGGCAGCACCTCGCCGCAAAGTGCAGGCATCATATTTCGTGGCGACGGCACCCTGCTTAAATTGGCTTCGGACGATGTCATACTGAGCGCCCGGCGCTGGTGGAAAAATCCCCGGGGAGTCCGTTATCCGGTAGTCTGGGAAGTGACCGTAAAACCGCTGCAGCGGCGGTTTATCATCGAAGCGTCATTCGACGACCAGGAGATGGATCTCAGCGTGCGCTACTGGGAGGGCGCGGTGGTTGTGAACGAGGCAGGCGCACGGATAGGACAGGGCTATCTTGAGCTAACGGGGTATTGACCATGAAGCACATCAGATTACTGACATTCGACCTGGATGATACCTTGTGGGACAACCGCCCGGTGTTGCTGGCGGCGGAGCACTCGCTGTACGACTGGCTGGTACAACACTATCCGCGCATCGGCGAGCGTTTCACCGTGGAGAGCATGCGCGAGCTGCGCATTGAACTCGCCCGGCAGCATGAAGATCTGCGCTATCATATGACCGCGCTGCGCAAGCGCTCGCTGCAGCTTGCGGCCGCAACTGCAGGCTACGACGACAGCCTGGTGGAGCCCGCCTTTGAGTGGTTTCTGGAAGCACGCCACCGGATTACGCCCTATGACGATGTAGTGCCCGCGCTGCGCAAGCTGCGCGATGCGGGCTATCTGCTGGGAAGCCTCACCAATGGCAATGCCGACGTCAACCGCCTGGGCCTCGGGGATCTGTTTCACCTCTCCGTCTCCGCCGAATCCACCGGCAGCGCCAAGCCGGATCCGGGCATGTTCGAACACGCCTGCAGGATTGCCGGCGTGGAGATCGCGGAAATGGCGCACATCGGAGACGAACCGGAGACCGATATCGCCGGTGTACTGGCTGCCGGAGGCACGGCAATCTGGATGAACCGCTTTGGCCGGAGTGCCGAACCTGATCCGGCCGCCCATGCCAGCGTGTGCGACATGGGAGAGCTGCTCGAGCTGTTTGATCTGTGCGATTGATCAAGAGGGTAAAACAGGGGTCGTAGTCAAAGTGGTTTACGGTGTGTTTATGAGATTTCGATTATTCGGAGTAAGTCGGCTCCGCTCCCTTTTTTAAGTGCTTTCGTCATTACATTTGCCGGCACAATCTGGAGCCCATTGCCAAACAGTGAAGTGCACGAAGAGTTTTGCGACTTGATACACACATAGCTCTTGTCATCGCCTTTTCTGAATTAGGTAAACTGTCCCCGGAATTCCCGGAATTCGCTCAAATCGCTTTCGTTATGTTTTCGGGGAAACTGTGCGCAATTTCAAGTGTTCTGAAAACGGGATGAAGTCTTTGTCCGCGTAAAGCAGCGGGAGTTTTTTTTCTATACAGAAAGTCGCAATTATGATGTCTGCTGTTTTTCTTATCGTTACTCCTCTCTTTCTCAGTTTTCGGTAGTATTCCGATGCCTTTAGCGCAAGCTCAGGGCTCAGCATATTGAACTGGTGCAGGTTGGCAAGGTACTTCTTTGCGGTGTTGTAGTCTTTATCCGATCGGAAGCCACGCAGTATTTCAAGCACTATGAGGTCTCCAACTGCAACCTCCTGCTTACCTAGAGAGCTGTCCAGGATATTGGTTTCATCACTCTCTTTGCCATTGAAGTAATCAATCCAAACACTGGTATCAACTACAATCATTTATCCGATCTCATATCATCCAGGTTGCCTTCCCACTTCAGCTTACCTCTCAAGCTGCGTATATCCGCTTGCTTTTTCAGCCTTATCAAAGCTCTAAGCCCCTCTTCAACAATCTCTTTCTTGGTTTGCAGTCCTGTGGCCTTCAGGGCATCTGCCATTAACTTGTCGTCGATTACTATATTTGTTCTCATCTTGCACCTATGTGTAAATGATATAAATTTTATACACATTATGAAGTGGGCAGGAAAACATAACAAGACCATGCCCATCTCATAATACCCTGTGGCCCCGACCCTTGGGGGGTTGCGTCCGAAGCGGATTCGCCTCTCTCCAGGCACGGGAGTCAGTTTTTGTCTGTTAACGCCGTCGGGCATTTCTACCGGGAAATTATTGTGCTTTCTCGCTATACTCCAACCTGTTTTGTGTTGGCTCGAACATAATAAATCCGGCACAGAGGAGATCCGAGATGACAAAAGAGCGGAACACTGCTTCGCCTGATCCGGGCCAGGCGGCGCGGGATCTGGTGTCCCAGGCCGATACCGGAGCACGGGAGCCGGGCGGAGTACAGGGCAAGGTTCTGTTGGGCACTGCGCTTGCCTGGTCCCTGTTCCAGATCTGGTATGCCTCGCCGTTGCCGTTCTACTTTGAATTCGGGGTCTTCAATACCAGCCAGGCCCGTTCCGTCCACCTTGCCTTTGCCATCTTTCTGGCCTTCACCGCCTTTCCAGCACTGAAGCGTTCGCCGCACGATCACATCCCGATTCAGGACTGGATCCTGGCCCTGACAGGGGCTTTCTGCGCCGCCTATCTATACCTGTTTTACGCTGAACTTGCCCAGCGGCCAGGCGCTCCGCTGCTGCAGGATGTGGTCGTCGCATGCATAGGACTGGTCGTTCTGCTGGAGGCGTGCAGGCGCGCATTGGGACCTCCACTGGCCATCATCGCTATCGTGCTGCTCTGCTACACCTACTTCGGGCCCTACATGCCGGCGGTCATTGCCCACAAGGGAGCCTCGCTGAATCAGTTGAGCGACCATATGTGGCTCTCCACGGAAGGTGTATACGGCGTTGCGCTGGGAGTCTCCACCGATTTCGTGTTCCTGTTCGTGCTGTTCGCAGCTCTGCTGGAGCAGGCCGGGGCCGGCAACTATTTCATCAAGGTAGCCTTCTCGCTGCTCGGGCACCTGCGCGGCGGGCCCGCCAAGGCGGCCGTGGTAGCCTCCGGCATGACCGGACTGGTCTCCGGTTCTTCCATCGCCAATGTTGTGACTACCGGCACTTTCACCATCCCGTTGATGAAGCGGGTGGGATTCACGGCGGAAAAGGCAGGCGCTATCGAGGTCGCCTCCTCCACCAACGGCCAGCTTACCCCCCCCATCATGGGAGCCGCTGCTTTTCTGATGGTGGAGTACGTGGGCGTTCCCTATATCGAGGTGATCAAGCACGCTTTCCTGCCAGCCATCATCTCCTACATCGCCCTGGTATATATCGTTCATCTTGAAGCCGTTAAGGCCGACATGCAGGGTTTGCCGAGGGCCGTAAACACCACGCTTGCGCAGAAGTTGTTCACCTTCGTCTCTGTGATTCTGGGGCTGATCCTTCTGTCCGCCGGCATCTACTACGGCATCGGCTGGACCAAGGCGGTGTTCGGCACAGCCGCAACCTGGCTGGTGGGCTGCTGCATGCTGCTGGTCTATATCGGACTGCTGTGGTATGCGGCACGCTATCCGGAACTGGCGCCGGATGACCCGGAATCGGAGGAAGTGCACCTGCCCGAACCCGGCCCCACCATCAAGTCGGGACTCTATTTTCTACTTCCCGTAGCCGTACTGGTCTGGTGCCTGACGGTAGAGCGCTTTTCGCCGGGTCTCTCCGCCTTCTGGGCCAGCATGTTCATGATATTCATCGTAATCACTCAGCGCCCGGCGCTGGCCCTCTTCCGCAGCAAGGGGGACCTCGCGACCGCCACCCTGCAGGGCTTTAAGGATCTGCTGCATGGCCTGATCTCAGGCGGACGCAACATGGTGGGTATAGGTGTGGCTACGGCCGCTGCCGGCATCGTGGTGGGTACGGTCACGCTGACCGGAATCGGCTTGGTGATGACCGAATTCATCGACCTTATTTCCGGCGGTCTGTTGCTTCCGGCGCTGCTGTTTACGGCGGCCATCTGCCTGATCCTGGGCATGGGGCTGCCGACCACCGCCAACTACATCGTGGTCTCGACACTGATGGCACCGGTGCTGGTGTCGATTGCCGGGGACAGCGGCCTGGTGCTGCCGCTGATCGCAGTGCACCTGTTTGTGTTCTATTTCGGCATTCTCGCCGATGACACCCCGCCGGTGGGTTTGGCCGCGTATGCGGCGGCCGCAATCTCCCGCGGCGATCCCATCCGCACCGGTATCCAGGGATTCACCTATGACATCCGCACCGCGGTCCTTCCCTTCATGTTCATCTTCAATACTCAGCTGCTGATGATAGGTATCGACCATTGGTGGGAACTGCTGCTTACCATTGTCAGTGCAGTGGTCGCCATCCTGCTGTTCGCCGCAGCGACGCAGGGATATTTCCTGGTTCGCAGCCGCATCTGGGAGACGTTGCTGCTGTTGCTGGTCTCCTTTACCCTGTTCCGCCCGGGATACTGGATAGACCAGCTCTACCCGCCTCTGAAACTGGTGGAAGGAGCCTCGGTGCTGGAGATCGCCGAAGGCATGCCCGACGGTGGCAGCATCCGCCTGATGTTTGAAGGGGAATCCCTGGAGGGGAATCAGGTGGCGACGAGCGTTGAGCTGCCTTTGGGTCCCAAGGCCTCCGGCAGCGAACGGCTGGAATCTGCGGGTCTCGAACTGCGCGAGCAGGAGGGCCGGATACTGGTGGACAATGTGATCTGGAACAGCCCGGCACAGCTGGCGAAAATCGACTTCGACTGGGAGATCAAGGCCATCGAGCTGCCACTGGAGCAACCGGCGAAATACTGGATGTACCTGCCGGCGTTACTGCTGCTTGGAGTGATCGTTATGCTGCAGCGGCGGAGAAAAGGTGCGCTTTCAGGCATGTCAGTCTGAGACACCCGGCAACTATCATTTTTTGGCAGCTGTATCCTACTCTACAGGACGGAGCCGGAGCATCACGAAGCGCCATGGATCTGCATTCTCCATCCGCATGACCTGCAGATGATTTGCAATCGATTTAGCGGGCCGCGCAGGTCATATGTTACTTTTGCACCTTTCGTGGACAGAACAGACGGAGTCACAGATGAGCAATCAGTTTGCGTCCAGCGCCGATCTGGAAGAGAAAAAGGTCACGTTCAGCCAGCTTTCCGATCACTGCTGGGCCTACACTGCGGAGGGCGATCCCAACACCGGTGTGATTATCGGCGACGACGCTGTAATGATCATCGATGCCACTGCCACGCCGATAATGGCGCAAGAGGTCATCAGGCGGGTGCGGGAGGTAACAGATAAACCAATCAAATATGTGGTTCTCACTCACTACCACGCGGTGCGCGTTCTGGGTGCCTCTGGATATCGCAAAGAGGGCCTTGAACAGATTATCGCCAGCAAGGATACCTACGATCTGATCGTGGAACGCGGACAGCAGGATATGGACTCTGAAATAGGCCGTTTTCCGCGCCTGTTCCGGGGTGTGGAGAGTGTTCCGGGCCTGACCTGGCCAACACTCATCTTCAAGCACGAGATGAGGCTGTGGCTGGGCGGACTCGAGGTCCGTATCATGCAGCTCGGGCGCGGCCACACCAAGGGCGACACTCTGGTCTGGGTGCCCGCCGAGGAGGTGCTCTACTCCGGCGACCTGGTGGAATACGATGCTGCCTGCTACACCGGGGATGCGTATCTCTCCGAGTGGCCGCAAACGCTCGATAACCTGGCCGCGCTCAATGCCGGTAAACTGATTCCCGGACGCGGTCCCGCACTGGATACACCGGCAATGATCAGCGCAGGAATCGCCTATACCAGAGATTTCGTCACCACGCTCTACGACAGCGCAAGCGAAGCCGTTGCTCGGGGAATGAACCTGAAGCAGACCATGGCGCATGCACGCAAGGTGATGGATCCCAAGTTCAATAAGGTGTTCATCTACGAGCACTGCCTGCCTTTCGATGTTACCCGGGCCCACGATGAAGCATCAGGCATCCGCGATCCGCGCGTCTGGACCGCCGAGCGTGACAGGGAGATGTGGCACGGGCTGCAGGATTAATGAGAACAACATGAAACTCGCCTCACTGAAAACGGGAGGCCGCGACGGCGCTCTGGTCGTGGTAAACCGCGACCTCTCCCTCTGCCAGCGGGTGCACGGGATAGCCGACACGCTGCAGCAGGCACTGGACGATTGGGATGAGTGCGAACCCGGACTGCGGCAAGTGTACGACTCCCTGAACGACCGCAGCAGCACCCATGCCTTGCCGTTCGACCAGAAAGCCTGCCATTCACCGCTGCCGCGTGCATACCAGTGGGCAGACGGTTCCGCCTATATCAACCACGTCGAGCTGGTTAGAAAAGCGCGCGGTGCGGAGCTTCCACCTGAACTTTATCTCGACCCCCTTATGTATCAGGGTGGCTCCGACGGCTTCATCGGACCCTATGGACAGATTGTCGCTTCCGACGCCTGGGGAATAGATTTCGAGGGAGAGGTTGGTGTGGTAACCGGCGATGTTCCCATGGGTGCCACACCCGCCGAGTGCGCGGCATGCATCCGTCTCATAATGCTGGTCAACGATGTCTCCCTGCGGGGTCTCATTCCCGCTGAGCTGGCCAAGGGATTCGGATTTTTCCAGTCCAAACCGGCCAGCGCCTTCTCACCGGTAGCGGTGACGCCGGACGAGCTTGGAGAAGCGTGGCGGGACAATAAGGTGCACCTGCCGCTGCGGGTCCGGCTGAACGACAAACCCTTTGGAGCGCCCAATGCAGGTGTCGATATGACTTTCGATTTTGCCCAACTGATCGCGCATGCGGCCAAAACCCGCGATCTGGAGGCGGGCACCATTATCGGCTCCGGCACCATATCCAACAAACAGGGCGGACTCTGGGGTTCAAACATCGAAAACGGCGGTGTCGGCTACTGCTGCCTGGCGGAACTGCGCATGTATGAAACCATCGAACAGGGACAGCCGACCACGCCCTTCATGACCTATGGCGACCGGGTGCGGATCGAGATGCTGGATGAATCGGGCGCCACGATTTTCGGCTCCATCGAGAACGAGGTGGCGCAAGAACGAAAGGGATCGAAATCAGTCTGATTTGGTGGAATCTTCGTCTGACTGTTTGCTAATGGACGGCCTCTCTATACCGACACCTGCTCCTGCGTGGGGCGGATGCCCGACAGGGTGATCCGCCATTCCGTCACCCACGATCGCACCGAAAAAAACAGCCGATACAATGTCACGTTCCGATTGGCGGAACCTTCTATCGGAGTTCCGCCCTAACTGGGCTACGGCCCCTATTAATACATCAGTTCCGGTAGATCACGGTAGAGCTCCAACGCCTCCGGGTTGGCCAGGCTTTCGGTGTTCCTGACTTTCTCTCCATGCACCACCTGCCGCACCGCCAGCTCCACGATCTTGCCGCTCTTGGTGCGTGGAATATCGCTCACCTGCAGCACTTTGGCAGGCACATGCCTGGAAGTGGTCTTGCTGCGGATCTGATTTTTGATGCGGTCAATCAGAGCCTCGTCCAGCATGAGACCCTCCCGCAGACGAACGAACAGCACCACACGCACATCCTGTTCCCAGTTCTGGCCTATCACCACGGAATCGAGCACCTCGTCAACCTTTTCCACCTGACGGTAGATCTCAGCGGTACCGATACGCACGCCACCCGGATTCAATGTTGCATCCGAGCGGCCGTGTATGATCATCCCCCGGTGTTCGGTCAACTCGACAAAGTCACCGTGGCACCAGACCCTCGGAAAACGCTCGAAGTAAGCGGCGCGGTACCGCATGCCGTCAGGATCGTTCCAGAAACCCACCGGCATCGAAGGAAACGGCCGGGTGCAGACCAGTTCGCCTTTCCCGCTTTGCAGCGAATGGCCGGCTTCGTCGTAGACGTCAACCGCCATGCCCAACCCGCGGCATTGCAACTCGCCAGCCCACACCGGAAGAATCGGGCAGCCCAGCGCAAAACAAGAGATGATATCGGTGCCGCCGGAGATCGATGCCAGCAGCAGATCCGCTTTCACCTTGCTGTAGACATAGCGAAAACCCTCCGGCGCCAGCGGACTGCCGGTGGAGAAGAGCGCGCGCAGCGCATGCAGACCGTGGGTGTTGAACGGCTCCAGCCCGATTTTACCGCAAGCTTCGATGAACTTCGCCGAGGTGCCGAACTGGGTCATCTTTTCCGCTTGCGCGAAGTCGAACAGGATGTTGTTTCCAGCAGCGAAGGGACTGCCGTCGTAGAGCAGCAGCGTGGCCCCACTGGCAAGTCCGGAGACCAGCCAGTTCCACATCATCCAGCCGCATGTGGTGAAATAGAAGAGGCGGTCGTTTGGCTTGATGTCTGCGTGCAGCATATGCTCCTTCAGGTGCTGCAGCAGCGTGCCGCCAGCCGAATGGACAATGCATTTGGGAGCACCGGTGGTGCCGGAGGAGAACATGATGAACAGCGGGTGGTCGAAAGCGAGTTGCACAAATTCGATTTCTGCTGAATCGAACGGCGCCAGAAAGTCGTTCCAACCGATGCCCCTGGTGAGCTGCGCGGCATCGGCGCCTGCATCGGTATAGTCAACCAGCACGCTGCGCGTCAGCCCGGGCAAGCGGGATGTCACCTCCCGGTTCTTGGGCATGCAGTCGATCACCTTGCCGTTGTAGAAGTATCCATCGACACAGAACAACACCTTCGGCTCGATCTGCCCGAATCTGTCCATCACCCCTTCCACGCCGAAATCGGGTGACGCGGAGGACCAGACCGCTCCCAGCGACGCGGCTGCGAGCATGGCAATGACCGCTTCGGGCATATTGGGCAGATAACCGGCAACCCGGTCGCCCTGCTCCACGCCGGCCTCCACCAGCGCCTGACGGCAGCGTGATACGGCCTCATAAAGCGCCGCGTGACTCAGCCGGCGTTTTACTCTCTCTTCCCCCCAAAACACCAGCGCGTCCATTTCATCGCGCCGCCGCAGCAGGTTCTGCGCGTAATTCAGGCGCGCCTTCGGAAACCAACTGGCACCGGGCATTCTGTCTGCCTCCGCGACGACCCCGGAGCTTCTCTCTCCGAGCACGCTGCCATAGCTCCACATCAACGACCAGAAACCATCAAGATCGTCGATCGACCATCTCCACAAATCTTCGTAGCTATCCAGTACCCGGCCGGTGTAGCGTGAAGCGCGCTGCATGAATCCGGTCATATTGGCATCTGTAATCTGCTTTTCGCTTGGCCGCCAGAGAGGCTGCTGATTCATTGGACGATCTCTCCTCCGATTTACGCCTGCTGCCGCCCGATTCTACTCCGCATCGGGTTGATTTTCAGGCGCCGCCCGCCTGAAAGCCGGCAGGGTTTCGCACTGCCCGACGATACTTCGAATCAAAGGAAACGCATCCAGCGGACAATCGAAGCGGCGCGCGTTATAAACCTGGGGTACCAGGCAGCAATCGGCGAACGAAGGTGCGTCCCCATGACAGAAGTTGCCCGTTGCCGGACTACCGGACAACAGTTTTTCGATACCGCTCAAACCATCATGAATCCAATAACTGTACCAGGCAAGTTTGACGGATTCATCCGCGCCCATCTTCCCGGCCAGGTAATCGAGCACGCGCAGGTTGTTGAGCGGGTGAATCTCCGATGCAATCGTCTGCGCAATAGCCCTGACCCGGGCTCGACCAACAGGGTCCTGAGGCAGCAGCGCCGGTGACGGACAGACCTCCTCAAGGTATTCAAGGATTGCCAGCGACTGAATCAGTGGACCTTCCTGCGTCTGCAGCGCCGGTACCAGCGCGAGAGGGTTTATTTCAAGATAGTCGGGGCTGTTGTTCTCCCCGCCGCCCCGCACCAGATGCACCGGAACTATTTCATAATCGAGACCTTTCAGATTGAGCGCGATGCGTACCCGGTAGGCTGCCGAAGACCTGAAATAGCTGTAGAGTTTCATAAACCGCTTATCCTTCCTGGACCAGGATCTCCCCAAATTCCAGGAAATATTATCACTCGCGGAGACGCTGAGTCCCGCAGGAAAAGATCTGTATGCCATCAACTTTCCTGCAGCCTGGCCGGAGGTGTGGTCAATCAATCCGAAACCAGCCGGTGCGTCGTTGGAAACCGCTATGAGCGTATTATTCGTGGACATTTCCGCCTGGTAAAGGACCCAGTTCCGGAAACGGAACTATTCCTCTGGGGCAAACTCTGCCTGATGCATCCAGGCGGCGTGTTTCGGGGCTTTTTTTGTTCTCGACCACTCTTCCAGCATCTCCCATTTGACCGCATCCAGTCGTTTCAGCTTCTCCTTCTCCGCCGGATCAGGACAGGCCAGTTCAACGCGATGGCCGTTGGGATCGAAGAAGTAGATAGAGTGAAAAATCGAGTGGTTGGTCACGCCCAGCACCTTCACCCCATTTGATTCCAGGTGTGTCCGGAACTGCAGCAGCGTCTCCCGGTCCCTGACCTTGAAGGCGATATGTTGAACCCACTCGGGTGTGTTTGGATCCCGCCCCATTTCCGGCCTGGTGGGCAACTCGAAGAAGGCCAGCACATTACCGCCGCCGGCATCCAGAAACACGTGCATGTAGGGGTCGGGTTCATGGGTGGAGGGCACCCTATCCTCGGCGATAGCCAGCACAAACTCCATCTTCAGGTTTCTGTTGTACCACTCCACCGTCTCCCTGGCGTCTCTGCAGCGGTAGGCGACATGATGGATTTTTTCGATTTTCATGAGTTCCTCCTCGAATTAGCCCGAAGATTTCATGAATTTGCACCGATATCGTGCAGTATATTGGTTTCACGAGGAAATTTCCGAAGGAGAGGCGTATCAGTGACTACGACCGACTGAGGAAATATTTCTCGTGTAATCAAGAGACAAGCGAAATCAAGCATAATTCATGAAAGATTCGGGTTGGTTGAGCGACCGGAAAATGACTCACTAAAAGGCATTTGCTAGTATTGGATTTTTATCCAACCTCTCAGCCTCTTGTGCCGAACCACTCTTTTAAATCGCGTTGCAACGCAATTGTCAATGAACTCCGAAACGAACCGCCGAGCAAAACACCTTCACTTATCGCAACGGTATTCGGCGATATCGTAGAGGCCTATGGCGGAGAGATATGGCTTGGCAGTCTGACCCGGTTGCTTGAGCCGCTCGGTCTCAGTGAGCGGCTGGTGCGCACCGCGGTATACCGTCTGTCACAGGAAGGCTCTCTGGAAGCGGTAAAAGCCGGCCGGCGCAGCTACTACCGGCTGACAACCTCGACACGGCAGAGAGTCGACCGCTTCGACCGCCGTATCTACTATTTCAACGAACCTGAATGGGACGGCGAATGGCGCCTGGTATTCGCTGGAACCAGAGGCGTCAGCACGGCGCAACGGGCTGAAGTGCGCAAGCGCATGGAGTGGCTTGGTTTCGGCATCATCGCACCCAATGTATACGGCCATCCGACCGCACCTCTGGAACCTGTCTGGCAGCTGATGCAGGCACTGGATATAGCTGACAAGGTGAGCATCATGCGTGCCAGCAACCATGACCAGACGCAGGGACTGGGCACCAGGGAGATGGTGCGTCAATGTTTCGATATCGATCGCCTGGAGAGAGCCTACAATGCTTTTCTGAGACGCTACCGGCCACTGGCTCGCGCACTGCAGCAGAACATCGGCGCAAACGACATGAATCCGGAGCACTGCCTGGTTCTGCGCATCATGCTGATTCACCAGTACCGGAGAATTCTTTTGCACGATCCTGAACTGCCGACACCCCTGCTGCCCCCCGACTGGAACGGACTGGAGGCGCATCGCTTGTGTGCAGCCATCTACAAAGCAGTGGAACCCTCTTCCGATGAGCAGATTCTCTCGCTTGGTGAAAACCGCAAGGGTGCCTTTCGTTCCCTGGTTGCGAGGCATCGCGGGCGGTTCGCCGGGACTGATTGAGAATCTGTCCCGCGCAAAACAAAAATCAGGCTAAAGTTTTTCCCGGGCGGGCCGATCATCTATACCAAGCGATGGCTGTGGTAGGAGCCCACTCATGCGCTGAACCTAATCGAAAAATAGAGAGGGATTGATTACCAACGTTGTTGTGCTGTTCCAGCAGTCAGGAAACGCCTGATACGTTCATCGGTCTCCACGCTTATATTTCAGGTTATGCTCCAGGGTTCAAACCGCAGCCTCGCCATCTATGTGGAAAAACAGATCAGGAAATGATTTGTCACGAAGAATAAACCTACCAGTTGCATAAAATTGGGGCATGTAGTCATTTTCGCCCTACGAAAAAAAGCGTTATCGGTACCAGCGAACCCGTGGCTCAAATTCACTCCCAGTGATGTTGAATCACTAGTGATTTGTAGCCTGGATGGAGCGAAGCGGAATCCGGGTAGAAAAGAGGCTATGTTTGTGCCCCGATCCCGGATTCCGCTTCGCTCCATCCAGGCTACGGATGATTTTTTGCAACATTCGGGTAAACTCATCCGACCGACCCGCAGTTCCGTAATCTTAAAGTTCCTACTTTTTCCATCTGATTCCAGATTCGACAAGAATCGGGTGGTGCGCTATGTCAATATGACAGAATCTGTACCTACCGGATTATCTGTCAGGCAGGTGAACAAAATTGATCGAGTCTTCGTTTGAAACGCAAAGCCGCCACTATGCCGTCGTCGCGCGGGCAATTGAATTCATCCGCACCAATGCACGCAGCCAGCCCAGCCTTGCCGATATCGCCGACGAGGTGCATCTGAGCGAGCAGCGGCTGCAGCGGCTGTTCAGCGCCTGGGCAGGCATATCGCCCAAGCGTTTTCTGCAATACCTTACCAAAGAGCACGCCAGACAGGCGCTCAGCCAGTCCGCTGATATCCTGAGCACGGCATTGGAGAGTGGACTCTCGGGGCCCGGCAGGTTGCACGATTTGATGGTCAGCTGCGAAGCCATGACGCCCGGAGAGATCAAGGCGCTCGGAGAGGGTGTAAGTGTCGGCCATGGCGTAGCACCCACCCCGTTCGGCAATGCACTGATCGGCTGGACCCGGCGCGGCATCTGTTATCTGGCTTTCTGCGATGGAGAGGAGGAAGCCAGACAACGGGAGCTTTCCTCGCAGTGGCCGCGTGCTCACCTGTCAAGCAACGCTGCGGAAGCGCTGCGTCTGGCACGCCGCATCTTTCCTGTGCGGCCGGAACCCGGAAAGCTCCACCTGCTGCTGCGCGGCACCAATTTTCAGGTTAAGGTGTGGGAGGCGCTGATCAAAGTCGGTTCATCACAGCTGATCTCATACAGCCAACTTGCCGGGATAATCGACTCTCCCCATGCCCAGCGCGCGGTGGGCAGTGCACTCGCCGCAAACCGTATCGGGTATCTGATTCCCTGCCACCGCGTCATCCGCGAGAGCGGCGAATCGGGTGTCTACCGCTGGGGGGAGAGCCGCAAACTGGCGATTCATGCCTGGGAGGCAGGACGGCATAACGCTATGTGATCCGATCAACGCTGATCGAAATCAACCACCACCTCGTCTGACAGCGGATGCGCCTGACAGGTGAGAATATATCCCTGTTCCACCTCTTCGGGTTCGAGCCCGTGGGTGATATCCATATCCACCCTGCCCTTTACCAGCTTCGCCTTGCAGGTGGAGCAGACGCCCGCCTTGCAAGCATAGGGAAGCTCCAATCCATTGTGCAGGCCGGCATCCAGGATATTTTCACCGACCGTAGCCAGTTCGAAATCGATGCCGCGGCCATCGGCAATCACGGTCACTTTGCTTTGCCTCTCCTCGCCGTATTCGGCAATACGCTGCTGCACCTTATCCAGCATGGTGCGGGAGTCGTCCGATGAGCTGGCGAAGAGTTCGTAGTGGATCTGGGAATCCTTCAGCCCCTCTATCCTGAAACCGCGGGAGACTTCGGACATCATCGCCTGCGGCCCGCAAATAAACGCTTCGTCCGTGGAGCGGATGTCGATCAGCTTATGTTTGGCCAGCTGGTATCCTTTCCTGTTATCGATGACGCCGTTGAGCAGCTCCGCCCCCTGGTCCTCCTCGTTCATGATGTTGATCCACTGGAAGCGCGTCATGTAGCGGTTCTTTATGAAGCTCAGCTCGTCCCTGAACATCACCGAGCTGGAACGGCGGTTGCCGTAAATCAGGCTGACCCGGCTGTTTGGCTCCACCGACAGAATTGATTTGATTATGGAGAGAATAGGTGTGATGCCGCTGCCCGCAGCCAGACACATGTAATGCTTTTCATTGGCTGGGTTCAATTCAGTGTAAAAACTGCCCCGCGGCGGCATCACTTCCACGCTGTCGCCGGCCTTGAAATGGTCGTTGGCATAGTTGGAGAACCTGCCCCCCTTCACCCGCTTGATGCCCACCCGCATATGACCGTCGTTGATGCCGGAGCAGATGGAATAGGAGCGGCGCAGATCCTCACCGTCGATCGTCGCTTTCAATGTAAGGAACTGGCCCTGGATGAATCTGAATTTGTCGCGCAGGTCGTTGGGCACGTCAAAGGTGACGCGAATCGCAGTGTCGGTTTCCGGTTTAACCTCGGCGATGGTCAATTCATAAAAGCCGGTATCGGACATAGCCTCAGCCTATATATCTTTAAAGTAATCGAAGGGTTCGCGGCAGTCGTTGCACTGAAACAGCGCCTTGCATGCAGTAGAGCCAAACTCGCTGATGCAACGGGTATCGGCCGAGCCACAGCGTGGACAGGCCAAGCCTGCATCTGGGGTCAGGTCCGATTGATTTTGCGGCGGTGCAATGCCGTAATCGCGCAGCTTGTCGCACCCTTCCGGAGAGATCCAGGTCGAACTCCAGGCCGGCGCCAACCGGGTCCGGATTTCAAGCCGACGCATTCCCGCCTCGCCCAGTACCCGTTCGATATCGCTGCGAATTGTCTCCATTGCAGGACAACCCGAATAGGTGGGGGTGATGGTGACCACCACCTTTTCACCCGTTTGCTTCACATCGCACAGCACACCAAGGTCCCAGATACTGAGCACCGGCAGCTCAGGATCCCTGACCCGGTCGAGCAGATCCCACAGCTCCGGCACCGGAGATTGCTCACGCCGCCTCTGCCGTTCGAAAAAGTCACGGGTCATGACCGGTATCCCGCCCTTCACGGCTACCACCGGCAACCGGGATAGCTGCGATATATGGATTGCAGTTCGCCCAACAGGTGGCCCAGATATTCGGTGTGATAGCCGGTGCGGCCGCCGCGCACAGCCCAATCCTCCTGCGGCAGGTTCAGGGTTGCCTCCCCCAGCGTTGCCGCCACCGCCTGTTGCCACTGTGACTTGAGCGCTGCTGTGTCCACGCCTATGCCTGCCTTCGCCAGACGCTGCTCCAACGCATCCGGCTCAAACAGCTCGTGCGTGTAGCCCCAGAGATCGTCGAGCCCTTTCTGTGCACGTCTGCGGCTCTCTGCGGTGCCGTCCCCAAGGCGCAGCACCCACTCCCGGCTGCGGCGAAGATGGTAGCGCGTCTCCTTTATCCCCTTGGCTGCAATCGCTGCCAGCGTCGCATCCCTGGACTCCACAAGCCTGTCCAGAAAGGCTGTGTTGAACTGATCCACCAGCAGCTGGCGCACCTGGGAGTAGGCAAAATCACCGCGCGGCAGTTCGTTGATCAGATAGTTGCGGAACTCCCGTTCACTGCGCAGATAGGCGAAATCGTCCTCGCTGCGTCCGTCGGCGGCCAGCTCGGCAGCATAGCCGTAATACATGCGGGCGCGGCCGATATAGTCCAGCGCCACGTTGCCGTAGGCGATATCCTCCTCCAGAAACGGGCCGTTGCTGACCCACTCCGAGATGCGCTGACCCAAAACCAGGGCGTCGTCCCCAAGCCGCAGCGTATAGTCGAGCGTCGCCTGCTTAAGATCCTCATCGCTCATGCTCATCTCTCCGCTGCTCACATATTATCCACGGGATCAGGCAGCTTGTAGTAGCCGGCAAGGCGGTAGGGCTTGTCGTCCGCAGGGTCGAAGAAGCTTTCGCTGTCCTCCTCCTGGGAGGCGCAGATATCGCTCGATTTCACCACCCAGATGCTGACGCCCTCACTGCGCCGGGTGTAGCAGTCGCGTGCGTACTCCAACGCCTGCTCATGATCCTGCGCGTGCAGGCTGCCCACATGCTTGTGATCGAGTCCCCGTTTCGAGCGGATGAAGACTTCGAACAGTTCCAGTCTCTCTTGCGTCATTGCTCCTCTCTCCTAAGCAACCTGCACTTCACGCTTGCGCTGCTTCTCTTTATACGCAGTCATGGCATCCCGTACCCAAGTCCCCTCCTCGTGCGCCCTGAGATGATGCTCCATGCGCTGACGGTTGCAGTGGCCGTTGCCGTTGATCACCGCGTTGAACTCATCCCAGTCGATTTCGCCGTGGTCGTAATGTTGCCGTTGTTCGTTCCATCTGATCTCCTTGTCCGGATGCTCCAGGCCGAGAAACATGATCTGCGGCACGGTCTGGTCGATGAACTTCTGACGCAGGTCGTCGTTGGTTTCGCGTTTGATCTTCCATTTCATCGATCTGGCTGAATGGGCCGACTCACTGTCGTGGGGACCGAACATCATCAGCGACGGCCAGTAGAAGCGGTTCAGCGAATCCTGCGCCATCTGTTTTTGTGCTTCGCTGCCCTGGGCCAGCGCTATCATGATCTCGTAACCCTGGCGCTGGTGGAAACTCTCCTCCTTGCAGATGCGGATCATCCCTCTGGCATAAGGTCCGTAGGAGGTGCGCTGCAAAGAGACCTGGTTGACGATGGCAGCTCCATCGACCAGCCAACCGATTGCGCCGACATCCCCCCAAGTCTGGGTGGGGTAGTTGAATATGGAGGCGTACTTTGCAGCACCGGATTGCAGTGCTTCGATCAGTTCGGAGCGCGGCGTCCCGAGCGTCTCGGCGGCGCTGTAGAGATAGAGCCCATGGCCACCTTCGTCCTGAATCTTGGAGAGCAGCACCGCTTTTCTGCGCAGTGACGGCGCGCGCGTCAGAAAGTTGCGCTCCGGCTGCATGCCGATCACTTCCGAATGGGCGTGCTGGGAGATCTGCCGCAGCAGATTTTTGCGGTACGCCTCCGGCATCCAGTCTTTGGGTTCGATTTTCTGTTCATTGTCGATGCGCTGCTGAAATATTTGTTCCAGCTCCTGCTCGTCAAGCGTTGTCTTCATCTGTTGCCTCGGGTTGCTCTTTTTTTGCCACCAGCGTCAACACATCGTAAGTCGCCACCAAGTCGCCGTTCTGATTCATCACCTGGGTATCCCAGCGTACTTCTCCATAATCTTCCGTCTCGCGCGGCGTTATCTGCTTGCAGGTAAATTGGACCTGTATCTCGTCGCCCGGGTTCAACGGAGTGAGAAAGCGCAGATGCTCCAGACCGTAGTTGGCGAGCACCGGACCCGGTGCAGGATCGACGAACAGCCCCGCCGCCGCAGAGACGATGAAGTAGCCGTGTGCCACCCGGCCTTCGAAAAATGGATTTGCCTTGGCCGCTGCTTCGTCCATATGCGCATAGAATCTGTCGCCGCTGAATTCGGCAAAATGTTCTATATCCTCCAGCGAAACCTTGCGTTTGCCGGTTATGATGCTCTCGCCGATCTCCAGTTCATCGATGGTTTTGCGAAACGGATGAACATCTCTCTCCAGCCACTGTGCGCCGCGCATCCATTTGCCGGTTACATGGGACAGCGTGGTGGGTGAACCCTGCAGCGCGGTGCACTGCATGTAGTGCAACACGCCGCGTACGCCGCCCATCTCCTGTCCGCCGCCGGCACGTCCCGGGCCACCATGAATCAGTGCCGGCAGCGGGGATCCGTGGCCGGTGGATTCACCGCCGCACTCCCGGTTGCCGATCAGCAGGCGGCCGTGCCAGGCACCTATACCCAACACCATCTCCCGCGCGAAAGCGTCGTCGTAAGTAAACACGGAACCGACCAGGCTGCCCTGCCCCATGTTGGCGATGGCGGCTGCCTGGGCGCTGTCGTCGTAAGGTATGACGGTGCTGACCGGACCGAAAGCTTCCACCTCATGTACTTCGCTGCTCTCCAGTGGACGTTCACAGTAGAGCAGGACCGGTGGCATGAACGCTCCTTGATCAGAGAGATCCTGCGGCAATCCGGGATCGGTCGCGCCGTCGTAGACAATCTCACTGCTGCGGGCGATCTCGGCGATGCGTTGCCGTACCTCATCGCATTGATCTTTGCTGGCGAGTGCACCCATCGTCACCCCCTCTCTGCCGGGGTCCCCGATGATCACTTTGCCCAGCCGCCGTCTGAGCGCCTCTATCACATCACCCGCAATGGCGCGCGGCACAATGGCACGCCGGATAGCGGTACACTTCTGACCGCATTTAACCGTCATCTCCCGCGCCACCTCCTCTACGTAAAGGTCGAACTCGGGCGTCCCCGGCAGTGCATCCGGACCCAGAACAGAGGCGTTGAGCGAATCGGCTTCCATGGTGAAGCGCACCGAGTTGCGCATAATTACCGGGTGCTGGCGCAGTCTGAGGCCGGTTGTTGCCGAGCCGGTAAAGGTGACCGCATCCTGACAGCTCATATGGTCGAGCAGATCACCGACGCTGCCGCAGATCAGCTGCAGCGATCCTTCGGGCAGAATGCCGGATTCGACGATACAGCGCACCATCAGCTCGGTCAGGTAGGCGGTCTGACTCGCCGGCTTGACGATACTTGGGACCCCTGCGATAAAAGTGGGCGCCAGTTTTTCCAGCATTCCCCAACAGGGAAAGTTGAAGGCGTTGATATGCACCGCAACGCCCTGCAGCGGCGTATAAATATGCTGTCCCATGAAGCTGCCGTTGCGGGAGAGCAGCTCCGGCTCGCCGTCAATGTAGAGATGTCCGTTGGGCATCTCCCGGCGGCATTTGCTGGAATAGGCAAAGAGCGTGCCTATGCCCCCTTCGATATCGATCCATGAGTCGTTGCGGGTGGCGCCGGTTTCACGCGACAGGCGGTAGAACTCCTCCTTGTGCCGCATCAAAACCAACGCCAGCTCCTTGAGCAGAATCGCACGCTGATGAAAAGTCAGTGCCCGCAGCGCGGGTCTGCCGACATGGCGCGCGTAATCGGTCATTGCCCTGAAATCCAGTCCTTCGCTGGAAATCTCAGCTACAGCGCTGCCGTCAACCGCACTGCAGAGGGTTAGCCCGCCGCCCTTGCCCGCAACCCATTCGCTGCATGAATAACTTTTCAACTGCCGCATCCGACCCTCCTCCTGATACACTATATATATTAATTTATCCATTTTGTAGTATTAATAGTTCATCTTTGCCATACTTCGTACATTCAGAGGAATCCCCGATTCAGACACAAAAATCAGACAGAGCCATGGACTACCGCAACATCTTGTTTGAAACCAGGTCGGGCGTTGCCATTGTCACGCTCAACCGCCCGGAGAGTCTGAACAGCTTCACCACCGATATGCACGCCGAATTGCGCGATGCGATGCAGCGGGTGGCAGCGGACAAAACCATCCGTTGCCTGCTGCTGACAGGCGCCGGTCGGGGTTTCTGCGCCGGTCAGGATCTCAATGACCGGGCGGTTGTACCCGGTGGCGAAATGCCGAATCTCGGCGAGTCGATCGAAAGAAACTACAATCCGCTGGTCCGCGCAATAATCAATCTCGAGAAACCGGTAGTCTGTGCGGTAAACGGTATTGCCGCCGGCGCAGGCGCCAATATCGCGCTGGCCTGCGACATCGTGCTGGCCGCTCGCAGCGCGGGATTCATCCAGGGCTTCTCCAAAATCGGTCTGGTTCCGGACTCTGGGGGCACCTGGACCCTGCCGCGGCTGGTGGGAAGAGCGCGGGCCATGGGTCTGGCCATGCTCAGCAACAGAATTTCAGCGGAACAGGCGGAGCATTGGGGCATGGTCTGGCAGACGGTGGATGACGACAAACTGATGGACGAGGCGATGGCGCTCGCCAGCCACCTCGCCAGCCAGCCGACCAAAGGTCTGGGCCTGACCAAGCGAGCGATCAATACCGCCGGCGGCGGCAGCCTGGAGGATCAATTGGAGCTGGAGCGGGAGTTGCAGGCCATAGCCGGCCGCAGCGCCGACTATCGGGAGGGCGTCGCCGCGTTCCTGGAGAAACGGGCACCGGTATTCAGGGGAGAGTAGCAAGACATGGCGGCTCTGGAGAAGAGTGCGACAGTCGCAGTTGTCGGCGCCGGCAGTATGGGCGCAGGAATAGCTCAGGTTGCTGCTGCAGCCGGCTACAGGACTTTGCTTTACGACACTGCGCCCGAGGCTGTTGCCCGAGCGATCGACGACATCGGCAAGCTGCTGGAGCGGCAGATAGACAGGGGCAGAATGTCGCCTCAGCTGCGGGATGATCTGTTGGCCAGAATCGAGCCGGCTTCCCATCTGGAGGCGCTGGCCGATGCACGCCTGGTGGTGGAAGCCATCGTCGAGGATCTGGCCATCAAGCAGAATCTTTTCGTCAGTCTGGAGCAGATCTGCGCCCCGGATACCATCCTCGCCAGCAACACCTCATCACTGTCGATTACCGCCATCGCTTCGGCGTTGGCACGCCCCGGAAATCTGGCGGGTATGCACTTTTTCAATCCGGCGCCGGTCATGCAGCTGGTCGAGGTGATCTCCGGCATAACCACCGATGCCGATGTGGCGCAGACCGTGTTTGATACGGCGGCGGCCTGGAACAAACAGCCGGTTCATGCGCGCTCTACGCCCGGTTTTATCGTTAACCGGGTGGCACGGCCATTCTACGCCGAGGCGCTGAGATTGCTGGAGGAAGGTGTTGCCGACTGCGTGACTATCGACGTTCTGCTGCGCGAAGCGGGCGGCTTCCGCATGGGGCCGTTCGAACTGATGGATCTGATCGGCCAGGATGTAAACTATGCGGTCACCTGCTCGGTGTTCGACGCATTCCATCAGGACAAGCGCTACCTCCCTTCACTGATCCAGAAGGAGCTGGTGGACGGCGGTCTGCTTGGCCGCAAAAGCGGCCGCGGCTTCTACGACTATCGCCCCTCAGCAGAACAACCCACACCGGGCGCGATGGAGGAGAGAGAGGCGCCGACCTCTATCCGCATTGTCGGCTCCCTTGGCCTGGCAGAGCCGCTGGTGCCGCTGTGGCGGCGGGCAGGCATCGCGATAACCAGAACCTGGGGTGATGCAAATATCCTGCGCTCCGGGAAGGCGCTGATCGCGCTCAGCGACGGACGCAGCGCCACACAAAGATCGGCCGACACGAACGAGGCCAATACGGTGCTGTTCGACCTGGCGCTCGACTACGCCGGTGCGGGCCGCATGGCGCTGGCCGCCGCTGACCAGGCCTCTGCAAAAGCCGTGGACGACGCCATAGGACTCTTCCAGGCGGCCGGCAAAACGGTCTCACTGATAGATGACGCACCCGGCCTGGTGGTGATGCGCACTGTCTGCATGCTGGCCAATGAAGGTGCGGATGCGGTGCTGCAGCAGGTGTGCGATGCTGCCGCGGTGGATACCGCCATGCAGCGCGGTGTCAACTACCCGCTTGGCCCACTCGCCTGGGCTGACCGGTTGGGCCCGGCATCGGTTTTGAGAGTGTTGGAGAATCTGCAGGCGGCTTACGGCATCGATCGTTACCGGCCTTCGCTGCTGCTGCGGAGAAAGGCGGCTGCAGGGGTGGGTTTTCACGAGTAGAAGGAAATAAAAGGGGTCGGATCCGAATGGCACATACTTAACTATAATCGTCGAGTAGTTGACTAGCCGACACAGGTCATTTCTTCCGGAAAACGCCGTAAATACGTCCATGTAGGCTCGACAGTGGCATCCCTGCCACTGGCGTTTCCTCCAGAAACAACCCGTATCGGCTTAAACTCTGTGCTATTCGGATCCGACCCCTTTTATTTGACCCCTTTTATTTTTCCTTTTATTTGGGAATATGAATGAACGAAGCCTATATTTACGACGCCATTCGCACGCCGATAGGCCGCTATGGCGGCGCTCTGTCATCGCTGCGCACGGACGACCTGGCTGCGATACCGATGCGGGTATTGATGGAACGAAACCCCGGCGTCGACTGGGAGCAGGTGGACGACGTCATCTACGGCTGCGCCAATCAGGCTGGTGAGGACAACCGCAACGTGGCCCGCATGGCGGCGTTGCTTGCAGGGCTGCCGGTGGCGGTGGGAGGCACCACGGTCAACCGGCTGTGCGGATCGGGCATGGACGCGGTGGGACTGGCCGCACGCGGCATCAAGGCTGGCGAAGCATCCTTAATTATTGCCGGCGGCGTGGAATCGATGTCGCGGGCACCGTTCGTGATGCCCAAGGCGGAGAGCGCATTCTCTCGCACTGCGGAGATTTACGACACCACCATCGGCTGGCGCTTCGTCAACAGAGTGATGCAAGCGCAATACGGCATCGACTCAATGCCCGAGACCGCCGAGAATCTGGCCGAGCAGTTCAACATCTCTCGTAAAGATCAGGACCTGTTCGCACTGCGCAGTCAGCAGAAATGCGAAGCCGCCCGGCAGGCCGGATTTTTCAATGACGAAATCGCCCCTGTTGCGATCCCTCAACGCAAGGGGGATCCGCTGACCGTTGACCGGGACGAACATCCACGCGCTGCCACCACGCTGGAATCATTGGCTGCGCTGCAGGCTCCGTTCCGCAGGGGCGGCTCGGTCACCGCAGGCAACGCCTCCGGGGTCAATGACGGTTCCTGTGCGCTGCTGCTCGGTTCGGAAGCGGCGGGAATAGCGAACGGTCTGACAGCGAAAGCCCGTGTCGTCGCTACCGCAGCGGTTGGCGTGGAGCCACGCATCATGGGCATAGGCCCGGCACCGGCCAGCATCAAGCTGCTGCAGATGACCGGACTGAAGATCGGGCAGATGAATCTGATCGAACTGAACGAGGCCTTCGCCGCCCAGGCGCTGGCGGTGCTGCGCGAACTTGGTCTGGATGACAATGCTCCCCAGGTCAATCCCAATGGCGGCGCCATTGCGCTGGGCCACCCGCTGGGCATGAGCGGCGCCAGACTGGTCACAACTGCCATGTACCAGCTGCAGAGAAGCGGCGGCCGCTATGCCCTCTGCACCATGTGCATCGGCGTCGGCCAGGGTATTGCAGCCATCATTGAGCGAGTTTGATTAAAAAGCAAATTAAAAAGGGTCGGATCCCTTTTTACACAATGACTTGTATTTAACTTTTTCGATTCATTCAAGTAAAAAGGGATCCGACACCTTTCAATTCAGGATATACACCCATGCCACTGAAACCCGCAGCCAAACGCAAACACTTGCACACCCGTCACATCACCTGCGAAGGGTTTATGCGCGATGATGGACTTTGGGATATCGAAGCCAAGCTGGTCGACACCAAGCCCTTTCGCTTTGAGAACCGCCTGGGCGGCCGCACTACCGAAGCGGACGAACCCATTCACGGCATGCTGCTGCGGGTGACGCTGGATCTGGATCTGGTCATCCATGAAATCGATGCGGCTTCTGACTACCACCCATTCAGCGCATGCACCGCCGGGCCGGCGCCGATGCAGCATCTGATCGGACTGCAGATCGGCGGCGGCTTCATGCGCCAGGTACGTGAACGTGTAGGCGTAACCCGCGGCTGCACCCACCTGATTGAGATGATGTCCTACATCGCCACCACCGCATTCCAGACCATGAATCCCACTTGGGAGGAGGTTGCACTGAAAAAACCGGTCAAGGAGAAGCCCCACTATCTGGATACCTGCGTCGCCCTGCGCGGCGACGGCGAAGTGATTCGGCGCAGCTGGCCGGAGTTTTACGTCAAAGAGAAAAGCGGAATCTGAAAAAAATTGCATCTACTCAGACCAAATGGGTTAACCATGGACCGGGCAAGCGGTTACAAAGTTTGATGAGTTCAAACGCTACAACTCTTTACCGGCGGCGAGTGCCTCCCTCACCATATTCAGGAGCTGCTCGCTTTTAATGGGTTTTGCAAGATAACGGATCCCGATCTTCCGAGCCTGTTCACGATCGATCTTTTCACTGAACCCGCTGCAGAGAATCACCGGAATCTCAGCACGCAGCTTCCTCAAGCGTTCAATCAACTCCATACCACTCATATCCGGCATGGTCTGGTCAGTGATCAGAAGATCTATTGTGTCCGGATCCGCGGTGAGTTGATCTAGGGCTGACCGGCTGTCAGTTTTCTTTGTGACCTGGTAGCCGTTGAGCTCCAGCAGTTCATGCAGGTAACCGGCCAGTTCCGGTTCATCATCGACGACGAGGAGATGTTCCCCGTTACCCCGGACCTGCACTTCGATATCTTCCGGTGAAGAGGCAGGCATTGGCTGGAACAGCAGGCGTATGCAACACCCTTCCCCTGGCCTGCTCTCAACTATGATGTGCCCACCGAGACGCGTCATGATCCCATGCACTACCGCCAGACCCATGCCGCTGCCCTGACCCACGGACTTGGTGGTGAAAAACGGTTCGAACAGATGTTCTTCGGCATCGGGCGTTATCCCGGGACCGGTATCCGCCACCGACAGCTCCACCCACGCTCCCTCTATCCGCTGGTGACAGGCGACACACTCCTCGCCCGCAATCTGTGCCTCCTTTACGCCGATACTCAGAGTACCGGAACCATCCATTGCATCCCGCGAATTGAGGCTCAGATTCATCATTATCTGTTGCAGATGGACCGGGTCCATCTCCACATCGGGCAGTCGCTGCTGCAGCGCAGTTTCTATCTTGATGCTGCTGGGAAGCGAAGAGCGGAGGATTTTCACCTGCTCCTCGATCAGCGGCGTGAACTGCAGGGGAACTGGTTTGCTTTCATCCCCACGGCTGAACGCGAGCATCTGAGTCACCAGACTTTTTGCTCTGAGTCCCGCCCGCTCCACCCGAGCAAGATACTCAATCATTCTCTGCTCGCCGAGCTTCCGGGCCATCTCCATGCCAAGCGCTGTGTACCCAAGTACAATTCCGAGAATGTTGTTGAAATCGTGGGCAATACCGCCGGTCAGTTGGCCCAGTGCCTCCATCTTGCGCGCCTGGGAAAGCTCCCGGTTAAGCCGGGCCTGCTCCTCCCGCGCCTTCTGGCGTTCAGTGGTATCCGACGCCTGTACGACAAAATACTCGACTCCGCCTTGCTCATCGAAGATCGCCGTCGTTGCGGCGTCCGCAAAGCGGATCTCACCGTTGGCGGTTTTATAGATATCCTCCGTCAGAATCGGAGATCCGCCTCGCGCAGCCTGCTGCAGCCTCTGCCGCAAGATCGCCGGCCACTCGGGCAGATCCTGCCATGCCGGAGAATCCCAGAAAAGCTTTCCAATATAATCCTCGCGCGTGTAATTCTGCATTCGCAGCGCCAGTTCATTAACCTCAAGGACACGGCCATCCGGTGCGAGAATCACCATAAACTGGAACTGCTGATCAAAGACACTGCGAAAGCGCTGTTCGCTCTTGCGTAGGATCTCGACAACCTGTTTCCGTTGTGCGATCTCCTCGCGCAATTGATTGTTTTTTCTGGAGATTATCAGAAAAATAACAGAGAACAGCGCCACGCCCAATCCCGCCCCATAACAACACGTCGCGCCAGCGAATGCCATGCTCGAAGCGGACTGAAAACCATCTTGAATTTATCTGCTGGTGTTCCCCGGCGAGATGTTCCGTAAAACCTGGTTGATGATATCCGCCAGTACCGCCCAATCCGGGCGGACCGCCATCGCCTGATTGTGGTTATCGAAATGGGTCGGAGCGGCGACCTTGATATTGGCCAAACTCTCGGTGTTGATCAGGTAACTGCCGGTAGACAGGCTGCCGACGTAGGCATCCACCTGACCGGCGGCGAGCGCCTTCAACGCATCGAGTGTGGTCGGCACAACCTTGAGCCGAATCCCGGGAAACTCCCGAGCCAGCAGTTCATGCATGACATAAGCCTGCTCGACCGAGACAAGTTTGCCCATAAGCTCATTTACATGGGAGATAAACGGTGCATCCTTGCGGGTAAAGATAACCCAGGGTCTGAGCAGGTAGTCTTCGGTGAATGCCAGCTGCGCCTCCCGCTCCGGTGTGCGCTTAATGGTAAGCAGCAGGTCGGCGCCTCTGCCTTGACTGACGTTCTCTATAGCCCCTGCCCATGGCATGCCGGTTATGTAGTCGAAACTGAGTCCCGTCCGTTCACTGATCAATTTCAAATAATCGACGCTGAGTCCCCTGGCTTCGCCGTTTATGCTGAAGTGGTCAGGACGCGCAGCACCTACCCTTGCTCTTATCACAGGATGTGACTGTATCCATGTCTGTTGCTCTGCGGTCAGATTCGTTCTGGCCCAATCAGGCAGACCGGCTGCACCCGCGCCGGATGTAATCAGGAGGAGTAACAAAAATAAAACGACAACGGAGTTTTTATTATTGAAACCTCCATCTGGAACTGACAAGGCAGTCACTCAGCCTGGCATGTCATAAGTTTCAGTTACGCTGATTCCTCCCTGGTACTAGTGCCGAATATAGCGGTTTAATCGACTCCTGCTCTCAACCTTACTCCTGATGCGCAAATAATGCCAAGAATTATTGAAACTCTCCGCCACATCAGCAGGGATTGTGCTCGCTGTCTCGTTTCCATATTCCGGTTTACAGGGAACCAGCCATCCGCCCAAATAGAAGTCAGGGCTGTGCAGTTGTGCATGTCTTGCGATATGACTGAGAGCTCAAGTATTGATGCCACTCCTCTGGTGTGAGATTGCGTTTCAGTCCACGGCAGGCTTCGGTTGCCGGATCATCGTAAGCAATCGGCCAGATTCCAACCTGCCCATTCCTTGCGATCGCGGTCACTCTGTTCCCATCGGGACTGAAGCGAAGTGCGAGCACCTGATCTTTGTAGGCAAACCGGCTCAGCTCTCTACCGGCTTCGATATCCCAGACACGCACCATGCCATCCTGACCCGCCGAAGCGATCAGCCGGCCATCTTCGCTGAAACGGATATACTTGACATTGTCGGCATGGCCGTATTGGAGAATCGGTTTACCCGGGGCGTCAAGCAGGGCAACCAGCACCTGGCCTCCCGCTGTGAAGGCAACCAGACCTGGAGCTGAGGAGAAGCGGATAAGATCAGCTCCCCGCTGCAGCGAAAAATCTTTAGAGTCGCCATATGTGGGGTTGATCAGGCGTCCCTTGCCGTCGCTGGAAAACGCCAGCAGAACCTTTCCTCTGGATCGAAACCAAGCCCGGAAACACGCTGACCAACGGCGATACGAAAACGCTCCTCACCCTTTTCGAGATCCCATATCACCACCTCGTCTTTTAGCGCTATCGCCAGTAGGGTCCCGTCCGGGCTCAGATCCAGACTCTGGTATGCACTGAGATTGACAAATCTGTCTGTATCGATCTTTGCAATCTTTCGACCGCCCGGCAATTCAAGCACGGTTACCAGCCCGGCCTGACGCACCGCAATCCGTGATGCGGAAGCATTCAGTGCAAAATCGATCGTATTCTCCCCGCTGCCCACGCTATGCAGCATTTTTTGCCGCTAGCGAGATTCCAGACATCCAGACCGCCATCACCTCCGACAGCGGCCAAATAAATCGCTGTCCGCAAGAAAAACGAGACCGGCGATCCGTCCATCCGATTCAAGATCCCTGTTGTTCGCCTCATCCAGCGTATCGAGTAGTTGCACGCCATTTCTGTGAGACCAGGCTATCCGGGTCCCGTCAGAGGCGATTTCCGCCCTGTTTGCCGCATTTAAGCTGCGGAACTCCTGCAGGGGTCTCCGCAGCAGTACCAGACTTTGGCGCAATGCCTCTATCGCCTGTGGAGTCGCCTCAACCTTTACTGCTTCCAGCGCCAGCAGCACACTTCGCTCGACCAGCAACTGCCCTCCATCTTCGTCAAGGAAATAGCGCCAGTAGTGACCGGAAGAGTTATAACGGGAGCCTACCTCGTCCAATGCGGCGATTGAGGCAGCAGTCAATTCAATTGATAGTTGACCGCGCTTCTCCACACTGAACCAGTGCCATAGCGCGGCCCCCAACGCAACCGCCAGAAGCACCCCGGCGATTGCCATGAGATAACGCCATTTCCCACTACCGTCCGGCACAGGCGCCGACTCATCCTGCGGTTGCTTCTCCAACTGAGCATTGGGTGGAACCGCCTGGATCAGGCTCCAGAGCTCTCCCACCAGTCTGCGAAACGCGGGATAGTCAGCTTCGAACTTCCACTTGGCCAGATCGATAGTCTGAATGGTTCTGAAACGCAGCGGCGGCTCGCTGGCGTCCCGTTGTACCGGCATCAGAATGCCTCGTCTCAATCCTTCGGTAGCTTCGGCCCTTACCCAGTCAGAGTCGATCGAATAGTGCGACCAGACCACCACCACCGCACGCGAACTGGCGATAGCCTCCTCTATCACCCGGCCGAATGATTTTCCCGTGGGGATGGAAGAGTCTTTCCAGACGATGAGTCCATCAGTTTTCAGCAACTCACAGAAACGCTCCACCCAGGCTTCATCTTCCCGGGCGTAGCTTATGAAAAGATCGTGCATTTCCCTATTCTCCTTCCCTTACCCTGCAAATCCAAGTGTTGAAATCCGAACTTGGCGAGCCCATTATAATACTTGACAATATTACTTGGTTATTTAGATCTCCCTTCTCATGAGCACAACTGAAAACAGGGTAACAGAGCTCGTTCAAAAAGAGTACGAACACGGTTTTGTCACCGAACTTGAAACAGATACCTTGCCGCCGGGGCTGAGTGAGGAGACGATCCATCAGATCTCTGCCCGGAAAAGCGAACCGGGGTGGCTGCTGGAGGCCAGGTTGAAGGCTTACCGCCACTGGTTGAACATGACCGATCCCGAGTGGGCCAAGCTGAAACATCCGCAAATAGACTATCAGGCCATCTCCTACTACTCAGCACCGAAAAAAGGGGGTGGCGGCCCGGAAAGCCTGGACGAGGTCGACCCCGAGTTGATCGCCGCGTACAACAGACTGGGTATTCCGCTGGAGGAGCAGAAGGCACTGGCCGGTGTCGCTGTGGATGCGGTTTTCGACAGCGTATCCATAGCAACGACTTTTCGTGAACCGCTGGCCAAAGCGGGGGTGATATTCTGCTCCTTCTCCGAGGCGGTTCGGCACCATCCGGAGTTGGTGCGCAAATATCTGGGCTCGGTGGTTCCCTATACCGACAACTACTTCGCCTGCCTGAACGCCGCGGTCTTCTCCGACGGCACCTTCGTTTACATACCCAGGGGTGTCAGGTGTCCGATGGAGCTGTCATCCTATTTCCGCATCAACGAGGCGAACACCGGACAGTTCGAGCGCACGCTTATCGTCGCCGAAGAGGGGAGCCATGTCAGCTATCTGGAAGGCTGCACCGCACCCAAGCGCGATAACAACCAACTGCATGCCGCAGTGGTAGAGCTGGTCGCCATGACCGATGCAACAATCAAATACTCAACGGTGCAGAACTGGTATCCCGGCGACGCCGACGGACGCGGAGGCATCTACAATTTCGTCACCAAACGGGGTGACTGCCGGGGCGAACGTTCACACATCTCCTGGACCCAGGTGGAGACAGGATCGGCCATCACCTGGAAATATCCCAGCTGCATTCTGCGTGGTGACGACTCGGTGGGCGAATTTCACTCGGTGGCGGTAACAAGGGCGGGACAGCAGGCGGATACGGGCACCAAAATGATCCATATGGGCCGCAACACAAAGAGTACTATCGTGTCGAAGGGCATCTCCGCCGGACGCGGCCAGAACACCTACCGGGGTCTGGTGCGGATGACACCGAAAGCGGAAAACGCACGCAACCACACCCGCTGCGACTCCCTGCTGATCGGCAACCGTTGCGGCGCTCACACCTTCCCTTACATCGAGGTCAAAAACCCGAGCGCCAAGGTTGAGCATGAAGCGACCACTTCCAGGATCGGCGAAGATCAGCTCTTCTACTGCCGCCAGCGCGGGCTCTCCGAAGAGAATGCGGTATCCCTGATCGTCAACGGCTTCTGCAAGGAGGTGTTCAGGGAGCTGCCAATGGAGTTCGCGATGGAAGCGCAAAAGCTGCTCGATCTCACGCTGGAGGGCGCGGTCGGGTAATCGTCCTGAACAGAGAGGCTATGACAGATGTTGTCGATTAAAAATCTGCAGGTTGCAATCGAACAGAAAGAGATACTCCGGGGTCTGGATCTGGAGATAGACGCCGGCCAGGTGCATGCCATCATGGGCCCGAACGGCTCAGGCAAAAGCACCCTCGCATACGTGCTGGCGGGACGCGATGGTTACCGGGTGACCGGCGGAGAGATTCGTTACCAAGGCCGCGACCTGCTCCAGATGGAGACCGAAGAGCGCGCCCATGCGGGTATTTTTCTGGGCATGCAGTACCCGGTCGAACTGCCGGGGGTGAATAACATGAGCTTCATGCGCGAATCCCTGAACTCAGTGCGGCGTGCACGCGGTGAGCCAGATCTGGACGCACCTGCATTTATGCGCCGGGTGCAGGAGCAGGCGAAGCGGGTTGGTCTCGATCAGGCGCTGCTGAAGCGCAGCGTCAACGAAGGTTTTTCCGGCGGCGAGAAAAAGCGCAACGAGATACTTCAGATGGCGATGCTTGAACCGAAACTGGCAATTCTGGACGAGACTGATTCCGGCCTGGATATAGATGCACTGCGGGTCATTGCCGGTGGTGTAAACGGATTGCGGGCAGTAGACCGTTCTATTATCGTCATCACCCATTACCAGCGGCTGCTCGATTACATAGAACCTGATCGTGTACATGTGCTGGTCGGCGGCAGAATCGTCCGTTCCGGCGACAAGCAGCTGGCGCTTGAACTGGAAGAAAGGGGCTATGGCTGGATCGCGGAGGACGCCGCATGATCACTGCAGCCCAGCAGAACGACTGGTTCCTGCACCATCTCTCGCAGTCGGCCGGCGATCTGCCGGGACGCGGCTTGGTCTGGCTGAACACACATAGGAAGCGGGCAAGGCAGTCACTTCCGCAACTCCCCGCACTGAACCGGGAACAGGAAGCCTGGCGTTACACCAGTATAGAGGGTCTGCTGCAGCAGCGCTTTATCCCGGCGAGCACCGATATCGGTGCCTTCAAAACCCTGGATATCAATCCCTGGCTGTTGTCCGGACTGGATGCTTACCGGCTGGTATTCGTGAACGGCCGCTGCCTGCCCCTGCCCGCCGATTTCACGGACCTTCCCGATGACGCGGTGTTGAGCAGCCTGCGCAACGCGCTCAGCACCCACCCCGAACAACTCTGCAACTGGTTTGAGCAGAACGGGAGCCGGGCCGAAAACCTCTTTACCACGCTCAACAGTGCGCTGATCAACGACGGCATGCTACTGCATATCGGCAAGGATGTCGTACTGGAAAAGCCGATAGAGATTCTCTATCTGAACCTTGGCCGTAATCACTCCCTGCTGGTGCAGCCGCGCAATCTGGTGGTTCTTGAGTCCGGCGCCGGCGCAACCCTGATTGAGAGATACGTCGGCGGCGATCCCTCCAGCGGATTTCATAATCACCTGACCGAGATACAGCTCTCCGGCGGCGCATCGCTGGAGCACTACCGGCTGCAGGATGAGAACGAGGGCACACACCACTTGTGCACCATCTTTCTCTCCCAGTATGAACGCAGCCATTACCGCGGCACCCATGTTTCATTTGGCGGCCGCTGGGCCAGAACCGACTGTCACGCACTTTTAAAGCAACCGGGCGCCAGGTGCGAGGTCAATGGTCTCTACACCGTCGGTGACGCGCAGCTGAATGATTTTCACCTGCGCGTCCGGCACGCTGCGCCCGGCTGTACCAGCCGCGAGTGGTTCAAGGGCATTCTCCACGGCAAGGGCCGTGCCGTATTCGACGGGCATATCATCGTTGACAGGGATGCCCAGCAGAGCGATGCGCAACTGAGCAACGATAACCTGATGCTGACCCGCAGTGCCGAGGTGGATACCAAGCCGCAGCTGGAGATATACGCCGACGACGTCAAGTGCAGCCACGGCACCACGGTTGGAGAGATCGACCCGGCGCAGCTTTTCTATCTGCGTTCGCGCGGCATCGACAGGGAGAAAGCGTTAACCATGCTCAGCCTCGGGTTCGCTGCCGGCATCAGCAGCGAAATCAGACTTGCAGCCCTCAGGGAGGAAGTTGACCGACGGCTGATGCAGAAAGTGAACGGTTAAAGGAGCGGAGCAACGCAGTGTTTGAGTTTTTGAAAGAGAAAATTGCCGGCGTTTCGTCCCGGAAGCGTCAGAGCTCTATGCCACCGGACGTGACTGGAACCGACAGGGAAACGCTTCGGCAGAACATCATAGAAGCGATAAAAACCGTATATGATCCCGAGATTCCGGTTAACGTCTACGATTTGGGACTGATATACAGCATCGCCATTGATTCCGACCTGCAAGTATCGATTCAAATGACGCTGACCGCACCCTCCTGCCCCGTGGCAGGCACGCTGCCGGGACAGGTGACAGCCGTGGTGGAGCGTGTTGCGGGTGTAAGCGAGGCTTCGGTGGCACTGGTGTGGGACCCCCCCTGGAGCCAGGAGCGTATCAGCGAAGAGGCTCAGCTGACATTGGGACTGTTGTAGGCACGATGAATCCTGGATTACGCAAAACGGATAACCTGAAATGCGCATCTGTGCCGTGTTTTAAGAAAAAAGGGCCGAGGGCTGAGGGCCTGGGGCAGAGAATCAATGAGTTAATTCCCGGGAACAATCAGAGTAACTATCCGCTTTTTCTCGGCCCTTGGCCCTCGGCCCTCTGCCCTTTTTCGACTGGAACCGCTTCGGTGAATCACCTCTCCGGCTTTTCGTTTCGCACGGCGTTCGTGAAAAATTGCAGGAAGAAACCATGAATCGACTTGACGATATGGTGGCTACCTTTGAACTGCTGGGCGACTGGGATCAGCGCTACGCCTACCTGGTCGAATTGGGTGAAGGACTTCCACAACTGCCCGAAAAACACCGGACGGATGAAAATAGAGTAAAAGGCTGCATGAGCCAGGTCTGGGTCAAGGCCTACCGGGATCCGGCGGATCCCTCGCTTATCCGTTTCCACGGCGATTGCGATACCAGCATCATCAAAGGGGTGCTGGCGCTGTTGATTCAACTGGTCTCCGGCCGGACCGGTGCTGCCGTCGAATCGCTGGATGTGGATGAGTTTTTTCTCCGCCTGGGGCTGGATGAGCACCTCTCGCCCAACCGCCATTTTGGCGTCTATGCAATCGTCGAACTGATGAAGCAGCAGGTCAGGACACTCGGCTCGGATACCCAATCCGTCGCCTGATCCACCCCCTGCCGGTATTGCGTACAACAGCTGGTGAATCAGTTTCCATCTGGTGTTTGTGCGGGATGCCTGATACTCAATCTAATCCAACAGAACCTAACTTGTTGTTGTCCCCGGTCATTTGGCGGGATGCCTGTTGTTGCCCTGACAAAAATATACTCATAAGCTGAAACAAGGCCGAGGAAACCGCAATCAGTCTTGTGGAATCGGCTGTTTACTCAACGCCCGTCGATAATTTATCAAACGCCATGAAAACTCAGGAAGCGAACGAAGCAGGCAAATCCTGGCATGTACAAAACGCCGACGAAATCATGCAGTTGTTTTCCGTCGACCGGTATGGGCTGGGCGGGAGTGAAGCCGAACGCCGGTTCGAACAGTATGGTCCCAACCGGCTGCCTCCTCCCAAGCGGCGCGGCCCGCTGCTGAGATTTCTCTCCCAGTTCAACAATGTGCTCATCTATGTGCTGCTGGCCGCAGCAGCCGTTACTGCGGTGCTGGCGCACTGGGTGGATACCGGTGTAATAATCGCAGTGGTACTGATAAATGCCCTGGTGGGATACGTTCAGGAGGGTAAGGCGGAGAAGGCACTGGATGCGATTCGCGATCTGCTCTCACCCCAGGCCACTGTTGTACGTGACGGCCATCAAACTGTGATATCGGCTGAGTCCCTGGTTCCGGGAGACCTGGTGCTGTTGCAGTCGGGAGACAAGGTTCCGGCGGATCTGCGCCTGTACCGCAGCAAGAATCTGCGTATCGAAGAGGCTGCCTTGACCGGAGAGTCGGTGCCGGTGGAAAAATCCATTACACCGGTAGCGGAAACCGCGGATCTTGGCGATCGCAGCTGCATGGCCTATGCAAGTACATTGGTTACCTACGGCAATGGCGCTGGCGTTGTCGTGGCGACCGGGGTACAGACGGAGATCGGTCACATCAGCGCGCTGCTGGGAGAGGTCAGTCAGCTCACCACGCCACTGTTGCGCCAGATTGGGAGTTTCGGCCGGCGTCTTACCGGCATAATCCTGATACTGGCGCTATGTACCTCGCTCTACGGGATTCTGGTGTGGAACAACACCCTGGACGAGATGTTTCTGGCTGCGGTGGGTCTGGCGGTCGCTGCCATCCCCGAGGGACTTCCCGCCATTATCACCATCACCCTTGCCATTGGTGTTCAGCGCATGGCAGGGCGCAACGGCATCATCCGACTGCTGCCTGCGGTGGAGACACTGGGTACGGTTTCCGTGATCTGCTCGGACAAGACCGGCACGCTCACGCGCAATGAGATGACCGTTCAGACCATTGCCACCACCCAGCTGCTGCTGGAGGTGACAGGTGTCGGATACGACCCGCATGGCAGCGTGCAGCTGAACGGCACTGACATGAACCCGGATGAGGTTCCCGAACTTATCGAGCTGGCGCGTGCTGGTCTCCTCTGCAACGATTCGGAGGTGGCGCTTTCCGGCAACGAATGGAAACTGAGCGGCGACCCGACCGAAGGATCGATGATCACGCTGGCCATGAAATGCGGTCTGGATCCGGCTTTCCAGAAAGAGGAGTTGCCGCGCACGGATACCATCCCTTTTGAGTCCGAACACCGCTTCATGGCAACCCTGCACCATGACCATGCCGGGCATGGTTTCATCTATGTAAAAGGCGCGCCCGAACGCATACTGGAGATGTGCAACCGGCAGCGGGTAATGGGGGATGACCGCCCGCTGGATATTGCCTACTGGGAGAAAAGTATTGAGGAGATGGCGCGGCGCGGACAGCGAATCCTGGCGCTCGCGTTCAAAGCGGCCGGGGCCGACCAGCGTGAACTGCGTTTCGAGCATGTCGACGGAGGCCTGACACTGCTGGGACTGGTCGGCATCATCGATCCGCCGCGCAGCGAAGCGCTGGAGGCGCTGCGCCAGTGCAAGACCGCCGGCATCCGGGTAAAGATGATCACCGGTGACCATGCGGTCACCGCCCAGGCAATTGCCGAGCAGATGGGAATAGGGGTCGGCGGACGCGTGCTGACCGGACGCGAACTTGAACAGATGAGTGAAACGGAACTGCAGAAACAGGTGTTGCAGATGGACGTTTTTGCACGGGCAAGCCCGGAGCACAAACTGCGCCTGGTTGAAGCATTGCAGTCCCGGGGTATTGTACTGGCCATGACCGGTGACGGTGTTAATGACGCACCTGCATTAAAACGGGCAGACGTCGGTGTTGCCATGGGAATCAAGGGAACCGAAGTGGCCAAGGAGGCTGCCGAGATGGTGCTGGCGGACGATAATTTCGCTTCTATCATCAATGCCGTGGAAGAGGGCCGCACAGTCTACGACAATATCAAGAAATCAATTCTTTTCATCCTGCCCACCAATGGCGCCGAGGCGTTTACACTGGTGGCAGCCATCATTCTCGGCTATCAACTTCCTATCACCCCGGTACAGATCCTCTGGGTCAACATGATCACCGCGGTTACACTGGCCCTGTCACTGGCATTCGAACCACCTGAGCTGGATATCATGCGGCGTCCGCCACGGGACCCCAACGAAGCGATCCTTTCCGGCTTCCTGATCTGGCGCATACTGTACGTCTCGCTGTTGATGGTGAGCGGCATATTCGGCCTGTTTCTATGGCTGCGCAGCGGCGGCAGCGACATCGAAACCGCGCGCACGGTCGCAGTCAACACGCTGGTGCTGTTCGAGGCGTTCTATCTGCTCAACACACGCTACATCCGCCGCTCGGCCTGCTCACGCAGCGGCCTGCTCGGCAGCCGCAAAGTGCTGCTGGCGATCGCGCTGGTGGTCGGATTCCAGCTGCTCTTTACCTACCTGCCCTGGATGCAGCAGCTGTTCCATACCACCAGTCTGGATGCAGCAACCTGGGGGGTTATGTTGTTGGTCTCCTGCAGCGTCTTTTTTGTGGTGGAGGCGGAGAAATATGTGATGCGGTCCTTAAAGGGGGCGCGTGCTTAAAGGGGACGCATTTTTTTTCGTGGTTCCTTACGAAAATAAATGCGTCCCCTTTAACATCCAAACATCCCTCACAACAGATGTTTCCCATCAAACACATCGGCATCCAGCGCAAACACATCCACACCATCGAGACAACCCAGATTGACCCGGTAATGGCCCGGTTTTCTCACCGTCTGATGGAAAGTGTAGATGCCGCAGTTTTTGCAGAAGAAGTGCCTGGCGGTTTTTTCTCCGAACTGGTAAAGCCCCAGAGCCCCCTCCGCCGCCTCGATCTGCAGCGCCTCCGGAGCGATGATCTCGCTGCTCATCATGGCGCCCTTGCGTGAACAGATGGAACAGTTGCAGCGTACACCTTTGGTTATCTCCTCTCCGGTGTACGAGAATTTTACGGCGCCGCAATGGCAGCTGCCCTCATAGTGTTTGCTCATGGTTCGCTCCTCCTTTAAACAATCGTCCTGAACAGATCTACCTATTTGCGGGCTCCCGCTGCAACAGCCAACTCCTTACAGCGATGTTGAGCTTTCTTTCGCTCTTCCTCCGAGCGTACCGGCGCCCAGCCTGCAATGTGCCGGAGCACCAGATTTTTCAGCACACCTATATGCGCAGGGTCACTGTTAAGGCAGGGAATGTAAGCATAATGTTTGCCGCCGGCTGCCAGAAAATGGTCCCGGTTTTCGATCGCAATCTCCTCCAGCGTTTCCAGACAGTCCGCGCTGAAGCCCGGACAGATGACGTGGACGCTCTTCGTGCCGGCCCTGGCCAGCGATGACAGGGTTTTATCGGTGTAGGGCTGCAGCCACTGCTTCGGTCCGAGGCGGGACTGGAAGCTGATCTGCCAGCGATCATCCGGCAGTCCGAGCGCTTCGGCAAGCAGTCGGCCTGTCTTCTGGCACTCACAGAAATAGGGGTCGCCGGCGATAAAATAATCCCGTGGAATACCGTGGAACGACATCAGCAGCTTCTCCGGTTTTCCGTTTGCATCCCAGTATTTTCTTACGCTCTGCGCCAGCGCGGCGATATAGCCGGGGTCGTCGTGGTAATGGTTGACAAAACGCAGCTCCGGCAGCCAGCGCCAGCGCCTGAGTTCCATGCTGACCGCATCGAAGGTCGATGCCGTCGTGGTGGCGGAGTATTGCGGATAGAGCGGCAGCACCAGAATCCGGCGCGAACCTGCCCGGCGCAAATCGTCCAAGCCTGAAGGGATGGAGGGATTGCCGTAACGCATGGCCAGTGCGACGGTGACCGGCTGCCTCAACTCAGCGTTCAGCATCGACTGCAATGCTTCGGCCTGATCCTTCGAAACGGCCAGCAGCGGCGAGCCGGCATCACTCCAGATCTTTTCGTATGCCGCAGCGGATCGGCGTGGCCGTGTGTTCAGTATCACCAGGTTGAGCAGCAGCCACCACAATGGCCGCGGCATCTCCACCACACGGGGATCCCACAGAAACTCCTTGAGATAACGCCTAACATCGGCTGCTCCGCATGAATCGGGCGTGCCCAGATTGGTGAGGAGAACTCCCATGGTTTCCGGAGTGTCGTGAGCGAAGTCACCCTGGTCTTTTGTTTTCACTATCTGAGATCCCCAGGTCCAATCACAGTCTCCGGATACTTAACCCGAAGATTTCATAAATTTGCGCCGATACCGCGCAGTATATTGGTTTCACAAGAAAATTTCCGAAGGAGTGGCGTATCAGTGACTACGGCCGACTGAGGAAATATTTCCTGTGGAATCAGAGAACAAGCGAGATCAAGCATAATTCATGAAAGATTCGGGTTAAAGCCGGATTACTGGTTGAACCTCTCCCGAATCGATTCCAAACGCCGTCGGTTCACACCGAAATCGGCATAGCCTGTGCGGGATGCGGATTTCAGGTGAATCTGTTTTCCGGCATCGTCGAATTCAAACTCCACATCATCGACAAACCGGAACAGCAGTGAAGTGAATTCCACATGCAGATAGGCATCCTCCTGCTTAACTACATGGGCACGTGCAGAATCCGCAATCACCTCCAGCAACCTTAGCCGCGCATTATCGAGCGTACCCTCGTACCCGATAGGTTCGATGTAGTGTCTGCCAGAATGCGCTCTGGAAGAGACACAATTGGGCGTTTCGGGACAGTTGGAAAATCTGCTCTGCATAACCGGGTAATCACCAGCCACTGCACAACCATAAATGGCCAATGATACCATCACTGTGCGGATCCAACCGAAACTGCGTCCCTCTCCCCTGCTCCACCGGAACGGAATCATAGCTGATGCTAAATGGACTTCTCTTGCGGTAAGCGTCCCATCAGATAAAACTCTTCGTTCGGCCGCATGCCACTGAGATTGGCCATGCGGTTGGATAGCCCGAAAAAGGCGGAAATCGCAGCGATATCCCAGATATCGTCGTCCGTGAATCCCTGCTGATGCAGCATCTGTAAGTCGCTTTCTTCGATTTCATAAGCACGCTGCGACACCTTAACCGCGAAATCGAGCATAAGCTTCTGACGCGGCGTAATGTCGGCTTTGCGGTAATTGCTGGCGATCTGGTCCGACAACAGCGGGTTTTTTTCCCGAATACGCAGAATCGCGCCATGGGCCACCACGCAGTACGTGCATTGATTGAGACCGGATGTTGCCACCACGATCATCTCGCGTTCGCCTTTGGAGAGTCCGCTCTCCTTCTCCATCAACGCATCATGATAAGCGAAAAATGCGCGGAACTCGTCGGGACGGCGGGAGAGCGCAAGAAAGACGTTGGGCACGAATCCGGTTTTCTGCTGCACCTGCATAATTCTCTCTCTGACATCTTCAGGCAGTTCATCCAGTTCCGGAATCAGAAATCGACTGATGGGCTTATTCTTCATTTGGTCGCTCCTCAACGCATCAATACTCAAGGCGTGTGGTTGGAAATAATGCTCTCCAAATACCGAGGGTTCAAATGCGGACACTCGTGATTCCGTTAACATTGTAACGAAACGATAATTTTATCCGTAACGATTCATTCCGCATCGAATATGAAAAAATCTGCGATACATTCTCTAAATGGAATTTATCTTAATGATTTACATTGATTTTATGTATTCATAAAAAAGTTGGCACGCCCTCTGCAATGACTAAAGTCAAGCAATAACGCTTACTTAACCGAACTCGATTGCAAGGAGATCATCATGAAAAAGACGATTACTGTTACCGCAGCCCTTATCGGCGCAGCCATCCTCTCCGGCCCTGCCAGCGCTTTCACCGACAAACAGTCGGAAGATATTCTGCACGGCAACGGTGCGGTACAGCCCAGCCGGGGTGAACCCTACATCCATACGTTTGCAGGACCTAAGGAAACCGAGGGTTATCTGCTCTGGAACCTACGTGAGACAAAGGGCGTCGGCAGCATTGATGCATATGTCTTTACCGGCAACGACCGCGACAACCGGGACGACCTGATCGACAACATTTAAGTCGCAGTCTGAGCTGTCAGGAACGGCCGGCAACGAATGTTGCCGGCTGTTTTCTTCTTATCAGAAATCGTAACCGACCTTGAGCCAGAAGTTACGCTCCGGCGCAGGAAAGTAGGAGTCGCGCAACGTGAATCCGGCATCATATCCGGTGGATCCTGTTTCGCTGTACTCCCGGTCGAACAGGTTATTGACCCTGGCTTCGAAACTCCAGCCATTGATCCGGTACTCGCCGCTGAGAGTGAACAGGGTGTAGTCATCCAGCTCGGGGAACTCGTTGGCAAAATCTCCGCCCAGCACCTGATCGCCGACATACAGCAACTCCGCATGCAAATCCAGATTTGGTATGGGTCGGTAGTCAACCATCAGGCTGGCACTGTGCTCGGCAACCAAAGGTATGCGATTACCGGCAAAGCTGCCCGAATCGGTCTCGGAATCGACATAGCTGTAGTAGACACCGACATCAACATCGGTGTGAACTTTCGCCCAGACTTCCAGAATCAATCCCTTGCGCATGGTTGAATCGAGATTGACATTGTGAAACAGCGCCGGGTCGTAGCTGATCTCGTCATCCAGTTCCAACCGGTAGGCGGTCAGCAGCACCCTGCCGAGGTCGCCACTCCACTCACCACCAAGTTCATAAGAGATCCCGGTCTGGTTTTTCAATCCGTCAGTGGACCCGAACACACTGGTATGTTCATCCACCTTAGCGAAGCGGAAGTTCTCGTCGGCGCGCGCAAACAGACGCCAGGAGCGTTCCGGTCTGTAGGTCAGACCGAAAGTCCCAACTGTGACTTCATCATCCAACTCCCCACCGCCGGCGAAAGCGAAACTGTCGGTGATATCGTTGCTGACCTTGGCCCAGCGGCCACCGGCAGTCACCGACCACTTCGGATTGAGCGGAATCACCCCCTGCACATAGTAGGCCTGAATGAGCTGATCAACATCCTGTGTCCCCAGCGAGCTGCGCAGATGGTAATCGGTCTTTTCCAGATCGGCGCCGAAAGTGAATATGGCTTCGCTGCCATTCATTGGCAGAGTGCCGATCAGCCGTGGGGTCAGTGTGTACACATCCCTGGTCTGATCCGCCGGTGGCACCGGGCCGCTGCGGAAGCTGTTGGCAAACTTCCGATCCACATCACGGTAGGCCAGTTCCACATCCAAAGACCAAATGTCGCTCAGATCCTGACTCAGGCCGAATCTGCCAACCAGTGTGTCGGTGTCCTGAAAATCGTCGGCGTAGACCACGGCCGACTGTCTGCGGTCCTCTTTCAACTCTTCAGCGAACAGTGCTGCAGGTGTCTCCAGGTCTTCGTTGGTGTACTGGATCTCGCCAAATATCCGGCTGCCTGTGTGTTCATAATCAATGCGCCCGACCGCATTCTGATATTCCAGTGCGTTGTTGTCTCGATAGTTGTCGCTTGCACGTGCTTCGGCTGCGAAACGGTAGGAGATACCGTTGTCGAAGCGATCACTGACCGATGTGGTCAGAGTGCGGCTATCGTAGCTGCCAACGCTGACATCCATATCCGCATGGAACTCCTGCGGCCGCTTGGTGATGATATTGATCACGCCGCCCACCGCTTGATTGCCGAACAGGGTGCCGGCGCTGCCTTCGATGATTTCAATGCGTTCGATGTTTTTCAGCGCTACCGTGGTCACATCGGGCGTGGCAATATCGGCCGCATTATTCAGCCGTCTGCCGTCGATCAGGATCAGGGTGTTGGATCCCGCGGTGGCACCAAATCCGCGCATGTCGAACACCGCCCCGCCGCTGCCATCGCCATACAGATCGCTGACCTGAATTCCGGCCCGTCCGCGCAGCAGTTCGGTCACGTTTCGGGCACCGCTGCGTTCTATATCCTGCGCTGTGATGACGGAGATGCTCGCCGGTGTCGGTACGCTGACTTGCTCCGAACGGGTGGCGCTCACCACCACCGTATCCAGTACGGTTGGTACTTCAGCGCCGGCTTGATTGGCGGTTATCCCCAGAATAGAGAGTAGAAGGATGGATCTTTGCATAATTTTCCCCGACGGCGCTCACCCGTGCCTTTTGTTGTATTGAATTCAGGGGGAGTTGGTAGAGGAAAACGCGAACAGGGTGTGAAACCCGAATCTGCCGGACCTGGCCAGAATGCTCACCTATGCCGCCCTCCGCAACACCCACAGGTTGGTTACCAGAGGCCGGTCTCCGGGCTCACAGGGGCGGTTTAATCCGGTGAAACAGCGCCTTCCCATGTGGCTACACAGTGGCATCTTGCTGCTCACATACCCTGCCTACCGTTGCGGGGGCAGCGTCGGCATTGACCTGCTTTTCAGAGTCTCACCGACTTCCCATTTATCTGCTGCTGGCAGATACCTAAGGTGGCGAAACTCTAATCCGATCAACCGGACCGGTCAAGCCAAAAAGAACTCTGAGCCGGAAATATCTTTCCCGGTTTCCACCGTTCAGCTTATCTGAATTCTCTGAAAAATATTATGTAATTATTTTATTTTTCATATTATTATGAGCCTTTCCGAATGTCAGTTGTCAAATATCCACGGAGCATTACAAACTACGGCATCATGCTAAACTGGTGTCTGGGTTGGTGGCTTTTCACGCTGCCTGTACAGAACAGATAAATATCCTTACAGGGGCAAATAACATGCATATCGAATTCTACGGCGCTACCAGCGGAGTAACCGGTTCCTGCCACATCCTGCGTGCCAACGGGCAGACCCTGCTGCTCGATTGCGGTCTGATCCAGGGCCGCCGCGAGGAGATGGAGAACAACCGCAACCCCTTTCCCTTCGCACCGGATGAAATCAGCGCTGTGGTACTGAGTCACGGTCACATCGACCATTCCGGCCGCATTCCACTGCTGGTCAAACAGGGCTACGCCGGTCCTATCTACACCCAGAACGCGACCGCCGATCTGTGCGAAATCCTGCTCCAGGATGCGGCTTTTCTGCAGGAAAAGGATGCCCAGTACGAAAACAAGTGGCGCAAACGCAAAAAGAAACCGTTGATCGATCCGCTTTACACGGTCGAGGATGCCAGCGCTGCTCTGCAAAACATAGTCCGCCTGAGCTACCGGGAGAAGCGCGAAATCCTGCCGGGCATACATCTGCGTTATAAGGATGCCGGTCACATACTGGGTTCATGCAACGTCGAAATCTGGTTGATCGAAAACGGCATAGAGCGAAAAGTGGTTTTCAGCGGAGACCTGGGGCAGTACGACACTCCGATTCTGAATGACCCCGCGGTAATCGAACATGCCGATCACGTGATCATGGAAAGCACCTATGGCAACCGGCGCCACCGGGATCGGCAGAGCACCATCGATGAGATAGGTCAGATCATCAGTGATGCCGCACACCAGAAAGGCAATCTGCTGATTCCCGCCTTCGCCATCGGCCGCAGCCAGGAGATTCTCTACTACCTGGGAAAGCACTACGACGAATGGAATCTGGACCGCTGGCAGATATTTCTGGATAGCCCGATGGCGATCCGCGCAAGCAAGGTCTATTGGGAGTATCCGCACCTCTATGATGAGGAGGCGACCAGATTGCGCAAACAGGTGAATGAGATGCCTTTTCTTAAAAACCTGCACCTTACACCCTCGCCCAAGGAGTCCATGGCCATCAATCGGATCAAGAGCGGCGCCATCATTATATCCGCCAGCGGCATGCTGACCGGTGGCCGTATCATCCATCACCTGAAGCACAACATTTCACACAGCGGTGCACATATCATGCTTGTGGGTTATCAGGCCAACGGAACCTTAGGCCGCAGGCTTGTCGACGGGGATTCCGCGGTCAGGATCCATGGCGACGAATACCGGATAAAGGCTAAGGTGCATACGGTTGGCGGCCTCTCGGCCCATGCAGACGTGGACGATCTTATCCGCTGGGCCGGAAACTTCAAATCCAATCCCCATGTACATGTGGTGCACGGCGAGGCGGAGGTGAAACAGGATTTTCGCAACACCCTCGAAACCAGGCTCAATCTGCAGGCGTCCGTCCCGGAACCGGGCAATATTTTTGAACTAGGATAATTATCATGCCCAACCCCATTCCACTACCGCTGCAGAACTGGCTTGAAGCGTTCAACGCGCTCAAGCAACAGTTGCTGGAGAGCGGGTTCAAAATCACCCCGAGTAACGCAAGAGAGGCACTGGAGACGCTGACCCGGCGGTATGTCACATCGGCGCCGGAGATCCCCCTGATCAAGGACGATCTGGTACCCGGCAGTCATTTTCAAGTTCCGGTACGAATTTATCACCCTCAACCGGACGCTGCGCTGCCCGTCCTGGTGTTTGCCCACGGCGGCGGACATATGGCAGGCAGCCTCAGCCTTTACGATCCGATTGCACGCAGGCTTGCCAGAGCTGCGTCGCATCTCCTGGTGTCGGTGGACTACAGACTGGCGCCCGAGTGTCCCTATCCGCAAGGTGTGACCGACCTGGGCAGCGTGATAAAGGGCATTCAACCGGTGCTGAAAAATCTTGGCCTGCGTTTCGAAGATCATATCTCCCTGGCCGGAGACAGCGCCGGTGGCGCGCTCTGTGCCACCAGCAGCCATCGGCTCCAGTTCGATCCTGGCGTCACCATTCAACGACAGGTGCTGATCTACCCGAGCCTGGACTATACCCTGAGCCAGCCCTCTGCCCACGAGTTTGCCAAAGGCTACCTGCTGGATCGCGACCGGATTCTCTGGTACTTCGACAACTATTTTCAGGGCATAGAGAACAGAAAGGATGCCTCGCCATTGTTCATGCCCTGCTCGAAACGACTGCCGGAGACGCTGGTCATCACCGCCGAGTACTGTCCATTGCGCGATGAGGGCAGAGCCTATGTCGAGCGTTTACGCGAGGCCGGTGTCCGCGCAGAATATTTTGAATCCGAAGGCATGATCCATGCGTTCCTGAACCTGGAGCAGCTGGTACCGGATCAATGCGTTGAGGCCTACCGCAGGATCGGAGAGTTTCTTACCAAATAAGTAAAAGGTGTCGGATCCGAATTGCACTTAATTTAAGCCGATACGGGTTGTTTCTGAAGGAAACGTCAGTGGCAGGCGACCCACAGGGATGTGGGAAGGTAGAGCAATGCAGGAGCAATTGCCGAGATGCCACTGTCGAGCCTACGCCGCACATGGACGTGCAAGTGCCGCGTAAGGCAGGAGCCGATAGCGGCCATGGACGTATTTACGGCGTTTTCCGGAAGAAATGACCTGTGTCGGTAGGTCGACTGGCCGACGATTACCGTTAAGTAAGTGCCATTCGTGTCGGATCCCTTTTTTCTGGAATGAATCGAAAAACAGTAAACACAAGGCGTATTGTAAAATGGGATCCGACACCTTTTACAGCTACAGCTTTGACTGCTTTATACTCTCACCTGGTCAGAAAAGAGAGAATATCGCCCATCAACCGGTTAATTGACTGGTACGCTTCGGTTGGCGCTGAAAGAATCTCCTCTTCCCTCTGCACATAACGGGCGGGCACAAGCTCATCACGGCAGTTTGAGACGATACTCTGCGCGGACTCCGGAGTGGTTTCCAGATGGAACTGCAAACCAATAACCGAGGTGCCGATTTGAAACGCCTGGTTATCGCAACCTTCGCTTCTCGCAAGATGAACCGCCGTCGGCGGCAGATCGAAAGTTTCTCCGTGCCAATGAAACGCCTGGACTGACGGGGGAAAGCTGAATACTGAGTGAGCCGTCGTTGCAACTCCCTCCACCGGTAACCATCCAATCTCCTTCTCGGCATTCCGGTATACCCTGGCTCCCAGGGCACTGGCGATAAGTTGAGCTCCCAGGCAGATGCCGAGCACCGATTTACCGGATACGACAGCATCGCGAAGGTACTGCTTCTCCAGCGCCAACCAGCTGAACTCCGCCACATCATTGACACTCATCGGGCCACCCACAACCACAAGCAAGTCAACAAGATCCAGTTGTGGCAAGCTATCCGACTCAAAAAAGCGCGTGGCGGTGATCTCATAGCCCTTTGCAATCAGCCAGGGCTCAATACTGCCCAACCCCTCAAACGGAACATGTTGTAGAAAATGCGCACGCATCGGTTATCCCCCTTCGATCGCGTTATAAGTAAAAGGGATCCGACCTCTTTTACTTGACACCTTTTACCGCTGCAAAACAGATTCTAAACCTTTTCCTGCCATATCCGATAACACTATTAAGTCTCCTTGAAAAATGAACCTGAAAGGTGGACCGCGGTCGAATCTGTAAGCCGACGAAGTGTGCGGCAGCATCGAGCAGAGTTATCAAATCTACTCTAAGCTAAAGGTTGAGCAGTCATTATTATCGTGAGTTGTATTGCGGTTCCACATACATCATATCCGGTTCATGTTGTACCTGAACGACTCATTGAATACTGACAGGAGACAGAGTACACACGTAGCATGACAGTCTGCCGGGAGGGACGACTCCATGAGCATTTTCGAAAATTATCAATCCCGCTTTGAAACGACTCAGCAGGCGGAAATGTCGCTTGAAGAGTATCTAATCGGTTGTCGTGAAGATAAATCGATGTACGCCACTGCAGCGGAACGCCTGCTGATGGCGATCGGCGAGCCGGAGATGGTGGACACCAGCAAGGATCCACGTCTGAGCCGCATCTTTTCCAACAAAGTCATCAAAACCTATCCGACTTTTGACGGCTTTTACGGTATGGAGGATGCGATCGAATCCGTCGTGTCGTTTCTGCGGCATGCCGCCCAAGGACTAGAGGAGAAAAAGCAGATCCTCTACCTGTTAGGCCCGGTGGGGGGCGGCAAGTCGTCCCTTGCCGAACAACTCAAACTTCTGATGGAGAAGGTCCCTTTCTATGCACTGAAGGACTCTCCTGTGAACGAGAGCCCGCTGGGCCTATTCAATCCGGAGCAGGATGCCGAGGAGTTGCAGGAGCAGTTCGGTATTCCGGTACGCTATCTGCGCACTATTCCCAGCCCCTGGGCGGTGAAGCGGTTGAAAGAGTACGGGGGCGATATCAGCAAGTTTCGCGTGGTAAAGCTGTGGCCGAGCCGCTTGAGTCAACTGGCCATCGCCAAGACCGAACCGGGAGACGAGAACAACCAGGATATTTCGAGTTTGACCGGCAAAGTCGATATCCGCAAGCTGGAGGAGTTTGCCCAGGACGACCCGGATTGTTACAGCTTTTCAGGCGGACTCTGTCTCGCCAATCAGGGGCTGCTGGAGTTCGTCGAAATGTTCAAGGCGCCGATCAAGGTGCTGCATCCGCTGCTGACCGCAACCCAGGAGGGTAACTATAAGGGCACCGAGGGCATCTCCGCCATCCCGTTCGATGGCATAGTTCTGGCGCACTCAAACGAATCCGAATGGCAGAGTTTCAAATCCAACAGGAACAATGAAGCATTCCTTGATAGAGTGTTGATCGTCAAGGTGCCCTACTGCCTGCGCACCACCGAGGAGCGCCAGATTTACGAGAAGCTGCTGCGCAACTCGAGTCTTTCGGAAGCACCCTGCGCGCCGGATACATTGAAAATGATGGCCCAGTTCTCGGTATTGACTCGTCTGAAAGAGCCGGAAAACTCTAACATATGGAGCAAAATGCGTGTCTATGACGGAGAAAATCTGAAAGACACCGATCCCAAGGCGAAGAGCCTGATGGAATACCGGGATTATGCTGGCGTCAACGAGGGGATGACCGGTCTCAGCACCCGTTTCGCCTACAAGATTCTATCCAAGGTGTTCAATTTCGATTCTACGGAAGTGGCGGCCAACCCCGTGCATTTGTTGTATGTACTGGAGCAACAGGTGCTGCAGGAGCAGTTTCCGCAGGAAGTCCAGGAGCGCTATCTGGGCTATATCAAAGGGCACCTTGTTCCGGAGTATATTGAGTTTATTGGCAAGGAGATTCAAACCTCCTATCTGGAGAGCTATTCCGAATACGGCCAGAACATTTTCGATCGCTACGTCACCTATGTCGATTACTGGTTGCAGGATCAGGAGTACCGGGACCCCGAAACCGGAGAATTTCTCGACCGTTCTGCGCTGAATGAAGAGCTGGAGAAGATCGAGAAGCCGGCCGGCATCTCCAATCCCAAGGACTTCAGGAACGAGATCGTCAATTTCGTGTTAAGGGCCAGAGCCAACAATCATGGGCGCAATCCGAGATGGACTAGCTACGAGAAGCTTCGCACCGTTATCGAAAAAAAGATGTTCTCAAATACCGAGGAACTGCTACCGGTGATCAGCTTCAATGCCAAATCATCTACCGAAGACCAGACCAAGCACGAGAATTTCATCAGTCGCATGATGGAGAAAGGTTACACCCGGAAGCAGGTAAGACTATTGTCCGAATGGTATCTGCGGGTCAGAAAATCCAATTGAGCACGACCTGGGAGGTGTACATCAACAGTTAACGGCTTCTATTCGGAGTACGCAGATGGCCATGATCATAGATCGAAGGCTGGATGGTCGCAATAAGAGCGCGGTCAACCGTCAGCGCCTGATCAAGCGCTACAAGCGTCAGATCAAAAAAGCGGTTTCGGAAGCGGTGACAAAGCGTTCCATTACCGATATCGGCACCGGTGAGAAGGTGAATATTCCAACCCGTGATGTCACGGAACCTGTCATTCATCATGGACAGGGCGGTGTGACCGAACGTGTATTCACCGGCAACAAAGATTTCGTCAAGGGCGATCAGATTGAACGACCAAAACAGCACTCCGGACAAGGCGGCGGAAGCGAAGGCTCCGACAGCGGCGAAGCCGACGACGATTTTGCTTTCGAAATTTCCAAAGACGAATATCTTGACCTGTTGTTCGAAGAGCTGGCACTGCCCAACCTGGTGAAGAAGAGCAGCATCTTCAAGCAGGCCAGTAAAAGTATTGTCAGAGCCGGCTTTTCCAATACGGGCGTTCCGGCCAACCTCAACCTGATACGCACCATGCGCAGGGCAAAGGGCCGCAAAATCGCCATCGCTTCGCCTTACAAAAAGCTGCTTTCTCAGTTGCGGGAAGAGCTGGATCTGGAGCTGAAGAAAACACCGGCGGACGAAGAGCGAATCAAAGCGCTGCGGGAAAAAATAAAGGTTGTCTCCGCAAAAATCCACAGCGTACCGTTTATAGACACCTATGATCTGAAGTTCAACCAGTACATTGCGCAGCCCAAACCCGTTACCCAGGCAGTTATGTTCTGCATCATGGATGTCTCCAGTTCAATGAGTCAGGAGACGAAAGACATCGCCAAACGATTTTTTATTCTGCTCTATCTGTTTCTCAGCCGAAGCTACGAAAAAACAGACGTTGTATTTATCAGACATCACACCGCCGCAGAAGAGGTGGATGAAGAGACCTTTTTCTACTCCAGAGAATCGGGCGGCACCATCGTTTCCAGTGCACTGAAATTGACCCTGGATATCATCAAACAGCGTTATCCGGTCAGCGATTGGAATATTTACGCGGCGCAGGCCAGCGATGGCGACGACTGGATAGACGATATACCTCTGTGCACAGATCTGCTGAGTGGCAATATTCTGCCGTTGCTCCAGTACTACGCTTACGTCGAAATTAACAACAACGGACATCACGCACTGTGGAAAGCCTATGAGTCCCTTCAGAAGTCGTCGGAGTCATTCGCAATGCGGCAGATTACCTCGGTCGAGGAGATATATCCGGTTTTCCACGATCTGTTCAAAAGGAAAGAGGCATGAGTCCAGATTCGCCGGAGATCGCCAAGGGAAAGCTGATCTCGACCAGTTCGGACTGGACTTTCGAACTGATTGAGCGGTTCAACAACGAGATCGGTCGTATAGCAAAAAATGTGTACAGCCTTGATTGCTACCCGGTTCAGCTGGAGCTGATATCGAGCGAACAGATGATGGACGCTTATGCCTCTGTCGGTATGCCGATCGGCTATCACCACTGGAGCTTCGGCAAGCAGTTTGTCATATCCGAGCACAATTACAAACGGGGCCAGATGAATCTGGCGTACGAAATCGTTATCAACTCCAACCCCTGCATAGCCTATCTCATGGAGGAGAACACGATGACGATGCAGGCGCTGGTGATAGCGCATGCAGCTTACGGCCACAACAGCTTCTTCAAGGGAAACTACCTGTTCAAACTCTGGACCGATGCCGAGGCGATTATCGATTACCTTATATTCGCCAAGAACTACGTGACCAAATGCGAAGAGCGCTATGGTGTGGATGAAGTGGAGCTGCTGCTCGACTCCTGCCATGCGCTGATGAATATCGGGGTTGACCGTTACAAAAGGAAGTCGAGAGGTACGCTGCAGGACGAAGAGTATATCCAGAGCGACCGCGAAAAACGCCTGCAGCACGATGTGCACGAACTCTGGCAGCGGCTGGGCATCCGCAAAGAGCAGAAAAAGGAGAAGGACAAGGTACGTTTCCCTGCCGAGCCGCAGGAGAACGTCCTCTACTTCCTGGAAAAAAACGCGCCTTTGCTGGAGTCCTGGCAGCGGGAGATCGTACGTATCGTCAGAAAAATCGCGCAATATTTCTATCCCCAGCGGCAAACTCAGGTGATGAATGAGGGTTGGGCCTGCTTCTGGCACCACACAATCATGAATCGCATGTACGATGAAGGGCTGGTGAACGACGCTTCCATGTTGGAGTTCATCCATACGCACAGCAACGTCATCGCCCAGCCGGGTTTTGACAGCAGATTCTATTCGGGCATCAACCCTTACGCGCTGGGATTCAAAATGATGACCGATATCAAACGCATATGCGAAAGCCCGGACGATGAGGACAGGGAGTGGTTTCCGGACATCGCCGGTTCCAACTGGCAGGAGACGCTCGATTTTGCCATGCGCAATTTCAAAGACGAGAGCTTTGTCGGCCAGTATCTGTCGCCGAAAATTATTCGCGAGTTTCGTCTCTTCTCCATCATGGACGACGATGCCGAGAGCAGCATGAAAGTGACCGGAATCCACAATACACGAGGCTACGAGAGTGTTCGGCGGGCATTGAGCAACCAGTATGACCTGGGAAACCTGGTACCCAATCTGCAGATATTCAATGTAAATCATACCGGCGACCGCACCCTGACACTCAGACACTACATTGACAAGCGAAGACCCTTGGCCGATTCTACCCGGGAGGTACTGAAACACCTGCACAGACTGTGGGGATTCAGAGTGCAGATAGAGAGCGTCGATGAGAAAGGCCATACTTCGATCAGCCATAGCTGTCCCGAAGATTGAGCCGAATAAGAGGCGGATTCCCATTCCGGAAACCGGTTCATGCAGTTAAAAGGAATCTGTTCAGGTCGTGCGGCAAAACCATCTGCCGGCACCCCTGAAACGGAAAAGTGGTATTAACCATAAAAGGAGCGTCAAATGCGCGGACATCACAGACATCTCTCGGAAATGCCGGTGGAGTTCTCACTGGAGCTGAAAAACCGGGCGGCCCTTGAACGGCTGGTCAACATAAGCAGCGGCGGGCTCGCTTTTTCAACCCCTAAAGACGTTCCGCCCGGCACCTCCATTCACATCAGAATTCCTTTGGGCAGACATCATTTCGATGTCGATGGCAGCGTGGTCTGGTGCAATAGAACAAATCATCGTTTCGAAGTTGGCGTACGCTTCGACGACCCTCAATCGGAATACAGAGCACAGATGATCGATCAGTTGTGCCATATCGAACGTTATCGCTGGAAGGTGCAGGATGAGGAGGGCCGGCAGCTGACCAGCGAAGAGGCCGCAGCGGAGTGGATTGCGCGCTACGCAGGTGCTTTCCGGCACTGATCCCGGCATATTCGCTGTACATGCCAAAAACACCACTCGCCGGAAAACGCACCGGAACAACTATATCGGAATATCGAAAAACCAGGTGAGATCAATCGAAAAAAGCCACTGCTCCTTCTCTTCTCCGAAAAATATCGCCGGTACGCTTCCGCCAAATGGATAACCCCTGCCCGAATATCTGTCGTACCTCACCTCCGGACGAAGCCTCAACTGTTTGTACGGCCACCATGACAGGTTGGCCGTTATGCCATAGTAATCGCCCGCCGGCAGCAGTGCGTGAGCTCCACTTTCATCCTTGAACCATTCCGCCCGGAAACCCAGCTGGCTGTCATTCCTGATCTTATGAGTGTAGTTCAGGTTGAGGCCATACCAACGGCTATCCTCCACAATCAAAAACCCGGGTGGATTATTGGCGTCGGCCACCAGATCCCCCCCTTCCTGATAGCCGTAGACTGCATTCAGGACAAAATGCCGGCGTTCATCCAGCTGATGCCTAAACGTCAGCGAATGCATGCTTCGAATCAACTCCTCACCGCCGGTGCTTACCGCATTGAATGGTCGGGTCTGCCCGGTAACACCTTGTTCCGACTGTTCGTAGCCGACAATGTTCTCCAGATCGATCCAGGTTTTAAAATCCCGGCTTCGCCAGCGCAAATCGAAAAGCAGCGTCTTATCGTCGTTGTTATCACGCAAATTGTTCCAACCCTGAACCAATCCCAGTCCGAGTGACCAGAGTCCGGTTTCAGGGGCAACGGGAAGATTTACCGCGCCCATCGCGCCTACATGCTTTACCGGTTGATAAACAAATGCATAAGAGTGGGTATAAAAAGAGGTTGGCGGATCAACCGGTGCCCCTATCTCATTCCCCAGCGGGGTGAACCAGCTGCCCAGAATGATCGAGGCTCCCGCGCCCCAAGGCAGGTATGCCTGCAGATACCATTGCGGAAGCAGCCACAGGCGGTCCTGATTTCGATTGATATGCAGATCATCGTCCACTCCATAGGTGATTGCCGCATCCGTACCGTATCGAAGATCTGTTCTGAAACCCCAGTCAGCCTGCGCCGGTTTGCTGCCGGGGAAGGGTCCTATTCTCGGTTTGACATTGGTGACTATCCTTTTCTCGGCTATCAGGTCAATGCGGTTAAGATTGAACCCTTCATCAAAGCTGAGAAAACCGGAAGGAAAAACATTGTCGGACGAATTGTCATTGACGATCCCTCCCAGCTGGGCTCTGCCACGAAGTTCCATCCCGGCAGCCGGCAGTCTCCCAGGCAGAAGGGTAGCAACCAAGCATAAAAAAATGAGTGCAGCAGATTGACGTTCCACACTCACCAGGCCTGACATCGCCTTGCACGGACCGCTACTGCAACCACACTCAAGAGATATGCCTTGCCGATCACTCCAGTGCTTCTGCCAGCTCCGGCAGCACGTTAAACAGATCGGCAACCAATCCATAATCGGCCACCTGAAAGATAGGTGCCTCTTCGTCCTTGTTGATGGCCACGATCACCTTGCTATCCTTCATACCGGCCAGGTGCTGAATGGCGCCCGAAATACCTACCGCGATATATAGGTCCGGTGCGACGATTTTACCGGTCTGGCCCACCTGATAGTCGTTCGGTACAAAGCCCGCATCAACCGCCGCGCGGGAGGCGCCGATAGCGGCTCCCAGCTTATCCGCCACCGCTTCGATCAGTTTGAAATTTTCACCGCTGCCCATACCGCGGCCACCTGAAATAACGATCCGGGCACTGGTCAGTTCGGGGCGCTCCGAAACCGTAAGCTCCTGATCCACGAAGGAGACACCTGTAAATGCTCCGGCCGCATCGATCGTCTCCACGCCGGCGCTGCCGCCCTGCGCGGATACCGCATCGAAGCCTGTGCTGCGCACCGTGATCAGTTTGATGTTGTCCCTGCTCTGAACCGTCTCCAGTGCGTTGCCAGCGTAAATGGGACGTACGAACGTATCTTCCGACTCAACCGCGACGATTTCCGAAATCTGTGCCACATCCAGCTGTGCCGCCACGCGTGGCATGAAGTTCTTGCCCGAGGTGGTGGCGGGCGCCAGAACATGACTATAGCCTGGCGCCAGACCCGTAATCAGCTTCGCAAGGTTTTCGGCCAAGGGGTGTCCGTAGATCTCATTGTCGGCCAGCAGAACTTTGCCTACCCCTTCGATTCCTGCACACGCCTCCGCCACAGGAGCACAGTTGTGTCCGGCAACCAGCAGATCGATCTCCGTTCCAATTTTCACGGCCGCGGCAACCGCGTTAAGCGTGGCAGCCTTCAATTCGTTATTGTCGTGTTCAGCAATTACCAGAATAGTCATCAGATCACCTTCGCTTCGTTACGCAGTTTTTCGAGCAGTTCCGTGACGCTCGCCACCCTGATTCCCGCCTTGCGCTGCGGCGGTTCAGCCACCTTCAGCGTGAGCAGGCGCGCAGCTGTATCCACTCCGGTATCAGCTGCAGGAATTACCTCCAATGGTTTTTTCTTGGCCTTCATGATATTGGGCAGTTTCGCGTAGCGCGGCTCATTGAGCCGCAGATCTGTGGAAATGACCGTCGGCAGGTTTACTTGGATGGTTTCCAGTCCACCATCGATCTCTCTGGTTACCTTGGCATCACCCTCACCCAACTCGACTTTTGAGGCGAAGGTGGCCTGCGGCCAGTCAAGCAGTGCTGCGAGCATCTGCGCGGTCTGATTACTATCGTCATCGATCGCCTGCTTACCCAAAATCACCAGGTCCGGACTCTCCCGGTCAACGATGAATTTCAGCAATTTGGCCACCGCCAGAGGCTGCAGCGGATCATCGGTCTGCACCAGAATACCCCGGTCCGCGCCAAGTGCCAGTGCATAACGGATGGTCTCCTGACTCTGCGCCACCCCCAGGGAGACAACCACCACCTCCTCCGCCTTGCCTGCCTCCTTGATGCGGACCGCCTCTTCCACGGCGATCTCGTCAAAAGGATTCATGGACATTTTCACATTGGCCGTTTCCACACCGGTCTGATCCGCCTTGACCCGAATCTTCACGTTGTAATCAACGACCCTTTTGACTGCGACCAGAATTTTCATCGCTCACCCTTCATTCAGTTGTATAGAAATCCAATTTTAGTTGTGATTGTAACGCCATTGAATTGACCCATAAGCCCGCCTCAGTATAATGACGTTTACGTAAACGTCAACGCAGCGGCCGCCGACTCAGGGAAGTTACCATGGGACACAGAACAGATGCCGGGGACTATACCATAAGTCGCAACGATCTTTATTGTCGGCCTGGCCGATATAGGGGCATCTCCGCAATATCGCCCTGCTTCCGGTTACAACAGATGGAGCGAATTTCCGGAACTCCGCGAACCGCTGCGAGTCCTCTATCCGGCTGCTTTGTGATTCAAGCCACAGACGGTTGAACCTCAGGAACCAGAACCCATGCCGAGCTATAAAGCCCCAATTCGTGATCTGCAGTTCGTCTACCATGAGCTGCTTGAAGCCGACCGGACGCTAACCGCCCTGCCCGGCTTCGAGGAGACCAGCCCGGATCTGGTGGATGCCATTCTGGAAGAAGGCGCCAAGCTTTTCGAACAGCAGATTCAACCGCTGAATCAGAGCGGAGACAGACAGGGCTGCAGTTTCCGGAATGGAGAGGTGGCGACTCCCGATGGGTTCAGGGAGGCCTATCGTGCCTATACCGAAGGAGGCTGGTGTTCGCTGGCGGTGGATCCCGAATTGGGCGGTCAGGGATTGCCCGAAACCATCAGCTTCATGCTGGAGGAGATGCTCACCTCCGCCAATGTCTCCTTCAGTCTCTATCCGGGACTCACCAGGGGCGCGATCAGTGCTATCAGCAGCCATGCATCCGATGAGTTGAAGGCACGCTATCTGCCGAAGATGGTGGAGGGAGTCTGGAGCGGCACCATGTGCCTGACCGAGTCCCAGGCGGGAACCGATTTGGGACTGGTCCGTACCAAAGCCGAACCGCGGGAAGATGGCAGCTACGGCGTTACCGGCACAAAGATCTTCATCACCGGTGGGGAGCAGGATCTGACAGAGAATATCATCCACCTGGTGCTGGCGCGCCTGCCGAATGCGCCTCCGGGCGTCAGAGGCATCAGCCTGTTTCTGGTACCCAAGCTGCTGCCGGATGATCACAATGAACCTGCGCACCGCAACGGCGTCAATTGCGGCTCTATCGAACAGAAAATGGGAATCAAGGGCTCGTCAACCTGCGTCATCAACTTCGATAACGCTCAGGGTTTTCTGATCGGACCTGAAAACCGGGGTCTCGCCTGCATGTTTACCATGATGAACGCCGAGCGGCTGGCCATCGGCATCCAGGGACTCGGGCTGAGCGAGGTTGCCTATCAGAATGCGGTGGCATACGCACGTGAGCGGTTGCAGAGCCGCGCTGCCACCGGCAGTGCGGCGCCGGAGCTGAGCGCAGATCCGCTGATGGTACATCCGGATATCCGGCGCATGCTGCTCACTGCCCGCGCCTACAACGAGGGAGCCAGGGCACTTGCGGTCTGGACCGCGATCAATATCGATCTCAGCCACCGCCATCCGGACATCGGTGGCCGCACCCAGGCAGAAGATCTGGTCGCGTTGATAACACCGGTGATAAAGGCTTTCTTCAGCGACTTCGGCTACGAAACCACGACCCTTTGTCAGCAGGTCCTTGGCGGACACGGTTATATACGGGAATGGGGTATGGAACAGTTTGTGCGTGACGCCCGGATCGCGCAGATCTATGAGGGGACCAACGGTGTCCAGGCGCTGGATCTGGTTCGCCGCAAACTATTCATCCATGGCGGGCGCCTGCCCCGGCGATTCTTCCAGCTGCTGACAGAGTTTGCTGAGCAGCAGCGTGACAACCTGCCGCTGCAGCCCTACATCAGGCCATTCATAGAAGCTCTGAATCTGTTGCAGGAGCTGACCGAATGGCTGGTTCAACAGGGAGCAACCGATCCCAACCAGCTTGGAGCCGCCGCTACCGACTATCTGCGAATATTTGCCCTCACCACTTTCGCCTGGATGTGGGTGCGAATGGTTGCCGTCTCACAGGATAAGCAGGCTGGCGGGGATGAAAGGTTTTATCGCGCAAAAATCCAGACCGGCCGCTTTTTTCTGGGCCGACTGCTGCCGCAGATTCAGGGACTCAATCTGGCAATTCGCTCGGGATCAGAGCTGATGATGGCAATGCCGGAAGCGGATTTCTGATCATCTCTTTAAAACCCCGGAGCCATAGAATGCCGAAAATCAGCAGCAATGAGTTCAATCTGCTCCTGCAGCAGGAGCTGCAATGGGCCAGCGACATGGGTATGCGGCTCGAACAGATGGAAGCAGGCCGGGCACTGATGCGGCTCCCCTACCAGGCCAGCTCCACCCGTCCGGGCGGCACTATTTCGGGCCCGCACATGATGATGCTGGCGGACGCCTGCATGTACGCGGTCGTACTGGGCCTAATCGGTAAGGTCAAACTGGCGGTGACCACCAATTTCAACATCAATTTTCTGCGTAAGCCGATGCAGACCGACCTGCTGGCCAAAGGCACCATTATAAAACTGGGCAAGCGCCTGGCAGTGCTGGAGGTATCAATCGTAACCTCAACGGATGACGAACTCGTTGCCCATGCTACGGGCACCTACTCAATCCCCCCCGGAGGCGAGTGAAACGGCGTATATTGTCGTCATCAGGCACTATATTAGTAATTTATTATACTTTTTTATATTTAATTGATAATTATCAATGCGCCGATCCTTGCCCCCTGATTAAATAGCGCCAAGTTCGGAGACACTCGACCAAAGGCAGTATCGAAGTAGTGTCGGGTGGCTCCGGCCTTGTAGTATCCATCCTCCTTTGGTGGTTCAGTTTTAGGCCCGGCGCAGTTTGCCGGGTTTTTTTACGCTACCCTCCAGATGCACCCAATGGCATAATTGCATTCCCGATCCCGTATCGAGCAACTTCAACGACCCCCTTGTCATCCATGTCGGACATTTATAGGGACAATATCTACCGGAATCCGGACCAGCCAACCACAGAATTCGTCTTTGATAGACAGGTTGCCCGGGTGTTTTCTGACATGATCCACCGGTCGGTGCCCGGCTACTCCACAGTGATCAATATGATCGGCGTTCTGGCTGGAGAGTACGTTCAGTCAGGATCTGTCTGTTACGATCTGGGTTGCTCACTGGGAGCATCCTCATTGGCACTGGCTCAGGGCATCACCGCAAAGGAGTGCCGGATAGTGGCAGTGGATAACTCTCCGGAGATGCTTGAGCAGGCTGGCAGGCAGACCTCTCAACTTGCACTGAGTACGCCTATTGAGTGGCTATGCGCCGACGTATTGGATGTGCAGATCGGGAACGCATCGATGGTGGTTCTCAACTTCACGCTGCAATTCATTCCGCCGCACGCCCGCCTGCAGCTGTTGACCAATATCCGCAAGGGACTGCGTCCACAGGGCTTGTTGGTGTTATCGGAAAAAATCACCTTTCAGGATCCCGGGCAGGATCGCCTGCAGATCGAGATGCATCACGCCTTCAAGCGTGCCAACGGCTACAATGATCTGGAGATAAGCCGTAAACGCAGCGCGCTGGAAAAGGTGCTGATTCCGGAAACCCTGGAAACTCATCGTACACGCCTGGCGGAAGCCGGTTTCGGCCGCACCGACCTCTGGTTTCAGTGTTTCAATTTCGTATCGCTGGTTGCGCGTCCTTGATCGACTGCACTGACCTGATTGCCGATATGAATGACGGCCCGCTTGCCGCCTGGTCGCAAATACTACCCACCCAGTTGGAGGCGTGCGCCAGCCAGCGCCTGCACGGCGACTTTGAAAAGTGGATGCAGATCGTCAACGGACTGCCGGAGATTCCCTCGGCCGGGGTTGAACTGGACCTGGGCCGCATCAGAGTGCACCCGAAAACAGCATTGCCGGCGACGACGCTACGGCTGCTCGAACAGCAATTGAAGCAGCTGCATCCCTGGCGCAAGGGACCGTACGACATTCATGGCGTCGGGATAGATACCGAATGGCGCTCAGATCTGAAATGGCGGCGACTGCAGGACGAGATAGCGTCGCTGCGTGGACGGCGGGTGCTGGATGTTGGGTGCGGCAACGGCTACCACTGCTGGCGCATGGTGGGGGCCGGTGCGGAACTGGTGATCGGCATAGATCCGACCCAGCTTTACCTGGCCCAGTTCCTCGCGGTTAAGCATTTTCTTGGGAGCCATTGGCCGGTCTGGCTGCTGCCGTTGGGTATTGAAGATCTGCCGGCGGAGCTGCGCGCTTTCGACAGCGTATTCTCCATGGGTGTGCTCTACCACCGGCGCTCTCCGCTGGATCACCTGCTCGAACTGCGCGGATGCTTAAGACGCGGCGGCGAGTTGGTGCTGGAAACTCTGGTCATCGAGGGTGCAGTGGACTCAGTGCTGCTGCCATCCGGACGTTACGCAAAGATGCGCAACGTCTGGTTCCTCCCTTCGCCGGAGACACTGGCTGGATGGATGCGACGTTGCGGATTCGGTGATGTCAGGATCATAGACATCAGCGTCACCACAACGGAAGAACAGCGTGCCACCGAATGGATGCGGTTCGAGTCGCTGGCCGATTATCTCGATCCATCCGACTCCACCAAAACCATCGAAGGATATCCCGCTCCCCGGCGCGCAATACTCACTGCGATCAGCACATGAAGTGGACCACCCGAAAAATGTTGTTTGCGTAAATCAGCCGAAGTGCAGAGAAGCGGCCGATACCCTTGGCGTCTGGATCCCGCCGTTCATCAGGATCAGTATGCTCTTCAGAGTCTGTCCCAAAACCATCAGCGGCCGTGACGATTCATTGAAATCGAGGTTTATTACCCTCAAACAGATCTTTTTGTTCGTAAATCAGTTCATTCATATGATCCCGGAACGCCAATACCCGAGCGGTATGCTTCAGATCGGGATGTAACAGTATCCAGAGTCCAAGGTTATTTGCTGAATCGGGATCGCAGTAGCGTTCGAGAACGGGATCAGTATCACCCATAAAGCATGGCAAAAAGGAGACACCCAGCCCCTCCCTCAACGCGGCAAGAGTTAACAGGGTATCGTCGCTGTAAAAGTTATGGGAGTGCCTGCCGCAGGCCTGTTTTGTCCATGTTTTATGGAAGGTACAGCACTCCACCCCGATCCATGCCGGCTCTCTGCCCGCTTGCCTGAGCTGTTCGATATATGCTCGGCTGCCGTAGATTGTTGATGCGACGGTTACCATCCGTTTCCCGATGAGCGTATCCGTGGGCGAGTTGGTCAGGCGGATGGCGACATCGGCCTCCCGCTCACAGAGACTGGCGTCGCTATTGGAAACGATAATATGCAATTCGACCTGGGGGTGGGCCTTGCTGAAGCTGGCAAACATTGGCATTAGCACAGAAGAGGCCATGTTGTTGATCGCCGTGACCAGCAGAGGACCAACCAGATCAGTGTCTTTGCCGAGTACGGTTTCGTCCACACCGAGGACTTCACGCTCCATGCGGGCAGCCGCTTCTTTTACGTTTACCCCAGCCTGAGTCAGTTCGTATCCGCTTTTCTTGCGCTCAATCAAACGTGCGCCCAACTGCTCTTCCAACTGCCGCATACGCCGCGAAACGGTGGAGTGCTGTACACCCAACTGCCTGGCAGCACCACTGATAGATCCGGTACGGGCCACAGCCAGAAAAAGTCTCATGTCATCCCAATTCATGGCTCTCCGGGCATCTGTGCATTTCTGCACATTATGTTTCCTTTTTTAGTCAATTGTAAGCAAAAACAAACCTTCTAGACTTTTCATTACACAAACATAACTGGAAAACAGGAGAGCAAACATGATGAGGAATCAACCCGTATTTGATGCCATAAAATACAAACAGACCACTCTGCAACAGTGGAACGCAGCAGCTGCAGCCTGGCATCGTTGGGGACCATTGCTATCACGATGGCTGGGACCTGCAACCGAAACCATGCTGGATATGTGCTGCGTCACCAACGGCAGCCGGGTGCTCGATGTAGCCGCAGGTGCAGGCGAACAGAGCATGACTGCAGCGAAGCGGGTTGGAGAGACTGGGCATGTGCTGGCCACGGATATCTCCCCGGATATTCTGGAATATGCCGCAACCACGGCAAAACTGGCTGGATTCAGTAATCTCTCCACACGGGTAATGGATGGAGAAAATCTGCTCGAACTTGAAGCGGATCCTTTCGATGCCGTTATCTCCCGGGTTGGGCTGATCTATTTCCCGGATCAGCAGAAGGCACTGACGGGCATGAAGCACCAGCTTAAGAACGACGGAAAGATCGCCGCCATGGTGTACTCAACAGCTGAAAGAAATCCTTTCTTTTCGATTCCGGTATCCATTATCCGGCGTCGGGCAAACCTGCCGGCACCTCTACCGGGGCAACCGGGGCCTTTCAGTCTCGGCGGCGAAGGCAAGCTTGAGCAAACTTTAACAGAAGCCGGTTTCAGGAAGATAGAGGTTGAGAGAATCAATGCGCCTGTACGCCTCTCTTCGGCCGCGGAATGCCTGCAGTTTGAGCAGGAATCCTTCGGAGCGCTGCATCAGATGTTGTCGGGACTATCCGATACAGAGCAGGATGAGGCATGGAGTGAAATCGAAGAGGCTCTGGTCCAGTTTGAAAACAACGGCCAATTTGAAGGGCCTTGTGAAATGCTGGTGGCTGTCGGCACAAAATAGCCTGAACAAGAATCCAATAAATCACAGGAAAGGAAAGAGAAAAATGAGCCGTTACGCCATCGTGCAAAAGCCACCGGTCTTTTTGGACAAACGGAAGAGCATCGCATCCGCGGTTGCATTGGTTGATGAAGCCGCTGGCAATGGAGCGGACCTGGTTGTATTCACCGAGGCATTCATACCTGGCTATCCCACCTGGATCTGGCGTCTCAGGCCAGGCGGTGACTGGAATCTTGCCGAGGAGCTGCATGCACGTCTGCTGAAAAATGCCGTGGATCTGGCGTCCGACGACCTGGCCCCGCTCTATGCGGCAGCCCGGAAACATGGGCTCACTATCGTCTGCGGTATTGAGGAGAGAGACGACAGGTTCAGCCGGTCAACACTTTACAACACAATCCTCATTGTCGGTCCCGATGGGAGTCTGTTGAACAGACATCGTAAATTGATGCCCACCAATCCCGAACGAATGGTATGGGGATTTGGAGATGCATCTGGATTGAAGGTTGTGCAAACCCCGGCTGGCCGCATCGGCACTCTGCTCTGCTGGGAGAATTACATGCCGCTGGCAAGGTATGCGTTGTATGCACAGGGGATAGAGGTCTATATCGCACCCACCTATGACAGCGGCGACGGCTGGATCGGCAGCTTACAGCACATTGCTCGTGAAGGCTGCTGCTGGGTGGTGGGCTGTGGAAACCTGATGAAAGGCAGTGATTTCCCGGATGACCTGCCGGAGAAATCGAGGCTGTACCCGGAGAGGGATGAGTGGGTGAATCCCGGTGATTCCGTTGTCATTGCACCAGGTGGCGAGATAGTTGCCGGCCCTCTCCGGGAGCAGGCCGGCATTCTGTATTGCGATATTGATCCGGAAAAAGTAGGCATTGCGAGAAGAGCGCTTGATGTGGCGGGGCACTACTCCCGACCGGATATTTTCCAGCTTCACGTGGATACCCGACCCCAAGCCCCGGTGGAGTTTGAAAAGTAAAATATCGACAGGAAGGCAGACCACATTAAAGCATCTTTAAACAGGGTCTAACTTTGGAGCGGATAATGAACAAAAATAGCCAACACACAGGCAGTTGTTTTTGTGGTGCCGTCAAATTCATGTTGCATGCAGAACCAGAGGCCATGGCCTATTGCCATTGTAATTCATGCCGTCACTGGTCGGCGGGGCCTGTCAGTGCCTTTACCTTGTGGAAGCCGGACGCTCTGCAGGTTACACAAGGTGAGGAAAATATAGCTCTGTTTGATAAGAATCCGGGCACGAGCGACGAAACTGTAGTCAGCGAACGTAAGTGGTGCAGGATCTGCGGGGGTCATGTATTCACTGACCACCCCACCATGGGACTCATTGATGTACCGGCCGTGGTCATCGAGGATTTCGACTTCAAACCTGGATTTCATGTGCACTATCAGGAGACCGTGCATCATATCAAGGATGGCTTACCCAAGTTCAAGGATCTGCCAAAGGAGGCAGGTGGTTCTGGTGAGCAACTGGCTGAGCAAGGTTGAAGATTTCCGCATGATTCGATCAAAGTGACAAATAGTGGATAGCGCTGCTGTCCCATTAACCGGACAGCAGCGTTTTCAAGTGAGTATCATTCGGGCCAGATCCCTTTTTACTTATAAGAACCTATCTCGTTAGCATCCAGAAACACCCATCCGTGGGATGTTTCTGGAACGAAACCGGAAAATGTGATTTCCCGGTTTCTTCATTTTCAATGACTTATCGTCACTGAAAATGTCGGCACATCCTTGTGCCAGGCTAGTGTCCGCCGTTTCCGGACGGACACTATCTCATAATCCTCCGCAGCCGCGATCGTGGGAATTATGCGATAGGTTCTAACCTCCACAACCAAAATAAAGTAAGCTGTGATAAAAAGGGATCCGACCCTGACACCGTTTCCTGACTTGGAGCACGCAATGACCCTCGAGCTGTGGCTCACTTTCTTCATCGCATCGCTGGTGATCTCGATCTCGCCGGGTCCGGGCGCGATCAACACCCTCAGCAGCGGTCTGCGCTATGGCGTTCGCAATTCACTGCCCGCCATCCTGGGGCTGCAGCTGGGGTATGGCGCCCAGATCATCGTGGTCGGCATCGGCCTGGGTGCGCTGCTGGCGGCGTCGACCACTGCGTTCCAGATCGTCAAATGGCTCGGTATCGCCTATCTGGTCTGGCTTGGCTACAAAAAATGGACCCAAGCCCCGCTGACCGTCGACGGCGTCGCACAGCTGGACGATGGCCCCTGGACCCGATTCTGGCAGGCCGCTTTCGTCAATCTGACCAACCCGAAGGCGACGGTGTTTCTGGTCGCCCTCTTCCCGCAGTTTCTGAACACCAAAGCAGACCAGGCAAGCCAGTTTGCAATCATGGGAGGCACGCTTATTCTGGTTGACATCGGCGTGATGCTTGGCTATGCAACCCTTGCCTCGCAGATGTCGCGCTGGATGCGAAGCGAACGCCACCAGAAGATACAGAACCGTATATTCGGATCGCTGTTCGTGGGTGCGGCGGCGATGCTGGCCGGATTCCGGAATCACTGATTGCGATGAAATTCACCCAGTTGCAAATCGGGGAGCGCTTCCACTACAAAAACGCGCTCTACACAAAGACGGGGCCGTTGCAGGCGGTCGAGGATGGCTCATCCAATCCGCAGTTGATCATGCGCTCAGCTGTAGTTCAGGCCGCTTCGGAGCAAAAATCTGCGCAGCCGCCAGAGCAGCATGTCAAGGATCGGTTGCGAGAGGTTGTCGACAGTTATCACAATGAATGCAGATCGATCCTGCAGGCGGCAGACATCAATCCCGACTCCATCCTGTTCGATCACCTGGAGAAGCAATATCAGCTGCTGCTGAAAACGGTGCAAGAGATCGATTAAATCTGGAACTCAATCATCCCCCAACGCAAGCAGTGATGCATTTCCGCCAGACGCCGTCGTATCGGTACTGACCACTCTTTCAACGGTCAGCATTTCGCTGCCGGCAGAGGATGAGACCAATGCGACCCGGACCCCTTCCCGGGCTGCAAGTATCCGGCGATATCCGGCTTTCACCTCTTCCGCACCATCGTACATGGCCAGACGGATATCAGGGTCTTCAAGATCGATCTGCTGTGATCCGTTGGTCAGACCGACCAACAGACTGTTCAATTCCGACTTCCTGAAGGCGGCGGCAAGGTTCCGAAGCTCAGATTCGTCCGTTGCGGATGAGATTTTTATCAGGTTGCCTGTCAGCAAACCGCGGAATGCCTGAACCACGAAGGATCTGACTGGCTCTGCCCCTCCTCCTAGACAGAGCACGACTCCCCTGCCATGCAGACTGAGCTGATTTTTCTCTCCGGTGACACCTTGCAGCAATATTGGTCTGAACGATAGGTCTTTATCCACCTGGCAGGCCGCCCTGGCATAGCCGGCGAGCGGTTCAGGCAAATGCGCAATAACAGCATTCAAAACGCTCAGTCGATCACCATACTCACTCCATAACTGCTGAGAGATCGCAGGACTGCCTGCAGCCTTAAGGCTTTTCACTATCGAGTCATCCGGGGCCAGGCGGTCATCAAGCGCCCTATTCACTTCACCAGGCCGATCAGGGAGCGGCTCTTCAGAGCGGTAAAATCTGCGCAGATAGTGCGGACCGCCGGCTTTTGGCCCTGTGCCGGAGAGTCCTTCACCGCCAAATGGCTGCACGCCGACCACGGCACCTATCTGATTGCGGTTTACGTAGATATTGCCCACTCTGGCGAAGCGGCAAATCCGATTGACGCGTGTATCAACCCGGCTGTGTACTCCCATAGTCAGACCGAACCCGCTGCCGTTTATCCGATCGATCAGTTCTGTCAACTTTGTGGCCCTGAACGGGATCACATGCAGCACCGGCCCGAATATCTCCTGCTTCAACTCGTCCAGGCTTTCGAGCCTGAAAACCGAAGGCGGGACAAAATAGCCGTCAGACAGCGCGGGTGGCAGCTCGACCCTGAACAGCAGACGTCCTTTTTGCGTCATCCGTTCACAGTGACCGATGATCACCTTTTGCGCCTCTGCATCGATAACCGGACCCACATCCGTTGACTCAAGCCAGGGATCACCGATCACCAACTCCTGTGCTGCGCCCTCCAGCATCTCCAGCAGCGGCTGCTCTATCTCCTCCTGAATACAGAGTATCCGCAACGCCGAACAACGCTGCCCCGCACTCTGAAAAGCTGAGGCAAGAATATCCCTGACCGCCTGCTCAAGCAGTGCAGTGGAATCCACGATCATGGTATTCAACCCACCTGTCTCTGCAATCAAACGGCAATCAGGGTCGGCGTTTACCGCCAGAGCGGTATCGATAAGCCTGGCGGTTTGGGTGGAGCCGGTAAAACAGACGCCCCTGACCACTCTGTCAGAAGTCAATGCTCTGCCTACAGTGGCACCTTCACCCGGAAGAAACTGCAACACATCTTCAGGCACACCGGCCTGATACATCAGCTCGACCGCCCGGGCCGCAATCAGCGGCGTCTGCTCCGCCGGTTTTGCCAGCACCGCATTACCGCAGACCAGCGCCGCTGCAATCTGTCCGGTGAATATTGCGAGCGGAAAGTTCCAGGGTGAAATGCAGACCACCGGCCCGATTCCCTGAACGCGCTTTGCAGCAGACTGTGCGCGTGCTTCGGCCGCATAGTAACGACAGAAATCAATCGCTTCACGAATCTCCAGAATGCCGTCCATTCTGGTCTTTCCTGCTTCCAGCGAGGTCAGCGCAATCAGCTCAGCCCGGTTTTCCTGATACAGATCGGCGATTTTTTCCAGTATGGCCGCACGCTCTTCAACATCACGGCCCGACCAGCCGGTGAAACTCTGCTGCGCTCGCTCCAAGGCCGTATCAACAAACCTTTCATCTGTGTCGACAACCTCACCAATCTTTACAGAACTGTCTGAAGGCGAGTAGACAGATCTGCCCTCATCCTTGATTTTCACTCCGGCGATCATCGGCCTGGCCTGCCACTGCTTCGATTTATAACGCTTCAGCATATCGTCGAGCGCGCCTGCGTGCAGCGGGAGATTGAGATTAATGCCGCGGGAATTGGCCCTTGCCGCACCGAACAGATCACCGGGCAGCGGTATCCTGGGGTTAGGGATAACGCTCAACGACCGCATTGTCTCGACCGGATCAGATGTCAGCTGCTCAACGGGACTGCTTTCGTCCAGCAGCCTGTGTACGAAAGAGTTGTTGGACCCATTTTCGAGCAGCCTTCTCACCAGATAGGCAAGCAGATCCTTATGCACGCCTACAGGTGCGTAGATCCTGCAAGGCACATTGTGCTTTTCCATCAACAACCGGTGGAGTGCTTCGCCCATTCCGTGCAAACGCTGAAATTCGAATGCTTTATGTGGTTTTGCAAGTTCGAGGATAGCACTGGCGGTATGTGCATTGTGTGTCGCAAACTGAGGGTAGATATGATCCGAAGCATCAAGCAGCTGTTGCGCGCAGTGGAGGTAAGAGACGTCGGTTATCACTTTCCTCGTATACACAGGATAGTTATCCATTCCCATTGCCTGGGCCTGTTTGATCTCAAAGTCCCAATAGGCGCCTTTCACCAATCGGACGGTTATGCGCCGGTTCAGTGCTGCAGCGAGTGCCGCCAGCCATTTTATGACCAGCGGCGCCTGTTTCAGATATGTCTGCACGACCACACCGAATCCATCCCATCCGCCCAGTTCCGGTTTGCTCAATACCGCTTCAACCACATCCAGCGACAACTCCAGTCTATCTGCCTCCTCGGCATCGATGGCAAATCCGATTCCGGCGGCGCAGGCTCTTTGAGCCAGTGCCTGCAGACGCGGTACCAGCTGATCCATAACCCGATGGCGCTGCACATATTCGTAACGCGGATGCAGTGCCGAAAGTTTTACCGAAATGCCCGGATTGGACTGAACATCCGCCGAAGTTTCCCGAACGGCCAGAGCGGAGATGGCATGGTTATATGCCTCAAAATATTTGTCGGCATCCTGCGCGGTTCTTGCCGCCTCTCCCAGCATGTCGAACGAATAACGATAGGGTCTGTTCGACTCTTTTTCCGATTGCTCGATCGCCTCAGCGATACTCCTGCCAAGAACAAACTGCTTTCCCAGAATCTTCATCGCCTGGTTAATGGCTTTCTGCGTCAGAGTTTCACCCAGTCTTGCCACCGTCTCCAGCATCAGCTCCGACACCGGCAACTCATCCGACTCCCGCTCTTTGAACATGCTGCCGGTAAACATCAACGCCCAAGTCGATGCACTCACAAGAAATGAACCTCCCGTGCCGAGATGACTTTTCCAGTCTCCCGAACCGATCTTGTCCCGGATAAGCGCATCGAGCGAAGTTGCGTCAGGCGTACGCAGATAGGCTTCAGCCAGACACATCAGTGCAACACCTTCCTTGGTGGAGAGTTCGTACTCCGCCAGGAACTGCTCCATCAATCCCGGCTGTGCGTCACGGCGAATCGAACGCACAAGTTCAGCCGCATGATCAACAGCACACTGCAGTTTGGCTTGATCAAGTTCCGCGCTCGCTGTCAGACGCCGGATGGCATCGGCTTCATCACAAAAGCGGTGTCGGGAAATCTGTTGTCTGAGTTCAGATAGGGTCATCATCATTGCCATAAATAGCTCGTGGTTGCATGGTGCCAAGTCTGACTGCACTGTAAATATAGCCGCATATTCACCGCCCTGAATGACGGAGACTTCATTTACATCTGTTGTGTGGTAATCGGCGAGCAGCTGATAAGCCTGCCTCGCATTAGCATGAGGATTTCAGGCAACCTTTATTATTGGAAGGATTTACAGCATCAGCGCCCAGGAAACAATTCCGCTATAATCGCCGCTCGATTTGCTAATCGTCTCCCTTGCAAGTGAAATTTGCTCTCCATGCTCTCAATCATCAATGCGCTGATTCCGGTTTTTCTTATTATTCTTCTGGGTTTCGGTCTGAAACGGACCAGCCTTTTCGACGAGAGCGCCTGGACCGGCTTTGAGAATCTCTGTTATTTCGTTCTGTTCCCGGTACTGCTGATAAAAACCCTTGCCACCGCGCAGCTGGGTAGCACCGAAGTGCTGCGTTTCAGCCTGGTCTTGCTGTTTGCGATATGCACCATGAGCCTATTGATGCTGGTCTCATTTCCGCTGATGCACCGCTTCATGGGTGTCAGCCACGCAGCTTTCACCAGTCTGCTGCAGGGCGCCACACGCTGGCACGGATTTATTGCGCTCTCAGTGGTCGGGCTGTTGTACGGAGATCCTGGGGTTACTTATATGGCAATAACCATGGCGGTCATCATCCCACCGCTGAACATCATCAACGTTGCGGTACTGGCAAAATTTGGCGAGAGTAAAAGCGATTTCCGGGGCGTCATGCGCAAGCTGATACGCAATCCGTTTATACTTGCCTGCCTGGTGGGTGCCATGCTCAATCTGACCGGTATCGGTCTGCCGGTACCCTTCTATGAAGTCTTCAATATTCTTGGCGGCGGCGCTCTGGGTCTGGGTCTGTTGACGGTGGGTGCGGGCCTGCAGCTCAGTAAAGTAAGGGAGCATCGCGCACTGGTGCTGTTCGGAGCCATGATCAGGCTGCTCGGCATGCCCCTGCTGATGTTTTCCGGTGCCCGGATATTCGGCATCGATGGACTGCCGCTGGTGGTTGCGGTACTCGCCGGCGCTGTTCCCACCGCTGCTTCCTCCTATGTTCTCGCACGCCAGATGGGTGGCGATGCAGCGCTGATGGCAAATCTGATTACCACCCAGGTATTGCTGGCTATTGTGACGCTTCCCACCATGATGTGGCTGGCAGGCGCTTCTGGAATATAGTCCATTCGATGACTTTTTCAGCTCAAGTCGGAATAGCATGGCCACTTCAGCTTGATGATAGGGCTGCATGCAAGGACGTGGGAGGCATCGATGATCGCGGAAAATTGAGCTTCATGACACATGAGAATTATCAGTAACAGCATTTGCCAACACCCCCTTTGGGGCGCTCCGCTGCCGCCATGCTAGGTTTGCCGAGAACGGTGATCGTTCTCGGGCTGGTCTCCCTGCTCAACGACACCGCCAGTGAGATGATCGCCCCGCTGCTGCCGCTGTTTCTAACCGCCACCCTCGGGGCCGGGCCGGCGGTGGTCGGCCTGGTTGAAGGTTTGGCGGAGGCTACCGCCAGTCTGCTGAAGCTGGTCTCAGGTCGGCTGGCGGACCGCGGCTGGAACCACAAGCGCCTTGTGCTCGGCGGCTACGCCGTTTCCAACCTGGCCCGCCCGCTGATCGGCACTGCGCTCGGCTGGACTTGGGTGCTGGCCCTGCGTTTCCTGGACCGGGTCGGCAAGGGAATCCGAACTTCCCCGCGCGACGCCTTGATCGCCGCCAGCACGTTGCAGGGCGGACGCGGCAAAGCATTTGGTTTTCATCGCACCCTGGATAATGCCGGCGCCATGCTAGGCCCGTTGGCGGCTTTTGGGTTGCTCAGCCAGGGCTTCACCATGCAGCAGGTATTTCTCTGGTCGCTGCTGCCGGGCCTGATGGTGCTGACGCTGTTGATTTGGGGGTTGGATGATACACCCCGGAACGACAACCAGATCGCAGCCGCTTCCGGGCTTCGCTGGTCGATGCTGGATGGCCGCATACGCGGGCTGATCATGGCTGCCGCTGGCCTGGCTCTGGCAAGTGCGCCGGAGGCTTTTCTGGTTCTCTGGGCAAACGACCGCGGCCTGGCCATCGCCTGGGTGCCGTTGATCTGGGCAGCCGCCAGTGCGGTCAAAGCGGCCGCATCCACGCCGGCCGGTATACTCTCCGACCGGTTTGGCCGGCTGCCGGTATTACTGGCCGGCTGGAGCCTGCGGATCATTCTCCTTTTGCTGCTGGCTGGTACAGTCAATGGCAGTAACGAAATCGTTACCTGGCTGGTGTTTCTCGCCTACGCCGGCGCGCTGGCCGCTACCGAAGGCGCCGAACGCGCACTGATTGGAGATTTCGCCTCCGCCAAGCAGCGCGGAACCGCATTCGGCCTCTATCACATGGCAACCGGCCTGGCCGCCCTGCCCGGGGCTCTGATGTTCGGCCTTGTGTGGCAACTGACAGGCGCCGGAGCGGCCTTTCTGATAGCAGCACTCATTGCCTGCATTTCCGTGCTTGGCCTGCTATGGGGCGTCCGGGCCAGCGCGCGGCCATGAACTTGTGCAGATAAACAACTGCAGCGCATGCCCGAAAAGGCTTTACGCCGCTATGCAGCCATCAGGTTTCAGAGCTCAGGTGTACAGCCCACCGAGGCAGTGGTGAGCGTGAACAATTAAAACATCCCGGAAAAAATTGGGTCAAAGAAGAATTTTCTCTAATATTAATGACAATTGTTCTCTGACCCGGTTTTTTGTTTTTTATCAGGAGGGTAAAGTGATGAAGGATAAGGATAAGGATAAAGATAAAGCAATCGATATTTTGAACAGGATTATGGAGCATGAGCTGTCAGGGGTCGTTCGCTACACCCACTATTCACTCATGGTCTATGGCTATAATCGGATCCCCATAGTTGACTGGATGAAGAAGAATGCCCAGGAGGGACTTGTTCATGCACAACAGGCAGGTGAGTTGGTTACTCTGCTAGGCGGTCATCCCTCGTTAAAGATCGGAAATCTTCTGGAAACGGAAAAACATGACATCGGCGATATCCTGCGAGAGAGCCTGGACCACGAAAAAACTGCGATTGATGCTTACTACGAATTGCTTGAGTTAGCGGAAAAGAGCAAATCGGTACTTCTTGAAGAGTACGCGAGAGAGATGATCGTCGAAGAGGAGACGCACACGGATGAGGTTAACAAGATGTTAAGAAAACCGGGCGACATTTCCGAATATACGCCCTGACCGGGAAGGGGCGAGTATTCAACTCGCCCTTCCAATTTGCTGTGCAGTTCACTTGATTCAAAAAAAGCCAAAGAGAGGAGATCTGTGTGTATGTTGAGTCGCGAAAATCTTCATCTCCTCTATTTCTACGACTCCAAACCAATCCTCGCACCGAGGAATATCATAACCGAACCCGCCAGGCCATCGAGGCTGCGCTTTACCGATGGAGCGAGCAGCCAGCGCTTTACATTAATCACCACAGCCACCAGTGCCAGCTGCCAGAGACTGGCAAGCAGGAAATGTATCGCGGCGAGAAACATCGATTTCATGATCACCGGATCTGTCGGTTGAATGAATTGAGGCAGGAACGCCATATAGAAAACAATGGCTTTCGGATTCAGCACATTGGAGAGAAAGCCCTCCCTCAACGGAACGAACCATGGCTGTTTTTCCAACTGCTGAACAGATCTGGGAACAAGCACCCCTCCCCCGTGCAGTGCGGAGCGCAGGCTGATGATGCCGAGCCAGATCAGATAGGCGGCGCCGGCCAGCTTCAGTATGGCGAACAGCCATGCCGACTGCATCAACACCAGTGAGATGCCGGCGGCGGAAATTAGCGCATGCACGAACAGACCACAGCAGATGGCGAAGCTGGTCAGCACGCCATCCCGCCAACTACCGCGCAGCGTATTACGGATCACCATCAGCGTATCCACGCCGGGAGTCATGGTCAGCAGGGCCACCGCCGGTACGTAAACCCACAGATAATTGTCGAAATACATGGCGCCTACCCGCTACTCTTTGCCGGTGTAAAACTGTGGCCACTCCAGTTTGACGATGGGGCTGTCGCTGGCAAGGGCATGGCAGGTATCTATGATCGCCGGCTTGTTGCGTTCAGGTTTGGACTCCGCCCGCTCCTCCAGCGCCCAGTGCATGGTCTGATAGGCGGTGGTGGCCAGGGGCCCGAGCAGCTCCACCAGATGGGTGCAGCCGGCAGTGCGCCCGACCAGGTCGTGCACTCGGCGCCGCCAGCCGGGTCCAATTTGCAGGCCGATCAGTCGTTTCATCCCTGCGGTCGCCTCCTTGCAGACATGGAACGGTGAGAGATCGGTGACCGCTTCCAGATCGTGAATGACGAAGTCCAGGTCCAAGGTGATGCGCACCCACATCTCGTGCACCGGCTCACCCGCCTGGATACCGCCGCGGTCGCGGTTTTCAAATGAAAAGGTCTTGATGTCGGTCATATGGGCTTCGATATCCCAGAGTCCGTCCTTGCGTCTGTAGCCTTTACAGGTGATGGTGCGGGTGTGCTGATGCTCACGCGCGGTGGCAGGAGATAACGGCATGATCGAAGATCCTCCTTAAAATATTCAAGACAACATGGCACGGGCCACACGTGAACCATTCGGACGCTGTAGAAAATCGGAGATAAATCTCCCTGCCTCCACCAGCTGGGAAAGGTTCACCCCGGTCTCGATCCCCATGCCGTTCAGCATGTAGATCACATCCTCGCTGGCGACATTGCCGGTCGCGCCTTTGGCATAAGGACATCCCCCGAGACCCGCAACAGAGCTGTCGATCACCGCCACACCCATCTGCAGCGCTGCCAGCAGATTGGCCAGCGCCTGTCCGTAGGTATCGTGAAAATGGGCAGCCAGGCAGCTGACCGGGACGCGCGCGGCGGTCTCCAGAATCATCTTCTGCGTCTTCAGCGGTGTACCGGTGCCGATCGTATCGCCCAGCGATATCTCGTAGCAGCCCAGCTCGAACAGCCCGGCGGCCACATCCGCTACCGCAACCGGATCGATATCGCCCTCGTAGGGACAGCCCAGCACGCAGGAGACGTAACCGCGCACGCGCAGCCTCTGATTCAATGCTTCGCCGATCACCTGCCGGTAGCGCTCGATACTCTGTTCGATGGAGCAGTTGATGTTCTTCTGACTGAAACTCTCGGAAGCGGCGGCAAAAACGGCGATCTCCTTCACTCCGGCCTCCAGCGCGGACTCAAGCCCGCGCATATTCGGCACCAGCATCGGATAGCTGACGGATTCCCGCTTGTCGAGTGCGGCGAACACCTCGGCACTGGACGCCATCTGCGGCACCCATTTCGGTGAAACGAAACTACCCGCCTCGATCACCTTCAGGCCGCTGGCCGCCAGCCGCCCGATCAACTCGACCCTGATCTCCACCGGCACCAGTCGCGATTCATTCTGCAGACCGTCGCGCGGCCCCACTTCCACTATTTTAACTTTGTCAGGCAAATTCATGGCATCCAGCTAAAGAGCTAAAGGGGACAGATCTTTTTAGCGTTGTTGCGCTAAATAGATCTGTCCCCTTTTGATCGTCCCCTTTTGATCAATCGAACACCCCGGTACCCGCGAGCCGTTCGAAATAGCGGGCGCGGTAGAGGTGACGCTCGTGAACCTCGTCGTCATTAAATGCCGAACGGTCATGCAGCACATTGTTGCCGATCAGCCCCATCCCAGGTTCCAGCCGGCCGCGGTGGATATAGGGCAGATCGCTCTCCAGCAGCTGCTGCAGACAGGCGCGTGCTTCTCCGGTGAGCGGGTCATCCGCCCAGATTACGTTGCGCTGGCGCATGCTGTAGCGCATGTGCAGATCACCGCTCGGCGTAATCGAAAAAACCGGACCTGTCTCCACTCTGCGCGCCGTCTCGCCCTTTTCGTCCATACGCGGCGGAATGGTCATAGCGTCAGGCTGCATGAACGCACGGATGTAATCGGGATTTTCATCGCGCAGCAGTATATAGGCGACCTCATGGTCCATCAGCGCATTCTCACCGCCGCTGGCGGCACTCTGCACACAGTGCAGCATCAACGAATGGATCTGCCGCTCCGGCGTATTGTAGTAACCATCCGTATGCCATTTAATCGCTCGGTTGGTGTAGGGAATGTAGTGCTGGCGCGTGCCGTCGTTCACCACCTTGAGCGAGGTCAGGCCGGTATCATCCGCCAGCCAGTTGTGGTTCAGGCCGCAGACCCCGAAGCGGCGGCTGATTGTCAGCGGAATCTCGGGATCGGGATCCTGGCCGGTGGTGCCGACATAGATCGCCATATTGGCCTTCCGGCAGCGGTCAAGCAGCGCCCGGAACTGCGACTCGGTGAGCTGTCGCGGATCGCCGATCTCCACCACCAGGTCGTCCAGACTGCCCGGATAGTTCTCAAGCTTCCGCTCGCGCCAGGCCTGATAGCCCTCCCTGTTCTCCAGGTTGAACGGACTTTTCTCGAAATGACTGTTGGAAGAGTTTAGGTTCATGATGGTGACCGCTGCGTTAATTCAGTAAATCATTACCTTCTAACACAGATTGCGGCGGCGCTTCCACAATTAAACGCTTTTCGCCTTGTCCGCCTCCATCAGCAGAAGTTCATTCCCCTCCTCCACCTGATCGCCAACCTCAAAACAGACCTCTTTGATCTCGCCGTCGAACGGGGCGCAGATACTGTGCTCCATCTTCATCGCCTCCATCAGGACCAGTGGATCGCCACGGCGGACATGGTCACCCGGCGCCACCAGCACCGCCACCACGGTGCCGGGCATAGGCGCGATCAGGCCGCCTTCACTCTCCTCCCCCTCCATCGCATCCAGACGGGGATCGTGCAGCGTCAACTGCCAGGCCCGGCCCTGCTGCAGGATCGTCAACTCCTTCTGATGTTTGATCACCGCGGCCTTCATGCGCCGCCCCTCGATATCCGCCAGCAGATCCCCGTCATGCGCAATCTCGCCGGAAATCCGCCACTTGCCGCTGGGAAGTTCGAGCTGGTACCCCTCCCTGCGGTAATGGGCCGTGACTTCTATCTCATCCCCCCCCCGTCGGAAAAAGAAGCTGTGGAAGTTATCCTGGTTCAGACGCCAGCCGTTGCTCACTCCCCAGGGGGATCCGGGATCACTCGAGACCTGCTGCAATCTTTTTGCCTGCCGGGCTTCGATCAGCAATTCGTACAGGGCGGCCAGGGCCAGCACCTCATCCGGCAAGGCCCCTCTTGCCGGAAAAAGCGAACTCCGGTGGGTTTCGATGAAGCCGGTATTCAGCCGTCCTTCCGCCAATGCGGGCAGTGTGCAAAGCGTGGTGAGGAATTCGAGATTGGTGTTGACGCCGACGATACGATAGGCGTTCAGCGCATTGCGCAGTCGGCGCAGCGCGCCGGTCCGTTCCCGGTCCCAGACGATCAGTTTGGCGATCATCGGATCATAGTGCACGCTCACCTCGTCGCCCTGCTGCACGCCGGTATCGACCCGCACATGGGTGCTCTCCTGCGGCATCTTCAGGTAGCGAAGCCTGCCGGTAGCGGGCAGAAAATCACGTTCCGGAGTCTCCGCATAGATGCGCGCTTCGAACGCATGACCATTGATTTCAAGCTGATCCTGAGTCAGGGGAAGCGTTTCGCCCGCCGCCACGCGCAGCTGCCACTCCACCAGATCCTGCCCCGATATCATCTCGGTGATCGGGTGTTCCACCTGCAGCCGGGTGTTCATCTCCATGAAGTAGAAGCTGTTGTCCCGGTCGAGCAGAAACTCCACCGTCCCGGCACCCTGATAGCCGATTGCTTTGGCCGCATCGACTGCCGCAGCCCCCATACGCGATCTCAGTTCGGGCGTCATGCCTGGCGCCGGGGCCTCCTCCAGCACCTTCTGATGGCGGCGCTGAATGGAGCAGTCGCGCTCGAAAATGTGCACGCAGTTGCCGTGGCTGTCAGCAAAGATCTGCAGTTCAACGTGGCGCGGCGCGATCAGATAGCGCTCCAGCAGCACCCGTTCATCGGCGAACGAGGATTTCGCCTCGCGCCTGGCCGACTGCAGCACCTCGTCGAACTCCTCCGCGCTGTGGACGATGCGCATGCCCTTGCCCCCGCCGCCGGCGGTGGCCTTGATCAGCAGCGGATAGCCCATCATGTTGGCCTCTTGGCGCAGCCTGCCGTCCGACTGATCGTCGCCATGGTAACCGGGCACCAGCGGCACACCGGCCGCTGCCATCAGCGTCTTGGCCTCACTCTTTGAGCCCATAGCAATAATGGCGGAGGGAGGCGGTCCGATGAAAGCTACACCCGCATCGATGCAGGCCTGTGCAAATTCGGCATTTTCCGACAGGAATCCGTAGCCTGGATGAACCGCCTGGGCACCGGACTCCCTGGCCACCTGCAGTATCTTATCCGCGCGCAGATAGCTCTCCCGCGCCGGTGCAGCGCCGATCAGCCAGGCTTCATCGCAGGCGGCCAGGTGCATGGCCCCGGCGTCCGCCTCGGAGTAGACCGCCACCGTGGCTATGCCAAGACGGCGCGCGCTGCGCGCAACCCGGCAGGCAATTTCACCGCGATTCGCTATCAGGATCTTTTCGAACATCGGCTACCTCGGCTTTATCCAGGCAGGCGGACGCTTCTCCAGAAAGGCGCTGACACCCTCACGCCCCTCGGCCGAAGCGCGGATATCGGTGATACGCGCTGCGGTATCCGCGATCACCGCCTCACTGGTGGGTTGACGGGATACGGCAAAGATCAACGACTTCGCGGCGGTCAACGCCAGCGGACTCCCTTTGAGCAGATTCTCCAGAAAACCCTCGAGTGTAGTGTCGAGCTGATCTTCCGGAACCACCTCGTGCAGCAGTCCGATACGCTTGGCCTCGGTTGCGTCAAAGCGCTCGCCGGTCAGCATATAGCGTCTGGCGGCGCGCTCGCCGATGGCGGCGATCACGTAGGGGGAGATCACCGCCGGCAACAGACCAAGCCGTACCTCGGTCAGTGCAAACTGTGCCCGCTCCGCGGCGATCGCAATGTCGCAGCAGGCTACAAGCCCGACCCCGCCGCCGAATGCCGCTCCCTGAACCCGGGCGATGGTCGGTTTGTTCAGTTTGTTCAGCCGTGCCATCAGCGCCGCGAGCTGCAGCGCATCCTTATGATTCTCCTCACGGTCGTAGCCGGCCATGCGCCGCATCCAATTCAGATCGGCACCGGCGGAGAAGCTCTTCCCCTCGGAACGCAGCACCAGCGCCCTGATCCCCGGGTCTGACTCGACCGATTCCAACGCACGCAGCAGGCTGCCGATCAGCGCATCGTCGAAGGCGTTGTGAATATCCGGACGATTGAGGGTAAGGAAGGCGATACCCCGGGCGTCGGTCTCAAGAATTACGCTGTTGTCTGCCATCATCTGTCACATCCTGAATACACCAAACCGGGTTTTCTCGATCGGCGCGTTGAGGGCGGCCGAGATGCCAAGGCCCAATACCATGCGCGTATCGGCCGGATCGATGATGCCGTCGTCCCACAGCCTGGCACTGGCGTAGTAGGGGTGGCCCTGGCGCTCGTACTGTGCCATCACCGGCTGTTTGAAATCGGACTCCTCCTCGCTGCTCCAGCGCTCGCCCCGCGCCTCCAACGCATCGCGCTTGATCTGCGCCAGCACATTGGCCGCCTGCTCGCCGCCCATCACCGAAATGCGCGCGTTGGGCCACATCCACAGGAAGCGGCCGCCATAGGCACGACCGCACATGGCATAGTTGCCGGCACCGAAGCTGCCCCCCACCACGACGGTGAACTTGGGCACCCGGGCACAGGCCACTGCGGTGACCATCTTGGCGCCATCTTTTGCGATGCCGCCCTCTTCATATTTTTTACCTACCATGAAGCCGGTGATGTTCTGCAGAAAGAGCAACGGAATGGCGCGCTGCGCGCAAAGCTCGACGAAATGAGCCCCTTTCAGCGCCGACTCGGAGAAGAGGATACCGTTGTTGGCTACTATGCCGACCGGGTAGCCGTGGATGTGCGCGAAGCCACAGATCAGCGTGGCACCGTACAGCTTCTTGAATTCGTCGAACTCGCTGCCGTCAACCACCCGGGCGATCACCTCACGGATATCGAACGGAATGCGCCGGTCGGCGGGCACTATGCCGTACAGCTCATCGGCCGGATACAGCGGCTCCCTCGGTTCTGCCAGCGCCAGCCGGGGCTGTTTGCTGCGGTTCAGATTGGCCACCGCCCGGCGTGCCAGACCCAGCGCGTGCGAGTCGTTCATCGCATAGTGGTCGGTCACGCCAGAGATGCGCGAATGCACCTCAGCGCCGCCCAGCTCCTCGGCGCTGACCACTTCGCCGGTAGCCGCCTTGACCAGTGGCGGTCCGCCGAGAAATATGGTCCCCTGGCGGCGTACGATGATGCTCTCGTCCGACATGGCCGGCACGTAAGCGCCGCCCGCGGTGCAGGAGCCCATTACCACGGCGATCTGCGGGATGCCCGCGGCGGAGAGGTTGGCCTGGTTGTAAAAGATCCGGCCGAAGTGGTCGCGGTCCGGGAACACCTCGTCCTGGCTCGGCAGATTTGCGCCGCCGGAGTCAACCAGATAGATGCACGGCAGATGATTTTCTCTTGCGATATCCTGGGCGCGCAGGTGCTTCTTCACGGTCATCGGATAGTAGCTGCCGCCCTTCACCGTGGCGTCATTGGCAATGATCAGGCACTCCTGGCCGCTCACCCGGCCGATGCCGGTGATGATGCCGGCTGCCGGCACCTCGCCGTTGTACATGCCATGCGCGGCAAACTGGGAGAGTTCGAGAAACGGTGAGCCGGCATCGAGCAGCACCCGAATGCGCTCCCTGGGCAGCAGCTTGCCGCGGCTGCGATGGCGCTCACAGGCGCGCTCACCGCCACCTTGGGATATCACCGATACCTTGTTGCGAAGATCCTCCACCAGACTCTGCATCGCCTCGCTGTTGTTGCGGAAGCTCTCCGAACGTGGATTGACGCTGCTGCCGATGATGGACATCACCAGCCTCCGGTCTGCAGCCAGCGCTCCACCTGTTCCAGGCGGTCGTTGCCCCAGAAAGGCTCATCTCCGATAAAAACAAAGGGCGAACCGAATACGCCGCGCGCCATCGCTGCCTGTGTCTCCTGCTTCAAACGCTCTTTCACCTCGGCTGTGGTAATTGCGGTCAGCAGCTGCTTCCTGTCGACGCCCAGAGGTTCTGCCAGATCCGCCACCAGCTCCGGCTGGGTCCCGTCCCTGCCCTGTTCAAACGTAACCCGGTAGACCGCCTTAGCCAGCTTTTTGGCGTTTTCCGGCTGTTGGTCGAACAGCCAGTAATAGGCCCTGCTTGGCGCCAGCGCGGCTTTCGGGAACTCTTCCGGTAACCTGAACACGGCACCCTGCAGGCGTGCGCTGCGGGCAAAATCGTGCGCTACATAATCGCCCATCAACGGCGTATCCAGCAACGGCCGGTGACCGGTGGCGGCGAATGCCGGACCCAGCAGGAAGGGCCGCCAGATCACTTCGTAACCCTGCCTGGCTGCGATCTCATCAATGCGCAGGCTGGCCAGATAGCCGTAGGGGGAGTAGAAGTCGAAATAAAACTCTAAAGCTGACAACATCGGCTGCTCCTTACAACAGGATCGAAACACAAGGGCCGAGGGCTGAAACAACAGGGCCAAGGGCTAAGGGCCGAGGGCCGAGGGCCGAGGAAAATCAATAGGTGCTCTGGTTTTTCCTGTTGCCATATTCCCTTTACCTCATTCTTTGTTACTGTTTCAAATATCTGGCCTTCACTCCCGTTCCTCGGCCCTTGGCCCTCGGCCCTAAGTTTCTAGACCCGTAGCCCGGATGGAGCGCAGCGGAATCCGGGGGGACACAGACATGCCTCCGCGAGCTCGCCCAGCTGCATCCAGGCTACGCAATCTGCTCCTCAACAACAGGGCTGAGGTACGAGGGCTAAGGGCCTAGGAAAAACAAGTACGTGCCCTGTTGTTCTCCTCGGCCCTCGGCCCTCGGCCCTTGGCCCTGTATTTCTGGCCTTTGGCCCTAACGGTTTTCTCTGCATTGTTTTCTCAAAGCTCCAAATTTCGCGCAATCACCATCCTCTGAATATCGCTGGTCCCCTCATAGATCTGGCTGATGCGCACGTCGCGGAATATGCGTTCGACCGGGAAATCTTTCAGGTAGCCGTAGCCGCCATGCACCTGTATGGCGTCGGAACAGATCTTTTCGGCGGCTTCCGAAGCGAACAGTTTGGCCATGCAGGCCTCCTTCAGACAAGGACGGTTTGCGTCGCGCAACTCAGCGGCCTGCATCACCAGCAGATGCGCCGCTTCCAGCTGCGTTGCCATATCCGCCAGCCGGAAGGCCACCGCCTGGTGTTCGATGATCGGCCGGCCGAAGCTCTCGCGCTCCCGCGCATATACCAGCGCCGCCTGGTACGCGGCGCGCGCCATCCCAACGCTCTGGGCGGCGATGCCGATGCGGCCGGCCTCCAGGTTGCTCAGCGCGATCCGGTAGCCTTCGCCCTCCTCTCCGATCAGGTGGTCGGCGGGGATGCGGCAGTCGTCGAAAAAGATCTGCGCGGTGTCCGATGCGTGCTGACCCATCTTCTCCTCCACCACCGCCACCTTGTAACCCGGATTGTCGGTCGGCACCGCAAATGCGCTTATACCCTTCTTTCCCGCAGCGGGATCGGTGACCGCGAACACGATGGCCAGCTGTCCATGTTTACCCGAGGTGATGAACTGCTTGGTGCCGTTGATGACATACTCATCGCCGTCGCGCAGTGCGCGGGTCTTCAATGCAGCCGCATCCGATCCGGCCTGCGGCTCGGTGAGGCAGAAGCAGCCCAGCATCCTGCCGGAGGCGAGCGGACGCAGGTACTTCTCCTTCAGATAGTCGCTGCCGAAGTTGAGCAGCGGACCGCACACCACCGAGTTGTTGACGCTGAGGATGGTGGAACAGGCGCCGTCGCCTGCCGCGATCTCCTCGATCGCCAGCGCGAAGGCGACGTAGCCGGTCTCGGAACCGCCCCAGGCCTCCGGCACGGTCATGCCGTACAGGCCGAGTTCCCCCATCTCCGCCAGCTCCTCGGCCGGGAAATGGCTCTCCCGGTCCCAGCGGGCGGCATTGGGCAGCAGCCGTTCGCAGGCGAACTCACGTGCCATGTCGCGGATCATGATCTGCTCTTCGGTCAGGATCATAGGATCTCCACCGCCATCGCCGTGGCTTCGCCGCCGCCGATACAGAGCGACGCCATACCCCGCTTCAATCCACGCTGCTCCAGCGCCGAAATCAGCGTGACCAGAATGCGCGCGCCGGAGGCACCGATCGGATGTCCCAGTGCACAGGCACCACCGTGTACATTGACTTTGTCGTGCGGCAGCTTCAGCGACGCCATCGCCGCCATCGTCACCACCGCGAACGCTTCGTTGATCTCGTACAGATCGACCTCGTCGGCACGCCATTTCAGCTGCTCCAGCAGCTTACCCATCGCCGCCACCGGCGCGGTGGTGAACCAGCTGGGCTCCTGCGCTTGTGTGCTGTGGCCGAGTATCACCGCACGCGGCTTCAGGCCGCGTCGCTCAGCCTCTGACGCACGCATCAATACCAGCGCGGCAGCGCCGTCGGATATAGAGCTGGAGTTGGCGGCGGTGACCGTGCCCTCCTTGCGGAACGCCGGGCGCATGTGAGGAATCTTCTCGATATTGGCATTGAACGGCTGTTCGTCGCTCTCCACCAGCCGCTCGCCGCTGCGGTCGCTGACCGCCACCGGGGCGATTTCCGGCTTGAACAGGCCGGTCTGGATCGCCTGCTTAGCACGCGTCAGCGAGGTGATCGCAAACGCATCCTGCTGCTCGCGGGTGAATCCGAATTTGGCCGCGCAATCCTCGGCGAAGGTGCCCATCAGCCGCCCCTTGTCGTAGGCGTCCTCCAGGCCATCGAAAAACATATGATCTATCGCCTGGGCGTGCCCAAGCCGCATCCCCGCGCGCGCCTTCGGCAGCAGATAGGGAGCATTGCTCATGCTCTCCATACCGCCCGCCACCATGATCTGATTGGTTCCCGCCAGCAACAGGTCGTGCGCCAGCATGGTCGCCTTCATCCCCGAGCCGCACACCTTGCTGATTGTGGTGCAGCCGGTGGCGAGCGGCAGTCCGGCACCCAGACTGGCCTGGCGCGCCGGTGCCTGCCCAAGCCCGGCCGACAGCACGTTGCCCATCAGCACCTCCTGCACGTCTTCCGTGGAGATGCCGGCGGATGCCACCGCCGCTTTGATCGCGACCGCGCCCAGTTCAGGTGCGGTTTGCGCAGCCAGTGTGCCCTGGAACCCGCCCATCGGGGTGCGCATGGCGCTGACGATGACGACTGGATCGTTCATGTGTTGCTCCAACTCTGGTTAACCGTTTCTCACCGCGTCTCGTTGAACAGCTCGCGGCCGATCAGCATGCGGCGGATCTCCGAAGTGCCGGCGCCGATCTCATACAATTTGGCATCGCGCAGCAGACGCCCGGTCGGATATTCATTGATGTAGCCGTTGCCGCCCAGCGTCTGAATCGCCTGCAGCGCCATCCAGGTCGCCTTCTCGGCCGCGTAGAGAATCGCTCCGGCGGCGTCCTTGCGCGTGGTCTCACCGCGGTCGCACGCCTGCCCCACAGCGTAGACGTAGGCGCGGCAGGCGTTCAGTGTGGTATACATATCCGCCATCTTGCCCTGTATCAGCTCGAACTCGCCGATCGGCCGGCCGAACTGCTCGCGTTCGTGGATATAGGGAACCACCACATCCATACACGCCTGCATGATACCGAGCGGACCGGCGGCCAGCACCGCGCGCTCATAGTCCAGGCCGCTCATCAACACCCGCACGCCGCCGTTCAGCTCGCCGAGTATGTTCTCCTCCGGCACCTCGCAATCCTGAAACACCAGCTCGCCGGTGTTGGAGCCGCGCATGCCCAGCTTGTCCAGCTTCTGCGCCGAGACTACTCGCGAGAACTCGCGCTCGACCAGAAACGCGGTGATGCCTTTTGGTCCGGCGTTCGGATCGGTGCGGGCGTAGACCACGATCACGTCCGCCTCCGGGCCGTTGGTGATCCACATTTTGGTGCCGTTGAGCAGATACCGGTCGCCTTTTTTCTCCGCTTTCAGCCGCAGGCTGACCACATCAGACCCGGCATTCGGCTCCGACATGGCGAGTGCGCCTACATGCTCGCCGCTGATCAGTCTGGGCAGCAGACGCCGCTTCTGCGCTTCACTGCCGTTGCGCTTGATCTGATTGACACAAAGATTGGAGTGGGCGCCGTAACTCAGACCGACCGACGCCGAGGCGCGGCTGATCTCCTCCATCGCGACCATGTGCGACAGGTAGCCCATATCGGCGCCGCCATACTCCTCGGGAACCGTGATACCGAGCAAGCCCATATCGCCCAGCTTGCTCCAGAGTGGCGCGGGGAACTCGTTTCGCAGGTCTATTTCGGCGGCCTGCGGCGCGATCTCGCTGGCGGCGAAATCGCGCACCGAATCGCGCAGCATATCGACGGTATCACCAAGACCGAAATTGAGCGACGGCAGATGGACCATTCACAGTTCTCCGTTCAGGTTTTTGCATTCTTGTTGTTTTCGTTTGGCCAGGTTGCTGAAACCAGCTGGAGCCTGAACCCATGTCAAATAATCACAATGGCAAAATAGCTTACGTTTACGTAAACGTCAACCTAATCTGCACGGGGTTGTCTGGGGGGAGCCTCTCTTGAATCGATGATGCAGGGAGGTGGTGCAAGATAAGGTTTGCTGATTATTGGGAAGCCAATTGACAGAACCTCCCTCAAAGTTCCGCCTTACGCTGGCTACTCCCCGGTCGGACGGATGCCTGCTGGGCTATCCGCCATCAGCATTCACCGCAGATCGCAGCAACGGGAACCGATTTGGAGGCCACCCTGCAATTGGCGGAATCTGCTGGGGAATTCCGCCCTGCACAGGCCGTTAATTTGGGGGTCGGATTCAAACCGCAAGATAATGAGTGAAGAAATCAATGTGGGTCGGCGGTTCGACTTCGAAACTTGGCCACCTCACTTCGACTGCATCTCCTTCAACGCGGCTCTCACCCGCTTCTCAACGCTTTTCAGCTCCAGCAGCATTGACTTGATGTCCTCCTGCTGCTGTTTGAGGTTGACTCTGCGCTGCTCTATTTTCTCCAGCAGATAGGTCAACTGGCGCTCACCGCCCGACTCCACACCGTAGAGCTCGATGATCTCTTTCGCTTCCGACAGGGAGAAGCCGAGCCTTTTGCCGCGCAGGATCAAACGCAGCCGTACGTTATCGCCTTCGCTGAAAACCCGCTGGCGTCCCTCGCGGGAGGGGGTCAGCAATCCCTGATCCTCATAAAACCTGATCGTCCTGGGGGTGATGTCGTACTCCCTTGCAAGATCAGAAATTGTGTATGTGTTCGACTTCATGCACTCCTCTCCCGGCGATTCATCTAAGGTCCGTCAAGCACTCCTGCATTTTCCATCAATAGCTTAAAACCTCAACGTAAATACTCGCTCGGTCCATGATGAACCTATTTGGATGAATCGGTAGTTACAAAAGAGGACCGAGGAGCGAGGATCAACAGGAGCTGCGATCAGTTTTTTCTAAGCCCTTGGCCCTCTGCCCTCCTATCGTCGCATTGTACTATCACTTATTCGGCGCACTCTTTTTGATAACCTATGAGGTATGAGTAGTTATACCTCGGCTACACTTTGACTGACCCTATGCTGCGTGAACCGTTAGTATAGTTGACGTTTACGTAAACGTCATGTAATTTTCCTCCACACAAGCCTTAGCTTACAGAGGGTCGGTCAACATGCAAAACGCCAGGCAGTTAGGCACTGATGCCGTCGGCAAACGCCACAAGATCCGTTTCGTAACCGCCGCCAGTCTGTTCGACGGACACGATGCCTCGATCAATATCATGCGCAGGATCCTGCAGGCATCCGGTGCCGAGGTTATCCATCTGGGGCATAACCGTTCGGTGGCGGAGATCGTGGATGCCGCGCTGCAGGAGGACGCTCAGGGCATTGCGGTCAGCTCCTATCAGGGCGGCCATGTCGAATACCTGAAATACATGGTGGATATGCTCAAGAAACGGGATGGCGCGCAGATCCGGGTATTCGCCGGCGGCGGCGGCGTCATCATTCCCGAGGAGATGCGGGAGCTGCATGACTACGGCGTCACCCGCATCTACTCGCCGGAAGACGGTCAGTCGATGGGCCTGCAGGGCATGATTTCGGATATGCTCGAAAAGAGCGACTTTGACCCGGGCGAGCTGGCACCGGCCAATCTCGACCCCATTGTGAAAGGCGAATTCCGCGCACTGTCGAGAGTGCTGACAGCTCTGGAAAACGGCACGCTGGCGAAAAGGCTGCAAACCGGCATATCTCAGGCGGCGGCAAAGGTGGAGAAAAGAGTACCGGTGCTCGGCATCACCGGCACCGGCGGATCGGGCAAGTCATCCCTGACCGACGAGCTGATCAGGCGTTTCCGGCTGGGACAGGGCGATAGGCTTAAAATCGCCATCATCGCGGTCGATCCGACCCGCCGCAAAACCGGCGGTGCGCTGCTCGGCGACCGCATCCGCATGAATGCCATCAATCACCCGAATATCTTCATGCGCTCGGTGGCGACCCGCGATGCCAGAGGCGAGGTGCCCGGCTACCTCTCCAGGATGATCGACGCCTGCCGACTGGCGCAGTTCGACCTGATCATCATCGAAACGCCCGGCATCGGCCAGGGCAATGCGGCTATTGTGCCGTTGGTCGATACATCGCTGTACGTGATGACGCCGGAGTTTGGCGCACAGAGCCAGCTGGAGAAGATCGACATGCTCGATTTCGCCGATTTCGTCGCCATCAACAAGTTCGACCGCAAAGGGGCGGAAGACGCCTTCCGCGATGTCAGCAAGCAGGTGCAGCGCAACCGGGAGGCGTTCTCCACACCGGTGGACGAGATGCCCGTGTATGGCACCATGGCAGCCCGCTTCAATGACGATGGCCTAACCGCACTCTACCATGGACTGTTACAGAGACTCGGCGAGCTGGGACTGAAGACCCTTGCTGATCTGCTGCCCGTCACCGAAAGCCGCAAGTCGACCGGCAAACATGTCATCGTACCGCCCCAGCGCGCGCGCTATCTGGCGGAGATCGCCGAGACGGTGCGCGGCTATAAACAGACCGCCAGGGAACAGGCCGGAGTTGCCCGCGAGCGCCAGCAGCTGATCGAAAGCAGGCGCATGCTCTCCGAGTCGGGCGCTGAAGTGAAAGAGCTCGACAGGTTGATCGAAGCGCGCGAACAGCTGCTCGACCCCCGCGCCAGGAAGCTGCTCGACATCTGGTCCAAGGTGCGCGAGAGCTACTCCGGCGATGAGTATGTGGTGAAGATCCGCGACCGCGAGATCCGCACCCAGCTGAAACGCACCACACTCTCCGGCACCCGCATTCCGAAGGTCGCCCTGCCCGGTTACAGGGACCACGGCGAGCTGCTTAAATGGTTGCTGCTGGAGAACCTGCCCGGCACCTTTCCCTACACCGCCGGGGTGTTTGCCTTCAAGCGCGAGAATGAGGACCCCACCCGTATGTTCGCCGGCGAGGGCGATGCATTCCGCACCAACCGCCGTTTCAAAAAACTCTCCGAACACGCCGAAGCGAAACGGCTGTCAACAGCATTCGACTCGGTCACGCTGTACGGCTGCGACCCGGATGAAAGGCCCGATATATACGGCAAGGTGGGCAACTCCGGCGTCTCCATCGCCACGCTGGAAGACCTGAAGGTGCTCTACAGCGGCTTCGATCTGTGTAGCCCGACCACCTCTGTCTCCATGACCATCAACGGTCCGGCACCGATGATCCTGGCGATGTTCATCAATACCGCCATCGACCAGCAGATCGAGAAATTCGAAAGTGAGAACGGACGCCAGCCCACCGACGACGAGATCGACAAGATCCGGGAGTGGGCGCAGGAGAACATGCGCGGCACGGTGCAGGCGGATATTCTGAAGGAGGATCAGGGCCAGAACACCTGCATCTTCTCCACCGAGTTCGCGCTGAAAATGATGGGGGACATCCAGGAGTATTTCGTGCAGCACCGGATACGCAACTTCTATTCGGTCTCGATCTCCGGCTACCATATCGCCGAAGCCGGCGCCAATCCGATCTCGCAGCTCGCTTTCACCCTCGCCAACGGCTTCACCTATGTGGAGACCTATCTGGCCAGGGGCATGCACATCGACGAGTTTGCGCCCAACCTCTCCTTCTTCTTCAGCAACGGCATGGAGCCGGAGTACACGGTGATGGGTCGGGTGGCCAGACGCATCTGGGCGACCGCAATGCGCTTCAAATATGGCGGCAACGAGCGCTCGCAGAAACTCAAGTACCATATCCAGACTTCCGGCCGCTCGCTGCACGCCCAGGAGATGGATTTCAACGACATCCGCACCACGCTGCAGGCGCTGATTGCGATCTACGACAACTGCAACAGCCTGCACACCAACGCATTCGACGAGGCAATCACCACGCCCAGTGAGGAGTCGGTGCGCCGCGCACTCGCTATTCAGTTGATCATCAACAACGAGTGGGGACTGGCGCGCAACGAGAACCCCAACCAGGGAGCATTCATCATCGAGGAGTTGACAGAACTGGTGGAAGAGGCTGTATTGGCGGAATTCGAGCGTATCTCCGAACGCGGCGGCGTGCTGGGCGCGATGGAGACCGGCTATCAGCGTGGCAAAATCCAGGACGAATCGCTCCATTACGAGCACATGAAGCACGATGGCAGCCTGCCTCTGATCGGAGTCAATACTTTCCTGAACCCCAAGGGAAAGGAGGCGCTTACCATCGAGCTGGCGCGCTCCACCGACGAGGAGAAGCGGAGCCAGATATCCCGGCTGAGGGATTTTCAGCAGCGCCACAGCGCCAACTCAGGTCATGCGCTGGAACGGATCCGTCAGGCCGCGATTAACGACGAAAACATATTCACCGAACTGGTGAGCGCGGTGCGTTACTGTTCACTGGGGCAGATTTCGGACACTTTGTATGAAGTCGGCGGTCAATACCGGCGCAATATGTGATACAAAGGGGGGTCAAAACTGACAGGTTGGCCCGTATCAGGAAGTGATCTCTCTCCTCACGGAGGAACAGAGCGGAAAAGGTGGTAAGAAGTCCACTTCGCAAGACCTTGGCGCCGCTCTTTGATGCTCAGGACGGGAGCACATTTCCCAACCGGCCGAATTTCCAATATCAAGAAACATCCAGAGGTTAACATGCAGGTAAATACCGTAGGCGTGGTTGGCGCCGGCACTATGGGTAACGGCATTGCTCAGGCATTCGCCGCATCCGGAATCAAAGTGGTACTTCATGACATCACCGACGATGCCCTGGCACGAGGCATCGCCACTATCGGAAACAGTCTCGACCGGATGCTCAAGAAGGAGAAGATCACCGAAGAGCAGAAAACCACAATACTGGCGAATATTCAGGGTGTAACCGACCTGGAGGCGATGGCGGATGTCGATTTGGTTGTCGAGGCGGCCAGTGAGAATCTGGAGATCAAGATCAAGATATTCCAGACCCTGGACCGGGTATGCAAACCCGAGACCATTCTGGCCAGCAACACCTCTTCCATCTCTTTGACCCGTATCGCGCGCGAGACCAGCCGTCCCGGAAAAGTGATCGGCATGCACTTTTTCAATCCTGTGCCCATGATGAAGCTGGTCGAGGTGATCCGCGCACTGCAGACAGACGACGAGGTCTACGCACTGATCGACGAAACCGCCCGCAAGGTGGGCAAGACACCCGTCGAGGTGAATGACTCTCCCGGTTTCGTCTCCAACCGGATTCTGGTGCCAATGCTCAACGAGGCGATCTTTGCACTGCATGAAGGCGTGGCGACAGCTGAGGCGATCGACAATGTGATGAAGCTGGGCATGGCCCACCCGATGGGCCCGCTGGCATTGGCAGACATGATCGGACTGGACACCTGCCTCTCTATTATGGAGGTGCTGCATGAGGGGCTTGGAGAGTCCAAGTACCGTCCCTGCCCACTGCTGCGCAAGATGGTCGACGCCGGGTTCCTCGGCCGCAAGTCGGGCAAGGGCTTTTTCGACTACTGATCCGCAAAGATAGTTGTCGCTCCACTTCCGGCCGGGCCGGAAGTGGGCGCTTCAGATACTCCACTCTACTTCCGGAAACCAATAATCGCCATGAACTTTGAAAACATTCTGCTCGAAGAGCTCGAACCCGGTATCTTTCTGCTGACCATCAACCGCCCCAAGGTATTCAATGCTCTCAACCAGGCCACGGTTGCCGAAATCAGACGCGCCAGGGATCTGCTGGAGGCCAACCCCAAGGCCCGTGTACTGTTGTTGACCGGGGCCGGCAGCAAGTCTTTCGTCGCCGGTGCCGACATCAAGGAGATGCACAATATGAGCGGCATCCAGGGACGCGACTTCTCACAAGAGGGGTTGCGGGTTTTCCGCAGCCTGGAGACGCTGCCGATTCCGGTCATCGCCGTGGTAAACGGCTACTGTCTCGGAGGTGGCTGCGAACTCGCCATGAGCTGCGACTGGATTATCGCTTCGGAAAATGCGTTTTTCGGTCAGCCGGAGGTCAATCTCGGTATAACACCAGGTTTCGGCGGCACCCAGCGGCTACTACGCCTGATCGGCAGAGGCAGAACCATGGAGCTGACCATGACCGGCCGCCAGATATCGGCCGAGGAAGCCAAGGATTGGGGCCTGGTCAACCATGTCTACAAGCCGGGCGAGTTGATGGAAAAAGCGCTGCAGATCGCAAGGGATATCATAAAGAAGGGGCCGGTCGCGCTGGAGCTGACCAAGGATACCATCCTGCGTGGACAGGATATGGATCTGGACAACGCCTGCGCGTTGGAAAGCAAGGCGTTCGGCCTGAGTTTTTCGACCGAAGATCAGAAAGAGGGCATGGCTGCCTTTATGGAAAAACGCTCCCCAGAGTTTCACGGCAGGTAACAACCGGCAGCGGGAGGACGGATTCCAGAAATCCGTCTTCCCCAAAAATCGAAAGGGGTCGGAGCAAAATCAGATTCAACTCCATCGACAAGCATTGGCCTTCTTTAATCTAATTTTGCTCTGACCCGAATGGCACATACTTAACTATAATCGTCGAGTAGTTGACTAGCCGACACAGGTCATTTCTTCCGGAAAACGCCGTAAATACGTCCATGGCCGCTAACGGCTCCTGCCTTACGCGGCACTTGCACATCCATGTGCGGCGTAGGCTCGACAGTGGCATCTCGGCAATTGCTCCTGCATTGCTCTACCTTCCCACATCCCTGTGGGTCGCCTGCCACTGGCGTTTCCTCCAGAAACAACCCGTATCGGCTTAAACTAAGTGCCATTCGGCTCTGACCCCATTTCATTCAAATAATTCTCCTAAGTAAGTGCCACAGTCTGCCCCGCATTCACAAAAAAACAGGCTCCGTAAAAGCCGTCATAAAAAAACCAGTTCAGCAGCAGGCAATTCTCCCGATAAATGCTATTTTTCTTGTTGACCGGCACATAAATTTTCTTTAGTGTTGCCCAAGTCACTTACGTTTACGTAAACGTAAAGAAAAACTGTGTCGACCGTGGCAAAAACAGATAACAATAGCCGCTGATGAAGTTGCCGCACCATCGGCCGGAGGAGACAACAAATATGGCTTTGCGAGATATCCTGGTGCACATCGATCATACGGCCCCTTGCGAGAAGCGGGTCCGTATCGCTGCCGAGCTGGCCGCCAGCCAGGGTGCCGAGTTGACCGGTCTCTATTCGAAAGCCAACGCCTTTATGGAATACCGCACCAGCGGACTGGAAAAAAGGCGTGAAAAACACGCCAAAGACAGCGAAAAGCTGCTGGAGCGGTTCGCTCCGTTGGTCAATAAAGCCGGCGTCAAGCTGAACTGGATAACCGCACCCTTCGACCGCAAAGATGACTTCGTCACCGACCAGATGATCTTCTATACGCAGCACTTCGACCTGGTGGTGGTTGGACAGTACGACGTCGACATACATGACGGCAGCGTGCCTGTGGACCTGGCAGAGCGGCTGGTGATGGAATCGGGCCGGCCGGTGTTGGTTATCCCCTACGCCGGCAAGTTCGAGAGCCTGGGCAAACGAGTGGTGGTCGCCTGGAATACCGCGCGTGAGTCGGTGCGTGCACTGAACGACGCCATACCGATAATGCGCGAAGCCAGGAAGGTTAAAGTGGTTGCGATCAACCCGCGCCAGAAGGGAAAACGCCATGGCAGGATTCCATCAGCCGATATCGTTCAGCACCTTATCCGGCATGGCGTCAACGCGGTGGGCGACTATTTCGACACCAAGGGGGTCGATGATGGCAACCTGCTGCTCAATATGGTCGCGGACGAGCGTGCCGATCTGCTGGTGATGGGCGCTTACGGCATGCACCGCTTCCGTGAGTTGATTCTGGGCGGCACCACCAAGACCGTTCTGGAGCAGATGACCACTCCGGTACTGATGTCGCACTGACCCCTTGCACTGCCCGGGCAGCAGCGGAAGCGGCTGGCCAGACAGAAATCACCGGTATCAAGCCGGACGCAGTAAGCCGGCAAAAGACGCAATAGACGTCACATTATACAGAGAGAGGAGTTGCGGGAATGTCATCATCCCCTGATCAACGCAAGGCATCCGGCACGGCGGAGCTGAACACTTTTCCCAAGCTGCTGCAGCACCATGCGCGGGTGCGCGGCAACAAGGTCGCAATGCGCGAGAAGGACCTCGGCATATGGCAGGCCTGGAGCTGGCAACAGGTTCTGGATGAGGTACGGGCGCTGGCCTGCGGACTCGCTGCGCTCGGTTTTAAGTCGGGAGACAAGCTGGCCATTATCGGCGACAACCGCCCAGCTCTCTACATGAGTATGGCGGCAGCCCAATGCCTCGGTGGTATCCCTGTTCCGCTGTACCAGGACTCTGTTACCAAAGAGATGGCGTTCGTACTCGACAATGCCGACGTCCACTACGCCATAGTGGAAGACCAGGAGCAGGTAGATAAACTGCTGGAGATACGCGAGGAGAATAGGTCGATCAGGCACATTCTGTACGACGATCCCCGCGGCATGCGCCACTACGACTTCCCGTTTCTCGACAGTATCGAAAATGCCCGGAAACAGGGCCGGGAATACGATAAGGCGCATCCCGGTTTTTTTGATGAAAAGGCTGATTCGGTCCGCGGCGAAGATATTGCCATCATGCTTTACACGTCGGGAACCACCGGCAATCCGAAGGGTGTGGTATTGACTTACGACAATGTCATCATCACCGCCCGCAACGGCATCATTCGGGAGGGACTGACCGAAAATGAAGAGGTGCTCGCATATCTGCCTATGGCCTGGGTCGGCGACAATCTCTTCTCCTACGCCCAGTCTTACGTTGCGGGTTTCACCGTCAACTGCCCGGAAAGCGGTGCAACTATACTGACCGATCTGCGCGAAATCGGGCCGACCTACTACTTCGCGCCGCCGCGTGTCTATGAAAATATGCTCACCCAGGTGATGATCCGGATGGAGGACGCAAGCAAAATCAAACAGCGCCTGTTCCACTATTTCATGGCGCTGGCGAAGCGGGTCGGTACGCGCATACTGGACGGCAAAGATGTCAGCCTTTCGGAAAAACTGCTTTATCAACTCGGGAACTTTCTGGTTTTTGGGCCGCTGCGCGATGTGCTCGGCCTCAATCGCATCCGGCTTGCCTACACTGCCGGCGAGGCCATCGGACCGGAGATTTTCGACTTCTACCGCTCGCTTGGAATCAATATCAAACAGCTTTACGGGCAGACCGAAGGCATGGTGTTCATCTGCGTGCAACCCGATGGCGAGGTCTATGCCGATACCGTCGGCACACCCGCGATCGATGTGGAGGTGAAAATCGACGACAACGGAGAGGTGCTCTACCGTGGGCCGGGAGTTTTCCATTCGTACTACAAGAATCCGGAGTCAACCGCCAAAACCAAGACAGAAGACGGCTGGGTCTACACCGGCGACGCAGGTTTCTTCGCCGAGAACGGCCATTTGAAAATCATAGACAGGGCGAAGGACGTGGGCAAACTGCAGGACGGCACCATGTTTGCGCCCAAATACATTGAGAACAAGCTGAAGTTCTTCTCTTTCATCAAAGAGGCGGTGGCATTCGGCGACCAGCGTGAGAACACCTGTATCTTCATCAATATCGATCTGGATGCGGTGGGCAACTGGGCGGAACGGCGGAATCTGGCCTACTCCGGGTACATCGATCTGGCCAGTCAGGATGAAGTCTACGACCTGGTCCAGGAGTGCGTGGACAAGGTTAATGAAGATCTCTCTCAGGACCCGTTGCTGTCCAATTCCCAGATCAGGCGCTTCCTGGTACTGCATAAAGAGCTGGATGCGGACGATGGGGAGCTGACTCGCACCCGCAAAGTGCGCCGCAGCTTTATCGCGGAGCGGTATGCACCCTTGGTGGAGGCTCTCTACTCCGATGTGCCCGAATGCCACATAGAGACTCAGGTCAAATTCGAGGACGGGCGAACCGGCATGCTCTCTGCGGATGTAAAGATCCGCGAAGCCAGACAGTTCACCCCAATGGCCAAGGCCAGCTGAGGCGCAGGAGCAGACAATGCACGAACGCAAACTGGGTGAGGTGGTGCTGCGCGTGGAGGGCATTTCGCTGTCGTTCGGCGCCATGCGGGTGTTGAACAATATCAGTTTCGATGTCCGGCAGGGTGAAATCCGTTCCATCATCGGCCCCAACGGCGCAGGCAAGAGTTCCATGCTGAATGTGATCAATGGTGTCTACCACCCGCAGCAGGGCACCATCACCTACCGCGGTGTAACCCGTGATCAGATGAAGGTGCATCACGCCGCCGCACAGGGTATTGCCAGAACCTTTCAGAATATCGCGCTGTTCAAGGGCATGAGTACGCTGGACAACATCATGACCGGGCGCAACCTGAAGATAAAATCGAACATGCTGCAGCAGGCGATCTACTGGGGCAAGGCACAGAAAGAGGAGATCGAGCACCGCAAAAAGGTCGAGGAGATTATCGACTTTCTGGAGATTCAGGCGATTCGCAAGACCCCGGTCGGCAAGCTGCCGTACGGCATGCAGAAGCGGGTTGAACTGGGCCGTGCGCTGGCGGCGGAACCCGAACTTCTGCTGCTGGACGAACCCATGGCCGGCATGAATGTGGAAGAGAAAGAGGATATGTGCCGCTTCGTGCTCGACATCAACGATGAGTTCGGCACCACCATCGTGCTCATCGAGCACGATATGGGTGTGGTCATGGATCTATCCGACCGGGTGGTGGTGCTGGATTACGGACTCCAACTGGCGGACGGCCCGCCTGACGAGGTACGTGCAAACCAAGCAGTGATCGACGCCTATCTCGGCGTCTCCAATTAGGCCTGAGATCATGCGCATAGAAAAAGAGGTCATCTATATCTTCCTGGCCACTCTGTTTTTGATGGTGGCGATTCCGTGGTCGGTCGGGCAACTTTCCAAGGATATCTTCTTCGAGTGGCCGTTCTTCTTCGAGGTTGCCATCGGCGGGCTGCTGGCGGGTGTCATGTACTCGCTGGTGGCGCTGGGATTCGTGCTTATTTTCAAAGCGTCGGGTGTATTCAACTTTGCCCAGGGCGCTATGGTGCTCTTCTCCGCACTGACACTGGTGGGGCTCAACGAACGGGGCCTGCCCATGTGGCTGGCGATAATCGTCACACTTGCTGTCATGCTGCTGCTGGCAATTGTGATCGAACGGGTGGTACTCAGATCGCTGGTCAACCAGGAACATATCATCCTGTTCATGGCCACCATCGGCATCACCTACTTCCTGGATGGATTTGGCCAGACGCTGTGGGGTTCGGAGGTGAAAATCCTCGATCTGGGAATCCCGAACAGTCCAGGGTTGTACTTTGACGGCAGAATTCTGATCAATGATTTCGATCTTGTGGCCGCATTGATTGCCGGTATTCTGGTTATCAGCCTGGCGCTTTTCTTCCAGTACACCCGCATTGGCCGCGCCCTGCGCGCGGTGGCAGATGATCATCAGGCTGCATTGAGCGTAGGCATTCCACTGAAACATATCTGGGTCATCGTCTGGGCGGTGGCCGGCATAGTCGCACTGGTGGCCGGCATCATGTGGGGCAGCAAGCTCGGTGTGCAGTTCTCTCTGGCTCTTATCGCATTGAAGGCACTGCCGGTGCTGATCCTCGGCGGATTCACTTCGGTGCCAGGCGCGATTGTCGGCGGCCTGATCATCGGTGCCGGCGAAAAACTGGCAGAGGTTTTCGTCGCACCATTGATCGGAGGCGGCATCGAAGACTGGTTCGCCTACATGCTGGCGCTGGCATTCCTGGTATTCCGCCCGCAGGGGCTGTTTGGCGAAAAGATCATCGAGAGGGTGTAAGTCTATGCTTTACCGTGAAGCAGGCGAGTTCAAGTCGACCTATAGGGCAGACCAGGCGATTCTGACTATCCGCCAGGACCGCTGGTTCATGTGGGCACTGCTGGTGGTGGCTTTTCTGGTGATTCCCCTTGTCTCCAGCGAATATTGGCTGGGCACCATCATGCTGCCCTTTCTGATCCTGGCGCTGGCTGCACTCGGGTTGAATGTACTGACTGGCTACGCCGGCCAGCTGAGCCTGGGCACCGGTGGCTTCATGGCCACCGGCGCTTTTGCCGCCTACAAGCTCGCCACCGCGTTTCCGGAATTGCACATACTGGTGGTGATATTGATGTCAGGTGGCATCACCGCCGGGGTCGGCCTTCTGTTCGGCATTCCCTCCTTGCGTATCAAAGGCTTCTACCTGGCAGTGGCCACCCTCGCCTCCCAATTCTTCCTGATCTGGATGTTCAACAAGTTCGGTTGGTTCACCAACTACAGCTCTTCCGGTGTGATCTCGGCACCTCCCATGTCGTTATTTGGTGACAACTTCGTGACCGGACCCTATGCGACACCCGAAGCTAAATACCTGTTCACGCTGACCCTGGTGGTACTGTTTGCGCTGATGACCAAAAATCTGGTGCGGTCCAATATCGGGCGCGAATGGATGGCGGTACGCGACATGGATATTGCGGCCGAGATTATCGGCATAAAAATGCTTCCGACCAAGCTCAAGGCGTTCGGTTACAGTTCGTTTTTGTGCGGCATCGCCGGGGCACTCTGGGCGTTTGTCTACACCGGCTCCGTGGAGCCACTGGCGTTCGACGTCAATCGCTCTTTTCAGATTCTGTTCATGATCATCATCGGCGGCCTCGGCTCCATCATGGGTGCCTTTCTGGGTGCCGCCTTTATCGTGCTGCTGCCCATCTTTCTCTCCAATGCACCCCACTGGTTCGGCCTGAATATCGCCGTGGACATGATCTCACACATCGAGTTCATGGTGTTCGGCGCGCTGATCATCTTCTTTCTGATCGTGGAGCCGCATGGACTTGCCCGCTTGTGGCAGCTGCTCAAAGAAAAACTGCGGCTTTGGCCCTTCCCTTATTAAATAGTGTCCGTCCGGAAACGGCGGGCACTAGCTTGGCACATGAATGTGCCAACATTTTCAAAGATGATAAGTCTTTGAAAATGAAGAAACCGGGAAATCGCATTTTCCGGTTTCGTTCCAGAAACATGCCATGGATGGGTGTTTCTGGACGCTAACTAAATATCAATGTCTGCCTATAATTGTAGGGGAAAAAGTAAAGGTAATCTGTTTCGTTCAACTGGAGGAGAATAAGCGTGAGTATAAAACGTATAAAAACCGGCATTATCGCTGCTATGGTGATTGGCGGCAGCCTTACGGGCAGTTCCGTGATACTGGCAGCGGACAACCAGTTTATCGGATCCCTGGTTTACCGTACCGGACCTTATGCACCCGGCGGCATTCCCTGGGCAGATGGATTTGCCGACTACATCGAGCTGCTCAATGCAAAAGACGGCGGGATAAATGGGGTCAAACTTGAACTTGAAGAGTGCGATACCGCATACAACACGGATAAGGGAGTGGAGTGTTACGAGCGCCTGAAGAACAAAGGCAGCACCGGCATGCCCGCGGTAATGCCACTCTCAACCGGCATAACATACGCGCTGCTGGATCGCGTGGTTGCCGATAAGATTCCGTTGATCACATCCGGCTACGGCCGCGCCGACGGGGCGGATGGACGGGTCTTTCCCTACGTCTTTGTACCGCCGGCCACCTACTGGGGTGGTGCCGACATAGCTATTCACTACATCGCCGGCGAAGAGGGCGGCTACGGCAATCTGAAGGGCAAGAAGATTGCGCTGGTCTACCACGACTCTGCCTATGGCAAGGAGCCAATCAAGACATTGCAGGCGCTGGCATCCCAGCACGGGTTTGAATTCTCAGAGTTTCCGGTACCCCATCCGGGTCTCGAACAAAAGGCCACCTGGTTAAAGATAGGCCGTCAGCTGCGGCCCGACTATGTGCTGATGTGGGGTTGGGGTGTGATGAACGCCACCGCCATCAAAGAAGCGGCCGCGGTCGGTTTTCCGCGTGAAAAATTCATCGGCGTCTGGTGGTCGGGCAATGATGCGGACATGGTTCCAGCCGGTGATGCGGCCATGGGTTACAAGTCGCTCCAGTTCAATGGCGTGGGATCCGATTTCGGCGTACACCAACAGATAAAGAGCGAGCTTTATGCCAAAGGCAAAGGATCGGCGAAATCCGCGGATAATACCGGTGAGGTGGCTTATAACCGGGGTATCCAGAGCGCCTTCATCCTGACCGAGGCACTGCGTACCGCAATGGCCGAGTTCGGCAACAAGCCGATGACCGGCGAACAGGTTGCCTGGGCAATGGACCGGTTGGATATCACCGAAGCGCGTCTGAAAGAGGTTGGTGCCGATGGCCTGTTCGATCCGATCAAGCTGAACTGTGCCGACCATCAGGGAAAGGGACGTGCCAAGGTAACCCAGTGGGACGGTAAGCAGTGGCAGCCGATCAGCGACTGGATAGAGCCCAACTCGACAATGCTGCGCGCAATGTACGAAGAGTCCGCCGCACAGTATGCCAAAGAGAAAGGCATCACCCCGCGCGACTGCAAATAGGCGCAAATGGTTGCATGAAGGCAACCCCCGGGGTCGACCGGCCCCGGGATATCTTTACAGCTGATCTGAAACTGCAGGTATGGCATGACGGAAAACGGCAACGCCTTTTTAAAGATAAACAACATCGAGGTGATCTACGATCACGTCATTCTGGTGCTCAAGGGCGTCTCGCTCGAAGTTCCCCAAGGCGGCATCGTCGCACTGCTTGGAGCCAATGGCGCCGGCAAATCGACCACTCTGAAAGCCATCTCCAATCTACTCGGCGCGGAACGCGGTGACGTCACCAAGGGCAGCATCGAGTATAAAGGGGAGAAGGTGCACGATCTCAATCCGTCGGATGTGGTCAAACGGGGTATAGTCCAGGTCATGGAGGGACGGCACTGTTTCGAGCACCTCTCCATCGAGGAGAATCTGCTGACCGGCGCCTACACGCGCAAAGACGGCCGCAAAGCCATCGCCAACGATATGAAGATGGTGTACGACTATTTCCCTCGACTCTACGAGCGTCGCTCCAGCCAGGCCGGCTACACATCCGGCGGCGAACAGCAGATGTGCGCCATCGGCCGGGCGCTGATGGCAAGGCCGGATATGATCCTACTTGACGAGCCCTCGATGGGCCTCGCGCCACAGCTGGTCGAGGAGATTTTCGAGATCGTCAAGAAACTGAATCAGAACGAAGGGGTAAGCATACTTCTGGCAGAACAGAATACCAATGTCGCTCTAAGATACTCGGACTATGGTTACATCATGGAGAACGGCCGTGTGGTTATGGAAGGCAACGCCAAGGATCTGGGGGACAATGAGGATGTGAAAGAGTTTTATCTGGGCATCTCCACCGAAGGGAAGAAGAGCTTTCGTGACGTTAAACACTACCGCCGTCGCAAACGCTGGCTGACTTGAATTAAATGGGATCAGAGCAGAAAAAAGGGGTCAGACCCCATTTATTTCATAAAAATAAATGGGGTCTGACCCCTTTTTTCTGCCCGCAACTAACTTCGGACTTACACTCAATGACCAACTACTACGATTCACTGGAAACCCGCGACCCAGCCGAACGCGCGCGCGACTTAATCGGCCAAGTTACCGCGCAGGTTGCTCACGCCAAATCAGCAGCCGCGGCCTACGCCAAACGTTTTGCCGATCTGGACGTGGACAATATCGACTCAGGCACAGCCATTGCCAGACTGCCGGTAACGCGGAAAAGCGAACTGCTCACACTGCAGAGAGAAACCCCCCCTTTCGGTGGGTTCGCTGCTTCGGGTAGTGATATCGCTTACATATTCGCCTCCCCCGGGCCTATCTATGAGCCGGGCACCCGTAGATCCGATTTCTGGCGTTTCGCCCGCACCCTGTTCGCTGCCGGATTCCGCCGGGGAGATCTGATACAGAACTGCTTCTCCTATCATCTGACCCCCGCCGGCGCGATGGTGGACAGCGGGGCACATGCGCTGGGCTGTACGGTGATTCCGGCCGGTGTCGGTCAGACCGAACTACAGGTGCAGACTATCGACGATCTGAAGCCGAATGGATATGTCGGAACACCATCGTTTCTGAAAATCATTCTGGAGAAGGCCGACGAAATGGGTGTGGATGTCACCAGCATCCGCAAAGCACTGGTCAGCGGTGAAGCACTTCCGGCGCCTTTGCGAGACAATTTTTCCGGGCGCGGAATCGACGTTTATCAGTGCTATGCAACCGCAGATCTCGGCGTCATCGCTTACGAAACAGAAGCGCGTGAAGGACTGGTTGTCGATGAGGGCATCTATCTGGAAATCGTGCGCCCGGGAAGCGGCGAACCCGTTGCTGACGGAGAGGTGGGTGAGGTCGTTGTCACCAGTCTCAACCCGGACTACCCCCTGATCCGTTTCGCGACCGGTGACCTTTCAGCCATACTTCCCGGCACCAGCCCCTGCGGGCGAACCAACCACAGGATCAAGGGATGGATGGGGCGCGCCGACCAGACCGCAAAAGTACGTGGCATGTTCATTCATCCGGAGCAGGTGAACAAGGTGATAAAACGCCACCCGGAGATTGCCCGCGCCAGACTGGTGGTGGAGTGGATCGATAAGAGCGACAGCATGAAACTCAGGTGCGAGGTGGACCGCGGCGATGCACAACTTGCGGCTGCGATCGGCGAAAGTATTCGTGATGTCTGCAAGGTGCGTGGAGAGATAGAGTTTGTCCCTGTTGGCTCCCTTCCGAACGATGGTAAAGTCATCGATGATATTCGCAGCTACGACTGATCCACGCCGTGCCCTCTAACAAACTTCTGAGCGGTTACCGTGTACTGGATTTGTCCCAGTATATACCTGGCCCTTTTGCCGCGAGATCGCTCGCAGATCTCGGAGCGGAGGTCATAAAAATAGAACCTCCCACCGGTGATCCCATGCGCAGCTTCATGTACAGCGATCAGACGGGAGATGCCTCCCCCATCTACCGGCACCTCAACCGGGGTAAAACAATCGCTGTACTGAACCTCAAAGAGACAAAGGATAAACGACATCTGGCACGGCTTCTGCGCGGCGCTGACGTTCTGCTCGAATCCTACCGCCCCGGGGTCATGGCCAGGCTTGGTTTTGACCGCGACCGGTTACAGGCAATCAATCCCAGGCTGGTGCACTGTGCGTTGTCAGGGTTCGGCCAGACCGGCCCATATCGCGACCGCGCGGGGCATGATCTGACCTACTGTGCAGTCGCCGGCGCCCTGACTCTCTCAGGCACAGCGCAGCGGCCGGTAATGACTTTTCCGCCAATTGCAGATCACGCCGGAGCCATGCAGGCGGTAAACGCTGTACTGGCCGCGCTTCTGAAAAGGGAGCGAAACGGCAAGGGAGCCTTTCTGGATATCAGCCTTACCGAGTCCATTCTGGCCTGGCAGTATATGGGGCTCTCCGTTTCACAGAGTGAACACCAGGCGCAGCGTGAGCGGCTGCTGTTGAATGGCGGCGCCGCCTGCTACAACATCTATATCACATCCGATGGGCGATTCGTGACATTGGCGGCACTGGAGACGAAGTTCTGGAAGGCGTTCTGTCTGCAAACGGACCATCCGGAATGGATTTCCCGGCATCAGGAGACGCTGCCTCAGAAGGAGCTGATAACCGAATTGCAGAGACTCTTCTCCAGCCGCTCACTGGCTCAATGGAAGAGTATACTGGCGGAGGCGGACTGCTGCTTCGAACCGATCCCGGATATCGTTGAATGCGCGATCCATATGCAGTTTGCGGCACGTGCTTCGATCAGTGGACTTCAACCCGCTTATCCCGGTTTAATCAATGGGGAACCCGTTGAGGTAAAGTCTGACTATTTGGAGCTGGCGGCCGGACAGGTGCCTCTATGGAGTTGAATCAGCTAAAAAATAAAAAAAGGGTCAGACCCGAATGGCACTTAGTTTAAGCTGATACGGGTTGTTTCTGGAGGAAACGCCAGTGACAGGGATGCCACTGTCGAGCCTACGCCGCACATGGACGTGCAAGTGCCGTGTAAGGCAGGAGCCATTAGCGGCCATGGACGTATTTACGGCGTTTTCCGGAAGAAATGACCTGTGTCGGCTAGTCAACTACTCGACGATTATAGTTAAGTATGTGCCATTCGAATCTGACCCTTTTTTCATGACCCCTTTTTTTAACCGACGCTCACTTGCGGCAGGTCAGGCGCTTTGACTTCGCCGCTTTTAGCGGGCGCCATCACGGTGGCGTCGCCTTTCACCACCAGTTTGTCATCCTGGTTGAACACCTCGGTGTCTATCGTGACCCACTTTTTCTCGTCCTGTTTTCCGGCGACAGTCAGCTTGACCGTCAGTGTATCGCCCAATAAGACAGGCCGACGGAAGCTCAGATTCTGACCAAGGTAGATGGTTCCGGGGCCTGGCATGACTGTAGCCAGTGCCGCGGAGATCAGACCTGCAGACCACATGCCATGGGCTATACGGGTCTTGAACGGCGTACCTTTCGCGAACTCTTCGTCCAGGTGTACCGGATTGACATCGCCGGAGGTACGGGCAAAGAGCACCAGATCCTCTTCAGTCAGGGTTTTGGTAAAGGTCGCTGTCTGGCCTATCTCAAGTTCATCGTAGGGAATGCTCTTTAATATTTTCAAGGTTCTTACTCCGTGTAGAGGCCTAATTTACGCAGATGTTGACGTACATTTTGCTGCGCCAGCGGAAGCAGCTTTCGATCAAGCCCGACGTAAATGGATGCAACCATCTCATCGATACTGCTCCCTGCCTGGTGGAGGAATTGAATCTGCCGCTCACGCTCCATCCGATGCTCAAACACCTGTTCGAGTAGCCAGGTTTCTCCGGCCGGAAGACCGTGCGCTGGAATTATAACCCTCGGTTTCATTGAAATCACCCGCTGCAAGCTATTCAGGTAGGCCCGCATCTCCCCTTCCGGTTCTGGTATCACGACGCTGCCCTGGGTTTGCACGAGATCGCTCACCATGAACCATGCGTTGCCTTCAGGTGCCAGTCCCATCATGCCATCGTCATGACCCGGCAGAAAGTACGCCCGCACCACCCTGCCCTGCCATTGGGTTATCGCATCCCCCTCCTGGATCAGTTCGACCGACACACCCTCCAGATAGTCGGCACCGAATGACGCTTTGAGACGTTGATCTGTACATGCCGAGCAGAGAATGGGAATATCCAGCTGCCGGGCAATATCCGGCGCCTGCTGGTGGTGATCCCTGTGATGGTGGGTGATCAGGATTCGATCGATCGGAAACCTTTCCAGCGTTATCAGCAGTTTTTCGTAACTCTCTCTATCCTTGGGCGAAGGATCGATAAGGCAGACCGGGGAACCGCCGTCGCCAACACGCAGTGCATTGGTTGACGTTGCAGGAGGCAGGGTCAATGAAGGCACGGGAATCAGGCCCACTCCCTTTATCAGTTCCAGATAGGGCAACTCACGTTCATGATCGTAGACGATATTGAAAGGGTTCACCCGCTGCGCCGAGATATCCTCCGCCAGAGTTCTCACAATACACTGGGTCGGCACCACCATCAGCGCCTCACCATCCAGAAAACGGCGCCACAGCTCGGCGCCGGCCACCCAATCGGCCCAGGCTATCTCCTCGCTATCCGGCCTTATATCCGGTTTCTGATGCAACTCGATTTTGTAGTGGGGAACACTGAAACGCACCGCTGCAAACCTCGGCGTAATCGCGGTTCCCAGCAGTGAAATGGATCGGATCTGCCCCTGCTCAAGCGCGGCTTCAAGATTGAAACCAAGCTCTTCAAGCAGTTCCCGGCAGAGCGCACGCACCTGATAAGCGGGAAAGTCTCTCAACAACGGATGCTCGAACGCCTGTCCGGAATCCCCGCTGTCGACTTTCCCACCGGGAAAAGCGATGAATCCGGGAAAAGCGAGCAGGTGAGGCTGCCGCCGGACCACGAACAGCTGGTCATCATGAACGAGTACCGCTGACACCGCTTCACGCATGCTTTGATCCCACAACAGTGAGTGCTGCGCGAATTTGCAGCCAGGCAGCCTGAAGCAGAGGCGAAAAGGCGCCGATTCGTCGCATCATTTCGATACCGACGCCGGCTTGTAGGTCAATTCGACCCGGGTACCCTCCCCCGGTTCGCTCTCTATGCGGAATGTTCCACCCAGACGCTTGGCGCGCTCAGCCATGATCGAGAGTCCTATGTGTTCACCCGGATTGCCTGCCTGCTTGGTATCAAGGAAACCCACACCGTCGTCCTCTACCAGCAGCAGGTATTCACCCTCGATGTTGCAGGTCAGCAGAATACGCACGGTTTGGGCATGCGCATGTTTGCGGATATTGGCCAGGCTCTCCTGGACGATGCGCAGCATCTGCATCTCCTCGCTGGCCCCAAGATGCGGACTTCGGCAGTTGCACTGAAAGAATATGGAAATGCCGGTTTCCTGGCGAAAACGATTGGCCAGTTTTTCGAGTGCCGGCAAAAGACCCCGCTGATCCAGCGGTGCGCGGAAACTGGTGAGCAGCTCGCGCAGCTCGGTATGCGCCTCATCCAGCCCGCTGCGTATGCGGTGAATCTCCCGGCGCGCGCGTCCATCCACCGAGACCTCATTCTCCAGTGTCTCCTCCAACATCCGCACCTGGTAGCGCAGGCTTGCCAGCGTCTGTGCCAGGGAGTCATGCAGTTCATTTGCCAGCGCCGTTCTCTCCTCGATAATTGAGAGCCGGTGTGCCTCTTTATCGGAGCGCTGCTTTGCAATGGCGATGCCGAGGTGATTACCTATGCTGGCGCTCAGCTCCATCAGGTCGTCGCGGCCTTCCATTGCGGAACAGGGCGCAAAAATCCGGAACATGCCCAGGGTGTCGCCGTGAAAATTGAGAGGAACCCGGACCTCCCGCAGCTCTTTGGTGGTGTACATGCGGCGTCCGTTTCGAACCGAACAGGCATATGCATCGTGCTCGCATAGAATATCTCCGCTGGAGAGAGTCTTTCCGCATTGGCAGAGCGGAACCGGCAGTTGCTCTCTCTCGGTAAGCAGCTTCTCGTCCGGATCGATGCTGGCCACCAGCCTCATATTGCCGGAAGTACTGACCAGCTGCACGATAGCGGATCGTCCGTGCAGCATCTTTTTGATCACCCTTAGCAGGCGTATCAGCAGCTCCTCAATGTCGTCCACCTGATTGATTTTCGCGGCGACGTCATAGAGGATCTTGAGCGACGCAGTCTGCTGGCTGAGCTGCCGAGTCTGGCGGGCCACCCGGTTGTCCATATCTTCGTAGAGATCGATCAGTTCACCGCTCAAACTGTCCAGATCACGGGTTACGGACCCCAGCACGCCCACCTCCTGCAGCGGCAGATTCGACCATGCCCCCCCTTCGCACACATCAGCAACCGCATTCTCCAGTTCAGCCAACGGTTTCAACAGCTGACTGTGCAGGCGGCTGCTACCGACCAGAATGGCGGCCATGGCCAACGCACCGCACACCAGCAGCGGCCCTGCCAGGCCCGCTCCAGTCGCATATCCGAAATAGAGCAGCACACCCATTCCGATCATGGCAATGAGCACGGCAAGCAGCGTACCGAGCGGCACCAGCAGGCGTCCGACCACCAGCATGCGCAGTACCGGTGAGCCGCTCAGCCGCCGTGCAATCGCTCCTTTCAGCAAATCAATCATAAAAGCCTTTTTCAAAGATCACTTAATGAGACCGTTTCCAATGTTTCCTATTATCATCCGGCTCCGGATTGATCCAGCAGCGCGCGTACCGCGTTCAACCGCTCCAACCGCAGTGCCCGGCCCAGTTCGGCACCCATCACTCCCTCGCTTTGCAGCAAACCGGGTGTAATTGCCGCAACTCTGTCCAGTGCCTGCATCACCTTACCACGCGTCCCGGACAACTCCGGCCAGAGTGCATCTGCCGTTGTGAGAAACTCCTTCAGCCGCGACACATCATGCAGCGCCCTGGTGCTCTCGATAAGATCCAGCAGCGCATGTGGATCTCCCGCGGCCGCCTTGCTGTAAACCGGCGCCAGCCTGACGATCAGCTTCAACAGTGCGAGGTACTCCCTCTCCACCCTGAGCTCCGCTGTCGCTTTTTTCGCACCTCCGGCAGTCACTGCGGCATCGTGGAAAGCCACGGCGAAACGGACTCTGATGCCGGCATCCAGCCGCACCGCCCGCTGTAATGCAACCACCATCGGAGACACCGCATCATGCGCATGGGCGCTCTGCTGCAGCATCTCCCCCTCAAGCGCCGGAATCAACTTTGCCAACGCGCCGCACCGCTGCAGAACCTGAAAGAAGCGCCAGGGCTGATCTTCCGCCAGCGCCTGCCTCATCTCCAGCCAGACGCGCTCTGCCGACAAAGTCTCCAGCTCCGTGGAGGCGGCCATACGCTGCATAAGCTTGTGGGTGCCGTGACTGATACGGAAACCCCAGCGCCCGAGCCTGGCGGCGAAACGGGCCACCCGCAGCAGTCGCACCGGATCCTCAATAAAAGCCGGCGAGATGTGGCGTAGAACGCCCGCATTCAGATCTCCATGTCCGTCGAACGGATCGATCAGCTTTCCGGCTTCATCCTCGGCAATCGCATTGATGGTCAGATCCCTTCTTATCAGATCCTGCTCCAGCGTGACATCCGGACCTGCATCGATGGAGAAGCCTTTGTAACCAGGTCCCGTTTTCGTCTCACGCCGGGCCAGCGCGTACTCCTCTCCTGTTTGGGGATGCAGGAACACCGGAAAATCAGAGTCCGCCCGCCGGTATCCCCTCTCCAGCATCTCTGACTCCTTCCCGCCCACGACAACCCAGTCGCGATCACGCACAGGCAGGCCGAGCAGCCGGTCACGCACAGCGCCGCCGACCAGGTAAATCCTCATTCACCCTCCGCCAGCCGCTGCCTGCTCTGCTTTTGCTGAAGCAGCCACATCTCCCGGTAGACGCCGCCCTTCGCCAGCAGCTGCTGATGGCTTCCCTGCTCGATAATGCGTCCCTCCTCCATGACCAGAATACGGTCTGCGTCCACCACCGTTGAGAGCCGGTGGGCGATCACCAGGGTGGTGTGATTGGCGGCCACCTGGCGCAGCGTCTCCAGTATCGACTGTTCGGTCTTACTGTCCAGCGAGGAGGTCGCTTCATCGAATACCAGAATTCTGGGCTTTTTCAGTATCGCCCTGGCGATGGCGATGCGCTGTTTCTCACCGCCAGAGAGTTTCAGGCCGCGCTCTCCCACCAGCGTCTCGTATCCCTTTGGCAGGCGCTCGATAAAATCCCGGATGCAGGCGATACCGGCAGCAGCTTCGATCTCATCACGATTGGCATCGTATCTTCCGTAAACGATATTGTAATAGATGGTATTGTTGAACAGCACCGTATCCTGAGGCACGATTGCTATGCTCCGGCGCAGGCTCTGCTGGGTCACATCGCGGATATCCTGACCATCGATAGTCACCCGTCCACCGGTTACGTCGTAGAAGCGAAACAGCAGCCGCGCCAGTGTCGATTTGCCCGCGCCGCTGTGCCCTACCACCGCCACCTTCTCTCCCGGCCGCACGGCAAAATCGACCTGCCGCAGAATCTCCCGGTCCTCCTGATAGGCGAACGCCACCTTCTCAAATCTGATCTCGCCCTTTTCCAGCCGGAGCTCCCGCGCATCCGGCTTGTCCTGAATCTCCGGTTTGCGTTCCAGCAGTTTGAAGATCAGGTCCATATCCGCAAGCGAGTATTTTATCTGCCGGTAAACCATGCCCAGGAAATTCAGGGGGATAAACAGCTGCAGCATGAAGGCGTTGACCAGCACCAGATCGCCGATTGTCATACTCCCATCGACCACACTGGCGGTCGCATAGAACATGATCAGCATGACCCCCAGTGCAATGATCGTCCCCTGCCCGAAGTTCAGAATCGACATGGATGTCTGGCTCTTGACCGCCACCCCCTCCCAGGCATCCAGAGCCGTATCGAACCGCTCCAGCTCAAGCTGCTCGTTGCCAAAATACTTGACCGTCTCATAGTTGATAAGACTGTCCACTGCCTGCCCGCCGGACTCCGACTCCAGCCGGTTCATCTGCAGGCGAAAATCCATCCTCCATTCGGTCACGGCTAGTGTGAATGCGATATAGACCGCCACCGTGGAGAAGGTGACCAAGGTAAAAACGGGTGCGTACTGAGTGAGCAGAATGACGGCTACCAGCGAGAACTCCACCAGCATGGGAAGAATACTGAACACCATGTAGTTGAGAATGGAACTTACACTGCGGGTGCCACGTTCCAGATCGCGGCTGATGGCGCCGGTGCGGCGTTCCAGGTGAAAGCGCAGTGAGAGGCTGTGCAGATGCGCCAGCACCCGGGTCGACAGGCGCCGCATCGCATGATAACGGACACGGGCGAAGACCACATCACGCAGCTCATTGAAAAGCGAACTGCTCAGCCGCAGTGCGCCATAGCCGAGCAGCAGCGCAACCGGTACAACCAATAACTCCTGCGCCTGGTCCAGATTGTCCACGATCTGCTTGAGCAGCATCGGTATCCCGACATTGGCAATCTTGGCCAGCACCAGACAGGCCAGTGCGAACATTGCCCTGCCACGGTACTCCCAGAGAAAAGGCAGCATCGCCCGCAGGTTGTGCCAATCCCTTCTGTCTCTGTGGGGTTTTGTCTGGTTTTGGTTGTGGTGCGCCATGAACGGGCCTGTTAACAGCAGCCGCAATCACGGCTAGAATCGGAAATAGAGTACAGAGTATGAATTCTATAGGAAAAGGGCAAAATCCACAGGAGAAGCTGATGCCTCAGGATTGCAGTTATAATGAATTACACCCGCTGCAGGTGTTGGACGACAGCATGGAGCCTGAGTTTCCAAAACATTGCATTATTGTGATCGAACCGGCGGAGGTGTGCGCGACCGGTGCCTATGTGATCGCCACTATCGGCGATGAGCGCTGGTTCCGGCAGTATGTAAAAGATGCCGGGGGCGGGCAGAAGCTGATGGCGGTCAACCCTGAGTATCCGGAAATTCCCCTGGAAAACGGCCGCTTCAAGATCGAAGGGGTCGTGGTGCAGCGCAACATCCGGCGTAAAATCAAACATTACAACCCGTACCGGCCGAATAACGGCACCGCGCTGCAATAGGGCACATCTGGATAATCTTCTGCTTGTCTCCTATCTTTAATCCAGGTCCTGTTTGCGGTTCAGCATAATGAGAAGAGAGCGATTGGATATCACCCCGGAAGAGGCAGGCACCCTGCCCGGGCTTTTTCGGCAGCGTATCCTCAAGACCCCGAATCACGTCGCCTATCGCCACTACGACACGGTAACTGCCGGCTGGCAGGATACAACATGGGAAGAGATGGGCAATGCCACCGCCCGCTGGCAGGCGGCACTGCTTGGCGAAGGACTCAAAGCGGGAGACAAGGTCGGCATCATGATGCCTAACTGCCGCGAATGGGTGATGTTTGATCAGGCGACGCTGGGACTTGGGTTGATCAATGTCCCATTGTTCTACAATGACCGGGGTGGAAACGTCTCCTACATCGCTGCGGATGCCGACATGCGTCTGCTGTTCATTCAGGGAGAGGAGCAGTGGAAGAGCCTGGAGCCTTTTCTCGCGGAACTCACCAGCGTAAAAAAGCTGATCTCGCTGCAGCCCATCAGCGACAGCCGCGGTGAAAGCCGCCTCTCTCTGGCTGCCGATTGGCTTTCATCCCACAGCGGCGGTGAATTTCAGATAAACGGCGATATGGATCCGGACGGGCTTGCCACCATCGTCTACACTTCCGGCACCACCGGCCAGCCGAAAGGGGTGATGCTCAGCCATAACAACATACTGTGCAATACCTACGATTCCTTGATGACCACCAATGCAGGCAGCGGCGATATCATGCTCTCTTTTCTGCCCTTGTCGCATATGCTCGAACGCACCGCCGGTTACTACCTGGCCATGCTCGGAGACATGACGGTGGCCTATGCGCGTTCCGTTCCGCAGCTTGCGGAGGATCTCGTCGCTATCCGGCCGACGGTGCTGATCAGCGTTCCACGCATCTATGAGCGGGTCTATGCAAGGATACAGGAGGGCCTCGCCGCCAAGCCGAAGCTCGTACGCAAACTGTTCAAACTGGCGGTCGATGTAGGCTGGAAGCGTTTTCTGCATCAACAGCAGAGAGGCGAATGGTCGGCTTCGCTGCTGCTGTGGCCGTTGTTGGAAAAGCTGGTGGCCGGAAAAGTCACCGAAAAGCTGGGCGGACGATTGCAGATCGCAATCAGCGGCGGCGCGCCGCTGCCGCCTGAGATAGCGCGTGTCTTTCTGGCATTGGGGGTGCCGCTGGTGCAGGGATACGGGCTTACCGAGAGCAGCCCTGTCCTCGCGGTCAACCAGGTCGGGGATAATATTCCGGAGAGTGTCGGCAAGGCGCTGGCCCGGGTCGAGCTTCGCATCGGAGCCGAGAGCGAGCTGCTGGCACGGGGTTGCGCGATCATGCTGGGCTTTTGGAACAGAGCGGAAGAGACCGCCAGGGTCATAGACGCTGAAGGCTGGCTGCACACCGGCGATATCGCAAGAATCGACGATCAGGGCTATCTCTACATCACCGGCAGGCTGAAGGATATTATCGTGCTCGCCAATGGCGAGAAGGTTTCGCCTGCGGATATGGAGCTGGCCATCGCCATGGATCCATTGATCGAGCAGGTGATGGTGATCGGTGAGGGAAGGCCTTTTCTCTCCGCATTGGTGGTACCCGAGCAGGGTCAATGGAAAACATTGCTCTCCGATCTGAGATTGAATGCAGGTTCAAACAGCGTCTATCGCGATGCCGGTGTGGTCGGAATCCTGCTGCAACGGATCAGCGAACAGCTGCGCGAGTTTCCCGGTTATGCTCAGATACGGGCGGTGGCGCTGCTCAGCGAACCCTGGAGTGTGGAGAACGGGCTGCTCACACCAACGCTTAAGATCAAACGAAACCAGATTATCGAGCACTACGAGAACGAGGTTGAGCGGCTCTACCTGGGGCACTGATCAGGGAAAAGGCGACGGAGGGAATATTATTTGTACAGCCCTTGTAAGGCGCAATTCCAAAGCAGGTTACTCCAATTGCTGGGTTGTGCTGCCGAGCCGGTTTCCGTTTCGCCGCCATCTAAAAAGGTGACTGATGGCGAATCCGCTGTCGGAATCCGCCCTGCTCGGGCTGACGCACCAATAGTCCAGCCCACTGCTAATGGTATGGACCCATCCCACTTTTAAGCGGCCTCGCAATGGGCCAAGATGGGAATTGAGATAACCATCAACAAAGTGGGAGGGTCCGGTATGAAGATTAAAACACTGGGTATTGATTTGGCAAAGAACCTATTTCATTTATATGGTGTCGATGCACGCGGTAAGCGACTCTTGAAGAAGCGTCTGAACCGCAAGAACCTAGTAGAATTCATGGCAAATTTACCATCTTGTCTGATAGGGATGGAGGCATGCGGTGGTGCACATTATTGGGCCCGAGTGTTTCGTGAACAGGGACACGAGGTAAAGTTGATGCCACCGCAATATGTGAAGCCTTACGTCAAGACCAACAAGAATGACTACAATGATGCGGAGGCGATTTGTGAAGCGGTATCCCGGCCGAATATGCGGTTTGTAGGCATTAAAGATGTGGCTCAGCAGGATATACAGAGCCTGCATCGGATTCGCAGTGGATTCATGCAAGCTCGTACTCGGGTTGTGAACCAGACACGTGGGCTTTTGGCTGAGTATGGGCTTGTGGTTGGAAAGCAGGTTGGGCAGCTTCGTCGTCGGTTACCGGAGATTCTGGAAGACGGTGAAAATGGACTAACGGACTTCAGTCGAGAGCTGTTTGCCGGATTATATCGGGAGTTGCTGCATTTAGATGAGCGGATTCGTTCAAGCGATGAGCAGATTCATCGGGTTTTCAAAGAGAGTGACAAGTGCCAGCGTTTAGCTGAGGTTGAAGGCATTGGTCCGATTACCGCCACTGCGTTGGTGGCATCGGTAGGTGACCCCCAAGTGTTTCGAAAAGGTCGACAAATGTCAGCTTGGCTGGGGCTTGTGCCGAAGCAGAATTCGACGGGTGGTAAAACGGTGCTGCTAGGAATCAGCAAGCGAGGAGATCGCTATTTACGTACCTTGCTGATTCATGGAGCCCGGTCCGTGGTCTCACGTGCGGAGGGAAAGGTCGATGCTCGAAGCCGATGGGTTATCCAACTCAAGCAACGCGTCGGAATGAATAAGGCGTGCGTAGCACTGGCCAACAAGAATGCTCGCGTTGCCTGGGCCTTATTGGTGACAGGCGAACCATATCAAAAAGCGGCTTGAGATATCACTCTTGCTTGAACGGAAACAAGAAGACCTATCATAAGTTTGCGTGGGTAAATTCAGTGTGATGGTAAAACAGGTAATACCGACTCTTTCGAATACTGGTATGGGACAAGGCTCGAATGAAGCCGCACTGCTGTTGAGATCGAAAGAGGGCAGAAACCATCAGGGCCAGGTGTCACCAAGACACCAATTAAAGGTCGAATATATGTCTGCAACCTGTTCTTCTCTTCACAGGAGATTTGCCTTGCAAAACGGGATGGGTCCATATATGTCCCATAAACAATTGGGTGCTCGGTATAAGCCCATGAATTGTTTATGTGAAACTACCGCTAATCGTTTAATTGACATGAAATTCATCAAACTGCGGTCCCTTCTCCGTCAGGGAGAAGGTCAGGATGAGGGGATATATAAAAACAGTAACTTACCTTTATTAGATTCCCTCACCCCAGCCCTCTCCCAGAGGGAGAGGGAGTTTGTGGGACAGCAGTGAGTCCAGCCATACTTTTTCTCATAGAGTTGGTTTACCGAATTGTCGATTGTTTCGGATATCAGGATGCTGAGCTCAGTACCCCAGGGCTTCGCAAAAATGCGGGATAATTTGCATTCGCACTGTTGGATTGAGCCGCGCTTTTCCGTGTAAAAACAATGAACGATCTGGAAAATGCACTGCAACGTGCTGCCGAAGTCATCTCCAATGCCGACGCACTGTTGATCGGAGCCGGAGCTGGCATGGGTGTGGATTCAGGTCTGCCCGACTTTCGCGGAACCGAGGGTTTCTGGAGAGCCTATCCGCCATTTCGCGGCCGGCGTTTTGAGGAGATGTCCAACCCGGTCTGGTTTGAGCGGGATGTAAATCAGGCGTGGGGTTTCTTTGGGCACCGCTTGCACCTTTACCGGTCGACAACTCCTCACGAGGGCTTCGCTATTCTGCGAAAATGGGCGGAGAGAAAACCGCTTGGATACTTCATATTTACCAGCAATGTGGACGGTCAGTTCCAGGCTGCCGGCTTCGATCCGGATCGCATACTCGAATGCCATGGATCGATTCACTTCCTGCAGTGCGTAGCGCAAGCGGACCATGGCATCTGGCCGGCAGAGGGGATCGAAGTTCAAGTCGACGAATCGACATTTCGTGCTCACGACCCGCTTCCCAGATGCCCCCGGTGCGACTCGACGGCGCGCCCCAATATTCTGATGTTCGGCGATTACGGCTGGCTCGAGAATCGAACGGCCGGGCAGGAGCAGCGCTATATTGAGTGGTCAGCGGCCGCGGCCCGGGGCCGGCTGGCCGTCGTTGAACTGGGAGCCGGCCTGGCGGTTCCGACGGTACGCTTCCATTGCGAAAGAACGGAAGGTGAACTGGTTCGTATCAACCCCCGTGATACGGAAGTGCCGGCTGGTGCGATCTCCATACCGCTTGGCGCGCTCGACGCGCTCACCAGAATTTACAGCCGGGAAATATGGTAAAAAAGGGGACGCATTTATTTTCTCTTCATAAAAAAGGGGACGCATTTATTTTCTCTTCAAACAGAGAAAATAAATGCGTCCCCTTTTTTCCGATCAACTGCCTGAATCCACCTGGCGCAACCATTGACAGGAAATTGGCGGAACGCCGGCCGTGGAAGATGGTTCGGTGGCAAAAATCTGCTGCCACCGGTCCGGGTGGAACCTGTCGGGCAGCCGATGCTCAATGGCTTCAAAATTGGCGATGCAGGCGATCACCTCCCGCCCCCGGTGGTCGCGCAGCGTCATGCAGAACAGTCTGCCTTCACGCTGCACGGAAATACTCTCCTGGCGCCGATCCAGCAGCGGCAGAAATTTCGCCCGTAATGAAAGCAGCTGTTTATAGAGGTCGAAGACATGACGATTGCGATCGACATCGTCCCAATCGATCTTACTTGCAAGAAAAGTCGACTGCTTTTGCGGGTGGGGAATCCTTCCCCAATTCGCTCTGTCCCGCCACTCGGGATTGCTGCTGTGCTGACCTATTCTGCCTTTGCGGACTCTCTCTCCCAGCTCCCGGTTGTGGTCGGTGAAAAACAGAAAGGGGGTGGCGGCGCAAAACTCATCACCCATGAAGAGCATCGTAATGCCCGGAAGAAAGAGGTGGAACGCGACAATGGTCCGGTATGTCTCCCACCCCGTCAGTTGGTGGAGGCGTTCGCCCAGCGCCCTGTTCCCGACCATGTCGTGGGATTGGATATAGTTGACGAAATGGTCCAGATTAATCCCATCCGTCGGTGTGCCGACATTGCATCTTCTATAGTCTGAATACTCTCCCTGTTGGGAAAAACCGTGCCGCAGGATCCGTTCCAGGCTTGCCTCGGGAATGGGATAATCCTGAAAAATGCCATGCTGTTCGTTGGTGACCAGACTGTGGAGCGCATGATGGAAATCGTCGTTCCACTGGGCATCGAAAGCCCCGTCGCCGCTATCGCGTAAAAACTCGGATTGATTGGCCGGATTTTCCAGAACCAGAAACAGGGAGCGGTCCGGAGCAGCAGCCCTGGCGGCTTTGCGAACCTCGGAAAGAAACGGGGATCTGTGGTTTTCGTCCAGCGCCTGCACGGCGTCGAAACGCAACCCGTCGAAGTGGTATTCGTCAATCCAGAAACGTGCGTTTTCGCAAAAAAAATCCCGGACTACAGGATGTGCAATATTGATCGCCGCTCCCCACGGCGTGCGTAGCCCGGTATCGAAAAAGTGCCTGCAGATCGGCCACATATAATTTCCGTCAGGGCCAAAGTGGTTGTAGACCACGTCGAGGATGACGGCCACTCCACGGCTGTGGCATGCATCCACCAGCTGCTTCAGCTCCTCCGGTCGTCCGTATGCAGCATCAGGAGCAAACAGAAATGTCCCGTCGTACCCCCAGTTTCGCTCTCCCGGAAAATCGGCCACCGGCATCAACTCTATTGCGCTGACTCCCAGGTCGCACAGATGGTCGAGCCGGGAGATAACGCCCAGAAAGCTCCCTTCCGGAGTGAAGGTGCCGACATGCAGTTCGTAGATAACCGCGGACGACCAGAGCGGAGCGCGCCACTCCTGATCCGACCAATGAAATTCCGGATCGACAATCTCGCTCGGGTCATGTACGTCATTGGCTTGCCGGCGGGATGCCGGGTCCGGATACGGTCCTTCGCCGTCGACTATGTACTGGTAGCGCCAACCCGGCACCGCATCCGCTACCGTGAGTGCAAAAAAACCATCCGCCTGAGGCACCATATTCAACCGCCACGGCTCTCCTGCGGGGGGCAGCAGCAACAGTTCGACCCTTCTGTGATCCGGCGCCCAGAGTGCAAACTCCGTTCCCACCCCATGCCGAAAACGTGCGCCGAACTTATGGTCACTCATATCGCTTCCGGCAGACGCATACAGGTCGGGCTCACACACCGATATTTATGATGATAAATGGATGCGCGCGAAGAGAACCTGGCGGACCTATTCTGTCCGGCACTCCTGCCCGATTTGAACGCTGCATGCGGCCCGCACGAACCGATCACCGCCGGTTTTAGATAATATCCGCGAGATTCACTACATGCTGAAATAGTCGAAATCGTTCTCCCGCTTGAGCCAGCGCCGCACACGAAAGACATTGGCGGCCTGCTTGCCGGGCTCCAGACTGACATAATTCTTCTCGCCCTTCCACAGGTGGCGTTCGTCATTGAGCAGATCGTGAACCTGAAAAGTCTCGTTGAGCGGGATACCAAAACTCTCCACCGGTATATAGACATAAGAGTGATGTCCCTGAAAGGGATCGAGGTTGACGGCGACGATGATGATATTCTGTTTGTCTGCGCTGCACTTCCCATATACCAGAATATTTTCGTTATCCGATTTGTAGAACTCGAGATTATCGTACTCGTGCAGCGCCGGATTCTCTTTACGAATACGGTTAAGCGTCGAGATAAGCGGCTTGATGTTTCCCGGGCGATTCCAGTCCCGCACTTTGCACTCATATTTTTCCGAATCGAGATACTCCTCCTTCCCCGGAAGGGCGGCATTCTCACAGAGTTCGAAGCCGCTGTAGATTCCATACACCGAGGAGAGCGTGGCGGCCAGCACGAAGCGCATCTCGAACGCGGGCCGCCCTCCCTCCTGCAGGATGGTCGGCAGGATATCCGGAGTGTTGGCGAACAGATTGCCGCGGAAATACTCCCGCATCGGTCCCTGGGTAAGCTCCTGCATATATTCGGTCAGATCCCATTTGAAATTGCGCCAGGTGAAATAGGTGTATGACTGGGTAAAACCCGCCTTGGCCAACACACGCATCATTTTGGGATGGGTAAAGGCCTCCGCCAGAAACTGAACATCGGGGTAGTCGTTTTGAATCTCGCCGATCATCCATTCCCAGAAAGTGACGGGTTTGGTATGTGGGTTGTCAACCCGGAATATCCTTACCCCGTGCTGAATCCAGAACTCGATAACGCTCTTCATCTCCTGCCAAAGTTCCTCTCTGTTCGCGCAGTGAAAATTGAGCGGATAGATATCCTGGTATTTCTTGGGTGGATTCTCGGCATACTTGATGGTGCCGTCCGGCCGTTTGAAGAACCAGTCGGGGTGCTCCTTGACATACGGGTGATCGGGCGAACAGTTGATGGCAAAATCGAGCGCCACCTCCATGCCCATTTCGTGACATTTCTGCACCAGGGCATCGAAGTCATCGAGTGTGCCCAACTTGGGTTCCACAGCCTTGTGGCCACCCTCGTGACTGCCGATGGCATAGGGGCTGCCGGGGTCGTTCGGACCTGCGGTCAGGGTGTTGTTCGGCCCTTTGCGATTGGTCATGCCTATGGGGTGGATCGGTGGAAAATAGACCACGTCGAATCCCATGGCCTTAACATCCGGCAGGCGTTCCTCGCACTCCTTAAAGGTCGAGCACTCTCCGGGCACCTTGCCCTGGGAACGCGGAAAAAACTCATACCAGGCCGCAAAGCGGGCGCGAACCCGGTCCACCTTGACTTCCAGAATCGGCTCGAAATGGGTGGCGAGGCTCTTGTCCCCCCAGCGATCCATCAGCTCCGTCAGCTCGGGGGCATTGAAGATCGCCAAGGCAACCCGGGGGTCGGCGGAAACCTGCAGTGCGGCAACCAGCTTGTCAAACACCTCCCGGTCTTTCGCCGGCGCCTGCTTACCCGCATCCTTGAGCATTCTCTGACCTTCGAGGATCTCGCTGACGACATTCATACCGGCTGCCTGCTTCTTCTCCAGGTCCGAGCGCCAACTCAGAAAAGCATCCGGATAGGCCATGATGGTGTACTCGTAGCGACCCACCTCCGTCACGGTGAAGCTCGCCTGCCAGCGGTCGCTACTCAGATGCTCCATGGGGAGGTCTGTCCAACTCTTCGCACCCTTCTTTCTATAGCGCAGAAAAGCCACGATCACATCGTGTCCATCTTTGTAAATATCTGCGGAAACTGTGACTGTGTCTCCCTCTTCACGCTTGATGGGATAACGCCCAGCGTCGATAACTGGATGAACCTGTTCGATGACGACAGACTGGAAGTAGTTTTCCATGGTTACCTCTATACGGCCTATTACAACTGTTGTTATAAATCAGAAAGTGTTTTGTTTGCCAAACCGGGGCTGCAGTTCGATGCAAACAGTCTACAGGAGACTTTTGTAGAGCTCTCTCACCTCCTGGGCAATGGCCCGCCAGCTGAAGGTTTCCACGGCTCGCCTGCGCCCGGCCTCTCCCATCCGCAAACGAAGATCATCGTCCTGCATAAGGCGATTGATGGGTTCCGCAAGATCCCGGGCGAACCGCTCCGGATCCTTGGCCTCGAACGGGCTCTCATGATATTGATCCAGTGGCACCAGATATCCGGTCTCGCCGTGGATGATGATCTCTTTTATACCGCCAACGGCACTGGCGACTACAGGTGTGTTACATGCCATCGCCTCGAGATTAATGATGCCGAAAGGCTCATAGATCGAAGGGCAGCAGAATACCGCAGCGTGCGAATAGAGCTCGATGATCGTTGGTTTGTCGACCATCTCCGGAATCCATATCACATGATCGCGGTGCCGCTGTATCTCACGCACACCCTGATCCATCTCCGCAGCAATCTCCTTTGTATCAGGAGCTCCCGCGCAGAGCACCACCTGAATATCGGGATCCAGGTACCGAATCGCGTTAACCAGATGAATGATCCCTTTCTGCCGGGTGATGCGGCCTACAAACAGTACATAGGGGAGCGCCGGATCAATGCCATACTTTTCCAGTGCTGTTTGCGTGGAGACAGGTTGATACTCGTCGGTGTCTATGCCGTTGTACAACACCTTGACCCGATCCGGGGATACATTGAAATAGTGCAGTACGTCATCCTTCATTCCGTGTGAGACGGCAATGATGCAGTCCGCCATCTCCATGGCCGTCTTCTCGATCCAGCAGGAGAGATCGTAACCCAAACCCAGCTGTTCCCGTTTCCAGGGACGTAAGGGTTCCAGCGAATGGGTGGTGATCACCAGCGGTATGCCATAGAGCTGCTTGGCAAGAATGCCGCCAAAGTGTGTATACCAGGTATGGCAATGGACGAGATCCGCATCGATCGGTTCGCCGTTGAAACGGACACAGTGACTCAATGCCTCAAGCGGACTCTTGAGCGGCTTATCGGTATGCAAAATGGCGGCTTCGTCAAAACTGTATCCTGTAACCTTCAGCGGATAAGCCGGTTCATTCTGATCGCCAAAACAGCGAACCTCCACGTCCATAAGCTTGGCCAGCTCGCGGCTCAGGTATTCAACATGCACCCCGGCTCCACCGTAGTTGTAAGGGGGGTATTCTTTCGTGAGAAGAAGTGTTTTCATGCTGAATCTCCAAAGATGATGCGCAAAAATAGTGATTCCGATAATTATTCCGTTTCAGGAATAGTGGTTGTTCCGCCATTCAAACAGGATCGCAATGACGCTTGATGCGGAGCGATCTGTTGAGGATTGCCGTCGGGGTTGGCATATGTGGACGGGGTGCATCCGTTGCGTGATCTGACTGATTTGGAAAACCGCATAATATAGCTCCGTTTCACAAGTATATCGACCTTCAGTGCCGGCAGATCGTCCCTGTCGGGCCGGAACAGAGGTGGCAGGGAATCTGGAGCAGGATATGCGGAAGATTCTCCGGGCTTATGCTTGGCACCGCGCATGCCACCTGGTATTTACCTTGATCAATTCTGGAAAAACGCCACAACAAATTGTAATTATTCCGTTTTTAATTCTGTGATGACTGATTTAAATATCAGTAAATCCACAAATACTGCATTGGATATTTTAATGTACACAGATTAATGTTTTGTTACCACAGAAATGCTGCATAGCAGAAGTGGTGGCTATGGTCATTCTCTCCTCCCCAACCATCCGCCAATCCGGTGCTATGCTTTACACAGAGATGATACTGTGTCCGCAAGAATAACCGTGGCAGGGAGGTTTTCCGATGAAAGCCAGGTTCAACAGTTTCGGTGAGATAGAGATCGATGGGGTATGCTACCCGCACGATGTGGTGATCGAACGAGGCGCGGTGCGCAAGCGAAAGAAGAGTGCATCCAAAGCTTATCGTGAAAGTTACGGACACACGCCGTTGTCGGCGGAAGAGTCCATCCCCTGGGCTGGCAACAGCCTCTATATAGGCACAGGCATGTATGGCTCCCTGCCGGTCATGCCTGCGGTGTACAAAGAGGCGGAAAAGCGGGGCATCGAGCTGGTGGTGGATAAGACAGGAGCTATCTGCCGCCTGCTGGAGGAGTCCCAGCCTAAAGAGATCAACGCCATCCTGCATGTGACCTGCTGAAGATGCCGCACTGAGCGTTGATACCGATTCAAAGAAACTCCGGACGCCGTTTTTCCAGAAACGCATCCAACCCTTCCCTGAAATCCGCAGCCAATGCGCAGCGCAGGAAACTTGCCTGCTCCAGCTGCAGCTGCTGCTCCAGCGGATTCTGCAGCGATGCGTTCAGCAGTGATTTGACGCCGGCCATCGCCTGCACCGATCCCTGCCTGATACGCCGTGCCATGCCGGCCGTCTCGGTCTCCAGCGCGTCATTGGCAACCACTTTGTTGATCAGACCCCATGCCAGCGCCGTCTCCGCATCCAGCGACCGGTTGAGCAGGGACAGCTCCGCAGCCCGCTTCAGGCCGACCGCTCTGGGCAGGAAAAAGGTGTTGCCACCGTCGGGTGTGGTGGCGATCTGCGTATAAGCCTGGGTGAACCGGGCGTTGTCGGCGGCAATGGCAAGATCACAGGCGGCAACCAGGCTCATGCCGAACCCGGCGACATTACCGCGAATCGAAGCAATTGCCGGCTGGGGCAGACGGCGCAGCACGGCAGCGGCATCGTTCACTATCCCGATGACGCTGTTCACCTCGGCTTCCCGTTCACGCTCCGGCAGCGCAAGACATTGTTGAAAGTAGCGGATGTCTCCGCCTGCCATGAAGTGATCCCCAGCACCCGTGATGATCAGGCAGCGAACCGATCTGTTCCGTTCAATCTCCCGGAATACCCGATTCAGACCCTCCGCCATCTCCCGGTTGAGCGCGTTCAGTGCCTTGGGACGGTTGAGGGTGAGGGTGGCAATTGAATCGAAGATTTCCAGTGTTATCACTTCGTCCATGGATAATTCTCTAAAAAGCCTCGTCGTTGAACTTCATCATGCCGTCCGCGCCGGACATGATCGATGCAAACAGGGCGCCCGTCTGCGGCAGAATTCTCTCAAAGTAAAAGCGCGCGGTATCCACCTTGGCCTGGTAGAACAGCGCCTCCTCTCCATCCCGCTTACTCCTGCCGATATCCGCCATACGCATCCACAGATAACCCAGCGCCACCAGCGCAAACAGCCGCAGATATTCACACGCGGCAGCGCCCGCCTCATCCGGATTGGCCATGCTCCTCTGCGCCAGCCAGGCAGTTGCCTGCTGCAGGCGTCCGAACGCCTTGGCCAGCGGCATCAGATAGTGGTGCATGCTGACATCGTTCTCCTTCTCCTCCAGATAGGCTCTGACAGGGTGAAAAAACTGACGCAGACAGCGCCCGGTATGAGCCGGCAGCTTGCGCCCCACCAGGTCCAGCGCCTGAATCCCGTTGGTGCCCTCGTAAATCTGCGCGATGCGCGCATCGCGCACATACTGCTCCATGCCGTTTTCGCGGATATAGCCGTGCCCGCCGAAAACCTGCATGCCGATATTGGCCACCTCGAATCCGGTATCGGTCATAAATGCCTTTACGATCGGTGTCATCAGCGCAACGAAATCGGCAGCATCCTGCTTCGTCCGCGGATCGGGATGGCGCAGCGACCGGTCGAGCTCCCGCGCCACCCACCCGGAAAGTGCGCGGTTGCCTTCGGTATAGGCACGCATGGTCAGCAGCATGCGCCGCACATCCGGATGCACGAGAATCGGATCCGCCGGTTTGTCAGGATACTTTGCACCGCTCAGTGAACGCCCCTGCAGGCGCTCCCTTGCATAGGCCACAGCACCCTGATACGACGCCTCGCCGATGCCCAGACCCTGAATGCCCACCGCCAATCGCTCGCTGTTCATCATCACGAACATCGCCTCCATGCCGCGATTCAGTTCGCCAAGCAGGTACCCTTCGGCCGCATCGAAATTGATCACGCAGGTGGACGAGGCGTGGATCCCCATCTTCTTCTCGATCGAACCGCAGCTGACGCCGTTGGGCCGCTCCAGCGAGCCGTCGTCCGACACCCGGATCTTGGGCACCAGGAAGAGGCTGATACCCCTGATCCCCAGCGGCGCATCCGGCGTTCTCGCCAGCACCAGGTGGATAATGTTCTCGGTCAGATCATGTTCACCGGCAGTAATGAACATCTTGCTGCCGCTCAACAGATAGCGGCCATTTGCCTGTGGCTCCGCCCTGGTTCGCAGCATGCCCAGATCGGTGCCGCAGTGGGGCTCGGTCAGGCACATCGCCCCACACCACTGCCCGGCCACCATTTTCGGCAGGAAGCGCTGCTTCAACTCTTCGCTGGCGTAGCCGTTGATGGCGCTGCAGGCACCGCTGGTCAATCCCGGGTAGAGCCCAAAAGAGAAGTTGGCGGAGGAGAGGATCTCCTCCAGCATCATGGTGAGAAATTTCGGCAGCCCCTGCCCGCCGTACTCGGGAGCTGCGTGCAGCGTGGTCCAACCGGCCTCCGTAAAAGCCCTGAAAGCCTCTTTGAAGCCTTTTGGCGTGAACACACTGCCCTCCTCGAAACGGCACCCCTCCTCATCTCCAGTCCGGTTCAGCGGAAGCAGCTGCTCTTCGCAGAACTTACCCGCCTCTGCCAGGATCGCCTCCACCAGATCCGGCGTCACCTCCTCATACCCCGGCAGCGCCTGAATGACTTCCGGGTCCAGCAGCTCCCGGTAGACGAAGCACAAATCACGCAGCGGAGTTGTATAGCTGGGCATGGGTTCAGTTCCTCAAGGGTTTTCCGGTTTCAAGCATATGTTCCAGCCGATCCAGGGTATGGGGCAGCCTGACCAGGGGCATGAACGCTTCGTGTTCGAGGGCCAGCATATCCTCCTCTGTGAACGTATCCGTGATGTCGCAGTCACCGCCGCTCAACACCCTGGCCAGCGCCATAGCGACCACCTCATCGTGTGCGCTGGCCTTGCCCGTCAGACGGAAGCTTTTGACCGCCATACTCATGGCCACCCTGGCCGTGGCGCCGGGCAGATGCATCTCCTTGAATCCGGGCGGCCGGTAGTTCTCCGCCAGCACCAGCGCACGCGCCTTGGCGTCCGCAAGCAGCCGGTCACGGTTCATGGTGATGCCGTCCTCCGGCCGCAAAAACAGATAATCCCTGGCTTCGACAGCGGACTTGGAGACGGTTGCGGTGCTGATGGTCTCGAAGCATTTGACGATCGGCGGCATGGGGCCGCCGGGCCGCCGCTTGTTGACCATCCAGCGCTGCAACAGCTCCTTGCAGCCACCCCAGGCGGGAATGACGCCGATGCCCGCCTCGACCAGGCCCATGTAGGTTTCACTGTGCGCCTGCACCGAGTCGCAGTGGAGCAGACACTCGCAGGAGCCGCCCAGCGCCATACCTGCAGGCGCACCCACCACCGGAAATGGTGCGTACTTCATCGCCCGGTAGATCTGCTGCCCCTCCTCTACCTTCTCCCCGATCAGATCCCAGGCGGCGATATTGGCCATGAACAGCAGCAGTCCGAGATTGGCTCCCACGGAAAAATTGCTGCCCTCGTTGTAGATCACCAGCGCCTTGTGCCGCTGCGGAATGATCTCAATCGCCTTGCGGATCATCGCCAGAATCTCCGGATCCAGCGCATTCATCTTGGTATGAAACTCAAGGCAGAGCACGCCGTCACCTATGTCCCACAGGCTGGCGGAGCCATTGGCTGCAAGCGGTTCGCCGCCGCGCTTGATATCGGCAAGCAGCAGCACCCCGTCCGGCCGCAGCAGATCCCGATACTCGCCGTCTGTCGCAAGATACTGCAGCCGGCCCCCGGCTGTGCGGTAGAAGCTGCGTCCCCGCGCGGATTCCAGCAAAGGTGGAAGCGGAGACTCTCCGGCCTGCAGCTGCCGGCTCAGCCAGTCGACGCCCACCTTATCGATCAGCTCGAAAGGCCCGAATTTCCATGCATACCCCAGCTTCATCGCCTCATCCACCGCCAGGATATCCCGGGCGATCTCAGGCACCAGACTGGCGGCATAACCCAATACCTGCGACAGCACCCGCCGGGCGTACTCCCCACCTTTATCCGCGTGCGCCAGCAGCGCCATCAGGCCACCGCTTTTGGCGGCGTCCAGACTGGACAACCGCGCCTCGACGCTTGTTCGATACTCCCCGGTAACGAGATCGATCGCCTCCTTAACCTTTCCACCCCCGTTGCGGTTAAGCCGGTAAAACCCACCTTTCCCCTTGCGTCCGGTATAACCCGTTTCAATCATTTTTCCGATCAGTTCAGGGATCATTGCTCTGGCATGAAACGGGTCCTCCGCCGGCAGCGTTCGCACCATGCTCTCCATCAGATGAGGCAGCAGATCTATCCCCACCAGATCGGACAGGCCGAACACGGCTGTTTTCGGTATGCCCATCGGACGCCCGATAACCGCATCCGCCTCCTCGACGGTCAGCCCAAGCGCCATTGCTTCCGCCACCGCCACCTGGATCCAGTAGATGCCGATGCGGTTGGCGATGAATCCCGGCGTGTCATTGCACTTTACAACGCCCTTGCCCAACGCACGGTCGGCAAACTCGCGCACGGCTGATTCGACCTCAGCGCGGGTTCGCTCGCCGCTCACCAGCTCCAGCAGCCGCATATAGCGCGGCGGATTGAAGAAGTGAGCGATCAGAAAATCCTTCGCGAAACTCTGCGGCAGCCCCGCGACCAGATCGCGCAGCGGTATCGTGGAGGTGTTCGAGGAGACAATGGCGCCGGGCCTGCGCACCTGTTCAATCTTCCGGTAGAGCGACTGCTTGATCTCCAGACGTTCGACCACCGCTTCGATGATCCAGTCACAATCCTTCAACAGACCCAGGTCGTCATCGATATTGCCGGTGGTGATCAGCCGCGCATTGCGCGGGTGCATGAAAGGAGCGGGCTGCTGCCTTAGCAGCTGCGCCAGCGCAGCTTCGGCAATGGCGCTGCGGTTGTCTGCGCCTTTGGAAACTATATCGAGCAGCACAACCGCTACGCCCGCATTGGTGATATGAGCGGCGATTCCGGCCCCCATCACACCCGCACCTATGACCGCGACTTTACGGATCTGCATCAGACCGCCTCCAGCACCGTGGCTATGCCCTGGCCGCCGCCGATGCACTGGGTGGCCAGCGCAAACTGTTTGCCCTCGCGTTTGAGCAGCGCGGCCGCCTTGCCGGTGATGCGCGCGCCGCTGGCCCCCAGCGGGTGTCCCAGCGCTATGGCACCGCCGTCGATATTGACCTTCGACAGATCCAGACCGAGTTCGCGTATGCAGGCGAGGGATTGGGAGGCAAACGCTTCGTTGAGCTCGATGATATCCACATCGCTCACCTGCAGGCCGGCGCGCTGCAACGCCTTGCGGCTGGAGATAACCGGGCCAATGCCCATCACCTCCGGAGCACAACCCGAAATGGCAATACTGCGGATCTTTGCCAGTATTTCCAGTCCGCTGCTTCTGGCGAATGCATCGCTGCAGACCAGGACCGCCGCTGCGCCATCGGTCAATGGCGACGCAGTACCCGCGGTGACGCTGCCGTTCTCATCGAACGCCGGCTGAAGTTCCGCCAGCGCCGCCAGCGTGGTCTCCTCCCGGATGCAACCGTCGACCTGCACTTCTGCGACGGCAACAATCTCGTCGGCCAGCTTGCCCCCGGCCCGCGCCCGGGCAGCCCGCTGCTGACTGGAGAGTGCAAACTGCTCCTGCTCGCTTCTGGGGATCTGATACTCGCGTGCGATATTCTCCGCGGTCTCGCCCATGCTCATATAGGCGCCCGGCAGCTGTTCTGCCAGCCTGGGATTCGGCATCGGGTTGAAACCTGTCATGGGTATGCGGGTCATCGATTCCACGCCCGCACAGATGAACGCCTCGCCTGCACCCATCAGAATAGCCCCGGCAGCCTGGTGGATAGCCTGCATCGAGGAGCCGCAGAAACGGTTGACGGTGACACCGCCCACGCTCTGAGGCAACCCAGCCAGCAGCACAACCAGCCGCGCCATGTTGAACCCCTGCTCACCCTCGGGAAAAGCGCAGCCCAGAATCAGATCTTCAACCGCTTCACCCCCGATACCCGTCTGCCGCAGCAGAGCCTGTACCGCCGCAACCGCGAGATCATCGGGTCGCACTCTTGCCAATCCTCCCTTCTTCGCCAGTGTGAACGGAGTTCTTTTGTAGCCCGCAATTACTATATCAGTCATACGGTTATACGCCTTTTCTAAAGTATGCAACGAAGTGAAGGGATTCAATTAAATCTGACCGTACACCAACTTGTCAGTTCCAGACCGCGCCGTGAGAATTATCACGTCAATGATCAAACCAAGGTACAACCATCCTCTTACCAAACACACCTGTGTGCACATTGTGAGCCCCCCTGACAACAGCGTGTTTAACGGGCTAACTGAGCAGCACCGTCACCAGTCAAATCGTCCTGTTATCCCGCAACGCTCTGAGTTCTTTTGTCAGGGAATCCTCAAGGTCTCTGATCTTTTTATAGAGCAGGCATCTCTGCCCTCTCGTATCGAACTTGAGATGGTCCACATCCTGAACCAGCAGGAGTGTCGCAACTCCGCATCCCCAGGCATATCCCACTTCAAGGTATACATTTGGATTGGCTTCCGTAAGATCAGCAATGACCAGTGTGGCACTCCGGACCCGTTCGCGAACCCAGTCCATGACATCACCGGTAAAAGATGAAAGATCCGCCCTTTCGCAAAGGAAACCGGCACCGCGAACCGCGCCTTGAATACCATAGTGGTAAACATCATCCATCTCATCCTTGAAAGGCATGGCCACGAACACATGCTCTTTTGCCGCTGATGTATAACCTACCGTGCGCAGCTTTTCACTGTCCCCAGTGCCACTCCCCACGCCTCTGTGGACGTTGATGGCGATGCCGCCTCCAGGCAGCAACTGCCTGAGTACCGCATCCAGACGTTGTGCCCTGCCTCTGTTCCCCTCAATTATGACAACCTCCTCAAGATCCTCGGGGAAATCCAGGCTGCGAATCGCATCGATCAAACCGGCAACTTCTGACTCGAAAGCCTCATTCTCATCCAGTCCGTAACCGGCACCATGAAGCGTCAGGGCTATGCGCCGGGTTCGGGGCGCCGATCCCGCAAGTGCGGATAACACACGGCGGGAGAACTCTCTGATCTCAGCGTATCCAAAGGAATACAATGGAGCCACTCCAACGAAGAGAATCTGTCGGGCGGCAATTCCTGAAACTCCATCAATCAGGCAGAATCCATTCGGCTTCGGTTTCATCAGCGATGGCTCCTTACCCTCTTCGGTAAGAATCCGGCTAACCTTTGTATCCAATCCATAGTTGGCTTGGGCATATTTCAGTGCCAACACATCGACATCGACGTCCAGAGCGTCCGCAGCGAGCAAGCGAATTTTGACTGTTTCCTGAGACATATCAGAGTTTCCCTCGATCAGCGCCTGGCCTCAGGGGCGTGCAATAGAGCTTTGCCCACTTCATTGTTACAGGCTTTATTAACGTGAATGCATGAAATCATCAAGCAATCCATTTATGGCTTCCCTATCCCGCTCTGAACACTCCTCACGGTGCCGCTTCGAGTCGTAACAGTAAAATATCGCGCAATTTGGCAACCGTCTGTGCAACTACCGGATTGACGCAATGTTGGCGATTAACAACATCGCATCAGCGCAACTACACAACCATTCCGGCCAACACTCTGAGCCAAAGGAACCGTGAGACGTCCGGGCCCACAACCGGCATCCAAGACCTTCATTCCCTTGGACAGGCTAAGAGTTTCAATAATAAAAGCAGCCCGGTTCGTTTTTGTAAACGGGTTGTCAAGCTCCACAAGCCAACGCAACCATACCGGGCATGGAAGATGCCGCCGATTGGAGGCTACCCTCCATATGATTCCCGTGAAGGCAACTACGGCGACAGCCAAAAGGATTACGATGGATTCATGCCCTATCACACAATTCCTTTCACTGCCCATGCACGCGCAGTCAAAAAGATTGAGCCATCCTCTTTGAGAGGCAACCTCTGCGCCAACGCCTCTCTCAGGCAGTTTCTCTCTTTGTCATCCATCTTGGACACATATGTTGGTGCCGGCCCCTGACCACCCAGGAATGGTCTCCAATAATCCTCGAAGTCGGTGAAGTGTGTAACTATTTCAAGCGGAGCTGCTTCAACCTGGGAAAATCCTATTCGACTGAAGAGATTACTCAGCTGTCCTGCATTTGCATCTGCAAAGCGGTGACCTTCATGGAGGCCAGACGCGCTCGGGTTGATTTCCACGACAGCATCCCAGAAGCGATTAAGCAACTCCATTTTTCCTGCGTAATCCCAAATATATGCCGCGACGGTTCCGCCTTTGCGAGTTACCCGTTGCATCTCTGCAAGCGCTTTTTCCGGTTCTGGAATGAAATTCAATACCAAACCGGAAACAGCAATATCTATCGACGCGTTATCAAGTGGCAATGATACTGCATTACCCACTCTACAATTCGCATTGCTGCCAAGACGCTGTTGAGCAGTAAGTACAAAACCTTCTGACTGGTCAATGGCGATTACAGATTCCGGATCATGCCTTTTGATTGCCGCTTCACTCAAAGCGCCTGAACCGCAGCCGACATCCAGCCACCGGCGTCTGGGTTTCGGTGTTAGCCAATCTACAAATTGCTCGGCTACCAGTCTGCTCCACCTTCCCATAAAGTATTCGTACGGATCACCTGATTGCCATGAATCTTGCATTTTGCTCTCCAACGGCTCCAATTTGGCGCCCATTCAGACAGTTTTCAATAACCCGGTATTTTCTCTCTTTCTTGTTGAGCTATTTTTTCCTCCCAGGAGACAGTCGGATTCAACGCTATCTGACAGGCGGCTTAAGAAAATCTGTTCTGAATTCAAATATCCATTTACCAAAACAAACTTCCGGTTATCGCATTATTGAAGCAGACTTCTGATCATGGTTTGAAGATGCTCTTTAATATCCTGACCGACATTCCCAGTGTGTCCATGACCCTCATAGTCGAAATTCTCCAGAAACTGAATGGTCCCGCTTTGAATCCTCAGCATCCTGTCAACGGCCGAATCCGTATCCGCAAGAGCACCACCGATACTTGGAGTGAAAGATGCTTTGAAAATACTGCGCGTTACACGAGACAGGTCTGAAGCCCCGGGTAATGAAAAGACGTCTACCAGAACATTGATGGATGCCTCCACACGTCGGCGTTCCTCGGCGGAAATTTCATCCAGGGTCTCGGCGCCCTGGCGCAAGATGTTACCTGCGGACTGAATAATCCGATTCGCGTTCTCCCGCTCAGACGCGTTGCTGCCGTATGAGTGAATGTACAGGGTCAGCCCGCGCATCATGAGGCCGGAGGCACTCTCGATCATCGAGAGTCCGACACTCTTGGCGGCTGGGTTGAAGAAACGCCCGGGAGCACCTTCCGGAATAACCAGACCGGCCTGCTCTCGCGTGAAGATACGCCCGGCACGGGCCTCGCCCTCCACCACTCGGTGTTGCCAATCCCTGATGAAACGTGCAACAAGCGGTGCCTCAAACCTCCAGTCGTGCTGCCTGGCACCACCCAGCAGAATAAGTGCCTTGGCGAAAGCCAGCTTCTCGGATTCAGTGGGCACCCGGTCGAGCCGGCGGCTCGCCTCAACGTCATGGTCAATAAGAGTAAAATCGAAGAAACCGCGTTGATTCTCCACTGCGTAATCTGGATAACGGGCATCACTTATGTACACGCTGCGCAGGAATGTGCGCTCTCTTGAACGCGCGAAGTCGTGCCTTCTCATATGCTCGCGCCACTCCGCCTCTGTCATCACTTCCACCGGTTCTGGCGTGAATCGCGTGTTTTCCCGGTCATTACACACCTGGGGCCAGAAGTAAGGTGGATCGGTGCATGCGGTGTATTGTTCCTCTCCTATCAATTCCCTGCGGGACAGAGTATTCCGGGGCATTTCCGTAACTTGGACTGATGAGGGTTTATCCCTGCTCGGCTCTTTGACCAGCATGTCTCTGCGAGTTTCCCGTGGAGTCACTGATTGGCCGTGTTGTTGTAGCACATGAGCGAGTTCATGGGCCAAAAGCCGCCTGCCCTCCGTTGTGCCAGGTGTGTACTGGCCTGATGCAAAAACCACATCCCGGCCCAAGGTATAGGCCTTGGCATTCACTGCCCGTGCCGATCTTGCGGCCGCTGTGTCGGAGTGAATCCTCACATGACTGAAATCATGGCCGAACCGGGTCTCCATATATGTGCTTGTCGCAGGATCAATTGATCGACCCGAAGATTGGAGTGCTTCAAGAACAACCGGCGGTGCCGCTTCAGTTTGCATGCTGCCTGGCCGGATGATCTTTGTTTGCAAGCCGTTGACTTCCCGGCTGATCTGCCCTGCATCGGACTGGCATCCATTTCCACAGGCGCTAGATCGCTGGAATTCAGGCTCCGGCATTCTCATCACTTGCTCAGCCACCCGGTCCGCCTCTTGCTCGTATCTGTCACCCGGCTCGCTTATCACCAGTTTCGTCTGCAATGTAACTGCCTTCAGCGGACTTGAGGATATTGGATCGAAATCACCACCAACTCGCTGTGAGCTTGTGTCAGACAACACATGGTCAGGATCATCAGGATGATTTCGCGGTAACCTCTGCACCACATCATTTTCGATCGTGCGCCGGGTGATAATCGCATGCACCTTATGGCTGTGTCTGAGGTGTGACAGAATACGGCCCCCAGCCTTGGAAGATCCAGCTTGCTGAATTGCCTTGGGTTTCTCTGCAAAAGAGCGCATGGATAATCTCCGTATATTCCAGTGATCAAGGGGCTGGCGAGTCTGTATGTCGATAAGACACTATTGATAATAGCACTCTTCACAGCTGTCCGGTAAAACTCCCGATAACCGCTTATAACCACACGTAATAAAGCATGAAATAGCCGAATTACGGGTACAGTGTATGGACGCATAGTGGTTTATCAGTACGTGTTGGCCTAAGGTTGCACTCAACCGCCGCGTTTTTTTGCGGTCGGCTGGAGCGCCCTGTTAGTGCCTTGACTATATTTGTATATATTGAGAATATACTTTCCATGTTTGATTTAAGCAACATTGTCGGCTTTGATTGGGATGAAGGAAATTCCAGAAAAAGCCAGGAAAGGCATGATGTTAGCCAAGCAGAAGCCGAGCAAGTATTTTTCAATGAGCCTTTACTGTTACTGTTGGATGAAAAGCACAGCGCAAATGAATCGAGGTACCACGCATACGGTAAAACTGACAACAAAAGAAAACTTCACATTGCGTTTACCCTAAGAGATGAGGACACGCTCATACATGTTATTTCTGCCAGGAATATGCATCGTAAAGAGAGATTGATTTATGAAAAAGCTTAAGAAAATACCTGACTTCAAATCCGAGAAAGAAGAGCGTGAATTTTGGGAAAGCCATGACACGAGCGAATATCTGGATTTGAGTAAAGCTGAACGCGCCGTATTACCAAACCTTAAGCCTTCGACAAAGACTATTTCTTTGAGATTGCCTGAAGGATTATTAAACAGCATTAAGGTAGAGGCCAATAAAAGAGATATGCCATATCAGTCACTAATAAAAGTCTGGCTTGCGAAAGAAATTCAGGAGAGTCGTCATTCTTGATTGGAAGAGTTCCTTGGAAAAAGTCGACACCCACTGGTTAGGCGCATAGCGCTTCAATCTCCATTGGCGTACAAAATTCCAATGAGAAATGTAGTTTTTCCTCGTTATAAAACCTGATATAGCTGCTCATCGCATTGATTAACTGTCCATATTCAGGACACTACACTAGCTTCGTGCCATGCCCGGCACACATGCCGCGCTAACCGTCGCGATGCAGCGCAGATATGTATCCTGCTAGAGTGCCTTGACATGTGAATACGTTCTATAACAGTACATTTTTAGACTAATGACCATAATCCGCAATGAGTTCAGATCTTCGCAATTTACGTATTTCAATTTCAGGACGGAGACCCTCAACGAATTTACGAATCAGTGCTTCATCGTCATTAGCTATTTTACAGCCTAGCAATACTTCTCTAATACTGACCTTGATAAACTCATCTCTTGAAAATATCCGGTATTCTTTTTCATGGTGCCAGGAGTATAGTTTTTGAGACAATATTTCTATTGCAGCATCACGCGGTGAATAATTCGGGTCTCCACTCAGAGATACTGTATTGTCATACCGAACTCGCTCAATCAGAACATTTGGTTTTTTTCTTGGTTTTGAAATACCAATAGCTATACCACTATGTCCTCCTCCATAATATGACCACATTAAAGTACTGCGATACTCTGAGCTTAAAGAACATAGTCTCCATTCATTTTTTGCACTGGAGATTTCTTCAGAATATGCGGATGAAACATTCTTTCCAGATGCAAATGTATAGTATCCCTCCATAGGATCATTTAGGTCTTTATAACGCGCGGCATATAAACGCTTATGCAGCAAAATATCAAAAATAAACTTCCAACCGTCTAAGCTTCTATACTTATCCAAGTTCATAGAATTTGATTCCGACTTTATTACATAACGCTGCACATGACCGGCAACAAAAAGCGGTTCGGCTGAAGTGTGCATCCGCTGGATATTTTGGTTATGCTGTAATTCTAGACACTTTCGATGATATTTTTCTCATTCCGATGAGCCCTATCAACGCTGAACCAAATAGCCATACTGCAGCTGGCACTGGAACTGCACTAACAGAACCGATAGTGACATCATCCAATGCAAACCCCGATACACTCTGAGTGGAGATAAAGCTGAAAGTAGCGGATGCAATTGCAGGATTGGCAATTCCAACGAAAAAGCCTTCATCTGCTTGAACGCTTTCCAATAAAGAACCATTTACATCGAACACCGATAGTAAGATGCGTGAACCTGTTGGATCGTTCCATGCACCTACATGTGTCGTTAGTGCAGGCGTTGTGGTGTTGGGTAAAACGAACTGAAGGGTAATGGGCTGAAAGTAATTAAGTACCGGTAACGTAGTTCCCGGCGACGATCCCCCAATCAGATTGAATGGTGAAGTGGCATCAGATTCGTTGGGTAATCCCTCAACACCGACAACACCGACGGCTCCACCGGTGCTGGAGAATATGACTCCCACATTTGAAAACTGATCAGTGAGTTGAGACTCTGGCTGGATGGGTTTGCCAGTATTTCCAAATGATCCACCTCCGCCATTGGGAGGTATGGCGTCGAAGCCCAGAACTGAAGCACCGGCCTGAAACGTTGCCACGACAGTTGGATCTGTTGTTACCACTGTTGCAGCCCACGTTTGTGAACTCACAGATATAGTGATGAATGCTACAAACATGATTATTGAGTCGGTTGAAAAATATTTGGTCATCGTGATTCTCCGTTTCCAGTGGAAGTAACAAAGTCTGTTTGAGGCCCGGAGTGCCTGTCGAAAAACCCGTTTCCGGAAAACAGTTTTCCTGTCGGGTGGTTTCCGATTTATCTCATTTATTGTTTCTTTTCTATCTGTCCTGATTTCATATTCACTGCAGACAGATAGTTGCAGATCCGCCGACAGTGCCATGAAGATGATGTTCTCACGGCACAGCCGTCTATTTTCCGGCTGCTGGTGATGCCTTTCGAATAGGCCAGCAGAGTGATCTTCAGCAACACACGGGGATCATAGGCGGGGCGGCCATTGTCATCGTTTCGGTAGTACGTTTCGAAGGCGTTCAGATCGGGTTCGTTGTCTGTAAACCATTCCGCTGTCATTTTTGAGAAACACCGAACCATATACTTGATTGCCGCCACGGGGTTTCAGCCGAACAGCATGGAATGCGGGGGATTTCTTTACTACGGATGCATAAGCCGCGTAGGATGGATATGACCTTATGGGTGAGTAGGTTAGATTCTCTTCCATGACGCGCTTCCTGCGATAACCTTATTATGCTTTGGGATTGATGCTCTTTTAGCCTATCTGATGGAAAAGTGCAATCGGGCCGGTTGTACAGAAAGTTGTGGGAGTTGCAGCCTGTCCCTGAAGGGAGTGACAGGCTGATAGCGCCGGGGAGGATTTACGGAAACATCCCGGATTCCCCCGATCCCTTGTATCCGCAGCAATGGCGCAGGTGTCGAGGTTCTGAAGTGAAGACCCCGACTGGTCAATAGGCCACGCTCGGCAGCCAGGTGACGATCGGCGGCCACAGCATGATGATCAGCAAGCCAACCAGCTGCAATATGATGAAAGGCGTCACACCCTTGTATATGTCTTTCACCGATATCTCGGGAGGGCAGACGCCCTTGATATAGAACAGCGCGAAGCCTACCGGGGGCGTCAGGAACGAGGTCTGCAGACAGACCGCGAACATGATGGTGAACCAGACCAGATCGAAACCCAGACCCTGCATCACCGGTGCCACCAGCGGCAGCACGATGAGCGTGATCTCCACCCAGTCGAGGAAAAAACCGAGCAGGAAGGTTACCGTCAGAACCACGATCAGAACACCGGTTGGGCCTATATCCAGACCCAGCAGGGTCTCCTCGATCACCTGATCGCCGCCCAGCCCGCGCAGCACCACCGAAAATGCCGTCGCGCCAAGGAAGATAGCAAAGATGAAAGCGGAGGTTTTGGTGGTCCGCTCCAGCGAATCCCTGAGCACCGCCCAGCTGAGTCTTCGATTTACCAGTGCCAGTATCATAGCGCCTGCAGCACCCACGCCGGAGGCTTCGGTCGGCGTGGCGATACCGAAGAAGATCGAGCCAAGCACGGCGAGGATCAGAAAAACTGTCGGCATTATTGCCTTGACCACCGCGAAGATAATCGCCGGTGTGATCGGCTCAACGCTCTTCGGCACTGGGGCGACACCCGGTTTGATCCAAGCGTATATCAGGATATAGAGAGTGTACAACCCGGCCAGTAGAAACCCGGGGAAAAAGGCCCCCATAAACAGGTCCCCCACCGAAGCATCCGGATTGGCGAGACGGTCCGCCATAAGCACGAGCATGATGGATGGCGGAATCAGGATGCCCAAAGTACCCACCGAGCAGGCGGTGCCCACTGCCAGGGATTTGTCGTATCTGCTCTCCAGCATAACCGGCAGCGAGAGCAAACCCAGCAGCACCACGGAAGCACCGATGATGCCGGTGCTTGCAGCCAGCAGCACACCTATGACCACCACCGTGATGGCATACCCACCGCGCACGCCGCCGAACAGTTTCACCATGTTTTTCATCAGCTGCTCAGCCACGCCGGAACGGTCCAGCATTATGCCCATGAAGATGAACATGGGCAGCGCTACCAGCGTTTCGCGCGCGACTATGTCCCACACCCGTTCGGGAAAAAGCGAGACGCTGCTGTGCCAGGTGAACCAGATATCCGCATTGAAATATTCGACGGAAACGACGCCGATGAGACCCCAGATTATCGCTGTTCCGCCAAGTACCCAGGCCACCGGATAGCCGGTAAAGAGCAATCCGACAAAGGTCAGGAACATGCCGATGACCATTATTTCTTCGAGTGACATGGGTCTTCTCCGGTTGTTATTGTTTTGGCGGGGGGGTGAATTCGACGTCTTTGACAAACGGATCCACATGTAAAGCCGCAGGACGGCCGAACAGTTGCGCGCTGCATTTAAGCAGTCTGGAAACAGCACCGACAATCAGCAGAAACAGTGACAAAGGAAGAAAAAATTTCAACACCCAGCGCGCGGGAAGCCCGTCGGGTGCCTGTGAACGCTCACCAAGTTCAAAGGCTTCCCAGAAATAAGGAAGTGAATCCCACAGGAAGATGATAAGGAACGGCAGCAGCAGCAACAGAATCCCGAAAAACTCAACCCGCGCCTTGGTCCTGGGAGTGAAGAGTTCATGCAGCACATCGACCCGCACATGATCGTCGTGAACCAGCGCGTAGGAGAGGCCGATCAGCCAGGCGGCGCCGTAAATATGCCAGGTAATCTCCTCCAGCATGATAGAACCCTGACCGAACATATAGCGCATGATCACACTGAGCAGGATGACGGCCATCACCGCCAGCCAAAGCCAGGAAGCCCAGCTGCCGATGCGATCCAGCAGACGATCGAGAAACAGCGATGTCTGTGTGGTTGGCAGGTGAAGATGGTGGGCCGGATCAGGTGTATGGCTTAAGCTGCGTTTGGAATCTTTCTCTTCCATGGCATTCTCCGGAAAGTGTGCTGTTATCAGGAAAGCCTCACCCGGCAACGGTCAATCAGACCGGAACCGGGTGAGGATTCAGCCGTTACAGCTCTGAGGGAAGATAACCCAAGCCTTCCCACAGGCGATACTGCTTCTGGAATGCCTGTTGGCTCTCATAGACACGCTTGAAGTCGGCATCATTGGCGGACTCCTCCGCCAGTACCTCATCCGTAATCCGCTTCAGCTCGGTGAGAATTTCCAGGGGCAGCTTCTGTGCGGTAACTCCTTTCTCGGCGAAACCGGCAATCACGGCACCCTGCTGATACTCGCTTTCCGCCAGACCCTTGACCACAGATGCCATACAGACGTTGCGCACCAGCGCTTTGCCATCGCCGCCGAGTTTATCCCATTCGCCCTTGTTCACCAGCATGTACTGTGCGGTAAAGGGCTGGTGCCAACCAGGGAACAGATTGAATTTCACCACCTTGTCAAAACCAAGCGACTGATCGATCACCGGCAGTGAAAATTCGGTAGCGTCGATGGTGCCCTTCTCCAGTGCCTGGAACAGCTCTCCACCCGGCATCATGGTCACCGAGGCGCCAAGCTTCTGAATCACCTTGCCACCCAGACCGGCGAAGCGAATCTTCAACCCCTCGTAGTCTTTCAGACTCTCCAGAGGAGCCTTGTACCAGCCTGCGGTCTCCGGACCGATAATGCCGCAAAGTTCGGCATGCACCTTGAAGCCTTTGTTGGCATAGACCTCCTGCAGCATATCGTGGCCGCCGCCTTCGTAGTACCAGGCCATGAAAGCCCAGGGCTTGAGCCCAAAGGGCACAGCGGCGAACAGCGGCACAGCAGCGACCTTGCCCTGATCATACCCAATCCAGGTATACCCCGCCTCGGTTTTGCCGTCGCTTACCGCTGCAAGAATATCAAACGCAGGAACCAGTTTGCCGGGTTCGTAGACACGCAGCTGCATGTTGCCGCCACTGGCCAGCCCAAGCTGCTCCGCGGCGTACTGGGCAGGCGTACCCAGCGCCGGCAGATTGGAGGGAAAGGCAATCGGCATGCGCCAGCGTACCTTATCTACGGCAAGCACAAGGTTGGGACTCAGTACTGCGCCTGTAATGGCAGCGGTTACCGCTATTCCGGCCAATTTTCTTATCTTATGTTTCAGGTTCATACACATTCTCCTCTGGTGGTTATTGGATTGAAGCCGTGATCCGGATCGGATCGAAACCTGCTTCCTTCTGGTGGTTGATGCCCTCAGTCTATATCTTTGATCTCTCTCAGATTCCTTCAATCCATGCTCTGGCTCCGGGGTTACCCCAAAACAAGGGCGATTAATTACGCCTCATGCGGAGTCGCAACACTCATCCACCAGGTAGACGATGGACTGGTAGGGGATTCCGCTATGTTCGGTCAAGCCGATCTCGCATGTGCGGCTGTTGGAGATTCCGCGGAAACAGCCTGCGGGAATCTGGGATCTGAGCTTTCTCAACGCCGACGCGTTCAGCTCCGGCCGGGTAAATCCTTTGTCGCCTGCAAACCCACAGCACCCCTTCTCCTCCGGAATGAACACCTCTTTCGCGCACAGCTTTGCCAAGTTCATTATAGTCTGATCCAGACCCATCTTGCGGCTGCTGCAGGTGACGTGCAGCGCTACGGAATCGAGCCGCCGGACCGGCTTCAGATGGGGCAACAGGAACTCGTTTATAAAACCCGCCGGCTCATGGAATTTCAACGGCTTGTGTAAGCCCTCGATCATCCGATAAGTGCAAGGGCTGGTGTCGCAAAGCACCGGATAAGCCCCCTGCTCGCTGGCAGCCCACAACCGCTCCTCCAGCAGCCTGAGGCTTTCGTCCGCCTGTTCCGGCAGGCCCTTGCTTGCCAACGGCATGCCACAGCAGAGGCCGGCCAGGGGCTCAGGCAAGATCACTTCATATCCCGCCTTGGCAAGCAGAGACTGCATGCGCTGATGCAGCGGATCCTGATGCGGTGCCCTTTTGTCGGGCCCCATGGTGCGGCTGACGCAGCTGGGGAAATAGACGACCTTTCCATTACACTTTCGCTGGGCTGACCGTGTGATTCTGATCCCCGCTGCCGCACGCGGCATGGCGGCACTCCACAGCGGAAGGCGCTTTCCGCTGATCTCTCTCAGCGTTTTGCTGATCCTGCTCAGGTTGCGATCTCCCAACAGATCCTGGGCAACGCCGGCCAGCCTCAGAGCGCTGCGTGTCAGCTTCTCCATGCTGGAATAGTTGTGATTAACCCAGGATGCGATCTGTTGCGCACGCTCGCCATGCTGCTGCTGCCGAATCTTCCTGACCAGCTTTCCGGTATCTATGCCGACCGGGCAGCGAGTCGCACAGAGTCCGTCCACCGCACAGGTATCCAGCCCCTGATAACTGAAACTCTCGCGCAGTATCCTGGACCGGCCTGTATCAGAACCTTCCGCCTGCAGGCGACTGATCTCACGCCAGGAGATAATCCGCTGTCTGGGAGTAAGCGTCAGCTCCCGTGATGGGCAGACCGCCTCACAGAAACCACACTCGATGCACTTGTCCACCAGTTCATCCGCAGCCGGCAGCGGCTTCAGATTTTTCAGATGAACAGTTGAATCCTGATTGAGGATGACACCGGGATTAAGCAGGTTCTCCGGGTCGAGCAGGCGCTTCAGCTCCCACATCAGGGCGTAGGCGTCACTGCCCCACTCCATCTCCACGAACGGTGCCATATTGCGGCCCGTACCGTGCTCTGCCTTCAATGATCCGGAGAACTGACCGACCACCATTCTGCAGACATCGTCCATCAACCCTTCGTAGCGCATGATCTCCTTATGGCTGCTGAAGTCCTGGGTGAAGACAAAGTGCAGATTCCCCTCCAGCGCATGGCCGAAAATCAGCGCCTCATGGTAGCTGTATTTTCGGAACAGCGATTGCAGTTCGCGTACCGCCGCTGCCAGCTCGGGCACCGGGAAGGCGACATCCTCGATGATCACGGTGGTGCCGGTGGCTCTGACCGCTCCGACCGCCGGGAACAGGCCCTTGCGGATATTCCACAGAGAGTGATACTCGTCAGCGTCGAAAGTGAACCCGGCCGGGCGCTCAAGTTCGATACCGTCGAGTGCCTGCAGAATTTGTGTAACCTGCAGCTGCAGAGCCGGCTGGTCCCCTGCCCTGGCATCAACCAGCAGCGCCGCCACCTCTTCACCAAGCTGGTTCAGAAAACCGGGCATGCCCGGCTTCCCCTCGACCGAATGGAGCGCTGCCCTGTCCATCAGCTCCACCGCGGTTACAGGCGCCGCCTTCAACGCCGCCACGGCCCGGCAGGCAGTTTCGATATCCGGAAACATTATGAGCGAAGTCGCCTTGAAGGGGTGATCGGGCAGGGTGCGATAGCTTATTTCGGAAATAAAGCCCAGCGTGCCCTCGGACCCGATCATCAGGTGCTGCAGGATATCCAGCGGATCTTCGTAGTCAACCAGTGCATTCAGACTATAGCCGGTGGTGTTCTTCAAGCGGTACTTGTGCCGGATACGTCCGGCCAGTTCACTGTTGCCGCGGGTACGTTCTCCAAGCTCGTCCAGGCGCTGCAGCAACTCCCCATGGCTGACTTTGAACGCCTCCACACTCTGTTCAAGGCGGGTATCCAGCAGGGTTCCATCAGCGAGAATGAGGCGCATGCCAGCCAGGGTGTTGTAACTGTTCTGCGCTGTGCCGCAACACATGCCGCTGGCGTTGTTGGCTGCTATGCCTCCTATCTTTGCCGCATTGATGGAAGCCGGATCCGGGCCAATCTTGCGGCCGAGTGGTGCCAGATATTCATTGGCCTGGGCGCCGATGACCCCAGGCTGCAGTCTGATTATGTCGGCATCCTCCTCGATCCTGTAATCGCACCAGCCGTCGCCCGACAACATCAGCAACACAGAGTCGGTGATCGACTGACCCGACAGGCTGGTGCCCGCAGCCCTGAATGTGACCGGCACCCGGTGTTTTCGCGCCAGCGGGATAATGCGTTGCATCTCCTGCTCGTCATTCACCTTGACCACCAACTGTGGAATCAGGCGATAGAAGCTGGCGTCGGAACCGTATGCCAGTGTTCGCAACGGATCATCTATCAACCTGCCCTGCGGGATGAACAGCGCCAGGTCGCGTTTCAGGTTTTGACAGGACTCCCGCATAACTCAGGTAACCTTCAAGCAAGATATCCGGACCGGATCAGGCGCAGATATTGGACACAAATAGCTATTGAGGTTCGGCTTGAACAATCCTAACGAACGCGGCAATGTTCAGCTGAAATGGCCAGATTAACCAAAAATGAGATGAATCAAACTTACAAATCGATCGGTTAAATTGGTCAGGCCAGTTTATTATTAAACGATGAAAATTATCCTGTCAAGTATGGGGAAACCATAAATGGAGCAGCTCTCTCCGCTCCGGCATTAACTGCAAAAAATGTAACGTAAATAATCGTATATTTAATATTTTATTTAAAGCTGATTAACAAAAGCCTTCCATTTTCCGAGATTCCAGGCTAGACTCATCTTAAATTGGTATTACCAATTATCAGAATATGATGAAACAGAAAAGAATATCAGACCAGATTGCCGAGGCGCTTACGGCCATGATCGCCCAGGGGGAGCTTAAACCAGGGGAGCGCCTGCCTGCTGAGCGGGCACTGGCAAGCCGCCTGGAGGTATCCCGACCCTCCCTGCGCGAAGCCATTCAGAAGCTGAACAGCAAGGGTCTGCTCGATACCCGCCGCGGCGGCGGCACCTATGTTCGGGAAGGCATCGAAGCCTCATTTGTCGATCCATTGCTGGCGCTGCTGAAGGAGCTGCCGGAATCACGCTTTGACGTGTTGGAGATACGGCACGCACTGGAAGGCAGCGCCGCCTACTATGCCGCATTGCGCAGCACCGATGTCGACAAGGAGAATATCAAACGAAAGTTTGAAACCATGATCGGCAAACATGGCATCGGCGACCCGATGGATGAGTCCCGCGCCGACGCTGAGTTTCACCTCTCCATCGTGGAGGCGTCCCACAATCTGGTACTGCTCCATGTAATGCGCGGACTGTTCACATTGCTGATGAGCAGCATCAGCCATAATCTGGAAAAACTCTATACGCTGCCCAGGGTGTTTCAACCGCTCAGCAACCAGCACCGGCGGCTGATGGAGGCAGTGCTGGAGGGCGATCCGGAAAAAGCCAGGCGGGCTGCTCAGGCGCACCTGGTTTTCGTCGAGGAGTCGCTGCATCAGATAGATCGCGAGGCGGAAAACAACCGCGGACAACTGAGAGGAATCAAATGATTCAAAAATCATCGACGGTGGAACGCGCATGAGTTTGCGGACAGGCTTTCCCGAACAACCCGCACGGGTCTATTTCTTTGGCACCTGCCTGATCGATCTGCTCTACCCGGAAGCCGGTCTGGCGGGCATACAGCTGATCCGCCGGGAGGGTGTTGAGGTGATCTTTCCACAGAACCAGACCTGCTGCGGACAACCTGCCTGGAATTCGGGTTATCGAGATGAGGCAAGAGCGGTTGCCAGTGCGCAGATGGCCTGTTTTCCGCGGGACTACCCAATCGTGGTCCCCTCGGGCTCCTGTGCAGGGATGCTGCGGCACCACTACCCCGAACTGTTTCAAGGTACCCCGCAGCATAAGGCTTCGCTGGCGTTTTCCGATCGGATTTTCGAGCTGACCGAGTTTCTCGTGCAGGTACTGAAGATCAGCCTCAGCGATGTGGGAAAACCGGTAAAAGTTGCGCTGCACGTCTCCTGCTCCGCACGCCGTGAAATGGGCGTCGCCGGAGATCACCAGGCTCTGCTCAGACAGCTGAAGAATGTCGAGCTGGTGGAGCCCCGGCGCAGGGAGGAGTGCTGCGGTTTCGGTGGCACCTTCGCCGTCAAACACCCTGAAATTTCGGCTGCGATGGTGGAAGAGAAGGCGACGGAACTGGTTGCCACCGGAGCCGATACACTGGTTAGCGGTGACTGTGGCTGCCTGATGAACATCACCGGTCACTTGGGCTATCGCAAGGAAACCCTGCAGGGAAGCCACATCGCCAGTTTTCTCTGGGAGCGCACCAATGCAGCAGAGAGTTGAGTTTCACGCCCGCGCGGACAGGGCGCTGCACAATCCGCAGATCCGCAGCAACTTCAGATATGCGATGGATGGTCTGATAGACAAACGCAAACGCTCCTTTCCGGACCTCGACGAACTGAACCGACTGCGGCTGCGCTGCGCCGAGATCCGTGTCAATGCGCTTTCGAAACTGCCCGAGCTGTTGGAGCAGCTGGAAGCATGCTGCACCAAAAACGGCATCCAGGTGCATTGGGCGGAAACCGTCGGGGAGGCTAACCGCATAGTGCTTGACATCATGAACCGGCACAATGCCAAGCTGCTGATCAAAGGCAAATCGATGGTTTCCGAGGAGATGGAGCTGAACCACTACCTGGAGCAGCAAGGCATCGAATGCCTGGAATCTGATCTCGGCGAATATATTCTGCAGCTCGCCGGAGAGCCGCCCTCACACATCGTCGCTCCCGCCATTCACAAGAGCAGGCAGCAGGTGGCCCAGCTGTTTAAAGAGAAGTTTCCGGATATCCCCTACAGCGATGATGTGGACAGATTGACGCGCAATGCACGGCACATCCTGCGGCGTAAATTTTATGAGGCCCCTGTAGGTCTCTCCGGGGTCAATTTCGCGGTGGCCGAAACCGGCACCATCTGCCTGGTCGAGAATGAAGGCAACGGACGAATGTGCACCACGATCCCGCCGGTGCATATTGCCGTCACCGGAATCGAGAAAGTGGTGGAAAAGCTCTCCGACATTCCCCCACTGCTCAGCATCCTGCCCCGCTCCGCCACCGGGCAGCACATCACCACCTATTTCAATATGATCACCTCCCCGCGCAAGCCGGGTGAAAAAGACGGCCCCGACGAGGTGCATCTGGTACTGCTCGACAACGGCCGTTCGCGCATCTATGAGGATCAGGAGTTGATCGCCACACTGCGCTGTATCCGCTGCGGTGCCTGCATGAACCATTGCCCGGTCTACACCCGCATCGGCGGCCACGCTTACGGCACCACCATTCCCGGTCCTATCGGCTCCATTCTGGAACCGCAGAAGGCGGGGCTGGACCGGTATGGCGACCTGCCGACAGCCTCCACGCTTTGCGGCGCCTGTGGTGAGGTCTGTCCGGTGCGTATTCCGATTCCGGCGCTGTTGAACCGCCTGCGTTTCGAACGGGTGCGGCAGGACCACACCGGGGTGACCAGAGGTCAGGGCAGCCAGCGCGATCCCTGGGAGGCGCGCATCTGGAAAGGGTGGAGCTGGATGCATGCAAACCCTGCGATCTATCGTCTTGGGATTGGCCTGGCGGCCGGCCTGCGCTGGATGCTGCCTAAGCGGCTCGGGGCCTGGACCAGAGTACGCAGCGCTCCCCGGCTTGCGGCTAAATCACTGCATAAGCTGGCCCGTGAAAAAGGATTGGATCATGAGTGATGCACGTTCCAATATTCTCGCCAGGCTGCGCGCCGGAAAACCCGACATGCCTGCCGCCTCCGAACCGACACAAATCCCGCTTGCCGGATGGGATCTGCACGAAAGAGTCAGGCAGTTTCGCAAAAAGATGGAGTCGGTTCGCGCCGAGGTCCACGTAACACCGAGAGAGTCCTGGCTTGCGTTGCTGCGGCGCCTGGTCGCCGAGAAGCAGATCTCCACTCTGCTCTATGCGCCTGATGGACCCCTGGGCGAGGCGCTGTTCCAAGCGTGGGAAAGCCCGGGCGAGTCCCCACTGATCGCCCGAAGCGAAACGCTTGAAGAGTGGAAAGAGGAGCTTTTTTTCAACGTCGACGGCGCAATTACATCCAGCCGCTGGGGTATAGCCGAAACGGGTACGCTGGTGTTGTGGCCGACCCCCGAGGAGCCGAGATCATTTTCGCTGGTGCCACCGGTCCATATCGCGATCCTGGAAGCGGGCGACATCTACAACACCTTCGCCGATCTGATCGAGAAAGAGAAATGGAATCAGCGCATGCCCACCAACGCACTGCTGATCTCCGGCCCTTCTAAAACCGCCGACATCGAGCAGACACTGGCCTATGGTGTGCACGGCCCGATTGAGCTTGTGATAATTGTTGTTACTGAAGAGAATTGAAAGCTCTCCTTCCCGGCGTGCCCTACTCCAGCGGTTTGGAAAGCGTGAACGCACCCCGGATATCGCCCAGTTTATAGCCTCTTGCCTTGTCCGCAACATAATGGGTATCCAATGCTTCGACGACCTCTGGCTTCAGCTCACTGCCGTGACAATTGAGACAGAGCTCGGCGGTTGGTATCGCCTTCATAAAGCGGAACTCGGATTTGCCATTCCGCTCCACAACTTCTGCCTTGGCTATCGTCTGCGGATCTTCACCGGCGCTCTTGCGCTCTTCAAAGCTCTTTAACACCGCAAGCTCCCAGTCATCCGGGGTATTGGCGGGATTGCGCAACTTCAGACTGGTGCGGCCCACGCTCCAACCACTCCTGGCCGACATATCATATGCTATGGAGGGTGCCTTCAGCTGGCAGTTCTTGATCGCATTGACCGGTCCGCCAACCTTCATCGATGCTTCCAGCTCACCTTTGAGTTGTTCAAAAAAAGCCTTGATGATTGTCTTGGCTTCGGCAACATTTGCAGCATTGTCCTGACTGGCAAATGCGCTTCCAAAGGCAATACCGGAGACCATAAGGGCAACAATCGTTCTTTTCATTCGCTTCTTCTCCCGATCCAGATTTATTTTGTTGTAGCCAGCACCTGCCGGACCCGCCAAGCATAACCCACCGATACGGGAACGATCCATACGGCTTGGATAATCACAACCGGAAAGTTGATAATTCTCTCAAGCCGGCGACTGAGGCGCCATCCCATAGCTTCGCACCAGGCGCACAAAATCCTGCAGCGCCTGGATACCGCTCGCCTCCGCCTGGGAACACCACTGCCGCAGCTCGGACAGCCGCATCTCATGGCTGACAGCCCGCTGCTCCCAGATCGCCTGCAGGCGCAGTTTGAACTGGTATACGGTTTTAAGCGCCGCGTTCTGTTCCAGTACAAAATTCAGACGCTGCTTATCCGCTTCACTCAATAACCCTTTGTCGCGCCGAGCCAGCCGCTGCACCGCGCGGTAGAGACGTCTCTGACTTTTCCCAAGTTCCTGACGGAAAACCGGACGCAAGACCTCTTTTCCATAATCCGCCAGCAGTTGCAACCGGTTTACCGTGAGCGCCTTGAGCGTATCCAGGTCCAGCTGTGGACGCTCGCTGATCAGGGTTCGTTTGGGTGAAAGTTTCTGTATCCGGGCCAGTCTCAGCAGTGAAAACAGTCGGATATAGGACCAGCCCAAATCAAACTCCCAGGGGCGGAATGAAAGTTTCGCAGAGCCGCTGAATGCATGGTGGTTGTTGTGCAGCTCTTCGCCTCCAATCAGGATTCCCCAAGGCAGGATATTGGTCGCCGCGCTGGGAATCTCGAAGTTGCGATAGCCCCAGTAGTGGCCGATGCCATTGATGACCCCCGCTGCCCAGAATGGGATCCAGATCATCTGCACAGCCCATATCGCCAGCCCTGCAGCACCGAACAGAGCCACCATTAACAGCGCCTGCAGCGTCACGCCCAACAGGCTGTGGCGCTGATAGAGATTTCGCTCAAGCCAGTCGTCCGGGGTACCGCGGCCGTATTGCGCCAGCGTCTCCTGATTCTTCGATTCGGTCCGGTAGAGTTCGGCCCCGCGCCACAACACTTCGCTGAGACCCTTTACCTGGGGACTGTGCGGGTCCTCCTTGGTTTCACATTTGGCGTGATGTTTACGATGTATAGCGACCCATTCGCGGGTTACCATACCGGTGGTCAACCACAGCCAGAAGCGGAAAAAATGACTTAGCACGGGATGCATGCTAAGCGCCCGGTGCGCCTGGTGGCGATGCAGGAAGACGGTAACAGAGATAATCGTTATATGAGTAAGAACCAAAGTCAGAACGATGTAACCCCATACCGGCAAAGTGATAAAACCGTTGAAAATCATAAATTGATACCTGAAAAGAGAATAGTTGCAGGGAAACAGCCCAAATCCAGAGCCGGATTAATGACTATCATCCCTTTTAGCGATAGCTCTCACAAAACCCGGATTCCGCAGATTTCTGAGACAGCAGACAACCTGGCATACTCATATTACTTTACTATTAATATGGTTTGAGTCCAGATCGATAAGCGGATTATTGCCATACTGAAACGATCAGATGACTCTGGAGAAACCCTTCTGCTGATCGAGCGGCGGCAGGTAATTATCGAATGCCATGCAGATGTTCCGGATCAGCAGCCTGCCGCGGGGCAGAACCCGTACTTCCCGTTCATCACTGACCAGCAGCCCGTCGGCTTCCATCTCGTCCAGTTTTGCCAGATCAGCTGAAAAATAGTCGCTGAAATTGATGCCCCAGGTGCGCTCAACCTCGGCGAAATTGAGCGTGAAGTTACAGATCAGGCGGGTGATCACATCGCGCCGGATCAGATCATCGTTGCTCAACTCGATTCCCCGCAATAGCGGCAGCCTTCCCTGGTCGATGCGCTGATAGTACTCCTCCAGACCACGCGTATTCTGACTGTAGGTGTTTGAGACCATGCTGATCGAAGTGACGCCCATGGCCACGAGGTCGCAGTCCGAATGCGTGGAGTAACCCTGAAAATTTCGATACAGGGTTCCATTGCGCTGGGCCACCGCCAGTTCATCTTCAGGCCGGGCAAAATGATCCATGCCGACATAGACATAGCCAGCCTGTTCGAGGTGGTCGATAGTCGCCTTCAGAATGTCAAGCTTCGTCCGGGCGGGCGGAAGTTCTTCTGCATTGATCCGGCGCTGGGGCTTGAACACCTTGGGCAGATGAGCGTAGTTGAACACAGAGAGCCGGTCCGGCCCCACCTCTATGATACGGTCAAGCGTGCGCAGGAAGCTGTCGGCAGTCTGAAACGGCAGACCATAAATCAGGTCGATGCTGACCGAGCGGAAGCCTCTCTCCCTGGCTGCCTCCAGCACCACCATCGTCTCTCTTTCCGACTGGATACGGTTTACCGCCTTCTGCACCTTTGGATCCAGATCCTGTACGCCCATGCTGAGCCGGTTGAACCCGATATCGCGCAGCAGCGCTATGGTCTCCGCAGTCGCTTCGCGTGGGTCAATTTCAATTGAGAACTCCCCGATTCCGTCATCCGCCAGATTGAAATGGCTGCGAGTGATATCCATCAGCTCCCGCATCTGGTCATGGCTGATGAAGGTCGGCGTACCGCCGCCCCAGTGCAGCTGCTCCACTTTTCTCCCGGTGTCGAAAAGCCCGCCCTGCATAGCGATTTCACGGTAAACCCGCTGCAGATACCCCTCTGCCATTCCCCGGTCTTTGGTGGCAATCTTATTGCACGCACAATAAAAGCAGATGGTGTCGCAAAAAGGGATATGAAAGTAGAGTGAAAGCGGCTGGCCTGTTTGATTGCTGCGGCTTGCGGCAGCCCGGTAATCGCTCTCACCGAAACCATCATGAAATTGGGGCGCGGTGGGATAGGAGGTATACCGTGGACCGGCGTGATCGTACTTGTGTATCAGCTCAAGATCGAAAACCAGCGATTGATCCATTCAACTCTCCTCGCCCACATCCAGTCCCTTGCGGTGGGTTTCATTGATCTGCCTTAACAGAATCACAAAAGGAATCTGATCCGCATTAGCCTCGGCAACCTCCGAAAAAGGGAGATCCTCCCGTCCAAAAGAGTACTCGCCGTTGCACATGGCCTCATAGACCTGGCTGACACCCTGCTCCAGCAGATCCAGAAAAGCCGGAAACACCCCCCGCTCACCTATGTCCTCCATGTCGTACAGCAGGCAGTTACGCAAATCCTGTACTTCGAATCTGGCCTGCTTCACCCAATCGGCATACTCTTCGGCGGATCTTGCCCGCTGCAGTGCAATCATTCAAATATCCTCAAACTCCGGTTGCCCGCACTCAGTCCAGGTGCGCCGGCACCGACAATCATAAGAAAAAGTGGCGATACTCATTCAGCTCTTCGGCTGTCAGCAGAAACACGCCGTCTCCGCCATGCTCGAAATCGAGCCACATGAACGGAACATTGGGATAGCGTTCAATCAATGCCTCTGCGCTGCTTCCCACCTCCACAACCATAACACCGCCGGGTTCCAGGTAGTCGACGCCCTGTGCAAGAATGCGCGATACCAGGTCAAGACCGTCCGGGCCCGCCTCCAGCCCGATAATCGGCTCTCTGTGATACTCCACCGGCAGGTCCGAATACTCCTCGAGGCTGACATAGGGCGGGTTGCTGACGATCAGATCATAACGACGCCCCTTCAAGCCGTTAAAAAGATCAGACAGGACAGGCTCAACCCGATCCGACAATTTGTGCCGCTCGATATTGATGCGCGCAACATCGAGCGCTCTGGGGGAGATATCCACCGCATCCACACTGGCATCGGTAAAGTAGTGGGCACAACCGATTGCAATACAACCGCTGCCGGTACAAAGATCGAGCACTCTGCCCACCGACTCGTCGGAGACCCAGGGTGAGAATCCGTTCTCGATCAACTCGGCGATGGGCGATCGTGGAACCAGAACGCGTTCATCCACGAAGAATTTCAGACCGGCAAATACTGCCTCGTTGGTCAGGTAAGCGGCCGGCACCCGCTCATCGATCCGCTGACTCAGGATCGCCAGGATCTTATCCCTCTCCGACGCAGTCACACGGCAATCAAAGTAGGCACCACTCAGATCGGAGGGAAGAGAGAGTGCGCTCAACACCAGAACCGCTGCTTCATCCAGGGCATTATCCGTCCCGTGGCCGAAAAACAGGCCCTCTTCGTTAAACCGGCTCGCACCCCAGCGCACGAAGTCGCGTATTGTCAGCAGAGATTCGATATCCTGTTGCATAACCAGGCACCCAAAAGAAGCATGATAACGCATTTCTGTTGGACAGAGCGAAGCGCTTTCGACCAACCCGGAGCCGGCGACCGTTAACCCGAGCAGCGATCGGTAGTGAACATCGGTCAATCAGGGTGGTCTGACTGCCAAACGGGAGTGATTCCAACTACACCATGAACCTCTTAAAAAGCCTTAAATTCCAGATTACTGCAGCCCTGCTGTTGATTGTCCTGCTATTTGGCGGAGTCTTCGCCATTACCATGCCGGCATTAGAAGAGCAGCGCGCCTTCAACATGCTGCAGAACATCACTGCGCGACTCCAGCATACGGCCAAGACGCTGGTGGAACTGGCCATGAACTATGCGCTGAACAGCCCACAGGATGAGTTGACTTATCAGCGCGACGTCAAACTTTACTATGCGGAAATTCGGAAACAGATCGATCTTTTCGATGAAATAACCCTTGCTTTTATGTCGGGAAATTTCACGCCGTCACTTACCAATGGGAGCAATGAACTCGAGCCTCAACTGGACCCTGCGGTGATTATGGCTGTCAGCACCGTGGAAGATGCTTGGGTCGATTTTCGCAAGGGACTCGAACAGTCCCTGGGAATGGACCCGAAAGGACCCAGGCTGCATGACGCAGCCGATTACATTAACCGCAGCCACCAGCCGCTGGTTGAGTCCATCGATGTGCTGCGTTCCCAAATTCAACTCTTTGTATCCAACCGCCTTGACCGGATCAGCCAGCTTTATTGGTTTGCCCTGCTGACCGTGATCGCGGTAACGCTTGGAATTCTGGCTTGGTTCACGCACGTCATACTGCGTCCGCTTGCACGTGCAGTTGCTGGTTTTGATCTTGTTGCGCAGGGTGATTTCGGTGCTCAGGTGCCGCTCGCCGCCACTAAAGAGCTGTCATCGCTCACCTCCTCATTCAACCAGTTATCCAGCCGACTGCATGCGATCTTTCAGCTGATAGACCGAATCCAACAGGGCTCGGATCTCGATCAGACACTCTGTTTTGTTGCCGAACAGTTTCCGGCTCTGCTGCCGCTGGACTGGGTTGGTGCACTTTTTGTTGCGGGAGACGGCAATACCATTGCGCTGGAGAAAAGTTATCGTGACGGAAGGCCGGAAGCCACCCCTCGGCGGCGCTTTAAGTTGGAAAGAACACTGCTTTTAAAGACACTGCAAAGCGACCAGCCGATGCATATTCCGGATATGAAAAGAACCGCCGAGGCAAATCCCGACTATCAATTTCTCAATCACCTGGTCAACAACGGATTGCGCGATGCCATATTTCTGCCAATCAGCGAACAGAGTCCGATCCCCGGGGTGCTGGCTTTTGCCACCCGCAGGCCCGGCTCCTATACGTCGGAGCATCTGGAGCTCCTGACCAATATAGCAAAACTGATAACTCACAGTTTTGGCCGTACGGTGAAACTTGCCGAGCACGCCCGACTCGCGGCTATCGGAGAGTTTGCGTCAGGTATAGTCCATGAAATCCGCAGCCCACTCTCCACCATCAGCATAGCGCTGGATTACCTGCGAAAATCGGATCTGCCCTCACCTGCGGCAAAACGCGCGGCCCTGGCACAGCAGGAGACCGAGCGGCTCGCCAGACTTCTGGAGGAGATTCTGCTCTACGCCAAGCCACTGCAGCTGACGCTGCAACCGCTCGATCTCAAGGCTTTTCTGCAACAGTTTCTGCAGTCGCAGGATGCACTTGCACAGCAAAGGGACCAACACCATGAATTTGTTGCAGAAACCGAAAATGGAACTATCCTGGCTGATGCGGACCGGCTGCAACAGGTCTTTCTGAACCTGGCGAACAATGCATCTGAAGCCTCCCCCGACAGAAGTGTCATTAGCTGGAAGCTGACCAAGGATACACCGGATCACACGCTGACTTTGAAAATAAGCAATCCAGGAGACCCTATTTCAGAGAATATCGTGAACCGCATGTTCGACCCTTTTTTTACTACCAAATCCAATGGAACAGGATTGGGTCTCGGCATAGTCAAAAGAATTGTCCATGCCCACGGCGGAGAAATACGTATAATGCCGATACCGGAACAGGGCACAGAAGTGTTGTTGCAGATACCTTTGGCCTGACGGGAATTTGCCTCGTCGGTTTTACAAAAAAGTGCATTCAGAAAAAAGGGAGACCGCCACAAGGCGGCCTCCCTTTAGGTACATAAGATAGGATATACCGTAATCAGGCTGCCCGGGTGGTGCCCTGTTCCGTAATCAGGTCTCCTTTCTCTTTTTCCCTGATGCAACCCTCTTCCTTCAAGCCACCACGCTCAACCAGTTCCGCCAGGTTGATGCTGCTGAGAAAGTTGAAAATCTCGCTGCTGAGTTCGTCCCACAGGTTGTGGGTAAGGCAACGCTTGCCATCTTTGCAGTCCCGTTTACCACCACATCGGGTGAACTCAACCCATTCATCCACCGCGCAGATGATATCAGCGATCGATATCTCCTCTGCCGGACGCCCCAGATAGTAACCACCACCCGGGCCACGCACACCACGGACCAACTGCTTGCCGCGCAGGCAGGCGAAGAGTTGTTCCAAGTATGAAAGAGAGATACCCTGCGTCTCGGAAATCTCTGCCAGTGTGACCGGACCATCTCCGCCTTGAAGGGTCAGATCCAGCATTGCGGTTACCGCGTAACGTCCTTTGGTCGAAAGTCTCATAATTGATTATCCTGGGTTTACACACTGACAGCCGAAACTATAACCGACTCTCACACTTGGTTATAAAAATAGCATTCACCCTATAAATTTGTCAAATATATTTAGCATGGAAATTAATAACCTCGAAACCCTTGCTAGCACGAGTCAGCCGTGTTGAATTTGCCCTGCAGGGCGCACTCCTGAAGTGATTTCTGGTCAAAGCTGTGTCCCCGCTCCACGCAGTAGTTCAACCATTTCGAGAGAAACAGATTGATGCGCCATTTCTGGACAAGGGTCGGCAGTTCCCGACCTCCGTTCAGCGGTAACGCTTTCTGCTTCAGGTTCATCACCTCCACCTGTCTGGAGTCATGGTAGGCTCTCAGCAACGCATCCGGATCCGCATGCCGTTCCTTCTGATAAGGGAAAAAGTACGTCAGATGGACCAAAGTCGTGTAGCGGGTTTGTTCCTGAATCTCAAGATGCAGATCCATGCAGCCGTCGACCCTGGAGATGTGGTATCCCCCCAACATCCGCAACGCCGGTGCGATGCAGATCAGCTGGCGATAGTTTTCGTCACATAGATCCATCAACCAGCCTACCGTCGGTTTCCCTTTCAGCAGCGAGTGCAGTTCCCAAGGGTAAGATGGAAAACGCATGATTCCGATAGTTCTCTCTCGGTTGTACAGCTCTCGAAACGGAGCTGTGAGCTATATATCCGCCGATTATAACCGACCCGGAGTAATTATCCGCATTGATCCCGTTATGTGAATCAGCACCAGGCTTACACGCTCAATCCTCCATCATGAATTCGGATGAAACCGTATAAAGTTTAGGCTGGCTGACTCGCGGTACCGTGGAAATTGATAGTTTCAATCAACTCAATCAATAACGGACGCACGAGCCGGAGGATAAAAAAGCCGGCTGCGCCGGCTGTTGAGAAGCGACTGGAAGCAGGGATTTACGCTTCAGGCAGTACTGTTCTCGGCCTGGATCTGCTTATGCACTTCGGCCATATCCAGCTCACCCGCTTTCTGTACGAGCTCGCGGAAACTGCCTTCAGGCATTGCACCCGGCTGATTGAATATAATCACCTTCTCGCGAAAGATCATTAGTGTGGGAATGGATCTTATCTGAAAATGCTGGGCTATCTCCCGCTCCTCTTCCGTGTTCACTTTTGCAAAAACAATATCCGGATGATCATCCGAAACCTTCTCGTAAGTCGGCGCAAAAGAGCGACAAGGTCCGCACCAGGGCGCCCAGAAATCGACAATAACAAAATCACTGTTTGTTACCGTCCCCTGGAAATTCTCTTTGTTCAGTTCGACTACAGCCACTTGTGCCCCCTGTCCAGTTATAAGTCTTGTGCAATCGGAATAGATTAAAATTTTCTAATGAGTTTATATTTGAATAATAATGCTGATGTTACGCCATCGCAAGTTAAGCTTTGCCATAAAAAAACCGGGTATATACCCGGTTTTTATAGTTGATGGCAATTGATATCCCGATAAAGCAAAAAACTCCTGCGGATACAGCCGTTTTAATCCGGGACGAATCAATCAACCAAGGGCGGCAAATATCGCATCGCGGATATCATTAACCCCACCCACCCCTGGAATCTTATGATACTTCGGTGCATCCGAATCACCCGAGGCCGCCCAGTTCGAGTAAAAGTTCACCAATGGCTCGGTCTGATCGTGGTACACCTTCAGACGCGCTTTAACTGTCTCCTCCTTGTCATCATCACGCTGAATCAGAGGTTCGCCCGTAACGTCATCCTTATCTGCCACTTTGGGTGGATTGAAAGTAACGTGATAGGTTCTGCCTGAAGCCAGATGAACCCGCCGACCCGCCATACGCGTAATGATCTCCTGATCGGGAACGTCGATCTCGACCACAGCATCAATGCGAACGCCGGCCGCAGTCAGCGCTTCAGCCTGTGGAATGGTGCGCGGAAAGCCGTCAAACAGAAATCCGTTCTTACAGTCGCTCTCTTTGATGCGCTCTTTCACCATGCCCATGATTATGTCGTCGGATACCAGTCCGCCCTCATCCATGATCTTCTTGGCAGCAACCCCAAGCTCACTGCCCGACTTGACATGGGCACGCAGCATATCGCCGGTCGAAATCTGAGGAATGCTGTACTTTTCCTTGATGTAGTTGGCTTGAGTGCCTTTGCCGGCACCGGGGCCGCCCAACAAAATAACGCGCATATCGATCACTCCTAAAGTTTATTGCAGATTTGCCAGCGCGGAGTCTGCCACAGCTCTCCGAAATCTACCACTGCACTCTCCCAATATATGGATACAGCAGACTTATGGTCCTGTTTCGGCCCACCTTTGCAGCCCACCCGGGCGTCACCGTACGACGCCAGGGTGGCATGCGCGTTATCTGGCCGACAGGTTCATTATCAGCTTGTTCAACCGGTGGACGAATGCGGATGGATCACCCAACTGACCGCCTTCCGAGAGCGTTGCCTGTTCGAACAGAATCATCGCCAGGTCAGCAAAAACCTCTTCGTCAGGCTCCTGGTCCATCTTCTCCACCAGCGGATGAACCGGATTGACCTCCAAAACAGGTTTGGTTTCAGGTGCATCCTGACCCAACTGTTTGAGCACCCGCTGCAGATTGGCACTCATGTCGTAGTCGCCAACAACAAGACAGGCGGGTGACTCGGTCAGACGTTTACTGATGCGAACCTCCTTGACGGCATCGCCAAGCGCCTTGCCAATACGCTCGATCAGACCCTGATGCTCCTCGGCAATCTTCTCCTGCGCCTCCTTGCTCTCCTTCTCTTCCAGCTCACCGAGATCAAGCTGTCCCTTAGCGACCGACTGCAGGTGTTTTCCCTTATAGTCACTCAGGTGAGATACCATCCACTCATCCACACGATCAGTCAGCAGCAGCACCTCCACATCCTTTTTCCTGAACACTTCCAGATGGGGACTGTGCAGTGCTGCAGCATAGCTGTCTGCTGTGATGTAGTAGATCTTCTCCTGCTTCTCCTGCATCCTTTCAACATACTGGTCCAGAGAGACCAGGTCCTCTCTGCCATCCGCCTTGGTGCTGGCGAAACGCAGCAGTTCGGCGATTTTTTCCTTGTTGGCGAAATCTTCTGCCGTGCCCTCTTTCAAGACGTTGCCAAACTCTTTCCAGAATTTCTTATACTTATCCGGTTCGCTGCCGGCCATCTTTTCCAGCAGGCCCAACACCCGCTTTACATTGGCGGAGCGAATACTGTCGATCTTTTTGTCGTGCTGCAGCAGCTCCCTGGAGACATTGAGCGGCAGGTCGTCGGAATCCACCACGCCTTTGACAAACCTTAGGTAACGCGGCATCAGCTTGTCCGCCTCGTCCATGATAAAAACGCGGCGAACATAGAGTTTCACCCCATGTTTCTGCTCCCTGTCCCACAGATCAAACGGGGCGCGTCCAGGGATATAAAGCAGTGAGTTGTATTCGTTCTTACCCTCGACCCGGTTATGCACATGGGCCAGGGGATCTTCGAAATCGTGTCCGATACTCTTGTAGAACTCGCTGTACTCCTCGTCGCTGATATCAGATTTATTGCGCATCCAAAGTGCGGTGCCCTTGTTGACCTGCTCCCACTGCGGTGCTGTCTTCTCTTCTTCCTTATCACCGCCGAACTGCTCTTCAAGCATCTCTACCGGCGTGGCCACATGGTCTGAGAATTTGCTTATGATGCTGCGCAGCCGGTAGCTCTGAGCAAACTCCGACTCATCTTCCCGCAGGTGCAGCGTGATATCGGTGCCTCGCCCTCGCTTTTCCACCGTCTCGATAGTGTAGGCGCCTTCCCCGGTGGATTCCCAGCGCACCCCATGTTCACTGCCTGTCCCCGCACGCCGGGTCACCAGCGTCACTTTGTCCGCAACGATGAACGCTGAGTAGAAACCGACACCGAACTGGCCGATGAGCTGGCTGTCCTGGGCCTTATCGCCGCTCATCGACTCGATGAATTTTCGCGTGCCGGAGTTGGCTATGGTACCGATGGTTTCAGATACCTCCTGCCGGCTCATACCTATTCCGTTGTCCGAGATGGTGACGGTGTGCCGCTCCTCATCCACGGAAATTCTGATCTTCAGGTTGGGGTCGTCCTCATACAGCGCATCATCTGTAAGCGCCTCGAATCTAAGCTTCTCCGCGGCATCCGAGGCGTTGGATATCAACTCACGCAGAAAAATCTCTTTGTTGCTGTAGAGCGAGCGGATCACCAGGTTGAGTACCTGACTGACCTCAGCCTGGAATTCCATCGTCTCTTTGTGTGCTTCAACTGTCATGACCGGTATCGACTCCCATCTGTTGGTGATTCTGTTCAGTTTCCTGCAACCTCCCGGATAACCAGGGAAAGAATAAGGAGAACTGCGGATAATGGGGCCGGGGCAATCGATTTCAAGACCAGACGCGGATTCCCCGGCAGCTTAAGGCTGGCCGCAAGCACTCGATTTCGCCCCCCACCCTGTGATTGAATAGCCGCTTGGACTGAAGCTGCAGAAGAAGAATCACTATGGACATCGAACAAATTCAATCCCACCCTTTCACCGACCAGCGGCCCGGAACATCCGGATTGCGCAAGAAGGTGAGGGTTTTTCAACAGGCCGGGTACCTGGAAAACTTCGTTCAGGCGATATTTGACACCCAACCGGACCTTGTCGGCGGGACGCTGGCACTGGGCGGTGACGGTCGCTACTTCAACCGCACCGCAATTCAGATCATTTTACGCATGGCGGCCGCCAACGGTATCGCCAAAGTGCTGGTCGGACAGGGAGGCATTCTCTCCACACCGGCCGCCTCCTGCGTCATCCGCAAATACAAGACTCAAGGCGGTATCATACTTTCCGCCAGCCACAACCCGGGCGGTCCGGACGAGGATTTCGGCATCAAGTTCAATACCGCCAACGGCGGGCCAGCGCCCGAGAAAGTCACCGATGCGATATACCGCCGTACTCTGGAGATTTCCAGCTACAGGATTCTGCCGGCAGACGATGTCGATCTTGACCGGACCGGCACCCATGATGTAGGCGGTATGACGGTCGAAGTGATCGATTCGGTTCAGGATTACGTCAACCTGATGCGGGAGCTGTTCAACTTCGAGGCCATTCACCAGCTGTTCAATTCGGGGCTCTTCCGTATGCGCTTCGACGCCATGCATGCGGTGACCGGTCCCTACGCGACCGAGATACTGGAGAAGATTCTGGGCGCCGAGCCCGGCACCGTGATAAACGGGATCCCACTGGAGGATTTTGGCGGCGGGCATCCTGACCCCAATCTCAGCCACGCTCACGAACTGCTGGAGATGACGCAGGGGTTGGACCCGGTGGATTTCGGTGCCGCCTCTGACGGCGATGGCGACCGCAATATGATTCTGGGTAGAAATTTCTTTGTTACGCCGAGTGACAGTCTGGCGGTGCTGGCCGCCAATGCCCACCTGATTCCCGGTTACCGGCATGGTGTTTCCGGCATCGCCCGCTCCATGCCGACCAGTCAGGCCGCAGACAGAGTAGCGGATGAGTTTGGCATAGACTGCTACGAAACTCCCACCGGCTGGAAATTTTTCGGTAATCTGCTGGATGCGGAAAAAATCTCGATCTGCGGTGAGGAGAGCTTTGGCACAGGTTCAGATCATGTACGGGAAAAGGACGGACTATGGGCCGTGCTCTTCTGGTTGAATCTGCTGGCCATCAAACAGCATTCGGTGGCGCGAATCGTGCGCGAGCACTGGCACCGCTTCGGGCGCAACTATTATACCAGGCACGACTACGAAGGCGTGGACGCAGACGCAGCCGCGGAACTGATCAGCGATCTCAGGTACCGGCTCAATGATCTGGTCGGAACCAGTCTCGGAAAAATGACCGTGGATTATGCCGATGACTTCGCTTACACGGATCCGGTGGATGGAAGCGTGTCCGAGAATCAGGGCATACGCATCGGCTTTACCAACGGCTCGCGCATCATCTTCCGGCTTTCCGGTACCGGCACAAAGGGCGCTACTCTGCGCGTTTATCTGGAATCCTACGAGCCCGACCCGGAGAAGCAGGAGAGAGAGACAGCTGAGGTAATGGCCCCATTGGTACATCTGGCCAGAGAACTGGCGCAAATAGAAGAGCGAACCGGACGCAGCGAACCGGATGTGGTGACCTGAAACAGGAATCCCCCGCAGCGTAATCCAGCCCTGCCAGCGCGGATCCCCTGTCGGGATCCGCCACCAGCCACCTCCCCGGATGGCGGTAAAACGGAAACCAACTTGGCAGCAACCCGCTTATTGGCGGAACCTCCTTTGGAGTTCCGCGCTACACGAACTGGATCCTGGCCTTCACCAGGATGACGAACTCTGTTTTCAAAACGCGTTTCTGGGCGCAAAACTATTAAGGAGAATCTGGCCATATCCGGCTTTTCCGCAGCAGGCCAGTCCCAATTCCGACTGGCTCTTGGCCCATTTCATCTGCCCAACATGCTTCCGGGCTCCTCATCCTCTTCCTCTTCCTTGATCGGACTCAGGGACAGACCTGCATTATTCAAAGCGCTTACTTTTCTGCCGGCATTCGCGGTGCGAATCTTAACCTTGACATTGCTGACGGAGTCGGCATATTCGTACGCCACCTCTTCGGCTATCTTGCCTTCGTGATACAGCTGCACCAGATGCTGATCAAAAGACTGCATGCCATAGTTGCCGCCCCGCTCGATGGCATCCTTGAGTCCGTCCAACTCCTGTTTGGCGATCATATCCGAGATGTATCCAGTGTTGATGAGTACTTCCACAATAGCAATTTTACCGCCCCCCACAGCTGGCGCCAATCTCTGACAGACGATGGCACGCAGGTTCTGGGATACCCGCTTTGCCTGAGCTTCACGCGCCTCCCTGGGGAAAAAACCCATTACGCGTTCCATTGTCGAAATGCAGTTGTTTGCATGCAGCGTGGAGAGTGCTAGATGACCGGTATTTGCAAACTTGAGCGCATACTCCATGCTGTCCAGGTCGCGAATCTCACCCATTAAAATCACATCCGGAGATTCTCGCAGCGCAGCCTTCATGCCACTACTGAAAGAGTTGGTGTCTGTTCCTATCTCGCGCTGTGCAACGATCGATTTTTTATGCGAATGAACAAATTCAATTGGATCCTCCAGCGTGAGTATATGTCCACCGGCATTGACGTTGCGGTGGTCTATCATGGCGGCCAGGGTGGTGGTTTTCCCTGAACCGGTGGCACCCACGATGAGGATGAGGCCGTTGCGTTCCATCACAAGATCCTTGAGCACCTGGGGGACTTTCAGTCCATCGATGCTCGGCACATCGGTATTGATGCGACGCAGAACCAGAGATGCCTCCCCCCGCTGGCGGAAGGCATTCCCCCTAAAACGGCCAATGCCACGAAAAGAGAGTGAAAAATCAACCTCGCCGTTTGCTTCCAGCTCTTTGGTTTTCTCATCGGTAAGCAGTTCGCGAACAATCTTTTCCGTGACGCCTGGCTGCAGCGCCTCACCCATCTGTGCGAATCCGTTGGCTGTTTTCATGGAGATGCGCGCACCAGTGTAGAAAAACACATCTGCTGCATTGTTTTTGACCATCACCTGTAGGATCTGTGGTACGTCCACATGCTGCATGACACTTTTCCTTATGAGTTTGCCGGTTGTCATCCGGGAGCGTAAAGCCCACCTTCAAACAAGCTGGCGTTAGTTTGACTGTTTTGTACGGTAGAGGAACTGCCGGATCTTCAGTGCAGGATTACGGCACTTACCGGATATCGGCCCGGTTATGCGGAACTTTATCGCTTGCCGGATCCTTAAGGTGACCGGAAGCCGGATTTGGCGGAACGGTAAAATTGGGTCGCTTTAAATCCGCCGGCCGAATACACCTTCGCTGATCTGATTCGGGTTTCGGTCTCGCCCGCCAGCGTTTACAATTCCGGGGTATTGTTACCTCGCCGGCAGTCGTCAGGAGTGATTAAGTGAACGAAAAAAGTGTTGATGTCGCCATCCTTGGATCTGGAAGCGCCGGGCTTTATGCGCTCGGCAAAGTCCGTCCTTCCGGAAAAAGCTTTGTTTTGATCAACGGCGGCGAACCTGGCACAACCTGCGCCCGCGTCGGCTGCATGCCCTCCAAGGCGATGATTCAGGTGGCGGAGGATTATCATCGGCGCGGCATCCTGGGACGTTATGGCGTGGCGGGTCACGAAGAGATGGATCTGGACACCCAAGAGGCGATGGAGCATGTGCGCAGTCTGCGCGATACATTCGTCGACCGGGTACTCTCCAACAGCACCGATAATCTGAGCGAGGAGCTGTTCATCGAGGGCTATGCCCGTTTTGTCGATCCGCACACACTGGAGGTCAACGGTCAACGGATACATGCGGAAAAAATCATAATTGCGACCGGCACCCGGCCGCTGATACCAGGCCCCTGGAAAGCGTTTGGGGAGCGTATTCTGACCACCGACGAAATATTCGAGCAAGAGCAATTGCCAGCTTCCATCGCCGTGATCGGACTCGGTGTTATCGGGCTGGAAATCGGCCAATCCCTGGCCCGGCTCGGTGTTGAGGTGACCGGATTCGACATGCTCGGTACCATCGGCGGCCTGGAAGATCCGGATGTGGCCAAGGTGGCGGTCGAGGCGATCAGCAAGGATTTCCCGATGCATCTGGGAGCCGCTGCGGAGATCAGCGAGGAGAACGGCAAACTGCGGGTTTCCGCTGGAGAGCAATCGGTGTTGGTCGACAAGGTGCTCGCCAGTCTCGGGCGCATACCGAATCTGGACAACATGGCGATAGAAAACGCCGGAATTGAACTTGGCAGCAAAGGCATACCTGCCTTCAACCCCAACACCATGCAGGTTGGGGATAGCCATATCTTTCTGGCGGGCGACATCACCGGTGAGCGCGCTCTGTTGCATGAAGCGGGGGACGAAGGCCGCATCGCCGGACACAATGCCATCAGCGCACAGATATCTGCTTTCAAACGCAAGGTCCCGCTTTCAATCAACTTCTGCGATCCCAATATCTGCCATGTCGGTGCCCGCTGGTCAGAGCTTGACCCCGCCTCAACTGCCGTTGGCACGGTCAATTTCGCGCCCGTGGGACGCGCTCTCATCATGGGCAAGAACCGGGGAATTTTAAAAGTATACGCCGACAACCAGAGCGGTCGCTTGCTTGGCTCGGAGATGGCCTGTCCCAAAGGTGAAAACCTCGCCCATCTGCTGGCCTGGAGCATTCAGCAGGAGCTGACCGTGGGCAGACTGCTGCAAATGCCGTTCTATCATCCGGTGATAGAGGAAGCGCTGCAGGCGGCACTGTATGATTGCTACAGTAAGGTGGAAAGCAAAAACAGCGGCGGGATAGCCGAGCTGGTCCCGCTGGCTTAAGAGGTGGGAGTCAAACCGCGGTAGGTTTAAGTGAGAGAAATTGCACAGTCGGACGGATCAGCCCCGTCAACTGTTGGTCCTATTTGAATACGGAAAAAGATAATCGATGGCACAGTATATCTATACCATGAGTCGCGTCGGCAAAGTGGTTCCGCCGAAGCGGGTAATTTTGAGGGATATCTCCCTCTCTTTTTTTCCCGGCGCCAAGATCGGCGTGCTTGGCCTGAACGGGTCCGGGAAATCGACCCTGCTGCGCATCATGGCGGGTATGGACACCGAGATTGAAGGGGAAGCCCGCCCTCAGGCCGGCATCAAGGTCGGCTATCTGCCGCAGGAGCCAAAGCTTGATCCGGACAAGGACGTGCGCGGCAACGTGGAAGAGGCGGTAGCCGATGTAAAGGAGGCGCTAGCCGCACTGGATAAGGTGTATGCCGACTACGCCGAACCGGATGCCGATTTCGACGCACTGGCGGCAAAGCAGGCGAAGCTGGAGGATATAATCACCGCCAAGGATGGCCACAATCTTGAGCGGACACTGGAGATTGCGGCAGATGCGCTGCGGCTTCCGGAATGGGATGCGGATGTTGGCAGGCTCTCGGGCGGCGAGAAGCGCCGGGTGGCGTTGTGCAGACTGCTGTTGTCACAGCCCGATATGCTGCTGCTGGATGAGCCGACCAACCATTTGGATGCCGAATCCGTGGCCTGGCTGGAGCGCTTCCTGCATGACTACAAAGGCACGGTGGTGGCGGTAACCCATGACCGTTATTTTCTGGATAACGTGGCTGGATGGATACTGGAACTCGACCGCGGTTACGGCATTCCCTGGGAGGGTAACTACTCTTCCTGGCTGGAGCAGAAGGAGCAGCGGTTGGAGCTGGAGCAGAAGCAGGAAGCGGCCCGGATGAAAAGCATGAAGCACGAGCTGGAGTGGGTGCGCAGCAACCCCAAGGGGCGTCACGCAAAGAGCAAGGCGCGGTTGCAGCGCTTCGACGAACTGCAGAGCCAGGAGTTTCAGAAACGCAACGAGACCAACGAGATCTACATTCCTCCGGGTGAGCGCCTGGGCGAACTGGTAATTCACGCCGAAGGGTTGAAGAAGAGTTATGGCGACAAGGTTCTTTATGAGGATCTCAGCTTCAACCTGCCGCAGGGCGGCATCGTTGGCATCATCGGTCCCAATGGCGCGGGTAAAACCACGCTGTTCCGCATGATCACCGGAGAGGAGCAGCAGGATGGCGGCAGCATGCGCATCGGTGAAACCGTCCGGGTCGCCTATGTGGATCAGTCGCGCGATGCACTGGATGACAGCAAGACAGCCTGGGAGGAGATCTCCGGCGGACAGGAGATACTCACCATCGGAAAACTGGAGATCAACTCCCGTGCCTGGCTCAGCCGCTTCAATTTCAAGGGCACTGATCAGCAGAAGCGGGTCGGCGATCTCTCCGGCGGAGAACGCAACCGGCTGCATTTGGCAAAGCTGCTGCAGAGCGGCGGCAACCTGCTGCTGCTGGACGAACCAACCAACGATCTGGATGTCGAAACACTGCGTGCACTGGAAGAGGCGTTGCTGGTATTCCCCGGCTGCATCGTCGTGATCTCTCACGACCGCTGGTTTCTGGACCGGATCGCCACCCATATACTGGCATTCGAAGGCGATTCCAAAACCGTCTGGTTTGAAGGCAACTATGCCGACTACGAGGCCGACCGGCGGCGACGGCTGGGTGCGGAGGCGGATCAGCCCCACCGCATCCATTACAAGAGAATAAAGAGATAGGGCCCAGGGCCCAGGGCCGAGAAAGATCTATCGAAGCTCCGGTTTTTCCTTGGCCCTCTGCCCTCGGCCCTCGGCCCTATGCTCTGGCAACCCGACAAAGTAAAATCTGAAACATGGCTGACGCTGACAAACTGCTGAAAAGAGCCGGAGTGCTGGTTACACGTCTGGAGCAGTTGATGTTACCAGCCGCCAGGGAGATCGACTGGAATCATATCGCCTTCCGCTGGCGGCGCGGCAGCGGACTGCAACCTGTCGTACACCCGCATCTCATCCCGCTGGACAATCTGCTCTGCATGGAGTCGCAGAAACAGGAGATATGCCGCAACACCAGCCAGTTCGTAGCGGGAAGAAGTGCCAACAATGTGCTTCTCTGGGGATCCAGGGGAACCGGTAAGTCGTCGTTGATCAAAGCGGTATTACACGGGTTTTCGGATTGCGGCCTGCGTCTGGTGGAGGTGGATAAAGCGGATCTGATCGAGCTGCCCGATATTGTGGATCATTTTTACGGCCGACCGGAACGTTTCATCCTGTTCTGTGACGATCTCTCGTTCGAAGCGGACGATGCCAGCTATAAGTCTCTCAAGGCTGTGCTTGACGGCTCCATTGCCGCGCCGCCGGAAAACGTACTGATCTACGCCACATCCAATCGCCGCCATCTGCTGCCGGAGTATCAGCGGGAGAATCTGGAGACGCGTCTCGTAGGCGGTGAAATCCACCACAGTGAAGGGGTCGAGGAGAAGATCTCGCTCTCCGAGCGGTTCGGTCTCTGGCTCTCCTTCTACCCGTTCAGCCAGGAGGAGTACCTGCGTATCGCCGACCACTGGCTGGAGATTCTGGGCGGCAACACGACAACCGACGAAACCACCCGAACAGCTGCGCTGCAGTGGGCGCTCAAACGGGGTTCGCGCAGTGGCCGGGTGGCGCTTCAGTTCGCCCGGGACTGGGCAGGACGCTGACAGTGGGCAAGGATAAACTTCCGCAAAAGTCGAGCCGCTCCGAGGTTGATGCCTTTCTGCGCAAGGTGGCAGCCACACCGGCGGCAGTCAAATCCGGTGAGAGCGGCAGGCTGGTATTCGCGATGGACGCCACCGCCAGCAGGAAACCCACTTGGGACCATGCCTGCCATCTACAGGCGCAGATGTTCGAAGCCACTGACAGTTTGGGCGGACTGGCGATCCAGCTCTGTTACTACCGCGGCTTTCAGGAGTTCCATGCCGACCCCTGGCTCGGCAATGCATCGGAGCTGAAACGGCGCATGAGCGCGGTCAGTTGTCTGGGTGGACATACCCAGATCGAAAAAGTACTCCGGCACACCCTCGAAGAGAGCGGCAGAAAACGGGTCAATGCGCTGGTATTCGTTGGCGACTGTATGGAAGAGGATGTCGACCGGCTCTGTCAGATCGCCGGAGAGCTGGGTATCCACGGGGTACCCGCTTTCATGTTTCACGAAGGCGGTGAACCGGTTGCGAAATCCGCTTTCAAACAGATAGCCCGGCTGACGAACGGTGCCTACTGCCCGTTCGATGCCGGCAGCGCGCAGCAGCTGCGCGATCTGCTCTCCGCGGTGGCGGTTTATGCGGCCGGCGGGCGCCGCGCGCTGGAGAACTTCAGCAAAACCAGGGGCGAGCAGGTGAAACTTCTCACCCGGCAGATAACCAAGGGCGGGTAAGAAACAATGCTGTTGCGCTATACCAGCCGCTCTATATTTTCCTGTCGTCCGGAGCATTAAACCGACCGTGCGCAACCTGATTATCCTGGCGGCCGCACTCCTGCTCTACTTTCTGGTATTCCGCTGGTTTGCCAGACAACCCAGAAAAAACCGCATCCAGACGATCATGGTAATCGCCGGAGTTATTCTGGTGGGTCTGGCTGCCACAGGCCGTCTGAACTGGGTGTTTGCCGTTATCGGCGCGCTGCTTCCGTTTGTCCGGCGTCTGCTGACGCTGCTGAACTATGCACCGCTCTTTCAGCGTCTCTACCGGCAGTACAGTGCCAGATCCACAGCCGGCGGCAGTGGGACGGGCGGCCAGCAGTCAAAAGTGGAGACGCAATTTCTCAGACTGATTCTGGATCACGACAGCGGCGAGATGCACGGCCAGGTGATGGATGGCCAGTTCCAGGGAAAAGCCCTGGAGCAGCTCACCCTGGAGCAGCTGCTCATGCTGCTGCAGGAGTGCCGGCGGGATGACCGGGAATCGGCGCAGCTGCTGGAAGCCTATCTCGACCGGACACATGGGGACGAATGGCGGAGTGAGGCACAGGCTGCTCCGAACACCGGCAGCCCTGGATTTTCCGAACGCATGACGCAAAGTGAAGCCTACGACATCCTGGGACTCGAAGCGGGTGCCAGCGCTGAAGAGATCAAAAGTGCACACCGCCGGCTGATCCAGAAACTGCACCCGGACCGCGGCGGCTCCACCTACCTGGCATGGAAGATCAACCAGGCCAAGGCACTGCTGCTGGGGGAGGAGTAACCGATGCACCTATGACTGGCTGGATTGCCCGGGTCCGACAGCCAGCGGCTCAGCTGCCTGCCGGAGACAAGGGTGAGTTACTCTCTATCGCAATAATTCTGGAACGGGCATGGCGCTGCCTGAGCTCCTTGAACGGCCTGTATTCGCTGGAGTTGTAGAAAGCCAGCAGATCGCCCATACTCGGAAACTCGATAATAACCAACCGTTTGGGGCGCCAGTCGCCCTCCAGGACCTCGGTGGCACCACCCCTTGCCCGATAGACACCCCTGTATCGGGCGGCAATATCAGGAATGACATCCAGATAGCTGCTCGCCTGGTACTTTTCCATGTCTGACGCCGTAATATCGGCGATTAAAAAAGCCGGCACGATCACTCCTCCTCTTCACCCGTCATCTTCAATCATAGCGCTGGATCGACAGACTCCGCACTACCCGGGATCCTGGCTTGGTTCTTCCCTCTTCGAGGATTATAACAACCTGCCCGCCGGTCTGTCGGAGATTTCGGCATCTCGCTCCAGGGTATCCGGTCCTGCGTACAGGCCCATCTGTTCAAGGTTGTCTCATTTCCGCTGATGATTCTGGCTCTGCTGCCGGTCATCCTGCTGCAGCACAAAACGATCCGACATTGGGTGGGGCAATGTCCGGGGCTGGCACTGTCGATGCGGCAGTTGCAGGGAACTCCGCCGCGGGTACTGGGACAAAGTTTCAAACCGGATCCTGATTGTCGATGAACCTCAGCCATTCTCAGAGCCGAAATGGAATTGGCGGGCGTGCGAACGGCAAAATTAGGGTTGAACAAGTGAAGCGGTTCCACCGGAGAAACTCACATTTTTGGACTCCGTGCTTGGTTTCGGTGGAACCGCTGCGCTTGTTCCACCCTGCGTTTTTCGATGCAGTTCCTTCATCCGGAATCCGGTGATTCGATAGGATGATCTCGTTAATATTCAGGATCCGGATTGAGAAAATTGACTCGATATGGCCTATATTTTTTTCAACATGGGTTCTCAGACAGGAGAAATAGCATATGGACGGATTCAGTGGATTTCCCGAGCCTTGCCTGCCGTTTCTCAATGAACTCAAACTGAATAACTCAAGAGAGTGGTTCAACGAAAGGAAGAATGACTACGAAGCCACTGTGCGTGAACCGGCCCTCGCCTTAATAACCGAAGCCGCTCCGTTGCTGAACAAACTCTCGCCCCACTTCCGGGCAATACCGAAAAAAAGCGGGGGATCGCTGATGCGTGTCTACCGTGACACCCGTTTTTCGAAGGAGAAAACACCCTATAAAACCAATATCGGCATCCAGTTCCGGCATGAATTCGGAAAGGATGTGCACGCCCCCGGTTTCTATCTGCATATCGAACCAGGAGCCTGTTTTATCGGGGCGGGCATCTGGCGGCCTGCGCCAGCTGTATTGGCCAGGATAAGGGATTTTCTGATCGACAATCCAGCGGCCTGGAAAAAGGCCTTGGCCCACCCTCCCTTCAAGCGTAATTTCCTGCTCGAAGGCGATTCGCTGCAACGGCCACCGCGAGGTTATCCCGCAGAGCATGAGCTGATCGAGGATCTGAAGCGCAAGGACTTCATCGCCTGCAGCGCTTTCGAGGATGCCCGAATCAATCGGAAAGATTTCCTGCAGATGGTTATCGGCGGTTTCAGACAGACGGAACCCTTCATGCGCTATCTGTGCATGGCGCTGGAAGTGCCCTATTAAGCTTTGAATCGCAGCTGGCGCGAGTTGTTGCTACTGCGGTCATCGCTCACTCTTTTTTTTCCGCCGCCATGCACCCGCACAAAGCCCGGCGAGCCCTTGATGCCACACCTTTGGTAGTCCTTATTCAATAGTCGGACTGCACTCTCTGTCTCTATACCCAGCTGGGTGACAGCCCCCTGGTATACCAGATCGAACAGACGCTTTAGTGCAATGCGGTGAAGCTGGCCCGTAGTGGCGTACAGCCAGTCACTCAGTTTCAGGAAGCGTTGAAAGGGAGCATCACCCAGCAGTATGGGCAGAGTGTCACGGAACCGTCCGGAGTTCCCGATCAGATCCCAGTATCGGGCGAAACGGTTAAGGCGCTGCATCGTCGTGAAATCGATCAGGTCGTTGCTCAGAATATTGTAGGGCGGGCTGGGATTGTAACGCATCCGATAGTCACTGCTGTGGCGCTGAATGGGCGTACCGCGCAATCGTTTGAGTATACCCACCTGAATCTCATGCGGCGCCAGTGCCACCAGTTGATCGAATCCCGCAGCGAAGCTCTCAATGCTCTCCCCCGGCAGTCCAATGATCAGGTCGGCGTGTATGTGGGCTTTGGTTTCGCTGCACAGCCAGCCGACATTCTGTTTTGTCCTTGCATGATCCTGCTTTCTGCAGATCCGTTCAGCCACCTCCTCATTGAACGTTTGCACACCGATTTCCAGCTGCAGCGAGCCCTCGGGAAAGCTGCGCAGTCTGGATTTCAACTGCTCGGGCAGACGGTCCGGTATCACTTCAAAGTGTAGAAACAGACCGGGTTCCATACGTTCCAGGAAAAAGTCCAAAATAGCGATGCTCTGTTCCAGCTTGAGGTTGAAAGTCCGGTCGACAAACTTGAAATGGCGTGCGCCGCGTTGCAGCAGCCGATCCATGTCGGTCAGAAACTGCTCAAGATCGAAAGACCATGCGCTTCTATCCAGCGCCGAAAGACAGAATTCGCAGCGGAACGGACAGCCCCTGGACGCCTCCACATAGATCAGTCGATGCGCGATATCCTCGTCGCTATAGAAAGGGTAAGGAGTGGCGAGCTGCTGCAGCGGCGGGGGTTCGGAGTGGATAACCCTGTTCTCGGGGACTTTACCCGCCAGCAACGACCCGCAGAGTTGCTGGAACCCGAGATCGGCGGGGCCGGTGATCAGATAGTCCGCCTCACGCACGATCTGCTGTTCTTCCCACTCATGGCTCACTTCAGGACCGCCAACCACCAGGATGGTCTGCGGACTTACGGTCTTGATCAGCGACACGAGGCGGGTGCTCTGTTCACAATTCCAGATGTAAACGCCCAGTCCGATGATGCACGGGCTGGCGGCCAGCAGCTGCTCGGCGATATCGGCTGGCCAGCTCTCAATAGTGAATTCACGGATCTCCGTTTGGGACTGGAGATCTCCCATGTTAGCGAACAGATAGCGCAACCCGAGACTGGCGTGAATATGGCGGGCATTAATCGTGGCAAGAACAATATTCGGCATGTCGGCTCAGCAAACAGGAGAGTATCACCGTTAACCCGCTTATCTCACCGGGATCCGGAGTTTTGCGACAAGCTGGCAAAGTAGATTGGAGGATCGCCGGCAGAACCATAGCCGTAGCTATGGTTCATGGGAGATCGTCCAATATACAAAGCCAGATTGTTGTAAAAACCGGATAGAACAGAGTGTAATTGAGATATCATGCAATATTATTACGCAACTATCTGTCTGGTCACAGCAAATAGTGAAGTTAGGGTTCGCCTGGTGAAATAAGCGGGTTAAGCCTAAGTGATGCCGGCTGTTAAAGCCAACTGATCGAATTTTTTGTTTGTCTGACCGCGATTAGAGAAAACTCAAACCGATGAAAACAGTGCCCGCGACGGAGAGAATAGCAGCGCCTTTCAGTGTGACACTGGAATTGCCATGGCTGGAATAGCCGACAAAACCCTCAAAACGGTTGCGTGTGGCTAATGCCAGCAGCGCGAGAAAAATAAGAAAAACACCCGCATACAGACTGATATCCTTCAACAGCATGATCTTTTCCCAGTCCATGCCATTGACGCCGCCACTGATGGTTTCGAACTTGTTGGCCATCACCGGGTCGACTGCCAGAGACCAAAGCGGCAACAGATAAAAAGAAAATTTTTTCATAACATCAGATCATTCAGGCGTAGCTTCTCAATAACCCCATGCAATCTTTAGGGTGGATCAAGGAGTACAGCGACGGATCCACCTATCGCGTTGGGTTTGGTGGGTCCGCTTCGCTTGACGCACCCTACAACTCCAACTGTGAGCGCACCGACTTATTGAGAAGTTACCTACCAGTTCCATAAAATTGGGGCATGTAGTCATTTTCGCCCTACGAAAAAAAGCGTTATCGGTACCAGCGAACCCTTGGCTTAAATTCACTCCCAGTGATGTTGAGTCACTAGCGATTTGTAGCCTGGATGGAGCGAAGCGGAATCCGGGTAGAAAAGAGGCTATGTTTGAGCACCAATCCTGGATTCCGCTTCGCTCCATCCAGGCTACGGATGATTTTTTGCAACATTCGGTGTTACATTCAGGATGAAAGCGGAACCGTCACAACCTATATCGTGCGATTTGCCCTGTGCTTTAATGGAAAGCTGCTTGACAGAGAGAACGAGCCCACAGAAACAGGCAATTCTGTCACCGCGGATTGGGTCAGAAACCCCGCCTCATACGAAAACATGCCGGCTGATTGAATTCCCGCACACGCTGAGATAGCCGCCACAGTACGCCTGCCATTCGGGCAGGACGACTCTGACGGCATCCGCTCCGTCGAGCCTGAATCTGTGATTGGCTGGCCTATGGGTATGGCCGTGAATCAACAGCAGTGCCTGCGCATCACGCAGATAGTTTTCCACAGTCGACTGGTTGGCATCCACGATATCTGCCGCTTTCAGCGAAACCGCCTCGCCGCTGCGTTTGCGGTACTCAGTGGCGAGCGCAATGCGCTGCTCCAATGGTTTTGACAGAAACTCGCCGATAAAGGCAGGCGAGCGCAGCTGACTGCGCAGCTGCTGATAATCGCGGTCATCGCTGCACAGCAGGTCACCATGCATCAGCAGCGCTTGGGTGCCTGCCAACTCTATCAGGTGTGTATCCGGCAAGAGATGACAACCCGTGGCTTTGACAAATGCATCACCCACCAGAAAATCACGATTGCCCGCTATAAAAAAGAGCCTGGTCCCTACATCGGTGAGCTGCTTCATCGCCGCAAGGATTTCCGGTATCGGCGGCCGCCTGTCGTCATCCCCCACCCAGGCATCGAACAGATCTCCGAGAATAAAAAGGCTTGAACCATGCACTGCTCTCTCCCGCAAAAAGCGCAAAAGCAGGCTGGTGGTGCCCGGCCGTTCCGGCGAGAGGTGCAGATCGGATATGAACAGATACTCCGGCATGCTATCGGACTACTGGTCGTCGAGCGTGGCCTTTTCGATGATCAGATCCTCCACCGGCACATCCTGGTGGCCCATGCGTGTGGTGGTATCGACGGACTTCATCTTATTGACCACATCCATGCCGGCCTTGACCCTGCCGAACACACAATACCCCCAGCCATCCTGCCCGGGATAATCGAGAAACTTATTGTCCGCCACATTGATGAAGAACTGGGAGCTGGCGGAATGAGGATCCATGGTCCGGGCCATGGCGATGGTTCCGGTCAGATTGCTGAGGCCGTTTTTAGCCTCGTTCTCTATCGGAGCACGGTTGGACTTCTCCTTCATGCCTGGCGCGAATCCACCGCCCTGGATCATGAAGTTATTTATTACGCGGTGAAAAATGGTGCCGTCGAAATGCCCATCTCTAACATACTGGATAAAGTTTTCGGTGGTTTTCGGCGCTTTCTCCGCATCCAGTTCCAGAACTATGTCCCCATGGTTGGTCTTGAGTGTGATCATAATTGGTAGCTGTTCCCTATTTGCTGATGGAAATCCGCGTGACGGATTCTATGGTAACCGTCTTCTCGGGCACGTTGGCCATGCCATTACGCGTGGCGGTGAACTGGTCGGCGATCTTGTCGACCGTCTCCATTCCCGAGGTAACCCGGCCAAACACCGCATATCCCCAACCATCGAAACTGGGGTAGTCGAGGTTTGCGTTGTCCGCATGATTGATGAAAAACTGGGAGGTGGCCGAGTGTGGTGCGCTGGTACGCGCCATGGCGATGCTGCCACGGATGTTTTTTAGGCCGTTTCTGGCCTCATTCCTCACCGCATCATGCGTTCTCTTTCTTTCCAGATCGGCCGTAAAGCCCCCTCCCTGGATCATGAATCCATTGATCACGCGGTGAAATATGGTTCCGTTGTAAAATCCTTCATCCACGTACCGCAGAAAGTTTGCAACCGTCTCCGGAGCCTTGTCCGGGTCGAGTTCCAGACCAATCTCACCCAATGTGGTTTTCATCGACACAGAAACAGGTTCGGCCGCCGCCCCGGCTGCCAGACCCAAAGAAAACAACAGCGATACCAGCAGGTGTCTAAGCATCTGTTTCATAGAGTGGTGTTTCCTGTCAAAGCCTATCCAAGTACTCCTTCAGGGTGAAAATTCAGGATTCCTAAACTATCACCTTGTAAGGAGTGCCAGTCCCGGCAAAGTGGAATTTCCCATCCCTGCCGCAGGAGCCTATCATACATGGCTTACAACAGAGTGAGAAAGCCGGAGCCGTTATGCTGAAGGTCTATAACGATCTTACCAACGAAAAAGAGACATTCATTCCCCTGGAGCAGGGCAAGGTCAAGATGTACGTCTGCGGTATGACCGTCTACGACCTGTGTCATCTGGGGCACGCCCGGGTGCTGGTGGTGTTCGACACCATCTATCGCTATCTGCAGGCATGTGGGTTCAATGTCACTTACATTCGCAATATCACCGACATAGACGACAAAATCATCAACCGTGCCAATGAGAACGGCGAGCCGTTCAGTGATCTGACTGAACGCTTCATTAGGGCGATGCACGAGGACGCCGCCGCACTGGGAGTACTGACCCCGGACGCAGAGCCCCGTGCCACTGCGCATATTGCGCAGATCATCGACATGGTGAAACGTCTGATAGAGAACGGACACGCCTACACCCTCGACAACGGTGACGTCTACTTTTCGGTGGGGAGCTTCGGTGATTATGGCCGGCTTTCCGGAAAATCGATCGAGGATCTGCGCGCCGGCGCCCGTGTGGAAATCAACGATGCCAAGCGCGAACCGCTCGATTTTGTGTTGTGGAAAGCTGCCAAACCGGGCGAGCCTGCCTGGACGTCCCCCTGGGGGGAGGGTCGTCCCGGCTGGCACATTGAGTGCTCGGCGATGTCCACCTGCTGTCTCGGCGATACCTTCGATATTCATGGCGGCGGCGCTGATCTGACCTTTCCGCACCACGAGAACGAGATAGCCCAGTCGGAAGGAGCAACCGGTAAGCCCTTCGTCCGCTACTGGCTGCACAACGGTTTTGTCCGGATCAACGACGAAAAAATGTCGAAATCCCTGGGCAATTTTTTTACCGTCAGAGAGATCCTCAAGCACTACCAGGCCGAAGAGATCCGCTACTTCATCGTCTCCAGTCACTATCGCAGCCCGCTCAACTATGATGAGGAGCACCTGCAGAATGCACGCGCGGCTCTGACCCGTTTTTACACCGCATTGCGCGGCTTACCCATATCTGACGGGGCTGGCGCGGAAGCCTGGCTGGAGCGCTTCAGTCTCGCCATGGATGACGATTTCAATACACCGGAGGCGCTGGCAGTGCTGTTCGACCTGACCCGGGAGATAAATCGCGCCCGCCGGGATGGCGAAGAACAGGCAACGCATCTGGCTGCGGCATTGATCCGCATGGGAGGCGTACTGGGAATTCTGCAGGATGACCCCGAAAGCTACCTACGCGGCAGCGCACCGGACCAGCAGGGGCTCAGCGATCAGGCGATCGAGGCCCTGATCCAGCAACGGCTTGAAGCGCGAAGCAGCAAAAACTGGGCAGAGGCGGACCGCATACGGGACCAGCTTAAAGCCGGCAACGTGTTGCTCGAAGACGGTCCCCAGGGCACCAGCTGGCGTCGGGCGTAGTCGTCAACCGCCGAACGAAGGAGCAACTTCCTCAGAGCAGTCCCGCCATGCGCTGGTCCGTCAACCAATAAAAACGGAATGGCGGCACAACCAATTGATTATTGAACATGGAAGGCGACTCGCCGCTGGCAAGATCCTGGACCTGGCCGTATTGAAACTGGCCCCGGTTTCCCAGATTGGAAAGATCCAGATGCTGCGGGTGGGAATCGAAATTGCCAACGACCAGCACCGTCTCCCCCGGCTTCTGTGGGTGGCTTCGCAGAAAAGCGAACAGATGCTCATTGTCCACGGTCAACAACTCCCTGTTGTTGAAATCGGCGAATGCGGGGATCGTCTTGCGCACCGCAATCAGCTTGCGCAATCCTTCGAAGATACGATTCTCCACGGCCCCATGTTCATGGCGTTTCTCCGCTTTTTCCCAATCGATACGCGGTCTATGCATCCAGCGGTTGTCGCGGGCCTTTCTTTCGTCCTGCAGAAAGGTGCCGTCATTCAGTGTTCCGATCTCGTCGCCGTAGTAAAGCAGGGGTATACCGCCGAATGAGAGAATCATGCTATGCAACAGCAGAATAAGCTTGACGGCACGATCTATCGCCGCGTCATCCTGAGATTCTAGCGCAGCCTCCAGCCCAACCAGAGAGGCCAGTGCCCCGGAGATGCGGGCATCCCCGGTTTTCAGATTACTGCCAAAAGGCTGCCCTCTGGCATCGGAATCCTTGTACTTTCCGGTAAAGTAGTCGAGCAGAAATCTGCGGTGAGCTACCGGCTCGTAATTGACATGCTGGATATCCGCATTGTCAAAGCCCAGTCCGATGTCGTCATGACAACGGATGTAGTTGAGCCAGGTGGCGCGGTCCAGTTTGCCCGGCAGACTGCGTATGCCCTGATTCAGGAGTTTGGCATTCTTTGTCGCAACCGCATCCCACAACAGCGCCATGAATGTGGCGTTGTAAGCGATCTCGCACTCCTTGGCGATGACCGCATCCTCGCCGAAATACTTGATGATCTCCGATGGCGCGACAATGGCCTCGGCAATGAACAGCAAACCGGGGGCGGTAACCTGGCAGCAATCCTTCATCAGCTGGAGAATCAGATGCGCCTCCTGCAGATTCTGACAGCTTGTGCCTATCTTCTTCCAAAGAAACGCGACCGCATCAAGACGCACGATATCGGCACCGCGGTTGGCCCAGAAGAGGATCACATCGACCATTTCGATGAAAACTGCCGGGTTGCTGTAGTTGAGATCCCACTGGTAACTGTTGAAGACGGTCATCACCCATTTCCCCATCTCCTCATCCCAGGTGAAGTTCCCCGGTGAGGTTTCCGGAAAAATCTCCGGCATCGACTCCTCAAACATATCGGGTACGTCGCGGCTGGAGAAGGTGTAGAAATAGTCCTGATACTTCTGCTCGCCCGCACGTGCTCTACGGGCCCATTCGTGCTCGTCAGAGGTGTGGTTGACCACCACGTCCAGGGTTAACAGCATCTCCCTTTTGCGCATGGAATCGGTCAGCTGATCGAGCTCATCCAGCGTGCCGACCCGTGGATCTATATCGCGGAAGTTACTGACCGCATAGCCACCATCGCTGGCACCTACCGGACAGGTCATCATCGGCATAATGTGAACCAGATTCACACCCAGCTCCTGCAGGTAAGGAAGTCGCGATTTCACTCCTTCCAGGTTGCCGGCAAATCCATCGGCGTAGAGCGCCATGCCCACCCACTCCTGGCTGAGAAACCAGTTGTAGTTTCGCTCCCTCGACTTGTCTCTCTCCTCCAGTTCTGACGAACGCTTGATGTAACGGCTTGCCATAACTTCGACCAACTTGACCATCTGCTCGTCGAAATCCTCGCGCTGCCCGTAGAGATAGTGAAACAGGGAGTGGATGGCGTAAAAGTTGGCACCCAGCCGGGTATAGAAGTGGCGCAGATCGCTGCGCTGGATCTCTGGTTTCAGGCGATCCAGAATATCGTTCAGAAGGGAGTGTGATACTTGTTCGTACATATTGCTCTGCTAACCCGGATATTTCATGAATTTGCGCCGATATCGCGCAGGATATTGGTTTCACAAGGAAATTTCCGAGGGAGCGGCGTATCGGTGATTACGGCCGACCGAGGAAATATTTCTTGTGGGATCAAGAGACAAGCGAGATCAAGCATAATTTGTCAAATCTCCGGGCTAATTGGGAATGGATCGGTTTTAAAAAATCACAGCCACTCTGCGACCAGCTTATTGTAGGGTTCCGGATCGTTCAGCGTCGCGCCCCGTGTCCCTACCAATACAGCGGCAAATCGTTGAGCGCGCTCGATGATCAACCCATAGGGCCAATCCTGCTGCAGTCCCAGAATGCAGACCGAGGCAAAGGCGTCACCGGCGCCGACCGTATCCACCACCCTGGTATCCGGGGGCGGCTGAGTCTCCAGCAAGTTACCCGCCTTGTCCAGCGAAATCGCTCCCTGTTTACCCCGGGTTACGATGAGCCAGTTCAGATCATGCCGTTCCATCAGCAGCTCGGCTTTGCGGCTGAGCTCCACCGGCTCGTCAACCAGAATCTCCAGTTCGGCATCGTTTACCTTGACCCAGCGCGCACGCCCCAGCAGCGCCAGGGTCTGACCGAGGTTCCACCAGGGCGGTCTCAGATTGACATCCATGAATACCGGCGACTGACAATGTTGCAGCAGATGATTCAAAGCTGCCGCAGACTCAGCATTTCGCAGTGCCAGCGTGCCATGGTAAATGAGTGAGGGATTGATCCGCGGCAAGCTGCCCGCATCTATGTGATCGTAAGCCCGGTCCGCAACAATATCGAAACTGGGCTGCCCCGCTTGCAGACTGACCTGCACTTCACCGCTGGCATGGCCTGAATCCAGCTGCAGACCGGCAGCACTCATCCCCCATTGCAGCATAGTGTCGCGTATCTCTCTTCCCATTGCATCTTCGCCCACACGGCTGATCAACAGAGGTTTGCAGCCAAAGGCCTGCAGATGCCAGGCAACATTGAACGGGGCGCCGCCCAGCACCCGGCTGCCGTCTTCAAAACAGTCGAACAACACTTCGCCAAATATTGCGGGGGATTGGGTCATCGATTCGGTTACCTTTTTGGGTTTAAGGATTTTGCAAAGGAAATAAGATTAAAAAAGACCATCTACCGGCGGTACCGGGCCTGGTCGGAACAGCGCAGCCGTTGGCCGAGTCTCAAAGCTGTTCAGTCTGCTCCGGCATCCGGCAATTCTGAAAAAAATCGTAATAATTCAACGCCTCAAGAATACCGGCCGCCCCATCCGCTTTGGCAAAATAGATCCGCTCCACATCTTCGAGCTGTGAGAGCTCTTCATGGTGTCGGTTGGCCACAACCACCGCCAGTGTGTTGCCGCGCATCATATCCGCATCGGCTCCCGATCCCCCTGCCACCAGTATGTGATCCAGGGGTATGCCCCAGGTGGCGGCCATGTAGCGCAGCGCCAGCCCCTTTGAGGCACGAATCGGCAGCACATCGAGAAATTGACCGAAGGAGAGTATCACATTCACCGACTGCTCCTCCTTGTGCAGCAGTTGATTGATCTCTTCCAGACTGGGCGCTCTCTCAGTGTCGATAAAATAGCTGATTTTAAAACGACTCTGCTCGCTCTTGTCCTGCCGTGTCAGCCCCGGAAGCGCATCCAGTACACGCGCCACTACCCGGGGTGTCCACTGCTTCTCGATATGCCGGGTCCAGGCGGTATCCGCGGTCAGTTCAGGCGCATAGTAAATCTCCGTGCCGCCGGAAGTGATCAACACATCCGGCTCTGGTATGCCGAAGCGCTTCATCACCTTCAAGGCCGAATCGAGACGGCGCCCGGTGGCGAGACCGAAAGAGGCACATTTCCGGTTTTCCCGGATCACGCGGATAAGCTCCGGCAGGGATTCGGGATTGCCCAGCAGATTCTGGTCCAGATCGGTAAAAATAGCGCGATCGTGATACAGCATCGGCTGTTGATCGCTCGGTGGCCTGATCAGCGGCTCGGCGCGTTTTTCGACAATGGGGATCGCCATCTCCATGTAGTGTTCCGCATGTGCGTTCCAGGAGTAGTGCTCACGCACACCCTGCAGGCCGCTGGTGGATCGCGTTTGCCACTTCTCCCAATCCAGCAGGATCTCTTTCAGGCCTCTCGCGATATCTTCGGTTTCCAGCGGATTGATCAGTACGCCGTTGGCGCAGTTTGAGATGATATCGCGCGGTCCCCCGTCCTCGGTGGCGACGATGGGCAGACCGCTTGCCGCCGCTTCTATCAGGGTCAGCCCAAAAGGCTCGGTCAGCGCAGGATTGACGAACACACCGCCGGAGAAGGCGGCCAACCGGTATATCAGCGGTACATCGTCGGCCTTGTGGTGTTTCGGGTAAGCCACGAGACCATAAAGATCGTACAGGTCTATCAACCGCAGCAGATCGGACAGGACCTCCTGGGCACCGGCATCCAGATCGCGTATATCGTCGCGGTTTCCCGCCACCACCACCAGATTCGCAGCCTCCTGCAGCGCCTTGTCCTGGCCGTAAGCGATAATCAGTGAAGAGATATTCTTACGTGTATCCGGCCGGGAAAGCGCCAGAATAATCGGCTTCTCCGGCTCCTTCAGGAAACGGCTTATCTCCGCTGCGATTTCGCTCTGCCACTCCCTTCCCACCGGCGGATGAAAGCGCGTGAGATCTGTCCCGGGTGGAATCACCACCATCTGTTTCGGCTGGTAGAAATCATATAGCTCGTACTGCTCCTCGACCTCCTGGCTGGTGCTGGTAATCACCCGCTCTGCCGAAGCGAGTGTCATCTCCTCGGCATTGACCCGGCGCGACATGTTGTAGCGGGACTCCACCTCATCTGCATTGAGACCTGAAGCCAGCAGCCGGCGGCGTTTGACCCGGCCCAGCGAATGCCCGGTATGAATCAGCGGAATTCCCAGAACATGGGCAATACGGCTGCCCACGTAGCCTCCATCCGCGTAGTGGCTGTGCAGCAAATCCGGAAGCTGAATCTCTGCCTGCAGAAAATCGATCGCATTGTCGACAAATGAATCAAGGTGATCCCACAACTGCTCCTTGGGAATGTATCCCGCAGGTCCAGCCTTGATGCGAACGATGCGGCAGTTGTCACCAAGAGGTTCGACCGGTTTACCGTAGTCGGCACTGACCTCCTTCGAATCCACCAGTCGGGTGAACAGGTCAACCTGGGCCACGTCCGGTCTGGACGAAAGCGCCCGTGCCAGCTCCACCACATACTTTGTCTGCCCGCCGGTATCGGCATCGCGGCCCAACTCCAGGTCGTCTCCGCGAATCAAGCCATGAATACTGAACAGGCAGAGGTAAAGCCCCTTGTTTACTTGCGCTTGATCATCTGGTTTGGGCAATTCACTCCCCCCTTTGATTCTATGTCCGTGCGAAAACTCAGGCGCTAGTCTAATCGATTTATCAGGATTTTTCAGGGAGCCGGTAATCAACGACCGCGGCAGAGGCACTCAAAACAGAGAAGTTTGCCGTGGCTGCTCTGCGCCAAAGCAGTCGTGTCAGGTCAGTTTCAACCGCTCCAGCGTTTCCCGGGTGGGTGCACCAGAGTGATCCCAGCCGCGCTCTGCATAGTACTCGGGCAACATCTCATCCAGCCTGGAAACCCAGCCTTCTGCCTTGCCGGTTTTTGCCGGCTCCGTCATGGATCTGGCAGGAAGCCGGTCGTCCCTGGAGTCGAATCCGGCAAGATTGTTGAAGCAGCGCTCCAGATTGTAGATACGCTCACCCGTCTCCCGAAGTCTGTCGCCGCTCCAGCTGCCACCGCAGGCGGCGTCAATCTGCGCGGCGTAATCATCCAGACTCCAGACACTGCGGGTGAACATGCACAGACCGGATGAGTCTATGGCGGCGGCGCTGTCCTGAGTCGACTTGACCACCTTTGCCCGCCGCTCCGTGCCAACGCCGGCGAAATCAACCGCATAGGGCGAGGCGCGCATATGACAAGCGCCCCGGTTGCTGGTGGCATATGCCAGCCCCATCCCCTGCATCGCCCTGGGATCGTAGCCTGGAAACTCCTGGCCCTTGACGGTCATGGAAAATTCTCTGTGCCCATATTTCCGGCAAAGCCGCTCGGCGCCCAGTCCCAGATCGGCACCAAACCCCTCCCCGAGCGCGGTCCACTCGGCCGCTTTTACCAGCGCATCTATCGAGCCGAAAGCAAATTCGACTCCCCCGGTAATTGATTTATCTATGACGCCTGTCTCGAACAGTTCCATGGCCGCGGCCAGCGTTCCGCCAAATGAGATGGGATCCATGCCTTGTTCATTACAGAGGAAATTCACATAAGTTGCCGCTTCCAGATCATCGCAACCAATCATTGGCCCGAAAGCGAAGCCGTTCTCGTACTCCAGGCCGCCGCCAGCCTGCCTGTAACGTTCACCCTTGCCCTGAATGGACGGATGCGCAGGATCTATTCTGGATACCCGGCCACAACCAATGGTGCAGCCGAAACAGGCCTTGTTGCGCAGCAGGTTGGCCCTGCCGTCGGTAGGGCGTCTTGCCAGCATCGCGTCCGCATTGATTTTCGGCACCCCATCAAAACTTACATCACGGGCGTTGCGGGTCGGCAGGGCGCCGAATCTGTTGGTGGTATCCATCATCGGCAGAGTCCCCCGCCGCATCAGCTGAGTTCTGACCGGGCTCGGATCGAGTCTGGCGCGTGCCTCAAGCACCGCCCGCTGAAACCGTACCGGGTCATACACCGAAACACCCCGGGTACCCCGCACCGCCACCGCCTTGACGTTCTTCGAGCCCATCACCGCACCCACACCGGAGCGGCCTGCCGCCCGGTCGCGGTCACAAACGATACAGGCGTATCGCACCAGATTCTCACCCGCACGGCCGATGGAGGCGATACGGATCTGTGGATCCTTATGGCGTTCCCTGATGCGCTGCTCCGTGGTCCAGACCGATTCGCCCCAGATGAACCCCCCGGCTTCGATAAGCTCCACCTCCTCATCAACTATCGACAGGTAAACCGGCTTCGGCGCCCGTCCTTCCATAATGATCAGATCCAATCCGGCAAACTTCAGTTCGGCCCCAAAAAAGCCACCGGCATTGGATGCCGCAATAGCTCCTGTCAATGCGCCTTTGGTAACCGCGGACCAGCGCCCACCGGTGGATGCCATGGTTCCGGTCAGCGGTCCGGTGGCAAAAATCAACTTGTTCCCGGGCGATAGCGGGTCCACCGACGGGTCCACCTCCTCGAACAGATACTTGCTTGCCAGACCCCGCTGCCCCAGATACGCCTCAGCCCACTGCCTGTTTAGCGGCTCTCGGGAAATCCGCAAATGGTTGAGGTCGACCCGCAATACCCAGCCCTGCCAGGACATATAAGCCTCCTTTTTCTGCTCGCGTGTAAACTTGAATAACAGCGTTCAAAATGCCTGTAGGAACACGGCCAAGGGCCAAGGGCCAAGGGCCAAGGGCCAAGGGCCA
>JACKMX010000006.1:52500-306371 GCA_024235175.1 Chromatiaceae bacterium | reverse complement strand
TTCGGTGCTGCACACTGGCAGCTTATCAAGGGCATAGAGTCACCCTATAAAACAATCCTCAAGCTGTTGCTTACCGAAGCCTACTCCCAGGAATACCCGGCCGTGCGTTGGCTCTGCCAGGAGGCAAAGGCGGAGATATACGCCGGTCAGGACGATGCTGACGAACTTGATCCATATGTCCTGCTCTACCGGCGTCTGGAACAATATCTCGATAACAGGGGCGAGAAGAGCAGACTCGAGCTGGTAAGACGCTGCTTCTATTTTAAAGTCGGGCAAAAGCTGTCTAAAAAAACGGCCGGTCGGGAGCCCACCTGGCAACAACAACTGATAGAAAAACTGACCCGGCAGTGGCGCTGGGCTGAGGGAAATCTGACTCTACTCGACTCCAGGGAGAGTTGGAAAATTGACCGTGTGCTGGATGAACGCAACATCCTGGTGCGAGAGCTTACGCATAGCTTTCGGCTGTTGACCGATTTTGCACGTACCTATGCAGAAGCTGACACGATCAACCCCGCAGAACTTAGTCTCCTTGGACGCAAACTGTATACCGCTCTGGAGAAACGGCCGGGAAAAGTGGACAGCATCAACCCCGGCATCTCTCTCAACCTGGAAGAAGAGCAGCTCTCACTGCACCACTCGATCACAGCCGGTGACAAGTCCGGATGGTTTCTATATCTGGGTGAGGTCAACATTGATCAGGCCCAGGTGATCACACCCATCAAAACGACTCCGGCGCTGGTGGAGCTGCTCACCTGGTGTCACATTAACGGTATCATGGGGCACAGCACGAGAATTTCACTCTATCCGGAGAACTGTCCGGTCAGTAAAAATGAACTGAGCTCCCTGCTGCATGCATTGAGCGGCATCTATCCCCGGGGAGTTGTTGCCAGCGCCCCGATCGAAAAACTCTCCTCCCAACCCTATGCGCTCGCATGCAATCTGTTCATCAACATTGGTACAGACCCTATGGCGCATCTGTCAAAAGTGGGCAAGCAGTTGACCAGCAACCGCAGCGATCCCCTGAGTTTCGGTGCCGCACACGCCTCACTCGTGGAGGGGATCGAACAGCTGATCAGCACCAGCTGGGGTGAAACCCTGGTTTTTACCTATACAGGTGAAAATGGTCTGCTCAAAAGTCTCTGCCACTATCTGCGTTTACTTTTGAATGCACCTACCGGGACCCTGCCCAGGGTAAGCGCTCACAGCTTCTCCTCGGTCAGATCCAAAGGCATAGCCCGCAGGGTAGAGGATCTGTTCAATGCGGCAAGCCGTGCTTTCGCTCCATCCTGTCATGGACTGACCTGCCGCTACCTGCTGCAGCTGGGTGATGATCACTACCTGATTCAGTATGCCCGGGAAAAATTCTTCCACATCAGGATATCTTCCCATGAGGAGTTGCTGGAACTGCTGGCGCAACCTTTGCCCGAGTTCTCCCCACTGGTAATTGATCAGATGACGCTGACCGAAAGCCCGCTGCCCGCCATCTATGTATTAAACCGGCCGGGCATTATCCAGCTCTTCTATTTCAACGATAAAGAGCATACACAGTTGTATATTCTGGACGAGCGGGGAGCTTTGTTTCAGCAGCGGTTACAGGCCACGGAAGAGCATTATCTGCTTGTCCAACAACATCGATTTATCAACGATATCTGCCTGATGCGCAATCTACAGCTGGAAGAGCCGGCGTGCAGCCTGCTGTTGGATGCACCTGAATTCTATCGCCTGACGCAAACCAGAGACGGAAAGTTCGGCGCGCAACCCTGCACACCGCCGAGAAACGGGCTGTCTGACAACTATCTGGAGCTTCGCCTGCTCAGTGACGGACTCAGTCTGAACCAATCCCCTCAAGTGCTCACATGTGGTGACCGGGAATTCTCTTCGCTTGAATTTGGCGATCAGCTGTTTCCTGCGGTGGCGGAGCATATTCTCTCGCAGAGGCGCAATCGGCAAGCCTACCCCATCTATCTCACCGGGCTGGAACTCTCCAGCCTTTCCAGCGGAAACAGCGTATCCACCATTGAGCTTTTCAACTTCAAGCGCCGCCTCGAGCAGCGCCTGAGCGAGGCGCTTGAACTGCTGTCAAAGGATGGATCGGCCCGGAAAAAATACAACTGATCGAATTGGCAGACCCCGGATCAGACAGATGCCTGCCTGAAAACGGTGACAAGAGATCGGTGAGTCGCGGCAGTTTCAGGTATATAATCCCGTCTACCTGTTTGCCATACGGAAAAAATAATGCACTGCTGGCCACGTTACCTGCTCTGGTTACTGATAGCTCTACTTGGACTGGGTAATATGCTCACTGCCTGCGGGCAGAAAGGCCCCCTCTATCTGCCGGAACCGGAGATGCAGCAGCAGGAAGAGCAGAAACAGCCCGAATCAGCTATCCAATAAATTACCGCCGCCCAACCAGCGTTTGCGCCAGTAAGGTTTGTTCAGCCGCTCCTCCCGCACCCTGCCGCCACTGGATGGCGCATGAATAAATCGCCCTTTACCGCTGTAAATACCGACATGCCCGCCCTTGGCACCGGATGTGTCGAAAAAGACAAGATCCCCCGGCCGTAACCCCGATACAGAGACAGGCGTCGCATATTGACGCTGTTGGGCGGCAGTTCTCGGTACCGACACACCACCCTGCCGGTAGCTGTAGAAAACCAGTCCGCTACAGTCGAAACCGCTGCCGGGCTCCGCGCCGCCATAACGGTACGGCGCCCCGATCAGTTCGCGGGCGATCTGCACCAGGTTTAGTCGTTCCTGAGTAATCCCCAACTCCCGGGTCGCTTCGAATTCATTTCGCTCCGGCCCCCGGGTGGAACAACCTGTGAGGAAAAGCAGACAAGCTATAACCGCCAGTGGTACAGGCAACCATCTGTTACAGTGAGTTTTTGTGTCGTCAGCCATCAAGAGTCATCCTGTCGCTCTCTTCAGGGTGAAAATCCGGCAGCCACAGCCAATTGGATTCCGCACACTGTTAACGTTGCCGGAATTGCTGCAAAGCAAAAAACAAATTCACACGTTAAAACAATAGCATAAATAGCTTTCCCAGAAAATATCTCTATTTGACGGCCCTGTTGCAGCAGCTAGAATGTTAGCTGCGCTGAGCCAATCGGAAGATATAAACTTAGAATCCTCAGTTGACCACTCCAATTTGCTGGTAAGAGGCTGATATGAAAAGGGTAGTAATCAACTCAGTTCCTCACTCATATGGTGAATCACGCTACGAGATGCAGTGCACGCTTTCCGCGGTGCATGGCTGTGTTGTAACTCCTCGGAATAGAATAACTATGCCTCATTGTTACGCCTTGCCCTGTACCACGTCCAACTGAGGATTCAGGTTAAATGATTCTGGAATTTACCAAGATGCACGGCCTCGGAAACGATTTTGTCGTTTTCGATGCTATTCATCAGAAAATCGAGCTCACCGGGGAACAGCTGCGCTACATCGCGGACCGCCATTTTGGTGTGGGCTGTGACCAGATACTGCTGATCGAAGCTCCAAAAGTGAAAGACACGGATTTCCATTATCGGATTTTCAATGCGGATGGAGGCGAAGTGGAACAGTGCGGCAACGGTGCACGCTGTTTCGCCCTGTACGTGCGGGAGCAGGGACTGACCGATAAGGATGTCATTGAAGTGGGTACCAGCGCGGGCAAAATCAGCCTCTATACTGAGGCTGACGGCGGTATCAGGGTGAATATGGGCGTACCTGAGCTGGAGCCCGCGAAAATACCCTTTCTTGCCGATCGGCCGGAGAACAGCTATGCCATCACAGTGGGCGATGAATCTCTGTGGGTAAGTGCCGTATCCATGGGAAATCCCCACGCGGTGTTGAAGGTGCCCAATGTCGATACGGCACAGGTGGAACGAATCGGCCCCCTGCTTGAAAGTCATCCACGTTTTCCGCAGCGGGTCAACGTCGGTTTTATGCAGATCTGCTCGCCGCAACGGATCCGTCTGCGTGTGTTCGAGCGTGGTACCGGCGAAACGCTGGCATGCGGCAGCGGCGCCTGTGCAGCTGTTGTTTGCGGTCGCTTGGAGGGTTTGCTGGACGATAGGGTGGAGGTCAGCCTGGCGGGGGGGGATTTACGAATAGAATGGCGGGGACGCGGTCAACCGGTCTGGATGATCGGCCCGGCGAAAAAAGTCTACGATGGGACGCTCGAACTCTAACCCGCACCCCGCTGCCAACAGGGCACAGGCCGAAGATGCTCTCCGGCCTGCGCTTTATCTTGTGGAAGAGAATACCTAATTTGCATCCAGAAACTGCACATAGCGTGTTTCTGAGCCGGATACTACTCACTTGCTCTGTAGCAATTTCGCCTGCTCAGGCCAACTGGATGTATCGTACCTGGCATAACCCGGACCTGCGCTCAGCAGTAAACTCTTTATCTCCTCTGCAGACATTGCTGCCATCTTTGCATAACTGGTGATCCCTTTTTGCCGCAGTACATCGGACAACTTTGGACCAATGCCGGTTATTGCAGTCAAATCATCCGCTGCCGCCTGAGCCACATCAACCGCTTTGATCGTCCAGGCCTTTTCCGGGACATCGGGCTTAACAACCGCTTTACGCGCCCTGGCCGCTTTTGGTTTCGGTGCTGTTTTTGTGGCAGCCGGCACTGGCGCAGAAGCCACAGAAATGACCTTACCTGTTCCGCTGCGTGCCTTGACATAAGAGCCTGGGGCGTCCTCAAGCACTTTGTATTTGCCGCTTCCGGGTTGACGGGCCGCTATCAGATCACCACTCATGGGCGCTATCCAGCGCTGCCACTCTGGCCACCAGGAGCCTGGATGTTTTTCTGCACCCGCCGCCCAGTTGTCCGGATCCGGCAGCAGTTCATCGGTGACCCGGTAGTCGTATTTACCCCCATCAGGAGGGTTGATGATACCGGCGATATGACCGGATCCACCGAGGATAAAACGTACAGGACCCGAAAAAAGCTGAGCGCCTGCATAGGTCGATTTCCAGGGTGCGATATGGTCCTCTATCGCGGAAACGAAACAAGTGGGCACATCGACGGTGGTGAGATCGATGGGTGCACCGGCTACCGTCAACTCCGCTTTGCACAGGCGGTTGTTAAGGTACATATTGCGCAGATACCAACTGTGCATTTTCGCCGGCATGCGGGTGGAATCCGAATTCCAGTAGAGAAGATCGAATGGACGCGGATCGTTTCCGAGCAGATAATTATTGATGTAAAAAGACCAGATAAGGTCATTCGCCCGCATCATGTTGAAGGCACCTGCCATCGAGGAGCCCTCAAGAAAACCCTCTTTATTCATCCGCTCTTCGAGACTGCTGATCTGCTCTTCATCGATGAAAACCCCAAGCTCTCCCGGTTCGGAAAAATCGATCATGGTGGTGAAATAGGTTGCACTCCTGATGCGGGTGTCACCTTTAGTTTTCATATAGGCCAGAGTGGTGCTCAACAGGGTACCACCGAGACAGTAGCCAATGGCGTTGAATTCGTTCTCTCCGGTAATCTGCTCGACCACGTCCGTGGCGACAAGAACTCCCTCTTCAAGATAGGTGTCGAATCCGATGTCACTATAACGCTCATCTGGATTTATCCAAGAGATGACAAAGACCGTGTGCCCCTGCTCAACAAACCATCTGAGCATCGAATTTTTCGGCTGCAGGTCCATGATATAAAACTTGTTGATCCAGGGCGGAACCACCAACAGCGGTCGCTTGAATACCTTTTTCGTGGTGGGCGTGTACTGGATAAGTTGGAACATGCGGTTTTGAAAAACCACCTTTCCCGGCGTCACCGCCACGTTCCTGCCCAGTTCAAAAGCCTCCGTATCGGTCATCCGTATCTTCAGCTGCCCCTTTCCATCCTCCAGATCCTGCAGCATGTTTTTCAGACCGTGAACCAGGCTGCCTCCCTTGGTCTCGATTATCTTCTGCAGTACCGCTGGATTGGTGGCGGCAAAATTGGTTGGTGACATTGCATCCAGATAGCGTTCCGTAAAAAATTTCACCTTTTCTGCAGAATGCGCATCGAGACCTTCGACCTCCGCGACAAGATTCCGCACCCACTGCGAAACCAGAAGATAGGACTGCTTGATACATTTGAAGATCGGTTCCTTGGCCCAATCTTCATGGTGGAAGCGGCGATCACCCCGTGCCTCTTCAATCACCGGATCAGCATTGATACCGAGAAATCCAATCGCGCTGTTCTGGTAGAGGGACATCGCTTTCTGCCAAAACTCCATGTTGACCTGTGCCAGCTTGTGGGGATTCTGAATCGCCGTGGTAAACCATTCGGTGTAAAGCTCTTTGAGATTGAACGGATCGAGATCCAGCTCCTCGTAGGTCTTGCTGAAATCGGTCATGATATTCTCGACATTTTTAAAATTTTCCAGCAGCCCCTGCGCCAGTTTCTCGAAGTCGAGATCGTTAAATTCCAGATTAGTCGATGCATTCATGGTCAGCTCATCCTCAATATGTTTTTTTGTCATGCCATCGTAACCTGTTGTTATGCCGACATGACTGATTATGCGGTTTCTGAACGGAAATCCGGCCAATATCAAAACCGTTCAGTTTTGGCGGAGGCGGAAAAACATCGGAACAGTACCATCGCTGGCTGCTCCCGCTGTTACCTTATCCAAATGTAAAAAACAGTCTGGCCTCTCCTGCGGTTTGGGTGCAGGAGAGGCCAGGGGGATTCACCAAATCATCCCAATTTGTTAATCGCTTCCTTCAACTCTTGTATGCTGGCTAAAAAACGCTCATTGATCTGTTTTACAACCGCTTCCTGACTGCTCTTGACCAACTCACTGAGTTCGGCGGAATTTGCCAGTGCCTTCTCAACTGCAGCCTGCAACAACTCAGCCTGCTTTGCGGCAAGCTCTTTCGGATTGCCTGAGCTGGCCAGCTCTTTGGCTGCGGCAGTGGCGTCGGCCATCGCCTGCTGCAACATTTCCGACTGGCATTTAAAAAGCTCCTGGGTACCGGCGAACACAGCCTGATTGGCGCTCACCAGTGCATCCATATTCTTTTTCTGGGCTTCCAGAAAAGCACCGCTGTCAAAATTCGGCAGCTGATATGCACTGAAACCGCCCTGCATCTGCTTAAAGAACGCCTGTGGATCATAACTTTTAAGAAGGCTGGTGAAGTCAAAAGGATTGTTTGTCTGAGAAGCCATGATATTTACCTTTAATTTACCTGAAGTTGGTTGAACACGCTGAATTGCTGCACTGCACAATACTGGATTGTATTATCAGGACAACAGGGGATCGGGTCAAGCATTTTTTTGTGCAGTGCACAAAAAAGCAATCCTGCCGAAACCTGCAGATACAGGAGCCCCCTTATCCAACTGGTTGTTGTTACTCCGCATGGACCAACCGAACATCCACATGCTGTTCATCAGCCTGCAGAACTCCGCCACCAAACTATCCGAGGTGATTCAACCCTGCAGTAGCGACGATCGCGGTTCAGACGCTGCCCATCGCCTGGGGATGAGTGTCCACAAAATGCTTCAACACGAGCTTCAAGGCAAGCATGTGGTGCTTGTCACCCCTTCTCTCTGCTAATTGAATATCATCCAGAATGATGCGGCGGATCTTCGGAACACCGGTATCACTATGGACCAGATAATTACCAAGCTCAGCAGCTACGATTTCCGGAATATGCTCGTGCTCCGCAATCGCCTCAACTTCCTCCTCGGTCAAATCGCAAAGACCCACACAATCCTCATAAGTCAACATCTCGCTCATCTCCTCAATGACCTTTCATTACTAAGACTAGTGCTCCTCGACCACCGGCTAAAGAACTACCGGCATGATGTTGACACTTCTATGATCCATATCAACGAACAACGCAACCTCGACAAATTTTGCGCCTGCGGGAAGCTACGGTCGAGTTCAGAATACTGCTGATGATCCGTACAAATTTTCAAGCGCCGGGGAGTAAGGTACACTTGGACGAGAAGGCAGCCGGAGTTGGGTAATCCCTGCGCGGGAAAACCGGCTTAAATGATTTTTTTCGACCGTTTGAGGCGATTAGCCTTACCCAACTCCTCTTCAAGAAGGTCGGTATCAAGTCCGGCAGGCTCCCAGCCTGGTCAACCCATGGACCAAGGTGTGATAAAGTGGAACAGTGGAAAAAGAGCCCGTGTGGATAAGCGGAACGGCGGTGCGTGTCTACGAGGGGAGAAATTGGAAAAATGAACCTGCAGTCGGAACAATCCTGCGAAACGGAAAATCGGGAAGAGACCGTTGCGGCGTACCTGAGGGATAACCCGGATTTTTTTACTCACTATCCCGATCTACTGCGGCAACTGGAACTTCCCCACAGAAGCGGAGACGCGGTCTCTCTGATTGAACGGCAGGTTAAATCGCTGCGGGAAGAGACTGCCGGCTACAAACGGAAACTGGAAAAACTGATCGTTGTCGCCAGAGAAAACGAGAAACTGAACGAGCGCCTCCACCACCTTACACTCACGCTGATTGCAGCTGCCACTTTCGATGAAGTAATCAATGCTCTGGAGGATGAGTTCCACGACGATTTTCAGGCTGAGGCAATGGAGTTGCACCTGTTTTCAGCCGTGCAGGCTGATCGTGACAACAATCCGGATCTTGATGGATTCGGCCAGTTCCTTGATGCCGCAGTTCCCCAGTGCGGACACCTGCCCTACGCAAAACTTGAGTATCTTTTTGGTCCTCAAGCCGAACATATCCGCTCCACTGCACTGATTCCTATAAAAGCACAGGGGCTGCTTGGGCTGCTGGCCTTCGGAAGTTACAGTGAGCACCGTTTTCATCCAGCAATGGGAACCGAATACCTGACCCGGCTGGGTGAGATTGTCAGCAAAACGCTGGAGGTGGTATCGGAACCAGGCCTTTGATGGCGGAATCCCGGTTGGAATACTGGCAGGCGCGTTTTATTCTTCATCTGCGCCATGAGCGCCGCCTCTCCGGCCACACCGTCAATGGCTACCAGCGCGATCTGGCGCGCACCGCTCAATGGTGCCACGAACAGAAAATCTCCCGTTGGCAGGATCTTAAGCAACACCATGTACGGGAGTTTCTTGCCGGTCGTCACCGCAAGGGGATCTCCGGAAAAAGTTTGCAACGAGAGCTTTCGGTATTACGCACACTGTTTCGTTATCTGATACGGGAAGGGGAGAGCGACCAGAATCCGATTCAGGGTGTCAGAGCCCCCAAGGGCGAACGTCGTCTGCCAGCCACACTGGACGCCGACCAGCTCGGCCGCATGCTGGATATTGAGGGCGCCAATTGCCTCGAACTGCGCGATCTCGCAATGATGGAGCTGCTCTATTCGTCGGGCTTGAGGCTGGCCGAACTGGTCTCACTCGAACTGCAGGATATCGACACTGAAGATCCCATTCTCGCGGTAACCGGGAAGGGCGCGAAAACCCGGCACGTTCCCGTCGGCAGCATGGCGCAACAGGCACTGCAACGCTGGATCAGAGTGCGCCCTGAACTTGCCGCAGCGTATGAAACCGCCCTGTTTGTCAGCAGCAGGGGAACCCGCATCCACCCACGTACGGTACAGCAACGAATCGCCAGATGGGCCAGGGCGAACGATACTCCACTGCATGTGCACCCCCATATGCTGCGCCACTCTTTTGCCAGTCACCTGCTGGAGTCGTCGGGCGATCTGCGGGCGGTACAGGAGTTATTGGGGCATGCAGATATCAGCACCACCCAGATTTACACCCATCTGGACTTTCAACATCTCGCCCAGGTTTACGACAATGCCCACCCGCGTGCCAAAAAAAAGAGAGATTGAACAACGCCGAGTGCCATAGTACTGGTGATGGGCAGTCAGTACTTGAAATCCAGCCTTATTTGCCCAACCTTGATCGGTTAGAATCAGCTTTGACAGCAAACAGCCTGTTGGATTGCCGAAATCCTGGAGCCGTTTGCCTTAGTCAGCAACGGCGAACAGTGACAGAAATAACGAGGTTTACAGCATGGAGCCACTCAAAGGCACGACAATTCTCTCCGTCCGGCGTAAAGGCAAGGTAGTGATCGGCGGTGATGGCCAGGTATCCATGGGCAATACTGTGATGAAGGGAAATGCACGCAAGGTACGCCGCCTCTACCAGGATAAGGTGCTGGCCGGATTCGCCGGAGCCACTGCGGATGCTTTCACCCTGTTTGAAAGGTTCGAGGCTAAGCTCGAAAAGTACCATGGCCACTTGACCCGGGCAGCTGTAGAGCTGGCAAAGGACTGGCGCACCGACCGTTCCCTGCGCCGGCTGGAAGCGCTGTTGGTGGTGGCTGACCACAGCAGCTCCCTGATTATTACCGGCACTGGTGATGTAATTGAGCCTGAAGAGAGCCTGATGGCGATCGGTTCGGGTGGACCTTTCGCCCAAGCCGCTGCAAGGGCTCTGCTGCACAATACAGATCTTGAAGCACGCGATATCGTGGAAAAAGGATTAGCTATCGCCGCCGATATCTGTGTCTACACCAATCATAACCTTACTATCGAGGAACTGGACGCCAAAGTCTGAGCGTCATCTGCCATGCCTGAACTTACACCTCAAGAGATCGTCTGCGAACTGGACAAACATATCATCGGACAGGACGCTGCCAAGCGGTCTGTTGCCATCGCATTGCGCAATCGCTGGCGACGCAGCCAGGTGCCCGATGAGCTGCGCAATGAGATTACACCGAAAAACATTCTGATGATCGGTCCAACCGGAGTGGGAAAGACCGAAATCGCACGCCGGCTGGCGAAGCTGGCAAACGCCCCTTTCATCAAGATAGAGGCGACAAAATTTACCGAAGTCGGCTATGTCGGTCGTGACGTTGAGTCGATTATCCGCGACCTCGCCGACTCGGCCATGAAAATGGTGCGCGAACAGGAGATGGACAAGGTCCGGGACAAGGCTGCCGATGCCGCCGAAGAGCGGGTGTTGGATGCACTCCTGCCTGGTCCTCAGAGAAACAGCTGGGAGACCGAAAGCGACCGCGCAGCGCGCAGCGACTCCGACACCCGCAACAAATTCCGGGTGAAAATCCGCAATAGAGAGATGGACGATAAGGAGGTCGAGATCGAGGTGAGCAGCAGCCCGCTGGGTGTGGAGATCATGGCACCGCCAGGCATGGAGGAGATGACCAGTCAGCTGCAGGGCCTGTTTCAGAACATTGGCGGCGGCCGCACGCGCAAGCGCAAACTCAAGGTCAAAGATGCCCTGAAGATCCTGCAGGATGAAGAGGCCGCAAAGCGAGTCAACGACGAAGACCTGAAACTGCGTGCACTGGAGATGGTGGAACAGAACGGCATCGTTTTTCTCGACGAGCTGGACAAGGTGGCACGCCGCTCCGAATACGGTGGACCCGACGTATCGCGCGAAGGGGTCCAGCGTGACCTCCTGCCCCTGGTCGAGGGCTGCACAGTCTCCACCAAACAGGGCACCGTGAAAACCGATCACATCCTGTTCATTGCATCCGGCGCTTTCCACCTGGCAAAACCATCCGACCTTATACCAGAGCTCCAGGGACGCCTGCCAATCCGGGTTGAGCTCGCTGCGCTTACAAGCGAGGATTTTGTGCGCATTCTGACCGAACCGGACGCTTCGCTTACCGATCAGTACAAAGCGCTGATGAAAACCGAAAATGTCAACCTGACATTTACCGATGACGGCATTCGGCGCATCGCCGAGCTAGCATGGCAGGTGAATGAAAGTACCGAGAACATCGGTGCAAGGCGCCTGCACACGGTCATGGAGCGGCTGCTGGAGAGTATTTCGTTTACTGCCACGGAAGTGCCCGGTTCCACGGTCACCATCGATGCGGATTACGTTGACAACAACCTCAAAGAGCTTGCGTCGAACGAAGACCTGAGCCGGTTCATTCTTTAACGCCTGGCACCACCGCAGTTTAAACAACAGGAACAACAGATAATGCCAAAGCACCTGCCCACAGAGCTCAACCTGCACCGTCAGTCCCGCATCCTGGAGCTGACTTTTGAAGACGGCTCACATTTCAACCTGCCCTGCGAATATCTGCGAGTCTATTCGCCCTCGGCCGAAGTTCAGGGCCACGGACCGGGGCAGGAAGTTCTGCAGCTGGATAAAGAGCAGGTGAACATCGAACGCATCGACCCGGTTGGCAACTATGCGGTCTGCCTGCATTTCGATGACGGCCACAACACCGGAATCTACTCCTGGGACACGCTTTACGATCTGGGTGTCAACCACCAGCAGAAGTGGCAGGCGTACCTTGAGCGACTGGAAGCCGCCGGCCACAAACATAAAGGCTCCAACTGATCGCCTGCGGATACTCTTCTTCAGATTCGGGGCCAATCGTTCTACCTGCTGGATTTTCCAGGCCGGCTCTCCGTTCCGTTTTCTCATCCCCGGCATCCATGCCCGAGATGATTTCCCGTACGAACAGATTAAATTGAACTTAAATATCAACACGTACTGGGTTAATCTGTTTCACTGATTTTCCCAGGCCCCATTCATAGGCAGGGTGGCATGAACAAAGAGAACACAACCCATTTTGGATACGAACAGGTAAAGGTCAGCGAAAAAGCAAAGAGGGTACGCGCCGTGTTTGACTCGGTGGCCACCCGCTACGACCTGATGAACGATCTGATGTCCTTGGGTATACACCGCTTGTGGAAACGTTTTGCCGTGGAACTGGCCGGTGTCCGTCCCGGTCAGCGCATACTGGATCTGGCGTCGGGTACCGGCGATCTGGCAGCCCGTTTTGCCGGACTGACCGGGCCCGAGGGAATGGTAGTGATGTCGGACATTAACGCTGCAATGCTGACACAGGGAAGATTGAGGATGGCAGATCAGGGTCTGGTTGGAAATCTGACTTACGCCCAGATCAATGCCGAACAGATTCCCTTTGCCGACAACAGTTTCGACTGCATCACAATTGGCTTCGGTCTGCGTAACGTAACCGACAAACAGAAAGCTCTGACAGCCATGTACAATGCACTCAAGCCGGGAGGTCGGGTACTGATCTTGGAGTTTTCCGAGCCGTTGAGTAAGCCGCTCAAAGCTGTCTATGACCTCTACTCGTTCAAGCTGTTACCGCTGTTGGGCAGGATGGTGGTTAATGATGAACAGAGTTACCGTTACCTTGCGGAGTCGATCCGAATGCACCCGAACCAGGAGCGTCTGAAAGAGATGATGGAAGAGGCCGGACTGGAGCAGTGTGACTTCCACAATATGACGGGAGGTGTTGTCGCCATCCACCGGGGCTTCAAGCTTTGATACAGATAAAGCAGAAAAGATCAATCATGAATTGGCAGAAATCATGAGCTTGTCGGCACTTGCCTATGCCGTGCTGGAAGCAGCGCTGAACAGCTATCTTGACCTGGACACCGGCGCCCGAAAGCAGATGGAAAAACTGTATGGGAAGGTTATCGCCTTTGAAATACTTGGCCTGGGCCGGACCGTTTATCTCATACCCGGGCCTGGCAAAATGCAGGTACTGGAGATTTTCGAGGGCGCACCAGACTGTTGCATCAGCGGTACGCCTTCGGCACTGGCGAGAATGAGTAACCGCGATTCCAACTCCGATCAGCTCTTCTCCGGCGAAGTGGAGATCAGCGGCGACAGCGAATTGGCGCACCAGTTGAGCAGGATACTGGGTTCGATGAATATCGACTGGGAAGAACAGCTCTCGCGTTTCACCGGCGACCTGATCGCGCACAGAATAGGTAATCTATTTCGCACTGCCCAAGAATGGGGTACAAATTCCGTTGCCACCCTGTACCTGGATGTTCAGGAGTACCTGCAGGAGGAGCTGCACCTGCTACCGGGCCGCCTGGAGATCGAGCATTTTGTTGGCGGTGTCGATACCCTGCGCGATGATGTTGAACGCTTGCAGGTTCGTATCTCCCTGCTGCAGAAGCGGCAAGCGGAAGTGCAATGATACGCCCCTCGGAGGCACTCAGGCTGCTTCATATCAACTGGATCCTGCTGCAGAACGGGCTCGACGAGGTGATTCTGGCTCTGCACATTTTCCGCCCTTTGCGATTCATCCTATATCTCTCCCCCTGGTATTGGATGCGTCGCAAAAAACTTCCTGCATATCCAGTTCGTATCCGCCGTTCGCTGGAAGAGCTTGGGCCCATATTCATCAAATTCGGACAGATTCTCTCAACCCGCCGGGACCTGGTACCCGAGCAGATCGGTATCGAGCTGGCCAAGCTTCAGGACGCTGTACCCCCTTTCCCCGGCGTCCAGGCCAGACAGATTGTCGAACAGGCGTTCGGCCGGCCGATAGAGGAGGTGTTGGACGAATTCGACGAAACCCCTCTGGCCTCCGCCTCCATCGCCCAGGTGCATACCGCGCGTCTAAAAAATGGCAGAAAAGTCGTAGTCAAAGTACTCCGCCCCGGCATTGAAAAGATAATCCGGCGCGATGTCGGATTGCTCTATCTGATTGCCGGACTGGCCAACCGTTATTGGCAGGAGGCGCGTCGTCTGCGCCCACTTGAGGTAGTGGAAGATTACAAAAAGACTATTCTTGACGAACTTGACCTGCAGCGTGAGGCCGCAAATGCCGCGCAGCTGCATCGCAACTGGGAAGGCAGCGATCTGCTTTATGTACCGGAAATTTTCTGGGACCTTACCCGCAAAAACGTACTTGTCATGGAGAGAATTTCGGGCACACCGGTTGGTGATATCGATTCACTGAAAGCCCAGGGGATCAGCATGCGTCAACTCGGGGAACAGGGAGTGGAGATCTTTTTCACCCAGGTATTCAGGGATAACTTTTTCCATGCCGACATGCATCCAGGCAATATTTTCGTTGAACCCAGCGGGCGTTACATTGCCGTTGATTTCGGCATCGTCGGCTCTCTCACACAAGCCGACCAACGTTATCTTGCGGAGAACCTGCTCGCTTTTTTTAACCGGGACTACTACCGCGTCGCGGAGCTTCACGTGGAGTCGGGCTGGGTGCCGAGAAATACCCGGGTTGATGAATTCGAGTCTGCGATAAGGTCGGTATGCGAGCCCATCTTCAACAAACCGCTTAGCGAGATCTCTTTTGGTCATTTTCTGGTCCATCTGTTCCAGACTGCGCGCCGCTTTCACATGGAGATCCAACCCCAGCTTGTGCTGCTGCAGAAGACGCTGCTGTACATCGAGGGACTTGGTCGTCAGCTCTACCCGGAACTCGATCTCTGGACCACCGCAAAGCCGTTCCTAGAACGCTGGATGGAAGAGCAGGTCGGCCCAAAGGCGTTCTCCCGCAAACTGCGGAAGAATCTTCCGAAAATGGCAGAACATGCGGCGGACATGCCGCTGCTGCTGCATAAAGTGCTGAACGATGCCGCAGAGCATCGGCTTGAATTGAACTGGAAGTCTGAAGAGTTGGGGCTGTTGCGTAAAGAGTTGAAGGAGAGCACCCGCAACACCATTGCTGCGCTGAGCGGCGGCTCCATGCTGATCTCCGGTGCCTTGCTGCTGACTCTCGGGCCCAGCATATTATTACCGGCATCGGTGGTTACCGGAGCCGGGATCGGTCTCAGTTCAGCCGGTGGTTTATTGTTGATTCATAGTTGGCTGCGCACTTAACGCCTGAAAAAGCCTCGCACAGCAGAGATTCAATCGAACTTGACTTGAGCCTAACGCACCAACGCTTTCTCCACTTCACGGCGCTTGGCGCCCCCCGCCAGCAGTTCGATCAACTCCAGTGCGAAATCCATGGCCGTACCAGGTCCTCTGGAGGTGATAACGTTACCGTCTCTGACCACGGCGCCCGAATCGATAGCAATTCCGTCTTGTCCCGTTTTTTCAAGCACGCCAGGATAGCCGGTCGCCCTGCGCCCATCCAACAGGCCTGCACTGGCCAATACTTTCGGTGCAGCACAAATGGCTGCAGTATACTTTCCGTTGCGGTTCAATTTCTCCAACAAAGCATGAATCCTGGGGTCCCGATTCAGATTGTCCGCACCAGGCAGACCGCCTGGCAGAACGATCATGTCAAAGGAGTCCGACATCACTTCATCCAGCGTGGTGTCCGGAATCAGTACAACGCCTCTACTGGCTTTGACCGGTTGTGCGTCCAGACCGGCGCTCACCACCTCCACTCCGGCCCGCCGGAGCAGATCGATTACGGTTATTGCTTCGAGCTCTTCGCAACCTTGAGCAAGGGGGACGAGGGTTCTTGCCATGAGTTTCTCCTCTGTTGCAGTTCGATCATCGCCGAGGCGCTGATCAGCCGGATATTTTCGCTTTCCAGACTATTCAGAAGGCGTTGCAGAACCTGTATCGTTTGCGGGTAGGGGTGACCTATGCCAACCGCAGAACCCTTTTGCCTGGCGAGTTCAAGCAACAGCATGAACTGACCTTCGATGGCATCTTCCGAAGCCGCATTATCCAGAAAAACATCACGCCGGGTATTTGGAACGCTGTACTCCAAAGCAATCTGCTGCGCCACTGTGTGGTGGGTAGTACGACTGTCGACAAAGTAGAGTCCAGGTCGTTCTTCGATCAGCGCCTTCATCATCCAGCCCATGGCGCCCGGATGTTGTGTCAACAGGCTGCCCATGTGGTTATTGAGCCCAGAAACATGGGGTACCGCATCCAGATTGTCCGACAATGTCTGCTTGAATTGAGTCTCTGTCATATGCAGAGTCAGCGCGCCCGGTCCAAGCGCATTCCCCTCATAAGCATCCATAGGCAGGTGCAGCATCACCTCCTTGCCCAGGCCATGTGCTTTTTCTGCCAGCTTCGCGGCATAAGGAGTGTGCGGTAAGAAGGCGTAGGTGACCGCACCCTTCAGCTCCAGCGCCGCCACTCCCTGCTCCTCCTGATAGCCCATATCATCGATGATAATGGTTATTGCCGGCTCCGCCTCAGCATGCAGTGCACCGGACTGCAGCAGGACAGTGAGCAGAAAAAAGCAACTAAGGTTAGTACTCACTATCCTTTTTTATCCAAAATAAACAATGCTTTCAATAAATTTAATGCCTCGCTGAGTTGGTAGTCGGACTCCGCCAGAGATATCTCCGAATCCTTCTTTTCTCCCTCTTTCTGTTTCACATTCTCATCCTGATTTTCGTTCACCAGGTGTCCCCCTAAGTCTGACTCTTTTACCTGTGTCAGGTCCGGTTTCTTTACCGAAGTAACCTTGGCATCGGGAAGCTGGATATCAGGGGTGATCCCCTCTGCCTGAATCGAGCGGCCCAAAGGGGTGAAGTAGCGGGCGGTGGTCAATTTAACTGCCGAGTGACCATTCACCGGAACAATGGTTTGTACCGATCCTTTGCCAAAGGTCCGTGTTCCCATGATGACTGCCCGTTTGTGGTCCTGCAGTGCGCCGGCAACAATCTCCGAAGCCGAGGCCGATCCACCGTTCACCAGCACCACAATTGGGCTTCCTTCCAAAACATCGTCCGGTGCAGCGGTAAAATCAAGTCGTGATTCGGCGTCACGGCCCTGAGTGTAAACAATGATGCCTTCGGTCAGAAACGCATCGCTGACGGCTACGGCTCCATTCAGAATACCCCCTGGATTATTACGCAAGTCCAACACCAACCCACGCAGCTTCCCGCCAGACTGGCTCTTCAGCTCACTAAGATGTTGCAACATGTCCTGGGTGCTTCTGGACTGAAAGTGTGATATCCGCAGGTAACCGAATCCCTCTTCCAGCATACGGCTCTTTATACTGGCTACTCTGATGACATCCCGTACGACTGTAATTACGATGGGTTTCTTCTCCCCTTCACGTGCTATGGTCAAGGTTATTGAAGTACCCTTTTTGCCACGCATCAGCTTGACCGCTTCATCCAGGCTGACCCCTTTGATCGGGCGGTCGTCCAGTTTAATGATCAGATCACCGGCCAGAACGCCTGCACGCTGTGCAGGTGTATCGTCGATTGGCGCAATCACCTTGACAAATCCATCCTCCAGACCCACTTCAATGCCCAAGCCGCCAAACTCTCCTGTGGTACCAACCTGCAGGCTTTTATATTCGTCTGCATTCAGGTACGCAGAGTGGGGATCAAGCCCTGAAAGCATTCCCCTGATAGCATGCTCAAGTAGCTCACGATCGGCGACAGGCTCCACATAATCCTGCTTTATACGGCCGAAAATCTCTGCAAAAGCCCTCAAATCCTGCATCGGCAATGCCTCTTTTTCTGCAGCAGTGCCGAACCCCGGTCCGAGGGCGCCCCCCAGAGCGAAAACCAGACCAAAACTGAAAACCAATCCCGTACGATGCTTCATACCTTATCCAACACCCGCGAAAATACTTGCTGTACCTTTGACCCGGTCTCCCTGAGCTCGATACCTTTCCTGCTTATCCAGACCCATTCAGCCGGAATACCCGAACTGTTTGACAGATTTCCCATCCCCCTGTTCAAAACTGGGAAAAAAGAAATCTGATTACGGTTCTTTAACTGCTGACACCATTTTTTCGGATTGACGGGGTCACCATTGATCCGGATGCCGAAGTAAATCCCGGAATCCGTGCGTCCTCCACTGTTACCCACCAACGCCACCCGCTCACCTGCCTCAACCCACTCACCTGTCTCCCGGAAAAGACTCTGATTATGTCCGTAGAGGCTCATGTAACCATTACCATGATCAATGATCATGAGCAGCCCAAAACCTCTAAGCCAATCGGCGAATGCAACACGGCCGCGGTGGATAGCATGCACTTCCCGACCTTCCGGTGCCGCGATTATCATGCCGTCCCACTTCAGATTTCCCGCCTTTGTACTTCCAAAGCTGGCCAGGATCCGCCCGTTTACAGGCCACCTTAATTTTCCTTTTAGCGCACTGATGGGTGGTGTCTCGGTACGCTCCAAAGGTGAAGTAAGCTGCTGCAGGCGTAACTGCTTTAACAGCGACTGAAGCTGCTCCTGGTCTTTGATCAGTGCAGCCAGACGCTCGCCTTTATCGCGCAGCTCCAGGCTCAGGGATGCAACAACATCCTGACGCTGTTGCCTGTTTCTCTCCTGCTCCTCCCGCTCAGCCAGTTCTTTGGATTGCAGCTCCAAAAGTTGTGATCTCTCTTTACTGATCTCAAGTTTGACGCGCTGCAATTCATCCATCGATTGCCGGATACGCCCCATCTGCGTGAGCCTGGCCTTGTTGAAATAATCGTAATACACCATAAGGCGGCTGACTATGGTTGGATCCTGCTGATTCAGCAGGATTTTTAACCGCTGCTGACGGCCCATCGCATATGCGGCCCGTACCTGCAGTTTCAACGCTTGTCGTTCGGCCTGCAAAGATTCCTGGCGACTGTCGAATCTCAGCTCAAGATCATCAAGAGTCGCCTGCCTTTGGCGTAACTGTTCCCCGATCTGGTGCAGACGTTTAGCGCTCAAGCCGATCTGCTGTTCGCTCTGCTGCAGTTCTGCCAACAACTTGTTCCGCGCTGCCTCGCTTTCACTCAGATCGGCGCGCAGTGTCTCTATGAGTCCCTCAATCTGCTGCAATTGCTGTTCGCTCTGCTTAAGCGTTTTTTCATCAGCGCCCGCAACCACACTCTGAGACAAAAGAAACAGGAGGAGAGAGGCAACTGCTGACCCGATCAATTTATCCACTGCTATCGTCAATTCTTAACCTGAAGATTTACTGGTGTTGTAATCAGGATATCCCAACCCATCTATCCCGAACCTTTCGAGAAAGATATCTGCTGCAACTTTTCATGGTATCCCAAGCTGGGGAAGATCCGATAGGTCTGTCTAACTCTTTGAAATACTGCTAAATATGCTAGCATTAGATCACTATTTCAGGAGCATTAGAAGGCTGTTAAACGCGAAAAATCAGCCTCCGTAAAAATTAAAAAAATAAATATATTCAAATCCTTTATAATAATATTGAAAAATAAGTGAAATTTTCGTAAAAGATCAGAGTTTATTACTCTAGTAGTCTACTTTAACCAAGGCCTCTGGTATGGAATACAAATTCGGTGGTACCAAAAAACCAGTGCTGGAATCAGGCACGGATTTCGGTCCTGACATTGACGAAATATTTGCCGATGACGAAGATATTGAGCGTGCTTCAAGATCGCTGAAAGCGATTTCTCATCCACTACGCCTGAAAATACTCTGTACGCTCGGTGGCCAGGAGGTAAGCGTCCAGGATATTGTTGAGCAGGTGGGCACCTCTCAGAGCAATATCTCACAGCATCTGGCAATATTGCGGGACAAAGGAATTCTCGCTTCCCGCAAAGACGCGAACCGGGTTTTTTATCGGGTGAGCGATTCGCGTACATTGCAGTTGGTTGGCATGATGAGAGAAGTGTTCTGCACACACACCCACTAATCAACCTGTATTGACTTTGATTTAGAAATTACACGGGAATCAAGGATTCCCGTTTTCTATTATCAGCTTAACCCCTCTCTGGGTTAGAATGCGCCTCCATCCACCAATCCGGCTGAACCATTCATGGAACAATTTCTAGAATTCGCATCCAACCACCCCTACTTATTCGCTGCTTTGGGTCTGGTTTCAGCACTGCTCATACACAACCTGATCAGCGGAATGGATAAATCATCGATCCAACCCCACCAGGCAACGGCCATGATAAATCAGCAAGATGCTGTGGTTGTTGATGTTCGCCCAATGACAGATTTTTCTGCAGGGCACATCATCAACTCAATCAATATTCCGGTGAACAGCTTAAAAAGCCAGATGAACCGCCTGGAGAAATACCGGCAGAAGCCGATAATCATCGCATGCCGATCCGGAGCTCAGTCGAGTAGCGCGTGCAAGCAGCTGCATAAAGCGGGCTTTGAAAAGGTTTTCATTCTGAAAGGTGGAATATTGGCCTGGCAGGATTCCAATCTACCTGTCAGTCGCAAGAAGTAGTGCAAACCAGTTACCCATATCGCAGTCAAGGGATTCAACACCATGAGTGACCAAAAACAAGCGGAACAGAATCAGCGTGAATTCGCGCTCCAACGGATTTACGTGAAGGATATCTCCTTTGAAACACCCAACTCGCCTACGATATTTAGTGAAGAGTGGAAACCCGAATCAAATCTCAACATCAACAGCATCGTAAACAAATTTGCGGACAATGCATACGAAGTGGTGTTGACTATCACCGTCACTACGAAAATCGGTGACAAAACAGCGTTCCTGGTTGAAATTCAGCAAGCCGGAATTTTCGCCGTAAAGGGCTTCGCAGATGCTGAACTGGGACACATGTTGGGTGCCTACTGCCCCAACGTTCTCTTTCCCTATGCCCGTGAAGTGATTTCCGATCTTGTCAGCAAAGGCAGTTTTCCCCAGTTGCTGCTGACTCCTGTAAATTTTGAAGCGCTCTATGCCCAGCATGTACAGGAACAGAGGAAGCAAGCGGAAGAGAGTTCCAACAAGGCCCATTAGCCTTGGGCTTGTATGTGGAATAACTGTAACCATCACACGCACAGCAGCTCTCCCGGCACAAGATGGCTGACAGATCGCCAGTAACAATTGCGGTGCTCGGTGCCGGTTCGTGGGGAACCGCACTGGCAATTCTGTTAAGCCGTAATGGCGCTGAGGTAAAACTTTGGAGTCATCTCCAAGCTCACGTGGATGAGCTGCAAAGGGATGGGGAGAATCGGGCATTTCTTTCCGGTTATCGATTCCCACCGGGGCTGACTCCAACCGCAGATCTGGCATATGCACTGAGGGATGTCGACGAAACGCTGATTGCTGTTCCCAGCCACGCCTTTGCCAGCGTCCTCAAACAGAGTAGTGCGATTCTCAGTTACGGTTCGACTCTGAGCTGGGCAACCAAGGGATTACAGCCTGGGACCGGTGAGCTGCTCCATGAACTTGCGGAGCGGATTGAAAGCATTGGCTCCACTGCGGTTATATCGGGTCCCAGCTTTGCAACAGAGGTGGCGCGGGGACTGCCAACCGCTCTGACCGTCGCCTCGCGTTCCAGCGATCATGCAACCCGGCTGGCAACCTATCTACACTCGGACAATTTCCGCGCCTACACCAGTAATGACGTCATTGGACTTGAGGTCGGCGGTGCCGCCAAAAACATTATGGCGATTGCTGCCGGTATAGCTGACGGCCTGGGCTTCGGTGCCAACACACGTGCGGCGCTGATTACCCGGGGACTCGCTGAGATCACACGACTGGGGCTTGCGCTGGGAGGAGCACCTGAGACGTTTATGGGCCTTGGCGGCCTTGGCGATCTGGTTCTGACCTGCACCGATGATCAGTCGCGCAATCGGCGTATGGGTTTGGCTCTGGCCCGCGGGCTCTCTATTGAGCAGGCAATGCAAGAGATAGGTCAGGAGGTTGAGGGCGTACCCACTACCCTGGAAATTCACCGGAAAGCCCAGGCACTCGGTGTCAACATGCCCATTACGGAGCAGACCTATCGAGTTTTGTATCAGGGGCTTTCACCGAAAGAGGGGGTTCAGGCTCTGCTCGGACGCAGCCGGAAACAGGAAACAGGATAACAACCAGTCAGGCAAATTCCAGCTGTCGCCAGGCTTCATACAATATAATGGCTACGGCATTGGAGAGATTAAGGCTTCTGTTTCCCGGCCGCATGGGGATGCGGATCGAATACTCGGTCGAAAGTTCATCCAGCAGGGAGTGGGGCAATCCGCGACTTTCGGGGCCAAACAGCAGCACATCGTCCGGACGATACTGAGGGCGGGTATACTCGACCCTGCCGCGTGTGGAACATGCAAAAAGACGCCGGTTGCGATGCGCAGCGCGGAATTGATCCAATGTGCTGTACTGATGCAGATTGGCGAGATCGTGATAATCAAGCCCAGCCCGGCGCAGCTGTCTGTCCTCCAGACTGAAACCCAGTGGGTGGATCAAGTGAAGAGTGCTGCCTGCGTTGGCGCACAGGCGTATGATGTTCCCCGTATTTGGCGGAATCTCCGGTTCGTATAATGCGACGTGAAACATGCAGGAGATAATCCAGCTTCCAGAGAAAACTGCTAAACAGCGTTTCGGAAAATAGATATGCCTTTACCCAACTCTGACACCCCATTAACCGTAGACTTTTGCGGATTACGCTTCGATAACCCCCTGGTACTGTTATCGGGATGTGTCGGTTTTGGCGAAGAGTACACCCGGATCAAAGGATTTTCCAATCGGGATGCAGGTGCCGTCTGCCTGAAGGGCACTACACTCGAACCCCGCCTGGGAAATAAGCCCCATCGTATTTACGAAACGCCGCAAGGGCTGCTCAATGCCATCGGTCTGCAGAATCCGGGCGTGGACAAGGTGGTGGATGAAATACTTCCCACGCTCGATTTTTCCGAGTGCCGCTTTATCGCAAACGTCTCCGGCTCAACCGTGGAAGAGTATGAACAGGTAACCCGGCGTTTTGATGACTCGCCAATAGATGCCATCGAAATCAATATCTCCTGCCCTAACGTGAAAGAGGGAGGTGTTGCCTTTGGCAATGATCCGGCCATGTCGGCCAGGGTGGTTGAAGCCTGTCGAAGGGCGACGAACAAGCCTCTGATTACCAAGCTTTCGCCGAATCAGACCGATATCGCAGGTAATGCAAGAGTCTGCATCGAAGCCGGCAGTGATGCCTTTTCGGTTATCAATACACTCATGGGAATGGCTATAGACAGCGAAAGCCGTAAGCCGATAATCGGTAACAATCAGGGTGGACTTTCCGGGCCGGCAATCAAGCCCGTTGCACTTCTCAAGGTTCATCAGGTCTATCAGGTATGCAAAAACCAGGGTATTCCGATAATTGGTCAGGGTGGCGTGAACAGTGTGGAGGACGCATTGGAATTTCTGATTGCGGGTGCCTCTGCAGTTGGCGTGGGAACGGCTCTATTCTACGATCCGCTCATCTGCATTAAAATCAACCAGGGCATATCCGCTTATTTAGAGAGGCATAAGCTACAATCAGTCATGCAATTGACCGGCTCTCTCAGACTCAATGAGCCCCCTGCGGTTCGCTGTGGTTGCTGAGGAGACAGATTTTTGTCCAACATTTCAGTAAGTATACTAACCGGTTGACCGGTATGGATAATGTTCTGCATAAACCGGTCGATAAAGTAACTATCTGATTACCGGGAAAGAATCAAATGACGACGGAAACGGCTTTCAACAGCCCCACACCCGAGATACTGCGAAAATTTCTTCCATTGCGGGATTTGTCTGAGGAGCAGCTGCAGAGCTTATCCTCTCTCATCGAAATCGAACAGCTTCCTGCCGGGCGGCTGTTGATCAAACAGGGCAGCCAGGAAGAGTACAGTTTTTTTCTTGTGGAAGGGCACATCCGACTGCGTGCGGCAGATGGAAAAATCAGCGATGTGCGTGATGGGGATGCCTCCGCGGGCAACCCGATATCACAGTTACTCCCACGCCACTACGACGTCATTTCTGTAACAAATGTACGTTTTTTGCGGATTAGGCGTGAACAACTGGATGAAATCAGACAAAAAAGCTCCTCCAACGAGCCTGAAGGTGTTGCTGGGTACGAGGTGAGCGGCGATACCGATGGTGAAGCCACCGATTTTGAGAATCAACTCTCTTTTCAATTTCTGCAGGACCTTGAAAGCGATGCATTGGAACTCCCCAGCCTGCCGGAGGTGGCGATAAAAATCGGCAAGGCGTTGGAGGACAAAGTCAGCGATGCAGCGACTATTGCCGAGATGATTCAGACCGATCCTCAAATTACCGCCAAGCTCATTAAAGCTTCAAACAGCGCCATGTATGGCAGGCGCAGCGAGGTGGAGACCTGCACCGGTGCTGTCATTCGTCTGGGTACTGATGTGACACATAAGCTGGTGCTTTCATTTGCTCTGAAGGATTTGTTCAAATCCGATTCCAGCCTGCTGCAACAACGCATGCAGGAGTTGTGGAAACACAGCACCCACGTAGCGGCTTTATGCTACGTACTGGCAAAACACGACAACCGTTTTAATCCGGAACTGGCCATGCTGATCGGGCTGTTGCACGATATCGGAATTGTTGCGGTGCTCAACTACGCCCGAAGTTTTCCGCTGGAATCGCGACAGCCTGAAGTCATTGATCAGGCATGTAAACGCCTGCGTGCCCAGACAGGCAGTCTGATTCTGCGCAAATGGGGATTTCCAACCGAGTTCATTATCGCTGCACTTGAGGCGGAAAACTGGCACCGCGACAAGGGCATAACCCCCGATTATTGCGATCTGGTTATAATCGCCCAACTACACAGTTTCGTGGGAACCAGCAAGGCGTTTTCAGCGCCGGCAATCAATGAAGTTCCTGCCCATTCACGCCTCGCTTTGGGTGAGTTGACACCCAGGCTCAGCCTGAAAATTCTGGATGAGGCAAAGGAGCAGATCTCTCACGCAATATCGCTGCTGAACATCTGAGAAAACAGCCTCCACTGCGACAATGAACCGCTCACAACTGTTTGTACTGTTGTTTCTGTTAACCGCGAGCGGAGTTCTGTTTGCAGGCGGTCAGACTTTGATACCTGTCTACCAGCGCCCCCCCGCACCCGATCTTTCTCTCCCTGATCTTTACGGAAAGACCATAACTCTCTCAGACTTTCAGGGAGAGGTAGTGGTGGTGAATTTCTGGGCCAGCTGGTGTCCGCCCTGTGTCAACGAGATGCAATCAATGCAGCGCGGTGCAGAATGGCTGGAAAAGCATCGGGGCAGGTTTGTGGCGGTCAATATGGGGGAGGAACGGGAAATCGTAGCCAGGTTCCTGGCTGAGCGTGATTTTGATATCCCGGTTCTTCTGGACAAGGATGAAAAAATCTCAGCCCTTTGGGGTATCCGACGCCTGCCAGCGACATACGTTGTTGATACCAAGGGAAGAGTCGCCTACCAGGCTCTCGGCGCTCGCCGATGGGACGATCCAGCCCTGCTGGTGCCACTTCGCTCGCTTGCCATGGAGGAGCCTTAGCCCGGATTTCCAGACCAAGAATGCAGACGCCCTGTCTATGAATCTATACTCCGGGGCGCAGATGGTCGATATAGCGCGGCCGATCGATCATATCCAGATGAACAGAACCGGCTTGTACCCTGAGCCGCAGATCCGTACCTTCAAACCCCAGATCGCAAAACGCGTGACCTCTGCTCTGCAGAGGGATTGGAATCATATCCCGATAGGTGTAGATGTTCTCCCCCACATCCCCACCTGAGCAGATGCCCGGCAACGGTGGAAGATCGCCATCCACCTCTGCATTCTCAAAAACCAGACTGCCGGCCTGCCACCACCTGGTGCGCTCCGCTGAACCAGTCATCGTCTTGATAATATAGGCCCGGGAAAAGCGTAAACTGACACGGCTACCCTCTTTCTCGATAGATTCTACCTCGCAGCCCGGAAGGTCGATACTGCTGCTGTCCATCTCTCTACTCCGTAAACCCATCCCACATAATTAAAACTGGAGTATACCGCGGGCACCCGTGTTTGGTGCAGAACTACTCTTCCAGATCCAATTCCTTGATTTTCCGTGTCAGAGTATTTCTGCCCCATCCGAGCAGTTTAGCCGCCTCCTGGCGCCGGCCACCTGTACGCTCCAGCGCCGCCTCAATCATGATACTCTCGAACGCCGGTGTGGCTTCCTGCAACAGATTCTGATGACCCTGCTGCAGACGTCTTACGGCCCAAGCACGCAGACTGTGCCGCCAGTCTTTCACATCGCTCCCACTCTCCTCGCCACTTCCATTTCGTACTTCCGGAGGCAGATCTTCAACATGGATTTCATGGCTCGACGCCATAACCGTAAGCCAACGTGCCATATTCTCCAGTTGCCGGACGTTTCCAGGCCACTCCATGTTTTCCAGCTCCTTCAATGCATCCGGTAAAAGCACTTTGGTCTCTACTTCAAGTTCGGCCGCGGCTTTAGAAAGAAAATAGGACATCAGAAGAGCAATATCCTCCTTACGTTCCCTCAACGACGGAACATGTACCCTGATCACATTGAGCCGGTGAAAAAGATCCTCGCGAAAACGGCCTTCCTTGACCAGTCTCTCCAGGTTCTGATGAGTGGCGGCAATGATCCTTACGTCAACCGCGATAGGCTCGTGTCCTCCTACCCGGTAGAACTTGCCCTCTGCCAGCACACGCAGCAGGCGGGTTTGCAACTCGGCGGGCATGTCACCTATCTCATCCAGAAACAGCGTACCGCCATCGGCCTGTTCAAATCTCCCCACGCGCCGGGTCTGCGCACCTGTAAACGCACCTCGCTCATGACCGAAAAGCTCCGATTCCATCAAATCTTTCGGAATTGCTGCCATATTCAGAGCAATGAAGCGACTTCCGCAACGCGGACTGTGCCGGTGCAGGGCCTGCGCGACCAACTCCTTGCCTGTGCCCGACTCTCCATTGATAAGGACCGTGATATTGGAGCGCGCCAGTCGGCCAATGGCACGGAAAACCTCCTGCATTGCCGGCGCCTCACCAATAATTTCCGGCGCCCCTGCAGCTGATTCCTCACTGCTGTTTGTGCGGCCACGACTCTTGCGGCAGGCGCGTGAAACCTGCTCTATCGCATTATTGACATCAAACGGCTTGGGCAGATACTCAAAGGCTCCGCTGTGGTAAGCGGCAACGGCACTGTCCAGATCTGAGTGCGCGGTCATGATGATGACCGGCAAATCTGGATACCGCTCGTTGATGCTCACCAAAAGCGAAAGACCATCGATTCCGGGCATACGCACATCCGACACTATGGCGTCAGGCTGCTCCCCAGAGAGCGCTTCCATGATGCCATTGGCATTAGCATAGGTTGTGACTTCCATACCGGCTTTCTGCAACGCTTTCTCCAGTACCCAACGAATTGAACGGTCATCATCGATGACCCAGATTCTATGACTTCTTGACATTAGGATTTTCCACTGGAAGCAATACGGTAAATTCCGTTTTTCCTGGTCTGCTTTCGCACTCTACGAGCCCTCCATGCATATTGATCAGAGATTGAGCTATAGAGAGGCCCAATCCCATTCCATCATCACTTGCGGTGACCATCGGGTAGAAGACCTTCTCCCGGATCTCTTTTGGTACACCTGGCCCGTTGTCTTCAATTACGATCTGCACCACGAGTCGGTGTCGTCTGTGTCCGATCGTAAACTGGCGCAATATACGGGTCCGTAAAACAATTTCCCCATTGGCAACTGCGACCACCGCTCTGGCGGCATTTCGCATTATGTTCAGCAGCGCCTGAATAATACGGTCACTGTCGAGTAACAGCTCCGGAATACTGGGATCATAATCACGTCCAAACTGAACCTCGCTGCCGAATTCAGCGGTAACCAGATTCCTGACTCGTTCCAACAGGGTATGGATATTGACATTGGCCAGACGGGGTAGTTTGTTCGGTCCCAGCATGCTGTCGACCAACGACTGTAATCGGTCGGCTTCGTTGATAATAATCTGGGTATACTCCCTGAGTGCAGCCCCTTCCAGTTCCTGCTCCAACAGTTGCGCAGCACCACGCAGTCCCCCAAGCGGATTCTTTATTTCGTGGGCCAGCCCCCGAAGCAGATCTCTGGTGGCATCTTGTTGCGAAATCAGTTGCTCTTCCCGGCTGATGCGAAGCTGACGATCTATCTGCTGCAGTTCCACCAGCAATCCAGACTCACCCTCTCTGGGACTAAGCGGAATGACCGTACAATCGACTGTGACCACACGATCCTCCGACAACGGCAGACTCATCTCCCTTTCGGTGAACGGCCGCCCGCTGGTTAGCGCACGTTTGAGATTCGTTTTTACCAGGCCACCGGGACAATGAATCAACGCCGCAGCACTTTGCCCAACCACATGGCGGGCACTTACTTGGAATAACGCTTCACCAGCCGGATTCATATAACGCAGCTTAAGGTTACTATCGAACAACAAAGTCACTGTATTCAGATTGTCGAGAATCCGGGTCGTGTAGTTGCTCATTAAAGTGGAATCCGCTCTCTTCATTCTGAATTTAGGCAGCAAGAAACGCACCAACAAGGTGAAAATAGAAAAATCCCTGACAAATCATGGTGTGTGGAGCTGGGATAAGCACCATTCAGGACGACTGGTTCGTTCATGTGCACCGAAATGGTGCGTCATTCACATGTAGAAGATCTATGCTTACCGCATATTTCGGAAAGTAGTTCGGGAAAAGACCGCTTGCGGGCCGGAAACTGCTCAGCTTTCGCTGGCATTTCCTCCGAATGGAGCGGTACGGGGTTCAGCCAAACGGAGCATATGAAAACTGACGGCGCTCGACCGTTTCAGTTCTTTGTTGTTCTGATCGATCACACTCACCTCAAGCGAGTGGGTACCCCGATCCATGTCCTGAAGCGTAATCTGGGTAGTCTCCAGATCCTGCGAAGCTTGTGTGCCGTTGAGATAAACCCTTATCTTATGTCCTGGTTGCAGACCCGGTCTGAGTTCCACAGAAATGTCCATGGTGCCCTCACTGGATCGCAGTACCTGATTGTTTTCCGGGCTGACTATGGAGATAACTTCGTACTCCAAAACCCCACCCGAATCTTTGCTGCTATCAGCCTCTGTTTTTTGTTCCAAAGCGGAATCGGATTCAGGTTCGCCCGCAGATGGCGGCGTATACACGGAGGTCTCCCTGAGCTTGATCTGCTCGGCACCAGCCTGAGATTTATCGGAAAAATGGATCAGCCCGTTCTCATCTATCCAACGGTAGACATCTGCAGTCACGTATCCGCTGCCGGCAAGTAAAATCAGAGTAAGTAGTCTCCACATGTTCAACAGCATAGCCCAGCAGTTAGCGCACAACAATAACCCCGCAGATGAATGAGCCGATTTCTCCGACCAACGCACAAAAAAGGGCACCTTCACAATAGAGAAGGTGCCCTTTCGAGTACATGACCTTACAGATTAGAGACTGTAGTACATATCGAACTCTACCGGATGAGTGGTCATCCGCAGGCGGGTAACCTCTTCCATCTTCAATCTGATATATCCATCTATCAGATCATCCGAGAAGACTCCACCGGCGGTGAGATACTCCCTGTCGGCATCAAGACAATCCAGCGCCTGATCGAGGCTGTGGCATACGGTCGGAATGCTGCGCGCCTCTTCCGCAGGCAGATCATAGAGATCTTTGTCCATCGCCTCACCCGGGTGGATCTTGTTCTGGATTCCATCCAGACCCGCCATCAGCATGGCGGAGAATGCCAGGTAGGGATTAGCCGTCGGATCCGGGAAACGTACCTCGATGCGGCGTGCTTTAGGACTGGCTACCCATGGAATACGAATGGATGCAGAACGGTTTCTGGCAGAGTAGGCAAGCATTACAGGAGCCTCAAAGCCAGGTACCAGACGCTTATAAGAGTTGGTCGACGCATTGGTAAAGGCGTTCAGGGAACGCGCATGCTTGATAATTCCGCCAATGTAGTAGAGCGCGGTCTCGGAAAGACCGCCGTACTGATTTCCGGCAAAGATGTTTTCACCGCCTTTGGCGATGGACTGATGAACATGCATGCCGGAGCCATTGTCGCCGACCAGCGGTTTGGGCATGAAGGTGACGGTCTTGCCGTATGCGTGGCCGACGTTCTGGATTACATACTTCAGAATCTGGTTCTTATCGGCACGATCCACCAGGGTGCCGAATTTTGTGCCGATTTCGCACTGACCAGCAGTGGCGACTTCGTGATGGTGCACTTCCACCTTGACTCCCATCTCCTCCAGTGCCAGACACATGGCGGCACGGATGTCATTGAGAGAATCCACCGGGGGTACCGGAAAGTATCCCCCCTTGAGACCGGGACGGTGGCCTATGTTTCCGTCTTCGTAAACGCGCTCCGAGTTCCAGTGCGCCTCATCGGAGTCTATCTTGTAAAAACAACCTGAAATATCCGCTCCATGGCGAACATCGTCCAGAATAAAAAATTCCGGCTCAGGTCCAAAATAGGCAGTATCGCCAATTCCAGTCGATTGCAGGTGTGCTTCTGCACGCTTTGCCACGGAACGGGGGTCACGTTCGTAGCCTTCCATAGTACTCGGTTCAAGGATATCGCAACGGATAATGAGGGTTGCCTCATCGGTAAAAGGATCCATGACAGCAGTATCCTGATCGGGCATAAGAACCATGTCCGATTCGTTTATTCCTTTCCAGCCGGCAATGGATGAACCATCGAACATCTTGCCATCGGTAAACAGATCGTCATCTATGATCCCCGCTGGCACTGAAACGTGCTGGTCTTTGCCGCGGGTATCGGTAAAACGGAAGTCAACGAACTTAACTTCATTGTCTTTAATCATCTTCAGGACTTTCGATGCCATCATGTTCTCCAGCTGGAAAAATAAAATATAGTACAGTCGCCGAAACGACCTATCGCAATGCACAAATAGCGGACGATAAGCGCCCCGCAGGTAACGATCTGCCAATGGCCTGCAGAAACCATGCCACTGGCAAATTCATATCTTGTCCGGGACCTGGATAAGCCTTAGGTCCAGAAATTTTCCTGTATAAAAAACAATACATTCAGAGGGATAAAAATCAGCGTGCAATAATATCAGAACCTGTTATCCAATTTTTATAAAAAGCACAATAGGTATGATTCGGAATCGTAAGCACTATAATGGTGCAAATCAGAGAAGATACGCATCATAATAGAGCGCTATCCGAAATATATCCGTACTTTCCTGAAACACTCCTGCTCTTTAACTCTCTCCTGCAGAAGCCCGGTCAACTCTTCTGCCTCTTTCAATCCCTGATAAGTGTACAGGGGAAAAAACAGTTCAATGTCAATTTTTCCATCCAAAAAGTGTAACAACATTCGTTCCCGCCGCACTATCTCGGGTATTTCCCGCCAGCACTCCGACAACAGTTCCTCGGCAGCATCACGCATAGGCAGGTCTTTACTGGGTGCAGCGACTTCATCATCTTCGGGATCTATATGGACGGTCACGTCGGACATCTCTTCAATGTCCTCGGTCAGATTATCCATGACCATCTGACTTATCATGTGTCCCTCAGAGACACTCAGCTTCGGATTGACCAGTACATGCACATCCGCTGATGCCTGACCGCCACTACTGCGGGTACGCAGCATATGGATGGCTTTGACACCGTTCACTGACAAGATGATATTCCTTATCTGCTGCAGCCGCTCCTCCTCGAGCCCGGCGTCTGCGAGTTCCTGTACGGCCGGCCATACCAACTCCCATCCGACGTGTGCGATCATCAGGCCGACACCAATAGTTGCTATCGCATCCAGGTAAGGCAATCCAGCGATAGTGCCTGCCACACCGACAATCACAACAACAGAAGATATCGCATCGGTTCGATGATGCCAGGCGTTGGCGCGCAACATATCTGATTTAACGCGGCGGGCGACACGCACGGTAAAGTGGTAAAGCCACTCCTTGGCCACCACGGACATCAGTGCAACCACCAGTGCGAGACTACCGGGAATCAACAATCTTTCGGGCGAGAACAACCGGCTGGAGGCATCCCAGATAATGCCGACTGCGACCAGCGCCAGCAACAACCCCAAACCCAGCGTTGCCAGCGTCTCGAATCTCCCGTGCCCGTAAGGATGATCGGAATCGGGGCCCTGCGCTGAATGTGCTGCCGCAAACCAAACCAACGCATCGGACAGCAGGTCGGATAGTGAGTGAATACCGTCGGCCAGTAACGCTTGCGACTGGGCAATCCAGCCAAACGCCAACTTGACAATCGAAAGCAGCAGATTGACAACCGCTCCGATCAGTGTGACCCGTTTTGTCTCTCTGAAACGACGCTCAGCGCGCGTCTCTGCCTCAGCCGTCATTCTTCTCCCACTTCCAAAATAACCAGGTATTCATCGTTCAAACAACGGGTTTCCACCACCCGATGACCGTTGATACGACACCAGGAGGGAATATCGTTTAGTGCTCCAGGATCGGTACACAACACTTCCACTAAGGTACCCGGACACAATTCAGCAACACTATTCTGCACCCGGATGACTGGCATAGGGCAGAGCAGACGGCGGGCATCGACTATGACGGGATTCACAACAGCCATTGCTCAGGTATTGCTGCAGGCTTCAACGGCTGAACTTTTATAGCATATCCGGTACCTGCAGGAGTTTGGATTTCCATCTCAACCTCGGCAGCGTCTCTGCCCTTGCTGTAACGGGCAACCAGGCTGGCCGCCAGTTCTATGTCCTGGTCGTTCACATTCCCATCTATCAACGCAAAGGGTCCTGCATGACTCAGGCTGTCTATACTCAGGTACTGTTTGCGATATCCCCGCAGGAAGTTGCCTTCTCCCTCCTCGCGCGCAATGATCACTTTAAAATGAGCTTTCGGACGCAGATGACGACCGACTTTTAAAAGCATGATGTCATCAAGCTCATACTGCTTGCTTCCCCTTGCCTGCCATAGATCAGCCAATTTCGAGGAGTATTGGGCATCCGTCAGAAAACAGCAGCCTCCCGCCGGCTGTGCAAATTCATCAAATCCGAACTGTTTGGCCAGGGCTATTTGCGGTTTTCTGCCTCTGCCGGACAAGCCCAGTAGTTTTTCGCGATCCACCCAGCCTTCTCGCTCTGGCAGTGTCGGAGGAAGATTTCTGGCTGAGAGGGGACGCAGCAACAGGTCATCGGCACCGGACCTTTTGCAGACAAGGGGCATTGTATCTTTGCGTTGGGACATAGGTCGCTGGCCAACGACTTCCCCGGTAATGATGAAATCAAAATCGTTTTGTTTGCACCACTCATGTGCCTTCATGACCATAAAAATCTTGCAGTCCAGACAGGGATTCAGATTAGCGCCATAGCCGTATCTGGGGTTGAATACGACCTGTTTGTACTCTTCTATGATATCGACGATATTAAGTTTTATTCCCAGTTGTTCCGCAACCCAAAGCGCGTTATTACGCTTTGGTTTCTCCTGGCCTTTCTTGCGGATTGCGTGAGTATGCCCCTCAACGCAGAAACCGGTAAAAAAGTTGATGCCGGCAACGTGTATTCCCTGTTGCTGGATCAGTTTTGCAGCCAACAGGGAATCTAGACCGCCGGAGATCAAAGCCACCGCTTTTCTTTGTCGAGTCATTGAATGAGGTTTTGCCAATCAGAAGTTGAGGAAGGAGAGCATATCTTTGCCGGGAACCTGCTGTTTATCCCCTGACCTTATTTATTTTAACAGTGCGCACCCCTTTAACACCAACTTCAACGATAATACGTACCTTTGCCAGCGAAATGGACTTATTGGTGATGCCTTACACTGCTAATAAAGATTGATTTAAGAGAACGGCAACGACAGCGGGTTAGCTAAACTCGCTTTGGCAATTATATAATTGGCAATACTCTTATCACCTGGAACCAGATCTTGACCTTGAATACACAGACGAACAATCACAACTCTGATTTGACCACCTTTCAAGGATTGGTGTTCGCCCTGGAAAATTATTGGGCAGATCAAGGTTGCGTGATACTGCAACCATACGATATGGAAGTGGGTGCAGGCACCTTTCATACAGCCACATTTTTGCGGGCCATTGGGCCAGAACCATGGAATTCCGCATATGTTCAGCCATCGCGCAGACCCACGGACGGCCGATATGGTGAGAATCCAAACCGTTTGCAGCATTACTACCAGTATCAGGTGGTGATGAAGCCCTCTCCACTGGATATTCAGCAGCTCTACCTGGGCTCACTCGAAATGTTAGGAATCGATCCCAGGGTGCACGATATCAGATTCGTCGAGGATAATTGGGAATCACCCTCTCTCGGGGCTTGGGGCCTAGGCTGGGAAGTCTGGCTCAATGGCATGGAGGTGACCCAATTCACCTATTTTCAGCAGGTTGGCGGGCTTGACTGCCGCCCCGTCACCGGGGAGATCACCTACGGTCTGGAACGCATCGCCATGTATCTACAGGGTGTAAAGAGCGTATTTGACCTGGTGTGGGCCCGGGGACCTCAGGGCAGTGTCACATACGGCGACGTTTTTCAACAGAACGAGGTTGAACAGTCGGCCTATAATTTCGAGCATGCCGATGTGGATTTTCATTTCGGTTTATTTGATCAATGCGAAAAGGAGAGCAACAAACTCATCGAACTGGGTTTGCCGCTGCCTGCATATGAGCAGGTTCTCAAGGCCTCCCATACTTTCAATCTGCTGGACGCCAGACACGCCATTTCCGTGACCGAACGCCAACGCTATATTCTTCGGGTAAGGGCCTTGGCCAGAGATGTGGCTCAGGCTTATTTAGACGCCCGGGAAAAGCTGGGCTTTCCCATGCTTGGTTCAAACCGGGAGAAGATCCATGAGTAATACCGCCGATCTGTTGTTCGAACTCGGCACAGAAGAGCTACCACCGGTCGCACTTAAGCGGCTCTCCGAGGCACTCACAACCGAGTTTGACGCTGGCCTTGAACGGGCCAATCTCGAGCACGGCGAGGTGACAGCGTTTGCCACACCGAGGCGTCTCGGACTGTTGATCACTGACTGCTCTCTTAACCAGCCGGACCGGGAGATTGAACGACGGGGGCCGGCGTTACAGGCCGCATTCGACAGTTCCGGGAAAGCCACTAAGGCAGCCGAAGGGTTTGCCAGATCATGCGGCACCAGCGTGGAACAACTGAGTATTATTAAAGGCGACAAGGGAGAGTGGCTCACATTCCTTCTTAAGGAGAGAGGCAAACCGGCGTCGGTATTGTTACCCGAAATTGCGGAAACTGCGTTAAACAGGCTGCCAATACCAAAACGGATGCGCTGGGGCTCATCGGAAGCCCAGTTTGTAAGACCGGTTCACTGGTTGCTTTTTTTACATGGTGAAGATGTGGTCGAATGCACCATCCTGGATGCTCAGGCCGGCCGACTCACCTATGGGCATCGCTTTCATCATCCGCAGGCAATAGAGATCAAACATCCGGCAGAATATGCGGAAAAGCTGCTACGTAAAGGCGGAGTAATCGCTAACTTCGAACAACGCCTGGAAAAAATCAGAACTCAGGTGACGCGCACCGCGGAAACACTTGGAGGCAGCGCCGAGATCGATCCGGAACTGTTGCAAGAGGTCACATCGCTGGTTGAATGGCCGGTTCCCGTAGCTGCCAGTTTCGAGGAAGAGTATCTGCAGGTACCCCACGAAGCGTTGATTCTGACCATGAAAAAAAACCAGAAATATTTTCATCTGGTCGATAGTAAAAACCAACTGATGAACCACTTTATCACTATCGCCAACATTGATAGTCCAACGCCGGAGGTAATCAGGGAGGGCAACGAGCGGGTTATTCGGCCACGCCTCAGTGATGCCATGTTCTTTTGGCAACAGGATGGTAGGAGACCGCTGGAATCCCACCTGGAATCCCTTAAATCGGTTGTGTTCCAACTCAAGCTGGGCACTCTGTTCGAAAAATCGGAGCGGGTGTCCAGGTTGTCATCAATCATCGCCAAAGAAATTGGCGGCGACCCAACATTGGCTGCCCGGGCAGCCTTACTCAGCCGCTGTGACCTGATGACGGAGATGGTTGGTGAATTTCCCGACATGCAGGGCATCATGGGGCGTTATCAGGCTGGCAGGGATGGGGAGGCGGAAGAGCTGGTCCAATCTATGGAAGAGTTCTATATGCCCCGATTTTCCGGTGATAAACTGGCCCAGAGCCGTACGGGTATAGCCATCTCGATAGCTGATAGAGTGGATACGCTGGTAGGTATTTTCGGTATTGGCCAGAAACCTACCGGCGACAAGGATCCTTTTGCGCTGCGCAGAGCTGCGCTGGGCGTACTGCGTAATCTGAAAGAGCATGCGCTCCCAATAAATCTGCGATCTCTGCTCGAGTCGAGCGCCGAAACACTGGGCGCCCGGGTGGAAAGCAGTAACGTTGTTGGCGATGTTTACGATTTTATGATGGAGCGACTGAAAGGCCTCTATCAGGAAGAGGGAGTATCCGTTAATGCGTTCGAAGCCGTTTCAGCTGTAGAACCTGAGACCGTCGCCGACTTTGATCGCCGCATACGCGCAGTGCTTACCTTTGTGAAGTTACCGGAAGCAGAGGCACTGGCAGCTGCAAACAAACGCATCAGCAATATCCTGAAGAAATCCGGAGAACTTGCGACAAATACGATTTCAACAGGACTTTTTGAAGGTGAAGAAGAGACAACCCTGTACCAGCGCATCAGTGCCAAAAAGGAACAGGTAACACCCATGCTGGAGAGTTTCATGTATGAAGAGACGCTTGTCGCACTGGCCGATCTGCGTGAACCGATCGATCATTTTTTCGACAAAGTGATGGTAATGGCCGAGGAAGAGCGTATTCGCAGCAACCGCCTGGCACTCCTCAACAGCCTCAACCTTCTGTTCTTGGGTGTGGCGGATATCTCTCGAATATAAACAGCAAAGCGAAAAGGAAATGCAAGACATACAGGATCGGGACTCTTGGCGATCAATGCTGCAGCAGGTTCAGCGCTTTCACGACAAACATCGATTCAGAGAAACCGGGGGGGAGGAGATGACCTACCGGATAGCGCTGATGACGGAGGAGTTGGGCGAAATCTCTGCTTGCGTCACCAAGGGAAGGAGCGAACAGGCGTTGGCAGAGGAGGTTGCTGATCTATTGATTCTGGTAATGGGTACCGCCATCGCCAGGCAGTTTGACCTTAATCAGGCGTTCTGGTCAAAAATGGAGAAGCTTATGCTTAGGGAATCGCGCATGATCGAAGGGAGAGTCCGTGTATCCGAGTTTTCCGATCATGCTTAGATTGGTTAGTACTTACTATCAATATTACGGCAAATGAAACTCATAATATTGGATAGGGATGGTGTCATTAACGAAGATTCCGAAGAGTACATCAAGTCTCCGGAAGAGTGGACCCCCATTCCCGGAAGCCTGCAGGCGATCACCGACCTTAATCAATCGGGTTACAGAGTAGTTATTGTCACAAACCAGTCCGGTCTCGCCAGAGGACTGTTCGATATAGACGCACTCAATGCTATACATCAGAAAATGCAGAACGAACTTGGAAAGATCGGTGGACATATTGATGGAATTTTCTTTTGTCCACACGGACCAAAAGCCCGCTGCAACTGTCGCAAACCCAAGCCAGGGTTGCTGCTCCAGGCGAGTCAACGTTTTTTCAGCGATAACACCGGTATTATATCCATAGGTGACAGTTTAAGGGATTTGCAGGCGGCTGATAATTTTGGTGTTAGACACATTCATGTACTGACAGGCAACGGCGTTAAAACCAAAGAAATGATTTCTCACCGAAATGATGTTCCCGTTTACGACAATCTTTACAGTGCCGTGCAGGAACTCTTAAACAACTAGAACCTCTTCAGCCTCCAAATATGATCCTGTTCAGATCTTTGCTCTATTTTGCCTGTCTGGTGATCAGCACCACACTTTTTGGAATAACGCTGGCTACATTCGGCTGGCTTCTCTCTTTTAGCGGGCGTTCAAAGATTGCCAACCAATGGGCCAGAGTTAATCTGATAATGCAGAAGAGTATATGCGGATTGGATTTTCAGGTTGACGGTTTGGAGAATATCCCTTCAAACAACACCATCGTACTTTCAAAACATCAGTCAGCCTGGGAGACCATCGCTCTGCGCTGTATTCTGCCCCCGGAGCAAACCTGGGTTCTAAAGCAGGAGTTGATGTGGATTCCTATTTTTGGTTGGGCTCTGGCTGCCGCACAGCCCATTGCTATTGATCGTAAATCCGGACGAAGGGCCGCAGGTCAGATCATTGAACAGGGGAGTAAGCGGTTGAAACAGGGACGCACGGTGGTTATATTTCCCGAAGGCACCCGGGTAGCCCCGGGCAATAGAAAAAAATATGGAATTGGCGGTGGGCTTTTAGCGGAAAAAACCGGATATCCTGTTCTGCCTATTGCTCACAATGCAGGGGTATTCTGGCGCAGACGCGGAATAAAAAAATTTCCGGGTACCATTCAAGTAGTAATCGGACCAGTTATAAACACGAACGGTTTAAGCGCGATAGAGATAAACAAACGTGCGGAGCAGTGGATTGAAAATACCCTTTCACAACTTCCTCAGCAGCATTAAATAAGCAAAAAATAGGGTAGTTAGTACTAACTGACCAAAAACTGTTTTGCGTATTATTTACTACTTTCGGGCGGCAACAACTCTTTGAGTCAAAGCCACCGTCCGCTGTTTAGTATTCCTTATGATTGTCACTATGCATGATTATGATTAATCGTTACTCTGTCAGAGTACCATCGTCAAAAGCAAGATGAGTACCTTTGTGTTAAATGTCCAAATACTCCACTGACAATGCATTTTTCTCTATAAATTCTCTCCTGGGATCTACCTGATCACCCATCAGCGTAGTAAAAACCTCATCCGCTCCAATGGCATCTTCAATACTTACTTGTAAAAGACGCCGAACATCTGGATCCATTGTTGTTTCCCAGAGTTGTTCAGGATTCATTTCACCCAAGCCTTTATATCTTTGAATGTGCTGGCCGCGTTTGGCTTCATCCATCAGCCAGTTAAGAACTTGCTCAAAACTATTGATTTTTTGGCTCCTTTCACCCCGGGTTACAAACGCACTCTCTCCGAGTAAACCCTCCAACTTTGAACCCAGTTCAATCAATTTTCGATACTCTCCAGTCTGGAAAAATTCGATCGCGAATACTGACTCGGTACTAATACCGTGAACCCAGTGAGATATCAGAATAGCTTCAGGATCGATTTCATTGGCGTCAGTTCTGACAAGTTTATAATGCGAAGCGGCACTTTTTTCCACATTGAGGCGCCCCTCCAGCTCCTGCAGCCATCCGTTGAACTTGCCACCATCAGAGAGCGTTTGAACATCGACTGGTGGCATATAGATAAGTTTATTTAATACTAATTCGTTGTACTTTCTAGACAGCCGTTTTATGGTTGCCTGCACCGCATTGAACTGCAATGCAATAGCTTCGAGCGCTTCTCCGGACAAAGGGGGCGCCTCCTCATTAACATGCACTTGGGCATTGTCCAGTGCCGCCTGCAAGAGGAACCTGTTTAAATCGAGATCGTCCTTTAAATATTGTTCTTGTTTACCTTTTTTTATCTTGTACAAAGGTGGTTGCGCAATATAAACATGCCCTCGTTCAATCAGTTCCGGCATCTGGCGATAAAAAAAAGTAAGTAATAATGTCCTAATATGGGCACCATCCACATCGGCATCTGTCATTATAATAATACGATGATATCGAAGTTTGTCGGGGTTGAACTCCTCCCTGCCGATACCACAACCAAGCGCTGTAATAAGGGTACCCACCTCCGCTGAAGAGATCATTTTATCGAAACGAGCACGCTCCACATTAAGAATCTTGCCCTTCAGAGGCAGTATCGCCTGGTGGCGTCTGTCTCTTCCCTGTTTCGCGGAGCCTCCTGCAGAATCACCCTCCACGAGATAAATCTCTGATTTTGCGGGATCTTTTTCCTGACAATCGGCCAGTTTTCCAGGTAATCCCGCAATATCCAAAACACCTTTCCTTCTTGTCATCTCCCTCGCTTTTCGCGCCGCTTCCCTGGCTCTCGCAGCATCAATCATTTTTCCTGCAATCGCTTTTGCATCAATTGGGTTTTCCATCAGAAACTCGCCGAGCTTCTCTGACATAATTGCTTCTACAATCCCTTTTACTTCGGAGGAGACAAGCTTGTCTTTGGTCTGTGATGAAAATTTGGGATCCGGCACTTTAACTGAAAGAACCGCGGTCAAGCCCTCACGAGCATCATCACCTATCGTACTGACGGTCTGTTTTTTTGCCAAACCTTCACTATCTATGTATTGATTAAGTGTTCTGGTAAGACCCGCTCGAAATCCCGCCAAGTGAGATCCACCATCTTTTTGAGGGATTGTATTTGTAAAGCAGTAAATGTTCTCCTGGTAGGACTCATTCCACTGCATCGCAAGATCAACGATAACATCGTTTTTTTCTACGGAAAACGCGATCAAATTGCTATGTAATGGAGACTTCTTACGATTTAAATGTTCGACAAAAGAGGCTATGCCTCCTTCATACTCAAATACATCCTGGCGATCCTTAACTTCATCGACCAGGACTATTTTTATACCGGAATTTAAAAAAGAGAGTTCTCTTAGGCGTTTCGCGAGAATCTCATAATGATATTCAATATTTTTAAATATTTTATCACTGGCTTTAAAAGTGACTACTGTTCCGGTCTTATCCGAATCGCCCATCTCCCTTAGGGGAGCTAAAGGTTCACCCAGGTGATACTCCTGTTGGTAACACTTACCCTGGCGGTGTATGACCAATTTAAGATAATCGGAAAGTGCGTTGACAACGGATACACCCACTCCATGCAATCCACCTGATACTTTATAGGAATCATCATCAAATTTTCCTCCGGCATGGAGGACAGTCATAATGACTTCCGCGGCAGATTTCTGCTCCTCAGAGTGAAAGTCCACAGGTATACCACGTCCGTTATCTGAGACTGTGATCACCTGATCATCATGAATAGTTACATTAATCTCATTACAATAGCCAGCCAAAGCTTCATCGATAGAGTTATCAACCACCTCGAAAACCATATGGTGAAGACCGGTTCCATCGTCGGTATCTCCAATATACATACCAGGCCTTTTTCTTACAGCATCAAGTCCTTTAAGAACTTTGATATTCGATGAGTTGTAACTCATTAAGTACTCCTAAAAGTCTAAGTCCACGCAGTGCTTACAATACTAAGTTGGGTAGAGATATAAATATTTTTGAGTTAGGCGATCACTGTTGCGGATTATACATGCTATCAACTGACTACCCCATGTTCCACGTGAAACATCTTTCCAACATTTCTTTCTATACATAGTCGATAATCTGTAGTTGTAAAAAATGTTTGGTTTTTTTGATTAATCATATGTGCAATCACTCTCTCAACATTTTTTTCATCCAATTCAGCAGTAAGATCATCAACCAGTAAAATCGTCTCTTTGTTAGTCATGCTCTTAATTACATTTGCTTGGGCAAAGAAAAGCGCGAATACAACAAGTTTCAAATGACCTCTTGAACCCCATTTATTAAACTTATCGCTTTTAATCTTAAAATTAATGTCTGCACGGTGTGGTCCCATTCTGGTAAATTTTCTATTTTTATCGCCGGCCATCCCGTCATCCAGCATTTTTTTAATGGTTTGTTCTTTTGGCCATCCCTGATAAAACGCAACTTCAAGATCGTATTTTACTTCCAGCATCTCCATTTGAATTAAAAGTTGTTCCTTGAGTCGTTCAAAGTATATTTCACGATATTCTTGTATTTTACTTCCAGACTCATGCAGCTCTTTGTTCCATATATTCGCCGTTTTCCAACTCTCTCTTAAAGACTTGTTTCTTTGACTAAGAGCTCTTTGGTACCGAAAGGAAAATTGTTGATATAAAGGTTCCACGTGGAACACTCCCCAATCAAGAAAGCGCCTTCTAACACTTGAGCCATCCTCGATTAATTCTTGCGACTTTGGGGTGACGATATGGATTGGTGTCTCTTTAGCCAGTAGAGAAAGTTTCGAAATTTTCTCTCCGTCTATACTTAAATTCGTCCCTTTTTTTGAACAACTAACACCTATAGCGGATTTATTAAATTTTGACCCTTTTTTTCCAAACACTGTAAATGAGCTTTTTCCTCGCTGCACGGCATTTGAAATTTGTTTGTCCCTAAATGATCTTCCTCTGCCCAATATGTATATCGCTTCCAGCAAGGATGTTTTTCCTGATCCGTTTTCTCCTTTGATCAAGTTTAAACCCGTATGTGGTGCGATTTCACAATTTGTCAGGTTTCTTAAATCATTTATCCGGATTAGATCAAAAGCCATTGAATTTTAGGCTTTCTTATTGAGTTGAATATTAATACTTGGTGATGTTAATCGAAAATAAATTTTATTTTTAACATTTACAACCGCATCGGCATAATCACATAGCGACTATCCGAGCTATTCTCATCTTGTATCAGACAACTGCTGTTTGAATCGCTCAACATCATTCTTATATTTTCCGTTTCCAACACATTTAAAACTTCGATCAGATATCCGACATTAAAACCTATGACTAAATTCTCTCCAGAATAGTCGATAGGCAACTCTTCCTTTGCCTCTTCCTGCTCGGGATTATGTGCTAGCAGTTCAAGTGAATTGTTTGAGAACTTAAAACAAATTCCACGATATTTTTCATTTGAAAGTATTGAGGTCCTCTGTAAAGCATCCCTTAAAATCTCTCTATTTGCCAAAACAACCTTATCTGAATCCATCGGAATAACACGGTTATAGTCCGGGAACTTTCCATCGACCAGTTTTGATGTAAAAACAGTGCTACCCATATTAAACCTAATATGGTTCGCACTAATATCCACGTTGACCTCTTTGTCTGTGTTCGATACTAATTTTCCAAGTTCCAGAACAGCCTTCCTTGGGATAATCACCTGTACTTCTGCGGCGTTGTCAATCTGACATTCACTGGTCGCCAGTCTATGACCGTCCGTGGAAACCGAACGAATTTTCCCCTCTCTTATCTCTAATAACATACCGTTCAGATAGTAACGCACGTCCTGATGAGCCATTGCAAAGTGTGTTTTATCTATCAACAACTTTAGTGTCTTTTCAGAAACTGAGAAACTACTGCTTCTGGTTGCTGGTTCGATTACCGGATAATCTTTTGCCGGTAATGTTCCCAATGTAAATTTACTTGGACCGGAGAGAATGTTTACTCTCTCTCCTTCAATGTTGATATTGATTACTGCTTCGTCTGGCAAAGCTCTGCATATATCTATTAGTTTTCTTGCTGGAAGAGTAAAATCACCTTCCCCACTCGCTTCGACCTTTGTACTGGTCTTCATCTCGACTTCAAGATCAGTTGCCGTAATTACCAAGGCTTTTTCTCTGATATTCAAAAGAATATTTGCGAGTATTGGTAATGTTTGACGTCTTTCTACAACTCCACCCACCTGCTGAAGTGGATCAAGTAGTGCTGCTTTGGAAGTGGTGATCTTCATGTCGAAGCTCTCTTAAATAATTTAATCTAGAAAGATAAATATACTGTTATTATTAAGGCGGGACATTTTGTGAATAAACCATAAATTATTAATTTTTTCAATAGGTTATATGGCTATACCTTACCGAATAACCGATTGGTGATAGTCGTTTATTCTGTAAGATTTCTGTGTATAACTTAGCTAGTGTCCGCAACAGTAATTTCGTACACAGGTTTTACATATTAACTGGTAAGGGTTCTTAACAGGTTTCCAAAGTCTTCTTCGACCCTGGTATCGCTTTCTCTCAATTCCGCTACTTTCCTGGTGGCGTAGAGTACGGTTGTATGATCTCTGCCACCGAATGCCTCACCGATCTCGGGGAGACTGTGGCTGGTGAGTTCTTTGGCCAATGACATTGCAATCTGTCGGGGCCTGGCTATGGTTCTACTGCGCTTACTCGATAGAAGATCTGACGTCCGTATCTTGTAATACTCAGCCACAGTCTTTTGAATATTTTCGATCGTAACTTGCTTGTCTTGAGCTACCAACATATCCCTGAGCGAATCTTTGGCGAACTCCGGTGTTATCTGTCCACCGGTAAACTGAGCATTGGCAATAATTCTGCGTAAAGCGCCCTCCAGTTCCCGTATGTTGGAACGTACCCGTTTTCCGATAAAGAATGCGACTTCATTGGGTAATTCAACACCGAATAGCTGTTTAGCCTTGGTTTTCAGTATTGCCACTCTGGTTTCCAGATCCGGTGGCTCCACCGCAACCGTCAATCCCCAGCCGAAACGAGACTTGAGACGTTCCTCCAACCCAGTCACCTCTTTTGGAAAACGATCGCTGGTAAGAATGATCTGTTGCCTTGATTCAAACAGCGCATTGAAGGTGTGAAAAAACTCTTCCTGAGAACGTTCTTTTCCCCCAAAAAATTGCACGTCATCGATCAGAAGCGCATTGACAGAACGATATTTCGCTTTAAAGTTCTCAATGGTATTGTGTTGCAGTGCATTTACCATTTCGGCTACGAATCCTTCAGAGTGTAGGTAGATAACCCTTGATCCAGGGTTGTTCAACAGGATCATGTTCCCTACGGCATGCATTAAATGTGTTTTTCCAAGGCCAACTCCGCCGTATATAAAAAGCGGGTTGTATGCGGAGCCCGGGTTCTCACCGATTTGCATTGATGCTGCACGTGCCAGCTGGTTTGATTTCCCTTCGACGAAGGTTTCAAAAGTAAAATCCGGGTTCAGATTACATGGTATCGGTTGTTCAGACCTTTCCAAATACGATATTGGCCGGTTCTGAAGTTGTGAATTGAAATTTTCTGGGAGCAACGGTGAGGTTGCTTTTTTATTTTTTGAGCGGGTTCCAATTTCAAGAACTATATTTGGAGATTTGGTGCCGGAAAGATCTTTCACAATATTCTTAATCTGTCCAAGGTAATGGTTTTTCACCCAGTTCAGTACGAATTGGTTTGGTGCTAACAATCGTATACTGTCGGGTGTTTCTATAGATTGAAGTGGTCTGATCCAGGTATTGAACTGCTGTGATGAGAGTTCACCTTCCAGACGATCCATACACTTTTTCCACAGACTCACAAGATTATTCCTGACTATTTTTAGTATGGATTAATATTTTTTGTACAGTTTCTAGTTGTCGATGACTGGGTAGCTACAAGCTGATGGTTAGCTTTACTCATTCGGAATCAGCAGAGTCTACCCCTGTTTAATGTAGTTATCCACAGGCAGTGTCAACCCCATCAAAGCCAATAACGGCTGTCTCTGATCGCTCCTTGTCAAGCGTTTTGAGTTGCTGGACAGACTGTCTATACAGCATCTGGCGATATTGACAGTACGCTTGAATTCAAAGTATTCTACGCGCCTTTTTTATCGGGTTTTTTTCAACTGCGCATGCGGTGGATATTACCTGAATACCTAAGAGATAAATTGGGAACCAGTCATGAAAAGAACTTTTCAACCCAGTACGCTGAAGCGTATTCGCACCCACGGCTTTCGTGCCCGCATGGCAACACTTGGCGGACGTAAAGTGATTAATGCACGCCGCGCCAAGGGCAGAGTCCGTCTGACGCCTCAATAGTTCTGCCAGGACACTGGTAGCTGTTGAATCAAAAGAAAACAGACTTTCCCCAACGCTGTCGATTGCAGGATGCTGGTTCATATAACCAAATTTTTAAACGGCCAAATCGATCGGTAGACGAATTTTTTACGGTTCTCTGGCGTTGTAACAGGCTTGAATATGGCCGACTTGGTTTGGCAATTGCAAAAAAAAATGTCAAGCGGGCTGTCGACCGTAATTCTGTGAAAAGAGTGATCAGAGAGAGCTATCGTCATCAACGGTTCTGTTTAAATGGTATAGATATCGTTGTATTGAGTCGCCGAGGTTTGCCTTTACACGATAAGAAACGGCTCCGGGAATCCCTGGATTGGCACTGGTCGCAAGTGGCTGGAAAAATTCGAACGGATATAGCTGGTCGTTTTGTTAGATCTGAGATTTTTCATGGATAATCTTCGTCTCATATTGGTTTTCACCCTGGCCTTCATTGTTCTCATGCTTTGGCAGGCCTGGAATGAAGATTATGGCCCAAAACCTCCGCAAGAGACTGCAGCCACGCAATCTGAAGTCGCTCCGGGTAGGCCCGTAGATTCCGCTTCCTCTATTCCTTCAGCCAAGGTGGCAGATCCGGCTTCCATCAGCAGCCCGTTTGCCGGGGCAGTACCGGGTACCGGTGATTCCGTGGAGAAAATCACTGGTAAGATAGAAGTCACTACAGATCTCTTCTCTGTAGAAATTGATACCCGGGGCGGTACTATTCTCTCGCTCCTGCTTAACGAATACCCGGTGTCCCTTGAGCAGAAGGATGCTAAGTTCACATTGCTGCGGCCCACCTCTCCCGATCTGTTCGTTGCCCAGTCGGGTCTTATAGGTTTGGAGAAAGAGGAAGCTCCCACTCATGAGTCTCAGTATCAAACTGAAGTGCAGAGCTACAACATGGGGGATAAAAATAGCCTCAAAGTTGAGCTGTTGTGGACGAGTCCAAAAGGTGTTCGTGTTACCAAGCGTTTCATATTCACTCGGGGCAGTTACCTGGTTAAGGTTGAGCATCAGGTGGATAATCCCACCGAGTCATCATGGTCGGGCCGTGAGTATCGGCAATTGATGCGCGGGCTGCCGGGTGAAAAACCAGCGGGTTCACAGTTCCTCTATACCTACACTGGCGGAGCCATATACACACAGGAGAATAAGTACGAAAAAATTTCTTTCGAAAAAATGGAGGAGAATGCGCTCTCCCTCGAAGTTAAGGGTGGATGGGTTGCCATGCTTCAGCACTATTTTATTGGCGCATGGGTCCCGCCTACAGAGCAGACCGATCATTTTTACACCAATGTCCTCCCCGGTCAGCGTTATGTTCTTGGAGCCTACACCCCTTCAGTCAATCTGGCAGCAGGCGGCAGCCACATCTTCTCCAGCGGTTTTGTTGCGGGTCCTAAACTTCAGCATGAGCTGGAGGCGATTGCACCAGGACTGGAACTGACGGTCGATTATGGATGGTTGACGGTAGTCGCCAAGCCGATCTTCTGGTTACTGGGAAAAATTCACGGTGTGTTAGGTAATTGGGGCTGGTCGATCATTGTGCTGACGTTGATCATCAAGCTGCTCTTCTACAAACTCTCTGAAACCAGCTACAAGTCTATGGCCAATATGCGCAAGATGACACCGCGCATACAGGCGCTGAAAGATCGCTACGGAGATGACAAACAGCGCCTCAACCAGGCTATGATGGAGATGTACAAAAAAGAGAAGATTAACCCGCTTGGCGGCTGTCTTCCGATCGTGGTGCAGATTCCGGTTTTCATCGCCCTCTACTGGGTTCTGCTGGAGAGTGTCGAACTGCGTCAGGCACCATGGATATTCTGGATCAAAGATTTATCCATTAAAGACCCTTTTTATGTGTTGCCGCTGATCATGGGTATCTCCATGTTCATACAACAGAAGCTTAATCCGGCACCGCCGGATCCAATGCAGGCCAAGATCATGATGTCACTGCCCTTCGTGTTCACGGTCTTTTTCGCTTTCTTTCCTTCCGGACTGGTTCTCTATTGGGTAACCAACAACATTCTTTCCATAACCCAGCAGTGGGTTATCACCCGAAAGATCGAGAAGGCGGGGTAGCCGACACTCCTCGCGCGGATTGTGACTTCTGGGGAGACAATCGCGGCAATTGCCACTCCGCCCGGTAAAGGTGGTGTTGGCATTATAAGAGTTTCAGGCCGGGACACTGCAACTCTAAGTAAAGCGATACTGGGGCGTCTTCCTGAGCCGAGAGTAGCTGATTTTTCCCGCTTCCGAGACGCCCGGGGAGAGATTATCGACGAGGGTATAGCTCTTTTCTTTTCGGCTCCCAACTCATTCACAGGAGAGGATGTGCTGGAGTTGCAAGGCCACGGTGGTCCTGTGGTCATGGATCTGCTGCTGCAGCGTTGCCTGGAGTGCGGGGCACGTTTAGCCGAGCCGGGCGAATTCAGCAGGCGTGCATTTCTCAACGGCAAGCTGGATTTGGCACAGGCGGAAGCCGTGGCCGATCTTATAGAGAGCGATACCGTCGCCGCCGCCCGTCTTGCTGTCCGTTCTCTGGAGGGTGAATTTTCCTCCCGGATTCACCGGTTGGTGGAGAGCCTGATCCATCTGCGGATTTACGTTGAAGCGGCTATCGATTTTCCGGAGGAAGAGATAGATTTCCTGAGTGATGGAAAAGTAAGTGCTGACTTACATTCGATCATCCTGGATTTGAATGATCTGAAAGAGAGTGCACGGATTGGCAGTCTGCTGCGGGAGGGGATGACACTGGTTATAGCGGGTCGTCCAAATGCAGGCAAATCAAGCCTGCTGAACAAGCTTGCAGGTCGTGAATCAGCTATAGTCACCGATGTACCGGGAACGACACGCGACCTTCTGCGGGAGTCCATACAGATTGATGGTATGCCATTGCACCTGATTGATACCGCCGGACTGAGGGAGAGCGAAGATCCGGTTGAACAGGAGGGTGTACGCAGAGCCCGTGAGCAGATTAGAAAGGCCGACCGCGTGCTCTGGATTTTCGATGATCAGATCGATCCGGATCACGAACTGCTGGATCGGAGCAGCCTTCCCGAAGGTGTTCCGCTTACCCTGGTTCGTAACAAGATCGATTTAACCGGTCGCCTTCCAGGCACGCGGGAGACAGCTGCTGGAACCGAAGTCTCCCTCTCTGCCCGCAATGGTCAGGGAGTTGATCTGTTGCGTCGGCATCTGCAACAGAGCGTCGGCTATCAGGGTAGTCAGGAAGGTGCATTTATTGCCCGCAGACGGCATCTGGAGGCTCTAACAACTGCAAGTAAGTGTTTACTGACAGGTGAACGGGCGCTGCTCTCAGCGGTTTCCGGCGAGCTGCTGGCGGAAGATTTACGCCAGGCTCAGTATTCGCTGTCGGAAATCACTGGAGAGTTTAGTTCAGAAGATCTCCTTGGAAGGATTTTCTCCAGTTTCTGTATTGGAAAGTAGGAGTACGGGTACAAACCACATATTTCACCAGGCTGTAGGTAAACTTCGGGGTGATTTTTCCCTATTTTGGCTAGGGGTGAAATCCACGAACCAGGTTCCTGAAGCGGCGGCGATTAAGTTTTGTGTCCTGGCGCCCATAGCGGATTCCGATATAGAGTCCTGTAATCCTGGCTACCCTGTTCTGCAGATCCGGGCGTTCGGCAATAACACGGTTGGCGAAGTCGCCGGGTCCTTCGTGAGTCATTCGCACTATACCGCTACGCTGCAGCCGGCGACAGAAACCGAGATATGTTGCGTAAACCGGATCCCGTCTTTCCTTGACGCGATACAGGAGAACCAGGGTGAGGAAAATGATGCAGAAGCCGGTGATACCGATCATACCGTAGGCCAGTTTGGGTCCTTGCAGAAAACCGATACCGAGCAATTGCATTAAATAGAGCTGGCGCTCCCGGGAATAGCCCAATACCCAACGATGCCAGGATGCACTGAGTGCATCTGTACCCCATTGCAGTTGTCTGATAACAGCACGCAACAATCCGCTGTTTACCTCAATGAAACGGATCGGGGCACCGATGGCGTCGCTCATCAGGGTCGGGTCGATGGATTGTTCAATGCGTTCGGGAGCGACCGCAACGGTTGGATCGACCCGCTGCCACCCCTTCCCCTCTATCCACACTTCGGCCCAGGCATGGGCATCGGACTGGCGTACGATCAGGTAATCGCCAAGTGGGTTGACCTGACCACCCTGATAGCCACCGACCACCCGGGCGGGGATACCGGCGATCCGCATCAACAGCGTGAAGCTGGTGGCGTAGTGTTCACAAAAGCCACGGCGGCTTTGGAACAGAAACTGGTCCGCGGGATTATCTCCAAGGATCGGGGGATAAAGCGTATAGTAGAATTCCTGCTGCCGAAAGTAGTCCAGGGCTTTGATCACTATCTCCGCATCGGAACTGCTCTGTTGCTGCCAGCCAGCCACCAGGTCAAGCATACGAGCCGTGACACCCGGCGGCAGTTGCAGTCCTTTCTGCTGCTCCTTCTCACTCAGCCGACCGGTACGATGATCAAGTACAGAACTGGCATGGTATCGGATTCTGCGCTTAATCGGCTTTTTGCTGATCAGTTGATAGTCCGATTTGAGCTCTGAATCCTTTGGAATTCTGGTTGGCAACTCCAGGGCATAGAGCCAATTTCCGGGGGTGGGTTCCAAGGTGATCTCATACTCGATTGCCGGACCCAGGCTTATCAGGTCGTTGCCGGCTAAATCTCCCTCATCATCGGTATCCCAGTTTTTTCCATCCGAAGACCAGAATACAGGTCCACGCCAGTAACGTTGCGCAGGAGGTGGTATTTCATGCTTGAAATCAACCCGGAATGCGACCTCTGACGAGCGGCTGAGACGGCTGATACTTCCCGGGGAAATAGTGCCGCTGACACCGCTCACCGCCTGACCGGTTTCGGCGCCCAGGCTCCACAAAGGGGAGCTGAAGCGCGGGAAGAAGATAAACAGCACAATCATCAACGGCAGCGCCTGCACCAGCAGCGAAACTGCCACGCCCAATGACCGGTATGAAGTTGGGGAAGGCGCATGGCGATTACTCTCGACCAGCAGAGCGGTAAGCGCAACCACCAGAATCATTGCATAGAAAATCAGCCAGGCCTCATCCCGATAGAGGAATTGGGTGATCAGCGTAAAATAGCCGATAAAAACCAGAATGTGGATATCACGGCGAACCCTCATTTCCATCAGCTTGAGCGCCAGCATGGCGATGAGCAAAGCGACGCCCGGTTCCCTTCCAAACAGTATCGGATACCGCATAAGCACGATTCCGACAGTACCCAGTGTAATCAGAAACAGCAGCAATCTACCGGGGCGCAGTGCGGCTTTATTTACGGCCAGAGTTCGATACACCACAAGCACGAAAAAAAACGCACTGATACGGCTATCCATATTCAGCACATGCGGCAGCGCTGTCAGCGTAAGCAGAGCCAGCAGTAAATATTGCTGCAGTCTGGAGAGCGGGGTGTGAGATGCGGCTCTCATCCCGGCTCTCCGAACAGCGCCAATGCACTAAGGCACTCCAGGCGATGCTGCTGGCCTCGTGCAGGTTTGAATTCATGGCCCGGCAGTTTCAGGCCGAACTCAATATCCTGTGAGCTGGCATCAAGCACGCCGCGACAGAGTTGACTCAGCCGCTGTTCGCTCTCCCCGGACAGGTGGTACCAATTGAGCCAGCATCTTTCGGCACGATCCCCCCCGAACAGTTTGGTCTGGAGTCCCTGTTCGCGCGCCAGAGCTTTCCAGTTTATATGGCGTGGAGAGTCGCCGGGTCGATAGTGGCGCAACCCGGCGAAATCGTCTGCCCCCACTCCCCTGTCTCCCATCTGGCTGTGGCTGTATTCGGGTGTTGGGATCTCCGGCATATTTTTTCCTGGCTTCGGATAAACCAGGCAGAGAGCATCGAGTTCCACATAGACCCAGGCATTAAAGAGCCCCAAAGGATACCGGGTGGAGGTTGTGAACCGCGGCAGAGATAATCTGCCGCGACAGCTGCTCTTGGCCGAGAGCGTAAGGGTCTCCGCCTCTGCCGGACGGAGATCGGTGATTATCGGTGAACGGCCCTCAATTTGAATCTGTATACCCGGCCTCGACCAGCGGCGACGATTGATAAGACGTATCTCGAAATGAGCATCGTCGCCAGCGAATACCGGCGCCGCACGACCGCTCTCCAGCTCCAGTCCGACCAGATTGCGCCAAGTATGCAGCATCGCCACCAATCCCAGTCCGATTAGAAGAAACGTCAGAAGAAAGCCAAGATTGTTGGCGTAGTTTACCGACCCCAGCAGCATCAACAGCAGCAGTACGGCATAGAGAAAACCGTAACCGGTGGGAAGAATGTAGATGCTGCGTGGTGCGATTAAGGTTTTTCCTGCGCTGTCCGGGCGGGCTATTCTACGCAGTGAGTTCAAGAGTCGGAATTTCATTGATATGAAGTAAATATACCGGATAACTCAACGCCCGATAGCCTCTTAAAACCTACCGTGTTCTGTCAGGGTATAGGGACCGATTCGATCAGAAATCTTGCCAGCATCGCCCCCTCCTCCTTGCCGGTTTCTGCGCTGGAGTGCAGCCGGTGACCGACCGTTGCGGGCAATACTGCCTGTACGTCTTCGGGCAGCAGCTGGAAACGGCCTGACAGCAGCGCCCAAGCCTTGGCACTGCGCAACAACGCAAGCCCTGCCCTGGGAGAGAGCCCGCGACTGAAACCAGGGCTGTTGCGGCTGAATTCCAGCAGCGCCTGACAGTAGTCAAGTATGGCAGCGGAGACGTGCACCTCGTTTACCTGAGCTTGCAGCGACTGCAATTGTGCCTGGTCAAGGCAAGGTTCCAGCTTATACAGCAGCTCTCTTCGGTCACTGCCGGTGAGCAGCAGCCGTTCCGATCTGCTATCCGGATAGCCCAGCTCCACCCGCATCAGAAAACGGTCCAACTGAGATTCCGGAAGCGGAAAGGTGCCGATCTGGTGTGCCGGGTTTTGAGTGGCAACTACAAAAAAAGGTTTCGGCAGCGGGTAGCTGGTGCCATCAACGGTTACCTGTTGCTCCTCCATCGCCTCCAGCAGGGCACTCTGGGCTTTCGGAGTTGCCCGGTTGATTTCATCGGCCAAAACCAATTGCGAAAAGACCGGACCGGGGTGAAAACTGAAACTCCCCTCCTCCCGGTTGTAAACCGAGTTGCCTATGATATCTGCCGGCAGAAGGTCGCTGGTGAACTGGATGCGCTGGTAGTCGAGTCCCAGCAATCGGGCGAGCAGATGAGCCAGTGTGGTTTTACCGACTCCCGGAAGGTCCTCGATCAATAGATGGCCCCGGGCGAGCAGGCAGGCAAGTGCCAGACGGATGGTGTGCTCCTTGCCGAGAACGATCTTTCCCGCTTCCAGAACAAGTCGGTCTAAAGAGTTGTTCATAATTACACAGCTGTCGGCATCGGCCCCGTCTATCTTGAATCAGAACCTATGATAACGCTTTATTCTGACAGCAGCTCTTCGACCATCCTTTCAATTTTCTCCGCCTGGGCACTGTGCTGATCGATCTGACCAAAATAACTGGCCCGAATCACTCCTTTCTTGTCCAGTATAAAAAAACTCGGCCAGTATCTGCTGCCCACGGCATTCCAGAAAGAGAAATCGTTGTCTATCATGATCGGGTGACTGAGCTCATATATCCTGACCTTCTCCACCAGGCGGTTTCTGTTACGTTCGTGTTCAAACTCGGGGGTATGGATGCCAATGACCATGAACTCACGGTTTTCCAATTGAGATTCTAGGGTGCGCAGCCAGGGGAAAGAGCGATAGCAGTTCCAGCAGTCGAAAGTCCAGAAATCGAGTAGAACAACTTTTCCGCGCAACTCCTCAAGCGACAAAGGTTTTGAATTAAGCCACGCATCGCTCTTTTGGTGAGTGAATTCCGGTGCCGGTCGAGGAAGTTGTTTGGCCGCCAAGCTGTTGCCGGTGCATAAAAAAAAGAGGCTGATGAGCAAGACGGATTGGCAACAAATCCGAATTTCATAGTTTAACCGAGTCGTCATAACAAGCTGTATACCTCATTCTTTTTCCAGGGTGGAGCTCGCTCACTTCCGGACAACGCCGGAAGTGAGCACATCTGTTGGCGTGTCGTCGCTAAAGCCGGCATACAGCTTCCACCATCTCTTCCTGTGATGGCCAAAACCATTTGACAACGACACTTCCCTCACATACATGGACCGATAACCGCAGGATAATTTTTCACCGGGCTGATCTGATCCAATCAAAGCTGTGCAAAGCTCAATTCCCGGATAAAATGTCAGCCGCAAATATATTTTGGATAACCGATGTTCTACTCCGATTCTTACGATGTCATTGTGGTGGGTGGTGGACATGCCGGTACAGAGGCGGCGCTTGCGGCCGCCCGTATGGGCGCCCATACCCTATTGCTTAGCCACAATATTGAAACTTTAGGACAGATGAGCTGTAACCCGGCAATAGGTGGCATCGGCAAAGGCCACCTGGTCAAGGAGGTGGACGCGCTGGATGGACTGATGGCCCGGGCGACAGATCGTGCCGGAATTCAGTTTCGCATCCTTAACGCACGCAAAGGCCCGGCGGTGCGTGCCACCCGTGCCCAAGCTGACCGCCAGCTCTATCGGGCGGCGGTGCGGAGGGTGCTGGAGAACCAGCCTGGACTCGAGCTGTTTCAGCAGGCGGTAGACGATCTGATCATAGAGCATAACCGTGTTACTGGTGTGATTACCCAGATCGGTCTCAAATTTCGCGCTCCGTCGGTGATACTGACCACTGGCACCTTTTTGGGAGGCCGGATCCATGTCGGACTGAACAGTTTTGAAGGTGGACGACTCGGTGACCCGCCGGCCAATGCGCTCTCCAGAAGGCTGCGCGAATTGCCGTTTCACGTTGAGCGGCTGAAGACCGGTACGCCTCCGCGTATCGATAGCCGCAGCATCGACTATTCCGGCCTGCAGCAGCAGCCGGGCGATCAGCCAACGCCGGTTTTCTCCTTCCTGGGGTCGCGAGAAGAGCACCCGCAACAGCTCTGTTGTCATATCACCCATACCAACACAGAGACGCATGAAATAATACGTGGCGGAATGTCGCGATCACCGCTGTTTACCGGTGTCATCGACGGTGTCGGGCCGCGTTATTGCCCTTCCATCGAAGACAAAGTGGTACGTTTTGCAGATCGGGATTCCCACCAGATATTCATTGAGCCTGAAGGCCTCAACAGCAACGAGGTCTACCCAAACGGTATATCGACCTCACTGCCGTTCGACGTGCAGCTGGCACTGGTGCGCTCGATGAGAGGATTCAGTCAGGCGCGCATTACCCGTCCGGGTTATGCCATCGAGTATGATTTTTTCGACCCGCGTGACCTCAAGCCTGGGCTGGAGACGAAATTTATCGAAGGACTCTTCTTTGCCGGCCAGATAAACGGTACCACGGGCTACGAAGAGGCGGCTGCCCAGGGATTGCTGGCAGGGATAAATGCGGTTTTGAAGCTGCGTGAAATCGAAGCCTGGTGTCCCGGCCGGGAACAAGCCTACCTCGGGGTTATGGTGGATGATTTGCTGACTTGCGGAACCGGTGAACCCTACCGCATGTTTACCAGCCGTGCTGAATTCAGGTTGCTGTTGCGGGAAGACAACGCGGATCTGCGGCTGACCGAGAAAGGGCGGGAACTTGGTGTTGTGGGAGATGCTCGCTGGAGTGCCTTCGAACAGAAGCAGGAGGCGATCGAGCTTGAGCGGCAGCGATTGCAGGATATCTGGATTCGGCCCGGCACCCCGGTGGGCGACCGGATCGAAAGAGACCTGGGAATATCACTGAGCCACGAGACCCGTGCACTGGATCTGCTTGCCCGGCCGGAGTGCAGCTATCAGGCTTTGAACCAGTTGCCCGAGCTTGGTCCCGGCCCGGAAGATCAAAGTGTTGCCGAGCAGCTCGATATTCAAGCCAAGTATGCGGGCTATATCAAACGCCAGCAGATTGATATCGACAAGATGCGGCAGAAAGAGTCGGTCAAACTTCCGCCCGATCTGGACTATCTGCAGGTGCGCGGGCTTTCGACCGAAGCAAGAGAGAAGCTGTCCAGGAACCGCCCCCTTACCCTGGGCCAGGCGGGGCGCATTCCAGGGATGACGCCGGCAGCCATTTCGCTGCTGCTGATCCATCTGAAAAAGCAATCTACTTAGTGTCTCGCTCCTTCGAACAAGAGTACTGGAGCAAACAACTCTCCAGCGGTCTGACGCAGATGGAACTGACACTGAGTTCTGAGCAGCAGCGGAAGTTGCTGGATTATCTGCTACTACTCGAGAAGTGGAACAAGAGCTACAACCTGACCGCAATAAGGGATCCCGCCAATATGGTTTCCCGCCAACTACTCGATTCACTCTCTGTTCTGCCGTTGCTGCATGGTCGCAGAATATTGGATGTGGGTACCGGCCCGGGTCTGCCGGGAGTACCTCTGGCTGTCGCCCGCCCCGATCTTGGCTTTACGTTGCTTGATTCGAACGGAAAAAAATGCCGATTTATAGAGCAGGCGAAGATTGAGCTGAAACTGAATAATTTGATGGTTGTGCGTGGCAGGGTAGAGAGGTATGTGCCTGCCACACCTTTCGATACCGTGTTGTCGAGAGCTTTTGCATCATTGCCGGAGATGCTAAATCTTTCATCGCACCTGGTCGCCTCTGACGGGTATGTTCTGGCCATGAAGGGTGCACTCCATCAGGCGGAGCTCGACGCTGCGACAGAGAGATGCGCCGGACTGGAAATTCACTCGTTGAAAGTGCCGGATACAACTGGAGAGCGCCACGCCATATTGTGCCGGAGTAATTTTTGGCAGTGATGAAGGGGATATCAGAGCGTTATGAACAGCGGGGTAAAAAGAGAGCTTAAGCGTATTGAGGGAAATAGATGAAAACGGAAAAAATCGGAAACTGCTGGCACTGCGGTGCGGATCTGGGAATGCATGATTACGGACGCGAGACCAACTGCCCCGGTTGCGGCAAGCCGACGAGGGTCTGCCGCAACTGTCGCTGGTACGATCCGAGTCGGGCCAACCAGTGTCAGGAGCCAATGGCGGAAGAGGTAATGGACAAGATCCGGGCTAACTATTGCGAATACTTCGAGGCCACTGTACAAACGGGCGGAGATGGAGGGGCAGCGGATGCTTTGCGCCGGGCGGCGGAGGAGCTGTTCAAGTAAATTCAGGCGCCGGAGTAATCAGCGTGATGCCCCGATTCCTCCGGCGCTTCAATCAGACTTCTTATTTACATCCTTTCAAAAATCGCAGCAATACCCTGGCCACCACCGATACACATGGTGATCAGTGCGTAACGGCCGCCAATTCGCTGCAGCTCATAAAGCGCCTTTACCGTAATGAGGGCGCCGGTTGCACCGATCGGATGGCCGAGTGCTATCGCACCGCCGTTTGGATTGGTTTTGTCGTTGTCGAACTCCAGACCTTTGCACACGGCCAGAGCCTGGGCTGCGAACGCCTCATTGGCCTCGACGACGTCAATGTCACCGATCTTGAGTCCAGCGCGTTGCAAAGCCAGCTTCGTTGCCGGGATCGGTCCCTCGCCCATTAAAGATGGATCCACACCGGCGATGCCGTAGGTAACCAGTCTGGCCATTGGTTTCAAGCCCTGTTTTTCTGCAGTAGCTGCATCTGCCAGAACCAGAGCGGCAGCGCCGTCATTGATACCTGACGCATTGCCCGGAGTTACGGTTCCATCTTTTTTGAAAGCGGCGCGTAATTTTTGCATACCTTCGACGGAGGCATCACCACGCACGTGCTCATCCGTATCAAACACAGTTACACCTTTACGTGACTTGACCTCAATCGGAAGAATCTGCTCCTTGAAGTGCCCTGCAGCAATGGCAGCGGCCGCCCGACGGTGGCTTTCAACTGCGAATTCGTCCTGTTCCTGGCGTTGAATACCCCATTTTTCTGCAACGTTTTCCGCGGTTACACCCATATGCACAGTATCAAAAGGATCGGTCAGTGCACCGACCATCATATCGATTAACTGGGTGTCTCCCATGCGGACGCCCCAGCGCGCATTCGGCATCGAGTAGGCGGCATTGCTCATAGATTCAACACCGCCGCCAACTGCGAAATCAGTATCACCCAACATGATCATTTGAGCAGCGCAGACTATCGCCTGCATACCTGAGCCGCAAAGACGGTTTACGGTTAATGCCCCCGAATCGTGTGACATACCGCCATTGACGCAGGAGAGACGGGAAACATACATATCCTTGGGTTGTGTGTGGATCACATTTCCAATAACGCCTTGGCCGATTTGACCTGGATCGACATTTGATCGCTTGATCGCCTCTTTAACCACCATTGCTCCGAGGTCTGTAGGGAAAAAGCTTTTCAAACTGCCACCATAATCTCCGATTGCTGTTCGGACTCCGCTCAGTACAACCACGCCACGTGTATCAGCCATATCAGTCTATCCTCTAGTGAACATTAAATTCTGAAATCCGGTGTTATATTACCGTCCTGGTTCTTCTGGTTCCGGTTCCGCAAAAAGCACAATACCAATAGTTTTATTACAGCAGTATTAAGCTATTACAGAGAATCGGGCTGCTAAAGATACCTCGCCGGAGCGTTTAAGACCAGAAATAATAGATTCGTGTTATGGGTGGATTAGACGAAAGCTTGGATCTACCGAAATCCGCATTGCTTCAGGCGACAGGCGATTCTTCTTGATTATCGGACAAAACGAATTAATGCTGTCACGGAGATTGCTCGGCTCATCTGCAGCCAATGAGATGACGCACATGTGTTCGCTTTCTGATATTCTCGTTTCCCCGTCTCTATAATCGCCTGTCGATTCAGAGTCGGTTGATTTTAAGGATTGACCGGAACTATCTGTATGGGTCGAATTGTCTGTGTTGCCAATCAAAAAGGCGGTGTGGGAAAGACTACCACAGCCGTCAATCTGACCGCATCTCTTGACTCCATGGGACACAAGGTCCTGCTGGTGGACATAGATCCCCAGGGAAATGCGACCATGGGCTGCGGTGTCAACAAGCATGAGCTTCAGCATTCGAGCTGCGACGTACTGTTGGGTGAACAGAAGCTGGATGCGGTGGTTACCCGGTCCCCCACTGCAAACTTCGATGTCCTGCCGGCCAACTCTGACTTGACCGCTGCGGAAGTGGGGTTGATGAACGCCCCGCTGAAAGAGAAGCGCCTGAGACTGGCTTTGGAGGGCGCGGAGGAGCGGTATGAATTTATCATTATCGATTGCCCTCCGTCGCTCAACATGCTGACGGTCAACGCTCTGGTGGCTTCTCATAGTGTATTGATTCCCCTGCAGTGTGAATACTACGCCCTGGAGGGACTCTCCTCACTGGTCAATACCATCCGTCAAATTCAGGCAAGCCGTAATCCGGGTCTGCAGATAGAAGGCATTTTGCGGACTATGCACGATCCCCGCAATCGCCTTACCAACGAAGTCTCCGCACAGCTCATTCACTATTTTAAGGACAAGGTGTTTACCTCCATTATTCCACGCAATGTGCGCCTGGCGGAGGCGCCGAGTCATGGGCTGCCGATTTTAATGTATGATAAAAATTCCAGGGGGGCTGTCTCCTATCTGGACTTTGCCAATGAGTTCCTGCTGCGTAACAAGCAAACCCGGAATCTTACAGCCTGATATATTCAACGACAGATAAAGACAGATTATGGCATCGAGAAAACTTGGACTTGGGCGCGGACTGGATGCGCTGCTGGGTGGCGATACCAATCAGCACGAGAGTGCCGGCAGGGAGGTTTCCTCCAGGGCAGTTGATACACTTCCGCTGGACCTGATTCAGAGAGGGCGTTTCCAGCCGCGGCGTGATTTTAATCCAGACAGCTTGCAGGAGCTGGCGGATTCCATCGCGGCACAGGGTGTGGTGCAACCCATTGTGGTGCGCCCCATTGAACCCAATCGTTACGAAATAATAGCCGGAGAACGCCGCTGGCGGGCGGCGCAGCAGGCGGGGCTGAGCGAGATACCAGCGGTTATTCGCGATGTGCCGGACAAGACGGCGATGGCAATGGGCCTGATCGAAAACATTCAGCGGGATGACTTGAACCCCCTTGAGGAGGCATCCGCGCTGCATCGTTTACTGGACGAATTCCAATTGACGCACCAGCAGATTGCGCAAGGAATTGGCAAATCACGCACCACGGTGACAAATTTGCTGCGGCTGCTGGAGCTGAATGCCGATGTCAAGAAGTTCATCGAAGAGCGATGCATCGAGATGGGGCATGCCCGAGCTCTGTTGGGTCTGCAGGGCCAGGTTCAAAGCGATGCGGCCCGGCAGGTGGTTGCCCAGGGTTTTTCAGTGAGAGAAACAGAAAAATTGGTGCGGCGCCTTCAGGGTGTGAAAGCAGAGCAAAAAGAGAAGGTAATTTACGATGAAGATCCCGATGTGAGGCTATTGGAGAATAGTCTGATCGATAAACTAGGAGCCCGCGTGAAGATCCAACAAGGCGCCGGGGGCAAAGGCAAATTGGTGATAAGCTATAACAATCTCGAAGAGTTGGATGGAATTCTGGAACATATCCGGTAGATACCGTTTTTGCCTGCTATCCAGGAAAATAGGTCTCGGGGATAGTTTTTTGTGAACATATTAAATTTATTTACCTATCTTTTGACCTTATATCCCGATGCCCTTATACTACCGGCCGTCGAAGGGGATCTGACTCTGAGCGGAAATGATTCGCGGCTATGAATCTGGCCAGCGCCAGACATGCCTGGCGACTTGTTTTGTTTCAGTTGAGCGTGACGTTGATCGCTTTTCCGGTCTTGATTATACCCGGATGGATGTATGCCTGGTCCGGGTTGGCAGGTGGGCTGATCGCGACATTGACCAACGCGTTTTTTGCGCTTCGGGTGTTCGCTCCCTATCGGGCACAGGAACCGGGGAAACTGCTCGGTCGATTCTACGGTGCTGAGGTTCAGAAACTGCTGCTTACCGGCCTGTTGTTCGCGGTGGCGATACTCTGGTTAAAACCCTTGAGTGCCGGTGCTCTTTTCGGAGTCTTTCTGCTGGTTCAGATGGCCCCGGTGCTGATTGTCCATAAATTGGAATAACTTTATTTTCGGTTTGAAAGAACACCATGACAGGCGATACGTTAACTTCAAGCGAATATATCAAGCATCATCTGACCAACCTCACCTACGGTAATCTTCCGGCAGGTAACTATTGTGACGGTCACCAGGTGGTGACGGATCCGGGCTGGCAGCTGGCTGGGTGTGGTGAAGCGGCTAAGGCGATGGGCTTCAGTGCCATTCACCTGGACACCATGTTCTGGTCGATCACTCTCGGAGTATTGTTCCTTTATCTGTTCAAGAAGGCGGCCGATGCCGTTACCACCGGTATACCGGGTGGGCTGCAGAATTTCGTTGAATGGATCATGGAATTCATCGATCAGAGCGTACGCGGCTCTTTTTCGTCCAGAAACGACATGGTGGCGCCGCTTTCCTTGACCATATTTGTCTGGATTTTTCTGATGAATCTGATGGATCTGGTGCCGGTGGATGTGATTCCCGCGATTTCCCAGTTGCTTGGAATTCATTTTATGAAGGTGGTCCCGACCACCGATCCCAACGCCACCTTTGGCATGGCCATTGGGGTGTTTATTTTGGTGATTTTTTACAGCATCAAGATTAAAGGTATAGGTGGGTTTGTCGGCGAACTGACTCTGCAGCCCTTTTCTTCCGCCAATCCGTTAGTCAACGCATTGTTCATTCCGATTAACTTCATTCTGGAATTCGTCAGCCTGATCGCTAAACCCGTATCACTTGCCTTGCGACTGTTTGGCAATATGTACGCCGGAGAGATGATCTTCATCCTCATTGCCATCATGTACAGCGCCGGAACCTTTATGGGCCTGTTCGGCGGAGTGTTGCAACTTGGATGGGCGATATTTCATATCCTGATTATTACGCTGCAGGCGTTTATTTTCATGACGCTGACCATTGTTTATCTGGATATGGCGCATCACGAACACTGATCCGTAATTTTTGTTAACCAACACTTCACTAACGGGAGACCAATAATGGAAATGGCAAATGCACTGCTGTATATCGCTGGCGCGCTGATGATGGGTCTGGGTGCCCTGGGTGCCGCCGTAGGTATCGGCGTACTCGGTGGTCGCTTTCTTGAAGGCGCTGCCCGCCAACCGGAACTTATTCCCATGCTTCGCACCCAGTTCTTCATCGTAATGGGTCTTGTCGACGCGGTACCGATGATCGCCGTGGGTCTGGCCATGTACGTACTGTTTGCTGTTGCAGGTTAAGCTGGACCCCAACTTCAAATAGACGGACTGTCATCTCGACAGACAACGAGGAGTTTCCGGGATGAACATTAATCTGACGTTAATAGGCCAGCTTCTCACCTTCGTGGTATTCGTATGGTTTACCATGAAGTATGTGTGGACCCCGATCATGGGGGCACTGGAGGAGCGGCGTAAAGGTATCGCCGACGGCTTGGCCGCCGGGGAGCGTGGGCAGCACGAACAGGAACTTGCAGAAGGTCGTGCCAAACAGCTGCTTCACGACGCCAAAGGGCAGGCTTCGGATATTTTGGCGCAAGCACAGAAGCGAGCGTCTGAAATCGTGGATGAAGCCAAAGTTAACGCCCGTGTGGAGGGCGACCGTATTCTGACCGCTGCCAGATCCGAGATTGAGCAGGAAGCCAATCGTGCCCGTGAGCAGTTGCGGGAGAGAGTGGCGGCACTTGCCATTGCCGGGGCCGAGAAAATCCTGCGCAAAGAGATCAATGCGGATACGCACCAGGATATTGTCAACTCACTGGCAAAAGAGATCTAAGGCATCACTATGGCTGGAGATACAAGCACGATAGCCCGCCCCTATGCTGAAGCGGTTTTTGCTCGCGCCAGCAAGAGCGACAAGCTGGACAGCTGGGCTGAGCAGCTGAGGCTGTTGGCCGAGCTGGTCAGCGATACGTCGTTGCACCGCATTATCACCGACCCACTGTTCGGACGAGCAAAACTGACCGATCTGCTCCTGGAGATCTGCGGCGATAAGCTTGACGACGAAGGCCGGAATCTGCTTAAGCTGCTGGTGCAGAACGACCGCCTCCTTGTGGTGCCCGAGATGGTGGAGGTGTATCAGAAGTTGAAGGACGAGAGCCAGCAGGTGCTCAAAGTCCATGTGACTTCCGCTTATGCACTAAAGCCTGCGCAAGAAAAAAACATTGCCGATGCACTGAAGGCACGCTTCGGCCGAGAGATTATCATCACCAGCGAAAAGGATCCCGAACTGATAGGGGGCGTCCACATTCGCGCGGGAGATACGGTGATCGACGGCTCTGTCAAAGGGCGCCTGCAGCAACTGGCCAACGAATTGGGAATCTAGACGAGAAGCCACTATGCAACTCAATCCATCCGAGATCAGCGAACTGATCAAAAGCAAGATCGAGAAATTTGATCTTAAGACCGAAGCCCGCAATGAAGGCACGATCATCAGCCTTACAGACGGTATTGTCAGGATCCACGGTCTCGAGGACGCCATGTCCTACGAGATGTTGGAGTTTCCGGGCAATACCTTCGGCCTGGCACTGAACCTGGAGCGGGATTCTGTCGGTGCTGTGGTTATGGGTGAATACAAACACCTGACCGAAGGCGATGCAGTGAAATGTACCGGTCGCGTTCTTGAGGTACCGGTGGGCGAAGCTCTGCTCGGTCGTGTGGTCGACGCGTTGGGGAATGCGATCGACGGGAAGGGTCCAATCGAAACCAGTGAGAGCTCTGCTATCGAAAAAGTTGCACCTGGCGTTATCACCCGTAAGTCGGTGGATCAACCGGTCCAGATCGGCCTTAAGGCGATCGACTCTATGGTGCCGATTGGCCGCGGCCAGCGTGAATTGATTATCGGCGATCGTCAGACCGGCAAGACCGCGATTGCCATCGATGCGATAATCAACCAGAAAGGTACCGGCGTTAAGTGTATCTACGTTGCCATTGGCCAGAAAAATTCTTCCATCGCGCAGGTGATGCACAAACTGGAAGAGCATGGCGCTTTGGAGCACACCATTGTCGTTGCCGCTCCCGCCGCCGATTCGGCTGCGATGCAGTATCTCGCACCCTATACCGGATGCACCATGGGTGAGTATTTCCGCGACAAGGGTGAAGATGCGCTGATCATTTATGATGACCTGACCAAGCAGGCCTGGGCCTATCGCCAGGTCTCTCTGCTGTTGCGCCGTCCGCCGGGACGAGAAGCATACCCTGGCGACGTATTCTATCTGCATTCGCGTCTGCTTGAGCGGTCTGCTCGTGTAAACGCTGATTTCGTGGAGAAGGCTACCGGCGGCAAGGTCAAGGGGAAGACAGGTTCCCTGACAGCATTGCCGATCATCGAGACTCAGGCTGGCGACGTCTCCGCATTCGTTCCCACCAATGTGATTTCGATCACCGACGGCCAGATCTTCCTTGAGGCAGATCTGTTTAATGCCGGCGTCAGACCCGCTATCAATGCAGGTCTGTCGGTATCTCGCGTTGGCGGTTCGGCGCAGACCAAGATCATCAAGAAGCTGGGAGGGGGCGTTCGTCTGGCGCTGGCGCAGTATCGGGAGCTGGCGGCTTTCTCGCAGTTCGCGTCGGATCTTGATGAAGCCACACGCAAACAGCTGGAGCGCGGCGAGCGTGTTACCGAGTTGATGAAACAGGGTCAATACTCTCCGCTGTCCGTCGCTGAGATGGCGGTCTCCCTGTTTGCCGCCAACGAAGGTTATCTGGACGACGTCGCCACTAATAAAGTGGTCAGTTTTGAGGCGGCTTTACACGGTTATATGCGCAGCAGCCAAAAGGCGTTGCTCGACCAGATCAATGAATCCGGGGACTACAACGACGAAATAAAAGGTGCATTGGATAAGGCTCTGCAGGATTTCAAGGCAAACCATACCTGGTAGTTGGGTATCTTTGATCTGATAAAAAAGGGTTAGACATGGCAGGCGGAAAAGAGATCCGTACAAAGATTGCCAGCATAAAAAACACGCAGAAGATCACCTCTGCGATGCAACTGGTGGCAGCGGCAAAAATGCGCAAGGCTCAGGACAGGATGTCCGCAACGCGTCCCTATGCAGACAAGATGCGCCAGGTTATAGGCCATCTTCACCATGCGCATCCGGAGTACAAACACAGCTTCATGAAAGAGCGTGAGGTAAAGCGTATAGGTTACATCATCGTCTCGTCGGATCGTGGTCTCTGCGGCGGTCTGAACAACAATCTGTTCAGAATGCTGGCTAAAGAGATCAGGGTGTATCGTGAAAAGGGTATCGAGGTGGAGTTTTGCACCATCGGTAAAAAAGCTTTGGGTTTTTTTCGCCGCTTTGGCGGCAATGTCAGGGCTCAGATCACCCAATTGGGCGATCAGCCCCATATAGAAAACCTGATCGGTACCGTAAAAGCAATGCTGGATGCTTACGAGAGTGGTGAGATCGACCGTATATACGTGGTGTATAACAAGTTCGTAAACACCATGACTCAGGCGCCAATGGTTGAGCAGCTGGTACCCATCACCTCTGAAGGTGAAGCGGAGTTGAAACACCATTGGGATTACATATATGAACCCGACTCAAAAGACGTTTTGGACAACCTGTTGAGCCGCTACCTGGAATCGCTGGTTTACCAGGCAGTGGTTGAGAACGGTGCCTGTGAGCAGTCTGCGCGGATGGTGGCAATGAAATCTGCCACAGACAATGCGGGTGAGCTTATTAACGAACTGCAGCTGGTCTACAACAAGGCTCGGCAGGCAGCTATTACCCAGGAGATTTCCGAGATTGTGGCCGGAGCGGCCGCGGTCTGATACGAACTGCAGGTCTGGATGGACGACAGAGAAGACGCATCCGGCTCGGATTGGAATTTGAAATAATGAGGAACCAGAAATGAGTTCAGGTAAAGTGGTGGAAATCATCGGTGCCGTGGTGGACGTCCAGTTCCCTATGGGCGGAATGCCGAAGGTCTACGATGCGTTGAAGGTCGACGAGGCCAACCTGACCCTCGAAGTTCAGCAACAGCTTGGCGATGGCGTCGCCCGGACTATCGCCATGGGATCCACCGATGGTCTGAGGCGGGGTGTGTTGGTCACAAACACCGGTGCACCGATCACGGTTCCGGTTGGTCAGGCAACCCTGGGTAGAATTATGGATGTTTTGGGTGAGCCAGTTGATGAGGGTGGCCCGGTTGAGGCTGAAAAACGCATGCCGATCCACCGGACTCCGCCATCTTTTGAGGAGCAGGCAACTTCGGCCGCGGTGTTGGAAACCGGCATCAAGGTGATCGATCTGATCATGCCTATCGCGAAAGGCGGAAAGATTGGCCTGTTCGGGGGCGCAGGCGTGGGGAAAACGGTCACCCTGATGGAGCTTATTCGTAACATCGCGGTGGCGCACTCAGGCTACTCCGTTTTTGCCGGAGTTGGTGAACGGACCCGTGAAGGTAATGATTTCTACTACGAAATGGAGGAAGGCGGCGTTCTCGATAAGGTTGCACTGGTGTATGGCCAGATGAACGAGCCTCCAGGCAACCGTCTGCGTGTTGCTTTGACCGGTCTCACGATTGCCGAGGGCTTTCGCGACGAAGGACGCGATGTACTGATGTTTGTAGACAACATCTACCGTTACACGCTGGCGGGAACCGAAGTATCCGCACTGCTTGGCCGCATGCCTTCAGCAGTAGGCTACCAGCCGACACTGGCAGCGGAGATGGGCGCCCTTCAGGAGCGCATCACCTCCACCAAGACCGGGTCCATTACCTCCTTCCAGGCGGTGTATGTACCGGCTGACGACTTGACCGATCCGTCTCCTGCGACCACTTTCGCCCATCTGGACGCGACCCTGGTGCTTTCCCGTCAGATTGCCGAGTTGGGTATCTATCCTGCAGTGGATCCACTTGACTCCACCAGCCGAATTCTTGACCCCAATGTGGTCGGACAGGAACATTACGACGTGGCCCGAGGGGTGCAGGGTATTCTGCAGCGCTACAAGGAGTTGAAGGATATCATCGCGATTTTGGGAATGGACGAACTGTCTGAAGACGACAAGCTGGTGGTGGCTCGCGCCCGCAAGGTACAGCGCTTCCTCTCCCAGCCTTTCTTTGTGGCAGAGGTGTTTACCGGTTCCCCAGGTAAGTATGTCACCCTGAAGGATACCATCGCCGGTTTCAAGGCGATCGTCAACGGCGAGTACGATCATCTTCCGGAGCAGGCTTTTTATATGATCGGAGGCATCGAAGAGGCTGCGGGTAAATGATCGATCAGGAGAAAACCTAAATGGCAATGACTGTCCATGTAGACATAGTAAGTGCTGAAGGAGAGATATTCTCCGGACTCGCTGAGATGGTCTATGCTCACGGCGTTATGGGTGAATTGGGAATTGCGCCACGCCATACGCCGTTGGTTACACGTTTAAAGCCGGGAGAGGTCCGGGTCGACAAGGGCAGCGGTGAGATGCAGCATTTCTACGTCTCCGGGGGTATTCTGGAGGTTCAGCCCCACGTGATTACGATCCTGGCAGATACGGCGATTCGTGCCCGTGATCTGGATGAAGCCGCCGCCGAGGAGGCAAAACGGAGAGCGGAAGAGGCGCTTGCCGGCCAGCATGCGGATTTCGAGTATGCCAAGGCCCAGGCGGAATTGGCAGAAGCGGTGGCTCAATTGAGGGCTATCGAAAGGCTGCGCAAAGCCAAGAAGAACTGAACGTCTCCCATTTCTTCCGAAAAACCCTTCCAAACAGGAAGGGTTTTTTTTGCGCACTACTTTGTAAATTGTTTCTCCAAAGAGTGCTACCTGCTGTCGGCAGCGGATGCCAAAAGAAAGGGAGATAAACCCGCAATCGCTGTGCATGTCCGGCTTCAGTGCCCGTTCGAAATCTTTCGGTCGGCAATCGATTTTACTGATTGACGGACCTGTTTGAGATATTGTGAATAAGTGTGGACCTTATTTAAAGCTCCTGGTCAGTTCTGAACTGCAACTGCATAAACAATTGTCATGACGCAAACTTTGTTTTCCGAGACGGGTTCAAACAGATGGCGGCAGCGTCCGAAAATGGTGTTGCTGCTGTTGTTTGTCATGGCTTTTGCGCTGTGGCAGGTCGGAAGCTGGAAACGTGAAGCGGTGCTTGATGAACTGGAGGAGAGCAGCAGACAGGAGCTGCGCCGGTATGTGCTGCATTTGCAGGGACAATTGGAAAAATATGAGTTTCTGCCGGGTGTGCTGGCTTCCAACAAGAGTCTGGTGCACCTGCTGTTGAATCCGGATGACAGTGAAAGTATAGAGGCGCTGAATCTATACCTTGAAACACTGAATAAACTTACCGGCACATTGGACACCTACCTGATGGATGCCGAAGGTTTAACGATCGCGGCCAGCAACTGGGCGACCGAAAAGCCTTTCGTTGGGCGAAACTTCAGTTACCGACCCTATTTCCAGGAAGCCATGAGAGGTCATCTTGGACGTTATTTCGCATTGGGCACCGCCTCTAACAAGCGTGGTTACTACTTCGCTTATCCCGTCAGGTCGGAGAACAGGATTCTCGGTGCGGTGGTCATCAAGATCAACATGACGCCAATTGAAGAGAGTTGGAAAGATGCGCAAAACGAACTGCTGGTTACCGATCCGGATGGGGTGGTTTTCATTACCACCAATAAAAGTTGGCGTTTTAAGACATTGAGCCCGCTTGCACCGGAAGTGCAGACCAGAATCCGTAAGAGCCGCCGCTACGGAGATGAAATGCTGGAATCACTGCCAATTTCCAAACTTGAAACAAGAGGACAAAATGCACACGTCATCAGAATTAATGAAGGTCGAGGGTACTATTACCTGGTACAGGAAGAGTCGATGTCGCATGCAGGCTGGCGTGTTCAGATCCTCACCCGGCTCGATAATGTAAATAGCAAAATACTGAATGCGGTTGTATTCGCCGGGCTCTTTTTTCTGGCAGTGGTTCTGTTGTTGATATTCTGGATTCAGCGTCGTAATCGCCTGCATGAGAAGGCCAGATTCGAACAGAGAGCAAAGGAATTGTTAGAGATAAGGGTTGGGGAGCAGACACGGGATATCACTGAGGCCAACGTCAGGTTGACTCAGGAGATCGAACAGCACCGCAGGACCGAATCGGAGCTGCAGCGTACCCAGAACGAACTGATCCAATCGGCAAAATTGGCGCTGATAGGCCAGATGTCTACCGGTATCAGTCATGAACTCAATCAGCCGCTGGCTGCAATCCGCTCCTATGCCGACAACGCACTTGCACTTTATCGACGTGACCGGCGTAATGAGGTGGAGTGGAACCTGGTCCAGATTTCGGAATTAACCGAGCGAATGGCCCAGATAAGTTCACAATTGAAGCTGTTTGCCCGCAAGACAGCCGGAAAAAAGAGCCGGGTATCCGTTACTGCGGTTATTGAAGAATCATTACAGCTGCTCTCTTCGCGCATCCTGCAGACCAGGATAGAGTGGAAGCCACCGGAGGAACCGCTGTATGTACTCGCCAATATGGTACAACTGGAGCAGGTTCTCGTGAACCTGATAGGTAATGCGTTGCAGGCTGTGGACACATCACCGGATCCTGCAATAGTGATTGAGGTCAGCGTGAGCAGTGATGCGAAAACCGTATCCATGCAGATCAGAGATAATGGCGAGGGTATTCCGGATAATCTGCTGGTGCGTATTTTCGATCCCTTTTTCACCACCAAGGAGGAAGGCCAGGGTTTGGGTCTGGGATTGTCTATATCGATGCGCATTGTCGATGCGATGGACGGGAAGCTGACAGCACAGAATAATGCGAGTGGCGGTGCGCTGTTTACCCTGGCGCTACCCGCAGCATCATCTGAAGACTCGATGGTTTTTGCAGATCAGGTTCGTACAGAGGCACCTTAGTGTGAAGAGTGATACAGGGAAAGTCCTGTTCGTGGACGATGAAAAGCATATACGCATCGCCAATCGCCAGACTCTGGATCTGGCCGGTTTCGATGCCCAGTGTTTCAGCAGCGCCGAGCAGATAGTTCCAATGCTCTCTTTGGAGTTCTCAGGGGTGGTGGTGTGCGATATCAGAATGCCCGGAATGGATGGACTGACACTGCTGGATAAAGCACAGGCCATCGATCGTGATCTGCCGGTGATACTGATCACAGGACATGGCGATATCTCTATGGCGGTTAATGCAATCCGTGAGGGTGCCTATGACTTCATAGAGAAGCCGTTCGCGCCGGAGAGGCTGATAGAAACGGTTCAGCGGGCCATGGATAAACGTAACCTGACCTTGGAAAACCGTAACCTGCGCACGGAACTGGAGGCTCAGAGCGTCCCCGGCCCACGCATCCTGGGGCGCACTCCGGCCATGCTGCGATTGCGTACGACGGTTGCACAGATTGCGGATACCGACGCGGACGTTCTGCTGCTGGGCGAAACCGGCACCGGCAAGGAGCTGGTTGCGCGCTCCCTGCACGAGCACTCCGTCCGCCGCAGCAAAAACTTCGTTGCGGTCAATTGCGGCGCTGTGCCTGAGAATTTGATCGAGAGCGAACTGTTCGGGCACGAGGCGGGAGCGTTTACCGGTGCCAGGGAGAGGCGGATCGGTAAATTCGAATACGCCAACGGGGGAACTCTGTTTCTTGATGAGATTGAGAGTATGCCACCCGCGGTTCAGGTCAGGCTATTGCGGGTATTGCAGGAGCGGGAAGTCGAACGTGTTGGTTCAAACAAATCGGTTCCTCTTGATATCCGGGTAATAGCCGCCGCCAAGGCAGACCTCAAGCAGCTGGCAGCTCAGGGCGGATTCAGGGAGGATCTCTACTACAGGCTCAATGTCGTGGTGATCGATATCCCGCCACTGCGCGAGCGCCGTGACGATATACCTCTGCTGTTCCATCATTTTGTGCTGGTCGCCGGCGCGAGATATCAGCGCGGAGCGCCGGCACCGGGCGCCGACACGATACAGGTTCTGCTGGCATACGACTGGCCAGGCAATGTACGCGAACTGCGTAACATGGCGGAGCGATATGTTTTGTTGGGGGAGAGCTGCGGCTATAGCATGGAGCAGTTGCTGCACGGCAGTCAGGGAGATGGAGCCATTACGCTTCCCCAACAGGTGGATTGTTTCGAAAAGAACCTGATTGAGCAGACACTTGCCACCCATAAAGGAAACATCAAAGAGACCATGCAATCGCTTGGTATTCCGCGCAAGACGCTGTATGACAAGATGCGTAAATTTGGCTTGGATAAAACTAATTACAAGTAAGGCAAGGTATAAAGTTCCATCAGCTTTTCCGATACGAGCCGGACTCCAAGGGCTGTATGGTCTCGTGGGCAGCCGCTACTGATCACGAACCGGATGGAGGAGGCGGCGCCGGATTAAGTGGTTAAAAAATTGGAAACTGAGTGCATTCTGTTCGGATTTACATCCAGTATAACAATTGAAATGTGTGGATTCCCGCCAATAATTTAGGTTAATGTACGTATCAGTTTCTGCTATAAATATCTGTATTAACAAAATTAAATACTATAGATTAACTTGCCCGATAAACTGGCCCTATATTTGCTTTTTTTATTAGGGACATATCCGGTCCAAGACTGGTCTGTTTCAAACCATCAATCCACTGGAGGAGAGTAATCATGAAGTTACGTTTTCTGACGGTTGCGGCCGCTTTCACCGCCATGGTGCTTGCGGGTCCGGTCACTGCGGAACCCATCATCATCAAGTTTTCCCATGTTGTAACGGAAAATACACCGAAGGGTAAAGGCGCCAACTTGTTCAAGAAGCTGGTAGAGGAGAGGTTGGCGGGAAAGGTCGAGGTACAGGTTTTTCCAAGTTCGCAGTTGTTTGGGGACTCTGATGAAATTATCGCGTTGTTGAAGAACGACACCCAAATAATTGCACCAGCGCTTTCGAAATTCTCCAAGTTCACAAAGGTCCTGCAACTCTATGATCTGCCGTTCCTGTTCAACGATCTGGATGCGGTAGCCTGTTTCCAGGACTCCGCTTCGGGCAAAGAGATGCTTGAATCCATGAAGAGCAAGGGAATCAAGGGACTGGCCTATTGGCATAATGGCATGAAGCAGCTCTCTGCACCCGTTCCGTTGCGCACCCCGGAGGCTGCAGCCGGGCTCAAATTCCGCATCATGAGTTCCGACGTGCTGCAGGCGCAGTTTCAGGCAGTGAATGCGAATCCGCAGAAGCTGGCGTTCTCGGAGGTTTACCTGGCCCTGCAGACAGGGCAGATCGACGGACAGGAGAACACCTGGTCCAACATCTATTCCCAGAAGTTCTTCGAGGTTCAGCCCTATTTCGTGGAATCCAACCATGGCCTGCTGGACTATATGCTGATCACAAGTCACCGGTTCTGGAACAGTCTGCCTGATGACATTCGCACCGAACTGGACAAGATAGTAATGGAAGTGACCGCAGCGGTGAACGATTTTGCTTCCAAGGAGAATGAGGATGCCAAGCAACTGATCACTGATTCAGGTAAAACTGAGATCATTAAGTTGACGGCGGAAGAGAAAGGGAAATGGCGAGCTGCCATGAAGCCGGTTTGGGACCAGTTTAAGGATGACATCGGACCAAACTACGTAGAAGTTGCGGCCGCCTGCAGCAAGTAAGGCTTGTGCGGTAAACGACCATGCCACAGCAGGCAAGTGCCGAATCGTCGATTGTATAGGGCACAATTCACTCCAGGAATAAAGCGGGGGCGGGCGTGTACGCCGCCCCCGCGTTCCGGAAGGTGAAAGAAAATACAATTCGTTGTGATGACGTTCTGCCTGATGTGGTACCTTGGAAAGAACAATAAAAAACCTCTGGAACAGGAGCCCTGGTGAGTTGAAGATAACAGACAGGTTCCCATCCAGGCACCGGCAGTTCAAAACGTTTAGGCACGACTGCAATAACATCTTTTCCATGGTGACCTTATGATCGGAAATTTTATCAATCGTTTAGAAGAGGCACTGGTCGCGTTCCTGCTTGCGGCAATGACGATAGTGACCTTTGTTCAGGTTGTGCTTCGCTACGTATTTAATGCCGGATTCGTCTGGGCCCTGGAACTTACCATTTTTCTTTTTGCCTGGCTGGTATTGCTTGGTATGTCCTATGGGGTGCGTGTAGGTTCTCACATTGGTGTGGACCTGCTGGTCAAGAATCTCCCGCCGGTCCAGGCCAGAATAGTCGGATTGGCAGCAATAGCCCTGTGCATGTTTTACGCCGGAGTCATGACCGTCGGTGGCTATCAGGATATAGACCTGCTGCTATTGATAGGTATAGAAGCGGAAGATTTGCCGATACCACTTTGGATTCCCAAACTCATTCTTCCTGTCGGTTTTGCACTGTTATTCTTCCGTTTCGCACAGGCAGGCTGGAATTTGCTGACAGGTAAGGGTGGAGGGCTTCATCTGGCGGATGAAGCGGATGACGCCATAGAGAGCCTGTCCGACAAGGAACAGATTTCTGAAGAAGCTGAAGCAAGCAAACTCAAATAATAAACGACCGCCAACGAGGACGCCAACGCCATGAGCGCTGCCATACTTTTCTTTCTTCTTTTTCTCTTCATGCTGATGGGAATTCCCATCGCGGTCTCATTGGGGCTATCCAGCGTCATTACGATCATGGCGTTCGCCGACGATTCACTGGCATCGCTGGCAGATAAAGTTTTCCATACCATGCACCACTCGACTCTGATGGCTATTCCGTTTTTTGTGCTAGCCTCGTCATTTCTGACCACAGGCGGTGTTGCCCGAAGAATGATTCGTTTCGCGGTGGATGCCGTCGGCTGGTTGAGAGGCGGGCTGGGAATGGCGTCGGTCCTCGCCTGCATGCTGTTCGCAGCCGTCTCCGGTTCATCGCCGGCTACCGTGGTGGCGATTGGCTCCATCGTTATTGTGGGCATGGTCAAACAAGGCTATCCCCAACCATTTGCGGCCGGTCTGATCTGTAATGCGGGCACGCTGGGAATTCTCATTCCCCCATCGATCGTCATGGTCGTTTACGCTGCCGCCACCGAAGTCTCGGTTGGGCGCATGTTTATGGCAGGTGTGATTCCGGGGTTACTCATGGGCCTGTTGCTGATGGTGGCAATCTACATCGCAGCCCACAGACGGAATCTTCCTGCGGAACCGTTCGCGGGTTGGGAAGAGCTCAGAAAATCGGCTATGACCGCATCCTGGGGACTGTTTCTCATTGTCATCATCATGGGTGGTATCTACGGAGGCATCTTTACTCCGACCGAGGCGGCCGCGGTTTCCGCCGTATACGCAGGTTTCATTGCGGTCTTCGTTTATCGTGACATCAAAATCAAAGAGGTTCCCAAAGTACTGGTGGAGGCCGCAAAGGTGACCACCATGCTGATGTTCATCATCGCCAACGCCTTCCTGTTCGCACACGTGCTGACAACAGAGCGTATACCCCAGTTGATCGCGGAAACCATTATTGCCTGGGGCCTGGCACCCTGGGCGTTCCTGATCGTGGTGAATATTCTGCTGCTGATTGCGGGTAATTTCATGGAGCCCTCGGCTATTCTGCTGATTATGGCGCCGATTCTGTTTCCGATCGCAATGGAGCTGGGAATCGATCCCATTCATCTGGGGATCATCATGGTGGTGAATATGGAGATTGGCATGATTACGCCGCCAGTAGGTTTAAACTTGTTCGTGACCGCGGGTGTCACCGGAATGTCGCTTACTGAAGTGATCAGGGCGGCGCTTCCCTGGTTGAGTATTCTTTTGATTTTTTTGATGATTATTACTTACATACCCGTAATTTCCACCTTCCTTCCAAATCTCTTTTTTGGGCCTGAGTTAGTGAGACACTGAATTATGGATGGTCGCTGACTGGGTCTCTGAGCAGTCGTGTGGTTAAGCTGAACCAACAGTGCTATCCCGGTGAAAACCGGGATAGCCGAGAGTGGGCTTCCCATGTCCACTAGCCAATGAGGGCTGCTCAACAGAAGCGCTCTGTCTGCAACGCGGCTGGTTTAACCTCTGCGCCAACAAATTGGTACAATATGCCGGTTTTAGGTAAAGATGAGCCTGCAGGAGTTCTGCACCATGACCAAAGAAGTGATCAAGCCCGGAAAATTCGTCTCTCTCACCTACACCATTTCTGATAGTGAGGGACGACTGCTGGAGCAGAACGATATCCCGGTCAACTATGTCCATGGCGGCGAGACCGAACTTATCGGTGGTATGGATCGCGCAGTCGCAGGTAAGCGCGCCGGTGAGAGAGTTGAGATGGAGATACCCATGGAAGACGGATTCGGTCCGCACGATCCCGGCCTCACCTTTACCGATGACCTGGAAAATGTTCCCCCTCAATTCCGGCATCTGGGCGCCGAAGTCCAGATGCAGAATGAGTCGGGGGAGGCAAAAGTTTTTTATGTCACCCATATCGAAAACGGCAAGCTTACGGTCGACGGTAATCATCCTCTGGCCGGAAAACGCCTCCATGTGAGTGTGCAGATTCTCGAAGTACGCGATGCCACAACCGCAGACATGGCCCCCCCCGGTGGCAGTTGCAGGCTTAACTGACAGCTTGCCGGCATCTGTTTTGCCTTAAAGAAATACCGGCTGATCGCCGCTTAATCTGTCATGAAAATTGTGAGGAGTGCTATGAAACTGGGTGTCGTCATACTGGCAGCTGGCCAGGGCACGCGCATGAAGTCAGCGTTGCCGAAAGTTCTGCATCCGCTCGCAGAAAAACCGCTTCTCGGACATGTCATAGATACTGCGCGTGGAACCGGAGCGGATCGAATTGCAGTGGTATACGGGCACGGTGGCGAGCGGGTTCCCGACTGTTTTCCGGATCCCGATCTGGTATGGGTGGAGCAGGCGCAACAACTCGGTACCGGGCATGCGGCAGAACAGGCACTGCCGGCCATGGCCGGAATGGACCGGATTCTGGTGCTTTATGGCGATGTTCCGCTTATCGGAAACGAGACCCTGGACGCATTGCTGAAAGCCGGTGAAGAGAGTCCACTTGTCCTGCTCACGGTAACACTTGCCAACCCAACGGGCTATGGGCGCATCGTGCGTGACGACAGTTTCAATATTCGTCGCATTGTGGAGCAGAAAGACGCAGCACCGGAGGTGCTGGCGTTAAACGAGATCAATACCGGCATCATGCTGGTGGATGGTCCCAAGTTGGGAAACTGGATTGCACGTCTGGATAATGACAATGCCCAGGGCGAGTACTATCTTACCGACATTGTGGCGATGGCGGTGGCGGAAGGTACCAAAGTGCAATCGGCCCAGCCGAAGGATGAGTTCGAGGTAATGGGGGTCAATGACAAGGCGCAGCTGGCACAAATGGAGCGTCATCTCCAGCTTATCAGAGCCAAATCACTGATGCGCAGCGGGGTCACCCTGAGGGATCCGGCCAGATTCGACCTGCGCGGTTCGCTGACCGCAGGGCGGGACGTGGAGCTGGATATCAACGTGGTGATTGCCGGGGATGTGGTGCTTGGCAATGACGTCAAGATCGGTGCCAACACTGTCATCCGCAACAGCCGGATCGGCAGTAGTGTGCTGATTTTTGAAAATTGCGTAATCGATAATGCGGTAGTGGGTGACGGCTGCCAGATTGGCCCCTTCGCCCGTTTACGCCCGGATGCGGAGTTGGCAGCCAACGTCCGCGTCGGCAACTTCGTGGAGATAAAAAAATCCCAGGTTGACGAGGGGAGCAAGATCAATCACCTGAGTTATATTGGCGACTGTAGCATCGGTAAAGCAGTGAATGTCGGTGCCGGTACCATTACCTGTAACTACGATGGGGTAAACAAATACCGCACCGTAATCGAGGACAGAGCGTTTATAGGGTCCGATACTCAATTGGTGGCACCGGTGAAGGTGGGAGCCGGCGCAATGGTCGGGGCGGGGTCGACCATCACCAAGGATGTTCCACCGGATTCTCTCGCATTAAGCCGCGCCAAACAGATAGGACGGGTTGGCTGGAAAAGGCCGCAGAAAAAATAGCTGGGGGCTGGCCGTTGCCGTTTCTGAAGATAATTGCGATTCGATTTGAAAGGTAAAAGGAATAACTATGTGTGGAATCGTCGGAGCCATTGCCCAGCGTGAAGTGATGCCCATCCTGATGGAGGGGTTGCGGCGGCTTGAGTATCGCGGCTACGACTCGGCCGGGCTCGCAATACGGGACGAAAACGGCCACTTGCAGCGCATCCGCTCGGTAGGCAAAGTCGCTGCCTTGCAGCAGCTGCTGGACACAGCATCCGTCAGCGGCAATCTCGGGATTGCGCATACCCGCTGGGCTACTCACGGCATGCCGGCGGAGCGCAATGCACACCCTCATATGAGCGGTGAAAAAGTGGCCGTCGTCCATAATGGCATTATCGAAAATCATAGTGAATTGCGCGAAGAGCTGTCACGGCAGGGGTACCGGTTCTCTTCGGAAACAGACACCGAAGTGATCGCTCACTTGCTGGGTAGTCTTCTGGACCAGGATCCTGATCTACTGAGAGCGGTACGCGGCACCATCTCAAGGCTGGTCGGCGCCTATGCGCTGGCGGTTGCCAGCCCCGACGATTCTGATCGACTGGTTGTGGCACGGGCCGGCAGCCCGCTGGTCATCGGCATCGGGATTGAAGAAAACTTTATCGCATCCGATGTCTTCGCGCTGCTGCCAGTCACCCAGAGCTTCATGTTTCTGGAAGAGGGTGATATAGCTGAAATCAGGCGCGATCGTGTCACTGTCTACGATATTGAGGGTAATCCGATCGAGCGTTCTGTACGTGCTTCCCAGCTTGCCGCCTCGACTGCTGACAAGGGTCCCTACAGTCACTATATGCTGAAAGAGATTTATGAACAGCCGGGTGTGATTGCCGAAACCCTGGAGGGGCGTATTCACAAAGGGCGATTGCTGGAAGCGAGCTTTGGTCATGAAGCGAAACAGCTGTTCGACCAGACGAACAATGTTCATATTATTGCCTGCGGCACCAGCTATCATGCAGGTCTGGTGGCCAGATACTGGTTGGAGGATGCAGGCATCCCCTGCAGTGTGGAGGTGGCAAGCGAGTATCGTTACCGCAAGGTGGTGGTACCTCCGGGCACCCTGTTTTTAACCATCTCCCAGTCCGGCGAGACAGCGGATACCCTGGCAGCGCTGCGGGCATCCAACAGCGCCGGCTATCTGGGCAGCCTTACTGTCTGTAACGTTCCGGAAAGCTCACTGGTGCGCGAATCCAATGTGGCGCTGATGACCCGGGCGGGACCGGAGATCGGCGTAGCCTCCACCAAGGCGTTCACCACTCAGTTAGTGGCGCTGCGACTGGTGACACTGGCGCTGGCCAGACGCAGAGGCCAGACCGCAGCAGAGCAGAAGAGGCTGGTGGATGAGCTGCATGCCCTCCCCCGTCAGATAGAGGTGGCGCTGCAGATGAGCGACAACGTCAAGGAGATGGCCAATGCTTTTGCCGAAAAACAGCATGCGCTGTTTCTGGGCCGTGGACCCTTCTATCCAATCGCCATGGAGGGTGCGCTCAAGCTGAAGGAGATCTCCTACATTCACGCCGAAGCCTATCCTGCAGGTGAGCTGAAACATGGCCCTCTGGCGTTGGTTGACGAGGATATGCCGGTTATCTGCGCGTTGCCGGACGACCCACTACTGGAGAAGGTTCTCTCCAACCTGCAGGAGGTGCGGGCGCGGAATGGGGAGCTGTTCCTGTTCAGCGACCAGAAAGTAAAAATAGATCTTGATCGCTACCAGAATCTCACGCTTGACGATATCTGCCCCAGCACGGCACCCATTGTCTACACAATTCCGCTGCAACTGCTCGCCTACCATGTTGCGATCCTGAAGGGCACGGATGTGGACCAGCCGAGAAATCTCGCCAAGTCGGTAACGGTGGAGTAGCACTTACGATTTTAGAACGAGGCGTTTTTTACAACGATCCATCTCATTGTAACGACGAATCCTGATAGGATTTAGGCATATGAGAGGCAGGAATTTTTTTGTAAAGTCCCGGACAAACTGGACAACTATAACCAGACCATCAATCGGAAAAGCCGGGGATATGCAGAGGCGCATCCAGGAATTGCTCGCAGTTTTCATGACGATTTTGCTGGTAACTTCCGGGTGCAGCGAATCAACCTCACCAGAAGCGGTTTCGAAAAATCGCTCACCGGAACTCCTGCAAGAAACGCCAGTCTACAAACGGTGGTACAGCCAGGAGCAGCTGGCAACAGGCAACCTGCTGTTTCAGGAACATTGCGCCGTTTGCCACAAGGTGGATGCCTCAGGTACACCAAACTGGAAGGAGACCGATGCTGCGGGCCATCTGCCTCCCCCACCGCTGAATGGCACAGCCCATACCTGGCACCATTCGCTTTCAGTTTTGCGAAGAGTCGTCGCGCTGGGTGGTGCGCGGCTTGGCGGCACAATGCCGGCCTTTGGTGAGAAGCTGAATTCAGAGCAGATCGATGCTGTGTTGGCTTGGGTGCAGTCCCATTGGACGGATAATGTTTATACGATCTGGCAAGAGAGAAACAGGGGTTGAAGCAGGTGAATCCCTGTTGCCGGATGAACTTTTCAGGCTGGTCAGAAGAGGGATAAATCGGTGCTTCGTAAACTAATCATTGGTTTGTTAGTGCTTGGCTTTTCTATATCTGCGGCGGCAAAAGATGAAAGAGAGCAGGTACAGCTGCCTGAATTGATGCGTGAGCATATGTTGTCCAATATGCGTGATCATTTGCTGGCACTGGAGATCATTACCCGCAATCTGGCGGCGGGTGAATATGATACGGCTGCGGAGACGGCGGAATCCCGTCTCGGCATGACGTCGATGACAAGCCACGGTGCAGCCCACATGGCTCCGTTTATGCCGGAACCCATGCGCACCCTGGGAACCGCCATGCATCGTGCTGCAAGCCGTTTCGCGATAAAGGCAAAAGATGCAGCAGTGGAAGGCGGACTGGCTGAAGCCTTCGGGGCGCTGTCAGAGGTCATGCAGCAGTGCGTTGCCTGTCATTCAGGCTATCGTGTGCATTAGCGCCTGCCGCCAAGTTGACAAGGAGTGCCGATATGCCATCCGAGCCGGCGATGACTCCGGATTTGCTAGGTAAGGGATTGGGCGCACGTGCCCGGGGAGTGCTCGATCTCTTCTTTGGCTACGATTTTTTTATCTCCTACGCTCATGCCGATGGGGGTAACTACACACTCGAACTGTCCGAGCGGCTCCAGTCGATCGGATACAAGGTTTTCCTGGACCACCACGAGTATACCGCGGGCGAAGAGCTCAATCAGGCCACCCGAAGGCGCATCGGCATGAGCCGGAAACTGGTGGTTGTCGTGCGACCCGCCGCACTCGACTCCGTGTGGGTATCCAAAGAGGTTGAAGCATCGCTGGCAGCGGGTAAAACACCCATTGCAGTCGATATCAACGCGACTCTGACAGAGGCAGCCCCAGAAAATCCGTTAAAACGGATGCTGGCCGACCGTATCTATATCGAGGAGCGGAAGGACGATCCGGACGGATCGCCCGATGAGGCTACATTGCAGTCACTGGTGAAGAGCTTTCGGGCGACGCGCCTGGAGAGTCTGCGGCTTAGGGCGGCGATGGCCGGGGTGGGCGTGTTTGCACTGCTTTTCGTTGCCGCTACGGCTCTCTTCGTGGTGGCGGAACAGCGTGCCATCCAAATCGAGAACACCTGCAACACCATCATTTCGCAACTGGACCGGGGCTGGGCGCTGATTGACAGTTTTCGCACCACCCAGTTCGGCAAATTGATCGCAGGAGTAGCCGAGGATCTGGCAAAACTGCCGCGCCCCTCGGATTTTAAATGCGACCAGGGTTGAACTCAGTTCGCTAAAACTCGATATTCAGTGTTGCCCGGCCATTGAGCATTACCCCGGCACGTATGTTATTCGGCTCAAGGGAGACCCACTGCAGGTCTGCACTCAGATCACTCAACGTCAGACCGCCCATTGCGCCGAGTGGGATAGTTCTCGGTCGCTGGAAATGCGCCACCAACGATGCCACCCGGCGCACTTCCCTCAGCAATCGGTCTAGGCTCGATGCGGTTGCAGCGCGCACACCGCTGTTTGTTTCCAGCCAATCGACTATCTCCTTCAACACAGCGTTGATCGGCCCTTCCATAGGAATGCGCTCACCGGCGCTGTGCGTCCCGCCGCCCTGAAGCAGCACCACATCCTCTTCCAGATCTGCCTGATAACGCTGCAACGCGGCAATACCGGGGGCACTGTTCACCGCGCGAAATCTATAGCCAGGCTTGCTCATCTCGATCGATTCAGGCTGGTTTACAGCCATTGGATCTCTGGGTATGAGCAGGTCAAATGGGATGTAAAACCTGTCGCCCGACGTTGATGAAGGGCCGGTCGGCCCATCAACCAGCTTGGGCAAACCGCTGCCGAAAGCAAAACGCGGCAGTGCCACCATTTTACCCGAAAGGCTCAGGTTCCCTTTCGAGACGGTCAGCGCGCCGATGTCAAGATCCTGCACTTTCGCCCACAGCCAGAGGTTCTGCGAGATCTGCCAGGGTTGGAACAGATGCTGATTCAGGTGCCGCAGCAGCGAATCGCCTGCAGTCAGCGTGGAAACAGAAGTTGCAAGCTGAGCGCCAAGAGAGTCCACTTTGGCCTTGATCCCCGAAGCCATCAGCGGTACTACATCTATCTGTTTCTTGGTGTCCCTGGTGAACCAGTTACGGACATCTCCCAGAATATTGCGGTCGTAGACGCAGATGTAGCCTTGTGCAAAAGAAACTTTAACCGGTTGCCGGGTGGAGATCAGCGCTCCGTCATGCGCTGTGAGCGCCACTGAAAACAGCAGGCTGACATTCGTCCTCCCACATCCGCTGCCCGCATAAATGGTCTCCGCCCCTTTCCTGAGCGAAAAGTTCGGTGAAAGATTCAGCGTTGCACCCAGTTCCATCAGCACACGCCCACCGGAGTTGCTGAAGCTGACGCTGTTGCGTGACATATCCACACTCCAGTTCAAGCTGTAGCTGACGGCACCGTCGTACAGGGTGCCTTCCGCAACCCCCCGTTTAACCTCTGCCCCCAAAGTCTCCCGGACCGCCTGCTGGATGCGCGCACTGTTCAGGGTCAGGGCTACCGGGAGCACGGAAGGTGTGACAGGAGCAGGAACTGTTCCGTCCGGCGCTCCCTCCCGGACATCCGAGCAGAATGCAACCACAGACCAGCTTACCAGCAGAAAATATAGGGCGAGGCGCAGCATAGCCCAAGTGTAGTTCATGAGAATTAAATGGGGGTCTGGGCCGAATGGTGCTTGTTTAACGGTAATTATCGAGCAGTCGACCTGCCGATTCAGGTCATTTCTTCCGGAAAATGCCGTAAATATATCTCTGGCCGCAATTGGCTACTTCCAAACCTGGACGCTGCTGGATGAACTGGCTGACAACCAGCTGGCAGGACTCTTCTATCCCAGGGCTAAAGTGAGATCCGCTTTCAGCAGCTCAATAAGTATGAGTCCCCTCTCATATCTTGTTAGTTTCGCAACTTCTAAGTATCTGATGAGACTCATGCTTTTGAACTATTCAATCGTTTCTCCATGCACCGATTCATGAGAGCGAGTAGCCCGGATGAAGTGAAACGTAATCCGGGATCATTCTTCAAACCCACCACAAGCGCAATGATTTTGAATGGACGTTGTTGCTTAACTTCACGGATGCAATTCCGTAGATGGTGAATCTGCGTTATAAGATGACTAGCGGAGCGATCGCGTAGCTTGACGGTGAAGAAATATGTGCCTCCCGGAGTTTGGCTTCGGCGGTAGTTGACCATTGGAGGAGTTCATCCCGGATTACGTTTCACTTCATCCGGGCTACTCGCTGCCACGCACAAAACAGAAGTTTGTGATGGAAATGCTGGAGACGGTGAATCAACAGGCAGGGTGACCCTATTAATCTACACTGGGCCTGATTATTCAGCACCAAATCCCAAACACAGCCAGCAGCTAAAAGAGACCATGACGGAGAACAGAAACATGCCAAGCGCCAAAGACGCCGCCCGGCAGATCATCGAGCACTTGCCGGAACAAGCCACCTGGGACGACATTATGTACGAGCTGTACGTGAAGCAGAAGCTCGAGGAGGGCCTGGCCGATATCGAGGCTGGCCGCACCATCCCCCACGAAGAGATCAAGGCCGAGTTGCTGGGCCGTGGTGATTGAGTGGTCGCAACGGGCCAGAGCCGATATCCGGGATCTGAAAGCCTATATCGCCAAGGACTCTCCGTACTACGCCCGGCGCTTTACCGAGCGGATCGTCACCTCAGTTGAGAAGCTGGCGGAGTTTCCAAAGATCGGCCGACCCGTCCCTGAGGCCGGGGGCCGCGAAGATGTGCGGGAGCTGATCTATCAGGGCTACCGAATCATCTATCTGACCCGACCCGAGCGAGTCTTCATCGTGACCATCATCCATGGCAGTCGGAACCTGGCGGCTAACGAAGTGAAGCCTTGGGATGTGGGATAAGCAACAAGCCCCACGAATGCGTGGCTTGGGTGGGAAGGTCGCTATCAAAACAGCAAAATAAATGCGTCCCCTTTTTATTTTTTTTGGAGTATGCCCATATACTTTGGAGGTCGTCATATGAATCTGGATTTATTGCTCACCATGCAGAACGAAGACTTTCGTAAAGCATTTGGGGTGCGGCTGAAGAACCTGCGTAAGCAGAAATGTTGGTCGCAATAAGAGTTGACTGCTAAAGTGGAGATCCGCTTTCAGCAGCTCAATAAGTATGAGAGCGGCCTGAACCTGCCACCGGCGGAAATGTTGATTAAGCTGGCCGATGCCATGGGCACCACCGTGGATTTTCTACTCACCGGCAATCCTGCTGAAGAAATGCCGCTGGGCAATACGCGGCTGTACAAACGATTCAAAGCGGTAGAGGATTTCGACGGAGCGGATCAAGAGACTGTGATCAGCCTCATCGACGCCATGATCGCCAAACGGCAGATGCAGACGACTCTTGTCTCATTGGACGACCAGGCCGCAGCCAGCCGCTAAAATCCATTATTGGAGAACCACTATGCACGCAGCGAAACAAGAAGCACTGGAGACCATCGGTAAGCTGCCCGACGACACCGATATGGACGAGATTATGTACCGGCTCTACGTGCTGGATAAGATCAGAAAAGGGCAAGAGGCCATAGAACAGGGTCAGACCGTCACCAGCGAGGAGTTGAAGCGGGAAATCGATTCATGGTGATCTGGACGCAACCGGCCAAGGCCGATCTGCGTTCCATCCATGATTTTATCGCTCACGACTCCCGACACTATGCCAAGAAGGTCGTCCAGGATATCCGCGAGAAAACCGATAATCTGGAGCAACTGCCCAAGCGCGGAAAAAAGATTCCGGAACTCAACGATGATCAGGTGAGAGAACTGTCCCTCTACTCCTACCGGATTATCTACGAGATCAAGGAACGAGGTATCTTCGTATTGGCCGTGGTGCATAAAAGTCGGGATCTGAAGGTCGATGATATCAGTCGAGACTGATTCCTCCGATCTACCAAAGACTGTATACAATTTATTCCCTCCGTCACCTTTTCTGGTTCGCGGAAGATACCCGCTTCCCTGCTGCCGACCCTGGCGCGGTTGTTTGCGGTATCGCTGGAAGAACTGATCGGCATGGAGAAGTTACCGGCCAAGCGCGGCCCGGCTTCCGTGCTGCAACGACAGATGGAACAGATCGGCTCCATGCCCAGAGCCAAGCAGAAGTTTATTACCGAGATGCTGGAGGCGCTGATCAAGCAGCAACAGACCGCATCCGGGTAACAAGGAGCGGCTAAAACAACAAGCCCCGCAACTGCGGGGCTTGGGTGGGGTTTTCTCTGGTATAAATAACTATCAGATTTTCACTTTCCTAGCTTCAATCCATCGCTTTGCTTTTATCCCCAAAAATGTGCCAAACAATATCATCGCAACCATCGATAGTTCATAAAATATGACGATCGGGTATAGAGACTGGTCACGAGCTATTGCAACATTTATTGCTGTTATCAACGGATACAACACCAAGCCGGTCAGATAAAAGTACCGTCTTGGATAGTCCACCACAACAAGAACAACTGAGAGCAAGAGTAAAACCAGCGGGATTACTTCTGCCTTGAGCGCAATGTGGAGAAAATAGACCATGATCGCAGAAGCGGCGGCTACAGCAATACCAATTAACTGATTCATCACTTAACTCCCGCAAGCTGCTTTTGCAGCCTCAACAGTTGGGAAATCGCCAGGTATCTTTATGTATCTATGCTGCGCGGGACAATAGTATTCGGGAGTATCTGGCGCAGGTTCTATACCCATTGGTTCTGCCTGATCACACCAGACAAAACACTTCACGACGTCTTTATTACATTTATCGCAAGCCTCTGCATTACAGCCTTTATCGCTAGTCCAAGAATCTGCCGTGCAATTATTATCGTCGTAACACTTATCGTGTATCGCACAGCAAATTCTCTTGCATCGACCATCTATGGTTATGGGTTCTGTGGTACAGCCAACGTTGTCTAACCCTCTCGGATCAGTGAATCTCAACGGGTTTGCTTTCACGTAAAGATAAGTGTTGAGTCCGCCTTTCAAGCCGATGGGGTCAGAAGTGATGTAGCGACCAGTCGATGGGTCGTAATATCTGAAGTAGTTGTAAACTAATCGGCTCTACGACGGTTTCGGACTAACTTTTCGGTTTCCCCTACGCACTCAGCGGGTTAGCAACCCATTTTTCCCGACGCACCCTCCAGATCCTGTTTTTCGCCCTATATGCACTTTTTCGCTTAACTCGCTGGGGATTGCAAGGCGGGTTTTCTTTTAGCCGCTAAAGGGAAAGGACCGGGGCGGTAGCCCCGGCCATTTACCGGTTTATTCAACCAGGTGCGAGTAATCGCGTTTGATGAGCCTGACGTACTGCTGCCATTCTTCGTCCAGCCGATCCCAGGCCTCGACCATATCCGGGTATATCGCGGGCAGACAGTCCGGGCGATTGAGCACGAACGCCGCGGCGATCCGTTCGCCGGTACTGGCCCCGCTGCTGCCGGTTCGCTTGAGCTGATTCGCAACTTCAATGATCTTTTCGATTTGCCATTGCATGGTGGTTTTCTCCTTGTGGCTGGTCACAGCCCAGAAAGGCTCGCCTACAGGGATGTAGGTGAGGGGCGTAAGCATGGAGCGGAAGCTTTTCTGGACATGCATTCCCACCAGCGCCGCGCGGAGAACCGTCAAGGGCGGCGCGCTGTTTCGCCGTTCATTTCACCCTTGACGGTTTGAGCAGAGCCTGCCCCGCGAAGCGTTTTGGGTACGGTGCTACGCTGCCGGCATGTGCAGGAAGTCTTTTCCACCAGATCCACATACTCATCGAGGGGTGGCGGTGACCAGCGGCAGCGGAGGACGAGAGGCACGAACGGCCGCAGCCCGCTGGACGCCGACACAGGGTGGGTGGGTATCTAAAAGGGCCGGAAGCTGAGCCGCGATTAGCGGGCGAAGATCACCGGCCCAACGTGCGCCAGCACACTTTATGGAGCGCAGCGACAAGGCCATTTAACATAGCGCTGGTTGTGCGGCGAAGCGGACAGTTTGGTGTGTAATTGCGCACAACCCCGCGTTATGTTACTTGGCCGCCTAAAACCCCCTTCAGGGGGAGAGGGGGTGATCCGGCGCAGCGCCAGTAAGGCGGGGTTGGCCTTTCTGGCGTGAAGCGATCCAGGCTGCGCAACACGAGCGCCAGCTGGTGTTGCACCTAATAAAATAACGCCTATGTCTCCTGCGTCTCCTCCAGGCTCTCAGCAACTAAAGCGGTGAACAGTACGCTCTCGTCGGTCTCCTCGTTGTCGTCTCTCTGCTTGCTGTTTTTCCTGCCCGCCGGATGGGTCAGTGCATGTACCGCTTTCAGTTTCCGGATCGATACCTGGGTGTAGATTTCGGTGGTCGATAACTGACTGTGCCCGAGGATCGCCTGGATGTATCGGATGTCCGCGCCGTTATCCAGCATCAGCGTGGCCATGCTGTGGCGGAACAGATGACAGGCACCAGGCTTGCCGATACCGGCGGCGGCAATGTGTTTCTTGACCAGATCGGTCAGCCGGTTCTTCCTCAGCGGTTCACCAGTCTCGTGCAGGAACAGCGTGCCATCATCCGGCTCGATCACCAGGCCTGGTCTGATCTCGTCGCGGAAGCGTTCGATCCAGCGGCAGGCCCGTTGTCCCAGCGGCACCATACGGTCTTTCTTGCCTTTGCCTTCTCTCACCATCAGCGTGCCGTTTTTCAGGTCCACGTCGAACAGCGTCAGATTCACCAGCTCCATTCTGCGGATACCGGAGGAGTACAACGTCTCGATGATGGCTCTATCGCGGATGCCCAACTCACCATGGAGCAAGGTCTGGTTCAAGATGCGCTCCACCTCGTTGGCGCTCAGGATCGCCCTGGGCAACCGCTTGTGCACCTTCGGCAGTGCCAGTTCACTGGCCGGGTTGTAGAGGATGTGATTCTCCTTGCTCAGCCATTTGAAGAAGGCTTTTATCGGGATGAGGCGCTGTTGCTGAGTGGCGAAGCTTAGTGGTTCGCCGTTGGCCTTGCGGTAGTGGAACAGGTGTCTTCTATAGCGTTCCAGGATCGGCTTGGTGATGTCCTGGGGTCGATGGAGATCGCGTTCATCGCACCAGGCGATAAAACGATGCAGCGCCCGCTTTCTGCTGATCACGGTCTGATCGCTCAGACCCACGGCAGCGCTCCACTCCAGGAAGCGCACCACGTAGGGTTGCATGCTGCCGGTTATCACTCTGCTCTCTTCGCCACCATGGCCGGTGTTGCACTACGATGCGATCCACCGTTACTTTTGATCCGTATAGGCGCGGTTTCCGGCTGATTGTCGTTGATGGCTTCCAATGCCTTGCTATTGCTGGGTTGATGGCCGTTTTTACCCCTCCGCGATGTACCCGTTTTAGCCCCGTTTTGGGGCCGTTTTGACTCCGCCAACCCTGCCTGCTTACCCCGCGTTGTTTGCGTCGTACCTGCAGCTTTCAGGTGCTCCACATCGATCAGGCCGTTCAGGTGCATGCGCTCTTCCTGTGTTCCACCGCCATACAACAGCTCATAGACGAAGGTCTGGCCTCGTCCGCCACGATGAGGGATCAGGTATTCCAGTTCGGTAAGCCGATCCATGTGGACCCGGATCTGGGTATTGCCCCAGCCGGTCTGCTCCCGCACATCCCGGCGGCTAAAGCGGAAGTCACAGCGTTTCATCTCCAGCGATTGGCAACGGCCCATCACCATGCCGTGGATCAGTTCCAGCAGTCGGCGCGTCTGCGGCGGCAGCCCGTCCAGCGTCCTGCCCAGTACTTCATGGGCCAGACGGTTGGCGGTCTCGATGTCTTCCAGGGTAACCTCGATATACTCGACCATCTTTCCCCGGTGTTGGATACGCTTGGTCTCGCGCTGGTACTGGTGCAGCAGGGCAATGGTGCGGATCAAGGTGAGATACTTGCGATGATCCCGGCGAGTGCGGGTCTTGTCGGATAGGAAGGTCAGCCGGTCAGCATAGGGATTGACCACCTTCAACGGCTTCAGCAATCGCTGCGCATCCCGGTGCCGTTTCAGGATATCGGACTTTGTCTGTGCCGCCAGCAACCCCTCCAGGGTCTCCTCGAAGCGTTGCCGGTCCTGGATCGCTTGGGTTTGCTCTCTGGACTCGTTTACCGTCAGCACCAGACAGCGGTTCAACAGCTCTTCGTCCAGCTCGATAGCGGTAGTGGTGAGAAAGATCATCACCGGCCCTTCGACCCGGTACTCCTGAGTCACCAGTTTGCCGCTGACCGGATCTTTACCGGTACTGGCAATGGTGAGTTCCCCCTGGCTCTGCAACAGCTTCAGGTCATAGGCCGCTTCACTTACCCCTTCCTCTTCGGCAATAGCGAGGATCTTGTGTTTCAGATCGGATTCGCCCAGGTAGAACAGAGACTGCCCGGTCATGGCACTGTACTGGATGCGCTCCTCTTCCGGCATCAGGTCCAGCACCGCTTCCATCAATGCCGATTTACCGGCGGCGCTGGTGGACTGGATCAGGACGGCTAAAGGGTTATCCAGCTTGCGGCTGACGCAGGCCAGATAGCCGGTCAGCACGTTGGTGGCTTCACCCACCACACCGCATTGCTCGAAGTCTTCGAGGATGTGATTCAGCAGGTCGGGGGATTTTAATAATGTTAAGGCGGCTTGGGTTTCATCGTCGGTCAGGGTGACGGTTTTCTCTGGCGGTTCCTGTGCCGCCTGCAGGCGCTCTTCCTGTAAGGCTTCCAGCTTCAGCAGCACGCGGCCCAAGTCGTGTTTGATGACATCCTCTTTGACGCCAAGTTCTGAAGCAGCCTGTTTGATGAAGAGACCACGGGGCCGAGCCTGATAGAGATCGAGAGTATCGACGTGCACCGCCTCTCCACCTTCAAAGGCCGGGCCATTCACCAGTAGGTTGACCTTCATCTGCTCGTAGCTGAGATTCTTGTCCAGGCCCCGGATGCGGTAACGGCGGTCACCCAGCGGGATAAGGATCTCTTTCTCTTTGATCTCGGCAGGTATTTCAACTTGAGGGCTGGAAGGCACAACAACAGCGGGTAACGGCTCAGCGGATAAAGGGGCTGATGCGACGTTGATCTCGGGAACTTCTGTCACTTGTGTTGGCACAGGTGCGGTTTCTTCAATCTGATCTGCTGGGCCGGTTGTAATGGCCTTGGGTTTTCCATTTCCAAGCCAAACGGCAGACCTGATAACAACACCCAATGACTTTGGGGTAGGCCGTACCTGCAAAGCATACTCATTGGCATCCATCCCCTTGGGAAACTGGATGCGGTAAGCGTCGATACCTTCGGCAATCAGTTTGGCGACTAAAGAGGGTGCAGCTTTTTCTCCCGCCTCGTCCCGGTCGTAGGCGATCAGCACCCGTTCGGTGTCGTGTTCCCGGAAGGCCTTCAGGTGATCGGCGGTGAAGCCCTCGATGCCGTAGCTGGCGGTGACGTTGCGGTAACCCGCGCACCAGAAGGTCAGCGCGTCGATCAAGGATTCAGCGAGAATGATTTCCTTGGAAGCCTGCAAGGCCTCTGCATTCCAGATGCCTTGATGCGGCCCCGGCAGGTACAGGTGCAGCGGCGTTCCCTTTCTCAGGTTGTCGTTAATCTTGCGGCCGTAGACCTCCAGCACCTGGCCGCGCTCATCCATGACGGGGATGACGATGGAGCCGGTGAAGTGCTCATGCCCGGAAGACCGATACAGCCCCAGGCGCTGTAACTGGCCGCGGATCGCTGCCCCTTCCTTGCGATTCTTGGCCGGTAACCGGTAACCCAGGCTGCGGTTGGCAAAGCCCAGCTTGAAGCGATCAATGGCTTCACTATTGGCGATGCCGCGTTTCTCCAAGTAGGCCATCGCCTCCGGAGAAGATTTAAGGGTCTCGTGGTAGTAGTCGGTCACCTGGCGCAACAGCTTGGCATCTTCAGCGTTATGCTCCAGGGCCGTGGGGAGTTTTCTGACTGTGGCCTGTTTTACCGGGCCGCTATCGGCAACTAAAGAGGGTTGGTAGTCGGCCAACAACAACTCCGTGGCATGCCGGAAGCTCACGCCCTCGGCTTTCATCACCCAGTCGATGACACTGCCGCCGGTCTGACAGGCACCCAGGCAGTGCCAGAGATTTTGTTTCGGGGTGATGACCAGTGAAGGTTCTTTGTCGTCATGGAAGGGACAGAGCCCGACTAGGTCCGCACCGTGACGTTTCAGCTTCACGCCCTGGCTCTCGGCCAGGCGTTGGAGGGAGACTTCCTGTTTTAACCGCCCGATTACCTCATCAGGGATACGCGCCATTTTTCTCTCCCGATCACGTTTTGCCCAAAATCCTGTCAACCCCTTTTCGGGTTTTTTTACTCATTGATTCTGTTGTCAGCAGAATGTACGATTATCGGACATTCTAAGATATGAACGACGAACGTACAACAGGAATGGACGAAAACCGGGTTTACACTGCTGGACATACACCCTACGGGAGCCCCTGTATGTCCAAACACGTCAATGAGGCGTTGGCCCATTTCAGCCAGCATTTGGCCAAGCTGCGCAAGGCCGCCGGTTATACCCAGCAGGAACTGGCCGATGAGATCGGCGCCACACGGCGGCAGATTGCCTATTACGAGACTGAGAGCGCACACCCGCCAGCCAATCTGCTGGTGGAACTGGCTCAAGCCCTGAACGTTACAGCGGATGAACTCCTCGGGCTTGAACCTATCAAGGCAGCTCCCAAGGCAAGCAGCCGCCTGGAGCGGCGGCTAAAGCAGATCGAGAAGCTGGGGCCGAAGCCACGCAAGCAGATTATCCAGCTCATCGATACGTTCATCGAGGCTGAACAGCTCAAGCGAAACGTCAACGCCTGAACTCAGCCCACAATCTATAACAACTCAAGCAGGAGAGGACATGAAGCAGATTTTTACCATCGGCTACGAAGGGGCGAACCTGGGGGATTTTGTCGCCACTTTACAAAAGGCCAACGTGGATGTGCTGCTGGATATACGGGAGCTTCCCATCTCTCGGCGGCGTGGCTTTTCCAAAACGGCACTGCGGGAGGCCTTGCAGGCCGGTGGACTCGATTACCGTCATGAACGCCAGTTGGGTTCACCGAAAGATCTTCGTCACCGGCTGCGTGAGGACAAGGACTACCGGCAATTTTTTCGTGCCTTTGATCGTCATCTTGCCAAGCAGACCACTCTGCTGGAGCAGCTGACCGAAGAGTTGGAAGGCAATATCGCATTGATGTGTTACGAACGGGACTATCACCTCTGCCACCGTTCAGCCGTGGCACAGGCACTTGCCACACTGACCGACCTGACACCCAACCATCTCGGAGTTGAACACCATGAGCCAAGGAAAGCACATCACCCGGCGCATCCGTATCTTGGTGAAGGCCTTTCCCCAGCCTAGCAGCAAGTACGAAGAGACCGTTTGTTGTGCCGGTGTCACGGAAGACACCCGTGAGCTGTTACGGCTCTATCCCATCCGTTACCGGCGGCTGGATAAGGCGGATCGGTTTGACCGCTTCGATCAGGTTGAGATGACCACCACCAAGGCGGGGGACCATCGGCCGGAGAGCTACCATGTGGATGAGGATTCCATTCATCTGTTGGAGAAGGGATCAAAGCTCAACGCGCGATCGAAGGTCGAACTGTGGAAGCCTTTTATCGCCCCTTCGTTGAAGGCATTGATGGAAGAGAACCGCACCAGCCACAAAAGCCTTGGCATTATCCGGCCCGATCCGGACAGCTTGCGCTTCAGGATCCAGCAGGTCAAAGAGACAGACAACGCAGACCAGAAAGTGACGAACCTGATCTTCCAGCAACAGATATCATTTCTGGAAGAACCGCTGAAACCATTGAAGCGGCCCGAGTACAGCTTCAGTTACCATTACACCTGCGACGGTCATCCGCACAAACACCAGATCCATGACTGGGAGGTACAGGCCACCCTCATCAATTACCAGCGCCGTTATGGATCCGAGGAGAAAGCCTTGGAGATGATGCAGCAGGAGTACCAGGAGAATATCCCGAAACATAATCTGCACTTCATCATGGGAACCATGAAGGCCCATCCGCAGACTTTTATCGTGATCGGGCTGTTACGCTCCACTATCGATCCGCAGGAGCTTGACCGGCAGGGAGTGTTGCCGGTCTAGAAAAACAGAATCCTACAAAATAAATGCGTCACCTTTTTCCAGAGCAGTTTATCCCGGATTACGTTTCACTTCATCCGGGCTACTCGCTGACCCACCCCATCAATCAGATTGAAAATGATTCTCAGTTGTCACCGAGCCCTTTAATTGCATTTGTCACCGACCCCTTTAGTCCGCGATATCCAGAAAATGGGCTAGTGCATCATTGCATGGTTTACCTTTTCAAGAATTGATCTACCTTCTTCACAATCTATATTCTCAAGAAACAAGTGAATTACCGTTTTCTCATCGATCTGATTTATTGCGGCAACACCTAATCCCTTCTCGATAGCAGCTCCCACCCAAACTCGATACAACGCCCATGACATAATTGAAATTGCTTCCAAGAAATCAATGCGTGTTTTGTCAGAACGATCTTTCATTTCTTCAATCGGTTCACTAATGTTCGCATCATAAAAATTAAACAAAAGCGACTTGGATAATGGCCCAGGCAATTCTAATGCCTTTACCCTGTCAGTGAAGAACGCTAGGGCAATTCGATAAACATCATTTGGATGAAAAGTTGTCCCCATTGTTTCAATATCCATAACTCTTAATCTCTAATTCGTCGACCATTTACATCATAAGTTCCATTCCTAGGCTTTCCACTTACCCAGTCGCGATGTTTATCCCATTTCTTCCAACGACTGCCCCCGTGGCTCCTGTCCCCGGCGTGATCGCCTTGGAAAACTGGTTCTTTCTCTCCTTTGGGTCTGTATGCAGGTGGGCGTGAATGCGGAATCTTTTCCCAATCATCTTCATTCGTGCTCGGGCAGTTTTCAGGCTCAGCCTCTTCATTCCAATAGGGTGGATATCCATCAGGATAAAGCCTGCCATCTGCAACGGTATTCGGCCAAAACAACGTCCACCAAGGATTGGGAGGACGTACCCAAGCCGGTATAGCATCTGGCCAAGGGATTGAAGTATCGTTCGCCGGAAATCCTGCCGCCGCATCTAAACCATAGGGATCAATCCAGTAAAGTGGATTTCCCCCAACATAAGCATAGGTATTCAACCCACCATCCAACCCAATCGGATCCGACTCCAGGTATCGGCCGGTGCTGGGATCGTATGTTCTGAAGTAGTTGTAATGCAGCCCAGTTTCCTGATCGTAATACTGCCCCGGAAAGCGAAGATTGAATTCAATACTGCCGGCAGCAACCGTTGCAGCGCCAAATGGATCATGATTTGCCCTCCATACAACCGTTCCGGATTCATCCGTAACAGCCTTGGGCGTACCTAGGTGGTCGCTGTGAACATAATTGACCTCGATTTCACTACTTTCCTGTAAATACAAAAAATAGGAGTTTGACTGATAACTTCCTATCTGGATATGCAATCCGGCGTTGTTCGTCACTCCGTTCTGTGATATTTGGCCGCTGACTGATAAATTCCCATCAGCATAGGTAAACGTCGTGTACTCGTAACCACCGATTGTTTCAACGACCCAGTCTGATTCATCAATTGTATACGCTTCTGCCGGCAAGCCTTGCTCTTCGATCGTGATGGAACGAGTAGAAGCCTCTACCGTGAGTGTTGCGGTATTTCCGGTAAATGGATCATAGCCAGTATATACATTTGAACCCGGCGTCGAAGAAAAGTAGTAGTCAACCGATTTTTCTGGTGTCTGAAGACGGTTGATGACACTGTAATCGCTTGAACCGGATGCGCCGATAAAGAAATACAAGCTTCCGTAAAGTTGAATGTTCTGCGCATCCGTACCCTGAAACTGGACAATGCGGATGCTTCCCAAATCATGAACGATCCAGTCATTCTCGGGAATCAAGACAGTTGTTGGGTCCTCCCCACCCGGTATCAACTGCACTTGTCTCGCGTTCTCGTCAACCAACATCAAGTTGCTACCATCTGAAAACGAAAGCTGACTTGAAGTGGAGATCGAGGATTCCAGAACAGCTATAAGCGAGCTATCTAAATAGACATACTCCTTGTTGACGTTTCCTTGATCGTCCTGCTCAACCAATAAGGAGCCGTCACGCCCATAACCGTAGTGAGCACTCGACTGGTCAGCCATAATCGCTTTCGAGGATCGCTGGCCTAGTCCGTTGTAAAAATAACTGGCGACCAGGGTGCTGCCATTGTGGACATTCTCAAGGCGATTATCCGAAGTATAAGAAAATGTCCAGTTGCCTTTGATAATGGTATTCCCGTTATCATCGGTCTGTACGTTGTTCGCGCCAATGCTACTCAAACGATTATTGCCAGCATCATATCCATATGAGGTCGTACTGCTATCTTCAGTAAGCTGAATACGATTTCCGTTCGAATCGTAACTAAAAACCCTTACACCAAGCGCGCCATCACTACCATCAAGTCGGTTGATAGCATCGTAAGAGAAAAGCTCCGGTGCAGTATCGTGAGTACGCTCCGACAAATTTCCGTTAGCGTCATAGAGCATATTGGAAATATTGATAACCCCGGGAACAAGGATATCTTTGAGTCGATACCCGTCGTCCAGTGTTTGTGTAAGCGATATTCCGTTCCCGTAATCGAGAGAGGCAACCGGCCCAAAAGGATGGTAATTGATATTGTCCGCCAAAATAATTGACGGCCCTCCAGACTGCTTGACTAGGGATACCTGGATAATCTGTCCGGCAAGATCGTAATGATAAGTTACAACAGCTCCCGAAGGGTAAGTGACACTCTTCACGCGACCGCTGGCATCATAGGTGTAATCTACGCCCTGATGGCTGGTGATATCTCCGAGAGCATTGTAGCTATAGCTGACGACAACTAGTTCCGTAGTTCCTAATGCCCTGATAACGTTACATAGTCTTCCAATCCCATACACACAACTATCGTATTGGTAAGTGATATCATCAATCAGATTGGTTGCATCAGACTCAGCATCAACAAATGTAGGTCTTCAGGAAAATTTGTGGGTAAAAAAGAGGAGTGATAGCTCCCCAGGAGTACGAATTTACGATTTGATTTAGAGATAGCGCATCCTGCGCTCCGATTCTGAGAAAATGGAAGTGCGAGCAACCATTCATCAGAAAAAAAGGAGCGAGGATGCAACTGAAGACTATCCTTAATCGGATTCAGAAATTCAAATCTTTTGTGTACGGATCGATTCGCTGGGTTGAAGAAGCGAAGGAACCAACGATAGAGGTCGAACTGCACCCTCGTGCCAACAGCCGACCGATCTGTTCTGAATGTGGCTGCAAAGGACCCGGTTACGACAGGTTGCCGATTCGAAGATTCGAGTTTATCCCGACATGGGGCATCAAGGTGTTTTTTCTCTATGCACCACGCCGGGTTGATTGTCCAACCTGCGGTATCCGGGTGGAGCGGATGCCTTGGTCGGAAGGGAAACACCGCCTGACCGAAACCTATGCCTGGTTTCTGGCAGGCTGGGCCAGGCGCCTGAGCTGGAAAGAAGTGGCCGAAGCCTTTCGTACGACTTGGGACCACGTCTTCTGCTCGGTGGAGATGGCGGTCACCTGGGGCCGGGTACAAAGAGACCTGACGGGTATTGCAGCCATTGGTATCGACGAGATCCAATGGCAGCGGGGCCATAAGTATCTGACGCTGGTCTATCAGATCGATGCTGGCTGCCGGCGCTTGCTGTGGATCGGTAAGGAGCGGAGGGTTAAGACCCTGCTGAGATTCTTTCGTTGGTTTGGCAAGGAACGAACCAAGGAGCTGGATTATATCTGTAGTGACATGTGGAAGCCCTACCTGAGGGTGATTGCCAAAAAGGCGGGACAAGCGATCCATGTTCTGGATCGGTTCCACATCATGTCGAACGTGAGCAAGGCGATAGACAAGGTGCGCGCTCAGGAGGCGAAAGAGCTGAAGGAGAAGGGTTATGATCCGGTGCTGACGAAGAGCCGCTGGCTGCTGCTGAAACGCCCGGAAAACCTGACCGATAAACAGGAGACAAAGCTGGCAGATCTCTTGCGGTATAATTTGAAGTCGATCAGGAGCTACCTGCTGAAAGAGGAGTTTCAGCTCTTCTGGTCGTATAAGTCGCCGTATTGGGCGGGACAGTTTCTGGACAAATGGTGCGCGAAAACGATGCGCTCGAAGATTGAGCCGATGAAAGATATCGCTCGCAGTTTGAGGAAGCATCGGCCATTGCTGCTGAACTGGTTCCGGGCAAAAAAGCAGTTTTCCAGCGGCATTGTCGAGGGCTTCAACAACAAAGCAAAACTGACTACCAGAAAAGCGTATGGATTCAGAACTTATCATGCGGCTGAAATCGCTCTATATCATGCACTTGGAGCTCTACCTGTACCAAAGGTGACCCATGAATTTTTCTGACGAGGCACAAATGTAAGCCGGTTTAGTGCATCATAGCTGTAAGTTGTTAATTGGTTTTTTGCATCTTTCTTGGTTTTGGTGTTGCCAGCCTCATCGTAGGTAAAGACTGTCAACCCGGTATCTGGGCTATCAATACTCAGAAGATTTCCCAGATCGTCATACTCATATAAGGTATCGTTCTCTAATGGATCGGTCACCCTGGTCAGATTATCTTGCGAGTCATACTCATAATCTGTCTGGATATTTGCAGTATTTGGATTGGTTCCGTTGAAATCTTGAATTGTGGTAACGAGCCGCTTCAGATCGTCGTAGTCATATTCGGTGGTAGCCCCTTTACCGTCCATCTCCTTGTCCAGCGTGCCGTCTGGGGAATAATCAAAGTCAGCATTTTCATTGGCATGGTAAGTAACATTGAGGCGATTATAGAGATCGAATGTCCGGGAAATTGTTGTTCTGAGTGTACCTGGGCTGCCTTTGTCCCAGATCTCCTCCCCCTTGTAGGCACCACTCCCAGAGTGCATATATCTGCCGGAGCTTTTTGACAGCGTAATTCCGGCAGAACCATTTGATCAGTTTTCAGTGAATGGAAAATTGAGACTAAGCCAGAGATAATCAAAGTGCTGATGAGGAAGATGTGGCACCGACTAGATTTGGCGATCGACGAGTGCCACATCCCCCCGTAAGTGTGCTGATGCACGAGCTCAGTTTCCCACTGATCTGTTGATTAATCCAGCCCTCATCAGCCTTTTTGTTGATGAGTGATGTAGATTCCACCCGATTATTCCAGTGTACCCTGTGTCATTGTCAGACCCTGATATGCAGTCATTGTGATCATGGAAATCAATATTGTTCACCGGACTGCTCCAGAAAAGCCCGCCGCAAAAGCCTGCGCCGGGCCAATCAAAAATACAGCCGGACTCGAAAAGGAAGACACAACAATGCCGAGCGCCAGCGCCGCTTCCGGCAGCGCAAAACAGAAAAAGTAACGGATCAGGGTTCCGGGCCAACAGTTGTTCCGGTGTTATTGCCGCTGTTGGTGAAAACACCGGTGTTGAATACCTTGTTCCCCGTTATTGCACGATCACTGAGCCGGATTTGTCATTTTTGCCTGGCCCGAATCAGTGACTTTATCCGCAATGACTTTCTCCACCGGCAAACCATCCACCGACGATGGTGATGTCTGGCTTCGCTTCCGACTGATCATGACCATGCAAACCCTGTTTGACGGGAGCCTTTGTCCAGGAGAAGCCCATGGCGCTGTCCAGAGAGCAGGAAACTGACATCCTGCGTTATTATTTTGCTGAAAAGTGGCGGGTTGGCACCATTGCCCGCCAGTTGAACCTGCATCATTCCTCCGTGGAACGGGTGATTGCCCAGGCAGGCATTCCCAAGCCGGAGCGAACCACCCAGCCTTCGATTATCGATCCGTACTTGCCCTTTATTGTTGAGACACTGGCCCAGTATCCGTCTTTGACCTCAGCCAGGTTGTACCAGATGGCTGTGGAACGAGGTTATCCCGGCGGCCCCAGTCACTTCCGTGACCATGTCGCTCAGCTGCGCCCAAAGAAATTACCTGAAGCCTTTTTGCGTTTGAAAACGTTGCCGGGTGAACAGGCACAGATCGATTGGGGACACTTCGGTGATGTGCAGATCGGTCAGGCCAAGCGTCAGTTAATGGCTTTTGTCATGGTACTCAGTTATAGCCGGCGCATCTTCGTGCAGTTCTTTTTAAATGCCCGCATGGGGCCATTTTTACAGGGCCATGTGAATGCCTTTGAACAGTGGCAATCCGTGCCAAGAGTCTGTCTCTATGACAATCTCAGGTCGGCCGTAATCTCACGCCAGGGTAAGGCTATCCAGTTTAATCCAGCCTTGTTGGAACTGGCCGCCCATTACCACTTTGAACCACGCCCGGTGGCCGTTGCCCGTGGCAACGAAAAGGGCCGTGTCGAACGTGCTATCCGTTATATTCGTGACAACTGCTTTGCCGGTCGCACCTGGACTGATCTTGAAGATCTCAATGCACAGGCTTTGGCCTGGTCACAAGCTCATGCCATGGACCGACGCTGTCCCGGTGATACCAGCCGCACAGTGCGCGAAGTCTTTGCAGAAGAGCAACCCCAACTGATGGCGCTGCCGGACAATCCCTTTGCTGCTGAAGAAAAGCTGGCCGTCAGTGTCGACAAGACACCCTTTGTGCGCTTTGACCTTAATGACTACTCAGTTCCACATGAGTATGTCCGTAGCAAGCTGCTCATTGTCGCCAATGAGCAACAGGTCAGAGTCCTGCATGAGCACAAGCAAGTGGCCTGTCATCCACGCCATTATGGTAAAGGTGAACAGATCGTTCAGGCTGAACATCACGAAGCGTTGGTCAACCATAAACGCCAGGCTAAAAGCCACAACGGCCAACACCGCCTGCAAGCTGCCTGTCCACAAACAGAAGTGCTTCTGCAACAGGCTGTTGAACGGGGTCATCCACTGGCAACAACCGTGCGCCTGTTACTGCAGTCACTCGATGACTACGGCTCACAAGCCTTCTGTCAGGCGGTTGTTAAAGCACTGGCCAGTGACAGCCCACATGCCAATGCCGTTGCCCAGATCCTGCAATGCGAGCGTGAAAAACAGCATCTGCCACCGCCATTAACAATCAGTATCAACCACCCCAAGGCAAAACTCCAGGTGCCAACTGCCACACTGGATCGCTATAGGTCCCTGATCACTGAAGATGAAGACAGTGGAGAAGATGAATGACATACACGACACAAACACCCATAGCGCAGCTGAAAAAAACAGCGGCTGAACTGAAACTGTATGGCCTGCTGGCGCACTGGGATGAACTGGGTCATCCGCTACCGGACTGGGTGGTACAACTGCTCAACTGGGAGGAAGATGAGCGCCAGAAACGAGGCCTGCAGCGGCGCATCCGTAATGCAAAAATCGGCTCGTTCAAACCACTGGCTGACTTCGACTGGAACTGGCCAAAACAACTCGATCAGGCTGCCGTGTTATCTCTGATGAACATGGGCTTTATGCAGCAGGACAAGCCCGTCAATCCCATCTTTGTCGGCGGCAACGGTATCGGCAAAACCACCATCGCCAAAAACATCGCCTACCAGGCTGCCATCAACGGGTACAGTGTGATGTTCATCACCGCTGCGCAAATGCTCAATGACCTGGCAGCTATCGACAGCGACTCCACCCTCAAGCGTCGCCTTAAATACTATGCCCAGCCTCAGCTACTGGTCATCGACGAGCTCGGGTACCTGTCTTACTCCAATCGTCATGCTGACCTGCTGTTCGAGATCGTTAACCGCCGCTATGAAATCAAATCCACCCTGGTCACTACCAACCGTCCGTTCGCAGAATGGAACGAAGTCTTCCCCAATGCCGCTTGTGTAGTCTCGCTGGTTGACCGGCTGATCCATCACTCGGAAATCATTCTCTTTGATGGCGACTCTTATCGCATGAAAGAAGCGATGGAAAAGAAAAAGCAAAAAACACCCAGGAAAAAATCATGAAAACGACACGACTGATAACCCATTGGGATACTGAACAAGTCATTACCCTGATCGGTATGATCGACGATATCAGGGAGGCTTTGTTATATACCTATCAATCAGAAATAGAGCAGTACCAACACCAGCAGTGGCTGGAACATCAAAACGGTAACACCGATAACCTGGATCTGTTCGAAGACAATATGAATTTTTAAATGATTACATTACCGGCGGACTGGGGAACTGCCGGTAAAACTCTGTTAAAAAGTTGCGGCAAATAGGCGCGTTTTTACTCCGGCGCTAACACCCCTCTTTGTTTCCTTCCGTATCGAGAATGAACTTGATGTAGTTGCCCAGACCATCAGCGATCTTCACGAGCCTGCGCGCATCATCGTATTCGTATGTTGTCGTTGTTGCATCCGGTGTACCGTAACCCAAAGTAATCGTTTCGATCTCGCCTGTATTCCGATATGTCCACTTAGTCGTCCGGCTTTCACCATAGGCAGATTCTGTCAGGGTTTCCAAACGGTCTCTTCCTGCGGTATAGGCATAATCCAGAACCAGACCATTGAGCCTTTGCTCAGAGTCGACCTTGCCAGTGGCTGTATATTGAATATTGCTTCGAACCAGGTTGCCGTATGCATCCTCGATCTCTTTTAGGCGTGCGCGGTTATTCCCTTCGGCTGGATCATCCGGGTAGTAACGATAGGTTGTGATGTCAGCGACATCGGTTCTGGGACCGTCCACCCGGCATAGTTGACGAAGTGGGACAGCATCGCATTCAGGTGTACCATCTCCGCCGTACTGGTAAGAAGTTGAGCGGGAGACTGCCGTTCCATCGGGTTTAAAACCATCGACTCTTACGAGTGTGCGGTTTCCGTAGTCATCATAGCCATACGTGGTTACATTCTGCCCGTTATTAAAAACAGAGGGCCTGGTGATGGTTGCGATTTTGTTGCGAAAAACGGAATCGTATGTGTACTCGATCTTCCTGGCATTGGGAGAGGCTGCCGTATCATAGGAACAGTCATCGGCGGTTAGCGGTGTAGTATCCGCTGCATTGATACCTTCAATTTTACAATGATAATTGCCCTTTTCGTCGTAATTTCCGTAGCGCGTGATGGTTCCGTTGCTGACTCTGGATAAAACGTTATTATTAGTGTCATATGTATAACTTATGTTCGACGCACCACAAGAAGTGCCGCTTGGGCCATCTATCTGTGTAGCAATCGTGATTCCGAGCTGCGTCGTGGTTTGATAGATGGTGGAATTACCCTTACTATCGGTTACGGTGCGAGAGCCGTCCGCATAGCGCATTATTGTCACGCCATCAATACGTTCAGTTGGTATTGTGGTCGGCGGCCCAAGATAACTAACGGTCGCTAGACCTTGGCTATCGTACTCAAAAGTTGCGTATCTGTTGCCGTTCTCGTCTGTGATACCGGTCAGTGAATTTGAAAAAAGTGGATCATCGTAATGGTAGATTTTAATCGGATCGTCAGTTTCATCCAACGGTGTATTGTCAGGATAGGTAACTGACTCAAGATTACCTGCACTATCATACATGTATTTATAAACTTGGCCTGAAGGTCCAATCAATGTTTTGATTTGGAGATTAGCAGCATCGTGCTCAAATGTGAGAGTTTGTCCGAATGTATCCGTTACAGATTCAATTAGCGAGAACGAGCCATAAGATATTGTCTGTGTATATCCATTGGTGTACCGGATTTCGGTTATCAACCCTTGCGAATCATATGTCTCCACAACATCTGATCGGCTTCTATACACCCATCCCGTGGGCGTGGTCTCAAGTTCAGCACCGGTATCAGTCTCACTGGAATAGACGGAATTGTTTAACTCCCAGTAATGACCGTCCCCATCTGCTCTATAGACATAAACTCCGTTATGGTTTTCATCGACAATCGGAATAATTTTTCTTAAATAGTTGTGCCGCCACTTTGCGCCGATATCTCCGGGAAGCTCGCCAGAATCTTGACTGTTGTAATAACGAACAAATACAAGCCCGTTAGCGCCTTGACTTTCGAAGTCGATTTCTTTCCGAAATTTGTTACCGGTAGCGATATTGATTGGGTGATAAGTGAAAAGATCACAGGATGCGGATTTTCCTAAATTGGGGTTTGGTGGATTTGGTAGTTCACATTTTTCCGTGACTGCGTTGAATATCTTTCCTGCAGTGCAAGTGTTATGGGATAGATTTACTCCCCAGTAGACCCAACCATCAGGGCATCCTTCTTGAGGTGCAGCAGGAAAACGATTGTTAACTATGTAGCATCTTCCCCACGGCAAATCGCTATCGGCATTTAAGATACATGAGCCATTACTTAAACTACTTTCCACCTTGTAACACCAACTATCCATTGCTGCTTTTGGGCTTTGGCCTATAGCTATCGGCTGACCGTAAGATTTACCTTCCCAATAATCATAATTTGCAAAAGTTTCAGAGACTGCAAAAGTCAACAGTATCATTGAAAGTACAGGAATCTTGAATTTTCTGAAAAAACTCGATACTGGAAAATTGGGTGTAAACAAATTGGTCTGAACAAAAGAATAGAAGTCAATCCTGGATATTGATCTCATTACTTTTTTCCCTGTAATTTTTCTTGATATCTATAACTCCCTCAAGCTGTAAAATATATGAATATAATCCGATGTGTTTGTACGAAAATTAGAAAACAGTGTGAAATGTGATATAGATCAGTTACTTAAATATTGCAGATCTGACAAATGTCACAGATTCAAGCTATCGGCCGCACGGTATTTTTTGGAAAACGCCTAATATTTATTGCGCTACCAATTGAAGACACCATTCCGGGACAACACATGTCATCTTTGAGCCGCTAGATGAACATTTATCTCATCTCCGTCGGTAACCGCATGCCCGGGTGGATACAGCAGGGCTATCGGGAGTACGCCCGTCGAATCTCCGGAGAACTGACTCTCAAACTGATCGAAATAGCCCCAGGCAATAGGGGAAGAAATGCGGATGTGGCGCGCACCTTGCGGGTCGAGGGGGAGCGCATGCTGAAGGCGATTCCGAAAGATTGCCGGGTTATCGCACTGGAGATCGATGGTCGTGCCTGGAGTACGCAACAACTTGCCCGGAAAATGGGTGGCTGGTTTGAATCGGGTAGAGATCTGGCACTGCTGGTCGGTGGTCCTGAGGGGCTGGCGGAGAGTTGCAGGCAACGCGCCGATGGCCGCTGGTCGCTGTCTCCTCTCACCTTGCCGCATCCACTGGTGCGGGTGGTGATTTCTGAACAGATCTACCGCGCCCTGAGCCTGCTGCGTGGTCACCCGTACCACCGTGGTTGAGGGGATCCGGTACAAGCTGTAATTTATTATTCTGCTGGTGTAGGGTTGCCACAGAATAGGTTGGCGCGACAGTGGCGGCTCGATTGGTATTAACAGGCGCTGGAGTTTTTGGAATATGATGCCGCAGATTTTTCTTGCATCCCGCTCCCCGCGCAGACGCGAACTGCTGCACCAGATCGGTGTGGCACATACCCCAGTCGATGTCGAGGTGGATGAATCCGCTTGGCCCCGGGAATCGCCTGCTGAATATGTAGTCAGACTGGCTCTGGCCAAAGCCAGGGCGGGTGCTGAAAAACGCCCTTCAGGCAACAGGCTGCCGGTGCTCGCTGCAGATACCGCCGTGGTTGCAGGAGGCGAAATACTTGGCAAACCGGCAGGCCGGAGCGAGGCGCTGGCGATGCTGCGGATGCTTTCCGGGCGCGCACACCAGGTGTTGACTGCAGTCGTACTGGTGGCGGATAAGACGGAGAGCAGATTGAGTTCGAGCCAGGTCAGTTTCCGCCCGATCGGCAATGCGGAAGCGGAGGCTTACTGGAACTCCGGTGAGCCTGCCGACAAGGCGGGCGGCTACGCCATACAGGGCGCCGGAGCAATCTTCATCTCGTCTCTGCAGGGCAGTTATTCCGGTGTGATGGGTCTGCCGCTCTACGAAACCGCGGAACTGCTGACGAATGCTGGAATCAAAATTCTGGCGGATTACTACAAACGGGAAAAGAAAAACTAGATGAGTGAAGAGATTCTCATCAATGTGACGCCTCCGGAAACCCGCGTTGCGGTAATCGAGAACGGCATCGCGCAGGAGATCATTATCGAGCGAACCACCAAGCGCGGCCTGGTGGGCAATATATACAAGGGAAGAGTCTGCCGTGTTCTGCCAGGAATGCAGGCTGCCTTTGTGGAGATAGGGCTGGATCGGGCCGCCTTTCTGCATGCATCCGATATTGGGGGCAAAACCAGGGAGGAGAGCGGGCAACCCAGCAATATTGTGGAGTTGGTGCGTGAGGGCCAGGAGGTCATAGTCCAGGTGATAAAAGACCCGCTGGGAAGCAAGGGGGCTAGATTGACGACCAACCTGTCCATACCTTCGCGATATCTGGTGTTCATGCCCTCCCTGCATAGTGCGGGTATATCCCAGAAGATCGAGAATCTGGAGGAGAGGAGCCGTCTGCGCAACACAATCGACGGCTTTCTGGAGGAGACCAGCTGTCAGGGGGGCTTTATTGCGCGTACTGCAGCGGAAGGGGTGAGCGAAGCGACTCTGCAATCGGATATGCGCTTTCTCGCCCGGCTTTGGAGCGAAATAGAGGAGGGCCAGAAAGCCAGCCCCTCCCGCAATCTGATTCATGAAGACCTGCCGTTGCTACTGCGTGCGCTGCGTGATCTGGTGACGCCTGAGGTGGAAAAGATCCGGATAGATTCCCGGGAGAGTTGCGACAGAGCGCAGCAGTTTGCGGACAGACTGATCCCGGATCTGGAAGTACAGATCGAACACTACACCGGTGCGCGACCCCTGTTCGATCTCTACAGCGTCGAGGATGAGATAGAGAAAGCGTTGCAGCGCAAAGTCGACCTCAAGTCGGGAGGACATCTGATCATAGACCAAACCGAAGCTATGACCACCATCGACGTCAATACCGGTGCTTTTGTTGGTCACCGCAATCTGGAAGAGACGATTTACAAGACCAATATGGAGGCTGCCCAGGCAATCGGACGGCAGCTGCGGCTGCGCAATCTGGGCGGCATCATTATTATCGACTTCATCGATATGGCCGATGTGGAGCATAAACGTCAGGTCATACGGGCTCTGGAGAAATGTCTGTCACGCGACCATGCCAAAACCCAGATCACCGAGGTTTCATCTCTTGGCCTGGTCGAGATGACGCGCAAGCGCACCCGCGAGTCTCTGGAGCATGTGCTGTGTGAATCCTGCCCCTGCTGCAATGGCCGCGGTTCCCTGAAAACCGCAGAGACCACCTGTTATGAAATATTCCGGGAAATTCTGCGCGAAGCACAGCAGTTCGATGTTGAATCGCTGCTGGTGCTTGCTTCACAGGAGGCTATAGATCATTTGAGGGATGAGGAGTCGTCCAATCTGGCGGAGCTTGAAGCCTCTATCGGCAAAACGATTCGTCTTCAGGCGGAGATGCTCTATACGCAGGAACAGTATGACATTGTTCTCATCTGACCTCTGGCACATTTGAACCGGCAAACAGATGATCCATATCGCCAAGTCACTCGCAGCCAAGGCGGTGCTGTTGCTGCTGGTGCTGATTATACTGATCGCGTTTGTTATCGGTTCGCTGCGTCTGCTGACGCCTGCCGCAAGCTATTTTCGGGGGGAGCTGGAGCGGTGGGTAAGCCAACAGGTACAACGCCCGGTGCGCATTGGCGGGCTCTCGGCACACTGGCGGGGGCTGGGGCCGGAAATAGTGCTCGATTCGGTGGAGATCGATGCCGGCGGTACTTCTCACACTGTTCTGAGACTGAAGGAAATCCGGCTCGGCATGGCGATACTGGAGAGCCTTCGCGATCTGGAGATCAAAACCAGGCAGATAGCAATATCCCAGATAAATCTGCGGGTCGCCCGTTATGCAGACGGCAGCTTCACAGTTGGCGGCCTGGGTGAAACAAGCGGGAGTGGCGGTGGCGGCTCAGGGCTGTTTGCAATGCCCTCTTTTATTCGGCTTGAGAAGAGCACCATCACTTACGAAGATCAGCTTACGGGCGCTCGCCCCGTGGTTTTCCGGAACGTCGATGCAGTGCTGCACAACGACGGGGAGCGCCATCAGCTTGAAGCCGAATTGACCTTTGCCGATGGGGATCTTGAGTTAAGGGCGGATGTTCAACGCGATGTCAGCCGGTCTGGCGGATGGAAAGCGGAGCTCTATCTGAAGGGCTGGGATATTGCTCTGACGGAATTTCCACGGCTTATTACGCGAGACTACAGCATTCCTTCAGGACGCCTGGGCATGGAGATCTGGGTTCATTGGGAAGATGGCCATTTCGACCGGATAGAAGGCCGGGGGGATGTTGCTCAGCTGTTGCTGCTGCATGAGGCGGCGGATTCTGCTCCCGGTCTCCATATCGACCGGTCGGGTGGCAACTTTCTCTGGACAGCAAAACCCGGAGGCTGGCAGCTGGATGTGCGTAACTTCGAATTTGTCCGCAACGGCTCCGCCTGGCCGGAGAGCGGACTCTCCATATCGACTCACTACAGCGAAAACGAGCTGGTCCAGTTGCTGGCAGGCGTAAATTTTGCCCGCGCCGGGGACCTGGCCGCTTTTGCCGGGTTTTTTTCCGTACGGAGGTCCGAGCTGGCAGAAGCTCTGGAAAAAACCTCAGCACAAGGTGAATTGCGCGATCTCAGGTTTGAGTTCGAGCGGAAAGAGAGCGAAAGCCTGTGGTCGCTGCAGGGCAGATTTGACGCTTTGGCCACGCAGCCATGGAAGAAAATACCCGGAGTTAAGGATCTGGATGCAGATTTCTGGCTGAGCGGAGACAAGGGAGATCTGCTGTTGGACGGGCAGTCGACCGTATTGCATTTCCCGGGGTTGTTCCGCGATCCGCTGGAACTGAAGCTGCTGCAGGGCCACATATCCTGGAAAAAACAGGCGGAGGGCGGCTGGCAGCTGGAGAGTCCCGATATTCTGGCGGTTACCAACGATATCCGTACCAACACGCGCCTCTTTCTTGACATTCCGGCACAGGACGAACAGCCGGTTTTTATGGATCTGCAGACCGATTTTTCCGACGGTCTGGCCATCAACGCGCACCGCTACTACCCGGTCGGCATCATGCCGGACGCTGTTGTCTCCTGGCTGGATAGAGGCATAGTGGATGGCCTGGTGACCTCCGGCAGCGCGCTGGTACGAGGTCCATTGAATGATTTCCCGTTTCACAAGACGCAGAACGGAAGATTTGAGGTTCTTTTTAATACCGACAATATGACCATCGATTACTCTCCCGGTTGGCCCAGGCTTACAAATGTCGCTGCGGAAGTTCGTTTTCTGCAGAATGGATTTGATATTCAGCTCCACCGGGGGATGATTTTCGACAGCCGGCTGAACCAGGTTCAAGGTCAGATCACCGACTTCAGCAATTCGCCTTTCGAGCTCAAGGGCAGTGTACAGGGCGCGCTGCAGAACAACCTGCGGCTATTGCGCGAGTCGCCTCTGGCCGCTGAGTTTGAGGATTTTGCCGGGCAGATGAGCGCCGAGGGGGAGGCGCTTACACTGATAGATCTTAAGATTCCGATCCGGCCCGGTCAGCAATTCAGTCTGGACGGAAACATCGATTTTGGTGGAAGCAGCCTGAATCTGAAGGAGTGGCAGCTTCCGCTGACCGACATTCAGGGCAAGCTGAATTTCTCGGAGCGGGACATTGAAGCTGGTGGAATCAAGGCCAAAGCGTTGGGCAGCAGCGTCACGATAGGCATCAAGACCTTGAGTAAACCGCGTCATGTGACGCGTATCACTGCCAGCACACAGGTTTCCAGCCAACAGCTGGCCCGGCGATTTTCCGACTTCGATTTCAGATCTTTCAGCGGAAGCTCGCAGTGGATGCTGAACATGGATATCCCACACCGTTCGGCGGAGAAGGCGGGGGCGCCCTCCATACAGGTCTCCTCCGACTTGCGGGGGTTGGCGGTCGAGATGCCGGCACCTTTGGCAAAGGCTGCCAATGATTCGCGCAGGTTTACCCTCAGTACAGAGTTTCCGGAAAGCGGCGCCAGGTCTGTGTATGTCGAGTATGGTCCGCTGCTGGATATCGCGCTGCTATTAAATCCGGATTCACAAAGGGGGCAAAAAATAAACCGTGGTGCCATCCAGCTTGGCGGCGAAACAGCCAGCATTCCGTCTCAAGAGGGGATTGAGATCGGTGGGAGGCTCAAGTTCCTTGATCTGGCGGCTTGGGCCGGTCTGTTGCAATCCGCGACCGGAAAAGGCAATAGAGTGCCACTGAACAGGATTGAATTGGATGTGGAGCGTCTCACTGCGGGAGAGCTGCAGCTGGACAACCTGCGTGTGGCGCTGCGTCGGGAGGGGGAGGCGCTGAATGGGGAATTGTCCAGCCGTCAGGCCGAGGGAAACATTCAGATTCCCGATGATATCCTGCGACAGCCAATCCGTGGCAGGCTCAAACGTCTGAGCCTGAATTATACGCCCGGCCCGCCGGGCCAGCCACGGGCAGGAGGTTCGGCCAGCATGGATCCGGCCAGGCTTCCGGCTCTCGACCTGGAGGTGGAAAAGAGCGAAATCAATGGTAAGGATTACGGCACCTTGCAACTGATCTCCAGACATATACCTGCAGGCCAGGAGTTGCAGACTTTCTCCGTCAAGGCAGGGCAACTGCAGCTCTCTGCCTCAGGAAGCTGGACAAAGGTGGAAACCGGCGGGCAGCGCAGTCGCCTGCAGCTTTCGATGACAACCGACTCTCTCGGAAAATTGCTGGATGACCTGGGCTATCAGAAATACATCGATCGAGCGCCGGCGGAAATCGATGGTCAGCTGGATTGGCAGGATTCTCCGGGCGGATTTCGTCCCGATATCCTCAACGGACGAATCAGCCTGCAACTCGGGAAGGGGCAGTTTCTGAATGTGGATCCAGGATTGGGGCGGGTATTCGGGCTGTTGAACATCACTGCCCTGCAGCGGCGACTGAGCCTCGATTTCAGTGATCTGTTGAACAAGGGTCTGGCGTTCGACAGCGTCGCAGGCAGCTTTGAACTGGATGCCGGAGATGCATATACCACGGACTTTCAAATAAAGGGTCCGTCTGCCCAGGTGGATATTTCCGGTCGTACAGGGCTCGCCAGCGAGGATTTTGACCAGCTGGTGACAGTGACACCCCATCTCTCTGCCGCGCTGCCAGTGGCTGGGTTAATAGCAGGCGGGCCGGTTGGCGGCGCTGCCATGTTGCTTGCGCAGGGTTTGATCGGTAAAGAGTTCGACAAGGCATCGAAGCGGCAGTACGAGGTCAAGGGATCGTGGAAAGATCCGGCACTGACACTGCTTACAGGCAAACAGATGCCGGCGGATCTTAAGCCGGAGGAAAAACAGATTCCGGATGGGAGCGATACCGACGCCACACGTCAGATTGACGAAGAGGATTCATCAGCAAATATGCCCTGGTTGTTCGAACTGCTGAAAAAACAGTTCACGCCGACCCGCGGCATCGATCAGGAGGGCACGGAGGCTGCTGCGCCGGGAGCTGATCCATAGTGGTGGTATAAGTTCAATTGTTGTGCGTGCCCGGGGCTGCGGCTCAATTAATGCCGGTTCCTGCAGCTTAACGCAATATGCTATTCTGCTGCGGAACATCAGCCTAGCGGGAAAGCGAAAATAACAAGGGTGGCGCCCAAGATTATGAGTGAGAATCAAAAACTTGTTGCGGCCGTGCAGATGGCAAGCAGCCCAAATGTCAGCGCCAATCTGTTGAAGGCCGATCAGCTGGTGGCCGAAGCGGTGGCGGGCGGCGCCGGACTGGTGGTACTTCCAGAGAACTTTTCATTCATGGGCGAGCATGAGAAGGATCTGTTAGCGCTGCGCGAAAGCGATGGAGAGGGACCGCTGCAGGAGTACCTCAGCCAGACAGCCAAGCGTCATGGTATCTGGCTGGTCGGCGGAACCATACCCCTTGAGGCGCAAAGTGACAGCAAGGTCCGTGCCGCCTGTCTGGTCTATAATGACGAGGGCGAGCGGGTTGCGCGTTACGATAAGATACATCTGTTCGATGTCAATCTGGTGGAAGCGCGCGAACGTTACGCGGAATCCGGGATTATCGAACCCGGTGGAGAGACAGTGGTGGTCGACACCCCGTTCGGAAAGCTGGGTATCGCGGTCTGCTATGATCTGCGCTTTCCGGAATTGTTTCGCAAACTGCTGGACAAAGGTATGGAAGTGGCCTGCCTGCCTGCCGCTTTCACCGCTATTACAGGAAAAGCCCACTGGGAGACTCTGGTGCGGGCCAGGGCGATCGAGAATCTGAGCTACGTGGTGGCGGCGGCCCAGGGAGGCTTCCACATCAATGGGCGTGAAACCCATGGCCATAGCATGATCGTAGATCCCTGGGGGACGATTCTGGCTCAGGCACCACGCGTCACCGGTTCCATCTGCTGTGCGCTCGATCTGGATTACCTGGCAACCACAAGGCGGAATTTCCCGACAATAGAACACAGGAAGATACGCTGAGCTGATGCGTTTCATCCCACTGATAGCAGCGGGCTAGCCCTACCCTCCTGTTGCAGCGGTTGAATTGTATCGATTCGGCCGCAATTTTACGTTGATATATACCCGTTTTAACAAGCCGCTCTAAGAGACAGCCTATGTCTACAACCTTCGACATTGCCCGTAATACGCTACTGCTTCCGGCCAGCCTGCAGGACCATCATCTCGACCAGGTGATGGACCAGTTGCTCGCCGCCAGGATCGATGCAGCAGATATCTACTTCCAGAGCAGCAGGCTCGAGTCCTGGGTGCTGGAGGACGGCATCATCAAGGAGGGCTCCTACAACATCGAGCAAGGTGTGGGGGTGCGTGCGATCAGCGGGGAGAAAACAGGTTTTGCATATACCGATGAGATCGAACTGCCCAGCCTGCTGGAGGCGGGCAGAACCGCTCGCGCCATTGCGCGCAGTGGGAGCAGGAGCAGCATCCGGGTAAGGGGCATGCAGGCTGGCCGGCAATATTACGAACCGATCAACCCGTTGGATACGCTGACCGAAAACGCGAAAATCGAACTGTTGCATAGACTGGATGCGGAGGCGCGCAGCCAGGACCCCAGGGTTACCCAGGTTATTGCCAGTCTGGTGGCGGCACACGATGTTGTGTTGGTGGCGCGCAGCGACGGCCATCTCAGTGGCGATGTGCGTCCACTGGTGCGCTGCAATGTGCATGTCATCGTGGAGCAGCAGGGCAAGCGTGAGCAGGGCTCCAGCGGCGGTGGTGCCAGGCAGGGATTTCAGTTCTTCCTCGATGAGGAGCGCGCTCTGGGATATGCCAGGGAGGCGGTGCGCCAGGCGCTGGTCAATCTGGATGCCATCGCTGCCCCAGCGGGGAGCATGCCGGTGGTGCTTGGGCCGGGCTGGCCGGGAATTCTGCTGCACGAAGCGATCGGACATGGTCTGGAGGGCGATTTCAACCGCAAAGGCACCTCTGCTTTCTCCGGGCGGATTGGACAGCGGGTCGCGACGGAAGCCTGTACCGTGGTTGACGACGGCACGCTCCCGGGCAGGAGAGGTTCGCTCAGCATGGATGACGAGGGAACCCCCGGACAGAACACTGTGCTGATTGAAAAGGGGATCCTGAAAGGGTACATGCATGACCGCCTCAACGCGCGCCTGATGGGAACCGAGTCCACCGGCAACGGGCGGCGCGAATCCTATGCCCATCTGCCCATGCCGCGCATGACCAATACCTACATGCTGCCCGGAACAGATGATCCCGGCGAGATCATCGCTTCGGTTGCCAAGGGCCTTTATGCGGTCAATTTCGGCGGCGGTCAGGTGGATATCACCTCGGGTAAATTCGTCTTTTCGGCCAGCGAAGCATATCTGATCGAGAACGGCAGAATCACCTCTCCGGTAAAGGGCGCCACCCTAATCGGAAACGGACCCGACGTGCTTACCCGAGTCAGCATGGTAGGCAACGACCTGGAGCTCGACACCGGTGTGGGCACCTGCGGAAAAGAGGGTCAGAGCGTCCCGGTCGGGGTGGGGCAGCCCACTCTCAAAGTGGATGAGCTTACCGTCGGCGGAACCAACTGATAGCGGGATGTAACCAGCAATGAATGATTTGAAAGATCGCCAGGCACAACTGCAACAGATGGTTGAGGATATGCTGCGGGAGGCGGCCAGCCAGGGCGCCAGTGCAGCCGAGGCTGGTGTCAACTTCGATATCGGACTCTCTGTCAGCGTGCGGCTCGGTGAAGTGGAGACAATTGAGCATACGCGCGACCAGGGGATGGGTGTCAGCGTCTATTTCGGTCACAGGAAAGGCTCGGCAAGTACCTCAGACTTCAAACCGGAGGCAATCAGGGACACGGTTCGCGCAGCGTGCAACATTGCCAAATTCACAACGAAAGATCCTTGCTCCGGATTAGCCGATGCAAGCCGGATGGCGGGCGAACAGCCCGACCTGGATCTGTACCATCCGTGGGAGATAGAGGTGGACGAAGCGATAGCCAAAGGTGTCGAGTGCGAAAATGCGGCGCGCGAACTCGACCCGCGTATCACCAACTCCGAGGGGGCAACGCTGAACAGCCACAGCGGACTGCAGGTATACGGCAACAGCCACGGATTTGTCGGCGGCTACCCCAGCAGCAACCATAGCCTCAGCTGCTCGGTGATAGGCGGTAAGGGTGATGCTATGCAGCGTGATTACTGGTACACCTCGGCGCGCAGCCCGGAGGATATGGAATCGGCACGGGAGGTGGGGCGGCGTGCGGCGGAACGTACCCTGGCCAGGCTTGGTTCACGCCAGATCGAAACCCGCGAGGCACCGGTCATCTTTCAGGCGGAGATGGCAGTCAGCCTGCTGCGCGGTTTGACCAGGGCGATCAGCGGTTCTGCGCTCTATCGCCGCTCCTCGTTCCTGCTGGATCATCTCGATCAGCAGATCTTTCCGGAGTTTGTGCGCATTCGCGAAAACCCGCTGCTGCGGAAAGGACCCGCCAGCGCTCCGTTCGACAGTGAGGGTGTCGCCACTGCCCCAAAGGATCTGGTTCGGGACGGTATATTGCGAAGCTACTTACTGAGCAGCTACTCGGCCCGCAAATTGAACATGGAGACCACCGGCAACGGGGGTGGGGTAAGAAATCTGTCCATCGACTCCGGAGAGTTGGATCTGGCCGGACTGCTCAAGCGAATGGATTGCGGGCTGTTGGTCAGTGAGCTGATGGGCAGCGGGTTGAACATGGTAACCGGTGACTATTCCCGGGGCGCGGCGGGCTTTTGGGTGGAGAATGGTGAAATTCAATATCCGGTTGAGGAGATAACGATTGCCGGCAATATGAAGCAGATGTTTGCCGGACTGCAGGCGGTGGCTACCGACGTGGACCGGCGCGGCGGTATCCAGACCGGCTCCTGGCTGCTGGGTCCGATGATGATAGCGGGGAGTTAGGCGATAAAAGGTCGAAAGGTGAGAGGTATGGCGGAAGAGAATCAATTCACGATAGAGATGCAGCATGTGCAGGGTCTCGAATTCAGGGTTAGGTTTGATCAGGAGAAGATGGGTGAGCTCTCCGTCGGTGGAGGTGCTGCTCCCACGGCTTCACGCCTGTTGGCTGCCGCGGCAGCAAACTGCCTGAGCGCCAGCCTGCTCTACTGTGTCGCCAAGAACTCCCCTCCCCCGGGCGCTTTGCAGGCCAAGGCTCTCTGTACTCTGGTCCGTAACGGGAAGGGGCGCACACGCATCGGCGACATAGCGGTAACCCTGCAAGTGAACGGTGAACTCGAACAGGCGGTGCGGATGCAGCACTGCCTGGATCTTTATGAGGAGTTCAGTGTGGCCGCGGTAAGTTTGCGCCAGGGTTTTCCCGTCAGCGTCCGCGTGGTCAATGAACAGGGCGAGACTTTACAGCAGAATCCGGGTCACGATGCAGAATGACAAAAAACAGCGATCTCCAGCGTGTTCGCAACATCGGTATTGCCGCGCATATAGACGCCGGCAAAACGACACTGACCGAGCGCATACTGTTCTACACCGGTGCACTCTACAAGATCGGCGAGGTGCATGACGGTGCAGCCCATATGGACTATATGGCTGAGGAGCAGATCCACGGCATCACCATTACCTCGGCGGTAACCAAGGCCCACTGGCAGGATCATCTGATCCAGCTGGTGGACACTCCCGGGCATGTCGATTTCACCATTGAGGTGGAACGCAGCATGCGCGTGCTGGATGGTTGCGTGCTGGTGCTGGATGGTGTTCGCGGGGTGGAGCCGCAGACCGAAACCGTGTGGCGGCAGCGCGAGAAATTTCACCTGCCCTGCCTGTTCTTCGTAAACAAGATGGATCGCCCCGGCGCAGATTTCGATCAGGCACTGGAGAGTATCCGCAAACGCCTGGACGGAAATCCGGTGGCGGTGACTGTTCCTCTGCCTGAACAGGGGGCGGTGGTAAACCTGGTCGACCGGACATTGATAAGATTCACCGGGGAAAACGGAGAACGGCTGTCCACCGGGCCCTGCGACGACGAAATCCTGGGAAGGTTCGCTGAACAGCGCGAAAATCTGTTGCTGGGAATTGCGGATACCGACGAGCGGCTGGCGGACCTGGTGCTGGCCGGGGAGGAGCCCGACGCTGAGACATTGTGGAGGGCGCTGCGCGGCGCCACTCTCAAAGGGCAGATCCATCCCTGTTTCGGCGGTTCAGCGCTCCGTAATCTGGGGGTGCAGCCACTGATCGATGCGGTGGTGAAGCTCCTCCCCTCCCCGCTCGACCGGCCCGATGCAAAAGCTTTTCGCGAGGATGGCAGCGAGGAACTGGTGGCGATGAGAGACGAAGGCTCCCTCGTGGCACTGGCGTTTAAAGTGCAGATGTGGGAGGGGAGGCGGCACGTCTTTGCAAGGGTCTATCGGGGTGTTCTCCGGCCTGGAGAGAGAGTCAGTTACAAGAGACCGGACGGCCAGGTTGCAAACGAGAACGTAGCGCGGATTTTCGACGTTGATGCGGCGAAGAAGAGCCGCCTGGATCTGGCCCATGCAGGGGAGATAGTGCTGCTTGCGGGATTGCGCCATGTTGCCACCGGAGATACCTTGTGCGATCCCAGGCACCCCCTGTTGCTCGAACGCATCGATACCAGGGAGCCTGTTCTCAGCCTGGCCATAGAACCCGTCACCTCGGATCAGGAGGAGAAGTTCCTTGAGGTGATGGAGAAACTGCAGGAGGAGGACCCTACGCTGCGTTTCGGAGAGGATGCGGATACCGGGCAGCGCCTGCTCAGCGGCATGGGGGAATTGCATCTGCAGATCATTATCGAGCGCCTCGAGCGCGAGTACAATCTACAGGTAAAGGCGGGACAACCGGCGGTGGCGCTGCGCGAAACGGTAACTCAGAGCAGCCGTATCGACCATCTGTTCCAACCGCCTGCAGAACAGGGCGCAAAAGATGTGGCATTGAAGGCTCGCGTGGTGGTGGCAGTCTCTCCGCGCGCGCGCGGCAGCGGTGTGCAGACACGCATTGAACCCCGTCTGCTGCCCGAGGGTGCTTATCTGAATCCTGCCCAGCGCGAAGCTGTGGGGCAGGGGCTCAAGTTCTCTCTGGGAGGCGGTCCGCTTGAGGGCGCCCCACTTCAGGATCTGCTGGTAGAGATAGAAGAGATCGAGATTTTTGGCAGTGCATCTACCCCTGCGGCGCTTAGTGCCGCGGTATCGCGTGCGCTGGCAAAGGCGCTGCAAAATGCGGCGCCTGCACTGCTGCAACCGATTATGGCGGCGGAAGTTGTGGTACCGGAAGCCAATCTTGGTGCAGTTCTGGGCGATCTGCAGTCACGCCAGGCGATCATTCGGGACACCAGGCACGGCAGGGATGATGCGGCCATAAGCTGCGAGGTGGCGTTGGCGGAACTGCTTGGCTATACCACTCATCTGCGCAGCATGACCCAGGGGCGTGGTCAGTTCAGTACTATATTCCTGCGCTTCGATACGGCCTGATCTAACCCGGATAATTCATAAATTTGCACCGATCTCTCTTGTCTCTTGATTCCACAAGGAATATTTCCTCGTGAAACCAATATACTGTGCGATATCGTCACAAATTCATGAAACATCCGGGCTAAACCACACACAGCGAATCAAGGAGCAGCTGATGAATATCGGAAGAGCCTGTATTTTTGCACTGATGACCCTTTCCACCGGCTCTATCCTGGCCGATCAACCCTTGACTTACGACCGGATCAATCTGACTGTCAGTTCCGGACGCGAAGTTGAAAACGACACCTTGGTGAGCGTTATGTACGCGCAACAGGAGGGCAATAATCCGAGCCGTCTCGCCAACGACGTCAACCGTACCATCGGCAACGCCGTCGAGAAGGCGAAGCGCAATTCGCAGATCAAGGTTCAGACGCTCGAATACAGTACCACGCCGGTCTACCGTAAGCAGACGCTCGTTGGCTGGCGGGTACGCCAGTCGCTGCGCCTGGAAAGCCGCGACGGTGCGGCGCTGAGCGAACTTATCGGTGAGCTGCAGTCATCGCTTGCGGTGGGCAGCATCTCCTACACCATCTCACCCGAGGGGCTGAAAGCTGCCGAGGATGAATTGATCGGAGAGGCAATTACCGAGTTCAGTGCGCGCGCCCAAATGTTAGCCAGAGAGATGGGGCGCCAAGGCTACCGTTTGGTTCAGATGGATATCAATACACCCGACCATGTTCCGCAACCGAGACAGATGCGGGGATTGGCTATGGCCATGCAAGAGGATGCCGCCCCTCCTGCACTGGAGGCGGGCAGCCGCAGGGTCGAGGTGAATATAAACGCCACCATCGAGTTGAACCCCTAGACTCTCTTTAGACCGAAGACTTCAGCGAAACATAACCATGTCGATAATCGGCACCGCCCTGCGGGCATCGCTGCCCGTGATGTTCGGATACGTGCCGCTCGGCATGGCGTTCGGCATGCTGTTTCAGGATCTGGGCTACCCTTGGTATTTCGCCACCTTGATGGGGGTTCTGGTATTCGCCGGCGCGGCCCAGTTCATGGCAGTAGGACTGCTCGCCGCCCATGCCGGTTTGCTGGAAGTGGCGGTCTCTACACTGGCGCTCAACTCCCGCCATATCTTCTTTGGCCTGTCGCTCATCTCCCGCTACAGCTGCCGGGGAGTGAAAAAGCTCTACCTGATATTCGGCCTGACCGATGAGACCTACTCGCTGATCACCGGTACACCAGTGCCATCCCACTGCCGGGAGAGCGATTACTATCTCGCAATCACCGCGCTCAATCAGAGTTACTGGGTCGTCGGCTGCACGCTGGGTGCGCTGCTGGGGCGGTTGATCGACCTGGATACACGGGGCATGGAGTTTGCCCTTACCGCGCTGTTCCTGGTACTGCTGATAGAGCAGTGGAACAAGCTGCGTGAACCCTTCCCATTCCTGTTGGCAGCGGTCTGCGGATTGGGTGCACTGGCGTTGTTCAAAGAGCAGATGCTGCTTGTGTCGATTGCACTTTCCGTGCTGTTGTTGATTCTCCGTCGTCCCCATTTGGAGCGGCGCGGATGAGCGGTTTGACCTATCTGATTATGGTAATCCTGGTGATGACAGCGGCCACTTTTCTGACCCGTGCAACCCCCTTCCTGCTGCTGCGCAAACGCGCGGATCACCCACTGCTGATATTCCTCGGCAGATACATTCCGGCGGCGATCATGACCATTCTGGTCATATACAGCCTCGGTTCGGTGCAGCTCAGCGAGCCGCCCCACGGCGCACCCGAACTGATTGCGGCACTGCTCACCCTGTCGGCGCACCTGCTCTGGCGCCAGGCGCTGTTGAGCATCTTTGCCGGTACCGCGTTCTATATGTATGCGGTTCAGAGCGGGCTGTTTATGTGAATTGTTTCCGGTGCACAGGTGCCGTTCAGTACACACATGGTCAATGGCCACTTTTTCAGCGGAATCGGAAGTTGTCAACCAAGCTAACGATGCCTGAACTGAGCTAACTCCAGTCTATTAACACTTCATTAAAACGGCCCCTCGAGAAACTGTCATATTTTTAATTATTGAGCTGTCTTTTCTCTAACAACTCCGAACAAACCCAGAAGACCAAAACTAAACAGCCAGACAGCAGCCGGTATAGGTACAGCCTTCACTTCTGTCATAGAAAAGCTATCAATTTCAAAGTCAACAAGTATAACCATCCCCTTTCTTTCGAACTGGCGGTCATCAGTCCTTATCAAGGGCCGAACCAATAAAATAGAGAATCGAGCCACCAATGCCTCCGCCATATACGATTATCACCAACAACCACTCCGAATTCGCTATAGCCTCGTACCAGGGAATTAAAGCCAGCGTAACCGGCGCGAGAATGACGGCGATGGCGCCAATGACGGGACCCAGATGGTCAACGACTATGCCCAAAGAGACGAAGAGCCCCCAAAGTCCCGCGATTAAATAGATAACGAATGCGAGTATTTTGAAAATTAACCCCATATTCTCTCTCACTTGCGACGGCACACGTCGCGAAAGGGGACCGAACTATTTCGTGGCAGGATTTGCGTTAAAGTTTTTTCCCATGTATGGGTGGTCGTCTCTTCACCGACTGCGTCAGCACCACGCCATTGTCCGCCACCATATTCTGCATCAACTCGATGAAGCGCCGCTCGTACCGTCGCAGATATTTACCCTTGTTGTACGCGATACGGGTCACCTCCCAGGGAAACAGGCGGCTGAGATCGCGGACCTGAAGATCGCTGTCGACGCTGCTGGAGTAAGCAAGACTGGCGATTATGCCTACGCCGAATCCCTCCCTCACATAGGTCTTTATCACGTCGGTATCGGCGGCGCTAAGCACCACCCTGGGTTTCAGGCCCAGGCGGGCGAAGCTGGTGCGAAAGTGGTTTGCGCCGGTAAATCCGAAAACGTAGGTGATCAACGGATACTCACACAGGGTGTCGAGCGCCAGCGGGCGCCTCTCCAGTACCGGATGTCCCTTCGGGGCGATCAGACTGCGGTTCCAGCGGTAACAGTGCAGCGCGGTCAGGTTAGGGTGTTCTCCCAGTGCCTCAGTGCAGATAGAGAAGTCGACGCTGCCGCTGTCTGCCATCTCCACCAGTTGCTGCGGCGTGCCCTGGTGAATCTGCAGATTGACCTGGGGATAGATCTCCCGGAACACCCGGATCACCGGGGCCAACACATATCGCGCCTGGGTGTGGGTGGTGCCTATACGCAACTCTCCGCAGACGCTCTCCTCCTGGTCGCGCCCCACAGCCAGTATATTTTCGGTGTCGTTGAGAATCCGGCGTGCGTATTGCAGTACCAGCTCTCCCGTATCTGTCAGCGCCATCAGCCGCTTGCCCTGCCGCACAAACAGCTCGGTTTCAAGTTCTCGTTCAAGGCGGGAGAGGTGCTGGGAAACCGCCGACTGCACCAGATGCAGACGTTCAGCAGCCAGAGTCACACTGAAACCCGATTCGACGAGCACCTCCAGCGAGCGCAGCTGCCGTAATTCCATATCAATAAACGTGATCAATATTCATTATTTATCATTTTACAAGATTTAGTAAAGTTTCCAAACTTAAGCCCAACGAATAATCGGCAATCTTTACGAGGAGAGCTCCATGCACTCAACACTGGCACAAGAGACCACTGGCGAATACCGTCCAGGTCCGCTGAGTGCAATGCAGCTGTCCCGGCTGGAACATGCAATTCAAGGACTGAACGAGCAGCAGCTGAATTGGGCCAGCGGCTATCTGTTGGGAATCGGCAGTCGCCCTTTAGCCATTGAACAACCCCAGACGGGTGACCTTGTCACCGTGTTGTACGCTTCCCAGACCGGCAATGCACGCGCTGTGGCAGAGGCGCTGGCCGAAGCGAGCGAATCCAGGGGTATCAACACCCGGCTGCTCTCGGTTAATGAGCTTAAACCGAGGGAGTTGGTTAAAGAGAAGCTGCTGCTGCTGGTAGTGAGTACTCACGGCGAGGGAGAACCGCCGGAGAGCGCTGTGGAGCTTCACCGATTTCTGCACGGTAAACAGGCACCGCAGTTGCAAGGACTCAGGTATGCAGTATTCGGCCTTGGCGACTCCAGCTATGAGCACTTCTGCAAAACCGCTCGGGATTTCGATCAGCGTCTGGAGGAGCTGGGTGCCAGCCGCATTCTGGCCAGGGTCGATGCTGATCTGGACTTTCGGACCGATAGCAAGAACTGGGTTCCCGATATTCTTGGGAGGATCGGTGAACTGGCCCCTTCCGGTCCGCACAAGGTGGTAGCATTGAGTCATGCACGCCACAGCAGGCGCCATGACCGCAGTAATCCTTATCGCTCGACACTGTTGGAAAACAGAAGACTCACCACATCCGATGCTCTTGCGGATGTGCGCCATATCGCCCTGGAGATAGATCCCGCGGCGATCAGCTATGCTCCTGGTGACGCGCTCGGCATCCGATTCCACAATGATCCGGCATTGGTTGAGGAACTTCTGCGTACCATCGGACTGGAAGGCAAGTCGCAGGTTTCACTGGAGGGGAAGGGGCTGACCCTGGCGGAGGCGCTGGGCAGCAGGCTTGAACTGACGCAATTGCACCCCTCTGTCGCAGCCCGCTGGGCCGAGATCAGCAACGCAGAGTCCCTGCGGCAGATTGCCGGTGATCGCAAGGCGCTGAGAAACTACTGCGCCACCCGCCAGTTTGTGGATCTTGCCACTGAATATCCCGCGCTTCCCGATGCAGATACGCTGGTGCAACTGCTGCAGCCACTGCAGCCGCGGCTCTATTCGATCGCATCCAGTCAGGCTGAATATGAGGACGAGGTTCACCTGACCGTATCCGTAGTCCGCTATCAGGCCAACGGTCGCAGCTATCTGGGGGGCGCGTCAGGGTTCCTTGGAGAGCGACTCGAGGATGGCGGACCTCTGGATATATATGTGTCCGAGAATCACAACTTCCGACTGCCCGCCGATGGAGACACTCCCATCATCATGATCGGCGCGGGCACCGGCATTGCCCCGTACCGGGCGTTCCTTCAGCAGCGGGCTGCCCAAGGCGATGGCGGAGAGAATTGGTTGATTTTCGGCAACCGTCATTTCCACCGCGACTTTCTCTACCAGACCGAGTGGTTGGCACAACGCAGGGCAGGAGTGCTCAAGCGCGCGACACTGGCATTCTCGCGGGACGCCAAGGTCGGAGCCTATGTTCAGGACCGCCTGCTCGAACAGGGGAAAGAACTCTACCGCTGGCTGCAGGAGGGCGCCAGGATCTATGTCTGCGGCGGTAGGGCGATGGAGGCCGGCGTGCGCGATGCTTTGGCAACGGTTGCCCAGGCGGAAGGGGCTCTGAATCCTGAAGCCTCTGCCGAGTATGTCGAAAATCTGCGCGCGGAAGGGCGCTATCTGAGAGATGTCTACTGATGGATGCCAAGGTTCACGAAAATGAAATTATCAAAGGCAGCAGCAACTACCTGCGCGGCACGCTGCGGCAGAGCATGGACGATGAGCTGACCGGCGCGCTCGATCCGGCAGACGCCCAGCTCAGCAAGTTTCACGGTTTCTACGAACAAGATGACCGTGACCTGCGTCAGCAGCGGCAGGAGCGGCTGCTCGAACCTTACTACAGCTTCATGCTGCGCGCTCGGCTGCCTGGCGGTGTCTGCACGCCGCGTCAGTGGCAGGTGATCGATTCGGTGGCACAGCGGCTTGGCAATGGCAGCATCCGCCTAACCACTCGTCAGACGTTCCAGTACCACGGCATTCTGAAGCGCAATCTGAAGCCGCTCATACGGGAGATCAACCGGGCGATGATCGACTCCATCGGAGGCTGCGGCGATGTAAACCGGAATGTGCTCTGCAACCCCAATCCGGTGCAATCCAAGCTGCATACCGAGGTCTACGGGTGGGCGCGCAGCATCAGCGAAGCGCTGCTGCCGAAGACACGCGCCTACCATGAGATATGGCTCGATGGCGAGCGGATTGAGGGCGGCGAAAGCGAACCGCTCTACGGCGAGACCTATCTTCCCCGCAAGTTCAAGACCGCGGTGGCGATTCCTCCTGATAATGACGTGGACGTCTATACCAACGATCTGGGGTTTGTTGCCATCGCAGAGATGGACCAACTGCTTGGATTCAATGTGTTGGCCGGCGGCGGCATGGGCACCACGCATGGTGACACCAGCACCTATCCCCGCCTGGCCGATGAACTGGGCTTCATAGCGCCGCACCAGGCGATAGCCGTTGCAGAGGCGGTGGTTGCCATCCAGCGCGATCAAGGCAACCGCTGCAGCCGCCGTCACGCTCGGCTCAAGTACACCATCGAACGCATGGGGGCGGATAACTTCCGGCGCGAGGTGGAGCGGCGCTCCAATGTCAGTTTTGAAACGCCCCGGCAAGTAAGTTTCAAGGGCCAGGGCGACAGGTATGGCTGGGTCAGAGGCGGCGATGACGAGTGGCACCTCAACCTCTATATCGAAAACGGACGTGTGGCGGACCGGCCGGGTGCGCCCCTCATGACCGGTTTGCGGAAGATCGCGGCTCAGCACCGGGGTGATTTCCGAATTACCCCCAGTCAGAATCTTATTATCGCCGGCGTTCCGGAGGCGCAGAAAGAGGAGATAGAGGCGCTTGCCGCAAGTCACGGTCTGTTGCGCAGGCAGAGCAGCATCCGCCTTAACAGCATCGCCTGTGTTGCCTTGCCCACCTGCCCCCAGGCCATGGCGGAGGCGGAGCGCTGCTTCCCTGAGTTCATGACGAAGATCGAACAGCTGGCAGCTGCGCACGGTCTCGATCATCTGAATACTGTCGTGCGTATGACCGGCTGCCCCAACGGCTGTGCCCGACCGTTTGTGGCCGAGGTGGGCCTGGTCGGCAAGGGTCCGGGCAGTTACAACCTGATGCTTGGAGGTGACGGCCGCGGGCTGCGTCTGAACAGGCTCTATCGGGAAAACCTCAAGCAGGCGGAGATCCTGGATGAGCTGGACGGACTGTTCACACGTTACGCTGCGCAGCGCCTTGAACGGGAGGGCTTTGGAGATTTTACGGTACGCACCGGCCTGGTGCCGGCGGTTCTCAATCCGGCGGAGGATTTCCATGGCTGACACCAGATTTATTGAATTACTGCTGCGGGGCAATGAGGCTGCCCTAGTAAAGGCCAACAGGCGCTTGAACGCACTCTCGGCACAGGAGCGTGTTCATTGGGCGCTGGAGCATCTGCCGGGACGCCCTGTCCTCACATCGAGTTTCGGCATCCAGGGCGCGCTTATGCTCCATCTGTTGACCAGCGAGGTACCGGATCTACCGGTGGTGATGATCGATACCGGTTACCTCTTTCCCGAAACCTACGCCTTTGTCGATGCGTTGAGCGAAAGGTTGTCACTTAATCTTCATGTTTATCGTCCCAGGGAGTCTGCTGCCTGGCAGGAGGCGCGCTATGGGCGCCTGTGGGAACAGGGGCTGGAAGGGATCGAGCGCTATAACCGGATCAATAAGGTCGAGCCTATGCAGCGTGCGCTGAACGAACTGGAGACGGGCACCTGGTTCGCCGGTCTGCGGCGCCAGCAGTCCGACAGCCGGTCGGGCTTACCGGTGCTGCGCATTCAGGATGGTCGCTTCAAGCTGCATCCGGTGATCGACTGGAACAACCGCGATGTCCACCGGTACCTGAAGCAGCATGACCTGCCCTATCACCCTCTCTGGGAAAAGGGCTATGTTTCGGTTGGGGACGTGCATACAAGCAGGCCGCTTGCTCCAGGGATGAGTGAACAGGAGACCCGTTTCTTTGGACTGAAACGGGAGTGCGGTCTGCATGAATAGCAGGGGCTCAAGCGTTGTTTTCAATTGACGGAGTTTCCGCACTGACACCGGCTCCATCGCCTTTTGTTGAATTAATCACAGGCGTCATCCGAACGCAGGCTGGGATCCAGGTCAATCTTTGTTGACGGTTTCCCTGGATTCAGGGTCTCCACTTGGTTCCGCCTGGACTGACGGTGTTTTTTGACCCTGATTTTACACACAGATTTTTTTACATTTATTGAATATTCGGAGAAGTGACAATGAGCAGCAACATCGTATGGCACTCACACAAGGTAAACCGTCAGGACCGGGCGGCGCAGAAATCCCAGGTGCCATTGGTGATCTGGTTTACCGGCCTGAGCGCTTCGGGTAAATCCACCATAGCAGGAGCATTGGAGCAGATACTGACCCACCAGGGCTACCATACTTATCTGCTCGATGGGGATAATGTGCGGCACGGTTTGTGTAATGATCTGGGTTTCAGTGATGACGACCGCAGTGAAAATATCCGGCGCGTGGGTGAAGTGGCAAAACTGATGGCGGACGCCGGCCTGATCATACTGGCTGCGTTCATATCTCCTTTCCGCAGCGACCGCAGGATAGTGCGGGAGATATTGCCGGAAGGGCAGTTCGTGGAGGTTTTCGTCGATGCAACGTTGGAGGTCTGCCGCAAGCGCGATCCCAAGCAGCTCTACGCAAAAGCGGATCGTGGAGAAATCAAGTGCTTTACCGGTATCGATAGTCCCTATGAGGAGCCGCACAATCCTGAAGTGAGAATCGACGCCAACAGACTCAGCGTTGCCGAAGCGGTCAACCAGCTGCTTGCCTACCTGCACGCCAGTGGCGCCTTGAAAGCGGGATATCAGCCCCTGACTATCGCAAGCTAGGAGGATCCGCACCGCGGGCGGTGCGGATCCTCCTAGCCGGGACAGGCCACCCCTGTCCCTCCAAGTCCGCAATAACCTCCGGGATTCTTGGCCAGATACTGCTGATGGTAGAGTTCGGCGTAGTAGAACTCTGGCATCGGTATAATTTCGGTGGTTATTGCCCCCTTGCCGCGCGCACTCAGCGCTTCCTGGTAGCGTTGTCGGGAGGCTTCGGCGAGTTTCTGTTGCATCTCGTCGCTAACGTAGATACCTGAGCGGTATTGCGTGCCCCTGTCGTTACCCTGACGCATGCCCTGTGTGGGATCATGTGACTCCCAGAAAATCCTCAATAGAGTCTCGTAGTCTGTGACTTTCGGATTAAACACAACCCTGACAACCTCATTGTGCCCGGTCATGCCGGTGCACACCTCCTCATAGGTTGGATTGGGGGTGAATCCTCCAGCGTAGCCAACCGCAGTGCTGTACACCCCCTCAGCCTCCCAGAAACGGCGTTCCGCTCCCCAGAAACAGCCCATGCCGAACATCGCCATTTGCATATCTTCAGGAAAAGGGGGCTGCAACGGGCTTCCGTTGACATAATGGGCGCCCTGTAGCGGCATTCGCGTTTGCCGGCCGGGCAGCGCTTCCTCCCTGGAGGGCAATTCAATCTTTTTGAACCACATAGCCTGCAATCTCCGGATTCACCTATTTCCACTTGAATTCTTAACCAAAAAGCTTTCTTCTTCCAGAGTAGGGAAAACAGGGAAATAGTTAAGCTGTGCGTCCCATCTTGAATCAACTTCCGGGAATCACCGATGAAAAGAGATAGAGAGCACCCGCTTAAAGAGCAACTGAAACTATTTGGACCTGCCCTCATTATTACGCTGCTGGGTTTTATACTGGCATACCAGTTCGTGGACCCTGCACCGCCTGACCGAATTCGTATCGCGAGCGGAAATGAAGAGGGCGCTTACCATCTTTTTGCCCGGAAGTACCGGGAGAGCCTTGCACGGGAAGGAATAGAGCTGGAGATCGTTACCAGCGCCGGGTCGGTGGAGAACATTCAACTTCTGGAGAGCGGCCAGGTTGATATTGCGTTCGTCCAGGGTGGACTTGCCGGTAAAGCAGCGGCCGGCAGCCTTCTCTCTCTCGGCAGTTTTTATTATGAACCGCTCTGGCTGTTTCATCGGGGTGAGCTGGAAATCAACAGACTTACCGGGCTGAAGCAGCTTCGCGTTGCGGTCGGAGCCGAGCGCAGCGGAACCCGGGCGCTTGCGCTGCAACTGTTGAATGACAACAATCTGAACGAAGGCAACACGCTGATTCGCACTGTTGATGGACGCGAAGCGGCCGAGTCGCTGTTGGCGGATGAGATCGATGCAGCATTTTTTGTTGCCTCGCCCCAGTCGCCGGTGGTGCGCAGCCTGTTGGAATCTGAGTCGTTGAAACTGATGAGTTTCGACAGAGCGGATGCGTACACCCGGCTGCACCCCCACCTCTCCAGCGTTCTGTTACCCGAGGGCCTGGTAAACATGGAGAGAAACCTGCCGGGCGGCCCTACCCGGCTATTGAGCGCCACCGCAAATCTGGTTGCAACTGAACGGCTTCACCCTGCTCTGGTGGAACTGCTGATCTACGTGGGGGGGAAAATTCACGGTAGTGGGGGTTGGTTCGAGGCGCGCGGAGAGTTTCCGTCACCCGCCTACACCGACTTTCCGCTCTCCGGGGATGCGGCTCGTTTCTACGAGCAGGGACCCTCGTTGCTGCAACGCTACCTGCCTTTCTGGACAGCCAGTCTGTTGGATCGCCTGAAAGTGATGTTGTTGCCGCTGATCGCGCTGCTGCTGCCGTTGATTAAGATCCTGCCGGGAATCTACAAATGGCGCATGCGCTCCCGCATCTACCCCTGGTACCGGGAGGTTCTTGCCATTGATCGAAAAATGGCGAAAGGCGAGTTGGATGCAGATACTTCGCTTAAAGAGCTGGAAGATATAGAACAGCGTGTCACCGACATCTCGGTTCCTCTCTCCTTTGCCGAAGAGCTGTATGATTTGCGCCGGCATATAAATTTGGCACGGATACGGCTGCTGAAATGGCGTGAGAAAACAGGGCATGCCGGCTAGCCGGGAAGTGGAGCGTCAATCCAGACTGGGACCCAATACGAAATCAAGTACGTGATAGCCGTGCTCCTCCAGCGCGTCCTCTATATCATCCCAAGTATAATCGGCGTCACCTTCCTCCACTTCGGAAATGATGCCGGTCACATGCCGGAAGGCCTCCTGCTCTTCCCTGTCTTCGGGTATGCTTACAACGCGGATTCCGCCCGGCGTACCGGCGGGCAGTACCATTAATCGGTCGCTCATTTATGCTCCTGAAAAAAAGACCGGTCTGACTCCGGTCAATTGAATGCAATCCTTTGTTTAAAGTCTACGCAGTAACCGAATTTCTGTCATTGATGCTGCTCAAAGCGTTAATGATACGCGATTCGGTTCATGCAACCGTCGCGCCGCCTGATGAGTGCCTGCCGACTTCGCCTCTGTTTGCGGCACCCATTTTCGGCAGTGTCGCTGCGCCTGGATCTCTTGTCCTACGGCGGGTAAATGTCTATGCTCCCGGCTGCTGAGTTTAACCGAGAGAAAAACCATGTCCGAAAGTGAAAAACGCGTAATCTTCATGTTCCCGGGTCAGGGATCCCAATACCCGGGTATTGGCAGCGATCTGAACAGCGACTTTGACGTTGCCCGGCATATCTACGAAGAGGCCAGCGATGTGCTCGGATACGATATGGCGAAACTTTCATTTGAGGACCCGGATGACCAGATCAACTTGACACGTTTTACTCAGCCGGTGCTGCTCACCCATCATATCGCCTGCCTCAACGTCTATCGCGAACTGGCAGATACGCCGCTGCAACCAATGGCTGCTGCAGGGCACAGCCTGGGCGAATACAGCGCACTGGTAACGGCGGGTGTGCTCTCGTTTGCCGACGCACTGCGCCTGGTGGCCAAACGGGGTGAGCTGATGGGAACCTACGGAGAAGGTGAGATGGCCGCACTGACGGTGGATCTCGAGACAGCCCGCCCTCTGGCCGACAAACATTTTTGCGGTATTGCCGGACTCAACCTGCCCGATCAGACCGTAGTTGGCGGTGCGGCGGCAGACCTGGATGCGTTGTCTGCGGAAATGGAAGAGGTGATGCCGAGGAAGCGTGCGGTCAGGCTAAAAACGGAGGGCGCCTTCCATACCTACTATATGGTTGAGGCGGCGCGCCGTTTCCGTGAAGCGCTGGATCAGGTGCAGTTGGCTGAGGCTTCGCTCAAGGTGCTCTCAAACTACACAGGCGGATATCACGAAAGCAACGCGGCAACCATAAAGTCCCGCCTCTTCTTTCAACTGTTTCACCCGGTCAATTGGATCGGCTGCCTGCAAGCCGCACTTGACGACAATATAGATACATTTGTCGAGTTCGGCGGAGGCATAGGTGATGGCGAGGGCCCGGCTGAGAAGCGACCGAATCTGGAGGGGATCCTCAAGAAATTCACCCGCCGCGCCGATCCAAAACCCGAATACATACCGGCCATCAACAGTGCAACCATCCGCGCGGCAGCACAGCTCTCTGCATAACACTCTAGGCTGAAAAACCGGATTAAAAAACCTCTCGCAGAGGCGCAAGATCGCCAAGAAAAGCTTTATAACTTATCTTCGCGTACTTTGCGTCTTTGCGAGAATATCTTGCAAGACGTTTCGGATTTTTGGAACAGTTTGGGTTTATAGGTTCTACCCGCCCGAATGGGACTTTGTTAAGCCGATACGGGTTGTTTCTGGAGGAAACGTCAGTGGCATGCAACCCACAGGGATGTGGGAAGGTAGAGCAACGCAGGAGCAGTTGCCGAGAGGCCACTGTCGAGCCTACATGGATGTATTTACGGCGTTTTCCGGAAGAAATGACCTGTGTCGGCATGTTGCATGCTCGACGATTACCGTTAAAAAAGTGCCATTCGGTTCTACCCGAACAACGCAGAGTAGCGCCCCCGAAAACGGGCAGCCACCCTCTCATCGGACCAGATTTCGGTGACCAGCGTAATGGCGGCTCTCTCTCTGTTTCCCACCCGCTTCATGAAGGGCTCGAAGGTACCGTCTTCCGGAAGCCGGCAAAGCGCCCTGATCTCACCTTTGACCGGAAGAAAGTACTTTATCGATGCGTCACCGAGTACGGAAAGAACCTCCAGGCCGGCAGCTTCATATTTCAGGTGCAAAAGAGCCCAGCCGGCGACGGCACAGATACTGAACTGGCTGCCCCCAAACGCGGTTCCGTGGATATTGACGTTGGGCCCAAAGTCGGCGGTAGCGCTCAGACTGATGCCGTCATAGCCAACTACCCTGACTCCCATCTGGCGGGTCAGCGGCACCTCCTCGTGCAGCGTCTGCGTCAGAGCGTCAAGGCGATTCAACATACTGTGAGCCCGGTGGACTCAAGCCTGCTCCAGTTCCACCAGGGTGCCGCAAAAATCTTTCGGGTGCAGGAAAAGCACCGGTTTTTTATGGGCACCGATCTTGATATCTCCGAGAACCCGTGCACCCTCGTCCACCATTTTTTTTGCTGCGGCCTGGATATCTTTCACCTCATAACAGACATGATGGACGCCGCCATTGGGATTGTTCTCCAGGAACTTGGCGATCGGGGATTTTTCACCCAGCGGATGCAGCAGCTCGATCTTGGTATTGGGCAGTTCCACAAAGACCGTGGTGACGCCATGTTCCGGTATATCCATGGGGGCGGAAACTTTCGCACCCAGGGTGTCGCGGTAGACAGCTGTCCCCGCATCAAGATTCGGTACGACTATAGCGACGTGGTTAAGGTTTCCGATCATATTGATTCTCGCTTCTCAAGTTGGAAGAGGAGGTGCATGCCTGCGCCCCAAGGTTAATAAAAACTAGCCATGCCCGAGAGCTGACTATTGGTCATATAAAAAAAGATCCAGCAGTTTGGCTGCAGCCAGTGTGGGCGGAACCAGGCCGCCGGTGACGCCTTGTTCCAGCTCCGACAGCTGTGATCTGATTCGGTCGTCCTGCTTGAATGTGGTCAACAACCCCTCGCTGATTTCGGACCACATCCAGCTTTTGGCCTGGGCTGCGCGTCGGTGCGCCAGTTGGCCGTTTTTGCCGATGAGGGCACGATACTCCTCGATCTTATCCCAGGCTTCACTGAGGCCCTTGCCCTCGGCAGCTGAGCAGGTCTTCACCGGCACCTTCCAGCCGCTGGTTCGCGGGTGAATCAGTGTCAGTGCCGAACGATAGTCGGCCGCTGAGTGCCTGGCCGCCGCTGCCAGCTCGCCATCGGCTTTGTTCACCAGAATCAGATCCGCCAGCTCCATGATGCCGCGTTTGATACCCTGCAGATCGTCGCCGCCCCCGGGCAGCAACAGCAACAGAAACAGATCGGTCATATCGGCCACCGCGGTTTCCGACTGCCCAACGCCCACGGTTTCGACAAAAATGACATCAAACCCCGCTGCTTCGCATAGCAGCATGGTCTCCCGTGTACGGCGTGCGACGCCCCCCAGGGTGGAACCTGCCGGGGAGGGGCGGATGAAAGCGTCGACCTGGCGGGAGAGCTCTTCCATCCGGGTTTTATCCCCCATGATGGAACCGCCGCTCAATGATGAGGAGGGATCAACCGCCAGTACGGCCAACCGATGTCCCTTGCCGATGACATAGTTGCCCAGCGCCTCGATAAAGGTGGATTTACCAACGCCCGGTACACCCGAAATACCGATACGGATGGCCCCGCCTGCGCTTGGCGCCAGCAGTTGTAACAACTCCACCGCCGCTGCACGGTGATCTCTGCGGGTTGACTCCACCAGGGTTATGGCTTTGGAGAGCGCGCGCCGTTTGCCGGCCTTTATCTGTTCGGCCAGTAGTTGTGGATCGATTAGCATGCCTACTCGAATTCCATGATCACCTGGTCGACGGTCAGACTGGCGCCCACCCTGGTCGCGATGTGATGAACGACCGTATCGTGTTCGGCACGCAGCACGTTTTCCATCTTCATCGCTTCGATGACCGCCAGCTCCTGACCTGCCTTGATCTCCTGCCCCTCCTCAACAGAGAGCTTGACCAGCAATCCCGGCATCGGAGAAAGCAGGAACCTGGACATGTCCGGGATTACCTTTTCCGGCATCTTGGCGTGCAGTTCCGCAGCCCGCGGTGTCATCACCACTGCTTTGGTCTGGGCGCCGCGGCGCGTCAGGTGATACCAGATGCCGACACGTTCTACCTGAAAGCTGGCATAGTCACCATTTATTGTGCAGTTCAGCAGGGGCTCTCTGATATCCCAGTCGGTGACAACCTTGTAGGACTTGCCTTCGAACTCCACCCGGTAACCGTCTTCAATCGGCCAGACGTTGACCGCGTGGCTGATGCTGTCGATCGTAACCACCCAGGCTTCGCTGTGCTTGCGTTCGTAGCCGACCATCTGACCGCTCAATCTGGAAGCGCGGTCGGTATGGCTGCGGTGTACGCAGGCAGTAACGACTATGTACTTGGCCGGATCATCCTGCGGCACATGACTGGAATCAAATCCATCGGGGTACTCCTCGGCGATAAAGTTGGTGGTGAGCCTGCCTTCGAGGAATCTGGGGTGCACCATCAATGCATTCAGAAAACTGATGTTGTGTTCCACACCCCGGATATAGTAGTCGTCCAGCGCCTGCTGCATCTTTTTGATCGCGCATAGACGATCTTCACCGTAGGTGACCAGTTTCGCGATCATGGGATCGTAGAACATGGAGACCTCGCCACCTTCAAACACACCGGTATCCACACGTACGCCCTCGCCTTCCGGCGGTTGGTAGTACACCAGGCGCCCTATGGAGGGCAGGAAATTGCGAAACGGATCCTCTGCATAGACGCGCGCTTCCATGGCCCAGCCGGTCAGCTTCACATCTTCCTGCTTCAGGGGCAGCTCTTCTCCGTTGGCAACCCTGATCATCAGCTCGACCAGATCCTGTCCCGTTATACACTCCGTGACCGGGTGCTCCACCTGAAGGCGGGTATTCATCTCCAGAAAATAGAAGTTGCGCTGGGCGTCGACGATAAACTCCACGGTTCCCGCGCTGCGGTACTTCACCGCCCTGGCCAGTTGCACTGCCTGTTCACCCATCGCTTTGCGCGTGGCTTCATCCAGAAAAGGTGAGGGCGCCTCTTCAATCACTTTCTGATGGCGCCGCTGTATTGAACACTCCCGCTCCCCCAGATAGATGATGTTGCCGTGGGTATCCGCCATCACCTGAATTTCTATATGCCTGGGTTCTTCGATGAACTTCTCGATGAATACCCGGTCATCGCCGAAGCTCGAGCGTGCTTCGTTGGTTGCCCGTTCAAACCCATCGCGGCAGTCGGCCTCATTCCAGGCAACGCGCATTCCCTTGCCGCCCCCGCCGGCAGAGGCTTTGAGCATCACTGGATAGCCGATTCCGTTGGATATCTCAACCGCATGATCCACGTCGCGCACCACATCTGTATATCCGGGGATAACATTGACGCCAGCCTCTTCTGCCAGCCTCTTGGAGGTGATTTTGTCGCCCATACTGTTGATGGCGAGTGTTGCCGGTCCGATAAAGGCTATTCCTTCCGCCTCAAGCGCCTCGCAGAAAGCGGAATTCTCGGAGAGAAAGCCATATCCGGGGTGAACCGCTTCTGCACCGGTGTCCTTGCACGCCTGGATAATCCGTTCCTTAACCAGATAGCTTTCGGCTGAGGGCGAGGCCCCGATATGGACCGCCTCATCTGCCATACGCACGTGCAGTGCGTCCTTGTCCGCGTCGGAATAGACTGCAACTGTCGCTATCCCCATCCTTTTTGCGGTTTTCATAACACGGCAAGCAATTTCGCCACGATTTGCAATCAGTATTTTCTTGAACATTTTTCTGCCTTAAAGCTCTGAATATTGTCGTTACCCTGCCCCAAACCATCTACAGCGGAATATTTCCGTGTTTACGCCAGGGGTTCTCCAGCTTCTTGTCCTTCAGCATGGCGAGGGATCGGCAAATTCGCTTACGCGTGCTGTGCGGCATGATCACGTCATCGACAAATCCCCGGGCGCCGGCCACAAAGGGATTGGCGAAACGGTCCTTGTACTCCTGAGTGCGCAGGTCGACCTTCTCCTGGTCTTTCATATCCTGGCGGAAGATGATCTCGACCGCGCCTTTGGGACCCATCACGGCGATTTCCGCGCTTGGCCAGGCCAGATTTACATCCCCCCGCAGGTGTTTGGAGGACATCACATCGTAGGCACCGCCGTAAGCCTTGCGGGTGATTACTGTGATTTTGGGAATGGTCGCTTCGGCGTAGGCATAGAGCAGTTTGGCGCCATGCTTGATGATGCCTCCGTACTCCTGACTGGTACCGGGCAGAAAGCCGGGTACGTCGACAAAGGTGACAACCGGGATGTTGAAGGCATCGCAAAAACGCACGAAACGGGCCGCTTTTTTCGCTGAGTCGATATCGAGACATCCTGCCAGGACCATAGGCTGATTGGCCACAAAACCCACCGTGGATCCCTGCATGCGGCCGAAACCGATGATAATGTTTGCGGCGTAGTCCTTCTGCAGTTCGAAAAAGTTCCTGTCATCCACGACCTTATAGATCAGCTCCTTCATATCGTAGGGTTTGTTCGGGTCGGCCGGTACCAGCGTATCCAGCGAGTTGTCTTTCCGGTCGGCCGGATCGTTGGTTGGCCAGACCGGCGATTTCGATTTGTTGTTCATCGGCAGGAAGTTGACAAAGCGGCGCAGCATGAACAGCGCCTCCACATCATTGTCGAATGCAAGATCCGCCACGCCCGATTTGTGCGTGTGAGTCTTGGCGCCGCCCAGCTCTTCCGCGCTCACCTCTTCATGGGTAACGGTCTTCACCACCTCCGGACCGGTAACGAACATGTAAGAGGTATCCCTGACCATAAAGATAAAGTCTGTCATGGAGGGGGAGTAGACAGCACCTCCGGCGCAAGGCCCCATAATCATGGAGATTTGGGGAACCACTCCCGATGCCATCACATTTCGCTGGAAAACATCTGCATAGCCGGCGAGGGAGTCGACGCCCTCCTGGATGCGGGCACCGCCGGAGTCGTTCAGCCCCACCACCGGCACGCCCACCTTGATGGCGTGATCCATTATTTTGCATATTTTTGAGGCGTGGGATTTGGAGAGGGATCCTCCGAACACGGTGAAATCCTGACTGAAGACAAATATCGGCCGGCCACCCACCGTGCCGTAACCGGTCACGACGCCGTCCCCCGGTATCTTCTGCTTGTCCATTCCGAACTCGGTGCAGTCGTGCTCAACGAACATATCCCACTCTTCGAAGCTTTCCGGATCGAGGAACAGCTCGACACGCTCACGCGCGGTCAGTTTGCCTTTGGCGTGTTGACTGTCGATTCGTTTCTGCCCACCGCCAAGCCGTGCTGCCTGGCGCTGCTCTTCAAGCCTCTGAATAATCTTTTGCATCAATCTCTCCCCACTAAGCGATCCGGACCACCGGGGTTAACTCCACTCGTCTGATCGTCACTGTTTTACACTGGGTTAAAACCCAACTGGCAGTCACTGACTGCCTTCCCTAAATACGCATGGGTTTTTGAAACTCTCCATCGCGGCGGCCGTCGGAATCCTGCGCATGCAACGAATTACCGGATGGCATCCTTGGTCCCATATACGGTACTTCCATGTACCACTACTCCGGTATTCGCGGAATGACGAAAGACATTGTTTATTGACGAAAATTAAAAAAAGTTGTCCAAAGCGGCTGCTTTAATCAAATCCGCCAATCATCTCTCCCGCCGAATTCGAAGATGCGGGAGAGATCGCTTAGGCCCTGTCCCGAATCAGCTGCATCATTTCGGCCGCCGCCACTGGAATATTGGTGCCGGGGCCGTAAACTGCCGCCACCCCCGCGGCACGCAGGTCGGCATAGTCCTGGGGTGGAATAACGCCGCCGCAAATTACCATGATCTCCTCGGCGCCTTCGTCCTTCAGAGCCTGAATCAGCTGAGGCACCAGCGTTTTGTGGCCAGCCGCCTGGGTCGATACGCCCACTACATGAACGTCGTTTTCAGCCGCCTGCCGTGCTGCCTCCTCCGGCGTCTGGAACAGCGGGCCTATATCCACATCAAAACCGATATCGGCAAACGCGGTGGCAATAACTTTTGCGCCCCGGTCGTGACCATCCTGCCCCATTTTCACCACCAGCATGCGCGGACGACGCCCCTGCTCGCTGGTAAACGCGTCAACATCGGCGCGTATTTTTGCGAACCCTTCGTCACCCTTGAAAGCCGAGCCATAAACTCCGGAAATGGAGCGGGTCACAGCCTTGTGGCGACTGTAGCATTTCTCCAGCGCATCGGAGATCTCACCCACGGTGGCGCGGACCCGGGCGGCGTCGACTGCCAGCGCCAGCAGGTTACCGGTGCCCCGTTCAGCCGCTTCGGTCAGCGCTGCCAAAGCGTGCTGACAGGCTGCTTCATCCCGGCTGGCACGAACCCGCTGCAGACGTCGGATCTGAGAATCCCGCACGGCGCTGTTATCAATGTTCAGCACGTCGATGTCGGGTTCTTCCTTGAGCTGGTATTTGTTCACCCCGACAATCACTTCGTCTCCACGGTCGATGCGCGCCTGGCGCAATGCCGCCGCCTCTTCGATGCGGAGCTTTGGCATGCCGGAGGCCACCGCCTTGGTCATACCCCCGAGCTCTTCCACCTCATCGATCAGTTTGAGCGCCTCCTTGACCATTTCATTGGTGAGACTCTCTACATAATATGAGCCGGCCAGTGGATCGATCACCTTGGTGATGCCGGTCTCCTCCTGAATCACCAGCTGGGTATTGCGGGCGATTCGCGCCGAGGTATCGGTAGGCAGCGCCAACGCCTCGTCGTAGGAGTTGGTGTGCAGCGACTGGGTGCCGCCCAGCACCGCCGCCATCGCCTCTATGGTGGTGCGCATGATGTTGTTGTGCGGGTCTTTTGCAGTGAGGCTGACTCCCGAAGTTTGGCAATGGGTGCGCAGCATGCGTGAGGTCGGGTCCTTGGGCTGGAAATGTTTCTCCATCAGCTGCGACCAAAGCATCCTCGCGGCCCGAAGCTTGGCCACCTCCATGAAAAAGTTCATACCGATGGCAAAGAAGAAAGAGAGGCGCGGAGCAAACTTGTCGACATCAAGTCCCTTGGCCTGGGCCGCCCGCACGTACTCAAGCCCATCGGCAATGGTGAAAGCCAGCTCCTGGACACAGGTGGCTCCGGCCTCCTGCATGTGGTAGCCGGAAATCGAGACGGAGTTGAACTTGGGCATGTTCTGGGCGGTGTATCCGATAATATCGGCGACTATGCGCATCGAGGGTTCAGGCGGATAGATATAGGTGTTGCGAACCATGAACTCCTTCAGGATATCGTTCTGAATGGTTCCGGCGAGTTTATCGGGAGTAACCCCCTGCTCCTCCGCCGCCACGATGAAGCTGGCCATTACCGGCAGCACTGCACCGTTCATGGTCATGGACACCGATACTTTGTCCAGCGGTATTCCGCCGAACAGGATTTTCATATCTTCCACAGAATCTATGGCCACACCCGCCTTGCCCACATCCCCGACAACCCGCGGATGATCTGAGTCATATCCCCGATGGGTCGCCAGGTCGAAAGCCACCGAAAGTCCCTGCTGTCCCGCTGCCAGGTTGCGGCGGTAGAAGGCATTCGACTCCTCAGCAGTGGAGAAACCGGCGTACTGACGCACCGTCCATGGGCGGCCGGCATACATCGTGGCCTTTGGCCCGCGCAGAAAAGGATCGAAGCCCGGCAGGGATTCGCACTGTTCCAGACCTGCGGTATCCTCTTTGGTATAAAGTGGTTTCACGGCGATACCTTCCGGTGTCGACCAGGTTAAGGCATCCAATGGACGCCCCCGCAGCTCTTTTTCAGCCTGGATTTTCCAATTTTCAAGCGTGGGTTTGGACCCGTTACTCATAGTATCTCTCCGCGACTGACTCGATCAGTTCTTCTGTAGTCTGAATAAGGATTGAGTGCGGGCAGGGATAACTCCCCACCCGCATTACCAACAAAACAGCCGGCTGCTGCCAATGGCTATTGGGCGTATCCGATACGGATCAACGCCGCGGTGATTTCATCGAGAATCGCCGGATCGTCGATAGTGGCCGGCACTTTGTACTCCTCACTATCGGCGATCTTCTTCATTGTACCGCGCAATATTTTACCGGAACGTGTCTTTGGCAGCCGGTTGACCACAACCACTTTCTTGAATGCCGCCACCGGTCCGATTTTCTGGCGTACCAGTGCCACCAGTTCGCCAATCAGTTTCTCATGATCCTGACTGGCTCCCGCTTTCAACACCACCAGACCGACCGGCAGCTCGCCCTTGAGTTTGTCGGCAGCACCGATTACCGCGCACTCCGCAACATCCGGATGAGATGAGAGCACCTCTTCCATGCCGCCGGTGGAGAGACGGTGTCCCGCCACATTGATGATGTCGTCGATGCGGCTCATGATCCATAGATAGCCGTCCTCATCCTTGCGTCCTGCATCGCCGGTCAGGTAGTAGCCTTCGTTTGCGCTCAGGTAGGATTCGACATATCGGTCATCCTTCTGCCACAGCGTAGGCAGGCAGCCGGGAGGCATAGGCAACTTGATCATGATACGGCCGATTTCGCCCGCTGCCTCCTCTTTCCCGTTTTCGTCGAGCACGCGAACGTCGTAGCCCGGGACACAGACCGTGGGGGAGCCTGGCTTGATGGGAAGAGCCTCAATGCCCAGACAGTTGGCGGCAATCGCCCATCCTGTTTCGGTCTGCCACCAGTGATCTATGACCGGCACCTTGAGGGTATCCTGGGCCCAGGCCAGGGTATCAGGATCGCAGCGCTCGCCGGCCAGGAAGAGAGCCTTAAATCCGGACATGTCGTACTTCTTCAGATACTCCGCACCTGGGTCCTCTCGCTTGATGGCGCGAAACGCCGTAGGTGCGGTAAACAGAACCTTGACGCCGTATTCCGAGATCATCCGCCAGAATGCGCCGGGATCTGGCGTTCCGACCGGTTTGCCTTCAAACAGGATTGTCGTGGCGCCGTGCAGCAGCGGTGCATACACAATATAGGAATGCCCCACCACCCAGCCCACGTCTGATGCTGCCCAGAAAACATCGCCCGGATCCACGTTGTAAACATTCTTCATGCTCCACTTCATGGCCACGGCGTGTCCGCCGTTGTCGCGCACCACGCCTTTTGGAATTCCGGTAGTTCCCGATGTGTAGAGAATATAGAGAGGATCTGTGGCTGCGACGGGGACGCAATCGGCAGGTTTGGCCTCCGCTACGGCCTGCATCCAGTCGAAATCGCGGCCCGCCTGCAGCGGGGCGCTTATCTGGGGTCGCTGATAGATCAGGGTGGCGGTCGGTTTGTGCTCCGCGATCTCGATCGCTTCGTCCAGCAACGGCTTGTACTCAATAACCCGGCTGCCCTCGATACCACAGGAGGCGGAGACAATGGCCTTTGGCTTGGCATCGTTTATGCGGGTGGCCAGCTCTTTGGCCGCAAAACCGCCAAAGACCACCGAATGGATCGCGCCTATGCGGGCGCATGCCAGCATGGCTATGGCTGCCTCGGGAATCATCGGCATATAAACGATGACCCTGTCTCCCTTTTCCACTCCGTGGTCAAGCAGCGCTCCGGCAAAATTGGCAACGGTGTCTCTGAGTTCGGAATAGGAGTAGGTTTTCTTGACCCCCGTAACCGGACTGTCGTAGATCAGCGCAGCCTGATCTCCGCGCCCTTTTTCCACGTGCCGGTCCAGCGCGTTGTAACAGGTATTCAGTTCACCGCCCTGAAACCAGCGATAGAAAGGGATATTGGAATCATCCAATATCTTATCTGCCGGCTTGTACCAGTCGATATCTTTGGCCGCGTCGGCCCAGAAACCTTCGGGATCCTCTAACGAACGGGTATAGATTTCTTGATAACTCATATTATTTCAGTTCCATGGTTGAGGGTCATCGACAGACTCAGCAGGATACCGGCCTTTATCACGAATTCCGGAAAAGAGTTCCCGATATCAGCCGAGCTAACTGCAAAGAGATTAAATTCGAGGGGTCAATTTACCCACATACAGCGCAAAAATAAACCCCTAACTTACTAATTTATATTGAATAATTTCCATATATTTGGTTCATATATGGAAATCCCTGAGTGTTGTAAATATTTTTGCAAACACGATAATTTACTGTTAATAAAAAGCTGCGTACAAACCAACGCAACACCAGAAAACGGATACTCATGAAGCCGCACCCATTACCATCGGGAGTCCGAAAGGCATCGACAGCCGGAAATAGCCTCTCCCGATTTTTCCAACTATACTCGCCCTAGTATAGAAATAGTTTATGGAGTTAGAAACAATGACATTGGAATCACTCATCAATAACAAGAAAGCCGATCTGATATACATCGAAAAAAATGCAAAAGTGCTGGATGCGATAAAGTGCATGTGCGATTACAAAGTTGGCTCACTGCTGATCAAATCGGACAGTGGCCGGTTGAAGGGTATTCTTACGGAACGCGATATTCTGCGCTTCTGCTCCACCAGAAGCGGCGAACTGGAAAACACAGAGGTTGGGGAGATAATGACCCGTGATCCAATCACCGCCCCTCCCAACTGTTCGAACGAAGAGGCCATGACTCTGATGACCGAGCGCAGGTTTCGCCACCTGCCCGTGGTCGAAGATGGGAAGCTGTTGGGAATAGTTTCCATCGGCGATCTGGTAAAGGCACGGCTTCAGGACTGTACGGTCGAGATTGAATACCTGCGCGACTTCATCAGCGCCTGAGCTCCCGGTTCAGGGTCTGTTGGTGTTCTGCAGCGGAGCAGCTCCGCGTTCGGAGCATTTCCGGCTCGAAGTTTGATATTTCCCACGGTCTGAACGACGCAGTACAGCTGAGGGATTGAAGTGGCGGCTGCCTTAAATATCGTTATGGTGTTAACGGGTCCTGATCTGAGGCCTGCAGAACTTGAACCAAGGTTGAGTTAATGAAATCCCTTCCCACACTCATGGCGCTCCTGCTGAGCAGTTTTGTCCAGGCGGCGGGGCAGACCGCATACAGCGATTATTTTGAGGTCCTGCCTCTGTTCTGGCAGCAGGTCTACGCCGAGGGTGGAGAGACGCTCTACTGTGGTCAGGCGTTTGGTCGGAGTGCGGATCGGAGTATCAACATCGAACACGTTTACCCCATGTCCTGGGTGATGCGCGCTGAAGGTTGCCGCAGCCGGGAAGAGTGCCGGCGCAAAAGCCGGCGTTTCAATCAAATCGAATCGGATATGCACAATTTCTACCCTTCGCTCAGGGAGATCAACAAGATTCGCGGAAGCTCTCCATTCGGTGTCGTCAAGGGGGAGGTGAGGCGATTTGGCCGCTGCGATTTTGAGTACGATTCAAAACAACGAGTCGTCGAACCCGCTCCGGTCTCTCGCGGTAATATCGCCCGCGCCATGTTTCATATGCAGGAAAGCTACGGACTGAAGATTTTCGCCAGGCAGGGCGAGATGCTTCAGCGCTGGCATAAGGAAGACCCGCCCGATACCGAGGAGTTACGGCGGAATGACATCATTGAAAAGCTGCAGGGCACCCGCAACAGGTTCATAGACGATCCCACAGCGGCGGAAAAACTACGATTCTGAGGCAGATGTATGTCTACGCAAGCTGATCCAAAACCACCCGCGGATCGTTGTAATCGTAGTTGAGCAGCCTGCAGCCGCCCGCGCTGTGCAGCACGATGCTGGGAAATCCCTGCACACCGATAGATCTACCGAACGCAATCTCCTGCAAAAGCTGCGTATGCGTCTGCGCGGCCCTGAGGTCGACCGCGAACTGCTCTTTTTCCAATCCTATCTCTTTGGCAAGTGCGATCAGCACCTCGGAATCGGAGGGGTTTCTCGCTTGCAGATAGTAGGCCTGCTGGATTGCGAGAATCATCGGCTCTTCGGCTTCCGCAGTCTGCTTTTTGGCCGCGATTACCGCACGGCATGCCGGATAGGTGGAGCGTCTTGGCGCGCAGCGCTCCCAGAATGCAAAATCAAACCGCGTGCCCGGTATGCGCTGCTGTACCCTGCGCCATGTGTCCTGCAGATGGAGCTGCATTTGCCGGGGCATGGGCTCTTCAGAATCCGGCGCCAGCCCGCCGAGAATACGCTGCACTGCCAGTCCTTCCGGCACAGCCTCAACAATTTTTTGCCAGGTGGGGCGGAAGCCCCAGCACCAACTGCACATTGGGTCATGGGCATAATAGAGGGTGTCCTTCAGTCCTGATCCGCCGGTCATGGCCGGTTCCTTGGGCGCCCCGCCAGAAAGGCTTTTCCCTGCTCCATCAGCGCCACAAATCCGCGCTCGTCCTGGTCCAGTACACGGGCGGCGATCTGGGTCACGGCGTTCAGCAGCGCTACCAGCGCGCGTGGACTGTGACTGTTCAGTGACTGGACTTCGAAATACAGGTAAGGATTCTCTCTGGAGACCCGGCTCGCCACTTCGAGCTGGGCATCGAAAGTACTGCTGGAGAGTTTGGCGAGACTGATGGCATCTTCACCGCTATCCAACAGCGCTTTGAAAAATGCGATGTTGATCGCGTGGGAGAGTCCCAACACATAGGCCATTGCCTTGTCATGCGCCTCGAGTGACATACTCACCTGTTCCACCATAGTGGGATCGAACAGGGCTCTAACCGCCGCTGTCGCTTCCGCAACTCCAAGATCGACATGCACCAGATTGCGTCCGGAAAGCAGCTCTGTATCCGGGCCAAACATCGGATGCACCGAGGCCACCCGGCAGCCGGCCGCTTTGAGCTCGCGCAATCCTGCGAGCAGAGGCCCCTTGAGAGAACTGATATCAAATATGACGCCTTGTGGACGGCTCAGGGCCAGCTCAGACAGTATCTTCGCTGTCTCGGCAATGGGGGCGGTTACAACGATCAGGTCCTGATCCAGCCTGGAGCTCCCCAGATCTGCATAACTCACATACTCATCCAATCCACCTGCCGGGTCGCACACCTCAACCTGATAGCCCTGGCTGGCAAGAAAACGTACGAACCATTGCCCCATCTGTCCGGCGCCGCCAATGACCAGCGCACGTTTTCCGCTGCCGCTGCCGAAAGTTGCCACCTTGTCCTGTTCCTGGACGGCCAATGAAACACGGATGAGCAGGCGGAAGATATCGGCTCCCACCTCCTCATCCAGGCCGACGCGGGCTGCGGTACGGCGCGCCAGCTGCAACACATCCTTTTCACGTGCATAGTCACGGGTACCCCGGCCCGATGCCGATTTGACCCGTCCGATATTGGCGACGATCTGCTGACGGCGCGCCACCATCTCCAGCAGTTTCACGTCCAACTCAGAGAGCTCCTCTCTAAGTCTTTCAAGTTCATCCATTATTCTTCTCTTTTACGCTCTGGTGATCTGCCATATCCGAATAGACTAGCACTCGGCATAAATCAGGGGTACGTACATCTCCTCCGGGCTCAAGCCACCGTGTACTCCGATATGCCGCAGTGGCCTTTCACCCGGAAGCCTTCCGCTTATCACCCAGTTGTCTTTCATCACCAGCGCATACTGCCCGATCCGGTTTTGCAGACAGGGATGGGGATCGCCCTGCCCAAACCAGCTCTCTTCCAGCAGCTGGCGACTGGAAAAAAGTGCCGCCTGATCGGAAAAGCTATCGCGCACATAGCTTTCGAATGCATTTTCAAAGCCGGGATGTACATAACAGAACGCCAGGCGTGGTTCGCCGCACAGCGGCACCATGAGTGTCTTTTGCAGTTGAGGGTGATTCTCAAGGTGGATAGTCGTCTCCGCTGAGGTGTCCACGAAGCCGTGGTCGGCCGTCACCAGCAACACTGTGTCGCTGCCGCGCAGGTCTGACAACAGATCAGAGAAGAATCTGTCCAGTTGCAGAAAATGGTTTTGCACCTGGGGGCTGCCGACACCGAAATGGTGCGCCAGCGAATCGAATTCGGGCCAGTAAGCGTAAATAAAGCTTCTCTCGCGGCGTTGCCTGAGTGCACGCTTCAACCCGGTGCGCAGACCTTTCAGGCCGGAAAAAGGGGTGATTCGCGCTCGACCGCTGAATGCCCGATTAAAGCTGGAGGTCGCCATGGCGGTGGGCATGAGTTGGCTGCTGCCGATCTGGATATGGTCGAAAAAGGGAGTGGCGCCCGAGAGTGCAGCTGGCGACAGTGTGGACTCCTCAACCGGTAAATTGCCGATGCGGGTACAAAACGGTAACACCGCCAGTACGGAACCAACCTCGGAAAAATAGGTGAACCAGCCGGTGAATCCGTGCTGCTGCGGCGGCAGCCCGGTCAGAAATGTGGGAATTGCGGTTGCCGTTGTCGAAGGGCAGACCGAACTGAGTCGCCCCAGGCAATAGTTGCCGAGCAGGCTCCCTTGGCACCGGTTCCTGAGGTAGTCGTGACCCAACCCATCGATAATCAGCAGGATGATGTTTCGTGCCCGTGAGAGATTGGCCAGGTCATCACCCGGAATTGCAGCATACCCGGTGCTTCCACCCTGGCATGCATGTGACAGTGAAGCCATGAGATTGACGATGCTGTAGCCATCGTAATCCGGCAGGTGCAACCAATCGGGTCTATCTGGATAATGATTCATTCCTGTCAGTTTCGAACCTATCTCGTTATCCTCCCCGGATGACCGGGGCGACTTGGGTTCCAGTACTCCTCATCGTACTTGAACACCGAAAACCATTGAGTATCCCCACCGGATTGCCTCTCACACCGGTGAACCCCCTGGTAGGCGGCATTGGGAAACCAAGCAGAATTCCCTCTATCTGCCGGCCATCCTATAATAATCCCCCTTTTTTTTGAAAATCGAATCCATCATGCCGCAAAAACCCGATCGCACTTCTGAACTTCAATCGCTGCTGAATGAACGCATCTTACTGCTCGATGGTGCGATGGGGACCATGATTCAACGGCATCGGCTCGAGGAGGCCGCCTATAGGGGCGAGCGTTTTCGGGATTGGCCCATCGACCTGAAGGGCAACAATGATCTGCTTTCGATCACACAGCCCGAAATAATAAGGGCTATTCACCAGGCGTATCTGGACGCCGGGGCCGATATCCTGGAGACCAATACCTTCAATGCCAATCGTATCTCCATGGCCGATTATGCAATGGAGGATCTCTGCTTTGAATTCAACCTGGCATCTGCCAGATTGGCCTGTGAGCTGGCTGCGGCAGCCTCCACTCCGGACAAACCGCGTTTCGTGGCCGGCGTGCTCGGTCCCACCAATCGCACCTGTTCGCTCTCTCCTGACGTCAACGATCCCGGATTTCGCAACATCCATTTCGATGAGCTGGTGGATGCCTACGCGGAGGCAGCCAGAGGACTGATCGAGGGCGGGGCCGATATTCTGCTGGTTGAAACTATTTTCGACACGCTCAACGCCAAAGCCGCAATTTACGCGTTGGAGCAAATATTCGACAGTGATGGGTTGCGCCTGCCGGTGATGATTTCCGGCACCATAACCGACGCCTCCGGACGCACCCTGTCGGGTCAGACCACCGAAGCTTTCTACAATTCACTGCGCCATGCGCGGCCAATCTCAATCGGCCTCAATTGTGCCCTGGGTCCGCAGCAGCTGCGTCAGTATGTCGAAGAACTCGCGCACATCTCGGAAACCCATGTCTCTGCTCATCCCAATGCCGGACTTCCCAACGAATTCGGCCAGTACGATCTTGGGCCGAAGGAGATGGCGAAACATATCGCGGAGTGGGCAGAGAGCGGATTCCTCAATATTGTGGGTGGTTGTTGCGGCACCACTCCGGATCATATCCGCGCGATTGCGGGGGTGGTCACGAAGATCAGCCCCAGACAGATTCCGGAGATAGCCCCCCACTGCCGGTTGTCTGGCCTAGAGCCCCGGAATATCGGGCCGGAGAGCCTGTTCGTGAATGTCGGCGAGCGCGCCAACGTAACCGGCTCCGCCAAATTCAAACGCCTGATTCTGGAGGGGAGCTATGAACAGGCGTTGGATATCTGCCGCCAGCAGGTGGAGGATGGCGCCCAGATAATAGACATCAACATGGATGAGGGCATGCTGGATTCCGCCCAGGCTATGGTCCGTCTGCTCAACCTGATCGCCTCTGAGCCCGATATCTGCCGGGTGCCCGTTATGATCGATTCGTCCAAATGGGAGATCCTGCAGGCGGGCCTCAAGTGCATCCAGGGCAAGGGGGTGGTCAACTCCATCTCACTCAAGGAGGGGGAAGAGAAATTTATCGAGCAGGCGAAGCTGATCCGCCGCTTCGGCGCCGCGACCGTTGTGATGGCTTTTGACGAGGAGGGTCAGGCGGATACTCTGGAGCGTAAAGTTGCCATCTGCGCCAGAGCCTACCGTATTCTTACCGGGCAGGTCGGTTTTCCGGCGGAAGATATTATCTTCGATCCAAATGTGTTCGCGGTGGCTACCGGCATCGAGGAGCACAACGACTATGGCGTGGCATACATTGAGGCTTGCCGCGAAATCACCCGCACTTTGCCCCATGCGTTGATCTCGGGCGGCATCTCCAATGTCTCCTTCTCCTTCCGTGGCAACAATCTGGTGCGTGAGGCTATCCACGCGGTTTTTCTCTACCATGCGATCAAGGCCGGACTCAGCATGGGCATAGTCAACGCGGGCCAGTTGGCGATCTACGACGAGCTGCCGGAAGAGTTACGCGAACGGGTCGAGGATGTGATTCTAAACCGTCGCGAGGATGCCACCGAACGGCTGCTGGAAATTGCCGAACAGTACCGGGGTGACGGCGCTGGCGGTGCTGCCAGAAAAGAGGATTTGGCCTGGCGGGAATGGCCGGTGGGGAAACGGCTCGAACATGCTCTGGTTAAAGGCATTACCGAATTCATCGAAGCGGACACAGAGGAGGCACGACAGCAGGCCGGCAGCAGCATCGAGGTGATCGAAGGCCAACTTATGGATGGCATGAATGTGGTCGGTCAATTATTCGGTGATGGCAAGATGTTTCTGCCACAGGTAGTGAAATCCGCGCGCGTCATGAAAAAATCGGTAGCGTATCTGGAGCCTTTTATTCAGGCCGAAAAATCGGCGAACACAGCGGCTCAAGGCAAAATCCTGATGGCCACGGTGAAAGGGGACGTACACGATATCGGCAAAAACATCGTGGGCGTTGTGCTTCAATGCAACAACTACCGGGTGATCGATCTTGGCGTCATGGTACCGGCGGATACCATTATCCAACAGGCGCGGGAACAGAGTGTCGACATCATCGGACTCTCAGGTCTGATCACTCCGTCATTGGATGAAATGGTGCACATGGCCAGAGAGCTGGAGCGGCTGGAACTGCGCATTCCGCTGATGATCGGCGGAGCCACCACCTCTCAGATGCATACCGCGGTAAAGATCGACCCAAGCTACAGCGGTCCGGTGGTTTATGTACCCGATGCCTCGCGTGCTGTCGGTGTCGCCAGCAGCCTGCTCTCCAAAGAGCGGGACAACTATGTACAAGCCATCAAGAGTACCTATGAGGCGGCAAGATTGCGCCATGCCGATCAGCAGATCGACCGAAATATTGTATCGCTGGAGCAGGCCAGGGCGAATCCAAGCCCGATCGATTGGCAAAACTACCGGGGGCCGAAGCCCAATGCATTAAGCTGGGATGCGCCTGATGCGGCGTCTGGTTCAGGTTTACAGCTTCTCCCGACCCACATCGCGCATAAAGGTGCCGGAGTACTGGTCAGGTTTAACGACATCCCCCTGGCGCAGATCATCCCGTATATCGACTGGACATTCTTTTTTCATGCATGGGAGCTGAAGGGACGTTTCCCCAGGATTCTGGATGACGCGGTAAAAGGGGAAGAGGCGCGCAGGCTGTATGCCGATGCTGAAGCCATGTTGAAACGCATTGTCTCTGAACGGTGGCTGCGGGCGGATGCTGTGGTCGGCCTGTTTCCGGCCAACAGCGATGGAGATGATATTCTGGTCCACGCAGACAGCGCGTGTCAGCAGACGCTTGCCAGGTTTCACTTCCTGCGTAAACAGGGCAAGCAGCCTGAAGGGAAATACAACGAGTGTCTGGCGGATTTCATCGCCCCCGTGCAAAGCGGCCGGGTCGATTACCTGGGTGCGTTTGCCTGTACCGCAGGCACTGGCATCGATGCCCGGGTAAGCGCTTTTGAAGCCGACCATGACGACTACAACGCAATCATGCTGAAAGCGGTTGCGGACCGCCTTGCCGAGGCGTTGGCCGAATGGCTGCACCGGCAGGTCCGCCTCCACTGCTGGGGGTATGCTGCGGATGAGATTCTGGATTACGAGCAGCTGATCGCGGAAGCCTATCAAGGTATCCGGCCGGCGCTCGGTTATCCCGCCTGCCCGGATCACAGTGAGAAAACAGTGCTGTGGGAGTTGCTGGATGCCAAACAGAATACCGGGATATGGCTGACGGAATCGATGGCAATGGTTCCTACCGCATCGGTCAGCGGCCTCTACTTCAGCCACCCTCAGTCGCGCTATTTTGCGGTCGGGAAGGTGGGTCGCGATCAGGTTGTGGATTACGCTGGACGTAAAACGATGGATTTGGCCCTGACCGAGCGCTGGCTGGCACCCAATCTGGCCTATGAGCCTGAATAGCGTTCACGGAAAGCTTGCCGGAAAATAGGGCGGGGTAAGGGTTTAAACGGCTGGTGATTGCATCCCGCCAGGCTCCTCTTTGCCACTTACTCTTATACTCTTGCGCCGGCTATGCTTTATTGACAGTTGACGAATGCCATGATGGGCAATAGATTTCACACTGACAATCAAGCCTGCCAAAGGAGAATCTATGCTTAAACCCGGAGATCCGGCACCAGAATTTGAACTGCCCAGTGCAGATCTGGAGATGCTTCAATCGTCAGAATTATTCGGGAAATCGAATCTGGTGATCTATTTCTATCCGAAGGATGACACGCCAGGGTGTACCATGGAGGCAATAGATTTCTCGGATCTGCTGGAGGAGTTTCGAAAAGCGGACACAGAAATCCTGGGTGTGAGCAGGGACAACTGCCTCAGCCACGGGGATTTCAGGGATAAACACGGCCTCACGATTCAATTGCTATCTGATACCGAGGGTGCAGTCTGCGAGGCATACGGTGTGTGGCGGGAGAAGGAGGCGCACGGAGAGAAGAGAATGGGGATTCTGCGCTCAACATTCATAATCGATAAAAATGGGATAATACGCCACTCGCTTTACGACGTTAAACCCAAGGCGCATGCGGCTCATGTGCTGGAGTTGGTGAAAGCGCTATAGACCGAATCTTCCATAAATTATGCTTGATCTCGCTTGTCTCTTGATTCCACAAAAAACATTTCCTCAGTCGGCCGTAGTCACTGATACGTCACTCCTTCGGAAATTTCCTTGTGAAACCAATATACTGCGCGACATCGGCGCAAATTTAAAATCTTCGGGTTAGCTCCCAAAATGCCGTGAAGCTGCGCACCCAGTTACTGCTGTTTTTTCTACTGTTTGCGCTGACCCCGCTGCTAACCGCTGTTGCACTGAATCTGCCGCTGGTTCTCGGGCGCATGGAGCTGTTTTACCACAAAGCGCATTTACAGAACCTGCGGGCGGATTTTCGCGATCTGGACCAGCATCTTGCATCGCGCGAGGAGATGGTTAAGCTGCTGGCCAAACTGCCTGAGCCGGGCAGCGTTCTGGATGGCAGCAATCAGGATGAGGAGGCTATCGACCAGGCTCGTACCCGCTATACGCAATGGATAAACCAGATTCTGTGGGACCAGCTGGATATCATTCAAATCGTATTTCTCGATCAGAATGGGCATGAAAGGTTCTGGCTTGACCGGGAACGTGAAACGCAGCAGTGGCACCCTACGCTGACCCCTCCGGAAGCGCCCAATCCAAACTTCATTCAAGCTGCACTGAAAGGCAGTCCAGGTACAGTACTGGTCAGCCCCATCAGCCTCAATCAGTCCGCCGCTGCAAATGACCCGAGAACGCTGATGACGCTGCGTCTGATCAGCGCCATAAGTGCACCGGAGGACAGGTCGGTTATCGGTGCGGTTATGATCAACATAGACGTTGGCGGCATCGCACGCTACTACAGCAATACGCTATGGGTACACTCCAACGGAAATTTTCTGGAACAGGTAACAAGCGACTCGCCGGGCGGAAGTGCTTTCGACCGCTTTTCCGGTCTGGATGCGATATTCGAAAACGGAAAACCTGCGCTCTGGAAGGGACCGAGAAGCCAGATCATGTGGATCCCGATGTTCCTGACAGAACAATCCGGTCCTCTCTGGGTTGGACGGTCGGTGGATCCTTCGCCCATTTCGGAGTTCCGCAACGCACTGACGATGCGTGTAATGACGGTCGTATTCGTTCTTTCCGTGGTGGTATGGTTTGTTGCACGTTGGGTGGCATCGCGCGCGGACCAGGTCAGCCATGAATTGATCGACGGGGTTCAGCAGGTGCTGGAGGACAAACACCACATTGCATTTAATTGGGGCGGGCCCCGGGAGTTGCAGAAACTGGGTGAGAACCTGTCGTTGCTGGCCACGGAACATGGAAAGAACATCCGCAACCTGCGGTTGCACGCCGAACAACTGGAAGAGTCGAACCGCTACAAATCCCAGTTTCTGGCAAACGTCAGTCACGAACTGCGTACACCCCTCAATTCGATTCTGCTGCTGTCAAAACTGCTCGCGGAGAGCAAAACAGGGCTCACGCCGGAGCAGATACAGCAGGCGCGAGTCATCCATGAAGCGGGTTCCGATCTGCAGGCCCTGATCGATAATATTTTGGATCTTTCCCGAATCGAGGCGAGGCGCGCCACAATCAATCTGCAACAGGTCAATCTGCCGACACTGCTGGAGTCGCTGGTGGAACTGGTGGGGCCTCAGTTTCAGGCAAAGTCTCTGCCGCTGATGCTCGAAATCGACGATCGGTCGCCCAGGTCGATCGATACCGATCCGGACAAAGTACGCCAGATTCTGAAAAATTTTCTCTCTAATGCGCTTAAATTTACCAATGAGGGATCGGTCGTGCTGCAGCTCAAAGGGGTGGAACAGGAAGCGGATTCAGGTTTTGCCGTGTGTATCAGTGTTGCCGACAGCGGCATCGGAATTGCGGAGAACAAACACGCTCATATATTTGAGGCTTTCAAGCAGGCGGACGGTTCCACCAGCCGGCGATATGGCGGCACCGGTCTTGGTCTGACCATCAGCCAGCAACTCTGCCACCTGCTCGGTGGGGAGATCAGGCTGCAAAGCCGTGAAGGCAGCGGGTCGACCTTTTCGCTCTATCTTCCGCCATCGATTGAAGTTCACAATGGAGAAGGGAGCCTGGTGGAGATCTGGGAAGAGAGCGAGCACGCGGTTGAGATCATTCGCGAGCCGAGTGAATCGGCAAATACGCTAATGGAGAGCCGCATCGCCGGTAAACGAGTTCTGCTGGTTGACGACGATATTCGTGATCTGCTTAATCTGACCCCAACACTCGAATCCTGGGGTCTGGAGGTCACCGCGGCAGGTGACGGTGTCGAGGCGCTGGAGGTGCTTCAGGAAGATGATGAATTTGCTCTGGTTCTGATGGACATCATGATGCCTAAGCTGGATGGCTATGATACGATCAAACAGATTCGGGAGCATGAACAGTTCCGTAATCTGGCGATAATTGCACTGACAGCCAAGGCCGACGCTTCTGACAGGGAGAGATGTCTGGCAGCAGGCGCAAACGATTTCATAACCAAGCCGGTGGTTGCGGAAGTGTTGAAAAAAATCATTGAGCAGTATGTCATTTAAGCTATGAATCGATATTCGGGCTTCAAACTTCTGATCGTCGACGATCATGAACACAACCTGTTTACACTGCGCTCCCTCATCCGGCAACATATGGATGTTGAGATTCTGGAAGCAACATCCGGCCAACAGGCGCTGGATATCGCATTGAATACCCCCGCTATCGACCTCATCATCCTGGACATCCAGATGCCGGAAATGGATGGTTTTCAGACAGCCAGTATGCTCAAGGTCAGAAAGAAAACCAGAGGTATTCCCATCATTTTCCTGACCGCAGCATTCAAGTCCGAAGAGTTTCAGCACAAAGGCTACGAAGTGGGCGCAGTCGATTATCTGCTGAAACCGATCGACGATAATCTGTTGATCAACAAAATAAGCACCTATTTTCGGCTTATCCAGAAGGAACGGGAGATGAATCTGGTGCTGGAACAGAAGGTTGCCGAGCGCACGGCGGAACTTTTCCAGGCCAAAACACATCTGGAAAATATTATCGACAACATGGGTGAAGCGCTCTTGTTGCTGGATCCGGAAGGCCGGATAACACGGGCAAATCCAGCAGCCTGCCAGATGCTCGGATACTCGGAAGCTTCGCTGAAATCGCTCTCGATCGGGGATGTTTTCGAAGAAGAGGAGGATGAGCAGGCCGGTGCATTCATGGGAATATGGCTCGAGGCTTTGATCCGGGTTGGAGCACTGAGTAAAATTGATGCGCGTTTCATAGCCCGGGATGGCCGCAGGGTGCCGATTCTGTTCTCGCGTACAGCGGTGAAGGATCCATCGGACATGATTACGGACATCATCTGTATTGCGAAGGATATGACCGGATATATCCGCGAGCGTGACCCGGAAGATATTGGTGCGCCAACCGCGGAAACAGATCCACTGCAAGAAGGAGTAAGAGATGACTGAACCCAGCGATCAAACGACACCGAATGAAGATACGGTGCTCACCGCCAATGCCCTCAAGGCCATGGCGCATCCTTTGCGCTGGAAGATCCTCTGCTCATTGGGCGATGCGGAGCTTTCCGTTGGTGAGATCGTTGACCGGACAGGTACCTCTCAAAGCAATATTTCGCAGCATCTGGAGCAGCTTCGGAACAAAAATATCGTGGTTTCTCGAAAGGAGGCGAACCGCATCTACTACCGGATACGCAATAATCAGCTGCTGGCACTGATCGGTACCATGCGCAATGTGCTCTGCCCCGCTAATCTGGATGACCGTTTTCCGCATTGAGATGAGAAGATAGCGAACCTGGTGTGAACTCTCTCCTCACACATGTTCAGCAGGTTCCGTCATATAACGCAGCTGTAAACTGTGGCAGTCTGCCCAACTCCTGAAAACTATCACCAGGCGATTTCCGGATGACCCCGCAAGCCGAATATCAGGCCCTTATCGATGCCGGCGTATTGGAACCGGATCCAGCCCAGGCAGAGATTGTGGGGCTGCTGGATGCGCTTCATTTGAAACTGCTGGAGCCTCGTCCGAAGGCAGGTCTGATTAAACGTTTGACAGGTCGCTCGAAGATTGATGCTCAGGCTCCCGGCGGACTCTATATCTGGGGGAGCGTCGGCCGCGGTAAAACCTGGTTGGTTGACCTCTTCTACAATTCGCTTCCTTTGGCGCAGAAACGGCGGATACATTTCCATCGGTTGATGCAGGAGATACATGAAGGCCTGGCTGGTCTAAGAAGCCAGGTTGATCCTCTCGACCGGATTGCCGAAGGGTTGGCACGGAATATAAGGGTACTCTGCCTTGACGAGTTTATCGTCACGGATATCGGCGATGCGATGATTCTGGCACAGCTGCTAAAAGCGCTGTTTCAGCGTGGTGTAACGCTGGTCACCACTTCCAATACCCAACCCGACAATCTCTATCTGGGAGGTATTCAGCGGGCAAGTTTTCTGCCGGCAATCGAACTCTTGAAGTTGCACACCCAGGTGATTGAACTCCGGGGCAACCTGGACTACCGGCTGCGTTACCTGCAAAAAGCCAAGGTTTACCACACTCCCCTTGGCCGTGAGAGTGATCTTATCATGCGGGAGGAGTTTCAGCGCCTGGCGCCGGAAAAGGCCCGTATCGGGGGGAGTATCAAACTTTTTCAGCGGGACGTACCGGTCGTGCAGATTGCCGATGATCTGGTCTGGTTTGATTTTGATGTCATCTGCGGACCGCCCCGCAGTCAGGCAGACTATCTGGAGATTGCCCGCTGTTTCCATAGCGTTATGATCTCCGGTATCCCCTCCCTTTCTCCGGCTCAGGATGACGCTGTTCGCCGCTTTCTCTATCTGCTGGACGAATTTTATGATCGCCGGGTCAAACTCATCATCAGCGCCGATAAAGCACCGGAGCATCTATATACCGGTAAGCGGCTCGCATTCGAATTCAATCGGGCGATAAGCCGCTTGCAGGAGATGCAATCCACCGAATATCTGGCCAGTCCGCACAAACCCTGATTGGTGTGCACATACCAATGGTGTAACTACTCATACCCTATGGGTTATAAGATGGGTGCGTCGGATTAGTGATAGCACAATGCGATAACAGGCTGTAAGGGCTGAGGGCCAAGGGCCTAGGAAACACCGATCGTAGCTCCTATTGATCCTCGCCCCTTGGCCCTCTTTTGAAACTACCGATCTATCCGTAATGGATTAAACATGGACCGAATGAGTAGTTACCCAATGGTTTTATATCTCTATCGATTGCTCGGATAGGTTAAAATGCCCGTGTTCGAAATAACTTGGTCGCCAGATTATGACGCTTAAACTCCTGTTGCCCCTTTCACTGGCGTTTATCATGTTCTCCATGGGACTTTCCCTGGTGCTGGACGATTTCAGACGTGTTGTCGTACATCCCCTCGCCATGGGATTCGGTCTTCTGAGCCAGATGTTGATACTGCCGTTGATCGCGTTCAGCCTGGTCTCCCTGTTTTCTCTGGAGCCCAATCTTGCGGTTGGACTGATCATTCTGGCAGCCTGTCCCGGAGGAATCACATCGAATCTTTTGACCCAAATTGCCGGTGGGGACAGTGCGCTCTCGGTCTCTCTGACCGCGGTAACCAGCCTTGCCGGAGTCATAACCATCCCGCTTGTGGTGAACCTTGGGATGGCTTGGTATGCAGGCAGCACCGACACCCTGGCGTTGCCTATCGGGTCTATGATCGGTGGTGTATTCCTGATCTCCACACTGCCCCTGATGATGGGCATGTCATTACGTCATTTTCGACGGGAATGGGCGGTACGGATAGAGCCAGCCGCAAGAAAAGTTGCTGTATTCCTGTTTATTCTGGTCGTTGCGGCCACGTTTATGGGACAGTGGGGCAGCATTAGTGAATTTTTTATCGAGGCAGGTCCCGTCGTCATTGTGCTGAATATTGCCACTATCGCCTCAGCTCTCGCCGGAGCCAGGCTTCTCGGTCTGGAGCGCCGGCAGGCAATAGCCATAGGCCTGGAGTGTGGATTGCAGAATGCAGCCATGGGGATTTTCGTGGCAGGTACGCTGCTGGCCAACAGCACCATGGTGATTCCGAGTATCATCTATGCACTGGTGATGAATATCAGCGCTGCAGCCTTCATTCTTGCCAATAGGGAAACGGCCAGCAGTTTTCTCTTCTCGCGGTAAAGCAGGTTTCGGTATCAAATTTACCGTTATGGACAAACAGATCGTTGAATTACAGACCAGGCTCGCGTTTCAGGAGAATACCATTCTGGAGCTGTCCGACGTGCTCGCCAGGCAGCAGCGTGAGATTGCGGCGTTGACGACGAAGCTGGATCTTGTTCAGCAGCAAGTCATAGAGCTGATGCAGATAGAGCCCGGCGGGCGTGAGGCGGAGCCTCCGCCGCCGCATTATTAATCTACAGATTCACGATAAACCATCGTTTTGTAGATCGGCACGTAAACAGGGATTCTGGTTAAGACTCTCAGTGATATGCAGGACTCAATTCATGCACGGCCTCTACCAGCGCCAGTGCGCGACCAGGGTCCACGTCGGGATGGATTCCATGTCCCAGGTTGAAGATGTGCCCGGAACCCTTGCCATAACTTGCCAGCACCTTGCCTACACCTTCGCGAATGCGCTCACCGGATGCATAAAGGATAGCGGGATCGATATTGCCCTGTAGTGCAACCCTGTCACCCACACGTGCACGTGCATCGGCCAGATCGGTGGTCCAATCGACGCCGAGGGCATCGCACCCGGTCTGTGCCATCGCCTCCAGCCATTGGCCTCCGCCCTTGGTAAAGAGTGTAACCGGCACCCGCCGTCCCTCATGCTCTCTGACCAATCCCCGGACTATCCGCTCCATGTAGGCAAGAGAGAAGGATTCATAGTCACTGGGGCTCAACACGCCGCCCCAGGTGTCAAATATCATCACCGCCTGGGCGCCCGCCCGTATCTGGGCATTTAGATATAGAACAACGGCATCTGCTGTTTTTGCCAGCAGCTTATGCATAAGATCGGGACGCTCGAACATCATCCCTTTGACCTTGGAAAAGTTCTTGCTGCTGCCCCCCTCCACCATATAGGTTGCCAGGGTCCAGGGGCTGCCGGAAAAACCGATCAACGGCACCTGCCCATCCAGCTCGCGGCGGATGGTTCTGACAGCTTCCATGACGTAACCGAGATCCTCTTCCGGATCAGGTACACCAAGAGATTTCACGGCCGCTTCATCCTGTATGGGATGATGAAATCTAGGGCCCTCTCCTTCCGCAAAGTAGAGACCCAGCCCCATCGCGTCGGGTATCGTGAGTATGTCGGAAAAGAGGATTGCTGCATCCAGCGGAAACCGGCGCAATGGCTGAATCGTCACTTCGCAGGCCAATTCCGGATTCATGCAGAGATCCATGAAGCTCCCGGCCCTGCTGCGAATTTTGCGGTACTCAGGAAGGTAGCGTCCAGCCTGGCGCATCATCCAGACCGGCGTTACATCCACTTCATGACGCAATAGTGCACGCAGCAATCGGTCGTTTTTTAATTCAGCCACTCTGCCGGCCTCCGTTTACCTTGGGAGCTCGGATGATTTCATCAGATATTCGTCCACCGCGCGAGCACATTGGCGGCCCTCGCGTATGGCCCAGACCACCAATGACTGGCCACGGCGCATATCGCCCGCAGCAAACACACCGTCGATCGAGGTCTTGTAGGCTTCTTTTCCCTGGGTTCTGGCCTTCACATTGCCATTCTTGTCCAGCGCTGTTTTCAACTCCTCCAGCATGCCTTTATGCACCGGATGCACGAATCCCATGGCCAGCGTTACCAGGTCCGCCTTCAGCTCAAACTCCGAACCTTCAACTTCGGACATTTTCCAATTGCCCGCCTCGTCCTTCTTCCAATCGACCTTGACGCATCTGATCTTTCGGACATTACCCTGACCGTCATTCAGAAACTCCTTGGTGGCAACACTCCACATACGCGTGCATCCCTCTTCCTGAGAGCTTGAGGTGCGCAGTTTGTTTGGCCAGTTGGGCCAGGTCAGTGCTTTGTCCTCTTTTTCCGGTGGTTTGGGCAAAATCTCGAGCTGAGTGACGGATGCCGCCCCGTGCCGGGTTGAAGTGCCGATACAGTCAGAGCCGGTATCACCGCCGCCGATAACGACGACATGCCTGCCTCTGGCCGAGATAAACTGCTCCTCGGGGATCTCGTCTCCCTGCAAGCGATGGCTGTTGGTGCGCAGAAAATCCATTGCGAAATGGATGCCTTTAAGATTCCGTCCGGGCACCGGCAGGTCACGCGGCTGCTCCGAGCCGCCTGCCAGCACTACCGCATGGAACTCGTCCATCAGTTTGCGTGCCGGGATGTCTACCCCGATATGGGTGTTGGCGTGGAATTTGACGCCCTCGGCCTTCATCTGCGCTATGCGCCGGTCAATGATCTTTTTATTCAGCTTGAAGTCGGGGATTCCATAACGAAGCAGCCCTCCGATCCGGTTCTCCTTCTCGTACACCCGGACCGAGTGTCCCGCTCTTGCAAGCTGCTGTGCACAGGCCATTCCGGCAGGCCCGGAGCCGACGACCGCCACACGGCGACCGGTTTTATGGGGCGCAATTTGTGGTTGAATCCAGCCCTCCTGCCATGCCTTCTCGACAATGCTGTACTCGATGGTCTTGATGGTAACCGGTGATTCCTCCAGATTGAGCGTGCAGGATGCCTCACAGGGTGCGGGGCAGATACGCCCGGTGAACTCGGGGAAATTGTTGGTCGAGTGCAGCATATCGATTGCCGCCTTCCACTCCCAGCGGTAGACCAGATCGTTCCAGTCCGGAATCAGATTATTGACCGGGCAGCCGGTATGGCAAAATGGGATGCCACAGTCCATGCAACGTGCACCCTGGATACTTAGATCCGCCTCGCTCAGGGGGTTGACGAACTCTTTAAAATGGTTAACCCGGTCGGATGCCGGCTGATAGGTCCGGTCCTGACGCGCGTACTCCATGAATCCTGTTGGTTTGCCCATTGCTACTGAACCCCCTTATTTACATCGTTCTCCTGGGACTCCTTGCGGGCTTGCAGCTCCTCAAGCGCACGCCGGTAGTCGACAGGCATTACCTTCACAAACTTGCGCAGGTATTTGTCCCAGTTGTCCAGAATGTTCCTGGCAACCGAGCTGTCGGTATAGTGCATATGCTTTTCGACCAACTGGCGCAGACGGACAGCATCGAAACGGGTCATATCGTGGCTGATATCCACCCTTCCCTGAGTCTCCAGATCGCCCCCCTGGTGATCCAGTTCCTCCAGCGCATCGTCCTCCTCCTTGATGGGCTGAAGCTCGACCATGGAGAGGTTGCAACACTGCTCGAAGGTGCCTTTTTCATCCAGCACATAAGCGATACCTCCGGACATGCCAGCCGCAAAATTGCGGCCGGTGGCGCCGAGGCAGACTACAATACCACCTGTCATATATTCGCAGCCATGGTCCCCGACCCCCTCAATGACTGCTGTGGCGCCTGAGTTGCGAACACAGAATCGCTCACCCGCCACACCACGGAAGTAGCACTCTCCGCTGACAGCACCGTACAGGACTGTATTACCGACAATAATATTCTCTTCCGCCCTGGCGATACCGGACTCCTTGGGCGGATAGATTACCAGTCGACCTCCGGACAGCCCTTTACCGACATAGTCGTTGCCCTCTCCGGCGAGTTCGATGGTTATACCTTTTGCAAGCCAGGCGCCAAAAGACTGACCCGCAGTGCCTTTGGCTTTGATGTAGATGGTATCGTCGGGCAGTCCGGCAAAACCATAGCGTTCAGCCAGGCGGCCGGAAAGCATCGTGCCAAAAGTGCGGTTGTAATTGTGAATCGCAACATCAATTTTTACCGGCTCACCCTGCTCAAGCGCAGGTTTGGCCTGTTCGATCAACTGATGGTCTATGGCTTTCTCCAGACCATGATCCTGATCTTCGCAGTTGAACAGTGCGACGCTCTCGTCCACTTCAGGCTTGCACAGGATGCGTGAGAAATCGAGGCCCTGGGCTTTGGAGTGGGCGATAGCGGAACGCATGTCCAGTCGGTCCATCTGACCGATCATATCCTCGAAGCGGCGAAAACCGAGTCTGGCCATAAAACGTCTGACCTCTTCAGCAACGAAGAAGAAGTAGTTGATCACATGCTCCGGCTTTCCGGTGAAACGTTTACGCAGCTCTGGGTCTTGTGTTGCCACGCCGACGGGACAGGTGTTGAGATGGCACTTGCGCATCATAATGCAGCCCTCGACGATCAGCGGCGCAGTGGCAAATCCAAATTCGTCGGCACCCAGCAATGCACCAATCACAACATCACGACCGGTGCGCAGGCCACCGTCCACCTGTACAGAGATACGTCCGCGCAAACGGTTCAACACCAGGGTCTGGTGGGTCTCGGCCAGGCCGATCTCCCAGGGGGAGCCAGCGTGCTTGATAGAGGTCAAAGGACTGGCTCCTGTACCGCCGTCATAGCCGGCGATCGTGACATGATCAGCGTGTGCTTTGGATACACCCGCCGCTACCGTACCCACACCCACCTCGGAGACCAGTTTCACCGAAATCCGGGCTTTTGGATTCACATTTTTCAGATCGTGGATCAATTGAGCAAGATCCTCGATGGAGTAGATGTCGTGGTGTGGTGGAGGAGATATGAGGCCCACTCCGGGTGTGGAGTGGCGCACGCGCGCTATCTGTGCGTTCACCTTGTGACCCGGCAACTGCCCACCCTCTCCGGGCTTGGCTCCCTGCGCCATCTTGATCTGAATATCATCGGCATTAACCAGGTACTCGGTGGTCACACCGAACCGGCCCGATGCAACCTGTTTGATTGCAGACCGTTCCGGGTTTCTCGAACCGTCGGCAAGCGGTTTGAAACGCTCTGCCTCCTCGCCGCCCTCGCCGGTATTGGATTTGCCCCCCAGTGCATTCATGGCGATAGCGAGCGTTGAATGTGCCTCGTAGGAGATACTGCCGAAAGACATGGCACCGGTGGCGAATCGTTTCACAATCTCCCTGGCTGGCTCCACCTCGTCCAACGGGATCTCCTGCTCAGCCCAGTTGAAGTCGAATAGACCACGGAAGGTCAAAAGCCGTTCGTTTTGCTCATTCATGCTGCGGGCAAACAGCTCGTAGGTGCGCTGGTCGTTGGCGCGTGTAGCGTGTTGTAATTTTGCTATGGTATTAGGCGTCCAGGCATGATCCTCGCCGCGCAGACGATAGGCATAGTCGCCTCCCACATCCAGGTGGTTGCGGTACACCGGATTTTTACCAAAAGCATTCTTATGCCACCTAACCGTATCCTGGGCAATCTGTTTGAGGCCGGCGCCCTCGACCGTGGTTGCTGTGCCGGTAAAATATTGCTCCACAAAGGTGCTGGAGAGACCAACAGCGTCAAAGATTTGCGCGCCGCAGTAGGACTGGAAGGTGGAGATGCCCATTTTTGAGAAGACCTTCTTCAAACCCTTCCCCACCGCCTTGATATAGCGTTTCTGAGCCTCATCGAAATCCAGATCTTCGGATATCTTGGGCAGCATCGCTTGAATGGTATCGAAGGCGATATAAGGATTGATCGCCTCTGCACCGTAACCCGCCAGAGTCGCAAAGTGGTGAACTTCCAGCGCGGCGCCCGTCTCTACCACCAATCCAGATTCGGTGCGCAATCCTTTGCGGATCAGGTGGTGATGGACCGCGGAAGTGGCCAGCAGCGCCGGGATGCTGATGAAGTCAGCATCCGCGTTGCGGTCCGACAGAATCAAAATGTTGTAACCTTCCCCCACGGTCACTTCGGCACGTTCGCACAACGCATCGAGCGCCGTCTTCATGCCTGCGGATCCTTTTTCCACCGGATAGCAGATATCGAGTGTACGTGTGCGAAAGGCGCCTCCGGAGCTATCCTCGATATCACGGATACGCTCCAGGTCGGTGTTGGTTAATACCGGCTGGCTGATTTCCAAACGCATATTGGTTCCGCCGTCAGACAGGCCCAAAAGATTTGGGCGCGGCCCGATCAGGGAGACCAGTGACATCACGATCTCTTCGCGTATCGGATCTATGGGTGGGTTGGTCACCTGAGCGAAATTCTGCTTAAAGTAGGTGGAAAGGTGTTTCGCTCTCCGTGACAATACCGAGGGCGGGTTATCCGCGCCCATGGAGCCGGTTCCCTCCTGGCCGGTAAGCACCATCGGCGTGAGCAGGAATTTTAGATCTTCCTGGGTATAACCGAAGGCTTGCTGTCGCTGGCGCAATGTCTCGGGGTCGGGGGACATGGAGCCAACAACCACCGGCAGATTGACCAGGCTGATTTGGGTTGCATCCAGCCATTTTCGATAGGGCTTGGCCGAGGCGAGCTGCTCTTTGAGCTCTGCATCATCGATAATACGCCCCTGCTCCATATCGATAAGAAACATCTTGCCCGGCTGCAGGCGCCATTTCTTGACGATTTTCTCTTCCGGGATATCCAGTACGCCCATCTCCGATGCCATCACCACCAGACCGTCATCCGTGATCAGGTAACGCGCCGGGCGCAGCCCGTTTCGATCCAATGTGGCCCCTATCTGACGCCCGTCCGTAAATGCCACCGCCGCAGGTCCGTCCCAAGGCTCCATCAGGGCGGCGTGATACTCATAGAACGCGCGCCGCTTCTCATCCATGTGGTCGTTACCGGACCAGGCTTCGGGAATGAGCACCATCATCGCATGGGCCAGTGAGTAACCACCCTGTACCAGCAGTTCCAACGCATTGTCGAAAGAGGCTGAGTCCGATTGGCCTTCATAGGTCAAGGGCCAGATTTTATCCAGATCCTCGCCCATGATCTCCGACGCCATCGAACTTCTGCGGGCGCGCATCCAGTTGACGTTACCGCGCAGGGTATTGATCTCCCCATTGTGGGCGATCATGCGGAAAGGGTGGGCCAGATCCCAGGTCGGAAAAGTGTTGGTGGAGAAACGCTGATGCACCAGGGCCAGGGCAGAAGTAAGCCTTTCGTCCGCCAGGTCGGGATAATACTCTCCGACCTGGTTCGCCAACAGCATGCCTTTATAGGTGATCGTGCGGGAGGAGAAAGAGGCAGCGTAGAAGGTGCCGGACTGCTCCCCATAGTTGTGGAACACGGTATTGGCGATCAGCTTGCGGATGGCAAAAAGTTTCCTTTCGAAGGCATCCTGGTCGGAGCAGTTTTCGCCCCGGCCGATAAAGACCTGTCGTATCACCGGTTCGGTGGGCAGCACACTCTGCCCAAGCCCGGAGTTGTCTACCGGAACATCACGCCAGCCAAGAAAGTGTTGTCCTTCCGCTTCGACGAACTTCAACACGATGGATTCGACTTCGGCCCTGATAACATCATCGGTCGTCAGAAACAGCATGCCAACCGCATAGCATCCCGACTCCGGAAGATCGAACTCCACAACTTCACGGAAAAATTCATCGGGGATCTGTAGCAGAATGCCGGCACCATCTCCGGCTTCGGGGTCCGCGCCCACGGCTCCGCGATGGGTAAGCCGGTCCAGGATACTCAGCCCTTGCTCGATGATCTGATGGCTTTTGCGACCTTTGATATCAGCCACAAATCCGACACCGCAAGCATCATGTTCATTTTGGGGGTCGTACAACCCCTGTTTTGGTGGCAATGCTTTATGGCTCATTGAAAACCTCATTGTCGTCGCGGCGTGAAAGGGGCTGACCAGCCGCCCGCGCCTGTTACGATCCAAATTTTAAAAGCCCGGAATTTTTGTTAGGGGTACCGGGCCCGTTGAAATCCATCGACAACCATCCGTAGGCGTCGTGTCCAGACAAACAGAACAGCGTAGGATACTTGAGATTTCATCCACTGGCCAATAAAGGCAGCTCTTTATCAGCATTATTGGCACAGAAAATTATCTCTCCCCGCGACCGGTCAGTCATTGGCTGGGAGAATGTTAATATCCGAAATATCAAAAAGTTAATTTGATATTTATGTACGAGAGCGAGGTTCGCTCCGGCAGAAAAGCCTGTTTTTTGCTGCAGTGCAGCTTCCATTAGGAGAGAGGATATCAAATTCGAACGGGGCTGCAAGCATGTCAAAATCCTCGTCTTTACCAAATTGGGAGGATTATTTTTCTCTGATAGCCTGTTGAACAGATGCCAGAGATCTGGGCCAGACACCCTGTGAAGCAAGATTTTTCGGAAGTTTTGCACGTGCCGCGACTGCTGCACTACGGCTGGGATAGATACCGTACAACACCGGAAACCAGGGGCGCCCATTGCTTTTAGTGCGAAAATAAGCCGCCTTTCCCTGCAGGTGGTGACGTTGGATGAAGCCTGCAACAGCCTGTTCATCTCCCACAGCGAGAAGCTGCAGGGTAAATGAACCAGGCGCCTGCCGAAGCAGCCAGGCCTCGCGTTTGATCCCACCATCCTCCACCACGGGTGCAGGAGGTGGTTTTTGGTCTTTGCGCGTCAAAATGACGGGCTCAGGAATATTTTTTCTTTCCGGTTTTTGTACACGGCTCAATTCGGTAACTTGGGCAGGGAGGTTTTTTTGCTTCTCCTTCTTTTCCTGTTGCAGGGGGCGTGCACTCAGTGGGGTTTCCTTTTCCGAGGCTGCCGCGGTCGTTTCCGCCTCCTCTGCAGGTTGATGTTGCTCCTTAACTATCTCTTCTGAAGCAGTTGCCTCCATTGGAGGTGTGGCTTCAGATGTTGCGGAAATAGGTGGAGTTGTCGGCTCAACCGGCTGCTGCTCCGGCAGATTTGTCTCCTCAATTTGATCGGGCGGCTCCTCCGCTGCCGTAAGTTGGGGAAGATCGACCACGATGGCCATGGAAGAGTCGTCTTTCGCTGTGCTCAAAGATTCAGTTGAGTAGTCGGGCGCAGCGCTCATTTCGTTTAACTCAGCCGTATTGTCTGATTCGGACATCAACTCTTTTTCTTCTGCCTGATTCCTTTCAACCTTCATTGGCAGTTCGGGTAAGGTTAATGGTATTTCACGCTTGTTTTCGACAGTTTCGGTTCCGCCGACTTCGGATGCCGTTTTCCCCCCCTCGAACAACATATTTATTTCATCTTCATAAACTAACGTAAGTATCAAAAGTAATGCGAGAATTCCGCCTCCGATCAGTACCGGCAAGGAGACGTCCGTCAACAGTTGCGGACGCAGGCTCCGACTTTTGGCTGTCGTTGCGGGCGCCGTGCTTGCTGGTCGAAGTATGCTCTCCACCTGCTGACAGATTTTTCCGGGCAGCCCGCCGCTGGTGCGGAAGATTTTTTCGTATCCGGCCTCGGAAAGCGGTAACTCCTGTTGGCCTTCAAGCACCTTTAAAAGATGGCGTACAAGTAGATCGGATTGTTCACGATTGAGGGGAAGCAACTCCAACACCTGCAGCTTCTGGGAAGCGAACTGAAGTCGGGTCTCTTCCAGTAAAACGTCTATTTGCGGGGAGGCAAACAGAACCAGCGCCAGCCTGCGGTTCTTATCGAATGACGTGGAATAGATTCCGAAAAGTTCCCTCAGAGTTGAGACTGGCAACTGCTCGGCGTCGTCAATGATTATCACCGGTAATCGCCCGGTCTGTACGAGTTCTGTAAACTTTTGAATAAGCTGCTCGACTCCCGCCAAATTTTCCTGTTGAAGGGAAAAATGGCGGCACAGCCCATGTATAAGCTGGTCCGGTTGCAGCATGGGTGTGGAGTCGATACGGTAGATCTCCCACTCCGCAGGTGCCTGCTGCAACAGCAGGTTCAAAAGTGTGCTTTTACCGATTCCGTGAACCCCTCTTACCAACGGAATACGATCACTGTTGGCGGTGAGATGTCGCACCAGATCGAGTCTTTGAGTGAATTCCGCAGACAGCAGAAGCTCTCGGGTCGGCACCGATTTTCCGACAGAGGCAGAACGGGTTGCAGCGCTCAGTTTCTCAGTCCAGCTTTCCGGAGTATCCATTCAGCGTGTTGTTCAGTTCGGTCTGATCAAAATCCTCCGTCACCAGAGAACTTCCAATAGCTTTCAACAGCACTAGTCGAAGCCTGCCATCCATAACTTTCTTGTCTACACCCATTAAAGAGAGGAATTGCTTATAATCGATGCCAGCGGGTGGCTCAACAGGCAGTCCGGCTTTGCGAATCAAAGCCATGATACGTGTCTGCACATCTCTTTCAAGCCAGCCGAGTCGCCGCGACATGTCGGCTGCCATGCACATACCCACGGCCACGGCTTCGCCATGCAGCCACTGGCCATAACCCATTCCAGTCTCTATAGCATGGCCGAAAGTGTGCCCCAGATTCAGCAGAGCTCTTTGTCCCGACTCTTTCTCATCTGCAGCCACCACTTTAGCTTTGTTTCGACAGGAACGGTCCACGGCATAAGCTAATGCCGAACCGTCGCGGGCCAGCAGTGCTTCCATGTGTTCCTCCAGCCAGGAAAAAAAATCGGCGTCATTGATAAGGCCATATTTGATCACTTCGGCAAGACCGGCGGAAAGTTGGCGTTGATCGAGAGACGCCAGTGTTGCGATATCCACCACGACACAGCGTGGCTGATAAAAGGCACCGATCATATTTTTACCCAGCGCATGGTTGACACCGGTTTTGCCGCCGACAGAGGAGTCTACCTGGGCTAACAGGGTAGTGGGTGCCTGAATAAAATGAACCCCGCGTTGATAGGTGGCGGCTGCAAATCCCGCCATATCACCCACCACGCCGCCTCCCAGTGCGATGATGGTGCACTGGCGATTGTATTTCTTGCTGAGCAGTTGAGTGAAAATTTGATTCCAGACTTCAAGGGTTTTGTACTGTTCACCATCAGGCAGGATAACCGACTCGATTCGAAAACCTTCCAGTGCATCGGTCAGCTGGCGCAGATAGAGCGGCGCAACCGTCTCATTGGAAACCACCATGACCTGTGAAGAAGGGATGTGTTGCCTGTAAATATCGCTGCTTCCTAGCAGGCCTGAGCCTATATAGATAGGATAAGTGCGCTCCCCCAGAGCCACATTCACTTTGTCTGTTACCGGAACCATGAAACTCTTAACACTCTTTACTTGATATTCAGAGATCTGATAATACGCCTTAGGGCCTGTTAACACTATGTGGATATCCGCATAGTGTTAACAGGCCCTAAGTCATGGGGTGGCGAACAATGGGTATCAGGTTCCCGGATAAAAGAAGAAGAGACCGCTGATAAAGCGATCAACACTCTTCAAGTTTACGTACGATCTCTTTTGCCACAACCTGGGCACTTCTGTTTTCTGTGGATACAACAAAATCCGCGATGCTCTGATAAAGCGGATCCCGTTCTTCCATCAAGGCCTCAAGTTTGGCCAGGGGATCTTCGGTTTGTAACAGGGGGCGGTTTTTGTCGCGCATGGTACGCTCATACTGCTGCTGAGGGCTGCAGGTGAGGTAGATGACGACGCCCCGACTGGATAGATTGCGCCGATTATCCGGATCGAGCACCGCCCCGCCTCCGGTCGCGAGAACCTGGCCCTCGCCATTGGTCAGATCTTCAATTGCTGCCTTTTCCCGTTTGCGAAACCCCTCTTCACCCTCGAAGTCGAAAATTGTGGGTATATCCACGCCGGTGCGGCCCTGGATTTCCCGATCGCTGTCGGTAAACTCCAATCTGAGTAGAGAAGCCACCTGACGACCGATGGTGCTCTTGCCGGCACCCATTGGGCCAATCAGGAAGATGTTCTTTACTAGTCCCATAGCCTCGCCAGATCTCTTGAAAGGGGTTTTTCGTTGAATACGGCTGCAAGGTTAAGCCGGATAGGGAAAAAAGGGGCCGTTGGCACGACCCCTCAGAATGTCAGCATCCGCCTCTACAGAAGCCATGAAAGCTTCTCCAGCATGCACCGTGCATTTTAACGCACAGAGAGGCTCTCTTTCAAAATCTTCGGGGTAACGAAAATCAGCAGCTCGGAGTTGTTGTCCTTTTCAACTTTTGATCTGAAAAAGAAACCCAGGACTGGCAAGTCGCCTAAAACCGGGACTTTTTCTGTTGTATCCGAGCGTAATCTTTCGAACACACCGCCCAGCACCACGGTTTCGCCATTGTCAACCAGCACCGTGGTCTCTATCGAGCGGGTATCTATACCCACGGTACCGTCACCTGCCCTGACTGAGGTGCTGGGATTGTCCTTGGAAATATTCAATTTCATGATAACGCGATCGTCGGGTGTGATATTCGGTGTCACCTCCAGTTTGAGCACCGCGTCCTTGAACTCAACGTTGGTGCCGTCCTGGCTCACCGTGGAGTAAGGTATCTGCTGGCCTGACTTGATTACCGCAGTTTCATTATCCGAAGTGACCACCCTGGGACTGGATATAATCTCGCCCCGGCCCTCCTGCTGCATGGCCGACAGTTCAAGCTGCAACAGGAATGACCCCACCTTGCCAATGAGAAGATTGACCGCACTGGTCGCACTTGGTGCAGGTAAATTAACCAAAAGCTGCTCTCCTGCTCCAGCACCCGTTGATTCAATTCCCGCGTGCACGCCCATGAAGGTTCCGGTATTCAATGCCTCGGTTCCGTCGATATGACCGGGCTGCCCGCCAGTGATCAGGGTCTCCACACTGCCCGATTGATTCGCCCGGTTGAACCCAAGACGCACACCGACCTCCTTGGCAAAATTGTTGTCTGCAATAACCACCCTGGATTCAATCATCACCTGGCGAACTGGAACGTCCAGACGCTGGACGACCTGGCGTATGCTCTCCAGTTTTACTGCGGTGTCCTTCAGCAGCAGCGTGTTGGTCCGTTTATCCACGGTGACACTGCCGCGATTGGGGGTGAGCAGTTCGTTGTCCTTTTCATTCAGTAACTTTTTGATTGAATCGGCGTTTGCATAGTTCAACTGTATGTATTCAAACTGCAAAGGAGCAAGCTCCTCCACCTGCTTCAACGCTTCCAGTTCGAGCTGCTCTCTTTGATTGATCTCCTGGGTTGGCGCCACCATGATCACATTGCCGTTTTTGCGCATGGAGAGGCCGCGCGCCTTCAGGATAATGTCCAGCGCCTGGTCCCAGGGAACATTCTGCAGGCGCAGGGTAATCTGCCCCTGCACTGTGTCGCTGGTCACCAGATTGAGGCCGGTAAAATCGGCCAATAACTGAAGCACCGATCGCACGGGAATATCCTGAAAATTCAAGGAGAGTCGTTCGCCGGTGAAAACATCCCGCTTGCGCTCTATCTCCTCTTTTTCACGCTTGGTCAGTGGGCGGAACTCCACGGTCAACAGCCCATCCGCCTGAAATGCCAGATGGTCATACTCACCGGCGGTCGAGATCTCAATGTGTACATCGTTTTTATTGGACGAGACCTCAACCAGTTTGACCGGCGTTGCGAAATCAGCCACGTCGAATTTTCTGGCAAATTGATCAGGCAAGCTGGTTTTCAGTATATCGAGAATCACCCGGCTGCCCTGCTGACGCATATCGACAACGGCTGTAGGGTCGCTCAACTGAAGTATCACTTTTCCTTCACCGGCATCACCACGACGGAAATCAACACCTTCGATCTGACTGCCGGATGTTGTCCTGGCTAGCGTTTTCTGGCTTACAGGCGAAGTCGAAGCTTGAGCAGTCTGCCCACTTTTGGCAACGGTCTCGCTTGAACCCGCAATTGTGATGATTACCTTGTCGTCTGCCACCTCGATATTATTGCTGATCTGTTTGACCAGATTGACCACCACCCGGGTGCGCCCGCCTGCCTCGATAGCGGTGATGCTGCGCGCCATGCCGACCTCAATAGGAACGGTTTTTTGTGCGAGGCCACTGGTCATTCCGAAAAAATCCAATGCGATACGGGGTGGATTATCGGTGGTGAAAATCTTTGGTTTCGTCGTGATCGGCTGGTCGGCCTGCAGCGTGATTTGCACACTGCTCCCTGGAAGTGCTGAAAAATCGATGTTCCTGAGGACATTATCAGCAGCCTGAACCGGGACAAACAAGAGAGAGAGGCAAACAAAAAGCAGAGCTTCTCTCCAAGATGCGCCATAGCGGTTCAGCAGAGTGCAACGCTTGCTCTGTCCCCTCAGACCGGATTCCAACGGCTTATCCATCATCATTCTACCCCTGATCCTATTCTTTCAAGGCCAGTGAGGCTTGGCGCTCGCGATAGCCCCCCTGTCCATTCGGTATTATTTCGGTTAGTTCGATATCATTTTCACCTATATGGGTGATCTGTCCGTGATTATGACCCATGTAGTTGCCGGCTTTTACCCGGTAGATTGTTTTATCTTTTGTTCTGACAAGAGCCCAAGTTGTCTCATCGCGCTTGAGCGTTCCCACCATACGAAGTGAATCGAGGGAATAGGCCTCCAACTCCTCTTTGCGCCGGTTGGGATCCGGTGCCAGGCCGTTCTGTTGCAGATTCTGTTCTTCGGTGCGTTCCTGCTCGGTGGGCTGGAATGGATTGCGCCGATTATCCTCTTTGTAAGCGAACGTTTCTATCTGTTTGATCTCCGGCAAGGGTTCGATTTCACCTTGCTTGCGGGATTTTACCTCGGCAACATACCGTTCGAGATCGTTCATATCACGAGTTACACATCCTGCGACTCCGCCTGCCAGCAGCACAACGATTAGAAGCCGGGCCAACGCTACCAACCGCCCGCTCATTTCCCACTCTCCTCGTCAAGATAGCGATAGGTTTTTGCCACGGCTTCCATTTCAAGCCGCTTGTCTTTTTTGGCAGTAGAGATATCGATATCGTGGATTGTCACGATACGTGGCAAGGTGGCGAGACCGCTGATAAAATTTCCGAATTGGTGGTATTCACCCCTTACCTTTATCTTTATGGGCAGCTCTGCGTAGAAATCCTTCCGGTTTTCACCCAGTGGATCGAACAACTCAAACTCGAGTCCTGCAGCCAGTCCGGTCTGAGACACATCGACAAGAAGTTCAGCCACCTCGGTCTTGTCCGGAAGTTGACGAAGCATTGCGCCAAACGACTGCTTCATCTCTTCCAGTTGCTTCTGGTATTTCTCGAGATTGACGGCTTTGGCCTGTTTTTTCTCAAATGTGCTGCGTAATTCCTGTTCCTGCCGCTCCACATTTTTTAACTGTATGAGCTGATCCTCGGTATCAAAATAGTACCAACCGGTACCTATAGCTCCACAAATAATCAGCACCAAGATAGTCTTAATCAGACCCGGCCAGTCGCCTATGTTATTCAGATCAAGCTCGTTGAGCTCCTGCAGATTCATTTTTTACCTTTTCCTTTGCTACCCTGCCTGTTTTCGATCTTACCGCTGTTTTCAGTCTCCTTGGCGGGGGAAACCTGTTTTGCGATTAAGGTAAAAGTGCTCAGCCCATCATTTCGCTCGTTTTTATTGGTTATGACCTGCAAATTGGGCTTATCCAGCCACTTTGATGACTCTATGTTACGCATGTAAGAGGAGACCCGTGCATTTGATTGTGCCTCCCCGTTCAGTGTCACATCTGAACCCTTCTGGGTCAGTTTATTCAAATGCGTTCCGTCAGGAATGGTTGTGACAATCTCATCAAACAGGTGGACCACCTGCGGTCTGCTTCCTTGCAACTGCTGAATGACGTCCATTCGCGCCAGTAGTTTTGCTTTGGTTTTCTCCAGCGCCTGAATCGATTTTATTTTTCGGTCCATCGCGCTTATCTCTTTGTTTAGAAGGGAATTTCTTTTGTTTTGATATTGGATCATATCCTCTATGAAATAGTGGGTTCCAGCTGCAGCAGCGGCAACCGCGAGCAGCGCGATTACGATAGACACGCCGAAATCCCGCTGCCGTTTCTTGCGCAGTGACTCTCGCCATGGCAGAAGATTTATGCGAGCCATTAGTCGAAGCTCCTTAAGGCCAGTCCGCAGGCAATCATCAATGCCGGTGCGTCATTGCTGAGGCTCTGTGGCTTGACATTAGATGATACTGACATATTAGCGAAAGGATTTGCTACCAGAGTGGGTGTCCCCATGCGCTCCTCCAGCAGTTCATCCACCCCCGGGATTGAGGCACACCCACCTGCCAGGACGATCACATCCACACTGTTGTAGGCACTGGCAGAGAAGAAAAATTGCAGAGAACGGCTAACCTGTTGAGCCATCGCTTCCTTAAACGGTTCAAGCACGTCGGGTAAGTAGTTGTCCGGCAGACCGCCCTGGCGTTTAGCCATCCCCGCTTCCGCATGTGATAGCCCATAGCGGCGCTGTATCTCTTCAGTCAGCTGCCTCCCGCCAAAATTCTGCTCCCTTGTGTAGATAATTTTATTTGCATGCAACACATTCAGCGTTGTTATGGTGGCACCTATGTCGGCGATGGCAATCGTCAGGTTTTCACTGTCATCGGGCAGTTGGTCGACAATCTGGGAAAATGCATTTTCCATGGCATACGCCTCCACGTCGACAACTGCGGCAACCAGACCGGCCATCTCCAATGCAGCAACCCGGTCATCGACATTTTCACTACGCGATGCCGCCAGCAAAACATCGACCATTTCGGGATTTTTTTCCGATATGCCCAATACCTCAAAATCGAGATTAACCTCTTCCAATGGATAGGGTATGTACTGATCAGCCTCCAATTGAATCTGGTTTGCCATCTCTTTATCGGAGAGTGAGGCCGGCATGGTGATAACTTTGGTGATAACGGCCGAACCTGAGACGGCCACAACAGCCTGCTTGGTCTTGGTCCCAGCCCGACTGACTACATTTTTGATGGCTTGCCCAACTGCATCGACATCAGCGATATTTTTTTCCACTACAGCATTCGCCTGCAGAGGTTCCACGGCATACGATTCAACTTGGTACCGGGTGCCTGCACGACTTGTCGACTTACTCAATTCAAGTAACTTGACAGCAGTTGAACTGATATCCAAGCCGAGCATCGCCTGCTTTTTGGAGCGAAATGGGAACATCTTGCTTCCTTGAAATGTTGTGAGCGAGCCTATAAATGTCTCGAAACTAAAAGCTTTCCTTTAATTAAAATTCATAACTATATAGCAGTAAATGAAATTCATGTGAAGCGCAAATTAAACATATCTATTAAAGAATACAGATTTTGTTAGTATAGCGACATGTGCCGTTGAATATTAAGCAGTTGATTTACCCTCATAACGTGAACCAGTCCATGAAGCTACTACTAAAACTTCTAAAATTAGGATTTTGGACGCTATTTATCACATGTTTTTTTGGCGTAGCGGCCGTTACCGCCACCTATTTCTACCTTGAGCCTAAACTCCCTTCCACTGAAAACCTTAAAGATGTTCAGTTTCAGGTACCGTTGCGAGTTTTCTCCCGCGATAAGAAGTTACTGGCGGAATTCGGAGAGAAGAGACGCATACCTCTTGGTTATGACGATTTGCCCAAGCCACTGATTCAAGCTTTTCTGGCTGCTGAAGATAATCGGTTTTTCGAACACCCCGGTGTGGATTATCAGGGAATTGTTCGAGCTGCTCTTCAGCTTTTGCTGACTGGTGAAAAAAAACAGGGTGGCAGTACTATCACCATGCAGGTGGCCAGGAATTTTTTCCTGACCAGGGAGAAGACCTACATCCGCAAGCTCAATGAGATTTTCCTCGCACTCAGGATTGAAACAGAACTGAGTAAGGAGAAGATTCTCGAACTCTATCTCAATAAAATTTACATGGGCCATCGCTCATATGGAGTTGGAGCGGCGGCCCAGGTTTATTACGGTAAGACAGTGCACGAGCTGAATCTGGCGCAAATTGCCATGGTGGCTGGACTCCCGAAAGCCCCGTCGGCCAATAATCCTGTTACCGACCCTGCCCGAGCCATTGAGCGCAGGAACTATGTGCTTGGCCAGATGAAACGCCTCTCCTATATCTCCGAAGAACAATACGAAAAGGCGATTCAAGAACCCGTTACAGCGCGTATTCACTCTGCTGATGTTGAGGTTGAGGCGCCCTATGTAGCCGAAATGGTTAGAGCGGAAATGTTTGAGCGCTATGGTGAGAACGCCTATACCGATGGATACTCTGTATATACGACGATCGACAGTCGACTGCAGACTGCGGCAAACAGCGCACTCAGGACCACACTCCAGGAGTACGATTTGCGTCATGGGTACCGTGGCGCCGTAAAAAATTTTGATATCAGCGGCATAAGTGGTGACGGAGAGCTTGACCTCCTGTTGAAAGATTATGGTGCGGTCGCGGATCTGACTGCAGGAATAGTAACCGCGATAGATGAAAATACCGTCGAAGTTTACCTGGGTGGAGGAAAGCGCTCCACGATAAATTGGAATGGTCTAAAGTGGGCGCGGCCCTATAAGACTGAAAGTTATCAGGGAGCAGCGCCAAAACATGCAAATGAGATAGTCAAAATCGGCGATCTTGTGCGTGTGCTCGAAGAGAAGTCACAGAAAGAGACGTATCTGCGCCTCGCGCAAGTTCCCGCTGTCGAGGGCGCCCTGGTATCGGTTGATCCCAACGATGGCGCCATGATCGCATTGATTGGTGGCTACGATTTCTATACCAGTAAATTCAATCGCGTCACCCAGGCATTGAGGCAATCAGGTTCAGGATTTAAGCCGTTTATCTACTCCGCAGCTCTGGAAGTGGGATTCACTCCAGCCAGTCTGATAAATGATGCGCCTGTTGTTTTTGATGATCCCAGTCTCGAAGGCACTTGGCGGCCGGAGAACTATAGCGGAAAGTTTTTTGGTCCCACAAGACTGCGTTATGCACTTACCAAGTCGCGTAATCTGGTTTCAATTCGCCTGCTTCGTTCGATGGGGGTCGCCCACGCATTGAAATATGCAGAGCGTTTTGGTTTCGATTCCAATAAGCTTCCCAACAATCTTTCACTGGCCCTTGGCAGTGCAGCCGTTACTCCGCTGCAGATGGCATCCGCTTACGCCATACTGGCCAATGGAGGATACCGGGTGGATACGTACCTGACAGAGAGCATCGTCGACAACCACAATAACCCGCTTTATAAAGCGAACCCGTTGCGTGTTTGTGAACCCTGTGAATTTCCTGATACAGCGAAAATAGCGGATGGACAGGATATTGAGGAGGCGCCGGCTTATGCGCCGAGAGTGATATCTGCTCAAAACCATTATTTGATGGTCTCCATGATGCAGGATGTCATCAGACGAGGCACGGCAACCAAAGCGCGTTCACTCGGTCGGGACGACCTGGCCGGAAAAACCGGCACCACCAATGAACAAAAGGATGCCTGGTTCAATGGCTTCAACCGCTCTCATGTTGCGATTACCTGGGTGGGATTCGATTCCGCGAAACCTCTTGGCCGGGGAGAAGTCGGTGGCAGAGCCGCTCTGCCCGCCTGGATCGCCTACATGAAAGAAGCCTTAAAAGGGGTGCCGGAACAGCCACTTGTGATGCCGCCTGGAATTATGACAGTGCGGATCGATCCAACGACGGGGAAACGCGCAAGCGCTGACCAGAAGGATGCCATATTTGAGGTCTTTCGCAGCGAAAATACACCGGAATTAACTGAGCAAAGATTTAGTAGAACCGTCAGAGGCGTCGATATCAATCGTGGAAGTAACAGTACGCCTATAAAAGATGAAGACCCATTCTAAGCGCCAGGCGACACGGCTGATGATCGCACACGAAGCGGCAAGAATGCTGGCCAATCAGGAAAGTGGGGATTTCATAAGCGCCAGACGCAAGGCCGCTGCAAGATTGGGATGCAAGGACCAGCGCTGCTTTCCGGATAATATCGAAATTGACGCCGCGCTGCGCGAATACCAGCAATTGTTTAAACGTGACTCACAACCGGAAACACTTAAACAATTGCGGCTCCTGGCGGTTGAGGCAATGCAACGGTTTCATACTTTTTCACCGCGCCTTACCGGGTCCGTGCTGGATGGTACCGCGGACATCTGCAGTCCGGTGCAACTGAACCTGTTTGCCGATACGCTCGAGGAGTTAACCCTGTATCTGATGGAAAAACGGATTCCGTTTGAATTGGGAGAAGTCAGAAAGAAGCATGCCGGCGGCAAAATCAAAAGCCACCCGCTCATCGCTTTTCTGGCGGGTAATGCGGAAATAGAATTGATGCTCCTGACTCCTTCGGACAGGTCGGATCCACCTCTCGACAGTCAGAGCGATAAGCCGGAATCCGGAGCGAGCTTGTCCGAGGTCCGAGCGCTTATGGATGCCTGACTTTGATTTAAGGAGAAAAACGGAGATCAGGGTGCCGCTTAGTTGGCCAATCCCGGCATTCATTTAGCAGTCAGCCGCAATGCAATATCGCGGGAAACCCATGCTGTTCCTGATTAGGTTATCCCGGCTTTTGCCGGGATAACCTAGAAAAATTTCCAAACAAACTCTAACTGTTCTGCGAATGTCAAAGTATCGGATCCGCCGGGTTGGATAATCCGAGCGCTGTCAGCGCTTATCCAGCGGGACGTAATCACGCAGGTCATGTCCGGTATAGATCTGACGCGGGCGCCCAATGCGCTGATCGGGATCGTCCATCATCTCCATCCAGTGCGCCATCCAGCCCACGGTACGGGCAATAGCGAACATTACGGTAAACATACTCCGGGGAATATTCAGCGCGCGATAAATAATGCCTGAATAAAAATCAACGTTCGGATAGAGCTTGCGTTCAATAAAATACTCGTCCGACAGTGCAACTTCCTCAAGTTTAAGAGCCAGTTCGAAAGTTGGATTATCGGAATCTGCCATCGAATCGAGAAGTTCGTGGCACACCTTGCGGATAATCGTCGCTCTGGGGTCGTGATTCTTGTAAACACGATGACCAAACCCCATCAGGCGGAATGGATCGTTCGGATCTTTCGCCTTGGCGATAAACTGCTCCACATTGGAGGCGTCCCCGATCTTATTCAGCATATCCAGTACCGCTTCGTTGGCACCGCCATGGGAGGGTCCCCAAAGAGAGGCTATTCCCGATGCAAGACACGCAAAAGGGTTTGCATGGGAACTGCCTGCAAGACGAACTGTAGAGGTACTCGCATTTTGTTCGTGATCCGCGTGTAGAATGAAGAGCAGGTTGACCGCCTTCACAGCCAGCGGATCCGGTTCATACGGCTCACAGGGGGTGGCGAACATCATATGGAGGAAATTGGCGCAATAGTCCAGGTCATTACGCGGATAGACCAGGGGTTCGCCGATGTTGTGCTTGTAACTGGCTGCCGCAATTGTCGGTATCTTGGCAATCATCCTGTGCGCAGAGATCTCTCTATGACGCGGGTTATTGATGTCCAGCGAATCGTGGTAGAAAGCCGAAAGTGAGCCCACCACGCCAACCATTACCGCCATTGGGTGCGCGTTGTAATGAAATCCATCAAAAAAGCTTTTTAGAGTCTCGTTGAGCATTGAGTGGTGGGTAATAATATGTTCGAACTTTGCCAACTCTTCCGCCGAAGGGAGCTCTCCATAAAGCAGCAGGTAGGCGACTTCGAGAAATTGTGCGTGTTCGGCCAACTGCTCGATTGGATAACCGCGGTACCAGAGTTTTCCCTTGTCGCCATCGATATAGGTGATCGCACTGCGACAGCTGCCGGTTGCGACGAAACCGGGATCGAAAGTAAAAATCCCCATCTCGCTGTAAAGCTTGCCGATATCCATCACTTCTGGACCGATTGTTCCTTTATATAAAGGTAGATCCACTTTGCGGCCATCTGAGTTGTTGATAAGCGTTATGGTTTTTTTGGACATGATTTTGATCCCTAGTGGCTGAAAATCAATAAATGCGGGTGGACTTTATATCAGACACCATCAGGTATCTCAAGTTTCTATGATAAAATAGGACGTACGTACAGTTTAAAGTCGAGTTTTATCTATTGCATGAACACTGAGCGTGCTTGTTACCCAAACGGATCTGGATGCGTATTGTTGCCGGTAATCTGAATTGAGGGTCCCCATCGTCGCATGCAGGGGAGTCAATTTCGCTGAGGGTTTATGGAAGTACCCCCGGAATTTCCCTCAGCGATGAGAAGGGCGTGGTAAAGGCTGTGTACCTTCTCCCTTCGAGGGAGAAGGCTACGACTCCATGGATGGAGTCGGTAGAGCGAAGCAGGAACCCGAGCCGAGGATGATCAAAATCAATGACTTACCTGTTTTAATACCCTTACCCCAACCCTCTCCCTCGTGAGGGAGAGGGGGCTTTTGCAGCATTCTTTTGAGGAAAAAGGGGAATGCTTTTTCAGACAGAGAGTGTTTAACTATTGCGGGCGAAAGCCAGGCCTTTGTCAATATTGCTCTTCAGGCTGGGGAGCATATCTTCGAAAATTTTGCGTTCATAATCGCTGAATTTACCGGGATCGAGAACCTCCTCCACTCCGTTCCTGCCTAACCGGACCGGTAATGCCAGGAACTCTGTTGAACGTCCCTCCACAGCCACGAATGAGCATTGCACGGACTCGTTTCCGGACAACGCCCCGGCCAGATGCAAGGTAAACCTGGCGCCGGCTTCGCCCATCGAAAGTGTGGCGGATCCGCCACCTGCTTTGGCTTCGACCACCTCGGTACCAGCGTTTTGTATACGCGGCGTAAGCTGCTCTATCTGTGCTGTGGTGAAATCCAAACCGAGCTGAGACAACAGAGGGATAATTGTCTCTCCGCTGTGTCCGCCTACGACGTTTACCTTGATATCCTCAGGGGCCAGTCCCTTCATCTCTCCAACAAAGGTCTGGGTGCGAATGACATCCAGCGTCGTTACACCGAAAACCTTCCGTGGGTCATACACACCGGCCTGCTTAAGCGTTTCCGCAGCGATAGGAACAGTTGAATTTACCGGATTCGTGATTATGGCGTAACAGGCGCCCGGACACGCTTTGGCACCGGCAGCAACAAGATTTCTTACAATTCCGGCATTGGTGTTGAATAGATCGTCACGGGTCATGCCCGGCTTGCGCGGAACACCTGCCGGGATCACCACGATATCGCAACCTTTCAAGGCTTCATCGAGCTTGTCGGCGCCATGACCGGACACTTTGACGCCGGTAGGGATATGACTCAGATCCGCTGCCACACCCGGAACCACGGGATGCACGTCGTAAAGCGCCAATTCAGATCCTGCGGGCAAGCCTTTTTTTAATAGAAGCGACAAGGGTTGACCGATACCGCCAGCGGCACCAAGGACAGCTACTTTCATCATCTAACTCCTCTGGTTGGATATGACAATTTATTATGGTAATTAAATTATCTTTCAAAGAGGTGAAATTCTACGATTTTTCACCCTGATATGCCATTTCTTTGGGTTTTTTGGAAATTGATTGAAGATAGGTGGGAAAATCGGCTGAAGATTATCGGATGATAATCCCAGGAGAATAAAAAAAGGCACCAGGTAGTGCCTTTTTTATCCGTCTGCAGCGAAACACAGCTGTACGCTGAGATGATCTCAACCCCGGGAATAACGCTTGCGGAATTTGTCAACCCGCCCGGCGGTATCCATGATCTTCTGCTTGCCCGTAAAGAAGGGGTGGCAGGAGGAGCAAACTTCCACGTGCAGCTGCTCACCGAGAGTGGAGCCGGTGGTAAATTCATTACCACAACTACAGACCACTTTGATTTCGGAGTATTTAGGATGAATATCCGCTTTCATGATCGCCTCTGTAAATAACTGTCTATCCAACTACCGCCCAAACGCGGAGAATCGCGTATACTACGCCAGATACCCCGACGTCACAAGCCTTGCAATAGAATCCGGTGGGAAAAGAATCAAGCGGTGCTGGTCTGGCCTGAATTTCCTGCAAGCGCTCACTATTCATTCCGGTATTGACCGGAAATCATTGAACCAACACCCTCTAATCGCCTTAATCGTTATGGATCCAGGCCTGTGCCAGGATGCGGTGCTGTTAATTTCCCGGTGACCGGAACGGCAGTACGTCAGCTTTCGTCGCCGGCTCCAAGGCTGCACCACGACTAAAGGGGTATTCCTTGATCTGGCTTAGATTTTCCAGTAACCCGCCACGACCGGCAACGCTTTCCCACATCATGCGCGAGATCCGCACGCAGGCTCCAAGTGGATTCTTTGAACGGCGCCTTTCCTGGTCGATGCGCCACTGCAGACAACGCAGCCTTTGGCGATGCTCTGTCGGGGCGCTTTCAATAACGTCGTTAATAGCGCTTTGGCGTAATTTTTCAAACAGCTCCGGGTCTTTCTCAGCCATTTCGACCCATTGGTTGAATTCCATATTCTCCGGGCTGGATTCTCCAAACAATTTCATAGACAACCCTCCTCTTCAGGGCCAGGCGCGAAAAAAGAGTGAATACCGCCTGGCAAACTGATACTTCTGCCCATTTAATACCACGACGCAACTCTAAAATCAAAGGATTAACAATCCTTTTCTTAGCGTTATATTCCTGTTATTACAATGACTTAAATTCGTTTTTCTTTTTCAGTCAAAAGATTGACGCGTTAGTTGCGGTAATCTGATTCTGCCAAAGCCATAAAATGTCAATCTGGGCTGTAAGGTCATTGAACAGAGATTTTCATGCCGGCATTCGGGATATCAAAAAGGGGGAGGCTTCGGCTTCTCTCCCCTGTGTTTTTATATAACTTTCGTCTGTCAGATAAACAGCGTAAGGAGGTCGTTCAGGTATCTGTGTCCCCAGGCGGTCGCGCCAAACTCGATTCCGTCCGTGCCCAGCAGGCCGCGCCGTTGCGCTTCGGCCAGAATTGGCTCCACCCTGGAAAGGGGGAGGCCGGTGCGGTCCCGGAACAGTTGTGCGGTAAACCCTCCGTTCAACCGCAACAGGTTCATCATGAATTCTATGACTAGATCCGTATCCTTAAGAAAGTATTTGCCGGAAAGCGCACCCCGGGTTCCTGCGGCAGCCATGTAAGCTTCCGGGCTCCTAACCCTGGAACTCCGCCGGATCCGTTGCTGAGTTTGGTCGCTTAGTTTGCTGTGTGCCCCTGCGCCAATTCCGAGATAATCGCCAAAAGTCCAGTAATTGAGATTGTGCCGACACTCTTTTTGGACTCTGGAGTATGCCGATATCTCATACTGTTGATATCCTGCATCCACCAGCCTGGCCCGGCCCTGCAGTTGTATATCCCAGAGATGATCATCAGAGGGGAGAAGCGGTGGCGGGGATAGTGCAAACCTGGTGTTGGGTTCAATTGTCAACTGATAATAGGAGATGTGTTCGGGGTTAAGATTAATAGCGGTTTCCACATCGATCCGCGCCTCTTCGATGCTCTGTTCCGGCAGTCCAAACATCAGATCCAGATTAATGTTTTCAAACCCGGCTTCACGTGCCTGGGACACCGCCTTATATATTTCCTCTGATCCGTGTATGCGTCCGAGGCTCTGTAGCGCCCGGTCGTTGAAACTCTGCACACCAATAGAGAGTCGATTTATACCCGCTTCCCGATAGCCTGCATACCGGCCGGCTTCCAATGTGCCCGGGTTCGCCTCGAGAGTCACTTCCACTGCGTTGATGCCGCCGACAAGATGCGATACTTCATGCAGCAGCCGCCGGATCTCGCTTGCGGGAAACAGGCTGGGGGTGCCTCCGCCGATGAAAATTGTCTCGATCCCGCGCCCCTGAATCGAAGAGAGTTGAAAACGCAGGTCAGCCAGCAGTGCATCGATGTAGTCGGAATAGCCGGGATTAAGTGGCTGACGGTGGGAATTGAAATCACAGTAGGGGCACTTTCGCACACACCAAGGAAGGTGGATATAGAGCGAGAGCGGCGGTGTGTTTAGCACAGGTCAACCGGGATGCGGGGGAAGTAACCGAAGTGCCTTTTGATCTGCTTTACCATGATGTGGAATTTCGACTGTTTACAGTGGCTCAAGATTGGCATAAGCCAAAATCAGCCACTTGACTCCGCTCGACTCGAAATTTACCTGCACGCGCGTATTGCCTCCACTTCCTTCGGCATTCAATACCACTCCATCGCCAAACTTAGGGTGAGCGACGCGTTGTCCCAGCTTGAAATTGGTGTTGGGTTCGTCAAATCGGGTCGGGGAGGGTTGGTACACCGGTCTGGAAACCTGGGCACCGAGGCGTACCTCCTGAATCAACTCTGCCGGTATTTCGCGCAAAAAACGGGAGGGTAGGGGATAGCTGTCGCTGCCGTGCAGGCGCCTGCTCTCGGCGTAGGAGAGATAGAGCTGCTGCATGGCGCGCGTCATACCGACATAGCAAAGCCGCCGCTCCTCCTCCAGTCGGCCCGGTTCCTGGCTCGACATGCTGTGCGGAAACAATCCCTCTTCAAGACCGGCCATGAACACCAACGGAAATTCCAGCCCTTTGGCTGAATGGAGTGTCATCAACTGCACGCACTCGTCGAAGGCATCGCCCTGGGCTTCTCCGGCCTCCAGTGCCGCATGGGCCAGGAATGCCGGGAGTTCATCCAGCTGTTCCGAACTCTGCAGACCCTCCGGATCGATTTCATCAGAGCCGATGGACATTTGTGAACCTGGAAACTGGCGTGCAGCATTAACCAGCTCTTCCAGGTTTTCGATTCGGTCCTGCCCTTTTCCATCCCGGCTTTTCCGAAAGTGTTCAGGCAGATTTGAACTTTTGATCACCTGATCCGCAAGTTCATGCAGTGCCAGACCGGCAGTGGCGATCTGCTGCTGCTCGATCAATTCCAGGAATGCCTGCAACGAGCCGGACGCCCGTTTTGGCATAACGCCGCCCCCGATCAGTTTTTTTGCCGCCTCCCAAAGCGCGCATCCCGATTCACGGGCGAGGCTGCGCACATGCTCCAGGGTTCGGGGCCCAATGCCGCGTGGCGGCATGTTCACCGCCCGCTCAAATGCTGCGTCATCTCCAGGATTGGCAATCAGGCGCAGGTAAGCCAGGGCATCCTTGATCTCGGCGCGCTCGAAAAAACGCAGCCCACCATATACCCGGTACGGTATCTGCGCCTGAATCAGTGCCTCTTCGAACAAGCGCGACTGAGCATTGGAGCGATATAGAATCGCAACTTCGCTGCGCCGATAAGATTCATCCAGATAGTGCCGTATCCGCTCCACCACAAAGCGCGCTTCATCCACTTCGTTGAAGGCTGCATAAAGGCTGATGCGTTCACCCTGTTTGCCATCGGTCCACAGATTTTTCCCCAGACGTGACGAGTTGTTGGCGATTACTGCGTTGGCTGCCTTCAGAATGGTCTCTGTGGAGCGATAGTTCTGCTCCAGACGGATTATGGGCGCCCTTGGATGGTCCTTCTGAAAATCCCGGATATTCTCCACCCTGGCGCCGCGCCAGCCGTAAATGGATTGGTCATCGTCACCGACCACAAAGAGGTTGTTGCGCTCTCCCGCCAACAATCGCAACCAGGCGTACTGTATGGTGTTGGTATCCTGGAACTCATCAACCAGAATCTGCCGGAAGCGCTCCCGGTAGTGATGCAGGATATCCGGCCGGTCGCGCAGCAGTTCGTGCGCACGCAGCAGAAGTTCGGCAAAATCGACCATACCACCGCGCTCACAGGCGGTTTGGTATTCGCCGTAGATCCTTATCATCTGGCGCTGGAATGAGTCGCCGGCGTCGTCCAGGTGCTGTGGCCTGAGTCCTTCGTCCTTGCGCCCGTTAATGAACCATTGCGCCTGGCGGGGCGGCCACTGAGCTTCGTCCAGATTCATCTCCTTGAGCAGCCGCCTGATGAGCCGATACTGGTCATCGGAATCGAGGATCTGGAAACTGCGGGGCAGTCCGGCATCTTCCCAATGGGCGCGCAGCAGGCGATGGGCCAGGCCGTGGAAGGTGCCAACCCACATGCCCCCAACAGGGTGTCGGAGCAGCTCTTCGATGCGCCCCTTCATCTCCCTGGCCGCTTTATTGGTAAAGGTTACCGCCAGAATATTCCAGGGAGAGGCGCCCTCGACCTGGATCAACCAGGCGATGCGATTTACCAGTACCCTGGTTTTGCCGCTGCCGGCACCGGCCAGAATCAACATGCCGCCGGGCGGAGCGGTAACCGCCTGGCGCTGTGCATCGTTCAATCCATCCAGAATATGGGATACATCCATAGAGAGGCTCTTGATTTTTTGGTGCTGGGTTCAATGGCGTCAGGTGTGTTGCACAATGGAGCGGCGGTTTGGACCTCCCCATTCTGTTCGTGATTATGCTCCGGCCTTACCGTATTTGATTCGCAACTTCGGTTTTTCAATCTTGCCAGTGGCATTGCGTGGTACCTGGTCGAAGTAAAACAGTTTTGGGCGTTTGTAGCGGGGCAGCGGCTCGGCAAAGGCCCTTAACTCTTCAATACCCACTACCATACCAGGTTTGACCTGAACAATAGCGGTTATCAGTTCACCCAATCGTTTATCCGGCGTTCCGATGACGCCGATATCCTGGATCGCCGGGTGATTCATGAAGAAGTGCTCAATCTCAACAGGTGAAACGTTTTCTCCGCCGCTGATAATAAGATCCTTGGTGCGATCGACCAACCAGATGAAACCCTCCTTGTCCCGCCGGGCGATATCTCCTGTACGCAACCAGCCATCGACCAGCGTGGCAGCTGTCTCAACCGGGTCTTTATAGTACTCCTTCATTACTCCCGGACCCTTGACCAGCAACTCTCCTGTTTCTCCGTTGGCAAGATCCTTGCCATTGGTATCAACAATACGGCACTCCCAGTCGAATCCGGGAATGCCTATGGCGCCAATTTTCCAGGTGTTGCCGAGACCAAGGTGTACGCATCCGGGGCCGGTGGATTCGGTCAAACCGTAGTTGGTGTCGTATGCATGTTTCGGAAACACTCTTTTCCAGGAATGAATAAGGCTCGGTGGAACCGGTTGTGCGCCAATATGCATCAAACGCCACTGATCGAGGCGGTATGCAGCTAGATTGATCTCGCCGCTCTCCCAGGCGATAAGAATGTCATGAGCCCAGGGCACCAGCAGCCAGACAATGGTAATGCGCTCTTCGGAAACCGCCTGCAAAATCCACTCGGGACTGACGCCCTTCAGGATCACCGCACGGCCACCCACGATGAAACTGCCGAACCAGTGCATCTTGGCACCGGTATGATAGAGCGGGGGTATACAGAGAAACGTATCCGCCCTGGTCTGACCGTGATGCTGATTCTCGACGTAACACGCATGCTCCAGATTACGATGCGTGAGACGGACCGCTTTCGGATGGCCCGTAGTCCCGGATGTGAAATAGAGGGCCGCATCGTCGCTGATCTCAAGCGGCACTTGCGGCGCGGAGTCATCGACGGTGCCGATAAAATCTTCATAAAACACGGCGAAGTCGGGGCAGATGTCTCTGGGGCCCAGAAAAATATAGAGAGGTATATCCAGCTCAGCCTTGACGGCCTCAATCCGTTCAACGAACTCCGGGCCAAACAGGAAAACCCTGAAATCGGAAAGCTCTGCGCAAGCCAGAATCACTTCCGCTTCAAAGCGAAAGTTGAGGGGAACAGCCCAGGCGCCTGTACGCAGTATTCCGAAGTATGCGGGCAGCCATTCCAGGCAGTTCATCAGCAGCTGGCCGACCCGTTCCCCCTTGGATACGCCGGCCCGGATCAACGCATTTGCGAGCCGGTTTGACTCGCGGTCAAAACCACTCCAGCTAATCTCCCGGCGTGTACCGGCGGCCGGGTCACGTTCCACCAGTGCGATCTCGTCGCCGTAGTTTCTGGCATTTCTTGCAAGTATTTCAGTAATCAGCATTATAGGAAAACCATGATATCCCCGAGCGCCAGTTTTATCTCCTTCTCGCTGGGAAGTCGCGCATCATAGTAGTCGTCCCAAGCGCCACGGCAGGTGAGGCGCATCACATCCGGTTGAGTGGCGGAGTGCAGCTCAACACGCAAATAGTGGTGGACCGAGGGGCCCCGATCCTCAAACAAACCACTGAGGGGGGCGCTGTCAGCCAGTTTTGTCGCACCCATATGGACAACCGGATCGCGCCCAGTGGTCAGCCTGCCGATAACAAACAGATCTCTGGAGACTGTTCGAACCTGCTGCCGCAGTTCCCAGACCTCCAGGTCGCAGCTGGGGTGGTAGTAGTCGAGCTCCTGTTTGGGGATTGTTTTTCCCCGCTGAAAGAAAACCCGTGTTTCTCCGGCCGGTATATCCAGGTTGCGGGTGAGTTGAATTTCGGAGCCGGGAGCGAGAAATGCCAATGGATCTTTGCCATTCCTGACAGCAGACTGGCCGCATGCCGCCAACAGTGTCAGCAATGCCAGAGTAAATATTCTGGGTGGTAACATCTCTCAGCCCTCCAGCCGTAAGCTTTCGAAATTATAACCGGCGCAATGGCCTCCCCAAAGTCTCCTCCCGGACTCGCAACACTGTTTTCACCGGTACTGGCGGCAGTGGGTTTCGCGGGTAAAGAATATCAACAGTGTAGAGAGCGCCAACCAGCCCAGCATCAGCAGAAAGCCGCTGCGGTAAGCCTCGATACCATAGTGCCTTACGCCGTCAACCAGTTGCCCGGACCATAGCAGGTCAAGTACCCAGCCTACCGCCGGCTGCAGCACCATAGGTCCCATCATGACTCCCATGTTAACCACTCCTGAGATTGTGCCGGAGAGATACGAAGGTACGGATTCCCTGGCGTAGGCAAAACCGATAATCATGTTGCCGGCGAAGAAACCCGCCACGATCAGCAGTGAGATCAACAGCCAGACCGGCAGGGCGGGAACCAGCAGGACCAGACTCCAACTGGCCAGTTGCATCACGCAGCCCAATGCGTAGAGGGGCTTGCGATGGCCCAGATGATCGGATAACCAGCCGAAAACAGGACCGCCTATAGCCCATGCGATCAATAGCAGGGAACAGATGGCAGCTGCATCGGTTTTCTGCAAACCGTAATGGGACGTCAGATAAGGAACACCCCAAAGTCCGGCAAAGGTCAGCACTGTGCCTACCACGCCGCCCGGTATAAGAAAGAGCAGCCAGGTGTTGAGATAGCGGAACACTTCGCCTATTCCGTTGAGGAGAGTGCCGCCCTTCCGCTCGGATTGATGTTCGGAATCGAGCGCATAACTTTGGTAGTTTTTTTCCGAAGGGTCGTCCCGAACCAGCCACCAGATTGCCAGCGCCACCGCCGCAGTAAGCAGTGCCGAACCCAGCATCACACTGCGCCAGCCGATGCCATCCACCAGCAGCCTCAGCGGAACACCCGCGAAAACCGCACCGAGGATACCGAAGAATAGAGCCATTCCGGAGGCCAGGGCGTACAGCTTTTGGGGAAGCCAATGTCCGGCAAGCTTGAGCATACCCACGAACGCAACCGCCACCGAACCCCCGATCAGCAGCCGTCCCAGACCTGCCCACCAGACGTCAGAGGCGAGCGCAAAAACAGAGGTGCCTACAGCTGCAATCATGGCGCCCAGGGTCAGCAGGCGGCGGGGACCCCAATGGTCCGCCAGAAGCCCGGTCGGGACCTGCATGGCGACGTAACTGTAGAAGTAGAACGCTGAGAGGTTACCCAATGCGGCAGCGCTCAGCGAAAAATCCACCATCAGTTCAGCGGTCATAACGCCAGGCGCGACACGCTGATAGAAGCCGATCAGATAGAGCATTGCACCAAGCCCCCAGATCATCCAGGAGAGGTGCAGCGGCGGGTGGTCGGTGCGCTGTATCATAGGAATTGACGAATGGTCACTGTTCAGTGCGGCATAAAATCTGCACCTGCATCAGGCGCTGTGCCGAACATGCGCGCCCAGAAGGTGAACCCTGACAGCGGGCGCCGCTTACTATAGCGCTCAAGGCATTCAGCTTCCATATTGGCTTGCCATCGGGACGCGGCTCTCCATGATCAGGTTTTTTATGCTATTTTCAATCATGCACCGACCAGAAAAAGAGGATTGGGCGTGAACAGATCAACTCCGGACAAAATGGACAGGCTCGACCGGGTCGTTGCCGAGGCAAGACGCAGCCGTGAGCAGCGGGAGGCTGGATATCGTGAGAAGTCGCTCAAAATGTATCCCTGGGTGTGCGGCCGCTGCACCCGCGAGTTTACCCGTGCGAATCTGCACGAGTTGACGGTTCACCACCGCGATCACAACCACGACAACAATCCACCCGACGGCAGCAACTGGGAGTTGCTCTGTATCTATTGCCATGACAACGAGCATTCGCGTTATCTGGAGGCCGGTTGCAGTTCCGGTAATGAAGCAGAGACCCGTTCCACGACGCACAATCCGTTCGCGGCGCTGAAACAGATGCTCGACAGGGGGCAGGACGACTGAGCACCGCTATAATCAGGGCAGCGGCATTGCGGTCCGCGCCACCACCTGCCGCAGTACAAAACTTGAATGGACGCCGGTCACCCCTTCGATACGGGTTATTCTATTCAGCAGCAGCGCCTGATAGGCATCCATGTCCTGCACCACGACCTTCAACTGATAGTCGGCGTCCTGACCGGTAATCAGCAGGCACTCCAGTACCTCCGGAAGCGAAGATACCACACGATCGAAATTGGTGAATCGCTCGGGTGTGTGCCTGTCCATGGAGATGTGTATCAGGGCCAGCAGATTCAGCCCCAGCTTTTTGGCATCAACCAGTGCCCGGTAACCGGTGATCAATCCGCTCTCCTCAAGTGCCCGCACACGCCTCAGGCAGGGTGACTGGGAGAGACCGATGCGGTCGGCGAGCTCCTGGTTACTGATGCGGCCCTCGTCCTGCAGTACCTCCAGTATTCTTCGATCGTATCTGTCCAGCCGCATTATATATCTCTAAATCAATAGGTACGCGCAATAATAAGTAGTATAGCCGGGGATACGCGGCAATATTATATTGTTCGATTGCTGTCCCTTTTTACACCGGCACCGAGCGATGCACGGTTGAGGATGGGACTGTTACCTGGCGCCGATCAACTCTATGGGATAACCGTCCGGATCCTCGATGAATGAGATAACGGTGGTTCCGGCATTCATCGGGCCGGCGTCCCGCAGCACCTTTCCACCGAGGCGCCTGATCTGGTCGGTTGCCTGGTAAACATCCTCCACCTCAATCGCGATATGGCCATATGCACTGCCCATATCGTAACTATCGACGCCCCAGTTGTAGGTCAACTCCAGTACTGCATTATCGGACTCGCTGCCGTAACCGAGGAATGCCAGCGTGAATTTGCCTTCAGGGTACTCCTGCTTCCTCAGCAGGCTCATGCCCAGAACTTCGGTATAGAAGCTGAGTGACCGATTCAGGTTGGTAACCCTTAGCATGGTGTGCAGTATGCGCATGATTTTTCGATAGCTCTCTGGGCGGTGCCTGGATTCCGGAGCTTAGATGGGAGGGAGATCCAAAGCATCTGATGGCTGATAATTGCGGATAGTCTCAACATCGCCGTATTAAATCAATGAAACTGATGCCTTCAATCTTTAATACAATTTAATTGCGCTGTTATTCTGTCAATGCGCAATATTATTTTGATTATTATTTATTAATAGCTATTTTTTTCTTAAATAGATCTGTTTATAACCTTAAAACGCAATCATTCACCCTGCGGGTTCGCCTACTATATAACCGTCCGCTACAGCAGACACAAAAAGTCGCTGCCTACCCGGCAGCGTCGATGCAAACCAAGCCCACAAGGCGTGGTCGGTCACAAACCCTACCCGGGGAGAGGCCAAACTAAGTTGAACCGAAGCCACCAGCAGAGAAAGCTTGTTCGGATCAAAGCGAAAATGATGGCAAATAACCGCTCCAGCGTTATTTGCACTTCCCTCGCCCAGGAGGGTCGCGATTTTCACTTGTTCAGAGAGGGGAGAGTGAGAGCTCTCCCCTTTCGGCACACACCAAAAGCTGAAGAGATAACCATTAGTGGTGATCTTCAGGGTTACCCAGAGGATAAAGTGACGTGAAAGCGTTCGATCATACAAAATACCGCCCTGTCCCTCCAGTCATGCTGCCTAATCGCCGCTGGCCGGATCGCACAATCACTCAAGCGCCGCGTTGGGCCAGTGTTGACCTGCGCGATGGCAACCAGGCGCTGCTGGAGCCGATGAGCGTCGTGCAGAAACAGCGCCTCTGGGCACTGCTGGTGAAGATTGGCCTCAAGGAGATCGAGATCGGATTCCCGTCCGCCAGCCAGCCGGACTTTGACTTCGTTCGCTGGCTCATCGACAACGATCAGATCCCGGAAGATGTCACGGTGCAGGCGCTGGTGCAGGCGCGTGAAGATCTGATAACCCGTACCTTCGAGGCACTCAGGGGAGCCAGACGTGCCATTGTGCATGTCTACAACTCCACCTCCACGATTCAGCGCGAACGGGTATTCTCCAAGGACCGTCAGGGCATTACCGCAATCGCCGTACAGGGCGCGGAATTGCTGCAGCGGGAAGCGCGGAAGCACCCGGACACCGAGTGGATCTTTCAATATTCGCCGGAAAGTTTTACCGGCACCGAGATGGACTTTGCTGTAGAGGTGTGCAATGCGGTGCTGGATGTGTGGCAGCCCACGCCAGAACGACGCTGCATAATAAACCTGCCATCGACGGTGGAGTCCTCGACGCCCAATCTGTTTGCGGATCAGGTAGAGTACTTTGCCACCCATGTCCGCCGTAGGGAGAGCATCCTGCTCTCGGTACATACGCACAACGACCGGGGTTGCTCGGTGGCAGCGGCGGAACTGGCGTTGCTGGCAGGGGCCGACCGGGTGGAGGGAACCCTGCTCGGTAATGGCGAAAGAACCGGTAACATGGATATCGTCACCCTGGCCATGAATCTCTACAGCCAGGGCGTGGATCCACGGCTCGACCTCTCCAATCCGGATGAGATTATTCAGGTCGTGTCCAACTGCACGGGGATTGCCGTGCATCCGCGTCATCCCTGGGTGGGCGAACTGGTTTATACCGCTTTCTCCGGCAGTCACCAGGATGCAATCCGCAAATGCCTGCTGAAACAGCAGCCGGATGAGCCCTGGCAGGTTGCTTATCTGCCAATCGACCCTAAAGATCTGGGACGCGACTATCAGGCGGTTATCCGGGTCAACAGTCAATCGGGCAAGGGTGGTGTTGCCTTTGTGCTCGAACGTGACTTTGGGCTCACGCTGCCGCGCTGGGTGCAGGTGGAGCTGGCCCAGTCTGTGCAGAAAGCCAGCGAGCAACAGGCGGGAGAGGTCACCAGCAGGGATATCTATCGTCTGTTCCGGGATCACTTCGTGCATGACCAGGCACCTCACACACTGCTCGGGTACCGGCTGGACCGGGAAGAGAACGACCGCATCGAAGTGCAAATCTCCGATCGCGGAAACAAGCGCTTGCTGAAGGGGGAAGGTGAGGGCGCCATCTCTGCATTTGCTGATGCGTGGATGCGCTACAGCAACCAGCAGCTGAATATCGTCGATTTCCAGGAGCACGCCATCGGCGAGGGGACAGATGCGGAAGCCGTCGCCTATGTTCAGATCAATATCGGTGGAGCGCGGAAATCGGGCGCCGCGTTTGACCGGGATACCGTCAGCGCAGCACTGAAGGCGTTGCTATCGGCGTTGAATCGACAGGCGCAGCCGCAGCGGATAGAGGCAGCTTAGAGATACAGATGCTCAGGGTGCAGTCACATCTTCCAGCCAGGAGTCGATAAGATACCGGGCAATGGAGTCTTTGGGCGACAGGCGCCGTTTGGCGCCTGGATCGCCCCATTCACCCAATTTTGAAATCTCGGCCGGGGTAAACCACCGGGCATCGCCTATCTCGGCAGGATCGATAAGGATCTCTGTGGTCTCGGCAACTGCGCGGAACCCCAGCATGATTGATGCAGGGAATGGCCAGGGCTGTGAGCCCTGGTAGCTGATGTTGCACAGACGGATGCCAACCTCTTCAAAAACCTCTCTTGCCACCGCCTCCTCCAGGCTTTCACCCGGCTCCACGAAGCCGGCCAGGGTGGAGTAGCTGCCTGTGGGGGAGCGATGGTGATTGGCCAGCAGGCATCGCGGAGGCTCCCCGCCCGATGGCTGCTCCACCACCAACATGATCACCGCGGGATCCGTTCTTGGATATATTTCCCGTCTGCAATTTTCGTTACTGCAGATACGCAGGTGTCCGCCATTACGAATTTCGCTCGCGGCACCGCAGTGTCCGCAATAGCGGCTGTACCTATGCCAGCGCAATGCACTGCGGGCATAGGCGGCGAGTGCTGCCTCATCGGCAGCCATCGATGGGCCTATGCGACGCAGATCGAGAAACCGTGCACTGCCCGCTATCTCTACCGATTCCGTTTCGGAAAGCCCTGAGATGTCCGCCGCAAACAGCGCCGTGCCGGAGTCCAGCCCAAGAAAAACCGTTTCACTGGCGGCCGCAAGGACAGCGTGTGCCTTACCGCGCGCAAGACCGACCAGATTGGGGAGTCGGCGGGCACCGTCGGCGAAAGCGACCAGATTTCGATTGCGCCACAGTGGAAGTATTCGGGCAGCTGGATCGGCAAATTGCGCCGCCACCCAGGCCGGGTCGGTGCGAAGCCCGGCAGCACGATCCAGCCGGCAGCCGGCGTAACGTTGATTTGTTCGATTCATGGTCTGTCAGCCCTCCCGGTTTGCAGCAGTCACTGGCAGCCCCTTGTCTCTGATTCCGCCGGGCATTAAAGCGGTTTGCCTGGTAATACTTTCCAGGAGAGAGACTTTGCTTGAACGCCCCATGTAATGTAACGTACCTGTCATAAAAATGGCTAGAATCCAGCTATCCTAAGATGAACCAACTTTAGCTGACTCTGGAGATGCAATGAAAATCAATATTGAGATCGATATCAGCCCGGAGGAGTTCAGGAAACTGATGGGGTGGCCGGATGTCCAGGGTTTTCAAAATGAGATTTTCGACCAGATTCGAAACAATATGGTGACCGGGGTCGAGGGCTATGATCCACTCAGCGTGATGCAGCCTTATCTGGCGCAATCGGCCGGTGCCATGGATGCCTTTCAAAAGCTAATGAGTGGCTTTCTGCAGGTCTACTCAGACCGCAGTAAAAACAAAAAGGAGTAGGACGCGGGCTATGCGGTACACACGGGAACAAGTTGAAGAGATGGAAATTTTATTGCTCTTCGATCTCGCCTCGGTTCAGGAGGGAATCAAGGTGCACAAGACGGCAGGCCCTGACACCGTTGCAGCAACAAAGCGCTTATTCGACAAAGGTCTGGTCACCCAGGTTGACGGCGGCTATCTGACCAATATCGGAATCAGAGCGGCAGAGTATGCTCAGGAGCTGCGGACTATTCTCTCTTAAGAGGTTGACGCTAGATTGAGTTCCGGAAACAACGGAATAAAAGCGAAGAGAATTTGACTGCCGCATTGCCGGAGCACGGCCAGGCAGTGAGATACGAACAGGCAGAGAGGGTTAAAAGGGAATTCGAAGTGGATTTTTTTGCCGGGTGGGAGATGCGTCAGGATAACTTTGACGGGTTTCCAGGGATATGCCACTCAAGCCATTAAAACAATACATATAGATGTTGCATATAACCAAAGATCCAAAGTAATCAGAGAGGAGATGTGCGATGGAAGAGGCAGTTGAAAACATGCGACCTCACTTCGATGCGTTGTTGGAGATTCGCAACGAAAACGGCCAGGGCCTCACTCAGCAGGGTATGGCCGACAAACTGAATGCGGACGGTGTACTCTCTTTGACCGGTCAACCCTGGAGCAAGTACTCGGTTCGCCGCATTCTGAAAAAGCTGGATATGCAGACTGAGGCATCAGCCAGCCTGGCGAAAAACAATCCCGTTCCAAGCCATCCGACCATTGCCGCTGAGCACAAGGAGCGCGATCTGGACGAAAACTCTCCGCTGCGCCAATGGAGCTACTACGAATCCATCCGCGGCGTTATAGAGGAGCTCACCGAGAACCCCTATACAGTGCAGGATCTTGTGCAACAACTCAACGAAAGAAAAATCGCCACTTCTGATGGAAAGCTATGGAGTGAAGCTGCAGTTACCAGAGCGCTGCGAACATTGAAGCCCAGCAGCAGCAGCGGTCAATCCAGCGATGACGAAATAAGGAATCGGATCAGACAGGGCTGGTACGATACCGAATCCGAGCGTTTCATTGCGGTACCCAAGACAAAGAAAGAGAGTAAAAAGGTTGCGGATGATGCCGAAGAGAATATGAAAAAGAAGTCAAAGAAAGAGAAAAAATCCAAGAAAGGGAAGGGCGGAAAAGGTAAAAAGAAATAGAAAACAAGGCTCGTCAAGCCGAGAGGGCGTCGCCATTTTCTCGAGATACTGCAAATTCAAAAGCCAGAGGGGTATTCGCTAACATGCCTATTGTTACCTGGAGTGATGAGTACAACGTAAATGTGGAAAAAATCGACAAGCAGCACAGGCACCTGCTTCAGCTGGTCAATGATCTCCACTCCGCCGTCGAGGCACGCATAGATAAGGAAGAGTTGAAAAAAATGCTGATCGGATTGACCGAATTTACCCGTACGCACTTTGCTACCGAAGAGCAGTTGATGAGTAAACATGACTACCCGGATCAAAAGGCTCATTTCAAAGAACACAGAATGCTTCTCCGGCATCTGGGAGACCTTGTTCACGCGGTCTCCCAAGGAAAATACCCCACCTTCTATTCCGATTATGACGTATCCACAGACTGGGCATTGGTACATATCAAAGAGTACGACATGCCCCTGGGAATTTTCCTCAACGAGGTTGAATGATTTGCAAGGGCGGTAACGGGGAGTTAGCGATGACGCTATATGAATGGGAACGTGAGAACAACAGATTAAAAACGATGTGGGTCGTCTCCGCTCTGTTTTTCTGGTTCAGCGTCATTTTTCAAACGGTACTTTACATCATGGACCAGCGGCTCAACCTGGTTCTGACCTCGATTATCGGAGGCATGCTGGTAATCGGGGTCGTGCTGAAAATAAAAATCAAGCGGCACTTGGCGAAAAAAGAGCATTCCAGGTGAACGCGTTGCGTACCACCTCAACCCTCTCCGGAAAAGAGGTGCTGCTGCATTGTTTGGCGAATATCCTCCGGAATGGGAATCGACTGTTTTTTCTGGTGATCGAAATGTACGAGAACCGAAGTTCCCGAGGCGCACTTCTGCCCATGCTGCCACGCCTCCTGGTAAACATCGAAGGAAGAGTTACCAATACGTCCGATATAACAGCGTAATTCCACCGGATACTCGTAGTAGAGTTCTCCGTGGAACGCGACATCGAATCTGGCCAGTATCAGGCGCCATTTCTTTACGTCCAGGTCTGGAGTGAACCAGCGGAAAACGGGATCACGCGCACCTTCGAACCATCCGGGCACCACAGTATTGTTGATGTGCCCCAGCGCATCTGTTTCCAGAAATCTGGGCTTTATAGTCTCGCTGATCATATGGGGTTATTCCATTCAATCTGATCCGTACAGCTTACAGGATGGATGCTCTTCTGGCTCTCTATTCGATATTTCCGGTCCGGAAAACCGGATAAAGAGTGAGAATCTCAATGAGCAGGGATCCCGGGCATCCGCATAATGTTAACAGGCCCTAGGAGCCTGTCGGACTTAGGATGAATCTGCTGCGCTGATGGGAGAACGGCTCAAATTTCCCCGATTTTTCGTTACGTAGTCCCACTATGCGCCTCAAAATCGTGAAAATTTGATCTCACTCTCCCATCATGCTCGCTACGATCACCTAAATCCGACAGGCTCCTAGATTATCAACCTCTTCTCGTAAATACGGACGATTCTCGACCCGTCCCAGACATACGAGAGGTGTGGTCCTTGGCGGGGAATCGTGATTGCCGGCGGGCGAAGCACAGCTATACACTCTCCACCGGGATTGCGCACTGACCGATAAACGATCCCCCACGAATTCTCACTCTTCTTTTTCCGGCCAAATTTCTGAGCAATGGGGTAGCTTCCCACATCCGGGTTATGCAATTCATCGAACCCGCCGCGGATATCGTGCATGGGCTTGACTATCTCCCCAATATAGCTCCGCATATCGATCTCGCCAGGCTCCTCATTGGTATAAGCAAGAAACCTTTCCCGATGAAACTTCGTCTCAGCAATTGACGTACCTAATGACTCCCCCGCGTAATAGACACCAAAACTGCCGTCACTGAAGCGGCTCTCCACCCCGATATGGGTAAAAGCCGCCATCACCGGAGAGGAGCAGGGCCCGGAAACCCGGTCTTCCGGCGCAACCAATGCAATCTCACCAACCTCTTCCCGCAGTCTGTCGTTGGTAAGGCCCTCTATGTAGAACAGCTCTTCCATCAGATCGGCATCCACCAAAGACTCGTAGAAATCGATCGGCGGAAATTCAGAGGAGACAATACGGTATTGGTGATCCCATTCGGGCAGTGCCAGTTCTGCCATTCCGATCAGAAGCCTCGCTGGCCATCAAGGTAGCGGCGTACATCCGCAAGGTCTACAACGCTTCCCCCCAGCATCCGCTGCAGAGCAGACTGCCCCTGAAACAGTGGAGCGGCATTCGGCTTTTTTATCCATTCATCCGCGGCCCGGGGGGATGGCAACAGGATATTCAACGCCTTATGAATACCCAACAGGTAACTGATCCGGTCGAGCACGTCACGGCCGAGGCGCCGGGCACTCCTCTCAGCCTTCCACTTATAAAAGGTCGACTCCGGCGGGTTACCCAGCAAAGTACGCTCCTGATTTGCGGTCAGACCCCAGCGTTCAGAGAGATTGAAAAAACTCTGCAGGGCCGCACTTGATACACGCCGGGGGTCGTATCCAGACAATGCTTCAGCCGCAACACCCATGTTTTTCTCCTATGGCTCTTTATTTAGAGTATATCATAAAATAATCCACATATAGAGATTTGTCCATAAAGCCTCTTTTTTTGTGGGCGTCCTGCTACGGGGTCGCAAACACACAACCACACCAAGCGCAAATTCAAGGTTTATCCCCGCAAGTGTGGGGAACACCACCAACCGTTCCTTTAGCTTTGTAAGTTGTTCGGTTCATCTCCGCGGGTGCGGGGAACACGCAGCAGTTAAGTAATCCCGCGTCCAGGACACCGGTTCATCCCCGCGGGTGCGGGGAACACCATATCCAGATAATTTCTCATCCTCGTCACCAACGGTTCATCCCCGCGGGTGCGGGGAACACTATATTAGGAGGAATAGGATCAATAGCAGGAGCGGTTCATCCCCGCGGGTGCGGGGAACACACTCCGGGGTGGTCCGCGAAGAAATTCAGGATCGGTTCATCCCCGCGGGTGCGGGGAACACCTTGAACGCCTGGACCAGTTTGTCTAGCACCTCGGTTCATCCCCGCGGGTGCGGGGAACACTTTTCCCCTTATAAGGCCGGGGTTTGCTCCGGCGGTTCATCCCCGCGGGTGCGGGGAACACAGCTTCAGATGTGCCAGGGCCAGTCGTCAGATCGGTTCATCCCCGCGGGTGCGGGGAACACAATTACTGGGATACTGGAGCCAGCGTCTGGCCCGGTTCATCCCCGCAGGTGCGGGGAACACTCATCGAGCAAAGACAAAAATGTTGCTGCGGCCGGTTCATCCCCGCGGGTGCGGGGAACACGGGCTCTAAGCGTGGTCATATTCAGCCCGGCATGGTTCATCCCCGCGGGTGCGGGGAACACTCCGACTCCACTTGCCATCTATGAGTATGTGCCGGTTCATCCCCGCGGGTGCGGGGAACACAAAGTGGTACAGGGTGATAGGGAATACGCTGTACGGTTCATCCCCGCGGGTGCGGGGAACACTGAAGAGCATTACAGGAATGTTTGATGCAAGTCGGTTCATCCCCGCGGGTGCGGGGAACACCATATGAACATTATGCTAATAATTGCGATTGCCGGTTCATCCCCGCGGGTGCGGGGAACACTTCACCAGTTTTCACCCGATGAAATCCGTTTACGGTTCATCCCCGCGGGTGCGGGGAACACGATAGTACAATATATATAAATAAAGAATTACGCGGTTCATCCCCGCGGGTGCGGGGAACACTCTTTCTGGAGATCGTGTATTGGCTGAACTGACGGTTCATCCCCGCGGGTGCGGGGAACACTGCCCACATAGTAGCAAGCTCGCCCACAACACCGGTTCATCCCCGCGGGTGCGGGGAACACAATCCGGCAATACTCTACAACCCCTCCGCATACGGTTCATCCCCGCGGGTGCGGGGAACACTTCATCAGCTGGAATCAAAACACGGTCGCGCTCGGTTCATCCCCGCGGGTGCGGGGAACACCAGGTCCAAAGCCAAGAAACTGACCTAATAAACGGTTCATCCCCGCGGGTGCGGGGAACACACTGCAATCTTGGTCCGGATCATTACAGCGGGCGGTTCATCCCCGCGGGTGCGGGGAACACCTGCGGATGTAAATGCTGCTGCCTCCGAGCTGCGGTTCATCCCCGCGGGTGCGGGGAACACGTTCGAGATTTACAAATGACGATCAAGGCCGACGGTTCATCCCCGCGGGTGCGGGGAACACGATGAATCGCTTTGGCACGAGTGGGAAAACGACGGTTCATCCCCGCGGGTGCGGGGAACACCGCGGCCCAGTGTTGTCCGATAAGACGCAGCTCGGTTCATCCCCGCGGGTGCGGGGAACACAATTCGTTTTCCGCATTAGGCGGATTAACCGGCGGTTCATCCCCGCGGGTGCGGGGAACACGAACTCGACGTTGAACGCCGATCATAGATAAGCGGTTCATCCCCGCGGGTGCGGGGAACACGGGACGTTGACGGCGTGGAATACAAGGTCCGCCGGTTCATCCCCGCGGGTGCGGGGAACACCACCGAATCTGATCAATAACAATCTGGTCAATCCGGTTCATCCCCGCGGGTGCGGGGAACACATGAGAGTGCCAGGTGGTGATATCCTGGATTCCGGTTCATCCCCGCGGGTGCGGGGAACACGTCGTTTGTGCATTGCGCCTCGATATACCCATCGGTTCATCCCCGCGGGTGCGGGGAACACAATTATCGTATCGTCACCGGATAGAGAACTATCGGTTCATCCCCGCGGGTGCGGGGAACACGTCGTGCCGTTGTTCACTCCGCGGCCCTGTGCCGGTTCATCCCCGCGGGTGCGGGGAACACCGGAAGGATGCGTTTAACATCCTCCTGCATTACGGTTCATCCCCGCGGGTGCGGGGAACACCGGCGGTCTACCGTGAAGTTCGCACCAATGCACGGTTCATCCCCGCGGGTGCGGGGAACACACAGCCGATGCAATAACCAGTGCCGTCATTATCGGTTCATCCCCGCGGGTGCGGGGAACACCGCCGCACAGAGATCTGCGCCGGCGTGCAGAGCGGTTCATCCCCGCGGGTGCGGGGAACACATACTGACCGCCTGTGATTGCAGCTCTGATAACGGTTCATCCCCGCGGGTGCGGGGAACACGTTCGAAATTTACAAATGACGATCAAGGCTGACGGTTCATCCCCGCGGGTGCGGGGAACACGCGCTGGTACTGGATCCGACCGATTCGCACGTCGGTTCATCCCCGCGGGTGCGGGGAACACGTAACTATTATTATTTTCTACACCGTTAATTTCGGTTCATCCCCGCGGGTGCGGGGAACACATAATCGCCTTGAGGGGTACGGCTGCGGATATCGGTTCATCCCCGCGGGTGCGGGGAACACGTTACTATGCGCGGCTTGGCGCACTTGAGCACCGGTTCATCCCCGCGGGTGCGGGGAACACTTTTTATCAGCGGTAAAGGGCACCGGTTGGAACGGTTCATCCCCGCGGGTGCGGGGAACACATCTTCATCGTAGTAAGCCGGTATTGAGACGCCGGTTCATCCCCGCGGGTGCGGGGAACACCCACAGGCGAGCTTACAGACGAAGATACAGGGCGGTTCATCCCCGCGGGTGCGGGGAACACTATTTCACGCTGGACTACATTCCGAAATACGACGGTTCATCCCCGCGGGTGCGGGGAACACTGTCCGAGAAAGAGGTTAAGAGGTTTTCGTTCCGGTTCATCCCCGCGGGTGCGGGGAACACATCAGGCTGAAGTCCTCAGATGGACCTCTGTTCGGTTCATCCCCGCGGGTGCGGGGAACACGCTGGATCACAAGTTTTTAGAATTCAATCCGCCGGTTCATCCCCGCGGGTGCGGGGAACACGCCCGGGTGATCGATTCTCGTGCCACGTCCGCCGGTTCATCCCCGCGGGTGCGGGGAACACTGCGAGTGGAGGATAACGGTCTCTCCCATCACCGGTTCATCCCCGCGGGTGCGGGGAACACAATCAGTGAACCGAGTGTTCCTGCCATTTCATCGGTTCATCCCCGCGGGTGCGGGGAACACTCCCCCATCGCAACCGCCCAGGGGTTGTGAACCGGTTCATCCCCGCGGGTGCGGGGAACACTCCTGGTCGGTCATCGCGGACCCGGAGAAAATCGGTTCATCCCCGCGGGTGCGGGGAACACGTGATGAAGTACATCCCGACATGACAATTGACCGGTTCATCCCCGCGGGTGCGGGGAACACCAAAATAGAGATCTCCGGACAGGACGATGGATCGGTTCATCCCCGCGGGTGCGGGGAACACCGCTTCCATCGATTATTGATATCGTCTCTGAGCGGTTCATCCCCGCGGGTGCGGGGAACACTAGACGAGGCGCTGTCCGTCGAAACGCGGGAACGGTTCATCCCCGCGGGTGCGGGGAACACACCATAATCAGCGCCGTTTCCGCTTCCTGTGCCGGTTCATCCCCGCGGGTGCGGGGAACACGATACCGGTAAAACCAACCTGCCGCGCAACATCGGTTCATCCCCGCGGGTGCGGGGAACACTCTATATATATCTAACTGATAAATATAGAGGAATGGAACGTATATATTTCCACCGGCATTTTTGAACATTTTTCCAAATTTTTAAAGAGCATTTTCTTTCTCATCAGGAGGAAGAAAGGAGACCAGTCTGATGCCGTCGAAATCGACAGGCATTCGCCTGTTTTCACCCAGCGTTTTAAAGTCGTATCCTGATTCGGTATTGGTGTTCCAGGCCATGATGGCGTTGCCGTCTTCCAGCCCCTGTTCCGTCTGTTCCCAGATAAAATCCCGGAGTCGTGCAGAGGGGTTGCCAACATAGACACCGGCACGTACCTCCACCATCCAAACTGCCAACCGCCCGCGCAGCCGGGGCGGTATGTTTTCAGTGACGATGACCAGCATCTCCCAACTTTTCTCCTTCGGGTATCGCAATGGGCTGAGTATCTTTTGGTGTCTTTGGTGGCTCCAATTCGCCGGCAGCCAGAATCTCCTCAATGGCAGGGATGATTTTTCCGAGCAGTTTGCTTTGACGAAAATGGTCGCGGCACGCCAGCCGGACTTTTCTTTCGGCCTGTTGGGGTTTCCTGGCCGCAATCTCAAATGCGATGGGTACCACACTGTCGAATTTGAATATATCGGCGATATCGTAGACAAACGACTGCGGCTTTCCGGTATGGATAAAGCCGACGGCCGGTGCGTATCCGGCGGCGAGAATCGCCGCTTCGGTAATGCCGTAGAGGCATGCCGTGGCGGAACTCAAACAGAGATTGGGCAGGTCGCTGCTGTCCCAGTCGGTGGCGTCGTAGTTGCGTCCTTTCCAGCTGACCTTATGGCGCTGGGCAAGCATCTTGTAGATTTTTCTGACCCGGGCCCCTTCGATTCCTCTGAGCTGATCAACACTGCGGCGTTCCGGCGGTTTTTCCCCAAAACGTAATTCGTACATTTTACGCACGACTTTCAGTCGCGCAGTTTCATCCAGCGCTAGTCTGGCCTGATAGAGCAGGCGGTCTGCCCTGGCCCCGCCGGGTTGACCCGATGCATAGAGGCGGACTCCAGCCTCGCCGACCCAGACCAGCAGCGTGCCGACCCTTGCCGCCAGAGCCGCGGCCCGGTGTGAAACCCGGGTGCCGGGCTCCAGCATCAGACATGCAACGCTGCCAACAGGTATGTGAGTGCGTACTCCGGTTTTATCGATGACGACAAAAGCTCCGTCCAGCACATCGATTTCGCCCCTTTCAATGAACAGCATGGAGATCCTCTCCTTCATGGCAATGGGTTTGAGTGGCGGAAGCATGGGGCCCTTTCCAACTCAATCAGAGTAATGTAACGCGACAGTCCGCATTGTCCGCGTTTTTTGCCAGTTTGCGGTCGAAAGTGGCAAAGCACGAAACCTGACCTGCTGTACCGGCAAGATGGAGTGCGTCAGCAAAATCAAGCCCACCTCTAAACCAGGCCAAGGCTTGAGCGACCTGGAAAGCCGATTCGGTGGTCACCTGGCTTAGCCCTGCCAGTTTTTCCAGGGCATCGACTATTTGTACCGGCGTGAAATCGTATGCGTAGCGCAACACCCATTCTGTTTCCAGAAACACAGTTTTGGTTATAAAGATATTTTCCTGCTGGAAGAGCTTTAGTGCTTTTTGAAACTGGGTATCATCGTCGCGAGTCAAAAGACGAACGATTATATTGGTGTCAACGCCTATCATTTTCCACCTTCTCCCTGGCTCCTTTTGCTATAGCCGCTTCCATCTCGTCAAGTGTCTTTGCCTTTCCGTCATATTTTAAACGGCCCGCCAGATCTTCAAGCAGGGTTTGCGGGAAGATTTTTCCCCCCTGTAATACCAGGCCGTTGTCGGTTTCAATGATTTCCAGTACCTGGCCTTCGTGCCAGTGGTGGCGATCACGGATAGTTTTCGGAATGACAATCTGGCCTTTGCTGGATAATCGCACGGTGCTCATTATGAATGGATCGGTAAGAAATAAGTAAGACTAGAATAGACCGGTAATTCAGCATTGGCAATTGACTATCCCAAACTCAGATTCTGCGAACAAGCAACAGGCCGCAGCCGAAGGCTTTGGCGGGTCCGAGACCCCGATAGAGAGCTTGAGTAAAAGCTTCGGTGTCAGCTACTGTGAGTGTTCCATCGAGATCCAGCGAGCTGTATTGAATTGGTTTTTCATTTCGCTTTCCGGATGTCCGGTGTTGCATATAGCCTTCGCTATTCAGAGTCTCCAATTTCCCACCGTTGCGTTCCAGGCGGGAAGACAACCAGGTTTGACCGGCCAGTTGGGTAAGTTCGTAGAGTGAGGAGCGGGCATTGCGAGCGGTCAGTTTCCAGTTGCCTTGCCGCTTCAGGTCCATCACCAGATCATGGCGTTTATGTTTTCCCGACGCGTCTTTTCGTGTAATAACAGGATTTGCCCGCAGACTGAATCCCAGTCTCTGTCCATTTCTGAGTCTGGGTCTATATTCGCGATGATCGATTTGCCAGACGTTATCTGCATCTTCCGGCAACCGCTGGGAGACCAGGTAGAATTGCGGCCAGCCATTGAGGTCATCGCGGCGAAACAGGAAATCCCGCCTGGCTTCAGCATCACCGGAAAAGAGCCGCCAAAGCAGTTGGTGCTCCAGGTAGCTGTCACTGTTGCAGAGCTGACGCGCCAAGACTCCTGTATCGGCGTCCGTGCGTAATCGAATGCGGCTGAAATACATGCTTACTCCTCCCCGGCTTCCGCGGCGTAGTGTTCGCTGCGGTTGTCGAACTGCCAGCGCCTGCGGTTGCGAAGCCGGTCCCTGCGTGGGTAGATCATTTGCGTTTCCAGCCCTGGGCTGGTCTCGCTCTCCTCCCAGTAATAACGAGTTTGCTCCGGTGCCGGTATCCCCTGTCCATAGTGGCGTAGGTTGTCGGTCAGCAGTTGCAGTTGCGTGGTAGTGGACGGGTAGGCGTTGAAAGCCGATTTGAGATTGTCAGCCTGCACTATTCTGGGCAGAAGAGGCAGAGATAACGGGCATGATTTCCGGCCAAGGTAGAGTACAAGCACCGGTTGCCGCAGCGCATCGGCTATCTGTCGAAGCGAGAATAGAGGATCGGTCGTCGGCGATAACGCGACTGTCGCGGCACTGTCTGTACGGTAATCCCGCTGGGAGAGGATCGTATGCAGTTTATCCGCACTCAGTTCGTCGCGGCGGGTGTAGTGACGCACCTTGCGCAGTTCCGGCGGCACCTGAGTAGTGTGGTAGTCACGCATCACTTCCCCCGGCGAGTCGAGCCGAACGGCAACGCGGCAAGAGTTCTCCAAATCCCGGAGCCTCTCCTCCTCATGCCGCCTTATCCCCAGCGCTGCTGCTGTCAGCCCAAGAATCGCACTGCGGGTAGGATGGCCATGGCTGGGGCGAAATTCGCCCACCGCAGTATCGCCCCAGGCCGCCATCGGGCCGTAAAGTTGAAACAGGAGGTAATCCTTCATCGCTCATTCCCCAGTAGCGCAGTCTATGACTCCCTGCAGCGAGCCTTCCCCGGTGACAGCGTTCAGCCTGGCGATACGCTCCGCCCCATCGCCATAGACCGCATCCATCTTCTGCCGGGTCTGCTCCAACGCCTCGATGGACTGGCTCAGAATATCTGAACCAGAGACCGGTTTCAGAAAGGCGACAGAGAGCGAGCGGGGCTGCTGATCTCCAGATTCACACAGGATATAGGATGCCCGGGCACGTGAGGCGAAGCTGTTCTGCTTGCCGCTGGGTGCGATGGTTGCGGCTGAGCTGATCAAAGCACCGATGGTTTTTGCGGTGAGTGAGCCATCGCCGGAGAGGTTCTCTGTCAGCAGCTCCCGGTCGATGCAGATATAAAGGTAGAAGAGACCGGCGGCAAACTCGGTCTCGCCCATGTGGCCGGCGCCCATGTCATCCTCGCCGCTGTTGAGATCGTCAACGGCAGTGAAAAAGTCATCCTCCACGGTGACCTTATGCGTGCTGATGGCGTGGGCGACCTGGGCTGCCGCCTCGGTGTTGCAGTCAGGTCTTGATGCGAGCATGCGGCCGAACAGGGCGATGTCCGCTGCGGTGTGTTTCTTGCGCAGCAGGTCAAGCTGCTGTTCTGTAGGAGCATCGCCGCTGCCTGCGATTTCATCGAGCAGTGAAGTGATAGACTGTTCCTCTTCCGGGCTAAAGTGTGCGAGTTGTTCTATCTCCAGCTCGGTCATCAGTGGTTCGGCTGCCGCGGTTTCTTTATCTTTTTTCGAAAGCGTTTTGAGTTTACCGAAGACGCCTGCTATCGCTTTCGACCATTCCATAGCCTTTTTTTCAGAGACACCCTTATCAAGTAGCGTTTGATAGGCTCTCCTGCCCATCTCTTTGGTGCGCGTACCGACGTGACCGGCCAAAGCCTGCTCAAATACCTCCGATGTTCGCCACGCACGTTTCAGACTCTGGGAGGAGATGCGCAGCCGGTTGGCGCCGCCCATCATCGCAGTTTTGGGGCGCCCCAGATCGTCCCGATTGAGGTTGGCGGGTGGATAGGAGGTGAGCAGGTGAAGTTGTACGAATTTGTTCATTGTTTCTTCCTTGCAGGTGAAAGGTCAGGCGGTTTTCGATTCAGGGGTGTTGGGGAAATACTCGAATGCCCAGCGTTTACGTACCGGGTCTCCCCAATAAAAAACGGAACTCATCAGGTCGGGCAGGTTGGCGCTGTATTCGAGCATCTGCAGAATACGGATCATGGCGCCGTAAAGATCGTCCTGCTCCCGCTGCAGCAGGCGGCGAAAACGAAGTTCGCTGACCTGGGGTGGATTTCCGGCCATCTGATAGGCCAGGGTTTGACCAGTAGTCTTGCGGACGTGGCTAAGTAAGCCAACCACTGTGGCCAGACGAATCTGCCAGTTCCAATCCTTTCCCAGCAACGGTTCGAGCCGATTGCAGAGGCGTGGAAAAGTGGGGTGAAACATCACCTTTTCCGGCGTGTTGCAACGGCGCAACTCCGCTCTTGTTCCCTTGTCTTTTTCCAGGTTTTGCCACCAATGGGTGAGTATTCCAGTGGCGGCGGCATCCTTACTGAATAAATTTTTCAAGCGGCTTTCTCCTTATCTTCGCTGACAAATAGAGACTGCTTCAATTTCTTGCTGCGAAGCCAGTTATTGAGTTTTCGGTTTGCTTGGGCGATGCGGCGGGGATTGACTGCACCGAAATCGCCGCGTCCAGTCCAGTAATCGAAGAGTTTTAAGGCAGTCCGTTTCAACACAGCATGCCAGGCGTTAGGTACGTCTTTCCCATCTCCGCCGGCCTCCAATTGATCTTTGAGTCGTTTCAGGCTGGCATAGAAATCTGTCTCGGTGTGGTTGAGGAAAGCTTCCACCAGAAAAGCGGTATCACCCTTGGCATCGCCAGGGCGTTTGAACCAGGCATCCTTGATGCAGCTACGAACCATGCTTGCGGTATCGGTTGCGGATTGAATCAACAAATCAGTGTAAGCGGTAAACCGCTCCAGGATGGCACCGTCCAGGGTGTAGAGAGGGAAGGTGGTCTCGTACCAGCAGCGCGCTTTCATGTTATCCATGTCGTAACCGAAGACACAGAGTCTTAACTGCTCACCATCCAGCTTCCGCCCAGCATCGACATACTCACGAACAACTCTGGCCGGTTCGCTGGTTGTCATGCTGTTGACGAGACCAAGCCAGTGACGGTAATTAAGTCCGCCCGGATGGGCGTGTTGTGGCAGCGATACACCTTCTTTGTTTACCAGATAAGGACTCAAAGGGTGTTTCCAGGCCCCCTCGTAATTGATGCCGTAGTTTTGTGTGACATATTGACTGATTCGATTCTCTGCGAAGTCGCCGCAGAGATCGCAGTTGCCTTCCGTAGTTCGTACACAATCCAAACGGATACGCCGCGGCATTCCCCAATACATCTGCAGAGGATTGGTATCCATTGGTGTGGTGATCACCCCGGTCTTATCTTCGCTTGTTCTCGTAGGCGCCAGCCAGGGGAATATCTCTTTAAGTGCTTTGTGCTGAATGTCATTTGCGAGGCTGGAAACTGCTACTGTTTCAACAACATTTAGCCAGCATGCCCGCCACAGATTATCTTTCAACTTGCTGCCTTCTGGGTCGAGTGCAACCAGTGTAGAGAGTGGACCGCCGCCACGAAGCGAGGTTCGATGCCCCGCCCCTCCGCTCGGTGCATTGGTCTGCAAACAGAAAAGTGCCGTAGCGGTGCAATTCGGACAAAGGTGCTCGATACCACCGCGCTTAATAAAGTGATCGGCATTTTGCTTTAGTGTTTGTGCGCCGGGTGAATCTATCAGGAGTGCGGAGATGGGTTTGGGGTCGCCCGTCAATGTTGAAAAATCCTGCATGAAGCAAGGACCCTCTCCGTCCAGATCAAATGCATGCGCGAAAGGGTGAAATTGCTTTTCAAGAGATTTAGGCGATGGCGGCTGTTCCAGCCACTCCGCCCATTGGTCGCTATCGCTCGGCGGGCATGCGGTCTGCAACAGGCCGATCAGGAACTGCAGCAGTGCGCCGTTGAAGTCGGGACGGGGAGCGGCCAGTTCCAGCACGGGATCGTCCGGGTCGGTGATCTGCCAGGGTGCAATGTGGCTTCCGCCGCTCTCCGTGCGCACTGGAATCCAAGGTGATTCAATCAGGTTCATCGTTCGTCTCCATCCATTCGTTTGTGCTCCCTGGCGGTCATCAAGCCCAGCTTTTGGTCGTAGAAAAAGGCCATTTGGTTGCCCTTGAGGTCTTGTGCAACTCCTTTCCAGAGTCCTGTTTTTTCGCTGACAAGAGGTAACAATACACCCCATTTCCCCTTACCGGGCAATTGCTCCTGGCATGACTCAATAACATCAACCGGAATCCCAGGCTGTGGTGCCGCTTCAGCGATCAACGCAGTGCGCATGGTGACGCTGCTCTGCTGCCAGGCAAAGGGAGCCTGTTCGTGAAAGGGGATGATTTTCCCGTTCTCCCAGCGTGCCAGCCAGACGGTAGTGGTCTCCTCTCCCAGACGGGTCGGTGTCAAGGCTTCATCCCACCAGTTGGCCGCATCCAATGTCGTGTAACCCGATTCCAGTTTAAGCTGGTTTAGAGAAGCAACGCTCGCTCTGGCCCTGTTTTCACCTTGCGCATCTGCGCTGGCTCGCCATAGTCCTTCCGGGATATCGGTTTCACTGCCGTAGACCCCTTCGATCAATGCCCTGGCATCCTCCGGCATCCTGAACCCTCCGTTTTCACGCAACAGCTTCATCGTGAGCCAAATCTGGCCGTGATCCTCATAGACCGTTTGAGCTTTGGGGAAGTGACTTTTGAACCATTCCGCTGAGGGCTCATCGCTCCAGGCGGGCGCATGGACAGTAATTACAGGTTGCGGTCTCTGATCGGTTTCGTTGATCGGGTTTCCCACGGCGTCCCGCCGGTGACGGTGAAGCCGGCCGGCGCGCTGGATGATGAGATCGATGGGCGCAAGATCGGTAATCACTCTGTCGAAGTCGAGATCCAGCGACTGCTCCACCACTTGGGTGGCAATCAGGATCTGACCCTGGCGCTGTTCGTGATTGCTCTCTTTGCCAAATCGATTCAACACCTTTTGTTCGATTGCAAGGCGGCCGGCCAGGGCGAAGCGGGCGTGGAACAGGGCTATGTTCCACTCCGGATATCGCGATTTCAACTGGGTATAGGCTTCACGGGCGTCCGCTACCGTGTTGCGAATCCAGCAGGCGCACTGGCCGGAGGCAACAGAGTCCGTAAGAGACTGTTCCACCGCTTGCAGGCTGTCTATAAACTCGACCCGGACATGGCGGCGAACCGTAGCACGGGTTTCCAGCGGGAATTCGGCTGTCACTTCACCATTGAAATGGGTCAGCAGCGGGTAGGTATTGGCGTTTAGCATCCGGCCCGGCTGCTTCAGGCCATCGGTAAATGCATCGAGCAGCTCTTGTCGCTGGGACTGCGGGAGAGTGGCCGACAGCAGAATGGCACTGCCGCCCGCCATTGCGTGAGCACGCAACAGGTTGCACAACAGTAGCTGCATGTAAGCGTCGCAGGCGTGCACTTCATCGACCAGCAGCACCTTATGCATAAGGCCCAGCAACCGCAACGACTGGTGTCTGCTGGGCAGCACCCCCAGCAGCGCCTGATCGATGGTGCCGACACCCAGTTCCGCCAGCAGCGCCTTCTTGCGGCTGTCCGCCAACCACTGGCTGCAGTGAAGGCTTGCGGGAGGTGCGTCGCCATTGCCGTATCCGGATTCAGGTTGGTGGGTCTCAGGAAGCAGCGACTGGCGAAATTTTTCCGACAGGTTTCTTGCACTGTGTGCCAGTACCAGCGAAGGGTTGGTTTGAACACTGAACAGTTGACGGTAGATATCTCCGAGCCTTGCATACATGGCGTTAGCGGTTGCCATGGTTGGCAGTCCGAAATAGATGCCGCCCGCAAGACCTTTCTGCATGAGCCGGTGGGCGAGCAGAATGGCCGCCTCGGTTTTTCCCGCACCGGTGACATCTTCCAGAATGAACAACTGCGGTCTGTCGCCAAGCGTAATTTCCACCGACAGTTTCTGTAGTGGTGTCGGTTCAATATTCTCTGCAGCCGGGATCAGTTGTTCAACCGATAGGCCGGATGCTGGGCTGGCTGGCAGCAATTCAGTTTCGTTGACAGCCTTTTCCGCCTGATCAATCGCGATTTCCCAGTAATCCGCGAGCTCCATTGGCTCCGATCGGAATGGAAAGTAGTCGGCATTGGAGCCGAGCCAGTCACTCAATACGGCAAACCCGGCCAGCCACCAGGATGACTCTTTTGCCTTGTCAGTCGGTATGTCTGGAAACTCGAAGCCGTCATTTAGTGTGAAAGAGATCAGATCACCAATAAAATCTGTCGCGGCTTTTTGGTCTGCCGGTTCAAAATGGTCGTCGAAAAGGAAACCGGCATATTGTTGTTTTGGCGGTTGTCCATGATGTCCGGTGACTGAGTGAATCCAGTAGTCTATAGATTGAAGTCCGCCGCGCAGCCTGGACTTCTTCAACATGCCGACCTCCTGCATTCGCGGTTTCAACCGCTTCAGCCAGAAGGCATATCCGAGATAGTCGTGGCGTTCGGTATAGGGCTGTTTGCTTTTTCGCTGTTGCAGCCTTGCCAGAAGTTCCGGTTTGAGTTGTTGAAAACTGACGGCAAACTTACCCAAGTCATGCAGTGCCAGAAAGAAAACGATCCAGCGGATGAGTTGCGTTTCATCCAACCCGGTTAGAGTTGCTAATCCCTCCCTAAACACCCGATGAGCCTGCAGCAGCCGTTTCCCCACCGCAGCCACATCCAGGCAGTGATAAGGCAGCAGATGAAAAGGCTCGCCGGAGCCCTCGTCTCTCCGGGTTTTTCCCCAGTACCGGAAATAAAGCGCTTGATTCATGCGGAAATCCCTCTCGCTATTATTTTCTCTTTATATCACCTCTAAAGGCTCAATTTGTGAGTCCGCCGGTCTATTATTATTTCCCTGTATCGGTCGATCGGTCCTTCGACTCTTTCTGTCTCTATCCGCATCGGCTAGGCAGGTGCGTACGCCATCTTCAGCACTTCGGCCAATGCATGCAGGCGCTTGTCACGCGTCCACAGTTGTGCTCCTTCATCGAGCGATACAGAAGCAAGAAGATGTGCATCCATGTAGCCTATGCTCCGGCCCATCAGTGCATGCCGGTCAATAAAGAACAGCACCTCGTCGTCACGGGCAACTGTCGCTTGGCGGAGGTCTTTGAACAGGGCCAGCAACTCTGCGCGCTGGCTCAAGTTGCCGCAGGCCAGGTCACCCAATATGAATGGATGCATCATCACCCGACTGCCGTTCAGCAAGGTGACAAGGCTTTCATCGCCCGAACGCAGGTACTCTATCCAGACAGAGGTATCTACCAGGATCATTCGCTGGAGGAGCGACGGCGGGGGATTGGATTCAGCGTTGGCTCACTGGCACCCAGCCGGGCCAGTCGGCGCGCGCTCTCGCGCTCGATCAGGGCCCGAAGTCCTTCGCGCACCAGTGCCGCTTTCTCATGTATACCGGAAACGCGCTGTGCTTCGGCGAGTAATCGATCGTCAATGTTCAAAGTGGTGCGCATGATCATGTCCCGAAAACTGAATAGGTATTGAATACTACATCGATTGATGCTTGTTGCCGTGCCTTTCAAATTTGGAGCCAAGGCTGTCTGACGGTGCGTTTCCATGATATATGGAGGAGCCTGTTTTCATTAATACAGGGGTGAGCACCGCCAAGCGGGTATAACAGGGCGTGAACTCCGAGCCATTGCCGCCTATTCTATGCAAAAGACGACCGTACTATTGCCACATGAGAGGAGGGGTTGATTATGTTCAAGGGCATTCTGATCGAAAAGGACGACGCAGGCTACCGGGCATCGCTCAAGGAGATCGACGAGGCGCAGCTGCCTGAAGGCGATGTCAGGTTGCGTGTGAGCCACTCCACCCTCAACTACAAGGACGGCCTTGCCATTACCGGCAAGGGCCCGGTCGTGCGCAGGTTTCCGATGGTCCCCGGCGTCGATCTGGTCGGTACGGTCGAGGAGAGCGAAAGCCCCGACTACCAGGTCGGCGACAGCGTGGTGCTCAACGGCTGGGGCGTGGGTGAGGTTCATTGGGGCGGTCTGGCACAGAAGGCGCGTCTGAAGGGCGAATGGCTGGTGCCGCTGCCGCCGCAGTTCACACCGCGCCAGGCGATGGCGATCGGCACCGCGGGTTACACCGCGATGTTGTGCGTGCTGGCGCTGGAGCGGCACGGCGTGACTCCGGACAAGGGAGAGATCCTGGTCACCGGTGCGGCCGGCGGCGTGGGCGGCGTGGCGGTGGCGCTGCTGTCGAAACTGGGCTACACGGTGGTGGGGGTGAGCGGCCGCCCGGAGGAGAGCGACTACATCAAGAGCCTGGGCGCCTCCGAAGTGTTGCCGCGTGCGGAGTTCACTTCCCCGGCCAAGCCGCTGGCGAAGGAGCGCTGGGCGGGAGCGGTGGATGTTGTCGGCAGCCACACTCTGGCCAATGTGTGTGCCTCCAGCAGGTATCGCGGTGTGGTGACCGCCTGCGGTCTCGCCGGCGGTATGGATTTTCCGGCGACCGTCGCACCGTTCATCCTGCGCGGAGTCACCCTTGCCGGAATCGACAGCGTGATGTGCCCGCGCCCGGAACGGCTGGTCGCCTGGCAGCGCTTGGGAACTGATCTGGATATCTCGAAACTGGATATGATCTCCGGTGAGATCGGCCTTGCCGAGGTGATTCCGATGGCCGGAAAACTGATGGATGGTCAGGTGCGCGGCCGGGTGGTGGTTGATGTGAATGCATAGAAAAAACCTAGTCAGAGAGCAGTTTTAGCTGATATAAGCGAAATTTTTTCTCTGGCCCGATTTTTAGGATCAGGGGTAAATCTCCGCAGCTTGGCGCAGTCTTTCCCTGACCAGTTCGCGCAACGCTTGCGGCTCCGCCACCTCCACGTCCGGCCCGTATTTCAGGATGTCCATGATCAGTTCCGGGGTCTGGCTGTAGGGGACTTTCAGTTCGTAGCGGCCGTCGTCGAGCCAGCGGCTCTGCTGGTTTGGGTGCCATTGTTCGGCCGATACCCAGCGCGCCCGTTCCGGCCGGAACAGCAGCACGGCAGTCTGGTCTGCTCCGCCGGAGAATATGCCATAGGCACCGGCGCTGTAGTCGCGCAGGCTTTGCTCGTCGATCTCCTGTGCGGCGCTCTCCAGCATGCTGGCTTTGCGGATGCTGTCGAGGGCAAAGGTGCGCATGCTTTGACGCAGGTGGCACCAGGCTTCCAGGTACCAGTTGTCGCGGTAGTGGAGCAGGCGCTGGGGAGAGAGTTCGCGTTTACTGAGCCGCTCCTCGCCGCGCTTGAAGTAAGTGATGGCAAGACGCCTGCGCTGGGCCAGGGCGTTGGCAACGGTCTGGAAATATTCCCCGGCCGGTCGCGGGGCAGCCCGCAGAATGCGGATACGCCGGCTGATCTGATCGCCGCCGCCGTGCTGTGCTTTCAGCAGCTCCCCGATGTGGGCCTTAAGGGGTGCCAGCTGGCGCTCCAGCAGACCTGGCTGCACCGCTTCCAGCAGTTGCTGCACGCTGAGCAGCGCATGCAGCTCGGAGGCGTTGAACCAGACCCCGGGGAGTTCATACATTTCGCCGTACTCGCTGTCGCGGGCATAGTAGTAGCCGTTGCGTGTGCGGTCATATTCGATCGGGGCGTTGAGGTAGTCGCGCATATTGTCGACGATGCGCTTTGCCGTGGCGCGGGAACACTCCAGCACCTGCTCGATTCGTTGTCTGGAGACCGGATTGCGGTGACTGCTGAGAAGCTGGTGCAGGGCGAATATACGGTCGAAGCGGTCCACTGAGGAGTTGGACTATGGCGCGTTGGCGCCAGCCCGGCCGGTCGCAGGGATATCCATCTCCCACAGCCGTTCGAGCTGATAGAAGTCCCGCACCTTAGGCTGCATGATGTGCACCACCACGCCGTTGAGATCGATCAGCGCCCATTCGCCTTCGTTGGCACCCTCAATGCCAAGCGGCACTTCGCCCGCGTCCTTGGCCTGGAAAGCGACTGTTTCGGCAAGCGCTTTGACATGGCGGCTGGAAGTGCCGCTGGCGATGACCATGATGTCGGTGATGCTTGTTTTGCCACGAACGTCAAGAATTTTGATGTCGTTTGCCTTCATGTCGTCAAGGATCCTGACGACCAGATCGCGGAGCTCTTCTACCTGCATGCTTTTACCTGATTGCGGGGTTGAGGGTGAATTTTAGCCTAAGCCCCGGTTTTCCGCACCGTAAACCTGAACGTCCGGCTGTTTCAGCGGTACAACCCCCGTTGCTGGATGATCGACAACACCTCGTCCGGCAGAAGGTAGCGCGGACTGAGGCCCTTACGCACCATGGCGCGGATTCGGGTGGCCGAAATGGCAATCTGGGTGACAGGCAGGAACAGTATCCGGCCGGCCTTGTTGATCTTCAATGCATCGGCCGTTGTAACAACGCGCTCCGGGTAGATATCAGGTCGTGCCTCTCCCGGCCGCTGCATCACAATCAGATGCGCCTGTTTGAGAATATCCAGTGGTTTGTGCCAGCCGGGAAAGCCGCGAAACGCATCCGTACCCATCAGCAGGCAGAGCGGTTGTTCGCCAAGCTCGCTGCGCAGAGAGAGGAGGGTGTCGAGAGTGTAGGATTTGCCGCTGCGCGTCAGCTCGCGCTCGTCTATGCGGAAGCGCGGTTCGTCAGCCACGGCCGCCCGGACCATTGCAAGTCGCGTTTCGGCGCTGCTGTCGAGTGTGTCCCGGTGGGGCGGATCGCGCAGCGGAATCAACCGGACCTCCTCCAGATCCAGCGCCTGTTGAACGTCCAGCGCGGTACGCAGATGGCCGTAATGGATGGGATCGAAACTGCCGCCGAGGATACCTATCATAGAACAGGGCAGAGGGCCGAGGGCAGAGGGCCGAGGGCAGGGGGCCAAGGGCAGAGGGCCAAGGGCCAAGGGCCAAGGGCAGAGGACGAGGGGGCTAAGCCGTCAGTTAACGAGCGATTGCAGTGCACTATCAACCTGTTAGGCACGTTTTTCGCTCCACATGGTATTCTCGCGTAGCATGAAATTGAGGGTGGTAATCGTTTTTCGTATACAAGCAGTGAGCGCAACTTTTTTATGTTTACCATTCGCGAGTAACCGCTGGTAATTAAAGCAGATCATTTTTCAGTTCCCTGGCCCTGTCTTTCCTCTGCCCTGTAGTTCCTATTTTCGTATATGTCCATCGCCCAGTACGATGTATTTGACCGAAGTGAGCCCCTCCAGTCCGACCGGGCCGCGTGCATGAAACTTGTCGGTAGAGATGCCGATCTCCGCGCCCAAGCCATACTCGAAGCCATCGGCGAAGCGGGTGGAGGCATTTACCATCACCGAGCTGGAGTCCACTTCGGCCAGGAAGCGCCGCGCCCGGGTATAGTTTTCGGTGACGATGCTGTCGGTGTGCTGTGAGCCATGTCGATTGATGTGGTCGATAGCGGCGTCCAGATCCGGCACCACGCGTATGGAGAGGATGGGCGCCAGGTATTCGGTGTCCCAGTCCTGGTCATCGGCGGGGTTGACCTCTGCACCAAGCAGCCGGCAGGTGGTCGGACAGCCGCGAAGTTCCACGCCTTTCTCCAGAAAGGTGGCTGCCAGCCTCGGCAGCATCTTCTCCGCCACGCCTTCTGCCACCAGTAGTGTCTCCATGGTGTTGCAGGTGCCGTAACGCTGGGTCTTGGCGTTGATCGCTATGTCGTACGCCTTCTTCGAATCCGCCTGGTCGTCTATGTAGACATGGCAGATGCCGTCCAGGTGTTTGATTACCGGCACTCTGGCCTCTTTGGATATGCGTTCGATCAGACTCTTGCCGCCGCGAGGTATGATCACGTCGATGTATTCCGGCATGGTTATCATACTGCCGACCGCGGCTCTGTCGGTGGTAGTTACCACCTGCACCGCATCGGGCGGCAGGCCGGCTTGTCTGAGTCCGGTGCGAATGCTCTCGGCTATGGCCTGGTTGGAGTGGAAAGCTTCAGAGCCGCCGCGCAGTACGGTGGCGTTGCCCGACTTCAGACAAAGCGCGGCTGCGTCCGCGGTAACGTTGGGGCGCGATTCATAGATGATCCCCACCACCCCAAGCGGCACCCGCATGCGCCCGACCTGGATGCCGCTGGGCAGGTAGTTCATGTCAAAGATGCTGCCTATGGGATCGGGCAGAGAAACGATCTGGCGCAAGCCATTGATCATGCCGTTGATGCGTGCGCGTGTCAGTTCCAGGCGATCCATCAGCGCACTATCCAGCCCTTTGGCGGCGCCCGCAGCCAGATCCTTCTTATTTGCACTGGCCAACGCGATGTGATTGCGGTCGAGATCGTCGGCAATGGCGTTCAGAGCGGCATTCTTCTCCTGGCTGCTGGCACGGGCGAGAACACGCGAGGCTGCTCGTGCCTGACGGCCAACTTCGTGCATGTACAGCGCTACATCCTGAATTGATTCGGACATGTTGATTTCAATCGGTCAGCTGATTCTCTATCGGGAAATTCTAACAGAAGGCGGGCGGGGGAGTGGATAGTGCTGTTGCATTGTCTCGGAGTCTTTTTGATCTGATTATCAATAAACCTCAGCCATTCTCAGATCCGAAATGGAATTTTCGATGCAGATTCATCTTCCAGAATCCGGTGATTTAAGAGCTGAGTCTCGTTAACAGTCAGCTTTTTTAAACAGGGTTGGGAGGCTCAACTATCAATCACTCAAGCGCCGGTGCGCCTGCCATTCTGGTGGCGATATCCCGCATCAGTAACCAGGGATCACAGTGCTCCCAGCCTTTGATGGCACGATCGGTGCGGCCACAAAGTTGCAGCAGTCCTTGCCACTCCTGCGGCTTCAGGCGTTGCACGCCTTTAATCACCAGAGGCTTGCGTTTCTCCCAGACCTCTCTGCGTGCCCCCACCGCCTGCTGGGCAGTGCGGCCACCGGCAATTTCGCCTGCCAGGCTCACCAACAGCCGCAGTTCGCGGGTGAGCGCCCAGAGAACGACCGGCTCTGGTGTGCCTTCGGCCTGCAGGCCGTTCACTATTTTCACGCAGCGGCTGACATCTCCTGCCAGGGCCGCGTCAATCAGACCGAACACGTCATAACGGGCGCTGTCTGCCACAGATTCGGCAAGTTGCTCGGGGGTTATCTCTCCGGGTCCATACAACAGCAGGAGTTTTTCGATCTCCTGGCGGGCGGCCAGCAGGTTTCCCTCAATGCGCTCCGCAAGCATGGGGACGACATCTGCCGCCGGGGAAAGTCCGGCGCTGCGCATCCGTTGCATGATCCAGGCCTGCAGGCGGCCGCCGTCAACCGGCCAGACCTGGACGGTCACGCCCACTCTGTCGAGCGCCTTGAACCATTTACTGGAAGACTGACTTTTTTCAAGCTTTGGCAGCGTGATCAACAGCAGCACATCGTGTGGCGGGTGCTCAGCGTACTCATTTAGCGCTTTGCTGCCTTCGTTGCCTGGTTTGCCTGACGGGATCCTCAGATCGATGATTCGCTGTTCCGCGAACAGCGAGAGGCTGTTGGCTTCTGCCATCAGCAGGCTCCAATCGAAGCGGCTGTCCACTTCCAGTATTTCGCGTCCGCTGTAGCCCTGCTTCTGTGCCTGACGGCGAACAGCATCTGCCGCCTCGCTCATCTGCAACGGCTCGTCGCCGCTCAGCAGGTAGATGGGAGCAACTCTTTTTTCCAGATGTGCCTGCAGCTGGTGTGGGGCGACCTGCATCGTACTTCAGCGAAGTTGTGTCGATAGGCGTCTGAGTATCTGACTCGACAGACGGCGCCACATATCCTCACGCAGATAGCTCTCCTCCTGCTGGCTGCCCAGGACCTGCGTCGCTCTGTTGGTGTAGATCTGAATCACACTGACGGACTGTATGGGTGCACGTAGGTTTCCGGCGCGGTCGGCAAGCTCGAAGCCCAGGCTTTCACGCAGTTCGTACTCCACCACTTTTCCCCTGCTGTCCACGGTCTTTACACGTCGGTCGCTCTGTCTGCCTGTGATATGCAAAATGCTGGCCGCTTCTGCCGTGTCATTGGTAACCTGGATGCCCGAATTGATGAACATGTTTTCGAGTTCCAGTTTTAAAAAGTCACGCTGTGCCAGACCCTCGATGAGCAGTGGACTTATATCAGCCGGCAGGTTGGCGGCCGATGTCCCGGTACCGCGCAGATGAAAGCCACAGCCCTGGAGCAGTGCGAGCAGTGCCAGGAAGATAATGGTTTGCAGGGCTGTCTCTGTTTTCATCGGCCTGGGTTACCTGTTGTGGGGGATCATTTTGCGACGATATTAACCAGTTTGCCCGGTACCAGGATAACTTTCCGTATCTGGGCATCACCGATGAATTTACGCACATTCTCATCTGTCTGGGCAGCTTCTTCTATGGCGCTCTGCTGCGCGTCTGCCGCGATCTGGATTCTGGCGCGGACTTTGCCATTTACCTGAACCACATACTGGATGCTCTCCAGTTTTAATGCATCTTCATCTGCCTCGGGCCAATGGCTCTCCAGTATATCCTCGCCATATTTCAGTTCCCGCCACAAGGCGTGGGCAATATGCGGAGCGATCGGTGCCAGCAGCTGCAGTACAATGCCGAAACCCTCGCGCAACAATGTCCTGTCCGCCGCACTGTCACCCAGCTTATAGAGTGTGTTGACCACCTTCATGCAGGCAGAGACCACAGTATTGAACTGTTGACGATCATAATCGAAACAAGCCTGCTTCAGTGCTGCGTGAATCTCCCTGCGGTCTGCTTTCTGCGCATCATTGAAATCAGAGGCAACGATTGTGGCGTCTGCCAGCTCCTCCCGGCGGCTCCAGGCGAGCCCCCACAGCCGGCGCAGAAATCTGTGGGCGCCTTCAACACCTTCATCGCTCCACTCCAGCGACTGGTCAGGCGGTGAGGTGAACATCGTATAGAGGCGCACGGTGTCGGCACCGAAACGGTCTATCATGGTCTGTGGATCTATGCCGTTATTTTTGGACTTTGACATCTTTTCGATGCCGCCTATCTCCACCGGCTTTCCGTCCGACTTGAGGCGGGCGCTGATCACCTGGCCCCTGTCACCCAACTCGCGTTCAACCTCAGTCGGATTGAACCACTGCAGGCTGCCGTCGGTGAGCTGGCGATAGTAGGTCTCCGCCACCACCATGCCCTGGGTCAGCAGGCGGGTGAAAGGTTCATCGGATTTCACCAGGCCGCTGTCGCGCATCAGCTTGTGGTAAAAGCGGGCGTAGAGCAGGTGCAGGATGGCGTGCTCGATACCGCCGATATAGTGGTCCACCGGCAGCCAGTAGTCGGCGCGCTCGTCGAGCATGGCCTGGTCCGAGTCGGGGCAGGCGTAGCGTGCGTAATACCAGGATGACTCCATAAAGGTGTCGAAGGTGTCGGTTTCGCGCTCCGCATCGCCACCGCACTGGGGGCAACTGGTGCGGTACCACTCGGGCATCTTCTTGATTGGCGAGCCGCCGGTGGCATCGAATTCGACATCCTCCGGCAGAGTCACCGGCAGATCCTCAACCGGAACAGGGACAATACCGCACTTGTCGCAGTGGACCATCGGTATGGGCGAGCCCCAGTAGCGTTGCCGCGAAACGCCCCAGTCGCGCAGACGGTACTGGACCTGTTTCTCACCCAGCCCCTTCGCAGCCAGGTCGGCGGCGATCGCATCCACTGCCGCGCTGTAGTCCAGGCCATTGTAGGGTCCGGAGTTGACGCACACACCGTTCCCCTTGTCGGCGTACCACTCCTGCCAGGCGTCGGTTGAGAATCTCTCTTCGGGGAGCTGTATGACCTGTTTGATCTCCAGTCCATACATCTTGGCGAAGTGGAAGTCACGCTCGTCATGAGCGGGTACCGCCATGACCGCTCCCTCACCATATCCCCAGAGCACATAGTTGCCGACCCAGACCGGGATCTGCTCCCCGGTCAGGGGATGGGTCACCGTGATGTCTGTGGGCATACCTCGCTTTTCCATAGTGGCGAGATCGGCTTCCGCTATGCTGCCCTGCTGACACTCATTGATGAATATTGCCAGCAACGAATTGGAACGGGCGGCATGCTGCGCGAGTGGGTGTTCAGCGGCGACGGCGCAAAAGGTGATGCCCATGATGGTATCCACCCGGGTCGTATAGACCCAGAGTTTCTCCTGTTTTCCATCCAGTTCATAAGGAAAGGCAAAGCGGACACCGTGCGATCTGCCGATCCAGTTGCGCTGCATGGTGCGCACCTGTTCCGGCCAGCTCTCCATGCCGTCGAGCTCTTCCAGCAGTTCATCCGCGTAGTCGGTGATGCGGACGAACCACTGCGGTATTTCGCGTCGTTCCACCAAAGCGCCGGAGCGCCAGCCACGGCCATCTATCACCTGCTCATTGGCCAGTACCGTCTGGTCAACCGGATCCCAGTTCACCACAGAATTTTTACGGTAGACGAGGCCTTTTTTATACAGTTCGGTAAACAGCCACTGCTCCCACCGGTAGTATTCCGGTCGGCAGGTAGCCAGCTCGCGGCTCCAATCGTAGCCAAACCCCAGCTGCCGGAGCTGATGCTTCATATAATCGATATTGCTGTAGGTCCATTTTGCCGGCGCCATCCTGTTCTTGATCGCAGCCCCTTCCGCCGGCAGTCCAAACGCGTCCCAGCCCATAGGTTGCAGCACGTTTTTCCCCAGCATACGCTGATAGCGGGCGATCACATCGCCGATAGTGTAGTTGCGCACATGCCCCATGTGCAGTTTCCCGCTCGGGTAGGGAAACATAGAGAGGCAGTAGTACTTCTCGCGCTGAGGATCCTCGGTAACCTTGAACGAACCGTTCTGCTCCCAGTGCAACTGGGCAGCGGCCTCTACTTCGGCCATTTCATAGCGCTCTTGCATGATGGTTTTACTGGCTTGGGGCTGGAGGTTTGATTAATCGAATAAGGATACCGCAGCCGGCAGTATACATGAAGGACCGCATGGGCTTGTTTTATTGCGCCGATGGGTCAAACTTCAGGTATCCGACAGGGTTTTCCGACGACAGGTAGCAGAGTGAGAGGTGTAGAGTATGACCGACGAGAAGAAGCGTGACCCCATCGATCGTATGACCGATGCATATGAGCAGATGCTCGAACGGGTTGACGGATTCCTGGAACTGGCGGAGAAGAGTACGTTGCCGACACTGCGGCGGGCGCTCGACCAAGCCAGGGAAAAGGCGGTTGAATTGAACGAACTGACCCGCGAGGAGGCGGAAAAACTGACCGGATACGTCGAGCGTGATATGAAAGATGCTGCTCATTTCCTGGTGGAAACCGGGGCGGAGTTTCGCCAGTGGTGGCAGTTCGATGTGAAGATGATTGAGCAGCGGATGATGGAGATGTTCGCCAATGTGGCGGACAAGACCCGCCTGGAACTGGAGAAATTTGCCGACCAGGCACGGGAGGCCTCAATGTACCACACCGGTGAAGTGGCGGGACCGGGTACACTGGTGTGCAACAGCTGCGGTAAGGAGCTTCACTTTCACAAGGCGGGTCGCATACCGCCCTGCTCGGGCTGTCACGGCACGGGGTTCAGGCGTCCCTCAGCCACAGAACCCGTCTGAACTTTGGTAAACCGGTTTCAATTGGCCAGCAGGCTGCGCTGCTCTTGAAAGGCCAGTTCGGATGACTGCAGGAATATCTCTTGGATCTCGCCGGTGTTAAGCCCGGGGAAACCCGTTGGTATCTCATCTTCCTGTTCGAATGAACGAGCGCAGAGCAGTGCCCGGCCGGCAGTTCCCGCGTGATACAGCAGCGCCTGCTTTACTGAATCGGAGAGCGGTATCCGCTCCAGTATTTTGGTCATGGGTTTACCCATCAGCAGATCCAGCACGGAAAGCAATCCGACCGTAAAGGCACCCTCGTTCACCTTTCCTTCTGAAATTGCTGTCAGCTTGGCACACATATGTGCCCTTACCAGTGCGATGGTAAACAGCTCTTCGGGTTGGTCCTCAACCCGTGAGATGGCGATCAGGCTGGCCCAGCCGCGCAGGCGCTGCAGGCCGAGATAAATGATTGCCTGTTGGATTGATTCTATCTTGCGCGGCATCGCCAGCGACGCCGAATTGAGATAACGCAGGATCTTATAGACCAGTCCGGGGTCTTGTACGATCAGGTTTTCAAGCTGTTTCGGAGTGGCCTCGGGATCGTTCAGTTTGGCCAGCAGTTTCAGCGTGATCAACTGATTTTCACTTAAACGCTTGCCGGCCACGACATTGGGTTTCGAAAAGTAGTAGCCCTGAAACAGATCGAAACCAAGTTCGTGAAGCTGCCGGTACTCCCCTTCAGTCTCCACCTTTTCTGCCAGCAGCAGCATACCGTTTCGATGCACTTTTTCTATCTGTAAGGGCAGCTTGTCCCAGTTCAGTGCCGGAACCTCCACTTTCAGGATATCGATATGAGGTATCAACGGCAGCCATTTGTCTTCGAATTCGAAATCATCCAGTGCCAGGGTATAGCCCTCCTTCCTTAGTACCGAAATGCGCTGGACGAATTCGTCGTTCACCTCGATATCCTCCAGAATTTCAAGGACCAGACGCTCCCGGCCGAAAGGGAACTCAGGCATATCCATCAGCAAACTGCGGGTCATATTGAAAAACACCCGCTGATCACCGGCGATTCGATCCAGGCCCATCTCGGTGAAGGCGTTGAGCATTAACCGGGAAGTTGCGCGGTCGCCGTCCATGCTTGGTGCGCCGCTGGTGTTTCCCTCACGGTAGAGCAGTTCGTAGGCGAAAACCCTCAGTCGCCGATCAAATATGGCCTGTCTGCCGATAAAGTAATCCTGCATCTCGCTCTCTATATACGATTTGTGGGATTAATTACGGCCCGGATCGACCGGACTTGAATCTATTGAAGGGAGAGGGCCAAGGGCAGAGTGTCTAGGTGTCTCCTGGAGTAAAGCAGCGTATCCGAGGTAACAGTAAGGTTTTTTTGCTTGCTCCTCGGCCCTGTGCCCTCAGCCCTGCTATTATTTGATTTTGGCCTCTTTGTACATTACGTACTTGCGGATCTTGGGATCGAACTTCTTGATCTCCATTTTTCCTGGCATATTGCGCTTGTTTTTGGTGGTGGTGTAAAAATGGCCGGTTCCGGCGCTTGAGACGAGCCTGATTTTGTCACGCATGATCTATTCCTCCTCAGACCTTTTCGCCACGGGAACGCATATCGGTCAGGACTGAATCAATGCCCCGTTTGTCGATGATACGCATGCCTTTGGTGGAGATGCGCAGACGCACCCACCGGTTTTCGCTCTCCACCCAGAATCGGTGATAGTGCAGATTGGGCAGGAAGCGACGTTTTGTCTTGTTGTGAGCGTGGGAGACGTTATTTCCCGTCATCGGCCGCTTTCCCGTAACCTGACATACTTTCGACATTGCCGGATCCTCGAATTTTTCCTGTTCAGCCTCCACATTGGGTGGCTTGGTATATTGATACTGCTCTCAGTGAGCGAAAGAGGCGGATTTATATCAAACTGACGGCTCGATTTCAAGGGCTAGGACTAAGGGTAAAGGGCCTGGGGACTAGGGCCTAGGGCCAAGGGCAGAGGTGTTAGAGGTAATTCAAAGATACCTTCTCCTCGGCCCTTAGCCCTCTGCCCTTGTTTTTAAAGCAATCCGCGCTGCGCCATCGACACGAAGCTGCCAACCGCCACTACTACATGATCCACCACCCGTACATCCACCAGTGCCAGTGCGTCGCGCAATCGATGGGTGATGCTGAGATCCGCGGCACTGGGCTCGGCCACTCCGGATGGATGATTGTGGGCGAGGATGAGTGCGGCTGCATTGTGGTGAAGTGCATGCCGCACCACCTCGCGCGGGTGCACGCTGGCGCCATCTATGGTGCCGCGGAACAGCTCTTCGTATTCGATCACCCGGTGCCGGTTGTCCAGAAAAAGGCAGGCGAATACTTCGTTGGGGTAATCGGAGAGGCGTGCCTGCAGGTAGGCATGAGCCTGCTCGGGGCTGGTAAGGGCATCCTCGCGGGACAGCGTTTCGCGCTGGTGGCGCTTTGCCATCTCCAATACTGCCTGAAGCTGTGCATATTTGGCGCTTCCGAGACCGTAACTGCGGCAGAATGTCGGGCAGTCCGCGGCCAGCAGCGCCCTGAGATTACCAAATTCGAGCAGTAGATCACGGGCGAGAGAGACAGCGCATTTCCCGCGTACGCCCGTGCGCAGGAAGATCGCCAGCAGTTCGGCATCTGAGAGGGCTGCCGGCCCCCGTATGAGCAGTTTTTCCCTGGGGCGTTCATCCCTGGGCCAGTTTTTTATGGCCATATCGATCTCCTTATCAATTGGGTGCGGTCAGTCGGACCGCCCGACAAGGGTAGTGCAATAGGGCGTTCCCTGCCAGTCAGCTGTTATCCGGGATCAGAGTATCGTTGGATTTTTCCCCGCCATGGTTAGTGGTTTTGCTTTCCGCAACAGCCTCATTGGGTTAATCTTGATGCTTCATCGCTTTGAATTTGCTGGATAACAAAACCTAATGGCAGCGTTGCTCGGAAGGAAAATATTAGTTGGCATAAGCGGTGGCATCGCCGCTTATAAAACGGCTTATCTTATCCGGCAGCTGCGCGGGGAAGGCGCCCAGGTTCGGGTGGTGATGACCCAGGCTGCCGAGCAGTTCATTACCCCTATGACACTGCAGGCACTTTCGGGACAGCCGGTGCGGCAATCGCTGTTCGATCCGGCGCATGAAGCGGCGATGGGGCACATTGAATTGGCCCGTTGGGCCGATCTGATCCTGGTGGCGCCGGCCAGTGCCGACTACATGGCGCGCATGGCCGCGGGTATGGCGGACGATCTGTTGGCCACGATCTGTTTGGCGACCGAGGTCCCGATTGCGCTGGCGCCTGCGATGAATCAGGGTATGTGGCGCAACAGCGCGACGTGTCAAAACGCGCGGACACTGCTGGCGCGCGGTGTGCGTCTCTGGGGTCCGTCCGAAGGCGACCAGGCGTGTGGCGAATCCGGCCCCGGACGTATGCTGGAACCGGAGCAGCTGATGCAGTTGGTCCGGCAGGTTTTCTCTACCGGGGCTGCAGCAGGGCTGAAGGTACTGCTAACCGCCGGACCCACCCGGGAGCCGATAGATCCGGTTCGCTTCATCAGCAACCGCAGTTCGGGGAAGATGGGCTTCGCGTTGGCTATGGCTTTTTCCGCACAAGGGGCGGATGTAACGCTGATAACCGGTCCAGTCACACTTGAAACACCGGCGGGTGTCCGGCGCCTGGATGTTGAGACCGCGCTGGAGATGGAGGCGGCGGTGATGAGCGAGGTGGAGGGTTGCGATATATTTGTCGGCTGTGCCGCAGTGGCCGATTATCGGCCCGCGCACGCGGTTGGGCAAAAGATAAAAAAAACAGCGCAGACGCGGGATATAGAGCTCGTGCGTAATCCTGATATTCTGGCGGCTGTCGCTGCTCGGGCCAAGCCACCGTTCACGGTTGGCTTTGCAGCTGAGACCGAGCGGCCGGTGGAGTATGCGCAGGAGAAGCGCAAAGCCAAAGGTGTTGATATGATAGCCGCTAATCTTGTCGCTGCCGCGGAAGGCGGCTTTGAGCGCGACGAAAATTCACTGATTGTGCTCTGGGAGGGAGGAAGAAAGGACCTGCCGATGACAGATAAGCCGCATCTGGCCCAGTTGCTGGTAACTCAGGTATTGATCAACTATGAAAAAAAACATTCAGCTGAAGATACTTGATCCACGCATAGGTGATGAATTTCCCATACCGACATATGCCACAGAGGGTTCCGCGGGTGTGGATCTGCGGGCAATGCTCAATACGCCCCTGGAGCTGGGACCCGGCGAGACGCATCTGATACCAACAGGTGTGGCTATACATATCGAGGATGCCGGGCTTGCGGCGATGATTCTGCCGCGCTCAGGACTGGGTCACAAGCATGGAATCGTTCTCGGCAATCTGGTTGGATTGATCGATTCTGATTATCAGGGGCAACTGTTTGTCTCCTGCTGGAACCGCGGCCGGCAACCGTTCCGGATCGAGGTTGGTGACCGTATTGCCCAACTGGTGATGGTTCCGGTGATCAGGAGTGAGTTTCAGGTGGTTGATGAATTTACCGATTCCGATCGGGGGGAGGGTGGTTTTGGACATTCCGGCAGGCATTAGATCAGGTATGGTTTGCCGCTGTTTTAGCCGTGGATACAAATACTCATGGCACTGATATCAAAGAAGGAGAGCCGAAAAAAGTCAGGTGTGGGCGGAACAGGCACAGCCGGCAGATTGTCGTTTAAACTGATCCTGGCATTGCTGGTGATTTTATCGGTAGTGGGTTCGGCCTTGTACCTGCTGCAACTCCAGGGCGCAAAACAGCGGGGTATGGTACAGGTTGAGGCGGTTGCACAGGGTATCGCCCGCAAGCTCTCGGCTGTGGTCAACATTCATTCCGGTATTTTGACCAGATTCGTTCAGAATCCTGAGCTTGCAATGGCACTTGCCACGGAGGACTGGGCAGGCATCCGGCAACAGGAAATCGGTCTGAAACATCTGCTCCCCGAAGTGGAGGGGGTTAGATTTCTACCGTTCGAGTGGGACCAGCTGAATCCCAAAGCCAATCCGCCTATCAGTTTCGCCACACTGGAAATGTTGCGTGGGGTTGAGCGATCGGGGAAGCCCTCTGCTGCCGAGGTACACCAGCCCGGGGAGGCGCAACCGCACATCGCACTGGCGGCGCCGGTGCTGAACGATAAAACGGGTGAAACCGTGGGCGTCGCTCAATTGGTGCTGCCCATACGGATCCTCAAAGCTGTTTTTGAGGATGGCCTGGAGTATGGCGGTGAGATCTTTCTGCAGCAGGTGGTCGATTCAGGTCGGATCACCCTGGCGCAGAGTTCTCCTGGCGCTACGGATCATGCAGAAATGGACGGTGAAGTCTCCGTAGCAGGCACTCTGTGGCGACTGGTTTACCGGGGAGGTGTCAATGCTGCCGGATCGCTTGATCAGATGATGGTCTGGGGCTTACTGAGCCTGGCGCTGTTGGTTTCCGGTTTGGTGGTGTTACTGCTCTCGATGGGTATGGGTCGCGCGTTGCGGCATGACAGCTCAACAATGCTTGCACTGCTGAACTCTTTGCTGGCGGGCGGCGGTGAGCGTCCTCCGCCACGTGCCATCGTGCCCGAGTTACAAGAGATGATGAATCTGCTGGCACGGCCGGGTGTGGATATGAAAGCGGTTTCCGGTCAGGTCCCCAGTAAAAAACGGGAGGAGATGGCGGCGGTGGCATCTGCGGTGGAAAAAGCACGGCTGGGTGGTGTGCAGGCCGGTGGCGCCAATTCGGTGACTGTTACAGCCGTTCCTGAAGAGATATTCCGGGCTTATGATATTCGCGGTGTGGTTGATGAGAGCCTGTTTCCCGATACCGTGTACCAGATAGGGCGGGCCATCGGCAGCATGGCGGGCGATAAGGGCGAGCAGACAGTCATTATCGGACGCGATGGCCGCAAATCCAGCGAATCGTTCTCCGAGGCGCTGGCACGAGGACTGACCGAGAGTGGCAGAGATGTGGTGGACATCGGTCTGGTTCCCACGCCAACGCTCTATTTCGCAACACATTTTCTGGGCAGCAGTTCGGGCGTGATGGTTACGGGCAGCCACAATTCACCTAAGTTCAACGGTTTGAAGGTGGTGCTTGCGGGAGAATCCCTCTCATCGGAGCAGATTAAAGAGATCTACCAGCGTATCGTCGACGACAACCTGAGCAGCGGCAAGGGGAAGATCAGTCGTCAGGATCTGGTGCCCGACTATATCAGCCGTATCACCGAAGACGTACAGCTGCTGGGGTCGCTAAAGGTGGTGATCGACTGTGGTAACGGGGCGGCAGCCGTTGTCGCGCCTTCCCTGTTTCGGGCGCTTGGCTGCGATGTAACCAATCTCTACTGCGAAGTTGACGGCAATTTTCCCAATCACCACCCGAATCCCGGTGATCCCAAGAACATGCAGTCGCTGATCCAGAAGGTCAGGAGCGAAGGTGCGGACCTGGGCGTCGCTTTCGATGGCGATGGAGATCGTCTCGGGGTGGTGGATTCGCAGGGCAGGATCATCTGGCCGGACAGGTTGCTGATGCTATTGGCGAGGGATGTGCTGTTGCGTCATCCCGGCGCGGATATCATCTACGATGTCAAATCGAGCCGCAATCTCGCTAGCGAGATTCTGACCTACGGCGGCCGGCCTATTATGTGGAAATCCGGGCACTCCCTGGTCAAAGCCAAGATGAGGGAGTCTGGGGCATTGTTGGCAGCTGAGATGAGTGGGCATATCTATTACAAGGATCGTTGGTACGGATTCGATGACGGTCTCTACTCCTGTGCACGCTTGCTGGAAGTGTTGAGCGCAGAGGGATTGGAATCGGCGGATGTTTTCTCGCAATTTCCGGAGAACACAGCGACTCCCGAGTTATACGCTCCAACCGCTGAGGGAGAGAGTTTTGAACTGATCGAGACGCTCTCCAGGCAGGGTCAGTTTCCAGGCGCCAAGCTGGTAACGATAGATGGTATCAGGGCCGAATTCGAAGATGGCTGGGGATTGGCCCGGTCGTCCAATACAAGTCCGGCGGTGGTTTTTCGATTCGAGGCGGATGGAGAGGCTGCGTTGGCTCGTATTCAGGGAGTTTTCCGGGAGCAGTTCGCAGCCATTTCCCCCAATTTGAAGATGCCTTTTTGAACATTCAATCAATGGCGTGCCGACACAACGGCCGTTAATCATAACTGTAGTGAACCGATCATGAGTTTGACACCCGAAGCGGCCAGCAACGTCGCGCATGTGCTCTCTGAGGCACTCCCTTATATACAGCGCTTCCGCGGCAGAACAGTTGTTATCAAATACGGTGGAAACGCCATGACTGAAGAGGCGCTTAAGCGTGGATTCGCGCGCGATGTAGTGCTGATGAAGCTGGTGGGCATCAACCCGGTGGTTGTACACGGTGGTGGCCCTCAGATTGGCAGACTGCTCGAAAAAATAGGGAAAGAGAGCGAGTTTATACAGGGGATGCGGGTTACCGATCGTGAGACCATGGACGTAGTGGAGATGGTGTTGGGCGGCCTGGTAAATAAAGAAATTGTCAACCTGATCAACCGTCATGGCGGCTCGGCTGTCGGATTGACCGGAAAGGACGGTGATCTGATCAGAGCCCATAAAATGGTGGCTGAGCAGCCGGCGGATGGAGATGGAAATTCAAAAATTGTGGATTTTGGACATGTCGGTGAGGTTGAGAGCATTGATGCCTCGGTGGTCGATATGTTGGTTGGAGGGAACTTTATTCCGGTAATCGCTCCGATTGGTGTGGGTAGAGACGGGCAATCCTACAATATCAATGCAGACCTGGTGGCCGGGAAGATGGCGGAAGTTCTGCAGGCCGAGAAGCTGATTTTGTTGACCAATACCAGGGGGCTTCTCGATAAGCAGGGCAATCTGCTTACCGGTCTTTCCGCCAGCCGTGTGGATGAGTTGATCGCCGATGGCACCATCTATGGAGGTATGCTGCCGAAAATTGCCTGTGCCCTCGACGCGGTGAAAGCAGGTGTCTCTTCTTCCCATATCATTGACGGCAGGGTGGCTCACGCGGTGCTGCTGGAACTGTTTACAGATGAAGGGGTGGGTACATTGATCCGTCGGCGCTGATTTGAGTACCGGCAACGAATATGAAAAAAATACCGCGTAAACAGTTGATACTCGAAGCGTTGGCCGGTGAATTGGAAAAAAGTCCCGGAGGGCGGATCACAACCGCTGCGCTTGCCAGGGCCAGCGGTATCTCGGAAGCTGCGCTGTACCGTCATTTTGCGAGTAAGGCAAGGATGTTCGAAGGTCTGATCGAGTTTGCGGAAGAGAGCATTTTCGCACGTATCAACCAGATTATGGAGAGTGAAAAATCCACCTCGCAAAGATGCTCAAAAGTGCTTTACCTGTTGCTGGCATTCGCCGACAGAAATCCCGGGATCACCCGGGTGCTGCTGGGAGATGCGCTGGTGGGGGAGCAGGAGCGGCTGCACACACGTGTGGAGCAGTTTTTTGCTCGTCTGGAGACGCAGTTCAGACAGATCCTCAGGGAGGCGAAACTGCGCGAACGAGAGCAGAGTTATGTTGATACAGAGCAGGGCGCAAGCTTGATGGTTGCCCTGGTGGAGGGGCGTATGCAGCGGTTTTTGCGCACCCGCTTCCGCGTCTCCCCGTTGGCTGAATGGGACGGACACTGGGGCTTGATAGCGCCCTGTCTGTTTCCAGTGGAGCCGGCTTCCTAGGCGGAATGAGGGGATTTATTGCCGGGGGGCGGCCAGACTTTCCTCTTTCCCGTCCAGAAATTCACGAAAGCCGGTGCGAATCTGCTCGACTTCCGGGGTCAGGCAAAAGTCTTTACCGCGTGGGGAGTCTTTGCACTGAAGATCCATAAACAGACGGGCACCGGGGGTATCCGGTTCGACGATCCGGGAAACGGCGATGGTGATATCATCGTCTTTGAATGGTGCGGCGGTCATGATGATACTGTCGGCGAGCAGTTGCAGGCGTGTGGTGGCGTGTCTACGTACATATGATTCGGCTTTTGCCCACAAATTATCGCATTGGGAGTCTTCATCACAGATAACCACGGTTTCAAGCAGTGTAACCCGCTTTTTATCATCGGTATTTTCGGTCTGATTTCCGGGTTCGCGAAGGTGCTTCAACTCCCTGAATCGCTGCAGGTCAGCGTTGTGCTTCTCTTTGATTGACTCCTTGTGTTGTTCCTTGCGGATTATGTTCGCATGGCCCTCTTTCAGCATTTTCCGGGTGTTCTCAATCTCTTTCAGATAGCTGTCGGAGACATTGTGACCCTGACGTTCGGCGTCGGCGGCGTTCTTCTGCATGTCTGCAAGCTTCAGTTTCAGACGGTAAATATTGTTGCGATCGATCTGAATCGAGGTGTCAATCGAGGCTATCTTGCCATCTCTGGCCATCAGAATGTCATCTTCATTGCGGAAGGTCCGAACCAACACCAGGTCCTTTTCCCTCTGCTCCTCGATCAGCCGCTTCTCTTCCGCCTTCAGCCGTTTCAACTCCGCTTCACGGGCCAGCTCTTGCTCGGTTTTTGCCGCGTCGACGCGTTTGGTTTCAATACCCTGGTCGTTCAGATGGCTGCGTGCGCTTTTTACATGTTCTGCAGGTAACCTGTCAGAGTAGTACACATTACCATCGGCATCCGTCCATCTATAAGTGCGAGCAGTCAAATCCTCACTCCCCACAATGAGCAGGATGGATATCAAGGTCATGCCGAAAAATTGGATTGTCCAGCGCATCATCGAACACAAAAAACCATAATAAACAGGATATGTAATACTATCGGTATCAACTTGGATATGTTTAGATTTTAGTCCGGTTGTTTCACCAATGCGGGATCAGACGCCATAGGAATCTCGATAGGCTCTGATTCGGTCCAGCGCTCCTTCAGAGCCTCTGTGCTCCGCCAGGTAACTGACAAGATGTTCCAGTCTCACGATGGAAGCCACAGGAATGGCGTAGGTCTGCTCCACCTCCTGGATGGCGGAGAGATCTTTCCGCCCCCGTTCCTGACGGTCCAGCGCAATGACAACCCCTGCCGGCGTGGCACCCTGGGCATGAATGATCTCCATAGCTTCGCGTACAGCGGTGCCCGCGGTGATCACATCGTCGATAATCAGTATGCGTCCCTGCATCGGGTGACCGACAATACTGCCTCCCTCGCCATGCTCCTTGGTTTCCTTCCGGTTGAATGCGTAGGGGGTGTTTAGTCCGTGCTTTTCATAAAGTGCGGCACTGGTAACAGTCGCCAGTGGAATCCCTTTGTAGGCTGGTCCGAACAGAAGGTCAAACTTTATGCCTGAATCGACGATGGCTTGTGCGTAGAAGCGTCCCAATCGCGCCAAACTGGCGCCGTCATTGAACAGCCCTGCATTGAAAAAGTAGGGACTTTTACGCCCGGATTTCAGTGTAAACTCACCAAATTTCAGGACACCTGCCTGAAGAGCGAAGTCGAGAAATTCACGTTGATATTCCTGCATTTTCAAACCTCGGTTCAGGTTCTGTGTCAGACCTGACACTGATTCGATCTCAAGTGCGGGCAGAGCTGCGGCCCTTCCTGCCCGCATCAATTCACTCAGACACCGGTAACGGCATATCGTGCCATACACGAACACGTTGTCAGGCGACTGCCGGATTATCTGCCATTTTCCGTGGCGTTTATGGTTGATGCAAGGTGTCGCCTGCGAAAATCCGTCTGCAAGGTGTGACTTTGAAGTCGTTTTGGGGAAAAACAATCTTATCTGTCACCTTTAATTTAACGGGTGCGACTGACCAGGCTGTATAATCCGGTTTTTTCTCAGATTACAGGATGGGCGATATTCAGGAGCCAAAGCGAAGCTGGCGCGAAGCACTGTTGGTGTATCGTAAGCCGCGGGTGCTGGGGATGATTTTTCTTGGGTTTTCCGCAGGCCTGCCTTTTTTACTTGTTTTCTCCACCTTGTCTGCCTGGCTTACGGATGCCGGGTTATCGCGCACCCTGATCGGCTATTTCAGCTGGGTGGGCATCACCTATTCAATAAAGGTGTTTTGGGCTCCGGTCATCGATCGCCTGCCGCTGCCGTTCCTGTCGCGTCTGCTGGGCAGGCGCAGAAGCTGGATGTTGCTGGCTCAGATCTGCATCGCGTTGGGCTTGTCCGGGATGGCTTTGTCAAATGTGCAGACAGGTATCAGCCAGATCGCTTTTTTAGCGCTTTTTGTTGCCTTCTCTTCCGCCACGCAGGATATCACCATAGACGCGTACCGTATCGAGGCGGAGGAAGGGGCGTTGCAGGGAGCCATGGCAGCAACCTATGTATTCGGCTACCGGCTGGCCCTGCTGGCAGCGGGTGCAGGAGCTTTTTATCTGGCGGAGTTCTCATCCTGGCCGGTGGCATATCTATGTATGGCGGGATTGATGCTGGTTGGGATGGCTACCACGCTTGTGATAAAGGAGCCCAGGGTGGGGGTAAGCGCTGCATCCCGATTACTTGAACTCAGGGTGGAGGCGTTGGTTGGCATCAAACCAACCCGGCATAGCTTGTCGGTGCGGCTTGCCGCCTGGTTTTCCGATGCGGTGGTCACTCCATTCGTTGAATTCTTCAGCCGCAACGGCAGATTCGCTCTGACTATTCTACTGCTGATTGGGCTCTACAAAGTCAGTGATATCACCATGGGAGTGATGGCCAACCCCTTCTATCTGGATATGGGGTTCAGCAAGACTCAGATTGCCGATGTCACCAAAATTTTTGGATTTTTCATGACTATAGCCGGTGCCGCACTGGGCGGTTTGCTGGTTGTGCGCTATGGGTTGATGCGTCCGCTGCTGCTGGGTGCCGTGATGGTGGCTTTGACCAATCTGCTGTTTGCACTATTGGCGGTATCACTTCCTGATATCAGGTTGCTGGCGTTGGTTATCAGCGCTGACAATCTGAGTGGCGGTATCGCTACGTCGGTTTTTATTGCCTATCTCTCCAGCCTTACCAATACCGCCTATACCGCCACCCAGTACGCGCTGTTCAGTTCGTTGATGACCCTGCCTGCAAAAATGTTGGGTGGTTTTTCAGGCGTCATCGTGGATGGGTTTGGCTATCCCTGGTTTTTTATCTATGCGTCGGCCACCGGCATACCAGCGATACTGTTAGTGACCTATCTGGCAAAACATTGGGTGGGCAAAATGGCTGATGCCGGTGAGAGCGGCAAGCTATGATTGATCTCAGTTATCTGACGGCTTTCACGGTTGGTCTGCTCGGAGGAGTTCACTGTGTGGGTATGTGTGGGGGCATAGTAGGGGCGCTTACCTTTGGTCTGCCTCGTCAGCAACAGGCACAGATAAGTGGCATGCTACCGTTTCAGCTGGCCTACAACCTGGGAAGAGTTTTTAGCTATGTTGCTGCCGGGGCCATTATGGGCGCCCTGGGAATGGTGATTGCGGAATTGATGCCGATTTATTATGCGCAGCGGGTGTTGCTGGCCATTGCCGGTGTGTTTATGGTGCTGCTGGGACTATACCTCTCGGGCTGGTGGTTGGTACTGAACCGGCTGGAAGCCGCCGGGGGCAGGCTGTGGCGTCTCGTAGAACCGTTCGGCCGCCGCCTGTTACCGGTTCGCACACCTCGACAGGCACTTGTGGTCGGGCTCGTATGGGGCTGGATTCCATGTGGTCTGGTTTATAGCATGCTGGTCAACGCGGTCTCGGCCGGTTCGGCGCTCAAGGGGGCAACTCTGATGCTCGCCTTTGCCTTGGGAACGTTTCCAACTCTGATGACGGTTGGTCTGCTGGCGGGGGCTGCTGCCCGATTGGCCGGTTCAGTCGTGCTGCGCAGAGCGGCCGGTGTTCTGGTGATTCTGTTCGGTGTTCTAACATTATGGCGGGCGGTTTGATGTCTGAAGCGCATCGTCTGATTGTCGGTGCGCGTGGATGGAATCACGACGGTTGGAATGGCACTTTTTACCCGGAAGACCTTCCGCAAGATTGGCGCCTGAGCTACTACGCCAATGAGTTTACCGGTGTACTGGTGCCGGAACCGGTTTGGCGAGCGGCTGACCCCAGCATTATAGGGGGTTGGCTCGGAGATGTGGCCGATGGCTTTCTGTTCTACCTTGAGCAGCATGATCCGAGAGCCTCGAGTCAGATTTCGTTCTCCCATCGGAAATTGTTCGGGTCACATTGGGGGGGTATACCTGTCAGCTCCAAGGCTGTATGGTCTGGTGAAGAAGAGTGGAATCTTCGTCGTCTGCGCGAACGTTTTAATGCACTCAGGAAGCACCCGAGAGGTGTGACTGCCCCCGGTTTTTTTATCAGCGGCAATCCCCCGGAAATCGATCACATGCGAGAGGCCCGGCTGCTTGCAGATATGCTTTAATCCATCGTCTGACGGTTCTTTGTTCACTCTGATATCCTGGTTTAATCCTGCTTCAAATATCAACTGGTTGGTTTGCGTCAGCTTTGCCATGGATCCGTAGCGGATTTGTAAAGTGCACATTACTCGGTTTTTTCCTTATTGGCTTTCTGCTTGACGGATTAGTGGGCCATGCGGAGAATTAAGAGTTTTTAACGAGGAACCCACACGCTTAGATGATTGATGATGAACCCTTGGTCACCATTAGAAACCTGCGGTTTTTCCGTGGGGATCGGGTTATTTTTGATGGTGTGGATATAGATATCCCGCGTGGCAAGGTTACCGCGATCATGGGGCCAAGCGGCACCGGCAAAACCACGCTGCTCAAGCTCATTGGGGGGCAACTGCGTCCGGCTGCAGGGACTATACAGGTGGATGGTGAGCGGGTGGATCGGCTGGGTACCCGTGATTTGTATCGTCTGCGGATGCGTATGGGCATGCTGTTCCAGTCTGGTGCCTTGCTTACCGATATCCCGGTGTTTGAGAATGTCGCCTACCCGATCCGCGAGCATACCGGGTTGCCGGAGTCGCTGATCCGCAAACTGGTGCTGCTCAAACTCGAGGCGGTGGGATTGCGCGGTGCGCGGGATCTGATGCCCCACGAGCTGTCGGGAGGTATGGCTCGCCGGGTTGCACTGGCGAGGGCGATCGCACTTGATCCGATGATGATCATGTACGATGAACCGTTTACCGGGCAGGATCCAATCTCAATGGGAGTGCTGGTCAAACTGATTCGTGCGCTCAACGATGCCAGCAGATTGACCAGTATTGTTGTATCCCACGATGTCCGGGAGGCTGCCCAGATCGCTGACTATATATACATTATCTCCAACGGAAAGGTAATCGAGCACGGAGCGCCGGACGCAATGATGAGCTCCTCGAGCGAGTGGACGGCCCAGTTCATGAATGGCCTTGCCGATGGACCTGTTCCTTTTCACTTTCCTGCGCCTGGCCTGGAACAGGATCTGATGGGTGAATCATGAATCGAAAACAAATCGGGAGTTTCCGGTGTTAGAGCAGCTGGCGCGACTCGGGCGCATCGGAATAGGCAGTCTGGAACAGTTGGGGCGTGGACATCTGCTGCTGCTGTATATGCTGGCGGGAATCTCTGAGCTGTTTACGCGGCCGCGTTTATTGTTGAACCAGCTCTTCTCTGTGGGCGTCTTATCGGTTCTGATTGTTGCAATTTCGGGGACCTTTGTGGGAATGGTGCTGGGGTTGCAGGGATACTATATTTTATCTCAGTTCGGGGCTGAGCAGACGCTTGGGGTAATGGTGGCAGCCTCACTGGTGCGCGAGTTGGGGCCGGTGGTTACCGCGCTGCTTTTTGCGGGCCGGGCTGGTTCAGCATTGACTGCCGAGATAGGCTTAATGAAAGCAACCGAGCAGTTGTCCGGTCTTGAAATGATGGCGGTTAATCCGGTTAAGCGCATACTCACACCGCGTTTTCTGGCGGGGTTTGTCGCCATGCCGTTGCTTGCGGCTATGTTCAGTGCACTTGGTGTCCTGGGTGGCTATTTTGTCGGCGTCGGTTTGCTGGGCGTTGATGATGGTGCCTTCTGGTCGCAGATGCAGACCAAGATCGATCTGTATGATGATGTTTTGAACGGCGTCATTAAAAGTCTGGTATTTGGATTCGTCTGTACCTGGATCGCTCTGTTTCAGGGTTACGGTTCCGCACCTACTTCCGAAGGTGTGAGCCGAGCCACCACGCGTACCGTAGTGCACTCGTCCTTCGCCGTTCTGGGACTCGATTTTATTTTGACCGCTTTGATGTTTGGAGAGTGACCCGATGACCCAAAACAGAACAATGGAGATATTGGTGGGCGCCTTCATGGCGGTTGGATTTCTGGCCCTCTTCTTTCTGTCGATGCAAGTCAGTAATCTGAGTTCTTCGAATGGTGGCGAGGGATATCAGGTGCTGGCCAGATTCGACAATATCGGCAGCCTGAAGGTGCGTTCTCCGGTCACCATGGCTGGTGTCAGGATCGGTCGGGTGAGCGATATCGCATTTGACCGCAAGACATTCGAGGCGGTGGTTACCCTGCGTATTGACTCAGGATACGAGCAGTCGATTCCGGATGACACCTTTGCCAAGATTTTTACAGCCGGGTTGCTCGGGGAGCAGTATATAGGGCTCGATGCTGGCGGCAGTTCGACCTTTCTGACGGAGGGCGGACAGATCACGCTTACTCAGTCGGCTTTGGTGCTTGAGGAGATCATAGGACAGTTTTTGTTCAGCAAGGCTGAAGAGGGCACAAAGATTGAATAAATGGAATTTCAACTTACTGTTGTTGGTTTTCGTATTGTCATTGTGCAATGCGGCCTCTGCCACACTTGCTGACTCGGCCAATCCGCTGGATCTGGTAAAAGAGACAACTGAGCAGGTGTTAAGCCGGATAGCCGAGCAGCGTGAACAGCTGCGAAACGATCCGGGCAAGGTTTACGAACTGGTTAATGAGCTTGTACTGCCACGTTTTGATTTCGAATACATGTCACAACTGGTACTGGGTAAGTATTGGGCCCGTGCAAGTGATTCGCAGAAGACTGAATTCGTGCTGGCATTCCGGGAGCTGCTAGTGCGGACATACGCCACCACACTGCTTAACTATGCCGATCAGGAGATTATGTACATGCCACTGAGAATGGTTGCAGGAGCGACCGATGCAACCGTGGATACACGGGTTGTCGGGGGAGGGGCGCCTCCGATTCCGATCAATTATAGCCTTTACCAAAAGCTCGGAGAGTGGAAAGTGTATGATGTCGCGATTGATAACATCAGTCTTGTTTCACAATATCGCACAAGCTACGCTGCTCACATCAAACGCTATAGAATGGATGGACTCATCCAGCAGATGCAAAAGCTAAATAAGCGGAATCAATAGTGTTTCACCTAAATGGGAATTTCAGGACTTGGGCAGGCGTCCTGTGAAAGAGTCTATAGTGCCGCCGGCAAGTGTTAGCATGACCAGCGAGGGCGCCATTCTGGTGGCCGGTGACCTGGTATTCTCCACCGTTGCGCGTTTATTGGAAGAGGCTCGTCCGATGCTGGCCAAAGTCCCGAATCCCATTGTGGATCTCGAGTCTGTGGTTAATTGCGACAGCGCCGGTTTGGTATTGTTGCTTGAGTTGGTTGCTGTGGCTGCGAGTACGGGTCAACACGTCAGATTCCTTAATCTGCCTCAGTCGCTTTTGGGCATTGCCCGGCTCAGCAATGCGGAGATGCTTCTTCCAGTTGCCGAGTAGCGTTCAAATTTTCCGTTTCACTGTTTTTTCTATATCATAAGCCGTTTTCCCGAACCGTTTCGTCAGGGCCCTCTTTGCGGCTAAATTCATGGATAAATTGATCATCAACGGCGGCATATCTCTGCACGGCGATGTGCGAGTTGCCGGAGCCAAGAACGCTGCACTTCCCATCCTGGCGGCTACGCTGCTGGCGGATGGCCGCATGACGGTAGGAAATGTGCCGCATCTGCATGACATCACCACCACGATGGAGCTCCTTGGGCGAATGGGGGTGGATCTGACGGTGGATGAAAAGATGCGCATCGAGGTCGATTCCAGCACTATCAGGGATTTTTATGCGCCCTATGAACTGGTGCGTACCATGCGCGCTTCTATTTTGGTGTTGGGACCATTACTCGCTCGATTTGGCAGAGCGGACGTGTCACTTCCCGGCGGGTGTGCGATCGGCTCCAGGCCGGTCAACCTGCATATCGATGGTTTGCGGGCTATGGGAGCCACAGTGGAAGTTGATGGCGGCTACATACGAGCCAGTTGCAAACGGCTTAAGGGAGCCCGGCTGGTGTTGGATATAGTCACCGTTACCGGCACCGAGAATCTGATGATGGCGGCGACTTTGGCTAGAGGCGAAACACGAATTGAGAACGCCGCGCGTGAACCTGAAGTGGTGGATCTCGCCAACTGCCTAATTGCCATGGGGGCAAAAATCCATGGTGCGGGAACAGATTCCATCATCATAGAGGGTGTGGAGAGTCTCTCCGGGACCAGTTATCAGGTTTTACCAGATCGCATCGAAACGGGCACCTATCTGGTGGCAGCTGCACTGACCAGTGGCAGCATACTGGTGCGTGACACCCAGCCGAAACTGGTGGATGCGGTGCTCAATAAATTGATCGAATCGGGCGCATTGATTGAAGTTGGAGAGGACTGGATTTCTCTCGATATGCAGGGCCGGCGGCCACGTGCGGTGGATGTGCATACCGCACCTTATCCCGCATTCCCCACTGATATGCAGGCGCAGTTCACCGCCTTGAATGCTGTCGCCCAAGGCGTGGGCACTATCACCGAAACGGTCTTTGAGAATCGCTTCATGCACGTCCAGGAGATGCAGCGCATGGGTGCAAGAATCAGACTCGAAGGAAATACCGCAATATGTGAAGGGGTAAGCCGGCTAACCGGTGCGCCGGTTATGGCTACCGATCTTCGTGCTTCGGCAAGTCTGGTACTGGCCGGGCTGGTGGCAGATGGCGAGACGGTGGTCGACCGTATTTACCATATTGATCGGGGTTACGAAAATATAGAGGAGAAACTTGCCGGACTGGGAGCCCAGATTCGGCGTGTGCCAAGTTGAGCGATGGGAACTCATATGAATTTCGATACACCGATTACCATCGCGCTCTCCAAAGGCAGGATTTTCGAGCAGACGCTGCCGTTGCTGGCCCATGCAGGTATTGTGGCGGTAGATGATCCTGAAACCAGCCGTAAGTTGATCCTGGAGACCAATCATCCGTTGGTTAAACTCCTGATTATCCGCGCTACCGACGTTCCAACCTATGTCCAATGGGGTGCGGCCGATCTTGGCGTTGCCGGAAAGGATGTGTTGATGGAACATGGTGGTGATGGACTATATGAACCCCTGGATCTGCAGATTGCCCGTTGCCGGTTGATGGTGGCAGGGGCAAAGGGGGCAAATTTATCAGGCAATCAGCTTCGTATCGCCACCAAGTACGTAAATGCCACACGCAGCTATTTTGCTGGAAAAGGGCAGCAGGTCGAGGTGATTAAACTATATGGCTCAATGGAGCTGGCGCCACTGGTGGGCCTTTCCGATCTGATTGTCGATCTGGTTGAGAGTGGCAATACCTTGAAGGCGAATGGCTTGGTTCCGCTTGAGCACATCATGGATATAAGTTCCCGGCTGGTGGTAAATAAGGCTTCATGGAAAATGAAGCATGCCGCCGTCGTCCATCTGTTGGGCGCCTTGAGGGAAGCGGTGGAGCGCCGCGAACATAGCAAAGACTAGCTTGTTACCGGTTTTGCATTCACTCAGAAAAAACCCTATCGGCGTGCGTATGTTGGACGATGAGGGTCGGAGGCGAGAGTCCGGGAAAGAATTCAGATAGGCTGGTTCATCCTTGGAATTAATTCATTGACTCTTCGACTTACCGCCCTTTATCTCAAATAAATCTCTTATTCCCAGGATATCGCACAGCGTTATTCAGAAGTCACAGGAGCATTAAGCAATGGCTGAAATACGACAGCTCTCCACTTTGGATGACAACTTTCGAAATCAGTTGGATGAATTACTGGCCTGGGATTTGGTTTCGGACCAGTCTGTCAACCAGACGGTAACAGAAATCATTGCGGATATCCGTGCAAGAGGGGATGCCGCACTGCTGGAGTATACCACTCGCTTTGACAACTGGCAGGCGACTCTTGCGAGCGATCTGGAAATACCACACGCCCGACTGGAGCGGGCTTGGGAGCTGATTCCGGAGGAGCAGCGGCTGGCGTTGGTGCATGCTGGAAAACGCATTCAGGCTTATGCCGAAAAGCAGAAAATCGAGTCATGGTCTTTTTCCGAAGCAGACGGCAGTGTTCTGGGTCAACAGGTATCTCCACTTGACAGAGTTGGGCTCTATGTTCCGGGGGGCAAGGCTGCCTACCCGTCATCGGTGCTGATGAATGCCATTCCGGCGAAGGTGGCTGGCGTGCATGAGCTGGTTATGGTGGTTCCCACACCGGCTGGAGAGTTGAATGATCTGGTGCTGGCCGCTGCTTACACCAGTGGCGTGGATCGGGTTTTTGCGATCGGTGGTGCTCAGGCTGTAGCTGCGCTTGCTTATGGTACCGAAACCGTGCCGGGAGTGGACAAAGTGGTGGGGCCGGGTAATATTTACGTGGCTACCGCAAAGCGGGCGGTCTATGGTCAGGTAGGGATTGATATGATCGCGGGGCCATCCGAAATTCTGGTTATCTGCGACGGTGCCACCGATCCTGACTGGGTGGCGATGGATCTTTTTTCCCAGGCCGAGCATGACGAGGATGCCCAGTCCATCCTGGTATGTCCGGACATCGAATTTGTCGCTCGGGTAAAATCAAGTATCGACCGGCTGCTGCCCACTTTGGAACGTGAACCGATTATTGCTGCAGCACTTGCGGCACGCGGCGCATTGATTGGCTGCCGGGATATGGATGAGGCTTGTGAACTGGCCAATATCATTGCGCCTGAGCATCTTGAACTTTCGGTGGTCAATCCGGAGTTGATAGTGCCGAAAATCCGGCACGCCGGGGCGATATTTATGGGGCGTTACACATCCGAACCGCTGGGTGACTATTGTGCGGGGCCCAATCATGTGTTACCGACTTCACGGACTGCACGTTTTTCATCACCGCTCGGTGTTTACGATTTTCAGAAACGCAGCAGCCTGATCATGGTATCAGTAGCAGGATCCGAGACCTTGGGTTGCACCGCTTCGGTTCTGGCGCGTGGTGAAGGATTGACTGCTCACGCACGTTCTGCTGAGTATCGTTACAAGAAGGAATCCTGACGATTGTCTGAGAGATAGGGTTGGCTATGGGAGAGATTGAGGAACTTGTAACGCACTGGGTCCGCCCACAGATCAGACAGCTTTCCGCCTATCATGTGGCGGATGCCGAGGGGCTGATCAAACTGGATGCGATGGAGAATCCTTACCGGTGGCCCGAATCATTGCGTGAAGAGTGGCTGGATCTGCTGCGGAAAGTGGAGATCAATCGTTATCCCCAATCCCAGGCTCCGGGTGTCAAAGCGGGTCTGCGGCGGACCATGGCCATTCCCGAAAATATGGAGTTGGTGCTGGGCAACGGGTCCGACGAGTTGATTCAGATGATCGCAATGACGGTTGCCGGACCAGACCGGAAAATTCTGGCGGTTGAGCCGAGTTTCGTGATGTATCGCATGATCGCCCTGTTTCTCGGAATGGAATATTACGGGGTTTCCCTCAAGCCGGATTTCAGTCTGAATATGGATAAACTGCTGGCTGAAATAGCTCGGATACGGCCAGCACTGATTTTTCTGGCTTATCCGAATAATCCGACTGGAAATCTTTTCAATAAGGAAGAGATGTTGAGGGTGATCGAAGCGGCGCCCGGCCTGGTGGTAATTGACGAGGCTTATGCGCCTTTTACCGATGTCAGCTTTCTTTCTCTGCTGGGTCGTTACGATAATCTCCTGGTCATGCGCACTGTGTCAAAAATGGGTCTGGCCGGGCTGCGCCTGGGTCTTCTGGCTGGACCTGCCGCCTGGCTGAATGAGATCGAGAAAACCCGTCTTCCGTACAATATCAACGTACTGACCCAGATAAGTGCCGAATTCTCGCTCAGCCACCAGTCTGTATTCGACCGTCAGACAGCGGCGATCCGTCAGGCTCGCGATGAGTTGTTCCGGCAGTTGCAGGGCATCAAAGGAATAGCGCCTGTGGCCAGTCAGGCAAATTTCATTCTGGTCAGGCTGGCACCGGGTCGTGCAACTCCGGTATTCCACGATCTCCGGCAGCGGGGTGTATTAGTGAAGAATCTGCACGGAAGCCACCCTCTATTGGTGGATTGTCTGCGTGTTACGGTTGGAACACCGGAAGAGAATACAGCTTTTCTGGCCGCTTTCAGGCCCTAAAGTCTCCCATACAGCTGCGTTGTGACAGCCTGCTGTCAACATCTCTTGAGCTTGCCCTGCGTATTGTCAGGATAAACAGGCATTTTTGGATATTTTACCTTTGTTTTCATTGTTTAGGGTCGCTTTGTGCATAATACCGGTTAAAATGCGGGTTTTATGATTAGGGTAAGGTGGGGCCCATATCAGTGCTGAGGCGGGGCTGTTGGCTTGGCTCATCGGCACTATAGTTTGACTGGCTCCAGCCGATATCCGGTTTAATATGCGAAGAGATAGTGTGAAGCCATTCAACCCACACCGATTTGTTTCCGATCTCAGAATCCTGGGTTGGATATTTGTCGCTGTCTGGAGCACTGTTCTTGCACTGATCCTGTATCTGGATTATCAGCGAGGAAAGGCAGCAACCCAGGATATTGCGCTGATTCAGGCGCGAGCTCATTTCAACAAGGATGTCGCTTTCAGATTGTGGGCCACCGGGCATGGGCGAATTTACGTGCCACGGTCGGAAACGATGCGTCCGGATCCGAATCTTGCACATATTCCGGAACGTGACATAGTGACACCTGCCGGACAGGAACTGACCCTTATCAATCCGGCGGCGATTATTCGTCAGTTAAATGAAAATTTTGGCGAACTCTATGGTATCGCCGGACGCATTACCAGCCGCTCGCCTATCCGCCCGGAAAACGCACCGGATAGATGGGAGCGTTCAGCGCTTCAAGCTTTCGATGACGGTCGTGATGAAATGGTGGAGGTTTCGCTGGTGAACGGCCAACCCTATCTGCGGCTGATGCGCCCGATGATGATGTCTCCAGGCTGTCTGATGTGCCACACCGGAGCCAATCAACAGGCTGGTGGGATTGCGGGAGGAGTTGGCGTTTCGGTTCCTTTGAACGGATTACTGGATAAGGAGCACAACAGATTTTTTGCTGACGTCCTTTCAATGGGGATCCTTTGGATCGCCGGACTGCTTTTGATCGGATACATTTTCCATAATCTTCATCGCAACCAGCAAAAACGCACCGAAGTTATGATTGAGCTCTCCCGTAGCGAGGCCAGGAAGCGCTCAATCATGGAGTCCTCGCTCGACTCGATTATCACCATGGACCATCGGGGAAATATCGTCGAGTTCAACCCGGCAGCGGAAAAGGCTTTTGGCTACAAGCGTGAAAATATTATTGGACGTGAACTCGCCGAACTGTTGATACCGCCATCGCTGCGGGAACTGCATCGTGAAGGACTGCGCTCTGCCGTGGCGTCCGATACCAATAAAATTCTCGGGCGAAGAGTGGAGACCACAGCGATGCGGTCAGACGGCAGCGAGTTTCCTATCGAACTTACGGTGACCCGCATTCCGTTGGAGGATGAGCCATTCTTTACTGCTTATCTGCGTGATATGACTGAGGCACACCGTCTTGAGGAGCGTATATCGTTTCAATCGACACACGATGCATTGACAGGATTGCTGAATCGGGCGGAATTTGAGCGCCGTGTAAAGATTTTATTGGATGAATATCTCTTTAAGGAAGAACACGCCATCGTTGTTCTGGATATCGACCAGTTCAAGGTGGTTAACGATAGTGGCGGCCATGGTGCGGGGGATATGCTGTTACACCAGGTGGGCCAACTGATTCATTCCAAAACCCGTGCCGGTGATATTTTAGCGCGCCTCGGTGGAGATGAGTTTGGCTTGTTGCTGGAAGACTGCTCGTTGAAAAAAGCGGAAAGTGTAGGCAAAGATCTGTTGAAGGAAATTCAGGAGAACCGCTTTGAGTGGGAAGGGAAGCGATTTAATGTTACCGCCAGTATTGGGATTGTACCGGTTCAGCCAAAGAGCCAAACTGTTAGCGATGTCCTGAGCGCCGCTAATACCGCATGTAATGTAGCTAAGGAGCAGGGCAGAAACCGATCGCACCTGTTCCACCACGATGACGTGGAGTTGGGGCGCCGACAGGGGGAAATGCGCTGGGTGGGGCGAATACACGACGCATTTGAAGATCGCCGGTTTTCTCTTTATTTTCAGCGGCTGCAGCCATTGACCGAAGCGTTTGATGACGGGCGTTGGCACTATGAAATATTGCTGCGTATGAAAGATGAGGCAGGACAGTTCGTTCCGCCTCCAACATTCCTTTGTGCGGCAGAGCGTTATAGTCTGATGCCGACAATCGACCGCTGGGTGGTTCGTTCGACACTCTCCTGGCTGGCCAGTTATCCCGAGCACCTTGAGAGTTTGTCCCTGTGCTGTATCAATTTGTCCGGGCACTCGATTACCGATGACAGCTTCCTGCGCTTTCTCACCGGCCAATTCAGGCACTACTCAGTGCCGGCTGACCGCATCTGTTTTGAAATCACTGAGACCGCTGCGGTTTCGAATCTGGCCAAGGCAGCCAGATTTATTGAAAAACTGAGGCAGGAGGGTTGCCGTTTTGCACTGGACGATTTTGGCAGCGGCATGTCCTCTTTTGCATATTTAAAGAATCTTCCGGTTGACTTCATTAAGATTGACGGTGCCTTTGTCAGAGACATCATGGAGGATGAGATCGATTTTGCCATGGTCCGATCAATTAACGATATCGGACATGTGATGGGGAAGAAAACCATTGCTGAATTTGTAGAAAATGACAAAATTCTTGCACGGGTACGGGAAATTGGTGTCGATTTTGCTCAAGGGTATGGTATTGCCCGTCCCGGGCCTCTGGAAGAGATCAGGCCGGTATTCGTAGCCTCCACTGATCTGGCTGGCTGACCGATTCTGTTTCCCTGCATTGATTGGCGTTATATAAAGGGAAGTTATATTTGTATTCGGTGCCTTTATCCTGTTTTGTAAGGTGCGGGAATCTGGGCGAGACAAGCCGGTATATTACTCCTCCATCTCTATTTTTGGGCGCTCGCTGACCACTGCCTCGAGATTTAAGGTTTTGTCACCACGCAATCCCCTGATTTTCACCCGGGTACCCGGCTGCAATGCAGATATGATCGTAAGAATGTCGAACGAATTTCCCGGAACCCGATTGTCGATACGAGTGATAATGTCGCCCGGTTCTATGCCCGCCTTGTCGGCGGGTCCCCCTTCGAGCACACCGGAGACCATTACGCCGCGAACCTCAGGCAGGCCAAATTTTTTCGCAAGTGCAGGGTTAATGTCCTGACCGGCAATACCGAGCCAGCCCCTGACCACCCGACCTTGTTTAAGTATCTGATCCATCACCCCCTTTGCCAGCGCTATGGGAATAGCGAAACCAATACCGTCCGAACCGCCCGTTTTTGAGAATATGGCGGTATTGATGCCAACCAGTTCTCCATAGGCGTTGATCAGTGCCCCGCCTGAGTTGCCGGGGTTGATCGCGGCGTCAGTCTGTATGAAATTTTCAAAAGTATTGATTCCCAACTGATTGCGCCCGGTTGCGCTGACAATGCCCATCGTGACAGTCTGTCCGACGCCGAACGGATTGCCGATTGCCAACACAACATCACCGACTCGCAGGTGCTGTGAGTTGCCCACGGTGATCGCAGGGAGATTGGTTTGTTCGGTTTTTATTACTGCCAGATCTGTATCTGGATCGGTTCCCGCAATTTCCGCTGCGAATGTATCACCATTGGAAAGGACCACGCGGATTTCGTCGGCTCCCTTAATCACATGATGATTGGTAAGAATGAAGCCGCGGTCGCTGATAATGACGCCGGATCCCAAGCTGGTTTGGCGTCTTTCTTTCGGTTGCGAGGCAAAACGATCACCGAAAAAGCGTTGAAAAATAGGGTCATCAAACAGCCTTGATCTGCGCTCAAGGGTCACCTTGGTTGTGTAGATGTTGACCACCGAGGGCGTAGCGGCCTCCACCGCAGAGGCGTATGAGACTGGACCAGGTGGAACTCCTGCCGGATTAATTGCTTTTGATACATTCGGACTGGGTCTTGGATCTTTATCGTTTACCAGGTTCAGTACCAGCAAGGCGGCAAACAGGCCGGCTGCGACAGACGCCAAGGTGAAGAGAAGTGGTCTGGTTGATTTCATTTGAAAATAATGTTTGAAAAATCTGGGTCCGCAAACAGGCCCTAATTTATCATGTCTCAGTTAATTCTCTGAGGCCTAAAGATGACAGGAGGGAGCAATTGTGGCAGATCTGTTTGAATTGGAGCGATTCTGTAATGAGCTGCTGGACAGCTCATCATTCGAAGACTATTGCCCCAACGGATTACAGGTGGATTCCGGGGTTCGGCAGGTACAGCGGCTGGTGACCGGAGTCACTGCAAGCCAGGCGTTGATTGATGAGGCTGTCTCCTGGCAAAGCGATCTGCTGCTTGTGCACCATGGATACTTCTGGCGTGGTGAAGAGCAGCCGTTGGTCGGTTACAAAGGGCGAAGAGTAAGGACGCTGATACAGCAAGGGATCAGCCTGATGGCTTATCATCTACCTTTGGATGCACACCCAGAGTTGGGCAATAACAAGCAGTTGGCGGTATTACTGGAGCTTGATGATGTCGAGGTGCTGCAGGAGACGGGGGGGTTATTGTGGAGGGGGAGCTTCCGGTCTCCTCTGGCTGCGGAACAACTGGCCGGTAAAATGAGCGCGGTATTAAACCGGCAACCTCTCCATATCCCTGCTGGAGACAGCCCCATCAGCCGTGTTTGCTGGTGCACAGGTGCTGCCCAGAGCTACATTGAAAAAGCTGCGGCACATGGAACAGATGCTTATATATCGGGCGAAATTTCCGAGCAGACAGTGCACATTGCGCGCGAGCTGGGAGTTCATTATTTTGCGGCCGGCCATCATGCGACAGAACGGTACGGGGTTCGGGCTTTGGGAGGGCTGCTCAGCAAAGAGTTCGGTCTGGAGCACCGTTTTATAGAAGTGGAAAATCCGGTCTGACTTTGTTCTTAACTGCTCTGAGTCAGCCATAGCCGTATAACGCCTGAGTCTTTCTTGACCTCTGTGGACGCATGTTGGAAAATGCGCCGTCTAATTGGGGTAAATATCAGCATATTCTGTACTCCTGATTTTTGTACGGGTGCAAGTTTCAGACTCACATGCACGATATTCCAAAGTCATCCCAGACAACTCCGGGGGTCGTTAAGCAATGAGCGCAGATGGCGTGGATTTAAAAAAGCGGCGGATGTTGACTGCCGCGACGAGTGTAGTCGGAGCCGTCGGCGCCGGCTATGTGGTTTATCCTTTTCTGGCGTCCTGGGCGCCCAGTGAGAAGGCCAAAGCGGCGGGAGCGCCGGTGGAAGCCGATATCAGCAAGCTTGAACCGGGCCAGTTGATGCGTGTCAAGTGGCGCGGAAAGCCGGTGTGGGTGGTGCGTCGCACAGAGAGGAACATCGCCGACCTGGCCAAGCTCGAACCACGCCTGGCAGACCCGGCATCCGACATGCCCCAGCAGCCCGAGTATTGCAAAAATCCAACGCGCTCGCGTAAACCAGAATATCTTGTGGCAGTTGGCATCTGTACCCATCTGGGTTGCTCCCCCACCTTTCGGCCTGACTTGGCGCCAGCAGATCTGGGGCCTGAGTGGCTGGGCGGCTTTTTCTGCCCCTGTCATGGCTCCCGGTTCGATCTGGCCGGTCGTGTCTACAGTGGCGTGCCGGCACCGACAAACCTGGTAATCCCACCCTATCAGTTCCTGTCGGATACCCGGATTCTGGTAGGTGAAGACGGAGGAGCCTCCTGATGAGCATGTTGAAATGGTTTGATGATCGCTATCCGCTTACCAAGGTATGGAACGAGCACCTTGCCCAGTACTATGCACCGAAGAACTTTAATTTCTGGTACTTCATGGGATCACTCGGCATGCTGGTCCTGGTCAACCAGATTTTGACTGGCGTCTGGCTGGCGATGATGTATAAGCCTGACGCTGAACTTGCGTTCGGCTCAGTCGAGTACATTATGCGCGATGTGGATTGGGGCTGGTTGATCCGCTATCTGCACTCAACCGGCGCGTCGGCATTTTTTATTGTCATATATCTGCACATGTTCCGCGGGCTGCTGTACGGTTCCTACCGTAAGCCTCGGGAACTGCTGTGGATTATCGGTGTGATTATTTACATTGTCATGATGGCCACTGCATTCATGGGTTATCTGCTTCCCTGGGGTCAGATGTCCTATTGGGGCGCGCAGGTGATTATCAATCTGTTCTCGGCTGTACCGGTGGTCGGTGAAGAACTGGGCATCTGGATCAGAGGTGATTATGTCATTTCGGATGCTACCCTGAACCGATTTTTCGCGCTGCACTTTTTACTGCCGTTTCTGCTGGCCGCCATCGTCTTCGTGCATATCGTGGCACTGCATAAGGTTGGATCCAACAACCCCGACGGCATCGAGATCAAGAAGGGACCCAAGGGCAACAAGTGGAGCGAAACGGCGCCTGCAGACGGCATCCCGTTTCATCCCTACTATTCTGTGAAGGATATAGCCGGTGTGGCGGGTTTCCTGTTCCTATTTGCCGCGGCCGTGTTCTATGCACCGGAGATGGGCGGTTATTTTCTGGAACATCCCAACTTCGAGCCTGCCAATCCGTTGAAGACCCCGGAGCATATCGCTCCTGTCTGGTACTTCACGCCATTCTATGCGATTTTGCGTGCAGTGCCATCGATGGCGGGCTCTGCCTTCCCCGGTGTTGTAGCCATGGGGGCGGCAATCGTGTTGATTTTCTTCCTTCCCTGGCTCGACCGCAGTCCAGTAAAGTCGGTTCGTTATAAAGGTCTGATATTCAAGGTTTGGCTTGGTATATTTGTGGTTGCGTTTATCGTTTTGGGCTGGCTGGGTGTGCAGCCGGCTACCCCGATACTGACCATGTTGGCGCGGATCTGCACCTTTCTCTATTTCGCGTTCTTCCTTCTGATGCCCATCTACAGCAAGATGGATAAGACCAAGCCCGTTCCAGAGAGGGTGACCAAATGAATAAGCTGATTGTTGGATTTTTATTGGCAATGGCTCCTCTGTTTGGAATGGCTTCAGGTGGCGCCCATCTGGACGATGCGGATATTGATCTCGGGGATCAGGCGTCTCTGCAACGGGGGGCAAAATATTTCGTCAACTATTGCCTGAGTTGTCACTCAGCCAAATTTCAGCGTTACAACAGAACTGCCAAGGACTTGGGGTTGACCGAGGATGAGGTGAAGGAAAACCTCATGTTTACAACCGACAAGATCGGTGAAACGATGACCGTCGCGATGGATTCGCAGGATGCCAGTAACTGGTTTGGCGTTATTCCCCCGGATTTGAGTGTGATTGCCCGCGCCCGTGGTGTTGACTGGATTTATACTTACCTGCGGAGTTTCTATATCGACGAAACTCGTCCATTTGGTGTTAACAATGTAGTGTTTCCGGATGTCGGCATGCCTCACGTTTTTTGGAAATTGCAGGGTACTCAAAAAGCCGTTTTCGAAGAGCACGATGGTCAGAAAGTTTTTGAGAAGTTTGAGCAGGTGACTCCGGGTACTCTGAGTCCTGCCGAATTTGATGCGGCAATGCGCGACTTGACCGCTTTTTTAAGCTATGTCGGCGAGCCGATTCAAATGGAACGTAAACGTCTGGGCATTTGGGTGTTGCTGTTTATCGCGGTTTTCTTCGTGCTTGCCTATCTGTTGAAGAAGGAGTATTGGAAGGACGTACACTGATCCAAGTAGCAGAAATACCGGTAAAAGGGATGGAATGATGCCGGTCACAGATTGATTTTTCGAAGGTTCGTACGTGGGGGTGCATAGTTTGGGTTATACTATGCACCCCTTTTTAATTCCAGGCTGCACAATTTTGGAGTGGTTTGTATGACCGTGGTTGCGAACAAGAGATCTGTGATGACCATGTATTCGGACGCCAGCAGTCCTTACAGTCATCGTGTGAGGCTGGTGCTGGCCGAGAAAAACATCACCGTGGAAGTGATAGATGTTGATCCACTTGCCATTTCCGATGACATTATGGATCTCAATCCGTATGGAACTCTGCCTACGCTGGTGGATCGGGATCTGGTGTTGTATGAGTCCCGCATTATCATGGAGTATCTCGACGAGCGATTTCCACATCCTCCCTTGATGCCGGTAGATCCGGTTTCGAAAGCCAGTTCACGCCTGTTTCTCCATCGGGTGGACCACGATTGGTACCGTTTGATGGACCAGATACTGGCTGGTGGAAAGCAGGCGGGCAAAGCGCGAAAAGAGTTACGGGAAAGTTTAACCGTGACAGCACCGGTGTTTGCCTCGAAGCCCTTTTTCATGAGCGCCGATTTCTCCCTGGTGGATTGTTCCATTGCTCCACTATTGTGGCGATTGCCGTTACTGGGAGTCGAGTTACCGGCTCAGGCGAAGGCAGTAAATGAGTACGCCAAGCACCTGTTCGCACGTGAATCTTTTAAGGACAGCTTGACCGAGCTCGAAGAGGAGATGCGGGAGTAGAGCTCTTGGGCACTAGGTGATGATCAGCTCAAATCGCCCTTATTTGATCCGGGCGCTCTACGAGTGGCTGGTGGATAATTCGTTGACCCCCCACTTGCTGGTGGATGCGACAGTTGATGGCGTCTTGGTCCCGTCTCAGTTTGTTGAGGAAGGTCGTATCGTGTTGAATATTGCGCCAGGAGCGGTCCGGCAACTGGAACTGGGTAACAAAATGATTAGTTTCAGCGCGCGATTCAGTGGATCACCTATGCATGTCATGGTGCCGCCCTCGGCGGTACTGGGTATCTATGCAAAAGAGAACAGGCAGGGCATGCTGTTTTTGGAGCAGGGGGGGCCTTCTGAAAAAGACCCCCCGCCGGACGATGGGTTTGATCCCAGTCCACCACGTGATCGCCCAACTCTCAAGTTGATCAAATAGGTCAGAATAGGACTGAGGTTTAAGGAGAGAGGCAGTCTGGGAAAGAGCGCGCTTGGGAGAGTGGTGTTAAATTCAACGATGCGAGTTTTCCCGGAGGGAGATATTTAGTGTTTGGTCTCCTCTTCCGGCTTCAAGGGGAAGAGGTGAATATTCTCAGTATCGCTCGGTAAACCGAGGCTGAAATCCGCCAACTCTATTCCGACGAGTGTGATATGGCCGCTCCGACGCTCCAAACCCTCTTCGCTAAAATCGAATCTGAACAATCGCTTGACTCGGATTCCCCTGGCCGTCCACTGAATTCCAAGCCCGCTTAAAGCCACCGTCTGGTCGAGAAACTGAAGCCCACGCTGTTTACAGCTTAACTCACAGATGCCGATTGCTATTTCACGGGCGCGGGCGCTATCCAGCCAAAACCAGATAACGAATACGATGAAGATAAAGCCTGAAACTGTGGACATGGGTGTTATCCTACAATTTTCGGTCCGTGAATAAACCTGTTTTAATAGCTTTCAGAGGGTAGTCTGTGGCAGATCGATAGATGTGCGGACCAGCATGGGAGCGGTATGGCCAGGATCAGAATAGTGCAACAGGATATAACCAGGCTGTCTGTTGACGTGATTGTCAACGCGGCCAATAACTCCTTACTTGGCGGTGGTGGTGTTGATGGCGCCATCCACCGGGCGGCCGGTCCGGGACTGCTGGAAGCGTGTCGAAAAATTGGTGGCTGTCCTACCGGTGAAGCCAGAATTACCGACGCTTTCGATCTTCCCGCCAGATGGGTGGTGCATACCGTTGGGCCAGTATGGAGTGGTGGCAGCAATGGGGAACCGGAGCTGTTGCGCAGCTGCTACAGGAGCACATTTTTACTGGCTCGGCAGAGTGGGGCTGCAAGTATTGCTTTTCCGGCAATCAGCACGGGTGCCTACGGTTTCCCGAAACGTGCAGCAGCTCAGATAGCTATCGATGCAATGCGTGAGGCAGGGGGTTTTCAAGAGATTATCGCCTGCTGTTTCAGCGCCGAAGATGCCGCACTATATCAAGACATCTGTCCCGAATGTATTTCAAATGGAGAGTAAATGATGGCGTGGTTGGATAATCTGCCGCTGAGTGTATTGGTAATAGCCTGTCTGCTGCTGGGGCTTGCGCCGTTAATTCCTGAGCCACATGTGTGGCAGAAGCTGAAAATGCTGGCAGGCGGAAGTTTGTCGGCACCTATCGATATTTTCGATCTTCTCCTCCACGGGACGCCTTGGGTGTTATTGTTCCTAAAGCTTTATCGCAAGCGCCGGGTGGGTTAGCGAGCTGAGGCCTTGTATTGGCTGGTAAACCAAATGGAAGAGGGTCTATTTCAGGCGGTCCAGCCGCAGTCGCTGGCGCTTGTCAAACAGCCGGAATGCGCCCAGAGAGACGGCGGCAATTGCACCTAATCCGGTTCCGACCGCTATTAACAGCAAAATCATAATCTGGTACTTGGCAGCTTCCAGCGGGGGGCTGCCTGCCAGTATTTGCCCGGTCATCATACCTGGCAGGCTTACCACGCCGGCTGCCGCCATTGAGTTGATGATGGGAATCAGGCCGGAGCGCAGGGCGCGCCGGCGCAGATCCCCGATGGCCTGGTCCCAGGTGTGTCCCAGCATCAATCTGGCTTCAATTGCCCCCCGCTGCTGCCAGGCGCTTTGGGTTAGATTGTCCAAAGCGATTGCCATGCCGGACATGGTGTTGCCCAATAGCATTCCCAGCATTGGAATCAGGTACTGAGGGGTGTACCAGGGTTCGACTCTGACCACCAGATTCAGCGCCAGCAGTGTAATACTGAAAGATGAGATGAACATGGAAAGTGTGCCGATCCCCATGCCCCAAAAGCCGGAGAATCTTCGCTCCTGACGGGCCATCACTTCATATCCCGCCATTCCCAGCATGAACAGACTGAGGGCGCCGATAAGGAACGGATTGGACTGATCAAATAGTGTCTTGAGTACCAGGCCGAGCAAGGTGAGTTGAATTACACTGCGGCTGGCTGCGACCAGCAGTCGCCGCTCCACACCCAGGCGCATTCGCCAGGATAGTGCGGCCAGCCCAAACACCAGCAGAGCCGCTATTGAGAGGTCCAGGGGGGTGAGCGGGATCAGATTCATAGCTCAGGCACCAACCGGCCGCTCTCGATCTGAAATCCCCGGTCTCCAACTCTTTTCCTTTGCTTGGGGTCGTGACTCACCCAGAGTGCGGCCGAATCACTGGTTTTAAGGTATTCCTTTATCAGATTCTCGACCCGTCCGGCGCTCACTTGATCCAGGTTGGCGGTTGGCTCGTCCAGTAGCAGCAGCTTTGGCTTACCAATTAACATACGAAATAGCGCCAGCCGTTGACGCTCTCCACTCGACAGTCGGGATACCTCCCATGCGAGAGACTCCTCTGAGAATCCCAATGCGGCCAGTAGGTCCGAATTCGAATGGGGCAGATGATCCCGTATTTTGTCTGCCCACCAGTGGCTCTCTGCACTAAGCAGTCCGGCCTGACGGCGCCATTCAGGGGGGGGTGTCTGTGATTGAACGCAATGCTCTATACACGCTTCCCCTTCGTGAGGGTCCAGATCGGCTATAGCACGCAGTAACAGAGATTTTCCGCAACCTGATGGGCCTGCCAGAGTGACGCACTGACCTGCATCTATAGACAGATCGATGGGTTCAAGGCCCCGGCTCTTAAATTGAATGAGCTGAAAGTAGGCCATATTGGATTTCAGCGGCGCCTGAATATCAGGTCCCGGACCTCATGTCCAAGATGTTGGCCACGCCGCTCGAATTTAGTCAAGAGACGGTAGTCTGGCCGGACAGAATAGTGGTTTTCTCCGGCGCAATTTTCGAAGGAGACGTCGGCCTCAGTCATCACACGCAGCATATGTCTGGCGTACTCATCCCAATCGGTCGCAGCATGAAAAATACCGCCGGGACGTAAAACTCTGGCAATTTCATTCACAAATTCCGGCTGCAGGATACGCCGCTTGTTGTGGCGTCGCTTGTGCCATGGGTCCGGGAAAAAAAGGAAGAGTCCGGTGAGTGCAGCGTTGGCCAGACCCTGACGCACGACTTCCACCGCATCATGACGAATCACACGTACATTGGTCAATGATTGTTGTTCCATCTTCAGCAACAGATGTCCTACACCCGGGCGATGCATCTCTACGCCCAGGTAGTTGGTTTCAGGATTACATGCTGCCATTTGAGCAAGGGATTCGCCGTCACCGAATCCGATCTCCAGAAAGACCGGGGCATTATTTCCGAAAAGTTGAGGAAGATTCAGGCGGGTGCCGTCAAACTGAACACCAAAGTATGGCCATATCTGCTCGAACGCCCGTTCCTGGCCTTGGGTTAAACGGCCTTCCCGCACTACGAAGCTGCGGATTCTTCGATGGGGTGGCTTGACATCAGGCATAACGGTCAAATGAGTTTTCCTGAAAACGTCTGTCTGACTGCGCCTGTTGGAAAGTGTCCGTGATCTGGCATTGTCGGTAAATTCTACACTAAACTGCTTTCGGCAAGAATAAACATGGGAATCATCAATAATCGACGGGAGAAGGAATTGGCAGGTTGGAGCGAAGATATTATCGCACCGGAAAGCGTCGGGACTATCGACGGCATGTTTTCCGAACGGGTGCGTCGATCGGGAGATCGACCCGCGTATAAAAGTTTCCAGCGAGAGTCGGGATCCTGGGAGGAATACAGCTGGAACCAGATGGCTGCTCAAATTGCCCGTTGGCGTGATGCATTGGCGGGCGAACCCCTTGGTCCGGGCGACCGGGCTGCACTGTTACTTCGCAATTGTCCTCAATGGGTGATGTTCGATCAGGCCTGTTTGGGATTGGGGCTGGTTGTAGTTCCTTTGTACACCGATGATCGTCCAGAAAGTATTGCATATATATTGAACGATTCCGCGTCAAAACTGCTGTTGGTGCAGGATGCTGGTCGCTTGAAAAGGTTGGCTTCAGTTATTGGAGGCAACAAGCTTCTAAAGCGGATTCTGGTACTTGATTCAGGAATTGAGGTAGAAAAGCTTGCAGAAATTGACGAAAGGATATGTCTTGTATCTGATTGGTTGCCGGAGAAAGGTGGCGAATCGTGCTGCCGAAAGGGAGAGGCCGGCGAACTGGCTTCAATTGTATATACCTCCGGAACAACGGGTCGTCCAAAAGGGGTAATGTTGAGTCACTACAATATGCTGTCGGTGGCACATGGAGCGCTTGCTGTTGTCGATTGCTACAGGGAGGACGTTTTTCTCTCTTTTCTGCCGCTCTCTCATACACTGGAGCGTACGGGGGGGTACTATCTTCCGGTTATGACCGGGTCCATGGTGGCCTATTCCAGATCAGTGGGGCAGCTTGCTGAAGATCTGCAGCTTATCAGGCCAACCGCGATGATCGCCGTGCCGAGAATATTCGAACGAGTGTATGCCAGGTTGAAAGAGCAAATTGCCAGGAAGTCGGTATTTGCCAGAAAGATGTTCGAATTGGCAGTCGTTGTTGGCTGGAAACGATTTCTATGTGGGCAGCGAAGGGGAAGATGGGGGCCTCTTCTTCTGCTTTGGCCGGTGCTCCAGCCACTGGTTGCCACCAAGATTTTTGATAAGTTAGGCGGGCGATTGCGGGTGGCGGTGAGTGGCGGTGCGCCGCTTTCGCCTGAGATTGCAAAGGTATTCATTGGTCTCGGTATACCTTTGCTGCAGGGTTATGGGTTGACCGAAACCAGTCCGGTAATCAGCATCAATCCCCTGGAAAACAATCAACCTTCCAGTGTCGGCATACCCCTGCATAAAGTAAAAGT
>JACKMX010000006.1:0-47500 GCA_024235175.1 Chromatiaceae bacterium | reverse complement strand
CATCTCAGTGGGAAACGATGTGGGAAGGCATAGACAGCTAGGAGGTTGGCTTAGAAGCAGCCATCCTTTAAAGAAAGCGTAATAGCTCACTAGTCGAGTCGGCCTGCGCGGAAGATTTAACGGGGCTTAAGATGTGTACCGAAGCTGCGGATGCAGACTTGTTCTGCATGGTAGAGGAGCGTTCTGTAGGCCGTTGAAGGTGAACTGTAAGGTTTGCTGGAGGTATCAGAAGTGCGAATGCTGACATGAGTAACGATAAAGGGGGTGAGAGGCCCCCTCGCCGAAAGCCCAAGGTTTCCTGCGCAACGCTAATCGGCGCAGGGTTAGTCGGCCCCTAAGACGAGGCAGAGATGCGTAGTCGATGGGAAGCAGGTCAATATTCCTGCACCTCTTGTTACTGCGATGGAGGGACGGAGAAGGCTAGGTCATCCGGGCGTTGGTTGTCCCGGTTTAAGCGAGTAGGGAGTGTTCTTAGGTAAATCCGGGGACACAATTCTGAGACGTGATGACGAAGCACCCTTTGGGTGTGAAGTGATTGATGCCATGCTTCCAGGAAAAGCTTCTAAGCTTCAGGTAACAAGAGACCGTACCCCAAACCGACACAGGTGGGCAGGGTGAGAATCCCAAGGCGCTTGAGAGAACTCTGGTGAAGGAACTAGGCAAAATAGTACCGTAACTTCGGGAGAAGGTACGCCTCCTAGGTGAAGCATTTACATGTCGAGCTATAGGAGGTCGCAGTGACCAGGTGGCTGCAACTGTTTACTAAAAACATAGCACTCTGCAAACACGAAAGTGGACGTATAGGGTGTGACGCCTGCCCGGTGCCGGAAGGTTAATTGATGGGGTTATCTTCGGAGAAGCTCTTGATCGAAGCCCCGGTAAACGGCGGCCGTAACTATAACGGTCCTAAGGTAGCGAAATTCCTTGTCGGGTAAGTTCCGACCTGCACGAATGGCGTAATGATGGCCACGCTGTCTCCACCAGAGACTCAGTGAAATTGAAATTGCGGTTAAGATGCCGCATACCCGCGGCTAGACGGAAAGACCCCGTGAACCTTTACTACAGCTTCACACTGGACTTTGAACCTACTTGTGTAGGATAGGTGGGAGGCTTTGAAGCCGAGACGTCAGTCTTGGTGGAGCCATCCTTGAAATACCACCCTGGTATGTTTGAAGTTCTAACCTAGGCCCGTTATCCGGGTCAGGGACAGTGTGTGGTGGGTAGTTTGACTGGGGCGGTCTCCTCCCAAAGAGTAACGGAGGAGCACGAAGGTACCCTCAGCGCGGTCGGAAATCGCGCAATGAGTGCAAAGGCATAAGGGTGCTTGACTGCGAGATAGACACATCGAGCAGGTACGAAAGTAGGTCTTAGTGATCCGGTGGCTCTGTATGGAAGGGCCATCGCTCAACGGATAAAAGGTACTCCGGGGATAACAGGCTGATGGTGCCCAAGAGTTCATATCGACGGCACCGTTTGGCACCTCGATGTCGGCTCATCACATCCTGGGGCTGAAGTCGGTCCCAAGGGTATGGCTGTTCGCCATTTAAAGTGGTACGCGAGCTGGGTTTAGAACGTCGTGAGACAGTTCGGTCCCTATCTGCCGTGGGCGTTTGAGATTTGAGGGAAGCTGCTCCTAGTACGAGAGGACCGGAGTGGACGAACCCCTGGTGTTCCGGTTGTCACGCCAGTGGCACTGCCGGGTAGCTACGTTCGGACAGGATAACCGCTGAAAGCATCTAAGCGGGAAGCCCCTCCCAAGATAAGATCTCACTGGACCTTTAAGGTCCCTGAAGGGCCGTTGAAGACTACAACGTTGATAGGCTGGGTGTGGAAGTTCAGTAATGGATGAAGCTAACCAGTACTAATTGCCCGTGAGGCTTGACCATATAACACCCAAACACTTTGGGCGCGTAGGTCAAAGCAACAACCCAAACTATAGATTGACTTATCTGCGATCTAACCGAATTTGCGCGAGCAAGCCAGTTTGCCTGGCGGCCATAGAGCACTGGTACCACCTGATCCCATCTCGAACTCAGAAGTGAAACGGTGTATCGCCGATGATAGTGTGGGGCCTCCCCATGTGAAAGTAGGTCACTGCCAGGCTTTAATTCAAAAGCCCTTGGTCCCCTGTTGGGGATCAAGGGCTTTTTACTTACGGGGTCTGCCAGTGACCGGAGGGTGAGCAAGGAAGAAGCAAAAGCAAATAGTTTTGCTTTTGCCCTTGCGAACGGGCTGAGCTCTGCGAAGCCCTGGTTGCCAGGCTTAATATCCAAAACCCCGGGTCACTGAGTGGCTCGGGGTTTTTTCTTGTGCGGAGGCCCTGTCGGGCTCGTCCGGCTACGCAGCCAGGCCGCTCCGCGTTCGCCTTGGTTGTGCTTGTCCACCGGATAAGCGCTCTCAATTCCAGAACTCAGGTCCAATTCGACAGGAGTTCAGATGCGGGCACATAGCTGTAGCCGAGATCATGCGCAACAGGTTCGCAGGTCACCTTGCCGGCGCAGACGTTAAGCCCATCCTTTAGATGCGGATCATCTGAAAGAGCCTTTTTCCAACCCTTATTCGCGATGGAAACGGCGTGTTGCAGGGTAACGTTGTTGAGTGCATAGGTTGAGGTCCTAGCGACGGCGCCCGGCATGTTGGCAACACAATAGTGCACGATTCCATCAACTACGTAGGTCGGTGATGCATGGGTGGTGGCCTTAGAGGTTTCAAAGCAGCCGCCCTGGTCGATTGCGACATCCACCAGGACAGCTCCATTTTTCATGGTACCCAGCATCTCTCTGGAAACCAGTTTGGGTGTGGCGGCACCTGGGATGAGTACCGCACCTATAACCAGATCGGCGCGTGCCACCAGTTTTTCGAGGACCGTCTTGTTGGAGTATATAACTTTGGCGCTGGCTTCAAAATGATTGGATAGTCGTTCCAGCGTCGCCGGATTGTGATCGAGAATCGTTACATCTGCATGTAAACCTACAGCCATTTGTGCAGCGTTGTAGCCGACTACGCCACCACCAATAATGACAACCTTCCCAGGCAATACACCAGGAACGCCACCAAGCAATATACCCAGCCCCCCATGAGATTTTTCAAGTGCTGTCGCACCCGCTTGTATCGAAAGTCTGCCAGCAACCTGACTCATAGGCTTGAGCAATGGCAATCCACCTTGTGCATCTGTAACGGTTTCGTAGGCAATACATACTGCACCAGAATCGATCAGATCGCGCGTCTGCTCGGGATCCGGTGCCAGATGAAGGTAGGTGAAGAGGATCTGTCCCTCGCGCAGCATCTTTCGCTCCGTGGCCTGAGGCTCTTTAACCTTGATAACCATACTGGCACGTGCAAAAACTTCAAATGCGCTTTGCACTATTTCAGCGCCCGCTGCGCGATAGGCTTCATCATTGGCGCCAATGCCAACCCCTGCACCGGTCTCGACAATAATTTCATGCCCGTTGCGCACGACTTCGGCAACACTCTCCGGCGTGAGCCCGACCCTGTATTCGTGGTTCTTTATCTCTTTAGGCACACCTAAAAGCATGAAAACTCTCCTCATTCGATTGACGGCTGAAGAAATAATATATGAACCGTAGACGTAACATTTCCGATATAAAGTATAGTTAAGATCCAATTATCAATTAATATTCGAACTTATTTTCTGTTTCCGGGAAATTGTTAAGACTCGATGGAAAAGATTATCGACTTATAAAAATGCTGCAGCAGGAATACAGGCAATTGATCTAACTGGCAGATAAGGTGGCGTTTTCGCCTTCGGTTTGCCATCCAGATCCGGGTGTTTGATGGGTCTGATTAAATCCACATCATCCCTGCTGGTTCAATTTAATAACAACAAGTACTGCAATCGAGTCTGTGAATTGGGTGAAGGAAGCAGGTGGTTGAATATATTTTGGAGATTTGGAAATGAGCGAAACCGAAGAGCAGGCAGAAGAACGACTATTGAGGACACCGCTGTACAATCTGCACCTGGAGCTGGGTGCGAAGATGGTTCCTTTTGCGGGTTACGAAATGCCGCTTCATTTCCGTGAAGGTATTCTTAAGGAGCATCAACATACGCGTAATCAGGCAGGGTTGTTTGATGTGTCGCATATGGGACAGGTGAGGCTGTCCGGGGATGGTGCCGCTGCCGCTATGGAGCGAATTGTGCCGGTGGATGTGGTCGATTTGGCGGTCAACCGCCAGCGTTATGCATTATTCACAAACGACGCGGGCGGAATTCTCGATGATTTGATGATAACCAACGCAGGCGATCATCTGTTTGTGGTTGTCAATGCCGCGTGCAAGCAACAGGACATCGCGCATATGCGCAAACATCTGTCCGACGACTGCGAAGTAGAAACACTTGAGGATCGCGCTCTATTGGCATTGCAAGGTCCCGTGGCGGGAGAGGTCATGGCCAGCCTGGTACCCGCCAGCAGAGAGCTGGTATTCATGACGGGGGCGCGCCTCTCTCTGGCCGGCGCTGATTGTTTCGTCACCCGCTCGGGATACACCGGAGAAGATGGATTTGAGATATCTGTGGCCGCCAGTCAGGCAGAAGCTGTGACACGCGAACTGTTGTCGCACGAACATGTCGCTCCGGCTGGTCTGGGTGCACGTGACTCGTTGCGTCTGGAAGCCGGTTTGTGTCTTTACGGTCACGACATCGATATCACCACCACACCGGTCGAAGCCAGTCTGTTGTGGGCAATTCAGAAAGTACGGCGTAGCGGCGGTGAGCGTGCGGCCGGTTTCCCAGGTGCGGATGTCATCCTTGGCCAGATAGCGAACGGTGTCAGCAGAAAACGCGTTGGTATCCAGCCACTGGGTAAAGTTCCGGTACGTGAGGGCTGTGAACTGTTGGACAGTTTTGGTAATAGGGTGGGTATTGTTACCAGTGGCGGTTTTGGCCCCACGGTGGGTGCGCCTGTTGCCATGGGTTATGTAAATGCCGCCTTCGCCAAACTCGATACCGAACTGCAGGCTGTCGTACGCGGAAAGTCTCATCCCGTGCGCGTGGCAAAAACCAATTTCGTAGAGCAACGTTATTACCGCGGTTAAGCATGGAAATATCTCATTGGTTGGAGTTGCACATGTCCCTATCAAACAGCTCGTTGCGCGAGCTTGAAAACCATAACGCATTTATCGGTCGCCATATCGGTCCAAGGGAACCCGACAAGAGGGAGATGTTGAGAACGCTGGGCCTTACATCGATGAAGGAACTGATTGCGAAAGTCGTGCCTGCATCCATCCTGGAAGATGAACCGCTCGACATAGCTGTAAGTTGCACGGAGCAACAGGTTTTGCAGCATTTGCGCAAATTAGCGGATGAAAACAAGGTTTATAAATCCTTTATTGGGATGGGTTACTACGGTACCTATACGCCACCGGTAATTCTGCGTAACGTTTTGGAAAATCCCGCCTGGTACACAGCTTATACGCCCTATCAGCCTGAGATATCACAGGGTCGACTAGAGGCGATACTCAATTTTCAGACCATGATCTCGGATTTGACCGGACTCGACATCGCAAACTCGTCGCTGCTCGATGAGGGTACGGCAGCGGCAGAGGCGATGGCTTTGTGCCGGCGCATGAGTAAGAGTAAGAGCAACACCTTTTTTGTTTCCAAGCTCTGCCACCCACAGACCATTGAGGTAATCCGCACCCGGGCGCTGCCTATGGGTTACCGGATCCTGGTCGGCGATCATCGTACGGACCTCGATGGTGTGGATCTGTTCGGCCTGCTGCTGCAGTATCCGGGAACCGATGGAGAAATCCACGATTATCAGCAAGTGGTATCCACGGCACACGACATGAAAGCGCTGGTCGCCGTTGCTGCCGACCTCCTCAGCCTGACCCTGCTAAAGCCACCTGCTGAATTCGGCGCGGATATTGCCATCGGGACTACACAGCGGTTTGGCGTTCCTATGGGATATGGAGGTCCGCATGCAGCCTATATGGCTACACGCGACTCCTTCAAACGCAGTCTTCCCGGGCGCATCGTCGGTGTCTCGATCGATAGCCGCGGAGATCCGGCCTACCGCCTGGCCATGCAGACGCGTGAACAGCACATCCGCCGGGAGAAAGCGACCAGCAACATCTGCACGGCGCAGGTGTTGCTGGCCGTCATGGCCAGCATGTATGCGGTCTACCATGGGCCGGAAGGCCTGAAGAGTATCGCGCTGCGGGTGCATCGGCTTACATCCATGTTAGCCGAGGGGCTGCAACAGCTTGGCTTTACCATCACGACCAAACAGTTCTTTGACACTATTTTTGTCGACACCGGTGGGCGCACAGAACAACTGCATGAATCTGCGCGCGCGCGCGGTATGAATCTGCGCGAGGTGGATGGCGACAGTATAGGTATCTCACTGGATGAAACCAGTTCAAGTGATGATGTTATTGCTCTCTGGTCTGTGTTCGGCGGAGACAATCTGGACCCGGAGGTTATAGAGGCCGCTGCCGGGGTGAGGATTCCCGCAGGATTCATCCGCACAACGCCATTTCTGATGCATAAGGTGTTTCACCGTCATCGCTCGGAAACGGCCATGCTGCGTTATCTGCGTATGCTGTCGGATAAGGATCTGGCGCTGGACCGGGCCATGATTCCACTTGGTTCCTGTACCATGAAGCTCAATGCAACCGCGGAAATGATACCGGTTACCTGGCCGGAGTTTTGCGATATTCACCCCTATGCACCGCTTGAGCAGGCCGAAGGTTACAACAAACTGATTGGCGAACTGGAGCAGATGCTGTGTGCGGTCACCGGCTACGCAGCGGTTTCGCTGCAACCCAACGCCGGTTCCCAGGGTGAGTTTGCCGGGCTGCTTGCGATCAGCGGCTACCATCGGAGCCGTGGAGAGGAACACAGAAACATATGCCTGATTCCCAGTTCGGCGCACGGCACCAATCCGGCGTCGGCGCAAATGGCCGGCATGAAAGTGGTGGTTGTCAGCTGCGACGGTGAGGGCAATATTGACCTCGGGGATCTAAAATCGAAAGCGCAGAAGCACAGCGATGATCTGGCTGCGATCATGATCACCTATCCATCCACGCACGGTGTGTTCGAGGAGAATGTGCGTGAAGTGTGTCAGGTCGTGCACCAATATGGCGGCCAGGTATATATAGACGGGGCCAATCTCAACGCCATGGTCGGGCTCTGTTATCCTGGCAGGTTTGGTGGAGATGTTTCGCACCTCAATCTGCACAAGACGTTCAGTATTCCGCATGGCGGTGGCGGACCCGGCATCGGACCCATCGGCGTACGTGAACATTTGATGCCATTTTTGCCAGGTTATCCGCAGCGAACCGCGAAGGAGGGTGCGGTGGGACCGGTCTCTGCATCCCCTTGGGGAAGCGCGGGCATCCTTCCTATCAGTTGGGCCTACATTAAAATGATGGGAAGGGATGGTCTGCTGGAAGCCACCTGCAGTGCCATTCTCAATGCCAATTATATAGCTCACCGACTGCATGAGCACTATCCGGTTCTGTATACCGGACCCAATGGCATGGTTGCACATGAGTGCATTATCGATCTGCGGCCGATCAAGGAAGCCACCGGAGTAACCGTCGAAGATGTTGCCAAACGGCTGATCGATTTCGGATTCCATTCGCCCACCATGTCGTTTCCGGTGGCAGGTACACTGATGATCGAACCCACGGAGAGTGAATCCAGAGAGGAGCTGGATCGTTTTTGTGATGCGATGATCTGTATTCGCGAAGAGATTCGCGCCGTCGAGCTGGGCACGCTGGATGGCGAAGATAATCCTCTCAGGAATGCGCCGCACACTATCTCCGATCTTACCCAAGAGCTATGGAAGCACAACTACAGCCGTGAACAGGCGGTCTATCCGGTCTCCTCGTTGCGCGCAGGTAAATACTGGTCACCGGTAGGTCGGATCGACAATGTGTACGGAGACAGGAATCTGGTCTGCTCCTGCCCTGCGCTATCCGAATATGAGGAGCTGCCCAATGAATAAGTATCTGGTAATCACAGTGATTGGGGCGGATCGACCCGGGTTGGTGGAATTGCTGGCGCGAACCCTGGTAGCACACAACGCCAACTGGCTGGAGAGCCGTATGGCAAACCTGGCCGGGCGCTTTGCAGGAATGGTCGAAGCGGATGTTCCGGAAGAGAATTTCGAGCGGCTGATCGAGGCGCTGGAAAAACTTCAGTCTGAAGGTTTGAAGGTGATGGTGGACAGCGGCCTGTCCGAGCCGGATGCCAGTAGTTTCCGTGAAATACAGCTCGAACTGATCGGTCAGGACCGTGTTGGTATAGTGCAGGAGATCTCGGCTGCGCTGGCACAGCATGGCGTCAGCATCGATAAACTGCATACAGAGTCCGAGAGCGCATCCATGTCTGGCGAGATCCTGTTTCGAGCGACAGCAGATCTGCGTGTGCCGAAAGATCTGGATATAGAGAAGTTGCAGCAGGGCCTGGAGGTACTGGCAGACGAGCTCATGGTGGATATCCATCTTGAAAAACAGCCGCTCGACTGAGACGTTCCGGAAAAACCATTTATCGGTTGACCGCGAATGATTGAAGGTGACTTCCGGCTTTAAACGTCAGCAGGCGTTGTATCCGAATACCAGTAGATCGGGATTTGTTGCCATGCCTATCAGTATCTTCGACCTGTTCAAAGTCGGGATCGGACCGTCGAGTTCACATACGGTGGGACCCATGCGTGCGGCGTTCGAGTTTGCCTCAGGGCTGCGCGATTCGGGTCTGCTGCAGAGCGTTGCCAGCGTCAGGGCCGAGCTCTTTGGATCCCTTGGGGCCACTGGAAAAGGCCACGGCAGCGACAAAGCGATACTGCTGGGACTTTCCGGAGAAGAGCCGGAGCGGGTGAATTCCGATACCGTTGATTCCATGACTGGTGCGGTACGGACTGAAGGTCGATTGGCGCTGCTCGGTTCGCATTGGATCACTTTTGTAGAAAAACAGCACCTGATATTCCACCATCACAGGACGTTGCCCTACCATCCTAACGGAATGCGTTTTCAGGCATTGGATCGAGATGGAAACGAGCTACTCGCAAAGGGTTATTATTCGGTTGGCGGAGGCTTTGTTGTCGACGAAAGTGCAGCCGGTGAGGACCGTATTCGCGAAGATGAAACTCAGTTGCCCAGACCATTCGATTCCGCGGTGGAACTGCTGGGACTTTGTGCACTATACAATTGCTCCATTGGTCAGCTCATGCTGGAGAACGAAAAAGCCTGGCGCACGGAAAAGGAGATTCGCGATCGATTGTGGTCTCTCTGGGAGGTGATGCAGAGCTGTGTCAGACGTGGCTGTGAAAGGGAAGGCGCGTTGCCGGGCGGCTTGCGGGTAAAACGCCGCGCCGCTTCGCTGTTTCGGGAGTTGAGCAACAAGCCGGAACGGGGTTTGCGCGATCCGTTGACGGTGCTGGACTGGGTCGATCTATACGCGCTGGCCGTCAACGAGGAGAACGCGGCAGGTGGGCGGGTGGTAACCGCTCCCACCAATGGCGCGGCAGGTATTATTCCCGCGGTGCTGCATTACTATGCACGGTTCATTCCCAACTACAGCGATGACGGCATCATCGAATTTCTGCTGACAGCAGGTGCTATCGGAATTCTGTACAAGAAAAACGCTTCCATTTCCGGAGCCGAAGTGGGTTGCCAGGGCGAGGTGGGTTCGGCCTGTTCCATGGCCTCGGGTGCACTGGCTGCTGTTCTGGGCGGTACGCCGGAGCAGGTCGAGAATGCCGCGGAAATCGGCATGGAGCACAATCTGGGGCTTACCTGTGACCCTGTTGGCGGGCTGGTTCAGGTGCCTTGTATTGAGCGAAATGCCATGGCTGCGGTCAAGGCTATAAACGCGGCGCGTATGGCGCTGCGCGGAGATGGTAAACACTTTGTGTCCCTGGACAGAGTGATCAAGACCATGCGTGATACTGGCAGAGATATGAAGACCAAGTACAAGGAGACCGCCCGCGGAGGACTTGCGGTTAATGTTATCGAGGTACCGGTGAACATTATCGAGTGTTAGCTTAAGTGTCGCCGCTAAGCCCGGCAGCGGATAGACCAAATAGTTCCGAACAGAAAATCAGACTGACCGTTTGTGAAAATATCCCATCGACCATCGTCGTTTATGATACAGGAATCGTTAAGGTACGGAGCGGTATAAAAAGCTATTGACTTGCTATGAGGTTAGTCGTATTAAATGGCCCAAAGTAGCCTGCTTGGCAAGCGCATGGACACTGGATGTGTTCCTGCAATTGTTTGGTCCAACAGCGACCACCTGAGCCCCAGCGCCATTCCCTGCTCGTTTCTACTTTAGGTAGTATCTTCTTAACGGTCTCCTTACCTGCGTAAGGTTCTATTAATCATGAGGTAGATTTCAATGGCAACCACAAACACCAGAAAGCCAGCTGCGAGCAAACCCGCCGCCCCAGCCAAGCCTGCAGCCGCCAAGCCTGCAGCGGCCAAGCCAGCAGCCGCCAAGCCGGCAGCCGCTAAACCCGCCGCCAAAAAGCCCGCTGGCCGTGGCAGATAAACAGTAAACACTCTTACGGACTCAGTGGCTTGAGGTAAAACAGCGGAGTGAATCCAGTGCCTGATTGAGGTAGCAAATCAATCAGGTAAGCAGATCCGAGAACTCCAAATGATCATGTTCAGCGTTTTTCCTCCAACCAGGGTTGAGTCCAGCAGTGCCAAAATGCCCTCCCGGCTCACAAGCCGGGAGGGTCGTCAAAAGATCAACCAGCTGCGCACCTGCATTTTTTCGGAAGATTCGAAACCTGCCTGAGAAGCGCTTATTTATGGCGCCTGCGGGCCATTACGTGTGGCCCCCCAAGGGGTTGATTCCAATTTAAACTCCCGCTGTTTACGCTGCTTGCGCGTTCATTTATTTGTGTGCTGTGCGTCTTGCAGGCGCGTACTCAGGATAACTACGTGGTTCGTGGGAGATTGGTAAGTTCTGATAGGTAAGACTATAAAATTCGGTATCTTTGCCGCACCTGCTCGTCTTGCCAGATATCGTCCGGACCGACATATTCGTCGCGCAGATGGAAGGGCACGCCGATACGATCGAAGCACTCATATACCAGTTCTGAGCAGATATATTTTCGATCGCGTGAACGCCGGCTGACATTGAATAGAATGCGAAAGCCAATGCGCAGAATTTCGAAGTTATCATAAGGCTTGGTGAGTTCATCCATGCCATAGCTGATCGCCTGGTTGAGTTTTTTCTCGTCCACCGCCGGGTGCACACGGGCAATCACCATGTTGCCCTTATATGGCCTGTTTTTACCGTGGTAATCGCGTAAATATTTGGACAATGGAGCCAGGCGTACTCCGATCAGGGTCTCGCTCTCAAGAATGAATACCCGCTTCAGTGTCGGATCCCGGTAGATCATTCCGACATGGCTCCAGACCGAACGGGTGAATTTCTGTATTGCCTTGGAAAAAAAATAGGAGCCGGAACAGAACACCAAGTCTCCAGTCTGTAAATCTTCTCGCATGGAATCGTAGGGCTCCAACGGAAGTTGTTCTATTTTCTTTTTACTGATAGGGGCAGCCATGATAATCCGATTGCCTGATCTGAGGTAGATGAGTCTGTTGATTGCGCATATTCTGGTAAAAATGGATTCCGGCATCATCTTTTCCGACTTGAAATATATCTAAAAAAAACCTTTGAATAAATCCTGGTGGAAATAATGTGGCAGGGAAACTCCGATTCTGCACACTCACCAGAGTGCAATTTCTTCCGTGCGGTAGTCTGTGCCTCTTGTCATATTGTGTATTGTCCCGATAAATGGGTCAGGAAGCAGAAAACGGAGCCGGATCTATCCTGTTTTGTACGACTTTTGGTAAGCTGGAAGCCTGCCAATAGTTTTTATTGAGTCTGTCGTTCTTCTCCGGGAGAGAGCTTATGTTAAATGTCCAGCTTATTACCAAAGTAGGTATAGCGATTTTGGAGTCCGACGGTGCTCTGACCGTTGACGACTTTGAAGCCGTGGCTGAAAAAATTGACCCGTATATCGAGGAGCGGGGTAAGCTTAATGGCCTGATAATCAGATCGGAGTCGTTTGTGGGCTGGGATTCCTTTGCGGCACTCACAACTCATCTGCGTTTTGTTAGAAAACACCATCAAAAAATCGCACGCGTTGCATTGGTGACGGACTCGCCGGTCGGTAAATTGGCAGAAGTGGTCACCGGGCACTTCGTCAATGCGGAGGTGAGAGATTTTGGGTACGAAGAGTTGGAGCAGGCCAGGTCTTGGATTTTGGAAAAAGATACCCAGAACGATACACAGGAGGAATGATCAGGCTGGCAAACGCAAGGGATTGGGAGTCCCCTGCATTTGCGGGATGCTGGTGAGGGCTTTACTTGCTCTCTACAGGCGCCGGTGGCTGAGCCTCCGTTTTGGTCACTTCATCGATCATATGCCCCGCTTTTTCCTTGGCTGACTCATAGGCCTCCTTCGATTTATCCATAGCTTCGGCGCTGTACTCCTTGCCTTGATCGACAATGCTACTCGCGGTCTCCCTGGTTTTGTCCCAAGCGGCTTTGGATTTGTCGACCACGGTTTCGGTCATGTCACCGGTCGTATTTTTGGCTGACCGATACAACGCCTTGGACTTGTCAACAACCGTTTCGGTTAGATCGCCGGCTCTCTCCTTGGTTGACTGGTACAACTCTTTCGCTTTGTCCGCAATCTCCTTGTTTTCCGTTGTGGTCGGTTCAGCCACAGGTGCCGGAGCGTTGATCTGCTGTACCGGAGCCGGGACAACGCTCTGCTGTACAGGCTTGGGAGCTGCCTGCTTGCTGACCTCGGATTCCTGGCTGCATCCTGCCAGTACCATCGACAACGGCAGGATAACCAATGGGATGATTCTCATCTGATTGCTCCTTGATCAATATTCAACAGATTCAGACTTGAAATCTACCACAGGAATAGATACCCCACAGTGAACCCTTCGCTGTTTTTTACAATCGTTTTCGATTGTTGGGTCGGGACGTGGAAAACGACAATCCTTGGGCCGATTGACCCAGACAGCCGCTTTTTTTCACTGCAGCTGTTTGAGTATCAAGAGCTGCAATTTGGGGTCTTTGTATGAGTGTTGAATATTTTCGATTGCAGCTTTGGTTGCATAGTACTCTTCCCAGCTGATCGATCTCGCCCTGTTGAGCAGGTTGTTGGTCAATTCTCTTCTTTGCTGCAGTATATTTTCCATCTGACCACCTGTGCTGCGCACGATTGCTCTGTTCTTGGGTTCAGGGCTTGTGTGGTTGCGCCCTAAAACTGTTTGTCGCCAAATCGTGACATTCCTTTAGCTATTTTTTGTTTCTGTCCAAGGTAGCCGACGGATCGGCAAGTGCGTAGTCGAAAGACCGCTCAGAGGTGCTTATTATTGGGTGACCTCCCGGAAGATCCCCGGACTCTCCCGTTCGGTTATAACCAGAATCGCCTGCCTGAACGGATCCTGCATACTGCGGATGTCTTCGACATCGATAACCTCCTCAAACGAAGGAACGCCGGATATCTCCGTATTCTGGATTATGATCGCATCCGGTGGCAGCAGTGTTGAAATGGGGCAGGAGACCTGGATGACAGGCAGGTCCCCCAACGCACCGATACGGGTGGAGTCGACAGCGAAGCGCAGACCTTTGAGGATTTCCAGGAGGCCCGTCTGTTTCTCCAGGATGAGTTCCAAAGCGAGATTCTGCAGCAGGCAGTGACGTAACTCTTCTTTTACCTGATTCCTGTTCCCTTCCAACAGCGCACGCACTGCGCTGGGACCTGCATCCGGGTAAGAGAGGACCCATTTCAATGGAGAGGTAACCGTTACTTCAGTGATTTTACCGTCATCTTTAGCCTGGTAGGGATACTTCACTGGTGTTAACAGAGGTGTCGCGGAGAACAGGTCGACAGGTGCCTCGATATCCCCGGAGAGCACGAACGGCTTGGCAGTGGAAATCTTCCTGAAGCGATTGCGCAGCTCTTCGAAATTTTTTTCAGCGCCTCTGATGGGAACCTTTGATCCGCCCCGGACATGGTCGCCGAATATGGGCAGGGGTGAGAATAGCGGTGCAAGTGTGGCCAGGTGGCGCTTCAATTCCGACTCCAGCTGTTCGGACAGTGAGCGTGTGAGTTTTCGGAGCTCCAGAAGTCTTGGAATATCAAATGTATCATTCATATCGTTTGTTCACTCCAGAGTCACGACCTGAGGGTTGTCATCGGATGCTTGTCCTGAAACTATTAGAACTGATGATAGCCGTCAACGATTATTTTGCAGCGCTCTGTTCTGCTACACTTCGATTAAAGATTTTAGTCAATACAGATAGATAGAGCGTACCTTGGGGAGCAGGTGACAGGCCGCCAATATTGTAAGCTTTGGCTTTCATGAAGCTAAGGGGTATGAATGGGAACAGAGTTTCAGTCTCAGATGCCGGAGCAGATCGGACGATTTCAGATAATAGAAGAGCTGGGAGCGGGGGCGATGTCGGTGGTGTACAAGGCCTTCGACCCTGAAATCAACCGTACCATCGCTATCAAACTTCTGCGTGGCGAACGCGCTGCGGATCCGGAATACCGTTTCCGTTTCCTGCAGGAAGCCAAGGCTGCCGGAAAGCTTACCCATCCGAACATCGTGACTATTTTCGATGTCGGTGAGGCGCCAGAGGGGCCTTACATAGCGATGGAGTACCTCCAAGGCATGACACTGCAGCAGGTCATGGCATCGGAGAGGGAGATCACGCTGAGGGACAAGGTTGTTTATGGTATCCAGTTGGCCGAGGCGCTTGCCTATTCTCACGCCAGCAGTGTCGTTCACCGGGATGTCAAGCCCGGCAACATCATGCTTTCGGAAGATGGACAAAATGTCCGCATCACCGATTTTGGCATAGCTCACATCGAAACACCGAACAAGGAGCAGCATACCCAGATGGGCGCGGTACTGGGTACACCCCAGTATATGTCACCGGAGCAGGTGGAGGGTCAGCCGCTGGATGGACGGTCGGACCTCTTCTCCCTTGGGGTGATCCTCTATCAGTTGATTACAGGCGAAAAGCCTTTTATGGCCCAGACCCTGACGACGCTGCTGATGGAGATAGTCCAAAAAGAACCGGATCCAATAAATCGCAAAGTATCCAATGTCCCCGAGAGCCTGCAGAGAGCGGTTGAAAAGCTGATGCGCAAGCGGCCGGCACAGCGCTTTAACAACGGAAAGGAGGTTGCTGATGCGCTACGCAATGTGGTCCTCGAGATGGACGAAAAGGAGGCGCACAAGAGCGAAGCCAGAATCCTGCCTTTGCGGGTGAAATGGACGGCAGTGATGGCGGTGGTGGTGACCATTGCAATGCTTCTGGGTTCTTACCTTGTCTATAAGAAGCAGGTTGATGCCATGACCGAACTGGCGGTTGATTCCGGTGGATCACTTGCGGAATTTATCTCTATCGAGAGCGCAGAGGCGGTTTTAATACAGGACTGGATAGCTATTGAAGCATTTATAAATGAGGTAAAGCAGCGTCAACAGATAAGTTATCTTACGATCCTCGACCATAAGGGTATTCAACGTGGCAGTACATCGGTGCAGAAGGGTGGCAGTGAATCTGAGGATACGACCGCACTGATTCCAATCAAGGTGGATGGGGAGGTGATATATTCTAAAGGCATCCGCAATGGCGAGGCGGTTTTTGACTTCAAAGTCCCGATTCTGTTTCAGCAGAAGACCATAGGCAGCATACAGTTGGGACTTTCCCAGGCGCCATTGATCGCGGCAGCGAAACTGACGCTTTACACCATGCTGGGACTATTGGCGGCTGTAGTGCTGACGGTAATCGTAGTCGCTTACCTACTGGCTGCCGGTATCTCGCTTCCCATCAAGTCGCTGAGGCGCGCCATCGCCCATGTAATCCATGAAAATTACAGCTATCGGATAGAAGAGAGGCGCAACGATGAGTTGGGTCAGCTGTTCAGCGAGTATAACCGGATGGCCAACGCCCTCCTGAGTCTGGAGGAGGAGCGGGCCGCAGCCGCGCTCAGGCCAGATGCCGGCGAACAGTCGGATGATTCCGGTGAAGAACCGGGAGCGGAGGTTACGCGGACTCACTCTTATGACCCAACGAGGGTGGTCGCCAGACAGAAAGTCAACTGGTCTCCCACAAGCGTCGATACTGAACCTGACCTGCTTGCAGATGAACCTACAATGATCATTAAACCGAACAAAGAAGATTAGCTTACATTCAATGTAGCTACTACCCTATGGGTTATCAGAAGAGATGTGTCGGATCAGGGAAAGCACAATGCGACAACAGGCTGTAAGAGCTGAGGGCCGAGGAAAAACCGATCGCAGCTCCTCTTTGTCCTCGGTCCTTGGCCTTCATCTGCAACTTCCGATCCATCCAAAAGGGTTCACCATGGACCGGACGAGTAGTTACAATTTTTTTCTCATCCGGACCGCTGCCGGATAGACGATGGACTCTGACAAACCTGAAGCCAATTGCAGGCCCGGCTGCAACGATCATCCGAATCGATATGCTAAAAGCAACGCTCTATTCAATCGCCATCGCCACCATTTTAGTCGGGTCTGGCTGTTCGTTGATGGAAACCCGGATTGTCGGTAACAGTGGCAGCCGCGTCATCGCAAGAAGCGGAGACTATATTGTTTTACGAGTGGGTACGGAAGATGCTCACGCCCTCGCTGCACGATACCTGGGGGATGAAGATCGCTATTGGCAGATAGAGGATGCAAATCCTCCCGGAGCGATAGGACCGGGTGCCGAAATAATCATCCCGCTGCAACAGGGGAATACTACAGCAGTCGACATGCAGGGATATCAGACCGTTCCCGTGCTCTGCTACCATCGCTTTGGCGACCGGGGCACCAAGATGACCATATCCGTATCCCGGTTCAGGGAGCAGATGCAGTATCTGAAGGATAAAGGGTACCGGGTCATCCCATTGCAGGATCTGATCGCTTTCCTGAAGGGGGAACGGCAGATTCCGCAAAGGGCCGTGGTACTGACGGTGGATGACGGGCACCGCTCCATCTATGAATCTGCCTTTCCTGTATTAAAGGAGTTCGGATTTCCGGCCACTCTGTTCCTGTATACCGATTACATCAACAATGGTGGACTCAACTGGGACCAGCTGATTGAGATGATCGGCAGCGGCCTGATCACAGTTCAGCCTCACTCCAAAACCCACGATAACCTGACGCTGAAAGTTAATGGAGAGACGCAGCAGGAGTATCTGCGGCGGGTTGGACAGGAGGTGCGTTTCCCCAAACAGCGATTGGCAGAACAGCTGCCCGGCGTTCCTGTCGCTTATGCATATCCTTTTGGCGATGCCAACGACGAGGTAGTTGCCGCATTGAAGCGAGAGGGTCTCTCTGTGGGACTGACCGTCCACTCCGGAGGAAACGCGGCTTTCGCCTATCCGTATCTTTTGCGACGCTCCATAGTATTCGGTGACAGGGATATGGAGGCATTCAAATCCCTGTTGGTCACTTACAAGTCCATCAGCAGCAGATGACGGATCGTACGCCGCATAGGCGCTATCTTCCTTTGACCGCGTTGCTGGCTTTAACGGGCTGTGCCGGTGTGGTGGATATTGCTGATTTCGGGACTCAGGATTCAGCCATTTTTCAGGATGCGGGCAGTTGGCTGAACAGGGCCCGGCAGTATGTTGACGAAGGTGACCTGGCAGCTGCGTTGAGGCATTTACGGATTGCACAGACACTTGATCCTGGCGACAAACGCATTGCTGTCGAAATCGAGCAAACCGAGTCCAGGATCCGGCTGCTGGTCAGCCGTTATCTCAGCGAGGGTGGAGAGGCCCGCAAGTTGGGCCGGGTGGAGCACGCGAGGAAGGCGTATCTGCGGGTGTTGAGCCTTCAGCCCGGACAGCCTGATGCATTGTCAGAATTGCGCCGCTTTGAGCAGTTCAGTGACGAGCGTTGGATGGCTGCAACCACCAGCCGTTCCCGGCAATTGGCGCTCGAGTACGATCAATCGAAGATTGAATCAGAGGAGGGCAGGGAGGCCGCTGTTTATGTCGGGCAGTCTGCGCCTCAACCTGAGAAAACGGGGACCGGTGGCCTGTTGGATTACCGGCAGCGTTTGGAGAGAAGGATCGAAAACGATCCCGGGGACAGGGGGGCGCGTCAGCTTCTGGTACACATGCTGCTGGAGCGGGCCGGAAAAGCTTTTACACAGGAGCGCTTCGATCAGGCGCTAAAGTTTCTGGTTGAGGGAGAGTCCATCGCATCCGGAGAGACCTCCCTGCAGCAACCTATTGGGAATTCGAGGGAAGAGTATGGCAGAACGCTTTACAGCATGGGTCTGCGGGTTTACCGGGATGATATAAACCGCGCAATTGGCTACTGGGAATACGCGTTGAAGTTCGATCCGGAAAATGAAAAGTCCAGACTTCGACTCAAAAGCGCCCGCAGCAGATGAGGTCGCACCGCCAGGCATTGGTGTAGTCCGTCCCCATTCTTCAATTCGGATCAGGAGGCGGGCTCAACATCGATTCACTGGTTTATCTTCTGCAGTTTCTCTTTAAGCTCCACCGCCCGGGCTCTGTAACCGGGTGCCAGACTATGTTGTGGATCAATCGCCAGTATCCTGTCCCAATACTCGATGGCGCTGTCCAGTTCATGTTTTCTGAACAGCTGCATCGCCTGCCGGTGGAAATTGTCGGTTAATTCATCCCGCGCCTGATTGCGTGCCGAGGCAATGGCGCTGTTTTCGGGTTCGTACGTGAGAGCCTGGGAGAGGAGTTCGTACGCCTGAGGGAGTTTTCGTGCCTTCAGCATCTCCACCCCCTGCCGGTAGAGCCGTCGGGATTCGATTTTGTCTTCCACCGCGATAAGTTGATTTATCACCGATTCATTGGAAGAATCGAGAATTACCGCCTTCTCCAAGGTCGTCCTTGCATCATTCAAATTGCCCTTTGTGGCCTGACGGTCAGCATGCTCACTGTAATAACCGATCAACTGATTGCGCAGCGCTTTCGGTTGGTCGGAAAGATTCCCCGTCTTTTCCAGCAGATCGATTGCGCCTGGCAGGTTGCCGGATGCATGGATCTGACGTGCCAACTGCATCACCTCTTCCGGACCTTGTGACTTTGCAGCCTCCCCCGCTTCCGCTCTGACGGCGGGTTCCGGCTGGGTGATGGATGCTGACTCTTTTGCTTTGTCTACCGCAGGACTCACAGTCTGTTTCGCTGCCTTACTTGGAGCCGCTTCCGGTGACCGGTCGGTTTCTGCTGGCATTACAGCAGAGGATGAAGATCCGGTTGTATCGGCAGATGCTTTGGATGAGCGCTCAGGGAGCTGCTGCTTCACTGTTTGTGTGGTCATCCGTTTGCTGCCGGGAACCCTGATCTGTTGCCCTGCTTTTACATCACTTGGCTTTTCAATGCCATTGTAGCGCGCCAGTATCACGAACTTGAGCGGATCGTCGAGATAATCCCGGGCAATGATAGAGAGAGATTCGCCAGCCTGAACGAGGTGAGTGAAATGACTCTCTCCAAGATACTCGACCGGGTCGGCGTCCAGCTGATCCAGCAGTTTTCTGGCCACATTCAGAGTGGGCTTCTCCTGCAGCGCCCAGTTCAACTGATTTCGGGCGGACTCCCAATCGCCGGACTGCAGTGCCCGGATGGCTTTCTGGACACGTTTGGAGGGAGGCAGTATCTCGTCGGGTACGGGCAGCGATGCTGCCTCCGGTTCGGGGGAGGGCTCTTCTTCCGGCGGCATCGTACCCTGGCAGGCAGTGAGCAAAACGAAAACAAGCGCAATCAGGCTAGGGACCAGAAATCTGGTTGGGCGGGTGGTCTGACGGTTTATTGTTCTGATTAACATATCGGATATCCGGATAACGGTGTAATTCACGTTGTCTGAGCTCGATTTTACCGGAGCTGAACAGCTGTTTCTTTGAGAGCTGATCCGGTACCGGGTGGTTTCCCCTGCCCTGGAAGCCAAGTACTGGTGGCCGTGGTGGATGGCACTCTGCGTCGACCAGGCAGCACACACATAGCAGATCATTATTCCGTGGGGGAGGCAACCGAGGTTGCCATCGGCTCAGCGATAATGAAAGTGACATTGTCTCTCGCGCCACGCTCGATGCACAATGCCATCAGGCGTTCGGCTGCCTCCTGCAGAGGAAACTGCTCCAGCACCTGCTCAATTTCGTCGTCCGGCAGCTCCTTGTTAAGGCCGTCGCTGCAGAGCAGGAAAAGGTCGCCCACACAGGGCTCAATAATCTCTGCATCCAACTCCAGTTCCACGTCAGCGCCGACAGCCCTGGTGATGTAGCTGGAGACCGGGCAACTGGCCGCTTCATCCTGGTTGATGATTCCCTGAGCGATCAACTCCTCGATCTGGCTGTGATCACGGCTCAACTGCTTGAGTCGCTCACGTCGATAGAGATAGATTCTGCTGTCCCCCGCCCATAAATAGATACAGCGGTTCCGGTGCGCCAGCAGGGCAACGACGGTGGAGCCGATGATCCCGCCTCCTCTTTTTTTGGATTCGGCTTGTAGCTCCTGATTGACCTTTAGCAGCCGCTGCTTTACCGCATCGGCCAGATGTCCGAGGGAAACTCCGGGCTCCATGCGCCTCAGCGCATCCACGATTGCACGCGAGGCGAGCTCTCCGGCGGCATGGCCGCCCATGCCGTCCGCGACCACCCAGACCCCCTGTTCTGGGAGGTCGAGACAGGCATCTTCATTGATCCGCCTGACCAGCCCGGTGTCGCTGCGGTGGGTTGACCTCCAAAGTAATGAATTGTCGCTCATGTGACAGGTGACGGCTCGTGCTGCAGGTTCTGGGTGAATGTCCCGTTATCTATCTCCTCCCAGCCATGCTCTCCCCAGGCGCCATCGATCAGGCTGCCGGCGCCATTTATGTGCGGCAGGCCCTGGCAGATCAACAGGGAGGGGGAGATACGCTCGGACCCATGGGTCCACCATATGCTGTAGGCAAACAGAAGTCTCTTCATGAGCTGGGGAATAAATCTTGGATAGATCGAGTGCAGGGCCGACTGCGACTCCAGGTGGGCGTGCCAGGCGTTATGCGCTGCATTGCTTTCAGGCATGATTCCGGGTGTGGAAACAGTGGTTGATTCGGTAGCCGGATTACCGGTAGTGCGCAGCTGCTGGTCAAGATCCTCAACCTTGAAATTGTCTTCCAGGCAGGCCAGCGCGAGATCCTCCATCTGCGCAAACCAGCCGTCCGATCTCTCCATCAGACGGAACAGGTTTTGCGAGGGGTTCAGTCGTGCGGCTAGGGTTAGAGGATAGTAGCGCCCCACCCGGTCCACACTCGGCATGACAATGCCCGCCCAGCCGTTTTCGCCGCAGATTCCCGGGCTCAACGCGAAGCGCCACAGCGGACTGGTCAGGTAGTTGTCGAGCCAGTCGCTGCCGAGCTGTTCACGGCTGTTGGCGATAGCCTCGCGCAACCAGGTTTCCCAGGGGGTGACGAAATGGCGCGGCAGACGCCGGGAAACGAAATCTCCCAAGGAGGGGATTTTACCGTAAAATCCCGGGAAATCGTCAGAGACTTCCATATTTACAGGCTGTTCGGACACCAGAACCCCTCCAATTCCTTGAGCTGGAATGGGTTGAGAGCACCGCTGGCCCTTATCAGGAACTGGGCACTTCGACCGCCGATAGTGAATACCACCTTGATGGTTTCAGGTGCGTCTGTTTGTGAGCGCTTGGCCTGGTCGATTAATCGGAACCAGCCCCATGAACCGTCCCTTGAGATGCCCGAAGGATTGCTCCCGGTCGGTGGCGAGAAGAGTATTTTGGCGTCGCTGACACCGGCATCGTCATCCGGCCATGTGAGGCGGCTCCAGCGGGTCGGGCCGTGGCTGTAGTTGATCTTCTGCTTGTTCAACAGAAGTGTCAGCTGACTGATCGAAGTGTCCATGCCCAGGGGCTTCATGTCGAAATTGATTTTCGGCTGCTGTCCTCCGGCGCTGAAAAAGGTGTCACGTATGGTTGCGGCATGTTGAAACAGTCGCAGGGTGCTTGAGGGAATACCCAGCTTCCTGCTGCCGGGCGCGGTCCAGCGCCATACCCTGCCGGTAGTGTCGACGAAGTCCCGCAGATAGCTGGTGAAAAACTCGTCCATGATGCCGCCGACACCGAAAAACCTGCCGAAGTCGCTGACAGTCGCCTCCTTTGTGCCGTTGGGTCTCAGTGGGTACCGGCCAGCCAGACTTCGCTGATAGAAAGGCAGCACCTGAGTGCGCCAGATGGCGTTCAAATGGGCTCTTACGCCGGATGCGGTCAGATTGGAGCTGCCCTCGGCTACCGAGGTGAGCAACTCCGCCACTGCTCCCGGTTGCCGCTTTGCTTCCAATTTTATGCGATCGACAACATTCTCACCGCCGGTTGTCTGGATCTTCGCAGCGTTGTAAGCCTGCGTGGACTGGTTGGCGGCGGAGGATATGGCGCTCATGTGCACGTAAAGCTCCTCCAGCATGGCGAGTGTCCGTTCGATCGGCGGAGGTTCACTCTCTTCCGCACGGATCATTTTATGCAGCTCCGCAAAATGCTGGTCGACCGGGGTTGTCAGCAGCGGCTCGTTGCCGGCGGAGTTCCCGGCGCCGGGCGATACCTGAAGGATGCTGGCCAACTTTCCGGTAATGCCGGAGAAGCGCTTCTCCGCAGCCTCGGCTGCTTTGGCGGCCCCCTCCGGCAGACGCATCAGGGCGGTCTCCTGCTCTATCGCGCGCAGCAGCCTGCGCAACATCGAGTTGGGACCGGAGAGGATGTTGAGCGCCTCCACAGCCTGGTTGAGGTTACTGAATGGAATGATCCGCAGATCGGATAACAGCCCATCCCAAACAGAGATATACTCGTCGTAATAGAGTCTTTTCACCTGAGCGCTGAGAGCAGCCAGGTCGATTTCATCGTTGCGTTGTTCGAATCCCGGTCCCAACACCCACTTCTCCTCCAGCAGCGCCCTGCCAATCTCGAGGTGCGCTTTCTGAAACAACTTGTGATATCCGTCATAAGTAAAGAGCGCGGGAATCTCGTTGTCCAACGGCTGTCCGGAACGACGGTCGAATACACGCGCAGCATCGGAGCCCAGGGCGCTGCTCAGGCGGAAGGGAGGCACGGATGCTCCACCGCTGGTTCGTTTCATGCGGTTGTAAGCCCGGGTTGCCAACGGAACCCGCAGCAGAGTATCGCGCACATTGGAAATCAACCCCTGATCCAGAGAGAGCGTGGGCGCCATTGGCATCTGTGCCAGCAATGCGTCGAGATGTCCGGTCAGTGTTTCCCGCAGCTGCGCATTCGATGCGCCGCTCAGAGTCAGTTGCCAATGTAATACCATCCAGGCTTTTACCGCCTCCGCGTCAAAATGTTCGCGGTCGTCCAGCATCAGATAAACTTTGAGTGCTTCGTAGGCGAAATCGGGATTGTTGCCGGGTTGCCGAAGCTGCTCCTCCAGGCTGAGTATCAATCTCGGCAGAAACAGGTTCTTAAGTGCGTTTGCATAGGCGGCACCAGCCTCCTCGCCCAGTTTATCGCCCTGGTAGAGACCGAGCCCCATCAACAATGGAATATCCTCTTCCCGATCGGCATATCCACCCGGGATTTTCTGCACTGCATCCAGCGCGTTGACGACGCCGGTCAGGCTTAGATCTCCTGGAGCTACGGCCATCACCTGCTGTTCCGCCGCGGCAGCTTTTTCCGCCACCAGCTCCACATAGCTTTGATTGCGGCTGTAACTGGTGAACCAGGCGACACCGGCGGCCACCGCAAGTCCGATTGCAGCGATGTACGCGGTATTCTGCAGCCAGGCGCGTTGCCGCTCCAGACGGGTGTTGATGCCAGCCAGATGCGCTTCGCGGAATATCACTCCTGTCAGCAGGCGCTGCAGGAAGAAGCTGCGGCCGCTGCCGGAAAACGCGGGAGCTATCTGGCGATTGAGGCCGAACCCTTTGGCCATGGAACCCAGCAGCCGGTCGATGGGAGTACCTTCCTGGGTTCCGCTGGTAAAGTAGACCCCGCGCACCATTGGCGGCTCTTCGAATCGACTGGGGCCAAATGCTTCGTTGAGGAAACGCTCGGCCGTATCCCTGAGTGAATTGAACTGCTGTGGAAAGGAGTAGAGCAGTACACGCCTGCGCGGATCGCGCTCCTGGTCCATCCGTTCCAGCAGAAGTTCGTCGATGCGCTTCTCCAGCGCTTTGAACTCCTCGGCAAAACGGGCGATGCCGCCTTCCGGATCGTCCTTTGCGGTAACTGGAAAGGTCATGCCCCACACCTGGCCTCTCTCCTCCCGGCCCAGGTTTTCGAAAAACTCACTGAAGCCTGCCAACAGATCGCTTTTGGTAAACAGGACATAAACAGGAAAGCGGATGCCGAAGCGGTCATGCAGCTCCTGTATCCGTTTATGTATCGCTTTGGCGTGACTCTGCCGTTCGAGTTCTGTCTGCCGGAGCAGGTCTTCGACGCTGATCGCCACCAGTGCACCGTTGATCGGCCTGCGCCGGCGGTGCTTCTTCAGCAGATCGAGAAAACCGGTCCAGGCGGCACGGTCCACCTCTTCGTAACTGTCCTGGGTGGTGTAGCGACCAGCGGTATCCAGCAATACCGCGTCGTCGGTGAACCACCAATCGCAGTTGCGGGTGCCACCTATGCCCTGCACCGCATCCTTGCCCAATTTGTCTGCGAGGGGGAAGTGCAGTCCGGAGTTGAGCAATGCGGTGGTTTTGCCGCTGCCGGGAGGGCCGATAAACATATACCAGGGGAGCTGGTAGAGGTACTGACGGTTCTGTTTTCCGCCCAGTCTGGACTCTTTGAGTATACCGATCGCCTCATTTAACCGCTGCCGCAGAACCTCCAACTCTTCGGCCGATTCGTGCCTGGCATAAGCATCGCCTTCCGGTTGGGCGACCACGCTATCGAGCATCTGCCGGTTCTTCTTTCTCGCAGCCAGATAACGCCGCAACTGGTTGAGTCCCCAGAGAAGCACTACGACAGCGATTGCGATCAGCCGGTTATTTTCAGGCTCCAGAGGTTCGTGGCCGGCTATGGCGATGAGTGGGCCGACCAGCCAGATGATCATGGCGATAGCGATCAGTCCCAATGCAACGATGAACCAGCGGTTTTTTACGATTCTCAGAATTGCCTGCATAGTTTCCGTCGCTTCAACTTCATACTCGGATTATTGCTTCAGCAGAGTGATCTCCACTCTGCGATTGCGCGCCCGGTTGATGGGTGAGTCATTGGGGACCAGTGGTTCCGCTGATCCGCGCCCCTCACTCTCCAGGCGCTTTGGGTCGGCCAGCTGCTTTTCCAGGATATCGGCAACAGCCTTGGAACGGGCCCGGGAAAGGTGCCAGTTTGAGGGAAAGCGCAGGCTGCGTATCGGAACACTGTCGGTGTGTCCGACCACGACAATGCGCCCCTCGATCTGATTCAACGCTTCGGCAATGCGCTGCAGCAGAGGCAGGATCTCCTCTTTCACCTTGACGCTGCCGGAAGCAAAGAGCCCGTCGCCTTCCACCTGGATCAGCGCCTGCGAAAGGCTTTCGTCCAGGCTCACCTTATTCTGCGCGACCTCATCCGCCAGCAGTGACAGCAGAGTGATCTTTGGCGGTGGTGGCGGCTCGGTTACAGGCGGAGCCGGAATCGATGGTGCCGGCGGCAGGGGTTTTCGTTCAACCACGGTCTGCACATTACGCGCAATATCGTGCAGCTGTGTATAAACCGGGTCGGATTGGGTGTTGAGGCTCATCGTGAAACCGAAATAGATCAGCAGCAGTACCACGCCAGATACGGCCAGTACCACCCAGAGGGGAACATACTGAACAAGCGGGTTCTGCTTCAGCGCTGCGCCCTGCCAGTGGATTGACAGTTCACGTTCGTACTCTCCGCGCTGATTGCGTAGCGTGCGGTAGAGGTTGTCGCGCAGTGTCTGCAGCTGGGTGTGACCGTCCGGCAGCGGCCGGTAGCGGCCCTGAAAGCCGAACGCCAGGCAGATGTACATCAACTCCAGCAGGTCGAGGTTTCTGGCAGGATTCTGCAGCAGTTTCTGCAGCAGCTGAAAAAATTTCTCGCCTCCCCAAGCTTCATTGTGGAGCGTTACCAGCAGACTCTGGTCGCGCCAGATACTGCTGTTGCCCCAGGGGGTGGAGAGTACCGCCTCGTCTATAGCGGTGCAGAGCGCATAGCGTCCCCAGAAGATACTCTCCCGTTCAACGCCGAGGTTCTGCGCTCTGGCCTCAAAGGCTTTGAATTCCTCGATGATGTTCGACTTCAGCGCCGCGGGATCGGGGTGGGACGGGGTATCGTGCAGGCGACCGAGCAGGTTCAGCAGAGAGGAGGCGGCGCTTTCCAGCAGATTCGAGCCTTGCCGCGGAGACTGTATGGTGCTGTCCATCCGTGGAACCGCTGCCGGCTGGGATGGCTGTTTCAGGGGCTGTTGCGGTCCTTTACCCCCAGGGCGCGGGCGGATGATGGTGCGGTCGCCAGCGTCATCGGGGGTCGTGCCGAAAGGGTCGTCGTGATCCAATTTGAACTACCTTTTGATTGCCCACAGCTCGAGTTCGATACCCGGAAACTCCCCGCCTATATGTATGGCACATCCTCCCGATGTTTCAAGCAGCTTCCAGTATTCGCTGTTCTTGTCGAGTTCAAAGTAACTGAAGCCGGCGTTGTAGGGTATCTGACGCGGCGCCACCGACAACACGCGCAGGCCGACACCGGGCAGTTGCAGGTTGACCAGGTCGCGGATCTTCTCCACCGGCCCGATCTTGACCTGAGGTGGGAAGCGTCGCTGCAGAAGATCTGCGGGCATCTGCGCGTTGGCCGCCAGTACGAAGCTGGCGTCGGTCAACAGGGAGCGGTCCGGGATTACCGCCACCCGAATTCCATACTTGCGCTCCTCCAGAGGAATGGCGACGGCTTTCTGCTCCAGCACCATGCTCAGTGCGCGGCGCAGCTCAACGATAACCGGATCAAACGTCTCCTGCAGCTGTTGGTGATGATAGACGGAAAAGGCCGGTGGCCGTTTGCCAATGCTGGTGAAAGTGGCCAGCTCCCCCGCCAGCTGCAGCGCCGCCGTGTAGAATCGCTCCGGGTGAAGCGTCCCGACGCTGCCCAGATGAGCAAACAGGGGCTCGAAACGGTTTACCAGCTGCAGCAGCAGAAAGTCGGCGACCTCCGCGACCCCTTTTCCGGTGCCTGAGAGGCGGGCGGCCAGCGCCTCACCACGATGATGCAACAGCCCTTCGATCTCCTTGATGAAGCCGCTCAGACGGGGGCAGACCCGGCAGTCCAGGCAGGGCGGTATATAGTTTTCGTCCAGCACCAGCGTGTCGTCAGGGCGGCGCTCCACAACCCGTGCAATCCCCAGGTGGGAAAACTCGTCCAGCTCGGTGCGGTCGGTAAGCAGCCGCACGGTTGGTTTGGCGATCTGCATGGCCGAGGAGTTGGTTGCGCCGGAGATCTCATCCTTCACCTCAATCTCCGCAACCAGATAGCGTTCCAGCCCCTCTTCCTGCTCCGGATAGCGGACCTGGGAGGTGCCCGGGCGAAACAGGGGCAGGCCGATGGAGACGACAGTCTCCTTGACATCAACCGGGAGCTCAAGCGGGGGCGGTGGGTCGTCGCTGCCCGGAATGTCAAGGATTGTTCCGTCAGGGAGTATGCCGCGGCAGGATGCCAATGACAGTTTACCCAGTGAAAGCGCCTGGCGGTCGATCTTGAGTTCGGTGAAGCCCCAGCTGCCGGAGGCCAGATTGGCGGCGCGAGTCTGAACCAGGTGTTCCAGAAAACGTTCCTGTTGCTGGAAATGCTGTGGTCTCAGGAACATGCCCTCTGACCAGACGACCCTGGAGTTCCAAGACATTATTTTGCATCCATCGGTTGCTGAAAGGGTGTAGACCAGGCGCTGCCCGGCTCTGGGTCAACAATGCGTGAAAATCTCATGCCTTCCGCTCCTTGGTTTGCTATTTATTCGTTTTACGGATCTCAATGGCACTCTCGCCGAACTCTACCACAAAGGCCGTTTTGGCGTTCAGCTCGACCTCCAGAGACTTGCGCCAGGTTGCGTTTTCAATGTCCCGGTAGGCCCCAATAACACCAATGAAGCGGGTATCCGGTTGCAGTTCCCGGCTCACCTGCTTCTCTTCACCCGGTTGAAATCGCAGCTCGTCCCTGGCCAGCAGCTCGTCCCCCAGCACCGCAACATCCTGTTCATACAGGGTGAAAAAATCGGCGCTGTTGAATACGCTGAGTGATTTCAGTTCGTAGAAGCGGGTGACGAGTGGAGAGGCTCGGCCGTTGATATCGGGATTGACCTTCAGATCGGCGAGCAGGGTACTCTCAATCGTGCTCGGATCTGGCTCAAACAGTTTATCGAGAATACCCTTGGTAACACCTGCGGCCGTTGAGGCGCATCCACTCACAATCAACTGGCAGCTGAGCGCGGCCGGGAGCAGAATGGATCTCTGAATATTTCTCACTGTTATTGTTACTGTCATGTCTGCCTGCCTGGTGTCGACGAACCTTTGTCAAAGCTGCTCTGCTTGAGCTGATCAAGACGCCGAATCTGCTCCTCATAAGCCTGGGTGAAGGTTTCACCGAAGAGCTGATGGAAATCGTCCTCCGCCTCACGCGCTATCTCGGAGTAGAGTTCTGTGAAGAGATCCCATGTCTTGGCGTGCTTGTACAGCGGAAGATTACGTAGAATGGCCGATTTTCCAAGGCGCTTCTCAAGTATCTCGGGTTTGAATCTTTTCAAAACCACCTTAAGGGCAGCCTGCATGCCTGCCATCACCGCCAGCATGTGCGCCTCGATGTCCTCGTTGGCCTCGAACACTGCACGCAGCGGCGCCAGGTAGCCTCCAACCGCTACCGGATTGATAATGTGTGGCAGCGCCTCATCGATGCTGATCGAGAATTTCAGTGGATTGTTCTCCACCGGTTTGATCATGGTCTGGGACATACGGAATTCGCTCTTCATCTCCGCTCGTGCCCGCAGAATGGCCATGGTTCCTTCCAGGCTGCTTCGGGTTACCCGGCCAAGATTCTCCAGCAGATCCGGCAAGGATGCATTGCCCAGGCGACTCTCCGGTATGCCAAGTCCCCGTGCCAGCGCAGCGCGCAATGACTGCTGGTCTGGTTCCGGCGGGCCCGACAATCCAGACGGTGTACTCTCCTGCCGGATTTCGGACCCGGCTGCAGGCGTAACGGGGGGAGGCGGTTCAGCGGCGATTGGTGCTGATTGACGCGGCTTGGGAGGTTGCGGCGGTTCAGGTTCAATCTGCGGAAAAATCTCCGGCTCAGAGACCGCCGACTGCTTCTCATCATTGGCACCGATATCGGTAATCTGATCCCAGTCCTCAGGAATGGGCGCCGCCTGTTGGAATACTCCTTCCAGATCGGACACATTATCGGCTTCGGATGGAGGGCTGTTCCCGTTCGCTTGACGGGATGGTTCATGATCTCCGGGCATCGGCGGTTCAGGCTCGACAGATTCCAGGCCGAACTCCTGCGGCGGTTCGGTCCGGGCGCCCGCCAGACCGGCATTCGGGAAGGTGCTGCCAAGGTCGCTCCCTTCAATCTCCCGGGAGATTCCGGCAAAAGGATCGCTGAATTCGTCCGGCCGCATAATTGCATCGGACGCTTGTTGCCGAATGCAGACGTCAATTTGGTAATCCCCGATAAGCAGACTATCCCCATGCTGCAGTGGTGCGAGGTTTCCATTGCCGATTGGCGTTGCCGAATCGTTAAGGAAAACGCCGTTGACGCTGGTATCGGTAATATAAAACCGGTTATCGCTGAAACTGATCAGTGCATGCTGACCCGAAATGAACCGCTCCGGATCGGACAGCACCCAGTCACTGTTATCGCGGCGGCCGATACTTCCTCCGTCAGGCCCGAAGCTTGCCGATATGGTGTGCGAGGGCGCCTTCCCTGCGAAGCGCACCACTTTCAACTCAAGTTCTTTGTCGGTTGCGGCAGACATTTATCTATCAGTCGAACAGATATTTGAATTCATCGTTCTCCACACCGATATGGATCTTCATTGTCTCCCGCCCCTCCATTTTCTCCATCAGGACGTGGCGGCTGATCTCGGGCAGCAGTGTGTTGGTCAAAATGGCGTCCACCATTCTGGCACCACTTTCCACCTCAGTACAGCGACTGCTGATAAGGTCGACCACTGCCTCCTCATAACTGAAGGGAATTGCATGGTTCTCCTTTATCCGCGCCTGAATGCGCCCAAGCTGCAGCCTGATGATGAGTGCCAGCATCTGGTCGCTCAACGGGTAATACGGGATTACCACCAGCCGTCCCAGCAGCGCCGCCGGGAACACTTTCAGCAGTGGATCGCGCAGCGAACGGGCGATTGCATCGGGCTGCGGCATCAGTTCCGGATCCTTGCAGAGACTGTCGATCAGCTCAGTGCCGGTATTGGATGTCAGGAGAATCAGAGTGTTCTTGAAGTCAATGTGGCGACCCTCTCCATCCTCCATCCAGCCCTTGTCGAATACCTGGAAGAAGATCTCGTGAACATCGGGATGGGCTTTCTCCACTTCGTCCAGCAGGATCACGCTGTAAGGCTTGCGCCGCACCGCTTCGGTCAATACGCCGCCCTCCCCGTAGCCGACGTATCCGGGCGGGGCGCCCTTAAGTGTGGAGACCGTGTGAGCCTCCTGAAATTCGCTCATATTGATGGTGATGACGTTCTGCTCGCCACCGTAAAGCGCCTCGGCAAGTGCCAGGCCGGTTTCGGTTTTGCCAACGCCGGAGGGACCGCAGAGCATAAACACGCCGATCGGTTTATTGGGATTGTCCAGGCTGGCGCGGGAGGTCTGCACCCGTTTAGCGATCATCGTCAGGGCGTGATCCTGACCTATAACCCGTTTGCCAAGTGTCGCGGAAAGATTGAGCAGGGTTTCGATCTCGTCCCTGACCATGCGCCCCACAGGTATACCGGTCCAGTCGCCAACCACGGATGCAACTGCCTGCCCGTCAACACTGGCAAGAATCAGAGGCTCCTCCTGTTGCAGTTTGGCCAGGTCTCCCTGCAGTTGGGTCAGCCGTTGCAGCAACGGCTCTGCTTGCGCTTTGCTTTCGCCTGCATCAGCGGGCGCAGCTGCTTTATTTGCGTCAACCTCAGCGGCCTCTTCCGGTGGCGCTTCCACCGTTTCGCCGTCTGCCATTGCCTTGTCACCCCTGAGCTGGCTTTGAATATCCAGGATATCGGCAACCAGCGCTTTCTCCGCCTCCCAGCGCGTCTGCAGGCTCTCCAGGCGGATGCGCTCCTGCTCCAGGTTCTCACGCCCCGCGGTCTCCCGGTCGCGGATTTCGACCCCGATCGCCTTCTCTTTTTCAATGATCTTCAGTTCAGTCTCAAGCGCCTCCATCCGGCGCTGGCTGTCCTCCACAGCTGCCGGAACCGCAAACTGGCTGATGGCAACCCGGGCGCACGCGGTATCGAGCAGACTGACCGATTTGTCAGGCAGCTGGCGCGCGGGAATGTAGCGGTGGGAGAGCCTGACAGAAGCCTCCAAAGCCTCGTCCAGAATCTGCACCTTGTGGTGCGCCTCCAGCGTGGACGACATGCCGCGCATCATCTGCAATGCCCGCCTCTCATCTGGTTCGTCGACCTGAATCACCTGGAAACGGCGGGTCAGGGCGGGGTCCTTTTCGATATATTTTTTGTACTCAGCCCAGGTGGTGGCGGCGATGGTGCGAAGGGTTCCACGGGCCAGGGCCGGTTTCAGCAGGTTGGCTGCATCGCCGGTACCGGCGCTGCCTCCTGCGCCGATCAAGGTGTGGGCTTCGTCGATGAAGAGGATAATCGGGCTCTCCGAGGATTGCACCTCCTCGATCACCTGCTTCAGGCGATTTTCGAACTCACCCTTCATACTGGCGCCGGCCTGCAGCAGTCCGACGTCAAGCACTCGCAGCGTGACATCCCGCAACGGAGGAGGTACCTGGCCGCGGGCTATGTGCAGTGCAAAGCCCTCGACCACGGCGGTTTTTCCGACGCCGGCCTCGCCGGTGAGAATCGGGTTGTTCTGCCGGCGCCGCATCAGGATATCGACGATCTGGCGTATCTCCTGGTCGCGTCCGACGATCGGATCTATCTCGTTATTCCGGGCCCGCTCGGTGAGGTCCACAGAAAACTGACGAAGAGCCTGTTGTTTGCCCATCTGGGCAGGTGCCATGGCTCCGCTGGCCTCACCGGGGGCCGCGCCGCCGCCCACTTGAAATCCATCGTTCGCATGCATGGCTGCTTCCGGCGACCCCTCCACCACCTCGGCGAAACGGTCGCTCAGCCGGTCGACGCTGATCTTTTTGAACTCTTCGGAAATTCGATACAGCGCATTGCGCAGGCTGTTGGTCTTCAGTATGCCCACCATCAGGTAACCGCTGCGGACCTGGAAGTCGCCGAACATCAGGGTGCCGTAAACCCAGCCCCGCTCGGTAGCCTCCTCTACGTGCGAGGAGAGGTCCGAAATCGATGTGGAACCCCGTGGCAGCCGGTCCAGTGCCTCGGTGATATCCTTTGCCAGGCGGGAGGGTTCGATATTGAACTGCCGGATAATACGGTGTAGATCTGAATCCTGCAGTTGCAGGATCTGGTGGATCCAGTGGCAGAGCTCGACATAGGGATTGCCCCGCATTTTGCAGAACACTGTCGCGCTTTCGATGGCCTTGTAACCAAGGGTGTTCAGTTTTCCAAACAGGGATGCACGGTTTATCTCACTCATTACTGAATACCTCTAACCCGAAGATTTCATAAATTTGCGCCGATATCGCGCAGTATATTGGTTTCACAAGGAAATTTCCGAAGGAGTGGCATATCAGTGACTACGTCCGGCTGAGGAAATATTTCTCGTGGAATCAAGAGACAAGCGAGATCAAGCATAATTTATGAAAGATTCGGGTTGAATTGGCCGGGATTCAGGATCAGGTCATCGCCATCCCGCCCCAACGGTTCTTGGGTCAGCCAACTCGTCCAGCCGAGCTGGCATCCGCCATCGAGACTGGGAGCTGGAATCTCCGGCTGTTTAAGTATCAATCGCAAATCCCATTCCAGTTCATCACCGAGGTAGTTTCTGACCACGGCGATCAGGCGCTGAAGGCTCACTCCGCCAGGCAGCAGTCTTTGATAGTCTTGAAAATCGAGGGCGCCCACAAGAATGCGGAATTTGTGTTGACTCTGCCATATCCTTTCTCCCAGGATCAGCGTCAAGCCCAGGGTGCCGGTCTCTGTGGATTCACCCAGGCGGCAGATGCTGCCGTCCGGCAGGTCCATCCACTCGCCGGCAAACTCCTGCAGGCTGACCGGCAGCCCGAGGAAATCCTGCAGAATCGCCTGCAGTCCCTCAGCGTTGTGCGCCTGGACGGCAAGGCGTCCTGCATAGTAACGTTTTGCCAGATCAGGCATGGCATCCCGATTCTTAAGCGGCTCACTGCCGGTTCCGAAAAGTGAGGCCAGGTAGTCGCCGAAGCGGTCCGTGTCGGGCCGGTCGAAACTGACCGCCGGCTGGCTGTTGGCCCAGGCCCGGTAGAAAAGCGACAGCAGACGATGGTGGAATATATCCAGAAAGGCAGCCAGCGTGGCGTCATGTTGGTTGTACAGGCGGTCGTGCACGTATTCGGTCAGATGCAGCGGGAGTGGCCCGTTGGCGCCGAGCAGACCGAAAAAAAAGACACCGAGCCGGGGCGGCCTGCCCTCCTTTCGGGGCCGAAAGGAGGAGAGGGTTGCAGGGGCGAAGGCCATGGTCGGATCCTGCCCCAGCCGAATCGGCTCGCGTCCGGCATGCTGCGACTCGCCCAGCCGCGGTTCTTCGGGATAGGCGCACTCCAGACGGCGCATCACATCGAAAAAATCGAAACTGTACGATTCCCGCTGCAGGCTGTCGAACAGCCTTACAGCGTCTGTCTCAGCCCGAGTCTGGCTGGCCATCGCATTATTTCTCCCCGCTCAAGTGTTGCGATTACGGTCTCCGTAAAGGAGTTGATCGCGGTGTATTTACGAAAAAACTGCTCCATTACCGCACCGAACAGAAAAGCGCCGCTGCCTTCGAATCCCGATTCGTCCAGGGTCAGGGTGATTTCCAATCCGCGCCCGAACAGGATCGGCCCCGGGCTCGGCAGGCGCCGGTTGACCGGTTGTGACCTGATGGATACCACCCCATCGACCTGCTTGCGCATCGACGCATCTGCGCTGTCTGCATACAGCCGTAGCAGATCTTTCAGCGCTGCGGTACTTTGCTCGGTGTCTTCGCCGGCCAGTGAGAGGTAGTTCAGAGTCAGGTGGTTGATGAGGCGCCATCCTGTGGAACCGCTGGCGTTGGAAGGGCGGGGCTTGGTCGGTGCGCCCAGGCAACGGATGCTGTTTACAGGTGCGCTGCTCTCCAGCGTAAAGTCGGTACCTGCCTGCGCCAGCGGTATCAATTGCGGCAGATCACGGTTGGTGCAGAGCGTGTTGATCGCCAACTGCCGCAGGTCGCTCTGGTGAGGCGCCTCATCCGCATCCACAATGGACAGGAAAACCTCACTGCCGATGTAGCTCGAGCGGGTCCCCTCCCGTTGCTGTTTGGATGAGAGCACCCGCGGCAACCGGTGCAGCGCATAGTAGGCTCTAGGCGGGTTCGCGGCACCTGAATCACTGGCCTGATAAAACGGCTGAAATCGCTGACTCTCCTGGACATTGCTACCAAACCCTTTTACCGCGGTTACACTGTGCACCTCAAAATCCATCGGCCGGGTGCGGTCCGGGATCACGTGGTATTCGTTTGAACTCTCACTCAGGTGGATGCGGTCGGCTCTTTTCGGGAACAGATTTATCGCAGGCGAGCAGTTGAGCAAGAAGTTGTTTTCGCTCAGGCTCTCCTCCAGTTCGGGATCGTTTTCGTTGAGCAGCACCAACAATTCTATCGAGTTGCCTGCGCACTGCCGAAAGAGTGGTTTCAGCCCGGTAAGTTCGATAAACCGGAAACGTTGTGGCAGTGCGAAATACTCAGCCAGCAGGCGGTAACCCTGGAAGGAGCGAGGCCCATACGGAAACAGAGCATCCGCCTCCTCCATTCCCCGAATATGCACCGGCCGCGCATTGCCGGCGGAACTGACTATCCGCTCTCCATCTCCGCAGCGGTGGATGATTCGGGTGGCATGACCGGCAAGTGCCTCGAATGCGCGCATTGCGATCACGCCGCCGGAGAGGTAGAGCGACAGCCTCTCCAGCGCAAGTTTGTTGAAAGGGATCCCTGCCGTCGTGCTTAGACGAAACCGGATAGCTGCCTTTGCACCAGCCTGCCGGCCGAAGCCTGCCGCTCCGATAGCGGCTGGTGTCGGCAGATAATCGGCGCCCTCCAGTTGGATTGGCCAAAGGGTGACTTGGTGCGCCGTGCGATATTCGCAGGCAGTCTGAATGCCTTTGCCCAGCCGGCTGCGCAGCACCGAATGACGGGGCAGCGGGAAGCCGTCGGCGAGTGAAGGATCTGTCAGGTCCGGATGAAACTGGACCACCATCATCGAAGGGGTGGGGCTTAAAAAGTGTGGATAGACCCGCTCCATCAGATGCTGGGTAAAGCGCGGAAACTCTTCGTCGATTTTCAGCTGCACACGGGCTGCAAGGAAGCTGAAGCCTTCAAGCAGACGCTCAACGTAGGGATCCGCGCATTCAAATTCGTCCAGCGAGAGACGCCCGGCGATTTTGGGGTAGGCCTTGCTGAATTCCGCCCCCATTTCGCGCATGAACTTCAGTTCGCGGTTGTAATATCTGAGCAGGCGGGGGTCCATTCGGTCAACTCCGCCCGGAACCGAATGCATCGGCGACGGTGACGCTTCCCTCTTCCAGATCGATCTGGGTTCGCACCAGCAAGTGAGATGGTGTGGGGATCGCCCACAGCTTACCCTCGATCTCGAACATCAGGCGGTTGTGGCTGCCATCATCTTTGTTTTCCAAGGTGCGGACTCTCACCGTATTGGGCAGGATCCGCGGTTCGAAATCCTGCACCGTCTTACGTAAAAGTCGCTCAAGTCTGGATATATCCATGCCGGCTACAAGATGCCCGGAGAGTTCCGCGAAGCCGTAATTGAGGACCGAACTCTCCACCTCCGGATAGGCCTCCAACTCTTCGCTCGCTGCAAGGTTGGTCGTGTTCAGCAGCCAGGAGAGATCGCGCAGCACCGCCTGGCGCAGTCGACGCATGGAGATCGTCCGCCTCTCCGCGGACTCCTGCGTTTTGCCCGGTTCGTCATCGGTCAGCCGGTCGAGCAGCGAGGGTTGCAGCTGTTCCTGGTATTTCGATCCCATACTCTCCACTGTGCGACGGAGTCCGTCAGCCGGCTGCGCCGGTGTCATCGGAATGAAACAGGATCCGGCGCGTGCTCAAGAGTGGGTAGTTATCACGATCTGTGGCGAACATCCGCTGACCAGATCCCAGATAGAAATCCTCCACCGGCTGCTCCCAGTCGGTGCGCCTTGCCAGTTGAACCGCCGAATCCGTACTGTTTTCCGAGCCTGGATAGCGGGTGGGTATCAATGCGACCGCAGCACCCTGGTTGCTGAAGGTGAGATGAGCCGGAGTCCACACCATATCACGCAGATCCACCGGCGCTTCTATATCCACCCTCGTCAGCCGTTGCATCGGTATCCAGTAGTAGCGCCCGTTGACGACGGCCTCCAATACCGGACCGATCCGGGGGTCCGCGTCTGCGATCCACTGAAAAGGCTGCCCATCAATCTCTCCGGCAATAGCGGGGGCAAGTTCGAAAGCCTGGTCGCGAAGTTCTCCCGACCTTGTGTATTCGCCGGCTCCGAGCAGTCGCAGTGCCTCGATCATGAAAGCGGTCCACTGTGGTGGATCTCCGAAAATCAACGGCGATTTTTCACCGCTGAACACCTTTTGCCGGAACAGCTCACAGCGAACCGCCTCCCGATAGGTCTGAACCATGGCAAGATTGATCGGATCCAACTCGCCGGAAAGCTGAAGTTGGCTCAGTGCGCGTTCCCACTCGCCCCGTACACAAAGCAGCTGGAATAGAAAAACCCGCAGCCGCGGATCAGACGGTTTACTCCGTACCGATTCCTGAAGCGCCCGCAGCGCCTCCCCCACATCGCCTTGCCGTAACAGCTCTTCTGCTTGCATCCCTGGTCGTCCCGTATTCCGCCAGCCTGATGAGGTCCGTCAGGGAGTCTCTGAATAACTCTGGACAGATCGAATTGTGATCAGGATGGGCAAGATCAAAGCGAAGATCGCAGCCAATAGAAGGCCATTGGCAAGAAGTTCAACGAAGATATTGTCGATCCTGACTACCAGGCAATCGTTCATGACTTGTTCAAAGACTCCTCAGCGTACGCCACACCTTTCGAGGGTATGGCGTACCGAACCGCGCCTGTACTCTGCCGCAGCATCACTCCTGTTTATTTTTCTCCAGGTTCCAGGTCCGGTCGGTTTTGCCACCCGGTTTGCCTTTGTGATCGATGGAGGTGTACTCCCACTTGATCTTGCCGTAGGCGAGCGTCAGCTCTTCCGTTGGCTTGGTTTCGCCCGCGCTGCTACCACCCGGTCTGACCGAAGTGACGATGCAATCCTCCAGGGTGTACTTCATGAAGGTGTGCTTGTCGCCTGTAGCCAGACAGCACTCGACCTCGACCTTGGGGATATGTTCACCCTTGGCGCACTTGATATTCAGGTCAGGCGTTGAATTATCAATCGTCTTTACTCCACGAAAGTCATCGAAATCGGCGCGTCCGCCGGTTCTTCCGCCGGATGCGCTGACACCCGACGTCGGTTGGGAGACGCTGTGGCTGAAGCTCAGCAGCTCTATCCATTTCTGATGCTTGTCGTCCGTGCTCTCACCATCGACGCCCTCAATTTTCATAAACATGTCAACTGCCATTGTGTAATCCTCCTGTGATTAAACGCACTGTCATCCCGCTTTTTCCGAAGGGAGTTTGGAGACCAGCCGCAGCGACACGGTCAGTCCCTCGAGTTGGTAATGTGGCCTGAGAAAAAATTTCGAGGTGTAATAGCCCGGATTGCCCTCCACCTCTTCCACCACAACCTGCGCCGCCGCCAGTGGCTTGCGTGCCTTGTCCTCTTCGGACGCCGATCCCGGATTTGGCTCCACGTAGTTCATGATCCATTTGTTGAGCCACTTCTCCATGTCGCTTCGCTCTTTGAATGATCCGATTTTGTCGCGCACGATACACTTCAGGTAGTGGGCGAATCGGCAACTGGCGAACAGATACGGCAGCCGGGCTGCCAGATTGGCGTTGGCGGTGGCGTCCGGATCATCGTATTCGGCCGGTTTCTGCAGTGACTGGGCGCCGATAAAGGCGGCGAAATCGGAGTTCTTGCGATGCAGCAGCGGCATGAAGCCGTTCTTCGCGAGCTCGGCCTCACGGCGGTCTGAGATTGCGATCTCTGTGGGACATTTCATGTCCACGCCGCCGTCATCGGTGGGGAAAGTGTGGGTGGGGAGGCCCTCGACGGCACCGCCCGACTCGACCCCCCGGATGCGTGTGGTCCAGCCGTACATCTTGAAGGCCCGGTTGATATTCACCGCCATCGCAAATGCTGAGTTGGACCATGCATACTTGTTGTGGTCTGAGCCGCTGGTGTCCTCTTCAAAGTCGAACTCCTCCACCGGATCGGTTTTGGCACCGTAGGGCAGGCGTGACAGAAAGCGCGGCATGGCCAGCCCGATATAGCGGGAGTCCTCGGACTCACGCAGCGAACGCCAGGATGCGTATTCGGGGGTCTGGAAGATCTTGGTCAGATCGCGCGGGTTGGAGAGCTCCTGCCATGAATCCATCTGCAGCACAGTCGGCGCCGCACCGGCGATGAAGGGCGCGTGGGATGCAGCGGAGATCTGGGCGATGCCGTTGAGCAGCTCGACATCCGGAGGGGAGTTGTCGAAATAGTAGTCTCCCACCAGGCAGCCGAAGGGCTCGCCGCCGAACAGGCCGTACTCCTCTTCGTAAACCTTTTTGAAGATCGGGCTCTGGTCCCAGGCGGTGCCCTTGAACTTTTTCAGGTTCTTGGCCAGCTCCTTCTTGGAGATGTTTATCACCCGGATTTTGAGCATTTCATCGGTTTCGGTATTGTTCACCAGGTGATGCAGTCCACGCCAGCTGCCTTCGAGGCGCTGGAAATCCTCGTGGTGCAGGATCAGATTTATCTGCTCAGTCAGCTTTTTGTCGATTTCGGCGATGATCCCCTCGATGGTTGCCACCGCGTCGTCGGATACCACGCCGCTCTCTTTCAGCACCTGTTCGGCAAGTGTCTGAACCGCATCCGCCACCGCTTCGCGGGTTCGCTCTGTTTTTGGCTTGAACTCCTGCTGCAACAGCGAAGCGAACTCGTCGGGGGCGATGGTTTCGCCTGCTTGTGCAGCCTGATCCTTCTGGATGTCTGTTTCAGCCATGTCTTACTCCTCTGCCGAGGCAGGTTCCTCGGATGATTCTGCTTCGGGTTTGGGTGCGGATGCCAGTGACTGGAGCAGCGATGGGTCGTTCAATGCCTTGGCAATCAGCTCTTCGGCACCGGCTTTGCCATCCATATAGGTGAGCAGATTGGCAAGCTGGGTGCGGGCATCGAGCAGCTGGCGCAGCGCATCAACCTTGCGGGCCACCGCGGCGGGGGAGAAGTCATCCATGCTTTCAAAGGTGAGATCCACGCTGATGTTGCCTTCCCCGGAGAGCGTATTGGGCACGCGGAAGGCTGCGCGCGGCTTCATCGCCTTGAGGCGTTCATCGAAGTTGTCCACATCGATTTCCAGCATTTTGCGATCGGCAACCGCGGGCAGTGGCTGCTCGGGGTTACCGGACAGATCCGCCATCACACCCATGACGAACGGCAGTTGGATCATCTTTTCCGCGCCGTAGACTTCCACGTCGTATTCGATCTGAACCCGGGGTGCACGGTTTCTGGCGATGAATTTCTGGCTGCTCTCTTTTGCCACGATCTACCTCTCTTGCAGTTAAATAACTGGCTGTATGTTCATGGTTCTGCAGGATTCACTACTGCGTCAAGTTGATTTCTCCTGCTTCCACAAGAATTCGAAATGTGCCGAGCCATCCGGGGCCAGATCCTGGACTATGTCGAAAAAATCCTTTTTGACCAATCTTTTTGCACGTTTCAACAATAACGGAACCGGACTGGATGGTTCGTTCTGTTCGTAGTAGAGACAAAGTTTTTCCAGCGTTCGGATGACATCGTCCCGGTTGCGAATGGCGCCGGTTGCGACTGGTTCACTGTTCCGTGAGGTCTCTCCGGGAGGTGATGATCCGCTCTCTTCGACACTCTCTTCCGCCATGTTTCCTCCAGTGCGGGTGACGACTTCCCGCTCCGCAAGCTGCAACAGTTCCGACAGCGCCTGCAAACTGGGGGACTGTTCAATGCCTACCCGCTGATTGAGCTCGGACTCGATGCTGGCGGCGCTGGCGGCGGCACTCCTGATTTGCGCCAGCAGTCTCTGCATATCATCCGGCGAGCTCTCCCTGAATGCGCCGTCGATATGATCCAGTGAGATCTCCCTGCCTTCGTCTCCTGTGGGAGAGAGTGTCCCTTCGGCAATCTGAATATCTCTCAGGCTGAATGACCCGAGTACTTTCGAACTTACCAGGGGTACCATGGCTATTGCTTTCAGGAATTGGATTGGATCGCACAGACTGATCAGGGTATTGATCCTAAGCGTCGGATCGTTGTCATCATCCGGGTCGAGCTGTGGATGCACGGACTCCCAGAAGTCTGTGATGAAACCCTGGATCAGGGTCAGACCGTCGGCCAGACCGGCAAATCCATCCGTATGGACGAGGGCCTTAATGAGAAGTGCTGCGGCGCGTAGATCCTTGCTCCGGTCCAGGAGTTTTCCGGTCTGGGTTTTGACCGCTCTCCAGTCGGGCTCCTCCGCCGGGATGATCGTGTTGCCGAACTGCTGCTCCCCCTTGCCCACCGCTGCCCGTTCCATCTCCCCGAACTGCGGATCGTACTCAAGGTTTTCCCCTGCAGGGGAGTCGGCGGAGAGCGGCGCCAGAAGCCGTTCAAGATCAATTGTAGCCATCACTCGACTGTCCTTAACCCGCTCTTTTTTCCATATGGATGGATTCTATCGCCAAACCGGGAAGGATCCCCGTGTTCCCGTCTCATTTCTATTATGTGGCCCGTGTCTGAAGCCCACTCTTTTAGCAGGTTATATCATCATGTTCAGTTTAGTCCAAAGATTGGTGGTTTTGGACGGAAATTTTACCGAAATGCTCAGCCGGTGAGCATGGAGCCGTCTCTGTCGGTGGTGTGATGGCGGCCAGGGTATCGGCACCGGTTTTCCGGCATGCGCTCACTCCGCCCTCCTTTTTTGCGGGCGGTAAGGTTTCTTTACCAGAATTCCGCTTTGCCCTATCCTTAATTGAAATATACACCATCGGTCTCATTGCGTTGACCCTGTCAACGCCGGGGGCTGTCCTAAGGCTGCATCTATTGGGACTGACAGGAGTTGGGGATGGCGTTAACACAGAAGAACCGGCAGATACAGGTCGCAACACCATTGGCGCCGGATGAGCTCCTGATCTATCGGATGGAGGCCGCTGAGGAGTTGGGGCGGCTGTTTGAGTTTACCATCGATCTCCTCAGCGAAAACGACAGTATTGCGCTGGATGATCTGCTAGGGCAGAAGATGACGGTGGAGATGGATCTCTCCGAGGGGGAGAAGCGCTATTTTGACGGCTTTGTCAGTCAGTTCACTCAGGTTGGGACCCTCGCCTATTTCTCCCACTACCGCGCGGTTCTGCACCCCTGGCTCTGGTTTCTCACCCGCACTTCGGATTGCCGCATCTATCAGCAGATGAAGGTGCCCGATATCGTGAAAGAGATATTCCGTGATCACAGTTTCACCGATTTCGAGGACAAACTGAACAACAGCTACCGGGAGTGGGAGTACTGCGTTCAGTATCGCGAGACGGATTTCAATTTCGTCAGCCGCCTGCTGGAACAGGAGGGTATCTATTACTACTTCAGGCACGAAGCTGGCAAGCATACGCTGGTGCTATGCGACGATTACAGCTCCCACGGTTCGGTCAAGGGATACGAAGAGATTCCCTTTTACCCTCCCAGCCAGCACGGCTCATCGCGCTGGAGGGATTATGTCTATGACTGGAAGCTGACCAAATCGGTTCAGCCCGGGCGATACGCGCACAATGACTACGATTTCACCAAACCCAAGGCGGACCTGCACACCAACGCACCCTGGCCGCGGCGCTACGACCATGCCGATTATGAGATATACGATTATCCCGGCGAGTATCTGGAGAGCGCCGAGGGGGAGAGTTATGCACGCAGCCGCATTGCGGAGATCCAGACTGGGTATGAGGTGCTGAGTGGGGGTGCCAACGCCAGAGGCGTGGCGGCCGGCGCACTTTTTTCCCTGAGCGAGCATGCCCGCGGTGATCAGAACCGGGAGTATCTGGTAACCCGCGCGTTGCACCTGTTGAATTCGGATGCGTTTGGATCGGTTGCGGAACTTGCCCAGGAGCCGGTCTACGATTGCGAATTCTTCGCCATCGACAGCAGGGAGAGCTTCCGCTCCGCGCGTATTACGCCGAAACCTCTGGTTCAGGGACCGCAGACGGCAGTGGTCGTGGGCAAGTCCGGCGAGGAGATATACACCGACGAATATGGCCGGGTGAAGCTGCAGTTTCACTGGGACAGGTACGGCGGCAGCGATCAGGACAGCTCCTGCTGGGTGCGGGTGGCGCAGGTCTGGTCGGGCAAGAACTGGGGCGCCATGCACATTCCCCGGATCGGGCAGGAGGTGATCGTCGATTTTCTGGAGGGCGACCCGGATCGCCCGATCATCACCGGCCGTGTCTACAACGCCGACCAGATGCCCCCGTACGGGCTGCCTGCGAACAAGACCCAGAGCGGCATCAAGAGCCGCAGCTCCAAAGGCGGCACCGGCGACAACTTCAACGAGATCCGCTTCGAGGACAAGAAGGGCGAGGAGCAGGTTTACGTTCACGCCGAGAAGAACCAGGACAATGTGGTCGAGAACGACGAGACCACCAGCGTCGGCCACGACCGCACCGAAGATGTCGGCAATGACGAGACCATCTCCATCGGCCACGACCGCACCGAAACCGTCGGCAACAACGAAACCATCACCATCGGCGTCAACCGCACCGAATCGGTTGGCAGCAACGAGGATATCACCATCGGTGTCAACCGTACCGAGAAGGTGGGCAGCAACGAAACCATAGCTATCGGCAGCAACCGTTCGGTGACTATCGGCAGCAACAAGACGGAGACCATCGCCATCAACAAGGCGGAGACCATCGGCGCGGCCAAGGAGCTTACCATCGGCGCGGCGTATCAGGTGAGCGTCGGTGCGGCAATGAACGAGACCGTGGGTGCCTCCAAGAGCATGCAGGTCGGCGCCAACCTGTCGGAGGATATCGGCGCCAACAAGAGCGTGGACGTGGGATCGAATCAAACCACCAGCGTGGGCAAGGACGACACGCTGAAGGTCGGCAAGAATCTGGTCATCGATGCCGGGGATTCCATCGTTATCAAGACCGGCAAGGCAACCATCAGCATGAAGAAGGACGGGACCATCTCCATTCAGGGCAAGGATATCACCGTGAACGGCTCCGGCGAGATCAATATCAAGGCGAGTAAGAACATCACCATGAAGGGCAAGAAGATTCTGCAGAACTGAAGTGTCGTTGCGAGCGCCCTCCGGTTCCCACCCAAAATTGAGGGAAGATGATATGGAAGAGTTAAGCGTTGCATTGGATTCTGATATTTCAGGTGCGGATAGCTGTCAGCGGATAGATGGCGTGGTGATCGGGGTGCTTGCAGGGCTGAATGAGCAGAATCAACCTCTGGTTGCGTTTCCGGGAAATCCGGATCCCGGCTGTATCGCGGCTCAGTCAACCATTCTGTTCAACCTCTCCGATGTGGGGCGCGAGCTGGCGCTGCTGTTCGAAAACGGAGATCCGCGGCGCCCGCTGGTGATCGGCCGTATTCAGCATCCCGAGAGCCAGAGTCTGGAGCGGCTCCCCCTGACTGCCGGGGTCGATGGCGAGCGGATTCTGCTGTCGGCGAAAAATGAGATCGTGCTCAAGTGCGGCAAGGCCAGTATCACGCTGACCAGGGCGGGTAAGATCATTCTCCGGGGAGCTTATCTCTCCAGCCGGTCATCCGGCGTCAACCGGATCAAGGGCGGGTCGGTGCAGATCAACTAGGAGGGCCTGTTAACACTATGCGGATACGCATCGACAGAGGCCATTTTTTCGCAGGACAAGGCGCACTGAGCGCCGTGTACTTGCGGTACACAAGTGAAAGTGCAACGCAGTCATGGGGAAAAATGGCCCTGTCCCGAAGGGTTGGCTCTCCAATGGAGCCATACTGCGTTGCGCATCGCTTATTTGGAACAACCAAACTGCGCTCTGCGCGCCTTGCCTGGCTCCACTGGAGAACCAACGCTGGGTATCCGCATAGTGTTAACAGGCCCTAAGTTATGGAACTGCTCAACGCCACGGGTATGCAGGCCGGCTATACCATGGGGATGCAGCCGGACGGGCGCGAGCTGCTGGTGGTGGCGGTCAAGGGCACATTCACCATACCGGGGAAGCGACACACACCGCAGCTGGCCGAAGAGCAGAAACCGCTGGTGGAGGCGGATACATTTACCGGTGAGCCCGGTTTCTCGGCACCGGTTTACGAGGTCGACTACCCGCCCGTGAAGCACCGCTGCGACGTGCTGCTGGTGGGCAGCGCCTACGCGCCCGGCGGCAAGCCGGTCACCCGGGTTGAAGTGAGCATGCGGGTGGGGCCGGTGTTCAAGTCCTTCGCGGTGACCGGAGACCGCTACTGGGAGTCGGGAAACCTGGCGATCAGACCCGGCTTCGCGGGACTCTTCGACAGGATGCCGATCAGCTACGACCGGGCTTTTGGCGGCATCGACAACTTTCACAAGGACGAACGGAAACACAGCGCGCTGATGAGCAACCCGGTCGGCCGCGGATTTCACCGCCAGCTCGGGCGGGAGCTGGTGGACGGCGCACCCATGCCCAACACGGAAGAGCTGAAGCGCGCGGTCACCATGCCCAACGCCAACTACCAGCCGATGGCGTTCGGGCCTTTGGGGCGGGGCTGGGACCCGCGCCGCAAACTGGGCGGCACCTACGACCAGGATTGGATCGACAACACATTTCCCTTTCTGCCGGCGGATTTCAACGACGCCTACTATCAGGCGGCGCCGGTCGATCAGCAGATGCCGCACCCGCAGGGTGGGGAGGATGTATTCCTGCATAACCTCACGGCGGAAGGCCAGACCGGTTTTCAGCTCCCTGAAATCGATCTGCCGGTGGTCTTCTTCTACAAGAAGGGCGGCAAGCTGGAGCACAGGGCGGTGATAGACACCATCATACTGGAGCCTGACGAGGGGCTGTTCACCATGACCTGGCGGGCGACGGTGCCGCTGAAAAAGAACATATTCGAAATACCCCAGGTGCTGGTGGGCAGGAAGTCACGCGCCTGGTGGCGCGCACGGGAACTCGGCAAGAGCTACTATCCGTCGCTGGATCATCTGATACGTGAACAGCAGGCCGCAGCGATGGAGGAGGATTGATGGTCCTGCCGCTGGCCATTACCGGAACAGGCATGGTGACCGGCGTCGGACTGAGTGCCCCGGCAAGCTGTGCCGCCATCCGCTGCGCCATAGACAACTTCCAGGAGACCCGTTTCATGGACAGCGGCGGCGAGTGGATCATGGGGTGCGAGGTGCCGCTGGAGAAGCCCTGGCGCGGCCGGACCAAACTAATCAGGATGGCGGCCTCGGCCATAACTGAAGTGCTGCAGGGCAATACGGATATTGTTCCGGAACAGACCCCGTTGCTGCTCTGCCTCGCCGAGCAGTCGAGACCCGGCCGCGTGTTCGAAGACGATAACCAGCTATTCCTCGACCTGCAACAGGAGTTGAGTCTGGAGTTCCACGAAAAATCCCGGGTCATTGCGGGTGGCCATGTCTCCGTGGCGATCGCGTTCAAACACGCCCGTGAACTGATCCACCGGCTGCGCATAAAGCATGTCATCGTGGCCGCCACCGACAGCCTGCTGGTGGGTCCGACCCTGGCCCACTACGAAGAGAACGAACGGCTGCTGACCAGCCGGAACTCGAATGGGTTTATTCCCGGGGAAGCCGGCGCAGCGATGGTGGTTGAGTCTGCCGCCGGAAAGACGGGAGGGTATCTCATCTGCGAAGGCCTGGGTTTCGGAGTTGAAAAGGCGCATGTCGATTCGGAGGAGCCGTTGAAGGCGGTGGGGTTGAGTGCGGCGATCAGGGAATCGTTGGGCGATGCGGGGAAAAACGAAAGAATACTGGATTTCAAGATTACCGATATCTCCGGCGGTCAGTATGCATTCAAGGAGTCCAGTCTCGCTTTCAGCCGCATCGACCGTACCCACAGGGAGGAGTTTGATATCTGGCATCCCGCTGACTGTATCGGCGAAGTCGGCGCGGCAATCGGACTGGTTATGGCCGGCGTACTCAAGTCTGCCTGTGAGAAAGAGTATACAAAAGGCAGCTCCATTCTGGCGCACTGTGGAAACGACGATGGAAAAAGAGCGTCCATGATCTATCTGTGGCAAACGTAAGGAGCGACGGTGGCCAATAACGTATTCGCCAACGGTCGGGAGATATCCTGTAAAAAAGCGGACGGGAAGACCGTCTGCGCTTTTCCGGATGTCTGCTTCACGCCGCCGGAAAATCCCGCCACGCCACCGGGTGTGCCGGTACCCTATCCGAATACCGCGTTCGCCAAAGACACAACCTCTGGAAGTAAAAAGGTAAAGATCTCCGGACAGGAGGTGATGTTAAAGAATAAATCCTATTTTAAAACGTCCACGGGCGATGAGGCAGGCAGCGCAGCAAAAAAAGGAATTATCACAAGCAAGATTAAAGGGAAGGCTTACTACATAAACTGGTCCATGGATGTAAAAGTCGAGGGTGAAAATGTCGTGCGCCATCTGGATATGACCACGCATAATCACGCAAGTCCGCAGGCGAATGAGGCGGTACCTTGGCCTTATGTCGATAGCTCAGCACTTGCTCCTGACCACCCCTGCAAGGAAGAGAAAAAAAAAGAAGAGCAAGCATGTGGTAAATCAAGCTCTCCACCAAAGCCATGCACTCAAAAATGTAAAGCAGCACGAAGGTGTCATTTGACTCCATATGGAGGCAAGAGCTCACCCAATTGTTGTGATCCTGAAGTCGCGCATCATATCGTGCCAATGTCACTCTTGCAGTCTGATCGACCTAAAACATCATCGAATGTCGCTGGACTGAGGAAGTCAGGACCGAGAGCATATACTGAGAAAAAAGCTCTTTGCGTGTGTGCGTCCGGAAAAAGAGATAAAAATGGAGATAAAATTAAGACGCCAATAGGTTCCCACAAAAAGATGCATGATAAGACTAAGGCAAAGCTGCAAGCTATTTTGATGGCGGGAAAAGAGCTTACGCTAGAAGATA
>JACKMX010000005.1 GCA_024235175.1 Chromatiaceae bacterium | reverse complement strand
GGAAATCAGTGTTGCCAGGTCGTCAAGCTCTTTTTCCAGCAGCTCCTTGAAGCGGAACAACACCCTGGCACGCTGCAGTGGAGGAGTGTCGCGCCATTCCGGAAATGCAGCTGCCGCGGCATCCACGGCCGCTGATGCCTCTTGGGCCGAAGCGAGAGGCACTCTTGAAGATAACTCCCCGGTGGCCGGATTATATACATCGCCGAAACGCCCGCTGACACCACCCACCTTTCGTCCGTTTATGAAGTGATGCAGTGTCTCTGTCATGGCGTTACCTTTTCGCTTTGAATTCCGGTGAACCGTCTCTCAACAGTTTCTGTCCGGAAACAGACGTATAAGACAGTGATAATTCTCCTGGAGAATGCCAGCATCCAGGGAAATCAACACCGTTTCGGCTTACGGCGTTCACCGGAATGACGCTCTGCCGAGTTTCGGGATGCACACTGAGCAGAGGATAGACCAGAGTGAATCTGTGCAGGGAAAATAAGCCTCCGCCGCAGAGACGGAGGCTCGGATGCCCACTGTTTGGGGCTACTTGTAGGCGCCAACCCCACAGAAAAAGCCTTTATCGTTTTTAATGATATAGCTGGTCTTTTTCTTGACCTCATCGGATCCGGGATAGGGCCAATTATAATCGACCCAACCCTCGCCATCCCCGGAGGCTACTTTGATCATATCCTGGAACAGATGATCGCCGTATTTATTGAAGTCATGAAGATTTTTACCGACCAGTTCGGGTTTTACCGCATGAGAAAGCATATTACCTTCCAGATCCATACAGAAGACGTACAGATCCTTGTCCAGAAAACCACCATCCTTCGCGGCGAAGACCGCAAACGCACCCTCACCCTGATCGTTTACCAGTGCAGCGGCTTTCTGGCTCATGGCCTTAGCTTCGTCGGGGGTGCCCATTTCCGAGGCAGTGACACCCAGGCTGGCAGCAAGCATCAGGGTACCGATCACCGAAAAATATTTTTTCACTATGACATATCTCCTCTTTTGGTTGTTGGTGTTGTGTTACAGCAAACCAAACAATAGCTTAGTTCCCCGCATTCTGACAATGATCCCGAATGCTGTTAACCGGGAATGCCATTGCGATCACATTGCCGGCGTTAATAGGTTGGCGCTCAGCGTCCTGTATGTGCTCTCTGGCCGGTTTTCAATTGTGGGGGAAGCACCCTACAAACGCTGGAACAGATGGCCGAGACGCTCACCAAGCCGTCTGTACTGTTGAATTGCGTTATCGTACTCATGACGGTCGGCCCAATCCTGCTTGGTGCTGTATTGCTCTATGCCTTTATGGTCTCTGCATCGGCAGCCACAGATTTTTGACAACCACATGATTGCATCTGATAAGGCGATGGCATAAACATCCAGAGCAAAGGCAAATTCACGACTTCGTGTGTTTGCCGGTTCAAGCTCCTCTTCATTGGCTATGATGGACCTGATCACCTCGAGTTCGTCGCGAAGCTGAACCAGTTCGGATTCCAACTGGCAGTATTCAGGCGCCGCACTTTGCCAGAACGTCAACCGCAAATTGGAGATGGAGAAGGAAAAAACCTGAGAATGGATTTTGGTATATCTTTTGTGGATACTCGATGCCCTGTGGGCCAATGTAACAAGACTAATCATCGAGTAGTTATCCTCCTGCCGTTGCCGATTCGGAGTTTCATGGGCCTGCTTACCGGGGAGTTCGACATATCCGTAAAAACAGTCAGCAGAAACATTAGACGACTATATTCCAAGATTGTCATCTCTTCCCAGGATCTGGATTTGGGTCTGGTTCACTTCGATGGTCAATCGATCGCCGTAAGCGAGCCCGTGGATCCGGTGGGTCAGTATCTCCAGTATATCCGGAGGCTGAAAATGCTCGGGTTTTGTCTCTGGATGAGGATAATAGATCAGGCCATCCAATTGGGTCCCGCCATTTTGCAGAACCCGGCAATCGATGAATGAAAAATCCTCAGCCGCTGCCTTGTCCGTCCAGCGCAGTTCGCGGAACCGGTAGCGGGCCTGCTTCAGCTTAAATATGAATGGGGCAACCGAGAGGTTGATGGTTCCTGAATAAAATCGGTCCAGATTCAGGCCCAGTGAGCGGAACAGAGGTTTCTGCAGGGCGATGGTGCCTCCAGGGAAACGGGGATCGCCACAGAAGCCGGATGCGACACCATGTCCACGCACAACTGTCCCTGTCATCCTGGTCCAGGTTGTCAACCCTCGGTCGATGCTGTCTGCAACGTTCATGTCTCTAGCTACCGTTTCCAATCGGGCATACACCCACCTTAAACCCGTCATTGTCCCTGAACAGCGCTGTTTCAGTGAACAGGTTCCATAAGCCCATGTAATCCCAGGATCCCCTGGCAAAAGTGAATCCGAACCAAACCCTGGCCCGGCCTTCTGACACATGGGTGACATTGTCGTTGAAATAAGGATCGCAGGAGGCCGGCAGGGAACGGGTGGTTATAGTTGCCGTATTGGACTCCAGCAGCTCACCGGTATCTGAAATGTACTGCAGCCGGTAACGGTATGTCGTGTCGGGAGAGAGTCCCCTGTCAACATAACTGACTCCTTGTTCCAATCTGTCGGTCACGCGCTGAAATCCGATGGCACCCTCCGAGCTGCGATCGAGATGGTAGCCGGATGCGTGCGCGCCTCTGTTCCAGACCAGCGACACCGAGTCATGGGTGGCGTCGATGGCGTTCAGTTCAGGTGCCCTGTCATCAGGCGGAGGTTCGGCAGCTGTATGACCTTTTGAGAGCTGATTGAGCATGCTTCGAACGGCTTTGATCTGTGCACCGTCACGATACGCAAATTCAGGACCGGTGTAGCCCCACCAGTCCCAGCATCCATTGGGATTGAACGGGCTCAGATGGGTCGCCTGTGTCTGGGGATAGAGGACAATGATTCTGTTGTTGTCGGCCCAGCTGTTGTAACCGGCATGGCGATAGAAGAGGTCATTGACTTGTTCGGCGTACTGACGACATCCGTGAAAGACAATGTGTACCCGGCACTCTTCTCCGCGGGCACAGGATTCCGGTACATAAAGATAGCCTTTTTCCGCCAAGCCTATCCTGCCGCCGTCACCATGGGCATAAGCGCTCTGATCAAAGGAGATGATAGTTCCGCCGGGTGAGTCGGATGAAGGGAATGCGAGTGCGCCATAGATGTGCTGCAGCAGCATGCCCGCGCCATCATAGTCGCAATCGTTAATAAACGCGCCACCGGTCAACGGGCACTCTTTGCCATACAGCTTTGTTATCATGGCATGGCCTGCACCCAGACTGTTCTGATAATAAATATATCCGGTGGGCACATAATGTTTGAAGTAGGTATAGAGGCTGTTGGTAACCGATTGTTTGACCACGCCGTCGTTGTACCCGGAAAATAACCAGATGCGCTGACGGCCAATGTTCTCCAGCGGAGCAATTCTGCCGGCATCGGCAGCACTCCTGGTTTCGTTGATTGCCTTCTGTGGGTCGGGCCGGCCCTGCATACAGAGCCCAAGCGCAGTGCTGATGCCGTCGGCACCACAGCGATAGGGGCCAGCTGCAAACACACCAGCACCTGTGACTATCTCTGAATGGGCAATCGCAAACTGAACTGCCATGTAACCACCCGAGGAGATGCCGGAGACGGATGTTTGATTGATATCGATGTTGTAGCCGGGGAGGGACGTGGCGCCAGCGGTTGTTGCAGCCAGAAGGAGCAGTAATACACCGGCGAGATGATTGATTCCGGGAATTACCGCGATCAATGTAAACAGGTTCGCAGAAATAATCACTGGCTTCAGCCGCAGTTTTGTCGCGATGCCGGATATCACAGGCGGATCGCACCGATAAATTAAACCGTTCTGTATTGCATTCGTCCGGTGGATGTTCAAGACTGGCTGCTGTCCCAATCAATAAGCAGGCGGATGGCCAACAGGATTACATTCTGTCCGAAATCCATCGTATAAATATGTGGCAAGTGAAGCAAAGCCAGGAAACCGAAAAATCCAAAATCCGATATTATGGTAATACTATTTAAATAACGCTTGCTGAGAATAGACAAGATATTCATACTATAAATCTGTTATTCTCTGCCCATAGTATTACTTATAAGAATGTTTTACGACAGGAAATAACCAATAATTTTATTCAGTCCTTTAATCAAAAATATGGGGTGTATCTGATCGATTCCGGCCGAGTGGATATGAGATTCAAATTCGCCAAATGCAAGGCGCAAATCACGGGAAATAGCCCAACTGTTGCCAGGATTTGCAATGCTTCAGCTGGTGATTCCGGGTGCATAAACGCTGACCATGATTCGATCGGGGAGTCCCTGGAGTCCGGATCGGCTGAATGCGGATGAACATGCCCGATAAATTTTAAAAATACGGGGGGGTTAATGACGGTATCTAAAGAGTTGCTTCGTGAACTGCGCAAGCGACGCAAGGTGGTACAGGACGGCGGTGGCTTGGATAAAGCGGAGTCCCGTCATAAAAAGGGCCAGCTTACAGCGCGGGAGCGCATTGGTATTCTGTTTCAGGAAGGCACTTTCCAGGAGATTGGGCGCCTTATAACACACCGGGCACGTGGATTCGGTATGGCCGATAAGGTTATTCCTGCGGATGGAATTGTCGTCGGAACCGGCTATGTCGACGGTCGTCAGGTTGTCACTTTCAGCCAGGATTTTACCGTTTCTGCCGGTACACTGGGCGAAATGCATGCCCAGAAAATGGTCGATGTGATGCATTATGCGCTGAAGATGGGTATACCCTTGGTCGCTTTTAAGGACTCTGGCGGTGCACGCATTCAGGAAGGTGTGGATGCGCTCTCCGGGTATGGAAGGGTTTTTTATCACAATGTTCTTCTTTCCGGTGTGGTGCCGCAGATTGCAATAATTGCCGGTCCCTGTGCAGGCGGTGCAGCCTATTCCCCGGCGTTGATGGATTTCACCATCATGACCAGAGAAAATGCTTATATGTTCATCACAGGCCCACAGGTTATCAAGGCTGTGACCGGACGTAATGTCACTATGGATGAAGTTGGCTCTTCCGCTGTTCATGCCAGTATCTCCGGTAATGCCCACTTCGTTGCGGAAGATGATCAACATGCGGTTGAACTGGCCCGCAAGCTGCTCAGTTTCCTTCCTTCCAACAATACCGAAGATCCTCCCCATCGACCTTTCGAGGATATGGATCTCAGTATCGATGGGGAGATGGAACTCCTGATACCGGAAGATGCCGCAGAACCCATGGATGTCCGGTTGATTATCGCCCGGCTAGTCGATGATGAAGACTTCATGGAAGTTCACGCTGCCTGGGCGCAAAACATCATCGTTGGATTCGCCCGGATTGAGGGTATAGTGGTTGGTCTGGTCGCCAATAATCCGAAGGTTAAAGCCGGAGCGTTGGATATAGATGCTTCCGATAAGGCAGCCAAGTTTATCCGTGTCTGCAATGTTTTCAATGTTCCGCTGGTCACACTGGTCGACGTGCCGGGATTCCTGCCGGGTATAGATCAGGAGCGCGGTGGTATCATCCGGCATGGGGCCAAAATGCTGTTCGCCTACGCGTCAGCCACGGTACCGAAAGTAACCTTGATTCTGCGCAAGGCTTATGGTGGTTCGTATCTGGCCATGTGTTCGCAGGAGATGGGGGCTGACTTTGTCTATGCCTGGCCAACGGCTCAAATTGCTGTAATGGGAGCAGAGGGCGCAGTTAATATTCTTTACAACAAAGAGATCAAAGCTGCCAAAGACCCGAAAGCGCTGGCCGCCGAGCTCACCGAGCAATACAAGCATGAGGTTGCATCTCCCTATCTGGCGGCATCCAAAGGCTATATCACAGATGTAATCGAACCTTCCGAAACACGCTCGACCTTAGCACTCTCGCTGCGCAAAACATTATCCAAACGGGAGCTGCGGCCACCCAAGAAACACGGTGACATCCCGCTTTAGAAGAGTGGTGGAAAGGGGAAGAGTGTATGACAGATCTGATTATCAAATCGCTGGGTATGTATGGACTGACAGTAGTCATCTCCATGCTCGCTGCGCTTCTGATCAAACTGATCGTGGTGTTTATCGCCAAATCGGAAGTGAGCAGAAAACAGGCCAAAGTTAAGGCGACAACCAAGGTCGAAGCACCTGTTTTAAGCGGTGAGGTCGATCCCCGGCATGTGGCGGCGATTTCTGCAGCTGTCTTTGCCGTGCTTGGCGGTCACCGTATCGTGCATATCGCAGGTGGCAGGAACCTGCCTGCCTGGGCCGCGGAGGGGAAGAGGGCAATTCAGACCTCGCACGATGTTCGTCGGCATTAACGGCGGTGTTTGGAAAAGACGAATCCGGTTCAAGGCACTTTCAGCAATGCTGAGTGCAAAGTTTCAAGGGGTAAAACAGACAGATTATGGAAAGAAAATTTAAAGTTACCGTTGATGGCAAGCCCTACGCTGTTACCATCGAAGATGTATCCGAGGTTGGCAGCAATCTCTATCCATCGCCTGGGCTCAGAGCAAATATCGTCACCAGCGCACCAGCTGCCGCAGCTGCACCGGCCGCGCCGACAAATGTCGCAGCAGGTGAGAATGAACTGCCCAGCCCGCTGTCAGGAGTCATTGTAGAAATTGCCGTCAGTCCCGGCATGTCTGTCGCCAAGGGTGATAAAGTCATCGTCGTTGAGGCGATGAAGATGAAGACCATGATCAGCGCTCACAAGTCGGGCAGGATTTCGTCGATAGCTGTAGCTGTTGGTGATGGTGTGGAAGCGGGTCAGGCTTTGATGGTTATCGAATAGGTTACCGAAGGCGAGATTAATGGATATCAATTTTCTGAATATTTTTCAGGGCTTGGCGACCTTAGCCGATTCAGAGCCGAAGATAATGATAGGGCGCATTTTTTTAATGTGTCTGGGGGTTCTGTTAATATACCTGGGAAAGAAAGGCATTTTGGAAGCCCTGTTGATGATTCCCATGGGATTGGGTATGGCAACCGTTAATGCGGCTGTACTGTTTCTGGATGATGGGCGCAAGGGTACCCTTTTTCTGGACCCGCTGATAAACAACACCGAGCAGTTGATGACAATGCTGCAGATTGACTGGCTGCAGCCCATCTACACTTTTACTTTTTCCAACGGATTGATCGCCTGTCTGGTATTTATGGGCATAGGTGTATTGCTGGATGTGGGCTTTGTCATGGCCCGTCCATTCACCTCCATGTTCATTGCGCTTTGCGCGGAAATCGGCACCGTTATTACACTGCCGCTTGCAGTCTGGATGGGATTGTCCGTTTCGGATGCGGCGGCAACGGCGACCATCGGTGGCGCCGATGGGCCGATGATTCTGTTCACCGCGTTGATTCTCTCCAAGGAGTTGTTTGTCCCCATTACCGTAGTCGCCTATCTCTATCTGGGCCTGACTTACGGTGGATATCCCTGGCTGATCAAGTTGATGGTGCCGCGTCACATTCGGGGCATGAAAATGCCGGTAGAGAAGACCCGTGAGATTTCGTCAACGGAAAAGCTGGTGTTCGCAGTGATCGCCAACGTGATTCTCTGCCTGTTATTCCCGGTGGCGGCGCCTCTGTTTTTCTCGCTGTTTATTGGTGTGGTTATCAGGGAAAGCGGTATGGTCAAATTTGCGGAAACCTTTTCCGGACCGGTCCTGTACGGTGCCACCTTTTTCCTGGGCCTGTTACTCGGCATCCTCTGTGAAGCCAGTACTATTTTAAATCCCCAGGTTCTGACTCTCCTCTTACTGGGAATTGTGGCTCTGACGTTCTCGGGTATCGGTGGATTGTTGGGGGGATGGATTCTTTACTTCGCTACCGGTAAAAAGTTTAATCCGGCGATCGGAATCGCCGGAGTCAGCTGTGTCCCTACCTGCGCCAAAGTGGCTCAAAAATCAGTTGCCGAGGTGACGCCAGACGCAGTGGTGTTGCCACATGCACTCGGTGCCAGTATTTCGGGTGTGATTACATCGGCTATTTTTGCCGGTGTGCTGATTACTTTGGTTAAGTGAGCGCAATTTCAATTGGCTCAATAAGCGTTTCTGCCGAACAGCGTGAACAGTGTCCGCACCATGATGCTCAGATCAAGTGCGATAGACCAGTTATTGATATATTCCAGATCGCACTGGACCCGTTGCTCCATCTGTGACAACTCCTTGGTTTCCCCTCTAAACCCACGAACCTGAGCCAGACCGGTTATTCCCGGCTTGATTCGATGGCGAGTGAGATAGTCCGTGATGCGTTCTGAATACTCCACATTGTGTTGAACAGCATGTGGCCTGGGGCCCACGAGCGACATTTGACCCGCCAGAACGTTGAACAGTTGCGGTAGCTCATCGATGCTGGTTCTTCTAATAAACCGTCCGACCCTGGTCACCCTGGGATCATCACGAGTGGCCTGCTCCACCTTATCGTTTCCGGATTCGTTGGGCCGCATACTGCGGAATTTCCATATCTTGAATTCGCGGCCGTCCCAACCTGTCCTGACCTGGCGAAAAAACACCGGTCCCGGTGATTCAAGTTTTATGGCAAGCGCGGTGATCAGGAGAATCGGACTCAGAAGAATCAGTGCGCCTGTTGCAATCACCTTGTCCTCTATGGCTTTACTCAAAAGGTGAGTTCCTATAAGCGGTGTTTCTGACAGTGTGAGAATCGGTATTCCGGCCAGCTCCTTCACACTGTGATTAATCAGATTAAGGGCAAATATATTGGGTGCCCAGTGAATATTCACGTTGGCATCGAGCAGCTCATGATAGATATCCTTAATCAATGGGGATGCATCCAGAGGAACTGCAATATATACCGTGCGGATCTGATAATCTGCGATCAATCTTCCGATCTGTTCAAGCTTGCCCAAAACCGGGATATGATCACTATTTGCGTCACCCGCCTGTTCTCCATTGAGTGTAATGGCGCCCAATACGATCTCGCTCAACCAGGGATTGTTGTTGATCCGATCAAAAAGATGGTTGGCCAGCTCTCCGGTGCCGATAACCAGTGCTTTGACCTGCTCCTGCCGTGCCAGGTTGATGCGCTGCAGGTAACGGATACTGATGTGACCTGCAATCTGGCCCAGGAATCCCAGGACGTAAAGCAGACTGACAATGACGCGGGAAAAAAGATCGGTGCTTTTGGTCAGAAACCCCAGCAGGAAGAGCAGGGCGAATGAGATGCTCCAGGCTTTGCCGAGAGTCATCAGCTTTCTCGTCATGCTGCCGTGTAGACGGTAGATGCCGAACCGGTCGTATACGACAGCCATGAAACCAAGCAGGGTAACCGCCAGAATCATGTATTGAGTGGTTAATGCATCCTGGTACAAGTAGCTTAGCGCTACGGTAAGCATGATTACCAGAAGCCCGTCAAGCAGCGCCTGAAACGAATTGGAAAGGCTGTTGCGCCGCTGCAGAAGTGAGCGTTTATAAGATTGATTCTTTAACAACTTTGAACCTGTCTTCAATGAACCGGGTACTTTTTATAATGCTGAATAGCGGCACTTTGCCTTATTCCCTGGAGTGATTTCGTATCGAATCGAACATCCAAATGCGGGCGGATGGGATTATATGCTATCGGAAGCGCTTTACCCTACTGCCAAACAGCGATGGATTTATGCCTGATCCGGTAATGAAATTGTGCGCTCCCGTACAAACTCACTGCTTCCCCTTTAGAGCCGCCGGGCAGGGGTCTTCCTCTAAAACCGGCCGTTCAACGATAATGCCCGATACATAGACTTTATTTTGTTCTGGGTAAAGAATTAAACTATTTGGCCGTTAGCGGTGGAATATAACTGTCTTCGGAGGGATAATCCCTCCGTTTTAACCATCCAGGGGAATACTGAATTGATGAACAGAATCGCACTCCGTTGTAGCAATCTTGTCGCGTTCCTTGCCATTCTGGTTTTGGCCGGATCCGCCACGGCCGATAGCTATAAACTCCAACCTGGTGATATTCTTGAAGTTTCTGTATGGAAGGAGCCTGATCTCGAGAGGGACGTATTGGTTACGCCGGATGGCACAATCGCATTTCCACTGGTCGGGGGCGTGGATGCCGGAAAGATGTCGGTTGAGCAACTTTCAAATGAGATCGCCTCAAAACTTGAAAAATACATTCCTGATCCGGTTGTGACTGTCAGCCTGAAGCAGATGCTGGGAAACCGGATTTACATCCTGGGCAAGGTTAATAAACCGGGCGAATTTGTCATCAACCGAAATGTGGATATTCTTCAGGCTTTAAGTATGGCTGGAGGCCTCAATCCTTTTGCTGATGGCGATGCTATCCAGGTGCTCCGGCGCCACCAGGATGGAAACCAGACTGCCACCGGGTTCTCCTACAGCGCGGTGGAAAAGGGCGATCTGAAGCAAAACAGGATATTACTTCCGGGTGATGTCATACTTGTACCCTGAGTTGTAGCCAGAAAGCGATAATTGGCAGGAATCACCTATGCTTCTCCAGGCGGGTCTTGATGGAAACTAACCGGATCATATTGGTGGCTGCACTGTCATGCAGCTTTTTTTCGGCCGCTGTTTCAGCTGAAAAGTGGTACTGGGAACCTGTATTCAATGCACGTACGGGATACGATGACAATATCCGGTTGGAGACGGATGATCCGGAGAGCGCTTTTAATTCGCAGCTTACGGCGGATGCTCGGTTCGGATTCCGAACCGAGGTGAGCGACGTCAAGTTCCAGACCAGGCTTGCCACCTATCAATATAACGGGTTGAGCGACCTGGACTATAACGAGGCACTGTTTGGTGTGGATTCCAGCCTGCGTCACGATCTGGATACCTTCGGGATTAATGCCAATCTGTTGAGAGACTCTTCCCGCACCAGCGAGCTGGAGACAACCGGCTCCGTGGAGACCAGTATTCCGCGAATCAAGACCTATATCAGCCCTAATTGGAGCCGTCAGTTATCGGAAAGGAGCCTGCTTCAGTTGAGTTATGCCCACACCGATGTGGACTACCAGAACAAATCGCGCACCGCTACCAGCTCGGGAACAAATCTTATTGATTACCGCTACGATAGCGCCAGTATCGGATTGATCCACAAGCTGTCCGAGAGAACCGATCTGCAGACGACGCTGATTGGCAGCCGCTACAAGGCGAGCGGAGTCTATTCAAAATCGGAGACTATTGGATTCCAGGTCGGACTCACCCGCCGCTTCAGTGAAACATTGAACGCGTCTGTTGCATTGGGCCTCAACCATATCGATACATTTTTTATCAATGCTGCCAGTGAAAAAGATGAAGAGAGCGATATTGCGCCTCTGATCTCAATCAGTTTCGACAAGAAGTGGGAGAGAACGAGTCTCAATGGTTCGCTCTCTTCCTCCGCATCGCCCGGCGGTGATGGCAGGATGCTGAGCAGGAATAGTGTTTCATTGGGATTCAATCACAAGTTCACCGAACGGCTGAATTTTGCACTTGATACTGTCTACACTCGCAATGAAACAGCGGGTGGCGTTAAGAATTCCGGTGATACACGCACCTATTATTCCATTGAACCCAAATTGAGCTGGCGGGCTTCGCGCTGGTGGACCATATCCGGAAGCTATCGATATCGCGCTCAGGAGTATACGGAAACCGACGGGGGTGTGGCGGACTCCAATGCGGTCTATCTGAACGTGGAGTATGTTTGGCCGCGGCCCTCTTATGCCCAATGGATGAAGCTGTAAAGATATCCCGCTGAACGCCGCTAATTTGAAAGAAGCATAGCGGGTTGCAGATTGATTTTGCTGCATCTCAATGGTGTTCAGCATGGTAGCCGGCGGGAATCAACAATAATCCGTATTTAACGGTTTCCGCTGATCACAAACAACTTTCCGTACAAACATTGATTAATCGTCGGGTGGACAATGGAAGAAGACGTAAAAGGACTGAGTGATTACCTGGAGATTCTGAGTAGGCGTAAAAAGCAGTTCATTATACCGGCGCTCCTGATCCTGTTGGCAAGCATAGGTCTCGCGTTCGGGCTCCCATCAATCTACCGGTCGGAAGCAACCATCCTTATTGAGCAGCAGGAGATTCCAGACGACCTGGTGCGCTCCACCGTTACCTCTTTTGCAGGCGAACGGATTCAGATCATCAGCCAGCGGGTAATGACAACCCAGAATCTGAGCCGGATTATCGAGGAGTATGGCCTCTACAAAGACGATCGCAAATCCAAGAGTATGAGCATACTGGTCGAGGAGATGCGTGAACGGATCGATCTTGAGATGATCAGTGCTGACGTGGTGGATCCTCGCAGCGGCCGGCCTACCACCGCCACTATAGCCTTCAAGATCGCTTTCAGCGGAGAGGAGCCGCGACTGACGCAGAAGGTTACCAATGATCTGGTATCGTTGTATCTCGATGAGAACTTGAAACAGCGTACCGCCCATGCAGTCGAGACTTCCAGCTTTTTAACCGAAGAGGCGGATAAGCTCCAGGGACGGGTCGCTGATTTGGAGGCGAAGCTGGCTGAATTCAAAGAGAACAATATCAACACTCTGCCCAATCTACAGCAGCTCAATATCCAATTGATGGAACGTGCGGAGCGCGACGTCAAAGACAAGCAGCAGCAGATACGCACATTGGAGGAGCGCAGAATCTACCTGCAGTCGGAATTGGCGCAGATGAACCCAACGAGCAGACTCTATGATTCGGATGGCAGCCGTGTGCTCAGTTCGGCAGATCGTCTGCAGGCGTTGGAGAGTGAATATGTCAGTCTTTCCGCGCGCTACTCGTCCAGTCATCCGGATCTTATCAAAATGGAAAAGGAGATCGCGGCGCTTAAAAAAGACACGGGCGCGGTTGGTAATGCCAATGAGATCCGTCGCAAACTGACCGATCTGAAATCGGAAATGGCGCAGTTGAGGGACAGATATTCAAGTGAGCATCCCGATGTTAAGAATCTGCAGCGAAGCATCGACAGCTACGAGAGTTCTTTACGGGCAGCGCAAGATAACAAGCGGTTAAGGCGACGACAGGAGTCAACCTCTGCAGCGGACAATCCCGCCTACATCCAGTTGCAGGCTCAGCTCAAGGCCGCCAATTCGGAACTGCGCTCGTTGCGCGATTCGTTATTGGAAGTGGAGGCGAAACTCGTGGATTATGAAGATCGCCTCCTCAAGAGCCCCCAGGTGGAACGGAAATACCTGGACCTGACAAGGGAATATGAAAGTACATTGGCTAAGTATCAAGAGGTCAAGGCAAAACAGTTCCAGGCCGAGCTGGGCGAGTCTCTGGAACGGGAGAGCAAGAGTGAACGCTTCTCCCTGATCGAACCGCCGCAGCTGCCGGAGGAGCCCGATAAGCCAAACCGCATAGCCATTTTCTTTCTTGGGTTTATTTTTTCGTTGGCTGGTGGATTTGGGACCGTGGCTGTTGCCGAGAGTATGAGTGCAGCCATTCGCAGTCCAAAAGCTTTGATGGCTATCACCAATGCGCCGCCAATGATCGTAATTCCCTATATTGAAATAGCTGCAGACCGAAGCCGCAGGCGCTACCAGTTGGCGGGCCTGGCAGTGTTGTCGATTATTGCTGCCGTTGGGGTAATCGTTCTGTTGCACAACTTTTTTATGCCTTTGGACGTAGCCTGGTATGTCATACAGCGCCGTCTTGGCTTTGACGTCTGATCCGGGGAGACGTAGCGATGGAAAGAATCAAAAAGGCACTGGAGCGGGCCCGGGAGCAGCGAACAACGCTTCAGCCAGACAGCCCATTGAAAACGATGCGGAATGCCGTAGCACCGCAATTGGAACCGGTCCAGTCTGATCCGGCCTCGGCAGATGCTACACAGACTTTCACCGAAACTCAGGCAGCTCCGGAACCGGTATCTTTAACCCCTGACACGCAAGCAGAGCAGGCCGCGAAAGTTCTGCAGTCTGACGACACACAGACGCTGCAGGAGCCGAAGAGTAGCCAATCCGCCAAGCAGGAATCGGCCGGAGAGAACAGGATTGAAGCTGATAACACGAAACCTGCCGATAAACTTCCCAATCGGCCTGTACTCCATCGTAAGTCGGCAATGCCCAGCGAAATCGAATACTCTCAGACTCGTAGGGTCGAGATTTCAGCTGACCGGTTGGAATCGAACCGAATAGTGGCCGGAATCAAGGATCATCCCCAATCGGATCTTTTTCGCGTGCTGCGAACCAAGGTCCTGCACCGGATGCGGGTCGACAAAATCAATTCGCTCGCTGTCACAAGTCCCACCAAGGGCGCGGGTAAGTCGATGATTGCCGCCAACCTCGCGGTAAGTCTGGCGATGGAAGCGAATCAAACAGTGATGCTGGTCGATCTCGACCTGCGTAGACCGGCCATCAGCAGGTACTTTGGTTTCAATGCACAACAGGGTGTATCGGACTATCTGCTGGAAGGAACGGATCTCCCGGAGCTTCTGATTCAACCCGGGATTGACCGATTGATCATTCTGCCGGCTGGCAACCCGGTACCGCAATCCTCCGAACTGCTCTCCACACCACGTATGACACATTTGGTTGAAGATGTCACCAACCGTTATGCAACGCGCATCGTTGTTTTCGATCTGCCGCCGTTATTGCATCTGGACGACGCGCTCATTTTCCTACCTCAGGTGAAATCGAGTCTGCTGGTCGTCGAGGAGGGTGTAAATACACCGGCGGAGATAGAGCAGAGCCTGATGTTGCTGGAGAAGTCGAATATGCTGGGCACGGTTTACAACAAAGCACGGCATACCAGGAATCAGCCATACTGATTTTCATTTTCTACTTGCAATTTACTGCGTATCCGCGCATAAAACCAAACATTCCCCCATCATAGGGTGTCGTAAAAGGTTTTATCCCTTCTCCCTTCGAGGGAGAAGGCTAGGATGAGGGTGATTAAAATCAAGGCCTTATCTCTTATACCCTCACCCCAGCCCTCTCCCTCACGAGGGAGAGGGGGCTTTTGCGACACCCTCATAAGGGAGGAGGAAGTTTTCCTACCGGATTAGACTCTGCTGATGGAAACCAGAAATCCCGATAATCCCGATGGTGCACTGTTGGTCGATCAAGATCATGCAGAGGCTCTGAAAAGACGCTCTTTTGGTTTTAAGTCCATCACCCTCAGCAAGCGCCAGATTTGCGATCTGGAATTGTTGTTGTGCGGGGGGTTCGATCCTTTGAAGAGTTTCCTCGACAAGACCTCCTACGACAGCGTGGTAGACAAACTGCGGCTGCCGGATGGCAGACTGTGGCCGATCCCTATCGTGCTCGATGTGGACGCGGCGTTCGCAGAATCCCTCGAACCTGGGGAACCGATCGCACTGCGCGATGCGGAAGGATTCATGCCGGCGGTGCTGACCTTTCAAGAGAGCTGGAAGCCGGATAAACGGCGCGAGGCCAAATCTGTATACGGCACTGAATCCAGTGCGCATCCGGGTGTAAACTATCTCTACAATGAGACTGGCGACACCTACATCTCCGGGGCATTGGGGGGCATTCAGATGCTCCGTCATCACGACTTCGAGACGCTGTGGAACACCCCGGAAGAGATGCGCCGCCTGTTCGATAAAATGGGGTGGCGCCGGGTAGTGGCGTTTCAGACCAGCAGTCCCATGCACCGACTTCACCGGGAGATGATCCTGAGTGTTGCCAAAGCGCACGAAGCTCACATTCTGCTGCACCCGACCGTTGGAGTCAGCAAACCCGGAGACCTGCGCTATTATGCGCGTGTTCATTGTTATGAGGCGATTCGCCGCCATTTCCCACTTAACATGGCGGCGCTCTCCCTTTTGCCTTTGGCGATGCGTATGGCAGGTCCGCGAGAGGCTTTGTGGCATGCTATTGTCAATCAGAATTATGGATGCACTCATTTTATTCTGGGTCCGCACCACGCGTCTCCACCGAGGCGGTCGATAGTCATCGAAGGCGGTGAAACCAGGCAGGAGGGAGCTGAATTTTATGGTCTCTACGAGGCACAACAGCTTGCAAGGAAATACTCGGACGAGCTCGATATCGAAATTATAGAAGTGGATGAATGGCAGTACGTACCTGCGAAACAGCGTTTTCTCTCTCACAAGGAGTTGTCAGCCGAAGGCTTGACCGGCATACACTACGACAATCCTGACCTCAAACAGGCATTGACTCAGGGACGGGAGATACCGGGGTGGTTCAGTTATCCATCCGTGCTTGAGGAGTTGCGTAAAGTCTATCCACCACGCAGCAGGCAAGGATTTACACTCTTCTTCACCGGGCTCTCAGGGTCTGGAAAATCGACGGTGGCAAGGATTCTCTACGCTAAACTGATTGAAGCGGGAGGCAGGCCGGTATCGTTGCTTGATGGCGATGTGGTGCGGCAGAATCTCTCTTCAGAACTCGGTTTTTCCAAAGCCCACCGCGATATCAATATTCGCCGCATCGGCTTCGTTGCCAGCGAAATCACAAAGAATGGCGGTGTGGCCATATGCGCACCGATCGCACCCTATCGTGAAACCCGCCGAGTGGTACGCGAACTGATCGAGGATCACGGTGCCTTTATCGAGATCCACGTTGCCACTCCGTTGGAGGTGTGCGAGGCGAGAGATCGTAAAGGGCTTTATGCGAAAGCCAGGAAGGGGATCATTCCCGACTTCACCGGTATCAGCGATCCATATGACGTACCCGAATGCCCGGAACTAAGACTCGATACCAGCAGCCTCTCCCCGGCACAGGCGGTGCAGGAGGTGCTGTTGTATCTCTTCAAAGAGGGCTTTATCGATGAGAGTTGAACCTTGAAAAGGTTCATTTCCGTCTAAAATCCTCAGGCGGGCCAACCCGTCCATAATCGAATTCCAGTTGGGCCAGAATTTTGTGGTGCTCTTCCTGAATCTGGTGTAGGGACTCTGAATATTGGCCAAATTGAAGCCCTGGTGCTCTGGACGGAAGCCAGGTAATCGAAGGAAAGGTTGATGTCGTATACATGGCAAACGGTAAAACAGGACCGGCTCCGTAAGCGAGTGCTCTCCAGTCTTGGTCTGATGCCTTATCTTGAACGTTGCGAAGCTATCGAGCTTGGAGAACTGCCACTCCACTGTGAGCTTTATCAATTCAGTCCTGAAGCACCCACCATTATATTCCTTCCGGGCATAGGCACTTATAGTCAGCTCTACTGTGAACTGCTGTCGCGTATGAGCGATCAGGGATTCAACCTGGTTGCGGTGGATATTCGCGGCCATGGCTGCTCCGGTGGTCAACGCGGTGGCTATAAAGTGAGCGAAGTGGTCACGGATATTCGGCAGCTGCTGGATCAGTTGGAGCCGCGTTTTCGAGGGCCGTTTGGCCTCTTTGGCTGCTCCATTGGCGCCAAATTGGGATTGGCTGTTGCCGAGCAGGAGGAGCGTATTCAGGCACTGCTTTGCCATACCCTGTTTCTCGCAGAGTTACCCCCGGATATCTGGCATTTGATGGGCTGGAACAGTCTCTGGTTCAGTAACATGTTTACTCCTCAGTTGAAGGTAAATCTTCGATTGTTCGTTGATATCGATAATCTGCTAAGAAACAATCCAATGGGTAGATATGCTGATCGTGATCCGTTACTGGTTTGGGACTATCCGGTATATACATTGCACAGCACCTACTCCTATCCCAGCAGGATTCTCAGGCAGGAGCTTCCGGCGGATTCAGCCGCCATTATTATCGGTGAGCGGGATGAGATTCTCACCCTTGACTATACTCGAAATATAATCAAAAGAAGTGTACAAAAATTTGATTTAATTGTTATTAAAGATGGCAATCACATGTTGCCATTTGACCATATCGATGAGACTCTGCGAGCCAGCAGCGACTGGTTCCATAGCGCATTTGAAAAGCAGGCTGCGCCTGATAATCGGTTGGAATCTGTAAGCTTAATCAACGCAACCCAAACGCCATTACGTAGCTGACCACGACCGGGCAGTCGATTCCGGATGGTGGCTGCGGAAGAGGCTGTGCTCTGTTCAGTGCCTGCGCTGCGGCGTGTTTCAGCAGTTTATGCCCGTAGGGAATATCGATTTCATTCACGGATCCATCGCAGGCGATGCTGAATGATACACCGACCTCTCCTTCAATGACCCGTCGCCTGGCGGCGCCGGGATAGGATTTGTGCTCCTCGATGCGGGCTAAAAGAGATGCCAGATAGCGCTGCTTCAGCTCTGCACTGCTTGCAGGTTTGACTCTGGGCTCCACTTTGCGGGATGGCAGAGGCGGCTGGGGTGATACAGATTTCTTCTCTTGCTGGGGAATTGGCTTGGGTTGCGGCTCAGGCTTTGGCACAGGCTTTGGCTCAGGCTTTGGCTCAGGCTTTGGCTCAGGTTTCGGCTCAGATTTCGGCTCAGGTTTCGGCTCAGGTTCGGGCTGAGGTTCGGGCTCAGGTTCGGACTCAGGTTCGGGCTCTTGCTCGGGTTCGGATTGGAGCTGCAGGAAAGTGAGACGGACGCTGACCGGTTTAGCGGCACTCTCCTGCACCTCGGCGGCCGGGAGTTTACGTTTACCGAAAGAGATGAGCAGCAGACCATGCAGCAGCATCGAGAGTGAGATGGCCAGCAGCCACCACCTGCCTGCGCCGAGTTGCTTCATGGCTGCCGGGTGAGTATGTCCAGCGATTCTGCACCCGCAGAGCGGGCCGCATCGATGACTGAAATAACCACTCCAAGCCTGGCTTCGTGATCACCCCGCAAGCGTACAAAGCGCACTCCCGGTGCATGAAAAGCCCCTTTGAGCGTCTCCTCCAAACGTTCCAACTGTACACTTCGGCCATTGACCAGAAGTTCGCCCTGAGGATCGACGATCACCTCGACAAACTCATCCATATGCGCCTCACTGCCGCTTCTGGCTTGAGGAAGATTGATGTCGATCGCCTGATCCTCAATGAAGTGCGAGGTCAGCATAAAAAAAACCAGCAACAGGAATACGATGTCGATCAACGGCGTCAGGTTGAGTATGGCTCCGGTACGCCGGCGCCGTTCAGAGTCCATCGGTAACTTTCTCCCAATGCAGATGTGCCGGTTCCTGCGCTTCCTGCGGGCCGCTGTTCGATCGTCTCTCCAGTAGCAGTGCGGCACTGCGCTGCATGGATTGTGCGCGCCGTTCAACCGATCCCTCCAGAAAATGGAGCAGGATGACCAATGGAATGGCCACCGCAAGACCAACGCCGGTGGTTACCATCGCTTCCCAGATTCCGCCAGCCAACGCCTGAGCGTCGACCTTGCCGCCGGCCTCCTCGATAACCATAAAAGCCTTGATCATGCCGGTGATGGTGCCCAGAAGGCCCAGTAATGGTGCAGTGCTTCCAAGGATACCAAGGGTGGACAGGCCAAAATCCAGGCGTTGCCGTTCCTGGGAGCAGACCCGGGTGGCGACATTCTGCAAATCCTTAACCCCCTGCCGGTCGGCTTCCATAATCGCCCGTATCACATTCGCTTCTGGCCCTCTCAGGCTGGTGATCCGATGCAAGGCCTCGGGTTGATCCAGCAGTTGATTAAGCTGCCGTGCTATTGACTGTGGCAGACGGCGCTGCCGGATGAGCAGGAAGTAACGCTCAAGAACGATGGCAAGACCGATTGAAGAGTAGGCGGCAAGCACCCATACGATGGGCCCACCTTTGTGCAGCAGTTCTATGAAGTTCATGGTGTAATCCACCCCAATGCGGTTCCAGTTCCGATCAGCAGCAGAACTCCTACGCTGGCGTTTTCCAGGGTGCGTCGCCATTGCCAGAGGTGCTGCTGAACCTGGCTGCCGAAATGCGCCACTCCCAGTGCAAATACGAAGCTGGGAAGGAGCACGGCTCCCAGTCCAAATCCAAGGCCAAGAGAGAGACCGGCTGTGGCGCTCGCGGTAGTCGCTGCAGCCAGTACTACCGTATTCAGAGGTGCACAGGGATTGAACGCCATGCCGGCACCCATCAGAAAAAGGCCTCCCGGTAACCATGCCCTGGATGAGTCCACTGTTCGGCTGAATACAACACTGACCCTGTCCGGGGAAGCCGCATGTTGACAGACCCTGGCCGCACGATGCTGTCGCCGGAACAGTGAGAGGGCAACCAAAATAGTCGCGCCGCCCAGCAGCCAGCGAACCCAGGGCCCGGCTATCCAATCCTGTACCAGCAGTCCCAAAGCACCGGCACCGCTGCCGAGCAGTGCATAGCCGCTCATGCGTCCGAGAGAGAAGGGGAGAAGGGTGCGCCAGGCGCCCCGAATCCCTTCGCTGCCGGTCATCAGTACCAGTCCCAGATAGGGCAGACAGGCAATGTTGCAGGGGCCGGAGCCGAAAACCAGCCCCAGCAACAGCGCTGCACCGAAGCTGAGCGTTACCGGATCCAGAGGAGTCATTGCCGCTTTGCCCCAGCCAGCTTCTGACCACCCCTCAGCAGTGACAGCAGGTTGGCTTTCTCCCAGTTACGCTGCGCTTTTTTACGCTGCTTGAAATAGGCCGGATCGGCGCTGAAAACAGGGAGGAGGGCATACTTCAGCTGCAACACATCCTTGTCCGGACAGAACTCAACGCAGCGGCCGCACAGAGTGCAATCCTCGAAGGTCACATCGCGTTTCTCCATCTCGGTGTGAATGTCGGTGATATCCATCGGACAGGCTTTGGCGCACAGCCCGCATCTGTCGCAGCGGGCTGTGCCAAGTTTTACCAGGCGCAGCAGACCGAGTTTACGAAACACTGCGTGCAGTGCCAGCATGGGGCAGATGCGGCAGAAGGGCTGGCGTACGCTGAGTGCCAGCGCGACGGTCAGGCCGAACAGAAAGTCGGCTGTAAGCGACAGCACCAGCAAGATGCTGCTTGAACTGTCCAGATAGAGCTGGCTGGTCTCTCCTGTGGCCAATGTGGTGAGAATGCGGCTGGGACAGATCTTGCAGAAAGGATCGCCGAGGTCATGGCTGACCCATCCGATTCCTGCCAGCAGCGGGAAGCCGAACACCAGCAGCAACAAGAGTATCCATTTTACGGGCCGGATCCTTTTAACCAGCCCGGGATCAAGCGACTCTCGTCGCTGCAATCCCAGTTTCTGCCCCAGATTGTGCAGCAGCTCCTGAACCGTTCCCAGCGGACAGATCCAGCCACAAAAAGCCTTGTTGAGAAAAACGAACAGAACGAGGAAGGTCGCCAGTGTGATCAGCGTCGGCATCAGCCCCATCATCAGGTTGCCGCCACCGGCGATCGCTTCGCCCAGGCGGTGGTCCATCTGATGTTGAAACGGGATCAGGGTACAGAGATCCGCACCCTGCATGTCATAGGCACAGCTCAGCGCGGGCAGGGCGCCTGAGACTTTGTCAGCCAGGTAGTAACCGGTCAAGGTACCGCCATACACGAAAAAAACAAAGGCGCCGATCTGGACCAGTTTGCGGATGGCCGAAAGATTCTTTACCGGATTCATCAGGCGCTTCTCCCCGCTCTATGACCAAGCACTCCGCCTGCCACCAGACCTGTACCGGTAATGAATACACCCAGACCCAGGGATTGCCACCGGCCGGGATCGACCCGGTATTCAGCGCTGAGCCGGGTTTGATAGATAATGCCGGCATCCGCCATTTCAGCACTGACACTGAACTCGGCGGTGCGCGGATCCCGTTCCTCTGCATCGAGCCGGGAAAAATCATCTGGAATTCGAAGCGTGACCAGGCCATTGCTGTCGCTGACACCGTTCAGTCTGCTTCCATTGGATGTCTCCAGCGCAACCGGTACCTGCGCTGCGGGTGCACCCCTGAAGCGCAGCAGAAAGTTCCAGCTATCGTTTGAGCGGTAGTGCTGGTGCTCTCTCGGAACCGGATCAGGAACTATCTCAAAGGTGGTTTTTTCGACCGCGGTCAGCTCGCTCGTGCTGTGGCCGCTCGGTTTTCCATGCATGTACTGATAGCGGATCAACGACTCTTTCAGATAGCCCCAATCTTTCTCCACCACCAGTGCGTGATAGTTGTCTACACCGGTGCGGGGGAGAGTAATGCTGCCCTGCTCGGCAGTCAGAGCAGTTGTGGAGAGATCAGGTTTCCAGAGACGCATCACTGCGCCCTCACTATTCTCCAGCCGGAATTTTTTCGGAGCCCGGCGATGCGACTGTTGTTGACCGGTCGCGCTGTTGTTAGTCGACCCGGGACCCGACCCGGCAGCAGCTTGAACAACCACTGCCGGTGATTGCATCAACAGTGTGAGCATCAGTATGGAAACAGCAGATTGAATGTCAGTGTTCATTAACGATTCCATCAGAATTCGAAGTTATAGGTCAGCATGGCGGCCAGTGGTGATGCGGCTGAGTAGTATTTATTACCCCGCGTGTCTTTCTTCACTTCGGTGGCGTAATGCTTGTCAAACAGGTTCTGAACATTCAATGAGAGGGTATGAGGACCGGTTTCATATCCCATCGAGAGGTCGGTGACAAAGTCGTAGCCGCCATATTCCTCGGTATTTGCGGCATCTAAATAATAGGACCCCCAGGAGTTGGCCTGCAGCCTTGCCTTGAAGCCGCCAGGATGCCGGTAATCGGCGAACAGGCTGTACTGATGGCGCGGCACGTAGGGCATCTGGTTACCTGAATAGTCACTTCCCGATTCAATGAAATCATCGTATTTGTAGTCGCTGAAGGTATAGCTTCCACCCAGGGTGAGACCTTTGAATAATTGGTAGTCGCCGTTGAATTCAAAACCCTTCTTATTGGTGCGGCCCGCGTTCTGGAATCTGGTCTGGCCATCCACCAGGGTTGGCACAATCTCGTCTGCGACCCGGGTGTAATAAACCGAAGTATCGAAAGACCATAAAGCGCTGCGCCCCTTCAGACCGATTTCGAAGTTGGTTGCGGTGGATGCGTCCAGCGCCTGGTTCTCCTTGATCTCGCTCTCGGAGGGAACCTGATCGGAGCGGGCGACAGTGCCGAACAGGTTGAGTGCCGGGGTGAGGGCATAACTGACACCGAGCCGGGGAGAGAAGAGATCGAAGGTTTTGTCGATTTTGTAGCGTCCGGCACCCGGGACATATCTGCCGCTGCCGTAGTTGTAAGCGGTGATCTCATTGGTTTCTATGTCAAAGCGGGAGCGATCGTAGCGCAGGCTGAGATCCACCAGCCAGCGCTCGGCAGGTTTTACAGACTCCTGAAGATAGATGCCGTAGAGTGAGTTGGTGGCACTCTGGACTTCCATGAGATCACCCCTGGCATCGGACAGTGTGGCAGTAATTCTTCCCGCCTGAGGGCCAAAAGGGATGGTGGTGACATCCCGATAATCAAATTTCTTGGCCTCGTCGGTATCCTCCACCCGTGCCGTTACGCCGGCCACCAGCGTGCTCTCGCCCAGCAGCTGGTGTTTGTAGTTGAACTCAAGGTCGGTGCCGAAAACGTCGGTTCCCTCTTCGTTGTCGTTGATTGCACCGGTGACTGGATGATAGTGCGTCCAGTGGTTGTAGTAGAGGCGCGGTTTGAACGTCAGATCTCCCCACTCCCTCTCCAGTCTGGAGTTGAAGAACCAGATCTTTGAGTAACGCCCGGAGTGTTTCCAGGCATCCTGCGTCTCCTCCTGTTTGCCGCTCTTCCGGAACTCTTTGAACTGCGCTTCATTCATCGTTCCCGGCAGCTGCAGGTCGGCCTCTGAGTAGCTCAGTTCGGTCTCCAGAGTGGCGCCGTCCTGCAGCATCAATCCGTGCTTCAACCCCAGCTGGCTGGTGTCGAAATCGTTCCAGCGCCGCCAGTCATTCTCCAGCGCCCGGTGCGATGCGGTGACCGCCACGGCGTTCGCATCATTGATGTCGTGCGACAGCCTCAGGTTGATGTTCTCTGCGCCGTAGTTGCCAAAACCCAGCTTCAGGCGATTATCGTCGGTATCGAAAACCGACTTCGAGATAATCTGAACCGTGCCGCCGGCGGAGCCTGCACCGTACAGCGAGCCCGGGCCTTTGGTGATCTCGATGCGCTCCACGTCCTGTGTGTCGAAGTAGTCGAAACGGGAGAAGCTGTCGGGATCTGTCATGGGCACGCCATCACGCAGCACCATGATCTCGCGTACACCGTAGTTGGCTTTCTGGCCGGCTCCGCGCACGATAAGGCGCACATCATAGCCACCGTTCTTTGAGTCGATCAGCACCCCCGGGGTACCCTGGATGGCGTCCTTGATATTCATCATCCTGGATCCTTCGATCTGATCGCTGTCGATCACATTGACGGCACTGGGCACCTCCCTGGTTGCCCGCTCAATGCGGGTGGCGGTTACGCTGATGGTATCGAAACCGGTTTCTTCGGGCTCCCCGGCGGCAACAGGCACCCAGTGCAGACTGATGCCTGCGACCGACAGCAGCAGGGTGGTACTCAACAAAGGGTTGCCCAAGGGTTTTGTCGAACGGTGCGATCTCATCGTCGGTAGACTCCAGTTGTATTTTTTTTAAAAGTTAAAACCGTCAGGCCAGGAGCGTTATAAACTGCAACCCCCCCAAAGCGGCCGAAAACAGCTGGATCATACGCAATGACGATAGGAATCAGAATTGATAAAAGTCAAAAATAACAATTAAAACAATAACATATGTTATATAACGTAGAGACTGTGTGAATTCACGTATTTTTTTAACAATGGCGGTTCAGTTCGGATGCACAGTAGTTGCGCGAGATTGTCGCCGAGCAGATTTTCTCGGTGTCGAGGTCGGGACGCGGATCCAATGGTCTAGAGGGGTTGCCCCTGGTAGTGAGGGAAGCGTTAAACAGTGAATTCGGATAGACTAAAATCCTTCGCATAATCCCAAGGGTCGCGGACGAGGGGGATTATGAGATAGGTTCCCGTACTATCCGGGCACGAGCAAAGCCTCACGCCCGGTTGTGCGTTTTTCACATTGTCGCGTGGATCATGACAGAGACTCATTACATCTTCGACATTATCGTGCTGCTGACTGCCGCTGTGGTTGCGGTGCCGCTGTTTCAACGTCTGGGACTGGGTGCCGTTCTGGGATTTCTGGTCGCTGGTGCGGCGGTCGGTCCTTGGGGAATCGGCTTCATCATGGCGGTGGATGAAATACGCCACCTGGCTGAATTCGGCGTCGTTTTCATGCTGTTTATCATCGGCATCGAGCTGAAACCGGCCCGCCTGTGGATCATGCGGCGAACCGTATTCGGTCTGGGTTCAGCGCAGCTGTTCGTCACCGGTGTGGTGCTGACGCTGGCAGCTCTCTATTTCGATCTTACCCTGCGCAGCGCACTGGTGGTCGGCTTCGGACTGGCGCTGTCGTCCACTGCTTTTGGCTTGCAGATACTCAGTGACAAGGGCGAGCTGGGAACGGAGTACGGCCGTACCTCGTTTGCCATTCTGCTGATGCAGGATCTGGCTATAGTTCCGATGATGGCGCTGCTGCCGCTGCTCGCCTCGAGCGATATGTCGGTTACAGAGGACGTCGAGCTGGCCGCGCTTGAATCGATCCTGATTCTTGTCGGTGTGTTCGTTCTGGGGCGGCTGTTGTTCCGACCCATACTTAAGTTGGTGGCCGAAAGTAAAAGGAATCCGGAGATTTTTACGGCAACCGCGATTCTGCTGGTACTGGGTGCCGCCCTGTTGACGGGATGGGCGGGACTGTCGATGGCGCTCGGTGCATTCCTCGGTGGACTGCTGCTGGCGGATTCCCGCTATCGCCATCAGATCATGTCGGACATCCAACCGTTCCGCGGCCTGCTGTTGGGTCTGTTTTTCATGAGTGTGGGAATGTCGATCAACTTTGGTCTTATCGGCACTCATGGACTGCAGGTGGCCGGCCTGGTTGGCGGATTGCTGTTGATCAAGGCGGCAGTGATATGGGGGCTGTGCCGGGCAACAGGACGTACTTTTGCCGAGGCGGTGCAAGTCGCGCTGTTGCTGGCTCAAGCGGGAGAGTTCGGCTTCGTCATATTTGGACTGGCAAATATTACCGGCATTATGGAGAGCGAACTCTATCAGCTTTTACTGCTGATTATCGCGCTGAGCATGGCGGCCACGCCGCTGCTGGTTAAGCTGAGCCCTTGGATCGGCAATGCCATTGAGCAGCCACTGCCATCCCGGGAGAAGATGACCAGGCCATTTCCTGAATCCCACAATCACGTCATTGTTGCCGGTTACGGTCGTTTTGGAAAATTTCTCGCACGCAGCCTGGCAAAAGCCAGAGTCCCCTACCTGGTGATCGAAGTCGATCCGGTCAAGGTTACCAATGCGCAGTCGCTCGACCATCCGATTTTTTTCGGTGATGCAAGCCAGATCGAAGTACTGCGCTCGGCGGGTGCCGAACATGCTTCGGCCGTGGTGTTCGCGATGAACCAAATGGAGCACATAGGTCAGGCGGTTGTTGCGGTGCGCGATGCCTTTCCGTCCTTGCAGGTTTTTGCCCGGGCGTGGGATGCCAGGATGGCGCAGAAGCTGCTCTCGCTGGGGGCTTGCTACGCGATTCCAGAGACACTGGAGTCCAGTCAGCAGCTGACGAGGGATGTGCTCTCCGCATCTGGTGTTGCATCAGAAACGGTGGCACAGCTGGTCAGTCGGGAACCGGAGGGGGACAGGTACCGGATCAAAAGAAAGGCAGGGAAGGACGAACGGCCGTCTGGATATCATTCCATTCTGCTGATGTTGACAGCTGAGTGTGACGAGGCAGCCGTGCTGGCCTATGCATCCGCGCTGGCTGTGGATTGCCAGGCCAGTCTGACGGTGGTGGAGGTTCTGGCCGAGAGCACGCCGGAAACAGAGGAGGGGGTCTCTTCTCCAGACCAGCTGGAAGAGCGAATGACAGAGAACAGGAGGGAAAGGCTCGAGCAGCTGGTGAGCGGGCTGCGCGACAGGCTTCATGTGCAAACCAAAGTATTGGTCGGCAGACCCTCCCAGGCGGTCATACAGGAGGTGGTCGACAATGGCCACGATCTGATGTTGAAACCAGCCGAAGGTACTCTCGGCTGGAGGCAGCGTCTGTTCGGCGACAATGACCAAAATCTGCTGAAGACCTGCCCTTGCCCGATGCTGCTGATCAGAGCGATTCCACCGGCGCCTTACCGTCACCGGAGAATCTGTGCGGGCATCTACCAGGATGAGAAGCCAGGAGGTCAGCGTGACGACAGATTTGGCATTAATCGCAAGATCCTGGAGCATGCAGCCCGCCTGTCCGGCGCTCAGTTTGCCGAACTCAATGTGATTCACGCTTGGGAGGCCTATGGCGAGCAGGATATGCAGAGCGGTTTCTCACCGTTTCGATTCGATGCCGGAAACTACGTTGAACAGGAACAGAGCCGCAACCGTGATGCGTTGGACAAGATGCTTGCAGAGATACGCGAATCGACTGGGAATGAGCTGTTGCCGGCGTTCAATCTGGTGTGCCACATGGTGAAAGGGAGTCACCGGGAATCGATTGTTCAGCTTGCTGTCGATCTGCAGGCAGACCTGGTTGTGTTAGGAACCGCCGTGCACAGCGGCATCACCGACTTTATTGTGGACAGTACCGCCACGGCAATCACCAAACATCTGCAATGTTCGGTGCTTGTGGTCAAGCCACCGGAGTTTGTCGTGCCGGTGGTCGCGGAAGATCCGTGAATATGAAGCGCCTTGATCAACCCGCTATCAGGGTTTATTCAATACTGTTTGAAATACGAATGATGTCCATGTCAGACCGGTAGATCGAACTCTCCACCTCGAGCAGTCCCATAATGGTGTGGAACAGGTTGTCATGCGAAAAACTGTAACCGCTGATACGCCGCAACGCATCGGCGTTCACGTCGTCGTTGTTCGCGCCGAACCACATAATGGCGGGGACATGGCGTTGGTTCTCGGGGGCGATAGCGTAAGGCAGTCCATGCAGCCAGAGTCCGCCTTCACCCAGAGATTCGCCATGATCGCTGACATAGAACAGGCCGGTCTCGAATCTGCTGTCGTTTGATTTCAACAGGGTGATCACCTTTGACAGGAAGTAATCTGTATACAGGATAGCGTTGTCGTAAGCGTTGTCGATCTCCTGTTTGCTGCACTCCTCCAGCTGATTGGTTTTGCAGGTTGGGGTGAATTTTTCAAATGCCGGCGGATAACGTTTATAGTACGCGGGTCCATGGTTGCCCATCTGGTGCAGCACGATGAAGATATCACCTGTCGGATGTTTGTCTATAAACGCCTGCAACCCATCAAGCATCCCCTCATCGCGGCACTCGATATCGCATATCGGATTAACATCCGCAGATTTGTAGCTTTCATAAGGCACCCGCAACGCGACCCCTTTTGACGAGGAGTTATTGTCCCGCCAGAGCAGATGGACCCCGGATTTTATCAAGACATCAAGAATATTCTCGACCGATTGGGCTTTGGAGTCGCTGTACTCGGCGCGCTCATAAATTGAGAACATACAAGGCACGGAAACCGCCGTCGAAGTGCCGCACGACCAGAAATTGCTAAAGCTGATAATGTTTTCCCGCTTAAGCAGCGGATTGGTTTCATGGCTGTATCCGTTCAAGGAAAAACGGTCATATCTGGCCGTCTCTCCAAGCACGAATATGATCAACTCACGATGCACATTTTCCACAGCTATCCGCGCATCCTCCGCGATAGCCTTTACCGGACCTGCGTCGTTCTCTGCCAATCCATTTACGAATTTGCTTACAGCATAGATATAGCTTGTCGGATTGGTGTAATAGCGAAGCGGCTTGTGTTCCCGGATAAAGGAGGCGTATTGGCTGCCAAACGCAAAAATCGAGGCTGCGGAGATGGCCAGTGCGGGGATAACCAGCTTCATTCTGGTGACCACTGCGGATCCCAGAGGCAGTTTCCCGAAAGATGAGCGCCGGATCAGAAATGCGGGTACGACGCCGAGCAACAGAAAATAGAGGAGCAGTTTGACCGATAGCAGATCCAGGACCTCCTTGGTATCGGTCATGAGTATGTTCTGTATCATGCCCGCGTCGATCATCACATGATAGCTGTCCATGAAATAGGCGGACACGGATGTGACAAGAAACAGAGTGATCACGACCGGTTTCAGGGTAAAGCGATAACAGATCAGAGACAAAAGCACGACGAAAACACAGGTCAGCACTATTGCGATGGAGAAAACAAAAGCCCCATTTTGCAGTGAGAGAGGATAGACCTGCAGAACATTGGCAAAAAAGGTGAGGTTATAAAATGCGGTGAATGAAACCGCGGTATACACAATCGTCTTTTCCAAAGAAACTGTACTTCTATTCATTTACTTCAATATCCATCTATATGCCGGAGCACTATTTCCGGGGTTGAACAGGATCACTCTCCTGATTTTCCTCCAATCCATATTTTTTCAGTTTCCGCCACAAAGAGACGCGGTCAATGCCGAGGACTTTCGCTGCCCTGGTACGATTTTCTCGGCAGCTTTCCAATACATACCGAATATAATCCGCCTCCCGCTCAGCCAGGGTGGGCAGGCGCTTCCCCGCTTTCTCACTTACGGCCTGCACCGCATGTTCCGAGAGGGTGGCAGGTAGATTTGTCAATGAAAGCTGGCTCTCCCGGGCTAATGCCACTCCGCGCTCAATAATATTCTCCAGCTCCCGAATATTTCCGGGATAGTCATAGTCAAGCAGCGCAATCATTGCCTCAGGATCGATGTCATCGACCAAGCGGCCCATGCGCGATGCATGTTTTTGCAGGAAATGATACGCAAGCAGCGGGATATCGCCTCGTCTTTGTGCCAATGGCGGGAGGCGCAGTCCAACCACATCGAGTCGATAATAGAGATCCTGACGAAAGCGGCCGGCGGCAACCTCCTTGCGTAAATCCTGGTGCGTGGCTGCGATCAGGCGGATATCCACAGGGATCGTTTTGGTGGCGCCAAGGCGCTGAACCTCCCTTTCCTGGATTACCCTCAGTAATTTTACCTGCATTGTAAGAGACATCTCCGCGATCTCGTCCAGAAACAGAGTACCTCCGTTGGTGGCCTCGATAAGTCCGATACGCGACTCGGTGGCACCGGTATAGGCTCCTTTCTCATGGCCAAAAAGTTCATTGGCCAAAAGTTCCTTCTGCAGAGCACCGCAATTGAGTGCTTGAAAGGTTTTGTCGCTTCGATTGCTCTGGTCATGAATATATCGCGCCAGCAGTTCTTTGCCCGTTCCGCTCTCACCGTTTATAAGGATGTTGGTATTGGTGGGTGCAACCTGTCGCGCCATATCCAGCAGACGCCGCATAACGGCATCCTGTGTAATGATGGTCGATCCTTCGGGGGAGTTTTTAAGCCGACCTTTCAACAGCCGGTTCTCTCGCTTCAGGCTGTGTATTTCCAGTGCGTTGCGCACGACCTCACGCACTTCATCCAGACGAAAAGGCTTCGCGATGTAGTGAAATGCGCCGGCCTTCATTGCGCTGACCGCGGAGTCGAGCGTAGCATAACCGGTTATCAGAATGACCACCGTCTCGGGGTCGGCGAGCTTGGCGCGTTTCAGAATAGCCATGCCATCGACTTTTTCCATTCTCAGATCGCTCAAGATCAGATCGAAATGGCTCTGTTCCAGCGCCTCAAGAGCCCCCATGCCTGTAGTCCGTGTGGTGACATCATGTCCCTCCTTGCGGCATACGTGAGCCAGGTTTTCCACGGCGGTTGCTTCGTCGTCGACAATGAGTATTTTTCCGGTACAGCTTTTGGTTTCATCCACTGGCAGAATCCTTGTAGGGAAGCAGAATGATCACTTCGGTTCCACTTCCAGGATGGGAGACGATTGCCAGGCAGCCATCATGTTCGCTCACGATTTCCTGAACGATATACAGACCAAGACCCACGCCGTGCCCAGGTTCTCCGGTAGTGAAAAACGGATCAAAGACTTTTGAGAGCTGGCTGTCCGGTATACCGGGACCGTTATCGACAACCAGAATTTCAAGATACTGTCCCTCATATTCGGAAATAAATTTGAGGTCTCCCGCCACCTCTGCGCCGTCCGGAAACAGCGGAGGACCAGGATCGCACAACCTGGCTGCGATCCGTACCTGAACATTCTGACCGCCTGCGTGCAGCGCATTTTGGATAAGATTGATAAACAGCTGCTGCATGCGTTGTTTATCTGCCTTGAGAACCACCTTTTCCGGTATATCAATTATAAGATCGGAGGAGTACTGCTGCAGCGTCTTGCCGACGATGAGTTGAGTCTCTTTAATAAGTTCCCGCAGTCCCAATGGGCTCCTTTGAAAGGTGTGCTGGCTGCCGAAGTCTAGTAGCGTGCGTACGATATTGCGTCCGCGTTCCGTTTCACTGTCTATCTGCCTCAGCCAGGTGTAAAGCTGTGCGGGATCAGCTTCGGTTAACTCCTCCATCAACAGTTGGCAGGAAGAGGATATGTTGGATAGAGGGTTGTTCAGTTCGTGAGCCACACCGGATGCAAGTATACCCAATGATGCCAGTTTTTCGGATTGCAGCAGGCGCTTTTGGCGGATTTTCAACTCGTTGAGCATTCTGTTGAAAGCATCGGTGAACGCGACGAACTCCCGATCGTCCGATGGTGGATTCAAGTGATTGAACTCCCCCTTGGCGATCGGCATCAGATGGGATTCCAGCTGCTTAAGTGGAGTAACCGCTACACGTTTGAGTTGTCGTCCAACGATGAATATTGAGAGTCCGATCATAAAAAGAGAGATGAATAAAAACCACTGGGATTTGCGTACCGTCTGCTCCAGCATTCGGCGTTCACGGGAGGATAAGGATTCAACGGAGATGAAGATTCTTTGCCCCAGTGTTCTTATGCTCTCCTGAATCGACTCCTGATCATGCAACGAACCCAGGTTCCAGTGTCGTATTTTTTTTTGATATTCCGTTATGGTCTGAGTCAGGTCAGACGGATTAACTTCATCCAATATCGTTTGCAGCAGGGGACCATACACCTGCAGGAGTTCAAGCGATAGTGTGGCCTGTTCATCGGCTCTGGCGAGTGCCTCGGAATCAGCATACAGCAGCAGGTTCTTCTCCTCACGCCGCATTTCGAGAACTGCATTTCTCAAGTCAGCAACCACTTCACCCTCGGTTACCTGCTGCTCAAGAAACAGCAGGCCCAGAAAAGCGATAATGCCCAGGGTGAGGGTACTGATCGCCAAAGTAATGTAGGCACTGGTGATTTTACCCCGTAAACTGTTCAGGCCGAAGAGGTTATTCATTACAATCCGCAATCATATGTTTCATATAGAAACAATCAAATCAAGACAGAATCAGCCGATGCATGGTAGAGTTCTCCGGGAATCCGCACATTATCTGTTTCACTATGCAACATGTGCGCCAATCTGATGTAAAAATAATCTCTGTAAAACAATGACTAAGTCAACTGTTGGTCAGGCACAAATAATGCAATTTTCATAAGTCTTGGTTAATATACTGGATTGCAAATACAGAAAACTCGCCAAGGATTTGAAAAGCATGTTGACCGGGACGTCCGGCACCGGCCCGCAGGTGAGATTCGCTTCATGCACAGAGCTGTTCACACCAGTCACCAGTAGATTGACGGAAGCTTGTTGGGAGATGCGAACCCCTTATTCTGTGTGGGAGTGCCCGGTATACGGCGGCCATATGGCCTGAATTTGACAAATAACCAGAGATATAGAATGAATACAGTCGTAAATGAACCTCAGGCTATTGCAAAATCACGTAACCTTCTTCCAAAGGAGCTTGTGGCGGCGATAATTTTTATCGCAATCGCGCTGTATCTGGCAACGGTAGTTCCCACGATTGAGATCGCCTGGATTGGCGGAATATTGTTATTAACCATCTATCTGTTCGCATTCGAGATAGTTGGCGTCGACGTGGCTGCCACCAGCATCATGATATTGCTGGGACTCTCCTCATTGCTGGCTCCCGTTATGGGTCTTGAGCAGGGGCTGGTGGACAGCAAACACCTGTTCGACGGTTTCTCTTCAAATGCGGTCATCTCTATTATCGCGGTAATGATTATCGGCGCCGGTCTGGATAAAACGGGCATCATGAGCAAGGTGGCGGCCTTCATTCTCAAGATTGGAGGCACCACGGAGGGAAGGATTATTCCGTTTATTTCCGCCACAGTCGGTTTCATCTCATCGTTTATGCAGAACGTTGGTGCCGCGGCACTTTTTCTCCCTGTCGTGTCACGTATTTCCGCCCGTTCCGGACTGCCCATGTCGCGTTTACTGATGCCGATGGGATTTACCGCCATTCTGGGCGGCACCATGACCATGGTCGGTTCCAGTCCGCTTATTCTGCTCAACGATCTCATTCTCACCTCGAACAGAGCGCTGCCGGCGGACCATCAGATGGAGACATGGGGGCTGTTTTCTGTCACTCCGGTGGGGGTGGCCCTTGTAGCAACAGGTATCGTTTATTTTGTGCTGGCGGGGCGGTTTGTACTGCCTGCAACAAAAAGTGAAAGCAGCACAAGTGGTACGGACACTTTGTCCTATTTTCAGGATCTCTATGGCTTGAAACCCACATTGATCGAGATTGTCGTTCCGGACGGGAGTGAACTCATCGGTCGGATGTTGGGGGAGATCGAGAGCACCTACAGTATTCGTGCTATCGGGTTAAAACGCCGTGGCGAAGAAGGCATGGTTGGTCCTGGTTCCACTGCTTACGACACCGAGATAGAGGGCGGTATGGTGTTGGGCGTTATAGCAATGAATATCCATATAGAGACCCTGATCAGTAAATATAAACTGAAAAAACGCACACAGCTGAGAAGCTTTTCTGAATCCCTGGCGCCAAACAAGGCGGGTATCGCCGAAGTGGTAATCCCTCCCGGATCCAAGGTCATCGGCAAAAGCGCGCGTGAAGTCTGGTTGCGCAAAACATACGGTCTGAGCCTGATAGGGCTTCACCGGAATGGAGAGACACTGCGCAGTGGAGAAAATATCAGGAGTCTGCCGTTTCAGGCAGGTGATACGATGGTGGTTCACACCACCTGGGAAAACCTCGCCCGACTGGAGAAAGACCGGAATTTCGTTGTCGTCACCACCGAATATCCGCGTGAAGAGGAGTTGCGCCCACATAAGATATGGCCTGCCGCTATCTTCTTTGCTATTGCTCTGTTCATGGTGCTATTCACCGATATACGCCTTTCCATAGCGTTGTTGACCGGGGCAATGGGTATGGTTATTTCCGGCGTACTGAAAATCGACGAAGCTTACGACGCTGTGAGCTGGAAGACCGTATTCCTGCTTGCCTCTCTGATCCCTTTGGGATTGGCAGTGGAGACCACCGGCACGGCCAGGTGGATCGCCGAACAGGTCCTGTCCGTGGTTGGCCATGCACCGGGCTGGGTAATCCAGGCTTCAGTGGCGGGACTGGCCACCTTCTTTACACTGGTTATGTCCAATGTCGGTGCGACGGTGCTGCTTGTCCCGCTGGCGGTTAATATAGCCGTTGGGGTCGGCGCGGATCCGGCGGTATACGCGCTGACGGTGGCTTTGGCGACATCCAATTCATTTCTCATACCCACGCACCAGGTCAATGCACTGATTATGGGTCCGGCTGGTTATCGGGTACCCGATTTTCTGCGTGCCGGAAGCATTATGACACTGCTGTTTCTGGTAGTGATGATGTTGATGATGAATCTGGTTTTTTAAGCGCCACAAGATTATTCAGGTTTCAAGTGTTCGAGACGTTCTGTGCGGAAAAGCACCTTAACACCCAACCCCTTTCCGTTCAGTCCATCACCGATGAGAACCTTGGCTCCATGAAGATCCGCGATTCGCTGTACGATTGAAAGTCCCAGACCGCTGCCCTGAGCGCCCAAAGTCTCTTCTCTCGTGCCACGATGAAAACGATGGAGGATATTTTTCCTCTGCTCGACAGCGACACCAACACCGCTATCAGCAACCTCGATCCATGAACCATCCGCTCCCTGGCCTGCAGCGACGGTAACCACGCCTCCCGGAGGCGTGTAACGTAGCGCATTATCGAGGAGATTTCTCAGCAACATCTGAAGTGCTGTGGCATCACCCCGTATCCATACGCCGGCAGGAGCCTCTACACCAAGGTCTATATTACGGTCAACCGCCTGTTGGCTGAACGCCGATACGAGCTGTACAGCGATCTCGCGCAGATTCACCGCTACACTGATCATAGCCTTGGCCTGCTCTGCATCGGCGCGGGCCAGAGCCAATAACTGCTCCACAGTGTGTGTTGTGCGATCCACCCCGGCCAGCGCGAGATCGAGTGAGTGCTGCGTTGCGGGTTCCAACGACTGACTCCGCGCGACCTGAAGACGCGTTTTGAGCCCTGCTAACGGGGTCCGTAGCTCGTGCGCCGCATCGGCAGTGAACTGGCGTTCGCGAACTATGGCGGCGCCGACTCTTTCAAAAAGTGCATTCAACGCATTTAACAGGCTCTCTATCTCTTTCGGAGTCTCTGCATCTGCAATGGGGTCCAATGCATCCGGAGCGCGCATAGACACACTCCTTACCACGCGCTGAAGTGACGCCAATGCATGTCCCACGACAGCCCAGATCAGAAAACCGATTATCGGTAATGCCAGAAGGAGTGGTGTCATTGTGTTGCGAGTGATGTAGCGAACCAGTTCTGTTCTGAAAGCCTGTCGCTCGCCAACCTGAACAATAAAGCCGGTCGCTTTATCCGTCAGATTGAAAGTACGCCATTTCCGACCTTGCTGGGAAACATTGCTATAACCATCCTCCGATACAGGGAGATCCGGCGCCGGACCGCCTCGCATCATCTGGGTTCCATCACCGTAACGGGCGATAAATACCGTCCCCGAATTGTATTTTATTCCGGCGTCCTGCGCTGCCTTGAAAAGTTCGACCTGCTCCTTTCCCTCTTTTGAGGTGTACTGTCTCAACAGTGCGGCAAGACGAGGATAGGCAGAAAGGCCTGAGGCCCCGAGCTCCTCGGTAACCTCGCGAACTTTTTCTGCTGTATTCAGCTCTTCCTCAACTTCATGCAGCAGCAAGGCTTGAAGGATGTGTGCGTTTTGTGCCAGGTTGGCATCAAAAACCTCTTCCACTTCATGCTCTGCCACAAGATAGACCAGAACCAGAACCACCAGCCATACAAGCAAGATAGTCGATGTCAGCATGACGATCAGACGCAGCCTGATTGAGCGTCCGCTGATCATGGTTTGGGGATCATATAGCCAACCCCTCGGATTGTCAGAATCCTCGCTTTTCCCAGCTTCCGACGTAGATGATGAATGTGTACCTCAACTGCATTGCTCTCTACTCCCTCACCCCAGCCATAGAGAATCTGCTCCAGACGTTCACGTGACAAGGGTAAGCCCGGCCGCTGCAGCAGGGCCTCAAGGATCGCGTTTTCCTTGGCGTGCAGTTGTATTTCCCGGCCATCGATACTGATGCAATGCGCAACCGGATCAAATACCAGATCGCCACAGTAAATCAGTGATGTACCACGTCCGTTACGCCGGCGGGAAATTGCCCGCAGGCGGGCATTCAACTCACCCAGATCAAAGGGCTTGACCAGATAATCATCTGCCCCGGTATCCAGGCCGGTAATTCTCTCCTCGACGGTATCGCGGGCGGTGAGAATCAATACAGGAAGCGATGACTGTCGGGCGCGCAGCTCGTTCAGTACGGTCAGACCATCTTTGCCCGGTAAGCCAAGGTCAAGAACCAGCAGATCGGGTTCATCACTATGCAGTGCGAGTGAAGCCTGCCGGCCATCCCTCAGCCAGTCCACGGTAAAACCAGACTGTTCCAGCCCTGCCTGTACCGCAGAGCCGAGCAACTCGTCATCTTCAACTAACAGCACTCTCAACAGCGAAAGCCCCTCTGAAGGCGATTGATGCGCCGATTGCTGAAAATACTAACGCATATCGGCGTGAATAATCATCCTGCTAATTGACAGCGAAGCGCTTCATCAGCCTGTTCTGCTTGCGCAGACCTGTATCGACAAGGCGCGGCAATAGACTGTTGAGACGGGCGAAATACTTCTCCGGAGAACCGAGGTAGATATCCTTCGCATCTTTCTCGATCGCGGCAACAATTTTTCCGGCCACCCAGGCTGGATCGTCCACTCTCATGTTGGTGGCCTCAGCCATACGATAGACTGCACTGCTGTTGAGAGCGGTTTTTACCGCCCTTGGCGCCACATAGGTGACGGTCACACCTGTGCCATCGAGTTCCCGGCGCAGTGCTTCGGAGAACCCGCGCAGGCCGAACTTACTGGCCGAATATGCGGCGAACCAGGCGAATCCAATGCTGCCGAAGGTTGATCCAACATTGACAATTCGACCGTCGCCGCGGGCTACCATCTCAGGCAGCAGCTGTCGTACCAACAACATGGGGGTCAACAGATTGAGCTGAATGATTTGTTCGAGAATCTCAGGGCTTTCCGCCTGGAATGGACGAAAACTGGTCTGGCCGGCGCAGTTGACCAATATGTCGACACCGCCCAGCAGATCCCTGGCCTCCGTTGTCGACCGCTCACGTGACACGGGATCGAGCAGATCGGCACTGATTGTATGCACGCTGCCACTGTAATCGTCAAGGCGCGCCCGCAACGATTTCAGTGCCGACTCATTTCTTCCGATCAGCACCAGCCTGGCGCCACGTTGCAGCAACGGTGCAGCAAGTGAAGAACCTATTCCCCCGGACGCCCCTGTGAGCAGTACCCGTGCTCCATCGAGTTTCATTACTCTCCCCCCTTTAAGAATTCTGAGAACGGATCATGCTGCTCGTTCAGGCTGCCACCACAGCCCTATTAAGCGACAACGGCAAGGAACGGAAAACCTCTCCATACAACCGGTAGAAGCGTTTGGCACAGTGAATGACATACGTCTGGTCTGCATGCTCATGAAGCCGGTTCACAAGGTTCTTGTAGAAATCCATGTGTGAAATATCGAGAGATCCGTGACTGGAAAGATAGGAAAATGCAGTCGCCGGAAGGCCCAGGTTCCGTTGCAGTTTTTTTGCGGCTTCAGAGGCGATATGTACGCTGGTGCCTTCGAGCACCAGAACCATTCCCAGAAAACCGATAGGATTGCCGCGGTCAACCGTGTGATAAGCATATGCAACCATCATTTCAGCAGCCATTCCCGGGATTTCTGTTCGGACCTTTTCCGGATCACCTCCGCACACCTTTATATCGTTCAAAATCCACTCCTGGTGGCCTACCTCTTCCTTGACGTACTCCGCCATCGCATTGCGTAACCACTCTTGATTGTGCGGCACACGCGAACCGCAAGCCATCAACAGGGGTGTTGTGTGTTTGACATGGTGATAGGCCTGACCAAGGAATGCGCGGTAGCTTTCCAGCGAGAGTTCACCCCTCCAGCCGTGCTGGATAAAAGGGATTGATATAAGTTCATTGCGTTCAGTTTCGGTTTCCGCCAGAAGCCGGTTAAAAAAGTCATTCATATCGTTTGATTCCTTCGATAAAGTAAATCGATTTTCGCTCCGTACTGCTCCGCTATCAGCTTGCGTCTGATGCGGCCTGTGCCGGTTAACAGATTGTTACCGGTCGAGAACGGAGCATCTGCCGGTATCCAGCCGGACACACGAGCGTAATCGGGAAGTGAGCGATTGGCGCGCACCAGTGCTGCCTCAATATCTGATGAGCTGAAACCAATTTTGGGGACGACAACCGCCACGTTGTAGGGACGGGCCTCGCCAAAAACCGCGGCTTGTGCAATCTCAGGTTCCAGCGTCAACTCACGCTCTATCCACTCTGGGGCTATATTGCGTCCAAAAGCGGTTATGAAAAGATTGCGGCTGCGTCCACGCAGGTACAGAAAGCCGTCGTTATCCAGTACACCCAGATCCCCGGTCGGCCAGAGGAGATCCGCCGGTTTTGGGTCTCCCAGATAGCCGACAAATGGGGTGCCCTTTATTAAGACTTCTCCATTTTCAGAAATATCGAGATGGATGTGAGGCAGCGGCCTGCCGACGCTGCCGGGCCGGCAGCCGGCCGGCGTGTTAAGCGTTACCACTGAGGCGCATTCAGACAATCCATAGCCTTCATAAACCGGCAGTCCGATAGCAGACGCGCGCTGCAGCAGACGCGATGAAACCGGCGCGCCGCCGACCGCCGCAAAACGCAGCATCAACGGTAGATCGGAGTTGCGCTCCAGCACCTCCAGCACGCTTTGCAGGGTCTGCGGAGTGAAGATTGCCGTGGTTGCACCACTCTGTTGCAGGGCCTGGGCCATCCTCTTTCCATCGATTCCCGAAGAGCCTGACAGGCCTGTTTGTGCCAATGGCAACAATACCAGGCTGGCACCGCCCCAAAGCGATGCATAGACGCCTCCGATATTCTCCAGCAGAACCGCCAGCGGCATCAGTACCAGGTGCCTGTCATCACCGTTCAATCCAACTGCATTCGCGAGAGACTCGGCCACAGCCTGCATCTGCGTCCATGAGAGCATGACACCCTTAGGTTCGCCGGTTGTGCCCGACGTATAGGTGATCTTGTGGACACCGGCAGGTACCGAGGCTTTCTGGTGTACAGGGTCTGGAGCTGTTTTCATCCAAAACAGCTGATGTTCCTCCAGATTGAATTTGATTTGGCCATCGAGCAGAAGGCTGCCTGTGCGCTGAAGCAGCCTGACCGGGTTATCCGTTACAACAGCCTCAGCACCTGACTGGCGCAGTATGTGCTGCAATTGGCCGGCGGAGAAAAAGGGGGGCAGGGGGATCAGACAGATCCCCAACTGCAGCGCGGCTATATCCAGAGCGACCCAGGCGGGTCCATTATCGATATCCAGAGCGAGGATTTCGATTTCAGCCTCCTCCAGAAGTTGGATGGCCGAGTTAACCAGCGAAAGCAGACCCGCGTATACACAATCTCCTTCTGGCCAGGATATTGCCACCTGGTCAGGGTTGTGAGCAGCATGCAATTTTATTCGGTCGATAAGGTTCATGTCGCCAGCCGGCCTGCCTGCAGCGCGCCCAGCCAAAGCAGACTGAGCGCGCACTCTTTTTCGAACAGAGCCGATAGGATCTGGTGGCTCTGAGCGACATTAGCTGCCATGATCCGAGGTTTTTGGGCATAGTAACTGCCCCAGCGGTGATACTCTTCCGGAGCCAGCCGGACAGGGTCGGCAGCTGCCAGATCGATCAATTCAATGCCAAGACGGTAAAACGCATTTTGCAATACCGGGCCGCAGGTGAAGACCGCCCAGCAACGCCCCATCGCATGCAGGTATGCCGTCAGCGCGGTGATGAGCCAGCGGCCGCCACCCGCTGCGCCCACCGCAAAATTGCCGACCTCAATCAGTTCGCGCCGGTCAACCTCACAGTCAGCTGCAGCAGCCAGAACCTGTTCAGCTGCCTGATCCAGGTACTGTTCCAGGTAAAGACGCTCATTTATGGGGTCGCGCAAACCAAGCGCAGCCAGCAGCCGACCGCTACTGCTGCGCAGTGCCATCAGTGTAGGGAGAAACTGATCTATGCGGGCACCATAAGCCTTCAGAAAAGCCGTACCCACGAAGTTCTCAACCTCAATTCTATTACCCATCAATTCCTGGTAGAGCTGAACGGATGTGGGTAGCTCAACCGCAGAATTGCTCCCCTTTTTCTCCAGCATTGATTTAAACCCTCCAGTTCGAAATTGCCGCGAATTTTGGAGGGTGATGCTTAAACGAATCTTAAGGGTGAATTGAGAAATGAAAAAAAGATCGTAATTACTCATACCCTATGGGTAATTAGCAGGGTGCGGCGGATTAGTGATAGCACAATGCAACAGCGTCTGTAAGGGCTGAGGGCCTAGGGCCTAGGAAAAAACCGATCGCAGCTGCTCTTTGATCCTCGGCCCTAGGCCCTAGGCCCTCTTTTGAAACTACCGATCTAACCAAAAGGGTTCACCATGGACCATCGATGCGATAGCTTCTCTGGATTTTTATTATCATTTTTCTTTTATGAGACGACGAAGTTCCGCGAGCGCATCGTCATATTCCTGTCTGGTTTTTGTGTCCGGGTTTTCCATATGGTTTAAGATGCTTTCCACATCTTTCCGAATTGCCAGAATCCTTTCCTTGCGCAGGCCAGAAGCCGTTGATACGGCTTCTCTCAGGTAATTTATACTTTCCTTGAGCTCACCCTCCGCGTTTTCCAGATCGCCGGACTCAAACAGGTCGTACCCGGCATAAAAGAGGTGAAATCTGGCGTCGATAAGCTGTCTGTAGAGATGATTTTCAGTCTGTTGGTCACGCCATGCGTGGTAGAGATTCTCCGCTTCGCGCTCAATAAGCGCAACGGTCCGATGCCACAGGCCGGTAATCCCGGACTCCACTTCCGGGGTATTCTGCTCTTCATACTGCAGAAGCTCATTGATCTCCGAACGCAACCGTTGAGCTTCATGCATCGATTTTGGATCGCTTGCGGATTCAATTTTACCAAGCATGTTCAATGCCTTGGTTAATCCTGCCTTTACTGCCAAGTGGTGTCCTGCGGAGAAATCCTCCAATGCCTGCCAAAGCAATCGGCGGGTCTTTGAAAGTGGAGTGCTATTTCCCAGTGAAATAAATCGCACGCCGGCTTCCGCCTCTCTAAGCGCGTTGTCAGCACCTGTTTTATCATTTCCAGCAAGCTGTTTTAGGGCCTTGCTGATATGGTCTTCAGTCGAATTCAACGGCAGATCCACCTCAGTTTGGTCCAGTGACTCGCGCAGCCGTATCAACTCCTTACGTGTCGACTCCATATCCTGCTTGGCGAGACGAGAGCGGGTGTTCTCGATGTGCCGCTTCGCTTGCTGTATCTGGTGAACCGCCTCAATATCGGTTAATGAGATTTCGATTGGTATGAGATCAAGTGCGACTTCGGTGGGTTTCTGAGATTCGAGATGTTTTTCTGCGATCCATATGTGATCAGTAATCTGAGTGCTTGGGCGTATGGCCTTTATGTACTCTATCAGCTTCATGGCGGCATACAATTCGCGTTCGGCCTGATTCAACTCTCCCATATGAATAGAAGCCCGGGCATTGACGATATTTCGCAACACTTTGGATGCAGATGCAGACATGCTTGGCTGGGAAGGAATTGGCGCAGCATGGATGCTGACCTGGGTGTCGGTCACTGTTTCCGAGCCGATTGACAGCGTGCCTGAAAAAAGCAGAATCGCTGTTACCAGAAGTGTCATAACGATTTTTTGATGCCTCAGGCTCATCTGACTCTCCTGAGAAGCAATACCTGAAGATTCAATACAGATGACCGGGAAACAGTTCAAAGCTGCCGTTTTTGTATCGTTTCTTAAGTCCGGGTCGCCGTATAGGATACGATTGATTGAAGTCGGTTGACAATCCAGGCGAGTCTTTTTGTGCTCTTGAAAAGAGTGTGATAAGCCTCTCGGCGTACAAGCAGGGTACGCATTTCAGGTGCCGCTTGCGGGTATCCAAAGCGGGATCTCTTGTATCTTGTCGCTTCACTGTCTGTACTGATCGATGCCAAAGCACAGTGGTACACCCTGTCCACCTTGGTTTTTGCATCCAGCGCAGTCCGGATATCCTTTTCGATTTGAAGCTGATTTGTCGCCAGCTTGTAGAAACCCTGATTCAGGGCGCTGGCAAATTTGATATTCTCTTCAGCGATTTCCAGCATGAAGTGATCTGCAGAAACATTCAGATCCAAAAATCTGCGCGCACCGGTATTGATGTATTCAATTGCCACCTTCAAGGTCATGGAAACCCGCGCCAGTTCCAATAATTCGTCGGTAAGGAGCGAAGCGCAACCAAGCATATCCAGCTGATATCTTGCAAGCGCGTCGATTCGCCTGTTAATCGCCTTGATCTTAACGGCATCCGCTTCATCCCCGTCTCTCATATAATCCAGCAGAGGACTCAATACATCCGACAGAACGTCGCACTGTTCGTTGATCAGGTCGTAATAACCGGCAATATTTGGCAGTCTATGGACAACGGTATCACACCTTGGTTTTCCCGAAAGCCGATTCGGGCCAGAGATCCGTTGTAAATCCGCTCGCATCAGGTGCCCGACATTGCTTCTGTCGGGAAACGGAATAATCGTGGCACCCTTTTTCATTCTGCCTGTCTGCGCGGGACGCTCGACCGCTTCACCCAAACCTGCTACCTGAGTGTCGCAGCCGAGGGCCGTTGATCAGGAAATCTTCACGATGATGTCATGCAGCCGGTCCGCTGCCCGGGCAATCCGGTCCGCGCCGTTGGAGAGATGGCGATAAACCTCACGTCGTTTGAACATATCGACCACGGCAAGCATCGCCTGTGCCTTTGCACCGGGCTCGTCGGCATCAAGCTTGGTCACCATCTCATCCACATTGAACAACTCCCCAAGGGCACGGCGATAGATCTTTTCTATGTTGCGTTCGGACTTGCGTGCAGCAGCTGCGTTTTCTTCCGCCTGTGCGGGATTTTCGGTCAGTCTGTTGAATCCCTGCTGCAGCGCCTGCGCGGCATTTTTGTACTCGACCGCCATCTCCAGCATATATTTGTCGGGTGACAGGCCCAACACCTCCAGTTCCCGGGTGGTTGTCTTGGCGTAGTTCATGCCCATATCCAGCGTAACTATGGCACGGTAGATATCCTCCCGGTCCATGGGTGTGGCAAAGGCACGATTCAGAACATCGATGTTGCGGGCCTTGAGCTCATCGCCGCGCTTTTCTATCTGCCGGACAGCCAGCGCCTTCTCTTCGCTGCCGTCCTCCATGTATTGGACCAGTGCCTCCATCGCATCCACCAGGACATCGCACTGTTCGTTCATCAATCCGTAGAAGTCAGGCATAACGGGAAATACCCGGTCAACCAGCTTGGTGATCATTGAGTTGGAATTGCCGCTCATCTTTTTGTCTCCATATGTTCAGAAATGTGAATTATCGGGTCTTCAGGCAGGGATGATGGATGCCTGGACGGAAATCGCTTACGCCAACCCCACCACCTTGAGTATAAGATAGGTGCAGATCGCAACGGTTCCAGCGCCGGGGATGGTGATTATCCAGGTGCTTACAATCTCCTTGGCCTTGGCCCAGCGCACTGCCTTGGGCCGCTCCGACGCGCCTATGCCCATGATAGATGAGCTGACCACGTGCGTGGTGGATACCGGAGCACCGATCATGGAGGCGCCGAAGATCACAGACGCCGACGTCAGCTGGGCGTCGAAGGCGTGCAGTGGACGCACCTTATAGATACCGAAGCCCACAGTCCGCACGATGCGCCAGCCGCCGGACATGATGCCCAGCGTGATCGCAGTAGCACAGGCTAAAACAACCCAGAACGGAACCTTGAACTCGGGAATGAAACCGCCCAGCAGCAGCACCAGCGTGATGATGCCCATACTCTTCTGCGCGTCGTTGGCGCCGTGCGAGAAGGCGAGACCTGCCGAGGTGATGAACTGCACCTGCCGCAGGTATTTGTTGACTATCGGCTTGGCCGCGCGCAGGAAGAAACTCATCAACCGGTGGATGATAAATCCCGCCCAGAAGCCGATTATGGGGGAGATAATTAGCGCCAGCAGCACCTTGGTGACGCCGGTGAAATGACCCTGTCCGAGTTCCTGGAAGCCCCAGACCACATGGTCGGCACCTGCAGCGACCACAACCGCGCCGGCAAGACCGCCAACCAGCGCGTGCGAGGAGGAGGAGGGGATGCCAAACCACCAGGTGGCGAGATTCCAGAATATGGCACCGAAAATGCCGCACAACAATATAGCTATGGAGGGGAGTGCATCGAGATCGCCGATATTGACGAACTTGCCGATGGTGTTGGCTACCGCAGTGCCGCCGAGCATTGGGCCCAGAAATTCGAACGTAGCGACAATAATCACCGCCTGGACCGGCGTCATTGCTCTGGATGCGATTACCGTGGCGATGATGTTGGATGCATCGTGAAAGCCGTTGGTGTAATCGAATATAAGGACGATGATAACGGCAGCAACTGCCAGCACAAGGATAGTATTCATTGATTTTTTTTATCTCGATGATTTACGGAAGTGGATTGCGTTACCTGGCAGGCTTCTGCATCGGACGGAGCCAATGGTGAGTTTGCTCAAACTAACGGCGTAAACAGAATTAAACGCTTCAATTAACGTGCCAAAGTTGTCTCTTTTCCGGGCTCGACCATTCGCATCGCTTCTATCCGGTCGACTAAATGAGCATCATAAATAATTTAAAACAAGGGGTTACATTTTTTATTGGTCTAGCTTGATTGGCGGAGGGACAAGATTGCCAGTATTACCGATCGAATCAATTGAAGGAAAAGATTACACTTCTTGAATTCCGATACTGTTGAAAATTGCAACGGGTTTATCTTGACTGCCCTTGCTCCAAGGTTTTTATCTTTTGTTACAGATTGGTTACACGAGGTGTTGCGCGTCGAAATAGGGTGATGCAATCTGCAACATATTGCGGAAAATGCTAAAAGTCATTTTGAGCCGGCATCGCAAACCGGTAGAGAAAAGTTGAACTGTTCGCAGTCAAAAGTTTGGTGGTGTACAGACGCTGACGACCTCACACTCCTTGTCGCCCGGATTACGGAACCGGTGGGGTATATTGCTCTCAAAATAGTAGGCGTCTCCGGCCGAAAGCAGGGCGACGTCATCGCCTACGGTAACCTCAATTTCACCACGGATCACTATACCCCCCTCTTCGCCCTGATGGACGAGCATAAGGTCGCCGGTATCCCCGCCCGGCGGATAGCACTCGCGCATGATCTGCAGCCGCCGTCCCTGAAGATTGCCCCCGATCTGGAAAAATTTCATGTTTCCGAAGGTGTGTTCGGTAAATTCATCGGCGCGGTAAAACTGTTTCTCACGCGAGAATCTGGCATCATCAAAAAATTCTCCAAGGGACATGGATACCGCTTCCAGCAGCCGCTTCAGCAAGGATACCGAAGGACTGATCTTGTTCTGCTCAATCAGCGAGATGGTGCCGTTGCTCACATCGGCCATCTGCGCGAGCTTTCTTTGGGAGAAGCCTCTGTTTTTCCGCGCGGCTTTTAAGCGAGTTCCTACATCCATTAAGACACCTGTGGTTTGAGTTTGTCATAAAGGGCTAAAGGTGTTTGGCATATTAAACTGATGATTTAACCTGAGTATACGCATGAAATGACGGTTAAAACAAATTCGATACAGACTTAATAATTAGAAATACCCAATATATTACTATTCAAATAACCCAATGTGCAGGGGGTAATTTGCCGTATGAGAGGATCCATGAGGTTGCTGAAGGCCTATTGATGTTCGGCATATAAAAATAATTGTTCAATATATTAAGCTATGCTAGAGTCAAGTGGTCATTTTTCGAGAGAAGCAAACATGAAGAGTGGTGCAAGCCATACTCTTCAGTTTGACTGAAGCGGTTAAAGGGCAGCTTATTTCATCGCCGTTTTGCCGTGGAGGTAATGTAGAAGTAATAAAGACGGACCAGAACCATCCAGGTCGCCACCGTCTGTTTTCAATCTTTATCGAGTATTGAGAGAAAGAGGAGCAATAATTCATGAAACTACGCATCATCCCTATCCTTGCTTCATTGGCGCTCTGTGGCCTCACCGGCTCTGCCGCGGCGGAAGAGAAGTATGTCACCGTTGGCACTGGTGGACAGACCGGCGTTTACTATGTCGTCGGACAATCCATATGCAGGTTGGTTAACCGCGATACCGCCAGGACCGGCATCAAGTGCACGGCACCTTCCACAGGCGGCTCGGTTGCAAACCTGAATGCGATCAAGTCGGGCGACCAGAACATGGGTGTCGCACAGTCAGATCAGCAGTACAACGCTTATAAGGGTGAAGGGGCATTCAAGGAGCAGGGGCCATGGCCGGAACTGCGGGCTGTTTTTGGCGTACATCCGGAGGTGTTCACCGTGGTCGCGCGCGCGGATGCGGGTATCCACTCCTTCGATGACCTCAAGGGAAAGCGGGTGAATATCGGCAATCCAGGTTCCGGTCAGCGCGCCACCATGGACGTGGTGATGGCGGCGAAGGGCTGGACCAGCGCCGACTTCCAACTTGCCTCCGAGCTGAAGGCTGCGGAGCAGGCCCAGGCGCTGTGCGACAACAAGATCGACGCCATGGTGTACGTGGTCGGCCACCCCAGTGGATCGATTCAGGAGGCCACCACCTCCTGTGACTCAGTTATCGTACCGGTAACCGGCAAGGAGATCGACGACCTGGTCGCCGCCAACTCCTACTATGCCAAGTCCAGCATCAAAGGCGGCCAGTACAAGGGCACCGATGGTGATGTGGATTCATTCGGCGTGGTTGCCACCTTCGTCTCCTCCACCGCATCAAGCGAAGAGACCATCTATGAGATGGTAAAGGCGGTGTTCGACAACTTCGATCGCTTCAAGAAGCTGCATCCTGCGTTCGAGAATCTTAATGAAGCGAACATGCTCAAGGATGGTCTGAGTGCCCCGCTGCACGACGGCGCAGTAAAATACTATAAGGAAAAGGGCTGGATGTAAGCCCGGCCAAACAGGCCGGCTGCCAGCCAGCCGGCCTCTACTGTCTCATCTGCGGGTTAGATAAAAATCAAATAGTCGCAGGGTTGGAGGAGTCCTATGAACATCAGGGGATTATTGGCCGCAGTCGTCCTGCTGGGTTGGCAGGTGGTTGCGGGTGCCGTCGAAATTTCCATCGGTACCGGCAGCCAGGCAGGCGTTTATTATCAGGCAGGGCGGATCATCTGCAGGATGATCAATAACACTACTGAGCAGCATGGGGTCACGTGCAAAGCGCATCTGTCCAATGGATCCGTAAGCAATCTGAATGATGTCCGCAGCGGCGGACTCGATCTGGGCGTGGTCCAGTCAGATACGCAATACTATGCTGCGCATGGTTCCAAATTATTCAATGACACGAGTCCGGATAAGGAGTTGCGCGCACTATTTTCGGTGCACAGCGAACCTTTCACACTGGTTGTGCGCCAGGACTCACGTATCAATCACCTGAACGATCTTGTCGGTAAGCGGGTCAACATCGGTAATCCCGGCTCCGGGCAGCGGGCCACGATGGAAGTGGTGATGGAAGCAAAGGGCTGGAAAAAGGATACCTTTTCACTGGCAAACGAGCTGCCGGCATGGCAGCAGTCGATGGCACTCTGTCACGATCGCGTGCAGGCGATGGTCTATACGGTAGGACATCCCAATCCGTCGGTCGCCAAAGCCACTTCCTTGTGTGGAGCCAAAATCGCCGAGGTTAGCGGTCCGGAGATCGACGGCCTGGTCAACAACAACTCCTTTTATGTCCACGCCGTTATTCCAGGCGGGTTATACCCGGCAAATCCGGACCCGGTTAAGACTTTCGGCGTCAATGCAACGCTTGTCGCCTCCAGTAAACTCGATGCCGACTTGGTCTATACGGTGGTTAAAACAGTGTTCGAGAATCTGGAGACAATCAAGTCTATGCATCCCGCTTTCGCGACTCTGACTAAAGAGAGAATGATCGTGGACGGTCTCAGTGTGCCGCTGCATGAGGGTGCGCGCCGCTATTATCAGGAACAGGGTTTGATTGCCAAATGACAATTTATTTTGCCTCTAAAGAAAGTTGCTGATTCGGTAATAAAGGGGGAGTAATGACCACAGAAAACACAACCGGTCAAGCAGTTGAAGACCAGACAACCGATCTTCAGGACCTGGTCGCGCAGTCCGATACCGGTGCGCGCACACCACCCGGAATCGCGGGCAAGATTATTCTGGCTACAGCGGCAATCTGGTCGCTGTTTCAGCTCTGGATCGCTTCACCGCTGCCGTTTATTGTCGGCTTCGGTGTCTTCAATGACACGGAGACGCGTTCCATCCACCTGGCAATCGCCATATTTTTAACTTTTCTCGCGTATCCTCCCGGCAAGAATTCACCACGCGACTACATCCCCATTCAAGACTGGGTGATGGCGATTGTTGCTGCTTTCTGTACCGGCTATCTGTTTCTCTTCTACCAACAGTTGTCAGAGCGGCCGGCGGCACCCATCACCATGGATATCGCGGTTGCCTGTGTCGGTATGCTGCTGTTGTTGGAGGCTACCCGCAGGGCACTTGGACCGCCGCTGATGATTGTCGCGTCGGTGTTCCTGATATATACCTTTGCCGGACCCTACATGCCGGCAATGATCGCGCATAAAGGCGCTACCCTGGCTTCGATAGCCAACCATCAGTGGATCTCGACCGAAGGTGTGTTCGGTATCGCCCTCGGTGTATCCACCAGCTTCGTCTTCCTGTTCGTGCTGTTCGGTGCGCTGTTGGATAAGGCCGGTGCCGGCAACTACTTCATCAAGGTTGCATTTTCGCTGATGGGCCACATGCGCGGCGGCCCGGCCAAGGCGGCGGTCGTCTCCTCGGCCATGACCGGGTTGATATCCGGTTCAAGTATCGCCAACGTGGTTACCACCGGTACCTTCACCATACCGCTGATGAAGCGTGTGGGTTTCACTTCCGAAAAGGCCGGTGCAGTCGAGGTGGGATCGAGCGTCAATGGTCAGATCATGCCGCCGGTAATGGGCGCGGCCGCTTTTCTGATGGTGGAGTACGTCGGCATCCCCTACGTTGAGGTGATCAAATCCGCCATTGTCCCGGCGACCATCTCCTACATCGCTTTGGTCTATATCGTTCATCTGGAAGCGCTGAAGGCCAATATGCGGGGCCTGCCCCGGGCGGTCGAACCCAAACCCTGGGTGCAGCGTATACTGGGCATCCTGTTTGGCTTCATTCTCACCGGTGTGATCGCCATGGCTGTCTATTATGGTGTAGGCTGGATGAAGCCGGCATTCGGTGATTCAGCGAGTTGGATCATTGCCATCCTGCTGACTGTCATATATATAGGGCTTGCCTATTACGGCTCCCGCTTTCCGGAACTTGAGCTGGATGATCCCAACTCTCCGGTGACCACGCTGCCTGCCCCCGGCCCGACCGTGAAGTCCGGTCTGCACTATCTGCTTCCGGTGGTAGTGCTGGTCTGGTGCCTGATGGTCGAGCGGCTCTCCCCCGGACTGTCGGCATTCTGGGCATCGGTGCTGATGATCTTCATTCTTGTGACCCAGCGTGCACTGAAGGCGGTTTTCCGGGGCGATAAAGATATCGGGCAACAGCTTCAACTGGGTTTCAAGGATTTCATCGATGGCTTGATAGCCGGCGCCCGCAATATGATTGGTATCGGCATCGCAACATCCACCGCCGGTATAATCGTCGGTGCGGTCTCCCAGACCGGCGTGGGTGCAGTGCTGGCAGATATGGTCGAGGCGCTATCGTTCGGGAATATCCTGATGATTCTGATCCTGACGGCAGTTCTCAGTTTGATTCTAGGCATGGGACTGCCCACCACGGCCAACTACATTGTTGTCTCCTCGCTGCTGGCGCCGGTCATCGTCCAGCTGGGTACAGACAACGGACTGATCGTCCCGCTGATCGCGGTGCATATGTTCGTGTTCTATTTCGGTATCATGGCGGACGTGACCCCTCCGGTCGGATTAGCATCCTTTGCGGCTGCCGCGATCTCCGGCGGTGACCCGATGCGCACCGGTTTTCAGGCGTTTTTCTATAGTTTGAGAACCGCGGCTCTGCCGTTTCTGTTCATCTTCAACACGGATCTGTTGCTGATCGACGTCGACTGGGCGCATGGTGTCTTCATCTTCATCGTCGCAACCGTGGCCATGATGATTTTTGCGGCTGCCACTCAGGGTTTTATGATCGCCAAAAGTTATCGTTACGAATCTGCTCTGCTGCTGCTGATTGCGTTTACCCTGTTCCGGCCAGGATTCTGGATGGACCGTATAGTGGCACCCTACGATGATGTCGAGGCAACTCAAATTGCGCAAGTCGTCGGAAAGATGGAAGTGGGTGAGGAGCTGCGTTTGCGTATTCTTGGCCAGGATTCGGTTGGCAACCCGCGGGAATTCACAGCTATACTGCCGATTGTCGATGGTGCCAATGGCGAAGAGCGGCTGAAAGCAGCTGGCCTGGTTACCGCAGAGAGAGATGGAAAGGTCGTGGTCGATAACGTTGATTTCGGCTCCGTCGCCCAGAAAGCCGGGCTCGACTGGGATCAGGTGGTTCTCCTGGTACGCGCGCCGGCAAACCAACCCTGGAAGGAGTTGATGTACATACCTGCACTTCTCCTGTTGGGGTTGATTTATGTTATGCAGCGCAAACGGCGGGAAAAGAGTGAAGCCGCCGATGCCAACGTCTGAAGGAGAGAAAACATGTTCAAGGATATTCTGATTCCTATCAATCTGGGCGACGAGGCAACCTGGAAAAACCCCCTGAAAACGGGAATCGAGCTGGCTCAGACGATGGGTGCGACACTACACCTGATGACAGTCGTGCCCAGCTTCAATTACCCTATCGTCGAGAGCTACTTTCCGGTCGATTTCGAGCAGAAGGCTCAGGCAAAAGTGAATGAAGAGATGCATAAATTTGTTGCCGAACGGGTCCCGCAAGGCATAAAAAAACAGATTATCGTCACTGTTGGCGCGATATCTGAACAGATCATGGACGCGGCAGACGAAACCAAGTGCGATCTGATCATCATGAGCCGCCGCGGCCGGCCGCGGCGCCATTTTACGTTGGGATCCAATGTCAACAAAGTGGTTCATCATGCCACGACACCCGTGTTGGTGCTGGATTAGCCGAAAAAAGGGGTCAGAGCCCTTTTCCAATCGAATAAAATCAATTGGACTTGAAAACCAACTACAAAAAAGGGCTCTGACCCCTTTTTTACAAACTTAGTAATCAGTCAAAAATCAGGATCATTAGGAGTAAAAAAATGACCCCATTTGCCATTGCCGGTATCCAGATGCGCGTTTCGGCTTCCCATGAAAATATCGCTGCGATGGCTCACAAGCTGGATATAACCATGGCCCGCTTTCCCTGGGTGCAGATGGTGATGTTCAGCGAACTGGCTGCTTTCGGTCCGCTTCCCGGTCATGCGCAGGCGCTGCCGGGTCCGGCAGAAGCCGCATTTCAGGAGATGGCGGTAAAACATGGCATCTGGCTGCTCCCCGGATCCATGTTCGAGGATGCCGGAGATCGCATCTACAATACCGCCCCGGTGATCGACCCAAATGGCCAGGTGGTCAAACGTTACCGGAAGATGTTTCCGTTTCAGCCCTACGAGAACCATGTTGCATCGGGCACCGAGTTTGCCGTTTTCGATGTACCCGAGGTGGGCAGATTCGGTGTTTCGATCTGCTATGACATGTGGTTTCCAGAGACCTCGCGCACGCTGGTGTCGATGGGCGCGGAGGTGATCCTGCATCCGACCATGACAGATACCATCGACCGTGATGTGGAGCTCTCCATCGCCAGAGCCACGGCTGTGACCAATCAGTGTTACTTCTTCGATATCAACGGCGTGGGCGACGGCGGTGTTGGCTCATCCATTATCGTAGGTCCTGCAGGTTACATCATTCATCAGGCCGGTGGTGGCGAGGAGACTATTCCTGTGGAGATAAATCTGGGCCGGGTAAGGCGGGAGAGGGCGATCGGCATCCGCAGCCTGGGACAGCCACTGAAGAGTTTCCGGGACCGCCCGGTTGAGTTTCCCGCATACCAGCGCGACGAGAAATCGGAAGCTTACCTGCAGAGTCTCGGACCCTTGACCAAGCCGCATCGCGGCTCCGTCGCGGGTCTTAAAGGCCAACAGCCGACGCCGGAGGAACTGGACAATCTGTCGCTGAACGAAACCGCCGGATTCGGCGGCAGATAACTGTTAAAAAGGGGAGAGATTTATTTTCCTTGTTTTCAAGGAAAATAAATCTCTCCCCTTTTTCAGTGCAGCAGCTCCAAAGCGTCAGGCACCTGGGGAAAATCCAGCATGCGTATACTCTCGCTGAAATGAAGTAGCGGAAGGTACCAGCTGTCATCTGGCCACAGATAGTGCAGCTCCAATGTCTGCGGATTATAGACTGCGGTATAGAGCGTGCCGAATCCACGCCGGTAGGCATTGGAGTGCAGCGGCGTGCGCAGAAAAGAGCGGATCATTCTGTGCGAGTCGTATTTGTAGCGTTTCAGGTAGCGCTGCAGCATCTCTTCCCGCTCCAGCGTGGCGGTAGCCCTGGCGTGTTGATGCCACTCCACCTCTTGCTGGTGATTGGTTGTGAAAGCGACATCGCGTACCAATGGGTCGCGGTCGGGTGCGATATAGATGGTTTTGAATGCACCGCTCCGATCGAGCACGGTAACGTTATAAGACATGTGGCTCGGAATGCGTGTCAGAACTTCGACCGATTCCTGAGTGGTGGAACAGAATTCCAGTGCGTAGCGCAGCAGCAGAGGAACACCGAAACCTTCTCCGACAGTGCGCCGGCCGCCAAAGCTGAGTGACAACACCAGACCATCTTCGTTCATACCGTCGACCAATCCCCAGAGACAGTCACCGGATCCGATCACCCGGCGGCCGTTCCAGGCGGTATTTAGAATGGTTCCCTCGAACAGTTGTGGGCTGTAGTCGTAGTTGCGCAACAGCAGCGGTGGCGGACCGCTCCAGACCGCCTGGGAGCAGCCGCGCATGTAGGCCGGTGGACAATAAAGCGTCAGAAAACGAGCCGCCAGATCGCTGCCGCCTGCCAGCTCCACCAGACTATCGTAGGTGGGCACAAGCTCCGGCATGTATCTCTTCAATGCATTACGTGAACTGAGGTAGAGTGGCCGCTCGGTTGCCCCTTCACTGAGAAACCAGCGCCGGTACGCAGGCCAGTGAAGACGGAACAGCGCCTGCCATTTCTCACCCGGCAGCGTTTCCGAGATAGCCTGGATCATGCGTTCCATAGTCTTTGCTTTCCGCGCTCTAGATTGAAGTTGAACACACCAAAACCAGTGGCGCCTCCGTACTTGGATGGAGTCGTGAAATCTCCCATTTCCCTTTTGGAGGCTGTCGCAAGAGTTCCCTCTCCCTGTAAAGGGAGAGGGTCAGGGTGAGGGTATCAAGAGATAAGGCTCTGATTTTAATCACCCTCATCCTAGCCTTCTCCCTCGAAGGGAGAAGGGATAACATCTTTTATGATACCTCCTGTGGGAGAGTCCTTTTACCGCCCAGGACCGATCTGCTTACAGGATCTTGAAGGCGCCTGCCTCCGGTACCGGATTGGCCGGAGCCAGCGGTTTGGCCCTGTAGTAGGAGGTGATCCCACTGATCCAATCCTTGGCTCTCTGGTTCAGTACGAACTCGGTGGTCATCGAGCGTCCACGCATGATCAGGATGCCTAGGTCTGCTCCTTCGTAGCGGTAGTCGTCGGCACCGGTGATGCGCAGGAAAAAGGCCTCCTGTTCGTTGCTGACGGCGCGCCGGTGGTAGTCAAAACGGCTGTATTCGACCTTGCCTTCACGTGTCATTTTCCAAATGCCCGACTGCGGCGCGTCGGTGACTATGTCCACATTGTCCTCGGTGTATTTGATAACCAGCTGACACCAGCTGTCGATATACTCCGGATCAGACCAGCGTGCGTTGAGCTCCTCCACGTTGAATTCGAAATCGGCGCCGGAGAACTCCAGCAGATGAAACAGGAACAGCGGCGCATCGGCGTGTGCAAAAGCCGCATGATTGGTCATGGAACTGGCGCCTGTGACCCTTGGATTCAACTCGCCAAGGTAGATCTCGCCGGTGTCTGTATCGATCAGATAGTCGAGATCGAAGTAGCCGCGGTAGCCCTCCTTGCGCAACTGTTCGCCAAACTTGAAAGTGTAATCCCTTGCCTTGTCACGTATCTCCTGGGTGAAGGCGCCGGGAAAAATCTCATTGCCGCACCAGCCTCCACGATAGGGTGTGAGCTCCCTGGCGCCGACCACTTCGGTCAACAGGGGGCCGACAATGGTTCCCTGGCTGGTGGTACAGGCCTCCAGCGTCGATCCGCGGCAATTGAGCCGCTTCATGATCTTAACCTCTGGATCGGGAGTGATCTGATCTGCGTACTTGTCCCACTCCTCTTCATTGGAGATGAAGAAGGTGGTGTGGCCCGAGTCTCCGAAGGCGGTCTGGATAACCACATCGTTGCTGAGATTGTGCTTCTCGCAAATCTGTTGCAGGTGGGCCCAACTCTCCACTTTTGAAAGCGCATTGGGGGCACTGGGTACGCCCGCCTTGTTGCCGATGCGCACAGTTTCCATCTTGTTGTCACAGCGTGCACGCAGGCTCGCCGGTGGGAACCAGATCTCTATACCCAGCTCCTTGCAGAGCTCTTCCGTACGCTCATCGAACATCAGAAAGACCGCTACCGGGTTGGGACCGAAGCTGTTGATATAGTCGATCACCTCTTTGTGCTCGAGCAGATAGTTGTTGATATCCTCGATGCTCTCGAATTCCGGATGGGCAATCTCGGTCGGAACGAACACGTTTGGGTGGGCACCGTCATAGCAGTCCACATAGCAGATGTAGTGGAAGTTCTTCACCCATTCATCAATACCCAACAGATTGAAATTGGTGGCGCTGATAAAGAAGATCGGCCGCTCGTTGCGGTGAAAGAAACGTCGAATATCGGATATACCTGTCAATTTTCTTTTCATGCTGGATTGCTCCTCGCTCTGTTGATGGCGGATTGGGCTGCTGTCCTTTGACTCCGGTTGCCGCCGGAAACCGAGTTTTGACAGGAGGCGTTTCAGCAGCCACCGGAAATCTGTTCTTGTCATGCTTTGCCCAAGTTTCAAAATCGGCTCTCCAGGTGAAACCGCTGTGCCGGCAGATCCTGGGGAGACTGGTGAGTGTTGGCGGCGACTAATCGGTGTCAGTCTCTTCCCCTGCAGCCTGTTCACTATCCCTGTCAGCTGCGATCTCCTTGCCCTTCACTTTTTTGCTCTTGGCTTTTTTGCTTTTCTGCTCCTGTTCCACCTCTACGATATCGGTAATATCGCTGACAGAATCGGCATTCTTCACTTCGCGCAGCGCGTCCTCGGTGAAGACCGACAGGCCGAGCGCGGGGCGGTATCCGTGGATCTCCTTCACATCCAGAGCCAACATGAAAGTCAGTATCTCATCACTGATCACCTGCCCCGGAACCAGAATCGGAAAACCGGGAGGGTAGGGGATGACGAAGGTGGTTGAAACCATGACTCGTCCCTCCTTCATGTGCCGCTGCATCTCGCCGTTGTCGATTCTGAGGAATTCACACAGGCTGTCGTTCTGTCCCATGAAATAGGCTGTACGGATGTCGCCCTCAGGCGTATCGCCAGATACCGATCGGTGAAAGGAGGGGTGGAATCTGCTGAAATCGGGCAGCGGAGGCAGATCATGGGTCAGCGACCTGATGCGTTTCTGCAGGATCCTGTTCTCCGCCGCGCTGTTCTCCTCACGCTGCCACTCCAGTTCACGGGCTATACCCAACAGACCTTCGATCAAATAGGCGATGGAGCTGCGGGAGGTGCCTATGTTGGTCATGAACAGCACCGAATTACGCGATGTCTTGTTGATCTGAATACCGTATTTGTTCATCAGGTATTCGTTCTTGAATGTGTCACCATCCACACCGGTCTTGCCCAGGAACATGGTTACCCGGCTGGGATCGATGACGAACTCGTCCCGTTCGTAGATCCAGGCATCCTCCATCCGGCACCAGCCTTTTTCCGGGTCGTAGTAACTCTTGATTCCGGAGGGCCGGTACTGTTCAGGGATCAGGGCTTCGGTGCCGAGAATATCGAAATACTTGCTCAGCAGAGGCTGATTCTTGATCTGTTCACGCAGCGCCAGCGCTGTCTCCACCTGCTTGTTCACCAACTCATACCCCTCAAGTTCCACCTGGCGCCGGCCCAGATCGAGTGAAGCAAGGATCTGGTAATTGGGGGAGGTGGAGGTGTGGGTCATGTAGGCCTCGTGAAACGGTGCCTCGACCTTCTGACGGAAATCCTGGTCGTAGATATGGATCATCGAACCCTGCCGCAGGGAGGTCAGGGTCTTGTGGGTTGAATGTGTGGCGTAAACGCGGACCCTTGCAAGGTCCGGGTCAGGCAGCAGGCGGATATTCAGCCAGGCTTCATGATCGTCAGGATCCAGTCCACTCGTTTTCTCCAGATAGGCCTGGTACTCGGCGTGATATTCAGGGGTACGGTATTTCCTGCGCAGTTTTCGCGCGCAGTACATACCTGTTCTGGTGCGGTACACAGGGTTGAATGCGGCGAATGCGAACCAGGCTTCGTCCCACAGGAATACCAGATCCGGCTTGATCGCCAGGCACTCCTCCATAACCCGTTCCACGTCGTACACGATGCCGTCGAAGGTGCAGTTGGTCAGCAGCAGCATTTTAACTTTGTTCAGGCGGCCGCTTGCCTTGTACTTCAACAACAGGCTTTTGATCTCCCGCAGCGGTACGCCGCCGTACATCGAATACTGGTGCAGCGGATAGGCATCCAGATAAGCAACTTCCGCACCGGCCAGTACCATGCCGTAGTGGTGTGATTTGTGGCAGTCCCGGTCGACCAGCACTATGTCACCCGGATTCACCAGGGCCTGGACCACGATCTTATTCGCGGTGGATGTGCCGTTGGTGACAAAGAAGGTGTTGCGGGCGCCAAAAGCGCGGGCAGCCAGCTCCTGTGCCTTTTTCAACGGCCCTGTAGGCTGCAGCAGCGAGTCCAGACCGCCGGAAGTTGCGGAGGTCTCGGCCATAAAGATGTTAAGTCCGTAGAACTCCAGCATGTCGCGGATCCAGTGCGAACACATCAGCGACTTGGCGCGCGAGATGGGCATAGCATGAAATACGCCCATCGGTTGGCGGCTGTATTTTTTAAGTGCGGAGAAGAATGGGGTTTCAAAACGCCTGTTGATGCCGCGGACGATATTCAGATGGCGCTCGACGTAATCGGTCTCACGATAGAAGATACGGCGGAAACTCTCATTGTCCTGGGCGGCATAGGTCTCCACTGCCATATTGGTTATCAGGTACAGATCCAGCTCCGGGCGCAACTCGGCAAGAACTCGTCCCAGGACCACGCTGAGATCGGTGGAGGTCAGGTTCTCCAGGTCTATATTGCTGATATTGCTCAGGTAGCGCTGGAACAGACCAAGCTCCCTCTTTGACTTGTAACGGAAGCCGGAGCGGAGGATGCATGCCTGGATGTTGGGATTGACCAGTACCGCAGCGATAGCATCCTGGAAGCTCGGTACCACGATGACGTCATAAGTGAATTCATCTTCCGGCCGCTGCACACTGCGGAATGAACTGCGGATCACGGCCTCCTCTTTTACCGAAAGATCATCCACCACCAGCAGCTCGAAGTAGGGGCGGGTCTGCGTCATCGTGGTATCGAGATGCAGCTCCAGAACCTCCTTTTCCTGATCCTTCTCTTCGCCGTCGATCTGACCCCTGCTCAAGTGAATCTGCCGGTTGCGGTATACGTCGCTGGAGAGGGCCCGGGAGATCCGGCCAACCGCACGTGAAAGCAGTCCATAATCCTTCTCGGACAACAACCTCCACATCAGGCGAAAGTCCTCTTTCGACGGAAAGGCGGTGTAGTCCTCAATGCTCTCCAACGTATACATTGCAGCTTTTGCATCTGCAACCAACGCTTTGGTATCGCCGTTCACGGCCTGCTTTTCGCTGAGTCTCACGGTCAGGCGATGGAGTTTGATCCAGGTATCTGAGCGCAGATAAGAGATTCTGTGATAGAAATTGAGGGCTGCGTATTCGGCGGCACTGGTATTTGTCTTTACAACAGGCTGATCAGACATAGGCAATCCTTACTTATTATTGGGATAAAAATCCACTTATCGGGATAACAATCCACCGCAGTATAAAACGCACGATGGCGCAATATTCAAGCAGCCGACCGGCAGCTGTGGCCGAGCGGTCGGAACGCACGCTGGGCAGCAACCGGCGTGACATCGCGTTTGCCGTCAGATGGAAGACTGCGTCCAACCAACACTGCCTGAACCATGGGACGCGGATTCCCTCGCCTCAGAATTCAAAACTTGTGCGTATGCGTTTCACGATCATTAATGTTTGACATATTAAACTATTCTTGTCAAGAAAGTTGAAAGTGATTGCGCCGTTAATCACTTCGGGAGCTTCTGGCCTAAATAAGCAGTTCCCAATATATTTATTGTTAAGTAGAGAGTTTTATCCGGATTTTTTCTGGTGTTTCAGAAACCCGGACGGGTGCATTGCGATAGCATCGAAAAACCGGTCAGGAGAAATGGCTTGTTTAGTATTTTAAGCTTTGTTAAGCTTTCATCGAGCTGCAATATTCTTTGTATGTCGGAAAACTCAGCGCCTGGGTTTAATGCATCCGCCACTTCAAATCCGGCGTAAGCCTGCTCCCGGCCGGTTGCGGCGCGGAGCTGTCCATGCTGCCATTATTTGATCGAAATTCAAGTCAGGAACAAAACCATGCAGAATCTTAAAGACGATCGGTTGTTTCGCCAACGTTGTTATATCAACGGCGCTTGGGTGGATGCTGACGACGGCGGCACCAAAGAGGTGACCAATCCTGCAAACCACGAGGTCATAGGTACAGTTCCCAACTGTGGCGCAGCAGAGACTCGCCATGCACTGGAAGCGGCGCAGGCAGCACTGCCGGGCTGGCGCGCACTGACGGCGAAAGAGCGCTCTGCGAGACTGCGCACCTGGTACAACCTGATGTTGGAAAACCAGGAAGATCTGGCATTGATTATGACCACTGAGCAGGGTAAACCGCTGGCTGAGGCGCGTGGCGAAATCGCCTATGCCGCCTCTTTTATTGAGTGGTTTGCCGAAGAGAGCAAGCGGGTCTATGGGGATGTGATTCCACAGCATCAGGCCGATAAACGCATCGTCGTTATCAAGCAGCCGATCGGCGTATGCGTAGCCATCACTCCCTGGAACTTTCCCGCCGCCATGATTACCCGCAAGGCCGGCGCAGCGCTCGCTGCAGGTTGCACCATGGTGGTCAAACCCGCCCTGGAAACGCCTTACTCTGCGCTGGCACTATGCGAGCTGGCAGAGCGGGCCGGTATCCCGGCGGGGGTGCTGAGTGTGGTGACCGGCAATTCACGCGCTATCGGTGGAGAGATGACCTCCAGCCCTATCGTGCGCAAACTCAGTTTCACCGGCTCCACCGAGATCGGCAGTCTGCTGATGCAGCAGTGCGCGGGTACGATCAAGAAGGTTTCATTGGAGTTGGGCGGAAACGCACCTTTCATCGTTTTCGATGACGCGGACCTTGATGCTGCGGTCGAGGGAGCACTGGCATCAAAATATCGCAACAGCGGCCAGACTTGCGTTTGTGTCAACCGCTTCCTGGTGCAGGACGGTGTGTACGAGGCGTTTTCACGCAAGCTGGCGGATGCGGTTCAGGCACAACTGAAAGTGGGCAATGGCCTGGAAGAGGGGGTTATGCAGGGGCCGTTGATCAATGAAGCTGCGGTAACCAAGGTCGAAGCACATATCGCCGACGCCCTGAGCAAGGGGGCAAGAGTCATGGCGGGCGGTTCCCGGCATACGCTCGGAGGAACATTTTTCCAACCGACGGTGCTGACCGACGTTGCGCCGGAGATGGCGGTGGCGAAGGAAGAGACCTTTGGTCCACTTGCCCCCCTGTTCCGTTTCAAAACTGAAGAAGAGGCTGTGCGTATGGCCAATGACACCGAGTTTGGTCTTGCTTCTTACTTCTACAGCCGGGACCTGGCCAGAGTCTGGCGGGTGGCGGAAGCGCTGGAGTATGGAATGGTGGGTATCAATGCCGGAATTATCTCCACCGAGATTGCACCGTTCGGCGGCATCAAGTCCTCAGGCATCGGACGTGAAGGCTCCAAATACGGCATCGAGGATTATCTGGAGGTTAAATATATGTGCATAGGTGGCATCAATGGCTGACCTCAACACACTTCTTAAATCCAGTCAAAATCAAGGTCCAAATATCATGACAACAAATTCCGATCTGCTCACCCGGCGCAACCAGGCCGTGGCCAGGGGTGTGGCAAACATGCACAACTTATATGCCGATCACGCAGAGAATGCCGAGATCTGGGACGTGGAGGGAAAGCGCTATATAGATTTCGCCGGCGGTATCGGGGTTCTCAATACCGGGCACAGGCATGCGAAAGTGATGGCAGCGGTGCAGGCGCAGATGGAGCGCTACACCCATACCTGTTTCCAGGTAATGCCTTACGAACCATACGTGGCACTGGCGGAGCGGCTCAACAGGCTGGCGCCGGGGGATGCACCCAAGAAGTCGCTGTTTCTCACCACGGGTGCCGAGGCAGTGGAGAACGCGGTAAAAATCGCCCGTGCCTACACCGGCCGTTCGGCCATTATTGCCTTCAACGGCGGTTACCATGGGCGCACCATGATGACGCTGGGCCTCACCGGTAAAGTGGCTCCCTACAAAGTTGGTTTCGGACCTTTCCCTGCGGAGATATTCCACGCCCCCTTTCCTGTTGCACTTCACGGCATCAGCGTCGAGCAGTCTCTGGCAGCCCTGCAGAACATCTTCAAGGTGGATGTCGAGCCGGAGCGGGTGGCCGCGATCATCATCGAGCCGGTGCAGGGCGAGGGGGGCTTCTACACCGCTCCATTCGAATTTCTGCAAAGTCTGCGCGCGCTGTGCGACCAGCACGGCATTCTGTTGATCGCAGATGAAGTACAGGCGGGTGCCGGTCGGACCGGAAAAATGTTTGCCATGGAACACAGCGGTGTGGTGCCGGATCTTACCACCCTGGCCAAGAGTATTGCCGGTGGTTTCCCCATATCTGCGGTAGTCGGCCGCGCCGATATCATGGACAGTGTCGGCCCCGGGGGACTTGGCGGCACTTATGCCGGCAGCCCGCTGGGTTGCGCCGCCGCGCTGGCGGTGCTGGATGTGTTCGAGCAGGAGGGGATATACGAACGGAGCCTGGCACTTGGGGAGCGCATACAGGGCCGGCTGCGGCAGATGGCGGAGAGATTCAGCTGCATCGGCGATGTGCGTGGACTCGGCTCGATGGTGGCCATGGAGCTGTTCAAGGGTAGCGAAAGCCGGAACCCGGATCCGGATCTGACCAAGGCACTCGTGGCGTTGGCTGCCGAACGCGGGCTTATCCTCCTCTCCTGTGGAATGTATGGCAACACCATCCGGGTTCTGGTGCCCATAACCGGCGCCGACGAGTTGATCGATGAGGGGATGGATATCATCGAAAGCTGCCTGGATACACTCACTTCAAAATGACTTGATCATGACTGGGTTTGACGACCCCGGGGAGCAGCGGCACGCCGTTTCCCCGGGAGTTCGATCAGATGGTTGCCGCAAGCTGTTGACAGTCGGAAGACCCTGTCCAATATGCAGCGGATAAACTTAGAATTCTTGCGCAATGCTGCAGCGGTTCGTGCATCAGATGAATGCCGTCACGGCCATTCTCCTCCCCAGGCGCAATGTTCCGTTGTTCCGGCACTCCCCGTGCCGGCCGTATTTCTCAATGTCAGTAAGCGAAACCGATTGCTCTGCGTTTACCTTGCGTCTTGGACATGCTGCATGCCCGCATCAAATGTATATCCATACAGTGCTGTCCCATTAACATTTGGAGGCTTTGTACAAGTCCTTGAATTCTGTATATGAAACCACCGCCAATCGTTTCATTGACATGAAAATCATCAAATTGTGGTCCCTTCTCCCCGAGGGAGAAGGACAGGATGAGGGGATATACAAAAACAGTAACTTAGCAATATTAGATTCCCTCACCCCAACCCTCTCCCGGAGGGAGAGGGAGTTTGTGGGACAGCACTGATATCCATACATGAATAAACAGATGGAGAGTTGAGAAAATGACCAATGTAGAGACGGTCCTGGAAGCTGTTGCTGCACGAATCAGGTTGGATCAGCAAAGGCTGGAGCAGAATCTGGCTTGGCTGCAAACCGAAATGCACCGCTATTTCTTCAGTTTCAACAAGGACGATACCGAAGCGCTGACTCTGCTCGCTGTCAATCTTCACCGGCTTTCCGATTTTCAGCGTCTGAATCTGGTCAACCGGGAAGAGCGCTCAATGATCGCACAGTTGAGTACCGGCGGTTCACTCTACCGGGCGCTGCGTGATCTGGGCGAGAGGAACACCACCTACGCAGAGATAACCACTTCGACAGCTCCGCTGCCCGGCTCTGAGCGGAAACTGGAAGTGCTGCGCTTCGACTATGCGAAGAAGGAGGATCGAGCGAAGCTTTCGAGTGGCGGCAAAGCGCTTCCTGAGGAGATTACTGCCACGATATCGAAAACTATGGCAGCACTCTATCCCGATTTCGATCATTGGGCCGTGGATGAGATGCTGACCATGCTGTGGCGAAACAACGAGGAGTATGTTCGGGTCTCGCCTCCAAAACGGGTGGCAAGGATTCTATTCCTCTACTGGAACACAAAAGCCAGCGATGGCGTGTATCTGGATATGGAGCCACTGAAAAGGAGTGAGGGCAGGGAGGAGTACCGGCTGATTTTCGGAATCGGAAACCCACCCCAGAAAGGCTTCCTGCTACAGATTCTGGAGGTGCTCAACCGATTGAATATCGAGGTTCACAGATCCTATTCGCTTACTCTCAACGATGGGCTCTCCCCTTACTTTCTCTCCACCTTTTACATTCGACTCGTGGACGACCGCTCCTTCAACAAACAGTCGGAGCTGTTTCGGCAGTTGAAGCTGGAGCTGTATAACACCCAGATTCTGCTTGCCAGATCGCTGAGTTATGCCATCTTTGTTCAGGGCGGCCTGTCGAGTGGTCCCGACGCGACACTGATCAACGCGATGATCGGCTTTTGTCATACCAATCTTGCCCACAACCGTCCGGATACCTTCGATCTGGAAGGGATCATGCGTGCATTCCACAATCACCCTGATATCAGTCTGCAGCTGGTCAGACTGTTCCAGGTTCGTTTCGACCCGGAGATGCGTGGCAACTCCGGTCTATACCAGCAAACACTGCAGCAAACCATGAAGCTGGTAGAGGACTACGACACCGGAAGGCGCTTTCTGGACAGATTTCGCCGCACTATTTTCCGTTGCGCGGTATCTTTCATTCGCCATTGCCTTAAAACCAATTTCTTCATTCCGGAGAAACATGCACTGGCCTTTCGCATGGATCCTGGCTATCTGGACGAACTCGGCGAACAGTTCACTTCCGACCTGCCTGCAGACCGGCCTTTCAGGATTACCTTCTTCTTCGGCAGAAACGGATCCGGCTACCATATCGGTTTTTCGGATATCGCACGAGGCGGCTGGCGTACCCTGATCACCCAGGGGCGCGACGACTATATCACCAGCGCCAACACCATGTTCCGGGAAAATTATGTTCTGGCGCATACACAGCATCTGAAGAACAAGGATATCTACGAAGGCGGATCCAAGCTGGTGGCCATTCTCAACGCTGATCCGGAGGAGTCCTCAGAGTCGCTGCGCCAGTATCTGTACAAGCTGCAGTTTGGATTCATCAATGCGTTTCTGGATATCTTCGTGACCAGAGAGGGTAAAGCGGCGGATCCGCGCGTGGTCGATTATTACGGCCAGGAGGAGGCCATTGAGTTGGGTCCGGATGAAAACATGCATGACGAGATGGTGGAGTTGATTGCCATGCAGGCGGTCAAACGGGGTTATGTTCTCGGCAAGGGAGTCATCTCCAGTAAGAAGATCGGCATAAACCACAAGGAGTATGGCGTTACATCGATCGGCGTGGTGCGTTTTGCCGAAGTGACCATGCAGGAGCTGGGCATCGACATGCACACTCAGCCCTTTAGCGTAAAATTGACCGGCGGCCCAAATGGCGATGTGGCCGGAAATGCGATGAATCTGATGCTGGCACGATGCCCCCGGGTACAGATCAAGCTGATCATCGACGGCAGCGGTGCGCTCTACGATCCGATCGGGCTGAACCATGTAGCTCTGCAAAAGATTCTGCTGCAGGCGGACCTGGAGCGTTACGACCCGGCTGCACTGAACCCGGGCGGATATATTCTCTATCGCCGGGAGCATCGAACCGAAGGAATGCGCCAGCTTTACAAAAAGGTCGTTTGCACGGAAAACGGCTTGGATGAGTGCTGGATGTCCAACGATGACTTCTATCGCGCCTATAACAGTCTGGCCTTTACCGTTGACGCGGATCTCTTCATTCCGGCCGGAGGACGTCCGGAGACGATCGAAGCCGGCAACGTTCAGGATTTTGTCAATGCCGAGGGCAAGCCGTCTGCACGGGTTATCGTTGAGGGTGCCAATTCGTTCATCACGCCGGCGGCGCGTAGCGAACTGCAGAAGAAGGGAGTTGTGATTATGCGCGACGCCTCGGCGAACAAGTGTGGCGTTATCGCGTCATCTTACGAGATTCTCGCCAATCTGATGTTGAGCGACGCAGAGTTTCTGCAGAAGAAGGCGGAGTATGTATCTGATGTCGTCACCATTCTGAACCAGCTGGCTGAACAGGAGGCTTCGGTCATATTGAGCCGGCACAGGGAGTGTGCCGGCGCATCCAGCTATACCGAGATTTCTGATTTAATCAGCCGCGAAATCAACAGCAATTACACCCGCTTTTTCGAATTCTTTGAGGCAAATCCAGACCTCTGCCTGAAACCTGAGTACGAAAATGCGATACTGCACTCGATGCCGCGCATGATCCGCCGGGAGAGTGGCTACCGGAAGCGCTTAGGTAATCTTCCCGTGAAAATAAAGCATGCCATCCTGGCCAGTACGCTGGCCTCATCGATGGTTTATTCCGGTGATGACAGCAGTGTCTTCGCGACGATTGTGGAGGCACAGTTGAAACGGTTTCCCCAATATAGTTAGGCTTGGAAAGTACACTCTTCCAGAGCTTAGGAGAGATAATGACAGAAGAATTCAAACAGCAGTCCCTGCAGTATCACCGTGTGCCCGTGGCTGGAAAGATCTCGGTTACCCCCACCAAGGCGCTTGCCAACCAGTTTGATCTCTCTCTGGCCTATTCACCGGGTGTTGCCCACGCCTGCGACGCCATAGTCGCGGATCCCAACGAAGCGTCGTTACTCACTGCAAGGGGAAATCTGGTGGCGGTGATCAGCAATGGCACTGCCGTGTTGGGATTGGGCTCCATCGGACCTCTGGCCTCCAAACCGGTAATGGAGGGCAAGGCTGTTCTGTTCAAGAAGTTCGCCGGCATAGATGTGTTCGACATCGAGCTCAATGAACGGGACCCGGATATGCTGGTGGAGGTGATTGCCAGGCTGGAGCCGACCTTTGGCGGAATCAATCTTGAAGATATAAAAGCGCCGGAATGTTTCGAGGTGGAACGTCGGCTGCGAGAGCGCATGAATATCCCGGTGTTCCACGATGATCAGCACGGGACCGCAATAATTGCTGCCGCGGCAGTATTGAACGGACTGAGGCTGGTAAACAAGAAGATCGAGGAGGTCAGGGTGGTGGGTTCAGGTGCCGGCGCAGCCGGCCTGGCCTGTCTGGATCAGCTGGTAGCCCTGGGAGTACGCAAGGAAAATATCACGGTATGCGACAGGCTGGGAGTGGTTTATGCCGGTCGCTTGGAGGAGATGGACCCGCGCAAGGCGGGTTATGCTCAGGACACATCTCACCGCACGCTGGCTGATGTTATCCCCGGAGCGGACATTTTTCTCGGCCTCTCGGCGCCCGGTGTATTGACTCCGGAAATGGTCAGGACGATGGCGGAAAATCCACTGATTCTGGCGTTGGCGAACCCGGTGCCTGAGATCATGCCCGATCTGGTCAAGTCCGTCCGTCCGGATGCCATAGTCGCAACCGGCCGTTCGGACTACCCGAATCAGGTCAATAACGTGCTCTGTTTCCCTTATCTGTTCCGCGGTGCTCTGGACGTTGGGGCAACTACAATCAACGAAGAGATGAAGATGGCCGTTGTGCATGCACTTGCAGATATGACCATGAAGCAGGCATCTGAGAATGTTGCCAGTGCCTATTCCGGCGATCAGCTCAGTTTCGGACGCGAATATCTGATTCCCAAGCCGTTCGACACCCGCCTGATTCTGGAGCTTCCCGTTGCGGTTGCCAAGGCTGCCATGGCCAGTGGGGTGGCCACCAGACCGATAGAGAATTTCAACGCGTACCGGGAGAATCTAAGCACGATCGTTTACCGTACAGGAAGTGCCATGCGGCCTTTGTTCGAACGGGCCAAGGCCGATCCCCGCCGGATCATTTACACGGAAGGGGAGTCTGAGCGAGTGCTGCGCGCTGTTCAGGTGGTAATCGACGAAGGATTGGCTAGACCGATCCTGATCGGGCGTAGAGATCGTGTGCTGGCGGCTATAAAGCGGCTGAATCTTGAAATGAGCGAAGAGAACTTTCAGCTTATCGATCCGCGGGAGAATCCTTATTACGAGGAGTGCTGGCAGGCTTATCACAAGCTGCGGCGGCGCCATGGAATCGATCCGATGGTGGCACGCATCCGGGTCAATTCAGAACCCACGGTACTGGGTGCGCTGCTGCTGCGTCTCGGTTATGCCGACGCTGTCGTATGCGGCACCATCGGCCGCTTCGACCGTCATCTCAAATTGAGCACGGACGTACTGGGCAAGCGCAAGGGGGTGAAGACAGCCGCAGGCATGAACATGCTGATCACCTCGAAGGGAACGGTATTCATTGCTGATACCAATGTGACATTGGATCCCGATGCAGAACAGATATCCGATATCACACTTCTGGCGGCGGATGCGCTGCGCAAAATGGGTATAGTGCCCAAGGTTGCTTTGCTCTCCCATACCAACTTCGGTGCACGGCTTGACTCCTCTTCGCACAAGATGGCGACTGCTTTGAAACGCATCAAAAAGCAGGCTCCGGATCTGGAGGTGGAGGGGGAGATGAAGGCTGATACGGCTTTGCTGGAGACCTTGCGGGAACGGGTGTTTCCCGGTTCACGTTTAAAGGGAAGCGCTAATCTGCTGATCATGCCAAATCTTGATGCGGCCAATATTTCGACTACGCTGGTCAAGGTACTTGCTGCCGAGGGTGTGGCGGTGGGCCCCATCATGCTGGGGCTGGGCTGGCCGATTCATATTTTGACCCGCTCGGCAACCATGCGCAGGATCATAAACATGACCGCAGTGGCTGTGGTGGACGCACAGCTTAGCAATGTGGCTTCCCAAGCAGGCGATGGGAAGCACCGGATGCATGCCAAACCGGCGGTCTAAAGGAACCCTTTGCTCTCGGTATGCATGATAGCAGTGCTTTGGCAACGATTGTGACGGGCGAGCCAAACTGGTTTCTTATCTGAGTGGGAGACTCCCGGAGTCTCACAACTATCGGAGAGTGCCCCTGGCGTGTGATATCTTGTCTGAAACAGAGTAAGCGGGAACGGCACTTTTGGCCCATGCCCAGGGTCCAACGGCAATGGTTTCAAACGGTAATCAACCAGGATGAAACGAGCAATATTGCTGCTTTTTATGCTGCTGCCGGCTTTGCCTGCGCACAGCGAAGTCACGCTGAAAGTTAACGGCGATGACGCTGTATTGACTGAAAACCTGCGTGCTCACCTGACTCTGCAAACGGAGCCCTGCGATGCGCCTAAGTGGCGCGTGCAGCGGCTGTTTAAACGCGCGGAAACAGATTTCCAACCTGCATTAAGGGCGCTCGGCTACTACCAGGCGAAAGTGGAAAAAAGCCTGAATATCGATGGGGAGTGCTGGCATGCGGCTTTTTCCATAGATCCAGGCGAGCGCGTTGTTGTACGGCAGCGCACCGTCACCGTTCTCGGCGAAGCGTTGAGCGATAAACAGCTGCAGCCTTTGCTCTCCGCCCTGCCGCTGGCAAAGGGCGACCCACTCGATCATGGGTTGTACGAAGAGATCAAGACACGTTTGCGCGATTTCGCGGTAGAGCGTGGATATTTCGATTTCAACCTCACGCGCAAACAGTTGCGCGTCGATCCTGCCAAGGCTGCGGCGGATATAGATATAGAGGCTGATAGTGGGCCACGCTACCGCTTTGGTGAGCTGCGCCTCAGTGAACAACCTCTGGATGAAGATTTTATCCGCCGGCTCGCGCGGATCAAAGAAGGCGACCCCTATGATGCCAGGGCACTTACGAATATCGATCGCCAGCTGAGTGACACAGGCTATTTCCGGCGGGTGGAGGTGACTCCCCGGCGCGACGAAGCCAGCGATGGCCGGGTGCCGATCGATCTGCTGATGGAACCGGCGCCCCGGCACGCCTGGCGCGCGGGTATAGGTTATGCGACCGACACCGGACCGCGAATGAGCCTCGGTTACACCAACAGGTACATAAATCCAAAAGGCCACAGATTCGAATCGGAAATGCGGCTTTCACAGATCGAACCGGGATTGACCGCAGACTACATATTTCCCGGCGAGGATCCTCATCGGGAGGAGTTCAGTCTGGGTGCGCGTCTGCTGCACGAGGAGAGCGAAAGTGTCTACAGCAACAGCGCCACACTGGTTGGCAAGCAGACGCTGAAGTCCGAACGATGGACCCAAACCAGGTTCGTAGAGTTGCTGTATGAGCAATCCGAGGTTGGAGACGACAGCACGACCGCAACACTGTTGATGCCAGGTATCACGCTGGAGCGAATCAAAGCCGATAATCCACTGCGAACGCGCAAGGGATATCGCATGAGTATGGAAGCGCGTGCTGCCTATGAGGGAGTGATTTCAACCTCCACTTTTCTCCAACTACGGGCCAGTGCAAAGGGTATCTACCGCTTCGGGGAGGGTGGACGGCTTGTCGCGAGAGTGGATTTGGGTGCAACCCTCGGCGAAAATATCGGCGACCTTCCTGCCTCTTTGCGCTTTTTCGCCGGTGGCGACAACAGCGTGCGCGGTTATGAGTATAAATCGCTGGGACCTGTTGATTCGGCCGGTGAAGCAAAAGGTGGACGGCATCTGTTGACCAGCACGCTGGCATACGAACATCCGATCGTTAAGGATGACTGGTGGCTGGCTGCGTTTGTGGATAGCGGCAATGCTTTTGATGACAGCGAATTCGATATAAAAACTGGATATGGTGCCGGCGTTCGCTGGTATTCACCTATAGGGCGCCTGCGTCTGGATCTTGCTTTCCCGAGCGACACCGAAAAAGATGACTGGCGCATCCATTTTGGATTGGGCGCCGATCTGTGAGGCCTGCCAGGACACTGTTTCGCGGATTATTCTGGTCCGGGTTGCTGTTGCTTCTGCTGCCGCTGGGGCTGATTGCAGCCTTGATGACGGAACCCGGAAGCACCTGGCTGCTGCGCCAGGCGCCAAGCCTGCTGCGTCCGCTGGGCATCGAGTTCAACTTCGGACGCAGCCAGGGAAGCCTGCTCAATCGTCTGGAACTTCACGAGGTTCGTTTTACGCTGGATGAGAGCCGCTTCGAAGCCGCGCGCCTACTGCTGGAGTGGCAGCCGCTGGCTGCCATGGATGGCGCGCTGCATATCCGTGCTCTGGAACTGTCCGATGTTCAACTGGTATTGCCGGCATCTGCGGAGAGCGCCGCTGGTGCTCCGGAGATTCCCGATATCGTGCTGCCCGTCAGAGTTCAACTTGACCGATTCCTTCTTGAGCGCCTTCGTTTCGAACAGGGAGAAACCCGTTTGAGCGTTACCCGGGCTGCTCTGGCGGCGAAGTTCAATGAGAGCGGCCTGGCTGTTCGCGATCTTTTCTATGAGGGGGGAGGGGTGCGGCTTGAAGGCATGCTGAGTATGCAGGGAAAAGCGCCGCATGCGTTGAGCGGAGAGATTTCAGCGGTAGTCGATCAGTCGCTCACCGGAGAAGAGATAGGCGCCGTGGAAGCAGCCGCCGTGCTTGGAGGGAGAGCACTGGTACCTGAGTTCAATCTGACATTGAACTCGCCGGCCCGGATGCAGCTGCGTGGATCGCTGAAACTGGATCAGCCGGAACCCGGTTTCGATATCCTGGCGGAATGGCCTGAATTGTCCTGGCCGCTGCAGGGTACAGCGGCGGCCACCGCCCAGGCCGGTCGTCTCGCGTTGAACGGGACGGCCAGCGCTTATAAGCTCGAATTGAAAACCGGTTTCAGTGGTGAAGGTGTACCCCGCAGCGATATAGATCTGCTGGCCCAGGGAGACCTGCAGGGAATAAATCTGCAACCTCTCAAACTTGATCTGTTGGATGGCAGGCTGCAGATCAGCGGAGAACTCGAATGGCGGGAGAAGATCCGCTGGAATCTGAAGCTGCTCGCAGAACAGATCAATCCGGGTCTCTATCAGCCGGATTGGCCCGGACGTCTGGATGGGCGCATCGATGTCAGCGGCACTCTGGCCGGTGAGTCGCCGGACCAGTTGTTTCTGCAGACACGCATACACAAACTGGAGGGAGAGTTGCGCGGGCAGAGGATCAGTGCCGGCGGGGAGTTGGATTATCGTGCCGGAGAGATGCTGGCCAGGAAGCTGGAGCTGGCCTCCGGACCCAATCGAATCTATCTGGATGGCCGCGCGGACGAACGCCTGGATCTGAGTTTCGACATCAAGGCGCCCGAGCTGGCCTCACTCTATCCCGGCCTGTCGGGCCGGCTGGAAGGTGCGGGGTTGCTCAAGGGGACGCGTAAATCACCCGCGGTCACGGCCAATATCAACGGCCAGGCTCTCGCCTATCAGGAGGTGCGTACACAGGAGTTAAAGCTTAATCTGAATTGGCAGGAGAGCGGGGGCAGGGGTGAACTACGATTGACCGGTCTGGATGCTCAGGGTACACAGATTCCTGAACTCAGCGCGGCGCTTAACGGGACCCCTGCTTCGCACCGTCTGAACCTGGAGATGAAGGGTTCGCCTTACGGCGCCGGACTGACCGCCCGGGGAGGGATGCGGGAGCGTGCCTGGGAGGGAGCGGTGACACGCTTGACTTTGGAAGAACCCGCTCTGGGAGAATGGATGCTCAAAGCTCCCGCCAAGCTTCGGCTGAGCGAGACTCTGGTTCGGGCGGAGCCAATCTGCATGACGCAATCTGCAGCCAGCGTCTGCATAGAGGGAGGCTGGAGTAGTGAAAGGGGAGTGGATGTGGTCGGTGGTTTGAGAGGGTTTCAACTGTCCCGGCTGAAGCCGCTGATACCTGGTGCCGCGGTGATCGAAGGGGCTTTGCAGGGGGATTTCAAGCTCATCGGAACGCCTGCCAGGCCGAACCTGCGTTTCCAACTGCAGCCGGGCGATGGAGTGATCAGGATAGAGGATAAGACCCAGCCATTCGAGATAGCCTACCGAAACACAAAAATTTCCGGCCGCTTCGACAATGATCAGGGCAGCGTCGATCTGAATTTCGAGTTGGGCAGCAGGGGCAGGGCGCAAGGTCAGTTACTGCTGGGGGCGGAGGATCGCGGCACGCGAAGCCTCGGCGGAAAAGTCAGCGTAGAGTTCCCCGATCTTGCACTGGTGTCCGGTTTCGTTCCGGCACTCGAACGGGTGCAGGGCCGTATGCACGTCGAGGCTGTACTGGGAGGCACTCTCGAAAAACCTCAGACCACAGGCATATTGCAGGTCGAGAATGCACAGGCGGAGCTGCCGGCAGCGGGGATCGCCTTATCCGAAGTCCAACTGACAGCGCGCGGTGATGGCAAGACGCCGCTGCGTATCCAGGGAGGGCTCAAATCCGGCAGTGGCCGTCTCAAGCTTGACGGCACGGTGGACCTCGCAGCCGCTGGAGCTCCTGTACTGGATCTGAATTTGACCGGAGAGAATTTTCAGGCAGCAAGATTGCCCGAGGCACTGGTGGAGATCTCCCCCGATTTGAGACTGGTAGGAAGCGGTCCATTTCACCTTTCGGGTACGCTGCTTATACCAAAGGCGACGATCGAAATCAGGGAAATCCCAAGCGGAACGGTGGCGTTGTCGGAAGATGAAATAATAATCGGTCAGGAAGTTGCGCAGAAGCCTGCTGCAACCACACAGAATCTGACTGCCGGTGTTAGGGTAGTCTTGGGAAAGTTGGTGACATTCAGCGGTTTTGGGCTGAAAACAGGTTTGACAGGTGCAGTGGATGCTCGTGTCGACAACAACGGAACCAGCGTCAATGGCAAGATCGAGCTGAAAAATGGCAGCTACAAATCCTACGGGCAGGATCTGAAGGTGGAGCAGGGGAGGCTGTTGTTTGCAGGGCCGCCGGCTAATCCGGATGTCGATCTGCGCGCTGTCCGGGTCTCACGCGACGAATCGGTCAAGGCTTTACTGGTGTTAAGCGGACCGCTCTCAAAACCGCGTCCACGAGTCTACAGCGAGCCGCCATTGCCCGATGCCGAGGCGCTGGCCTATCTGCTGACAGGCAATGGTCTTAAGCAGGCCAATCAGAAAGAAGGAGCCAATATTGCGGGTGCCGCGTTGTCACTCGGCGTGTCAAAGAGTGAGCCGTTGTTGCAACAACTGGGCGACAGATTGGGCCTTGACGAGTTGAGCGTGGAGAGCGACCGCGGCATTGAGGAGAGCTCGTTGATACTTGGCAAATATCTGAATCCCGACTTGTACCTTGGCTATTCGCAGGGACTGTTCACTCCCGAGGGTGCGGTATTGCTGCGTTTGAAGTTGAGCGAAAGACTCCATGTCGAATCCCGTTCGGGTAGTGAACAGTCGGTCGATCTGTTCTATCGTCTGGAACATGATTAGCGCTGATTTTTCGAAACCTGATACTTCGCGCTGTGTCTGATTTGTAAAAAACGAAACGGTTGATTATGTTTCAGCTATGTGAAAGATTCAGACAGGAGCGATCCAATGCATTTTAACTGCGATGTGGGAGAGAGCTTCGGCAGCTGGAATATGGGTAATGATGCCGCTGTTATGCCGTATATTGACATGGCCAATATTGCATGCGGTTTTCATGCCTCAGATCCGGTCACCATGGCGAGAACAGTTGCGTTAGCGGTGCAACATAATGTAACCATCGGCGCCCACCCAAGCTACCCGGACCTGCAGGGTTTCGGCCGCCGGGATATGCAGCTCAGCGCGGAAGAGTTGACGCAGGGCGTGCTCTACCAGATGGGTGCCCTGCAGGCGATCTGTCAAGCACAGGGCACAAGGATCAGCTATGTCAAACCCCACGGCGCATTGTACAACCGCAAGGCGGTGGACCATGAGGTGCTGGACAGTGTGATGAGGGCAGTCGCCGCATTCGACACTAATCTGCCGCTCATGATGATTGCAGGAGTACGCCAACAGGAGGCACAACAGCTGGCAGACAGGCATGGCATCAAGCTGCTGTTCGAGGCCTTTTCAGACCGCGCATACAATGACGACGGTACGCTGGTTCCCCGTACCCAGCCGGGTGCGGTTCATACGAGTGTGGAACGGGTCATTCGGCAGATCAGAGAGATCACGCTGCAACAAATGGTAACCACCATCAGCGGATGTCAGCGATCATTGACTGCCGACAGCATCTGTCTGCACGGTGACAACGAACAACTGCTGAGTTCCATCAAAGAGATTCGCCGGACGCTGCAAATGTGATACGGATTGAGCTGCTTACCGAATCCTCGCTGATCATCTGTTTTGGGGAGGGCATAGATCCCTCTCTGTCGCTTTGTATACGTCAAGCAGTGGATGCCATTGATGCTCGGTTTGGCGCCCTGTTGACGGACATGGTGCCCTCCTACAATTCACTGCATATCACCTTCTGCCTTGGACGCGTCTGTGGTCCGGATCTGAGAACCGAACTGCTGCAGTTGCTGCAACGGCTGGAATCGGAACCTGTCGGCGGGCAGGTACAAATCGAACATGACATTCCAGTCTATTATGGTACGGAGGTTGCTCTTGACCTGGAACAGGTGGCGTTATGCAGCGGCCTCTCCCGGAAGCAGGTGATCGCACTTCACTGCGCGACTCCTTACAGAGTCTATGCGATCGGATTCAGCCCTGGGTTCTGTTACCTGGGCACCATTCCAGAACAACTGGCAACGCCGCGTAAAGACACACCTCGCAGCAGGGTTCGCGCCGGCAGTGTCGCGATCGCCGAACGACAGACAGCCATCTATCCGGACGACTCTCCCGGAGGTTGGCAGGTACTGGGGCGCACACCTCAACCGATGCACCCGGCCGACAGCAAGGCACCACGGCTGCAGGTTGGAGACCTGGTAAGGTTTTGTGCAATCGACAGGCGGGAGTTTCTGGCTCTGGGGGGTAAGCTGGATTGAGTTTCGAAGTGATCAACCCCGGTCCACTCAGCCAGATTCAGGATTTTGGACGTTATGGTCAGCAACGGATCGGCTACACCCAGGGCGGTCCAATGGATGAACACGCTTTTCTCTGGGCAAACAGGCTGCTGGACAATGCGCCCGAAGCTGCGCAGATCGAGATCACTTACGGTGGACTCCAACTGCGGGCATTGGATGCCACCATGGCTGCCGTTACCGGCGCCGATCTGGGCGCTACATTGAACGGAATTCCGCTGGCACCATGGCACAGTTTTTATCTCGCAGCCGGGGATACTCTGCTTTTTAACTTTCCCCGGAAAGGGCTGCGCTCCTATCTTGCGGTAAAGGGGGGACTTCAGGTTTCCCCGCGGCTTGGAAGCTGCGCCACCGTCATGCGGGAGAAAATCGGAGGATTGGACGGGCAGGGAGGCAAGCTGCGGCAGGGCGATAGGATTCCCTGCCTTGGCCAGGAAAAATCCCAGCCTATGCGTGTGCGTCCGGCGTACATTCCTGACTACGACAAGTTGCTGATTCTGCGCCTGATTGCCGGATACCAGTATCACCACTTTCCGGCTGAGACGCTGCGGCGTTTCTTTTCATCGCGCTACGGCGTCAGTCAACAGAGCGACCGCATGGGATACCGCCTCATTGGAGCGCCTGTCGAGTGTTCGTTGAAGGGCATAGTATCCGAAGGCATCTCTTATGGCGCCGTGCAGATACCGGGTGACGGGCAGCCGATTGTTCTGATGAAAGATCGTCAGACCATCGGTGGTTATCCCAAACTGGGATGCATCGCTTCACTTGACGCAGGTCAGTTGGCGCAGCGCATGCCCGGAGCGACGGTATGCTTCCGCCGGGTCGGACTGGATGAAGTTAGTGAGGAAAGGTCCCAGTTCAACCGCTTTTTCGGTCTGATCTGCTAGGGGGCTGTTAAAACTATGCCGATATCCATCGGTTGACAGCCTGGATTGCGGAGGCAGCATGCATCAGTTGACGCCTGCCTGAAGTACGTTTTCCGCCACGGCGACCAAGTCGCGCAGGATCTGCTCCCCCTTCGGGCTTTCCACCAAGGCAACCAGGATATAACGGCGCCAGTCCGCTCCCCAGACGAGCACCGAGTCCGCGTGCCACTGTTTCCAGGTGCCCGATTTACGGTATAGATCCGCGTCAGGTGCCAATGCGGTCAGAGACTTGACAAATTTGTGCTCGATGCCTGGTTCAGAGAGCATATCGAGCATGTCACGCGATGCTTCCGGATTGATCAGCCTGCCGGTGGCCAGCAGGTAGTAGAAACGGCAGACCTGGGCTACCGTGGCGGCATGTGATATCCCATTGACGGGATCTGGCACGCGCGGTCCCTCCTTGGCATAGCGTTTGCCGACCCATAATCCGCCGTTTTTCTGGTCATAGAAGTGATAGCGGGGATCACGCAACACCTCGTTCACCTGCATCAGCCCGCCGATCCGGTCGATCATGCGGGTGGCAGCAGAGTTGCTCGAATTCCGGATCATTGCATGCAGATCCTGCTCAACCTCTGGCGTCCGCTTCAGCTTCCCTTTGTCGAAATGGTCAAATGCCGCGAGCAGAATGGCGATTTTCGGCAGGCTTGCCGCGTACATCTCTTTTTGGCCATTCACATGGGCGTAGAGCGGGGCTGCGGGATCCGAAAGATCCACCAGTCCAACCGCCATTTTCCGCTTTCGTATCAGTTTTCGCCACTGCAGGCGCGTGGAGAGCTGCTGCTCCAGCCGCTTTTGTAGATTTCTGTCTGTATGCTTGGTCAGGGGCAGCCAGTCGCTTTTTGGTACAGGGACCGGCAGCTGCTGCAGTTTTGCGCTGCTGGCAGTTGCAGTCAGCAGCAGAAAACAGAGGCCGAATCCGATAACGTGGCGCAGGCGGATACTCATGTCGATCTCTCTGGGAATGGATGGTCCAATAACCGCCTGTGCTCACGTACCACCAGTATGGCCAGCATGAGCCACACACCGATCAGTATCATGTTGAACAGAATGAAACTTGCCGCTTCAATTTTAAGCACCCTGGTGCCAATCAGTACAGTGAGCGCCGCCAAGCCGTCGCCAAGGCGTACACACAGCGTGTCGATGGCGGCTTTTGCTTTGTAGATCATCTCCCTGGTGGTGGGCAGCCAGAGCACCTGGCGCGCGGTATTGTTTACCGAATAGTTGGTGCCGTTTTCTGCGGTTTTGGCGGCAGTCACAACTGCGAGTGCGCTTTCGCTGGCCATGGCGCCGTATCCCACCAGTGAAACCAGCGGTGGAGTCAGCATCAGCGCACCGAAACCACCCCAACGCTGCAGCCTGGAGACCACAAAGGCTTGCAGCAGCAGGCCGGTAAGATTGACCCAGAAATAGAGGTTGCTGTAGAAGGTTGTGGTGGCGGTCTTGGTGGCGGCGGCGTCCAGACCCTCAGTTTCCATGGCTCTCTGTACCAGTGCAAACAGGATATTCTCTCCGTTGGTAATGACCCAGAACATGGCAAACACCATCAGCGCGGTAAGTCTCAGATAGTGCGTACGCAGAATCAAACTATAGGCCCCGGCCGTATCGGGAGCGGCGGCATGTTCGCTGTCGCTTATTCCCTCATGGTTTCTACTGACGCCGTGCCGGTCGACCCAACGGGCAAGCAAGAGTGCGGCGATGAGTGGAATACAGGCGATAAGCAGCAGGTGGAAGGTTTCAATTTCCATATCCTTGACCATCTTCTCACCCAGCCAGGATCCAACGACAGCGCCGCTGGAGGCTCCCAGCGCGATCAGCGGAAACAGTCGTTTACCGCGCTCTTCGCTGTAAAGATCTGCAGAGAAAGACCAGAACTGTGCCACCAGCGTCACTGCGAAAATACCGGTCCAGATGTAAAACACCAGCCCCAGATAGGGCACCTGCTGAAACAGAAAGCCCGGCTGGAACACCCAGAACAAAATCAGGTTGACGGTGAAAAAGAGTCCCACCCGGCTGATCAGATCGCGCCTGATCCAGCGTGTGGTCAGTCTGGCGTAAAACGGGATTACGGCAAACAGCAACAGCGTCTGCGCGAAGCTGGAGTAAGCCTTTATCTCAATTTTACTCAGCCCGGCAATGACCGAAATGGAGAGCCAGCCTTCACGCACTGGCTTGATGAAGTAATAAGCGCACAACACCAGGAATATGGTGCTGAACAGGGTCAACGCCGGAACCACCTCACCGGCGCGAACCTCGGTGACTAGGCACAACATGCGCCTGGGCCAGGGGGGACTGGTTGTATGGACAACGGACACGGGTGAGCAATACCGGACTGGATGTTAGAATAGAGCGCTATTATGGGTCCAGAATCGAACAGGAACAAGTGACGGCAGGTAGAGTTAATTCAGGTCAAACCCCTCGATTGTCCACTTTGTTGCGTTCTTCAGGCAGAGGAGTAAAGGATGCGTCGTAATTTTCTCATCACGTTTGTATTGGCCTGCGGCCAGGCAGTTGCCTCCGCTCCCGCATTGGCGCCGCCGGATGCGGCCAAACTGGAAGCGGCCAAAGCCATAGTATTCGCTATGAAGGGGAATGAGCGTGGACCCTATAGCCGCATCCGCTGGTTTTGCAACGACGGCAGCTCTCACCCGCCCAAACCCTATCCCTGCGCAGAGCGCGGCGGCGGGCGTCAGTACGCAGAGTATTCCACCGAACGCATGCAGTTGCTGCAGCTGGGATGGCCAGCAGGTACCGTAGTGGCGGCGCTCACCTGGGACGAACTGTGGCAGCCGGAACAGCGCCACCGCAGGCTGCGCGATCTGGCGCTGGAGTTCTATCTGGATTCGGTGGACGACGGCTGGGTATTGCGCCGTGCAAAGCACTACCGGGGACGGATACAGCTTGAGGATGAGGAGCAGGCAGGCCGCGAGTTGTTGTTAAAACTTTTTGCGCAACCCGGCTTTCTTCAGGATGAGTTTCTATTGGCGCGTGAACTCAGCCGTATTCTTCCGCACGGCAGGCCGACCGGCGACCGGACCCGAACCATACGGCATCTCTCACAAGAGATTGCGGATGTGATTTCCAGCTTCAACAACCTGCGCATCGAGGTGCACTCCAGGCCCTCTGCACGCACTGCAGGACGTGTACAGGAGTGGCTGGCCAGCCAAGCTGATGCTCCTCAGGAGATTCGCGAGAAGGCACAGAAACTGACTGCAGGACTGGATGACCTGTACGGTCCCGCCGGCCGTCAATTTCGCCTGAAAGCGGCTGCGGATGCCCTTGCCAGGTTCTCGCCCGAAGCAACACGGCTGATCAAAGAGGCGCAAGGTGCAGTGCCGGAGTTGCGCATCGAGCATTTGTCTCGGGCAGTGGAGCAACTGCGCAAAGACACGGGGGAGAGAGAACCTGGCGCCAGCCTGCGGCGGCTTGATCTGCTGATGGAATTGGAAGCGGAGCTGCGCACCTCGGCGCTGGAACGGCTGGATATGAAGCTGACCCGGCGGGAGCTGCTGGCTTTGGCACAGGATCTGTCGCGTGCCGCCTGGGGACTGGGTTGGCTCTCCGAAGGTGAAACCGAAGCCCTGACTTCCCCGCTTGATGGTCTGTTGAGCGCAAGCGACGCGGCTGCATTGGATTTTGCATTCGCCACCCGGCGTCTGTCGCTGGCGGCGGGCTGGGCAGCGCAGACAGTGCGTTATCATTTTGCCGAGTCATTGCTGCACTACACCGCACTCGAGCCCAAGGCCGGCCGTTTCGTGGATGATCTGCTGCGCGATTCTGTACTTCTGCCGCTGGGTGAACTGGCGCATCGGGCTGCAGTCGACGGCGCCCGGGCTGCCGGTATCGGACACCGCGTATTCGATGATCCGGTGGGAGGTATGCTGGGCATCAATCCAGGCGTGGCACGCGGCCGTCTGCGGGTGCTGGAGCCGGAGGAGCTGGCACAGGGCTTCCATGCGGCGGAGAACGAAATCGCGGTGCTGACGGAGACAGTACCCGAACTGAATCCGGTGGCGGGCATCCTCACACTGGGAGAGGGTAACCCGTTGTCCCATGTGCAGATGCTGGCGCGAAACCTGGGTATACCCAACGCGGTGGTGGCAAAGGAGCTGCTGCCACGTCTGCGTGACCATGCGGGAGAAGAGGTGCTGCTCGCAGTGGCAGGTGATGGACGGGTATTGATAGACCGTCCGGATGATTTGACGATGACAGCGAAAAAAACCACCGAGCAGGCCGTGACCCTGCAGAAGGTGGCGCTGCCCCAGCCGGATCTGGCACAGCAGCCGATACCTCTGGCACAGCTGCATGCCGGACTTTCAGGTAAAACAGTCGGACCCAAGGCAGCCAATGTCGGCCAGCTGAACCGGCTGTTTCCCGGCCGCATTACGGCCGCTATCGCGCTTCCCTTCGGTATTTTTGCCGAACATACGCTGGCGCCACGGCAGCGCCTGGAGCAGGCATTCCGTCGACACCAGGCCGGTGAGCTGGACCAGGCAGGCATGAATGCCGAGCTGGATGCGGTGCGCGGCATGGTGGCGGGAGTATCGTTACATGCGGATCTGGTTGCGAGACTGACCACCATGATGGAGCAGGAGTTCGGTTCTGCCGGAAGTTACGGTGTGTTTGTCCGGTCGGATACCAATGCCGAGGATCTGCCGCAATTCACCGGAGCCGGACTCAATAAGACCATCCCGCACGTGGTCGGGCTGGAGCGGCAGTTCGCTGCTGTGCCCGAGGTCTGGTCCTCGGTCTACACTCAGCGGGCAATGGCATGGCGTTCCCGTGTTCTGAGCAATCCAGAGGCGGTATTCGCCTCGGTGTTATTGATGAAAAGTGTGCCGTCCGAGAAATCCGGAGTTCTGGTGACTTCGGACCTGACCACCGGTGGTGACGGATTGACCGTATCCGTGGCCTGGGGAGTTGGCGGGGCAGTGGATAACGAGAGCGCCGAATCCAGGGTGTTGAGGACGGATGGGTCATCGCTGCTGCTGGCCGAGGCGAAAGCGCCTTACCGCCGTGCCCTGGCCGAAGGCGGAGGTGTCATCTGGCTGCCCGCAGTTGCGGGTCGGGTTTTGACCGAGCGGGAGATGGACGAGTTGCGCCAATTGGCGGATGAGGTGCGTGAGCGCTATCCGCCTGCGCTGGACGAGCAGGGCAATAAACTCCCATGGGACATAGAATTCGGTTTCGCGGAGGGTAAGTTGTGGCTGTTGCAGATTCGTCCTCTGATACAGCGCGGACGGGTGGAAGCGGATGCCTTGGTTAACTCGCGGGTACCCCCTGCAACTGCAACGGGCACAGTTTCGCTTGACCAGGTAGCGGAGAGCGTAATCAGCCGATAAGGTGTGGCAAAGTTAAAAAAATTTAATGTTCCAAATTCGGGAGCTGTAAATTCCCTGGTTTTAGCCGGATCAGTGAACTCCCTCTCCCTTTCGGAGGGTGTCGCAAAAGGTTTTATCCCTTCTCCCTTCGAGGGAGAAGGCCAGGATGAGGGTGATTAAAATCAGGGACTTATCTTTTGCACCCTCACCCCAACCCTCTCCCTCACGAGGGAGAGGGGGCTTTTGCGACACCCTCTTTCGGAGGAGAGGGTTAGGGTGAGGGGGCAGCAGTTGAGGTCATTCAGCCCTCACCCTAGCCCGCTCCCACTCATGGGAGAGGGTAGAGTAAGCTTTCGGCCGATTCCACCATTGTCTGGTTGTAACCCGATTCCACCGGCTTCAGCCGTTGGAGTATTCACCTCTATTACTGCGAACTATGCCATTTTCCGGAGTACAAATGATCAACCTTTGCAAGCGTGATAAACCAATGCCGTGGAAACACACAGCGTTGCCGACAATCATGGGACTGATGCTGATTACATCCCCACTGCTCCAGGCCTATCCGCTGGATGCCGACAAGAGCGGCATCAGGCGGCTGCAGGGACAACGAGCGCTGCAGGGGCGTCCTGCCGGTTCGAAACTTCCCTCGGGTGCGCTGTTGTCGGTGAACGACATAGCGCTCCACCTTGAGCAGCAGCCCGGCTGGAACCTGGAACCGGCAGACCGGGACCCGGCGTTGCAGAAAGCATTGGAATCGGTGTTCAAATCCCGGGATCCCTCATATGGCGTGGTTGTGGTGGACTTCACCGATCCCGCCAGTATCCGCTGGGCAGGAGTACGGGATGACCGCAGGCAGGTTCCCGGTAGTGTGGGTAAGGTGCTTTGCATGACTGCGTTGTTTGACGGATTGCGCCGGGCCTTTCCCGATATCGAGCAGCGCAAACACTTGCTACGTGAACATTGGATTGTGGCCACCGACTGGGTGGTCAAGGATTCGCACAAGGTTCCGCGCCTGGATACGGCAACGGGCGGATTGCAGTATGCGGTGATTCAACCCGGAGACCGGTTTACGCTTGGGGAGTGGGTGGACCATATGATCTCTCCCTCCGCCAATGCCGCAGGATCCATCGTGTGGAAGGAGGCTATGCTGTTGCGGGCCTTCGGCAATGCCTATCCGCCATCAGCTGAAGCGGAAAGCGCCTTCTTCCGCGATACCCCGGCTGCCGAGCTGCGTGATATGGCACAGACGGTTATCAACGATGCGCTGGCCGTAGCGGATCTGGAACCCGATGAACTGCGTGTCGGCAACTTCTGGACCAGCACCGGCAAGAAAAAGGTTGCAGGTGTAGGCGGATCCCGTGCCACACCGCGGGAACTGGCGCGCTGGCTGCTCAGGCTGGAGCAGGGTCGGTTGGTGGATGCCTGGTCCAGCCTGGAGATGAAACGCTATTTGTACATGACCAAACGCCGTTACCGTTACGTCTATGCGCCTGAGTTGGCACAGGCGGCGGTCTACTTCAAGAGCGGTTCCCAGTTCCGCTGCCGGGCTGAAGAGGGCTTCAAATGCGGCAAGTACATGGGCAATGAGCAGAACGCGATGAATTCGATATTGATCGTGGAGTCGCCGGCACAAAGCGGACCGGATCAGAAGCGCTATCTGGTGGCGCTAACCTCAGACGTGCGCAAGGTCAACTCCGCCTGGGATCACTCCCGCCTGGGCGCGGCAATCGAAGAGATTATCCGCAGCCGCGAGGCGGTTCGGGTCCGGGATGCCGGGAACGAGGGAGAGATCAAGGAGTCCGGAAAGAGCGAATGAAAAGTGTGTCAATTTCGCCCCGGTGTATCGCGCGCACAATTTCGAACTATAGAGCCCGGAAATTTAACTTAATGGCTTTAGAACAGAGGGATAATTTGCATGGTTGATAAAGAACCAGAATCATCAACTTCGAATTCACAAGCACCGATCTCCCATTTCGAAGACGCTCTATCCCAGATTCAGGAGTTCCTGAAAGAAGCACGAGTGGAAGAGCTTTCGCAACTGATCGAACAGTTTAAAGCCAGTGAAATCGCCAGCGCTATATCGGCGATGACGGTGGTCGATCGTCATCGTTTCTGGGAATTGGTACCCGAGCGACGGCAGGCAAAAGTACTTACTAAATTGGGCGAGCAGGTGCGCACCGAGCTGCTGGACTCTCTCAACCTGGAAGATGCTGTAGCTGCAACCATCGGTATGGACACACCCGACCTGGCGGACGTGATCGATGAGGTATCGGATGAGCTGCATGATGCAATTCTGAACTCGCTCGCCGCGGGGGATCGTGTGTTAGTGGAGAACCGGCTCTCCTACCCAGAGGAGTGTGCCGGCCGCCTGATGGAGAGGGAACTGCTGGCAATCCGCGCCGATAAGCGTCTGGATGTTATAAAAAGATATCTACGTCAGCGCGGATCACTGCCGCGCCGCTCCACGGCGCTTATGGTTGTGGACCGGAAGGGCGTGTTCCTGGGAAAGCTGCCGCTGGAGTTGCTGTTGACCAAAGACCCGGACGCGAAAGTCTCCGAACTGATGGATGTCAGCGCGGTATCGGTCAACATCCTGACCCCGTTGTCGGAGGTGGCAAACCTGTTTCAACGCCTTGATCTGGTGGCGTTGCCAGTGGTCGACGACGATCAGAGACTGGTAGGCCGCATCGTGCTGGACGATGCCATCGAGCTGATACGTGCAGAAACAGAGAAACCGATGCTGCAAATGGCTGGTCTGGAGGAGGACGAGGATCTGCTGGCACCGATCGCCGATTCGGCTAAGCGACGCCTGTTCTGGCTGGGCATCAATCTGATCACCGCATTCCTCGCAGCCGCAGTCATTGGCTTGTTTGAGGCAACCCTGGAAAAAATCGTGGCACTGGCTGTGCTGATGCCTATAGTCGCCAGTATGGGGGGCATCGCAGGCAGTCAGACGCTGACGCTGGCCATCCGTGGGCTGGCGCTGGATCATATTACCGACTCCAACAGGCGTTGGCTGCTGCTAAAGGAAGTTGCAATTGCCGTGATCAATGGTTTGGTATGGGCGGTCGTGGTGGGCGTCATAGCCTGGCTCTGGTTCGGACAAATCGGTATTTCACTGATCCTTGGCGTGGCGATGGTGATAAATCTGCTGGCCGCCGCCGTATGCGGACTGGCGATCCCGCTAATCCTGGACCGGTTAGGCCAGGATCCGGCGCTATCCGGTTCAGTGGTGCTCACTACGGTTACCGACGTGGTCGGTTTCATGAGCTTTCTGGGGATGGCGACACTGTTTCTGCTTTGACTGGGAAATTTCGGCTCTGAGAATGGCTGAGGTTCGTTGATGAAATCAGGTAACTATTTCTGAACCGCAGGCAGGGCAGTCAGATCCAGAGAGACCCTTTTGATCCCTTCCTCTTCTTCCAATGGTGAGATGCTGAATCCAAGCGCGCTTGCCAGGTTGAGCATTCTGTGATTCATTGACAGCACCTCGCCCTTCATTACCTTGGTACCTCTTGCCTGACAATATTCGATCATCTTGGAGAGGAGTTTTCGACCGATACCCTCGCCCTTGAGATCGGATCTGACGACTACAGCGAACTCAGCAGTGTGATTGTTGGCATCGGTTACCGTGCGTACCACACCCAATGTCTGGTGCCTGAATTTTTTATCCATGCCGGTGGCGATAAATGCCATCTCCCGGTCGTAATCTATCTGGGTGAGCTTTGCCATCTCTGAATGGGGCAGACTTTTTACCAGGCCAAAAAAGCGGAAACGTATATCCTCGGGCGTCAACCGGGAAATGAACTCGTGGTGTCTGGGTTCGTCCTCAGGACGTATTGGCCGCAACAGCATTCTGTAGCCGCCGGCTGATTCGAACTGCTCCTCAAGTTGCTGTGGATAGGGGCGGATGGCCAGTTGCCTGGCACCGTTTTCATTGGGTGCCACCTTGATGCGTGCATCCAGCGCCAGCACACCGTTCTCGTCCGACCAGAGTGGATTGATATCCAGTTCCAGAATCTCCGGCAGGTCTATCACCATCTGCGACACTTTCAGCAGCGTCAGACAGAGTTTGTCCATGTCCACAGCCTGCCGGTTTCGATAGCCGGCGAGCAGTCTGGATATCCGGGTGCGGCTGATCATCTCTCGTGCCAGATTCATGTTCAGCGGCGGCAGCGCCATGGCGCTGTCCTTTACCACTTCGACTTCCGTACCACCCTGACCGAACAGAATTACCGGTCCAAAGATCACGTCGCTGAAAACGCCGACGATAAGTTCATGCGCTCCCGGCCGCCGCGCCATTGCCTGAACGCTGAAACCCTGCACTTTTGCACCAGGCCGCTTTTCGGCGATCAGGGCCAGCATATTTTCGGCCGCCTGCGTAACTGCCTCCGGGGTTTTCAGGTTGAGTGCGACGCCGCCTACGTCCGATTTATGGGAGATATCCTCTGAGAGAATCTTGACGACCACCGGATAACCTATCTCAGTCGCATACCACGCCGCGCTTTTCGGATCCTCGGCAACGTGGGTCTCCACCGTTGGAATGCCATAGGCAACCAGAACCGCCTTGGCTTCCGGCTCGGTCATCATCCCATTATCCCGGGCAAGCACTTTCTCAACGATGGCCTTGGCCTTCTCCGTATCCGGTGCGAACTCCTCCGGAGCCGACGGTGGTGTCTCCATCAGCATTTCCATATTGCGCCGGTAATTGACCATATGCATGAAGGCGCCGACAGCATGACTCGGAGTTTCATATGTCGGGATGCCGGCCTGGGTGAACATCCTCCTGGCGGGCGCAACCGCCTCCCCGCCAACCCAGCTTGTCAGCACATTGCATTTCGCTCTCTTTGCGGCGTCTATAATCGCCTGTGCTGCATCGGTGGTGGAAGCGGTGGCCACGGGTGCGTGCATGGCAAGCAACGCATCCACGCCCGGCGCATTGACCAGAATATCCGCCGCTGCAGCATAACGTTCTCCCGGGGCATCGCCGATGATGTCCACCGGATTGGCGCCAGACCAGTTGACCGGCAGCACGGCGTCAAGGGCAGATAGAGTCTGGTCCGAAAGTGTTGCGAGCCTGCCGCCGTCCTGGATCAGATCGTCGACTGCCATGACGCCGATTCCGCCGCCATTGGTCATGATGGCGAGTGCATCGCCCGTGAGCGGTTTAGCCCTGGCAAGTGTCTCCACAGCAGCAAAGAGCTCGCCGATATTGCACACCCGAAGCATGCCGGCACGACGGATCACAGTGTCGTAGACCTCGTCCATTCCGGCGAGTGCGCCGGTATGTGAGGCTGCGGCCTTGGCACCCTCCGCCGCACGTCCCGACTTGATCACGATAATGGGTTTGTTGCGTGAAGCGGCCCTGGCGGCGGAGATGAACTTGCGTCCGTTTCGTATCGATTCGATATAGAGCAGGATCGCCCGGGTGCCGGGGTCGGTGCCCAGGTAGTCGATGACATCACCGAAATCAACGTCGATCTTGTCGCCAAGCGAGAGGAAATGAGAGAAGCCCACGTCATGCTCGCGTGCCCAGTCGAGCACAGCGGTACATAGCGCGCCTGACTGAGAGACGAAGGCAATCTTTCCCGGTTTGGCCGGAACATGCGCAAAACTGGCATTCAGTCTGATGCCCGGTACCAGCGCGCCAACGCAGTTGGGACCGAGAATACGAATGTCCAGGGCACGTGTCTTCTCGTACACCAGATCGATGATTTTGCGTCCGCTTGCCTCGTCGATCACGCCACCCAGTCCGGCGGTCAGGCAGATTACGGCGTGGGTTCCCTTGCGCCCCAATTCCTCGATCAGTGAAGGAATGGTGGCGGGAGGGGTACAGATGATCGCCATTTCCGGTGTAATCGGCAGACTCGCCACATTCGGATATGCGAGTACACCCGCAACCGCGTTGCGCCCCGGATTGACCGGCATGATAGGCCCGAGGAATCCACCTTCGAGCAGATTGCGCATGACGACTGTACCTACTGCATAGGGTCGATTGGAGGCACCTATGACGGCGACCGATCCGGGCTTGAACAGCTTATCTAGATTTCTGGTGGACATATTTCTTTAAGTTTTTGAGAGTCTGGTGGCAACGGCAGAATAAAGGATCTCCGCCGCAGGCATGGAAAATCTTAACCTTGAGGAGTACCGCTCGTTACGGGTTCGCTCACTGATATCCGCGATATGTGTTGGCTGTCATGGTTCAACAGAACAATCCAGCTGTGAAAAAGCATACTCTGCCAGATTTACTATATTGTTTCACGTGGAAAAGGCTCATCCGTCCGAGCAACTCTCATGTTGAAGACGGATTTGGCTGGTATGCAATAATGCTGTATTTAAACAAATTAAACCGACAGTGCTGCAGGTGCGCCAAGCCAGTCCGGCATGTAAAATAACAGCAACTGACCCGGCACAAGGGAGATCCTGAGTGAAAAGTAAAAAATTGCTTGAACGGCTTGCCGATTGGATGGATAAAGATAATAAAAAGCCTCAGGATCAGCGTGAAAAGTTAGAGTATCTCCTGAAAAAGCTCAAGAAAAAGGAGACCAAACTGAAGGAGAAGCTGAAGCGGGAGGATAATAAACTCAAGCACAAGCAGCTGAAGCTGGAACTCAAAGTTGTTAAAACTCAGCACGCAAAAGGAGAAGCGGTATTGAGAAACCTGAAAGGTTCCTGATCAAGACCGACAACGGCCAACTGGGACCACCGCACGCCAAGATTACATTTACAGCCCTATGCGAATCGTTGAAATAATTACCGATGCAGACCACGCCGATGCCCTTGCGGGAATCGCGGCACACTTCGAGGTGGACGACAACTGGGTGGAGTCGAAGAAAAAAGACGGCCGACGTAGCTTCCGCATGCTGGTCGGCGATGAAAAGCGCCAGGCCGTGATCGACGCGCTGCAGCATCTGCTCGCTGCGACGGATAATACCCGGATCATCATACAGCCGGTGGATGTGGTGCTTGGGTGCTCCACTGAGGAGGAGGGTGAAGAAGGGCGGAAAGAAAAATTGGTGGCAGCCACCCGGGAAGAGCTCTACAGCGAGATCGAAAAAGGCGCCCGGCTGGATAACACTTTCCTGCTTTTGACCCTGTTGTCCACCATTGTTGCAACCATTGGCCTGATCGAGGATAACATCGCCGCAATCATCGGAGCCATGGTGATTGCACCACTGCTGGGGCCGAACATCGCGCTTGCGTTCGCGGCATCCCTGGGTGACGGAGAGTTTATGCTGCGTGCACTGAAGACCAATCTTGCCGGTGTACTGCTGGCGTTTGTGCTGGCGTTGGGCATAGGGTTGATCTGGCCGATTGGTATCGACAGCCATGAGATCATGTCGCGAACCTCTGTGGGGATGGACGATGTGGCACTTGCACTTGCCTCCGGCGCTGCAGCCGTGCTTTCTCTGACAACCGGACTCTCCTCGACGCTGGTGGGTGTGATGGTGGCGGTGGCATTGCTGCCGCCGACAGCGACCGTCGGCCTGCTGTTGGGCAGCGGTCAGCCCGCACTTGCAGGAGGTGCAGCGTTGATGCTGAGTGTCAATGTGATCTGCGTGTTGCTTTCAGCCATGCTGGTGCTTCTGATTCGAGGTATCAAACCCCGCACCTGGTACGAAAGAAGCCAGGCAAAACAGTCTACGACTTTTTACTTTCTGCTGTGGGCCGGGCTGCTGCTGATGCTGATTGCAATTATTCTGCTGCGTGCGCCTATGCCACTCTAAAAAAATGCCTGATTGCCAACTGCAATATCAATTGCGATTGTGCAGGGTCAGCTGAGTAAACGGGATCTCCCAATTATTCTCGGTGCAGGCATCCACACACCATCGCTGAATCGCCCGGCGCAGGCGATTGTAGAGTGGCGCCTGCACTCCCTTAAAGTCAGCGAGAACCATTAGATCCAGTGACGAAGTATTAGCGGAATGAAACTCAACATTCAGTTGAATGAGATCCGGAAGGTAGCCTTCAGCTTCAATTCGTTTCAGCAGATGGGCTTTCAGAGTCTGCAGCATCGTAGTGGTGCTGATCGACTGCAGGTCGTAACTGACGCCAATAACCTCTTTGAGGCGGAAATCAATACTGAGGTTGCGTGGCGACTGGCCCAGGAAGTCCTGGGTAAGGTAGGTTTTATGCGCGCCGCCGCGCTCGACCAGTTCCACGAGTTCATGCGAGATTCCGACGACCTTGCCTCTGACGCCGTCACTCAATATCACCCAGTCATCCTTTCTGCAGGGAAACCAGGGCTCATCGTTACGCATGGGTCTGGACTTCAGATCAACCAACTGTTCTATCGCGATACGCTGGCTGATGCCTGCGTCCGGATTTTCAAGCTGGGTGAAGATATCTATCTTTTTGACCCGCCATGGCAGCCCTTCGTAGAGGATCCGCTCCCCTTCGCGCACCGAGCCGATGTTGAGATAGATTCGTATCTGCTGCCAATAGCGCGGGATCGCGGTCCGCAATGTCCATGCGGCACCTAGCAACAACAGCACACCAAGGCTGAAGAGCACCCAGTCTTCGGCGACATAAAACACCACCATAGGCCCCGCAATGGTCAATGCAACGGTGATCATCCTGTGTACCAGATCCAGCAGTCTGATGCGGAAACTCCGGTGTTCCACGCGGTATCCGGGGACCAGCCGCATGATCAGCTTATGGGAGAAGCGCGACAACAGCAGAATGACTGCAACCACCACCAGTGCCTGGGTAAGATAGAGGCCGCGTTTCTGAAAGAAGGTTTTCAGATAGGTATGCGATGCTTCGGAAAAGGAGGTTTCGGCGCTCTCAATCCGGCTCAACTGCAGCTCGAGTGCCTGTAACTGACTCTCCATGTTTGCCAGATGACGTTTCCAGTCGTTCAGGATATCCTGCAGATACTCCTTCAGAGATTTGTTCTTGGCCAGCTCGATCAGAGCGGAGACGTTCTCTATCGCCACCCGAGCCTTTGGTATTCTTGTCTGATAAAAGGTGATCTCCTCCCGGATATCCGATTTCTTGCGGACTTCGCTGGTCATGTGCTTCATCTCCCTGACCACCGGCTCCATAAGAGAGAGCATTTCGGCCTGCAGGTTGAAGCTTTTATCCTCCTTGGCGCTGATCGCTGAGAAGCTGATACCAGCAGCAATCTCGACAAAATTCTCTTTGATGGTGTTAAGCTCTTTCAGCAGCTCCGCCAGATCCCGCTCCAGCTCCTTTTTCTCGGAGTCGGAAGGCGAGGAACGGAGCTGTCGTTCGATCTCCTTGATCTGATTTTGCCGGGTGGCCCGCAGCTTGGTGAACTTCAGCAGCGTGGAGAGGGTGTCGTCGGTTTCGGTCTGTTCCGTGGAATTCTCACTTTGTTGTGCCCAAGCGCTGGAAAACAGTGAAAGCAGAAGTGCGAAAACCACAGCAGCCGAAAAATATACGGTGCGATTAGCGCTCTTCAACGGCAGCCGATTGTAAAGAAGTTGTTTTGTAATCATAACGTTAAAAAATATTGCATCCAGTAGAGATAAAACAGAGCCTGGTCCCGGTTGCCGTAAACCGATGTCTCCGGGGAATAAGTTTGAGTCAGAACCACTTCCTGCGTCGAAATACAATAACCTGAATCACAATCAGGATGACCAGAAACACCACTACTTCGATAAAGCCGAGAGGATCTTCCGCCAGCGGAATGCCACCCACGTTGATACCGAGCAGACCGGTCAGGAATCCGAGAGGAAGGAACAGACCGGCAACAAGGGAGAGGACATACATACGCGAATTCATCTGCTCGGAGAGTCGGCTGGTTAGCTCTTCATAGGCAACGCTGGCACGGTCTCTGGCGGAGTCCAGATCCTCCACATGCCGGGTAATGGTGTCGGATGATTCGCGCAACTGCATCCGGTTCTTCTTGCTCAGCCAGGCGGCATTGGCAGCGCTCAACTTGTTCATGGCATCGCGCTGAGGTGCAATGTAGCGGCGCAGCATGATGATCTCACGGCGCAGTTCGAGGATATCACCACGGCTCTCCTGTCCGGCTTCTGTGACGATATTCTCTTCCAATTCGTCGATGCGCTCTTCCTGCTCGTTTATCACGCTGATCATGCGTTCGATCAACCATTCGGCCAGCATGGCGGTCAAATCACCGTTGGTGCGCGGTCCATCTCCCCGCTCAAGAGCCTGCACCAGGTCAGAGATGCTCAGCAGTTGCCGCCGCCTGGTACTGATCACCCGCTCCCCGGTGCAGAAAAGACGGATGGAGACCATATCCTCCGGTTCTGAGCCGGGATTGCTGTTGACTCCGCGCAGGCTGAGCAGCAGACCCTCGTCTATCGATGCACAGCGTGGCCTGGTCTCATCGGCAGTCAGCGCTTCCGCTACCAGCGGATCCAGGCCGCTCTCCTGCGACAGCCAATGGTGAGTGCCCTCTTTGGTGAAATCCAGATGTACCCAGAGTGCACCCTGGTCCGGAGTCCAGTTACGGATGCCGGTCCAGTCGAGCGGCGTGCCTCCACCCTTGCCATCAAGCAGGAAAGCATTGAGAAGTCCGTCGTTCATTGTCATTGCCCTGTCCTCGTTTTCACGGCGTGAGCGCTAATCCAGCATTTTTCCGGTCAGCAGATTTATCTCCCCCAGAAGCTGTTGGGATTCAGTGGACGCAAACAACCGCTGACCTTTGCGCAGAAATGTCAGAGTGACTGTTTTTGCAAGCGATCCTGGCTCTTTTTCCACCTTGTCCCGGCTTGTTTCGACAATTGCCATCGTGATATGCAACGCTTTCTGTCCGTTATCAAACCGCACCTGACGCATCTCCGTCGGGACCACAGATACGATCATGTTCGTATTTGCTGCACTATTATCATACCAGCGAAGCAGTCGCCATCGGGTGATATCCCGTTTCGATACCTCCAGCGCCGAAATATGTCCAATAACCTCTCCCTGAGCCATGTCCGCCTCGTTGCAGACCAGCAGGCTGCGTGCACCGTCTCCATCGAGAATCAGACAGTCGTTCAAGCGAAAGCCTGGTTTGTACCAGAGCAATGAGAGCGGAGTGTCAGACGGTGTGGCGCCTGGTCTGAAACTCAGAACGGCAGACGGTGAACCAGGCAGAGGCTTGGGATCGGCCTTGACCAAAAATATCGCCCCGCCAAAACCGGCAAAGTGTGCCTCGCATCCTTCGGTATCGACAATCCACTCCTCCCCTGACCCGGACCCGCTGAAATGACCGCGAAGCGGAGGTCCGATTTCGAGTCCGGAATCGGCACCGGCGTTTCCCGTGAATTCAGGGCATCTGCCGCAGATCAAACCTCCTTCGCTCTCATTGAATTCACCGTCACCGCAGACCGCACGGCCAACGGCTTGCATGTCAGATGCCGACATTGATGGCTGCTCCGGAGATGTGCGCCAGTCACTCGAGTCGGCATGGACGACACCCCATGTGCCGAGCGTAAGACAAACAAAAACAGTGACCAACCTGATCATGCGGATTTCCTTCAAAAATCGAAGATGACGGAGGAGCCGGTGATAATAGCAGTTTACGGATAAAAATTTGATCTCAGACAGGTTCGTGTTGCTGGCTTTCCCGGCACTTGCAGGCTTGAACTCAGTGGGAAATTCGGCAGAGTCTGTTTCGCCCTGAGTTGCTGGGATTCAGCACTGATGCCAAACATTCTCGGCAGGCTGGATCCAGCTACAGATCAGGCTGCTGCTTTGTTGTCCCGGCAGTAAGGTAGAGCCAGAGAAAACCCGAAACGCCGGCCAGCAATGACGCCAGCAGAACACCTGTTTTGGCCATCAACAGATCCTCGGCATGATGGGCGAATCCCAATTCTGCGATGAATATGGACATGGTAAAGCCGATGCCTCCCATGAGCGCCACGCCCAACATGTGCCTGAAATTGACGCCATGTGGAAGTGAGGTCATACCAAGCTTTACCGCAAGCCAGGAAAAACCGGCAATACCGATCAGTTTTCCGAACAGCAAACCGGCTGCAATGCCCATCGAGACCGGATGTGTGACGATATCTCCAAATGAGGACCAGTCGATGGGAATACCCGCATTGGCCAGAGAGAAGATGGGGATTACAAGGTAGGCGGATGGCAGGTGCATTTTATGTTCCAGGATCTGCGCGGGTGCCTGAACCAAGTTCACACCTTCCGCCAATGCCTGAACACGTGAACGCAGTTCATCGTTCTTGACTATATTCTCTTCCCGCAGGTATGCCTGCCTGATCTGCCCGACCATCTCTTTGATTTGCGCCACGAATCGTTGCGGGTCGTACTTCGGTTGCATGGGAATGGTGAATGCCAGAAATATGCCCGCAAGTGTTGCATGCACCCCGCTTTTCAATACTGCTATCCAAAGCACCAGACCCAGCAGGACATAGGGTAACGGGCGGCGTATTCCACCAAGATTCAGAGCTGCCAGCAAAATCATGATGATGGCTGCGAAAACCAAGGCGGTGAAATTAAGCGTCTCGGTGTAGAAAAGTGCAATGACCACCACTGCGCCCAGATCATCCACAATGGCCAGGGCAACCAGGAAAGTCAGCAGATTTTTCGGGACTCTTTCACCGAGTAGTGCAAGCGCGCCCAGCGCAAACGCTATGTCCGTTGCCATCGGCACTCCCCAGCCGTCGAAAGTGTGTCCTTGGGGGTTGATGCTGATATAGATGAGGACAGGTACCAGCATACCTCCCACAGCTGCAATAATCGGGAGTAGCGCATGTTTTGGATCGGCCAGTTCTCCCACCAGAATCTCCCGCTTGAGTTCCAGTCCGATCACGAAAAAAAACAGCGCCATCAACCCATCGTTGATCCAGTGATGCAGGGATTTGGATAGCTGGAACCCCTCTATACCCACAGTAAACGGCATTTCCAACAGCCGGACATAGGCCTCGCTCCACTGACTGTTGGCAACATAGAGCGCCACAATCGCACACAGCATGAGCAGTACACCACTGGTTGTCTGCCGATGAATAAATTCATCCAGCGGGTTCAATACCCGATCAAATGCCTTTTCCCATGGAGCAATGTACTCTTTTCCCTTACCAATCGTTTTTTTCATTGAAAAGCTCAAAAATTTGACAAGGATAGCTCAATTAAAACCCATCCAGATCTTTGTGATTTCATCCAAAAAGAACAAGGAAACCAAGTGAAGCGGTCTCTGCGTCTATTTCAATGTAATGATCCAACACAGAAGTTGCCACCGCCAAGATATCAAAAAAAGGTAAGTTTATCCCGTTTGTCCGAGTCGGGTTATTTAAACCTGTCGCATAACCCTGAGGTGTCAGCCAAGGGAAATTATAAGAGAGATTCCAGAAGTTTGAGCTGTTTTCGCCTTTAGCGTCACTGCAGGCATGGGAAGGGAAAACTGCTCAGCCGGTCTGTTCCTTTCCGCTGTCCGGAAACTCCTTGATGTACACGTCCTGCTGCGGGAAGGGTATGCCGATGCCAGCCTCTTTCAGCGCGTCCCAGATGGCGAACAGTACGCTGGACTGAACCTCCAGCCGACTGTATAACACTACATCTGTGAAGTATTGAACTCTGAAATTCACTGAGGATGCGGCAAAATCGATGAGCCAAACCTGGGGAGGTTTCGGCGTCAGTGAAACTCTGGGTTGCATGGTGACCGCATCAAGAATGACCTGACGGGCCAGATGTGGATCCGCGTGGTAACTGACACCAACTATCAGCACAGTTCTCACCTCGTTGTCGGTACGCGTCCAGTTGATGAAGGAGTTGCTGATCAGATCCGAGTTGGGGATGATCACGTCCTGATTGTCCCAGGTGGTTACCGTGACCGAGCGCATGCCGATCGCCGCCACGGCCCCCTCCTTGTCGCCGATCGTCACCCAGTCACTGGTGCGCACCGGGCGTTCTGCGAGCAGGATCAGTCCACTGATAAAATTGTTGGCGATGTTCTGCATACCGAAACCGATGCCGACACCAAGCGCGCCTGCGAACACGGCCAGGCTGGTGAGATTGATGCCAATAACGTTGAGCACGATGAGCAACCCGATCACCACCACGGCGTACTGGGTAAACACCGACAGGCTATTGCGTATGCCGATGTCCTTGATTCTGGCGTAGACCCAGCCGTAGGTGATCTCTCTGGCCCAGCGGCCCAGGTAAAAGACCAGGAACAGCAACAGTATGGATCCCAGCAGATCAAGGCTGTCGATTGGGTTTCCACCGATGGTAAACAGGGTGTGATCAAGCCAGGCTTTCAGGTCAATCCCGGTGGCCGGATCTTCAAGGAAAATCCGGTAAAGCACCCATAGTACGGTTAGAAACAGACCAAGGCGAAGCATGTATTGTACCGGTTCGACCAGACTCCTGACCCAGAAGCCACTCTGCTGCGATCTGCGTGCGATAGCCATCTCCACGCTACCGGCGAGATCCATAACCACCCCCCGGGCAATCATCCAGCCGATGATTACCGCAAAAAAGATGGTCATGTAACGTCCCACGGAGAAAGCCAGATTGATGTAGCCGAACAGACCCAGCAGTGCCGCTGCTGCTATGGTCAGGGGTATGACCATCCCGAACACCCCCGCCAGGCGCACCCAGTGGGTCACTCCCTTACGTTCCTGCAGCAACCCGTACCAGAGGTTGCGTATGCGCAGCGCGAGATAAGCCGGGGGTAGCAAAAGCAGCATGAAACAGCGTTCGAGAAACTCCTTCATGGGCTGTGAAACCAGATCCAGAATCCCCAGCGCCAAGCCAAGAGCAAACAGTGAGATGAGGATGGTATGGAAGACTATCAACCGGAATAGTCCAGGCTGCCGATCCGCGAGTCCCAGCGGGGAGTCCAGGATCAATCGGCTCAGTCCGATGGTAAGACGCATCCCCAGCCAGATACCCAACAGAGTTGCGATGATCGCCAGTCCAGGTGCCACAATCTCCAGCAACCAGCCGGCGATGAGCAATAATCCGCCGGCCAGCAGTCCGAAGCGGTTTCCGCGTATCAGGGCGGTTGTTATTAATATTGCCCTGCGGGTAAAGCTTTTTTCAACGGGGACAGGGGAGGGGGGCTTGAGCTTGCCCAGCGAGAGGCAGCCGGCACTCCACAGCAGGCTCAGGAGAAAAAGACTGAGCCAGCGGGTGATGTCGGCCTGCTGCATGGCAGTTGCAAGGGAGAGAAAAATGCTGCGTCCTATCTGCACCATTTTATCCGGGAGCCGGGTCATCTCTGAAAACAGAATCTCCCACTGCGGCAGTGTATTCGGCAACTGATGACGTTCGGTAAGACCCCGCTTCTTTCGATCAAGATAGAGCATGTCCACCTGCTCACTCCTTTCCTCAAGTGCGCTGCCAAATGTCTCCAGCGCCTCGATGCGTTTCCCGAAGCGGTCAATCAGATCATCGAACAGAGATTGCACCTGGCGATACTCTTTGCGGCTGGATGTCTCCAGTTCAAGCCCCTTGAGAAGCACCTCCCGCCGCTGTTGCAACAGTTTCGACTTGCTGCGGATCAGGCCCAGCAACGATTGCAACTGCTGCTTAAGTCCTTCAAGCTCCGTTGAAGCGGATTTCAGTTTCCTTAGGTCAGCACTCTGCTCCCCGACGCCTTCCGCAATCTTATCCAGCTGGGAGAGCATGCGTGCGCTTTTCAGGCGTATGCCGGTCAGGAACAGCGACTCCTCCGCCTCTGTCAACCGTGTATCCGCAACATCCCTGGCCGACTGGCTTGCGGAGGAATCATCACGCAGCCGGTTGACCTCGGTGCGGTACTCGGTCGCCATCTCCTGCAAACGCTGCTGTTCGGCAATCAGCTGCTTCTCCAACTCATCCAGAGTCAGTTTCCTGGCCTGCTCCTGCTGGTTCCGATAGGCCTCTTTGATTGCTTCAAACCAACGCTCCGCCAATTGAGTGCGATCCCTGGCCAGCTGCTTGCGCTGTTCCAGCTGCTGCATGCGACGCTGCTCAAGTTTGAGCAGTTCCTGTTTTTCGGTCAGCCTGGCCCTTGTCTCGGCAATCATCGGCTTTTCGGCCGTAGTCCGCTGAACTGCGGCCATCACCTGCAGTTCATCCGCCAGGCGCTGGGTCTCTGCGATAAGCTCCGTGATTGTTCCCTGCACGGATTTTATGGCAAGTTCTACAGACTCCTGGGCGACCCTGCGGGTATCGACCGTCAATCCCACCTGTTCAAGTTCAGTCTGGTCCACCGGACGTGCGGAAAGCGCTGCAATTCGCTCTTCGAACTGCAGACGTCTTGCGGCAAGCTCCGCCGCCTCATTTTCAGTGGCGGCAATTTCGCTTTTCAGCAGCTGTTCGCGGTTGGCAAGCGCCTCTCCCAGTTGCACTCCGACGGTAGGTTGTTGTGCTAAAGCGAAATCCGGCGTCAACAAAGCAAGCATGCCGAGCAGCAGCAGAGTGCGGCAGTCTGGATTCAACGCATGTTTCACTTGTTGATCTCCTCGATTACAAAAATATGGGTGGCGCGGCGTATACGTATCGGTTGAGAATCATCGATGATTGGAATCTATTGAGGTGCGTCCAGTTACCTACACGATGGGAGGCTCTTCGTTTGGCAACAGCGCGGCGGAATCCTCTTGTGGAGTATGCAGCAACTGCATGGACTCCACATGCTGCGCCACCTCTTTGGCATCCTCGAAGCGCGCAATATGGAACAGTGCCTCACCTTCGTTGACCAGTGGCAGCTCGGCACAGCCGATAATGATGCCGTTGGCTACTGCATTTACCTCAGTTTCACGTCCGCTGAACGGGCTGTCTATCAATCCGATAACATCCCCCTTTTTAACTCTGCTGCCAAGAGATGCCACCTTTCTGAAGAGGCCGCTTCTGGATGCTCTCACCCAGGTGCTGGAGCGGGCCACGAAGGGCTCCATATGGGCGCTTCTGCGCGGTTTTACCGCCGGCAGCATCTCCATCGCCCGCATTACACTGATAATTCCATGCAGTCCCGCCCGGATAGCAACCTCATTGAAGCGCAGCGCTTCGCCTGCTTCGTACAGCAGCATCGGAATGCCAAACTCTGCTGCGGCCTCCCTCAGTGAGCCGTCCCGCAGGGTGGAGTTCAGCAGTACAGGAACCCCGAATGCTCTCGCCAGGGTGGCGGTCGCTTCGTCATCCAGATTGGCCCGAATCTGTGGCAGGTTGTTGCGGTGAATGGCCGCAGTGTGCAGATCAATGCCATGACTGCACCGGGCAACGATCTCCTGCATAAAAAGATTGGCAACCCGGGCCGCCAGTGAGCCTGTCTCCGATCCGGGGAATGAGCGGTTCAAATCCCGTCTGTCGGGGAGATATCTCGAAAGATGGAGCAGGCCGTAGACATTGATGATGGGGACGGCGAGCAGTGTACCGCGCAACTGCTTCAACATGGGCTGTTTCAACAGGCGTCGGATAATCTCTGTTCCGTTCAATTCATCGCCGTGAATCGCCGCGCTGACGAACAGCTTGGGACCATCGCGCGCACCGTGCAGTACATGAACCGGCAGTGTCAGCGAGGAGCGGGTGTATAACCTTGGTAGCGGCAGCTCCACCAGCGCTCTGGTACGCGGGGCAACACGCACATCACCGATGATGAACGGATCTCGCATTTCAGGGTCAACCCTTGCCCTGGGTTTTCGAGCGCTGAGTGCTCGCACCCAGCTCCCTCACCCGCTTTTCGATGTACAAAATGATCTGACCAGCGACGTCCTTGCCGCTTGCCTTCTCGATACCCTCCAGTCCCGGCGAGGAGTTCACTTCCATCACAACCGGACCATGGTTGGAACGAAGCATATCGACGCCACAGACATCAAGCCCCATGATCTTTGCAGCTCTGACGGCGGTGGAACGCTCCTCCGGCGTCAGGCGGACAAGCGTCGCACTGCCTCCCCGGTGCAGGTTGGAGCGGAATTCCCCCTCTGGTCCCTGGCGCTTCATTGTCGCGACGACCCTGCCACCCACCACGAAGCAGCGAAGATCGGAACCACCCGCCTCCTTGATGAACTCCTGCACCATTATATTTGCCTTCAAGCCCATGAACGCCTGTATCACGCTTTCGGCCGCCTTCTCGGTCTCCGCCAGAACCACGCCAATTCCCTGTGTACCCTCCAGCAGCTTGATGACCATGGGCGCACCACCAACGGTATTGATCAAATCACCGATGTCGTCGGGATTGTGTGCGTATCCTGTCACCGGTAGTCCAATACCCCTGCGGGCAAGCAGCTGCAGGGAGCGCAGTTTGTCACGGGAACGTGTAATCGCCACCGATTCGTTCAGCGAGAATACGTTCATCATTTCAAATTGGCGCACAACGGCTGTACCATAGAAAGTTACCGAGGCTCCGATACGTGGTATCACCGCATCGAATCCAGACAATGCTTCACCCCGGTAGTGAATCGTGGGCCGGTGAGAGGTAATGTTCATGTAGCAGCGCAAAATATCAATAACCTGGACGCTATGCCCCCGGTTCTCCGCTGCTTCCACCAACCGCTTTGTCGAATAGAGGTTTCTATTGCGGGAAAGAATGGCTATTTTCATTGAATTTCCTTGAGATAATTTGAGTGTATGGATTTTCGCCGCTTTCGATGCGCTCTTTTCCCCAGCAGATAGGATGCGTCCGGATTTACCAGAAACCGGCCTCTCAATGCTGTGCGGCCCAATAACATTCTGAATTTCATTGTATCCCGATCGGTCAGAGTGATCTCTGCGCGCCATCTGAAATCGCCGACACCGAGAATTGTCTCGATCACATAACGCTCCTCCTGATGCCCGCCCGAATCGGACACGATCCGGCGATCCTTGATCGGAGCACGACATTCGACAACCAGATCCCTGTCGTTCTGTTTAGGGTGGACGCTGAAACGCACCCACTCTTGCCCTTCAAAACGATACGGCTCCAGATAAAATGCGTGCAGTGCCGAGGTGCGTGCACCGGTATCTATCTTGGCCTTGATCTGATGGATGCCGAGTATGGGCAGAGTCAACCATTCGCGCCACCCCAGAACGGTTCGATCCTGAGGCTGTTCATCTATCTGCATCTACTCTCCTCAGGCAATCCCCACCCGGGTATGTATCCAAGCTCGGCCGACAGACACAGTGCATCGGGCATTTTTACAGAGAGCACAACGTGATCATGCGCTGATTCTTCAGCCGGTTTCGATGAGCATTGTTCATACTGTGCCAGCCTTGTGAGAGTCACTGATTCTGATAGCTTGTGTCATTTGGAAGAGCCTTACTCGCAAACCTGACGGGGAGTGAACATTGAAGTGAGGATACGGTCAATGAACTGCAGCAGCCTGGTTTTCTAACCTATACTAAAACATAAGACAGGAAACTGGGAAGCGGTGGTTCCATTCATGTTGGCAGGCCCTAAGATGCAAACCTTGGAAAGTATCCGTTTAATCGAACAGCTTGGCCTTGACTATCTCAGGCAGTGTTCGAGCTTTGGCGCGCTCTCCGATAACGGGATCAGGTATCTGTTCGAGGGCGGGAGGGCCTTCCATCTAGAGGCGGGAGAGATGTTGTTCCGGCCGAATAATCCGGGCAATCGTTTCTATATTATCCTGAAGGGCTCATTCAGATTCTACAAACACCACCATGGCAAACGCATGTACATCCGGGATCATATCTGTGGAGAGGAGCTGGGTTTTGTCGCGATGATTGCGCTGCATGACCGGAGAGGCAGTGCGGAGGCTGCAGAGGAGTCCATCGTGCTTGAGATCTCCACCTTGCTTTTTTATGAACTGCAAAAATCGTTGCCGACTGATTTCGGCGTGCTGCTACTGAATCTTGCCAGAGGCATGGCCCGCAGGATCCGCGAGCTGAACAATATGCTGGTGGAGCAGAATATCAACAACTGAAATTCTGGTAGGTCATGCCAGGCTACACTCTGGGGCAGCGTGGTTTCCACAGGATCAAAAATTAAATCTACATATTCTCCGAAAATATTTCCTTAATAATTGATTCGAGACTAATATCTATTGACCGCTTGCCAGGCAAGCGGTATTCATATCCAACCCGGAAGACTACTAACCATAAATAAAGCCACGACGCCAAGTCGGTACCGGGCCTGAATACTCCAGGTAGCATCATATAATTTATCAAAAAAATAATATTCTAAAATTATTAGGGAGGAATTTGAGTGAAACCGATGAATCTGACAGAAAAAATAATTTCCCGACACCTGGTCAGCGGAGGAGAGTTGCCATCGGCCGGGGAGGTTGTGCTGCTCACCATCGATGAGGCATTCACGCAGGATGCGACAGGCACCATGTGTATGCTGCAGCTGGAGGCCATGGGGATCAAGCGTGTCAAACCACTGTCGGTCAACTTTGTGGATCACAGTATGATGCAGTCCGGCTTTCGCAACCCGGACGATCACGAATACCTGCGAACGGTCTCCAGGAAACTCGGCATTATCTACTCCCCTCCGGGTACAGGTATTTGTCATTTTCTGAACATCGAAAACTTCGTAAAACCCGGCATGACGGGCATTGGCGCCGACAGCCACACGGTAAACGCCGGCGGCATGGGAGCCATCTTTTTTGGCGCGGGCGGGTATGACGTGGCCCTGGCGATGGCCACTGGCGAGTACTCAATCCCAATGCCACAGGTTGTTCAGGTACACCTGACCGGGGCTCTTCCGGAAGGGGTAATGGCAATGGATGTCATCCTGAAGATGCTGTCCATCGTCGGTGTCAAGGGCGGCAAGGGCAAGATTTTTGAGTATGCCGGTCCCGGTGTGGCCAGCCTCTCACTGACCGAGCGTGCAACTATCACCAATATGGGTGCAGAGATGGGTGCCTCCACATCCATCTTTCCAAGCGACGAGCGTACTCGCGAGTACCTGGTAAGCAGGAGACGCGGCAACGACTATCAACCCATGGCAGCGGATGAGGGCGCCCAATACGCGGATCGGATAGATATAGATCTCTCCGGGCTGGAACCATTGATTGCGATCTATCCCTCTCCGGGCAACGTTGAGAAGATCTCTGAGCATGCAGGTACACCGGTAAATCAGGTATGCGTCGGCAGTTGCACCAACAGCTCTTTTGAAAACATTGCCAGTTTTGCAGAACTGTTGAAGGGACAGCGGGTTGCTGTGGATACATTGCTCTATCCGGGATCGCGTGCGGTTGCCATGCAGCTGGCGAATTCCGGATATATAACCTCACTCTGGCAGTCCGGTGTACGGGTCATGGAAAACGGCTGCGGCGCATGCATTGGTCAGGGCGGATCGCCGGTAAGCAAGGGTTTGAGTCTGCGCACCTTTAACCGTAATTTCCCGAAACGCTCCGGTACTGCCGATGCCCAGGTACATCTGGTCAGCCCGTTGGTGGCAGCCGCCAGCGCGCTCAGCGGCAAGGTATCCATGCCGGATCGCAGGGTGGAGATAACTTCTGCACCCCAGGTGGACGATACCGCGTCTTTTGTAATGCCGATTCCCCAGCAGCAGGCAGAGCAGGTTGAAGTGGTGCGCGGTCCGAATATTATGGCACTGCCCGATTTCGATGGACTGCCGGAGAGACTGGAGGGCGAGGTGCTTTTGAAGCTGGGGGACAACATCAGCACCGACGACATACAGCCTGCAGGAATCTATTTGCCACTTCGCTCCAATGTCAAGGAGTACGCAATGCAGGCGACGTTCAATCAGGTGGACAGCACGTTTTCCGAGCGTGCCGTCGCGCATCGTGACACCGGTGGCCATGGCGTGCTTGTTGGCCGGGAAAACTACGGCCAGGGAAGTTCACGCGAGCATGCCGCATTGTGTCCGCGTTGGCTGGGTATCCGGGCCGTGGTGGTGGCTCAATTCGCCCGTATTCACGTTGCCAATCTGGTCAACTTCGGCATAGTACCGCTTACCTTTCGCAACATGGGTGACTATGAAAAAGTAAACCAGGGTGACCGGGTGAGCATCGATGTTTCCAACCTGGAAGCAGATCTCTTTATGATTGTCAATGGAGAAAAGCTGCCATTGGATCCAGCCTTCGAACCAAAGGATGTGGAGGTGCTGAAAGCAGGTGGCGCTTTACCCTATTTCAAAGCAACACACCGTGGCTGATCCGGTACAGAACAGGAGTACCGATCTCTTTTTCCGGTATAGTGGGCAGTCCCGCAAGGGTAGTCTGGTTTTGCATGCAACAACCCGGCAGAATTTATCGGCGTCCGGATTAATAATCTTTTCAGGGGAACATAATGACAGCTGAAACACCAAAAATCATATATACGATAACCGATGAAGCACCCGCGTTGGCAACTGCTTCTTTTCTTCCGATTGTAAAGGTATTTACCGACGCAGCGGGTGTTGCCGTGGAGACCAGGGATATCTCTCTTGCCGGGAGAATTATCGCCAGCTTTCCGGAACAGCTGACGGAGAGTCAAAGACAGGCGGATGACCTGGCCGAACTGGGTTTGCTGGCAAAGACCCCGGAGGCCAATATTATCAAGCTACCCAATATCAGTGCATCAATCCCCCAGCTGGTTGCAGCAATCAAAGAACTTCAGGCACAGGGCTACAATCTTCCAGACTATCCGGAGGAGCCGAAAACCGATGCTGAAAAAGAGGCCAGGGAGCGCTACGACAGGGTCAAGGGAAGCGCAGTCAATCCTGTACTGAGAGAGGGAAACTCTGACAGAAGGGCGCCGGCATCGGTCAAGAACTACGCCAAAAAGAATCCACACTCGATGGGAAAATGGAGCAGGGATTCCAAGTCCAGTGTGGTGCACATGAGCAGCGGGGATTTCTGTTCGAATGAGAAATCTACGGTAATAACCGAAGAGAGTGCCGGGGATGCAAGAATCGAGTTTGTCGATAAAAAAGGAAAAGTCCAGGTTCTGAAAGAGAAGACTTCGCTGATCAACGGCGAGATAATCGACGCGACCGTGATGAGCCGGAGTTCGTTGCGAAAATTTCTTAAAGAACAGATCAAGAGAGCAAAAAAGGAGAATCTTCTCTTCTCAATACATCTGAAGGCCACGATGATGAAGGTCTCGGATCCCATCATTTTCGGTCATGCCGTATCAGTTTTCTTCAGGGATGTATTCAAAAAATATGCTGATGTTTTCGAGGAGTTGGGCGTCGATCCCAATAACGGACTGGGAGACCTTTACGCAAGGATCGCCACGCTGCCTCAGCAGCAGCGGGATAAGATCGAAGAGGATATCAAATCCTGCTATGCGGATCGTCCGCAGATGGCGATGGTAAACTCGGACAAGGGAATCACCAACCTGCACGTGCCCAGCGACGTGATTATCGATGCGTCCATGCCGGCGGCAATCCGTTCATCGGGACAGATGTGGGGTCCTGACGGCAATCTGCATGATACCTTGTTTGTAATTCCCGACAGCAGTTATGCCGGGGTTTACCAGGAGGTGATCAAGTTCTGCAAGGAGAATGGTGCATTCAATCCGGCCACTATGGGCAGCGTTTCCAACGTGGGATTGATGGCACAGAAGGCGGAAGAGTACGGTTCGCATGACAAAACTTTTAAATCGCCTGGAGACGGGGCTATCCGCGTCGTAGGCGCTTCCGGTAAAAAATTGCTGGAACAAAAAGTGGAAGAGGGGGACATCTGGCGCATGTGTCAGGTGAAAGACCTGCCGATTCAGGATTGGGTCAAACTGGCTGTTACCAGGGCGAAGGCAACAGGAGCGGCTGCCGTTTTCTGGTTGGACGAGAACAGAGCGCACGATGCGCAGCTGATTAAAAAGGTAAAACGCTATCTGCGGGATCATGATACAGAGGATCTTGAGATTCGAATCATGTCGCCGGTTGAGGCTACCCGCTTTTCGTTGCAGCGCATCGCAGGGGGGGCAGATACCATATCGGTTACCGGCAACGTGTTGCGAGACTATCTCACCGATCTGTTTCCGATTCTCGAGGTGGGTACCAGCGCGAAAATGCTCTCAATTGTGCCGCTGATGGGTGGAGGCGGGTTGTTCGAGACCGGTGCGGGAGGATCTGCGCCTAAACATGTCCAGCAATTCAAGGAGGAGGGGCATTTAAGATGGGATTCTCTGGGTGAGTTTCTGGCACTTGCAGCATCTCTGGAACATCTGGCGAACAGCTCGGGCAATAAAAAAGCGCTCATTCTGTCAAAAACGCTGGACCAGGCAACCGGTAAATTTCTGGACAGTAACAAATCGCCTTCCAGGAAAGTCAATGAATTGGACAATCGGGGGAGCCACTTCTATCTGACACTTTACTGGGCACAGGCGTTGGCCGAGCAGACCGAAGATAAAAATCTGCAGGAACGCTTCACCGGACTGGCGCGGACACTGGGTGAGAACGAGGAAAAAATAGTCGATGAGTTGAATGCTGCCCAGGGCCGGGCAGTCGATTTGGGTGGGTATTACCATGCGGATCCGGAAGTCGTGGCGAATGCAATGCGCCCCAGCGCAACATTAAATGCTGCGTTGAATGCTTTAGGCTGAGTTGCGGCAAGGCACCCATGGTAAATTGGTGGGTGCCTTGCAGCAAACAAAAACCACATGCAAAATGATATAAGAGACCTATAATTAAAACTTTGTTGAAATTTCCAAAAATAATAACGTCGTAGAGACAAGACAATAATAATTACAGGAAGAAAATCGGGAGGGGGGATAAGCATCTACCCGCCACACTGTTTAAAAACCAAATAACCAACTGTTAAAGGAGCAGCGGAACGATGCAGATAACAGGTATGTATTGGGGGTCGAAACTCCTCAAGTTTGTTGACTATCCAACATCCGAAGTACTCGGCCCTGAGGCGAGCGGCGATCAGATCAAGGAACTGATCGGACGTTGGGGGGAGATCTTCGTAAAACCCATGTTCAAGGGGGGGGTTGGGAAAAAGGGTAAGGCCGGACTGCTGGGTAGAGCGAACAATCTGGCCACTGCCATGAAAGAGAAGGAACGACTCTATTTTGCTGAACATGTGCATAACAATGTGCGCACCAAGGCAGAGGGTGTCACCTTCGAGGGTGCCGTTCCAGCTGAGTACGAAGTCTATTTTTCCATAACCGACAGTACAAAATACCGCGCTCCGGTCATCACCATCACCCATCATGGTGGCGTGAATATCGAAGAGTTACCGCAGGATAAGCTCGCCTGCATTCCATTCGACCCACTGACCGGGCTCAAGGGATTCGTGGTATCCAACGCATTGCGCAAGATCAATGCGCCCCAGGAGCTGGTCAGTCCGCTGGTACAAAATCTTCCCAAACTCTGGGAGCTCTATCACTACTATGGAATGACCACGCTGGAACTGAATCCTATCCGTATGATGCCGGCGGAAAAGGGCCGTTTGCTGCCGCTGGCCTGCGATTTCAAATGCGCCTTCGACGGAGATGATCCAAACTGGAAGCGTCTTGGCCTGCCTTCCGACCTGGATGCCTCCAGTTACTCCGATTTCGAACAGGAGGTAAACGCATTGCGAACCTACCAGGGACAGTCGGACGTGTTTGTCATAAACCCACAGGGAACCATTACCGCGATGACCTTCGGCGGGGGAGCCAATGCATTGGTCACCGAGCAGTTGGGTGATACGGCCACTATCTCCTCCGATTTCGGTGGCAACCCACCCTATGAAAAGATGCACGATATATCCCGAATCGTCTACAAATACTGGCTCGAACAGTCCAACGTCCTTTTCATCATCGGCGGAAAAGCCAATAACACAGATATTCACGAAACATTCAGGGCCATGGCCGATGCGCTGCGCGACCACTTTCACAATGTAGGCCCTCAACCGCTCTATGTCGTGGTTGGCCGCGGAGGACCCAATTTGATCAGGGGCATGGGTTATCTGCGGGACACGCTTGATGGTCTCGGTCTGCCGTATCAGATGTTTGGTTACGACTCTGCGATGAGCGAAGTCGTCAACTTCGCCCAGGCAGTGGATAAATGGATGAAGGCTGGGGGACGCGCGATGGTGGCCAGAGCAATGGGTATAAGTTAAAAATCGCCGCAGAAGCATCAAACGGCACAACCAATCTGATTAGCGGCCGCCGAAAAAACGGCGCCAGGGAAAAAGGGGTTAAAGATGCATCAACAAGGCGTAGCAGCGTTTCCATACTATTTTGTAGGTATAGACTCACTGGCGGAGTTGGCGACCCGCCAGGACCGTGTGTGTGTACTCAATATTACCGGGGGTGAAAGCCGAACCGTTACCCCGGTCAGCCACACGTACTCGGGCGGTAATATCGTATGCGGGACCGCGCCTGGGCGGTCCGGTACGGTTATGAATACACCGAGAGGCAATATCCCGGTTTACGGCAACATTGCGGAAGCTATGGAAGCCGGACACAAGTTTAATGTGGTCGTGATCTATCTGCCGCCATCCGGTGTTCGTGACGGTGTACTGGAAGCACTGAGAATAAATCCGAATCTAAAAAAGATAGTGATACTTACGGAAAAAGTACCGGTCCACGATGCGCGGATAATCCGTTCGCTGGGCCAGATGTATGGCGTCGATATATTCGGTGCAAACTGCCTGGGTATCGCGGATGCACACAACCGGGTACGTATCGGTGGAGCGTTGGGCGGCAACGCACCGGCAGAATCTCTGCGGCCCGGTTCCATTGCTATTTTCTCCAATTCAGGCAATTTCACCACTACGATCGCGGTCTATCTGGCAACGGCGGGGTGGGGCACCACGGTTTCGATCTCTTCGGGTAAGGATGTTTATATTCACTATTCCGCACCTGAATTCACGCATGCCTTTCATAATGACTACCGAACGAAAGCTGCGGTGATGTACATTGAACCCGGTGGATACTACGAAAAGGATCTGGTATTCGAAAAGCCGGTTGTAGCCTGTATCGTCGGCCGCTGGAAGGCAAAACTGACCCGGGCCTGCGGTCATGCGGGAGCCATCTCCGGCAGTGGCGACAACGCGATGGCAAAGGAGAAGTGGTTCATGGAGAAGTTCGGTGTGAACTCTCTGTTTACACCGGAGAATCCCGTCTGCAGCAAGAAAGGTGCAGTAGTGATAAATATCGCTCACCTGCCCGCTGCAATGACTGCGGTTATGAAGCTGAACGAGACAAATCCCGACTTCAAACCAGAGGGCGATCTGTCACTAAAATGCTGGTTCAGCAATACACAGAATATCGATATTCCCAAGCATCTGAATCCTCCGCTGGTCAAGGCGCTTGCGCCCTACGACAAACAGATAGAAGGTCTTGGTGAACAGATTGGAGCGATCTTTCCGCGCCAACCGATGAAAGATGCCTCAGGCGCCTCCATGATGGATCCCAAGACACAGGTGACGCAACTGCATGGAACCAGCGTTCTGGATGCGTCCACTCACGCTTTCGAAGAGAACCTGGTCAAGAGCCTGATTCGGGTATACCCGCGTGAGAATGGACGGGCTCTTGCCAATGTCGCTTTGAATGCTTATGTCAATCAGCAGGGTACCCTGGGGTTGGCAGCGGCGGATGCAGCACGCGTTACAGGGAATAGCCCCAACACATCGTTGTGTGCCGCAATAGCACTACAGGGACCGAACCAGACAGAACCGGCCCGTCTGGCTGTTGCTGCATTGGTGGAGCTGTTTAAGAAGAGCGGTCTACAGGATCCGGAGGATACCGAATTCGATTTTTCGGCTCAGCTGGAGCGGGCAATTGCCGGTGATGCGCGCAATCTGCTGGTGTCGGACGCGGAATGCAACAAAGGCAATGTCATGCTGGATGCGCTGAAGTCCAGAGGTGCCAAATCGGTTTTTGTCGAATTTGTCAAAGCATTGGCGAAAGAGACTGGAGGGCGCGTTCGCGCCCAGATAGTGGTGGCGGCTATTGCCACCCATCTGGGTTGGAGACAGCTGCTGCGCAAGCGCATCGCGGTGCTGACCATAAAGAATATGCCATGGCACTTCCGTATATTCAGTACGATGGTCGGTGCGGCAGCCAGCGCCGAACACCATACCAATGAACATTTCTGCGGAGTCAAAAACGAAGAGCTGATCAGTGACTGGTCATTCTCCGAGACTGCTCATCTGGCACTGTTAGGCAACAGGCCGAGCAAAGGTGAGTTGTTCGCATTCTCCATACTGCTTGGTCTGATAGTCAGTAACGGTCCGGGTACGATCTCCGCCCAGGGTCCGAAAGGCGCGGTGAGTGCCGATGGTCCGGAGGCGCCGGAAAGAGTTCAGATCAACAAAGGATATATCGGATTTCTCACGCATACCGGTTATGCGCATGGAGGCAATGGATTCGAGGCTATAGCCTTCCTGTTGGATCGATTCAGGGATTCTGGCCTGGATGACCCCGGAAATCCAGAGCATGGTCTCAATCTGAAAGAGATGGCAGCCTCATATGCAAGACAGTACATGGTCTATAAGAAAAAGGCCAAGGCTGAAGGAGATATCTCCTACGCCAAAATTCCCTGCATTAATCATCCTGTGTTTAAAGGGGAGGATGTTAACTACGATCCGCGTGAGGTATTTGTCAACGAGCTGTTGAAAAATCAGGGGAGCTACAATGTTTTCCTCGATTTCTACCATGAGCTGGTGCAGGCGCTGTTTACCGCCGGTGTCAGCAGCAATGTCTATTGTGTCAATATTGATGCGGTGATCGCTGTGATCCTGCTCAAGATGCTTTGGCGGCCTTACATGGACAAGAGCATCAGTGAGAACACGATGGAATCGGCAGCCTTCACCACATTTCTTTTTGGCAGAATGGTTGGCACCGCCGCGGAGATCGACGACCATACCAACAGAGGACGGAATATGGATACCCGTACGCCGGCAAGCAAGTGCAGTTATGTGGGCTGAGATATCCGAACTTGACGCACGCCAAAGGAGATTGATGCAGTTCCGGAATCAGATGTTTTTTTAAACTTTCCCATCCCGGCGAGGTCCGGGATGGGAAAACGATTCAGTTTCCCGAAGGAGATCAGGTATTCTCAACGATGGCGGTCCATAGTGAAAAACGGACGCTGCCGTTTACACCGGAACAGATATTCGATCTGGTAGCCGATGTTGAGAGGTATCCGGATTTTTTGCCCTTATGGCATGCGGCCAGAATCAGTCGTTCCGAAAAGGAAGAGAACCTCTATTTTACCGAGCAGACGCTGCAGCTTGGGCCTCTGAGAAAATCCTTCCGCACCGAAACCAGGATGCAGCGTCCGGATCGAATCCAGATTACCTCAACGGATCCGCTGTTCGATGAATTTGCAATTCAATGGTTGTTGAAAGCTTTGCCGGAAAATGCCTGCCATGTGGATTTTTCGCTCCGCTGTACAACCGCTTCACTGTTGCTACGCCCGGTGATTGAAGTGGTTCTTGCCGAAGCGGCTCAGAGCATTGTCAGCGCTTTTGAACGGAGGGCATACGCCATGTATTATTGACGGAGAGACAGAAAACCCGCTAATGCGGAACCCATCGATTACTTTTCTATCACCACCTTCTGGTAGAGGCCACCGAAATAGATCTTCTTTTTGATCGATCCGAACGGTTTGTCGGCCTTGATCCAATGCGTTAATTCGGTTCCCCATAAGTCGAGCGCGAACGGTTCGAGCGTCTTGAAGACCAGCGGCATCAGATAGCGGTGGGGATGTTGCCAAATGGGTTGGTGATAATCGACTAAGATCAGTTTGCCGCCAGGCTTGAGCACCCGCAGAGCTTCAGTTGCGGCACAGATTCTGGTTTCGCGAGGCAGTTCATGCAGTAGAAAAAACATCAGCACTTGATCAAATGATGCATCGTTGAAATCCAGGCTGGAGGCATCCTGGCGGTCGAGAAAAACTCTATTCCCGTCTCCATTAAGTTTACGCGAAAGATTTTCCAGTTGAATTGGCGCCACATCGACCACATCGAGGCGTGCGTCCGCCCGATGCCTCCGAGCAAGTTTAGGAGTCAGGTTTCCGTAAACGCAGGCAACTTGCAGTGTACGCCCGGATATGGGACTGCCCATCTCATCCAGCGTGGCGTCCCGAAGTCGCGCATAGTTGCCCCAAAGTATGCTGTTGATCACCCATTGCTGCTCAAAAAATCGCATGCTCTTTGGGTGCAGATAGGCCCACCAGTAATTCTCTTCAAGATAATCGGGAACAGCTTCAGCGGGGAGTGACTTTTCGTCGTATGCACCGATTATTGGTTCGGCAATCCTTTGAACTGCATTTTTCTGCATTATTATTTCTCTCTGTCGCTGTTTCGATAAGGGAGTGTAATTTGAAATACGAGAGCGCTAGAAGTTTAGCTTTCCGGTTGTTACTTCGAACTTCTTGGCAGCCATCTGTATCTCTTGCCTCCTTGGATCACTTCTTATAATAATTTTATGATAATTCGAAAACTGTCGGCGCATGCCCTGACCACTACAATTGTTATGCGGACAACAAGCAACAATTCACCAGCAAACAGTATAGAAACGACAGGTCAATTTATACAGCACCAGTTGGCACAAAACAGAATTATTCTTAAATATTTTTCGTCCAATGCATGGACAAATAGCTCTTGGATCAGCATCGAGTCTACTTGTATACTTTGTAATTATTATTTAGTCTCGTTAGCGTAATCTGTAACACTGTTGTCACAACAGATGCCAATAATATTTACTGATACGCATAATTGTTGAATTAATAAAATCAGCTCAATCGGCCGTCATCCCTATGTTGAATCAGGGAATTAAAGCCAATATGCAATCCGCATGTAACCGTTTAGCAGCGGCTGCGGGACTGGGGGAAGAGACATGGAGATAATAAAAACCGATGTCGCAATCGTCGGTGCCGGAGGAGCTGGGCTAAGAGCTGCAATAGCTGTCGCAGAAAGCAATCCCAACCTTAAAGTTGCCTTGATATCTAAAGTCTATCCTATGCGCAGCCATACGGTGGCTGCAGAAGGCGGGGCGGCAGGCGTAAAAAAACCAACCGATAGCCTTGAGTACCACTTCCACGACACCGTGGGTGGGGGCGACTGGCTGTGCGAGCAGGATGTTGTCGAATACTTCGTATCCCAGGCTCCTGTGGAACTGACCCAGCTTGAACATTGGGGTTGCCCGTGGAGCCGGACTGAAGATGGTCATGTAAACGTACGTGCATTTGGCGGCATGAAGATAGAGCGCACTTGGTTCGCCGCCGACAAGTCTGGATTCCATATCCTCCACACCCTGTTCCAGACCTCGATCAAGTATCCCTCGATCAAGCGCTTTGATGAGCATTTTTGCGTCGACCTGGTGCAAGATGAGGGCCGCTGTCAGGGTGTCGTGGTTATTGAGACATCGACTGGTGAACTCAGGCTGATCGAAGCCAACTCCGTGATTATTGCGACCGGTGGAGCAGGTAGGGTCTTCCGTGAAAGCACGCTTGGGGGCATAGTCACCGGCGATGGCATGGCATTGGCCTATCGCCACGGTGTCGCGCTGCGTGACATGGAATTTGTGCAATATCATCCGACCTGCATGCCGGTTACGGGTCTTCTGTTCACCGAGGCCTGTCGTGGTGAAGGTGGGATTCTGGTCAACAAAGACGGTTACCGCTACCTGCAGGATTACGGATTGGGCCCTGTACAGGATAAGCCAAAGAACAAATACATGGAACTCGGTCCGCGCGACCGGTTGAGCCAGGCATTCTTCTTTGAAAAAGAGAAGGGCCGTACCATTGAACATCCGTCACTCGGCTCATTTGTTCATCTTGATTTGCGTCATCTCGGCGAAGCCTATTTGCACGAGCGCCTGCCTTTGATTTACGAAATGGCGCAAACCTTTATGGGTATAGATCCCGCCAAGGAGCCGATCCCAGTGCGTCCAGGGGTGCACTACACCATGGGCGGCATCAAGGTCGACAGCAAGTGCGCAACTTCGCTCAAGGGGCTCTACGCAATTGGCGAATGCGCGAGCGTCGGCCTTCACGGCGCCAACAGGCTGGGTTCCAACTCGCTTACGGAACTGCTCGTTTTCGGTAAAGTCGCAGGTGACGAAGCTGCCAGAAATGCGGAAACCGCCGGCCCAAGGAATTCGGCAAGCCTGCTCAAACAGGCAGAAGCCGCGGAGCAACGTGTCACTGCGCTGAAAACAAAAACGGGTGGAACCGAGAGAATTGCGGTGATCCGCAAGGAGATGGCACAAACGATGGAAGAGGGGTGCGGCATCTACCGTCTCGAAAAAACCATGCAGGCTACTTGCGACAAGCTGGCCGAGTTACGAGAGCGCTTCAAGAATATCAACATCGATGATAAGACCAGCGTTTGGAACAGTGATTGGCTTACCGCGATAGAACTGGACTACCAGCTCGATGTGGCAATGACCATGGCCCATTCAGCGATCAACCGAAAGGAATCACGCGGTGCGCACCAACGCCTCGACGGCTTCGAAGAGCGTGATGATGTGAACTTTCTGAAACACTCCGAAGCATACTATGTTGCTGGTGGCACACCGCGTATTGCACTGGGTGATGTAAAGATCACCAAGTCTCAACCGGCGGCACGCGTATACGGTGCCGCGGGTGAAAAAGCAGACCAGGAAAGGAAACTATCCCATGACTGAGAACCTGAAAACCATAGAAATAGAGGTTCTGCGCTATAACCCGGAGAGCGACCAAGAGCCTCACCTCAAGGTTTACAAAGTTCCGTTTTCCGACGACATGTCGGTTTTGCAGGGTGCTCAATACATCAAGGACAACTTTGATGGCTCGCTGACTTTCCGCTGGTCTTGCAGGATGGCCATTTGTGGCAGTTGCGGGATGATGATCAATGGGATTCCCAAGCTATCGTGCGAGACTTTCCTGCGTGACTACTATCCCAACCGAATTCGCCTTGAAGCGATGCACCACTTCCCTATCGAAAAGGACCTGGTTGTCGACCTGAGCGGTTTCATCGAAAAACTCGAGAGCATCCAGCCCTACATCATTCCGAAGGAGCCGCGTTCGCTGGAACAGGGGGAATATCTCCAGTCGCCCAAGCAGTTCAGCGAATATATCCAGTTCACCTCCTGCATCAATTGCACCCTGTGCTATGCCGCCTGCCCGCAGTTTGGCCTCAACCCAGATTTCATAGGTCCGGGAGCCATGGCTTTGCTGCATCGCTACAACATGGACTCACGCGACGGCGCAGCTGCGGAGCGTATGGAGCTGGTGGCGTCAGAAGAGGGTGTCTTCAACTGCAGCGCGGTAGGTTATTGCTCGGAAGTTTGTCCAAAACATGTTGATCCGGCCAACGCGGTCAATATCAATAAAACAAACGCAGCGAAGGATTATTTCCTGCGATTTTTATCTCCGAAAGGGGGTGCAAAGTGAGCAAGCGTCGTCCCTACATCCGTCCAATGGACGGTTGGTGGAAGAAAAATCCCTATTTCATCGAGTACATGATCCACGAAAGTACAGCCCTGTTCGTTGCTGGCTATGCCTTTGTCCTGCTGGTGGGTTTGATTCGCCTGGGTCAGGGCGAGGCTGCCTGGAACGGCTGGCTGGATGCTTTGAGGTCTCCGGTGTCGCTGATCTTTCACCTGGTTTTCCTGGTTTTCATTCTCTACCACACTTACACCTGGTTCAAGATCATGCCCATCACCATGCCGCCTGTTATCGTCGGCGGAAAGAGGGTAGGACCTGGAGTCATTACCGGCAGCGGTCTGTTAGCCGCTCTTGGGAGCAGCCTGGTGATGTTTGGTCTGGTAATCTGGTTTGGAGGCTAGCAGCATGAAATCTGGACTGAAGCGTTCAAATGCTCCGATCTTCTGGAGCCTGTTTGGAGCAGGCGGGATGCTATCGGCTCTTTTTGGGCCGGCATTGGTATTTATCACCGGTATTGCCGTTCCATTTGGATTCATGCTCCCGGCAGACGCGATGAGTTATCCCAAGATGTTGGCGTTTGCGCAGAACTTCATTGGCAAGGGATTCATACTGGCGGTCATCGCCCTCTTTCTCTGGTTTGCCGCTCACCGTATATATCACTCTCTGCACGAGGTGGGGATTCATGCCGGTGTCGGTGCCAAGTTGGTCTGCTATGGCTCAGCTTTTATTGCCACGGTGATTTCTGTGGTCGTGTTGTTGGGGTTGGGTTTCTGAATTTTATCGTATACAGGGATAGTTTCGAGGTATTAACACGACTTGACTTGGTGCATTCGACTCATTGTGCGAGGCCTATTTGAAGGCGTAAGACTTCCAGCAACTTTCTGCTCAGCGTTTATGCTCGAGGATTGAGCTTTTGGCAGCGCCGCTCCGCCCTGTTTCCGCTCTGATATCCAGGAATCGGATCGTTGGATTACGCGACTCTCTTTACAAAGTAGCGACGGTAACCGATTCCGGCCAGACCCAGTCCCATCAATGACAGAGTGGCAGGTTCAGGTACACTTCCGGTAAAAAATACATTGCTACTGAGGTTAGTCAAATTGGTGTTATTCCGGATGATATCCGAAAGAGTTGTGTTTCGGACTTCCGCGAGCAGCTCCGGGTGAAGTTGCTTGAAGAATGGATCCCATTCAAACCAGAAACGATCGCCATCACGAAGGCGTTTGAACTGGTCTGAGATGATAGCACTGGTCAGCTCACCGACACTGGCTTCCTCCAGGTGATCTTCTGCCAGCATGCCGATCCATGGATCGATATTGTCAACATCACCATACAGTGTCTCAAAGGCAGCCTGAATCAAAGGATCAGAACTGATCTCGGTGAAGTCTGTGATTCGTCCCAAACCGTAGATTTCACGAAGGCTATTGTAGTCGAGGAGCCCATGATCTCGTCCGCGTTGTATGTTGAGGCTTGCCAAATCAAGACCGCCATGACCGGGAGCACCAAACAGCATGCTGCGAACATCTTCCACGACGCGTGTATCGATCTCCTGTGAGTACATTTCTGAAGCACCCTTCAGATAGGGCTCTATGCCGATCGATTCAATATTTACGGGGTTGAAATAGGCGTCCCGTAGTGCCAGATTACCATCTGGAATTATCTCTTCGAGATCATTCAACCGCTGCAGTACGGGATTAAGCATTGTGTGGCCTACTCGAAAAGCCGCTGTCGAAAATACGTTGGAGATATTCGGATTCACGGTTTCATCGTAACCCGTATAAGGATCAATCGTGTCGGATCCGAGCAATGCTGGAAGGAACTCATAATAGGTAATCTGTTGCAGCTCTGCGCCAACAATTTTACGGGCCTGCTGATAAATCTCTTCCCCGCTAAACAAGGGATTGATCGCTGCGATCTTGTCAGCAAGCCTGTTGTGCTCACGCATGAACAGTGTATGCATGGCAGTCAAGCCTGCTTGTTCGTTGGCCCGCACATCACCTGATAGAAACAGGGTGGTCTGGTCCTGCATGGGTAAAGAGGCATTCGGCAGACCTGTGGTGTTGTAAGGCAGTAGATCTCCGACAGATGTGGACGTGAATTTTAGGCGTCCTGTCGGGCTCCCCCCGGAATCAAGTTCCTGTAGACTCAATGCTCGGGCGGCATCGGAGCCGTAGACATTGGAGGCATCAATCCAGGCTGTGATTGCATTGACCTGCTGACGAGGATTCATTATGTCCGTACCGGTAGTACTGTCGTAGACAGACCGGTAAAAATTGATTGTCTCGCTGCCTGATCCAGGTGGTGGATCAAATTGTGGGTCGCCTGCGGGTACCCCAATTGGTAGATATTCGGTATCCCCCACCTCTGTGAGTGTGATGTCGTGGTCGATCCATTGCCCCCAATACCAAGCCATTGCACTTATCCCGCGAGAACTGGGCATGTTCTGGGTCTGTGCCGACAGTGTGTTACTGATCTCTCTGGGGCTTGGTGAGCTGGAGCGTGCCGGAGCGGCCACACCGTCCACGTAGCCCGTCGCAGTGAAATCAGGTGCACTGGGAGATCCGCGGAGAAATTGCACACCGACACTGCCCAGATCATCCTGTACTTGGTTGTTTCCCGTTCCGTCGAAGCTTCGGTAGTACGAGATCGCACTACCTGTAACCGGTGAAAATCCGAGAGTGCAGATAACAACCACCCTGATCGATTTCCCCCAATCGAAACGGATGCGACGATTTACCGCAATATTAAACGCCGAACTTGTTGTCATATTTGTTGATCATGCACACATCAATCCTTGATTTGTTAACCGTACAATAACCATGCCACACAAAATTTCTCTAACAAATTCAATAGTAAATTTTATCCTGCATTGATGTGATGGTGCGGAGTGTAAAATAATTCGACAACTAAGAGAGAACCCTGTCTGCTACCCACCCATGGCGAAGTTTTTGTGCCGGCTGTCGTCGGATTGAACTCCCGGATCCCTATCAGCAATGGGTTAAGGGCATATTTCTGCTCTTCAGAGGCCCAATGTCTGTATCCAAAGAGCAGACTTTTGGCGCCACCTCATTACGGTCCGGATGGGGCTTGCAGAGCCTTTATTGGAGCAGTACCCATGTAGCGTAGCGTGCGCCAAGGAAAATCGGGGATCGATGGGACGGTCTGCCCTCACTTCACTATTGTGCCCGCAAGACTTCGGCTCCTGGTGTGGCCTCAAGTTCCCTGCCGCTGTTGTCGATACAGCGAATACCAGCGACACAATGGTGTCACTTGATCCCCTTGAGACCACTGATTCGACCGCCTCAACAACCCAATGGATAAGCAGAACCGACGTAACTTCTATCGAATCCTGCACGTGCAGCCGGATGCGCCGACTGAAGTCATCAAGGCCAGTTACCGTACGATGATGCAAAAGCTCGGTGCGCACCCTGACCGCGGTGGAGATGAATGGACCGCCGCAATTATCAACGGGGCTTACAGGATACTGAGCAACCCGGAACTGCGGTGTGATTATGACCGTCACCTACGCGACAATCGCAGTGAGATAGATCCAGTGAAGCGCCGCACATCTGTGCACCCAAGCTTTCGCACCTTCAATCCCCAAGCTGACAGATATCGAAGCAGTATGAAGCGATGCCTGTTCTGCGGCGTACAAAACGCTTCAGTCATTTTCGGGTATACAGACGAAGCACACTGTTGCAACTGCCGGAGTCCGCTGGCGCGGGTTACGGCACATACCCGAAAAGAGAACGAGCGACGTGCGGTTAAACGGGTTAGTATCAGAGATGAGTTTTCTTTCTATACATGCTGGCCACAAGCCTCGCCCTTTATTGGCCGCGTGGTCGACTTGTCCCCGTTAGGGATGCGGTTTTTCGCCACTGAAGATTTGCAGCTCAATCAGCTAATCAAGCTGGAAGGGCGTGGCCTGACCGCTGTAGCGCGGGTTGTACGTTGCTCACGCCGTACTTTCGACCGCTTTGACCACCTAAACGGCGTACAATTTGTAACCCTTGCCATCAGACCGCAACGAAAAACAGCCTGATCATTTTCGGGGATACAGTTCAGAAAAGGCAATGAGTCGCGCAACTTGTGGTGCACTCTTCTGCCTCACCACAGGGCCTCATTTTGTGCCGACAAATGAATCTTGGAAGCTGCGGCATCAGTAAGATCAAAATCTGTCTCAATAGAAATATTTAAAGTGCGACTGATGCGAGAGTAGCATCATTGAAACTCAGCCGGTTGAAATTAACAGGTTGGGTCTGCCGCTTGCGTATAATCGGTCTTTTGCCAGGCAGGAACCAGCCGCATGCCCGCGCGCAATCAGATCATCATTCTCTACTGTGCCGTGGTTGCCTTCGGCATCCTTTACGAGCATCAGCCGCTGTTACCTTTGCTGGCCAATCAGTGGGGACGTTCGCTTAGCGATGCCGCACTGGTAACCACGGTGACGATGATCCCGCTGGCCGTGGCGCCGTTGGTGTATGGTTATTTCCTGGAACGATTCTCGTCCAGATACATGCTTATCGGCGGTTTTCTGTTCCTGCTGATGACCCAGGCGGTTCTGTCGACCGCACCGGATTACCAATGGTTCCTCACCCTGCGCGCTGTCGAAGGGCTGCTGTTGCCGGCAATCTTCACCTCCCTGATGACCTACACCTCGGCGCTCGGCGGCAGCACACATGCGCGGCGCAATATCAGCTTCTACATCGCTGCGACCATCGTTGGAGGGTATCTCGGCCGGACCTTAACCGGTCTTGTTACCGATCTTGCGAGCTGGCAGATCGCGTTCTGGATGTGGGCGGCGTTGGCTTCAATTGCAGTGTTCACTCTGTGGAAACTCGACTCGGACCCACGTGGTCAGCTGGAGCGTATCTCGTGGATGGAGATCCGACGGTTGGTGCACAAACCGGTCAACCGTGAGGGGCTGGGCGCTGCATTTCTGCTCTTTTTCGTCTCAGCCTCGATGATGAACTTTCTGCCGTTTCGTATGTTCGAACTGAATCCGCAGATCTCAACCGGACAGATGGCGCAGGTCTACACCGGCTACCTGGTGGGTGCAGTGATCGCGGTATTTTCCACTCGTATCATCGCACTTATCGGCAATGAACGACGCACGCTGCTGGTAGCAGCCGCGCTCTATTTCTGCGGTGTGCTGCTGTTCAAATCGGAAAGAATCGCACTGCTCTATTTCGCGATGTTTGTATTGATGGCCGGAATGTTCAGTATTCACAGCGTACTGTCCGGCTATCTGAATCACCTGGAGGCGGCCCGTAAGGGGATGATAAATGGGCTGTATGTCTCCTGTTATTACAGCGGCGGCGTGCTTGGATCCTTCCTGCCTGGGCTGCTCTATCAATCGGCCGGTTGGAACGCCTACAGCCATCTGATGCTTGTGCTTATCGCTACTCTGGCGTTTCTGGTGTGGTTGATGCCTTCCGGTGTGAACATTCCTAAAAATAGAACTTAATCGCAGAGCGACCGTCGAATCCCCATACAGAGTCCGCTTCGGCTGCCAGTGCAGGCTGGCCGCCGGGATGACCTTTCAACGTAGACAGGATGATCTCGTCGTTGATCTTGTTTGTCTGCAGGTCTATTTTCAGCAGAACACCCGGAACCCTATGAATATTCGAGCAGAAAGTTGAAATCCAGAGCCCACCATCCCAGAGTACCGGTGTCATTGGGTTTGCATGCACCGCGCATACTGTCAGGGACCTCTCCAGAGGTATGGTCTCGGCAACGAGATTGCTTTCCGCATCTATGCGTACGGCAACCGGCAAAAACCTGTTTCGTGCCTGTGCAAGTTCACCCAGAATCCAGACGGCCCCGGCGACGAAGCGAAGCCGATCAGTTGTATGATGGAGCGCAACGGATATCTCGGCGACGGTCTCTCTCGAATCTGGATCGATCCGGCGTACTGAATTGACACCATCACTACGGACATACTGCCAGATATCACCTGCACCAAATGCAAAATCAGCAGCACCCGATGAACCTGTCGTGACCAGTTGCGTGTGCACCTGGTTGTCTGAAGGGTCGATCCCGCTCACAACGCTTGTTCGCAGGTTATATGCCCAGATCATTCCATCACCATTGGCAAAAGGGCTCCCTGCATCCTTGATGACGGCGAGTGTCTGATTGGTGGCCGGATCGATGCGGTAGAGTTCACCGCGGCCGGTGAGTTTTGTCATGCCATCAGAAAGCCATAACGAGTTCCCGTCGACCAATAGGTCGGCGACTCCGGCGGTCCATGGCCGGGAGAGCTCCGTCACCTGGTAGGTAGTGGTATCGACTCTAATGTTTTTGTGTCGCCCTAAGGGGCTGGGCTCGGTTGCCCAGACAGATTCGGCCGCAGCTTGTACATTTCCGTGACCGGGAGCAGAAAGGGGCAGTGACACGCGCGTGATCTGAACCTGTCTACCATGCAATGTAGGAATCACATCCGTTTGGATGGTGCCGGTCGGAGTGGTGGCGCATCCCGAGAGCAGCAATGCAGTGTAAACGAATTGCGTAAAAACCGAAGGGCATCGCGCCTCAAGCAATGGATTGCCTTTAAACTTCCGGGTGATCAACTAGGATCCCGATCTTTCACAACCACCACACCCACTGCACCGGCTTGGTGGCGGTTCATCATCGGGCTCCGGGTCCAGTCTTCCGAGCGAGTGCTGCAACAGCACCCAGACGCCGCAGAGTACTCCCAGTCCCAGAATGGCCGTCAGATAAGTAAGCATGACAGTAAGATTGTAGTACCATTCAGGTCGAACTGAACAGGCCGGCAAATCCCATAAAGGCCATTGACAGGATACCAGCGATGATCAGGTTCATGGCGGTTCCCTTCAAAAGTGCAGGAACATCTGACAGTTCCACCTCCTCCCGTATCCCCGCCATCAACACCAGTGCAAGCGTAAACCCAGCCCCAGCGCCCAAGGCGAACACCAGCCCCTCCGCCAGTCCATAGCCGCGATTGGTGGCGAAAATCGCCAGACCCAGGATGGCGCAGTTGGTCGTGATCAGCGGCAGGAAAATGCCCAGTGCTTTGAACAGCGCCGGGCTCAGTTTCTTAATCACCATCTCGATGAACTGTACCGTACTGGCGATTACAACGATAAAACTGATCAGCCGCAAATAAGGCGCATGAACCAATACATAGGTGTTCAGAAACCAGCTGCACAGCGCGGTGATCAACATCACAAAGATGGTGGCCAGCCCCAACCGGAACGCGGTGTCGAGACGGCCCGAGACGCCCAGGAACGGGCACAGACCGAGAAAGTAGGAGAGCACGAAGTTGTTGATCAGCAACGCGCTGACAAATATCCACAACAGTTCGTTCATCGCGTTTCACTCTCCAGCTGTGCCAGCCGCTGTTCGAGCCGCTGTTTGCGCTGTTTGATCCAGCTGAAAAAGAGTAGTATCAGACCCAACGTGAGGAATCCTCCTGGCGGCAGAATCATGATTACCCAGGGTTCAAAATCCGGGCCAAAAAGAGAGAATCCAAACAGCTTCCCTTCGCCGAGTATCTCGCGCACCGCTCCCAGCGACAGCAGCGCGAACAGGAAGCCGGCGGCCATACCCAGCGCATCCATCACCGCCATGCGCACTGTATTTCTGGAGGCGAATGCCTCCTGCCGGCCGAGAATCATGCAGTTGACAACGATCAACGGAATGAACGCGCCCAGCTCCTTGTGGATCTTCGGCACCAGCGCTTCGAGCGTGAAATCGGTAACTGTGACGAAGGTTGCGATGATGATAATGTAGGTGGAGATGCGCACTTGCTTTGGTATCCAGCGGCGCAGCGATGAGACCAGGAAACTTGAGCCGACCAGAACGAAGAAGGTGGCAGTCCCCATCGCCACGGCATTTACGGCGCTATTAGTGACTGCCAGCATGGGGCACATGCCGAGCACCTGAACGAACACAGGATTGTCGCGCCAGAGTCCCTTGATGAACTCCTGCTGCAGATCCTCTTTACGCTTTGCCATGGCTTATCCTTTTCCGTCCGGCTTTACTGCCTGCTCAATTCGCGGCAGCCAGAGTCGATTGGCCTCGTTGATGATGCGCACGACCGCTTTCGACGAGATGGTGGCACCGGTGATCGCATCGATCTCATTGGCTGCCGAGCGCTTACCCTTCTTCACGGCGCGGATCTCCGGATCAACGGAGAGAGAATCGAAGTTGGCGACAAAAGCCGGATCTTTATAGATCTTGTCGCCAAGCCCGGGGGTTTCGCGGCTCTCCAGAATCTCCATGCCGGTGATCTCCCGCTTCTCCGGAATATATCCGTACAGCAGACGAATGGTGTCCTGGAACCCGGGACCGGCACCGGGAATTGCATACCCGACCAGCTGACCGGAGGCGTCATAGCCGCTGAAGATCTCCTCATCGTCCTTGCGCACCTGCTCTGAAGCGTTCAGCGCGCCATTTCTATAGACCAGGCGCTGCATGCGACTGACACCGGGCAGCACCTTGAATACCGCCTCCTTCATCACCCTCGCTTTGTACGCGGTGATCGTAGGCAGTGTCGATTCATATGCCAGCACGATGATCAGACCCGAGAGCAGACCGGCGAAGCTGAGTGTCGCGACCAACTTCGCCGATCCCGGGTCACTCTTGCCGATGCTGACGTTCTGGCTTCTGCTCATGGGTTTTTGATCCCTTTGCCAAAAACGCGTGGCTGGGTATAGCGGTCGATCAACGGTGTGGCTGCGTTCATCAGCAGAATCGCGTACATGACCCCCTCCGGAAAGCCACCGTAAGCGCGGATAAGTACCACCAGCACGCCTATGCCAACGGCAAATATCCAGGTGCCTCTTGGCGTCAATGGTGAGGTGACCGGGTCGGTCGCCATGAACAGGGCGCCAAGCAGCATTCCCCCGGAGAAGATGGTGAACAACGGGCCGGGATAGTGCGCCGAATTGACAAAATAGAGAACCGTCGAGAAAAGTGCGGCCGAGCCGAGGATGCCGGTGGGGATGCGCCAGTCAAGATCTCGGCGCAGCAGCAGGTAGAAGGCGCCAAGCAGCAGCAGCAGTCCGCTGGTTTCGCCGATGCAGCCTGAGGTGTTGCCACTGACCAGTGCCCAGAGTCCGGTTGACTGATGTTCGAACTTCATCGATCCGAGGGGTGTCGCTGCGGTGACACCGTCATAGCCCGAATGCATGAAAGGCGCAGCCAGTACGCTCGCGTCGATCTGAAAGAACTCCGCCGGTCCCGACTGCGGACTCCAGGTGGTCATTGCGATTGGGAAGGTGGCCAGCAGGAAGGCGCGGCCAACCAATGCCGGATTGAACAGGTTCTGCCCCATGCCTCCCCAGATCAGTTTCCCCAAACCGATAGCGACCGCGCCGCCGATGAAGGCCATCCACATCGGCAGGGCAGGGGGTAATGTCAGCCCGAGCAGCAGTCCGGTCAGCAGAGCTGTTTGATCGTTCAAACGTTCGGCACGCTTATCGACTGGCGAGAAGAGCCACTCGGTCAGCATCGCACCGGCAATGCTGGCAAACAGCACCAGCAGCGCGCCCAAGCCGAAATACCAGAGGCCGGCAAGGGTGGCCGGCAACAGCGCCAGCAGCACATCGCGCATGGTCTGACCGGTAGTCATCGACTGCTGCAGCAGCGGGGCAGCCTGCAGCTGCAGTCTGTTCTCTCTTAATTTCATGCAACTTTCCCGGCAGACTGGCGTATCTGGGATTTCGCGGTTCGTATCAACTGCACTATCGGTATATTGGAGGGACAGGAGTAGGTACAGGAACCACATTCCACACAATCCATTACCGAGTATTGCTGCATCTCCTCATACAGACGCGAGCGCGCCATCTTGGCGAGCCGCGACGGGTTGAGGAAGTAGGGGCAGGCCTCCAGGCAGCGGCCACAGCGGATGCAGGCGTATTCACGGGTGCGCTGCGATTGTGGCTGCCGGAAGGCGAGAATGCCGGAAGTGCCTTTGAGCACCGGTACATCAAGACTGGCAACACTGGTGCCCATCATCGGTCCACCCATCACAACCTGAAACACATCATCCTTCAATCCGTCACAGAATTTCAGAACTTCACGCAGCGGCGTGCCGATCGGCACCAACAGGTTGGATGGTTGACGCACGCCATCACCGGAGACAGTGACCACGCGCTCGATCAGCGGCATGCCATATTGAAACCAGTCGGCGATCGCCAGTACGCTGCCGACGTTGTTTACCACCATGCCCAGATCCCTGGGCAGTCCACCGGCCGGCACCTCCTTGTCGAAAATCGATTTTATCAGCATCTTTTCGGCGCCCTGAGGGTACTTGACTCGCAGAGGTGCCACCTTGATCGGCTGATCCGGCCGGATGTGACCGCGCAGGATATCGATCGCGTCTGGCTTGTTGGTCTCCACACCGATGGTTGCGGACTTGGCCCCCAGGTTGTGCAGCAGAATATCTATTCCCAGCAGCAGCGCATCCGGCCGCTCCACCATCATCCGGTGGTCATTGGTCAGAAATGGCTCGCACTCGGCACCGTTCACCAGGATGTGATCAATCCGCTGACCTTCGGGGATCGAGTATTTGGCGTGGGCCGGGAACGCCGCGCCACCCATACCGACTATGCCGGCCAACTGGATTTCGGCAACAAACTGCTCCGGCGTCAGATGGCGCCAGTCGCGAGCGGCGTTCGGCTGCTGCTGGCTGTCGTACGGGTCGGCTTCGATCACGATCGATCTCGCGAACACACCACCCGGATAGCGACGGTTGTCTATTGCCCGCACCCAGCCTGTCGCCGGGCTGTGCAGATTGGTGGAGATAAAAGCCCCGGGTTCAGCGATCAGTTGACCTCGGACTACCCGTTCTCCTGGCTCGACCACCGGTTTGCATTGCGCGCCGAGCTGTTGATTCAGCGGCATCACATATTCGTTTACGAACGGCATGCGCTGAATCGGCAGCGATACCGTCGCTTCTTTATTTTCGCGCGGATGCACGCCGTGCGCGAAACTGTACTCGATCAGTTTTGAGAGCACCTTCATAGACGGCTCCATGGCATAGGCTGATCCTGTTCAGTGCGGTGCATCGGCGCTCTCTCCGCTGTTGGAGCCGTAGCCCGCCATGGCCATTAAACGGGCTCTGATCTCAACCCGCGATTGTTCCAGCACCTCCTTCTGGAGGTTCGCGATACGAGCTTCGTACTCGGCCTGCATCTTCCGCAACTCATCCTGGTGCATGGCCATCACTGCCTCCTGCGCCTGCTGCTCGATGCGCTTGGTAAAAGGTGTCACCAGACCGGCAATCTCCTGCAGCGCCCGCCAGGCTTGCAGCCGCTCTTCACAGATGCTCACCATTGGATCCGTCACCTGGTAACGCTGTGCAGTACCACCATCTTCAGACTTGAGGACGAATGGCTTTTTGATATCGCGTGCCTGCTCCGGAAGTGCGAGAAATTCATCCAACGGCAGCGCGTCCGCCGTATCTGCTGCCAGTGGAACGAACCATTGCCTGAAACGCTTCTCACCCAACGCCCAACCTGCACTGGTCAGTGGTCTGTCGTCGTCATCTGTAAACCACCCCTTTGTCGGATCGGGATTACCTTCCAGGCTGAAACGTGAACCAAACACACCCTCTGCCTGCGGGTCGTAGATGAACAGCGGAAAGGTGCGGCTCTGTACCGCCTTTCTTGCCCGCTCAATGGTCTGTCCGGTAGCAAAGCCGTGCCGCTGCGGACTGGGAGCATGGACCTGGATCAGCGCGGGACCGGAGCAGTTCAGCGCACCTTGCACTGCCGCCATCAGATGATCGGTAAAACCGACCGAGCACTGGGCATTGAAGCTGTTGCGCCTGGAGAGTGTCAGCAGCGCCAAGTCCGATCCGGCATCTTCGATCGGTGCCAGCATCATGCCATTGTCTGCGCCGCTTGCGACTCCCAGGTCGAGATCGGTGAACAGTAGCACCTTGAGCGGCAGCTTACCCGCCAGGATTCTCGACAGTTGCGCCAGTCCACGTCCTGCAAGCAACGAGTTGCTGCCTATGATGAAGACCGGCGGACAGAGTGCTCGCTCCTCAGCCTCCAGATGATCCCAATCGAGATGTTCCAGACTGGACCAGAGGCGCGCCGCATCAGCCGGGTTCTCCAGTTCGAGCCGTGCCTTGCGCATCAGTACGAAACCCTCCAGCGACTGCTGCAGTTGACCCTGTAGCAGACCAGCGCCGAACTGCGCGGCATCGCCGCTGGAATCCACTGTAACCGGCAACGAGAAGGGATTGTCCGGGAACACGCCGGCCCAACCTGTAGGAGAGTTACTGTTCAGCACCAGACCCAGAGCGGCTCGACCAAAACCCTGCCGGCCACTGCTGAGCTTCCAGGAGAGATCCCGCAGTTGCCGGGCCAAAGTCACAAGCCGGCGCAGCCGCAGCGCATCAATCCGGGTAGCTATAGCGCCTTCGCTGTCGTTGATGAATCTGGAGAGATCGGTTTCTCTGCCGTCGACGCTCTCCAATCCGCTCGCCAGCGCATCCAGGTCGTCCGCCGGCAGCGCATCCGCCAGCATCTTTCTGATCAACGCCGCCAGCTTCTCCCGGACCGCATCCACCTCAGAAGCAAAGGAGTTGATCAGTGGCCGTTGCCTGGACTCGACCGCGGTCAGCGCCAGCCGCAGCGCCAGCCGCTCACCGGAACCGGGTTCGGCGCCGTCTCCACCGATCAGGGTGCCGCGATAGACTTTGGACATCAGCAGCGCAGCAGCTTTGCCCATCGTAATCTGACTGCCCGCCAGCTCTATCGTCTTTTCTGTCGTATCCGGCAGTTCTTCCCAAATCCGCCAGCTTCGACCGGCCTGAGCCAGCAGGTCGGGAGTATGTTTCTCCAGCGTCAAAGCGTTCGGCTCACAGTTGGATATACAAATCCCACAGCCTTTGCAGGTGGCTGGATTGATTGCCAAAAACAAGATGTTGCCACTGCCGGGAGATTTGGATTCAGGCACTCTGAACAGCGCTTCCGTCAGAGATATTTGAATTTCACCTAAAGCATCAATCAATTTAGCTTTTGCCTCGGCTGCATGCTGCTTGTGATTTTCCGGCAGGGACTGCTGCAGCAGCCAGTCAAAGGTGTCATGCAACAGCTCGCCGGCAGTTGTCAGGGGTGTTCCTTTCTCACGGCATCGCCTGAGCATGCTTATCGAGAGTTTGGACAGTATCGGGCGCAGACGGTCCGAACCAGTCATTCTCACGCCGGTTTCAAGCAGCATTGCCGGGTCCATCAGGCTGACACCTATGGCGCCGTCTGGGCAGAGCGTCCAGCAGGCACCGCAGCCGGTGCAGGCTTCTGCGTCCAGTTCGGGCAAGGCATCCCGTAAACCATCAAAATTGCGAAATGCCGAGGAGAGAGGCGGAATCGCGTTGATCGCCAGATAGGGGTCAGGAGTGATTCGCGCCGTCGTCTGGTTACGAAAAAGCACGCCGGTCTGGTCCCAGAAACGCGGCAGGCTGTCGTAACCGTCGTCGACATTGCCCAGCCGTTTCACTGCTTGGGGCGTCTGGTCAGCAGCAGCGCTGCTTATCGGCATAGGCGTCAACGATGCCATGTCGATCTTAACCAGTTGTTCAAAACCTTCCTTGAAGGCGTGCAGGTGGTGGCTTCTTTGTTCGTCCGGCAGCTCCGACAGAACCGTTTCGCGCAGTGACATCAGACGGCGGAAACTGGTTTCCATCAGCTCCTGCTGCAGCAGGATGGCGCAAGCGGCGCCAAGCAGGAGCTCGAAGCGCAGATCGGCACTTTTCTCTATTGGGGTATCTATAGCAAAGAGTTGTCCACCACAGCGCCCAAGCTGTTCAATGATCGCTGCCGGTAATTTGTGCGCAATTTCCAGACTGTTCTCGATCAGCAGTGAACCCTTCTGCTTCAACCGAAGTTCCGGTACCAGTGGATCCATCACAGAGGTGGTGAAAATGGTGAGATCAGCCAGCTGACGGTCGCCCGGATCACGTAACTTCCCCGGGGCCCAGCAGAACCAGTCGCTGCATGATTCCCCCCAAGGCACCAGTGATTGTGCGATGCGGCTGCGCAGTTCGCCGCCCCCGGCTTGCCAGATAAGATCGGCCGCATCCTGCGCAAGTCCGACCCCAAAGCTGCCAGAGATCCGCTGAACAGCCACACAGACGGCATCCTCCGGTGTCAGATCTGTCTCGCTGTCGGCGGCCGATATGCTCCGTTCGGTCAGATTCGGGCAGTTGCGACGCAGCTGATCGAGCAGCACCTGACGTTTGGGATGGAGCTCATTTGTCTGATCCAGGCGCATGCCCAGATACACATCGGACTGCCGCAACTGCCCGGCCTGCCGGCAAAGCTCGATCAGATCTGCGGCGCGCAGCGGCAGGCCGCCCATACCATAGCGTACCGACAGTAGTCGTGTCCGGTTCTGTGCCTGATGCCCCACAGCCGCCTGCAACTCGGTCAACAGCGGCAGATCGGTCGACAGCGCGGTGTTGTCCTGCCGTTCCAGCACACAAACCAATCTTACCCGCTTCAGTTGCTCGCTGATCAACTTCTTCGGAAAAGGCCGCAGCACACGTATACCAAGCACACCCACTTTCAGTTTATCAGCGGCCCGCAGCTGATCGGCAGCTGCCTCTGCGGTTTCGATTGCGGCTCCCATGGCCAGCAGCAGCAGATCCGCATCATCTACCCGGTGACTGGAAACCGGTGCGTATTGCCGCCCGCAGCGCTCCGCCAAAAGCGCCATCGACTCGCTCATCACCGCTGTCACATCCTGCTCCAGAAAGAGGCGGGAGGCGGCTTTCCCCAAGCCCCGGAGGCCAGCCGGTTGAGCGGCACCGAGCAGCACCGGCCGGTCTATGTCGTGCCAGCGCGGGACACGCCGGCGCTCATCGCCAAACAACAGTTTCTCGGCCAGACCGGAGCAGGGAAGCAGATCATCGGGCTGGCCCAAGTAAGCTTTGATCAGCTGCCAGGAGGGTAGGGCGGCCTGTTGAAAGGAGGCGGCAGTCTGCTCGCCGTCCATGAAAACCAGGCCCGGCAGCAGCGTCCGCTCAGCGACCCTGCGCGCCACCAGCGTGAAGTCCACCACCTCCTGGACGTTTGCTGCATAAAGCAGGAAGCAGCCGCTCTGAGCGCTGAGATGAGCAGCTTCGTGACCGGTGCCCGGCATATTGGAGGATCCGCCGGTCGCACAGCTCTCCACATGTACCACCAGCGGCAGATGACGGCCAGCGATATCGGCCAGCAGGTCCTGTGCGCATACCGCTTCGGGTCCGGAGAGGAAAACGGTGGACCGCACTCCGGAGAGTGATAATCCGGCTGCTGTTGCGAGGCTACCCCTGGGTCCCTCGGCGGCCAGGGTGGTAATCTGATGCTCCAGCCGGTCATCGGCTCTGCGCCGCTGTTCGGTGCGCCAGACTACAGCCGCGGTCTCTATGGATCCACCGGTACCAACGGCGGCGGCGCGACTGATCACCGCTTCGGTCAACGCGACCGCGCCACTGCCGTCGACCACCTCCAAAGTACCTTTATCCTGGCCGGAAATACTGGAGCGATTTCCAAGCAGGCGTTTCAGCAGCCGTAAGGAAGATTCAGTGAAGTTGAGCATAACGGCTCCCCCTACGGGTCATGGATGATCCCTGATCTGCAAACTGCGGGCCCTCGAGCCATTGAATGGCTCCGGTAGGGCAACGGAAGGTGGCATCGGCCTTGGCCGGACCTCCCGCCGAATAATCGACCAGAGGCAGGTTCTCCACCATCTGTATCAGACCGGTCGCGGCATCGGCCGCACAGCGGCCACAGGCATCACAGGCGACCTTGCACAACGCCATTGCCGCATCCCCGCGCAACGGTGTGCTGCATTGCACGAACAGTTTCTGAGCCAATGGGGCGAGTACGAACAGATTGCGTGGACAAGCTTCGACACAGTCACCGCAGGCTGTACACTTGTCGATGTCCACTTCGGGCAGGCCATCGCGATTCATCTGTATTGCATCGAATTCACAAGCGATGCTGCAATCACCCAGGCCCAGACAGCCCCAGGAGCAGCCTTTGCCGCCGCCCGATACGATAGCCGCGGCGCGGCAGTTTTCGAAGCCGTGGTACTCAGCTATCTGATAGGCCTGATTGCGGCCGCCCGCGCAGCGCAGCCGGGCGACACGCTTCTCCTGCTGTCCCGGATCGACATCCAGCAACTCGGCGACCGCGTCAATGGTATCCGCTCCGGCCACAGTGCACTGGCTTGGTTTGAGGTCACCTTCTACCAGTTTCTCCGCAAAAGCGTGGCATCCGGGCTGGCCACAGGCGCCGCAGTTGGAACCTGGCAGCAGCATCTCCGTCTCTTCGATGCGGGGATCCTCAACCACCTTAAGAAAACGGTAGGCGATCGCCAGTATCACCGAAAAGAATAGTCCGAGGCCGGCCATGATGACCGGCGCAACCAGCAGGCCGCTCATTGGTTGAACGGTGCGGCCCGCTGGATCAATGCGTCCAATCCGGGCTCATCCGGGTTTAGCGGCGTGCCGGGATGGATGCACTTGGCGGGGCACAACTCTGCCGCCTGGACCAACTGTGCATAGGTTCCTTTTTTGGGATCGCCGAGCAGCGCCTGTTTCTCTTCGTTGTAGATAAACAGCAGCGCATTAACCTTCATGCAGTCATTGCAGCTGGTGCATAGCGCGGTATCTATCCACGGCTCGTCGAAGCTAAGCCCGGCATCGACCAGGGTTTCGTCTGTATCCGGTTTCTGTTCTACCACGCTTTTGCTTTCCACGGCCGGCGCCTCCTGCTCGGCACTGCTCGGCTGCTTGGTCGGCACAACGGATACAGGATGGGGCAGGGTGCTGACATCCAGTCCGAGCAGCATGTCAGTCAGTCGCTGCATCGCTTCGCCGGCGGCCTCATTGCGTACCCGGGATAGCTCCTCGTTGTGCTCGGCGATCAATCGATCCCGTGCTTCTGTTGCCAGTTTTCTCTCTTCTGCTTGGGTCTGCTCGACCGCCCGCTCCACATACCTGTTGCGAATACCGGCCATCTCCTGCAGTGCCCGCCAGTAGTTTCTGCGGTCACGAGCGGCGTTTATCACTTCGATCGAAACCACCACCCTGTGCAGTATCAGATTGCCATCCACGGTCCAGACGAAAGGAACCAGATTTCGGGTCATTTCCGGAGCCATCGCCAGGTATTGATCCACCGGTGTTAGCGCATCCGAATCGCACTCGGCCGGTATGTAGCGGAAGTATTTTCGCAGACGCTCTATCAGCAGTGCATAGTCAGCGAAGGTAAAGCCCAGTTCTGTTTCGACGGTGTGGCCGTTCTCGTTCATATAGCGGAACGGATTTATCGGCCAATCGATCTCCGGCTGGGGATTTTCCGCGAAATCCATGCGGGCCGCGGCGGAATCCCCAGCCGTCGGATTGATGCGAAAGAAGGGGTGGGCACGGCTCTCGATCGCAGCCCCGGCGATCAGCCAGGCATTCAGTTTGACCAGATCGCTCGGCGGTCTTAGACCGGTGTTGATCACATGCAGGCTCGTGCGTGCGCTTTCGAAAGCGGCTTTGAAGCACGCCAACAGATGCTGGTGACGTGCCGGCGAGGATTGGCTTACGACCGCCTGGCGGTGCGCTATGCCGAGGTAACCCAGCTCGGTGCGAAATGCCTGGAACGGCCCTTCGTGGGCGGCGGCGCCGGGATTGTTGTGCGGCTGCACCCGGGTCAGGATCTGCACCGGCCTGCCTGAGCTCAATAAGCGGGAGAGCGAGCGCAGACCATCGGCTGCCACCTGGTCGGCGGCTCCCAGCGCGATGATGGTCGGCACCAGCAGCAACTCGTCATGGGAGAAGGATTCCCACTGGAAATTGGCAAACCAGGGATCGTGTATCTCGGTATTGTAGATACCTTTGATTTCCAGTTCGGCGATACGCACCGCGCAGAAGATGTCGGCCAACTCCCTGGCTTTCAGATCGAACAGCTCCATCGCCTTGGCGCAGGGATCATGGTCGACCAACGCCTCACAAAAGCCTGACTGGCTTACCCAGTCGTCCTTCAGCGAGCCGATATGAACGAAGCGCACCAGCACCGGGTCGGGCTGCCAGGACTGCAAAACATCCAGCACATGCTGGATGCGCTTATGCCGCTCCATCGGCATTTTTCGGGTACCGTGCGAATGGTCCATGACCGCCGAAAGCGCGTCCGGATTGAAGAAGTTGCTGGCGAGTCCAATGCTGTCTCGGGCAACGCGCGGCTCCATCGATTCATCCGATTTTCCCCATTCGACATCGAACAGCTGTTTGAGCCCGGTTATACAGCGATTGATTTGCTCCTGGAATCTGGCCCGGCGCGGAAGCGCCTGATTGAGCGCGGCGTGTATCAACAGATGCAGTGCCGGATAACGGCCATAACCGAGCAGCAGTGCATCTTCGGGAACTCGTTGTAACAGGTTGTCTATATCATTGTTCAGGCTTTTCGCCGCTTCACCTTGCAGATGCAGGTGGTCCCGTAGCGCGTTGGTTGTCTCGGTCAGCATTTCGACCGCATATACCGGCCCTTCCCTGTTGGCCAGATCACCCCGCATCTGATGACCGAGCCAGCGCAGGTGGTCCTTGAGAATGCGTGCACTCTCTTTTGTGGGTGCAAATTCAGCTGTCGTCTCCTGCAGCCATTGGTCAACCGGCAATACCAACTCCGTTATCGGCGTCTGGCCTTGCTCATCCTGTGGCACCAGGTAGAGCGGGTAGTTGTAGGTCAGCCTGCTGCTGTCCCGGTAAGGATCGAGCAGTGCCGGCAGAATGTCATCATCCAATTCGACGAGACGTTCACCGGCCGCCGGATCGCCCAGATGAAAATGGCGCAAGGTGAACATCATCTCCCGGGTTGCCTTGGCATCCTTGACCGCAACCGTTAATTTTGGCAGACCTTCGGGATTGGCGTCCGGAAGCTCGATCTCGTCCTCGTCTTCGCGCACTGACAGTGTAGTCGTCATTTACAGAAGCTCCCCCCAAGTCTTGGTAACGGGTTGGCACCCGCTCCTAATCTGCCTGTTCCAGTCAGGCTTATTTTTAAATGGTGAACCGGTCCAGTGCGGCATTGAGGCCGGCCAGTCGTTTTTTAGCCGTGAACTCCACACCGCGACTGGTGAGTGTCTCGTAACGTGGTGCATCCGGGTTGTGGTACAGCAATCCCACCGGTATCCGCGACACATCCTGGGCCAAATCCCTGGCTGCCGAAAGATTGGACGGATCGTGCTCGATCAGGTTGGCAAACTGACGCTTCACCGAAGGGTCGATCGGTATCCCGTTCTCATGCTGCAGCAGAACGATTCTTCCCGGGTCGTTCTGCAACGACTTCGAAATTTGATCGGCGTACACCGGACAACGTTGGATGATGCGTACAAAGCCGGTGCCTTTATGCCGATGGGCTGCTTTTATGACCTCGTACAGCAGAGGCGGGCTCCAATCCACGACCTGTGCAACGAATGATACGTTGGTGACTCCCAGTGTAACCGTCAGTGGATTCAACGGAGGCAGAATGGCTCCGCCGGGATGGGTATTGGTCTTGAATCCCAGTGGACTGGTCGGCGAAGTCTGTTTCTTGGTCAGGCCATACACCCCATTATCGAACACCAGCAGTGTCATATCCATGTTGTAGCGTATGGCATGGATCCAGTGCGCTGTGCCGATGGAGAAGCAGTCGCCATCGCCAGTGGAGACCCAGACATCCAGTTCGGGACGCCGGCTCTTGATGCCACAGGCCAGCGGCAGAGCACGGCCGTGCAGTCCGTGAAAGCCGTAGGTGCCCATGTAGTGAGGCATGCGGCTGGAACAGCCGATGCCGGACACGCATACGGTCATCTCCGGTTTCATCTGCTCGTCGCGCAGCAGTTTTTGAACCGCAGTCAGAATGCCATGGTCACCACAGCCGGGACACCAGCGTGCCTCTCCTCCAGCGTAGTCACCAATAGTGAAATAACGTTCAAATACATCCAAAGACCAGTCAGCTTTAGTTCCGAACATCTGCTTCCTCCAAAGAAGCCAGCTTTTGCAACAGTATTTGATAAATCATCCCCGGCTGCAGGGGGGCGCCAAGCACTACCGACCAGCAGTCCACATCCAACAAAGTTTGTGCCCGCAAAAGCAAGGCGAGTTGAGCATGGCGCCGGTTTTCCGGTGTAATCAGAGGAGCCGACAGATCATCACTGTAGTTGATCTCGATCGTCATCACCTTGCGGTAGCGACTGAATATCTGTTTCAGTCCCGGCTCGAGCGGGGAAAGAAAGCGCAGATGCAGTGAGGAGACTTTGTGACCCGCTGCTCTGGCGCGGTCCACCGCCTCTTCTATGGCGCCCAGTGTCGAGCCCCAACCCACAATCAGCAGATCACCTTCTGTGTCGCCGTGTACCTTTGGCGGTTTGAGCGTACCGGCCAACGCCGCCAGTTTTCGACTGCGCATGTCACAACCGGTTTGATTGGAATTGGAGTCGTAAGCTACTTTACTGGCGTTGGTGTGCGCCAAGCCGGTCAGCACATAGTGACCACCGACCATGCCCGGGATAGGGCGGGGCGAGAGACCGGTTTCCGGGTCCCAGTTGTAGGGAGGCACATCTGGATCCCACTCTGTCTGATCGATAGGAGGAGCCAGCCACTCGGTGGTCGGCTCGGGGCGGGGATAGGGTTGCTGTCCGGTCGCCAGATTGGTATCGGTCAGCAGTACGACAGGGGTGCGGAATGTCTCGGCCAACCGTCTGCACATTATGACGAAATGCAGACACTCTTCAATTGTCGCCGGGGCCACCACGACCTTGGGCGCATCTCCGGGTTCACCAAATAGCGCTGCCAGCAAGTCTCCCTGCTCGACTTTGGTCGGCAGGCCGGTGGAGGGACCACCGCGTTGTACGATCGCCAATACCAGCGGTATCTCACCCATCACCGCCAATGCCAACAATTCGGTTTTCAATGCAAGCCCCGGTCCTGAAGTAATTGTACAGGCTGTCTTGCCCGCATACGATGAGCCGATGGCGAAGGCGATGGCGGATATCTCATCCTCGGCTTGGTGTACGAATCCGCCAACTTCATGAAAAACATCGGCAAGATAATGCGAGGCCGATGTTGCCGGTGTGATCGGATACATGGATACCAGCTCCATGCCAGAGGCCATGACACCCAGTCCGAGCGCCGTGTTGCCGTTGGTGACGATGAACCGCTTGCCTTCGAGATCCGACTGGGGCGGAATCTGAAATTGAAAATCGAGATTGTTCCTGGCGAACTCATAACCTGCCTGCAGCAAAAGGTGATTTATCTCGATCACCTTGTCGCTCTTGCGCTTGAAGATGGTCGCTATCTCGTTGCGCGCGATCTCCAGATCTCTGGAATAGATCTGGCAAAGCATACCGAGAACGAACATGTTCTTACCCACTAAGGGATTGGGGGTGATCTCGCGACACGCCTCCTCCAGCGGCAGTTCATGGACGATCAACCCGTTTTCCCTGAACTCGGCCAGCGCCCGCTCATACTGGGCCTGAATCTCGGTCACGGGGTCGCTCCGCCACTTGTTGTCAATGAGTAAAACGGTGCCGGATTTATAGGCGCCGTTGGCTATCCGCGAATAGAGAACCTGTTCATTGAAGGCCACAACCAGATCGGCCTGGTCACCCATGTTGGTGACTTGTTTGGAGCCGATCCTGATACGGATACCGCTGGCTCCTGCAGGAGAGCGGGCGGGGGGTTTGATCTCTGCCGGGATGATTTCAACTGTCCAGACGCCGTTGCCCATTCTGGCGCTGACCGAGCCAAATGTCTGCCCAGCCTTCTGTGCGCCTTCGCCTGAGTCACTTACGATTTCAACGATATGCTCATGGATCAGCTCCGCCTGCGGAGCTGTCTCCACTATCAATGATGCCTCCATTTAAAGCCCCTTTTGTAATTAGTTTCAATGGAACCTGGTCTTATGCCAGCTTTAATACTCTTCAGGGCAGCCGGGATTATGTACAGAAATTTATTATTGTCTATTCCCAGCTGAAAACTATTGAAAAGGAAATTTGTAGGCAATGTCAACTAATTGCTTTTTCAGGGCCATATCGCAGCAAGAGATATCGTTCACATCAATCGCCTTGGAGCGATGTAGTACGACCCAATCGCTGAGCAGAGAGCAATGCGCCAAGTATATGAAAGATCACTGCTAATGGGATGGTGCCGTACCATTAGCATTGATGAAGGATAGTGATTTCAACTGCCAAGTTGATATTGCTCTGTTGCTGACTTTGGTCCAAACAGAAAATGCTGGATCGGTTGGAAATTCGATTATTCACTGCGATTGCAATCCTTGGGAGCTTATGAGTAATCTGTACTCCCAATTGGATGATTGTTATATTTGGGACCGGGTAAAACTCATCAAACCTGATTAAAGGACTGAAAACATGGCAACTTACGAGTGCAAAGTGTGTGGAATGAGTGTCAATGCAACCTGCGGCAAGTGCGACGCACCGTTGGAGAACGGCACCCTGAAACTGGAGAATGGGGCTGAAGTGCAGATTTCCGAATGCCCGAATGGACATGGAAAAATCAAATCTCCACTCTGTTGCGGTCAGGATATGACTTGTACTGTCTCCTGAGCATTTGAAGAGTTAAAGATTAACAGCACGGCAGTACAGGGATATTGCCGTGTTCGTTAATTTATCGAGGTGTCACTTCAGGAGAGTTCATCATGATTGAAGTGGGAGACAAAATTCCCTCTGTCGATATCACCGTAGTCAACCCCAAAGATCAGGAGACGATAGGTGCCGACAAGCTGTTTGCCGGCAAGAAAGTAGTTTTATTTGGCTTGCCAGGAGCTTTTACTCCGACCTGTTCCGCCAGCCATCTGCCGGGTTATGTGGTGCTGGCAGATGATTTCAAAGCGCAGGGCGTTGATATGCTTGCATGCGTCTCTGTAAACGATGTTTTTGTAATGAGAGCCTGGGGTGAACAGCAGAACGCTGAGGCAATTACGCTGCTGGCCGATATTTGTGCTGATTTTTCCAAGGCTTTGGGTCTGGCGGTGGAAATGCCTCATCTTGGCGGTATCCGGTCCCAACGGTACGCCATGGTTATCGAAGACGGAAATGTAACAAAACTCAATGTTGAAGCTCCGAAGAAGTTCGAGGTCAGCGACGCCAAAACAATGCTTGCAGCCCTCTCGGCATGATCTCTCAGGATACAGTTCAGATACCGCCTGGCAAGTGCTGGTGCAAACTTAGAGGCAGAATAAATAAGTTTATGTAAGACCTGTAATAAATTGAATAAAATAGACTTTTGTAATTATCATCTGCGATTAACCAGCCAGCTTTGTATAGATCTAAGTATCCCTGAGTGGAAGCACTACTGAAAAAATGAAAAACCAATTCATTACGAATATATTATTGCGCATAATATATATTATGTTAAATAATAAGCGCGATTGGCTATAGTTGACTTGCTTCGATCTCTTCGCCGACTTGCAGCCTATTTTCTCTAACTGGGGAACCCCGCAGCAATCTGGTGGGTTATCTCCGGCTTGATGAGCCAAATTTCAGTGTCTTTTCCTATGACATTCCGCAGATGCTGTTGATTCTTAGACAGTTCGCTGGTGCGTTCGAGGAGTCGATCTTTTCTCAACAACCACTTTTGTGGAATTGGAATGATCTTTGTCAACTGTTTACCGTCAACGAAAGGCAATATAGATGGTGCTGAAAACCAGTATTCCTTTGTATTCAGTTACTTATAGTTTAAACTATATCCATAATAAAATTATTGATAAATAATCCCTGCTCATAGTAGCATCTGTTTTCAGAATCTCATTTTTACCGTCATATGATTGTCATGTACGACAGGTAGATTATCATAAAAAGACGACCGTTTGATTTTTCGGAGAATGCAATGATCAACTCCAGCCTGGAGAAGTTCGATACACCTGTAGTTATCATCAATCAGGTATTCGAAGGTGAGGACTGGGGGGTCGTAACCAGTTATGTGAGTAAACACGACGTTTTCAATACAGGTGATGGCGACGAAAGCCTGTTCGAAATAGGGTGGCATCTCAGTATCACCCTTCCCAACCTGGATGATGTGGATTTCACTCAGGTGTTCAGTACCCCCGAAGCCGCACTGGAGTTTGGGATCAGCCAGATTTTAAGCGGTGCTTTATCCCCTGCACCTGCATTAAATCGACTGCAAGGTGAAGAGGATCATCCATTTGGCCACTACCATTCTGTTGCCTGACCGTTTGGTATAAAGAATTAAAATCAGTGCAATTATAGCTCAGTCAAATTTGTACAGATCTTTGTAAGTCTCGCGTTTTACATTCCATACCGTGCGTTGTTGCGGTTTTTCAAGCATATAAGAACCCATCGCCAATACTTCCAGGTCGGTTGCCATAAAACATTTGAAGGCATCTGCTGGTGTACAGACAATGGGTTCTCCTCTTACATTAAATGAAGTATTTACCAAAACCGGGCACCCGGTAAGCCTTTTAAATTCGGATATGAGAGCATGGTATTTTGGATTGGTTTCTATATGCACAGTCTGAATGCGCGCAGAATAATCCACATGAGTAACCGCTGGAATATCAGATCGTTTGATATCTAACTTATCAAGCCCGAACAAGGCATTTTCCTGATCTGTCAATTCCCGACGGAGTGACTTTTTCACATCCGCGACGAGTAACATGTACGGACTGTCACAATCGATCTCAAACCAGTCAGACAGATCTTCGCTAAGTACCGATGGTGCAAATGGTCTAAAACTCTCACGATACTTGATTCTCAGGTTGAGTTCTTTTTGAACGGTTTCGGAGCGCGGGTCAGCAAGGATCGAGCGAGTGCCGAGAGCTCTGGGGCCGAACTCCATTCTCCCCTGGAACCAACCCACCGACCTGCTTTCCGTCAACGCGAGTGCTGTCTGCTTTATTAACTCTTCGCGGGAGCGTTTGGTAAATACAGCCCCCATTTCTACCAGGGTTTGTTCGATCTGTTCGTCGGAAAACTCAGGGCCAAGATAGGAGCCCTGCATTGCGTCGTTCCGGTCAGGTTCTCTCGGGTTGCCAAGCTCATGATGCCATAAAGCAAACGCGGCCCCCAGAGCGCCGCCAGCATCACCAGCCGCCGGTTGAATCCATATATTCTTGAATCCGCTATCCCTCAGAATTTTTCCGTTGGCAACACAATTAAGTGCGACACCACCGGCCATGCACAAATTGTCCATACGGAATTCGTGCTCAAGGCTTCTGGTTATCGTCAAAACAATTTTTTCCGTAACTGCCTGAATCGATGCGGCCATGTTCATGTGAAACTGAGTCAACGCTTCGGTTTCAGGCTTCCTGACCGGTTCACCAAACAGATCAGAAAACTTCTGATTGGTCATCGTCAGCCCGGTCAAGTAGTTGAAATATGACTGGTCAAGACGAAATGAGCCGTCATTTTTCAAGTCAACGATCTTCTCAAAAATTAGCTCTTGATATACTGGTTCACCATAAGGAGCCAACCCCATCACCTTATATTCCCCGCTATTGACCTTGAAACCGAGGTAGTAGGTGAAAGCAGAATAGAGTAGTCCAAGTGAGTGCGGGAAATGAAGTTCGCGCACAATCTCCAGGCTGGAGCCCCTACCGACAGCTACCGTGGATGTTGCCCATTCACCTACACCATCCAATGTCAACACAATAGCCTCTTCAAAAGGAGAAGGGTAAAAAGCGCTTGCTGCATGGCTGAAGTGATGCTCAGAGAACATAAGTTGGGCAGGCCTGAACCGATTGTTGCGCTGCCTGATTTTTTTCAGCAGCAGATCCTTCAGAAACAGTTTTTCCCTCAACCAAACAGGCATGGCCAAACGGAACGAGTGAAATCCCTTTGGTGCCATTGAGATATAGGTTTCAAGCAATCTGTCAAACTTAAGCAGCGGCTTGTCATAAAAAACGACAAAATCCACCTCGGCCATTGATATTCCGGCTTCTGCCAGAACGTAGTCAATGGCATTATCCGGAAATCCGGAATCGTGCTTTTTGCGGGTAAAGCGTTCTTCCTGTGCCGCTGCCTTTATCTTTCCGTCAATCACCAGTGCAGCTGCACTATCGTGGTAGAAACCGGAAATCCCGAGAATCCTCATTATCAGAACAGCGTATAGATGAATGGAGCAACAGCCGAACCCTGAGAAAACACTATTAGAGCACCGAACAATCCGAGCACCAGTAAAATGGGTAGAAGCCAGAACTTCTTGTGAACTTTCAGAAAAGACCAGAGTTCCGAGATAAGCGATAACATAATATCCAGGCAGGCATATATCTGATTAAAATTGATTTTTCATCGGCTGGAGCGGCGTGTCACGCTTGATCCAGTATGATGCAACCGATTTGTCCTGCTTGCTTTTAAGCGGATCTTTTCCCAAGCTCCGCATGATTAATCCTGTTGGTAGAATTGCCATAAGATAAACAGCCCCCATTACAACCGGGGCAATAATTCCACCTAGAAGTATACCGAATCTGAACCACCAATAATTTGGTTTACGTAGAATGCCCGGTCTCAGCAGTGCTATGGCTGCAAGCAGAACGGAAATTATCAGGCACCAGAACTTTACAGGTTCACCATAAATGGCAGGATAAAGCCCTAAGATGAAAAAAATTACGGCAAAAACATAACCAAAGCTTTTCTCAGAGCCGGGTTTCATTTGGATGTTCGAGAAGGAATGTATGGTCTGCGGACTTCCTTGAACCGGAACAAAAAGAGTGTATAAAAAACCAGCTCACCTTACTGTCCATGTGAGCATTTGATAGAGATGATACTCCTGAATTGGTAACTATCGGCGAGTACCGCTGCCCCGCCCGCAGTACAATCATCTGCGCGGGATAAGGTCAACGGACAGATTTAAGCCGTTTGAGCCTGACGCAGCCTGGCGTAAATAATGTCCTTGAGCCCTGCCCGCTCGAATTTCATGGCCTCGATGTTTTCATCAGAGATCGGCTGACCAAGTTCTTCCAGTTCACGAATCTGATTGTCAAGTTTATCGTGCCTTGCCACTTGTTTGGCAAACTCCGGGTCTGCCGCGACAAGCACTTCCAGCTTCGCGTGGTACTCCGGGAATTCGTGGTCGATATCATGATGCTCTGCAAGCATATCTCCTCTCCTCTCTACCTGCGCGTGGCGCCATTAATTTGTAATGACCGCCCTGCCAGGCGGTCACTTGAGTTTGCTATATCCGAGTAGCTTTGCTCCAGCCCCTCCGACAGGTCTATCATGTCGCAAAAATGAAGCCTGTTTCAAACACTTCAGGCCAGAAAATTGCTCCAGATCAGCTTGCCTTACGCGCCTGGACCTCCTTTATTACCGCTTCAGCCACATTCTTTGGGCACGGCATGTAGTGAGAAAACTCCATAGAGAACTGACCGCGACCCGACGTCATGGTACGAAGGTCGCCGATATAACCAAACATCTCGCTCAAAGGTGCGTCGGCTTTGACACGCACATTGGTGGGGCCGGTCTCCTGGGATTTGATCATACCCCGGCGTCGGTTGAGATCACCGATCACATCACCAACATGGTCTTCGGGAGTGTACACGTCGATTTTCATAATCGGTTCCATAAGCTGCGGAGCGGCTTTGGGTATCGATTGGCGGTAAGCCGCCTTTGCCGCTATTTCATACGCCACCGCGGATGAATCCACTGGATGGTAACTGCCATCTACCAGCGTCACTTTGACGTCGAGAACAGGAAAACCTGCCAGCACACCCTCTGCCATGCAGAGCTTGAATCCTTTCTCCACTGCAGGCCAGAATTCGCGCGGCACATTACCGCCCGTGACAACAGATTCAAACGTGTAACCGCTTCCGGTCTCTCCAGGCTCAACAATGTAGTCGATCTTTGCGAACTGACCGGAACCACCGGTCTGTTTCTTGTGAGTGTAACTATCCTCGACGCGACCGGTGATGGTTTCCCGATAAGCAACCTGCGGTTTGCCGACATTGACTTCGACACCGTGGGTGCGTTTGAGAATGTCGACTTTGATGTCCAGATGAAGTTCACCCATTCCTTTAATGATGGTTTCACCACTCTCTACATCGGTCTCAACACGGAAGGATGGATCTTCCTGAACCATCTTGTTCAGCGCTATTCCCATCTTTTCCGACCCGCCTTTATCTTTCGGTGCAATAGCGATTGAGATAACCGGATCCGGGAATACCATCGGTTCAAGCGTGGCTGGATTCTTGGGATCGCAAAGAGTGTGACCTGTCTGGGTATTTTTTAGCCCAACCAGGGCAATGATGTCACCGGCCTGGGCAGCAGAGAGCTCCGAACGGGAGTTGGCGTGCATCTCAACGATGCGGCCGATGCGTTCCGTTTTACCGGTAAAAGTATTAAGTACGGTCATTCCCTTCTCTATCCGACCTGAGTAGATTCGGGTAAAGGTCAGAGCACCGAAACGGTCATCCATGATTTTGAATGCCAGCGCACGCAGGGGGAGCTCGGCATCCACCACGGCAAATTTGCCCGTCTCGTTGCCTTCGATATCGACTTCAGGCTGGGGCTGAACTTCCATCGGATTGGGCAGAAAGTCAACCACCGCATTGAGAATGAGCTGTATACCCTTGTTTTTAAAAGCAGACCCGCAATATGTCGGAAAAAAGTCCAGGGCAATAGTACCCTTTCGAATACAAGCATGCAGCGTCTCCAGTGAGGGAGTCTCCCCCTCCAGATAGGCCTCCATCGCGTCGTCGTCCTGCTCCAGAGCAGTCTCTATCAACTTTTCCCGCCACTCTTCGGTCAGCTCCAGCATATCTTCCGGCACATCCCTGATTTCATAGTTTTCCGGAAGTCCGGTATCGTCCCAAACCCAGGCTTTACGGGTCAGCAGGTCAACCACGCCTTTAAAATCATCTTCGACCCCGATCGGCAATACCATAACCAGCGGTGTCGCGGCCAGCACATTCTTAATCTGGTCAATCACCCGATAATAATCAGCACCGAGGCGATCAAGCTTATTGACAAGGATAACCCGGGCAACCTCGGACTCGTTGGCGTAACGCCAGTTCGTTTCAGACTGAGGTTCAACGCCACCCGAGCCACAGAACACACCGATACCGCCATCCAGTACTTTCAGGGAACGATACACTTCGATAGTAAAGTCGACGTGTCCGGGAGTATCAATGATATTCAGTCGATGACCGTTCCATTCACAGGAGGTGGCTGCAGACTGGATAGTGATTCCACGCTCCTGTTCCTGCTCCATGAAGTCGGTTGTCGCCTCTCCGTCATGCACCTCACCAGTTTTATGAATCTTGCCGGTGAGCTTTAATATCCGTTCTGTTGTGGTTGTCTTACCTGCGTCCACATGGGCGAAGATACCGATATTTCTATAACGGGAAAGGTCTGTCATTTATCTATCCTGGTAATCCCAACTATTGATTAGTTGGTACTGTGACGAAACCGCGCTGAATTCCGGCGCCGGTTTTTGTTGGCGCAGACCATACCAGCAAAGTTTCTGGTGTCAATATATATATGCTGTCAAGGCTCAAACAGAGGCTTGTCCACCGCACTTGAGCCAGAAACTTATTCGAATGTCTGCATGGCTGAACGTTATTCCATTGATTCCGGAGGATTATCCTTACTGTATAGCGACAGTTTACTCGGCTGCTTAAATCACCTTTTAGTTGTTTTTGACAACCCAGCTCTGTTGGTGAGGTCAGTGAGAAAGATTAAGAAAATACAATCTTATCTTATTGATTAATAAATTAAAGTCAAATTATGACATGACGTCGTTTCAGTTCATCGAGCAGTCCGGATGCCGCTGCTTCCACCATATCGAATACTCTCTCGAAACCGGCATCTCCGCCGTAGTAAGGATCAGGCACTTCGCGGGTTCTGAAAGCAGGCGCATAGTCCATCAGCAAATGAATTTTATCCTCCATTCCCACTGGGCATATCGACATAAGGCCATGAAAGTTATCCTGATCCATCGCGACGAGATAGTCGAAATTTTTAAAATCCTCGCTTTGAGCCTTGCGTGCCCGCTGTGAACTCAAGTCAAATCCCCTTCGACGAGCGATATCCTGTGCCCGACTGTCCGGTGGATTCCCCACGTGATAGGCATGAGTTCCGGCAGAGTCCACTTCGATCAGATGACCAAACCCTTCTCTTTCGACTAATGTCTCGAAGATACCCTGGGCTGTTGGCGATCTGCAGATATTACCCATACAAACAAAGAGAACTCGGATTTTAATCATGAAGTTTTCTGCAATATTTAAAGTTAACTACCTGAGACTGATATGGGCTAATCCGGCTTTATAACACCAACACCTAGCTTGCAATCAGGCACTGTATCGAATTTCCACGAATAACTACCATATTAAATTATCGGGAATCTTGTAGTCGGAGTAGCCATCTTCTGCCGGCTCAGCATCTGTTTCCGGATTGTTAAAGAACACGATGCAGTTTTCATTGCGTGCCCTCAATTTTTCTACCAGATTTGAGGGTATCAGTTCGTACTTCCCGTCCACTTCCACGATTGCCAGATTACCAGTGCAAATTCGTTCTCTTGTATCCCTGTCGGTATAAATTTTTTTTACCTTTCCACGCACTGCGAAGTTAAATGTGGTATCACCACCCTCCTCTTTCGGAAGTCGGTTGGCCTGCACAATCTGCCTGATCTGTGCGGCGACAGCCTTCTGCTCGCTCCGCATCTGAAGTTGCCGGTTAAGTTCTCTGTCCCGCTCAGCATCCGCTCTCGACGCTTTGCTGAGATTTTCTCCTGCATTTTTTTCAAATGCTGCCGGACCATGGTTTTTTCGATTGGCTTTCCGTTGCTCTGAATAAATCTTATTTGCTTTCTTTTTATCTATAAGTCCGCTACTTATAAGTTGTTCTTGAAGTGATTTAATCATCCATTTTATCCCTGAACTGCTGCTCGGCACGGAGAATGTCATCCCTTGTATCGACACCATGACCAGGCTCCTTCAGTGCTTCACTGACATGGATTCTATGCCCGTGCCACAGAACCCGTAACTGTTCCAGTGACTCAGCGCGCTCCAGTTGTGACTGAGGCCAGTCAACATATCGGTCCAGAAATCCGGCCCGGTAAGCGTAGAGTCCGATATGCCGAAGAAACCTTGTATCCCCTGGCAGGTCACTCTTCCCTTGCATAAATTCATCCCGGTGCCAGGGAACGGGTGCCCGGCTGAAATAGAGCGCATATCCGGCAGCATCGGTCACCACTTTAACTATATGAGGATCGAAAAGGTGTTCCCGGTTATCGATACGCGCTGCCAGCGTCGCAACACTGGCAGCAGAATGTTCCTCCAGGTCCTGTGCTACCTGGTCCAACAACTGACCAGGCATACCTGGCTCATCACCCTGCAGATTGACTACGATAGTATCTCCATTCCAGGCATACTTCCGGACAACTTCCGCAATACGCTCTGTACCGCTGCTGTGATGCTTGGCCGTTATGCAGATTTCTGCAGAGAAAGATCCAGCCGTTTCAGCGATGCGATGGTCATCGGTGGCAATAATAATCTGATCCGCACCGCTGCTCAGGGCACGCTCATAAACGTGCTGTATCATCGGCTTGCCTGCAATCTTAAGCAGTGGTTTTCCTGGTAACCGGGTAGATGCGTAACGAGCCGGAATGACAACCTTGAAACTCATTGTCTCCTTGCCATCCTCCATCGAAAATTCAGCGTTTTATCTCCTCGTCTGCCGGTATCTGGCGCGCCTCATCTTCCAGCATCACCGGAATTCCCTCTCTGATCGGATAAGCCAAACGATCCACGGGGCAGATCAATTCGCTTGCTTTTTTTTGATAGGCCAGTTTTCCCTTGCAGACAGGGCAAACAAGAATATCGAGCAGTTTTCTATCCATTTACGATATCTCTCAGTAACTGGGTCAACTGATTTGTAAAACCCGGGGAAAGGTCGGCGTCAACCTTCAGATACCAATGGCTGACTTTTGCAAAACGAGAACATTTTACGGCATCCTTCTCGGTCATGAGTACCGGAAATTCATCTTTGAACGAGATATCAGTGAAGCGAAATGCGTGATGGTCCGGAAACGGATGCTCGATTACGTCCAGTCCCGCGCGGCGCAAAGTTTCGAAAAAACGCGCAGGATTTCCGATTCCCGCAACAGCATGAACCGGTCCGCCAATAAAGTCCTCCAGCGCCCTATTTAAACCGGGATCTTCCAGATTTACCGCTGCCACTACCGAAAGGGTCATCTCATGCTTACCATCGTGACTGGCTCCGTTGTTGATGATCAGATCAACCCTGTCTAATCGGGAAGCCCTTTCACGTAATGGACCTGCAGGTAGGCACAAGCCGTTTCCCAGCCCTCTCTCACCATCGACCACCGCAATTTCCAGGTCCCGCGCCAGTGCATAGTGCTGCAATCCATCGTCAGAAACAATGACGTTGCAACCAGCTTCCTCAACCAGCAATTTTACCGCAGCAGAACGATCAGGCCCGACACAGACCGGACAGCGTGTGCGGCGCGCGAGCAACACAGGTTCATCACCAACCTGGAGTGGATCACTGTTCCATTCCACCGAGCGGGGCCAGGTCGTCGATTTCCCCCGGTAGCCGCGCGAAACTATTCCCGGCCGGTAGCCGAGGTTCATTAACAATTCAACCAGCCAGACAACGAGTGGTGTCTTACCAGCGCCACCCACTGTGATATTGCCCACAACAAGTACCGGCACCGGGGCGCGGTAAACAGAAAATATACCGGATTTATACAACAGACGCCTCAACCACACTGCCAGGCAGAAACACCAGGAAATTGGTGTCAATATAATCGCCACGAGATTTCTCGATCCCCAGTAAGCCTCGATCGATTTCATACAACCTGTCCGGTCAATCCTCTTCGACCGGCTTCTTTGCCGAGAATGTCATGTGTGTCAACCCAATCTGGCTGGCAACATCCATTACGATAACCACCGACTGGTGGGTGGTGTTCGCATCGGCGGTAATGATTACCGGTAGATCGCGCCTCTCCCCTGCTGCCTTCATAATCGCCTGCTTAAGCGTTTCCGGTTCCTTATTCAAGACTTCCTGCTGATTGACATAGTAGTTCCCCTTCGCATCGACGATGATATCGACCACTTTTTTTTCTTTGTCAATCTGCTCATCCTTGGTTACCGCCTCGGGCAAATCAACTTTTATACGGGACTCCTTGTCAAATGTGGTTGAGACCATAAAAAATATCAAAAGGAGGAAAACCACGTCGATCAACGGCGTGAGATTGAGTTCTATATCGTTCTTTTTTTCCGGTTGCAGATTCACCGGAAACTACTCCGATTGATTTGCGTCATCTGCGCGCTCACCCTGCATCACTTCGATAATTTTCAGCGCTTCCTCTTCCATTTTCACCACCAGCAAACGAACCCGGCCACTCAGATAACGATGAAACATCAGACTGGGAATGGCAACACTGAGTCCTGCAGCTGTCGTTATCAAAGCTTCTGAGATTCCTCCGGCCAATACCGTGGGATTTCCGACGCCGGCAACTGTGATCGCTGAGAACACTTTGATCATACCGATAACGGTTCCAAGCAGACCCAACAGTGGGGTGATTGATGCGATGGTTCCCAGGGTATTCAGATATCGCTCAAGTTCATGCACCACCTGGTGTCCGATCTCCTCTATTGCCTCCTTCATAACATCGCGTGAATAATTGCGATTGATCAGTCCGGCGGCAATGATACGGCCCAGCGGCGAACCGTCTCTGATGTTTGCGATATAGGAATTGCTCAGCTGGCGTTGGCGGTATGCCTTCCATACCTGTGCCACCAGGTCACCGGGCACCACCCGTCCACGACGCAACATCCACAGCCTCTCGATCACTATCGCCATAGCGATGACCGAGCTGGCTATAATCGGCAGCATCAGCCAGCCGCCAGCTTTGACCAGTTCAAACACCTTGGTTATCTCCTTCATATCGCCGGAAATCACGTCGCCGACGATTCGCGCGGGTTATCATACTGTATTCCACGCCGGCGCTCTAATGCGATCCACCATTCATCTCCGGCAAATGAGTCCAATAACGACTTGCTCGGTAGCGGTATCTGTCGGGTCCGATGATGCCGAATTCCGGGTCGAAAACGAACTCAATGGTGCCTGAGAGCGCAGTGTCGAGCACCCTGGCACCCTGCGTTTTCCAGCGTGAGACCACCTGGGTTTTGGGAAAAGCGTAACGATTCAGATAGCCGGTGGATGCCAGCGCGAATATCGGACCGACTGCTTGTACAAACTGCCCGGTGGACGATGAGGCACTGCCATGGTGGGGCATGGTTACCAGGTTAGCCGCCAGCTCATTGCGGCAACATTCAACAAGATGTTTTTCTACTTCAGCTTCGATATCTCCTGTAATAAGCAGTCTACCAGAGGTATTCGCCACAAGCAGTACACAGGATGCATTATTTCCTCTCCAGTTGTTCTCCGGGTTGGGGTGCAGGATTTTGAATGTCACGCCATCCCAGGACCATTCCATACCGGCTGTGCAGGTTCTGGCGGTTGTTTCAACTATTCTGGACGGCTCTCCGCTAAGCACTTCGTTTATCGGTATCTTTCCGATCAATCCAGCCAGCCCACCCTGATGATCGCTGTCTCCATTGCTGAGGATCAGCCGATCAATTCGGGTGATTCCCCGCTTCCGTAAAAATGGCGCCAGAATATCGGAACCGGCATTAAAATCCTGCGAGTAGGCAGGCCCGGCGTCATACACCAGCGTGCGGCTTTGCGTCTGCACGACCGCCGCCATACCCTGCCCGACATCCAGCAAAGCAAACCGAAATACTTCGGAGCGGGGCGTCGAACCTGGACTATGCACGATCAGCGGCAATAGCATCAACACTCCCGGTATGCGTCCCGGTATAGCTCTCGGCAGCAGTAACAAAAAGATCCCGAACGCTACCACCATCCAAACGTGGCAGGGCAGAGCCGATGGCGCACTGAACTGGAGGGGAGATTGCGCTGCCTGAGCCAGCAGGGTACGGGCAATATCGAGCAGCCAGTCAGCCGCAATCATCGGCACATATCCCCCCTGATGCCAAACCATCGAAAGCATTGTTCCTGCCAGCGCAAGCGGAATGATCAGCAGCGAAAACAGAGGGATCGCCAACATGTTGGCCAGGGGACCAATCAACGGTACCTGCTGCTGCCAGATCAGCAGAACAGGAGTCAGTCCCAGGCCGATGAACCATTGGATTCCGCACCAGGAGAAGAGAGTCCTTGGTCGTCGGGTTCGATGGCTCACCCCAATAAAAATAACTGCGACCGCGGTGAAAGAGAGCCAGAAACCGGGAGAGAGAACAGCTGCGGGATCCAGCGCTATTATAATCAACAGAGCCAGTGCCAGGCTTCGGAAAGACCTGAACTCGGACTGCAGAATGACCCCTGCGGCCACTACCATCAGCATGATGAGCGCCCGCTGTGTAGGAATGGAAAATCCGGCAAGCGCTGCATAGCCGGTTCCAGCTGCCACTGCTGCCACGGTCGCCGCTTTGGGTGTGGCAACACGCAGTGCAAGTGAGGGGATACGCCGCCAGCACGCGCTGACAAGATAAAAAGCCAACCCCCCTACTATGCCGATATGCAGTCCTGAGATAGCTACCAGATGATTCGTGCCGGTGAGTCTGAACAGTTCCCACTCGGATGCACTCAAGCCACTGCGATCACCAATAATGAGCGCTTTGAGCAGAGCCGTCGCCTTCCCGTCTTGCAGCTGAGTTTCGATAACCGAGCGGATATGCTGCCGCAGCCCCTGCAGACCAAACCGGTAAGTTTCCTTCCCTAATAGCCGGTTCAGCGAATCATCGCGAACATAACCGGTGGCCCTGACTCCTCTGTGGAAAAGCCATCCCTCATAATCGAAGCCGGCCGGATTCATGAAACCGTGGGCGGGTTTCAGCCGGACTTTCAACCGCCACCGATCCCCGCCGCGTATCTCCTGGGTGTTGGTGTACCAGTTGAGTCTTACTATGCCAGGGCTTGGATAAGATATGTTCCGGTAGTTTGTCTCATCAACCGTAAATTCAAATGACACATATCGATCTTTCTGGTCCGGCAGGCTGCTGACCGTGCCGGTGATAGAGATATCCTGTGAATAAAGATCCGTCGAAAGTGATGATTCAAGACCCAGATGGGCATCAAATGCAGCCCACAGAAATCCAAGAATGATCGCGCCCGGCATCCTGAACCAATGAAAGCGCAGAAAACCAAACAACAGAAGGGGTGTCAGCCAAAACAGATATATATTGGGCAGCGTGCGCTGCCACTGGAGCAGGATTATGCCCGCGGTAAAGCAGATAACATTTATAAACATGACCCTTCCCTGGGTGCCGCAGGCGTTTATATCCTAATATTCAACGCCATATTGGCTTTACTCTAGTGTCCGTGATTCAATAGCGCAACACCTGATTCTAAAACTGATCTGGTTGGAGCATCAGTGCCGAAACACCTTATTAAAAAATTCACCCCTGATCATGAGATCATCCGAAATCATAAACATTTACGGATATTCGGCGATCTGTTGCACGATCCCAATCTTTGGCACATGAACCGCCGCTCGGTCGCGGGAGCTTTCGCGGTCGGCCTTTTCTGGGCTTTTATACCCATACCCATGCAGATGGTTATGGCGGCTGCAACCGCTATCCCCGCCCGGGTTAATCTGCCGATTTCGGTTGCGCTGGTCTGGATTACCAATCCAATAACCATGCCTCCGATTTTCTATTTTACCTACCTTGTCGGCACCTGGATATTGGGCACTCCGGCGAGAACAGAATCGTTCGAGCTCAGTTTCGAGTACCTTTCCCACAGTATGTCGGCAATATGGCAGCCGCTCTATCTTGGCAGCCTGATTTGCGCACTGCTTGCAGCCGTAATCGGATATTGTGTTATGCGTGGTCTTTGGCGCCTGTATGTCGTACGCCATATACAGCGGCGACGCAATGGGATTCGCCAAAAACTTCCTCCAACCCCGTAAACAATCACTCTTCCACGAGGACACCATCCTTCAGGTGTAAAATCCTGTCCATCTTCTCCGCCAACTGCAAGTCATGCGTGACCATCAGAAGGCTGGTGCCCGCATCACGGTTAAGTTCCAACATAAGTTGATAAACCTGATCTGCGGTTTTGTGGTCCAGATTTCCTGTCGGCTCGTCTGCCAGCATGCACCTGGGCCGGTTGACCAATGCCCTGGCGATCGCCGCCCGCTGGCGCTCGCCACCGGACAGCTCCCCCGGCTTGTGCTCCAGTCTGTGGCCCAGTCCCACTTTTTCCAGCGTATCTCCGGCCTGACGTCTTGCCGAGGCTATGTCGCTGCCGCCGATGAGCAGCGGCATAGCGACGTTCTCCAGTGCGGTGAATTCGGGTAGCAGATGATGAAACTGATAAACGAATCCCATCGTGCGGTTGCGCAACTGTCCACGTTGCCTCTCATTCATCTTTGTAAGCGAACTGCCTCCGATTTGAATCTCGCCGGCAGTGGCGATATCCAATCCGGACAGGCAGTGAAGCAAGGTGCTCTTGCCTGAACCCGAACTGCCGATTACAGCCACCCGCTCAGCTGGTTTCAGGGACATGTCAATGCCCTTCAATACCTCCACGCGCAAACTGCCTTCGCTGAAAGTCCGCACCAGATTACGGCACTCCAATACGCTGACCTCACTCATAGCGCAACGCTTCCGCCGGCTGGGTGCGGGAAGCCCGCCAGGCCGGATAGAGTGTAGCGCCGAGAGTTATCAGAAATGCGCTTGCTCCGATAATACCCACGTCGTTCCAGTTCAACTCAGAAGGAAGTGCACTGATATAATAGATATTCGGATCGAGAAAACTGACACCAAAAAAACCTTCAATCCACTGCACGATCCGCTCCAGATTCAACGCCAGGGCTACACCCCCGACAACTCCTGCCATGGTGCCGGTGATGCCAATGACGGCACCCTGGACAATAAAGATCCAGCTGATACTGGCGGGTGAAATACCCAGCGTCCGAAGTATCGCGATATCGCTCTGTTTATCGGTCACCACCATCACCAGAGCGGAAACAATATTAAACGCTGCCACCGCGACAATCAGAAACAGTATCAACCACATCATGCGCTTCTCTGTGCGCAGCGCGCTAAAAAAGTTTCGATGCTGGTATGTCCAGTCGCTGACTCGAAAAATACCGGGCAAAGCATTGGCAAGTTCGCGCGATACCCTGGGTGCCAGAAAAAGGTCGTCAAGCTTGAGACGAACACCGGTGACACCCTCCCCCATCTTCATCAGTTTGGCGGCGTCTTCGAGGTGTACCAATGCTATGCCCCGGTCATACTCCCCCATCCCCACTTCAAAGATGCCCCGTACGGTAAAACTTTTGATCCGCGGCATCGAACCTGCCGGCGTAACACGCAGCTGGGGAGTGACCACGGTCACCTTATCACCCATTTGTGCACCAAGAAGCGTGGCCAGCTCGCGACCCAGAACTATGCCGAAGCTGCCAGCTTCCAGATCTTCAAGTTTCGCAGAGAGCATGTGTGCTCCGACCGTTGAAACCTGTTTTTCGTAGTCTGGCAATATGCCTCGCAGTAGTGCGCCGCTTACCTTGCCTCCCCGGGTCAGCATGGTCTGAGCTTCAATAAAAGGCGCTTCCCCGATCACATTGGCATGATTCCTGGCCAGCTGGATCGCTTCCGGCCAGTTTTGCAGATCTTCGTTATATGCGCTGATGGTTGCGTGCGAGGTCATTCCAAGAATTCTCTCGCGCACCTCCTTCTGAAAACCATTCATAACCGACAGCACAGTGATCAACGCCACTACTCCCAGCATGATGCCGAGCAGCGAGGTGAACGAAATAAAAGATATGAAATGATTGCGCCTTTTCGCCCGCGTGTAGCGCAATCCGATGTAGAGTTCGAGAGGTTTAAACATAGGAGGGGGATTTAATCACATTCCTGCCCGATAAAATGGTATATTTTAACCTATAAATCAGGACAGGGGATTCGCCGCCATGAAGTATCTGACACTGCTATTTTCTATTGCCGCGCTGCTGCCGCTCTCTTTATCGCAAGTGACTGCCGACACGCTGTTAATGGATGCGGTATCCGCCAGGGATAGCATTGGGGTTCCCCGACCGGAGCGAGGCCAAAGTATGGAGACCGTACGGCGCATGTTTGGTGAACCCGATTCAATTCGGCCTGCGGTTGGTGACCCACCCATCACACGCTGGATTTACCAACCCTTTACCGTCTACTTCGAGCATCAACTGGTTATTACCAGCGTTGTCAACCGCTGATTATTGCAGATTACGACCCATAGAAGTAAGTTCGGTTCCCCTTATGTATGTGGGGACGGAGCTAATCGCCACCCCCCTCCATTTTTTTATTCTTACCGATCTTGTTCATCGGGATCACTTTAGCTGCCTGCGGCTGGTCGGCATAGAATGGACGCTCCTGAGCGATCCCCGCAATCTCCGCCAGTTCCCGTTCCCGGGCAGCGATCAGGCCAAGGCACATGCGCACATCCTCGATGGTCTTATCCGACAGGGGATGGCGTGCTCCCGGAGCGGGCGTGATATCCCTGATGACGGATCCCAGCACTTTTCGCATGACCATCAATATTTCGCGTTCTTTGTTGGTTTCATCCATTTTCGGTCACCTCAGATTCTGGGAATAGTTTACTATACCTTGGCCAGCACCCCCACCAACAGTTCCCAAAAACGCCCAACCGAGGCGATCTCCACCCGCTCATCAGGCGAATGCGGAAAGCGGATTGTCGGGCCGAACGAGATCATTTCGATATCAGGATAGGTAGCACCGAGAATGCCGCACTCCAATCCGGCATGTATCGCGCCAGTTCTGGCATCGATTCCAAACCTATCCCGATAAACCTGACGCACCAGTTGCAGAATAGAAGACGAGAGGTCCGGCTGCCATCCCGGATAGTGACCATCGTAGCCAGTTTCGGCACCTGCAAGGGTAAACAACGACGCAAGTTTTCCACAAAGATCATCGCGCGCGGAATCAAGCGAACTTCGTACCAGGTTATGAATCACAACCTTTCCCTCTCCCGCCCGTACGATGGCGAGATTATTGGAGCTCTCAACCAGATCCGGCATTTCGTCGCTCATGCGAAAGACACCGCTTGGGCAGGCATGGACCGCTTGCACCAGGCGTAGTGCTGTGGAAGGGTCGATCCAGCCGTTTGAGCCGGTTTCAACTGAAGTCATCTCGACCCGGAGATCCGGGTCCACATGCGTCAACTCAGCCGTAAAAACCGACTGCAACCGCTCGCAAGATTCCTTGAGAGCCCCGGCGCTGCGTGATTCCACCGCCACCAGCGAAAAGGCCTCCCGCGGAATCGCGTTGCGCAGATTTCCGGCATCCACCGATTTTATTCTAAGATTTAATTCTGTTATCGCACTCTTAAGTAGTCTGAACAATAATGCAACCGCATTGCCCCGACCGCGGTGAATATCGACACCGGAATGGCCGCCGCGCAGCCCGGTTACACTGATGCGGAAAGTGCTCCAATCTTTTTCAATAGAGACCTCCCGGTAGGCGAGCCTGCTGTTGACGTTGGCGCCACCCGCACAACCGATGCAGAGCTCACCCTCCTCCTCCGCATCGGTGTTAATCAGGATCTTTCCCTGCAGCAGTCCTGATTTGAGACCGAAGGCGCCGTCCATTCCGCTCTCTTCGTTACAGGTGAAAAGCGCTTCAATCGGACCATGCACCAAATCGGTCGATCCGAGCACGGCAAGAATCGCCGCAACACCTATGCCGTTATCCGCCCCAAGCGTTGTCCCCTCCGCCTTAACCCAATCTCCGTCCACCCGGGTGAGGATAGGATCTCTGGTGAAATCATGGCAGCTGCCGGCGTTTGCCTGGGGCACCATATCCATATGGCCCTGGAGTATCACGCCCGGCCTCGATTCCCTCCCCTCTGTCGCAGGTTTGCGGACGATCACATTGCCAACTTCATCCACCCGGGTTTCCAGTCCCCGATCCCTGCCGAAGGCAACAAGAAAGTCGCGCACCTGCTTTTCGTGCCTGGATGGCCGGGGGATTGTCGTCAACCTGTAAAATTGACGCCATACAACCGGCGGTGTAAGTTTTTCGATATCCTGACTCACGGAAGGACTCCCGATTGGATTAAACTTTCGAGCGCCGCTTCATCAACCACCACAACGCCCAGTTTTTTTGCTTTTTCCAGTTTCGAGCCAGCATCCGCTCCTGCAATGACATAATCTGTTTTCCCTGAAACGCTGCCGCTCACTTTCGCACCAAGCAGCTGCAGCTGCTCCTTGATCTCCGCTCTCGGCCGGCTCAGAGTGCCGGTCAGTACCAGCGTTTTTCCGGCCAGTGGCTGTTGATCAGCCCGTGGAACTTCCATATCCTTCCATCTGACGCCGGCTGATTTCAGCTCCGCTATAACTTCGAGATTATGCGTCTGGCGAAAGAAGGTATGAATGTGTTGGGAGACGACAGGGCCAACGTCGGGTACTACCAGTAAATCCTCCATGCTGGCATTCATTAAATCTTTCAGATTGCCAAAGTACTGCGCCAGGGAGTGTGCTGTTGTTTCTCCCACTTCACGGATACCCAAAGCGAAAAGGAATCGCGCCAGAGTGGTATCTTTGCTCGTTTCCAACGCATCGCAAAGATTCGCTGCGGACTTCTCACCCATGCGTTCCAATCCGGCCAGTATCTCCGGAGTCAGGTTCCTGTACAGGTCCGCCGGTGATTCAACAACGCCTTTTTCCACGAGCTGATCAACCAGCTTGTCGCCCAGCCCCTCAATATCCAATGCACGCCGGGAAGCGAAATGTTTTATCGCCTCTTTACGCTGCGCAGGGCAAAACAATCCACCGCTGCAGCGCAGAACCACACCGTCACCGTCTCGTACCAGGTCGGAACCACATTCGGGACATTGAGCAGGCATCTCGAACGCCGGTGCACGGCTATCGCTTTCTCCGTGTACCACCCGAACAATCTGAGGAATCACGTCCCCGGCCCGACGTAAGATAACTCTGTCTCCGACCCTGATATCCTTGCGTCGAATCTCTTCGGCATTGTGCAGGGTGGCATTGGTTACCGTAACACCAGCTACATTTACCGGTTCAAGCCTTGCCACTGGCGTAATTGCACCGGTTCTTCCCACCTGCACGTCGATCGCCAGCAGTCGGGTCGTCTTCTCCTGAGGTGGAAATTTTCTTGCGATCGCCCAGCGGGGATGGCGGGCGACAAAACCCAGACTTCGCTGTTGTCTCATGTCGTCCACTTTAAAAACGATACCATCTATTTCGTATCCAAGCTCAAATCGGCGTTTTGCCAACTGCTGAAAATAGTCCCGGCATCCTGTGAGACCTTCGACGCATTGCAACTCCGGGGAGACAGGCAATCCCCATTTGGGTAACAGGCGGATGGCGGCGCTGTGGGTTGGTGCGAGATCACCGCCTGAAAGCAGACCGAAGCCGTAGCAGAATATGGCGAGGGGCCGCTGCGCAGTAATTTTGGGATCGAGCTGGCGCAGGCTGCCGGCTGCGGCATTGCGTGGATTGGCTAAAGTTTTCTCGCCTTTTTCGAGCGCTGATTTATTGAACTCCTCAAATCCAGCGGTCGGCATATAGACTTCACACCTGACTTCCAGCACATCAGGCCAGCCATTCTCCAACAGACGCAGAGGAACCGATGTGATGGTGCGGACATTTTGTGTTACATCCTCCCCACGCATTCCGTCACCCCGGGTGGCGGCCTGCACCAGTATTCCCGCCTCGTAACGCAGACTGATCGCCAATCCGTCAAGTTTCGGTTCAGCCGCGTAGACAACCTGGCCGCCAATCTCCAGACGTTCTCGGACCCGACGGTCAAACTCTTCCAGTTCCCGATCATCCAGCGCGTTGCCGAGAGACAACATGGGGAGTCTGTGCTGGATTTCCCCGAAAGCCGCCAGCGGTGCGGCGCCGACTCTTTGTGTGGGGGAGTCCGAAGTAACCAGTCCCGGATATTTCTCTTCCAGCAGTTGCAGTTCCCGCAACAACCGGTCGAAATCACTGTCCGGTATCAGGGGGTCATCAAGAACATAATAGTGGTAGTTGTACCGATCGATCTGTTGGCGCAGGAAGCGTGCACGCTCGATCGTTTCGGGTGGCGCGTCCATTACCTGCTTCGGGCAATACGGACAAGCCGGCTGTGCTCGTTGATCTCTTCCTTAATGTGTTCTATGGTCTGCCGGCTCAAAACGCTGCGGGTTTGGTCAAGCAATTCCGCGTCGAGCAGCGCAGCAAGCCTTTGCGCAGTGGCAAGCATCTGTTCAAAAGTCTCCAAACCCCCGAGTGGCCCGGGTAACTGGGCAAAAAGAGTCACCCCCGGAGTTGTGAATCCAGCCATGGCGTCAAGTGGGAATGTGCCCGGCTCCACCAGACTTGCCATACTGAATACAGGCTTGTGACTCCCACTCTCCATGTAGCGGTGGAAAATCTCCATCTCTCCGTGTTCAAGCTTCAGATCGCGCGCTGCCCGCATCAGTGCATCCCCGCTGATGGCTCTGTTTTTGGTCATGATGTTCAGCTGCAGAATTTTTTGAGGAACCGGCCTATCCTGCTTGCCAATCACGGATGCGGTTTCGTTGCTCTGACTAAACTCAAATGCAGTCTGCTCTGCGGTAAAAAGCACCTTCTTCTCGGCGCGCTTCTCTTCGACTATATCTCCCAGTTCCTTTAGTCTATCGGTAAGGTCATCAGGTGCAACGGAGACAGAATCTTCGTCGTCTTCGTTATCCCAAACCGGCTCCTGGCGCAGCTCCGGTTTCCCGGATGGAGGAGACTTCTCACGCTGGCGTTGCTCTGCTTTGTGAATAGCGTTTACCCTGAGATTTATTTTCTTGTGACGATCCCAGAAATAGATCCCCAATATCAGACCCACTCCGGCGAGAAAAAGAACAAGTCGAAGTATATCAGCGTCCATCCTGCACTACCTGTCACTGAACATATCACATTGCCGCCATCTGGGCTGCTTCCTCTACATCCACCGATACCAGACGCGAAACTCCTGGTTCGTGCATGGTAACACCCATCAAATGAGTGGCAATCTCCATTGTTATCTTGTTGTGGGTTATAAATATGAACTGTACCCGATCCGACATTGATTTGACCATATCGCAGAATCGCCCCACGTTGGCATCGTCCAGCGGCGCATCCACCTCATCCAGCATACAGAATGGTGCGGGATTGAGCTCAAAAATAGCAAATACAAGTGCAACCGCAGTTAAAGCTTTTTCCCCACCCGACAGCAGCTGAATACTTGAATTTCTCTTTCCCGGCGGTCGCGCCATCACTGTGACACCGGTATCGAGCAGATCCTCTCCGGTAAGTTGCAGATAGGCGTGACCACCTCCGAACAGGCGCGGAAATTTTTCCTGCAAACCGGTATTGACCTTATCGAACGTCTCTTTGAAGCGAGTACGGGTTTCCCGATCTATCTTGCGGATGGCGTTTTCCAGCGTCACCAGTGACTCGGAAATATCCGCATGCTGTGAATCGAGATAGATTTTACGCTCTGATTGCTCTTGAAATTCTTCTATCGCCGCGAGATTGATCGCCCCCAGACGACGGATTCTGGCATCCATCCTCAGCACCTCTTCCTGCCACTGTTCGACACCGGCGTCAGCTGGAAGCTCTTGAATCAGCTGATCCCGTTGAAAACCGCTTTCTTTCAACTGCTCTTCCAGAGTGCCGCATCTGACCTTGATCTCCTGGCGCGCCATCATCGCCTGGTCCCTTCTATTCCGTTGCTCCTGGACCTTCTGTTCCGCACCGGTGCGGTTCTGCTCCAGTTCGCGCAGCCTGGTATCGATCTTCTCCAGCTTATGGCGCGCCGCTGATAGTTCACCCTCAACCTCCAGCCGTCGAGATAACAGTTCCTCCAGTATTTCACTCTGCTCCAACAGCGGCGCCTGTCTCTCTTCCAGATTAAGCATCAACTCCTCGCGCCGCTGGCGCAGGTGTGAGATTTGTCCCTGCATGCGTTCCAGATTCTGCTGCAGGGACTCTCTTGAAGTGCGCATGGATTGGACCTGCAGCGCCAACTCCTGGGTGGAAGCCCGCTGCAGTGATACCTCCTCCCGTATCTCCTTCAGCTCTCCACCGAGCCTGTCTCGTTGCTGAACCAGCATTTCACGCCGCTCTCCCAGTGTCTCCATCTCCTCAAGTGCAGCATGCAATTTTTCACGGGACTCCTTCAGTGCCTCTCTTCCCTCGGCAATCTGCTGCCTCAGCTCCGTCTGTTCGGCAACGACATGTTCACTTCGGTTACGAAGGTGTTCTTCTCTCGCTTTTTTGCCGCTTAGAGCTGAGCGGATCTCGGAGAGGGATCTATTTGACTCGTTGAAATGAGTCTGGTGTCCGTCTCGTGACAGCTCTGTTTCCCGCAACTGGCTGCGACCAGACTCCAGCGCAGCCGCGTTCTCGTCTACTGCTTTTGACAGTTGTTGGATCTCATCTGTCAGCGTCCGGATCTCCTGTTCCCTCTCCAGCACGCCCGATGTACTCTCTTCACTCCGGTTAAGGCGCAACCAATTTTCACCCAGCCAGACATTCTCCCTGGTAATAATCGACTCACCCCGGGAAAGCCCACCACGTTGGGCCAGTGCCTCTTCCAGACTTTCAGCAGTAAATATACCAGACAAGATGGAATGTAATGGCCAGGGTGCTTTGACCTTGTTTGCCAACGCATTGACCGGGTAAGGCGTTAAATCGGCAGCAACAGCTGTGTCATGCAACGCCAGCACACCGGTTTCGAGAGTGTGGAGCCCTCTGGCGAATTCATCCAACCGGCTGATGCCAACCGATTGCAGATGAAACCCAAGCACTGACTCCACTGCCCGTTCCCAACCGGGATCGACTTCTATCACCTGAGCCAGACGTTCAGCATCAGCTGCACCCCGTTCATCCAGCCATTCGATTACGCCTTCACCCTGCTTCCCGAGTGCGGCCTCCTGCAGTGCCTCCAGTGAGGCCAGACGACCTTTGGCTGTCTGCAGTCTGCCCCGTGCTGAATCCAGCGACTGGCTATGCAGGTTGTTTTCCAGTCTAAGTTCCTCTATCCGGTTCGAGACAGCCTCCAGCAGGCTCTCCTGTTCAGATAGAACCTCCTGCTGTATCTGATGTTTCCGTTCAAGTTCAACGATCTCCGCCTCAAGTTGGGGACTATTGAGACGACCTAACTCTTCATCGAATCGCTCAATACGGCGTATCAGATTCTGCTCCTGCTGCTCTTGATGATTGATTCTGGTTCGTTCAACCTGAGCGGTCTGCGCCGGTTCAGCTGCTTTACGGTTGAATGTTTCCCACTCCGCCTGCCAGGAGTGCATAGCTGTTTCAGACGCATGCAGGCGTTCCGCTGCTCTCTCCTCGTTCTCCCTCAGTTGTTCCAGTTGCGGTACCTGCTCCTGCAGCGCTGCGGTAACCTGCGCAAGCCTCGACTGATCCTGCTGTCGGTGATCGTTGGACTGCTGCCAGGCCTGTTCAGTCTGTTGCAGCTCATGCTCCAGCTGTGCTCTGGTCTCTCGCGCGAATTGAATGGCCTGTTCGACCCGCGCCACATCGCTGCCAACGGCATAATACCTCCCCTGAACAGCATTGAACTGCTCATTTGCCTCGACATGCTTCTCACGTTCGAGTTCTATCTCTGCTTCCAGACGGCGTTGCTGGGCAATGACAGCCTCCAGACCCGTTTCCAGTACGTTGATCGACTGATTGCGCTGGGAGAGTTCAAGATTCAGTGAGTGCCAGCGCAGTGCAAGCAGCTCCGCCTGCAGACGGCGTTCCTGCGCCTTGTACTCTTTATATCTTTCTGCAGTGGCGGCCTGTCGTTTGAGATGCTCCAGCTGTTTGGTTATCTCATCTCTTAAGTCATTTAATCTACTTAGATTATCCCTTGTATGATCTATTCTGTTCTGGGTCTCTCTGCGGCGCTCCTTGTACTTCGAGATACCAGCTGCCTCCTCCAGAAAAGCACGCAAATCTTCAGGCCGGGCCTCAATCAGACGGGAGATCATGCCCTGTTCTATAATGGAATAACTTCTTGGCCCCAAACCCGTTCCGAGAAACAAGCCTGTGATATCCCTACGCCGGCAACGCACGCCATTCATGAAGTAGCTGGACTGGCCGTCCCGGGAGATCACTCTTTTTACCGAAATGTGGTTGTACTGGGCGTATTCGCCACCCGCTCCGCCGTCTGTGTTGTCAAACACCAGTTCAATATTGGCTGTTCCCACTGGTTTGCGTGATGAGGATCCATTGAAGATGACATCGGCCATCGATTCACCACGCAGCATTTTTGCCGAGCTTTCGCCCATCACCCAGCGCACGGCGTCGATTACATTCGATTTACCACAGCCATTGGGGCCCACCACTCCCACCAGGTTGCCTGGCAGTGGCACAGTGGTCGGATCCACAAATGACTTGAATCCGGCGAGTTTTATCTTCTCTAAGCGCATAGGCCGCTAAGATACAGAGTGAAAGGCGCTGACACAAGCGATCAAGATAGGTAGAATTATTATTAATAATATTATGTATATTATTGTTTATTAATGATATTAATATTCATTGCATTTATAGATAGTTAGGTTTTTCTTCTGGCCTGGTGCCAAGTTCCGTATAATTGGGAATTCAGAATACCCAAGCTGCCGCAAAGTGGATCCACCATGTCCAGTCAATCATCTAAAAATCTTGAGACATTCGAGAATCCACAGCAGCAACGCGACTATACAATACGGATCCGAATACCCGAGTTTACCTGTTTGTGCCCGAAAACAGGCCAGCCTGATTTTGCTGAGATCATAGTGGAATACGTGGCGGACAGGTTATGTGTTGAGTTGAAGTCGCTAAAAATGTATATCTGGTCATTCCGTGATCAAGGTGCTTTTCACGAAGCGGTGACCAACAGGATCCTGGATGATCTGGTAACTGCCATTAACCCCCGTTTCCTTCGCGTCACAGCAGATTTTAATGTCCGCGGGGGGATTTACACCAAAGTCGTGGCTGAACACAGATCCGAGGGATGGGTTATACCCACCCCTGTCATGCTGGTCTGAATTGTGCCATGGATCCAATCCCGGGACGGTAACTGGAAGGATACTCAGTGCCCGTTTGGTGCCACTCAGTTTAGTGTGTCTGCCAGTTCTTTTGCCTCAGCTGCGTAAGGTGAGTCTCTGTGATCCCTGACAATACGCGCCAGTGTCTTTTTGGCTTCGTCGTTATTACCCGTCTTAACTAATGCGTAACCGACATGAAACGCTACTTCCGGATTCTCGGGCATTTTTGCAAACGCTTCTTTAAGGAAGTTGAGGCCCTTATCATATTGCCCGAAATTAACCAGTATCCAACCATAAGTATCAACTATTTCCGGCTTCTCCGGTGACAACCGGAATGCACGCTCACCCAGTTCGATAGCCCTGTCATTGTTGATTTTCTGATAAAGCCAAGCCAGATTGTTCAGTACCATAACATTATCCGGCATCTTCTTGAGTACAGCCTCATATTCGACTATGGCTTTATCCTGGTCGCCCCATTCCTGCAATTGGCTTGCATAAATTGCTCTGAAATCAGCGTCTTCCGGATTGTTTTGCAGCCAGCCTTTAAATTGATTCAGGCTCTTCTCCTTATCACCCGTCAGTTTGAACAGGCGCGCCAGCTGGAGAGCCAGATCATTGGTTGGTTGAATTTCATATGCTTTTTCAAATTGAGTGATAGCCTCCACAATCTTTTTCTGCTTGAGTAGCGCAATCGCCTCTAATTTATAGCCAACGTTTTGTTGAGCATGTTTACTCTGCAGAATTTTTGCAACTGCTATAGCCTCGTCATACTTTTCTTCCAGCAGAGCTATATCCCCCGAAGCCGTCAAAGCAGGAAGAAAACCGGGATCTGCTTCAAGGGCCAACTTGAGCCTGCTGCGTGCCTGGCTGTAATCATCAACCCGCTTCAAAGCGTTCGCCAGCAAGGTGAGATTTTGTGGTGTCGATTGTAGATCTGCCAGCTGCTTGAAGCTCTGTATTGCACTATTGATCTCACCGGCAGCGATTTGACTCATTCCAAGAACCCGCAACCCCTCGGTGTCGTTGGGGAAGCTGGATATGGTTTCTCTGGCCACGCTCAACGCTTTGAGATTCTCTCCATCGCGCAGGTAGGCCTGGGCCAAAAGAACCCCTGGTTTGCTCGATTGCGGATTTCGTTCCTGGGCTGTCCGTAACCATTCATACATTCCTTTACGATTTTTTCTGTGCTCCTCGAGGCCGGCCATCCCCATAAGCGCGGTAATATTTTCCGGTGCAATCTCCAATATTGCCCGGAATTGTTCTTCTGTTTTATCCAGACGATTGTGCGACAGTTCAATGCGCGCCAGATTTATCCGGGCAGTTGCGAAAGTTGGATCTACTTCAAGCGCTTTGAGAAACTTTTCCCGAGCCTTGACCTCATCGCCCGATGCCAAATAGGCCAAGCCGGTCAGGTTATATGCGAGCGGGTTATCAGGTGAACGTTTCTCCAACTCCTGACTCGCTTTCAAAGCTTCTTCGACTTCGCCGTTCTTAAGGTGTGAAAGCACCAGCAGCACGTCCGCCTGAATCAAATCCTGACCGAGATCGACGGCTGATTGCAGTTCGTCTATCGCGCTTTTTGTCTCTCCACGGGCAAGCAGTCCGAATGCAAGCTGGGTCCGCAAAGAGGCTAAATCGGGCATCTGCTCAACTGCTTTCGCAAGCAGTTCCGAGCCTTCGTCGAAACGACCGGTCTGCAGATAGATGTTTCCCAGCATTGCCTTTAACTGTGCATCCTCGGGGTGATCAGCCAATCCCGATTCAAGTGCCATGATCGCCTTTTCGTTCTGGTGCAGTTTGATTCTGGTCGCGGCCAGCAGTTTTATTGCCGGCAGATGCCCGGGAAGCGCCGCACTTGCCCGTGAGAGGTACTCTTCCGCCTGCGCGAATTCATTATTGCCAAACAGAATTGCTCCATAGATCAATTGACTCTGGGGATGATTTGGAATGAGATTTAACACCTGCCGAATAGATTCTTCAGCCTCTTTCATTCTTTGTTGCTGAAAAGCGGCGACTCCGTTGAGGTACATTACCATCGGATGGTTTGAATCAAGCTTGTTTAAGACCAACAGGTCTTTTTCTGCCGATTCGTAGTTCGCTTGCGCAAGGTACACTATGGCCCGCCCCAACAACGCCCGCAAGTTATTGGGATTCTTTTTGAGCACATGATCGAAGTCCGCAAGTGCCTGCTCAGGCTTTTTCTGCTGCTTCAACAGCTCACCGCGAAGTACTCTTCCTTCAATGTTATCGGGATATCCCTCGAGAAATTTGTCGAGCAGTTTTCCCCCTTCCACCTGATCGCCGGATGCAATCGTCACCTGGGCCATACCCAATTGCGCATTTTCATCATTGTCATGGCTGGAGAGGGCCTGCTGAAACGAATCACGCGCCTCTGCCAGTGCACCGGTTGCCAAATAAGCTTGTCCGCGCAGATTGAATACTCCGGCTTGTATAGTCCCGGAAAGTGTTGGATCCGGTTCTATTGAGTTCAGAATCTCATCGAATTTCCTCTGTAACAGATAGGCCTGTCCCAATTCAATCTGCCACAGATCCTTGCTGGCTTTAAGCCGTACGGCACGTTCTATCTCTTTCTCTGCGGATGCACCATCGCCCAAACGCAGGTAAATTCTTCCGAGCAGAAGGCGGGCCTCGACATTTGTGGGATTCTCCTGCAGTGCATTTTTAAGCTGAATTACTGCAGCCTCGGTTTTACCCGCTTTCAGATACTCTCTGGCTTCATCAAGGTATTCATTGCTGTCTGCAGCATGCACAACAAACATAAAGAAAAGCAGCAGCAAGGAGATTACGGACCTTAGTGTATTCATGATATTCCCTAGCGACCGAACAGTCCCGAGTCAGTGCCCCTTAAATCTAAGCACTAAGATTATATTTCCGCATCAGATTGTACAACGTAGGCCGGGTAATCCCCAGCATATCTGCAGTGTGGGACACATTGTTGTCGGAAAAGCTGAGCGCCCTCAAGACCGCCCGACATTCAGCAGCCTCACGCACTTCGCGTAAATTGAACGGCTGACTATTCGTTTCAAGGGCATCCATTTCCAGATCCTGCTCATTCAACAACGAGCCATCTGCCATGATTATCGCACGCTTTACCCGGTTCTCGAGTTCCCTCACATTACCTGGCCAACTGTATTGTTCTATTGCCTCCAATGCCTTTTGGGTAAATCCCTTTATCGGCCGATTCAGTTGTTGTGCAAAACGTTGCAGAAACCATCGAGCCAACACCACGGTATCCCCCTGGCGCTCCTTCAGAGAGGGGATTCGGATCGTCGCTTCATTGATACGATAATAGAGATCCTCACGAAATGACTGCTCCTTCACCATCTCCAACAGATCCCGATGGGTGGCACAAACGACACGGACATCCACCGGAATTTCTTTACGTCCTCCAATGCGCTCGATCACCCTCTCCTGCAGAAATCGCAATAATTTCGCCTGTAGCGGAAGTGGCATATCGCCAATTTCGTCGAGAAATAGCATACCACCCTCAGCATGCTCGATCTTACCCTGCGTCGTTTTTGTTGCGCCGGTAAAAGCCCCTTTTTCATAACCGAACAGTTCGCTTTCCAACAGATTTTCGGGTATGGCAGCGCAGTTGATAGCAACCAGACGAGACTCTGAACGGCTGCTCAATGCATGCAGCGCTTTAACCAGTACCTCCTTGCCAGTACCACTCTCCCCCAGAATCAAGGTGGAGACATCTGTTGGTGCCAGTTTTTCAATGGTTCTGCAGACCTTCAGCATCTCCGGACTCACTGCAACTATGCCGTCCAAAGGAGAAATGCTTTTTTCCATTGCCAGCTGGCGATTCTCCTGCTCCAGGCTATGCAGCCTGGCAGCCCGGTCCACGACCAATGCCAATAGCTCCGGCTCAATAGGCTTCTCATAAAAGTCGTAAGCACCTAATCCGACTGCTCTGACCGCATTGCTCCAATCATTGTGTCCTGTTACAACGATCACTTTGGTGTCCGGGGTCAGTCGGAGTATCTCTTCAAGTGTTGCAAATCCTTCCGACACACCACCCGGATCTGGAGGAAGTCCAAGGTCCAACGTAACCACCGACGGCTCCATGCGTCGAAGTTGTGCTATCGCTGACTCTCTGTCCGTAGCCAGTCCCACCTCATAATCCTCAAAACTCCAGCGAAGTTGACTCTGGAGTCCCGGGTCATCCTCCACAATCAATAACCTCTTTACTTGCTCGCTCAAAATAGTGGTACTCCCTTTGAATCTTGACTGGGTTCGCGTAATCAGCTATCGGCAAATGGTATTACAATCTTGAACTCAGTTCCCTTCCCCGGTGCACTTTCAACCGAAACCTGCCCGCCTATGCCATGAACGAACTCACGGACTTCATAAGCGCCTATTCCCATACCGGTTAACCCTTTGGTCGAATCAAATGGCCGAAACAAACGGTCCCGTACGAACTGGGTATCCATGCCGCAACCGTTATCCGTCACTTTCAGCACCGCCTGTTCGTAGGAGGCTGAGAGTGTTACCTGTATGCTGCCATCCGGTGGCGTGGCGTCCTGGGCATTCTGAATGACGTGCCCAATTATGGCCTCCATCCTATCCGCATCAGCATATATCCAGATCTGCTCCTCTGAGATATCCAGGCTGGGTGAAGGCAACTGGCCTGACTTTGCACGAACGGCCGATCTGGTGATCTCAACAAGCTCTACCCTGGTTTGCTTATTTCCCGGAGCCGCACTTCTGAGATGGGCCATCAGCCGGCTCATTTTAGTGACGGAATTTTCGATGGTCATCATAGCATCATCGATAAATTCCGGATTCATTTTATGTTTTTCCGCGTTTCTGACAACCAGTGACAGCTGTGCTATGAGATTTTTCAGATCGTGAACCACGAAAGCGGAGAGTCGGTTGAATCCCTCAAACTGTTTAACATCCGCCAGAGCCTGGGTGGTTTCATAAAGGGCGAGATAACTCGCCGCCTGACGCCCTGCCGTTTTCAGCAGGTCCAGGTTTTCCCAATTGAGTTTTGTATCGGCACGGGGGCTTGTAAGAATGGTGAATCCGATAATATGTTCATCATGAATCAATGGCACGATAAGCCATACCCCCTCCATCGATGTAAGCCAGCCGGGGAGTTTGAGACCTTCATAATTCTCCGGATCCTGCTCGACGTCGCTCACGATCACCACCCATTGGCGTTCATCCAGAAACTTGAGCAGGGAGCCGAGTCTGTGGTCTCCCTCGATTTGGGGAATGGCCTGGTTTCTATTCGCAGCTAAAAAACATCCCCGCCTCTCCGAGCACAGCCACAACAACCCTCCGGAGCTGTCAACAATCTCCCCCAGCGCCCAGATGACCCTTTCAAACAGCGGCGTGTTGGTATCCTGACCGGAAAGCAGCTGGATTAGGCGCAGCCACTCTTCGCGATAGTCGTACCGGTAACTGAAAAAGTGCTTATTGAAAAAGACCTTCGCGCGGGCACGCATCTGCCCGGAGAAGAGCATCGCGACCAGGATCAGGCAAGCTGCGAAGAAAAAGGTTATCTGCAGCACCGCTCCCCAGGCGCCGCCGTATACCTTGATGTAGTAACCGGCAAATGCCATGAGCAGCATGTATACACCGGCACTGAGAAGCGTGGTCGTGTGAAAAACCACCCGCCGGGAGACAAAGATTTCGAACGACCAGGTGGGATTGCGTGCAGCCGATATAGCCAGCAAGGGAACCGTTATGGCATAAATCCCACCCCTTGCGTACCACAAATCCGAATTGATTCTTTTAAACAGCAGCGCATCCGAAAAAATGTAGAAATCAAACATGAACATACCTCCGAGACCAAAACAGAGGTATTTGATACCCCAGCGCTGTTCCGACGGTGTGTTTCGGTAGAGCTGCTCCACCATCATCATACCGGCAATAGCGCTGACTACCTGTCCAACATAGCGCATGTCCAAGAACACAAAGGCCGGCACATACTTGTCAGGAATAATCAACATGATGCTGGCCAGAAAAACCAACAGGGCGGTGATTCGGTAACCCTTATTGGCGTTACCGTTGTAGCGCGACATTTGTGAGAGTAGACCGATGAGAAAGGCGCACCAGGCGAGATTTTTCAGCGCTTCGATCGACCATATCGCACCGACCGGGACAACCTTCATCTCCGACTGCACTGCAAAAATAGCTGCCCAAAGCGTGGCCACGGTAGTTGCAGCCAGCATCAGGCCACCTTGCAGTCGACCGCGCCAGCTGGTGGCCAGAAGCAACGATAAAATCAGATAGAGAGCAGCCGCGATGGCAAAACCGAGAAATCCAAAATTAGACATCGCAACTCCTTGTGCGAACCAGTCGAAAACCCCATCGATCTTGTATATCAGGTAAGAGTACTGCTGGCGTTGCTACAGAAACCTTCGGCATGTGCAGGAGGAGTCTCGCCAGCTCAACGGGCACCTTTACCCATCAAGACCACTTCCACCGTTTCGAGGAGAATCACTAAATCCAGAAAAATGTTCATATTTTTGACATAATAAAGATCATATTGCAGCTTCTGTTTCGCATCCTCCAGGGTTGAACCATACTGATAACGCAGCTGCGCCCACCCGGTCAGACCCGGTTTAACCCGGTGCCGTTCACGGTAGTAGGGGATCGTTTTTTCCAGATCCAGAACAAATTCAGGCCGTTCAGGTCGCGGACCCACCAGGCTCATGTCCCCCTTGAGCACATTGTAAAGCTGCGGCAATTCGTCCAGCCTGGTCTTGCGAAGGAAGGCTCCAAGTGTCGTTATCCTGGAATCATTACTGCTTGCCCAACGTGCTACGCCGTCGGACTCGGCGTCTTTGTGCATACTACGGAACTTGTGGACCCTGAAATGTTCACCATCCTCGCCAACCCGCACCTGGCTGTAAAAAATCGGGTCGCGCCCACCTGATTCGAGGATGCTGGCCAGCACCACCAGTAAAAAAACAGGCGATAAAATCAATATCATCAGCAAACTGACTGCGATATCCAATGCCCGCTTGCCATTCTTTCCACCAACACCGACATGAAATCCGGGGGAGTAGTAGATCCAGCTGGGATGGAGCAGATCGATGTTGACCCGGGAGGTCTCTTTTTCAAAAAAAGTGAGTAGATCGAAAATGACAATGCCTGACATTTTACAATCGAGAATATCGTCGACGGGTAGCCCTTTTCTTCTATCATCCACAGCGATAACGATTTCGTTTATCTCGAGTTGTGTGACAAGCTCAAGCAGTGAACCAGTCAACTCTATCTGTTTTTCGTCATCAATGATGTTATTGCCATCTTCCAGCCGAACATACTTGACCACATTAAAGCCCAACTGTTCCGGTTCGCTTTCCATCAAATGGTCGATACGGGCGGCGTTCATGCCCGATCCGAGCACCAGGACACGGTGTTTCTGCGATTCGGTACCGGCAATGTGGAAAAATACGATTCGCAGGGTGAGTAATGCAGCAAGCGATAACAGCATTGCCAGGCCGAAGACCCCCCGGCCCAGGAAAAGTCCCGGAAACCAGTAAAATACGAGACTCATTGCCATCGTCGCCAGAAAAAAGCTGATGCCGAGCCTCACCAACAGCGCTGCAGGCTCCTGCAGCCCGCGCTGATAGAGTCCCATCGCCAGCATCGATGCGGAGGTCAGTAGTGCGTACAGTGCAGCAGAGGAGTGTAGATAGAGATCGACCACTTCAGGTTGCCATTCTCCAAAATTGGCACGCAATGCATAGCCACCGAAAACACAGGCATAGAGCAACGCGAGTTCCAGCCCCCCGAGGAGAAGAAACAATCTGGATACGTAATGACCAAAGAGTCTTATCATTGTCTGCCGGTTCCGGATATCAAGCGGTCTATTCGGTCGCTGTCCGGAATCTCATTGTAGCTAAATCATCAACCATTCAGTAACAACCGGGGCCAGAATAATCAACAAGTTACTGGATTCCGGCCTTGACCGGAAGGGCAAAAGAGGAAGTATTTGAACAGGCAGCATGAACCTCCAACCTGCTTACTACCCATCGGTTTTTCCAAAAGCCCTGCACTATCGACATCCGGTCAACGTTTCTTCATCGGCCGCGTTTAAGATTGCTGGAGGGACCGACGTTAAAGTTGCGTGAGTATACAGTATCGGTCTTTAACTTCTACACCCCCCATACCCATGCAACATATCGGCCGGCGTACGACTGTAAAATGCTCTGGTCGCCTGGACCAGGATGGCTGAGTTACAATTTCGCTCCGGTTTAAGAATTCATGGACATTGCCGTAAAATCCCTCTGCATACACATATAATTAAAGGCTTTATAACCAAGGACTCATAATGTTTGATTTTGAAAAAGTGAATATCGGCGTATTGGGGTTGGGATACGTTGGACTGCCGCTGGCAGTGGAATTCGGCAAGCAGATACCCACCATCGGCCTGGATATTAACCAGGCGCGAGTCGACGAACTCAAGTCCGGCAGAGACAGCTCACTTGAAGTTGAACCAGATGAACTGGCGACTGCGACTCAGCTGAAGTTCACTGCCGACCCCGCCGATCTCTCTGCATGCAACTTCTATATCGTCACCGTACCGACTCCCATTGACCGGCACAAACAACCCGATCTATCCCCTCTGATCGGTGCCAGCCGTATGCTCGGAAAGCTGCTGAAAAAGGGAGATATTGCCGTTTTCGAATCGACTGTCTATCCGGGAGCTACGGAGGAGGTTTGCGTACCTCTGATGGAGGAGATTTCGGGACTCAAATTCAACCGAGATTTCTTCGTTGGATACAGCCCTGAACGAATCAACCCTGGAGACAAGGAACACAGACTTACCACCATAAGGAAAATCACATCTGGTTCCACGCCGGAAGTCGCGGAGATCGTTGACCAACTCTATCGCCGAATTATCCGGGCCGGAACCCACAAGGCGAGCAGCATCAGAGTCGCGGAAGCGGCCAAAGTCATCGAAAATACCCAACGCGATGTCAACATAGCGCTTATCAATGAGCTGGCGCTTATTTTCAATCGTCTTGGCATCGACACGCTGGAGGTGCTGGAGGCGGCCGGCAGCAAGTGGAATTTCCTGCCTTTCCGACCGGGTCTGGTGGGCGGACACTGCATCGGAGTCGACCCCTACTACCTTACACACAAGGCTCAGGCGATCGGCTACCAGCCGGAAATCATTTTGGCCGGGCGCCGGATCAATGACGGAATGGGAGCCTATGTTGTCAGTGAGGTGGTAAAGCTGATGATCAAGAAGCACTTGCAGATTGCCGGTGGAAAGGTGCTTATTCTGGGGCTTACCTTCAAAGAGAACTGTCCCGATCTGCGCAATACGCGTGTGGTGGATATAGTCAAGGAGTTCCGCAGCTACGACACTGAAGTGGATGTCTACGATCCCTGGATCAGTCCAACGGAAGCGGAGCACGAGTACAACATTACTCCTGTCACTGAATTACAGGAGTGTCACTATGATGCACTGGTACTGGCGGTCGCCCATCGTGAATTTCTTGCCATTGGAGCAGAGCAACTACGCAGATACTGCAAGCCGGAAGGGGTTCTTTACGACGTCAAGCATGTATTTGCTACGAATGAAACCGACGGTAGACTGTGATAAGGAATCTTGAATGAAAGTCTTGGTAACCGGCAGTGCTGGATTTATCGGCTCCGCGCTCTCCATGCGTTTACTGGAACGTGGCGATGAAGTCGTTGGAATTGACAATCTGAACGACTACTACGATGTCACTTTGAAACAGGCGCGACTGGCCCGAACACTGAGCCATCCCGGTTACTGTGATCTGCGCATTTCACTTGAAGATCGTGCTGCGATAGCAGACGTTTTCCGGGAGCATCGGCCCGAGCGCGTGGTCAATCTGGCAGCCCAGGCAGGTGTACGCTATTCGATTGAAAATCCGGCTGCCTACATAGATACCAATCTGGTTGGCTTCGGCAATATTCTGGAAGGTTGCCGAAACAATGGGGTGGAGCATCTTGTATACGCTTCCAGCAGTTCAGTTTACGGCGCTAACACACGCATGCCCTTCTCGGTTCACGATAACGTCAATCACCCTGTGAGCCTTTATGCTGCGAGTAAGAAAGCCAACGAACTTATGGCGCATACCTACAGTCATCTGTTTGGAATCCCAACCACTGGTCTGCGCTTTTTTACCGTTTACGGGCCTTGGGGCCGTCCGGATATGGCGTTGTTCAAATTTACCCGACAGATTCTTGCCGGAGAGCCTATCGATGTATTCAACTACGGCAATCACCGGCGTGATTTTACCTATATTGATGATATCGTTGAGGGAGTGGTCCGTGTGCTGGACCGGACCGCACAACCCAATCCCGAGTGGAGCGGCGACGATCCTGATTCCTCATCCAGTAAGGCACCCTATCGGCTGTATAATATCGGCAACAATCAGCCAGTGGAGCTGGGCTACTACATCGAAGTACTCGAATCCTGTCTTGGCCTGACCGCGCGCAAGAATCTCCTGCCCCTGCAACCCGGTGACGTTCCCGATACCTTCGCTGATGTTCAAGAGTTGATAGATGACACCGGCTATAAACCTGATACACCTGTCACGGAAGGCGTTAAACGCTTTGTCGAATGGTATCGCGATTATTACAAAGTTTAGCCAGCTGTCTGTTGCATCATCCCGGGTCTGTAACTGATTGATTTATCATGTCTAGGCTTTGACGGCACCTCCGAAAAGCTTGATCAGACTGCCGATAAAATTTCCGAGTTCCAGCGACATCAGCGCGAATTCCACATCGAAACGGGTTGCATGATCCTCTGCTTCGCTTTCGGCCACGGCCTCCTGGATAAGATCCAGAAACTTAAGCCGCTTCAGCGCCAGCTCACCGGTTATTACGAAGCTAAGCTTCTCCTGCCACTCCAGTGACATCCGGACAACCGCTTTGCCCGCTTTCAGATGAGCCGCAATCTCCTTACCCTCCAGATCCTGGCGTCGGCAGCGAACAACACTCCCCTCTTCGCCCGGGTCCCTCAATTCGCATTCGTCCCCGATCACGAATGCCTGCGGCAGGCTTCCTCCCTGCAGCCAGTTGGTCATCACCTGTACCGGTGAACTGTTAACCTCAAGTGGGCGCAGCGGAAGGCTGCCCAAAGTCTCGCGCAGCAGACTGATCAACTCTTCAGCCCGTTTCGAACTGGCTGCATCCACCACCAGCCAGCCATTGCGGCTGTCGATATAGGCATAGGTTAGAACGGTTTTCGTGAAAGCCTTCGGCAGCAGGTCAAGAAGAATCTCATCCTTGATCTCACCCTTCTCGCGCCGCCGCACCTTGCGTCCCTGCGACTCTTCCAGATCCCTGACCCGCCGGTCCAGCTGCTGATTCACTACGGCAGCGGGGAGCACCTTCTCCTCACGGCGCATGCAGATCATGGTGCAGTGTGCGACCGCATGTACCAGCTGTTTGCCATGGTGTCCCAATGGTGGTTCCCAGCCGCAGGCCGAAAATTCCAAATTGCCGCATTCACTGGCGGGCCTGGTACTTAATTTTTCGTGTAACGCCTCTGCGGGCAACTCAAATGGCGCACTCAACGGGTAGATCTGAAGATTCCTGAACCACATGCGACCTCTCCGAAAAAAAGGGCGCATTATGGCGAAACATCATTAAGCTTTCCAGCAGATCCTATACCTAGTTCCCGATTAACGACATACATCCATCGTCTGAAGTGCGATCAGCTCTTCATCCGAACCGGCAGTCGACGCGCTCCCCATACACCCGGTTTCCTGTCAAACAGACCGGGGCATGGGGTGCCGCAACGGGCGCAGGCTCCATCCAGATCCAGGTTCCATGATCCCAATCTGTACCAGTCACGTTCTATCAGCAGAGCGCCGCAGTGGGAGCAGTAAGAGCTTCCGCCCTCTCTATCGTGAACGTTTCCCGTATAGGCAAAATGCACACCGTTTGCCATTGCTATATTCCGTGCAAACGCCAGAGTTTCGGGAGGTGTCGGTGGTTTATCCCGCATCTTCCAATCCGGATGAAACGCACTGAAGTGCATCGGCACATCCGCACCGAGATTGGCAACCACCCATCGCGTCAGCTCGTTCAGTTCGACTTCGGAATCGTTCTCACCGGGAATCAGCAGCGTGGTCAGCTCAACCCAGACATCCGTCTGCTCACGCAGATAGACCAATGTGTCGAGAACCGACCGGAGGTGACCGCCCGTGAGCCTGTGATAAAACGCTTCGCTGAACGCCTTCAAATCAACGTTGGCCGCATCGATATAACGGAAAAACTCGGCTCTGGGTGCCTCGCTTATGTAACCCGCTGTCACCGCAACGGTCTTGACACCCAATTCATGACAGGCCACCGCCGTATCAATCGCATACTCCATGAATATGACCGGATCGTTGTAAGTAAATGCGACACTGCGACAACCGAGTTCTTTTGCCTTGTCGGCAATTGCCTGCGGAGATGCCGCATCGGCCAGCGTGTCCATTTCACGGGACTTGCTCATATCCCAGTTCTGACAGAAGCGGCAGGCAAGGTTGCAACCAGCTGTCCCAAATGAAAAGACCGCTGTACCCGGATAGAAATGATTGAGCGGCTTCTTTTCAATCGGGTCGACACAGAAACCGCTGGAGCGTCCGTAGGTGGTAAGCACGATTTTGCCATCCTCACATGCGCGCACGAAACAGAGCCCCTGCTGACCCTCCTTCAGGCGGCAGGCTCTGGGACAGAGATCGCACTCCACCCGCCCATCCTCCAACGCATGCCAATATTTGGTGGGATGGGTCAATAATTTCTCGTTCACCTTGGCAACTCCCTCAAAAAGGCCAATAACGCTTCGAGCTGCAGCTCTTAAAGTAATTATAGTTCGCGAGGAAGCTTGAAATTTTCTGCCATAGTCATATTGTTGAATCAGAGGCAGATGATCGCAGGAGGGTTGGAAATGGTCAGAGTGCAACCGGCCGTTGTGGCAGGCATGTTTTATCCGGCGGACCCGGAGCAGTTACGCTCGGATATAAAAGTCTATCTGGAACAGGCAGAAGGAAAAGCTCCTGCCCCCCCGAAAGCTTTGATTGCCCCGCATGCGGGTTATATCTACTCTGGACCTGTGGCCGGCAACGCGTATGCCCAACTTGCAACGCAATGCGATTCCATCAGGCTGGTAGTTATTCTGGCACCGGCACACCGAGTGGCTTTTTCGGGCATCGCCTATGCCGGTGCAACAGCTTTTCGCACCCCACTGGGCGATGTTGAAGTGGATCTGGAGGCACTGAGTTCCGTCACCGGACTGCCTCAACTTCAGCATCGCGATGATGCCTTCCGCAATGAGCACAGTATCGAGGTGCACCTGCCATTCCTGCAGGAGACGCTCAGCAGCTTCAAAATCGTTCCCTTGCTGGTGGGAGACGCCACACCGACCGAGGTCGATGAGGTTCTGGAGTCCTTATGGGGTGGCAGCGAGACCCTGATTCTGATCAGTTCCGATCTGAGCCACTATCTTGGTTACGACGCTGCCCGAAGGATGGACCAGGAGGCTACCAGAGCAATTGAATCCATGAACCCTGACGCACTCTCATATCATCACGCATGCGGCAGGATACCCGTCAGCGGCCTGCTGCTCGCTGCGCGCCGGCATCATTTAAAAGTGAATACACTTGATCTGCGCAATTCGGGAGACACCGCAGGACCGCATGATCGGGTGGTGGGGTATGGTGCCTATGCTCTCTGCTGACACACACGCTGAATTTGATCCCGGCGACCGAACGGCTCTGCTGAAAATTGCACAAAGATCAATTTCCCACGGACTGGAAAAAGGCATCCCATTGCCGGTTGATCCAAACGGCTTTTCGGAAAAACTTCGTCTGGAGCGCGCCAGCTTCGTAACATTAAACAGACTGGGCAATCTGAGAGGGTGCATCGGCCACTTAAAGGCGATTCAACCACTTGTATCTGATGTTGCTGAGAATGCCTTCTCGGCAGCATTTCGCGATCCGAGGTTTACTCCTCTCAAAAACAGTGAGCTGGAGGGATTGGAGCTGCATATTTCGGTGTTGAGTCCAGCCATCCCGATCGAATTCAAATCGCAGGCGGATCTGCTTGAAAAGCTTCGTCCCGGGGTCGACGGGTTGATTCTAAAAATGGGGAGACAGCAGGGAACTTTTCTTCCCTCAGTCTGGGACTCTCTGCCTGATGCACGATCCTTTCTGCAACATCTGAAGTTGAAAGCCGGTCTGGCGCAGGACTACTGGTCTGACGACATCAGTTTTTTTCGCTATCAGACAGAATCTTTCGCCTCATCTTTCGATAACACGCCGGTGTAAATGGTGAGTAGCAGCAACTACTCTCCCGATGGATACTCCCATGGACTGTCTATGGAGGAAACGTCTTTGGCATGGATGCCAAAGTCGAGTGTACAGGGACGTATTCACAGCGTTTTCCGGAATAGATTGTCCTTGGATGGCGTGAGCAGTTACGAGTAGCCAAAACTTATCGAGACTCCAGGCAGTTTCCGACAGATCGTTCGGCACATTTTCGACCATCCGACCAAAGGGCATGGTCCAGCAGGGCACCAGTTAACACAGCTCCGCCAAGATTTGCTCCGGTGAGATCCGCATAACGAAGGTCAGTGGCAGTCAGATCGGTGTAGGAGAGATCCGTATTCCGCAGCGTTGCACCTTTCATATCCGCTTCCCTGAGTTCGGCGTGACTCAGATCGGAACCGCTGAGATCGGCATAACGAAGATTCGCTCGAATGAGCCGGGCACCGGTAAAGCCACTGTCTCTGAACGAAACGTTACCGAGGTTGGCGCCCTCCAAATCAGCGGCATCGGCAACCAGATTCTCAGATCTGCAATTGTGCCAGTCGACACCCGCGACAGGAGGTGACGAACAATCCGGGTCGGGCAGCTGTTCCGGACCACCCAGATAGAGTCCATAACCTATCGCAGCCACCACAAGCAGCACGACCACCCCCATACCCGCCAGCGGAAAGTCGTTTTCCTGTGCACTCTGGCGAAGTGCAGTCTTCGCCTCCCTGTGCCGCTCCATCAGCTGAGGTTCAGCCTGACGCCTTTCCTCCATGGGTAACCGCCCTTCTCTGGCCTTTCTGCGATCCAGACCTGTGCGTTCATCTTCCCGCAGTCTTGCTCTCACCAGTTCGACATTCCCGTCGTTCTGTGCCTGTTTCATTTCATGCGGCATCACTTGCGGCACATCGGCTATCTGAGTCCAGACAACTTTATCCACGCTGACCTGATCCTGCAGTGTAAAACGCCCCAACAGCAGAGAACGGCGGATTCCTCCGCCGGGGAAAGGCCCTTCGATCTCCCCTTTGGACTTTACATACCAAAGCGTCTGTTTACCGGGTTCTTTTACGCTCACATTAGTTTCCGCATGGATGCAGCTATCGATCCTACTCTCATTTAGCTACTTACAAATTCATACACAATGGGCCAAAGAAGAGCCGGCACGGCAATAGGTGACTCCTCGGCCCACGGCCCCTGGCCCTCAGACCACTACAAATGCCACTTTCCCATCGATCGTGCAGAGTCAATCGAAATCTATCCTGCTATCCTGCATCGGCCGGTCCGGGTATAAACTATAATCCTCTGAACGTGCATCGACACCCATTGCCAATATATGGAGATATCCAATCCCACAAAGGGTTATCAGATAAGCCTGGAGCGTATCAAGAACACGCTTTTGGAATCGCTGCGTGCCGGGCAGATTCTGCAGGCCAGAGCACTGACTCCAACCCATGACAAACAGATACAGCTGCGCATCGGGCGGCTGGATATTCTGGCGCATACCCAGGCCAGAATCGAAGCCGGCGAAAATTTGACACTGCAGGTGATCAAGGAATCCAATCCCTTGCAATTGAGAGTTATCCAGGAGATCAGCACCCGCAATATTCAAGCTGAAGCAATGCGCACCGCGCTGGCGCAGCAGTCCTCCATTTCACAATTGATGGAACACCTCAGTACCCTGACACCAATGAGGACCGGCACTCACCCCGAACCTTTGATGCAGCAGTTGAAACAGCCGGTGCAAGCCCAGCCCGTTGTTCCCGGAGAAGTAAAATCCGTCATTACTGCAACGCCGTTGCAGAGCGCCACACAGGCTGCTTCCAAAACGGTCAGCTCCGATCACAATTTGCTCCCTGTCATCAGCAGCCTGTTGCAGGGGCTGGATGAGACGAGGTTCTCGCAGCTGGTCAGCCGGATCCTTGCTTTCCAGATCACACCGGGCGAGAAGCTGGGCGCCGAACAGATACGCCTGGCATTTGCAAATTCCGGTCTGTTCCTGGAATCAGCACTGACTGCGTCCGCTGGCACTCCGCCGAATGATATGAAACGCAGCATCCTGGAGTTGTTGTTGCAGTTGCGCCCGCTACTGGCCGCCGCCGAGCCGATGCAACATACGCTTCCGTCGCAGGCAATTGAAAAAGGCGCAGATCCATCTGGATTTCTAACCGATCTGGTCGCGCATGCAGAAGGCGGCCTGGCCAGGATCCTGTTCAATCAGCTCTCTTCGCTGCCGGGCGACAATAACAACCAGCAAGTCTGGCAGTTCGAACTTCCGTTTCGCCAGGGTGAGAAATGTGACGGATTAAGAGTGCAGATAGAACGTAGAACCAGAAATAACGGAGCGGGACAAGCTGAGAATATCTGGTCGGTGAAGCTGGATTTCGAGTTGGAACCGATTGGACCCGTCCATGCCAGGTTAGCGTTGATCGGAGAGGAGATATCCAGCAGTTTCACTGCTGAGTTTGCCGAAACCGCCAATCGACTGAAACAGGCTCTGCCGCAACTGGCGACAGCTTTTTCCCGGGCTGGCCTCAAAGTTGGCACGCTCAGCGCAAAATGTGGATCTGTCATTATTGAACCGAGACCGCAGTTTCCTCTGCTGGATGAAAAGGCATGAACGACACCGGGAAACAAACACCCGGAGTAGCCGTCGCTCTGCTCTATGATGGCAGGAACGCGCCGAGAGTTACCGCAAAAGGGCGCGGCGAGTTGGCTGACAGAATTCTGCGGTTGGCTGAAAAACACAATATCCCCCTGGAGGGGGATCCAGAGCTTGCCGCCATTCTGTCACAGATTCCGGTGGGGAACGAAATACCCGAGTCGCTCTATAGAGCTATCGCGGAAGTGATCAGTTTTGCCTACATGATTTCAGGTAAACGCCCCCCGGGGTTTAAAGAGCCTGAAGTTTAATCCTTGCCGTCCGGACCGCGCTGATTGCGGTCGTCCATCTCTTTCTGTTCCCGCGACTCCATCGCTTTCCGGTCCTCGCTCGCGTAACGGGTGGCGACCTTGTCCAATACCTGGCTTCGCATATGCTTCTGCTGCCAGTTTTCCATCTGACTGATACGGTTTTTCTGGCTGGCCAATACGATTTTCTCCTGCGCTTCTATGGCCTTTTCAAGCTTCGCCAGAAAGGCACGGTATTCGTGGAGCTGGGCCACTGACATGCCCATCTGTGAAGTCTCCTTAAACCGCTGTAGATACTCTTTGTGATATTGCCGGAGCTCTTCCAGACGGGCCTCCTGATCGTGCATCAGGCGCTGGGACTGTCCGAAGGATCTTGCCGCTTTCTGCTCGCGAGATTCCGCCACTCGCTGGACCGGTTTGAATCTTTTCGATGGAACCATGACTTATTCTCTCTTTATTAGTATCCTGCCGGTAAAACCCCGCTCAAACAGAGCACGTAATCCTGGAGGAGGCCAGGATTCTGAGAATTCAACACCTTACTGAATGGCATCCTCAGCTCCGTAAACAGTACTTCCATGTACCACTGCTCCGGCATCCGCCGGGATGACGTTTTGTGGAATCTCTGGATGCACGCTGTTTCGGGCCTGTTCTAACCATTCACCGCAACTTCCGGCGTCTGCGGAAACAACGACAAAAGATCCTTACAGCTCTGTTCAAGGCTTACCGGTGTACGCATGTCCTGCCGCAGAAAACCCTCCAGTGTTGGCATCGCTTCGATGGCCGTATCTATCCGCTCATCCGAACCGCGTTCATACGCTCCAACGCTGATCAGGTCCTGATTTTGTCGATAGAGTGAGTATAGCTGCTTAAAACTGCGTGCCGCCTGCTGATGGTGAACATTTGTTACGTCATTCATGGCACGGCTTATTGAAGCTTCAATATCGATGGCTGGATAGTGACCACTCTCCGCAAGTTTGCGGGAGAGCACGATATGACCGTCCAGTATCGCCCGTGCCGCATCGGCGATTGGATCGTTTTGATCGTCCCCCTCGGTCAATACCGTATAAAAAGCCGTAACCGAGCCTCCCCCTTTGTCGCCATTTCCCGCACGCTCCACCAATTGCGGCAGTTTGGCGAATACCGAAGGCGGATAACCCTTTGTAGCCGGCGGTTCATGAATCGCCAGTGCGATTTCACGCTGCGCCTGGGCAAAACGGGTAAGAGAATCCATCAACAACAGTACATGCTTTCCCTGATCCCTGAAGTACTCCGCGATACTTGTTGCCAGCATGGCGCCGTGCATACGCCGCAGCGGCGGGTTGTCCGCCGGTACGGCAACCACTACTGCTCTGGATAACCCCTCCTCTCCCAGGATGTTTTCAACGAACTCCTTAACCTCACGACCTCTTTCACCGATCAGTCCAACCACGGTGACATCCGCATTGGTGTAGCGCGTCATCATGCCAAGCAGTACGCTTTTACCGACGCCGGAACCTGCAAAAAGCCCGAGCCGCTGACCGCGGCCTACGCTCAACAGGGAATTGATCGCACGTACACCGACATCCAGAGGCTTTCTTATCGGTGTGCGTGCCAGTGGATTGTAGCTCTGTCCCGTCAGTGAGCGCCTTTCGATGACATGAATGGGTCCTTTGCCATCCAACGGCCGGCCGGCGCCATCTATGACCCTGCCCAGCAGGTGTTCGCCCACGACCGCTTCGCAAACCCGTCCGGTGGGAATAACTCTTGCGTCCTGCTCCAAACCGCGAATATCCCCGGTAGGCATAAGGTAGAGGCTTTCACCGGAAAATCCGACCACTTCTGCTTCGATACGTTCTCCGTTTCCGCTGACGACCTCACACTGACCACCAATGGCCGCCCGGCATCCGACCGCTTCCAGCGTAAGCCCCACCATGCGCGTAAGCTTACCTTCGACCACAAGTCCACGGTTCTCTGCCACCCGCTCTCTGCACCTTGCCAGACGTGATCTCCAGATGGTGCTGCGATTGAGAATGTCGGACATTGGATTAGTCCGTGTCCTTATCGCGTTCATCCCCCAGCAGCGGGGCGATCAGCGATGCAAGCCGGGACTCCAACGTCGCGTCAACCTGCGAACTTTCGGTCAGAACACGGCAACCTCCCCTTGCCAGCACCGGATCCTCAATAATCTTCCAGCCCAGTTCGTTCTCACTCAATTCGTAGATCCTGCGCACCAGGCTTGCATCTTCAGGGTGCAATACGACTCTGATCCCTCTGGAGGAGACCGGAAGTATCGACAGCGCTTCACGCACAACGCCGATGATCTGTTCCGGATCGGTTCTGACTTCACGCCGTACCAGCTGACGTACCATGGAGATGACCATCTCGATCAGTTCCCGTTCGACCTGATCATCGAGCTTTTGCAAGGGTCGATCCAGCAGGGTCATCAGTTGCTCGAAGCGGGTTACCTTTTTCGAGAGCTCGGCCCGGCCTTGTGTAAGCGCCTCTTTGTGGCCATATTCGAACCCCTCTCTCTTACCTTGCTCAAACCCTTCTTCATAAGCTGCTTTTTGAATCTGTTCAAGTTGATCCGCTGTCAACGGAGCTCCGGCGCCGGCCTGTTCAATTTCATCGACATCGACTTCGGTACCACGCATGTTGGGAGGCGACCACTGTTTGATCTCCTCCATCCCACCTCCGGCGATAACCCTAGACGAAATCTTCACCACCGCCTCCGAGCATGATCTCACCCGCATCCGCCAGTCTTCGGGTAACCGAAAGAATCTCCTTCTGCGCTGCCTCGACATCACTCAGACGTGCAGGTGCCGCAGCTTCCAGGTCGTCTCGCAGCATCTCGGCAGCACGCTTCGACATGTTTTTGAATATCTTCTCTTTCAACCCCTCCTCGGCACCGCGCAGGGCAAGCATCAACTGATCCGAAGCCACTTCGCGCAGCAGCGTCTGTATACCCCGGTCATCCACATCAATGAGATTTTCGAAGACGAACATATTGTCCTGGATCTCCTGGGCCAGATCCTGATCCGCCGAGGTGACCTGTTCGATAATACTGCTCTCTATCGACCCTTCAATCAGATTGAGAATATTGGCTGCGGTTTTCACTCCGCCCAGAGATGAGGACTTCACGTTGCTCGCCCCGGAAAACTGTTTCTCCAGTATTTCATCGAGCTCCTGCAGTGCGGCAGGCTGGATACCATCCAGCGTGGCTATGCGCATGATGATGTCCGGTCGCACCCGCTCGGGAAACACCGAAAGCACCTCCGCCGCCTGATCCGAATCGAGAAATGAGAGCACTATTGCAATGATCTGAGGGTGCTCCAACCTGATCAGTTCGGCAATGGAACGCGCATCCATCCATTTAAGCTGTTCGAGTCCCTTGCTGTTGCGGCCCAGCAGTATGCGGTCGATTACGCCACCTGCTTTATCCGCCCCCAGTGCTTTTGTCAGCACGTTGCGAATATATTCGTCGGAATCGACGCCGAGCGAGGTCTGATCGCGCAATGTGTCGACAAAGGAGCGCATGACCGTCTCCATGCTTTCGGTGCGCACATTGGTCATGCCGGCCATGGCCAGTCCCAGCTCCTGAACCTCCTTCGGTCCCATATGCGTGAGAATAGCGGCAGCGTCGGCTTCACCCAGCGCCAGCAGCAGAATCGCCGCCCGATCGACCCCTTTCAATTTTGCAGCATTATCCGGCATCTTCTGCAATCCAACTCTTGACGACCTGAGCAACACGCTTGGGGTCTTCACTTACCATTTGTCGAGCAGCCTCCAGGGTCTCCTGATACGCTTCAGGCCCCGGCAGTCGATAGGCGCCGCCGGCTCCTGCCAGCAACGCAGTGTCACCCCCCTCGCCCTCACCATCGGCATTGGCTTCTTTGTCGTCACCGCTTGTTTCAGCCACCGGTGGCGATGTCAGACGGTACATGGTCGGCTTGAGAACAGAGAAGATGAGTATCAGGACCAGCAAGACCCCACCGACCTGTTTGGCCAGATCCCAGACCCAGGGCTGCTCCCATATGGCCAGCTCCGGCAGCGGTTGCATCTCCTCCGGCGCCATGAATGAAGCATTTATCACACGTACGCTGTCCCCCCTGGCTATATTGAAACCGATGGCATCCTTCACCAGCTGCGTAATTCGATTCAGCTCTTCCGGAGTGCGTTCGCTGGGCACGGTCTCGCCCTCGGCGTTCAAGCTGATTTTATCGTTAACCACCACGGCAACCGAAAGACGTTTAACCTTTCCGCTGGAGAGACGCGTGTGACTGATAGTCTTGTCCAGCTCAAAGTTACGGGTGGCGCGCTTGCTTGAATTCAACTGCCCGCTCTGCGATTGCTCACCATCAGCTCCACCCGCCTTTTCCGGCGCGGCGCCCGCTGCCGGCGGTTGGTTGCTCAGCGCACCGGGAACGCCCTGAACAGCGCCCAGACGGCTGGCCTGTTCATCCACCTGTTCGCTTCTCAATGCTGGCAGATCCGGATTAAATCTTTCCGATGTCTGCTCGGTGACGGTAAAGTCGAGTTCCGCGGTTACCTGAGCGCGGATATTGTCCAACCCGAGAATCGGAGCAAGTATGTTCTCCACACGCTGACGATAATGCTCTTCCTGCTGCTTGCTGTATTCAAACTGACTGGCGGTAAGGAGCATTTCATGATTATCCTTCGGACTGCTCAGCATCTCTCCTTTATGATCGACCACAGTCACCTCCCCGATTTCGAGTTCGGGCACGCTGGAAGCGACCAGGTGTGCGATCGCCGCCACCTGGGATTTTTCCAGGCTACGTCCACTGCGCAGTTTGACTACTACCGAAGCACTGGGTTTTTTACGGTCGCGCAGAAAAACCGACTGTTTCGGCGTCGCCAGGTGTACACGAGCGTTCTCTATATTGGCCAGCGTGGCTATTGTCCTCGCCAGCTCTCCCTCGAGTGCACGATGAAATCGGGCCGCTTCCATGGCACGGCTGGTGCCGAAGCCCGTCTCCTGCTGCAATAATTCGAAGCCGAGGCTATCATCATGCGGCAAACCCTGACCGGCAAGTTTCATCCTTGCCTCCTGCAATTTGCCGGTCTCAACCAGAATCGCACCAGTCGACTCGTCTATCTTGAATTCTATTGCCGACTGCGACAGCGCTTCGACTATTTCGGTTGCATCTTTCTGTTCCAGATTTCCGTACAGCAGGCTGTAACTGGGAGTCTGTGACCAAAGTACGACGGCAACGCCCAATGCGACACTGGCTGCAATTCCGATCATCACGCCGAGCTGCCGCACCATCGGGTTCTGGCTCAGGTTCTGCATCTGCAGTTTTGCCGGAAGCTCATCTTCAGTTTTTGTAGTCGCCATCGACTCCAATACCTCATTTAAATTCTGTCTAAATCTGCTATCCCATTATTAAATAGGCATATTCATGACTTCTTTATAGGCATCGATCAACTTGTTTCTCACCTGAACCATAGCCTCGAACGAGATGTCGGATTTCTGCACTGCTACCATAACCTCCGCCAGGCTTACCTCCTTCCCGCCCAACTCAAACGCCTGTTTCATCTCGCTTGCCTGTATCTGGGTCTGGTTGACGCTGTCTATGGAGTGTTTGAGTAAATTGCTGAAGCTGGCACTGCTGATCCCCGGTGCAGAGAGTTCGGGATTGCCCATTGCCTGGGCTTTGATGACCCGCATCTGCGCCAGCACCTGATCGATATTGTTTACGCTCATCTCGTTTTTTTCCTGAAGCCCGGTTTAGGCCCCGCTATGGTATGTCAATGATATTCGGCAAATTACGTGCCAGTCAGATGAGGGCTGGGGCCCGGATTCAGACTGAATCACTGCACAGTGACTATTATCCCATCTCTCTGGCCTTGGCCCTTCTCCTGCCATCCTCCGAGCCTGTACTTGCTTCGCAAGGGATCCAATCTGTATCAGCCGGGTATTGCCACGCCGGCATCACGCATACGCGCAATCTTGTAACGCAGCGTACGTTGACTGATCCCCAACTTCTCCGCCGCGTTCTTGCGGCTGCCGTTTCCCTCGCGCAGCGTATCCAGAATTACCTGCTCCTCGTGCGATCTGAGATTGTCATTGAGACTGTTTCCCCCAGACTGACTGGCATTAAAACCGGTACTATCGGTAACCGATTCCAAACTAATATGCCCGGGCGTCAGATTTTTGCCGTTGGAAAGTATCAACGCACGCTGAATCACGTTCTCCAGTTCGCGCACATTGCCCGGCCAGCAGTGCTGCAGCAGTTGCTCCTCGACAGCTTCCGAAAGCGTCGGCGTTCCACTTCGATAGATCGCCGCATGGCGTTGCAACAGAAAGCGGGCCAACGGAAGAAGGTCCCGCATACGCTCTCGCAGCGGCGGAATCGTGAGGGGAAACACATTCAGCCTATAGTAAAGATCCTCGCGGAAACGGCCGGCAGCAACCTCTTCCCTCAGATTTCTGTTAGTGGTGGCAAGTACCCTGACATCCAGTTGAATCAGCTTGCGTCCGCCTACGCGTTCAACCTCCCTCTCCTGTAGTACCCGCAGCAGCTTTGCCTGCAGAGGCAGGCTCATTTCGGAGATCTCATCCAGCAGCAGAGTACCGCCCTGGGCCTGCTCGAACTTCCCAGGTGCTGACTGGTAGGCACTGGTGAAAGCGCCTTTCTCGTGGCCGAAGAGCACCGCTTCCAGCATGTTTTCCGGTATCGCTGCGCAGTTCAGCGCAACAAATGCGCAATCCCGGCGTGAAGAGTGTTGATGAATGTATCGCGCGAACACCTCTTTTCCGGTTCCACTCTCGCCGCAGATCATCACCGTAGCGTCACACTGAGCAACCCTGGCTGCCAGCTCAAGTAACTCTCTGGTTCTGATATCTTCCGCCACCACAGCGTCCCCGGGAGCTGCAGGAGAGGCTATCGCTTGTGCGACTTTCTGCAGCAGTTTTTCGGGGTCGAACGGCTTGGACAGGTAGTCTGTTGCACCCTCCTGCATAGCCAGGACGGCCTTCTCTATGTTGCCGTAAGCAGTCATCAACAGTACCGGCAACTGGGGTGATATCTCTTTAATCCGTGCCAGCAGCGTATGCCCATCCATCGGCTGCATCTGCACATCGCTGATCACCATGTCCACTCTGGCCCTGTTGAGACACGCCAAAGCAGTAGGGCCGTCACCTGCCCTCTCAACGCGGAAGCCGTTCAACTCAAGTGTGTCGCACAGCGCTTCGCGCAGATCCGGGTCATCCTCCACCACCAATACAGTAGTCCGGCTCATGCAGCACTCCCTATCAGCTCGCGGTTATCCGATTGCTGCAACGGATGGCACTCCGTTGCTTTCGGCACTATAAAATGAAAACGTGCACCGCCCTTGGGTGCGTTATCGACACTCACCCGGCCCCGGTGTCCTAGGGCAACCGCCTGGCATACCGCCAGACCCAGTCCGGTTCCCTGGCTTCGGGTGGTGAAAAAGGGATCGAAAATTCTATCTGCTATCTCGTTGGGCACGCCTGGTCCGTCATCGCTGACAACCATCTCCCAGTCGTTGCCGGCATCATTCAACGAGATGGTGATAGTACCACCCTCACTGCAGTGCTCTCTGGCGTTCAAGGCGATATTCATCATCGCTCCGAGCAATGCACTATGGTTGCCCGTTGTCATTGCGGCGGCCGTCAGTAGCCCTGAATGGTGTAGACGTATGCCTTGTTCTGCAACCAGCGGATCCAGCATTTGCAGCATTTCATGCAACAACTGGTTCAGGTCCACAGGCTTAGACTCATATTGCCCGCCTCTGGAGAAAGCGAGCATATCGTTGATCTGCTGCTCCATATGCAGCAGCGTCCGGCGTGAGCGCCGCGAGAATCTCTCCCGTTGTGATTCAGTCAAATCCGGTCTGGAGAGGTGTGACGTATAAAGTAGTGCCGAAGAGAGAGGAGTGCGTATCTGATGCGCGAGTTGGGCCGCCATCTGACCCATCTCACTCAGCCGCTGTTGACGTTCAACCCGGTTCTGTAGCTGACGAGTCTCGGTAACATCCAGCATCAACAGAATACGCCCAGGCTCCGGTGCCAGGGTTTGTTCGGTGTAACTGACCACGGTACCCGTAAAAAATGTCATTTCATCCTGCCGTTGATCGGCGGAGATGTTTCTTCGGGAAGTTTCACACCAGTTGTCGCCGACCGAGATTGAGTCAAACAGCCGTCTGGCAGCCGGATTGAACTGGCATACGATGTCTAAGTCATCCAGCACTACCACCGCAGCTGGCAGTGCATCCAGAAGCTGCGCGAATCTATGTGCGTACCGTTCTTTTTCAGCAAGTTGGCGCATTCTTTCGCTGCGCGTTGCGGCCAGCTCCAGGCTAAGTTCTCTGATCCGATCCTGTAGCTGGGCGTAGGAATCCGTCAGTTGCCCGGAAACCTTATTGAATAACTCAAAGGCGTGTTCAAGTTGTTGTCTGGATAGTTGACTGGCGCTGGTCATGATTGTTACCGCTACCCCCTGACTTTGGTGCGCAATTGTGCTCAACAAGAGGGACAGCAGTAATCATGCCAATTATTTTTTATTTTTTATTTCAATTATTTAAATTATCTTGGAGTTTGAGGGTCAAATAATCGACGCTTCATTACTGCGTTGTAAGCCATATTTACGCAGTTTTTCCACCAGTGTGGTACGGCGCATTTTCAGACGTTTTGCCGCGTGCGCCACCACGCCCTCGGATTCGTCCAGGGCCTGGCGGATAAGCGTCATTTCAAGATTGCTCAAGTGGACTTTGAGGTCCAACCCACCACTTGGCAACCTGGGTACCGTGACCACGGTTTCGGGTTCGTCTCCGCTAGCCTGCACTTCAGGCAGGTCCATAGCCTGTCGGGGCAGGCTATTCATGCCGGTCCGGAACTTTTCCGGCAGATCCTTGACATCGACAACGCCATACGGATAGAGGATTGCCAGACGCTCTATAAGGTTGGCCAGTTCCCTCACGTTCCCCGGCCAACGGTATTGGGTCAGCGCCATGACTGCACCCGGGGTTAATCTGACCGATCCCCGTTTTTCAGTCTCGATCCGCGAGATCAGGTCATTGGTCAACACCGGAATATCCTCGACCCTTTCGCGCAGCGGCGGCATCTCGATTGGGAAAACGTTCAGTCGGTAGTAGAGGTCCTCACGGAAGCTGTTCTCCTCGATCGAACGCTCCAGATCCCGATGCGTGGCGGCAATAATCCGAACATCGCACTGAATGGGCTTGTTGCTGCCAACTCTTTCAAAGCTGCGCTCCTGCAGTACCCGCAGCAGTTTGACCTGCATGGGCATGCTCATGTCGCCGATCTCGTCCAGAAACAGAGTGCCGCCCTCCGCCATCTCGAATCGACCCTGGCGACTGTTGATGGCACCGGTAAAAGAGCCCTTCTCATGACCGAACAGTTCGCTCTCGAGAAGCTCGCTCGGGATCGCGCCGCAATTGATAGGTACAAAGGGTCTTCCCCGGCGTCCGGAGCTATAGTGCAGTTTACGTGCAACCACCTCCTTACCGGTACCCGACTCTCCCAGAATAAGCACCGTGGCCTCGGTATCCGCCACCTGCTCGATCATCTTATTGATTTGGCGTGTGGCCCGGCTGTTGCCCGAGAGGCTTCGAAAAAGCTCCAGGGGCCGCTTGGAAACTTTAGGCGAGGTTTGTTGCTCTTTGAATATCTGTGCCTTGTGAAGAATATCCACCAAAACCTCATACCGTGCCGGCAGCTCCAGTGTCGCCAAAAATGAGGCTGTGCTGCTCCTTGCGGGGCTGCCCGAGGCATCCACAATAGCGATCAGCGCAGGCCTTGGCGTAAATTTATCGGTAGTTGCGGCGATCGAATCGATTTGATCCTCTGTCAGCCCGGGTGCAACCAGAATTGTCGTGCAGTCGCTATCGGAGAGAGCCTCCAGCTGCTCCTCAAGCTTATTGATATCCAGACATATTTCTAACGAATAATCAATGAATTGCAGGATACTTTGAATGTATTCAATACGTTCATTTTCACTATCTACAAGCAGTACGCAACCAGATTCAGGTAGTTTTGTTGGAGTTGGGCTGCTGCTCATGCCTGTCGTTTGCTCCTGTTATCCAGGGTTCTATTATAAAAACCTATTCTTTATAGGATGTTAACCAATATGGATAAGTAATGTCAAAAAAACGTCGAACGTTATTTCTACGACATATCATATTAATTTGCTTCCCCCGGAATTTATGAGTAGCTCAGAGCATGCCCCACCCGGCTTGCTGTTTCGCTGCTGCCCATATTTGACCCTGAAACTTTCCGAATTGACATCGCCAGGCAGCGGACATAGAAAGATATGTTTACGAAAGATTAAGAGGTAACTGTTTTTGAGCCACATCTCAACCACCCTGCTGTTCACCATTCTTACACTGCTGATAATGTTGTCAGCTTTTTTTTCGGGTTCCGAAACGGCGTTGATGACGCTTAACCGCTACCGCTTGAAGCACCTGGCCAAGCAGGGACACCGGGGTGCCAAACGGGCATCCCGCTTATTGGAGCGTCCTGACCGATTGATCGGATTGATACTGTTGGGAAACAATCTGGTCAATATTCTGGCATCCTCTTTGTCAACCATTATTGCACTGAGGCTGGGAGGAGAGGCAGCTATCGCCATTGCTGCCGGTTTATTGACATTAGTAATTCTGATCTTTGCCGAAGTCACGCCCAAAACCCTGGCCGCTCTGCATCCGGAGCGCCTCGCTTTCCCCGCAGCATTTATATATATACCTCTGCTTAAATTCAGCTATCCGTTGGTTTGGCTGGTCAATTTTTTTGCCAACGGCATGTTGAAAGGAGTTGGTGTATCGCCCGAAGGAAAAGAAGGCCAGACATTGAGTAAAGAGGAGCTGCGCACGGTTGTGGCCGAAGCCGGTGCGTTGATACCTCAGAAACACCAGAAGATGCTGATCAACATCCTTGATCTGGAGAAGATCCGGGTGGAGGAGATCATGATTCCACGCAACGAGATAGATGGGATCGATCTGGACGATGGGGAAGATAAGATTAATCGACAGCTTCAGAACAGCCCCTATACCCTGATGCCTGTATTTGACGGCGGCAAAGACCACATTGTCGGCATGCTGCACCTGCGCAATGTAATGAGGCCTTTAGCCAAGGGTGATTTAAATAAGGATCAGATACGCAAACTTTGCGATCCACCTTATTTCATACCCGAGGGCACCTCACTGAATACTCAGTTGATCCACTTCCAACGCAGCAGACGCAGGGTGGGTATGATCGTCGATGAGTATGGCGATCTTCTCGGCCTGCTTACCCTTGCCGATCTGTTGGAAGAGATTGTGGGTGAGTTTACCACCGACCCTTCCGACACCACCCCGGATATCCAGCCTCAGGATGACGGCAGTTATCTGATAGCGGGTAATGCCAATCTGAAGGAACTCGTACACACCCTACATTGGGAACTGCCATTGGACGGTCCCCGCACCGTCAATGGCCTGATCACCGAATACCTGGAGACCATACCCACATCGGGCACCAGTCTACTGCTGGAGGGCTATCATGTTGAAATTCTGCAAACCCAGGAGAATGCGGTAAAACTGGTGCGGTTTTTCCCCAAAAAACCAAAAGCATTGATGTAAGGCCTGTGGAACAGTAGCCGCCATCTATGGATATCCACAAAGTGTTTACGAGCCCTGGGCTGCAGAAAAGGCCGCACCTGCCGCAATATAATCAAATGGAGTCAACAACCGAGGCTTACAGATGAACACAGCGGATCAGAACAGAGAGCGCAGGCGTTTTCAGCGCGTACTATTCGATTCACCCGCAAGAATCGCGGACAACAGTGTCGAATTCATCACTACCCTGGTGGATCTCTCTTTGAATGGCGCGCTGTTGATAAGGCCTGACGACTGGATGACCGAAAACGGCTCAGCTGTCGGTCTGACCATTCTGTTGGACGACAAGGAGACCCGGATCAGGATGCAGGCGGTGGTTGCACACCAGGAGAAGGATACACTGGGACTGCGCTGCAAGAGCATCGACATGGAGAGCATCGGGCACCTGCGCAGGCTGGTTGAACTCAACCTGGGGAACGCCGAGTTGCTGGACAGGGAGTTGGAGAGTCTCGGATAGTTTTATCTTGTCGCTTCAGACAGGTGGATTTACAACAGATCCACGACATCGGGCAAACGCTCCACCGCCACCACATCAAGACCGTCAATAGGCTTTTTGGGCGCATTCTTGCGCGGCACCACCGCACGGCGGAAGCCGTGTTTGGCCGCCTCGCGCAATCGTTCAAGTCCATTCTGCACTGGCCTGATCTCACCGGAGAGGCCCACCTCACCAAAAGCGATAAGATCGCGCGGACCGGGCCGGTCACGATGACTCGACAGCACAGCCATCAGCACCGCCAGATCAGCTGCGGTTTCATTGATGCGCACCCCACCGACAACATTCACGTAGACATCCCGATCGAACATCGCCACCCCACAGTGGCGATGCAGTACCGCCAGCAGCATTGAGAGGCGATTCTGCTCCAGACCAAGGCTGACCCGTCTTGGATTGGAGAGCGGACTCTCGTCCACCAGTGCCTGCACTTCGACCAAAAGCGGCCGGGTTCCCTCTCGGGTGACCATGACGATGCTGCCGGAAACCTCTTCGTCCTGGCGCGAAAGAAAAATCGCCGAAGGGTTGCTGACCTCGCGCAACCCCTTATCTGTCATGGCGAAGACACCCAGTTCGTTGACTGCGCCAAAGCGGTTCTTGATCGTTCTGATCAAACGGAACTGACTGCCCGGCTCCCCTTCGAAATAGAGTACCGTATCCACCATGTGTTCAAGCACCCGGGGGCCTGCAAGGGCTCCCTCTTTGGTGACATGGCCGACCAGGAATATCGAGCAGCCCCGCTGTTTGGCAAAGCGCACCAGCTGGGCCGCTGACTCCCGTACCTGGGCCACCGATCCCGGCGCCGACTGCAGCTGTTCTGTGTAGATGGTCTGGATCGAGTCGATCACCATTACGGATGGCGCTTCATCGCGGGCCAGCGCAAGAATCCGTTCCACACTGGTTTCGGCCAGCAGGCGCAGCTTTCCGCAGGCAAGCCCAAGCCTGCGTGCACGCATGCCGATCTGTTCCGGTGACTCCTCTCCGCTGACATAGAGGGCTGCGCTTGAGTGCGACAGCGCACTCATAGTCTGGATCAGCAGCGTGGATTTACCGATACCGGGATCGCCGCCGATCAACACTACGGAACCAGGCACCAGTCCGCCTCCCAGCACCCGGTCAAGTTCGCCGGTACCTGTCGGAATGCCGACTGTTGCCTCCCCCCCGACATCGGCCAGGGTGTAGACCCGGTTTCGGTTGGCCTCACCGGCATAGCCGTCAAAACGAGGGTTGCGGCCTGCAGTCGTTTGACGCAGCGATTCCTGCAGCGTATTCCAGGACTGGCAGTCGGGGCACTGTCCCACCCATTTTGGTGATTCTGCACCGCAGTCACTGCAGACGTAGACTCTTCTTTCCGTTTTTCTCTGTTCAGCCAAAGCCTTCCTCGATGAACCTCACCCTTTGGGACACGCTGCATAAAAGCTCATATGAGATAGTGCCTGCGGCCTGTGCTATCACTTCCACCGGCAGGCCCCGGCCCCAGAGTATTACCGGATCGCCCACTTTAGCCTGAGGCTGACTGCGCAGATCCACGGTCACCATATCCATGGAGACCCGCCCTATCAGAGGCACCCGGCTGCCGTTGACCAGCAGCGGTGTGCCGGACGGTGCATGGCGGGGGTAACCGTCGCCGTAGCCTATAGCTACCACGCCTACCGGCATTGGCTCGGGGCAACGCCAGCCTCCGCCATAGCCGACCCTATCGCCGCTCTGGCACTGATTAACTGCGATCAGGCGGCTGCTGAGAGTCATCACCGGCTTCAGTTCGTGCTTCTCCCCTGTTCCACCAAGCAGGGGCGAAGCTCCGTACAACATAATCCCGGGTCTGACCCAGTCATAATGCGTCTGCGGCCAGCCGAGCAGCGCAGCTGAATTGGCGATACTGATCTCACCGCCAAGTTGACTTATCAACGGCAGAAACAGCTGCATCTGGCAATCCGTGGCGCTGTCCTGAAGATCGTCTGCATTGGCAAGATGCGTCATCAGCCGAATTGGCGGACGCACTGAGATGCAGTTCTCCAGGGATCGATGCGCACGCGCTGCCTCTGCGGGTGGGAAACCCAGCCGATGCATCCCTGTGTCAACTTTAAGCCAACATGTGACTTGCTGTTGCAGTTGACTTTTTTCCAACAGCAACAGCTGTTCCCAACCGTTGACCGCCAGCTCGACCTGATAGTGCGATGCGGCCTCCAGTTCGTCACTGCCGAAGAATCCTTCCAGCACTATAAGCCGCTGCTCGAAACCCGCCTGGCGCAATCTGACCGCCTCTTCCATGCGGGAAAGGCCGAATGCATCCGCCTCGTCCAGTGCCTGCGCAATCCTCAGCATGCCGTGGCCGTATGCATTGGACTTGATCACGGCGATGACTCTACTGCAGGGCGCTGCTGTTCTGGCGCAGTTCAGATTGTGTCGCGCAGCGGCGAGATCGATGAGTGCCTCCGGCCGCAGAAACTGCAGCTCTCCTGCCGGTTCAGTAACCATCGTCGCCATACACATCGTGAATGAAGTTCTCAAACTTGGTGTACTGTCCGAGAAAGGTAAGGCGAGTGGTGCCTATTGGCCCGTTGCGCTGCTTGCCGATAATGATTTCGGCCACCCCCTTATCCGGGGTCTCTTCGTTGTAGACCTCGTCACGGTAGATAAACACCACCAGATCCGCATCCTGCTCGATGGCACCAGACTCACGCAGATCGGACATAATGGGACGTTTGTTGGTACGGCTCTCCAGACTTCGATTGAGCTGCGAAAGCGCAATGACCGGTACGTTCAACTCCTTCGCCAGCGCCTTCAGCGAACGTGAAATCATGGATATTTCATTGGTGCGGTTCTCACTGCTCACACCCGCCTGCATCAGCTGCAGGTAATCGATAACGATCAGCCCCAGTTCACCCTGCTCGCGGATCAGGCGGCGGGAACGGGCGCGCACCTCCGTGGGATTAAGCGCAGGGCTGTCATCGATGAACATTCGGGCTTCCGCCAGGATGCTGACCGCGGAGGTGAGCCGGGGCCACTCATCATCCTCCAGGTTTCCGTTGCGTACCCGGTGCTGGTCGATTCTGCCGAGCGAGGACATCATACGCATAGCCAGAGACTCACCCGGCATCTCCATGCTGAAGATCGCCACCGGCTTGCCGCTGTTGATGGCCACATTTTCTGCCATGTTCATTGCCAAAGTGGTCTTGCCCATGGAGGGCCGCCCGGCCACGATAATCAGATCGGATTTCTGCAAGCCTGAAGTCATGCGGTCGAAATCGGTAAATCCGGTAGCCAACCCGGTGATGGGTTCGTTGCTTGCGAACAGGGTCTCGATACGGTCAACCGCTTTGCTCAGCAACGATTTCAACGGTTCGAATCCGCCTCCGGCGCGCGCTCCCTTCTCGGCAATCTCGAATACTTTCGATTCAGCGCTGTCCAGCAGATCGGTGCTGCTGCGCCCTTCGGTGTGAAATGCGCTATCGGCGATCTCGGTGCCAACCCGGATCAGTTGGCGTTTGACCGAATTTTCCCGAACGATCGCGGCATAAGCTGAAATATTTGCCGCACTGGGAGTATCCTTTGCCAGGCTGCCGAGATAGGCCAACCCGCCCGCCTCTTTCAGCTTCTGGTGGCGTTCCAGCTCCTCCGAAAGGGTGATGACATCATATGGCTGGTTCTGTTCCTGCAGTCCGGCTATCGCCCGAAAAATCAACTGATGTTCGCGCCGGTAAAAATCCTGCTCAACCAGCTTATCAGCTACCTGATCCCAGGAGTAGTTGTCCAGCATCACGCCACCGAGCACGGACTGTTCGGCCTGAATCGAATGGGGAGGCACTCTCAGCGTATCGGTATACTCCGGCTCAGGAGGATAATCGGTAGGGTAATCTGGCTCTTGCATGCAAAATCCGTGTCGGACCCGAATGGCACTAATTTAAGCCGATACGGGTTGTTTCTGGAGGAAACGTCAGTGGCATGGATGCCACTGTCGAGCCTACATGGAAGTATATACGGCGTTTTCCGGAAGAAATGACCCGTGTCTGCAGGTGGACTGCTCGACGAATACCGTTAAGTAAGTACAATTCGGGTCTGACCCCGTGAAAAATTCAGGATTCCATGGATCCACAGCATACGTGAAAAAGGGTCTGACGGGAAAGACGGATATCTCCGAAGCACCGGAATGGACGGCGCTTCAGAAATCGGATGCAGGTTGCAACTAACCTGCATCCGCTAGGTACTCAATTGTAACCGGCACCCTTGTTTATATCGGGCCGGCCAACTGCGCTATTCGTGGACGATCGCGAGCTTAAGAGCGGCATCGACATCTGTGTGCAGATGAAGATGGACGTCGAATTCACCGATAACATGAAAAGGACCATCCGGCAGACGTACTTCGCGCTTGGCCAGTTCAACGCCGGCCGCGGTAACCGCATCCGCGATATCACCCGTGCCGACAGAACCAAACAGCCGTCCTTCGTCACCGGCATTGCGGCTGATGGAAATGGTGCCAAGCGCCTCTATTTTAACCTTGCGAGCCTCGGCCTCGGCCAGCATCTCGGCCGCCTGCTTCTCCAGTTCGGCGCGGCGCGCCTCAAACTCTGTCAGATTCTTTTTGGTGGCCGCAACGGCCTTACCGGTAGGAATCAGAAAATTTCGGCCGTAACCGGCACTGACACTGACCTTGTCGCCCAATCCGCCAAGATTATCGATTTTTTCCAACAGGATGACATCCATCACTTAATTACCTCTGAATCAGGTTCCAAATAGTATTAGCCCGGCTTATCGGACTTATCCACAGTCCCCAGGCGGGCTCTAAAATCAATCCATGAATCGGCAAACCCGGCGATTGCCAGTGTGCCGATCACATACGGCATCGCAAACAGCAACATTGCATACATTGCAACCAACCAGAACACGCTGACCCCCAGTCGTCGCTGCAGCGCGTGTACCAGCGCCAGTCCCTGCAGCAACCAACCGGTCAGCAGCAGCATGGTCAGATAAGTGGGCAGTCCCACCTCCGGCACAAACCAGGTCACTGCCAGCACCAACAGCGTAACCAACGCCAAAAATCGCGGGAGCCTCAACTGATGGAACTCTTCTCTGAAACCACCTGGGTTATACAGAGCTGCCTGCCACCAACGGGCTGTGAACAGTGCCGCCATCGACTGCAGCACAAATCCCGCTGCAATCGAGCCGGGCATCCAGCCCGCGAGCACCTCAAGCAGTTGCTGACTTACTCCCGCATCTATCAGCTGCGCATCCACCAGAGAGGTTATGAAGGGCTGCAGCAGCTCTCGCCAGGCGTCCACCGGGTTCTGTGACTGCAGATACTGCCCGCCGAGAACCAGCAGCCCGAACAGCAACGCTGCGCTAAGTGTTGAGCCCAGCGAGCGGTTCACCCGCAGCAGACCACCCAACAACCAGACCGGCAGCCACATCAGCAAAACATATCCAACCACCGGCACTATATGAGTGAACAGCAGCAGTCCCAGCACGCCACAGGCAAAACCTGACAGGCAAAGGATCAGCAATCCTTCCTGAATGCCCCGCCGCAGTGTGACCAGGCCGACGACCGCGGCGCTTAGAATGCTCAGCGGTGGCAGCGGCAGCGCCAATATTGCCAGTACCGTGGCCGCCATTACCGCCTGAGACCTGCTGCGCATCGCCATGGATGCCAGAAATCGCATTTTTTTAATCCGGGCGCTTCATGCTGCGGGCTTCAGGAGAGTTGACCTGTCGCGATTTACCTGCCGCCAGCGGTGATAACTGCGGCGGCCGACTCTCAGTTGAGCGGGTCAGCTAAACGCCGGTCAACTCAAAATCAATGCTCATCTGTATACGGCAAAAGAGCAAGATAGCGGGCGCGCTTGATAGCATCGCCAAGCTGCCTCTGATATCTGGCCTTGGTGCCGGTGATGCGGCTGGGCACGATTTTGCCGGTTTCGCTGATAAATGCTTTCAGCAGATTGAGATCCATGTAATCGATCTCGGTAATTCCTTCTGCTGTGAATCTGCAGTATCTTCTGCGACGAAAAAAACGTGACATGTTATTCCCTCAAAAAACTGTATTGGCAAACGTCAGGCCCGATGCTGTGCAGCCGGCGCGATACCCGTGAACTATTCACTCTCTTCCTCTGATGAACTCTCGTCGTCATCCTCGGCATCGGAGATTCTCGGTCTAGCCTCACGTTCGTCCGGAGCTTTGATCAACAGAGAAGGCTCAGTGACCGGCCCTTTCTTGATCAGCACCAGGTTACGCAGAACCGCATCGTTGAAGCGGAATGCGTTTTCCAGCTCTTCACGCTGCTTGTTCCCGCATTCGATGTTCATCAGAACATAGTGCGCTTTATGCAGTTTTTGTATGGGATATGCAAGCTGGCGCCGTCCCCAGTCCTCCAGACGGTGAATTTTACCGCCTTCGCTTTCGATGATCGAACGGTAGCGATCGATCATACCAGGCACCTGCTCGCTCTGGTCCGGATGGACCATGAACACGATTTCGTAATGTCTCAATTGTATCTCCTTACGGATTAAAGCAGCCTCCCAGAAATCTGGTGAGGCAAGGAGTCCCGGAAACAGTTGAATAACCACCGCCTCGTCGGGAAGCGGCGGATTCTACCTGTTCAAGGGGCAGGAAGCAAACTGAAAATGCTTTCTTATCTTGGGCTTGGCTTTTTTCTGTATAGCCTTCCGAGATCAGGAGGGTTGATCCATGATCTCAAGTGACTTTACGGCGCTTCTTTGCCTTACCGCCTCGTACAGACAGATTCCCGTGGCAACTGATACATTCAGACTCTCGACGGCGCCGTGCATCGGCAGCCGCACGAGATAATCGCACGCTTCGCGTGTAAGACGACGCATACCCTTCCCCTCCCCTCCCATGACCAGAGCCAGGGGGCCTTTGAGATCTGCCTGATACAAAATCCGATCGGACTCGCCGGCAGTCCCCACCAGCCAGACACCGTAATCCCGCTGCAGCGCTTTAAGCGTGCGGACAAGGTTAGTGACCTGAAAAAAAGGAACATTCCCGGCCGCGCCGCTGGCCACTTTGCTGACTACCGGCGTCAGCCCAACGGACCTGTCCTTGGGCGCAATAACCGCATGCACACCGGCGCCATCCGCGCTACGCAGACAGGCCCCCAGGTTGTGCGGATCCTGCACGCCGTCAAGAATCAACAAGAACGGTGGTGCTTGCAGATTCTTCAGCAGGTTTTCCAGCGTACTCTCCCCCTGCACAGAAGGCATGGAGGTACGCGCAGCCACACCTTGATGATTGATTCCCGGGAGCAGCCGGTCGAGTTGTTGGCGATCGGCCGGTTTGACGGGAATACCCGACTCTTCCGCCATCGCTGTTATCTCCCCGATGCGCTGGTCCTGCCGATGTGGCTCCACCCACAACTCAACGATAGAAACAACACCCTGTTTGAGGGCGCTGCGCACGCTGTGAATACCAGCAACGAGCTGGGTCGATTGGCCTCCACTCCATGCCTTTCCCGCCGTCATCTGTGGTAGCTATCCTTTTTATTTCGGCGTTTGGAGATCGCTTTAGACATTTTCTCTCCACTCTCTTTTACAGAACTATCGATTCTGACGCTGACCGGTTTTTTACCGCGGCTGACGGAAGTTGTTCTTCCCCCACCGCGCTTTTCAACAGCTCCCTTGTGTTTGGCGTAGCCCCGTTTTCGCCGGGTAGTGCGCTGAACTTCATCCAGCGTAAAGTCGATCTTCTTCTCGTCCAGACTGACCGCCGCCACCTTGATGCGTATCGGATCGCCCAGACGGTATACTCGGCCGGAGCGTTCGCCGCTGAGGCGGTGCCCCACCGGATCGAAATGAAAATAGTCATGATCCAGCGAGGTGATGTGCACCAGACCTTCGACGTAAATCTCGTCCAGCTCCACGAACAGTCCGAAGGAGGTTACGCCGGTGATAATGCCATCGAAGGACTCGCCGAGCTTATCCATCATGTACTCGCACTTTAGCCAGGCCTCTACATCCCGTGTGGCTTCGTCGGCGCGCCGCTCGGTGGTGGAACAGTGCTCCCCAAGCGCATGCAGCTCAGATCTGGAATAGAGGAAATCATCCTCTCCACCACCGGCAACCAGATGGCGGATGGCACGATGGACCACCAGGTCGGGATAGCGCCTGATTGGCGATGTAAAGTGTGTGTATGCAGGGAACGCAAGCCCGAAGTGGCCGATATTTTCTGAGCTGTATACAGCCTGTGACATGGAACGCAGCAACACCGTCTGCAGAAGGTGCGAATCCGGTCTGCCCTGTATCGAGTCAAGCAGATCCGCATAATCCTTGGCTGAGGGTTTCTCTCCGCCGGATAGTTGCAATCCAAGCTCCGCCAGAAATTCCCGCAGGTCCACCAGCTTCTGTTCCGGCGGTCCCTCATGAACCCGATAGAGTGCGGGCAGTTTCTTGCGCAGCAGATAGCGTGCCGCGGCGACATTCGCCGCCAGCATGCACTCTTCGATCAGGCGATGGGCATCGTTGCGCTGTACTGGCACGATGCGCTCCACCTTGGATTCGTTGTTAAAAAGAATCCGGGTTTCAGTGGTATCGAAATCTATTGCGCCGCGCACGCCGCGGGATGCGTGCAGTACCTTATAGAGTGCATGGAGCTGGCGCAGATGAGGCAGCAGATTCGTATGCTTTTTACACAGCCCGATGTCGCCATCCAACAGCATGGCGGCCACCTGATCGTAGGTCAGCCTGGCCTGAGAGCGCATAACCGCTTGGTAAAATTTCGAGCGGATGATTTTCCCCTGACTGTCAATCTGCAACTCGCACACCATGCATAAACGATCCGCCTCTGGATTGAGCGAGCAGAGCCCGTTTGATAATACCTCGGGCAGCATGGGGATGACTCTGTCGGGAAAATAGACCGATGTACCGCGCACTCTTGCCTCTTTGTCGAGTGCACTGCGGGGCTTTACATAGCTGGAGACATCAGCAATGCAAACCAGCAGCTTCCACCCCTTGGGTGTCGCTTCGCAGTAGACGGCATCGTCAAAATCCCTGGCATCCGCACCATCGATGGTGACCAGGGGAAGTTTCCTGAGATCCTTTCTGCCGCTGATCTGGCGCTCGTCTATGGTTTCGCCGAGCCCGGAAATCTCCGTCATCACTTCGTCTGGCCACTCCAGCGGCAACCCATGGGCCCTGATGGCCACGTCTGTCTCCATTCCGGGCGCCATATGCTCACCCAGAATCGCCACCACCCTTCCAGTCGGCTGACTGCGCTTGCTCGGCTGTTCCAGTATCTCCGCAACCACTATCTGGCCATGAACAGCGCCGTTCAGGTCATTTTCGCGCACCACCAGATCCTGATTGATGCGTTTATTGTCGGGTACGACAAATCCCAAACCACCCTCTATATAAATACGCCCGACGATTTCACGATTGACGTGTTCCAGAACCTCCACCAGCGCACCTTCGCGGCGTCCGCGCTGATCGATTCCGACAACCCGCACAACTGCCCGATCCCCGTGCAGAAGCGGCCGCATCTGGCGCGGTGTCAGAAACAAGTCGTCGCCGCCATCATCCGGCTTCAGGAACCCAAAACCATCCTTGTGACCTATGACCCGCCCTGCGATCAGATCCTTTCTATTGACCAGACAATACCCATCGCGGCGGTTGCGTATAACCTGTCCGTCTCTCTCCATTGCGTGCAGCCGCCGACGTAGCGCCTCCAAGTCGTCCTCCTCATACAGATCAAGCATCTCCGCCAGTCTATCCCTGCCCAATGGTGCGCCGAAGCTGGCAAGCTGCTCCAATATGTATTCTCGACTGGGTATGGGTTTGTCGTACTTTTTCCCCTCGCGAATCCTGTGAGGATCTTTCTCCCGGGCTGTTACCGGGTTGGGACGGTCTGCCACAATTGTCCTTCCTGAATAAGTTGGTCCGTTTCCGGATTGTACGCCTGGAGAAGGTGTTCTGTCCCATCACAACCCCTCTTCATGTCGTTGACAAGATCCGTCTATACCGGTAAAGTTGCCCGCCTTACTCACAGGAGATATTACAGCGGTACCGGTGGGTAGCCATTGCCGAGATGGCGGAATTGGTAGACGCGCTAGCTTCAGGTGCTAGTTGGGGTAACTCAGTGGAGGTTCAAGTCCTCTTCTCGGCACCACTTAAAATTATTATTATAATCATATAGATATATTACCTTTATAATCTATATCAGAACATCAGTCTTTTGGTAATTGAAGGCTGGATTCTACTTGGTTATCTCCCTGTAAATCCCCGGATTTTAATATTTTCAGTGAAATTCTTTAGAACGGAATTCCCCAATACAGTTGCATGCACTTTTCCGGCGGGGCTGAGTCCTGAAGAGTACATGCATTGAAACGCACTGCACTAAACACAGACAATCCTTTTTACCGAAGTTACGTAAGCGCCGAATGGCCTAAGTATCGATAGAAAAAACCTTCATCGGGGACGAACTGGTCGACTCCACAGGTCCAAGGTGACGGGAATTGAGATGTAATCTCAATATCACTCTATGTACTCTTAGACTGACTGCTATGTAAATCGCATTCTGTCACTGAACGGCAATAGGTGAATTGCAGTATATACATCGCATCCAGTGGCTGGTCCGTCAGGGCATTCCCGTTTTGCCGTTCAAGCTGCAGAGCATGCACTGAATGGTGGTTCGCCTGTGACGGTGGTGGCATATTCACACACATTGTCGGTACTCTTGCACTGTTGCAAGAGAGTGAACGGGAATGGATCAAAGGCTTTATCATCGAGCGCTTTTTATGAAAAGTATCGTTATAATTTTCTCGACCCTGGTTGTAGGAGCATTTATCTATATGGGTAATCAGATTGCCTTGCTCAACTCCGAAATAAGCAGGCTAACGGATATCAAAGCATCCCTCACTACCGAGGTACGGCAACTGGCAAACAAAAACAGGAAGCTGTCAGCACAGCGAAATGCAACGCAGCAGGCAGTGAGGCACCATCGTCAGCGAATTATCAAACGTAGTCTATCGAAAGCCACCAGGATAATTGCGAAGGCCGGCGGTGCAATGATTCCTTTAGCCGGGATTACCGTCATAGCCGCTTCCACTGCAGAAGATATTCGTGATCTTTGCACTGACATCGAAGAAGCACGAAAAATTGAAGAGATGACGCTTGAGGAGGAACTTCCGTCAATGTCCATCCAACAGGACAAAACCTGTTACGAAGATATTGGGGCGGGAATTCTGAGGAAGGGATTCAATTTAATGCAACAGGTGAATGAAGGTACCAAAGCTAATCTGTCGGAGAAGCGGTCTGCGTCTCTTTCTGCTCTCTCAGTTCAATAATATCGAGGTTCAGATGCACGTCTCCACCAAGCCCATCGGGGAGTATCCCTGGTATATCCGCCTGTTCTTCTGGAATCAAAAGCGCCGCTATGGCGAGGTTTTGGAACCCGGCATGCTGTGGGGCCGCTCTCCCTGGGTGTTCTCGACTCTGGCTCTGTTGTACGGAGCACTGGACCGGAAAAGCTCTCCCTTATCTCCGGTATTGAGGTCCCTGATCACTGTCCGGGTTTCCCAGATCAACCACTGTGAATTTTGCGTCGACATCAACTCCGCAACACTGGTGAGGCGGGGAGTTCCGGAAGCTAAGATCGAAGCTTTGTGGCAATGGCGGCAGAGCCAGCTGTTCGATCCGATAGAGCGGATCGCGCTGGAATATGCCGAAGCCGTAACCCACTCCGAGTTAACTGTAGATGAGGAGCTGATGGCACGGGTCAAGCAGCACTTCGATGAAGATGGCATAGTTGAACTCACCGGCCTCATCGCTTTCCAGAATTTATCCAGCAAATTCAATGCCGCGCTGAATGTTTCACCTCAGGGTTTTTGTCGCCTGCCTCCCGGTCCGCCGAACCACAGCGCCTGATACCATCGAATCAGAAATCCGGAGAAGCAGGGGATTGTTTCGGCTTTAACCGGCCCTGCTAAACCCTGTTTACTCAAGGTCCTCATCCTTCTGTCGAAAACCTGAAGAAGACTAAGAGATGGGTGCAATCATGACTAAATTTTATGCAATAAACTGGGTAATGGCACTGGTAACGATGCTGCTCGCCACAATATGGTGTATCTGGGCTGTTTAGCGGAGAACCTCCCTTCCCATTCGAAGGCGATGCGCACCGGCCGTTTCCACAGATGTTCTGCAGCGCTTGCACCCTGTTAACTTCAGCGCAAAACAGAGACCTACTTTATTCCCTATTGAGTCTTGCCAGGTAGCCTCTCCCCCCGAGCGAACGCATCTGTTCCAGAATCCACTCGGTTCGCTCTCTTGTATAGCTGCTTGGCCGGGCCGCGGAAAATTTTACTGGATTGGGCAGGACAGAGGCGAGAAGCGCAGCCTCCCGGTCTGAAAGTTGGGAAGCTGACTTGCGGAAAAAGCGTCGACTGGCCGCCTCAACCCCGAAGATGCAGTCATCAAACTGAACTGTATTCAGATAGACTTCGAGAATTCGCCGCTTTGACCAGCTAATCTCAAGTGCCAACGTAAACCAGGCTTCAAGTGCTTTGCGATACCAGGTCGGGTCCGGCCACAGGTAGAGGTTTTTTGCCAATTGCTGAGATACGGTGCTGGCACCCCGCATGCGCCCGCCAAGCCGACGCTCCCGCAAAGCGGTTGCTATGGCACTCAAATCGAATCCCCAATGAGAAGGAAAGAGCTGATCCTCCGCCGCAATCACCGCAAGCGCCACCTCGGGAGAAATGGATTCCCAGTCCACCCAGTGCCGTTTTATTCCGATGCAAGGAGGTGCGCTGCCCAACCCCCAGAAACCAGCCTGAAGAATAAATGCGCTGGTAGGTGGCGGGAGCCAACGGAAAGGTATGGTGAGCAGCAGTGTTAATGCCAGGCCAAACAGCAGCACACTCAACATAAGGCGTCGTATCTTGGAGGCCGGCAAAATCATGCGTTGATTTATATCTCCAGCCTAAGCGGAATATACCGGTGTATGTTTTTTGAGTGGAAAAAGCCTGTTTACCCCCGACAACGCATCACCGATTTAAGAACGTGGCCCAAACCGGCCAGAAGCCTCCAAGCAATACCGCGCCGCCGACAGAGCACCAGATACCCGCCTTGAGCTTATCGGCGTTCATCAACAAGAATCCTCCATACATCAGCCAGCCCCAGGGCGTCAGCAGCGACATGAGCAGCCCAAAAGGGTAAGCCGAGATCATATCCGAAATGGGTGAAAGCTTTCCGGGGGAAAAATAGTCGAATACAAACCAGCTGACCAGGGAGATCAGCAGTGCCGCAATCGGCCCGAGAAGCAGCCAGGAGAGGCTGACCTTCATTGAACGTTTCATCAGGTTCGGATCTCTAAGATTGAAGTGAGCCCGGTATATCGGTTCAGTGGGATCTGTTCTATTGGCGCCGTGTGAATACCAATTTAGCATCCGAGGAGAGTTTATCATTGAACCGGTAGCCGTCTGCATCGAATCCTTGCATCGCCTCAGGCTCTGTCAATCTGTTCCGGATTATGAAGCGGCTCAACCGGCCGCGCGCCTGTTTTGCGTAAACCCCGATCATCCTGTACTGACCACCCTTCCACTCCCGGAACTCAGGTGTGATTATTTCCGCAATTAACCTGCGGCTCTCTATCGATTTAAAATACTCCTGGGATGCCAGATTGATCAGATAACGGGACTTGAGCCGCTGCAACTGCTTGTTCAGTCCATCGGTGATCTTTTCCCGCCAGAACTGGTAGAGATTATGCCCGCGTTCGGTCTCTATTTTGCGTCCCATCTCCATTCGGTAAGGTTGCATCAGATCCAGCGGACGCAGCAAGCCGTAGAGACCCGAAAGAATCCGCAGATGGGCCTGGGCATATTTGAAATCAGCGGATGTAAAACTATCCACATCCAGACCAGTGTAGACATCCCCCTTGAATGCCAGCACCGCCTGCCTTGCATTCTGAACGGTAAACGGAAGACTCCATGAGTGGAAGCGTTCGAAATTGAGCTCTGCGATGTTTATGCTGACCTGCATCAACTCAGCGATATCCAGAACTGAAAAGCCACGCGCACGATTGATCAGCAACTGCGCATCATCCAGATATTCAGGGATCGTATGCGTCCCGATTTTGACCTTTGACTGGTAATCCAGGGTTTTTGCAGGTGATATCACCAATAGCATCGCCGCTCACTTCCTACTCATTCATTTAAGGATGATCAGTGGATTCTATCAGGAAATCGTCGGTTATATGTGCAGCGCCCTGTTTATCACTAAATCCGGCGCCTGATAAGCTCAGCGACATCAAACTCCGACATGAGTGCAGGATTACTCTGCATATTGCCGCTCCATGACCCCGCAACCAGGGCCGGAATGCTCTCCTCCGTGATCCCAAACTCCCCCAGCCGCCGGATCTCCAGCGAATCGATCCAGCGGCGCAGTGTGGCGACAAGCAGCGAACGCAACTGCACTTCATCGTCGATCGTGCCGGCACTGAACAAGGATCCCACTCGTGCATACTTTCCCAGAGCCGGACTGTTCCGATCCTGCTGTGTCAGTAGCCGGATATTGATATCCACCGCCTCTGCCAGCAAGGTGCCGCAGGCGACGCCGTGCGGTATCCTGCAGTAGGCACCCAAAGGCGAAGCGAGTCCATGCACCGAACCCAGGCCGGCCTGTGCCAGACAGATGCCCGACATCAGCGACGCATAGGCCACTCTGGAGAGATCCTCATCCGCCCTGTAGTCACCCTCGATTGCAGGAAAGAAGCCTTCCACAAACGCCTGTATGCCGGACCAGGAGAGCGCATCTGTGATCGGATTCGAACGACGTGATACAAAGGATTCGAGCAGCTGGGTAAAAGCATCCATACCCTGTGCAGCCATCAACTCCCTGGGACAGCTCCGCAGAAACGCAGGATCTATAATTGCGGTGTGAGCGACCAGAGCCTCATGTCGAAAGGACTTCTTGAAACCCCTGTCGCCGCGCCTGGAGAGCACCGCATTGTTGGTAGCCTCGCTGCCGGTGCCCGCTGTTGTCGGAACCGCTATGAAGGGTGTGGCAGGCCCCGAGTAGGGAATCCCCGCTCCCACCCCTTCCAGATGGTCCATTACCGAATTACCGTGAGGCAGCAGTCCGGCAATCGCCTTAGCGGCATCGAGAACGCTGCCACCACCAACTGCGACAACCACATCCACCTTTTCTGTGTGATATTGCGCGACCACATCATCAACCAGATCAGGTGACGGCTCCTGCTCCACCTTAACCTGAGCCCAAGTCAGCGGCTGTTGCGCCATTCGTGTTACCAGCCTGTCCCAATAGCCACCGTCAGAGAGCGAGCGGCTTCCCGTAACTATCAAAGCCCTGTGCCCGTAGGAAGCGATTCTCTCAGGCAAATTTTCAGCCTGCCCTACACCAAATATGATGCGCGGCAGCCTGGACAGTTCAAAGCAGGGTACGAACTCCATTGCATCGACCTTCCTGTAAAATAACCTCTCATCCGGCCATAAATCAGCAACAACTCCGACCGGCGCTGAAAATAGGATTTCCCTCAGGCCTCGGGAAACAGCCCATCGTAGCGCACACCTCTCCGTGGAGATGCCATCATGCTCTGTACCCTGTCACGCCATTCGAAATAGTGGTCAGTCTCCTTGTGCGCTTTCGCATCGGCTTCCGATGCATAGGCTTCGTACAGCAGAAACCGGTTGGGATTTTCGCTATCCCGCAACACATCAAAACGCCTGTTACCAGGCTCATTGATCGAATTGAGGTGATTCAGACGGGTTGCTTCAATGAATGCATCGACTTTATCGGCAATGATATCCACATAAACCAAAGTGACGTGCATAGTTAAGCTCCATGTTATTTTGTACGGTAGGTTCATCCAGAAAAATTTATCGCGCTGATGTTCGTATATTATCACCTGAAAAACCAATCCGAGAGATCTGTCAGCTATTTTGAACTTATTCATCATCCTGTGATCAACAGCCTGTAGCAGTTAAATCGGATCTCAGCTGCCGATCACCGGGTGACAGTTCATCAATCCAAATACCCGATGATCATATGATTGATGCGCCGGAAACCTCCGGTTTGAAGATTTCAGAAAAATCAGTCGAATACCGTTGATCCTCCCTCAGAAAAAGGAATTCCTGCCGACAAACGGGTATACGGCGTCGCCGGATGATTGCTGTGTGTTTGATATGTAGGCTTATGGCAGAGTTAAGACATTCCGCTGATTCAATGGATTCTATCCGGTATCCCCGGCAGGAAGCGGGAAAGCTTGTCCTCTGACAAGGTAAAGATCTCCCCGGTCAGCGGATCCTTGATAAAGGAGCGGCTCCTCGACCAACTGATTCGCCACGGATACCCCACATTGATTGCGGCACAATGCGTGGCTGTTCTGGTTTATCTGGCGCTCTCCCCGTTCTCGCAAAGCAGTTTTCTGATGATCTGGATTTCGGTACTGACACTGGTATCCATCATTCGTTTTTTCAGCCTGATTGTCAGCAGCCGTCGGTTCAGCCGTGGCAATATTAAATGGATTGCTCGCTATCAGGTGTTGGGTGCTCTTCTTGGCGGCATTACCTGGTCCGTGCTTATCTTTGCCTATAACCCTGCTCAGCCTCTGTTTGCTCAGCTGTTTCTGTTGGTCATTCTGGTCGGATTACCCGCCAGCAGCCTGGCAAGCAATGCCGTATATCTTCCCGCATTTTTGGCTTTTGTATTGCCGATTATGGGATCACTTGTATTCTGGGCACAGGTTTTCACCACCAGCTTCCGGGCTGAGTTTACCATCGTTTCCGTGATCTACACCGCGCTGATAGTGGTGATTGCCAGGCAGTATGCCGCGAATATGCGAAACAGCATCGAACGCAGTGAAGAGAACAAAATCCTGGTCAGGCAGATAAAGGCAGTCAACGCGAAACTTCTGCAACTGGCATACAAGGATCCATTGACCAGTCTATCCAATCGCCGTCAGTTCGAGGAGAACGCGTCACGGCTTCTGGAGCAGCTTGATGGGGCAACTTCAAGCATCGCATTGATGCTGGTCGATGTGGACAATTTCAAACAGGTTAACGATAACTATGGACACGAAGCCGGAGACGAACTGCTGAGGGAGATTTCCGAACGGATCAAAGCCTCGTCGCGAGAGTCAGAGATGATCGTACAAGCTGAGGTAGCCAGAATCGGAGGGGATGAGTTCATCATAGTCTATTCTCTCGATGCGCAATCGACCGGTATTGAAGCACTGGCGCAACGTATTCTGCATGAAATCACTCAACCGATGGCACTTGCCGAGAAGTCGTTCAAACCCAGTGTGAGTATAGGAATCGCGCTGGCCCCAAAGCATGCGTCCAAGATAAAGGATCTGGTCAGGGTGGCTGATGCCGCCATGTATAAGGCGAAAAAGAGCGGTGGCCACAGGGTTGAGATTGCGGCCGACAATACAGCGCCTTTTCTAACCGAATGAGCCTACAACCTTTACAACCGCAGCAGTGAGAATGCCCAAATCCTTCTCGTCGATAATGAATGGCGGCATCAGATAGACCAGTTTTCCAAACGGCCTTACCCAGACACCGGAATCCACGAATCTTGGCTGGATGAGGTGCATATCCACCGCTGACTTGAGTTCCACCACTCCGATGGCACCCAGCACCCTGACCTCCTCGACGTGCGACATCTCTGTGCAGGGGGCAAGACCCGAGCGCAGGCCAGCCTCGATTCTGGATACCCGTTGCTCCCATGGGGATTCGGTCAATAGCTCCAGGCTGGCAAGTGCCGCGGCGCAGGCTAACGGATTGGCCATAAAGGTCGGTCCATGCATGAACAAACCCGGGTTTCCACTACTGATGGCGGCACTGACTTCAAAGCTGGTCAGCGTTGCGGCCAACGTCATGTAACCGCCGGTCAGCGCCTTTCCAACACACATGATATCCCCGCTAACTCCGGCGTGTTCACAGGCGAACATGCGGCCGGTGCGCCCGAATCCGGTGGCAATTTCGTCGAGAATCAGCAGCACGTCATAACGGTCGCACAATGCCCGCACCTGGCGCAGAAAATCCGCCGAATAGAAACGCATGCCACCTGCCCCCTGCACCACCGGCTCCAGAATTACCGCTGCCGTCTCTCTGCAGAAGCGGGCCAGGCAGGATTCGAATGATTCGATATCCGATCGTTTACAGGATTGCCCAAAGCGACTCTGTGGAGACGGCGCGAAATGCTGTTCGACAAGCATGCCGCTGAACAGAGAGTGCATGCCGTTCTCTGGATCGGAGACCGACATGGCATTGCAGGTATCTCCGTGGTAACCGTTTCGGATAGTCACGAATTTTGTACGGTTGGATTGCCCCTTGGCCTGCCAGAACTGCACAGCCATCTTCAGTGCGACTTCGACCGAAACCGAACCCGAATCGGCGAAAAAAACTGTTTGCAGCGGTTCAGGCGTCAACTCAATCAGCCTGCGGGCCAGCTCCGCCGCAGGTTTATGGGTGAGACCGCCAAACATAACATGCGCCATGTGGCCCAGTTGTGCCTCCACCGCCCGATTCAGTTTGGGGTGGTTATAGCCGTGGATCGCACTCCACCAGGAGGACATGCCGTCAATCAACTCCCGGCCATCGGCCAGCTTTATCCGCACGCCTCTGGCGGACGCTACCGGGTATACCGGTAGGCCAGCATCGATCGAACTATACGGGTGCCAGACATGCTCACGTTCGAACCCGATCCACTCTTGCTCATCTGTATCGATTATTTTCATGCCGGTTATAATAAACAATCAACGTAAGGCCCGACAGCGCCAAGCAAGGTTCCCGATACCGTTGCAGTGAGATCTTAAACAGGGGAATAGAGGGAAACTTATGCCGAAACATCCGGACATCATACCGCACTGCTACCACACAGCCGTTCAACCGGAATGGCTGGACTACAATGGCCACATGAATGTGGCTTACTACACGCTGGCGTTTGACCGGGCGGGAGAGCAGTTCGTCGCGTCAGTTGGCTTGAGCGAAGCGCAGACACGAAAAGACGGCAACTCATGGATGGTGGCAGAGGCACATGTCACTTATCAGAATGAAGCCATGCCCGGTGATAAACTGGAGATCAAAACCCGTATTCTGGGGTTGGATGTTAAACGGGTTCACCTGTTCCAGTCCATGCACAGAACCAATGATGGCACCCTTCTGGCGACCAACGAACAGCTGATTCTGCACATCAATCTGCAACAGAGAAAGGTACAACCATTCACTCCGCCGGTGATGCAGCAGCTGCAGCAACTGTGGAATCAACAGAGCCAACTTCAACCGCCTTCGGAGGCGGGACGATCCATCAGTATCGATGCTCGCAAACCTTCCAGGTGATTTCGGATCACCCCAGGTTGACGATAGTCACTTAACCACTGAGTACGCCTGAACTTTCCTCCCGCAAAAAATCGCATACATCAAATTTGAAGCAATAGCACCTTGTTTTCTATAATCATTTGATTCAGATCATTTATCAGCATAATCCCAATTACTAAAATTTCTCATGAGAGCACCTGATATGTTGGGTAGATCTCGTTTAAGACAAATTCGCAACTCTTTGTCTAAGGAGAGAAAAAATGAAGACGATCATGAAATCCGTCATGGTGGCGGCTCTGTTTGGCGTGTCTGCTTCTGCTTCTGCCTGGTGGGGTGGACCCTGGGGCAATAACGGCTGGGGCGATGGCTGGGGTGATGGCTGGGGTGATTTGTTCGGCGATTTCAATATGAACTTCAGCGGAGGCGGTTATGGTCGTGGTCGGGGTTATGGCTATGGCCGCGGATATGGCTATGGTTACCCATATTATGGCTATGGATATGGCTATCCTTATGGATATGGCTATGGTCTCCCCTACTATGGATATGGCGCACCCTATTACGCACCATACGCAGCTCCTGCCCCGCAGGCACCCGCGACAGAATCCAAGTAGCCACAACAAGCTAAGCTCTCTTCTTCAGCGCAACGCCACGGAAGGCCACAGCAGGGTACAGGGATGTACCCGCAGATGCTCCACAGTCACTTCCCACTTTTAAAGGAAATCCCAATATGGGTTGGAAAACCGCCCACAGGTCGTTCTACTACCAGGGTGCGCCAGAACCGGCAGATTTGTGCCTGCCCGGAAATGAGACGGCAATGCTGAGTATCGACGTGCAGAATATCTACATGGAGATTCCAGACGATGCACGGGAGCAGGCACGCTGGGCACCATTTCATAAACGCATGAGGGAGATCGTAATACCCACAACAAGGTCGCTGCAGCATGATTTCCGGAAATCCGGAATCGACGTTATCCATGCCCGCATCGCCTGCCAGTTGCAGGATGGCCGTGATCGATCTCTCAGTCAGAAGAAACCGGGATGGAACTATCTGCTTCTGCCAAAAGATGAATCAGCTTCACAGATAGTTCCTGAACTCTCGCCTGCCTCAGGCGAGATAGTGCTGACCAAAACCACGGACAGTGCACTCACCGGCACGAATCTGCGGCTGATTTTATCCAATATGGGGATCAAGAATCTGGTGCTGACGGGAATATTCACCGATCAATGCGTCTCTTCAACCGTGCGCAGCCTGGCTGATGAAAGCTTTAACGTTATTGTACTGGAGGATTGTTGTGCAGCCGGCACTGAAGAGCTGCACCTTAGGGAGCTTGAGATCATCAACATGATCTACTGCCACGTGCTCTCCAGCTGGGAATTGCGCGAGATAATGGGATTGACTCCAGCTGTTCACCAAAGCAGCGCATAATTAATGCAGTACAGTATCAGGGGTGGAATAAAGGTAACGAACAGAAAAAGCAGGGCTCTGCGTCCCTGCTCATTTTTCAACGTATTAAACAAACCGGCAAAACCGAATTGAAACCAGATAAGAGACATCAATCCACCGAGTTCAAACAGGTAGTCAGGTTGCGCAGAGCGTAGATGCTCCAGCGATACCACCAGACTGAGCATCAGCCATATTAGTGCACCGATAATCCAGGGACGAAGCGTGCGCAATTCTTTGGTCAATAATATTCTGCCCTTGCAGCTATCCGGCCGGTCCAATCGTCCACAATGCACAGCCAAACCGGCGATCAATTAGGTTAGAATACACAATTTCCCAAACCACCCACATAACTCCGGAGAACTTAGTGCCCGTTGACACCCAATTTCGCAAAACCAAAATTATCGCCACCATTGGTCCTGCCAGCGATTCACCGGATACCCTGAGCGCCATGATCCGGGCGGGAATGAATGTCGCCCGGCTCAACCTTTCTCATGGCACCTATCGCGAACACCGAAAACGCATAGAGCGAATCCGCGCGGTCTCTTCGCGACTGGATACGCAGGTCGCCATCATGATCGATACCCGTGGCATCGAGATTCGCACCGGAAAACTTGAGAAACGCGGTGTGCACCTTGCCGTAGACGAACTCTTTACCCTGCACACAGATGGCCGCATCGGCAACAGTTCCGGTGTATCGATTTCGAATCACAGCCTGCCTGCGGAAGTGGGACCACGCACCCCAATTTTGTTGGACGACGGTGCCATAGAATTGGAAGTTGTCAGGGTCGAAAATGAAAGTATTGTATGCAGGGTAATACATGGTGGACGACTCAGGGAACATAAAAGCGTCAATCTGCCGGAGACAGAACTTTCATTGAGCTCCGTGAGTCCGGAATATCGCGATGATGTGGTGAAGGAGCTTAAATTTGCAGCCGAAAACGATGTCGACTATGTGGCGGCTTCTTTCGTCCAGCAGGCTGCCGATATTTATCGCATGCGGGAAATTCTGGTTGAACATGACCGCGCCATTCCGATCATCGCAAAGATCGAGAACCGTGCGGGACTGGCTAATCTGGAAGAGATAGTTGCGGCGGCAGACGGTGTCATGGTGGCAAGAGGCGATCTGGGAGTGGAACTGCCACTTGCGGAAGTGCCGGTCTTTCAGAAAAGAATTATCCGTACCACTGTGACCAACGGCAAACCGGTTATCACCGCTACCGAAATGCTTGCGTCCATGGAGCGAAATCCCAAACCCACCCGAGCGGAAGCCAGCGACGTGGCAAACGCCATTCTGGACGGCAGTTCGGCAGTGATGCTGTCGGGGGAGACAGCTATGGGAAAATACCCGGTGGCTGCGGTAAAGACGATGGCCACACTGGCCATTCGAGCCGAATCCTCTCTGCGTGAGTATGGTTATCTACAAACCTTTCTGCCCAACCCCGCCAATCGGATTGCCGATGCTATAGCCCAATCCGCGGTCGGAATGGCGCACAATCTTGGCGCAACGGCTATATTCACGCTCACTGACACCGGTTTCACCTCCCGTCTGGTGTCAAAGCATCGTCCCGACTGCCCCATTCTTGCGGTTACACGCTCGGAGCCGGTGGCTCGCCGCCTCTCCATGAACTGGGGAGTCATGCCGATTCTTTATGATGGCGGGGGTGATGACCAGGACAAACTTACCTATGCCCTGAATGAGGCACGCCATAAGGGTGTAATTGCAATTGGGGATATGGTTGTGGTTACTTCCGGTCACCAGCAGATGGCGGGAGGAACTGATTTGCTTCGAATAATTACGCTTACGAACTGATCCTGTCCGGATCCGGTGGTTTTTTCGCTATCGCAGACACTGTCGCGTCTGCTAGATTTGGACTTGTCCTATGTGATTACCATACTGGCGCTCGACTTTTACGCTACCGAAACAGATGTAATCCGCCCCGTAATAATTCAGCTGATGAGGAGAACAAGAATGGCTGCAAAAGAACCGAAGAATTTACTGCAGGTGGCAAAAGCCCAACTGGAGGCAGCTAAAGCCCAAATCGAGGTGGCACGCGTACAGGAAAAAATTGTCATGGCACAGGCTGAGGCACAAGCTGAAACAGCGAAAGCAAAGGCAGAAGCAACGCAGGCAAAAGCAGAAGCGGTCAAAATAAAGGCGGAAGCACAAGCGCAGGCTGCGCAGGCACAGGAAAAGGTGATGCTGGTCGAGCAGGAGTTATCTGAGACACGTGCAATGATGAAAGAGTTGGAGGATAAGCTAGTCGCACTGAATAAAGAGAAGGCGGCTGCCCTCAGCGCTGCGAAAAAACAAGCAAGCACCGAACTCGAAAAAGCAAACAAGCGCTTTGAATCCGAAATACAGAAGGTTCAGAATCAAGCAAAGGCTGAAATAGTCAAAATTAAGAAAGCGGCTCATGACGAACTTGCCGAAGCACAGGCAGAGCTGCAGGCTGAAGCACAGACACAAGCCGAAACCGCCAAGGCTCAGGCGGAAACAGCGAAGTCTCAGGCAAGGACCGCGGAAGTGCAGGCGAAAACGGCCGAAACCCAAGCCAGAGCAAAAGCAAAGATCGCAGAGGTTGAAGAGAGATTAAAACAGCATCTAAAGTAACATGAAAAAAGGCCGGAGAGCGGCGATGGAGTGCCACTCTCATTCGATTGACAGAACGCTCCTGAACCAAAGCGCGATATCCGCTATCTCTTCCATACAGACGTTATGCTCTATGGGATAGGTTTTATACTCAGCATCGTAGCCCATCTCCCGTAATTTTTCGTATCCTTTGCGGCCGATCTGTTCGGGCACCATCGGGTCTGCCGTTCCATGGCAGATTTTTACGGGCAGGCCGGCATTTATCGGATTCGGCTGAATATTCTCTGCAGTGGCAAAATAGGTCGATAAGCCCAGCAATCCGGCCAGCCGCCTGGGATAAGTCAATACCGCCTGTATCGCCACCGCACCACCCTGAGAGAAACCGGCCACAACGATTTTTGTGCTATCCACTCCCCGCTCCACTTCCCTATCGATAAGCCTGCAGACTGCATCCGCTGAGCTCTTCAATTGTGCCATGTCGACCTTACGGTCGAGACTGATATCCAGAATATCGTACCAGGCGGGCATCACATAGCCCCCATTGATGGTCACCGGAATCGCCGGGGCATGAGGAAAAATAAAACGTATTGCTGCATTGGTCGGAAGGCCCAGTTCGGGAACAATCGGTTCGAAGTCATGCCCATCCGCCCCCAGTCCATGCAGCCAGATGACAGATGCGTCAGCTGGTGACTGCGGTTCTATTTCTATATGCGGAAGCAATGGCATGATGGTGGCTCTCTACGGAAATTACCGAGGGCCCAGTATATCGGATTGGGATCCATTTCGCAGTCTAAGCTCCAACCTATCCCATACCGTTTCGTTGAACGGATTGCAGATCAAACGACAATAAACCCTGGCAACATCCATATTCGGCCTAGCTGAAAGGCAAATAGATTCCGGATTTTCCATTCCACATGATAAAGTTGGTTGATATCCTGATAGTAAATCGACGATGAATTTTAGCGACACTCTCAAACGGCTTGCCGCATTTATCAGCGAACACCCAAGACTGTTCGTGCTGACCGGTGCTGGTGTCAGCACTGAGTCCGGCATTCCCGGGTATCGTGACGAAAATGGTGACTGGAAAGGCAGGCAACCGATTCAGGGTGCGGACTTTATAAAGGACGAGCAGACCAGAAAACGCTACTGGTCACGCAGTCTTGTCGGCTGGCGCCACTTCAGTGGTGCAGCACCGAATGCAGCTCATCGGGCATTGGCCGAGATGGAAAAAATGGGTCATGTGCACCACCTGGTTACCCAGAACGTGGACGGATTGCATCAACAGGCCGGCAGCCTGCGTGTGACAGATCTCCACGGCCGGCTTGATCGTGTCATCTGCCTTACCTGTCAGAAAATTATTTCCCGCAGCGAATTGCAAGGCAAACTGGAGGCTAGGAATCCGGATTTCGTTCGGTTGCAGGCTGAACAGGCTCCGGATGGTGATGCGCTGCTGGAGAACGCGGATTTTTCCCGAATGAAGCTCATTGGCTGCGATGAGTGCGGCGGCATACTTAAACCTGACGTGGTATTTTACGGTGAAAACGTACCTGTGGAGAGAGTGCGCTTCAGCATGGACAGACTGCACGATTCAGACGGTTTGCTTGTCGTAGGCTCGTCTTTGATGGTCTACTCGGGGTTCAGATTCTGTCGCGAAGCGAAACGCCTTGGACTGCCGATCAGCGCTGTCAATCTCGGCCGGACCCGTGCCGACGATATGCTGAATCTTAAGGTCGCGGCAACTTGCGCCGTCGCACTTCCGCAGCTGCTGGCGCTGTTGGCCTGACATTCGTGCAACCGGAACTGTTCCCACAGGAGAGCAGTTGCCACTGGCGTATTCCGGACGGCAGTTTAAATCTGATCAGCAATTTTCTGCCGGAAGCGGTTCACCGTTCACTGATGGATCAGCTGACAAACTCCATTAAATGGGAGCAGAGCCGCATCAGGATAGCCGGAAAATTGATCCACATTCCCAGACTAAACGCCTGGTATGGGGATACGAACGCCAATTACCGCTATTCAGGAACCCGTTTTCAAGCGCTTCCCTGGATAGATCCGCTTATCCGGATTAAGGAGCTTATCGAACAGTACTCCGATCATAACTTCAACAGCGTACTGGCCAATCTCTACAGGGACGGACAGGACAGCGTGGCATGGCACGCGGACGATGAGCCGGAGTTGGGGAAGAATCCGTTCATTGCTTCGCTCAGTCTGGGCCAGGTGAGGCGTTTTCAGCTGAGGCACCGGTTTGATAAATCCCGTGCCAGAATAGATATGGATCTGCCGGACAACTCGCTGTTGCTTATGGGAGGGTCACTTCAGCATTATTGGATGCATCAGATACCCAAAACCCGGAAACCGGTCGGGCCACGAATCAATCTGACCTACAGATCGGTTGAGGCCATCTGAATCCATCCACTAAAAAACTCCCAGCAGACCCAGCAAAAAAAGCAACAGTGCCAGCATGCCCACAAAGCGCCAGATGGCATCCTGACGCCGACGTTTTGATCGGTAACCGTCAGTCAGTGACTTGACCTCTGCGCTGTTCAGGTTATCGTCCATCCACACCTTCTCGTGTCTCAGTCCATCCGCTTCGACTGCGGCCACGGCGGTTGCAAGATCCACTCGGTACATATGCTCGTCTATATCCACCAGCGAGCGGCGTAGTGAGTTCTGAACGTGCATCTGTGCCGCATCGATATCGGTGAAACGGGCGATATAGCGGACCGCCGCCCCCGATTTCCCCTCCTTCACCGGCATACGATCCAGTGTCAGACAGCGCACAAGCCCGGGATGATCGGCATGGGTCTCAAGATAAAGGTAACCGGGATTCATCGGATCCTCTTCATGGACAGGGCCCCATCTTCATACCCACCCATTGCCCTGTGGTCAACTTGGTTAGCGACCGGACTCCAGTGCCCGGATACGAACCTCCAACGGCGGATGGGTGCTGAACAACTCTTTCAAACCACCGCCGCTGATTCCAAACGCGGCGAACTCATTCGGCAATGGTTGTGGTGCCTGCGCATACTGCAGGCGCCTCAGCGCACCGATCATCTTACTGCGACCCGCAAGATCAGCACCTCCGCTATCGGCGCGGAATTCACGCTGGCGTGAGAACCAGGCTACGATGATATTCGCCAGCAGGGAGAAAACGATCTGCCCCACTATAGAGCCGAGAAAGTATCCCATTCCCATTCCCCGTTCGTTTTTGAATAGGACCCGGTCGACAAAGTGCCCCAATATGCGCGAGAAAAAAATGACAAAGGTGTTTACCACGCCCTGAATCAGCGTCAACGTCACCATATCACCATTGCTGACATGGGAGACTTCATGACCCAGAACCGCTTCCACCTCGCCGCGGTCCATCTGCTGCAGCAGACCGCTGCTTACTGCAACCAATGCACTGTTTTTGTTGGCACCGGTGGCAAAGGCATTCGGTGTTGGCGAATCGAAAATACCCACTTCCGGCATGCCGATGCCTGCCTTTTCCGCCTGGCGCTGCACTGTCGCCAGCAGCCAGGACTCTGTTGAATTGGAGGGATTGTCGATGATATGCACACCCATCGAACGCTTCGCCATCCATTTGGACATCAGCAGCGAAATAATGGAGCCACTGAAGCCAATCAGACCCGACATCAACAGCAGCGCCTGAATGTTAAGGTCCACACCGTTCGCTGCCAGTATCCCCTCTATACCCAACACCTGAAATACTATGCTGATCAACAACATGATCGCCAGATTTGTGGCCAGAAAAAGACCGATTCTTAACATGACTGTTCACCGTATGCGATTGCTGGATTTACCTGACATATTGCGGTGTACCCACCAAATGTCAAGATTCGGCAATTAACTGACCGAGTAACTACTCGCCCGGTCCATAGTGAACTCATTTGGATTGAACGGTAGATTCAAATGAGGGCCTAGGGCCTAGGGCCAAGGGCCGAGGATTAAGAGGAGCTTCGATCGGTTTTTCCTAAACTCTTGGCCCTCAGCCACTACAGCCTGTCATCGCATTGTGCTATGACTAATCCGACGCACCCTTCTTATTAACCCATAGCGTATAAGTAGTTGCCAGATAAATACCGAAGCGGGATCGTCTCGTCTACCCGTTAGCTTCTCCGGATCAATCCAATCCGGGAATGAACGACACGACTGAGGACACTATTGATCTGTTCCAGGCTCCATACAAGGCTCTCCCGCACAGAGATTCACCTCAACTGTCACATGCGAGAGCTTTTTGAATCCATGCAGCAGATCCTTGTAATACTCGGTCGGCTTGGGGTGGTGTGTAACCAAAGAGATAATGGCTGCGTAATGATTGGCGCCGACCCGCCAAACGTGCATATCGGCTATTCTGTTATCCGAATCCTGCTCAACAGCCGCCCTTATTGCGGACTGATATTTCTCCTCGATACTGGCATCCAGCAGTATCGGAGCACTCTGCTTCATCAGCCCATAGGACCAGCGCGCAATAATGATTGATCCGACAATTCCCATCACCGGATCCATCCAGTTCCAGCCGAAATACTTACCCGAAACCAGCGCCAATATCGCAAGCAGTGATGTCAGCGCATCGGCTAAAACGTGGAAATATGCCGCTCTCAGATTATGATCATGATGGTGATGATGGTGCTCTCCGGCATGATCGTCATGGTGATGGTGATGTTCATCTTTCAGCAAAAGTGCACTGACAACATTGATAAACAGGCCCAGGCTGGCGACTGCAATTGCCTCATTGAACTGGATGGGATGCGGATCCAATATCCGCTGTGTGGATTCGAGCAGCATCACAAGCGCGACAACGGCAAGTGTGACCGCACTGGTGAATCCTCCCAGTACACTGACTTTTCCGGTTCCAAACGAGTATTCCGGGTTTTCAGCATGTTTGTTAGCGTATTGATAAGCATAGATCGTGATCATGAAGGCGGCCACATGGGTTCCCATATGCCAGCCGTCAGCCAGCAACGCCATTGAGCCGAACAGGCTTCCGGCAATAATCTCCACGACCATAGTGACAGCGGTGAGCAAGAGTACGTACCGGGTACGCCTCTCCCCTTTTTCGTTCGAACTTGAAAAACTGTGACTATGTTGCAGTTTTTCGAGTGTGTGTAGATGCATATATACTGTTCCGAAGTGATGGTCCAAGCTGAATAGCAGTTGGCGTTTTGCGATTCCAGGTTAGTCCAAACTCAACGCCCGCCATGCCGCCAGAAGAGCAAACAGCAGAAAGATTCCTCCGCCGAGTCGATGCAGCCAGGCAATCGGTAGACGTTGCAGCAGCGTACGGCCAGCCCACACGCCAAGAATAGAAACCAGTGCGAGCGCGCTCGTTGCTCCTATCCATACGGGCACAGACGCCATACTTCCGGCAAGGCCTGCAACTGCGATCTGTGTCTTATCGCCAAACTCGGCCACAAAGATCAGAGTCAGTGTTGTAAAGAATATCCCGTGCCCCGGACGTTCAGCCACTGAATCTTCAGCAGCAGCATCCTTGGCCCTCAGCGCAAGAACGCCAAATACCCCGAACAGAAGTGCGACCACCCCTGCTGTCACTCTTTCCGGGACCCAGGATGCAACACCGGCGCCAAATAGCACTGCCAGCGTATTGAGTATAATAAATGCAGATACCGCACCCAGTATCACCGGCCAATGGCGATGGCGCGCAGCAAGCGTCATGCAGACCAGCTGGCTCTTGTCGCCCAACTCAGCCAGCGAAATCAGTGTGAACGACGAAAAGGCCACGGAAAACGGGTCAGCTGGAATCATCGGGACTAGACAGTGGGCTATTGGGATCGAAGCCGTGTATTGTAACGCAGCGACTTTTCAACATATACAAGCGCCGTTTTCTGAATACGAGACACAGCCGATTCGTCCAATTTCCGCACAACGGCGCCAGGGGTACCGAGCACCAGCGAGTTGTCCGGTATCTCCTTTCCTTCTCCAACCAGCGTGTTGGCTCCGATAATACAGTTGCGGCCGATTTTGGCGCCATTGAGCACCACCGCATTGATACCGATCAGCGTATTGTCACCAACTTCGCATCCGTGCAGCATTGCCAGATGACCGACGGTAACTCCACGCCCAAGCGACAGTGGATAACCGGGATCGGTATGCAATACACAGCCGTCCTGCACGTTGCTGCACTCGCCAATGGTGATAGGTTCATTGTCGCCGCGCAGCACTGCATTGAACCAGACGCTGGCCTGACCCATTAGCACCACCTTGCCGATCAGCATTGCACCTGGCGCCACATACTGACCCTCACCAACCATTTCAACCCGGTCGTCACCAAGTGCGAATATCATCTCGTCCTCCGTTCAGGCAATCAGCACCAAGCAGCAGCTGGATACAATAGCGAAAACATTCCCCTATAGAAACTTTCATCCAGAAAAGTCCGCATCCCAGCTTACACATCACATTCCAAATATGTGTAACGAAATAGATTGTTACAGCCGCTGAACCAATCCAGGATTTCTTCGTAACACAATGAATTCTTTTGAATTTATCATCGACAGCGGAACATTCGATACTGATTGGCACTCAATTGGTTACACCCTTCCCTGCGCTGATCACAGGCTCTGATATTACTCTATGTGTCTGATTTAACTCTCGTTTAATCGTTTTCTTCATAATGGTACGCTTCCTGCATCACTCCATGGAGAGTCTTTGAAAAACTCGCAGACCAAGGAAGTAAAACGATGAAATATCAAAAACTGTTAGATGAATTAAACACCGTTATTGAGGCAACATCCCACTGTCGGCAGAAGCATCGGGAAACGTTAAGAACCTTCCTGGTTCAATTCGAGGCTGAAGAGAAAAAACTGATCAAAAAGCTGAAACATGCTACCGACGATAAGAGTCGCAGCAAGTGGGAAGAAAAACTGGGCTTGGTGCGAGAAGCCTATGAAATCCTGGAGGCCTGATCTCTATTCAAGTCGGTCCAACTGAACGAAAAACCGCCAGTCCTAAATACAAGGAGCTCAAAAATGGAATCACTCTCCGCAGTCAAAGTTGACAAATCTCCCGCTTTTCTACTTGTAAAGCCTGCGCTGTTTGTTGCAATGACCATTTCACTGGTGGCTTTGCTCAGCCTTATCTGAATCCCTCCCGTCAACAACGGCCGGTATTTGAATCGTATTGTGATGTCTGATCAATCTTTTTGAACCGGCCACTCCCAGAAGCAATAATATAGACTGAAACATTTCCACTGTTCTTCCACCGTCGAAGTCAGAAAGTTTCGAACGAATCCCCTACCCGGGTTTTCACTTTCCCCGTTACAGCTTGCTTCCTCATCAGGCCTGCAGCATTCAGTAGTGTCATAAGATAACCGGGTTAAAGGAGGACGCATGATGGCCTTTTAAACTGGCCCGGGCCCAGCTCTTGCCAGCAAGCGCAATGCAACGGGCCGGCTAATCTTACGACAAGCCGGCCCGCAGTAACGATCACAACATTAGTAAGGCGACGGTATTTTTTCCGCCTCGATAAAGCAACAGGCACTTCTGTTGCGTTTTAAGATAGCTTAGGATGCTTCTCCGTCGCGTTACCGACCGCCGCGGCCCGAAGCCAACTCCATGGCCACCTGCTCGGCATCATCGTCATCCAGAGCCAGTTCCTGTGCGACATCCCGTGCTTCCTGATCGTGACTGGCGAACAGAACCTCACCCATCTGCACAAGATTCTTTGCCACGTCGTATGCATACGCAGAGTCATTCATAAGCGAGGTCGCCATCGGAGCGGTAATCCTGTTTTCCCGGATCAGCACCTCGAGAATGCCGTTGGCGGTACTGTCGTTCTCCTCCATTTCCAGCTTGATCGCATCCAGCGACAGTATGCTGGTGGGATCGTCCGGTTCGTTGCGTGCCTCAGCCAGCCGCCGCAGCACATCGCCCAGCTGAACCCGGATAGAGTTGTACTCAGCACGGATATCCTCGTTATCCGAAATGATGTACTGCTTCAGGTTCTTGTGCATATGCTTGGTGTCCTTGATCGCTTCAACGATATCGCGCCCAGCGGCACGCAGTCGAAACAGCTCATCCGACTGTGCTGGCGTCATATTGACGTTGGCCCGGCTGATAAAGTTGACGATTGCACTGTAGAGACCCTTGACGTTCTTGCTGTACTCTTCGTCAATATCGATCGGCATCACTTTGCTCTCGCTTTTCACAACCTCTTCCAGATCCTTTTCCGAAAGAATATCGTGGCGATGCAGGCTCAATCCATGGGCGATAATCGCGAAAGCGTTGTCATACAGGTGCAGCGTCTCCTTGCGCACCGCCTCTATCGCGGTATCCGGCAGTTCAATAACGGAATCGTTGAGGAATTTCGGTTCCGCCTTGGTGAGTTTCTTGTCCGGCATGACGCGCATCAGAAAATTAACCAGCTGATTGGTGAACGGCATCATCACTGCTATACCGATGGTATTGAATATTGAGTGAAAAACAGCCAGCTTCATCGTCCAGTCATCCGCTGCGATGCCAATGGCGCCTGCTATAACATCCACTCCCTGTATCAATTGGTAGATCAGTGCAATGGCAATTATTGCGGTAATGCAGTTGAAGATCAGATGGGCTCCCGCCAGACGCTTGCCCATCACATTGGAACTCAACGAGCCGAGAATGGCGGTGATCGTGGTTCCGATGTTGGCGCCGATGGCAAGTCCGAGCCCGTTCTCATAGGTGATCTGCCCGGCTGCCAGCGCTGTGATGATAATCACCAGCGTCGCGTGACTTGACTGCATGATCACTGTCGCGAACACGCCGATCAGCGTGAACAGCAGTACACCGCTGTAGCCATCCACCGCGAATTTGGTCAGATCGATGGTATCTTTGAATGCTTCGAACCCCTCTTTCATGTAATGGATGCCAAGAAACAGGAAACCCAGACCGGCCAGGATATAACCGACGCCCTTGAGGCTCTTTGATTGCTGGAATACCAGAATGATGCCGAAGACCAGCATCGGCATCGCATAGGCTGAAATTTTCACCTTCATACCGAAACCGGCGATCAGCCAGGCACCGGTGGTGGTGCCCAGGTTGGCACCGAAGATAATGCCGACACCGGCGGCCAGTGTGATCAGTCCCGCACCCAGAAAAGAGATGGTGATGACCGATACCAGAGAACTGGACTGCATCAGCGTGGTGGAAACAACACCAAAAGAGAGACTTTTCCAAATATTGTCTGTGGTCTTGCGCAGCAGTCTCTCCAGCAGTCCGCCGGTGAATGCCTTGAATCCCTCTTCCAGAAAGAGCATGCCGAACAGAAAAACGGCAACACCGGCCGAAATCTCTTTAAAGTTTGGGCTTAACCAGAAACCATACGCCAGTATCAGCAAAATGGTCGGCAATAATATTTTTCTCATCATAAGTGTATTTGTCCATCTGTCTGTTAGAGGTGGAAGGAAATAGAGGCTTGCAATCAGTCTGCCAGCCAATCCCAGCTTACATACTTCTATTTATAATCCGGCTGAGGCGGATTTAACCATAACTCGGGGAACACTATCACATACTTTTCTGTTCAGTCTCGCTTGCCAGTCGAAAAGGAGTAACGCTTTCGTCTGCCTGCTCTTCGCCAGGCTCGGTGAAAATTACCGGCGTTTGTTCTATCTGCTTAGTCGCACGTCTGTTGAAAGTACGGACGATAAATGGTGAAAACTGAGCAATAAGAAAAAATCCGGAGGTAATGGCAACACCTTCGATCCCTATAAGCTGATAAGCGGCGAAGTTGAGGTAGAGATAGGCCATACCCAATGCAGCACGCCAGAAGATATTGAATCGATTTCCGTTAGCGGTTTTCCAGGCTTCATCGCGCGTCATGGTTTAATTCTCCACGAAACCTGTCGAAACTGATTCATTGCATCAGACATCGGTTAACTCCTGCAGTGAAATAAAATCCGTTGCTTTGTTTTATTCGCCGAATAAAAATTTCAGGGAATAGAGATTTAAACTGCACATACCGGGCCAGATATCGGGAAGTATTAATGCACTAAAAATCAATCGATTACGCGTAAACCGAGTTGATTACCCTTGATTTACAGGGTGTAACAAAATAGCAGTCCGGTCAAATCGGATATAGTTATTCAGGGTAAATAGTTTTACTGGACAATGATTTAGTCGGACAGTTGGCAGGTGTAACCCGCTCGTTCTGTTACACCCCAATGGTGGGTTAGCTGTTATTTGGATTCGGACTCCTTCAGATTGGCCAGGCGCCGATTGAGTGCGGGACGGGATATACCGAGCAAAGTGGCCGCAGTGCCCTGATTACCTCCGGATCTGCGTAATGCCTCCCTGATATGCATCTGCTCCGCCTCCTTGAGAGTCGGAAACTGACCCTCTTCAACGGACACCGTCTCCCCCGCCCGTTGCTGTTGCTCCGGAATCTTTTGCATCTTGATCAACTTCCGGAAACTCTTCACCGACAACACCCGGCCGGAAGGATGTTGAGCCATCACGTCGTACACCATCGCCCTGAGCTCCCGGACATTCCCGGGGAAATAGTAGTTATCCAGCAATGTGATAAGCTCCGCCGGCACATTTGGTACCTTTCTCTGCATTGTCTCGCCGGCTTCCGCCGCAAAGTGAGCCAAAAGGACCGGAATATCCTCTCTGCGCTCCCTGAGAGGAGGTATCTCGATCTGATGTACAGACAGCCTGAAGTAGAGGTCTGGACGGAATTTGCCCTTGGTCATACGTGCATGCAGATCACGATTGGTTGCACACAACACCCGTACGTCACTGATTTTCGCAATGTCCGAACCGAGAGGATGATACTCTTGCTCCTGCAACAGACGCAGCAGCTTGACCTGAGAGGCAGGTTTCAGGTCTCCAATCTCATCCAGAAACAGGGTACCGCCTGCAGCTTGAGCGACAAGTCCATCTCTTGCGCTGTCCGCACCGGAGAAAGCACCCTTTTTATGGCCGAACAGCGTATCTGAGAAGAGTGCATCATCCAATCCAGCAACATTGAGTGTTACAAACGGTCCTCTTCTGCTGCTTAGCTCGTGAAGGGCAGCTGCAAACAGCTCCTTTCCGGTACCCGTCTCTCCCGAAATAAGCACCGGTTCACCCGAATCCGATACCGCCTCGGCGTATTGAAACAGTGTCCGCATCTTCCTGCTGACGGTAACCAACCGGGAAAATGCCTCATCGTTTTCGAGATGATCCGTAATCAGGTAACGTTTCAGCGCATCCACCTGTTGGCGCAGAGCACGCAGCTCCAGCGCACGCTTCACGCTCGACACAAACCGGCTCTCCTCCACCGGTTTGACCAGATAGTCGAAAGCCCCCTCTTTCATGCAGTGCACCGCCGACTCCACCTCCTGGGACGCGGTCATTACAATTACCGGCATATCCGGGTATGTCCGAACAAGTTCGGGAAGCAGCTTGGTGCCCGGCAGGTAGGGCATAAACAGGTCAAGAACGACGACTGCAGCCTCCTGCGACTCCAGATACGGCATCAGATTCCGGCTGTCATCGAAAGTCTGGACACCCCTTATCCCTGCGCTCGCCAGAATCATTTTGGAACTTAGCAAAACGGTATTTTCATCGTCTACCAGTACGACCGGCAGCGACGCTGATTTTTGTGGTGTCATCAAATCTACTCCCGTATTCAAGCTGAGCAGGGAATGGATATAGTCACCTTCGTTCCCTTCCCAAACTTGGAATCAAACAACAGCCTGCCACCATGCTTCTCCATTATTGATCGTGAGATTGAGAGCCCAAGACCGGTCCCGCCAGTCTCATTTCGCGTTGTGTAAAACGGCTCTGTAAGCCTGCCCAGGTCCCTTTCACTGACACCGCAGCCCTCATCCACCACCTCGATATCCAGGCTCTGATTTTCCGGCCTGTGGGCAACATCGATACGCACACTTTGGGTGCGTTCCGATAAAGATTGCAATGCATTCAGCAATACATTGATAAACACCTGCTCCAGTTGTTGGGAATTTCCCCTCACCGGGGGCAGATCTTCCTCGACGTTCAGTACGCAACTGTCGGTGTGTTTTTGAATCTGGTTATGCAGGATCATCATCGTCGTCTCCAGCACCTGCTGAATATCGACCTGTTCGTTATATTCCCCCGGATCCTGCCGTGCCATATGCTTGAGATTGAGCACAATGCGCCGGATTCTTTCGGAGTTCTCGGTAATATCGGACAACAGCCTGGGGAGCGTCTCCCGAACTTCAGAAAACGAGAGCCCACCCAGGGCGAAATCCCCGTTCTCCTGATAATACTCCGTAAGGATAGGGGTAATATCCTGCCAGGCTCTGGCTACCAGCGAGGCATTGAACTGTATCGCGTTGTTCGGGTTGTTTATTTCATGCGCAACACCGGCAGAGAGAACGCCGATGGATGCCAACCGGGCATTGCGCAGCGTTTGCTGCTCCAGGTTTCTCTTCTCGGTAACATCGGTTGCAATCACCATGGCAGCGGTCACTGGGCCACTGCTGCTTATCGGGACTATACGCCCCTCCCAATAGATGCCATCATCCGTTGAGTACTGAAAACTCCTGATCTCATTTTTCGAGAAAACATCCCGTAGTGCCCGCCGGTACCACTTGCGAAAACCATACGGCATAAGCGCAAGCGAGTTACGCCCAACGGCGCGTTCCGCCGGCAGAGCGGGTATCGAACGGTTCATCAACAGAATGGTTCCCTTCCTGTCGACGGTCATAATAATGTCAGGCGACTGCTGGAAAAGGTCGCGTAAATTGGCTTCGGATTCGCGCAACGCCTGGTCGGCCAGCTTTCTCTCGGTGATATCCTCCGAAAAACCCACCATCCTGACCACTTCACCATGCTCGTCCAGCACCGGAAAACCTTTGGTTCTGAGCCATCTCCACACCCCATCGACATGGTGGATGCGGTAAACGACTTCGAAATCCTTTTTCTCCTGCCTGATACTGCGCAGTGCCAGCGACAACTTCGCCTCATCCTTTGGATGGACACCGTTGAGCAGTGTGGTATGAATATCCCGGCCCGCCAGGCCGGTGATTTTCTTATGAGCAGGACTTATATAGATCAGCTTGTTTCCGTCCGGAGTGGCTGCCCAGAAGGCTTCATCCACCGTTTCTGTCATTTGCCTGAAAAGCTCCTCGCGCTCCATCAGCCGCTGTTCCATAACCAGGCGCTGCTGGGCATTCTCCCGGATACGCTCCAGGTAAAAAGCGAGCAACACTGTGAACAGTAGCCCGGTAACAAGAACCACCCAGGGGCTCTGCTCAAAAGCCTCTGCAGTGCGGAATTGGGCTGTCTGTCCGCATACGATGCTCCAGTGCCTGTCGGCAACGCTGATACGCCGCTCCAGTTTCTGCTCGTTTTCATCCCGCCACCAATCGATGAAATTCTCCGCATCGACGATGCGCGGCGAAAGGCGGCTGGCATAGAAATGGAGAAAGCGGTCACTGGAGTCCGCCGACTCATCAACCAGAAGTATTTCCACTCCACGCGGTTCAAGCATTGATATCGACGCCCGTGTGATGTCTTTCAGCCAGAACAGGCCTACAACAAAACCACGCAGATAGCGCACCTGCTGATCCGGAAATTTAATGGCACTCCCTGTGCCAAACACCGGCAATGCCGCCATGAATCCATCGTCTATTAATTTTTCACCGTCGCGGAACTCTATACGGCCGCTCGCCGCCATGCTGTTGCTGTCGCGCGCATGCTCCAGCAGCTTAGAAAACAGCGTTTTAGAGCCGAATTCAACGCCAAGTGGATAGTCCTCGATCCTATCGGCATTTATGGCTTTTACCGGATTGTTAAGGTTCTCGCCTCCAGTCAGAATAAAAGTATGCGTCTTGTAATCCACCCCCCCATTTTCCGGCCGGCCCGACGCATTGACTTTAGTCTGTTCAGTATCTGCATGCAGTACCGATTCAGGCACCCACATGAGTGCGTGTATCTCCTCGTGTTTCTCCAGTTGCGATGCGGCGAACTGCTTAAATCTATCCGGATCGACGAATTCGGAAGCTTCGAAAAAGTCTCCGATGTTGGTTATTGCGAGCAGGCCATTGTCTATTCCATGGTTTATCGCACGAACTCTGTTGTGAACCACCCACTCGAACTCAATGTCCTTGTGCGATTCCAGTTGGCCCCGAATCAGCCAGAGAGCTGCCAGGGAGAGTGTGAATCCGATAACTATAACCAGCCATATCGCACCGTATTCAGTCGTCAGTAAAAGACGGGGAGATTCATCATTTTTGTATTTTTGAATCATCGAAGAATCATGCAAACTCAATTGAAAACGCACAGACCATCTTTAGGGCCTGTTAACACAATGCGGATATCCATCGACGGCGCGCTCTCTTATCTTTCTTTTTATATCACATAACCAAAATCACTGTTTTCTCAATCTTTGCGCAGCCATCCGTGAATGAATAGAGAGTCCCTAAGCATGGGCAGGCAATCAATGATGCACAAGAGCCCATCGCAACGGCTGTAGACAATCGACAGCACCTGCAGATGAAGAGGCTTGAGCGCGCCGCTTTCCTGATAATATTTCAGGTGTAGTGAACGCCCTTTCGAACCTGGAGCTGGAACCAATGAGATCCGACTTTATATTGAACGATTCGATTACCTACATGAACCATGCCGCAGTATCCCCCTGGCCGTTGCAAACGGTGGAGGCAGTCAAGGCGTTCGCCGATGAGAATGCCGTTTATGGTGCAGCCAACTATCTCCGATGGATGCAGGTTGAGTCCGAATTGAGACAACGTCTCGCCCGCCTGATCAACGCACCGACAGTGGACGATATCTCCATTCTCAAAAGCACCTCTGAAGCTTTGTCGGTGGTCGCTTACGGACTCGACTGGCAAGCAGGCGATAATGTGGTGATCTTCCGCCAGGAGTTCCCATCCAACCGGCTGGTCTGGGAGTCATTGAAAGGTCGCGGTGTCGAAACCAGGCTGGTTGACCTCTGGTCGGGGGAGAATCCCGAACAGAGGCTGTTGGATGCATGTGATGAACGAACCCGGGTCGTCTCGGTCAGCTCAGTTCAGTACGCCACCGGTTTCAAGACCGATCTGGTCACCCTAGGCCGCTTCTGTCGTCGTGAGCGGATTCTTTTCTGTGTCGACGCCATTCAAAGCCTGGGGGCCATCCCATTCGACGTGCAACAGGTACAAGCCGATTTCGTTATGGCCGATGGTCATAAATGGATGCTAGGCCCGGAAGGTACCGCGCTTTTTTACAGCCGCAGCGAAATTCGCGACCGGTTGAATCTGAACCAGTTCGGCTGGCACATGGTGCAGCACAGAGGCGATTTTGAACGGGAAAGTTGGCAACCGTCGGACACCGGCACACGTTTCGAGTGCGGTTCCCCCAACATGCTTGGCGTTCATGCATTGAACGCCAGTCTGGCGTTGATAGAGCAGATGGGCATTCATCAGATCCACAAAGGTATTATAGAAAATACAACATATCTCATGAAGTTGGTGGAACAACATGGAAACAGCCTTAGCCTTATTTCGGCACGCGAGAGTGAGCGCCAGTCCGGTATAGTGACATTTAAGGTCAACGGTGCAAATCAGCAGGATGTGTACCATAGGTTGATTGGGAAAGGGGTGATCTGCGCCGTTCGCGGTGGAGGTATCCGCTATTCACCCCACTTTTACACCAGCAGGGAAATGATTGAAAAGGCAATAGAATCTGTGATGATGAATTAATATATTCATTATTTTAAACAATATATTACGGATACTATCGTAAGCTATACATTAATACCTCATTATCGTTTATGCGGGTATGGAGTAATTTAACCAAAAAGCCGGTCTATTTCTTTATCCAGCTTATTTTCGGGAATTTTCATGAAGCGGGCGGCTTTTTGGTTATGGGAGAAACTGTGCGCATGGCTGATGATGGAATATCCGCCAGGGCAATCACCTCTTTGTGACTTTAACCGCCTCTGTTATGAGCTACGGCCAGGTGACATCCTGCTGGTTGAAGGAAGGAGCCGGGTCAGCGAAGTGATAAAGATCATTACCCAGAGTTCGTGGACCCACTCCGCGCTCTATATTGGCCGACTGTGCGATATCGAAGACAAGCGGTTGCGCGAACGAGTCAAAAGCTACTATAGCGGCGAACCAAATGCCCGACTGCTGGTAGAGGCAGTGCTCGCAAGCGGCACTATCGTGGTTCCCGTCTCCAAGTACCGAAAGGATCATCTGAGGATCTGTCGCCCGGGAAAACTTTCGCCGAAAGACGCACATTCAGTGATCGCCTATGTGATCGAGCGACTCGGTGCGGCCTACGACGTGCGACAGCTATTGGATCTGGCTCGCTTCTTTTTTCCCTGGGCAGTCATGCCCAGACGCTGGCGCTCCAGCCTCTTCCAACATAATGCAGGCTCTCCCACCCGCACCGTCTGTTCCTGCCTGCTGGCTGAAGCCTTCGCCAGCGTGGACTTTCCTGTGCTGCCCTTTATCGACCGGAGAGATGATGGCTCATTGCGCTTTTTCAAAAGAAATCCCAGACTTTTCACACCCAAGGATTTCGACTATTCACCCTATTTCGACATTATCAAATATCCGTTTCTGGGCCTCGACGACATAGGTATTTACCGCAAGTTGCCCTGGGCAGACGAGAAGCTGATCTACAATGACAACTCCGATTTCGACCGGGAAGCCCGGCTGCCTCCCTAAATGCGTCCAATGGCCAGGTTGAGCTGACAAGCGGTTCCGTCACTGGAGAAAACAGTCGCTATGAATATATTCGATTCAGCGTCCGGTCGGTCAGGACAGGCAAGAATTCCAGGGCAGTGGTGAGCGCCATGGGCTGGATTTTCTCGGCTCTGTTGTTAGGCATCGCCATCTGGGTTATGGCAAATCTGCGCGCACCTTACCCTGCCGTTCCTTTGGTTATCGGGCTGTTTCTTCTCTGGATCGCAATCTTGACCGGACTCTCTCTTCTGCTGGTTGTTTCGGCAACGCTGGTTGCAGCCATAGTTCTTCTCCTGGCATCGCCCCGATTGCGCAAACGGCTGGTCAGTGCACCTCTGTTGAAACAGTTTCGACGTGTTCTTCCCCCAATGTCTGAAACCGAAGAGGTTGCAATCCATGCGGGCACCGTGTGGTGGGACGCGGAGCTGTTCAAAGGACGACCCAAATGGGACAAATTACTCTCTCAGCCTGCGCCTGAACTGACGAATAGAGAGCGTGAGTTCCTGGACGGACCCGTGGAAAAACTCTGCGGCATGCTGAATGACTGGAGCATCACCCACGAAGAGAAGGGATTGCCAGCGGAAATCTGGGATTACATAAGGGGAGAGCGTTTTTTCGGTATGACTATTCCTCGGCGCTATGGCGGTCTTGGTTTCTCTGCACTCGCCCACTCGGCTGTGGTTATGAAACTCTCCAGCCGGAGCATCGCTGCGGCTGTCACCGTTATGGTGCCCAACTCACTGGGGCCGGCAAAACTGCTGCTGCATTATGGCACCGGGCAGCAACGTGATCATTACCTGCCGCGACTCGCCAGTGGTGATGAGATCCCCTGTTTCGCGCTCACCGGTCCACAAGCAGGTAGCGATGCCGGAGCCATTCCCGACCGTGGCGTGGTTTGCTATCGAACGGTGGATGGCAGCAAAACATTGGGAATTCTTCTCAATTGGGAAAAACGCTATATCACGCTCGGACCTGTGGCTACACTTATCGGGCTCGCATTCAAACTCGAGGATCCGGACCTGTTGCTGGGTGATGACCCCTCCCCCGGTATAACACTTGCCTTGATTCCCAGGGAGACGCCAGGTGTCAGTATTGGCAAGCGTCACATCCCATTGGACATACCCTTTCAGAATGGACCTATTTTCGGATGTGATGTATTTATTCCGATAGAAGCGGTGATCGGTGGCCGGGACGGTGTGGGGAGAGGTTGGAGCATGCTGGTCGAGAGCCTCTCCGAAGGACGCGGCATCTCGCTTCCTGCATTGGCCACCGGCGCAGGAAAGCTGGCCTGCCGCTTTACAGGAGCCTACGCCCGTATCCGGCAACAGTTCAATACACCGATCGGAAGATTCGAAGGGGTGGAGGCTGTGCTGGCCCGTATTGCAGGTCTCACCTACCAGATGGACGCGGCGCGTCTGCTAACCCTTGGAGCGATTGACAGCGGGGAGAATCCGTCGGTCATATCGGCCATTGTCAAGTATCATCTCACTGAGCGGTACCGACAGATTATCAATGATGCAATGGATATTCAGGGTGGCAGTGGTATCTGCCTCGGACCAGGCAACATTCTGGGCCGAATGTACCAGGCCATCCCGATCAGCATCACGGTGGAGGGAGCCAACATACTGACCCGGAGTATGATAATCTTCGGTCAGGGTGCGATTCGCTGCCATCCCTACATCCTCGATGAACTGAGAGCCACCGGTGAATCCGACCTGGATCAGGCTCTGGACCTGTTCGACAAGTCCCTGTTCAGGCATGTCTCATACATTATCGGGAACATGACTCACAGCCTGCTTCTGGGACTGGTGCGCGGCCGCGTCTCCAGCACCCCACTGACAGGACCCACCAGACGTTATTTTCAACATCTGAACTGGATGAGCGCAGGCTTTGCGCTTTGTGCGGACATGGTGATGATAACCATGGGCGGCACGTTGAAGAGAAAGGAACTGCTCTCCGCCCGGCTGGGGGATATTCTCAGCGAACTGTATCTGGCCTCCGCCGTGTTGAAGCACTTCCGGGATCAGGGCAGCAAAAACGAGGATCTGCCGTTGCTCGAGTGGGCCTGCGAGCATAGCCTGTACCGCATACAGGAGGCGTTCCGAGCACTGCTGCGTAACCTGCCCTTCATCCCATTGAGATGGCTGCTGCGTCTGCTCGTATTTCCCACGGGATATCCTTACACCGCGCCGTGCGACAGCCTGGGACACAAGGTGGCAGAACTGCTGCTCTCTCCATCCGCAAGCCGGGAACGCCTTACGGCAGGGATCTATGTCAATAAAAATAGTGCTGAAAAGATCGGGCAACTGGAACTCGCGATGGAACAGGCGGATGCAGTGGAACAGATCGAGGGAACGCTCAGGGGTGCACTCAAGAGCGGCCTGATCAAAAGCCTCTCTCTGCAGGAGCTGGTGCAACAGGCTGTGTCACAGGGTATTCTATCCACTGTCGAACAGCATGATTTCGAGACAATGGAGAGACTCCGAAGAAAGGTCATTCAGGTCGATTCCTTCGACGACTACGGCAAGCCGCTTCGGGTTCGTCCGGCGACGGATGATTTGGGTCACTCAACCGATGAGCCAGACTAGCTAATTGCCGTCGGCAACCTGCTGCTCAAAAGCTTAACCTGTACCGTCGGTTACAAACCGCGTATAGAGGAATTGATGGTGAACAATCCAGACGAACCGGCCCATCCCAGCGGTGGTCTGCTGGCCGTACGGGTACTGGCGATGCCGGCTGATACCAACCCTCAAGGTGACATATTCGGTGGCTGGCTTATGTCCCAGGTGGATATAGCGGGAAGCATTCTGGCAGTACAGCGGGCACAAGGCCGTGTTGCTACCGTCGCGGTGCACGAATTTCGATTTATCAAACCGGTATACGTAGGCGATCTGGTCAGCTGTTACGCCGAGCTCGAGCGCGAGGGAAGAACTTCGGTCAGGGTAAAAGTCGAGGTCTACTCCGAGCGCGAACGTGATCCCAGCTCGGTAAAAAAAGTGGCTTCTGCATCCATAACCTATGTTGCGGTGGACTCGGAATCGCGTCCACGTGTACTTCCCGGATAGCGGATAAATTTACCTGGCAGGGAGCGCTGCCGAAAAAAGATTGAAAAAATTCCGGCTGGAGATTTTTGCTATCTCCTCAACGCTGACGCTGCGCAGCGCCGCAATACATTCGGCTACTTTTGTCACATACTGGGGCAGGTTGGGTTTACCACGAAACGGAACCGGTGCCAGATAGGGTGCATCGGTTTCAATCAGAAGTCGATCCGGAGGGACCTTTCTGGCTACTTCGCGCAGATCGGCGGCGCTGTTGAAGGTGACAATCCCGGAAAAAGAGATGTAAAAACCGAGATCCAGCGCTTTTTTCGCCATCTCCCAGTCTTCGGTAAAACAGTGCATAACGCCACCGGCATCCCGCGCCTGCTCTTCGGCCATGATTGCAATGGTGTCCTGTTTCGCGGCCCTGGTGTGAACAATCAACGGTTTTCCGCACGCACGCGCTGCTGCAATATGATGGCGAAAACGCGCCTGCTGCCAGACCAGGTCCCCTTCACTCCTGAAATAGTCAAGGCCGGTCTCCCCAATAGCCACGTTCCTTGGATGAGACGCCAGTTTTTCCAGTTCGCCGGGTTCCGGCTCCCTTCTCTCTTTGTCGTTGGGGTGAATCCCGACAGAGACGGATATCTGAGGGAAGGGCTCTACCAGCGCAAGCATAGCAGGATAGGACTCCAGGTCTATGCAGACGCAAAGCATATGCGTCACACCGCTCCCGACCGTTGCTGCCACGAGCTTCGCAAAATCATTCTCGAAGGGAGCCAGATCGAGCCGGTCCAGGTGACAATGGGAATCAACCAACATTTTGCAAAATAGAATCTACGACAGACGGAGATCTGCGCTCTACATGGTGTGCGTGGGACGCTCGGCTTTAAGGGCGCCAGCCAGATAGGCTTCGATCTTGTTGCGTGCGGTGCCCTCATCCTGCTCGCTGAACTGAACACCGATACCTGTGGCGCGGTTTCCCTCGGCACCGATTGGTGTGATCCAGATAATCTTCCCTGCGACCGGAATACGTTCGGTTTCGTCCATCAGCGTCAACAGCATGAACACTTCATCGCCCAATTGATACTTCTTGTTGGTGGGGATAAACAAACCGCCATTCTTCACGAACTGCATATAAGCGGCATAGAGCGCGTTGTTATCCTTGATGGTAAGGGAGAGTATTCCCTGCCTTGCAGATGGAAGTTTTGATGGCGTCATATCTCTCTATCCAGAATTATCGGAGCCTCTTCCGGCCAGTGGCAGCAGCAGACTCTCCAGTAACATTTGGTGGTTCAATTGGGAGCCCTGAGCCAGGATAGCCCGGTGCGCATCATCGATATATCCAAACAATCGTTTAAATTCTATCGACTTCCCAATCCCTTGCAACTGTTTTCTCTGGTCTGGATTGATCAGGTCACTGTACTCCGGATCGGTTTTCAAACGCAGACAATCGGTCAGCCAGCCATTGTACCAACCCAGAACCAGTGCCGGATCGAGTTTGCTCCAGCCTGCGGCGATCGCCACCGGGTCCGCCTTGCTCTCGATGATATCGGCAAATTCACCCAATAACTTTACTCGCATGCCAAGAAGTCCGGAATCGGCCAGAGCACGTGCCTTCAATGGTGCACCCAAAGCCAGAGAGAGCAGAAGCGCGGTATCCATTCCATTGCTTTCAGCAGCCAGCCACTGTTGCGCCACGGCAGGGTCTGGCAGCCGCATCTGCAATTGCTGGCAACGGCTGCGTATAGTTGCCGGCAGCTTTCCCGGCTGGGAGCTGATCAATACCATAAATGTCCAGGCGACCGGCTCTTCCAGTGTTTTGAGAAGACTGTTGGCCGCGGATCTGTTCATCGCATCAGCCTGTTCCAGAATAACCACCTTATATCCGCCTGCCTGGGCGGTGAGTGACTCGCTTGCGGTAAAATCCCGGATCGTATCGATACGAATAACCTTACCAGGCTCATCCGGCTCTATATACTTCAAATCAGGGTGGGTACCAGCCTTGAAAAGAACGCATCCGCGACATTTGCCGCAGGGCAGACCATCGATTTCCGGGGATGAACACAACAACGAAGCCGCCAGGGCATCCGCAAAGTGGCGTTTTCCCATTCCCTCTCGGCCGGTAAGCAACAACGCATGCGGCAGACGGTCTTCGCTTCGCGTGCGCTGGATCAGCGACCAATCCTCCATCTGCCAGGGGAGCGGCAACGGCGTGTTTGCATCAGGCACGGGTTGAAACCTGTATGAACTCCCTCAGGAGTTGTTCGATATGTACCTGGACATCAGGCAAGCGAGGAGTGGCATCGATAACATGTACACGTTCCGGAGACGCCCGGGCAATTTCCAGATAACAGTTCCTGACTCTATTGAAAAAACTCTCCTTCTCACGCTCGAAACGGTCGGGTTCAGAACGTTTCCCCGCCCGCATCAATCCGTCTGCGACGGGTAAATCCAGCAAAAGCGTTATATCAGGTCTCAAACTGCCCTGAACCCAGGTCTCCAGCACGCGTATGCGCTCCCTGTCAATGCCTCGTCCACCACCCTGGTAGGCGTAGGAAGCATCCGTAAAACGATCGCACAACACCCATGCTCCTGATGCCAGCCCCGGTTCGATTACCCGGGCGATATGCTCTGCCCTGGCACCGAACATGAGCAGCAATTCTGTGTCCCTGGACATCCCGGTATGCCTGTGACCAAGCAGAAGCTTTCTGATCTCCTCTCCCAGTGCAGTTCCGCCAGGTTCCCGGGTGCGCACAACACTGATACCCTGAGCCTCCAGCAGTTGTTGCATAAAATCGAGGTTGCTGCTTTTACCGGCACCCTCTATTCCCTCCACGGTAATGAATTTTCCTCTGCCCTGCACCATACTCCAGTAATTCCTAAGTGTAAGTTACCGTTTCAGCTGGTATTTTTTGACAGCGGCATTATGTTCAACCAGGGTATTGGAAAATTGGTGTCCGCCGTCGCCTGTTGCCACGAAGTATAGACTCTTCCCCTCCTCCGGATGCATCGCCGCATCCAGCGCCGCTTCTCCGGGCAGGCAGATCGGGGTTGGCGTCAAGCCTTTGTGCAGATAAGTGTTGTAAGGCGTATCTCTTGTCAGGTCACGCCGTCGGATATCACCGTCGTATTCCTCGCCCAACCCATAGATAATGGTGGGATCTGTCTGCAGCAGCATGCCCTTGTTCAGCCGCCGGACAAACACGCCTGCAATAGTCGGCCGCTCGCTCGCGAGCCCCGTCTCCTTTTCGATGATGGACGCCAGTATCAAGGCTTCGTAAGGCGATTTCAGAGGGAGACCCTCATCCCTTGTTTGCCACTTTTCATCCAGTGTTTTCTGCATTGCCTTGTAAACGCGCTGCAGAAACTGAAGATCGGTGGTCCCTCTGGGAAAGTGGTAAGTGCCTGGAAGAAACCGGCCCTCCGGATGCTCACCTTCGCGTCCCAGGCGCTGCATAATTTCTTCCGCCGACAAATCTTCCAGTCCATGAACCAACACATTATTGGCATTTACCGCGGCCATCATCTGGCGAAAATCCCAGCCCTCGACAATCGTCAACGAATAGGTAATTACCTGCCCGGAAACCAGCAGGTTCAACAGTTGTACTGGCGTGGTATTGGCCGCAATGAAATACTCTCCAGCCTTTATCCGGTGTGCCTGCTCGTTCCAACGCGCCAACAGACGCAGATAGAGTGGATTTTTAAGATAACCCTTCTGTTCCAGATCGGTCGCAAGCGTTGCTATGCTGGATCCTCGTTTGAGATCGTAGGTAATTCCATCCGCGGGAAGATTCAACGGAGTCGTCTGAAAGCTGTCGAACTCCATCATTACCCAGGCCGCCACCAGGCTGACGCCGATGATCAATACTCCCAGGATCCGGTTTAACATGGTAATGGTTGCCTGGGTCTCTGAATCCACCCCGGCATCGTTATGGCCGGGGTATTAAAAACCATGTGTCTGGCCGATTGTTGGAATAGCATCACTCAAAGCGAAATCCGCGACACATCACCGCATCAACCAAAGATGGAGAAACCGCTTCCGGATCATATTTTTTTGCATTAACCTCGCGTACCGGCCAGATCCCTATCAGAGAATTGGTGAGGAATAAGCCGTTGGCAGATAACAAGTCCCGCATTTTAAGCATTTTTACCGCGAGCGGGATACCCAATCGCCCGGCCTGCTCCATAACCACCTGACGCATGACACCGGCTACACCCGAAAAACCGAGATCGGGTGTGGAGAGGTTCCTGTTATGGATTAGAAACAGATTACTCATGGTTCCCTCGATAAGGTTTCCTTCTCCATCCTGCAGCAGCCCTTCGGCGATATCGGGATCACTCCACTCTCCCCTGGCCAGCACCTGTTCCAGCCGGTTGAGAGTTTTCAATCCGGCCAGTGCCGGATTCCGACCAAGCCGGAGATCACACAGATGCACGCGTACACCTGATTGCGAAAACCCGGCTGGATATTCTGGCCACTCAGAATAATAGACAAGGCGAGTCGACTTCTGGTTGGCAGGAGGAGCATATCCCCTGCCGCCGGACCCGCGGGTCAGAATGATTTTTATCACCCCTTGTGATCTCCCGTTGATCTCCCGATAGACCTCCAGTAGCAGGTTATCGTCCTCCGGAAAATCGATCTTGAGACGTCGGCACCCTTGTTCCAATCGTTGCATATGGCGCTGCCAGAGACAGGGCTCGCCGCCCGCAACGGCAATGGTTTCAAACAGACCATCACCATACTGAACTCCCCGATCCAATATGGAGATACGGGACTCAGGATTTCCATTTAACAGCAATTCGGTACTCCAAAAACAGAAAAGGCGGGATCGAAAATCCCGCCTTTCCGTTTAAAGTTTGTCAACGCCGTTGATCTGTCTGTTGGCCCGACAAAAAAAGAGTGTCAATCTGTCACTCGCCTGAAGACCAGCGTACCATTTGTTCCTCCAAAACCAAATGAATTGGAGATCGCCACATCGATCTTCATCTCTCTTGCCTGATTGGGAACATAATCGAGATCGCATTCCGGATCCGGGTTTTCCAAATTGATCGTGGGCGGAGCAACCTGATCGTGCACAGCCAACGCGGTGAACACTGCTTCTGCACCGCCGGCTGCCCCGAGCATATGACCGGTCATTGATTTGGTGGAACTCATAGCCAACTTATAGGCATGATCGCCAAAGGCTTGCTTGACTCCCATGGTCTCGGCCACGTCACCTGCAGGAGTGGAGGTTCCGTGAGCGTTGATATAATTGACTTGGTCAAGATTGGTCTGGGCGTCTTCCAATGCCATCCGCATACACTCACTGGCGCCGATACCATTGGGGGAAGGTGCAGTCATATGGTAGGCATCGGAATTCATCCCGATTCCGATAATCTCTGCATAGATTTTGGCACCGCGGGCCTTGGCTTGTTCGTACTCTTCAAGCACCATGACGCCAGCTCCATCGCTCAGTACAAAGCCGTCCCTATCTCTGTCCCACGGCCTGCTTGCAGCCTGCGGATCGTCATTTCTGGTGGATAACGCACGAGCAGCGGCAAATCCCCCGAGACCTACCGGAGAGGTCGCCATCTCCGCACCACCGGCAATCATTATATCGATATATCCGTGCCTGATCAGGCGGGCCGCCTCACCAATTGCATGGGTACCGCTGCTGCAGGCCGAGACAATGGAGTAGTTGGGACCCTTGAGTCCATATTTGATCGATAAATTACCGGCAACCATGTTGACGATGTTGGCGGGCACGAAAAAAGGTGAAATTTTTCTGGGACCTTTCTCCAGGTAGATCTGATAGTTATTTTCTATGCCGGTTATACCGCCTATGCCCGAGCCTATTCCCACACCGATTCTGCGGCAAGTCTCTTCGTTGATTTCAAATCCGCTCTCTTCGATTGCCTGACAACCGGCGGCCATGCCGTAATGAATAAACTTATCCATTTTCTTGGCATCTTTTGCCGGCACATATTGGGTGATATCGAAGTCGTAAATCGGTCCGCCGAAACGCACGGAAAATGGCTCAACATCGAAATGGGTGATGGGCTTTATCCCGCTTTTACCGGCAAGTATATTATCCCAGGACTCTCTAACGGTGTGGCCGACGGGCGCAACCATGCCGAGCCCGGTTATGACAACCCTTCTTCGAGACATGTATGGGGTACCTTGCGTGTAAGTAGAAATATGGTTAAGAAAACTGCAACCTGCACTGGAAAAACAACACAGCTCACACCCGTGATGATGGCCTTACTGCTTTGAGTATCAGACCATCATAACCAACCCTAAGTCAGCTGCTGTGTGCCTTGATATAGTCGACGGCCTGCTGAACAGTGGTGATTTTCTCAGCATCTTCGTCAGGGATTTCAGTTTCGAACTCCTCTTCAAGCGCCATTACAAGTTCAACTGTATCCAGTGAATCAGCGCCCAGGTCGTCCACAAACGAAGCTTCAATGGTCACCTCATCCTCTGTGACGCCGAGTTGTTCAATGACTATTTTTTTAACACGTTCTTCAATAGTGCTCATGGTTGGTAGTTCCTCCAGTTTAAGGTTTGTCACGCAATGGCAACCAATTGGGTATTGTATTCAGAAACCCATAGAGTTGGAAGTAAATCCTGGATTGCTAAGGCTTTCCGGAATCGAAATGAGTAATTTGCATTTACCTGTGGCTTGCATCAGTTTTCAGGCCATGTACATGCCACCGTTCACATGCAGTGTTTCGCCGGTAATATATCCGGCACTTCGAGAGGCGAGGAAAGCGACGGCATCAGCGATCTCTTCAACCTGCCCAAGACGACCAATGGGAATACCTGCCAGTAGTGCCCTGCGTTGCTCTTCGGGTAATTCGCGGGTCATATCGGTATCGATGAAACCAGGTGCAACAGTATTTACCGTTATTCCTCTGGAACCCACCTCCCTCGCCAGAGACTTGGTAAAGCCGAGCATTCCTGCTTTGGCAGCGGAATAGTTGCACTGCCCGGGATTGCCTGTAGACCCGACAACAGATGCGATATTAATGATTCTCCCTTTACGCGCTTTCATCATTGCCCGCAGACAGCCTTTTGACAGCCGATAAACCGATTTCAGGTTGGTTTCGATAATGATATCCCACTCCTCTTCCTGCATTCGCATAAGGAGGTTATCCCGGGTAATACCCGCGTTATTGACCAATATGGTGGGAGCACCATAAGCGTCTGCAATCTCTCTGAGCAGGCTCTCAACAGAACCCTGATCAGTCACATTCAATACCATTCCCCGCCCTGTAATTGCCTTTGCGGCGAGTTGAGCTGAGATAGATTCCGCACCCGCACCGGAGGTGGCCGTTCCGATCACCGTTGCTCCCTGCTCACCCAGTTTTGCAGCTATGGCGCTGCCGATTCCACGGCTCGCACCGGTAACTAGAGCGACTTCATTTTCGAGCATAAAAAATCCTCATCAATACTTTACCAGGGCCGAACCCCAGGTAAATCCGCCACCGAAAGCCTCCATCAACAGCGTTTCTCCACGTTTTATTCTGCCATCCCGGACAGCCACATCGAATGCGAGTGGAACCGAGGCTGCCGAGGTGTTGCCATGTTCTGCAACCGTCACGACAACTCGTTCAATCGGTAGTTGCAACTTGCGAGCAATGCCACGGATAATCCTGAAATTTGCCTGGTGGGGGATCAGCCAGTCTATATCTGATTTTTTGAGGCCGTTATGTTCAAGTGTCTCGTCAACGATCCGTCCGAGTGTGTTGACAGCCATCTTGAAAACCTCGTTGCCCCGCATCTCCACAAAAGCCCGCTCTTGTTGCACCTGGTCGTATCCCCGGGAGACACCGTCCGGAACATGAAGCAGATTTGCATAATCCCCGTCTGCATGCAGATGAGTTGACAATATCCCCGGCTCTTCGCTGGCTTCGAGAACAACTGCACCCGCGCCATCACCGAACAACACACAGGTTCCCCTATCCTTCCAATTCAATATTTTGGAGAAGGTCTCCGCGCCAATCACCAGTGCACAAGTTGCGTTTCCGGCCCGGATAAAGTTGTCGGCAACAGCGAGCGCGTAGACAAATCCGGTGCAAACCGCCTGGATGTCGAACGCCGGACAACCATGGATATCGAGTCTGCTTTGTACCAGACAGGCGGTGCTTGGAAAAATCTGATCAGGTGTAGTAGTGGCAAGAACAATGAGGTCTATATCCCTGGGACCCTTTCCCGCCGCATCCATAGCCCTGCGGGCTGCCTGTTCTGCAAGATCGCCTGTTGTTTCGTTTTCGCCGGCAATATATCTCTGTTTGATCCCGGTACGATCCTGAATCCACTGGTCTGAAGTATCCACGATCTTCTCCAGATCGTGATTGGTCACCACCTTTTCCGGTAAAAAACTGCCTGTTCCTGCTATACGAGAATAGGTCATGCACCAGCCCCTTCGTCAAGGTGCGCTGCGACACCCTTTGCAATCCGTTCGGAAACATTGTTGCGCACCGCTTGCTTGGCGACCATTATCGCATTCTCAAATGCAAGCACATCTGCACCACCGTGACTTTTGATCACCACACCACGTAATCCAAGCAGACTGGCGCCATTGTGACTCCTGGGATCCGCCTTGCGCCGGAAATTCTTCAATACGGGTAGCGCCAACAATGCAATCATACGGGTAAAAATATTCCGCCTGAATTCGGCTTTGAGAAAATGGGCAATCATTTTAGCAACGCCCTCCGAGCTTTTCAGCGCGATATTGCCTACGAACCCATCGGTCACCACAACATCCGCGTTACCCTTATAAATACCATCACCCTCCACATAGCCAACGTAATTAAGTGTACTGTTCGCCAGGAGACGATGTGCATTTTTAACCTGCTCGTTACCCTTTATCTCTTCTTCGCCGATGTTCAACAGCCCGATTCTTGGATTGTCGATTTTTTCATCTACGGCGGCAACCATTTCGCTCCCCATAACCGCAAACTGAAATAGATGCTGACTTGAACAGTCTACGTTGGCCCCCAGGTCAAGGACCCAGGTCCGACCCTCGATGGAGGGAAGTGCAGTAATAATGGCCGGCCGATCCACATGTGGCAGCATCTTCAATACAAAGCGGGCGGTTGCCATCAGCGCGCCGGTATTACCCGCACTGACACAAGCATCCGCAACACCCTCTTTTACCAGATTCAGCGCGACGCGCATGGAAGAATCTTTTTTTCCGCGAAGCGCTTTCGAGGGCGGCTCATCCATACCGACTTCCTGGGAAGCATGGTGTATCCGCAAACGGTCTGATGTTGGCTTTCCCGCCAAATGCTCGGACAGGATATCCTCTCGGCCAACCAGAATAATTTCGACATCGGGGTTGCCGTTGAGGAACTGGAGCGCCGCAGGCACAACGACACTTGCTCCATGATCCCCACCCAGCGCATCCAGCGCTATGGTAATACGCTCACTTCGCTTCATCAGGTTACTGCTGCAATAGGATACAACAACGCCATGCCTGTAACCTTATACGGATTACGGCGAATGGAGGATCGTTAATCCGGCTCACAATCTGAGTTATTCTATTCGTCTTTTCCGGCAATCACTTTGCGACCGCGATAGAAGCCGTCGGGAGTCACATTGTGACGCAGATGAGTCTCTCCTGAGGTTGGGTCTATCGATAAGTTCTCTGCCTTCAGAGCATCATGGGAACGTCGCATGCCGCGCTTCGATGGTGTTTTTCTACTCTTTTGAACCGCCATTGATACAGGCTCCTAATTACTAAAGTCAATTCTTTCTGTCCGTTTTCAGTTGGGACAAAATCGCAAATGGGTTAACCGTGCCACTCTCTGTACTGGCATCCAACTGCACGCTTTCATCGGTACTGGAGGTACACATTGTGCAAATTCCCGGCTCATGCATCGGCACCAGGGGAATCGCAAGTAAAAGTTCCTCTTCTATCAGATCTACAATTCTTAATCCGCCATCCTCTACCAGAACCGGCTCACACTCCGGGGGAATCCTCTCCGCCTCCGCCGGGACCTGAATAACGACCAGATCCAGTGTGGAATCCACCGCCAGCAGCATCACTTCGAGGCAGCGCTGGCACTCCAGTCTCAGCCCTGCCCTGACATACCCTGTTATCCTGACTCGACTTTTTGCATCTTTGCTGAAATTTAATGCAAAGCAAACACTCCCCCCCGTATCTATCAATACCTCTGTCATACGGGGGAGTTTCACGAGTTCAAACTCCCCGGAGATACTCTTGCCACGCTCAGCCAGCAGCCATGGATCAACGAATTCGGGTAGTCGGGCCGACATAAGCGGGCAATGATATTACGCGTGCGCCCATAGGTCAAAACATATGTGCTTTCACTGGCTTAAGCAGCAAGGGATGAAGTGAACAGGAGATTTCAACTGGCCCGGAAGAGAAATCCCCCGGTTGGTGCCTATGAAAATGGTATTACAAATTGAAAGAAATGATCGGGAAGCAGGAGATCAGCCCCCCACGACTGCCAATAGCACTCCTGCGGCAACGGCCGAACCAATTACACCTGCAACATTGGGTCCCATCGCATGCATCAGCAGAAAATTGTTCTGATCTGCTTCCAGTCCTACTTTATTCACAACCCTGGCAGCCATTGGTACTGCCGAAACCCCTGCCGCGCCAATCAACGGATTTACCTTGCCGCCGCTCATACGGTGCATGATCTTTCCCATCAGCACGCCAGCGGCAGTTCCCACGCAGAAAGCAAATGCACCAAGCGCGAGAATTCCGAGGGTATCGAGCGTAAGAAATCTGTCCGCCGAGAGTTTTGAACCAACCGCCAGGCCCAGAAAAATCGTGACAATGTTGATAATCTCATTCTGTGCGGCATGACTCAGCCGCGCAACCACTCCCGCTTCACGCAATAGATTGCCGAACATCAACATGCCAATGAGCGGTGCCGCCGAGGGCAGAAACAAAATACAAAGGATCAGTACCGCAAATGGGAAGAAAATTTTTTCGAGCCTGCTGACTGGCCTCATCTGGGACATAACCACCTTACGCTCCTGCTCGGTCGTCAGCAGTTTCATTATGGGCGGCTGAATAATCGGCACTAAAGCCATGTAAGAGTATGCGGAGACAGCGATCGCTCCCAGCAATTCCGGGGCCAGTCGGGAGGCGAGAAAAATTGCAGTCGGTCCATCCGCCCCACCAATAATCGCAATGGCTGAGGCATCCGACAGGGAAAAACCAAATCCCGGAATGACGTTCAGCGCAAGCGCACCAATCAATGTTATGAATATACCGAACTGGGCCGCCGCACCAAGAAACAAAGTTATTGGCATGGCAATAAGAGCGCCGAAATCAGTCAGCGCTCCGACTCCCATGAAAATAAGAAGCGGAAAAACACCCGTCTCTATACCCACATGGTAAATGTATCCGAGCAGGCCTTCGGGACCGGCAATTTCCGCGACCGGGATATTGCTGAGAATGGCCCCAAATCCAATGGGCAGCAATAATAGAGGCTCGAATTTTTTTTTGACAGCCAGATAGATCAACAGGCCGCCAACCAGCATCATAAAGAACTGACCCGGTACCATATTGGCAATGCCCATCGATTGCCAGAGTGCTTCGACGCTCTTCATACAGATCAGCCTAGTGTGAGAAGCGTCGCGCCAACCTGGACCGCATCCCCTTCCTTGACCGAAATTGACAATACGATTCCGGACCTGGTCGCCCTGACTTCAGTCTCCATTTTCATCGCTTCCATGACCACCACGACATCGCCCTCGGTAATGGCCTGGCCTTCCGTCACTTTAATTTTAAAGATGGTGCCGGCCAGAGGTGCAGGCAGTGGTGTACCGGTTGTCGACTGTGGTGGAGAGGAAGACGCCGGGCTCTGTGACATGGGTGCCAAGCTTTGCACTGCGCCACCCGGTGCCACCATAACGTCGAAATTCTTGCCATTGACGGTAACAGTGTAAGCTTCCGGACCACCGGAAGGGGGAGCCGGCGCCGCAGCCGGCGCAGGTGCTGTTGGTTCCGCTTCACCGGGAGCCTGTTCGAACGCATCCGGATTGTCCCTGTTTACCAGAAACTTGAGACCAACTTGTGGAAACAGTGCGTAGGTCAGAACGTCATCGATCTCTTCTCGGGCAATTTTGATACCCTTTTCGCTGGCGAGTCCTCTGAACTCCTTGGTCAGGCGTTCCACTTCCGGTTCGAGCAGATCGGCGGGACGGCAGGTGATCGGCGATTTGCCTTTATCGAGAACCCGCTGCTGCAGCTCTACGTTTAACGGTGCGGGAGAGGCACCATATTCACCCTTCAGGATACCGACCGTCTCCTTGGACATGTTTTTGTAGCGTTCACCGGAAAGGACGTTAAGCACGGCCTGGGTACCGACAATCTGTGAGGTGGGTGTTACCAGTGGAATCAAACCCAGATCTTCGCGCACTTTTGGAATCTCATCAAGCACCTTGTCCAGCTTATCACTGGCGCCCTGCTCACGCAGTTGATTCTCCATATTGGTCAGCATTCCGCCGGGAACCTGCGCCACCAGAATACGGGAATCGATCCCTTTCAGCGCACCTTCGAATTTGGCGTACTTTTTCCTTACCTCCCTGAAATAGGCGGCAATCTCCTCCAGTAGCTGGAGATTGAGACCGGTATCGCGCCCGGTATCCTGCAGCATCGAGACTACTGTCTCGGTGGCGGTATGGCCGTATGTATTGCTCATGGAGGAGATGGAAGTGTCGACGGTATCGATGCCGGCTTCAGCCACCTTGGTGATAGTGGCTGTGCTCAATCCCGTTGTCGCATGGGCATGCAGCGCCAGAGGAATACTAACCTCCTCCTTGAGCCGGCTGACCAGCTCGAACGCAGTATACGGCTTGAGCAGACCCGCCATATCTTTGATGCAGATGGAGTGGCAACCCATCTCTTCCAGTCGTTTCGCCATATCCAGCCAATACTGGAGATTATGAACCGGACTGACGGTATAGGAGAGCGCCCCCTGGGCGTGCTTATCCACCGCCAGTGTCGCCTTGACCGCGGTTTCCAAATTTCGCACATCGTTCATAGCGTCAAAGATACGAAAAACGTCCATCCCATTGACCGCAGCCCTTTCCACGAATGCTTTCACCACATCGTCCGCATAGTGGCGATAACCTAAAATGTTCTGCCCGCGGAACAACATCTGCATAGGCGTGTTCGGCATTGCCGCCTTAAGGCGCCGCAAACGCTCCCAGGGATCCTCTCCCAGAAAACGGATACAGGCATCGAAAGTGGCGCCGCCCCAGGTTTCCAGGGACCAGAATCCCACTTGATCGAGCTTTGCCGCGATTGGGAGCATATCGTCGATTCGCATCCTGGTTGCGAACAGAGACTGGTGGGCATCACGCAGGACAAGTTCCGTTATACCCAGAGGTTTGGAGTCAGGTATTGTTTTCATCTTCTATTCTATCGATGTTATTTGACTGAAAAGTTGAGCCGATGCGACATCAGCGCCGGTTGGGTTACTTGTGCCGGGAGCGATATCGGGCAATCGCGGCTGAGATAACCGCAAGCAACTCACCATCTTCATCTGCTTTGGATGCTACCCCTTCGGCTATTTCTTCAGGTGCCAGTACCTGCGCCAGGCGGGACATACCTTTCAGCACAATGACCAGTGCCGCTAAAAAAACGAAAACGCTGCCCATTCCGAGCAGCATCAACTCCACCCCCTCCAAAAGCAGACTGGTTACCGGCATTTATAGAGATCCTTGCATCAGGTTATATCCGCATCGGGGTTAATCTTAGCCTATAAAATATTCTTTCTCTTCCGAGAATCCTATCTATGGCAATCCCATTGATCTGTCAAGTGGATCAAATAAGCCAGATCAACAACAGGCAGAATAAAGACCTGTTGTGACAGTTTTTTGTATTTTTATCTTGATCCGGAAGTACTTCGAGGCCTGCCTTCGTTCAAAATCCGCAAGATTTTCCGGTTTTCAGAAAAGCTTGATGGAATACATTTTGTGGTTAGGATTAACAGCTTGTCGAGTCGCCCGATACTGGCTAGACTCAGCCCGAATTCCAAAACCGGGCACCAGTAAAAAGTGAGCATTCAGCAACCAAGAGAAATTTCACCGCCCCTGGTTTTGGCTTCAACGTCTCCGTTCCGTAAAATGCTGCTGCAGAAACTTGGTCTTGCTTTCTCGACGTATGCGCCGCTGATCGACGAATCCCCACAGCCGGGAGAAAACCCGGCGCGACTGGTCATGCGTCTGTCACTGCGGAAAGCTCAGGCCGCAGGAGACAAGTTCCCCGATGCATTGATAATAGGTTCGGATCAGGTCGCCTGCATCAACGACATCGTCTTGGGTAAACCTGGTGACCGTAAGCACGCCATTGAGCAGTTGCAAACCGCCTCGGGGCGCAGGGTGATTTTTTATACGGGGTTGACGCTGCTAAACACCGCAAACGGCAACAATCAGACCTTATGCGAGCCGTTCATCGTTTGCTTTCGTCGTCTTCAACGGGATCAGATTGAGCGCTATCTGGATGCGGAGCAACCCTACAACTGCGCGGGCAGCTTTAAATCCGAAGGTTTGGGCATATCACTATTCGAACGCCTGCAGGGAGACGACCCCAACGCACTCATCGGTCTGCCTTTGATCCGTCTGGTCGCAATGTTGAATACAGAAGGTATCAGAATTCCCTGACCTTCAGAGAAGCAAGTCAAACCCTTTTCCTCGCATAATCGATCCCACTTGCGGCATTGACTATGGAGAGCTGGGCTGAGTGATTGAGCGGATGTTTTCCAGTTTATTGAGGACTGTCTTGGCTCTGAGAATCCGCTCTGTGAGTTTTATCTGCTGTTGATCAGGATCGAGTTTCAACGCCGTCTCCCATACTGCGATAGCAGCAGCCGTCTGTTGATTACGGTATAGCCTGTCGCCCAGTTTTATAAGTATTTCCGCCTCACCCTCAAGTTGCTCCTGAAGTTCCGACAACTGTTCGCGCACACGGGGGCTCTCCGGAGCCTGTTTCAGGGCCTCGTCAATTTTATCCCTGGCTTTAACCAGCTTCCCCTGCTGCCGCTGCTGCATAGCCTCGGACAGCAACCGCTCCACCCGGTCAGCTCTTTCACGCTCCTCCTTGCGATCCAGTTCAGCACTGGCGGCCTGTTCAATCGCCTCGATTCTGTCCGATACCGCGGCAAGGCGCTGTTGTGTTTCCGGCGTCTGAGAAATTCTATATGCCATGCTGAGGCAGCGCCTGGCCAGCCAGACATTCTCTTGTTCCAATTCGATACCACAATTTACCAGTTCCGGCGCTTTACTTTTAAGATCGGATTGCCAAAGCAGGATTCGTGCGCCAATCAAATGATTGTTTGGATTCCCCTTTGCGAGCTCTTCCAGCAGCGGCAGGGATTCAATCATCCAGCGTGTTTCCATCAGTAATAGCTGTTTTTCAAGTATAAGCCGGTTAAGCCTCCAGCTATGCTGATATTCGGCGATAAGCAGCTTAATCTCTTCATTTTCCGGAAACTTCTCAACCGATGCCCCCAATAGACCCAGCGCCTTTGCGACTTCGCCCTCTGCCTGGTAGTACCTGGCCTTTTCCAATACCGCCTCAGCCGATTGGGCTGAGTGGAGGAACGAGCGGACCTCCTGTGACTCCTGCATGGACAGCTGCAGGGCGCTGCAACCCCCAACCAGAACCGCAATGAGCAGCAGCCAGAGAGGTCTATTCACCTTTTTCATCATTCCGGAAATATCGAATCGAGGCTTTTCCTGAACAGATCATCATCCCGAAACAGAGCGATATCGGTTTCATAAGCCAGAATCGGGCCCTTTCTACCCTTCACCATAACCATTCCCCGGCTACTGGGTTTAACATACTCCTGCATACCCGGCTGAGAGGCGGCTTCGCCCGTCAACAGCACACTGCCGGGATCCGCCAGACCGCAAATACGGGACGCCACATTCACCGTATCCCCCACAACCGTATACTGCATACGCTCATGACTACCCAGATTACCTTCCAGCATGATTCCGCTATTGATGCCGATGCGGAATTGAATCGTATTCTCACCTTTGGCAGCCCGCCTCTCATTGATACGTTCAGCCACCAATTGCATGAGGACAGCACTGGTGAGCGCATGAATACCATGGAGTTCATCGTAATTGGGAATGCCGAACACAATCATAACGCAATCGCCAATGAACTTGTCCACAGTCCCATGACAGCTGTTCCCGGCAACCGCAAAGTAGTGGAAGAACTCATTCAGAAGATTGGCCAAATCCTCCAGTTCAAGCTGCTCTGAGAGTTCTGTAAATCCAACAATATCGCAAAACAGTACACTGCCTTCGCTTCTCACCCCTCCCAGTGAACACTCTCCATGATCGGAAATCACCTTCTCCGCAATACTGGGGGAAAGGTAGCGGGACAACGCTTTTTCCACGTGGCGTTTCGCTTCCATACCATCTGCCATCTTACGGAATGTGGTCAGCACACGGCCTATTTCATCTTCTCTATTCGGTAATTTCACCTCACAGATATCACCCCTGTCGAACGCCTCTCCTGCTGCGACCAGATGATGGATTGGTCGGCAGAAGCGATAAGCGAGAGGGAACGCAAGCAGAACACCAACAGCAATTAATCCCAACGTGGTCAGAATCAACGCATTCAACGTAGCACGCAAATCGCGTTCCAGGGGTTGTAGATCGATAGCCATGAGTGCATAGCCAACCTGGGTGTTCTGAAACGACACGGGCTTCAGATAAGAGACTGTGCTCGCATCACTATTTGTCCATGCCTGAGTACTTCTGCCCTCTGTAAGCACCTCCTGTTTAATGATCTCCTCCCCCTCCTGCACACCGTCAAAAGGCCGCGCTCCCGCCCTTGCCAATGTGTTGCCTGAAAGATCGAACAGCTGCATGCCGATGATCAACTCATTTTTCTCCTGTTCGCTGACCAGCACTTCCAGCGACAGAATGTCATCAGCCATCAGCGGTTCGCTGGCCGAGCGGGCAAACTGATCTATGATCATTTCACCGAGCAGGTCGGTCTGCTGTCGGTAACTTACCTGCTGCTGCTCAATGAGAAACCATCCCAACAGCGCCATAACCAGAGTTATCAGCGCAGCTATACTGACCGACCAGCGAATAGCAAGCGGAATCGGGTAGGGTTTGAATCGCTCGTGGAGTTGCATCATGCTCAGGGCCGTTCCAGATTACCCAAATCGATAAGGAAAGCATCCTTGCGGCACAGGAATCCGCTGCCGATTCTTTAATGATAATGGCGGATTTTATCACTAATGCGAAGAATACCAGGATTCCAGTTCTGTTTGTCCTCCTTAATGAAGAAGAGATAGCCTGACGCCCGTGGAAACGGTTAACAGATAAACTCCCCAAGCGTACACTATCACTGGTTTTTTTGATCTGATCGAGTTATGAACGAGAAAATCTATATCGGCGCCCATGATCTGTTGCTCGATTCCTTCAGGCTGGGACTGGAAATCATTAAAAGTGGTTTTCGTCCGAATTTTATTGTTGGCGTCTGGAGGGGCGGAACACCGGTGGGAATTGCAGTCCAGGAGATTCTCGACCGCTACGGCGTGAAAACCGACCATATAGCAATACGCACCACCTCATATACCGGCATAGGACAGAGGTCAAAGGAAGTGCAGGTTCACGGCCTGCACTACCTTCTGGACAATATCAATTGGAGCGACTCCCTGCTCATTGTGGACGATGTTTTCGACAGCGGATTGAGCGTCAAGGCGATAATCGATGCTTTGCGGGAGAAAGCACGCCGCAATACGCCTGAAAACATTCGCATTGCGACACCCTGGTTCAAACCCGGGAATAATCGTACGGATATGATACCGGACTATTACATTCACCAAACAGACTGTTGGCTGGTATTCCCGCACGAGCTGGACGGATTGACCGATGAGGAGATGTTAAACTTCAAGCCCGGACTGCGGGAGTTGATCGAAGAGGTCGGTGTCTGACTTCAGGCCGGTGTTCTGCGCCGCACAGCATTCCCCACCAGCAAAGTGTAGAGTTCCATTATCTGCAGCCCAACTTCTCCCAGCATCTCCCGGCATTGCTCCAGAGACAATCCGGTTATACCCCAGGCTTGTGCATCTATGCTGTCGGTTGAGCTGTCCGTCTCACTGGGCCAGACCAGATCATACGCAAGCGCCTGAGCGATATGAAGTATCGCGCTCTCCAACAGGTGCTCGGTTGCACTTGCGGGATCGTGATGATGGCGGATCGCGTTGGATATGCTCTGGGGCAGCTGCCAGCTTTGCGCCAGCTCATAGCCCACATCACAGTGGGTAAAACCCAAAACCTCCTCCTCGGCGCCTGCAAACAGTTGATTTTTTCCGTGGGCAATCAACAGTATATCCCGCGCCTGAGAGGTCAGATGCCATAGCACCACCAGACGGCCGATATCGTGCAGCACCCCTATCACAAACATTCGTTCCGGATGCAGCTGAATGCACTGCCTTGCAAATTGCCGGGAGAGGATGCCGGTTGCGATCGAAAAATGCCAGAAATCCTTCATATTGATCATACTGCTGGGAATACCGCTGAACAGGTTGCAGCTGGCGGTAACAAGTGTAAGATCGCGAAGTTCTGTGGTTCCAACAAAGGTTATTGCCCTGGAAATGGTAGCCACTTTCCCGGGAAGTCCATAATAAGCGCTGTTCACCAGGCGCAACAGACGGGCACTCAGATTCGCATCCTGCATGATCACCTGCGAAATATCATCCGCAGAACTGCTCTCATCCTCAACCATTTCGTTAATTCTGAGGCAGACCTCAGGCAGCGAGACCACCTGCTCAATACTGGCAACAAGTTCCTTGGCTGTTTTCGGATTCATATGATCTATCGCTTTGTTCGTAACAAGAGAGTGCTGACCCTTTCGCCGGCCCTTATGAAACTGGGAACTTTCTTCAGTTTATAACCTCGTTTGCCGCTAACAGATGTACACCAGGCAGTTTTTACGGGTTATCCGAACCAATTGAAGCAGCAAAATAACAGGATAGGACGAATGTCTACAGAAAAAAAGGTATCCACAGATGGCATATTATTAATGCTCTGTGAGTCGGTATTCGAGGTTCTTGCCTCCGCCACCGGCTCCGAGATCAGCTATTCCCCCATGGTACAGAAAATCAACAAGACCTGCCTGAAGCCCGATATCAGCTGTTTCGTTCTCTTTGATGGGGGTTTTTCCGGCTTGGTTGTCGCCAACTTTACAGCGGCTGCCGCACTCGAAATTTATCAGACTTATCTGCTTAGCATGGGTATACCCCGTACAGAACTGGCAACTCAGCACACATCAGACGAAGTGGGTAATGTTATGGGTGAGCTGATGAACCAGATCGTGGGGGATTTTACCTGCAAGGTGGGACAGGAACTGCTCACCTCGATCAGTCAAAACCAGCCCAAAATGCTGGCGATAAACAAAGAGGTAATGATCTCGATACACACCAATCTGGATCGCCCACAAGCCAGGAGAGTGACCTGTAAAACCGCTCAAAATAATATTTTCTATCTCGAATTCGCGGTTGATAAAACAGAATTCATCCAGCTCAAGGAGTTTGAAAAACAGGGTGAAATCAACCCGGACAAGATTATCGACGAAGCGGTGTCCAGCCGTAAAAAAGCTGCCGATAAAGCAGTTTCGGTATCAGAAAACGTGGAAAGCGATCTGTTGGAGAAGCTGGGATTCTGATTCGGCCGGTATGATGCCGTCCAGTAGAAAAAAATTGACTTAAAATGGGCTGTTATGCGCTTCAAGTCCGAGTTTTTCGCAAATCAGCGCATATGCTTCGGTCCAGGCACCCGGCTGCAGTACATCAACGTCGATACGGTGCAACTTGCCCATTTTTTGAACTTCATTAAGTTCTGGGGAGAGCGTCATAGCCCTCTCTTTCAAAGCAAATACAACCGTTCCTGGCAGCGCACCAGCAATCTGGGCTGCTATCTCCTGCGGCCCCACCACAAGCGCCCCCCTCTCCGATTCATTCAGGGCTGATTCCAGCTCCTGCTTCAGGATTCCAATATAGTTCCCGCCATACTGGATGTGGGCCAGCACTCCACCTCCGGCATGTTGCAGATGAAATTCTGTTTCGGATAGGTGCTTGTATCCCGCATCATTTATTTGGCTTCCGGTGGTGAACCAGATTGGGCGGATAAAGCCGTTTTTCACGAGCAGCCGCCTCGGAGCACTGCGGCTGCCGCTCCAGACAGTGCCCGTTATACACACCAGTTTCTTGTTTGTCGGTATATCCATTGCCCCCAGACCGGTCAGTTTTCATGGCCTCATTCTAACCGATATTTTATAAGAGCCGGTGCAGGCCGCCTACTGTGTTATCTGAATCCTTAGCAACTCCTCGCCATCTTCGTCCGACAGATGAACGGCGCAGGCAATGCAGGGATCGAAGCTGTGTATTGTGCGCAATATCTCCAAAGGTTGTGAACTGTCTGCAAGTGTATGCTCATCCTGCAACGCCGCTTCGTAAGCACCGGGCTGTCCCGATGCATCGCGCGGACCGGCGTTCCAGGTCGATGGTACGATCGCCTGATAATTGGCGATCTTTCTGTTTTCGATCACTATCCAGTGGCCCAGAGCGCCGCGGGGAGCCTCGGTAAAACCAGCTCCCTGACATCGGTCCGGCCAGGTGGAGGGCTCCCAAAGGAGCTCATTGAAAGTCCTGGTGTCTCCGCTTTTGATGTTGGCCAACAGATCGTCAAACCAACTCTGCATGGCGTCAGCCAACAATTTTGATTCCAGCGTCCGGGCGGCCGTACGGCCCAGCGTTGAAAATAGGGCATCAATCGGAAGCTCCAGCTGCTTGAGTGCGAAACCCGCCAGCTCCCTGGTCGGTTCGTGCCCGTTGGCGTACATCATAAGCACCCTGGAGAGCGGACCAACCTCCATCGCCTTGTCTCTCCATCTGGGAGATTTGATCCATGAATAGGGGTCCTCCACCACCAGATGCTCGAAGGGTGGCTCAGGTCCCGTGTAATCCAGATTGGTTTCACCATCGTAGGGATGCAGAGCTGTGCTTTTGCCGGCGCCGTATTCATACCAGGAATGGGCTACGTACTCCTGTATCTGAGCTTTGTCATGTACGTCAATTTCGTGCACACGGCTCAGATCCCGGTCCAGAATAACCCCCGCCGGAAACAGAAAGCCGGAAGGTTCATTCATGCTGACAGCCGGCAAGTCCCCGTAGCAGAGAAAATTGCCGAGCCCCTCACCCCGTTTGAACCAGTCTTTATAGAATGAGGCTATCGCCAGTGTGTCCGGCAGATAGACCTGATCGACGAACTGGCGCATTGTGGTTATGACATCCTGAATCTGGGACAACCGTTTGGCATTGATTGCAGAGTCGGAGTTGAGATCTATGGGTGATGCGACACCGCCAACCAGGAAATTGGGGTGCGGGTTCTTGCCGCCGAAAATGGTGTGCAGCTTCACTACATCCCGCTGCCATACGAGCGCTTCGAGATAGTGCGCCACCGCCATCAGATTGGCTTCCGGCGGCAGTTTATACTGTTCGTGTCCCCAGTAACCATTAGCAAAAATACCCAGCTGACCGGATTCGACAAAGTTCGCCAGTCTCTTTCTGGTATCTGAAAAATATCCGGGCGAGGAGTTGGGCCAACTGCCCAGCGACTGGGCAAGTTCCGAAGTAGCCTTGGGATCCGCCTTGAGTGCGGAAACCACATCCACCCAATCGAGTGCATGCAGGTGGTAGAAATGCATGACATGGTCATGGATATACTGCGCCCCGATCATCAGGTTCCGGATTAGCTGGGCGTTTTTTGGAATTTCATAGTTGAGCGCATTCTCCACCGCACGTATCGACGCCATGCCGTGAACCAATGTGCAGACGCCACAGATGCGCTGAGCGAAGGCCCAGGCATCCCGTGGATCACGTCCCTTCAGAATCGTCTCAATGCCCCTCACCATAGTGCCGGAGGAGTATGCCTGCCCCACCCTGTTGCCCTCCATCTGGGCCTCGATGCGAAGATGACCCTCGATACGGGTGATGGGGTCAATGACCAAACGTCCGCTCATATCATTTATCCTCAACCAGATGCTGGGCCACCAGCTCGGTCAACCCCTCAAGTGGCAGTTCGACATGGTACTCTTCAAGCCCCTCCTCGATCACCAGACGGCAGTTGGCGCAGGCTGTAATCAATTTGGTGGCGCCGGTCTGCTCGATCTGATCCTTCTTGCGCTTGAATACCTTTAAGCGTAAAGCTTCAGCATTGGTGTTGGCGCTGACACCACCACCGCCGCCGCAGCACCAGTTCCATTTACCGTGATCCTGCATCTCAACAAAATTGGTGCTGACCATCGCCATCAGTTCACGCGGTGAGTCGATCACGCCTCCCTTGCGTACAATGGAGCAGGGATCATGGAAGGTCATGCGCTCGTTTGAGAGGTTTTCGGTCTTAATCCTGCCGCTGGCCCGCAACTCATCGAGCAGTTCGAGGATGTGCAATACCTTGAAGGGAAACGGCCGGCCAATCAGGTTTGGGCCCTCCCAGCGTATCGAGGTGTAAGCATGTCCACACTCCGGCGCGATTACGCATTTGACCCTGAGTTTTTCTGCTCCGTCGACAATGCGCTGCACGAGTTCCCTGGCGATATCGCTCGATCCGATCTGAATACCCGTATTGGTTGCTTCGAATGCTTCGGAGCAGAGCGTCCAGCTCACCTTTGCCTGCCTGAAGATCCTGGCAAGCGCTTCGATATATTCGGGGAAGTTTATTATCTCCATGGAAGAGAGCAGCGGCATATAGTCAGCCCCCTCCACATCCAATGGTATCTTGATGCCGCTCTCCGTTTCGATACGTTTGATCTGTGCTGCAAGTGCCTTGTATTTCAGGCCCATGGGACTGCCGATGCGGACAGCCCGTTCAGCGGCAGACCTGACATCTGCGGGGGAGTTGCCCGATGCCACCATCCCCTCGCGTGCCTTTCTCACCATATAAGAGATATCGTTGCCCACCGGGCAGACCATGGCACAACGGCCACACAGGGTACAGCTGTCGTACAACAGCTCCTGCCACTCCTGCAGCAGTTCATCGGTTACCGGCCTGGCCAATCCCAACATCTTTTTCAGCTTGCCGAGCACCGTATACTCCTGCTCCCAGACCCTGCGCAGAGGCTCCAGCTTTCGGATCGGGGTATACTTGGGGTCACCGGTTTCGGTATAGAAGAGGCATGCTTCGGCGCACATACCGCAGTTGACGCAACTGGAGAAGAAGGCAGCAACCGGCGCATCCACCTGCTCCTTAAAAGCATTTAATCCGCGTTCCAAGGTTGCTCCGGTCATGACTCAACCCCCCTTCGGCCGCTCATGGCGCCGTTGTACCAGCGCGCGAGAAACAGGGTGAATGTATGCATCAGCTTGGTGAACGGAAACAGCACCAGCAACAGCTCAATGCTCAGAATATGCAGCCCCATCGCCAACGGGTATGGATTGATCATCCGGTGATATGCAAGATAACCGGTCAGCAACGGAAGAAAGGTAAGTATCCAGACCAGATAGTCTTCACTATCACTGAGCATCTTCATAACCGGATTGGTCAGGCGGTTCCAAAGTGCCGCCAGCAGGCCCGTGATACCCAATACGGCGGCCGCGTCGACTATCGGATTGGGCAGGCCGGGCCACCCAAAACCGAAAGTTTCACGAAACAGCTCGATATGCGGAATAAACAGCAACAGGCTGACCAGCAGTCCGATATGAAACAGGTAGCCGGCAATGACCGTCAGCGGTTGCCGTTTAAATGTGCCGCCATACGGCAGTGTCCTGGATAGGATAGTTCTGATTCCGGGCAGAAACTCGGTGCCCCTGGGCGCTGCAAGATCGCGCCCGCGTCCGAGCGAGACAATCTCGAACAGACGGATAAGCATACCGACAATGAAAATCGCAACCGACACGTCGAATGCGGTACCCCTGGTCCATAAGAGAAAATCCATCGATTCATTCATGATGTTTTCTCCAGATCATCTACAGTGACCTCGCCATGCCGCCTGTTGGCCTCCACTTTACTCCGGTGGTTGATTCCCGCTGCCACAGCACCCAGGCCCAATCCTGCCGCTGTTGCGTAACTTACGGTGCGGGAGAGTTCACCGACAGGAATCGAGAGCGCATTGTAAAAACCTCCGGCATCCCAGAAATCGGGTTGAGAACAGCCGAGACAGCCGTGCCCGGATTCGACCGGCCAACTGGTGCCCTCGTTCCACTTTGCCGTTGCACAGGCGTTGTATGTCATTGGTCCCTTGCATCCGAGCTTGTAGAGACACCAGCCACTCCTGGCCCCCTCATCATCAAAGGTGCTCGCGAACAGACCTTTGTCATAAAACGGACGGCGGTAGCAGCGATCGTGAATACTGGTGCCGTAGAAAGCTTTGGGACGCCCGTACTGATCGAGTTCGGGCAAAGTTCCAAAGGTCAGATAATGGGCCAGGACACCGGTGATAACGACCGGAATCGGCGGACATCCCGATACGTTGATTACCGGTTTGTCGGTGACTATATCCCTGACCGAAACCGCACCGGTAGGATTGGGATCGGCTTTTGGCAGCCCCCCGAATGCAGCACAGGTACCCACGGCAATGACCGCCGCAGCACCCGCTGCAGTCTCTTCCAGAATCTGCAGATTGCTAAAGCCTGCAGTGGTCGAATAACCCGGATTACCCAGCGGGATGGATCCGTCCACGACCACCAGATAGCTACCCGCGTTGGCATGCATTGCCTCTTCCCTGGCCGCCTCGGCGGCATCACCGGAAGCCACCTGCAGCGTATGGTGGTAGTCAAGTGATATGTGGTCGAAGATCAGATTCTCCAGCGAGGGAGAGTGGCTGCGTGTCAGTGATTCCGTGCAACCCGTGCACTCCTGAAACGAGAGCCAGATGACCGAAGGACGACGGGCTTTATCGAGCGCTGCCGCAATCGCAGGCACCATACCCGGAGGCAAAGCCATCATTGATGCAGTTGCGGTACAGAATTTCAAAAACCCCCGCCGGCTTACGCCGCTGTGCCTGAGAATTTCACCAAGAGTTTTGGTTTTCGTATCCACCATGTAGCCTCCGACAACTCGTTGGTCAGACCGATGCACCATTCCGTGCATTTTCCAGCGCCGCCTGCAACATCAAGAGGCTTTCGGCGATATCCTCCTGCTGGGCCTCAAGTAGTGCGGGCAGTTTTGTAATCTCTATTTGAAATGCAACACGCTCTCCGCTGGTGTTCCAGTGTTCCACGATCCACACACCTGAATACCTGCTCTCACGGATATGGGAGTCGCCCATGGCTTCCAGCTTCGCGCTCACCTCTCCTCTTCCAAGAAAATCGACCAGCTGCCGCTCATCCCCCGGACCAAAAGGAACTGCGTTGAGATCGAGCGTTGTCACCGTTCCTTCAACCTGCAGACGGTGAAGTGCGTGGGATATTTCATGGAGGAGAGGAAGGGTGTTCCCGAAGCGGTGTTCCACCGCTGTAAATTTCTCAATCGGGACAGGCGTTGTATTTAGCGCATTCACTGCAGCATGCTAAAGTTGGATCGTATAACTCATTGCCAAGACTACGACTGATGTGCCATTTTTCAGATGATGCAGATCAGTTATTCACAATTAATAATTAAATAACCAGTTACTGATTAATCTAAGCCAGATATTTCAGCTATTCAAGGGCACTTTATGCCAGCGATTGAGCAGCCGCAGCACGGCATCCATTGCGGTGGAAACAGATCCCTCCACCACCGGAGAGAGAGTCTCCCCCCACTCCATACTGAATGGCTCAATGCCGATCAGCGCGCATCTCCCGGGATAGTGTCCGGCAAGCCTGGCCATATCGAGCAGATCGCCGAGTCCCACCTCATGTACACTTTTTCTATTCCCTTTCATATACTTTTCCATATCCTCCTGTTCGTAGCAGACAACGCTGCCGGGTGACTTTCCGGTGTACGCCGCATCCACCACGATTAATTGATCGTGGCTGGCGAGTTGTCCTGCGAGGCTGAAGCTGAGCGTTCCGCCGTCGAGAAAGGTCACACCGGGCATACCGGCATGCTTCTCCGCCAATCGAATGATGACGTGAACTCCCACACCTTCATCGGTCAGTAGTGTATTGCCTATACCCAGTACCAACGTGGACGATCGATTCAAAACTGTTCTCCCGGTTCAATCGGTTCAGTTGACGCAAAATATCCTGTTTGGATTTTTTCCATCATGTTCCGAGGCTTAGGTGATCGCAAATTCATATCTTATTGATTTTACTAAATATATACTTTTTCTAATAGATAAATTCCGGCCTTGACATAAACTGCGCAAGCGCCTAACCTTTTGCCCATAAACACAATATATAGTGTTCCTTAGCTTCTTTCGACTGACTTGACACAATATATAGGGGATCGGTCGGTTTTACCTCTGTTGAGGTCACCGGCTTCGTGACTTAATCACCCGTGTCTGCTGTTCTGTCGGATGCGGGGCCGGGGGATTGGTTCAGGAAATTTTTACGACCGTACCGCTGAAACTGCTGCCAGAAACCGGCGGCTGTTCGGTCTGACCGGTCATCATTAAGGAATTGTAATGAAAACAGCTCATCTTAAAGCCGTTCCCTCCAGCGCCGCCGAAGTTCCGTTTCAGGAAGCGTCCATGGATATCTGGAGTACCAAATATTGCCTCAAGGCAAAAAACGGTTCTCCGGTCGACAAGGATATTGACGCCACCTATACCCGTGTCGCCAGGGCGTTGGCCGAGACCGAAGTGACGCCTGCGCTGCAGGAGGAGTGGAGCGAGAAGTTTCTCTGGGCCCTGCGGCACGGTGCCATCCCGGCGGGTCGCATTATATCCAACGCCGGCGCGCGTGAGCACAAGCCGTCCACCTCGACTATCAACTGCACCGTTTCCGACACCATTCACGACTCCATGAACGAAATCCTGGGAAAGGTGCACGAGGCAGGTCTCACGCTCAAGGCCGGCTGCGGCATCGGCTACGAATTTTCCACCCTGCGCCCCAGGGGTGCATACGTCAGCGGCGCAGGTGCCTACACTTCAGGGCCGCTGTCGTTCATGGATATCTATGACAAGATGTGTTTTACCGTCTCCTCCGCCGGCGGACGGCGCGGTGCCCAGATGGCCACCTTCGATATCGGTCATCCCGATGTGATGGACTTTATCCGCGCCAAACGTGAAAACGGCCGGCTGCGCCAGTTCAATCTCTCTCTGCTGATCAGCCAGGAGTTCATGGAAGCGGTCAAGAACAACCGCAAATGGGATCTGGCCTTCCCGATCAGCGCAAAGGAAGCGCACTCGGACGGACTCGACCCGGCCAATTCAGATCAGGTGGTCTGGCGTGAATGGCCCTATAAAAACGGATACATCTTTGACGACCGGGGCAGAGTCGCCTGTAAAATCTACAAAACCATTCGCGCTCAGCGGTTGTGGGACGTCATCATGTCCTCAACCTACGATTTTGCCGAACCTGGATTTATTCTCGTCGATAAAGTCAACGAGATGAACAATAACTGGTTCTGTGAGAATGTCCGTGCCACCAATCCCTGTGGTGAACAGCCGCTCCCGCCCTATGGAGCCTGCCTGCTGGGATCCATCAATCTGACCAAATTCGTGCGCAACCCCTTCACCGGCGAAGCCTATTTCGACTGGGAGGAGTTCCGCAAAGTGGTTGCGATATTCACTCGCATGTTGGACAACGTGGTGGAGATCAACGGACTGCCGTTGAAGGAACAACGCGATGAGATCATGCGCAAACGGCGCCACGGCATGGGATATCTGGGGCTGGGCTCCAGCATTACCATGCTGCAGATGAAATATGGAGACCCGGACTCGATAAAATTCACCGAGCGGGTTACCCGTGAGCTGGCCATGGTGGGCTGGCAGACAGGTCTGGATCTGGCAAGAGAGAAAGGACCAGCGCCGATCATGGAAGAGGAGTTCATCGTTACCACGGAAATGCTTGCGCAACGACCCGAGATGGCTGTCGACAACTGGCAGGCCGGCGACAAGATAAAGGGCAAGGTTCTGCATGCCCGTTACAGCCGTTACATGCAACAGGTAGCCAGCGAGAATCCGGAACTGGTACGAGAACTGGAGCGGGACGGCTGCCGTTTTTCGCACCACAGTTCCATCGCACCGACCGGCACCATCTCCCTGTCGCTCGCCAATAATGCCAGCAACGGCATTGAACCGAGTTTTGCCCACCACTACGCGCGTAATCTCATTCGCCAGGGAAAAAAGAGCAAGGAGAAGATCGACGTTTTCAGCTTCGAGCTGCTCGCCTACCGGAAACTGATCAACCCGAAGGCCATGCCCCACTCCGACAATCCGGACGAGAAGCTGCCGGACTACTTCATCTCCGCTGATGACGTTGCACCCAGAGAACATGTCGATATACAGGCTGCCGCGCAGAAATGGATCGACTCCTCAATCTCCAAGACAGCCAATGTGCCAACCGACTACCCTTACGAAGAGTTCAAGGATATCTATCTTTACGCCTACGAGAAGGGCTTGAAAGGATGCACCACCTTCCGCTTCAATCCGGAAGCCTTTCAAGGTGTGCTGGTGAAGGAGCAGGACCTGGAGAACACCACGTATCAGTTCACTCTGGAAGATGGATCGGTGGTGGAGGTAAAAGGCAACCAGGAGATTGAGTATGATGGCGAAATTCACTCTGCCGCCAATCTGTTCGACGCGTTAAAGGAAGGCTACTACGGGAAGTTGTAAGCTGGACCGATGCGCCGGGACGTCAAATTGACAACTGCCCAATGATTTACCACCCTTGACAATAGGGTAAAACGCAGGCTCATAGCCATCGAAATCAGGTAAACCTAATGACTATCAAGATTGATAAGAAGATTGTGGAATACAGCGTCTCCCGGGAAGAGGAAGCTTCTCAGGCAACACCAAGGGAGTCTGCCGGCGCGGAAGACAATATCATCCACATGCACGAAAAAGTGGCCCGGCCCGAGATGCTGTTCGGTTCCACTTACAAGATCAAGACACCATTGAGTGAACACGCACTCTACGTCACTATCAACGACATTATCCTCAATCACGGAACACCTCACGAGATACGGCGCCCATTCGAGGTTTTCATAAATTCCAAGAACATGGACCATTTTCAGTGGATCGTCGCATTGACCAGGATTATCTCCGCGGTCTTTCGCAAGGGCGGCGACATCTCATTCCTGGTGGAGGAGCTGCGTTCCGTGTTCGACCCGGCCGGCGGTTATTTTAAAAAAGGCGGCAAATACATGCCCTCGCTGGTGGCAGAGATTGGGGACGTCATTCATTGCCACCTGGTAATGATCGGCATGCTCAAAATCGAGGCTCCGGATGCGCACCAACAGAAACTGATCGACGAAAAACGGGCCCAATATGAAGAGTCGATCGACCGTACCGACGTTGAGCACAGCAGCGAATTTCCAGAGGGCGCGCAGCTCTGCAAAAAATGCAGCACAAAAGCTATGATCCAGATGGACGGTTGCATGACCTGCCTCAATTGTGGCGAGTCGAAGTGCAGTTAGGCAATGGCGCTTTCAGTTTGTCCCACACAAATTGACGGGGAAGAGATAGCACCATCTAAAGCGGGGTTGTCATAGAAGGGCCGAGGTCCTAGGGCCTAGGACCAAGGGAAAACCTTTTGTTGCTTCGGTTTTTCTGCGGTACCGGTTTTGTGGCTGTTTTGAGAATTTACCTGGGAAACTATTCGGATGAACGGAAAAAAAGTAGCTTTTATCGGTCTGGGCGTGATGGGCTTCCCGATGGCGGGCCACCTGGCCAAAGCGGGACACCGGGTCAGGGTTTACAATAGAACCACAGCCAGGGCGGAAGCCTGGATCGGTCAATTTCAGGGCAGCCTGGGAAAAACTCCACGGGAGGCTGCGGAAGGCGCGGAGATCGTATTCGTTTGTGTCGGTAATGACGACGATCTTCGTTCGGTGGTTTACGGCGAGCAGGGAGTGCTGGCCGGTATGGTGCCGGGTACGCTGCTGGTCGACCATACCACAGCGTCGGCTGAAGTGGCGCGGGAGATAGCCGCCCTGGCTGAGAAATCGAAAGTGGGTTTTCTCGATGCACCGGTTTCCGGCGGCCAGGCAGGCGCGGAAAATGGCGCGCTGACAGTCATGATCGGCGGTGATCAAACACACTTCGAAACCGCCCGGCCGGTAATTCTCTCCTATGCCCGTGCAGCTACGCTGCTCGGCCCCGCAGGCGCCGGTCAGCTCACAAAAATGGTCAACCAGATCTGTATCGCCGGCATAGTGCAGGGGCTGGCGGAAGGACTTAACTTCGCGCAAAAAGCCGGGCTTGACGGAGCCCGGGTGGTGGAAGTGATATCCAAAGGGGCTGCACAGTCCTGGCAGATGGAGAACCGTGCATTGACCATGCTGAAAGATGAGTTCGATTTTGGCTTCGCGGTAAATTGGATGCGCAAGGATCTCGGCATCTGTCTGGATGAATCCCGCCGCAACGGCGCCCGGCTGCCGCTGGCTGCGCTGATCGATCAGTTCTACGCTGAAGTGCAGGAGCTGGGCGGCGGACGCTGGGATACTTCCAGCCTGATCAGACTGTTGAACGGTTATTCAACGAAAGCTTAAGCTGGAAAACGATATCGGATTGAAATACCAAGCGGCTCCGAACTTAAACGGTGTATATCCAGAAATCCGGCACAACATCATTCCGGCGGATGCAGAGATCCCGTAGGGTATTAAATGCTCATGATGGCATCTTCAGCTTCGTAAACAGTATACCCCAAGGGCACTTCCTTCGGGCGCATCCATGTACTGCTGCTCTGGCCTTCGCCGCCAGGATGCCGGACTTAGTTTTGATTACTTGTTTCCGGGCCCGAGCTGAGCGGGTCAGCGGGAAGCAGCCTCACTGCGGATCGTTTGCAGTCCGACGGCCTCCAACAGCTCAGCAGTATTTACCGGTTTGGAAAAACAGCGTTCAACACCCGCATTTTTGAGTCTTTTCTCGTTCTCTTCGTCGATAAACCCGGAAACGCAGATAACCCTTGCGGAGCTTGTCTCCGGATCGCGCTTTATCGCCTGACAAACCTGTACACCATCAATTCCGGGCATCATCAGATCGAGCAGAACGACGTGTGGACGGAAACCCGCAACTTTTTGTCCCGCCTCAAAACCATCCGCTGCAGTCTCAATGACAACCTCATCCGGCGTCTCTTTGAACAATTCCACCAGGAATTCCAGCCAGTCAGGCTCATCGTCGACGATCAATATGCGAAGATGCTCATCGTTTTCCAACTGAAGCGCAATCCCATGACTCCTGGCGAACCGCTTTACTTCCTGTAACATATAGCGGCGATGTCCACCTGGGGTTACTTCAGCTTTAAGCATCCCTTTTTGCGCCCACATCCTGACTGTGACTGTAGCTACCCGGAGCATGTTCGCGACTTCAGTGGGAGTTAGGTATGGTTTTCTAATTGTCATCTAGTGCAATTCCAACTCAAGCTACCCACCGGGTGCATGATAATAGCACACAAAGTGTGCTTACAGTAAATATCGTTATTATCGATTTATTCAGGGGAATCAAGAGCATATGGAAACTTCTTATGCCTCGCCTAAAGCCTGATTTTATCGTCTGCCTTGATCAATAAATGTGAATTGGTTTATGTAAAACACGGTTATAATACTGACCGGTTCATCCATCTGTTCAATGCAGAGCGCTGCGGGAGCGGGCCCAGGTCAACAGTTCGTCGCCAGGCATGGGCTTCGCGATAAAATAACCCTGGGCGACATCACAACCAAGACGTGCGAGCAGATCCCATGTCTGCTGGTTTTCTATGCCTTCGGCAACCACTTTCATGCCAAGTTCATGACCCAGCATTATCGTAATCTTGACGATCGCCAGCGCCTCCTCATCGGTCAATGCGTTCAGAACGAACGATCGGTCTATCTTCATCTCTGAAAAGGGAATTCTGTGCAGCTGAACGAGTGACGAGTAACCGGTGCCGAAATCGTCGATTGAGAGTGCTATCCCCTTCATCCGCAAACGAGTCAGGGTATCCAGAGATTTTACCAACTCCTGCATCAATGCAGACTCTGTAACTTCCAGAATGATCTGTGCCGGTTCAAGTCGGTGGGCCCTCAACTGCTCCTCCAGCAATTTCGGAAGCTCCAGGTCTTTGAACATGTCAGCTGACATATTGATCGAAACCAGGGTTTTAAGACCGGCCGCCTGCCACTCGCTGCACTGAATAAGGGACTGGCTTAGTACAGATGAGGTCATTTCACTGAGCAGATCAGCCTCGTGCGCCAGGTTGAGAACCAAACCTGCCGGGAGCAGGCCCCGGTGAGGATGCTCCCAGCGCACCAGCGCCTCCACACCAACCAGCGTCTGACTGGTAAAATCAAGTTGTGGCTGATAGTGAGGAACAATCTCGCCGTTTCGTATCGCAGCATGAAATTCATCGATACCCGGCGTCTCAAACAGGCTGGCATCTGCATTGGTACGCGCAGGCACCAGCGCAGGCACCAGCTCCAAAAGCTGCTCCAACTCTACATAACGTATGGGTTTCGTGAGACTGCCGATGACGTGCAAACCATGTTCGGATGCGAGTGCTTGAGCGGAGTGCAGCACGCCCGCGTTATAGCCGCTGATCAGAATGATAAATGATTTGGATCTCTGCTCCGCCAGGAAGCGAATGATCTCGATACCATCGGTTCCAGGCATCATCAGATCGAGAACCACGACATCTATGTCATTAGTATAAATAGACGGAAATGCCTCCGGCCGGTCGCTGGCCAGCGCATCGAATCCAGACTCAATGGCAACATCCCTTACAAACTCTCCGATATCGCGCTCATCATCGAGTACCAGCAGCCGTTTTTTGCAATCCATTACTGATTCATCCTGCCCGTATCGCGCTTGTCAGAACAGACTCCAGCTCGGAGAGACGAAATGGTTTGGAAATAACCGAGAGTAGATTTAATCCTCTGGCAGCGGCGATTTTTCCGGCTCCATTCAGTAGAGTACTGCCATAGCCGCTGATGAGAATAATACCCGAAGTACACCCTTTGTCTGCCAGCTCACTTATAAGTTCGAATCCATCGGTATCCGGCATGAATATATCAATGACAATGACGGTGGGGCTGGATACTGCGAGCACTTTTCTGAGCTGTTGAACGCTGGTAACTGCAGAAACCTTGAATCCCACAACCTCCGCGACTTCCGCAACAAAACCCGCCATCTCAATTTCGTCATCGACAACAATAAGCGATGGATTATCCACTGGTTTGCTCCTTGAAGCGGTCATACTGATAATTGCTGCTGAACCAACTGAACAACATCGATTCCGGTTCAAGAGTGTACACCAGAACTTTACTGACAATACGGTTAAGCATTTTCACTTTGTTCCAAAGCCTGCCGTACTCTCTGGACCAGATCCTCTTTGCGAAAGGGTTTGTTTAAAATGCCTGCCGAAAATCGCTGCCTAACTTCATTCGCAATCGTCGTATCGGTAAAACCCGAGGTAAAAAGCACTTTGAGTTTAGGATACTTCTGCTGAGCCTGCACGGCCAGTTCGTATCCATTCATACCACCGGGCATCAGCACATCGCTGAAAAGAAGGTCTGTTTCCGGGTGCTGCGCAAGTACACTCATTGCATCCCGTCCATTCTCGGCGGTATTTACCACATAGCCGGCCTCTTTCAGGAACTCTACGGTAAGCTCCTTCAACTCACGCTCATCGTCAACCACGAGTATATTTCCGCTTCCGGTTTGAGTGGATACATCAATCACTGATCTGGCCGCCGCTGATTCACACGTCTGTTTCGAGCGCGGGAGATAAAGATGAACGTGAGTGCCCTTTCCTAACGCCGACTGTATCGTGGCATGACCTCCTGCACGCTGCACGAAACCATAAACCATGCTTAATCCCAGCCCCGTTCCCTCATCTTTGGGACGGGTCGAATAGAACGGCTCGAAAGCGTGCTCCTGCACTTCCCTCGACATGCCGCAGCCGGTGTCAGAAACCGTCAACTCGATATACTCACCCGGCTCAATATCGGCATGAAAGTGGGCGTAGTACTCATCGAGATAAATATTAGCGGTAGTGATGGTCAATTTGCCGCCCTTCGGCATTGCTGCTTTGGCATTCAACGCCAGGTTCAACAGCGCGTCTTCCAGATCACCGGGGTCTATATCGGTAATCCACAGCGAATTATCAAGATTAGTCTGCAACTCCACTTCAGGATTGAGCGACCTTGCCAGCATCCCTTCCATTTCGCGGATGATCCGGTTTACATCGATCGCTTCACGGGTCACCCCCTGACGGCTGGAAAAAGATAGCAGCTGACGTGTGAGTGCGGCACCGCGCAGAGTTGCCTTGGCAGCGGTTTCAATTCTGTTCAGGGCTTTTTCGTCGTTCCGTACCAGTCGTTTCAAGAAATCGAGATTACCGATTATTATGCCCAGAAGATTATTGAAATCATGAGCGATTCCACCCGTCAACTGACCCAGCGCCTCCATTTTCTGTGACCGCCGCAATGCCTCCTGGGTCAATTTTTGATGATTGATATCTTCCTTGATTGCCATATAGCCGGTAATCTCTTCACGATCATCCATGATCGGGGTGATTGTCGCCGACTCCCAGAACAGGTTGCCGTTTTTCTTGCGATTATGAAACTCGCCTTTCCACTCCCTGCCTGCAGTAATCGTCTCCCACATCGACTTGTACGTATCGCTCGATGTTTCGCCGGACTTCAGTATGCTGGGATTCTTTCCGAACACCTCCTTGCGGGTATATCCGGTTACCTGCTCAAATCGCCGGTTGACGAACTGTATCTTGCCGGCAATATCGGTAATCACTACTGAGGCGTTGCTATATTCCACCGCTTGCAACAAAAGATTCAGCTTATTGTCCAACTGCACACGTTCTGTAATGTTGGTAAGGATATGCAGTGAATAGTTGACAGCTTCATACCGGTTCTGAACGAGGTACACCTTCGACCTGTAAATATCCCCGTTTTTAAGTCTTACTTCGTCCTCCTGATGCTTGTCCAGGCTGTTGAAAGACCCGCCTATACATTGATTTTCTTTCGGAAATATCTCCCAATAGGGTTTGTTCAGAATATCAGCGTAATCCACACCGGCCCTGGTTATGTAAGCCTTATTGGCACGCTTTATACGCCCCTCTTCATCATGCAGAAACACCAGGTCTCCGATCGTGTCAAACGCCTGTTCCCACTCCTGATGTGCTCTCTCGATCTCGATACAGCTGGCTTGCAGCGCTTCCAAGGCATCCTGGAGCTCTGCAGTCCTTTTCTGAACCATCAACTCCAACTGATTTCGCTGGTGCCTTATCTTGGCTGATGAACGCCGGGAACAGAGGTAGCCAAACCCACCTGCAGCTGAAAAAAGAGAGAGCCACAATAACGGAGCCGGAAGCAGTGAGGATGCGCTGTACTGCATGGAAGAGATGATCCAGATTGCCACCCCGGCGGAGGCAATGATGGCGCCACCGATGCCGAACAAGAGAACCTGACTGTAATGATTGTCGTTCATGGAGATCAGCGAGCCATTATCCCTCTTTCATCAACCCCATAATGGTCAACAGCTTATCGTGGTCGAGTGGTTTTGCCAGGCAGTGTTCAGCACCGGCTTCAAGTAAAAGTCTTAGGTTCTCCCGCGTGGGATTTCCGGTAATCGCAATTACCCGGATCGCTGCGGTTTCAGGATTGGTTTTGATTGTGCGACAAAGCTGAACACCATCAATGCCGGGCATACCAAGGTCCATCAAAACAAAATCAGGTTTGAACCAGTGCACCTTACGGCCCGCCTCGAAACCATCGACGGCGGATTCGACATAGACATCCTCGTTGGCGCCGCAGATCACGTCTGTCAACAGCTCTTGCCACTCCAATTCATCATCAACGATCAATACTCGCATTCTCGGGGCGTTACCTTATCGACAGACCAATGACTCCTTACATATCCACGCCAGCAATGGCATGCTTCACTTCTCCATGGTGTTTTCCGGGAAGGGTAAAATTTTCCGTTGTCAAACCACCCTTAACCAGGCTAATCGGACTATTAGCGATTATAGCGCTTTCCGGCAAATAAACTTTAGCAACAGGTAAGTTTGTTGCTGAAAGCAGGAGAGTCCCTGCCAGAGATGATTGGCTCTAGTATTTAAGCTTATTCCAAGAGGTTTATATGGAGAGGCAGGGGAGAAGGTGCTTTTGCTATACCCTTGTTGGTTTGCTTTCAATCATCTTCACGAGTTGCGAAGACCGTGATACCTGAATTCTCATCGTAAACAACCGACAACAGCATTGGCCTGCAACATACCGGACAATCCTCAACGTATACCTGCTGTTCAACACTGCTGTCGATAAAGATTCCGACACTCTCACCACAATTGGGACATTGTAAGTCGAACTCTTCGAGTGCATCCATAGGAGTTGGCTTCTCAACGATTTGACAAACCCGCCAGATTCTGTGCAGTCGCTGTAATGAACTATAGTCCAGTTTGTTCAACAACAGAACACCTTTGCCAAACTCGACCGCTTCAGGAAAGGGGATCCCCTCTTCTCGTGCAGAGGGTGTCGTAAAAGGTTTCACCCCTTCTCCCTTCGAGGGAGAAGGGGCCATTGCGACGCCCTCCGCTACTGCCAACCGGCGGCGATAACAGGCTCCAGCTCTCGCTGCATCTCTCCCGGCAATTGAGTTTCGCCCATCGCGGGCGGATTGAACACCGCCATTGCAGAGACCAGACGATCAACGCTCTCCCGTGCCAGCATACTGCCATCACTGGTTACAAACTCATCGGCTTTGCTTGCACTATTAGCGTACCAGTCGACGATGGTAAGCCTGTCTTCTGTACCGATTATCGATATATCCAGGTCTGTATCACGCGCTTCAAACCAGAGTTGGTTGGCGGATATCCCCTCCTTGAAAATGACACGGTCGACAAATTGATCCAACTCATCCTCCGCTCCTGTTCCAACGATCACTTTGTCATGCCCATAGTTACGACCGAATACCACCGTATCGTTTCCCTCTCCCGCATACAAATGGTCGGATCCTGATCCTCCATCGAGATAATCATCCCCGGCCTCGCCATAGATAGTGTCCCTTCCCCCTCCGCCAGTCGCCTTGTCGTCACCCGGACCACCGTACAGGATATCCTTGCCGGCCCCTCCCGAGAGATCATCGTCTCCCCTGCCTCCGTAGAGGGCATCCCTTCCGTCTCCCCCCTTCAACCTGTCATCACCACCCCCACCGTCAAGCCAGTCGTCACCTGTGCCGCCAATCAGCCTGTCGTTTCCGCCGCGCCCACGCAACAGGTCATCTCCGCTGTCGCCGCGAATATTGTCTCTGTGGCCTGAGCCGATAATAGTGTCGTCACCACCTCTCCCTTCAATACGCTCTACTCCAATAAGCTGTGTATTACGCAGGTCTATCCTGTTTGAGGAGTCATCTCCGCTCAGGATATCAAACCCCTCCCCCCCATCGATAATCTCAACCCTGTTCTTTCCTTTGAAGTTCGACACCCGGATCAGGTCATCACCCGCACTGCCCTGAATACGGTCTGTTCCATCACCCCCGTTGAAACTGTTTACACCCTGTTGGTTGCCGATAATCGGAAACCAGTCGTCGCCACCGCCCCCTTTCAGATGATTGCTGCCGCCTCCGCCAATAATTACATCCCCCTCCTCGGTGCCTCTCAACCTGTCGTCGTCTTCACCGCCCGTGACTATTTTTCCGGCAGCCCTATTTACACTGAGCGTGAACAGATCCGAGGCCTGAAGCCCATTGCCTGTTGAACCGATAACCCTGATTTTCCAGTCGCCAACCCTGTCGCTATCCGCAATACCGGAAAGCAGCAGCCTGTCCGAATCGAATTCAATCCACTCGGGCAGAACCGATCCATCCTCCATCTCGACGCTGTAGGTTATTGCCTCACTCTCATGAACAAAGGTCGATTCGGGAATGACGAGAGAGAAGGGAACCCTCTCTATCACATTCAGATCGCTCTGCGGCGTTTGCAATACAGGTGGGTCACCTACCTGCTCGCCTGCCGTCAACGCGAGAATATCATCCTCATCCCATACGGTGCCGTTCTCGAACTCGACCCGGTCGAGCTGATTGACATCCCTGTAGAACCATTCCCGGAAATAGAGGCCGTCTTCGCCGTTTCTGTGCAGAAAAAGCAGGTCACCATCAGCATCGGATAGCGAAATATCCGAGGGAAGGATCCCGCTGCCAAATCTCAAGGTATCGTGGCCGTTGAGAAGTTCGGTCATCTGGTCCGCTTCGGTGACAGAATAGATACTTTCAACACTGTCTCTTCCATCCCCCAGACCGAACAGGATGGTATCGCTGCCGGCGGTAGTCCACAATTCATCACTGCCTTTTCCGCCACTGTAGATATTTCCAGGCTCCTCCCAGAAAGTGCCTGTAATACGTACCAGGAAGGGAAATCCGTCAGCGCCCTCAACGACCGGCCGACCGCCAATCAGGATATTCATCCCTTCATCTCCCTCCAGACGATCTGCGCCGGCGCCTCCGATCAATACGCTCGTGCCTGACACGGAAAGTGGATTGAAGTTATTGGGATAAGCTCTCAGCCAATCATCACCGGCGCCGCCGTTGAGTATCCCTCCACCTGAAAATGCATTGTCGAGATCGTGGAGGTCCTGTCCGGGGCCCGGACCCGCTTCCAGTAATATATCGGAAAACGAGCGACTTTCGCCGGTTGCGGTAACCACCCTGTCAATACCGAACCCTGCACCCTTATCGGAATGGGGAAGCACCAGCGTCACCCCTGCCGAATCGGCCCATGAGAGCTTTAGTGTGGTATGCATCGATTCCACCGGAACCTCTACACGGAGACCCTGCCTGTCAGGTTTGACCAGGTCATCTGTCTCCACCGATTCCCCCCATTCATAGATCAGATCATCAAACTCCACACCCTCCGGCAGCACCAGCATGTCATCACCCTGACTATCGACCCGTTCCCGTCCCCATTCAACTATCCGGTCACCCGCGGCAGGGTCAAAAAGATGATAAGTATCGTCCCCTCTGCCGCCAAACATCGAGTCAGAGCCCAGACCACCGATCAACAGATCATCGAAAGTGCCTCCGTAGAGTTTGTCATCGCCATCGTTTCCAAACAGCAGGGCACCGGAGATATTCATGCCCGACACACTGCCCAGACCTGGCACTGCTACGCTGTCGTCCACCAGTGATGCATCGATAATGTCGTCACCACCCCCTCCATCGACCAGCGTAAAATGAGTTTTACCGGTTATTATCTTGTCGTTTTCACTGCCTGCTGTTATTTCGGCTATGTTCACCTTCACCTGATAATCGGTTTCCGTGTAGGAGCGGTATATGAGGGTGCTGCCAGAAACTGTTGTTCCTGACGGGTATAGGTAATACCCTCTGATCTCCGGCACCAACTCGCCGGTCAGTGGATTCCTCCATTCGTTCAATCCATAATCCGCAACCAGCACACTGTCCCCCGCAACAGAGATGCCGTTGAACATGCCCCCTGTTGAGACATAATTGGTCCCTGATCTGCCCGCATTGACATAGGTGGCATTCGAACCGGAAAGATGCACCTGCTCCGCCACCGATACCTCCTGCCGGAAGTCGGTTACGCTTATCTCCATATCAGGCAGATAAAGCCGGAAATTGCCGGAAACCCCTTCAATTGGCAAAGTCGACAGTTCCAGCTTGTAGTGGTTTTTCCAGCGATTCTCCGTTTCACCACCGGCATAGGTGCGTTCAAAACTGCCATCCGGCTTCTCCGCATATCCGTGGAAACGCAACAGACCGCCATAGGCACTCATGATCTTTTGGCCAAATGACTGCCAGGCCGCTGCAACCGTGTCAGCAATGGCGGCATTCACCGTTTGAGGTTCGTCTGCATGGCTCAACAGAAACTCGCTATCCTGGGTGGATATCTGCCAGGTCTGGTTAAGATTGTAATAGTCTTCGAGCAGGACACCGTCACGTCCATCCCTTATCCGGATGAAGAGATCACTCCCCTGACGTTCAAAATTTAAATCGTCGCTGCTCACTCCCGGCAGAAATTCGAGCCTGTTTATGCTGTCCGTCTGCTCTGTTATCCGATCCCGGCCGCCGCCCCAGCCCAGCCGATAAATATCCAGGCCATCTCCCCCCAGCAGGTGGTCATCACCGCCAGCACCGGCAAGCGTATCGCCACCACCCTGGCCAAAAATCCTGTCGTTCCCGGAGCTGCCGACAAGGATATCGCCGAAGCTTCCACCTGAGATCTCTCCCGCCGCCTGCATCCGGTACTCGATCGCCGTGGTCAGGGTTGCATTGAGCAGATCGCTTTTGTTGTAGAGTTGACCGTTGTTCAGCTCGTATTGATCGATGGCTGTCTCAAGCCCGCCTTTGAGAAGTATCCCATCGTTCGAACCGTACTGGATGGCCAGATAATCACTGCCATCCGAACCTGTGGCAAGCGATGTGCGTATCCGGGCAGAGGCTGGCAGTATCACCCTGTCATCCGCATCACCCTCAACCAGATCCATTCCATCACCGGTAGAAAACAGATAAGTGTCCGCCCCTTCCTCACCGTTGAGATAATCGTCATTCGCACCCCCCTGTAACAAGTCGTTGCCTGTTCCGCCACGCAGCGCATCTGCACCGGCGCCTCCTTCCAGGTGATCGTCTCCCCCAGATCCGTAGAGCGCATCATCTCCCGTACCGCCCAGAATCGTATCGTTTCCGTCTGTGTCAGTCCCGTTCGTATCACTGTCTCCGACAAGGTAATCATTGCCTGGTCCCCCGGCTATATAGTCACTGCCCGCGCCACCCCAGGCTGAATCGTCACCGCTCTCCCCATAGAGTTGATCATCTCCCCCGTTACCCATCAGCAGATCGTTACCCGCTCCTCCGTGCAGTTTGTCGTCGCCGTGACTATCCTGATTCAGGCCATTGGTTTCGTCATCGCCATAAAGAGAATCAGCTCCGTCACCGCCGTCGAGATCGTCTGCTCCGCCGCCACCGACCAGCAGGTCGTCTCCGGCCTCACCGAACAGAATGTCCCGGCCATGATACTCTGCGCGCAGTAACAGTCCTCCGCCTCCGGGGATCAGGCGGCTCTCTGAATCTCCGTACAGCCTATCGTTGTCATCGCCGCCGAAAAGCATATCGTTTCCACCGCCGCCTTCCAGAATATCGTCGCCTTTATCCCCATTGAGAACATCGTCACCATGGAGCTCGCCGGACAGCAGTCTGTCGCCCTGCCCGGAGAGGCCAACCAAATCTCCGGAGATGAAATCGTTGCCGATACCACCGTTGATCACATCATGTCCGGCCTGCCCCCAAATCTGATCCGCTCCGGCGCCTCCGAGCAGGAGATCGTTGCCCGCACCGACAGGATTCAGCTCACCGTTCGCCTGCAGGTCATTATTGTTAATCCATGCATCCACCCAGCCATGATCCACCGGCTTCCTTTCGGAATCGCCCTGAATAACATCGTCCCCCGCCCCACCCAAAACAAGATCGTCGCCCGTGCCGCCAACCAGGACATCCGCACCGTTGCTGCCATACAGCTTGTCGTCACCCTCATTGCCGCTGAGCCAGTCGTGGCTGCTGCCCACATCCTGCCCGTTGGAGTCAATCGTCTGATCGACACTCCCGGCGCTGTCACCATGTAACACATCATCACCCTGGCCACCCTCCAGAATATCGTTGCCCAGACCGCCTTCCATCAGATCGGCACCTGCCAATCCCCTCGCCCAATCGTTGCCTGCGAGGCACCTGATGTGATCCGGGCCATCCCCACCAACCAGGGAGCCGTCGGTATCGTCTTCCGGTGTGCCGTTGATGACAGTGCCTGTATCGATGGAGTCATCAATGCGCTCGCCTTCCAAAGTAATTCCAAGAAAGGATTGGGCGTTGATGTCGAACGCTTTGATCAGTATGTTGTTGTTGATCAGCAGTGTACCTGTACCATTTCCGCTGTCGCTGAAACGATAAGTATTATCTACTGTATCTATGTACAAGCCGTCTCCGATCTTTCTTGTCACTCCGCCAAGCTCTGCACCGTCGAGGACGATCCTGCCCGAACCATCGATATCGAAGATAATGTCGAAACCGTCCCCGGTGTTGTATACGTAGCTGTCGCTCTCTGTACCGCCCTCAAGGTAATCGTCGCCGGCGTTTCCTATCAAGGTATCGCCACCTTCACCACCATAGAGATAATCTGATGTTTCGCCGCCCACCAGCGTGTTGCTTTCACTCGATCCGAAGATCACCTTATGATTTGGTGTATCGGTGGGAGGAAGCCCGTTCCAGCCATCGATTGTGAGTTGAAGCGGATCTGTTTCATTGAGCAGAATCGACTGGTCGGTGAACTCCCAATCGCCAGTGACATCCCAGGCATTCCACTCCTCGGTATAGCTCATTCCGGCTTTCTCGTAACGCAGCCGCCAGAGCAGCATCTCGGCACGATCAATCAGATACTGTTCGGAGAAATTCTCAATATCGAGTTCACTGTTCTGATTGTGTCTGGCGTAGAGCGTATCCTCTCCCTCTATCACAAATGGGTTGAGATGAAGGAGCGCATAGCGCCAGGCCATGCTTGCCCTTGCATTCTCGACAATTTCACCGCGGCTGAAATTGGTATCAAGAGTTATCCGTGCACCGTCAAATCCAGGAAGAGGTGCATCTGTAACCGTATAGTCGTCCCCATAAAGCAGATCAGCCATCGCATTGAACAGGTCGATCTTTCCATCTCTATCTTTATCTTTGGTCAATTCGTAGATGCCTACCGCACCTTCGGCTCCGAATATTCCACCGATAAAGGCAGCACCCAGAATGATGGCACCGGTCAGCGGTGCCGAAAGAGCCACGCCCGCTGCAGCAATGATCGCAACTGCCGCCCCTCCGATGGAGGCGCCGACCGCTTCACCGGCTGCCGAACCCGCGGCGTCGGCCGCCCACTCGGCCATAATATCCCTGGCGCGCGCGTGATCCCCTGACTCTTCGGCTACGGATGACGTATAGCTGGCCAGCATAAACCCGGCCACCGCACCGAGCATGCCAAGTCTGTTTGCGCCTTTTGCCAGACCCTCAGATACCAGCGACTCACCGGTTTCCAGGAGCGATGCGGTAACGGCTTTCAAATTGGCGAGCCGTTCCGGGTCCAGTTCGCCAAAAAAGTTAATTAGCCGGGAGCGGGTACCCTGTTCCTGGTAACGGACAAAATAGTTGTTGAAGTTATCCCCCGGATCCAGTTCCAGATAGTCCTGCAGGTTGCCCCCGGCCAAATCGGTCAACTCAATCTGAACCCGGGCATTGGTGAATATCACATCCCGGACCGCCTCCATGCCTTTTCGTTCGAGCAGACCAAGGTATTGATCGCGTGGAATGCCGTCTATTTCGGTGATATTGGGGTTATTGAAAAGCTCCGGCAGTTCGGACTGGGCGAAGATGCTGTCCGCTACCCCATCGGTCGAAAGGATGCGAACAGTGCCCGTGGTGTTGGCGACGAAACGGCGGGAAGCGTCGTCCCAGAGGCTGTCGAAGGTGATGCGGTTGCCTGATAGGTCTTTTCCTTCGACTAATTTCCGATAATCTTCATCATTGTTACCGAGCGCCGCAAACAGAGCATCATGGAAGCGGGTATTTTCAAAGTCTAATAACATACCGATTTCTGTTTGGGAAATAGTGCGAACGCTGCCAGGCTGGCTGCCTATAACAAGATTGTTCGCCACTATCCCGGTATGCTGTTCATCAGGCAGTAAGCCGCTGTATAAAACAGTGACCGCATCCGTAGCCGCACCTGGCACGGCTACCGAGAGCTGATCAATTCTGGCTTTCAGTTCCCCGCTGAATGCCTGAAGCCCGGCCTCATCCAGCGGCGTCTCGACAGCACGGGAGTTTAAAAAATCGATAATGGATTCAATTGAAGTATTCATCGTTCATCCTTGAACTGAAGTGATTTTAAGATTCCACAACTACGGAGACTAAATTGGCCCTATTGAAGAACCGCCCTTTTGCATCCAGTGCCTCTCTGATGAGTGCAGTTACTTCGGAACGCTTCTCTTCGATAGCGGGAGGTATCTCAACTTCGGACAGGCGCCAAGTAAGCGTATAGCCGTTTCCCTTGCTTCCGCTGATTTTGTAATTCCCGGAAAACTTGACCAATTGATTGTTCCAGCATAATACAAAGTACTCTGTTGGGTCGGTGCCGGAATACCCGCCCCCAACTATATTTGTGATCACAAGAAATACTTTTCGCTCCCTGTCAATCGTCCACTTCCATAGCGTCGGTTTGGACCCATCAGGTCTGGTGGAAACCGAAAAATTAAACTTCTCCTTCTCCTCTTCCGGAATGCGTTCATTGATAAATGCCACGATATTTCGCTCCTGTTTTATGCAACCCAAAAATAGATGATCAACCAAGCAGGTTTCTCGACCGATCCTGCTCAGCGCTCCCTGATACTCTCCTGCCGGTACCTTAACAGCGGCGACAGAAAAAACTCAATCAGGCGCCGCGTGCCGGTTTTCACTTCCGCCGTGACCGTCATCCCCGGCGAGAGGTTGACCCACTTCCCATCCACCCGGATTCTGGTCTCTTTTAAAATCACCCTGGCTTTGTAGACCAAGCCTCTGACTTCGTCGGTGACCGCATCGTTGGAGAGGTCGCTCAGCACGGCATCTATGACCCCGTATTTGGTGAAAGGGAAGGCATCGATCTTCACCTCGACATTCTGCCCCTCTTTCACGAACCCGATATCCTTGTTCTCCACCAGCGCCTCCACCTCCAGCACATCTTCGTCGGGGATGATGGTCATCAACTGCTGCGCCGGTGTCACTATGCCGCCCAGGGTATGAACCGCGAGTTGCTGCACGACGCCGTCGATCGGTGAGTTGAGTCTATAGGCGTTCGATCTGGTCTCCGCCTTGATCCGCTCCTGATCCAGCGCTTCAATCCGCTTTTCGTTCTCCTGCCGCTCCAACAGCACCTGGCCGAGGAACTTGCGCTGCAGCTGTTCGGTCTGCGCCTCGATCTCGGCAATGGCGGCATCGATTTCAGTCAGCCGCCGGCGGTTGGTGGCGAGGTCGTGGTGCATCTCCAACCGCTCCTGTTCCATCTCCAGAAACTCCACCTCTCCCAGAAACTTCTTCTCGGTCAGCTTGTGCAGGGTCTCCGCGCGCCTGGTCACCAGCGGCAGTGTCGATTCCAGTTTTAGGATCTGCTGTTGCAGGCTCTGCTTTTCAGCCTGCCGCTTACGCTTTTCTGCAGCGAATGCCTTCAATGCCGCCAGGTGTTCGTACCATTGCGCCCGCAGCAGATGTTGTTGCAGCGGAGGAAGCTGTTCCGGCCCTCCCTGCTGTGGTGGACAGGGGTCATTGTCAATTCCGATGGAATGGCTACAGGAGCTCTCCGGTTCGGTTGGGTTTGCCTTTGACTTCTTCTTGCCTTGTAGCCAACTCTCCAGAATAGTCAGGCGCCTCGACTCAATTCGCAGATTGGCCCGCTCCTGTTCGATGCGCTTCACATCCGCTTTGACCGACTCGTCGTCTAGCTGCAACAGCAGATTACCCTTGGCAACCCGTTGACCCTCGCTGACATGAATCGATTTGACCGAACCGATCTCCAGCGGCTGTATGATCTTGTTGTGGCCGCTCGGGATGATCCGGCCCTGTGCCACCGCGACTATGTCGGCGCTGCCCAGCGCCGCCCAGGCGATGATTGCGAAGAAAAGGAGCATCAGGGTCCAGATAATGGCCCGGCCGAGGGGTGATGGCGGCCTCTCCTGTACCTCCAATGCCGCCGGAAGAAAATCGAGCTCCTGCCCGTTGGCATCTGGATGCCGTGAGAGTATTCCCATACGCTTCAGGCCTCTCTCTGCATCGCGTGCAGGTGCGCATACTGACCCTGACCTGCCAGCAATTCGGCATGCGCTCCCATTTCGACGATCCGGCCCCGATCGAGCACGACAATCCGGTCTGCTTCTCTGACCGCGCTCAAGCGGTGGGCGATGATAAAAACGGTGCGTTCACGGCAGATGCTGCGCATGTTGTGCTGGATGATCCGCTCCGATTCATAGTCCAGCGCGCTGGTCGCCTCATCCAGAATCAGAATACGTGGATTGGTCAGCAGTGTGCGCGCCAGGGCGATGCGCTGGCGCTGCCCGCCGGACAGGGTTGCGCCGCGCTCTCCGACCAGCGTGTCATACCCCTCGGCCAGTTCGAGTATGAACTCGTGCGCGCCGGCCAGTTGGGACGCCCGTACAATCTGCTCCATGGCCGAGCCGGGATTGGCAAGCGCGATGTTATCGCGGATGGTGCGGTTAAAGAGAAAATTCTCCTGCAGCACCACGCCCACCTGGCGGCGCAGCCAGGCCGGTTCGACCAAAGCCAGATCGATTCCATCGATCAGCACCCGGCCGCTGCCCGGCACATGCAGTCGCTGGATCAGCTTGGTCAATGTGCTCTTGCCCGAGCCGGAACGGCCGACGATGCCGATCACCTCTCCAACCTCGATCTTCAGATCGATATTGCGCAGCACTTCGGCGCGGTCGGGGCGGTAGCGGAAGCTGACGCCGTTGAAACAGACCTCGCCCCGCAGGGCCGGAAGTGCGGCGCGGCCGGGATTGTAACCCGGTTCTGTAGGCGTGTTCAGAATATCGCCCAGACGGCGCACCGAGATACCCGCCTGTTGAAACTCCTGCCAGAGCTGTACCAGCCGCAATATCGGCCCGCTGATCCTGGCGGCAAGCATGTTGAAAGCAATGAGCTGTCCGACAGATAGCTGCCCCTGCATCACCAACGTTGCCCCGATCCACAGAATCAGCACCACACTCACCTTATTGATAAAACCGGCGGTCTGGCCGGCGATATTACCGAGATTGGCGGAGCGGAAACTGGCACCGACATAGCCCGCCAACTGCTCCTCCCAGCGGCGCTGCATCTGTGGTTCCACCGCCATTGATTTCAGCGTCTCCACCCCGGTGATCGACTCGACCAGGAACGCCTGATTCTCGGCACCCCGGTTAAACTTCTCATTCAGGCGCTTGCGCATAATCGGGGTTATCCAGACCGAGAGGAGCAGATAAAAGGGGATCGCGCCGAGCACGACCAACGTCAATCGGGGGCTGTAGTAGTACATCACTGCAAAAAAAACGAAGGTGAAAACAAGATCAACCACAAGCGTCAATGCCGAGCCGGTGAGGAAGTTACGGATATTCTCCAGTTCACGCACGCGCGCCACTGAGTCTCCCACCCGGCGTGCCTCGAAATAGACGATGGGCAACGCCAACAAATGCCTGAACAGCTTGGCGCCCAGGGCAACATCCACCCGGTTGGTGGTATGACTGAACAGGTAGCTGCGCAGTCCCCCAAGTACAACCTCGAACAGAGAGATCCCCAGCAGACCGATAGCAAGTACATGCAGCGTGGTCAGCCCCTTGTGCACCAGCACCTTGTCAACCACCACCTGGAAAAAGAGCGGTGTTACCAGTGCAAACAGCTGAACAAAGAGAGAGGCGAGCAGCACCTCCCCCAAAAGGCGGCGATATTTCAGAATGGCCGGAATAAACCAGCCGAAATCAAAACGGCCGTCGGGATCATCCACGCGGGCTCTGCGTGTGGCCAGTATCAATCTGCCCTCCCAGGATTTCCCGAGAATTTCCCCCGGCAGGGCCAAAGGTTTGCTTTCCAGTGGATCCTGGATCAGAACCCTGTCGTCCTTGAAACCTGCAATGATAAACCAGCGGCCATCCCGGTGCTGCGCAATTGCCGGCAACGGGGTTTTATGCAGTCTCTTCCAGTGGCTGTTCAGCGCGCGTATCTTCAGGCCCAGCTCCTTACCAGCCAGGATAATTGTGCGCTCGTCAAAGGTTTTACCCGATTCCGAATGCGAATGGCGCAACTGTTGCGGATCTGCCGGCAATCCATACAGCCGTGCGACGGTCACCAGGCAGGCAAGCCCGGTATCCATGCTTTGCTTGCGTTCCGTGCAATGAGGCATGTCTCACTCTTTCCCAGTAAAAATCCATTTTCATGTTCAGCTGACCCAAACCATGTTCCGGTGGTTATCCCCTCGCCTGGCATACAAAAACTGGAGCAACGCATATCGATGCGCGAATTCAGATTAATAACCGAAGCGATCTGAGGGAGGAACTTTGCCGGAATGAGCAGAACGGTTGTCCGCCGTTGGATATCAATCGGGTCTATGAAATGCAATCGCCACGGGGTTTGGGTGGGATCGCATCGGGCTATAAACCACTGGCCCGGGTACTATGTCAATTCATTCCCTGAAGTAACATCGATCATTCCATTTTGTACTTTGTAGCACAGATGGATAGTTCAATCCATAGGAATTAAAGAATTATTTTGATGCCAAGGATGCGAGATAGTCGCTCATGCCGCCGCAGTTATTTTGTGCCCAACCTCCATCCACAGGTATGACTGCACCGGTTATGAAACCGGCCAAATCTGAAGCGAGAAACAGACAGGCGTTGCCAATATCCTGCGGCGTCCCGAAACGTCCAAGCGGAACACCGTCCACGACTTTTTCCCGAATCGATTCGGTTGGAGCAAGACGCGCCATACCTTCGGTGCCGTCGATCGGTCCGGGCACCACAGAGTTGACCCGGACTCCCGCCTCTCCCCACTCCAGCGCGAGAGTTCTGGTAATCATATCCACACCTGCCTTGGCGGCACAGACATGAATCTGGGCCATCATCGGAATGAATGCCTGGGGAGCCGAGATATTGATAATGCTGGCGCCCGGTTTTTTCAGATAGGGGAAAACTGCTTTCATGACGTGGAAGGTGCCGAGCAGATCAATATCCATCACCGCCCTGAAGCCGTTAGAAGAGAGCTCATTCGCCAGCGCCGGAAAATTTCCGGCAGCTCCTGAAACCACCACATCCAGTGATCCAAATCGATCATGAATTCCTGCCACGCCTTGCCCGACGGCGGCCGTATCGCGAACATCGGCGGCAAATCCTGCAGCTTCACCACCCAAAACCTGAAGGGCCCGCACTGTGTCCGATACCTTATCCTGGCTGCGGCTGGCCACAGCTACCCGGGCACCTTGTGTTGCAAACATCTCAGCCACGCCTCTATTGATGCCGCTGGTTCCGCCGATTACCAGTACCGTTTTTCCGCTGAAGTCGAACACACTCTCCTCCCGTATACCAATGCCATTTTGGTTCACACTTTAACCTGGTTAAATTCTGTATATTCCTGACGTTCGACCGCTATAGATGATAGATTTATATACAGTGCTGTCCCATTAACATTTGGAGGCTTTGTACAAGTCCTTGAATTCTGTATATGAAACCACCGCCAATCGTTTCATTGACATGAAAATCATCAAATTGCGGTCCCTTCTCCCCGAGGGAGAAGGACAGGATGAGGGGATATACAAAAACAGTAACTTAGCAATATTAGATTCCCTCACCCCATCTCTCCCGGAGGGAGAGGGAGTTTGTGGGACAGCACTGATTTATATATTCAAATGAGATCAGAGTCGAATGGCACTTAGTTTAAGCCGATACGGGTTGTTTCTGGAGGAAACGCCAGTGGCAGGCGACCCACAGGGATGTGGGAAGGTAGAGCAATGCAGGAGCAATTGCCGAGATGCCACTGTCGAGCCTACGCCGCACATGGACGTGCAAGTGCCGCGTAAGGCGGGAGCCGATAGCGGCCATGGACGTATTTACGGCGTTTTCCGGAAGAAATAACCTGTGTCGGCTAGTCGACTACTCGACGATTGTGGTTAAGTATGTGGCATTGGATTCTGACCCCATTTGATTTTCATTTAGTTTGCCATTTAATTCAGCAAAATCGACAAAGAACATCTACATAATGAAGAAGACCCTTATTCTGATGGCTGCCGCGCTGCTGGGTTTCAGCCTAAGTCTGGGTGTCGTTGCCAAAACATTGCGTTTGGCTTATGAAACTGATCCTGTCTCGCTGGATCCTCACGAGCAGCTTTCCGGCAGCATGCTACAGCTGTCCCACATGTTGTTCGACCCTCTGGTGCGTTGGAACAAAGAGATGCAGTTCGACGGCAGACTCGCCACCAGTTGGGAACGACTTGATCGGTTCACAGTCCGCTTCCATCTGCGCCAAGGGGTCAAATTCCATAGCGGCAATGATTTTACCGCTCGGGACGTAACCTGGACTTTCAATCGACTAAAGACAATTCAGGAATTCAAAACCCTGTTTCAACCCGTCAAAGAGATCAGGGTGGTCGACGATTACACAATCGATCTGATTACAGACAGGCCCTATCCGCTGGTATTGCACATAGCCACCTATCTCTTTCCGATGGACAGTGCATTTTATACCGGTACGGATGAACAGGGCCTGGCCAAGGATATGTTGAAAAAGCACGCCGACACCTTTGCCTCTGTCCACGCCTCCGGGACCGGTCCTTTTATAGTGACCGGGAATCAACCGGGTGAACGCGTGATTTTCAGGCGGTTTACCGACTACTGGGACAAAAATTCAGCAGGAAATGTCGAGGAGATCGTGATGATTCCGATCAAAGAGGAGCAGGCACGGGTTGCTGTGCTACTCTCCGGCGAGGTCGATTTCATCGCGCCTGTGCCACCTTCCGAACATAACCGTATACGGAACAATGTCAAGGTAGATCTGGTCACTATCAGCGGCACGCGCATCATCACACTTCAGCTCAATCAGGATCGGCGTCCTGAATTCAGGGATAGGCGGGTGCGTCTGGCAATAGTCAACGCCATCAACAACGAGGGCATTGTCAAAAAAATCATGGAGGGCTTCGCCACACCGGCGGCTCAGCAGAGCCCCAGGGGATACGCCGGTCATGTACCGGACCTTAAACCGCGATTCGACCTGGCCAAAGCCCTGCAGCTGATGCAGGATGCGGGTTACGAAAAGGGTTTCTCTGTGACCATGATGGCACCCAACAATCGCTTCATAAATGATGAGGATATTGCGCAGGCAGTCAGTTCCATGCTCTCGCGCATCAACATCAAAGTCGATCTGAAAACCATGCCGAAGACGCAGTATTGGCCGGCTTTCGACGAAAGAGCCGCCGATATCATGATGATCGACTGGCATGCGGATACGGAAGATTCCGCCAACTTCACCGAGTTTCTCGCCATGTGTCCTGACAGGGAGAGCGGCTACGGCAAGTACAACAGCGGCAACTACTGTAACAGGGAAATCGACAAGCTGGCAGTTTTGAGTCAGAGCGAAACAGACACCGCCAAGCGTGCCGAGATTTTGCAGAAAATCGAACAGATACTGTACGACGATGCCGCGTTCGTGCCGTTGCACTGGCAGGATCTGGCATGGGCGGCCAGAAAAGGAGTGCACATTATAGATGTTCTCAACGTAATGAATCTCCCCTATCTCGGAGACCTGGTCATAGACTGAGATTTATTGGCTTCCAGCATGCCTGCAATCTGTCGGCGGAGCTCTTCAGGATCAATCGGTTTGTGCAGCAGCGGCAAACCGCTGGTATAAACCTCCCGCAGTTTAGTTGCCGAAGTATCCCCGGTTACCAGAAGAGTGGGCAGTTCGCGTTGCAGCACCTTACGGATTTCAGAGATCAGTCTGACTCCGGTCCAGCCGTCTGGCAGGCGAAAGTCGAGCACCGCCATATCAATCTCATTTTTGTGATGACGGCAAAACGCCAGCGCTTGAACAGCATCCTTCGCTGCCAGCACACGATATCCCCAGAGCTCGAGCAGTTTCACGCTGGCCTTGAGCACATTCTCGTCGTCATCAACCAACAACAGGGTCCCGGATCCACCGTTTCCATTCTCTGGAATCAGAAACTGCTGTTGTCTCTGTTCTTCCACGGCCAGGCTTCCGGTTGGTACCTCTACAGAGAACATTGATCCGCTACCAGGCTTCGAACGAGCCTTCAATTTCAACTTCAACAGATCCGCCATCCGCTTGGCGATAGCCAATCCCAGACCCAGCCCCTGGTGTCTGTTCCTGATCGGGTTACCCAGTTGATAGAACTCCTGGAACACAATCTCAAGTTGATCCGCGGGAATCCCTTCTCCCTGATCCCAGACTTCGATGCGCATGCGCTGCCCCGAACGGCGGCATCCAATCAGTATTTTCCCTCCGGGAGTATGCCGGACAGCGTTGGAAATAAGGTTTTGAAGGATACGGGCCAGTAAATTGGGATCGGTATAGAGGACTGCATCGGATGGAAAAAGGCGTATCCTTGTGTTCTGTTCTGCCGCCATTGCCTTGAACTGGTTACGCAACTCCCGCAGAAACGGCTCCGCCGGAAAACTTCGCAGGTCTGGCTGGAATACGCCGGCATCCAGCTTGCTGATGTCCAGCAGTGAATTTAACAGCGTCTCCATTACCTGGAGTGCGCTGCGCATATCCGCAATGATCTGTGCGGCACGAGCCTCGGGTTTTGTAAGCAGAAGCGCACTGATCAGCAGCGAGAACGCCTGCAATGGCTGTCGAAGATCATGATTGGCGGCAGCCAGAAATCGGGTCTTGGCCAGGTTGGCCCGTTCCGCCGCCTCCTTTGCAGCGAAGAGTTCCAGCTCTATCGCTTTTCGGTGTGCAATATCCCGCTTGAGCCGCTTATTGGACTTGGTCAGTTCACGTGTCTGGTGTTCTACCCTTCGTTCAAGCTCCTTCTGGTATTGGAGCAGGGCCCGCTTGGCATTATGCAGCGGAGTGGTATCGGCCAGAGTACCGACTGAGGCTGGTTTTCCGTTGAACGTTGTCGCCTTACCCCATACGGTTGCATCAAACAGCGTGCCATCCTTACGCAGACACTTGATCTCGTAGGGAATACCAGGCTCCCCCTCGGCGCGCCGCCGCAGATTGTTCCTGATCCGTTCCCGCAACTCCGGAATCACCAGATCGGCAGGACTCAGCTTGTGCTCCAACTCCGATACCTGGTAGCCGAACATCTCCGCCATTTTCGGATTGACGTACCTGAACACCAGATCCTGAATCACATAGATACCGACCAGTCCGGCATCCATGGTGTTGCGGTACTTCTCTTCGCTCTCGCGCAACGCCCGTTCCGCCTCAATCCGGGCAGCCGCCTCCAGTTCCAACTCCTTCAGTCGCCTGCGCAGGGCATCGTTCTCCGACTGAAGTTCAAACCAGCTTTTTCCTTCGGTGTCCATTAGCAGCGGAGAACCTGTTACTTACTTTGTCAATTTCCGGATTGTTCGAGCCTACCACATCCCCTGATCAGGCGGAACGTTGCAAGCTGAGGTGATTATCCGACATACCTCCATGTAACTACTTATACCCAAATGGGTTATAAGAAAGGTGCATCGTATGAGTGATAGCACAATGCGACAACAGGATGTAAGGGCCTGGAGCCTGGCCTGGGCCGAGGATCCAGTGGAGCTGCGATCGGCTTGTCCCAGGCCCTCATTTAAAATACCGCTCTATCCAAATCGGTTCACCATGGACCGGGCGAGTAGTTGCCCTCCATGTTAATATTTGATTATGTGCGGTCGTTTCAATCTGATCACCGATGCTCAGGCGTTCATCGATTTTTTCGAATTGAGCAATAGCCTGGCGCTTTCCCCCAGATACAACATTGCCCCATCCCAGAACATCGCAGCGGTGCGCCGGGTGGGCGATCATCGGGAGGCATCATTGCTGCACTGGGGGTTGATACCCCATTGGGCAAAGGACCGTAAAATTGCCTATAAAACGATCAATGCCAGAGCCGAAACGGTGGCAGAAAAACCTGCTTTCCGCAGTGCCTTCCGTTACCGGCGATGTCTGATTCCTGCCTCGGGATTTTTCGAATGGAAGTTGATCGGAGGCAGCAGGCAGCCTTACAACATAACACTGAAAAGTGGTGGCCTGATGGCATTTGCAGGGCTTTGGGAAAGCTGGACGAGCCACGCAGGAGAACGGATTGATTCCTGCACGATCATTGTCGCCGAAGCCAATGATGCCGTACGCCCGGTTCACGACCGGATGCCGGTAATCCTGGATCCGGCGAATTATGGGATCTGGTTGGATCCCGCATTACAGAGCCCGGAACTGCTGCAACCCTTGCTCAAGCCCTTCCCGGCTGCATTGACCCTCGTCCAACCGGTAGACAGAAGTGTGGGGAATCCGGCAAACGACGGGCCGATCTGTGTTGCACCATTGCCACGGTAGAACGGCTTCTACTCATCAACCCTGCCTCGCAACTCTTTAATGCGTCCCCGCCGGCTCTTCTCATCAAGGCGCTTGCGCTTTGCGCTTCCGGATGGCTTGGTCGGAATGCGCCGTTTCCGCGTGCCGCTAACGCTGCTGACCATTTCCCGCAGGCGGTTCAACGCCTCCTCCCGGTTCTTTTCCTGGCTCCTGTATCTTTGCGCCTTGAGAATGATCACTCCGTCTTTGCTGATGCGCTGATCCGGCAGATTCAACAACCGCTCTTTGAAACGGTCCGGCAAACTGGATGCACAGATGTCAAAGCGCAGGTGTATAGCCGATGAAACCTTATTGACGTTCTGTCCACCGGCGCCCTGGGCACGGATTGCCGTAACCTCAATTTCATCGTCAGGTATAGTCACCTTGCCTGAAATGTGGACCGGCATGTCACTCCAACAGAGAGAGCAGCTCTTCGTAACCCTGCACCGCCATCTCCTCCTTCGGCACAAACTTCAATGCTGCGGAGTTCATGCAGTAGCGCAGTCCGGTCGGCTCAGGGCCATCCTTGAAAACATGACCAAGATGTGAATCGCCGGTTCTACTGCGGATCTCCTGACGCGGTATTATCATCTTGAAATCGGTCTTTTGCACGACGCTGTTTTCATTGATCGGTTTGGTGAAGCTGGGCCATCCCGTTCCGGAGTCATACTTGTCAGCGGACGAAAACAGAGGTTCGCCGGTGACGATATCGACGTAAATTCCCTCGCGTTTCTCATTCCAGTACTCGTTTCTGAAAGGTGGCTCAGTGGCATCATTCTGGGTCACATCATACTGCAGGGGTGTCAGTTTACTTCTCAACTCATCGTCGGAAGGTTTCATATACTTGCCCTCGCTCTTCATGCCTGTTTTCGTGATTCCATACTCCGTGTGCAATTTATCACCCCAGGTTCTTTCCAGGAACTGGTCCCGTCCCGAGCGGCTGCGATAGAAAGCATAACGCAGAGGATTTTTTTTATGGTAATCCTGATGATAATCCTCAGCCGGGTAAAATGTCGTGAATGGAACAATCTCTATGGCCAGCGGCCGACTATAAATTCCCGATTCCTCCAGCGACTTGGCCGAAGCTTCAGCCAGTTTTTTCTGCTCGTCAGAATGATAGAAGATTGCCGGCCGATACTGCCTGCCGCGATCGACAAACTGTCCCCCGGCGTCAGTGGGGTCGATCTGCTTCCATAAAGCTGACAGCAGCCCTTCGTAACTGACCACAGTCGGATCGTAAAAGACCTGGATCGCTTCCGTATGTTTTGTCCGGCCGCTGGAAACCTCTTCGTATGTCGGATTTACCAGCTCACCGCCACTGTAGCCGGAAACCACCTCAACCACTCCCGGCAACTTTTCAAAACCGGACTCAACACACCAGAAACACCCGCCTGCGAAAGTTGCCACCGACAAACCTGCAAGATTTTTTGTTTCGATTATTTTTTCCAGATCATTGACCGCAGCCCGCTGCACGGCTGAAAGAGTACCGGCATATTGCTGCAAACCAACGGCACTTCCCAATATCGCAATAGTCAATAGAAGTTTTTTCATTACTCTGTGCTCCTCATGGCAGCCGGAAATGCTGCGTGTAATAACTGTTCTTCGGATATAAGACCAGGGTGTTACGGATTAATTCGTCAACCACCCGCCGGTTGCCTGGAGTGGTTTGAGACTGTTTGGATGGCTGATCCATGCAGCTATTCCCTTTGTGGTCACAGGAGTCTGCTCAATCTGTGGCAATTGCAGAAGCCAGCTGCCGTTCTCCGAAATCACAGACTTCTGCTCTAAAACCACAAAATCGTGGCTCAAATTCCTGCCTGAATTTTCCCCACTGCTTATCCGGCTCGAAAGATTAAAGCCAAGCAGTGCTACGTTCAAAACCAGTGGATCAGATGTTGCAACCGCATATGCTGCAGTGATCTCCGTACCGTTGACATTCAGCTTCAGCTCTGTCGTGTCACCCTGCGGCAGCTTCAACGCACCCCGCCGGTACCATCCTCGCCACTCAGCACCGTCAAGTACAAACCCGGGAGTGTAAACACTTCTTATATTTCCCTGATTTTTATGCATCTTCTGGCGCGCGCTGTTTTCCGGGCTGGCAAAGCGGTCGCGCCATCCAATGTAATCCCAGTAGTCCACATGAAACGCCAGTGGAACAATCTGCTTCCACAGGCGTGGATCGTTTTTGAGATCGGACAACCAGGCGTCCGCCGGCGGGCAGCTGCTGCATCCTTCAGACGTAAAAAGCTCGATGGTTGTTACCCTGCCGCCGCCACTTGTAAAGGTTTGGTAATTGCCTGCATGAGCCACCGGCAACAGCAGTGTCAGTGGAATAAGCATTCTTGTAACAGTCAGGTTGAAAAGTGACATAAATTCACTCCGTTTCGTTTTCAGTGTTTGCACGAATCACAGTCTCTGCCACACAACTAACGGCGGAATCACGAAAAAATCACAATTTTATAACTTCAGCAACCTCTGATTCACCCTGGAGTAGTGGATGTGAGATTCAGACTCGTCAGATGCAAAAGACTAATCGCAGAAAATATCCGGACTATTGTCAGGATTCACAACGCAGCAGCCGGTAAATTTAGGCTGATAAAAACCGACCAAAGATTGATCAGTTCCCTTACTGTTACTGTCGGGACCAATTGGATCAGATTGGTCTACAAGAACTGAGCCTATAATTCCAAGTGGCCGCGACGGTGGAAATAATGATCCATGGCGCGGGGAGAGGGATTGAAAGCCGGGGGAAATGAACTGTCTCTTGCCCTAAGACGGGAGATAGCAGGAAAAGCAGTCGGGATGCCAATAACTTCAGAGCAATTCCCGTCTTTTTTCCATCATGGTTTTCACTACGGGGTTGAGCAGCAACTCCATGGCATGTTCAATTTTTCCGCCAGGCACTACGATAGTATTGGGTCTCGACATAAAGGAGCCATCTATCATTTTCATCAGATAAGGAAAATTTTGCTTCTCCGGCTCTCTGAAGCTGATAATGACAATGCTTTCGGCCAGTTCCGGAATATCTCTTGCAACAAACGGATTGGAGGTATCCACCAACGGAACCCGCTGAAAATTTACATCGGTATTGGAGAACTGAGGGGTGATGTGATGCACATAATCATACAATCTGTTTTCGATGATATGCTTCACCTCCTCCAATGTATAGCCGCGGTTCAGCGTATCATTGTGTATCTTCTTTATCCATTCCAGGTTGACGATTGGTGTCACACCGACCGTGAAATCCACCAGTGCGGTAATATCCACTTCAGCATTTCTATAGGCACCGTGTAATCCCTGATAGACCAGCAGATCCGTTCCCTCCGGGATCTGTTTCCAGTCGGTGAACCCGCCTAGGGTTCCTCCTGCATCCTTGGCATCCCGCTCAGTGTGAAGATATTCGCGGTATTGGCCCCCTCCGGTTTCCGAGAACTCTTTGAGCAAGGCCTCAAGCAGGTCCAGTCTATTGCCCTCCGGAGAGAAATGGGAGAGATGTTTTCCCGCCTCTGCCGCAGCCGCCACTGCCAGCCGCATCTCATCCCGTTCGTATCTGTGAAATGCGCTGCCACGGATCACCAATGGTCTGATTTTTTCACGCCAGGCGATATGGCTGAATACCGTACCAACTCTGTACGAACCGGAACCAGAGGAGCCGGTAATGGCAATTATTGGATGTTTGACTGACACCGTCAATTTCCTCCTTCAGCGTATCACTAGCAATAACGCGATTCACCCGACATCTGGGTGAGGCAGTTCAGTCCATATGCGTCTGGGACAATGTGCGCCATCTAACAGTACTTAAGTATTACCTAATATGCAAATAATCCGTCGATGTTTCGGACGTCTGTAAAAATTGCCTGCCACTTAAATCGCCGATGATGACCAGTCAACTGATGTCATCGCGGCATCTCAACTGTGTTCACGGATCTGCCGCCCATACCGAACAGGCTCACCACCTGCTGAATTGCCTGAACGTTCAACTATTTGCCTGATGGCAGTCCGGGGAATATACAGAAATCCTGACCGTTTCACGTAATTGTTTATTTTTAATCGCGTAGTAATTTATTTAATAGATCGGTGTCACCGAAACCTTTGTGGATAGAGCGAGATACTCGAACGGGAGATCATTTTCGACCTGCCAGAAGAGATTTCTGTTTCACTTAACACTGTTTTACGGCACTTGCAGAAAGTGCCCGGTTTAGCATTGGGGGAGCCTTTTTTATCAGCCCGGAGCGACCTTTACAGAAATATTAAGATTATTTACTGCTGTCATAATGCCGTAACAATAATTAAATCTAATGCCGTCGCCTCCTCAAACATTAAACGGGCGTGTATACCCCAAATGTACAGGATTCGGGTGCCCCGGAATTACAAGCGGGTGCCAAAACCTCAGCCGGAATGGCTCGGGTCAAAGCCTCCCACACTCCGCAGGGCGAGTTTTTTTGCGTTAATCATTTTTTGCCCTTGGTTGCCGGAGAATTCTGATGAAATCGAAAAACCCCATTTCCGCCATGTTCGGAAAATCACCCTTCAAGGCCATGCAGGAGCACATGCGAATTGTGCATGAATGCGTAGTCGAAGTTCCGGGCCTGTTTCAGGCTCTGATAGACAATGATGAGAGTACCCTCAAAGCTCAGAGAGACAAGATCTTCGAGAAAGAAGAGGCAGCCGATCTGCTCAAGAACACATTGCGCAATCATATGCCCAAAAGTATTTTTATGCCGGTAGATCGCCGCGATCTGTTGGAACTGCTGGACTACCAGGACTCGATTGCAGATACCGCTCAGGATATCGCAGGTTTGCTGATAGAGCGCAATATGGAGGTACCTGCAGACATGGCTGAGCCGTTGTTGGCGCTGGTGAATCGCTGTACAGATGCCAGCACCCATGCATTGAAACTCATAGAGGAGCTCGACGAACTGGTGGAGGTAGGCTTCCGCGGTCGTGCAGCGGAGCAGGTTGAGGATATGGTTGCGGTTCTGGCCGAGATCGAAAGCGATACCGATAACATGGGGATAGAACTTACCCGCAGCCTCTTCGCTCAGGAAGAGACTCTGAAGCCTGTCTCGGTGATGCTCTGGTACCAGCTGCTTCAGTGGATCGGGGATCTGGCGGATTACTCCGAGAAGGTCGGCAACCGGCTGCTTCTGCTCATTGCCAGGTAAGTTCGGGTCAACCAAGCATAAAATTCCTTAACACTATAATTCTAAAAGGCATTTAAATGGAAATCATCGCTCAACACAGCACACTGTTTTTAGTTCTGGCAATCGTTTTTGGTCTCTACATGACCTGGGGAATCGGTGCCAACGACGTGGCCAATGCCATGGGCACTTCGGTTGGTTCCGGTTCTATTACCGTTAAACAGGCGATCATGATCGCCGCCGTGATGGAGTTTTGCGGAGCCTATCTTGCAGGAGGCGGCGTGGCATCCACCATCTCCAAAGGCATTATTGATGGCAAGCTGTTCGAGCCAATGCCCGAACATCTGGTTATGGGCATGCTGGCGGCACTTCTGGCTGCCGGTATCTGGCTCATGGTTGCCTCATTTCAAGGGTGGCCGGTCTCCACGACCCACACTATCGTCGGTGCCGTCGTGGGTATAGGCGTTGCCGCGGTAGGTACGGACGCGGTGCAGTGGGGCAAGCTGGGTGAGATTGTTGCCAGCTGGTTTGTTTCACCGGTGCTGGGGGGCATCCTGGGTCTGTTGCTGATGCTAAGCATTCAGAAGCTTATCCTGAATACTGAGGATCCGATCGCTCAGGCGAGGAAGTGGGGTCCTGCTTATGCTTTTCTGGTGGGATGGATAGTGGCCCTGGTGACTTTGACCAAGGGGCTCAAACATGTCGGACTGCACCTGTCCACCATGGAAGGCAATATCCTGGCAGTCGTTGTAGGTATCCTGCTGGCGATTATTGGCAGGATCATGATGGGTCGGGTAAAAATCGATACAAAAAAGGATAACAAGGATTTCCGCTTTGCCAGCGTGGAGAAGCTGTTCATTCCGATGATGATCTTCACCGGTGCCGCGATGGCTTTCGCCCACGGCTCCAATGACGTGGCAAACGGTATCGGCCCCATGGCCGCGGTAATCAATCTGATCAACAGCGGCGGCATAGTCGCGGCCAAGTCACCGGTTGCTCCGTGGATGCTTCTCATAGGCGGCATCGGCATTGTGGTTGGACTGGCGACTTACGGCTATAAGGTGATGCAGACCATCGGCACCAAGATCACCGAGCTGACACCCACCAGAGGTTATGCAGCTACTTTGGCAGGGGCTTCGGTCGTCGTGCTGGCCTCCGGTCTTGGACTGCCGGTATCCACCACCCATATCGCTGTGGGTGCCGTCATGGGCGTGGGCATAGCTCGCGGTATCGGTGCCATCGATCTGAAAGTGATCGGCGGTATTGTCCTGTCATGGTTTGTTACCGTGCCGGCGGGCGCAATTCTGGCTGCAATTTTCTATTATGTTATGAAGGGCATGTTCTTATAAGACACTCTCCATCTCCCTGCGAATCCTGGGCGCGAAACACCCTGGGTTCGCGGGGAATGGAAAAGATGGTGCAGTTTCGGCAGTGCTCATTACCTGCAGAATCAATCCAGCAGATGCGCGAAATCCGTCTCTATCTGCTTCAGGTCGAGCCGGTTGAGGAAACTGGAATAGGCCATCCAAGCAGTAAGTGCACTGATATCAACCAATGGCGGTGGCAGGTAACGCGGCGGCACAATCAGGCCGCTTTCAGTCAATTCCGCAAGTGTTCCCATATCCTCGATCGCCAGCTTGCCGCAGAACAGAAGCGGAATACGGTCCAGCTGACCGCGTCTTACCGCGAGACGGATGAAATTGTAGACATCGATAAACCCCGCGCTGTAGGCAAGATCCTTGGTGAACGGACCAGCATCCGGCAGACTGCCGCGAAACACGCGCATGGTGGCCGTATAAGCCTCATCACGGCTGCGCCCCTCCTCGCACAGTTGATTGAAAATATCGAGAAACGTGGCGCCCTGTTCAGCCAGAGCAATAGCGCGGATCCGGTCGGCGATGCGTCGCAGGCGCGCCGGATGTGAATTGAACGAAACTATCTCGATAAATACGGCCAACCCCTCCTGCGTGATCGTATCCGAAGGGGTGCCCTTACTGAGAAAAGTGCAGACCGGCTGCAGAAAACCATTCAGAGTGGTACCGACATGCACCCAGCCTTCATGTGCCTCAAGTGCGCGCAGATCGCGTTCGCTAAAAAAGGTATTCGCGCGCATTTTGATGTAATCCGAACCGGCGGCGGCATCGGCGACTATGCCATCGCTTTCGATTACACGGACCCGGGCAGAGGTATCATTGAAAACCCTGTCCAGCCGCTCCTGCAACAGAACGACCGCATCTTTGGTCGGTATGTCCCGGACATCTTTTTCCAGAAACATCCGTTCATCGATACTGCTCAGAGCGCTATCGAGCAGTGTTCCAAGATCGGAGACGGTTGGACCTCCGGCATGAAAATTGTCTCTGGAACGTCCGTACAGAGACTGGGATATTACTGAGAAGCCGGCCGTACCCCTGGCGGACAACATATCCAGAACCTGCCGATACTCCTGACACATGCGCCGCATGATGCTGCCCGCCGGATCCGTGGCACCCAGCGTGGATGTCACGCTTCTGTTGATATCACGGAAAGTGTCATGCAATGCGGCGACATCAAATTTGAGTGGATTACGCCGGTAATAATCGGCATTCACCTCGGGCTGGCGACGACACTCCGCGGCGAAAAATTTTTGTTGAATCTCATCATCCCATTTTATCGCATCAAGGATGCGTATCGGCGCTTGTGCCGCAACAATACGCTGGGAGAGCTCCAGGACATCTTGTCGGTATTTTTCCCAGTTCATGATGGAGGGCCTGCCTGGGGCTGCATGGATTACAAAGCGCTGATCGGTGTACGAGGACCAGGAAATAAAAGATATCTAAAAGCTGTTCAGTGTTTATCCGTCCAGCGGTCGAGCATCACCATGCCGATGGCAGACACCACGAATGTCAGGTGGATTACCACATACCACAACAATTTACTGTCGGCGATCTGTTCGGCATTCAGAAAAATGCGCAGCAGATGGATGGAAGAGATGGCTACGATGGATGCGGCCACTTTAGCCTTCAGGGAGCTTGCATCAAGTTTGCCCAGCCAGCCGAGCTTATCTGTTCCCTCTTCCAGTTCGATGCTCGATACGAAATTTTCGTAACCACTGAACATAACCATGACGATCAGCCCGCCAACCAGGGAAATATCGATCAGCCCAAGAACGATAAGTACCAGTTCCGATTCGTTCAAAGTAAAAATAGTTGGCGCGATGTGTATCAGTTCCTGGAAAAACTTAACGCAGAGGGCCAACAGTGCCAGGCTGAGTCCCAGGTATATTGGGGCCAACAGCCAGCGACTGGCATAAAAAAGTTTTTCAATGGTTGCATCCATGGAAACGTACATCTGGGCGAGGGTGAAAGATCAGAAAAGCAGAATACCTCACATCATTTAGCCGAAGCAACTGCTCTCATAATCATTATAATGTAACTGACCGGGATCAAAAAAAGCATGGAATTCAAGCTTGAATTATTATTCTGACACACTTCCGTAACAATTTCCTGGCATTATGACAACCCTGGATATATCATGGATGTAGATTTACAAGGAAAAGGATTTCCGCAAGGATGCCCAAGGTACTAACTCAAAACAGCCGGGTCGGCGTAAATCGGAATGGGTGAAATGCCCCGCAGTTAGTTTTCTTTTAGCTGAAATAGCAGCTTTATACCTGTAGCCTCCCGGGTCCCGGCACATGGAGGCACCAACACAGAACCCCGCCTGGCTCACGCTGGCGGGGTTTTTTATTGATGTATAAAGGGGTCCCTCTGGGATCCTTTCGTTATTTGGCGGAGAGGCTGGGATTCGAACCCAGGGATCCTCGCGGATCAACGGTTTTCAAGACCGCCGCTTTCGGCCGCTCAGCCACCTCTCCGTAAAGTGATGCGAAGAATACACGAATCCACCCTTCTCTTTCCAATTTTTCTATCACTCTCGAAGTCAATGCTCCCTTGCTTGAAAATTTGAACTTTTCCCCCAATAAAGTATGCTGTGGAACCAAAGTATGGATGCAAAGTCATACTCATTGAATACACCATGGTTTGAATATATTAGGAGAAGATAACCGTATGAATAGATTGGATTACTCTGTAGCCCGCCCAGCTGCCGATGCGTTACAGGTCAACAAGGTAATCAGGAATACTTATACCCTGTTGTCGGCAACGCTATTCTTCAGTGCGCTGATGGCTGCGGCATCGGTAATGTTCAGTATGCCACCCATGACTTATCTGCTAAGCCTGGGCGGCGCCATGCTGTTGATCTGGTTCGTGCTTCCGAGAACCGCCAATTCCGCTGCAGGACTGGGCGTAGTGTTTGCGATCACCGGTCTGATGGGCTTTGGTCTTGGTCCCATACTCGAGATGTACCTCTCGCTGCCTAACGGTTCGCAGATAGTTGGAACGGCCTTTGGCGGTACCGGTGTGATCTTCCTTGGACTCTCCGGTTATGCATTAACCACTCGCAAGAATTTCAACTTCATGGGAGGTTTTCTGTTCGCAGGTATGTTGGTGGTTCTGGTCGGTGCTCTGGCCAATATCTTCCTGCAGATGCCGGCTTTTTCACTGGCAATTTCGGCGGTGGTCATCATGTTGATGAGTGGTTTCATCCTGTATGACACCAGCCGCATGATCCACGAACGTGACAGTAACTATGTGATGATGACTGTGAGCCTCTATCTGAGCATTTTCAACATTTTCGTAAGTCTGTTGCAAATCCTTGGTATGACAAGCGACGACTGATCACACAAACGATCTTGTTTCTGCAACAAACCCCGGCTTGAACCGGGGTTTGTATTTAATGGGGGTGGTTCACGATGGATTGGATGAAGATTGGCTCGGCACTTTTGATTCTGGCCATGATTATTTTTCTCTTCCCCAGAGCGAAGCAGATGCTGCGGGATAGCCCTGAAGCAAAGCCAGGCGATTGGCAGGGTGCGATCCTGCCAATCATGGCAGTTGTGGGTTTTGTATTGCTGCTGATTGTGATGGTTTGATAAGAGTGGATTGACTTTTCCTTATCAACTTCCTTCATAGTTGAAGGTAATTTCCTGATCGATCGGTATCCTTTTCAGGGCATAGAGATCGAATCCGTCAAACTCGGCGTTACCTGGTTTGGCATGATTAAGATAGCGCAACAAATTGCGGCCGCTGCGTCCAACGGCATTTCCCTCGTCTCCCTTGTCAAACACCCAAAGTACATAGGTACCGTCCCGCTTTGCATCTGGTCCATGGTAAGTTCCGATATACTCTCCTTTCTTGATCGCCCGTTTGGCAAAAAGACCAGTGCCATGAACCGGAGAGAGCGCCGAGTAGACAATTTCGCGTAAGTCACTATTCTTCACTCGTCGTTTAAACGCCATATCACCCGTTCCTCGCCATGTTCATTTCTGTTTCGGCGAAATTTAGCGCCGACGCATCGGTAATTAAACACTTATCACCATTTTTCACGACCACTTCCCTGGTCTTTACACCTTCTTCAACGCGCCCTTTAGGGCTTCCGCCAAAGCACCCTGAGATTTGGATTCACGGCTTTCAGACGACCGGTGAAACGATTTTGCGGCCTTTTTACCGGGCTGATTCCTGAGCCCCTTTGATTGCTGTTGATCGCTTATGTCGTCGAGACGCATACTGAGCGCGATTCGATGGCGTACCAGATCAATATCCATGACCTTGACCTTTACCAGATCACCAGCTTTCACTATGTCCCGCGGATCTTTGACAAACTTCTCCGACATGGAGGAGATATGAACCAGTCCATCCTGATGAACACCGATATCCACAAAAGCACCAAAATTAGTTACGTTGGTCACTGTCCCCTCGAGTATCATATCGGGGCTCAGATCCGAAATCTTTTCGATACCCTCCTGAAAACTTGCCGTTTTGAACTCGCCCCGTGGATCTCTGCCGGGCTTTTCCAGCTCAAGAATTATATCGGCAACTGTGGGCACACCAAAACGCTCATCGGTAAAATCCGAGGGTTTCAGGCGCTTCAGATATCCAATATCTCCAACCACTGCACTGACAGGTCGTCCTGCGAACGCAATAATCCGTTCGACCACCGGATAAGCTTCGGGATGCACTGCCGATGCATCAAGCGGATTGTCACCACCGACGACTCTTAGAAATCCAGCAGCTTGTTCGTAGCTCTTGGCGCCAACCCTGGGAACTTTCAGCAGAGCCCCACGATTTCTGAATAAACCAAACTCTTCACGGTAGCCGACTATATTCTGAGCCTGGACTTGACTGATCCCGGAAACCCGGCTCAACAAAGCAGTGGAAGCGGTATTCAGATCCACACCCACCCGGTTAACACAGTCCTCCACAACACTGTCCAGTGCGCGTGCAAGATGGGTCTGATTGACATCGTGCTGGTACTGCCCGACTCCGATTGCTTTGGGATCGATTTTAACCAGTTCCGCCAAAGGATCCTGAACCCTTCTTGCAATCGAAACCGCACCACGCAGCGAGACATCCAGTTCGGCCAGCTCCGACGATGCGAGCTCTGAAGCGGAATATACTGATGCCCCTGCTTCACTGGTCACCACTTTTCTGAGTTTTAGTTCGGGGTGGCGCCTGATCAGCTCAGCAACCAGTTTATCGGTTTCCCTCGACGCTGTCCCATTGCCGATGCTGACCAGAGCAACCCGATGTCTGGCTGACAATTGGGCAAGCGCTTCGATGGATTGATCCCACTGCCGCTTCGGTGCATGCGGGTAGATTGTTGTGGTCTCCACCACCTTGCCAGTATCGTCCACAATCGCAACCTTGACTCCGGTACGTAGACCGGGGTCCAGTCCCAGGATCGTAAGATTTCCTGCGGGCGCAGCAAGCAGAAGATCCCTGATATTACTGCCGAAGACACGTATTGCCTCCGCCTCTGCGGTCTCCCGCAGACGTATTTTCAATTCCGATTCAAGATGGGTGAAAATTTTTATTTTCCAGGACCAGGCTACGGTTTTCATAAGCCACTCGTCTGCTGCACGGCCCTGGTTTTTAATTCCCATCCGCTGCGCAATCATCAGTTCGCATACGCCCGCTCCACCCGCCTCATCAGCGACTTCCAGATCGAGTCTTAAAAAACCTTCGGTACGCCCACGAAACATCGCCAGTGCACGATGTGATGGAATCTTTGCAATCGCCTCGGCGTATTCGAAATAATCGGAATATTTCGCCGCCTCCCGCATTTTTCCCTCAATCAGCGTGGATTTCAGAATGCCATTTTCCCAAAGATAATCACGCAATCTGCCGACCAGCGAAGCATCCTCGGAGAAGCGTTCCATCAATATCTGACGGGCACCATCCAGTGCACTTTGTGTGTCAGAGACACCTTTATTCAGATCAACATAAGCAGCAGCTGTGGCCTCGGGGTGATGATCCGGATTCTCCAGCAGATCCTCTGCCAGCGGCTCCAGGCCGGCCTCCCGGGCTATCTGCGCTTTGGTGCGTCGTTTGGGACGAAATGGAAGATAAAGGTCTTCCAGACGGGTCTTGGTCTCTGCCTGCTGCAGTTCCTTCTCCAGTGCGGGAGTCAAACTGCCCTGCTTTGCGATATTCTCCAAAATCTGTCCGCGTCGTTCTTCCAACTCTCTAAGATAGCTCAGGCGCGTCTCCAGCTGACGCAGTTGAGTATCGTCCAGTCCATTGGTCCGCTCTTTACGGTAACGGGCTATAAACGGCACTGTTGCACCTTCGTCCAAGAGCGCAATAGCTGCTGCAACCTGCTCCGGATTAACACCAAGTTCGCCAGCAATTTGTCGACTAATGTTCTTCATTAACAATTTTCCCAATGCCTGGTTGTGCCCAATCTCAGCAGTTAATATTCAAAACTCATATATTGTTCTCTTTTAGTTCTACATATGCTAAAGTAGAACCTATGGAGAACATGTATTGTAAGCTATGCACTTGGCACTACCTTATGATCGCCTGGTTCTACCGGAGAAGTAATGCTGGATTATTGCTTTGTGTTAACGGGCCTTAGCTATTTACTGGAGATAAAGAACATGAGAATTCGAGATAGTTATATCATGCGGGAACAGGTGGACAATCTTATCCCCACCATCATGAAACAGAGTGTCACGAATCAGAACCGGCAATCAGAAAAGCTGATGTCTGCGATTTCGGTTGCTGTTGTCACTTTTGTCTATCTACTTGCCATGGCTTTCTCTGCCGACTGATCACCAAACATAAATTTGCCGCCAAAGAGGAAGTCAGGATAACCCTTAATGGCGGCAAGGCCGGACATGGGTAAAACGGAAATCCAATAAAACCTGCATAACAAACGCCAGCAGCCGCAAATGAGGATCAGTGGTGACAGGAAACCCCTGTTTTCCTGACTCAAAGTGGAAACAGATCCCCGCCGCAGACTCCCTAATAAGGAAATCAGCAGTCTCCTTTATACGCAAGTTGTGCTGATACAGAGACTATTTAGAGCGCTTTTTTGGCCGCTTTTTTAAATCAGGAGTCACCTTCTGCGCCGAGTCCATCGTTTACCCGTTCGCGAAGTTCCTTTCCTGGTTTGAAATGCGGTACGTACTTCCCGGCCAATGAGACCGACTCACCGGTTTTTGGATTTCTTCCCTGGCGCGGCGGGCGGTAGTGCAGTGAGAAGCTGCCGAACCCCCTGATCTCGATACGATCTCCGGAGGCCAACGCCTGACTCATCTGCTCAAGCATGCATTTAACGGCAAGTTCGACATCACGGTAGGCAAGATGACCTTGTTCTTTTGCGATGACGTCAATCAGTTCAGATTTAGTCATTCCTTTTATATGCCCCTTTGAAATACCGGGGTCCGTCAGGACCCCGGTTGATTTCAGATTAAATAAATAAACGGAACGTTAAATCGTTTCTATTATTTATCTTCCATTTGCTGTTTGAGCAGGTCGCCCAAGGCATCACCCAGGGTAGCCTTTCCAGGCGCTGCATCCCGCGAGTAGGTCTGGATTGCCGCCTGCTCCTCTGCCGCATCTTTTGCTTTGATGGAGAGTGTAATAGTGCGATTCTTACGGTCAACACCCATAAATCTTGCTTCTATCTCTTCACCTTCTTTCAATACCGAGCGAGCATCGTCAACCCTGTCGCGTGAAATTTCTGCGGCCCGCAGATAACCTTCGATTCCATCGGCAAGAGTGACCACTGCGCCTTTTGCGTCAACCTCCTTGACAACTCCCTTCACGATATTCCCTTTACCGTTCTCGGCCAGATAGGTGGAGAAAGGATCCTTGTCCAACTGCTTGACTCCCAGCGAGATACGCTCACGCTCCGGATCAACAGAGAGTACCACGGTCTCCAGCTCATCACCCTTCTTATAACCGTGAATAGCCTCTTCACCGACATCATCCCAGGAGATATCGGAAAGATGAACCAAGCCATCGATGCCGCCTTCCAAACCGATGAAGATACCAAAATCCGTGATCGATTTGATCTTACCGGTAACGTGGTCGCCCTTCTTATGGGTGACCGCAAAATCATCCCAAGGGTTGGTTTGACACTGCTTCATGCCCAACGAAATCCGGCGCCGCTCCTCGTCGATGTCGAGTACCACGACTTCAACCTCCTCGCCGAGCTGTACCAGTTTGGAAGGATGAATGTTCTTGTTGGTCCAATCCATCTCGGAAACATGAACCAGACCCTCCACACCCTCTTCGATCTCAACAAAACAGCCATAGTCAGCCAGATTGGTGACCTTTCCAAAAAGACGGGTATTTTCCGGGTAGCGGCGGGAGATATTGCCCCAAGGATCGTCTCCCATCTGCTTGAGTCCAAGCGAAACGCGTTGTTTGTCACGATCAAACTTGAGCACCTTCACGGAAATCTCGTCACCGATCTCGACCACCTCGGAGGGATGCTTCACCCGTTTCCAGGCCATATCGGTGATATGCAACAAACCGTCGATACCGCCCAAGTCGACAAAGGCACCGTAATCGGTGAGATTCTTGACGATACCTTTTATCTCCATCCCTTCCTGAAGACTTTCCAGCAGCGCCTCACGCTCGGCACTGTACTCGGTCTCGACCACCGCACGGCGGGAGACAACCACGTTGTTGCGCTTCTGATCCAGTTTGATGACTTTGAACTCGAGATCTTTCCCTTCCAGGTAGGTGGTGTCGCGAACCGGACGCACGTCGACCAGGGATCCGGGCAGGAACGCCCTGATCTCGCCCAATTCGACGGTGAACCCGCCTTTGACTTTACCGTTGATCACACCCGTTACATTGTCTCCTGCTTCGAAAGCCGTCTCCAGAACTCTCCAAGCGTGATGGCGCTTCGCCTTCTCTCGGGAGAGGCGTGTAGCGCCGAAGCCATCCTCTACGGCTTCCAAAGCAACTTCGACCTGATCGCCGACAGCGACCTCGATTTCTCCTCGAAGAGTCAAAAATTGGTTTTTAGGAATAACGCCTTCGGACTTGAGCCCGGCGTTTACGATTACGGTATCGTTGGTAATCTCAAGAACGGTGCCGATTACGATGGCACCATTACGCAACTGGGTATTGGCAATACTGGCTTCAAAAAGTTCTGCAAAGCTTTCGGTCATTTGAAAAAATCCTGATTCGGCAAAGCCGATCATGGGTCTGAAAAACCAGACCACTGGTTGAAGTTAAAAAAATAGCCTGAAATTCAGGCCTCCGGTTTTACAAGCTGCGGATAAACGCGAGAGACGTTTCCGATAACCTGCTCCAGCACCTCCGATATGGAAAGCGCGGTTGACTCCAATACAAATGCATCAGGCGCAGGCAATAAAGGAGCCACGCTGCGATTACTGTCGCGGTCATCACGCTCCCGAATCTCAGCCACAAGATCGCGAAGGTTAGCATCCAACCCTTTTTCTTTCAACTGGTTATAGCGCCTTTTGGCCCTCTCTTCCGGGCTTGCGGTTAAATAAATCTTGACGCCTGCCTCAGGGAATACCACGGTACCCATATCCCTGCCATCGGCCACCAATCCCGGCTCTCGGGCATAGTTACGCTGCCACTGCAGCAACGCTGAGCGCACTTCCGGGACCGCTGCTACCCGGGATGCCGCATTTCCTGCCCGTTCGGTGCGAATTGCAAGCGTGACATCCTCATCGTCAAGCAGGACGGATCCCGGCCTGAACACCACCTTCATCGTGGAGGCGATTTCAACCAACTCATTCACCATTGAGGGCGTTAGCCGGGCTCTCTCCGCGGCTAATCCCAGTAATCGGTAGAGCGCGCCGCTGTCCAGGCAATGCAGGCCAAAATGATCTGCCAGCAGATGGGCGATGGTCCCTTTTCCGGAGCCGCTTGGTCCATCGATGGTGACAATCGGCACCACGGTTTATGCCTCCTTGTAGCTGCGGATAGCAAGTCCGGCTGTGGCAGCAAGATCGACAAAGCCCGGGAAAGAGGTATTCACGTTAGCGCAATCCTCGACAACAATCGGCTTGTCTGATCGCAGCGCAGCCATTGCAAATGCCATGGCTATGCGGTGGTCACCGTGACTCAAAACCCGCCCACCCGCTATTGAACCCCCTTTAATGATCATTCCATCCGCGGTCGGACGGGCGTCGACGCCGAGGGCAATCAAACCGTCTGCCATAACCTGAATGCGGTCACTCTCCTTAACCCGCAGCTCTGCAGCACCGGTCAGTACGGTTTCACCATCGGCACAGGCAGCTGCAATAAACAGGGCGGGAAATTCATCAATCGCAAGTGGCACCTGGTCCGGAGGAATTCTCACACCACGTAAATCTGCGGAACGCACCCGCAGGTCTGCAACCTGTTCACCGCCAACACTTCGCAGATTCAGCACCTCGATATCAGCGCCCATCTGGCGCAGTATGTTAATCACACCATCCCGCGTCGGGTTGATACCCACATGCTCCAATATCAGATCAGATTTTTCAGCAATGGTTGCCCCGACCAGGAAAAAAGCGGCGGAGGAGATATCGGCAGGAATATCAAGATCGGATGCGGTCAACATGCCTCCCCCGGTGAGACAGATCCGGTTGCCGTTGCGACTCACCTGGTAGCCGAAACCATGCAGCATTCGCTCAGTATGATCCCGCGTCGGCGCCGGTTCACTGACACAAGTGTCACCTTCAGCATACAACCCGGCCAATAACAGAGAGGATTTCACCTGAGCACTGGCCACGGGCATCAGGTAATTGATTCCGACCAGTGCCCCCCCGCATTCTATTCGCAAGGGTGCAGTACCTTCAGAACTGCTTTCGATACGCGCTCCCATGCGGGCCAGAGGCTCCGTTATTCGGCGCATCGGTCGGCTGCAAAGAGAACTATCCCCGGTCAATGTCACCGGAAAGGCCTGCCCCGACATGAGGCCGGCAAGGAGGCGCATGGAAGTCCCAGAGTTACCCAGATCCAACGGGCCATCCGGCTGTTGCAAACCATGCATGCCCACACCCTGGATTGTCACACAGCCTTTATCCGGGCCTTCGATGCTGACGCCCATACGGCGAAAAGCCTGCAGGGTGGCGAGACTGTCCTCCCCTTCGAGAAAACCGGATACCCTGGTGACGCCCAGCGCCAGCGAACCTAACATGATGACACGATGAGAGATGGATTTGTCGCCCGGCACGCGAAGCCTGCCGCCAAGACACCCACCAGCGTCAATTTTAAACAGCAGCTTGCCGGGAGAGTTCAATATCAATCTCCTGTTCTGAAGCGGAAAATCCAGGGAGCAATTAAAGCCGGGGATATTACCTGATGGCTGATTGTTTGTATACCTAAAATACAAAAAAAACAGTCAGTTACACAAATAATCGATGACTTCTCAATAACCCTGTACAGATCGTGACCGGGGAACGCCTTCCAGGACACGCTGTAAACATGTCCTTGTAAGCTCGACGACAGCATCTCGGCAACGGCTCCTGCATTGCTCTACCTTCCCACATCCCTGTGGGTCGCCTGCTGCCGACGGTCCTGGAAGGCGCTCTCCAATCCTGCGGCCCGCCATTGACTGCCCGGACTTTTAGAGAAGTCACAATAATTCGTTTCCCTTAAAATAGTCCTTGTAATAGGGAGCATAGGCCAAAAAAATCTAAACAGATGGGACATCTCTTCCTTGGCCCTCTATTCTGTGGAACCCGGATCCGAAGCCGTATCGATATAACGGTCACGCGCCGCTTTAGCTCGACTGAATATTTCCAAAAGACGCTCCGCATCCCCGCGCCTTATGGTTTCAGCCAAATCCTCCATGTCTTTGATATATCGTTCCATCATCTCTCCCAATGCGGCTTTATTGGCGACACAGATATCGCGCCACATCACAGGATTGCTGGATGCAATGCGTGTAAAATCTCTGAAGCCACCAGCCGCGTAACGGAATATTTCGTCGTTCTCATCCATTCGCGCCAGGGTGTCCACCAGGCCGAAAGCCAGCATATGCGGCAAATGGGAGGTTGCGGCAAGCACTTCGTCGTGGTGAGCGATAGACATACGGGTCACCTCCGCGCCGCAACTGCGCCACATCGATGTCACCCGCTCCAGCGCCTCCGGTGAGGTGGCGTCCGTAGGCGTAAGAATCACCCGCCGGCCCCGGTATAACTCCATGAACGACGCTTCAACCCCGCTCTTCTCGGTACCGGCAATGGGATGTCCGGGAACAAAGCCCGGGGGCAGGCAACCAAGCCCCAACCGGCAGGCTTCGACAACGCTGCCCTTGGCACTGCCGCCGTCGGTAATCAGTGCGTCATCACCGAGATACCCGCGCATCTCCCTGAATGTACTCTCCATTGCACCCAGGGGTATTGCAAGAAAAATCATGTCGGCACCACTGACTGCTTCGCCGATCTCATGGGTAAAGCGGTCGATCACCCCGAAATTGAGCGCCTTATCCAGATTCTCCCGACTACGTCCGCAACCAACGATCTCATCAACCTGTCCCGCATGACGCAATGCACGGGCAAGAGAACCGCCGATGAGCCCAACCCCGATGACTGCAAGCCGACGAATCAACATTAATCGATCACTTTACTCAACGCCGAAAGCAAGCGGGCATTTTCATCCGGCCTGCCTATGGTAATTCGCAGATGATTGGGCAGCCCATAGGCGGCTATTGGTCGCGTAATGCAGCCCACACGCAGCAGCGCCTGGTCGATTTCATCGGCCGGGCGGCCCACATCAACAGCAATGAAGTTGCCGACGGATGGAATAAAGTCCAATCCCAGCTGCTGAAAACCGGCAGTCAATTGCGCCATACCCGCGCTGTTATTTTGCACCGAGCGGTTAACGAATCCATCGTCCTCAAGCGCAGCCATGGCTGCCGTCATGGCCAGACTGTTGGCGTTGAAAGGCTGTCGGACACGGTTGAGCAGGTCGGCCACATCCGGGTGCGACAGACCGTAGCCGATGCGTAGCGATGCCAGGCCATAAACCTTGGAAAAAGTCCTTGTCACGATAAGGTTGGGGTACTTGGCAAGCCACTTGCTGGCGTCCGGATAATCCGGTTTATCGACATATTCGATATACGCCTCATCGACGACCACAATGACATTGGCGGGAACTCCGGCAATGAAATTCTCCAGCTCCTCACCGTTCACCCAGGTGCCTGTAGGATTGTTGGGATTTGCGATCCACACAACCCTGGTCTTGTTCCCTACCATATTCAGCAATGCTTCCAGGTCATAACCATAATCCACGGCGGGAGCAACCCGCAGGGAAGCACCAACCGCCTGGCTGCTGATGGGATAGACCGCAAAAGCATACTGGGAGAAGAGGGATTCGTGCCCCGGCGCAAGGAAAACCCTGGCGATAATATCCAGGACATCGTTGGAACCATTACCCAGGGTGATACAGACCGGATCCAGATCATGCTTCTTCGCCAGAGCATTACGCAGCGCGTATCCTCCCCCATCCGGATAACGTGATATGTGGGGCCACTCTGCCGCTATGGCATCCCTGACCCGATCGCTGCAGCCCAATGGATTCTCGTTTGAAGCGAGTTTAATGGAGTCTCTGATACCCAGCTCACGCTCCAGCTCCGATACGGGTTTACCTGGAATATAGGGCTTCAGGTTCTCGATACCGGGAGCGGTGATTTCAAGGAACGGATTAGCGGATTTACTCATCGTTTGGATCACTCTCGAATGGTTTAATTTGGTTTCAGAGTACCGCTTTTGGGTAGGAGCCAAGGATTTTCAGCAATCGCGCCTGTTCCTGCAACGCCTCCAAAGCCGACGCCACTTTGGGATCATCCTGATGACCTTCGATATCGATAAAGAAGACATAGTCCCAGTTGCCTTGGCGGGATGGTCTCGACTCGATACGGGTCATACTGATTCCATGCTCCGCAAGAGGTGTCAGCAACCGGCCCAGACCACCAGCTACATTACGCGTGGCGCATAGAATACTGGTCTTGTCGTCCCCGCTGGAAAGCGCTTTCTGGCGACCGATAACCAGGAACCTTGTGGTATTGTCCGGTTCATCCTCTATGTTGCGCGCCAACCCTTTCAGGTGGTAGAGCTCCGCAGCCATCTCTCCGGCAATAGCGGCGCTGCGGGACTCTCTCGCAGCCAGTCTGGCGGCCTCCGCATTGCTGCCAACCGTGACCTGCTCCGCACTGGGAAGATTACGGTCGAGCCAACCCCTGCATTGTGCCAGCGATTGCTGATGGGAGAATACTTTAGTGATGGTCGTGGCATCCGTCTCCATGCTCAACAGGTGGTGATGTATCCGCAGACCCACCTCACCGCAAATAAACAGGGGAGAGCGCAGAAACATATCCAGTGTGTGATTGATAACCCCTTCAGTTGAATTCTCAACCGGTACAACACCATATTGGGCGGCACCGGATTCCACCTCCTGGAAAACATCTGAAATTGAGCCCAATGGCAATGTGATTATGGAGTGACCAAAATGCTTGAGTGCAGCCGATTGGGTGAAGGTCCCCTCCGGACCCAGATAGGCGATCTTGAGTGGCTGTTCCAGCGCCAGACAGGCTGACATTATCTCCCGGAACAACCGCGCCATCTCCTCGTCGCCCATGGGTCCTTTGTTTCTGCACTGAATCTTCTTCAGAATCGCCGCCTCCCTTTCCGGGCGGTAAAAAAAAGCGTCCTTATCCTCCTCCAGTTTGATTTTGGCAACTTCTTTCGCTGCCAAGGCGCGGCGGTTTATCAAATCCTGAATCTGTAGATCGAGTTCGTCGATCTGTGCACGGATGTGCTGAAGTTTCTCGTCGCCGGACATAGTTGATTTTTAAGGAGTACAACCCAGGCAGCGCACCGACAGTACGCCGTCAATGCTCCTTATCTGGTCAAGTGTCTCAGCTGGCGGCTCCTTGTCGGTATCCATCAGGGTAACGGCTATCCCTGCGCGCGATCGGTTCAGCATGTCCACGATATTGAGACCGGCCTCTGCCAGATCGGTCGAGATCTGCCCAACCATATTCGGCACATTGGAGTTGACCACGGCTATCCGATAGCCCCCATTTCTGGGCAGGTTGATGTTCGGAAAATTGACTGAATTCCTGATATTGCCATTCTCCAGATAACCTTTGAGTTGATCTGCAACCATGATGGCGCAGTTCTGCTCCGCTTCGGCTGTCGACGCGCCCAGATGAGGCAGCGTGATGCAGCGAGGATGGTCCTTCAACAGATTACTGGGGAAATCGCAGATGTAGGCGTACAGACGCGCTGTATCGAGCGCGGCTACAACCGCTTCATCATCTATGATGCCCGAGCGCGAGAAATTGAGCAGAATCGCATTTTTCTTCATCAATTTCAGGCGTTCTGCGTTGATCATGTTTTTCGTGGAATCCACCAACGGTACATGAAAAGTGACAAAATCGGATTTGGACAGCAGATCATCGACGCTGAGGGCCTGCTCCACATCGTGGGTCAGCTTCCAGGCGCTCTCAACCGTGATGGTTGGATCGTACCCGATCACATTCATACCCAGAGCGCGGGCCGCGTTCGCCACTTTGACGCCAATGGCTCCCAGACCGATAACGCCAAGCGTACGGCCCGGAAGTTCAAACCCGACAAACTGCTTCTTTCCCTTCTCCACCTCTTTATTTATTGTGACATCGTCGCCGCTCAAGCCACGGGCAAAATCCCAAGCCTGCCCTATATTGCGTGCGGCTATCAGCATGCCCGCCAGTACCAGCTCCTTTACTGCATTGGAATTGGCGCCGGGAGCATTGAATACGGGGACTCCCAGCTCCGTCATCTTATCAACCGGAATGTTATTGACACCGGCACCCGCACGACCAACCGCCTTAACCGATTTCGGTATCTCCATATCGTGCATTTTGAAAGAGCGCAGCATGATGGCATCAGGGTTCGCGATTTCTGATGCCACTTCATACTTGTCGCGTGGCAGCCGATCCAGGCCAGCAACTGATATATTGTTTAATGTCTGTATCTTATACATCTTTGTTCATCTCAATTATGGAAGCACGAAGGAGCCGCACAAAAACAGATCAACCACGCCGCTTTTCAAAATCCACCATGAAATCGACCAGCGCTCTGACCCCTTCTTCGGGCATGGCGTTATAGATGCTTGCACGCATTCCGCCAACCGAGCGGTGACCCTTGAGCGTCACCAGACCAGCCTCCTTGGCTCCCGCCAGAAAATCCGCGTCCAGCGCCGCATCGGCCAGGGTAAAAGGAATATTCATCCAGGAACGGCAGGCCGGGTCGACCGGGTTGGCATAGAAATCAGATGAATCAATGGCGGTATATAACAATCCGGCCTTACGTTCGTTTATTTTCGCCATCGCTGTAAGCCCGCCATTGCGCTTGAGCCACTGGAACACAAGGCCGGCCAGATACCAGCCGAAGGTGGGCGGTGTGTTGTACATGGATTCCCCATCCACCATGGTGCGATAGGTCAGCATGGAAGGTGTACCTGCCAGGGGCTCCTTAATCAGATCCTCGCGCAGTATCACCAGAGTTAACCCGGCAGGACCTATATTCTTCTGAGCACCAGCGTAAATAATCCCAAAACGGGATATATCTATCGGCCGGGAGAGGATGGTGGAGGAGAAATCGGCCGCCAGTGGCACATCACCAGTCTCCGGAACATAGGGGAACTCGATTCCCTGGATCGTTTCGTTCGGGGTGTAGTGAAGGTATGCAGCATCCGGGTCCAGCTTGAGATCAGCCTGAGCGGGCACTGAAAAGACCCCGTCCGGTGCTGCACCCGCAATGTTTACATCGCTATATTTCTTACACTCCGCGATCGCCTTCTTCGACCAGGAACCGGTATTCAAATAATCAGCACTCTTTTTTCCCTGCAAAAGGTTCATCGGTACCATAGCAAACTGACTGGATGCACCACCCTGCAGAAACAGCACTTTATAGTTATCAGGAACATTGAGCAGTTCCCGCAAATCGGCTTCAGCCTGTGTGGCGATAGAGATAAACTCTTTGCCGCGATGACTCATCTCCATAACCGACATGCCGCTCCCCTGCCAGTCGAGCATTTCGTCTCTCGCCTGTATCAACACCTCTTCCGGCAGCATAGCCGGACCCGCGCTAAAATTATAAACTCTGGACATGCTGTAGCTCTCAATTACAACTTCATGTTATTAAAGAAATTATAAAAATTTCTCACCCTATTCTGAACTCTCTTCAGAAGCGGAAGATTGATCGTCTGTAATATCCTCAGACTCTTCGTCATCTTCCATATCCAATGATTCCACCCTGGCCAATCCGATAAGGCGTTCTTTTTTGGAGAGACGAATCATAGTCACGCCCTGGGTACCACGCCCCATCAGCGAGATATCGGAGACCCGGTTTCTGACCAGAGTTCCGCCATCGGTAATCAACATCACCTCATCCTGCTCCTCAACCAGAACTGCACCCACCTGTTCCCCATTACGCTCGGAAGTCTTGATTGAGATAACGCCCATACCGCCGCGCCCCTTGACCGGAAACTGATCCAGAGGTGTTCTTTTTCCAAAGCCGTTCTCGGTCACGGTCAAAATTGTGCCTTCGGCTCTGGTTACGATCAGAGAGATAACGCGTTGCCCCTGTGCCAGCCTGATCCCGCGGACGCCGCATGCAGTCCTCCCCATGGGCCGGACCTCTCCTTCGTCGAAGCGTATGGCTTTTCCCGCTGAAGTAAACAGCATCACGTCCCGAGTACCGTCAGTGATGGAGACACCTATCAGACAATCATCTTCGCGCAGATCCACAGCAATGATTCCATTGGCACGCGGACGGGAAAAATCGGTCAGCCGGCTCTTTTTGACCGTACCGCTGCTGGTAGCCATCAGGATATAGCGGTCATCCGTGTACTCCCGGATCGGCAATACCGCGCTGATACGTTCATCTTTCTCCAGCGGTAGCAGATTGACAATGGGTTTACCACGTGCGTTGCGCCCTGCCTGCGGCAGTTCGTACACTTTCAGCCAGTAGACGCGGCCACGGCTGGAGAAGCAGAGGATCGTATCATGCGTACTGGCAACGAATAGTTTGTCGACAAAATCCTCATCCTTGGTCGCGGTTGCGGTTTTTCCTTTCCCCCCCCGCTTCTGAGCACGATAGGTATCCACCGGCTGCGCTTTCGCATAGCCGGCGTGAGAAAGTGTGACGACCACATCCTCTTCGGTAATCAGATCTTCCAGCGTCAGGTCGAGACGGCTCTGCAATATTTCGCTGCGACGCTGGTCACCATATTGATCACGCATCTCGATCAGCTCATCCGTGATCACCTGCATTAGCTTGTCAGCGCTTGAAATAATCTCTAACAACTCTTTAATTTTATCCAGTATATCACTGTATTCTTTTAATATTTTTTCCTGTTCAAGACCAGTAAGTTTTTGCAGTCTCAGTTCCAGAATCGCTTGTGCCTGAAGATCACTCAAACGGTAACCTTGCGCATTGAGACCAAAAGAAGAATCCAAATCCTGTGGCCTCGATGCATCCGCACCGGCGCGCTGCAGCATTTGCTCAACCGTACCCGACTGCCACCATCGCTCCAACAGCGCCTGTTTCGCCTCCGCCGGACTGGAGGCAGCCTTTATCAGTGCGATAATCTCGTCGATATTTGCCAGTGCTACCGCAAGTCCTTCCAACACATGTGCACGATCGCGCGCCTTGCGCAGTTCGAACAGCGTACGACGTGTCACCACATCGCGTCGGTGGCGGATGAAGAACTCCAGCATCTGCTTCAGATTCAGCAGGCGTGGACGGCCATCAACCAGCGATACCATATTGATGCCGAACACCGTCTGCATCTGAGTGTGCTGGTAGAGATTGTTCAGCACCACTTCCGCCACTTCACCGCGGCGCAGTTCAATCACTACCCGCATCCCCTCTTTGTCGGATTCGTCACGCAGTTCACTGATTCCCTCGATACGCTTATCTTTCACCAGCTCCGCTATCTTCTCCAGCATGCGCGCCTTGTTGACCTGGTACGGCAGTTCATGCACCACAATACGCTGGCGCGTGCCTCCGTCGATATTCTCCACACTGGATCGCGCACGCAGGTAGATTCGCCCCCTGCCCGTTGTATAGGCCTCCTTGATACCATGCGCACCATTGATAATCGCAGCTGTGGGAAAATCCGGGCCGGGAATGTATTCCATGAGTCCCTTGACGGTAATTTTCGGATCGTCTATCAACGCGAGACAGCCGTTGATCACTTCCGTCAGATTGTGCGGCGGAATATTGGTTGCCATTCCCACTGCTATGCCGGCGGAACCATTTACCAACAGATTTGGAATCCGCGCCGGCAGCACCGATGGCTCGGATTCAGATTCATCATAGTTGGCAACATAATCGACGGTCTCTTTGTCGAGATCGTCCAACATGCTGTGCGCAATCTTCGCCATGCGGACTTCGGTGTAACGCATGGCGGCGGGCGCATCTCCATCCACCGAACCGAAGTTGCCCTGCCCGTCCACCAACAGGTAGCGCATGGAGAAGGGTTGCGCCATGCGAACGATGGTGTCGTACACCGCGGTATCCCCGTGCGGATGATACTTACCGATGACATCACCCACCACGCGCGCTGATTTCTTATACGGCTTGTTCCAGTCATTCCCCAGCACGCTCATGGCATAAAGCACTCGCCGGTGTACCGGCTTGAGCCCGTCGCGCACATCGGGAAGAGCCCGACCTACGATTACACTCATCGCGTAATCGAGATAGGACTGCTGCATTTCATCTTCGAGATTGACCGGTATAACTTCTTTGGCGAAATCGGTCATGTGTGATAATGGATCCTTACTGTTTGGGCGGACCTCTGCAGAGGCAAAGGCAGCCTAACTGTCGGCTGAAATTCAGCCGTAAATACTACCATATCGAATTAGGCGCCGCTTTGGTTTTATCGCCCTTAAAATCGGCTTTGAGGGGGGGGCTGAGACCAGTACTCCTCCAAGGTAATAATTGCGCGCGCAGTGAGCTTGTCGGTGTAATGCGCCTTGCTGGAATGCCACATATGGATGCTGAACCCGGCAACCTCTCAAAAAAGTCAAGGCAGCTCCCATCAGTTGTAAGGTGGGTCAAGCGAAGCGGACCCACCAAATCCAATGCGATCGGTGGATCGTTCGTCCCCGCTGCGAAGGTCCACTGGACCTTCGGTCGGTGCTAACCTTCACTCCCTGATCCACCCTGCGGAATTTCACGGGGTTATTGAGAAGTTACTTAACCCGTAATTATTACCTTGAAGGAGCACTAGATTTTCATCAGATCAGCTATCTTTTTGGCATCAGGCCGATGAACGGCGCCACGTTCAGTCACTATTACATCCACCAGCGCCGCCGGAGTAACATCGAACACCGGATTCCAGGCGTCCACGCCGGGCGCTCCGATGCGGCGTTCACCGCAGCTTAACACCTCCTCCGGATCTCTCATCTCGATAGGGATGTCGGTTCCACCCGAAACAGACGTATCGATGGTCGAAGTCGGTGCAGCCACCATTACCCTGACCCCATGATATCGGGCCACCACCGCGAGATTGTAGGTTCCGATCTTGTTGACGACATCGCCATTGGCTGCGATCCGGTCGGAGCCGACTATGACCCACCCGATTCCGCCCTGGCTCATACGTCGGGCCGCAGCACCTTCGGTCATGATCCTTACCGGGATGCCATCGCGGGAGAGCTCCCATGCGGTCAACCGCGAACCTTGAAACCATGGCCTGGTTTCATCTGCGTAGACCAGATCGATCAGGCCCTCGGAAAATGCACTTCTTATAACACCCAGCGCTGTACCATAACCCCCTGTGGCCAGTGCTCCAGCGTTACAATGGGTAATGACAGATGTCTGCTTCCTGATCAGACCCGCACCGATGGCGCCGATGCGCCTATTTGCCTCCACATCCTCTTGGTGTATCTGTATTGCCGCTGCAAGCAGTGCCGCTTCCGGGTCGTCGCCATCTGGCAGATTCCCTGCAACACACTGCATTCTCTCTATTGCCCAGCGCAGATTCACAGCAGTCGGCCTCGACATACCCAAAGCAGCCACATCCGGCTGCATCAATCGCCGCCATTCCGCCGGTGACCTCGAAAAACCGGTGCGGGCCGCGAGCACCACCGCATAAGCGGCGGTAATACCTATCGCCGGTGCGCCGCGCACAACCATGCTTCTGATCGCTGCCGTGGTTTCGGAACAGCTCTGCAGCTCCACATAACGCTCCTGTTCGGGTAACAGACGTTGATCCAGCAGGTACAATCGATCGTTTTGCCATACGACCGCATGATCGGCATCTGCAACGATTTTCAACTTTAACGCTTCCATATATACACAACCCGTGGCAAATTCGTAGATATTAGCAGGTTAATCCGATACAGATACCGGTCCAATGAGTGAAAAATTGCATATCGACACACTGATCCACGCGCGCTGGATCGTGCCGGTTGACTTCGGCGGGAGCATTTTCGAGCACCACGCCATTGCCATCAGGAGCGGTAAAATTCTGGACATTCTTCCCAGTACCGAGGCTAAACAACGGTTCTCCGTGAGCAGTGAGCATAATCTGTCCGATCACATCCTGATCCCGGGCTTAATCAACAGCCATACCCACGCCAGCATGTCGCTGCTGCGCGGTCTGGCAGACGATATGCCGCTGATGACCTGGCTCAATCAACATATCTGGCCTGCAGAGGCCCGCTGGGTCAGCGAAGAGTTCGTGGCGGATGGAACCCGTCTGGCGGTGGCCGAAATGCTTCGCGGCGGCATCACCTGTTTCAATGACATGTACTTCTTCCCCGACGTTGCCGGCCATGTTGCCGCAGCTGCCGGAATGAAAGCTGTGGTTGGCCTGATCCTGATCGACTTCCCTTCAGCCTGGGCAGGAGGTGCTGATGAATACCTGCAGCGAGGGCTCGAGGTTCACGATCAGTTTCGCAACAGCAGTCTGATCAGAACCGCCTTCGCACCACACGCACCTTACTCAGTGTCCAATGCGCCACTGGAACGAATCAGAGTGCTCTCGGATGAGCTTGAGATACCTGTGCATATGCATGTGCATGAAACCATAGACGAGGTGCATCAGAACATCAGCAGGTACGGCACTCGGCCGCTGCGAAGGCTGGAGGAGTTGGGAGTTGTCTCCCCATCCCTGATGGCGGTTCACATGACCCAGTTGAATGAGGATGAAATCAGTTCTTTCGCTGACAGCGGCGCCCACGTGGTGCACTGCCCGGAATCAAATCTCAAGCTCGCCTCCGGCTTCTGTCCCGTCACCAGCCTCATGCAGAGCGGGATCAATGTTGCCCTCGGTACCGACGGGGCGGCCAGCAATAACGACTTGAATATGTTCAGCGAAATGCGGACCGCAGCATTGTTGGCGAAGGGTGTGGCAAAAGATGCCAGTGCCCTGCCCGCCTACGATGCACTGCGTATGGCTACAATCAACGGCGCCAGGGCTCTGGGCATGGACAGGGAAACTGGTTCACTGGAAGTCGGAAAAGCCGCAGATATCGTTGCGGTGAACCTTGGCAGTCTGGAAACCCAACCCGTCTACCACCCGGTTTCACAGCTCGTCTACGCGACTGGGCGTGACAAGGTGAGTGATGTCTGGGTTGCTGGCCGGCAACTGCTTCGATCCGGGCAACTGACCACACTTGATGGCCAGGAGATTGCCGCCCGCGCCGAAGATTGGCGCTCCAGAATTGCACGATACGACCACTGACTTTGTATGTGAGATAATTTTACACTTCGTCAATTCCGGACGATTTTTTTGCACAGCCTCGTCATTCTGGTCTGCGTCAAGCTGATTGAAGGGGGATGTTTCGGACTTTCACAAAATCCAAAGGATTTATAAAATGCTTAGAATCGTTGCAATTTTGATCTCACTATTTATCCAAACCCAGCAGGTATTAAGTGCTGAGCCGGTAACTTCGAGCGATTCGCCGATAATCGTCTATGAAACAAACGAATCCTATGGCGACATCAAATCCAATCTAGAACTGGCGATTACCGGTCGGGGCATGCTCATTACAAATACACTGCATATCAGCGAAATGCTGAATCGCACTGCAGCCGACACCGGACTGGATACCAGGCTTTACGAAAAAGCCGAATCGCTGGAGTTCTGCAGCATATTGATGTCCTACCGTATGTCAAAAGCTCATCCGGCCAATATGGCGACCTGTCCCCTAACACTGAGCATCTACCAGAAAACCGGGGATGAGACGCAGACTTATATCGCTTATCGGCGCCCCAAAATGCTTGGTGAAGCAGATCTGGTGGAGGAGGATTTGATAAAATTGATCGATGGTATCGTGCAGGAAGCTCTGGAGTAGTAACAGGCAGGTTCGCCGTCTCAAGTAACTTTCAGCACTGTCGATAACCCTCCTAATTCAATTATATTGTCGGAAGAAAGGCATGGGAGAGAAAAAGTTGGCCAGAAATGCGCTTCTGGTGGACGATTCCAAGTCCGCAAGGTTCGTACTGGGAAAGTTGTTGCAGCAGCACGACTTTAACGTTGAGATGGCGGCCTCCGCCGAAGAGGCACTCGAGTTTTTGGCAACCCACCAGCCCGATGCGATCTTCATGGATCATTTAATGAAGGGCATGGACGGACTGGTTGCCACCTCCGTGATCAAAAAAAACCCCGCAACAGCCCACATCCCGATCGTAATGTGTACATCCAATGACGGTGAGGAGTACCTTGCGGAAGCCAAGCTACACGGTGCATTGGGCACCTTGGTCAAACCCCCCTCGGACGATAAACTGGAAGAGATTCTGATCTCAATAAACAGAGCGATAGACAACAATCAACCAGTACTCGAAAAGTTCCGGCCGCACCTGGTTTCATCAACAGAAACGGTTGATTCGGAGAGAATCAACCCAATACCTGAGCCTATGGAAAGCATCACAGAATCACAGATAGAAGCAATGCTGGACAGTTCGATCAATACCCGAATTGTATTGATAGAGGAGTCGATTGAAGCCCGGTTAAGACAACAAAGGGATGAGCTGGAAACGTTGCTTCAGAAAAAAATCGAGGCAGCGGGCAACACTTCAATGAGCAAACAGGAGATCGAAGATTTTCTGGACGAACGCCTTGTCAAGATGAGTGAGATGGTGTCTGACCAATTGATTAACTTAAAGGAGACACTGGGCACGGAGATCGTCAACTCAACGATGCTCTCCCGTAATGTTCAGGAGATTGCCAGGGAGACCGCATTGACGGTAGCCGAGGAGAAAGTTTCAACAGTCGCCCGCAATCTGGCGCAATCCGCACGATCCTCCTCCCAGGCAGGGAATCCAACATTAGATGCCAGAATCAGTCAACAGTTTTCCGAAGTCAAAAAGGCCGCAAGAAGCCAGGCTCTCATTTATTCCGTGTTGGCTGCGATCGTCGGTGCTGGAACTGCAGCTATGCTTTTTTTCCTCACTCGTTGATCTTGGACTGGGAACCTCTTTTGGGGACACACGATCTACGAAGAAGAGGTGTCAGCCGTTTCTGTTGATCTTCCAAAGGCGCACAAGCATACAGATACTTCGCGACTTCACTCCGTGCCGGGTTTAAGCGCAAATGGCCTTGCAAGAGGTTCACCCACGAAAACGCCCTGACCCGGCCAGGCAACACTTTTCCAATAGCTTTCAATCAAGCTCTCTCCACGCAGATAGTTTGCGATAAAAATGCCCGGATGAGGAAATTTCTGGGGATAGTTGCATGGCTCAACCACCGCGCCGTAGCTTGCAGTCGCACCGGCTTCCAACCATCTCAGTATGCTCATCTGTCCGATACCATCAAGCACGCCGCCAGCGGACGTAAGATGATCGGCTGCCGCTCCGGGAAGAAATTCCAATGTATCCAACCCCTCAACCCAGATAGCACCGGTAAAATAGAACAAGACATCCTTTTTTCCGGTGAGCGCTTCGGTTTCCAAATGGCGTATCTCCAGGCTGCCATGAAAACCGTCGGCAAGTTTTCTGAATGCCGGTGTTCGTGTACTGCGGGCCTTATCTCCAGTAGTAACCAGATATGCTGTCCCGTCAGGCTGGGTATAATCCGCACGAACGCCGCGATCGATTAAACTATCAACCTGACTCTCATTGAGACCCGCCAGCATCATCGTTGGCCTTACACCAAAATCGGAGAAAGGCGCTTCACTCATGGAGGAGAAATATGAGCTGGTCTTGGTGGGTTTACAACCCTCGGCACAAAACGCGCTATCGAAACCGAAAGCGAAAGCGCTGGTTATCGACATGCAACCTACGCGGTATGGCAGAGTCCAAGCGAGCAGATACGCCTGCACATGCGCAGGCGTGCGCCGATCGACTTCCATTTTTATCTTGTCAAAAACCGCCGGATCGATCATCGACGCCACCGGTTTGATACGAATGTGAATGACGTTTTCCGGGGGAATCCGGCGTGCAATTTGATAATGTTGCGCCACTCTGATGCTGAAAGGATCCTCGTCATTTACAATCAGCGCGAGATTGGCGGAGGTGATGCCCGTTGGATTAGGCACAACAGCCAATACCTTTCCGATAAATGCGAACATCAGCAGTGAGGCCAAACAGAAACATACTCTGCTTTGGCGAGTCAATAAATTAAACACGGACAGGATACCGTTAGTCTGGCTTAAACGTTGTTACTATACGCTATAATATTTTTTCACTTTACTCCAAGAGCCGTTATCGCATGCATGAGCAGCACGACAATGTCGACCAGACCGAAATAGCCAAATTCGAGGAGTTGGCCTCGCGCTGGTGGGATCCGGACAGCGAATTCAAGCCGCTGCATGAGATAAATCCCCTGCGTCTGGACTACATTGATAGGATTGCCGGCTTATACGGAAAGCGCGTGCTTGATGTGGGTTGCGGCGGCGGCATCCTGGCCGAAAGCATGGCCCGACTGGGAGCTGACGTAACGGGTATAGATATGGGCAAAGCCCCGCTGGAAGTGGCACGACTGCATCTGCTGGAATCTGGTCAGCAGGTGGATTACAAACAGATTCCGGTTGAGCAACTGGCTCAGGAGATACCTGGATCCTTTGACGTAGTCACCTGTATGGAGATGCTGGAACATGTGCCTGACCCAGCATCTGTGGTCAAAGCCTGCGCTGACCTGACCAGACCCGGTGGCACTGTTTTCTTCTCCACTATCAACCGTAATCCAAAGTCTTATATGCTGGCCATAATCGGTGCTGAATACCTGCTCGGCCTTCTACCGAAAGGCACCCACGACTATGCCAGGTTTATCCGTCCTTCCGAGCTGGATCAATGGATTCGATCGGCCGGCCTTCAAGCCAGGAACATGATGGGCATGGTTTATAATCCTTTGACTCAGAAATATCGCCTCATCTCCGGAAATGTCGATGTCAACTATCTTGTCAGCTGCGGAAAAGATGAATAATTCTGATTCACAACCGGCTGCGAAAGTCCGCCTGGTGCTGTTCGATCTGGATGGTACTTTTGCCGATACCGCCCCTGATCTGGCTTATGCACTCAACCTCACGCTTGAGCTTCATGGCCGTACACCTCTTCCCCTGGAGGTTGTCCGCCCCTATGTTTCACACGGAGGCATGGCCCTTATTCGGCTGGGATTCGGACTGGAACCCGAGCATCCGGAATTTGCCGGGCTGCGTCAGCAGTTTCTCGATTTCTATCAATCCAATCTGACGCGCGGCACCAGGCTTTTTCCGGGAATCGAAGCGCTGCTCGATCAACTCGAAGCACGCAAAATTTCCTGGGGCATTGTGACCAACAAACCGGGCTGGCTAACCGATCCTCTGATGGAACAATTGAACTTCACACAGCGGGCAACCTGTATCGTCAGCGGCGATACCACAGCTAAATCCAAACCCAATCCAGAGCCGATTTTTCATGCCTGCAAAATCGCGGGAACCCAACCAGGTGAAACGCTTTATGTGGGTGATGCGGAGCGTGACATTATTGCCGGTAACAGAGCCGGCACACGTACGCTTGCTGCACTTTTCGGCTATATAGGGAATAACGACCGGCCCGAGCTATGGCAGGCCGATGGCGCCATATCACACCCTCTGCAGATACTTGATTGGCTGGACCTCCCGGCCAATGCCTGAACAACACCCTTTCCCCGATGAGTTCTCACCAATCGGCTCCAGTGTATTCTATGCAATTCGTTTTGCTCCATCTGGCATAAGATCCCCGCTAAGTCTGGCTAATGCCTTCTACAGAACGCTGCGAAACATACCTGTAACCTGCTCCGACCCCGGTGTAGCTGCAGAAAAGCTGAACTGGTGGCGACAGGAGATTAAACGCAGCCTGCAAGCTGAAGCACAGCACCCGATTGCCATCTCAATGGGCGAGCTTCAAACCAGATATTCTCTGCCGGGGGACTATTTTGAACCTCTTTTCGAAGCCATTGGCAAGGAAATCGGCGCAGTCTTGATTGAGAACGATATTGAGCTTGAAAACCATTGCCGGCATACGGGCGCATTGTTTGCAGACTTGATTACGCTTATCGGCGGCGCCAATGAAGAACAGAGGAGATCCGCCAGGAAACTGGGTTCATTTCAACGTATGGTTGAAATCATCCGGGATTTGGGCATTGATTTGCGCCGCAACCGCTGCTTTGTTCCAAGCCACAGATTGCAAACGTATCGACTTAATCCCATGCAGCTTCTTCAGATTGAAGACGAAGATCAACTGCGCCGCCCCCTTTCCGCTATCACCACTATTCAGCAGCAACTCTACAATCAGACACTTGATGAGATCTCCGCCCGCAACGGCCTCGGCCCGGTACTGAGCATGGCCGCTATGGCAGAAAGGGTATTAAGTCTGATCCATGCCGACAGTTACCGTCGGCTACTCCATCAGCGTACCAGTCTCACTCCACTGCTTAAACTGTGGATCTCCTGGCGCTGCCAGCGAAGTATCAGATGAACAGGATCCCCAGTCTCCATCTGTTAGCTTGGGTTCTATGCCGATGCCCAATATAGGATCCTCAATGTATAATTATTAAGATCCACTGAAGAGATAGATACAAGGCAACCGATACCCCATGCAAGAGTACTCCCCAGAGAATGCACTGCTTGCCGGACGTACGATCCTGGTTACCGGCGCGGGCGACGGAATTGGCCGGGCCGTATCTCTGGCACTGGCATTAAACGGCGCAACTGTCATACTGCTTGGCCGCACCTTGTCGAAACTGGAGGCGGTGTACGATCAGATCGAAGCTGCAGGCGGCGTTCAGCCGGCGATCTATCCATTGAACCTGGAAGGCGCCACTGAGCATGACTATCTGGAGATGGCTGAAAAACTGGAAGTGGAGTTTGGTTCGCTTGAGGGTCTGCTCCACAATGCCGCACAGTTGCAGCTATTAAGCCGCATCGATGACTACGACATGCAAACCTGGTTTCAGGTTATGCAGTCAAATCTCCATGGACCGTTTTTACTGACCCAAGCATGCCTGCCACTACTGCGTAGGGCCGAAGACGCTTCACTGTTATTCACATCGGACCATCTTGGCCGCAAAGCTAAAGCTTACTGGGGTGCTTATGCGGTATCCAAATTCGGAATAGAGGGGCTGATGCAGGTGATGGCCGAAGAACTGAGTAATAGCAACATCAGAGTAAACAGTTTTGCGCCCGGTCCTACGCGTACGAAACTTCGGGCTATAGCCTATCCGGGAGAGGACCCGGGAAAACTAAAATCACCGGAACAATTAACGCCATATTACCTCTGGTTGCTGGGTCCAGGTAGCCTGGGTACCACAGGCATGGCGTTGGATGAGACTTCGGATGTTTTCGGTCATCTTCGAAGCTCCCGAGAGGATGGAAGTGCTTTCCGGACAGATGCGGATTGATGCTCAAAGATAGCAGCGGCAAAGATTTGGCAACAGCCTGTTGAATATGGCCGCATCTTTCCGACATTTTTTCGTCACCACCAATCTCAGATAATGTATATTATTGATAAATATTAGTATTTATTTTTTGGCATGAATATAGCATCCGATTAGATCAACTAGATTCTATTTGGATGTTAAAAAAGTTATGAATAGCCGGATTCATAGTATTGCAGGGAACCTTAAAAAAATGAAAATCCACCCCTCGCACCCCAGAATCAATCCAGAGTCCCAGCAGCGTTTCGCCTCCAAAGTGCTGGCCCTGACCGGTGTGCTGCAAACAACCCTGGAGACCAGCGAATTGATCAGCCTGTTTGCCAAGGAGTTGTCTGGATTTGTCAGGTTTGATGGTACCTCGTACCAGTTTCCCGAGCTGAAAATTGATATCTCCGTCGGATCACTAACCAACCACTCCTGTCAGTATCAGATGCTTGTCTCGGGCGAAGCGCTTGGCGAAATCAAACTTTATCGATTCTATCCTTTCGAGGAACATGAGCTTGAAACCATAGAAAATCTTCTCTCCGGCCTTCTCTATCCACTGCGTAACGCACTGCTTTACCATCGTGCGATACAGACTGCACTGATCGATCCGCTGACTGGTGTAAAAAACCGCAGCACAATGGACGATGCCGTTCTACGCGAGATGAAACTTGCCCGAAGGCATGGCACGTCATTGTCAGTAGTGCTGCTGGATATTGATCACTTTAAACGGGTAAACGACGACTATGGTCATCTGTACGGTGACCAGGCATTGCGCGCGGTCGCCCAGTGTGTTCAGAAAACCATTCGTGACAGTGATCTTCTTTTTCGATATGGCGGTGAGGAGTTCATGATTCTGCTCTCGGGTACCGGTCCGGAAGGCAGCGCACTGCTGGCGGAAAGGATCCGGCAGGAGGTGGAGAGCATGACCCCTTTCTCCAACAATGATATCAGGTTAACGGTCAGTCTGGGGATAACCAGCCTGAGGGGGGAGCCTGACACCACCGATTTACTGCTGGAAAGGGCTGATACAGCCCTTTACCGGGCAAAACAGGGAGGCAGAAATCGGGTGGAATTTGCCTGATTTTCATGCCCCAGTCACTTTTTTGATTGTGGAACCACCTGAAAATCCGCCTTGGCCGCGGCACATTGGCGCATTTGGATAATGGCGCGACACCGCAAGCGGGTTACCACCTGTGTTGCATGAATAATCGGTAGCTTCATTAAATTTATCGTGTTAATCAGTCCCGTTGCCACCCTTGGCGACTCCTTTTTCAGTTAGAATTCCCTTTGCCTTCAACCGAGCAGGAACCTGCTGATTGGCGTCTGAGAGAGAGCACCGGGTTACGCAAAGCATTACCTGTAATCCCTCCATTTGTCGATACCACGGAAGATTCTTTGTCGGGGCGATCTGTTGCGTGCTTCCCCACTTTCGGACTTAACCATGGATAATCCTGAAAAAATCATTGTAGGTCTTTCCGGTGGCGTGGATTCAGCGGTATCCGCGTTGTTTCTGCAACAGCAGGGCTTAACCGTCGAAGGCTTGTTCATGAAGAACTGGGAGGAGGACGATACAAAAGAGTACTGCTCTGCCGCTGAAGACCTGAAAGATGCCCAAGCGGTAGCCGACATACTCGGGATTCGGTTGCACACGGTGAACTTCTCAACCGAATATTGGGATCGGGTTTTCGAATATTTCCTGGCGGAATACCGTGCCGGAAGAACCCCAAATCCGGATGTCCTGTGTAACCGTGAAATCAAATTCAGCGCTTTCTTGGAACATGCACTGACACTTGGTGCGGACGGGATTGCCACAGGCCATTACGCCCGCACCAGACGCGCTCAAGGGGGTATAGATCTGCTTAGATCATATGACGAGAGCAAGGATCAGACCTATTTTCTTTACATGTTGAATCAGCATCAGCTTAACTCCAGCCGCTTCCCACTTGGCGATATCGATAAAAACCAGGTGCGCCGACTGGCGCAGCAAGCCGGTTTTCCGAATCATGACAAAAAGGATAGTACCGGTATCTGTTTTATTGGAGAAAGGCGATTTCAGGAGTTTTTAAGCCAATACCTGCCCGCCAATCCGGGCCGCATGGAGACACCTGAGGGGAGATACATGGGTGATCATCAGGGCCTGATGTACTACACACTGGGACAACGCAAAGGACTGAGGATTGGTGGCCGACAGGAAGCGGATGAGATACCCTGGTTCGTCGTGGAGAAGGATATAGCAAACAATATACTGGTTGTGGCTCAAGGGCATGACCATCCTATGCTCTTGAAGCAGACACTGTATGCATCCCAACTGCACTGGATTGCCGGCAATTCACCATCGACCCCTCTGCCGCTGATATGCCAAGCACGAATCAGACACCGCCAAGCTTTACAGAACTGCTTCTTGGTCACCTTGGAGAAGGATATTTGTCAGGTTGAATTTGAGCATCCTCAGCGCGCGGTTACACCAGGTCAATCCGTTGTTTTCTACCTGCAGGATGTCTGCCTTGGTGGTGGTATTATCGAACGGGCAACATAAACACTCTCGAACCGGCAGGTTTAAATTTGGACGACCATGAAAAACGAAAGAGACAGATGCATTGCTTTGGCAGGGGTTTTCCAGGCCGCTGAGCTCGCTTCGCAGGTGGCCCACAGAGGCATAGCGGATACAAACGCCATGGAAGCCAGTATTCACAGTCTGTTTCAGATAAACTCGGACACTGTCGAGAATGTTTACAACGGCCTGTCCGGTGTGGCAACCGGATTAAGAATCATCATTCAGCAGCTGGAAGGCACCAACTCCAGAAAACTGGAGACGACGAGATATGTGATATCTCTACTGCATCTGGAAAGAAAACTTGGGAGAAATATGGGCATGCAGGAAAAAATTGCCAAGGGAATTCGTACGGGCAGCGACCGGCTCATTCACTATCCAATGCTGCACGCCAATATCCTGGCCGGAATTGCTGAGATCTATTTCGATACGATAAGTACTTTGAAACCGCGAATAATGGTGCAGGGTGACCCGCTCCACCTGAAGAATCCGGAAAATATTAACAAGATCCGTTCTCTGCTGCTGGCAGGAATACGTTCGGCAATGCTTTGGCGGCAGTGCGGCGGCAGCAGACTGAAAATCCTGCTGGGCAGAAACAGTCTGGTTCACGCTGCCAGGGAGTTGATGGGAGAGATTAACGCAGCAGGCTGATGGAAAAATCCGGAACCTGTTGCGGGTTTCAGGAAATTGAACCTTCCATCTCCAGTGTGTAAGGCTGGCCGCTGTTCCCGGGCTGCATCAATCCGGAAACCCTGACCGTTTTCTGGTTCAGATTGAGACGGCGCCTTCCTCCTTTGCGCCGGTTGTGAATGGCAAGCAGAGGCACCTCAGAATTATCCCGCCGCCGATCTCGATAATGCGAACGGGTCTGATACAATCTGACTGCAATCCGTTCATTTTTAAATCTACTGCCATTCATCTTTTTAATTGCCAACTCGGCAATATGATCCTGTTCGAACTCAACGATAGCGTGGTATTCGGTGGAATGCGTGCTTCGATTTATAATTTCTATGATTTCGATGGAAGTGATCCGGTTTTCGCGCCGTAAAAGCCGCTGTAAGGGTGAGCAGATGGCAGCCAGCACGAATTGACGTATCTCCCGCTCCGTCGTCGATTCTGGTAATGAACAGATAATCACGCGCATCTTTTTCCCCAGCATAAAAAATAAAGTTTCAAACTTTGGAATCTAGGTTCCATTTATTTCTTATTTATGCAATTACCAGACCAGAATTATTTTTATCGTTTATTCATGGTGTTGCGTTAATCAACTCGCTGTTAACATAGGGATTTGTAAATATTGTTGACAAAAATTAACAGTTTTAGATATTGAGCAGCGACTCTGCCTGACCGATTTTTTCTCTCTCATCCTCCCTGAACTTCAGGCTAGAATCAGGCATTAGATCGCCCAAATCAAGTCGGGTGTACGCGGTGGTCTCGTTGATCATAGGTGTCAATTGGGCTCTGTTCATACCCAGAAGGCTGTGCAATTGCGCGGTAACCAACAGATCACAGTAATCTGGAATTCCACCGGTGTCCCTCATCCAGTCTTCCGCTTCGAATGCTGCAACGGTGAACTCAGATGGAAACCGCCATTTTTCCAGAATCATACTGCTGGTACGCGCTCGCAGTGCCGATACTGCATCATCGATTGCTTCCGGCTGAGTCACTTCTACCGGGAATTTATCAATATAATTTAGTACTGCAACAACACCGATATCGTGCAGCAGTCCCACCAGCATCGCCTGTTCGGGGTTAAATCTGGTATCACGTCTGGCCAGGACAAAACATATTGCACCAATTTCCGTGCTGTGCTTCCACAGCGCTTTCATACGCTGCTGCAGCAGTGGAGACTCGGTGGTAAAAAGTTCCCGCATAGAGAGAGAGAGCACCAGTTTGTGTGTCAATGCCGAGCCAAGACGTACCACTGCGGCGGCACAGGTCTCCACTGGCAGGCAGCGTCCATACATGGCACTGTTTGCGGCTTTGATCAGCTTTATCGTTATGGCCGGATCGGTTTTAATCACTTCAGCAATGGAATCCGCGTCGCTTACGCCATTGTCGAGTACACGAGCCACGCGCATGGCCACATCAGGGAGACTGGGGAGAATCAGGCGATCATTTTCGAGATCCTCTAGAAACCGGTCAGCCAGCTGATTCTTGAAATTGGGGATAGTCGATGCCATAGGATAACCCGCCTCATACAAATCTGCAGTGATTGATCTGAATAGCTCAATTTTCGACCGATGCAAGAGAAACTTGATAATATCGTCTTGAATTTACAAGGCATTCAATCCTCTTCAGGGTTAAAAAAACCGGATTCCCTTTAAAGGAAATCCGGTTTATCTGCAGAAGAAAATAAGGGTCAGCCGAAATTAACAACCACTTCCGACGCCGCCTTTTGAAAATCTGCTATCTGATCGAAATTTAAATAGCGATATATCTCATCGGACATGGTATTGATTCCTTCGACCTGCGACAGATACTCCGCAGGCGTTGGAATCCTGCCCATAACGGCGCATACCACAGCCAGTTCGGCAGAACCCAGATAGACGTTGGCCCCATTCCCCAACCGGTTGGGGAAATTTCGGGTTGATGTTGACATTACCGTAGCTCCGTCCCTTACTCGTGCCTGATTGCCCATACAGAGTGAGCAGCCCGGCATCTCGGTGCGGGCTCCGGCACGCCCGAAGATACTGTAGTAGCCCTCCTCCATCAGCTGGTGTTCGTCCATCCGGGTAGGCGGACAGATCCAAAGTTTGGTAGGAAGAGAAGCGACGGTTTCCAGTACTTTGCCGGCTGCCCGATAGTGGCCGATATTGGTCATGCAGGAACCGATAAATACTTCATCAATATTCTTCCCCGCAACTTCCGAAAGCGTTTTGACGTCATCCGGGTCGTTGGGGCAGGCAACGATCGGCTCCTTGATGTTGTTCAGATCGATGTTGATAACCGCCGCATATTCAGCATCGGTATCTGCTTCAAGCAGTTGGGGAGCATCCAACCATTTTTCCATGTTTGTAATACGCCTTTCCAATGAGCGTGCATCTTTATAGCCGCTGCTGATCATCGACTTGAGCAGCGTGACGTTGGAGCGCAGATATTCTATGACCGGCTCTTTGTTCAGCTTGATGGAACAGCCCGCGGCAGACCTTTCGGCGGTGGCGTCGGAGAGTTCAAAAGCCTGTTCCGCCTTGAGGTCTGGCAAACCCTCGATTTCAATGATACGTCCGGAAAATATATTCTTCTTGCCCTCTTTCGCGACCGTCAGCAGACCATCCTTGATTGCCTGATAAGGTATGGCATTGACCAGATCTCGCAAAGTGACACCGGGCTGCATCTCACCGCTGAACCGAACCAGAACCGACTCGGGCATGTCCAACGGCATCACACCGGTGGCTGCGGCAAAAGCCACCAGGCCTGAACCGGCAGGGAAGGAGATGCCGATCGGAAAACGGGTATGCGAGTCGCCACCTGTGCCGACGCTGTCAGGCAGCAGCATACGATTGAGCCAGGAGTGAATAATACCGTCACCCGGCCGAAGCGAAACCCCTCCGCGGGATGAGATGAAATCCGGCAACGTGTGTTGCGTATTGATATCCACCGGCTTCGGATAAGCGGCTGTATGACAGAACGACTGCATCACCAGATCTGCGGAGAAACCGAGACAGGCAAGATCCTTCAGTTCATCCCGCGTCATGGGGCCTGTTGTATCCTGAGATCCCACCGTTGTCATCCTGGGTTCACAGTAAGTTCCCGGACGTATGCCCTCGACACCGCAGGCTTTACCCATTATTTTTTGAGCAAGTGTGTAGCCTTTGCTGCTCTCCTTTGGTGGTAACGGCAAAGCGAACAGATCTGACGGAGGCAAACCAAGCGCCTCTCTGGCACGGGCAGTCAGGCCACGACCGATAATAAGCGGAATACGGCCGCCGGCACGCACTTCATCCAACAGTACGTTGGTTTTGAGTTGGAACCGTGAAACCTCTTCACCACTCTCATGCCTTCGGACAACCCCTTCGTACGGATATATGTCGAGAACGTCGCCGGTATTCATTTTGCTGACGTCGCATTCGATGGGAAGAGCGCCTGCATCTTCCATGGTGTTGAAAAAGATCGGAGCAATATTGTTGCCAAAGCAATACCCTCCCGCCCTTTTGTTGGGTATGTATGGGATGTCCGTGCCCATATGCCAAAGAACCGAGTTCGTGGCCGACTTGCGTGAGGAACCGGTTCCCACCACATCGCCGACATAAGCCACTGGATGTCCCTTTTCCTTCAGGGCAGCAATCATGGCCAGCGGATCACCCTCCATACCGGGCCTCGGGTTTTTCAACATCGCCTTGGCATGCAGCGGGATATCCGGCCTGGACCAGGCATCGGGCGCGGGAGACAGGTCGTCAGTATTGGTTTCGCCCGGCACTTTGAACACGCTGACAGTAATTTTATCCGGTACGCTCTCCCTGGAAGTGAACCACTCACCGTCCGCCCAGGACTTTAAAACCTTCTCTGCATACGGGTTGCCGGCATCCGCCTTCTCTTTAACATCATGAAAGGCATCGAACATTAGCAGCGTGTGTGACAATGCAGCAACAGCCTCTTGGGCCACCTCTTCATCTTCCAGCGCTTCGATCAGTGCGGTGATGTTATATCCCCCCAGCATAGTACCAAGCAGTTTGACTGCATGAACCTTATCGATCAATGGACTGGCACAGTTGCCCTTGACCAGATCAGCCAGAAAGGCGGCTTTAACGTAGGCTGCCTGATCAACTCCCGCCGGCACCCTGTTGGAGATAAGATCAAGCAGAAACTCCTCTTCGCCGGAAGGTGGGCTCTTGAGCAGTTCCACCAGATCGGCAACCTGCTCCGGATTCAATGGAAGGGGTGGTATGCCATCTGCAGCACGGGTATTAACATGTTCACGATAAGTCTCTAACAACGCTTAGCCCTCCAGCCATAACGCCTTTGAAAAGGCGGATAAAACAGTTCTGTACCACTGTGCGGAATCCAATGCCACAACTGCAGACGGGATCGATAACACGCGGATATACTTGATCTAGCGCCGGAAGTCGTCTGCGCGAAATCCCATATTGGCCTTTACCTGCATAAAAACGTATAACAAAAATATTATGCTCATCCTATACAGCAGTGAATTCCTCCTATTTTGGCAGGATCAATTCACGTTATCCACCACCAGCATTATCTTATAACTAAAGATAGCGCAAATTTCTGCACCACAACTCGAGTGGTATACTTAAAAAATTAACCTTTTCTTAGTAATAATCAGGATAATCATGGAACTCTCCTCTCTTACCGCCGTCTCCCCTGTCGATGGACGTTACGGCGAAAAATGTACTGGTCTACGACCTATTTTCAGCGAATATGGATTGATAAGATTTCGTGTGCTGGTGGAAGTCCGCTGGCTGGAGGCACTCGCCGATCATCCCGGAATTCCGGAAGTACCGGCCCTAAGCAGTGAAGCAAAACAATTACTCAACCGGTTGATTGAAAATTTCGAAATTGGCGATGCAAAAAGAGTCAAGGAGATCGAACGCACAACGAACCACGACGTCAAGGCGGTTGAATATTTTTTAAAAGAGAAAATATCAGGAAACAGGGAGCTTGAAAAAATCAGCGAGTTCTTCCATTTTGCCTGCACTTCTGAGGACATAAACAACCTGTCGCATGCATTGATGCTGAAGAGTGGACGTGAAAATGTACTCATACCACGGATGGATACCCTGATCGACGCTATCGCCAATCTAGCCAGAGCGCATGCAAAGATGCCCATGCTTTGCCGAACCCATGGTCAGCCCGCCTCACCCTCCACCCTCGGCAAAGAGATGGCAAATGTTGTCTACAGGCTGCGGCGTCAGCGGAACCAGGTGGCAAATGTGGAACTGTTGGGAAAAATCAATGGAGCCGTTGGCAACTACAATGCCCATCTGTCTGCCTACCCCGAGCTGGACTGGCCACTCTTCGCCGAGCGCTTTGTCACTTCTCTCGGCCTGACCTGGAACCCCTATACCATTCAGATTGAACCCCATGACTACATGGCGGAATTGTTTGATGCAACCGCCCGTTTTAACACCATCGTCATAGATTTCTGCCGTGATGTCTGGGGTTACATCTCGCTTGGCTATTTCAGACAGAAAACCGTTGCGGGTGAGATTGGTTCCTCGACTATGCCTCACAAGATAAATCCAATAGATTTTGAGAACGGGGAAGGCAACATGGGAATGGCCAATGCGCTGTTTGGCCACCTGGCTCAGAAACTGCCTGTTTCCCGCTGGCAACGGGACCTGACCGATTCCACTGTGCTGCGAAACATGGGGGTAGGGATTGCATATACGGAAATCGCTCTGCAATCCGTATTGCGGGGCATTTCAAAGCTCGAGGTTAATGAACAACGCCTGGCATCCGATCTCAATGACAACTGGGAAGTACTGGCCGAACCCATACAAACAGTAATGCGTCGTTATGGGATCGAAAAACCCTATGAGAAATTGAAGGAGCTGACCCGGGGGCAAAGTATTAAACCCGAGGATATGAAGCAATTTATCGACGCACTCCAAATACCGAAAGAGGCAAAAGAGCGGCTAAGAAACCTCTCCCCCGCTGCTTATACCGGTAACGCAGCGGAACAGGCGGGTAAAATCTGATTCAATTCGGAAACATTTCGCAATGGTTTGATCTGCAGTAAAATCGGCAGAGGGGCGATCAGTTTATCTGATCGTTCCCCTGCCACACCACCCGGCATGCGGGTCCGCACCGGGCGGTTCGAGAAATTGAGGTCATGAGAGTCGGGGTAGACCCAGACGATCAAAGTAGCCAATCGTCAATACACTGTTGAGCAGCATTGCACTGTTGCGCCACCAGCTACGCGCGTTGGCTGCAATCCGCCTTGCCACGTTTTCAGATGCTCCCAGTGCCAGCAACTCTCGATATTGGGTCTTGCCTCGTTTCCATTGTTTCAGCTGTATTGCGCGTAGCCGATGGCGAAGCCATTCGTCCAGCCGACGCCAGACTCCCGGCGTCTGTGCCAGTCCAAAGTAGCCTTTCCATCCCAATAGATAACTTCTCAAGCGTTCAATGATATCCGACAGCGACTGGCTGTTGCTGCGCCGCGTCAGCTGCCTGACACGATGCTTAAAGCCCACCATCGCCTTGTCCGCCACCCGAAACTTGATCTGCCTCTTTGGTCCAACCCAGAAACTATAGCCCAGAAACTTGCGTCCCATGACACCGGCTACCGCACTCTTGGTCTCGTTGACCTTGAGCCTAAGCCCGTCATAGCAGCGCCTGAGCAATCGCATCACCCGCTCTCCCGCCGCCATACTGCCAACGTACACATTGCAGTCGTCAGCATAGCGAACAAAACAGTGGCCGCGCTTTTGCAGTTCCTGATCCACCTCATCCAACAGGATATTGGCCAACAATGGACTTAACGGGCCCCCTTGTGGGGTGCCCTGATACCTTGCTTGTACCACACCATGATCCATGATACCCGCGTTCAGGTAGCTCCGTATTAAACGGATAATCGCCTTATCCGCTATACGCTTACCCAAACGGTCTACCAGAATGTTATGGTTGACCCTGTCAAAGAATTTCTCCAGATCCACATCCACGACTATACGTTTGCCCGACTGAACATAGGTGCGCGCCTTTAGCACCGCATCCTGTGCCCGCCGTCCAGGACGAAAGCCATAGCTGTGTTCACTGAAAGTCGGATCAATCAAGGGTTGAAGTATTTGCAATAAAGCCTGCTGGATCAGACGATCCAGCACCGTCGGTATGCCCAGCTCGCGCTGACCTCCCTCCGGCTTGGCTATCGTCACCCGCCGTACCGGGCTGGGACGATATCTCCCCTGCAGCAGTTGTTGGCGGATCTCCGGCCACTGAGCTTTCAGGTAATCAGCGGTCTGAGCAATATCCAGACCATCCATACCCGCTGCTCCTTTGTTGGCCTTGACCCGTTTCCAGGCGCGCTGCAGGTTCGCTCTCGTCAGCATCGCTTCCAGCAACGCCGACCCTGTGTCTTTGACTTCCCGTTGCGGGCCGCAGGCTTCGTCACGCTCAAGATCACCCGCAGCTTCACCGCTGGCTACGCTTGTTCGCTTTGCTTGCACAAACTTCTGACGCATGGCCTTTGACATCAACCGGTTCTCTGACACTCCTTCTCGTTCGGCCCTTCGCTCCTCGTCGGCAGCTACTACGGCCTCTGCTGACTTCTCGCTCCGGCTTTCACCGTCGTCCTTTCAGACATAAGGCAAGATATCCCCAGGTAAGAACGCACTCCTTCACTGCACAACCGCCGGATTTACGCCGCTTCGCCTTGATCACAAGGGCTTCATGGTTTCATGCCCACTCGCCCTGCTGGCAGCGCCTTCTATCCAATTCTTGTCCATCGGTTCGCAGTTTCGATCCACGCTTCCTCCCCACACTCGGTCACCCTCATGCAGTTGCGCTTCACTTCGTTCGCTGTGATCAACTTACGGTGGGACTTGCACCCACAAGAGTGCGCCCATGCTGGGCGCACACAAAAAAGCCGGGATCCCTGTGGATCCCGGCTTTTAATTTACCGGGGAAACGAATGCTCCCCTCTGCCAAACCTTTAGTAGGTTTTGATCTCTACCCTGCGGTTCTTGGCACGGCCGGCTTTGGTACCATTATCGGCTACCGGGCTTGATTCACCCATGCCGTTGGTAGAGATGCCGGTGATGCCTTTTCCTTCCAGATAGGTTGCAGCAGCCTTAGCCCTGCGCTCGGAAAGCCCCATGTTGTAAGCTTCCGAACCGATACTGTCGGTATGTCCGGTAATGGTCAGCTGTTCCTGGCCCTTACTTGCCTTAATGCGCTCCGCCAGTTCATCCAACGCGGTTTTCATGTTGGGCTTGAGTACTGCCTTGTCGAAATCGAATTCGTCATTAACCAAATCGATGGTCAGATTTTCGATGACTTCGCAGCCCCATTTGTCGACCTTGGCGCCGGCCCGTGTGCCGGGGCAGCGATCAACAGAATCCAACACACCATCGCCGTCAGAATCCCCGTCTACGGCTTTCTCCATCATTGGCATTTCATCGCCACATTTAACCTGGGGACCAGGGGTACCGCCGACTGCTCTCCAGCACTCACCGGCGCTGTTGATTACCATATCCTTTGCGCTGTCGGATGCATACTTGTTTCCACCATGCGACATAGCAATCGCCTGGGTTGCCATGGACATACCGGCCAGCAGGCCAATAGGCGCAAGCATTGCTATAATTTTTTTCTGTTTAAACATATCCATTATTTCCTCTCGATTTAAAACTCAACATTTTTTCTACTGCTGACCAGGCGTTTCAGTTGAACCCCAATTCAACCTGCAGACAATGTATTCTACACTATTTTTTGTTTGGGCGAAGATTGTCATATTATTTACGATATTACCAGTGTTTTTTAAGCGGAGTGCAGTGCAAATAAGAGTATAGCAAGAGCAGCAGTTGAATGGTGCTGGCAACCCGGACCACACAGGAGATCTCTCCAATGAAAGATACAATTGAGCACCCCGCCCTCCGCAACCCTGTCGACGTTGAGGTCATACTCGACCGAATTGAAGATTGTCGCGATTCCTGTCTGGATTTCGTCCTGCAGGCTCAGAGAGCAGTTGAAATTTTCAGCTATGATCTGGACGCCGTACTTTATGATCAGCAGCCGTTTCTTGCAGCGGTAAAAAATTTATGTCTCCGCAGTCAATTCAGTCAGGTTCGGATTTTGCTGCAAAACAACGCGAAGGTTCAAAAACAGGGCCACCGGCTGGTCGAACTGGTTCGGAGGTTACCGAGTAGCATGGAGATCCGTCGGCCCCATCCAGATTACATCAACCACCAGGAAAATTTTTTGCTTGCTGACCAGAAGGCTTATATCAGGTGGAGCCTGTCCAGGCGTTACCGGGGATACGCAACTCCCGGCAACAGACTCAAGGCGCAACAGTTGAGCGAATTGTTCAATGAGATCTGGCAGTGCAGCCGGCCCGACAGTGAGCTTAGGCGACTTAACCTGTAAGCCAAGGGAGGAGTAGACAGGCTATGCGATTCACACTCATGTTGTTGTCGATGCTGGTTAATGCGCCGCTGCTTGCGGACTATCCGCTGGAGATAATCGAATTGAAGGGGCGGTCGATGGAGGAGGTGCTGCCTATCATTCGTCCCTTTATCGATAACGACGGGGCTGTCAGCAGCATGAACAATCAGCTGATCCTTCGAACCTCGCCAGAAAGTCTGCGCGACATCCGTGCAATACTGATGCGCATAGATACACCACCCCGCCGCCTGCTTATCTCTGTACGTCATGGAGTGCACAGCGACGTAAAAACAGGCACCATTGCCGCCGACATTGATGTGATGATCGGAAAGCGAACAAAAGTGATAGTGGGTCAACCAGGCAGTGATGGCTCTGTCCGCCTGCGCGGATTGAATGCAGACACGCACGACAATACTGAACTGGTCGGCAACATTCAGGCGATTGAGGGAAAACCAGCCTTCATCGCAACGGGGAAGTCACTCCCAATAACCAGCTATCGCACTTACGGAGACAGTGAATACCGCCATTTCGAAAGCGATACTCAATACCGTGACGCCACAACCGGTTTCTATGCACTGCCAAGATTAAATGGTCAGCAGGTCACCTTGGAGATCTCTCCACACCAGAACTCTCCCGGCAAGAGCCCCGGCAGCTTTGAAGTCATGCAAGCCAGCACCAGCGTTTCCGGTTGGCTTGGAGAGTGGATAAGTCTGGGCCGGCTCACTCACTACCAGAACAACCGGCAGAGTGACATCCACTACAGCGCCGGCAGTAGTCAGAGCCGTGAACACAACATCTGGCTTAAGGTGGAGGAGATTCGGTAAAGTCGGTCTCTACTCAACAACTTCCATGTCAGGTTATGGTTCAAAAAGCAGATATTCTCAAACCTCACCATCCCGCTGCGGACCGGAGGATTGGGGCATGGGGGCACCGGATGTCCACTCCTGCCGCAACCGTTCCCGGTTCATCACAAACCACTGTACTGCAATGATTGCGCTGGTGCAGTTGATCCGACCGCCATAAAGTTCACCAATCAACTCTTCTGACGGCAGCACTTCGACCCGAATGTCCTCTCCCTCCTGCGCCAAACCATGAATACCTCCTGCGGAAGAGGCATCCACTTCTCCGCAAAAAAGGAATATCCGCTCGGTAGAAAACCCCGGACTCACCATAAAGTTACAAATTGGCTCCAGTCTGCCCACCGGACAACCGGCCTCTTCCACTGCTTCACGTCGGGCAACTTGCTCTGGCGTTTCGCCCTTCTCGATAACCCCGCCAATCACCTCCAAAATCCATGCACCGCCTGGATCATCGATGGCTCCGATCCTGAACTGTTCAATCATCACCACCAAGTCCAGGTGTGGGTCATACAGGAGTATTGAAGCCGCCTGGAAGCTCTCGACTCTTTCACGCACGATTACCGGACTGATACCCCCGGCAAACAGACTATGGCGAATGTGAAATCGATTAATTCCCAGAAAACCCTGATAAAGATTTTCGTTTTCCACGATCTCCACATCATATTTCATAGGGTTTTCCATAATATAAATAGAATAATTTAAGAAAATATCATAGAATACTAATATTCAAGAAATCGCTATTTCCGTCGATACGCTTGGAAGTTGAGTAGTTGGGATTTATCAGTCGTGAAAACTCTTATCAAACTGGCATGTTTCATATCGATACTTGCCCTCACCTCCCCAGGTTGGTCTGATTCACACTATATTATCAATACCAGCAGAGACTGGTCGGTGGAGGCTGACCAAGCGAGAGTTGCCGGAATTCCGATTATGGTTATCTTCAGCACCGACCACTGCCCTTACTGTGTGCGCCTCAGAGAAGAAGTACTGAAACCGTTGATCCAGAATGGCGCCTTAAAGGGCAAGGTGTTGATACGTGAGTTTAACATTGAAGAGGGTGGAAAAATAACCGACTTCGACGGCGAGCGGATTCGTAGTGGCATCTTCGTCAGTCGTTATTCTATCTATGCAACTCCAACGGTGGTTCTTGTGGATCATCGTGGAAGGCAGCTTACCGAAGCTATCGTGGGATTCAACGAAGCAGACAGTTATACCCACTTTCTGGATGAAGCCATCAGCAGCGCGGTTATGTCCCTGGCTGCATTCAACTCGCCGCGATTCGCTGGATTGCATTGAATCTCAACCTGTCTCCACCATAGTTGAGAAAACTGACTGGTTGTGAGCCCTGCACTAGCCCTCTCCCATCATCCCGGCCGGCGCCGGGATGACGCTCGCGTTAAAACAACCTGTTTGCGTGGACCTGACTATTTAGATGCTGCCAGTGCCTGGTCCAAATCGCCTATGATATCGTCTATATGCTCGATTCCAATGGAGAGACGCACCATATCCTCTGTCACCCCGGCCTTTGCCGCTTCCGCCGGACCCAATTGCCGGTGCGTCGTTGTAGCCGGATGGCAGGCCAGTGTTTTGGCGTCGCCAATGTTCACCAGCCTCACCGCAAGTTGCAGCGCATCTATAAAACGGGCGCCAGCCGTCTTCCCCCCCTTGATACCAAAAGAGAGTATGCCAGAAGCCCTGCCCCCCATGTACTTGTCAACCAGCGCCTTGTCCGGATGATCATCCAACCCGGCATAACGAACCCATTCCACCTGTGAATGGTCACTTAAATACCTGGCAACCGCGAGCGCATTCTCGCAATGGCGGTCCATGCGGACTGCAAGTGTTTCCAAGCCCTGCAGCACCAGAAAACTGTTGAAAGGCGATATGGCTGCTCCCATATTCCGCAGCGGCACAACCCTTGCCCTTCCGATATACGCTGCTTCACCCAGGGCTTCGGTATAAATCACGCCATGATATGAGACATCCGGCTCGTTCAGCCGCCGGAAGCGTGATTTATGCTCTGCCCAGGGAAATTTGCCGGAATCAACCAGGACCCCTCCGATCGTGGTGCCATGCCCTCCCATGTATTTGGTCAGCGCATGGACCACGATATCCGCGCCATGTTCGAATGGACGACAAAGGTAGGGACTGGGAACTGTATTATCAACTATCAGCGGTACCCCATGTGCGTGCGCCATCTCCGCCATCGCACCAATATCCACAACGTTTCCCGCTGGGTTTCCTATCGATTCACAAAAGACAGCTTTCGTCCGATCGTCAATCAATGCGGCCATGCCATCAATATCCCTGGCATCTGCAAATCGGGAGTTTATGCCCAGTTGTGGCAACGTGTGGGCAAACAGGTTATAGGTTCCACCATACAGTGTGGATGTGGTGATGATATTGTCTCCCGACTCGCATATTGTGAAGATCGCGTTGGTTATGGCAGCCATGCCGGAAGCCAACCCCAGTGCACCTATACCGCCTTCCATCGCCGCAACCCGCTTCTCCAGCACATCGGTGGTGGGATTCATGATACGCGTGTAGATGTTACCCTGAACCTTCAGATCAAAAAGATCTGCACCATGCTGGGTATCGTCAAAAGCATAGGATGTGGTCTGGTAGATTGGTACGGCAACGGCCTTGGTGGTCGGGTCAGGTTCAAATCCTCCGTGGATCGCAATAGTCTCGATTTTCATCAGCAACACTCCTCGCAAATTAGCTGTCATTAATTATTGTTCATGAATAAAAAAGGGTCGAGGTCATTCAGCTCATTATAAGAGAATGACTTCGACCCCCGGATTGTCGCAGATTGCAGGTATCTATTTCGAGGTTTGATAGTAATTCATCAGGATCTCAGCAACCTCCGGGCGGGAGAATTCGGGCGGTGGGGCAATGCCCTCCCCCAGCATTTCCCGAACTTTTGTGCCGGAGAGAAGTACAAAGTCCTCTTTCGAGTGATCAGGTGCATCACGCATCATCACCACCTTGTTCAACTTTTTCGAATAGGCTGTGTGATCAGCTTTAAAAATTTCGATCTGAAGGGCATCTTCCGGTACTTCTTCATCAAAGATGGTTTGGGCATCAAAGGCTCCGTAGTAGTCGCCGACACCCGCATGGTCACGACCGACTATGAAATGGGTGCTGCCCATATTCTGTCGAAAATACGCGTGCAGTACGGCCTCTCGCGGACCGGCATAAAGCATATCGAACCCGTAGCCGGTAACCATCACGGTGTTGGGCGGAAAATAGAGCTCCGCCATCTTGCGTATGGCAGCATCGCGCACAGGAGCCGGAATATCACCAGGCTTCAGCTTACCCAGCAGCATATGGACTACAACGCCGTCTGCTTCAACCGCCTCCATGGCCATTTTGCACAACTCCTCATGGGCCCGGTGCATCGGATTACGGGTCTGGAAAGATACGATGGTGTTCCAGCCACGTTCCCGAATCTCATTCCGGATTTCAACGGCAGTACGGAAAGTATCCGGAAAATCGGTTTGAAAGTAGCTGAAATTCAGAACTTTGATAGGACCGGACACGGCAAATCTTCCCTGGTTGTTGAATGCTGCAACACCCGGATGTTCCTCATCCGTGGTGCCGTAGACCTTTTCGGTCATCAGTTCCATCTGGGTGTCGCTTACCTCTTCGATCGCATTGACGTCCATGACCGCCAGAACGGGGTTTCCCTCGATATTCGGATCCCGCAGCGCGATCCGCTTTTGGCCTTTAATTGCATCCACACTCTCCAGAAGACAGAGAACCGGCACGGGAAAAAAGCTGCCATCCGACATTTTCATGTTTTCGGAGCAGCCTATGGCGTCACCGACGGTCATAAAACCTTTCAGTGGACTAAAGTATCCCCCTCCCATCATTACGGCGTTGCCTGCCGCCTGTGAACTGACGATCACAGATGGCATGGTTTCAGCTTCATGCCGTAGCTCTTGATGCTCATCCGTATCGTAGACGAACAGCGGCTGGAGTACATCTGATCCAATAGGCTTGATCATTTAACTTCGTCTCCTAAATTAGTACGAATCTTTGGCCATTAATCCGCTCCTGAGAGTTGCGCATTAGCTCCGGGAGTCGTGATCTTCATTTATTAACTGTGGCGGGGATAAGAAACGGAAGCTTACCCCGGGAGCAGCACGATGCATAGAACCCTTCAGGGATTAAACAGACGCACACAGAGATCCCTCCAGTAAATTCACAGCGCATAAACCCTACCACAACAGGGTGTGAAACATGCCAAACTTCTATTTATATGTGCAGTAAATATTATTTCTGTGGCCGCACCGGGACCCGTCACTTTTCGCTAAAAACCTTATGGTAATCAAAAATATAACAAGGTATCTACCGATTTATGCAGCAACAGGCCAATAGCATCTGGGTGGGAAAGAGTTCAGGCGACTGCAGATGGCCATCGGCCTGGCGAAGTCGGAGCGAGGTCCAGTTTCCGTTGCTTTGAAGGAATTGTCTGGAACAGCCATTCAAGAATGGGATCCCAGTGTTTTTTGTCTTTAGCCGAAATGCCAGGTTTAAGCTCGCAGATTCCCAGTCCGGATTCCATCGCAATCGAATAGTTTTGCGTATCTCTTAGAACCGACACCAACGGAAGACCAACCTCCTCCATCAACTCTTCTATTGCGTGGTACGACCTGCCCTTCATACGCACCCGATTGGCAATAACGCCGACATGTTTTCGATGTTGGCTCTGTTTTAAAAGACGTCCAAGTTCACCAAGAAACAGCTCCATAGCCTGGAGATCTATAATAGAAGGCATGACCGGTATCAGAATGGAGTCAGCTTTGTGATAGAGGTCCACCAACTTGCCTCCGGTCACTCCGGCTGGTGTATCGATTATCACAATTTCCGTTTCATCACCACCGTGTAGCTGCCAGGAGCGGGTGACACCGGCCTGATGACGTGCGCCATCAATAGCTTTTATTCGGGGTTGTTCCGGTGAGCGAACCTTCAGCCAACGATTGCTCGATTGCTGCGGATCAAAGTCCATCAGTGCCGTACTATAGCCGTTCGATACAAAATAGCAGGCCAGGGTGGTGGCAATGGTGGTTTTTCCACATCCGCCTTTGGCGTTGAGCACCATGATTTTGTGCATTCTGCCTGATTCCCTGAAAAAAAATCGAATGGACCGGGTTGTTATTTCATCACGCAATCGAAGAAGACAAGCTTTGAAACAAGTATCCGGTCTCTCCTCGCTAAAACAGATTCCAATTCTGCCAGCTTACCTGCCACTGCGCTGATTTGCCAGCATACCGAATTGGCTGACATCTGTTTTTTCGGGCGCCATCATACAACACATCTAAAATTAATGCTTGCCGGCACCGAATAAGAATTTATCCAAAACAGTCACTTGTATGCACTGAATTGACTTCAAAATTAATTAAACTGGATAATCTATAGTAATGATATACACGAAAAAAAAGATTCCTCTGTTGGTCGCACACCGGGGATTGATGGCACGCTATCCGGAGAACAGCCTTGAAGGAGTGGAAGAGGCGATGCGCACCGGTGCCCCATATATTGAATTTGACATTCAATGTACCGCAGATAGACAGCTTGTGTTATTCCACGATGCAGATATGCATCGAACCTCAGGTGTGAAGGGGCAGATTTTTGACTACCGTTTTGCACAGCTGCACAACATTAGCGCGGGTGAAACAGAACGTTTTGGCGATCGGTTTTCCGGTACCAGAATTCCTCTGCTCAGCCAACTGGTTGAACTCGCCCAACGCTATCCCGATAACAATTTGCTCGCGGAGATCAAGCCTCAATGCATTGCCCATTTCGGCCTTAGGCCGATTATGGAGCAGCTTTTTCTCGAGCTTGAGCCAATTTGCAGCCGCTGCACCATTATTTCGTTCCACCTCCCCGCACTCCAGTACATCCGCGAGAGAAAACCAGGACACATGTGCGGTTGGGTGCTGGATGGATACGGCAAATGCCAGCAACAGCAGGCGCAACATCTCAAGCCTGAACTGTTGATAGGAAGCAAGTTGTTATTGGCCCCAACAACCCCGCTGTGGCCTGGACCCTGGCAATGGATGGTATATGAGATAAATGATCCGGTACTTGCAATGAGATATGCCGCCGCCGGAATAGAACTGGTGGAAACAGCAGACGTAGCGTCGATGTTGAAACATCCGTTACTGTCAGGTTAACAGGTGCCCGAGCCAGTCATGCAAGGACTCCCCGTGATTGAAGCTGCTTTATCTGGTCCCGCACTCTGGCTGCCTCTTCGAACTCCAGATCTCTCGCATGCTGGTACATCTCTTTCTCCAGTGCCTTGATCCGTTTTGCCATCTGTAGCGGAGACATCGCCGCATATTCTGCCTCCTCCTCCGCCACCCTGGCGTAGCTCTTCGGCGACATGGGTGCCCCCGCACGTGCACCCTCCATGATATCGGCCACGGCCTTGCTGATGGTTTTCGGTGTGATACCGTTCATCTCATTGTAGGTTTTCTGCTTGACTCTGCGGCGTTCTGTTTCATCCATTGCACGCCGCATGGAACCGGTGATTTTTTCAGCGTATAGAATCGCTTTACCGTTGACGTTGCGCGCAGCCCTGCCGATAGTCTGAATCAGAGAACCTTCGGAGCGCAGAAAACCCTCTTTATCCGCATCGAGTATTGCCACCAGTGATACCTCCGGCATATCCAGTCCTTCCCTGAGTAGATTTATACCCACCAGCACATCAAACTCGCCAAGCCTGAGATCGCGAATGATTTCAACCCGTTCCACCGTGTCTATGTCCGAATGCAGATAGCGCACCCGCACTCCATGCTCGTTCAGGTAGTCCGTCAGATCCTCCGCCATACGTTTGGTCAACGTGGTCACCAGCACCCGCTCATGCAGCTCCACCCGCAAACGGATTTCAGAGAGCAGATCGTCCACCTGACTGGCGGCCGGCCGCACCTCCAATTCGGGATCAACCAGTCCGGTGGGACGCACTACCTGCTCCACTACAACACCCGAACGCTCCAGTTCGTAGGCCCGCGGAGTTGCCGATATATATATGGTCTGGGGAGCACGCAGCTCAAACTCATCGAAGCGCATGGGGCGGTTATCAAGCGCTGAAGGCAGCCTGAAACCATACTCCACCAACGTCTCCTTGCGCGAACGGTCGCCTTTATACATACCCCCGACTTGCGGAATGGACACATGGCTTTCATCAACCACCAGCAAAGCGTTATCCGGCAGGTAGTCGAACAGCGTTGGTGGTGCCTCTCCCTGAGCGCGGCCCGACAGATAGCGGGAGTAATTTTCAATACCAGAACAGTATCCCAGCTCCAGGATCATCTCCACATCAAAACGAGTCCGCTGCTCCAGCCGCTGTGCTTCCACCAGCTTATCGTTTGCGCGCAGCTGTTGCAGCCTTCCGTCAAGCTCCAATTTGATCTGATCCACCGCTTTCAGCAATGTTTCACGGGGCGTCACATAATGGGATTTTGGATACACGGTATACCGTGGTACCTTTCGAATCACTCCTCCGGTAAGTGGATCGAAAAGCGAGATTGTTTCAATTTCATCATCGAACAGCTCCACACGTACCGCTTCCCGTTCGGACTCTGCCGGATAGATGTCGATGATATCCCCGTGCACGCGGTAGCTGGCCCGGCGCAGTTCCGTGTCATTTCGAGAGTACTGCAACTCGGCCAAGCGGCGCAGAACGGCGCGATGATCCGCTCGGTCACCACGCACCAGATGCAGCACCATATTAAGGTAGAAACGGGGATCACCAAGACCGTAGATACAGGAGACCGTGGCGACGATAATGGTATCTGGCCGTTCCAGCAAAGCCTTGGTAGCGGAAAGGCGCATCTGCTCGATGTGTTCGTTTATAGATGCGTCTTTTTCGATGAAAGTATCTGACGAGGGAACATAGGCTTCTGGTTGATAGTAATCATAGTAAGAGACAAAATACTCAACCGCATTATTGGGAAAAAAATCCCGCATCTCACCATAAAGCTGGGCAGCCAGCGTTTTATTGTGCGCCAGTATTAAAGTCGGGCGTTGCACCGCCTGAATGACATTGGCGATCGTGAATGTCTTTCCGGAACCGGTTACTCCGAGCAAAGTCATTCCTGCCTCACCATCATTGATTCCTTCGATCAACCGCGCTATCGCTTCCGGTTGGTCTCCAGCTGCTGCGAAATCTGACACTAGTTGAAATTCTTTTGACATTGGGGATTCTTCTGACACAGAGGATTGGATATTATTGCATCCGCTGTCTGATCAACGTAACGGTTATCACAGGCGGCTGAATCAACCCATTAACCATAGGCATCATTTGTCGGTATCCTAAATGCGCAGCAAGCTTTCCGCACGCGTACAGTCAGTCAGACCGTCTCAAACCCTCGCTATCACCGCACGCGCCGCAGAGATGCGCGCAGCTGGCAAAGATGTTATCGGCCTCGGTGCCGGTGAGCCGGACTTTGACACGCCGGAACATATCAAGGCAGCTGCAATAAAGGCAATTAAGGACGGATTCACAAAATACACTCCGGTAGACGGCACCACCGGCCTGAAGCAGGCAATTATAGATAAATTCAGGCGTGACAATGGCTTCGACTACCAACCGGAGCAGATCCTGGTCTCGTGCGGGGGAAAACAGAGCTTCTATAATCTGGCCCAAGCCATGCTCGACCCGGGCGACGAGGTCATCATCCCGGTCCCCTACTGGGTCTCCTATCCCGATATGACACTGTTGGCGGGCGGTGTGCCTGTCTTCGCGCATGCAGGTGCTGATCAGCGCTTTAAGATCACGCCCGCCCAACTGCAGGCCGCAATCACCGACAAAACCCGGTTACTTGTACTCAACAGCCCATCCAATCCAACCGGCATGGCCTATACCAAGGAAGAGCTGGAAGCGCTCGGCAAGGTGCTGCTGGAGTACCCGCGGGTCGCTGTTGCCACAGATGATATGTACGAACATATTCTTTGGACCGAAGCACCTTTCGTCAACATCCTCAATGCCTGTCCGGAACTGGTCAACCGATGTTTCGTGTTAAACGGCGTCTCAAAGGCTTACTCCATGACCGGCTGGCGCATTGGCTACGCCGCCGGACCCGCAGATGTAATAAAGGCGATGAAAAAGATTCAATCGCAAAGCACCTCCAATCCGACATCAATATCTCAGGTTGCAGCCCAAGCAGCCTTGGAAGGTCCTCAGAATTGCATCCAGGAGATGCTAAAGACATTCAAAGAGCGTCATGACTATGTTGTCGATCGGTTGAACAACATTCCTGGTGTGGAGTGCCTCCCCGCCGATGGTACTTTCTATCTCTTTCCCAAGGTCGAAGCGGCGCTGAAACAGCTCGAAGGGGTCAACAACGATCTGGAACTGGCGGAGTATCTGATAGAGCAGGCAGGGGTGGCACTGGTACCCGGCACTGCTTTCGGTCTGAGCGGACATGTCCGCCTTTCCATCGCCACCGGCATGAAAAATCTGACCGATGCGATTGACAGACTGGAAAATGTGCTTGCGAATTAGGATTTTTATTCATATTCTTTAAACACGACACCGGTATATCCATCTCTCTGTTATCCAAAGAGCGGGTTTATCTGGGACTGAAGTAACAGCTCATCAGATTCACACAAGGAAAGTGTGAAATCCAACAACGCAAAGGAGTGCGGATATGGAGAACCCATCCCCTGGCACCTGCCGTTCCCAAGCTTTTACCCTGATCGAACTGATCATCGTTTTGGTGATGATCAGTATTGTTCTCTCCATCGGGGTTCCAGGTATTATCAGCCTGGCCGGAAACAGCCGCATCTCGTCAACCGTCAACAGCATGGTGCGTCACCTGCACTATGCCCGCAGCGAAGCGGTCAAACGCAGCATGCCTATCGTTCTCTGCCCCAGTCTTGCAGGCGCCGGTTGCGACGATAGTTTCCACTGGGAGAAGGGATTTATCCTTTTTGCGGACAGCGACGGAGACCGCGATTTCGGCAGTGGTGATAAGGTACTAGGACATTTTCAATTCGGTGACGGTCGCACCAAAATCCTTACTTCTGCCGGCAGAAAGAAAATCACTTACCAAGCCAGTGGTATGTCACCCGGTTCAACCACCACCATCACTGTCTGCGACCCTGTTGGCAGAGTCGCACCGAAGGCAGTTATCCTATCCAATCCAGGAAGGCCCCGTCTCTCAGATACCAAAGCTGATGGAACACCGCTCGAGTGTATTTGACTGAAATGTCAGGTTTTTGTCGTCTGGCTATTGACCGGGCCTGGCCAGATGATTAGTATACGCGCCTCCAGTTATTCCTCGGTAGCTCAGTCGGTAGAGCGGGTGACTGTTAATCACTAGGTCGGCAGTTCGAGCCTGTCCCGAGGAGCCAAATTGATTAAAGCTTAGCAGTTCTGCTGTTAAGCTTTTTTCTTTGGAGCAGCAAATTTACCTAGAAGTGTTTGCTCTCAGCAATTCGTAAACTACTGGATGCTGATATCCTCGTCTGCATTGGGCTGAATAACCAGCCAAGCCTGAAACAGTTTGTATCCCAATGCCAGTATGATGGCGCCAATGAACAGACCGATGATTCCGGACAGCAGCATGCCGCCAATGGCACCCAGGAAGATGACTATCATGGGCACATCGACTCCGCGTCCAAGCAGTATTGGTTTTAAAATATTGTCGAGCACCATAATCAATGCATTCCAGACAAGAAACACCACGGCAATGATCGTATCTCCGGTAGCGAACATATAAATGATCACCGGAATCACGATTGGCCCGACTCCGATCTGTATGACCGCGGATATCAGGCACAACAGCGCCCAGATTCCGGCGCCGGGCACACCTGCAACCATGAAGCCCAGTCCTGCAAGCAGCGCTTGAATCACGGCTACGCCTAGTACACCACGGGCCACGCTGCGGATAGTCGCCCCTGCCAGGTCGGCAAATTTATCACCACGTTCGCCAACCAGCCGCCGGGAAATACTGTACGCAAGCTGATGGCTCTGTGCCGAGTTGGCCAACAGTATCCCCGCGATCACAAATGCGGCGATAAAGACAAGCAGTCCTACCCCTGCACTGGCGGCGATGTTAACCAGCCAGAGACCGAGCGCCTTCAACTGTGGTTGAACCAGGCGCAATGCCTCCACAAAGTTGGTCAGGACGAGATTCCAGGCATCTGCCACGGTATCACCGATCAGTGGCCATGCTTTGACCGACTCTGGAGGAGAAGGTATTTCGATCCGACCCTGCCGGATTCCGTCTGCAAGTGTGGCAACATTTTCTATCAACAGTTTTGTCAGCATCACTGTGGGAAGCATCAAAATCACCAGGAAGCCAACCGTAATGAACACAGCTGCCAGGGTATTTCGTCCTTGCAACAGCCTGACCAGAGAAATGTAAAGCGGATGAATTGCCACGGCTATTATCACTGCCCAAAGAAAAGGCAGGATAAACGGCTGAAGAATCTGAAAACACCACGCCAACAGAATCACCAGTACAGCGAGACGAATTCCGGTCTCTACCGCCTTGCCTGACCACTCGTTTCGCTGGTTCACCAAAGGATTGACTGGCATATTGGATTCCTTGTTCATGGAAATACTGGGTATGGAGAACCAGGGAGTGTAGCCTTAATCCGTTGCTATAAGGCGTGCATCGACTTGCGGACTGAAAAGTGCGTCACTCTCGCCCGTTGCAGGATTGTAACAGCGGTTATCTGTTTCCGGAAAATGGAGTTAACTCTCGTTGAAGAAGTTGCTGGAGAGTATATTTCCAGCCGGACTCGAGGTAATTGCTACCCGGGTATTCCCTAATTAATTTAAGTATATTTCCCAATTTAACCTTAATTAATTTGGGTATAAAGTTTTTTTGCGGTCAGGATTTCAACGATCATTCCAGCAGGATAATGTTGTTATTTTCATTCATTACCGGTGGTTGGTGTTCCTTGAGATCGTCTCCTGATTGCTGCGGCAACCGGTTAGAGTGCTCCAGTGGCATAGCGGTGTGCTGTTACCGCCGATTCCACCTAACTCCTGGTTTTCCAAGGGTCCGGTTGGTTGTCAAACGGTTCCGTTACGTCCCGCAGCGGGCCAACCCTAAAACAAAATAAGAACAATTGGCTTTTCTTGCTCCGGTAAGACGTTGATTTTGCTTCTCGTTTTACCTCAAGCAATGAAGCGATATCGATAATTAACAGGAGGATTAAATGAGTAAAATCTTAAGAGTCATTGGTCATACATGCACGCTCTGCGCCGCAACAGGCTTTATCGCACTTGGAATCATCACCGCTGTTACGCTACTGTGGGTGATGATGATTTGATAGAAAAAGAACGGTGAAATCCATAAGGGGCAGTTCCGATTCAGCATTATTACCAAATAGACCTGTCCCTTATGGTGAGACTACTCCTTTAAAATACGAAGAAATTCTGATGTGGTCTTTCTAGCGTGCTTCTCTTCCTCATGTATTGAGCCCAGAAAGGAACGGCAGAATTCTGATATTATCCGGGCATCCACCTCATTGCGCTTCTCTTTAGATTTCAATGTGCGATAGGCTTCGGCCAGTTCTGTGAATTTAAAAGTGGCTTCCGGATCGTCCCGATTCATATCCGGATGGTATTTGCGCGCAAGTTTTCGAAAAGCCACCTTGATTCCCTCTTCCGACGCATTCTTTGGCACTCCCAGAATGCTATAGAAATCTTTGAGTGGTTCCGAATTCTTTTGTTTGTTTATCATGCCATCATCTTCGGGTTTTTTTCAGCGAACGGTCCAAACCCATTCCAATGGGTCTTTAATATTACCGTAATAAAACGGCAATAAAAACATAGTAAGAGACATACCAGAAAACTACGAAATGTCAAGAATACTTTGCCAATAGAATGATGCTTGCCGAATGGCGAGTAATTGGGAGTCGTATTATTTGGCGAACGGTTCTTTGTGAAATCTTTGCTATAGAAAGGATCCAGACGAAAAATGATAGTCCCTGTCGAATTGTCGGAGGAGACCTTATTACAACTCAGTGAACTTAACGCAAGAGAGGGCTGCCCGGGCAGAACCGATACGCAGCTGCTATCCGATTTGATCAGAAATATAGTGGACCTCACTCACGAGACTTTTGTCGTCGATGATGCCGAAGAAAGTAGAATCAAACTGGTAAAATAGTAGAAGACCCGTTGTATCGGAACAACATGGGTATCCCCTAAGGGGCCTGAATATTGCTTTAATTTGTGCCTATGCTCTAAAAGGTTGCCTTAACGGCAGCAACAATCCCAGCTCCTCGAATCATACTCGGTCACCCTTATTTCTAATTGGGGCAAAATGTGCCTTGATTAAGGAGTGAAGAAAATTACCACCAGAAGGTAATTGTAATAAGCTCGAATTGGGCTGCCTGAGCACCACGGGAAATATCGATAGGAAAGATTTATCTCGATGAATTCATTAAAGCTTGATCTTGCAATACAGTACGCCAACCCATAACGTGGAATCAGCCGCTATCAAATCTCCTTAAGGCGCAAATAAAAAACCCGGCTATCCTGCCGGGTCCAAATTGATACGCAGTAAGCGCCTTGGTCGTCCCTGCCAAAGTCCTTTTCTGTTTTGAGTATCCGTATCAATCCCTTAGAATCATTATGCATATTGTGGAACATATTTGTAATAGATGTTATGTAGGATTTTTCTGAAAAATCTGTCCAGGTCCGCCTAATGCTCAATCGTAGATACTTTTGAATTTTTGCAGACACTCAAATGCAGTAAATCAATTAAACTTTATCTGTATATCTAATCCGGAGCATTCCTTAGCATGGACCGAGTGGCATTGGAAAAAATGTTGGCACAGGGAGACGATAACCTGTTGTTACGCTACTCACTGGGCACGTTATATCTTAAAGAGGGAATGTTGGAATCGGCGGCCGAGAATCTTCGGCAAGCGCTTTCCAAGGATCCAAAGCACTCTGCCAGCTGGAAAAATTATGCTAAAACATTGATGAAGCTGGGACGGAATCAGGATGCAATGCAGGCATACGAGAGCGGCATATCCGTAGCCAGGGAGAAGGGGGATCTTCAGGCGGCCAAAGAGATGGAGGTATTTCTGAAACGTCTGAAAAACCAGGAGAAGTCTGATTAGATCTGGATTCTTTTCCGGGAATCTTCAGTTTCTGTTTCTCGGTCTGTACTGTCCGCCCTTGAAATCTTCGAAATAAAGTTGCACATGCGGATGATCGATTGTCCCGCCCAATGTGTCTGCTTCCAGGTTACGCTCGGCGACATAAGTCTCCTGGAATGATCCATCCACCAGCACCCTGTACCAAGGTTCGTCTTTCGGTGGACGGCTTAGCGCCACCTGTTCATACCACTCATCTGGCAACATGAACACAGGATCCACGTCATAAATCACACCCCGGTAGTCGAAAAGTTTATGGTGAACCACCTGACCAATGTGAAGAGCCGCTTCAGTGACTCTCTCCATTTTCGGCCTCCATCCGCTCAAGATGACCCTGCCAATTCCGGTCGAACTTCTCACCCAGTTCCCGCAGATAACCCCAATCATACAACCCTGACTTATGACCATCATCAAAAAACAGCTTGATGGCATAATTGCCTATTGGTGTAATTCTCTCCAACACCACATTCCCTTTGTTTCTGACCAGTATACGCTCCTTGCCATGCCGCGCTCTCACTTCCTTTGACGGTGAGAAAACGCGCAGGTACTCCCAGGGCAGAACGTATTTCTCATCCTCACTGAATACAACTTCAAGTGTATGGCTCTCTTTGTGCAGAACAATATCGGTGGGAATTCTATTTTCTTTCATAGCAATGACATGGGGGACTATCCAAAGAATTCAATGGTCTGAAACAACCATAGGCAGGATGTCACCGGCCTGGCTTTCTCCTATACTCATCAACTTATTTCGTATCTGAGCGAGCCACTCTGCCACTCCGGTCTGATTCAGAACTACAGAAACTCGCCACCAGGGAGTTCCATGGATATCTTAATCGGCATCACGATCCTTCTCGTCTATCAATTAGTCGGGGAGTCCATGGTCCTGCTGCTGGAATGGCCTGTACCCGGTCCGGTGGTCGGGATGCTATTGCTGTTTCTGACACTGTTGGCAAAAGGCCGGATTGGTGCACAACTGTTATCCACCGCTAACGGTCTGCTGAGTCACTTGTCGCTGTTGTTTGTGCCGGCAGGTGTGGGTGTGCTGGTGCATATCGACATGATTGCCGATGAATGGCTACCTATTTTAACGGCGTTGATCCTCAGTACCCTAGTGACACTTGCCCTGACAGCCCTGGTCATGAAATGGATTCACCACTTCACCAGTCAAGAGGGAAAAACCCATGGCCGCCGATGAATTTTCATCAATCTGGGTATATCTCTCCGCCACACCGCTTCTGGGACTGACACTGACTCTGGTCGCTTACATAAGTGCCTACGCGTTATACAGGAGATCAGAATACAACCCGTTCCTCAATCCGGTCGCAGTCTCAGTGGCTTTGCTGATCCTGTTGCTGCTGGGGACCGGCACCCGTTACGATGACTATTTCGCCGGCGCTCAGTTCGTCCACTTTCTACTCGGACCGGCAACCGTCGCGCTGGCGGTACCTCTCTATCAGCAGCTGACCAGGCTACGCGCACTTTTGCTTCCGATTATTGTCTCGTTAACAACGGGTATATGTGTTGCCGCAACGAGTGCGGTCATTATCGCCCGATTGCTTGGTGCACGCCCCGCCACCCTACTCTCGCTTGCGCCAAAATCGGTGACTGCCCCGGTAGCCATGGGCATTGCAGAGCGTATCGGTGGATTGCCCTCACTGACAGCTGTGCTGGTTGTAACCACCGGCATTATCGGCGCAGTAGTCGGATTCAAAATATTTGCAATCCTGGGCATTACCGACGACAGCATAAAAGGAATCGCAATGGGAGTGACTTCTCACGGCATAGGCACCGCCCGCGCCTTTCAGATCAGTTCCGAAGCAGGTGCGTTCTCTGGTCTGGCAATGGCACTTTCGGCAATGGCAAGCGCCTTGCTGCTGCCTTGGCTAATGAGTATCCTCGGGTTCACGCAGTGATTCAGGTATATTTGTCAGACTACACCGGCCTACCGATTACCTCCACCTTTGGTACTCGGCAAATTCGACCGGATAATATTCACCTCACCCAACTTTAAGATTCAGACAGATCATTATGAAACATATCAAGAAAGTGCTCTCCTACTCAATCGCAGGCAGTATCGGACTGACCGTCATTGCCAGCCTTAATGGTTGCGGTGAACCAGATCAACCTCCGAGCCTCGATAGGTCTGGTTTACAGCAGGATGCCGGGCAGGATCAGAACCAGTTTCTTGTTATCGAGCAAACCGGATCAGCACCTGACACGTACAAGGTAGTGGAAAAACATCCAACCACCGGGCCTACACGCGCAATCTTGAAAGATATGGAGGGCAACGAGCGTTTTCTGTCAGAAGAGGAGCTACGTAAGATCGCGGAAGAAGAGGCAGCCAAGGTTGAGGCTGGCACATCCAACCTGACACAGAATCCTGATATGTACTCCGGAGGACTATCGCTGGGCGAAACCCTGCTGGCTGCGGCGGCAGGATCACTTATAGGCGGCATGCTGGCAAATCGCCTGATGGGCAACCCCAACTTCCAAAGAACACAACAGCGCTACGGCGGCGGCCGTCCCGCCACCAGCATATCTCAACCGTTAAATAAGCAAGCGGCCGGCAAGAGCCCGGCCCGCAGTGGCTTCTTCGGTGGAAACAGATCCACATCGGGTTCTTCACGCGGTTCATTTGGCTCGTTTGGAGGTTGATCGGTGGTCAACATCCTGAAAGTGAAACCACTGGACAAATCGGTGATGGAACACATCGGCATGACTTGGCATACCGATGACGACGGCAGTGACTACATCAGCGATGAACTGGTGCAGTTGAGCGAAACCGAAGCGGAAGCTTATTACAGTGCGGCCAACACGCTCTATGACATGTACGTTGAGGCAGGCCAACATGCAATAGAAAACCAGCTCTACTATGAACTGGGCATACCCTCGAATCTCGTGGGATTGATTGAGGACAGCTGGGAGAAGGATGACTGGCACCTGTATGGTCGCTTCGATCTGGCGGGAGGACTGGACGGTCACCCGATAAAACTCATCGAATTCAATGCCGACACCCCCACCGGCCTGTTCGAAACATCCATCATCCAATGGGCAATTCTGAAGGCCAATGGCATGGAGGAATCGCGTCAATTCAATAACATACAGGAGATGTTAAAGGAAAACTTCCGACGCCTGGTTACCAGAGATGATGGAGATGCCAATTTCGGTAGTGTCTATGCCAGCCAGAAACTGCTCTTCTCAAGCGTGCGCGATCTTCCCGAAGATGAACGCACCGTCAGATACCTGCAGAGTGTCGCCACTGACGCCGGCTTCTATACCGGCTTCTGCTATCTGGATGAAGCATTTTTCCAGCAGGATGAAGGTGTCTTAAACCAGGACCGGCAGTTGGCCGACTTCTGGTTCAAACTTTATCCTTGGGAAGATATTGCAAGCGAGGAGTTGGAGCTGGCCCGGATGCTGGAAAAGATTGCCACGCGGGGAGTAACGCGTATTCTCAACCCAGCCTATACCCTGCTCTTCCAGAGCAAAGGTATGTTGAAAGTCCTGTTTGACCTCTTCCCCGATTCGCCCTATCTGCTGCCAACCGATTTTCAACCCCTGCGCGGGGTGCGCCAGGTGGAGAAAAAACTGTTTGGCCGGGAGGGTGCCAACACTGCGATACTGGATGTCGATGGAAATCGGATTACCAGCACCGATGGACCCTACGCCCACAATAAAAACGTATACCAAGAGTTCGTTGAGTTGCCCAAAGATGCCTCCGGAAACCATTACCAGGCGGGTGTTTTCTATATCTGGGAGGCATGCGGTCTGGGATTCAGACGTGGAGGTGTTATCCTGGACAACATGAGTAAATTTTCCGGGCATGTCATTGCCCAAGGACGTCTTGGCTCGGGCGTTTAATTTGGTCTTTATCCGGAACTGGGGCCACTTATTGATCTATCGCAGAACAGGAAAATGAATTTCATCCCCTGTCCGCTTGGCGACATCCGGAATTCCGGGTGGACAATGACAAAAAACAAATCGGACAAAAAAATTGATAACCGTTATCGCAAACCTTAAAGGGGGAACCGGCAAGAGCACGGTCTGTTTCAATCTGGCGGTGTGGTTGCGCTCAACAGGGCACAGGGCGACAGTGATCGATCTGGATCCCCAGAAGACCCTCTCAGATGCGGCTGCACTGCGGATGGACGAGGGAATTCAGCCCTCCATCCAAGTGCAAGCCGGGACATTCCCGGATGTAACCCTCCCGGAAGACGCCGAAGAGATTATCATTGATGTCGGCACAGCGGATCTGGAGTCTTTTAAGCAGGCGATAATGATCGCCGATCGTATCTTGATCCCTGTTACGCCGTCTCAAGCCGATATCTGGTCAACACAGCGATTTGTGGGATTTCTCTACAAGAACACTCACGGCAATCCGCCAGAGGCTATCACCTTCCTAAACCGCTCTGATACCAACAAGAGTATTCAGGCCTCCGATGAAGCTGCTGCAGCGTTGGAGGCACTTCCCGGTGTCCATTTGATACCTCAACGCCTGTCGGATCGTGCAGTTTTCCGGGACTCATTCAGCGAAGGCCTTGCAGTATTCGAACTGGAGCCCCGGAGTGTTGCCAGCCGCGAATTCAAGGCGTTGGCGGAGACCCTGTTCGCACATGTCAGTCGTTCCGTACTGGGTCGGCTTCAGAAGCAGAAAGCATCCACTGCGGTAAATCCCGGATTGCACCGGGCTTTGGCAACACCTTCGGCCAAACCTGGTGTGGCCGAGAAATTTGGCTATATGGATCTGATTCCCGTGCCTACCTTGGAAGAAGCACACGCAGAGAAGATGCTGGAACAACAGGATATCGAAGTGTGCGCAAGCAAGGAGAAGAAGAAGCGGAAAAAAGCATTGAAGGAGAAATGGGGCGGAAAAGGCATGAGTGCCAAGAAACGTAAAAAAGCCAAAAAAAGTAAAAAGCACAGAAAAGGAAAGAAAGGCGGTTAGGTACACTGAGGTCATCAGTACAACTTAACCCGTGGGCTGAAAAAGGCGATCTCGTGACCATGCTTAGCGGATCAGGCAGGTGGGCAACACTCTTCGATCGAACGATTATATCGGGCTGGCAATAAGGAACCGACGGTTACACCTGGACTACAGGTCCTAAGTGAGAATGCTGTCCAGCTGCTCCTCCGTAAAGCCGGCGCTAGCCCCGTAGCGCAGACGAAGATCCTTGTCTGCATTAAGCCTTGCAGCCTGTTTCGCCAGCCCTGCCTCCAGGTGCTGCTCATAACACGAACGCAGATACTGATGCCGTTCCCAAATTTTTTTCCGTTCGCTGATCGAACCGGTGTTGGAGGACTCATGCAGGCTTTGCGACAAATCGTCGATACCGGTCACCGCCGGTACTATATCCTGTTCACCCTCCAGCAGTTGATGCAATTGATCATCCCGCGCCTGCAGCTCTTGCGTCAACCGCTGAATCTCCTTCCTCAATGCTTTTGTTGACTCTTTCAGCTTTCCCGGTTTTGCCCCTTTTTTAAGCTTTTTTTCAATCTTGTTTTTGCCTTTCTTAAGCAGTTTTTCCTCTTTTTTGTTTTTCCCTTTCTTTTTCTCTTTATTTTTCATGTCTCACCTTGGGGTATTCAATGCAGATGTTTGTTGTGCTTGATTGGAAAATCATTTCATTACTGAGCAATTTACATCAAGTAAATCTACTAAAAGTACGTTTTTTATAAAACTGTAATAGACAATTACGACAGATTAAGCCGATGTCGGACTGGCATGCCGAGACATCAGCGGGGTGCGATCTCCTCAATATAACTGCGTGCGATGGGGGTCTGTACATAGCGTTTTTTTCCATCCACCTTGACCCAGAAAAAGTAGTAGCCCTTTTCCGGCTCGCTGGTCACCTTACCATCCCTCACTTCCCAGGATTTGACATGGCTGCCATCGGCATAGGTTACGCGATAATCGCCCTCCAACCAGGTGACCCCTATGCGGGAGATGCGGTTCTGCTGCTCCTGTGTGCATGCGGCAAGCAACAACAACGCAGCCGGAATCAGTACTCGAATTTGCAGGTTCATGTTAGTCATGCTTTGCCTTTATAGATTGTAACTACTCGTCCGGCCCATGGTGAACCCATCTGGATAGATCGCCAGTTTCAAATGAGGGCCAAGGGCCGAGGATCAAGAGGAGCTGCAATCGGTTTTTTCCTAGGCCCTTGGCCCTCTGCCCCCGGCCCTGCCGTGAAAGCCCTCTTTCTGGTCAACAAATCCGCTTTTCCACTGTTTTCCACAATGTTGTCAGCCCGGGCCTTTATCTGTCCGTCAATTTAATCTCTATCCGCCGGTTGCGTTGATAAGCTTCGGCCGTCTCGCCTCTGTCAACCGGATGATACTGGCCGAAACCGGTTGCGGCCAGGCGTGTTGCAGAAATTCCCTGCGAAGCGAGATAGCGTACCACCGACACCGCCCTGGCTGTCGAGAGCTCCCAGTTTGACGGGAACTTATCAGTATTGATCGGCTGGCGATCGGTATGTCCGTCCACGCGCAGAATCCAGTTCACCCCAGGTGGGATTTTCGCGGCGATGCCTTCCAGTGTGACAGCCAGTTTTGCAAGCTCGCCCTTGCCTTCCTGGCCCAGTGTCGCAGAGCCGGAGTCGAACAGCAGTTCTGAAGGAAACACAAAGCGATCACCCACCACTCGGATATTGGGATTCTGTCCCAGTACCTTGCGCAGGGTACCGAAAAACTCGGAGCGGTATTTCTCGAGTTCATTAACCTGCTTTGCCAGCAGAACATTCAGGCGCTTACCCAGATCGGAGATTTCCAGCTCCTGATCCTGACTCTTCTCCTCCGCCAGCTTCAGTGCCTGACTGATCACACCGAGCTGCTCACGCAGCGCCGCAATCTGCCTGTTCAGCAGATCCACCTGGGCCTTGGCACTGGTGGAAAGTTCCCGCTCATGCTCCAGCGCCTGTTTGCCCGCCTCAACCATTACAAACAGCTCATCTATACGTATGTCTTTCCGCTCTATTGATGCCTGGGCCAGCAGGGTTCGCTCCTCCTCATCTGCCAGACGAGCCTGCAGCGCTTTGCTGCGATCACGCAGTAGGCCCACCACAGCCTCGCTTCCCTTCAACGAAGTGGACAAACGTGCCACTTCCCCTTCCAGTTGCGTTCTCAGCTCCTGCAGTGCGTTGATGTCCTGCTGCAGCGACGCCAGTGTGCGCAGTTGCAGTTCGATTGTCTCCTTGTCCGCTGCAACGACCTTGTTCAGATTCTCTATCTCTCCGAAGAGCTCATACTGCTTTTCCAGGCTCTGGCTGTACTCATCCGAGATCTGCGTCACCTTCCTGTCCAGCTGCTGATTCTTCTCCTGTTCCAGGCCGAGAAGCGAGTTCAGTTCACGCAGACGCGAGTTGAGATCGGACAGTTCCCGCTCCCGATCCGACAGAGTCTCAGCCAGGAACACCTGCGCCAGGGTAAATATCAGCAGGGTAAAAATCACCAGCATCAACAGAGCCGAAAGTGCATCGACGTAGCCAGGCCAGACGTCGATAGCAGTTCTGAAACGGCGGCGGCTTGCGAGCATTCTTGGGACCCTGGACTGCGCGTAAAAGGTCAGTCGGTTCTTGAGACTTCGTCGTTGAGCAGCTCGCGCAGAAGCTGGTTCTCTTTCTGCAGTTCGGTCACGACAATCGACAGATCTTTCTGCCTGCCTCTGGTTGAAATCATCTCCACCTCCTCCATGGTATCCGGGACATCGATAAAATGAGTCATGCCGGAGAGCCACTCCTCCAGTCCATCGTAGAAACGATTCTGTGCATGTCCGGCCTGGATATCGAGGAAGCCCAGCACCAGAGATCCGCCGAGGCCAAACAGCGAGGAGCTGAACGCTGTGCCCATGCCCGCCAGCGGTTTCAACAACCCCCCTTTCAGCTCCGCGAATACTTCTGTGAAATTACGCTGTCCCACATCCAGTCCCAAAATGACCTGACCGACGGATTCAATCGTACCCAGCAGCCCCCAGAATGTGCCCAACAGTCCGAGGAAAATCAGCAGGCCAATCATATACCGGGAGATTTCACGCGACTCATCAAGTCGTGTACGGATACCATCCAGCACGGTGCGAAGCGATAATGCAGACATACTGAACCGGTCATGTTTGACATGTATATCCAGACTCTTTGCCAGCGGTTTGAGCAGACGCGGCTCCTGGGTAACGGAGAGTCCGGTCTGGCCGGTTCTGAATACCTTGATCCACTCCAGCTCCGGCTTCAATATCATCACCTGACGAAAAGTAATGAGCACGCCCACGCAGAGTACGCCTAAAATCAACCCATTGAACACCCAGTTCGCCATAAATGCAGACTCAAGCGGTCTGAATAGCAGCACACAGATGGCTCCGACAACAATCAGGTAGACTAGCATCCAGAAAATCGTATGTTTTGGGTTGCTCATGCAGATGCCCCAGGTGACCCGCAACCGCAACTTACGGCGGCTGCATCGATGTGCTATTTTCGCGCCAACATACCATAACCCAGCGATCTAATCACAGATTCCATGTATAAGCTTTTGTTGCTGTTGATTCTACTCTACTCCCAATTGGCGGATGCGCAGAATGTGGGTCATCCTCTACGGCTCTCCGGGCAGTTTTCCACCGGTGACAGGTACATGGAGATAAGGCTGCTGGGTGCACTCTCGTTGCACGGCCGCAAAGAACTCGCGGAGCTATCCGATCTGGCATGGGATGAAGACGAAGCTATTCTTTACGGGATAACCGACCGGGGTATTTTACTGCATCTGCAACCTATCATCGAAAATGACCGGTTGATTGATGTCAACCTGCTGCGACACTTTCGGCTAAGGGATGACAAAGGCAGAAAACTGAAAAAGATGTACGCTGATTCGGAGGGGCTGGCTGCGGAAAATGCCAACAACGGTATCCGGGGAGACACTTTGCTGGCGGTGTCTTTCGAGGGCATTAACCGGATCGAACTCTACAATCCGGAGGGGACATATCAGCGCCCGATAAAACTGCCGGACGAATTGCGTAATCCGCATTTCTACAAAAACGGCAACAAAGGATTGGAGGCACTTGCCCGGCACCCGGAGTTTGGCTATATGACAGGCCCTGAGGTCTCCAAAACAGGCACCACCATTCCGATCTTCAGCCAGTCAGGGCTAAGCTGGCACTACCAGCCGTTTGAACCACATGGCGCGCTGGTAGCGCTCGAAACGCTCGATGACGGCACATTGATCATCCTGGAGAGAGCCTTCAGCTCAATTTTCGAGCCCCTGGTGATCAGCCTGTCTAGTGCTCATCCGCGCAGGGAAAACAGAGAATCCATTTTGGAAACCAGGCTGCTGGCCCGTTTCGATTCAACCCAGGGGTGGCAGACGCAGAACTTTGAAGGACTGACCCGCCACCAGGGAAAACGTTATTTCATGGTGAGTGATGACGCTGGTGCGGGTTATCTGCAGACTCAACTGCTCTATTTTGAACTCCCCTGAAGCAGCGGCCGCAGCTCTGCCCAGACATTTTCCAGCATTTTCGGTTGAGCGAGTGCGGTCGGATGCAGCTGGTCAGCCTGCATCCACTCCGGACGATTCGCCACGCCCTCAAGCAGAAACGGAACCAGAGGCACAGATTTGTTTTCGGAGAGTCCCGTAAAGATGGAATGGAACCTTTCCGTGAATACCTTGCCGAAATTGGGTGGCATATGCATACCAATCAATAACACTTTGCAACCGTATTCCCGCGCGAGATCAATCATCGCAGCGAGATTGTTGCGGGAGGCGTTGAAATCCAGACCGCGCAGTCCATCATTGCTGCCGAGTTCCAGAATCAGGATACTTGGCCGGAAGCGCTGCAAGGCCTGGGGCAGCCGGTCAACCCCTCCGGCGGTGGTATCACCGGAGATACTGGCGTTAACCACGCGCTGCGGGTAACCCTCGCTTTGCAGCCGTGCCTGCAGCAGATTAACCCAGCCACTATCACGGTCAATACCATAGGCAGCACTGAGGCTGTCGCCAAGCACCAGGATGGACGATGGTGCATCTGCCTGACAAACAGTCTGGATCATTATCAGGAATAACAGGAGAAGCTTTTTCATGACCCCAGATTCTAACCCAGTCTCCGCCTTTCGGTTGAGTAAAAATATCGATGCACCCGCCGGCCGCATCGACATTCTGCAGGATGTCAACCTTGAACTTGGTGCGGGTGAGGCGGTTGCCATTCTTGGCGCGTCCGGATCAGGAAAGTCGACACTGTTAGGCCTGCTCGCTGGTCTGGACGATGCAAGTGGCGGCAAAATCAAACTTTTCGGTGAAGATCTGTCGCAACTCGATGAAGATGGACGCGCAGCTCTGCGTGCGGGACGGGTAGGCTTTGTGTTCCAATCGTTTCAGCTGTTGCCGGGAATGACCGCGCTGGAAAATGTGATGCTGCCGCTGGAGCTGGCTGGTGAGTCAAAACCCAAACCACTTGCCGAAGCGGCCCTTTCCCAGGTGGAGCTGTCGCAACGGCTGCACCACTATCCAAGCCAGCTGTCGGGCGGCGAACAGCAGCGGGTGGCTATTGCCCGGGCATTCGCTACCAGGCCACTGCTGCTGTTTGCGGATGAGCCCACCGGCAGCCTGGATCAGGCAACCGGAGAACGCATCTCAGACCTCATCTTTCAACTGCGCAGCGAGACCGGCGCGGCACTGCTGCTGGTGACCCATGATGTCCATCTGGCTGCGCGTTGCGACCGTCGCCTGCAACTGCAGCACGGCAGTCTGGGGAGCGCCTCATGACTGCCGTCGGCTTCGCCCTGCGCCTGTTCCGCCGTGACTGGCACAACAGTGAACTGAGGCTGCTGGCGCTCTCCCTGATGCTCTCCGTGGCAGCAGTCACAGCAGTCGGTTTTTTCACCGACCGCGTGGGCCAGGCGATGGAACTTCAGGCCGGGGAATCACTGGCCGCCGATCTGGTTCTCTCCAGCCACAATCCGATTCCGGACGATTATCGGATAAAAGCCGCTGCTCTCGGCCTGAAAACAGCCGAAGTGCTCGGCTTCCCCAGCGCGGTGCTGCACGGAGAGCGGACACAGCTGGTGATAGTCAAGGCGGTCAGTCCCGGATACCCGCTGCGCGGCGAGCTGAGAATACGTCAGGGTGCAGATGCAGCCGAGCAGATTGTTCAGCGTATTCCACAAGCCGGCGAAATCTGGGTGGAAGCCCAACTGCTGGCAGCACTCGATCTGACCACCGGCGGCCGTCTCTCTCTGGGCGAAAAGGAGTTTCTCATCTCAGGTGTCATCAGCCGTGATACAGGCGAGGCCTCAAATATGTTCAGACTGGGTCCAAGCGTGCTGCTGTCACTGGCCGAGATCCCGGCCACCGGACTGGTCACCCCGGCAAGCCGGGTTCACCACCGCCTGCTAATCGCCGGTGACCAGGCTGAGGTTGCCGACTACCGGAAATGGGCTGAAGCGCATCCGGCTGAAGGCATCCGACTTTCCCACATGAGCAATGCCCGGCCGGCACTGCGCAGTGCATTAGACCGGGGAAGCCGCTTTCTCGGCCTGGCGGCACTGGTAACAGTGCTTATCGCCAGCACCGCTGTCGCCCTCTCCAGCCGGCGATTCGTTGAGCGCCAGTCCGACGCCAGCGCAATTCTGCGCTGCCTGGGCGCCAGCCGTTCTTTTCTGCTGCGGGTGCTTTCGATACGACTGCTGCTGCTGGCAATGGCGGCAAGCCTGATCGGCCTGCTGCTGGGATATGCCGCCCAATTGCTGCTGGCTGCTCTGGTCGGAGAGTGGTTTACCACCGATCTCCCCAGCCCCAGTCCTGCTCCGCTCGCTATCGGTATAGGAACCGGACTGATCACCCTGCTCGGTTTTACCCTGCCTGCTGTGGTGCGCCTTGGATCGGTTCCTCCATTGCGGGTATTGCGCCGGGATCTCAAGGTTACACCCACCGCAAGCTGGATTCTGGGGCTGTGCGCATTTTCCGCCCTCGCCCTGCTAATGTTGTGGCAGGCGCGAGAGGCCAAATTGGCGCTGCTGGTTCTGGCGGGTACACTCCTTTCCCTGGCCCTGCTGCTGTCGGCAGCAAGGTTGCTGGTGGCCATACTCACGCCCCTGCGCCATCACAGTGGTGCCATCTGGCGTTATGGTCTTGTGGGATTGGCGCGCAATCCGGTAATGACCAGCCTGCAGATGACCGGATTTGGTCTGGGCATTCTAGCGCTTCTGCTGCTCACTCTGGTCAGGGTGGACCTGTTAGCCACCTGGGAGCGGACGATTCCGACGCAGGCCCCCAATCAGTTTCTGATCAATATTCAACCCGATGCCGTAGCTCCGCTGAAAGATTTTCTGCTTGTACGGACTGCGGCCAGTGGAGGAATTTACCCAATGCTCAGAGCCCGCCTTACACATATCAATGACCGGCCCATATCTCTGGAGAGCTACCAGGATGAAGATGCCCAGCGGCTTGTGGCGCGCGAATTCAACCTCTCCCATGCCATGTCAATGCAGCCCGACAACCGTATTGTCGCCGGCCGCTGGTGGCGGGAAGCAGAGTCGGAAGAACCGCTCTTTTCAGTGGAGCAGGGTCTCGCCAAGAAACTTGGCATTCAACTCGATGACAACCTTTCCTTCGACCTGGCCGGCAGCCGGATCAGCGGCCGGGTGAGCAATCTCCGCACGGTACGCTGGGACTCTTTCAGGCCCAACTTTTTTATCATTGCTACACCCGGGCTGTTGCGCGATTACCCTACAAGCTTCATCACCAGCTTCTACCTGGAGCCCGGCAGAGAGAAGATCCTGTCCGATCTTATCAGAGAATTTCCGTCGATAACGGTAATCGATGTCGGAGCACTGATGCAGCAGATACGCGAGATCATGGCGCGCGGATCCATTGCGATTGAGTATGTTTTCCTGTTCACGCTGGCGGCGGGAATGCTGCTGCTCTACGCGGGCATCCAGTCCAGTCGTGAACACCGCCGCCAGGAGTCGGCTATTCTGCGCACACTGGGGTTGAGCCGCAGCCGTCTGCTGCTGGCTACCGGCATCGAGTTTCTGGTGCTGGGCCTGCTCGCCGGTGCTCTGGCAAGTCTCTGCGCCAGCCTCATCGGCCTGCTGATAGCCGAGGAGCTGTTTGCCCTGGATTATCGCTTCAATCCCTGGCTCTGGCTCACTGGCACGCTGAGCGGCGGCTTGGGCGTTGCTCTTGCCGGCGTGGTTGCTACCTACCCGTTCGTGGTACACCCGCCTCTACACATACTGCGCGAAGCCTGAATGATGCAACAGATCTCGGGTTTTCTGTTGACCCGGCATTGGCGCGATACCCCATCGGGTATAGATATCTCATTCTGGGCATGGACGCCTCTGGGTGCGGTCCGTCTGTACTTTCCCAATCAGCAGGCAGTCTGTTTCATCAACCGAGAAGCGCAACTTCCTGTTGGTGTCAGCTGTGAGCGGAAACGTCTCGCGCTGACCGATCTCCAGGGTAATTCTGTGGATGGGCTCTACTTCCAACAACAGAGCCAGTTGCAGCGGCTGCGCGAAGCCGCTTCCGGCAGCGGACTGTTGCTGCATGAATCCGATATCAAACCGGCCGACCGCTTTCTGATGGAACGCTTCGTCACTGCGGCCTTCAGCGCTCAAGGGGAGCTGATACCCAGGCATGGCTATAGTGAATTGGCCCATGCCGGGATAAAACCCGCCATCCTTCAACCAGAACTTCGTTATCTCAGCCTGGATATCGAAACCGACGGTATGCAGGGGGAAGTGATCTCGATCGCCTTTTGTGGCGAGGGCGTGGAAGCGGTTTTGATTCAGGGAGAGGGTTCCGACTGGCCGAGCGATCTGCCGCTCACCTGGTTTGCCGATGAAGCGGCGCTGCTGCGCGGTTTTTTAAGCGAATTCGCACGTATCGACCCTGATCTGATTCTCGGCTGGAACCTTATCAATTTCGACCTCGATTATCTTGAGCGGCGTTGCCGCCGACTGCGCATACCCTTCCAGCTGGGACGCGGCGGAGAATTGGCCTCCATCCTGCAGTCGCAACGGGCCGGACAGCAGCGCACAGCCTCGATACCAGGCAGGGTTGCGCTCGACGGCATCGACAACCTGCGTGCCGCGTTCTGGTCATTTCCCAGTTTCAGTCTGGACCGGGTGGCACGCAGACTGCTTGGCCAGGGAAAGTTCATCGCCGACGGCAGCGATAAAATCGAGGAGATCCGCCGCCTGTTCCGAAAGGATCGACCTGCTCTGGCAGCCTATAATCTTGAGGACTGCCGCCTGGTGGAAGCGATATTCGCCAAGACCGACCTGGTTAATTTCTGCCTGCAGCGTGCGCGCATGACCGGACTCCCGCTGGGGCGTCAGGGTGGTTCGGTCGCCGCCTTCGACAATCTCTATCTTCCGCGGTTGCACCGGGCCGGCGCAGTCGCACTGGATACAGGTGCACGCAGTTTTGACACGACCAGTCCGGGTGGTTATGTAATGGATTCGCAGCCGGGTCTGTATGACAATGTTTTGGTACTCGACTTCAAGAGTCTCTATCCCAGCATCATTCGCACCTACCGCATAGATCCGCTTGGCATGGAGCGTCCCGGGCAAGACCCGGTACCCGGTTTTCTCAATGCACAATTCTCTCGCACGCAGAGCATCCTGCCAGAGATAATTACCGATCTGTGGCAACAGCGCGAGCAGGCGAAACAGGCGCAGGACGGGGCCCTCTCGCAGGCAGTTAAAATTATCATGAACTCTTTTTACGGTGTGCTCGGTTCAAGCGGCTGCCGCTTCTATGATCCAAAACTGGCCAGTAGCATCACCCGCCGCGGGCATCAGATTATCACCCGCAGCCGTGACTGGCTGGAGCATAGAGGATTTCCCGTTATCTACGGGGACACCGACTCGTTGTTCGTTCTGCTTGGAATGGAATTCAGCGAACAGCAGGCGGTCGAAACCGGGCGCAGGCTGGCATTGAAGCTCAACCAGTGGTGGCACGCACAGCTGCAACGGGATTACGGGCTCGAGTCGTTTCTGGAAATAGAGTTCGAAACCCACTTCATCCGCTTTCTGATGCCCACTATCCGCGGCTCCGAAACCGGCAGCAAGAAGCGCTACGCAGGTTATGTCCGCAACAGCCGCGGTGAGTTCGAAGTGAAATTTAAAGGACTGGAGAGTGTGCGCAGCGACTGGACACCGCTTGCCCGAAGCTTTCAGCAGGAACTTTATCGAAGGGTGTTCTTTAATGAGCCGTACAGGAAGTATGTGCGTGATACGGCAGCTGCACTTAAAGCCGGCGAGCTGGACGATCAGCTGGTCTACCGCAAACGGCTGCGACGCAGTCTTAACGAATACCGGCGCAACATTCCACCGCATGTGCAGGCGGCCCGTAAAGCCAGAAAAGTGGGGCGTTCAGTCAGCTACCTTATCACGGTGAACGGTCCCGAGCCGGTGGATAACCGGCAGAGCGCTATTGATTACCAGCACTATCTGGATCGTCAACTGGGGCCTGCAGCGGATGGGATTCTCCATTTTCTCGGCGAGAGCTTTGAAGGAATCACCGCAGAGCAGATGAATCTGTTCTAAACAGACTCCGGACTTCACACAGGCATCGATATATCGTTTTTCTCCGCGTTCTGTGCGGCCTGGCAAGAGACAATCCGAACATCAAAAATTGATGCTGGCGTTAATTTCTTTTCACTGCGTGCTTAGCGGCTCTGAGAGAGATTAACGAATAATGTCATTGTGAGGAGCTTCAGCTGAAACTCAGGGGTAAGCGGGAAACATTTTGCTCTCGCAAAGGTGCGGGAAGAATCAGAGAATCGATTATGACTCAGCTCTGCAGACTTTACGTCTAAATCTGACGGATTCATTTATTCGGCCTGAACTGCCCTATCCGAGTTGCGATCTCATCGCTCAGACGCGCCAGCAGCCGGCTCTGCGCTGCTACCTGAGCTGCATATCCCGACCCCTGCACCGGTTCATTCATCTCGGATTTTTCAATGGCAAATAGCGTCCTGCCCTCATCGCCCAGAATGCGCCATTGCGCATTGAGCCAAACTTGATTATCGGGTGTCGGATCGAACCGGCGTATATCAATAGCTACCTGATATTTGGGTATCACCGCCCTCTCCCAGGGAAAGGTGACCACGGCATCTGTACCCAGCGCCCTGGAAAGATTCTCCGCCATGACCCAGGCTATACTGGTCTCCAGCGTACCCCCCCAGCGATCGAACTCCTCCACCCGAAGCTGATTGGCGCTATCCCGCGCCACGATCTGCGGGCGCTCCAGATAAGCAACCAGTCTCACCGGGCCTATGCCAACAACCAGATCGGAGTGTGCCGATGCTCCCGCTGACGATGCCTGAGGGGTAAGCACATAAAAACGTGATGGAGGTGTCGTGGTGCACCCAGCCAGAAGGGTTATCGCCAACAATACTAGTCTGATATTTTTCATGTTTGTCGCAGCAGGTTGGAGTGAGCAGCCCGGCTCGGCAGGTTTCACCGATTTGTACGGGCAACGCAGTGCCTGGAGCTCACCGCAACTGCATTCGGTTCTCTAAACACTTCCCAAAATGGCCTCGACACTGGCTTTCGCGTCGCCGAACAGCATGCGTGTGTTCTCCTTGAAGAATAGAGGATTCTGAACACCCGCGTAGCCGGTAGCCATACTGCGTTTCATTACGATGACAGTTTCCGCCTTCCACACCTCCAATACCGGCATACCTGCTATCGGGCTGCTGGGATTGTCCTGAGCATCCGGGTTGACGATATCGTTCGCCCCGATTACCAGCACAACATCGACATCCGGAAAATCTTCGTTCAACTCCTCCATCTCGTACACGATATCGTAAGGAACCTTTGCCTCTGCCAACAGCACATTCATATGGCCGGGCATACGCCCTGCCACAGGATGAATGGCGAAACGAACATTGACCTTCTGCTCACGCAGCTTGCGGGTTATCTCCGAAACCACATGCTGAGCCTGGGCCACTGCCATACCGTATCCGGGAACTATCACCACTTCATGGGCATTTTTCAGCAACTCCCCGGTCTCTTCGGCGGAAATCGGGACCACCTCCCCCTGCGCCTCGCCGTCACCAGAACTGGCTACCGTACCTCCAGAGGTACCGAAACCGCCGGAGATCACAGCCAGAAACTTACGATTCATCGCACGGCACATGATATAGCTCAGGATGGCACCGCTGCTGCCGACTAGCGCGCCGGTAACGATCAGCAGATCGTTCGAAAGCATGAATCCGGTTGCCGCCGCAGCCCAACCCGAATAGCTATTAAGCATGGAGATCACAACGGGCATGTCAGCGCCACCGATAGCCATGACCATGTGCACGCCGAAGGCGAACGCAATCAGCGTCATCAGTATCAAGGGCAGCATACCGCCGGAAGTCGACTCTGCCCCGATAAAACTGACGCCGAGCCAGATACAGAGCAGCAGCATACCCAGATTGAGCGCGTTCCTCCCTTTCAGCAATACAGGCTTGCTGGTAACTATACCCTTGAGCTTGCCGAAGGCGATGACCGAACCGGTAAAGGTAACCGCGCCAATCAAAATACCGAGATAGATTTCGATATTGTGTATCGTGTGTTCGGCTCCCTCAAACTGGATGGTCTCATCCATATAGTTGGCGAAACCCACCAGCACCGCCGCCAAACCGACAAAGCTATGCAGTATCGCCACCAGCTCGGGCATCTCCGTCATCGCCACCTTTTTGGCGAGATAAAAACCGATGCTCCCGCCTATTGCCATACAGACGATGACAGTGCCGTAACCGGTAACCTTGGCACCCAACACCGTGGCCAGAACGGCGATTAGCATACCGGTCATGCCATAGACATTGCCCTTTCTCGCGGTCTCCTGATTGCTCAGGCCGCCGAGGGCGAGAATGAACAAAACACTTGCCGCAATATACGCAACCGTAATCGTACCTTCAGTCATTTTTAGACAGCTCCTATTTCTGGAACATTTTCAACATGCGCTGGGTGACGAGAAAACCACCCGCGATATTGATCGTGGCAATCAGGATCGCGATACCCGCCAGCAGTGTCACCATGCCTGAGTCCCCGGAGACCTGTAGCAGCGCACCGATGACGATAATGCCGGATATGGCATTGGTCACACTCATCAAAGGCGTGTGCAGCGCCGGTGTGACGTTCCAGATCACCATGTAGCCGAGAATGCAGGCAAGCACGAAAACTGTGAAATGGGCTAGAAACGCAGCGGGGGCAACAGATCCCACGCCCAGCAGCAGCAGACCTGCCACACCCAAGCCCAATGCAGTTTTCCAGGGCGCGGGTTTCTCAACAACCGCGGGTTCCATAACGGGAGCCGCTGCCGGCTTGGCAGCAGGTGCCGCCGAGAGTTTGGGTGCCGGCGGCGGCCAGGTGATCTCTCCGTCTTTGATCACAGTCACGCCACGGATCACCTCATCTTCCATGTTCACGACTATCCGGCCATCCTTTTCCGGCGTCAGATCGGTCAACAGATGACGCAGATTGGTGCCATAAAGTTGACTCGACTGGGTAGGCAGACGACTTGGCAGGTCGGTAAGGCCAATAATTGTGACACCGTGCCTGACAACGATCTCCCCCGGCACGGTCAATGCGCTGTTACCGCCCTGTTCGGCCGCGAGATCGACAATAACGCTGCCGTCGCGCATTGTCTCGATCATACCTTCGGTAATCAGCTTGGGTGCAGGTTTACCGGGAATCAGGGCGGTGGTGATGATGACGTCCACCTCCATCGCCTGTTTCGCAAAGAGCTTCATCTCAGCCTCGATAAAGGCTTTGCTCATAACCTTGGCGTAACCTCCCTCGCCTGCACCGTCCTCCTCCTCCTTGTAATCGAGTTCCAGGAATTCGGCACCCATACTTTCCACCTGCTCCTTCACTTCGGGCCTGGTGTCAAATGCGCGAACTATCGCCCCCATGGAACCAGCCGTGCCCAGCGCTGCGAGACCAGCCACACCGGCACCGATTATCATGATCTTGGCGGGTGGCACCTTCCCCGCGGCTGTAATCTGTCCGGTGAAGAAGCGACCAAACTGACCGGCAGCCTCGATTACCGCACGATAACCTGCAATATTTGCCATGGAGCTGAGTGCGTCGGCTTTTTGTGCACGTGATATACGCGGCACGCTGTCCATCGCCATCACGGTGGCATTTCGCGCCTTCAACCGCTGCATCAGTTCTTCATTCTGAGCCGGCCAGATAAAGCTGATGAGATGGCCGCCTTCATGCAACAGATCTGCTTCGTGCACTCCGAGGTCCGGATGCTCCTCGGGCCCCCGCACTTTCATGATGATGTCAGATTCCGCCCAAAGGGCCTTAACATCGTTGGAGATTTCAACACCGGCCTCGCGATAGGCCTCATCCGAAAAGTGTGCTTTGTCACCAGCACCAGTTTCGATGGCGACCGTATAGCCGAGCTTTATCAACTGCTCTGCGGTCTCCGGAGTAGCTGCCACACGGCACTCTGCATCATGGACTTCTTTGGGTATTCCAATTTTCATGGACATGCTCAATCACTCCAAGTGAATCTATATCTCACAAGCCTCTATTACAGGGTCAACCTATTACCCCAGTCCGATCCGTCTACGGATTCGTTAATTGTTTTAAACAACGGTCGCAATTTCACTTTCAGGGCGGGCAGTGCGCGCCCAGCTGCCCATCTAGACCCTTTCGGTCAGGCTTACTTCAATAGTGTTAAATTAAAACTGATTTTCCTGTTCAATTATTCTATTTGTCATTCCGGCACAGGCCGGTATCCAGGGAAGCGACCACCGCTGGTGGTTGTGGATCCGGCCTGTGCCGGGATGACGGAGTTAAGAAAATTATATGATTCTGAACAGGAACAGAGCATCTCCAGTCTGTCATGAATCAATTGAATTTCCTGGTTTTATTCATTTATCGGATCTAGCTATTTAAGTTATTCTTCCGGGCGCCCTGTAATCCGCTTTTGATCAGTTACGCGCTTGCGGGAAATCCCCTCCGTACTCCCCGCCCCGTAGGTTGTACGTTTTGGATGAAAAAATCAATAGAAGCTGCCGGTGATCAGCATTTAACCACCTATCCCGGAGATTCTGGAGAAAAAAGCGTTATCGGTAGAGCGAAGCGTGAGCCTAAACCGGCGATGAAGGTGAGAGCAGGCTTTGGTGCAACATCCGGGTTGTGAATCCTTTGCTCCCCGAAATAAAGGAGAGCAGAGGATTCAACATGGGTTATTTTATCGCTGCCTGAGCTGCACCGAGGCGAGCAATCGGAATCCTGAACGGTGAACAGGATACATAGTTCAAGCCCACCCTTTGACAGAATTCGATAGAGGCTGGGTCACCACCATGCTCACCGCAGATACCCATTTTCATCTTTTCGTTTATCCCACGCCCCCCGGCAACAGCCATCTCTACCAAACGGCCAACACCCGAAGTATCCAGTGACTGGAACGGATCCTTTTCCAGTATCTCCTGTTTTATGTAATCTGGCAGGAAAGTGTTCACATCATCCCGGCTGTAGCCAAAAGTCATCTGCGTAAGGTCATTGGTGCCAAAACTGAAGAAATCCGCATGCTCTGCGATACTCTCCGCAGTCAGTGCCGCCCTGGGGACTTCAATCATTGTGCCTACCGGAATATCCAATATTTCCGTATAGCCCTTCTCTTTTGCTGTAGCGGCAATCGTGCTTTCCACCCTCTTCCTGAGCAGATCCAGCTCCTTGTCTATTCCGACAAGCGGAATCATGATTTCCGGTCTGGCATCGATCCGCGCTGTGCGGCACTCAATGGTGGCCTGGGTGATCGCAGTAACCTGCATCTCCAGTATCTCGGGATAGGTGATAGACAAACGGCAGCCGCGGTGGCCCAGCATGGGATTGGCTTCGTGCAACTTGGTGACCCGCTCCCTGATCTTTTCCGGCGACACGCCAAGCCGTTCAGCCAGCTCTGCCTGCTGCTGATCATCCTGTGGCAGGAATTCGTGCAACGGAGGATCAAGCAGGCGTATGGTCACAGGCAAACCCTGCATAGCGGTCAGGATTCCCTTGAAATCCTCCCTCTGTGTGGGAAGCAGTTTATCAAGCGCGATGCGGCGCGCCTGTTCCGTCTCTGCCAGAATCATCTCCCGCATCCGGATGATGCGTTCACCTTCGAAGAACATATGCTCGGTACGGCACAACCCTATGCCCTCCGCGCCATATTCCCGCGCCCGGGAGGCATCCTCCGGAGTATCCGCATTGGTCCGCACCTGCAGGGTCCGGTGCTGATCAGCCCAACCCATCAACGAAACGAATTCCGCAGAGAGTTTCGGCTGCTGTTTTCGCACCTCACCGGCCATCACCTCGCCGGTGGATCCGTCGATACTGATTACATCCTGCTCGCCAAAGGTTCTGCCGCCGACGGAAATAATCCGATTCACCTCATCGATCTGAATCTCGCCGGCCCCCGCAACACAGCATTTACCCCAACCTCTTGCCACCACCGCTGCGTGACTGGTCATGCCTCCGGTCGATGTCAGAATACCCTCGGCTATGTGCATGCCGCTCACATCCTCCGGGCTGGTCTCTTTGCGCACCAGCAGCACCGCTTCACCGGCATGTGCGCGGTCCACCGCATCTTCGGCGGTAAAGGAGAGCTTTCCCGATGCAGCGCCCGGAGACGCCGGCAGTCCTCTGGTCAAGGTGTCACGCTTAGCGTATGGATCAAAGGTGGGCAGCAGCAACTGGTTCAGGTCATTTGCGGGAACACGCAACAACGCCTCCCTCTCGGTGATGCGCCCCTCCATGACCATATCCACAGCGATCTTGACGGCCGCCGGACCAGTGCGCTTACCGGTGCGCGTCTGCAGCAGAAAAAGTGTACCCCGCTCTATGGTGTATTCGATATCCTCCATTTCCCGGTAGTGATTTTCCAGGATGCTCTTGATCTCAATAAGCTGCTCGTAAATTTCGGGGCGCCAATTGACCATCTCAGATACCGGCTGCGGTGTGCGAATACCGGCGACCACGTCCTCTCCCTGAGCATTGACCAGAAATTCTCCATAGAACTCGTTCTGGCCGGTGGATGGATCACGGGTGAAGGCAACACCTGTCCCGGAATCCTCGCCCATGTTGCCGAAGACCATGGTCTGAACATTGACTGCAGTACCCAACAGTCCGGTGATCTCGTTGATCTGACGGTAGCGGACTGCACGCGGGATATTCCAGCTTTTGAAAACCGCCTCGATGGATTTCTCAAGCTGTAGATAGGGATCCTGCGGGAAATCCTCCCCGGTACCATCCCGGTAGACCGTCTTGTATGCCTCAATGAGTTTTTCCAGGCCGGATTCATTCAGTTCCGTGTCCAGGGTCACGCTGAATTCGGCTTTGATTCGATCGAACTCTGTTTCGAACTTCTCATGCGGAACACCCATTACCACATCGCCGAACATATTGATCAGGCGTCGATAGGCATCCAGTGCAAAACGCCGGTTGCCGGAGATCCGCGCGAGTCCTTCCACAGCCTTGTCCGTCAGTCCCAGATTCAGCACGGTGTCCATCATTCCAGGCATGCTGACCGCCGCCCCGCTGCGTACGGACACCAGCAACGGATCGCTCTCCGATCCAAACCGCTTGCCAATCTCCTGTTCGACTATGCCCATGTTCTCTTTAACCTCATCCATGAGACCTTCCGGCAGCACGCCTCCCAATTCGTTGTAGTCGGCGCAGGATTTGGTGTCGATAGTGAATCCCGGCGGCACCGGAAGCCCGATGGAGGTCATCTCGGCCAGATTGGCCCCCTTGCCTCCGAGCAGACTCTTCATCTCTTTGTTGCCTTCGGATTTGGTCTTGCCGAAGTAGTGAACTCGTTTTGGTGTTTTCATGCTGATTATTTCCGTAAATTCCAGATTCAGTATCCTAATCGTACAGATGCTCCGCCCAACGATCGTCAAAATAAATTTCCCGTTTTCTGCGCATCCAGGCCTCTTTGGATCCCGCGATATGGGACAATGCGGTATCCAGGGCTTCTGATGACTTCCTCAACCCAGCCACATAGACATAAGTCTTTGGATCCTGTATCAACTCCCAAACTTCTGCAGCATTCTCCTCGATCTTGTTACCTAGCGCAGAGGGATCATCGAATGCCGGGCGGGAGCTCAATGCCTCGAATGCCTTGAAGGTTGCCATGTCATAATAGTGTCCGATGTCATTGTTCAAATCGTTCATGTAGAGCAAATCAAGTCCGGTCTGGGCACCATAAAACAACCTTACTTTGCCTTTCCATTCCGCTTCTTCCTCGAAAATATGTTTCAGGAAGGCCCTGAAAGGTGCGATGCCGGTACCGGTTCCCACCATCACCAGATTTGAAGTATTGTCCCGGGGCACGATGAAGTGGCGGCCGTAAGGCCCTGTAATGCGGACTTGGTCGCCGACCCTGACATCACAAAGATAGTTGGAGCATTTGCCGGGATAGCGCTCCCCACTGACCTCATCAATATAAAAACAACGACGGACGCAGATGGCTATCTCCGCGCCTTTTCCATTCTCTCCGCTGCGTGTACTGGCTATGGAGTATAAGCGCATGTAGTGATCGCTGCCGAAGTCATACGGCGGTGGCGCCAGCACCCCGATGCTTTGACCCTCCACATAAATGAAGGAGGCGGAGGGTACGCGCAGAATGATCTGGCGGACCTCATGGGCGACTTCCGGAGTCATACGATCATTGGACAGGACCGATGCCCTGTAAGCGGTGCTTGTGTCGTATGTCTTGGGTTGGATAAAGAATTCGTCACTCATAACTGTTTAACCTCAAAACCATAACCTGAATGACAGAAATCAGGCAAACTCATGTGGGAACTGTCGGAGCCGGGTAGGTTTCTAGCCTTCATTTTTCTTCCTGCTGCAACTGTTATTTGCGCAACTCCCACAACCGCTGGACCCTTCAGGATAGGGACCCAACTCGGGATGCCTGACAGCGAACCGCCGTGCCAGGTGCTGAACCAGCACCCAAACCAACATCACAATCAGGATGATAACCACAGCCAGGAGAGAGGTGCCGATCATCAGTGACCTCCGAGCCCTGCAAAACCCATAAAAGTGAGCGACAGCATACCTGCGAGCATGAAACTTAACGCTGCTCCCCGGCTGATGGCTGGGACATCCGCGAGATCCATCCTCGTTCTTAATCCGGCCATAAGCATCAGAGCCAGTGTGAATCCCGCACCGGCACCGATGCTATAGACAATGCTCTGGAGAAAGCTGTACTCCTTGAAGGTCTGGAACAGCGCCAGTCCAAGGATCGCACAGTTGGTTGTAATCAACGGCAGGAAAATGCCCAGTGCCCGGAACAGGGTCGGACTGAACTTTTTCACCATCATTTCCACCAACTGGACGGCGGAGGCAATGACGGCGATATAGCAGATCAGGCGCAGGAACACCAGGTCATACTTCACCAGAAGCAGGTTGATCCCATAAGCGCATACCGAACTGACAAACATCACAAACGTGGTTGCCAGGCCCATGTTCCAGGCGGTATCCAGTTTCCCGGACACGCCGAGAAACGGACACAAGCCCAAAAAATATGCAAGCACAAAGTTATTGATTATGAATGCGTTGAGAAATATGAAGCTTAGATCACCCGGGTGCATGAATCGCCTCCTCCTCTTTCGCCGCCTTGCGCTGCCTGCGTTCCTGCAACCAGGAGAAAAGTAACAGCCAGGCACCGGTAACGAAGAATCCTCCGGGTGGCAGAATCATGACCACCCACGGCTGGAAGCTATCGCCAAACAGTGGAAAACCCAACAGAGTACCACTGCCCAGTATCTCCCGCACCGAACCCAGACACAACAACGCGAAAGTGAAACCGACGCCCATGCCAAGAGCATTGACCAGAGATTTGGTGATCCGGTTCTTGGAGGCATAGCTCTCGGCTCGTCCGAGAATGACGCAGTTGGCAACGATCAGCTGGATAAATGCGCCCAGTGCATTATAAAGCTCCAGACTGAGAGCATGGATTGCGTAATCCACGATGGTAACGAAAGTGGCGATGATAACGATATAGGATGCAATCCGAACCTGTTTTGGGATGAGATTACGCAGCAGGGAGACCAGCAGGCTTGAGCCAAGAAGAACAAAGGTTGTGGCCAGACCCATGCCAATCGCATTGATAGTGCTGTTAGTGACGGCCAGCGTAGGACACAGACCCAGCAACATGACAAATACCGGATTTTCCCGCCATATTCCGCGCAGGAAGGTATCTGGGGTTATGGGCTTTTGTTTTCTTGGCTGGTAGGTCATCGTTTTTTTACCTCGGTCCCGGATTTTTCCTTGTTCCGCGGGATCTTGCTGATCTCCTGCAGATGCCGTGCGATCAGGGGCAACAACTCACCGGTGCTCTGCCGCAACCCTTTGCCAATCGCCCTGGAGGTGATTGTGGCACCTGAAATGGCGTCCACCTGCCACTCTTCCGTCTTGGTTCCATGCTTCACTGTCTCGACAGGATGAGCCACGCTGCCTTTATCTGCGGTCAACTTGACGGACAGATGCCTGAAATTGTCCATAAACGCATGGTTTGCTTCGACAGTGTGTTTATCACCCATACCCGGCGTATCCGTGCTCTTCATGATGGTGAGACCAATGATGCATTCACACTCCGGATCGTATCCGTATAGGGTGCGTACAACGTCCTGATAACCCTGAGCGGCACCCTGCAAGGCTATCCCGGCCAGCTTGCCTGACCCGTCGAACACGGCGAAAAGATTGGCAGCGCCAGCCGCATCATCTTCCAGTCTTACCAGGCCTTTGGCATTCAGGGAATAGCTGATGCGTACCGCACTCTCCGGCTCGACTCCAGGTATCACCTTAAACACCGCCTGTTCCAGTGCCTGGAGCTCTTTCTCCCTGATAACAGGATCGGTAAAATGGACTACGAGCACCACCGAAAGTCCGGCAAACAAGGCAATAAGGGCGAGCACGCGGATCATTGCCATGCTTGAAGGCATGGGTGGAACCGGGGATTTAACCTCCATTGTCATGATTCGGCCTTTTTCTTTCTGCGGGTGCCGTAGACCCTGGGCTGGGTCACCGCACTGATAAGCGGAGATGCAGCATTGCCGAACAGGATGGCGTACATGACGCCTTCCGGTAAACCTCCAAATAAACGGATGATCACGGTCAGTACGCCGATGAGGATGCCATAAACCCACACCCCTGCCGGCGTTACCGGCGATGCTACCATGTCCGATGCCATGAACATTGCGCCCAGCATGAGACCGCCGGAAAACAACATGAACAACGGTGCAGGATAGGCATCCGGATCGATCGTAAAAAAAAGCCCGGCGGTAACGAATGCACCCGTGATCATGGCAGCGGGTATGCGCCAATCCATCATCCTGCGCACGGCAAGATAGGAACCGCAGATCAGAATCAGCAAAGCGGAAGTCTCACCGGCAGAACCCGCGGTCATCCCCATGAATAGATCTGCCGTATTCGTATGGACATGGCTGACACCCGCGTTGCCGAATTTCTCCAACGCCAGCGGTGTTGCCCCGGTAAATCCATCCACCGCAATATCCTTGATCCATTGCGCCACAGGAACAGGCTCGGCGAAAGGAAATGTCCAGGTGGATGGAATAAATTCTGTGAACCGTCCCGGAGCGAATGCCGGCGTCCAGGTGGTAATAGCCACCGGGAATGCCGCCTGCACAAAGGCTCTGCCCACCAAAGCGGGATTGAATACGTTAAAACCAATGCCGCCGAACATGACTTTCGCCAGAGCAATACCCACAAACCCGGCTAATGCCGCCATCCACAGGGGAAATCCCGGAGGCAGCGTGAGCGCAAGCAGTATGCCGGTGATTACCGCGCTGAAGTCCCCGACCGTTGTTGGTTTGTCGGAGAGACGGCAGAAAAGATGTTCCGTTCCAATGCAAGACAGGACCGCAACCAGGATCAGCGCAAATGCACTTATGCCAAACTGGTATACCGAAAACGCACACACAGGAAGCAAGGTGTAGACCACATTGCGCATAATCTGATCCACGCTCGGAGCGCCACGGACATGAGGTGACGTGCGCAGTTCAATCATCGGTGCCTTCTCTGCCATGGATTTACGCCGCTTCCTCTCTGTTTTCCCGATTGATGGCCTTGGCGATGCGGAAATACTGCACCAGCGGTATTGCAGAAGGACAAACATAACTGCAGCAACCGCACTCAAAGCAGTCGTTAAGATGAAAATTCCTCTCCATGGTCTCGTATTGGCGCTTACTCGCAAGCATGCCCAGTTCAGCCGGATTGAGGTGAATGGGACAGGCCCGCACACAATTCGCGCATTTTATGCAGGGCCAGGTCTTTTTCGGTATCTGAGAAGATTTCGCTTCCTCTGTAAGTACCAGGATTCCCGATACGCCCTTGGTTACGGGGACATCAAGAGAGGCCACCGAAACACCCATCATGGGTCCACCCATGATCAGCTGTCCGGCATGGCCCCGGAAGCCTAGCTGCTCCAATACAAAACGCAGGGGCGTACCCAGCGCCACCATGTAGTTTCCCGGACGTTCGATTCCAGGTCCGGTGATGGTCACCACACGCTCGATCAAGCCCTGACTTTGGGGCAGCAGTGCCCCCAGCTGAGCAAGCGTGGCTACATTGTAGACGCCTACACCTACGGCAGACGGAAAGCCACCGCTGGGCACCTCCCGATTCAACAGAGCCTTTATCATCATCTTCTCTGCACCCTGGGGGTACTTGGTCTTCATCACTCCGACACTCATTGCATCGTCGCCTGAACAGGCATTCCTGAGCCTTGCAATGGCATCCGGCTTGTTGTCCTCGATCCCTATAATGGCCCGTTCGGCCCCCACCGCTTTCATTGCGATGCGAATCCCCGCGAACAGGTTCATGGAATGCTCCAGCATGACCCGATGATCGGTGGTGAGATAGGGTTCGCACTCGCAGCCGTTCACCAAAAGGGTATCGACTTTCTGGCCCTCGGGTAGTGTCATCTTGACATGAGTGGGGAAGCTGGCTCCGCCCAGACCCACCATACCCGTGTTCTGCACGGCCCTGATGATCTCTGTCGGCGACATATCACCGATATTCTGCGGCGCATCGTACAATATGTGCTGACTGGCACCCGAATAGAGCTCAAGCTGTATCGCCTCTGCCCTGGGTCCCCGGGCGGTCGGCATCAACCCGATCTTTTTGATCACACCGGTGGCTGGCGAGTGCAGAGGCACAGACATGAATCCGTCCGCATCTGCAATGGGTTCCCCGCGAACCACCTCCTGACCCTCATGAACGATTGGGAGAGATGGTTTACCGAAATGCTGGGAAAGCGGCAGGATCATTTCGGGAGCAAAGGGCAGCCTACGGATATTAGTACTGTTCGTCGGCTCTTTATACTCCGGCGGATGAACGCCATGAGAAAAGGTCGCCTTCCCGAAACGAAACAGCTGCATCAGACCCATAGCACCTTACCTCACTCTTGTTCACATCAATCTAGGCTTACTGATACTTCTCAGCCCGCTGGATCAGCTTGTCGACTCCTTTCTCGCTTGCATCCCAGGGTGTTCCCGGATGAATACAACCTGCGGGACACTTCTCCGCGGAGCGCACTATATCCTTATAGGGACCGCCCTTGGGATTGATTACAGCAGCCTTGTTGTCGCCGTTGTAGGCAAAGATCTTCGGATTGATGTTCATGCATTCGTCGCAGGTTGTGCATAGCGGCTGTTCGATCCACACCGGCTCGAAAGCTTCCGCCCCGGCCGTAGCGGTGGCCGGCACTGCGGCTGCCCCAGCCGCCGGGGCAGCGCCCAACACCGCAGCCAGCTCCGGTCCGCCGGCACCTCCACCCAACATGGCAAAGAGGCCTGTAGCCAGCTTCCCGGCCGTCTCTGCACGCACCCGGTTGGCGATCGCTTCAGGATCCACTTTATCGAGCAGGCCCGCCAGCCCTTTCAGCGTTCGCCAGTGATGTCTCCGTTCCTCTGTCGAAGCCACCAGTTCCGCGGAACAGATAACGCGCATCAGATGGTTCTTCTTGTCCACCCCCCACACAAAGGGAAACTTGTCTTCGCGCTCTTCCTCATCCATGTCAAGAAATTCTGCTATCGGCACCATATTCTCATTCCAGGCGTCCCGCGGTGCCATACGGAAGTTCTTACGGAACCTCCCTTCGGTAAGCGTAAAGTCGGCAAAGGTCATGGGCAACTCCATGGCGTCCTTGTTGCCTTCCTCATCCAAGAATTCAAGCTTGTAGGTTGGCCAATCCTCATCCATGGCCGGATTACCTTCCAATGACAGGCACTCTTCCCAGGTACTGCCCGCATCCGGATCGAATACCATCAGTGGATAGGCCCTGGATTCCACAGCCAGTTTGCTTTGCATTTCAGATGCATTGTCCGCTATTGCATGCTCCGGCGGGCAGGGTGCATAGATATTCCACAAGGCCGGGCGCCTTGAATTGAGTCCGTCGATAAAACTCTCAATGAGATGAGTGTAATGACTCGGTGCACCGTTGACCGTGAACGTGGTTCGATGGGCCATGCTGATCAGCGCCATCTCCTTGCGTGTCTCCTCTTTACCGCGCCTTGCCTTTCCATGCGGTGCCATATCGGAGACTTGACCGATGAAGCCTGAGGTACAGGCCTGGCCGCCGGTATTTGAATAGACCTGAGTGTCGACAACGAACACTTTAACCGGCATTCCGGAAGCCAGAGCCCGGGAGAGATTCTGGAAACCTATGTCGTACATGGCCCCGTCGCCTCCGACAGCCACGACCGGCGGACAGAGCCGGAACTCCTCTTCGGTAAACTTATCCCATTTGAAGTATGCAAGTTCCTCTTCCATCTCGGCAATGTCATGTTTGCCTCCGAGTTCCATCTCCGCCATGCGGATGGCCTTGAAGCCTTCGGCCATCTTTGCCATATGCCCCTCAAAAATACCCATTGAAACCGACGGTGCATCCTGGAACAGGTGGCTGGTCCAGGGGAACGGATAAGGATTATAAGGGAATGTGGAGCCGTATACGGAAGTGCAGCCCGTGGCGTTTATAAATCCCAGACTGGCACGGCCGCGTTTCGTGGTTCCTTCGGTATATCGCCACTTCAATCTCTTCAGGCTATCCAACAGCCTGGTGACCCATTTTAACCAGTTCGCATCGAGCGGGGTTCCCGCCGTACCATGATCCAGTGCTCCCGAGAGACTGGATAGCGTCAGGGTGAGGTCCTTGTTCTCCTCCACAGCCTTTTCCACCGCCGCCACATCGGCAATGTCCATGGTCTCGACGAGTTTCAACCGGATATGCCGTTCCAGACGCTCGATGAGATCGGTGACCTTCTCCAGGTGCTGCTTAATACGTGGTTGTAGCAACGCCGTCACCGTGGCCGTGAACAGATGCAGGGAGGTTTTTTCACCGCAACCGTTGCAGGCGCCATCACCTGAGTCCATTGACCAATACGTCTTCTTGTCCAGCAGCATGGTCTCCAGCGCACCGATCTTCTCGTCCATGTCATCGATGCGAATGAAATCCGGAGAGGTGGTGGGCAGATCCAGCCAATAGGCCCAGTCTTTTCGCAACGTCTGAATGGCCGCGGGCGTCTGCTTCTCTATCACCAGCGCACCGTCATCGCAAACTGCAACGCACTCCATACAACCCTTACAGGTATAGGGGTTGATGGTGATGGAAAAAAGTCCACCGCTGCCCTTGGCTTTCTTCTCCCTGTTTTGGTAGTAGGGTGCGACCAGGTTGAACTTGAACTCGCCCATGGCATCCATAAACCAATCGAACTCCTGCGCCAACTGAGGCTTCTCCCCGGCCGCAAGCTCATACTCATCAATGGTATCGCCGATGGCCTGCAGCAGAAGAGGACGCGTATCGAGAATCGCATCCTCTGCGGTTTCCGCCGCTTCGCGCAGCTTCTTCTCGGTGGTTCGCACAGCCTTGCGCAGATACTTCACCTGGCGCCCCTTGCTCTCGATCCGCTTGATGTTGGTCTCGAATACCTCCCCGACAGAGTTGACCAGACCCGGAATTGCACTGTCCGGACAGATGGTAAAACAGTCGCTGCAGGCCGTACATTTCTCCGGCACCCAAACCGGATACTCAAACCGGATCATGGTCATGTCCCGGTACACACCGGTGCTGGCGGGAATAAGACTCAGCGCCATAAATGGATCCGCCAGGTTCTGCTCGCCCTTGCCGGATTGATAAAAATTACCGGTTCGTTCCCAGAACGCCTGCACATCCGTCTTCGGATCATTACCAGCCGGCAACCGCTTGAGCATGATTGGCATTGCCGACTCTTTACGAATACCTACGCCCTCGGCGGCTGAAAGCACGCTTTTCTCGGTTATCTCCACGATCTCATCGAAGCCGCGACGAATCACCCGCAGATTGTCCTCGACAACACGTGCGCCCTTGCCGCCGAATTTTTCCTGCAACTGTTCATGTATAGCCGAGAACAGCTTCTCTTCGGTAAAACCGGCCGCTTTCATCACCGGCGAAGCGGCGAAGAAAGCTCCCTGAAATGCCGCCCCCTGCATCCGGATCTGCAACTCGAGATCCGTCGCCTCGGCGCGTGCGATTTTGAAACCATCCAGATAAAAAATCCGGATTTGATTGTCGATGATAAATTTCTGAGACTGGGGGGGAATGGTCTTCCAGACAGCCTCCGGTGTCTCCAGCTCACTCTGGATGATGAATACACCGCCCTTGATCAGTCCGAACAGGGGGTTGGAGTGGCCGAATACATTTGGATCCGGGGAGAGAACTGCATCAACAAAATGGTACTCGCAGTTCATTCGAATCGTCTCGGGTGCCGCTGACAGATAATAGGTCGTCGGCTGGCCTTTCTTCTCTGATCCGTATTTCGGATTGGCCTTCACCTCGTATCCGAGAAGATCAAACAGGGTCATGGCCAGGTTCTTGCCTGTGGTGATAGCACCCCAGCCACCGACAGAGTGCATGCGCACGGTAATCGCCCCTTTCGGCATGAGATTCGGATTCTCGCTGCCACGAATTGCATAATCTCTTACCGCCGGATACAGGCCGAGAATATTCTGCTGGTGAATCTCCTGCTTGGGCGAAAACGCCATATCCCGGATGAAATCGATAGAAAGATAGAAAAACTTTTTCCTCTTCCCGTCAGGAAGCATATTCTCGATTGCGGCGATCAGCGCTTCCGGCTGGAGATCGCGACTGCCAAGACCGTAGGCTCCGGAGTATAAAGGTGACAGGTCGCTTTGCGGTTTGCCGTAAACCGGATAAGCGGGATGGGGTATATCCTCCCTTCTTCCAGAGAGCCCGTTTTCAATGCATTTCGCGATGGCAGCCCTGGTCTCGCGCATGATCGGCAGATCCTCGGCCAAAGGCTGGTCCGTGCGCTCCAATACAGCCACGCCTTTGCGCCCGCGCAGAATACCGCTGAGCAGAGCGCCCGGAAAGGGACGCCACATGACGACGTTCACCACACCCACTTTAAGCTTGCGCGTATCGCGCAGGTAATCGGCCACCGCTTCGGCCTGAACCAGCATGCTGCCCATGCCGACGATCAGATATTCAGCATCCTCTGCACGGTAAGTCATGACTCGATTGTAACGACGCCCTGTAAGTTCGTAATACTCATCCATGCACTGGTCGGCGATGGCCGGAATGTGCTCGAAAAAGAACGGACGCTGGGCAGCTACAGCCTGCATGTAGCCATCCTGGTTCTGTACACAGCCGGAGGTGACGGGATTGTCCACATCCCATACCAACGGGACGCGCCGGCGCTTTTTACCATAAAGCATCCTTTGTGCTGGCGTAGGACACTCAATCTGATCTTCGGGCTTCCCCAGGTACTCCGCAATCAGTTCGCGCTCAGGCACGTCCACAGACTCGATCACATGAGTGGTCAGGAAGCCATCCTGCCCCACCGCGCCAGGCGTGAGGGAGAGCTCCGCAATCTTGCGGGAGATCACATTCAGATCTGCCGCCTGCTGAGCACTGTTCCCCAGTACCTGAAAGAAACCAACATCGTCAACGGCGAAATAGTCATCGTGTGCGGCATGTACATTGAGACTGGTCTTGGTGATGGCACGGCAGCCTATATTCAGGATGTAAGGAAGCCGCTTGCCCACGGCACCGTACAGTGATTCGTGCATATAGACTATGCCCTGACCTGAGGAGAAGTTGGTTGCACGCAGTCCCGACATGGCCATGCCCGCGGTCACACTGGCTGCGGCGTGCTCACCTTCAGGCTCAATGAATATCAGTGGTCGGCCAGAGATGTTGATGTGTCCTTTCGCAGTCTCTTCCGCCCAATATTCTCCCATCTGGGTGGATGGGGTGATCGGGTAGGCGCCGGCAGCATCACTCGCCTCGCGTTCACACATGATCACGGCGCCATTGCCGTCCGTGGACATGCGGATACCAGGATATTTGAATTTTCTGTCCGGCTGCTTCTTCATCATGACTAAAACTCTCTCGTTACCCGTTAGCTAAAGTCTGCCGTCGAAACGGTAGGCCCTCAAATCCCAGACCTTCTCCGATGGATCACCCGGATTTTCCGGCAGTCATCCTCTCGGCAAGGGTTCCATCCGCAGAATCTTCTTCGCGCCGGCACCCTTGAGTGTCTTTCTGTCCTGCATCCACACGATGGCTCCGGTTGGACACCGTTCTATCGCCACTGTGGATGCAAGCTCGTTCTTTGAATAGTCAATCACCGCAAGATAATCCTTTATTGCGATAAGCCCCTCGGGCGCGTCGACTACACAGCGACCGCAGCCAGTACAGGCAACCTCGCACTCATGCTCAGCCTCATCACCCTCGGAAAGGCTCTTGCATGCCACCCACAAGTTGTGGGTGACAGGTTGGATCGAAAACAGATCTTTTGGACACACCTCAACGCAATCGTTACAGGCCACACATCTCTCTTCATCAACGACAGGCAGTCCATGCTTGTTCATCTGTATGGCATCGAACTCACACACTTTTTCGCAATCACCCAGGCCAAGGCAGCCCCAGGTGCAACCCTTACCGCCTCCCGAGACGAGTGCTGCGGCCCGGCAGGATTTCATTCCCGAATACTCGGCCCGGAAGTAGGCTACGAGTGAACTCCCCGCGCAGGCCAGTCGCGACACACGCTTGGTGTGGTCACCCAGTTCCACACCCAGATAACCGGCGATCTCTTCCGTCATATCCCGGGAATTTGGGGTGCACTGCGCAGGGTCGAGTTCCCCCTTGACCAATGCTTCCGCGAAGGGTCTGCAGCCCGGTTTACCACAGGCCCCACAGTTGGCATGCGGAAGCATCTCCTCGACTTCGTCGATTCGGGGATCCTCATAAACGTAGAGCTTGCGGTTGGCCAGCGTTAGAATGGCTGCTAAAACGATACCCAGGCACAGCATAAATAGTGCGGCGCTCGCAATATCAAGATAAGCCATGGTCTCGGAGCCCCCACCTGTCGAAACAGCTTCCGATTAAGAACAGTTAATATTTTTCTAATTTAATACCTGAATAATACAAAGCTATTACCAAATAGTACCGAACTCGGATTATTGATCAGGTATTTAGCGTCTACACATCAGTCCATCAGCCAAAATTGGGCTTGAAAATATTCATTAAGAGTCTTAAATACGACCGAAACAGTGAGCTCAAACGCATCTGCCTTCTTTTGAGTCGTTTACCTATACACCGCTTCGTTATTGTAAAAAACAGACTCTTCAATCACTTTATTAGCAAGTGATAATTCGATATATACAGAAAGTCTAATTCAGACTCGTTGCATTTAGCATTTCAATTATTTCAATTCTTAATATTAAAATATACAATACTTCTCTATAGTCTAATTAAAACAGGCACTCACGGGTATTCCCTTATAGATAGACGGGTTAACCAGACAGACTTGTGGTACTCATTTTGGATATCTGTTTTCCGTTTATGCAGCTCCTGGTTGAATCGTCCTACCAACTTGGATTGAATGACAACTATGGCCTCACCCACGCCCATGTATTACAAACAGAACCGTTTGAAACAGCTGCGGGCGTTTTGCCACGCAGCCAGAACCGGCAGTATCAGCGAAGCGGCAGAGCAAATTTTTCTCAGTCAGCCCACGGTTTCACTACAGATACAGGCGCTTGAGCGGGAGTTGGAGTCGACACTTTTCGAGCGTCGTGGCCCTAAGATCCGTTTGACGCCGGAAGGGGAGATTTTGCTGAAGTTGGCTATGCCTTTGGTTGAGGGAATGGATAAACTGCATGAGACCTTCTCAGCTCAGCAGGGCGTGCTGGAGTCTGGTGAACTCAATATTGCCGCTGGTGAATCGACGATCCTCTACCTGCTTCCGCAACCACTGAAGAAGTTCACCCGAAAATATCCGAAAATCCAGATAAAGTTGTTGAATGTTACCGGAGGCAGGGATGGACTTTCGCGGTTGCGGGCGGATGAGGCGGATTTCGCGGTCGGCCCCTTGCCCGACATCCCCGACGATATTATCTATCAGCCTTTGGTCACCTACGCGCCCGCGCTTATCGTTCCGACCGATCACCCACTGGCGGTAAAGAAACGGGTACTCCTGGAAGAGATCAGTCCCTATCCACTCATCCTCCCTCCTCCAAATCTAGCCACCTGGCGGCTCGTCGATATGGTCTTCCGGCAGCATGACCTTACGCTCAGATGCAGCATGGAGGCTGGTGGCTGGGAAGTCATCAAGAAATACGTGGCATTGGGTATGGGCCTTTCTATCGTCACGGATGTCTGTCTTACAGGCAATGAAAATCTGGTCAAATTTTCATTGGAAAAGTATTTCCCGAAACGCACCTACGGCATAGTGCTGAGGCGCGGTAAATATCTCTCACCGCAGGCAACTATGTTTCTGGAAATGCTGCATGATCATTATCCGGCGGAGGTTTGACTTTAAGGAACCATCTGATCGATTCACGGCCAGTCTCCACGTACACAATTTCACGCACCGGAGCATTTCAATTCCAGAAACGGTTCTGCATTTGCCAGTGAGATACGCATTTCACTAAACAGTTTCCGGCTACTCACCGACCAAGTTAAAATCGAATTGCAAAATCTTTTCGCCCCAAACCATGCTTTCCCGCAAGATTTGCAGTTTGACTCTATCGCCGGGCGACTTGTCCAGCATCCCTATCTTTATATCCGCCGTGCTGCTGACCGCTTCACCGTTCAGATAAAGAATGAAGTCACCCTCTTCCACTCCGGCTTGTTTGGCAGCACTTTTCGGGACCAAACCACTTACACGCACACCCCTTTCGCCCTGATCCAGTAACACCCCCATCAAACCGGCAGGAGGCAGTTCAATCTGATCGGGATAGATAATGAAGTCGGCAATATCCGGATTCAATGTCATGTTCTCCGCCGGCAATATGATGTGGGATTTTACCGGCAAACGCCGCTGCACCCGGCTGGGAATGCCGGTGCCATACATCAGGTGGCCGGAACCTGCGAGCACAACCATGTTTTTATCGCCATTTTTCTGCAGATAGCGTACAACCTGCTCGGCCATACCCTCATCCCATGTCAGTTGCACCTCTAAAAAGCGGTCGAAACCACCGCTTCCGGTATGCGGGTGAGCCTGGTAGACGGCACGAATCCGCTCACGATAACGTTCATTGCTATTGTCCAGCTCCTGCGGAACTCGGATGCGCTCCGCTTCATTCAGACCAGCGACACCAACTTCCGATACTCGATCGGTCAGCTCCCTGGCGACATTCAGAGCAATTACCGGGATGCGGTGCTCCCTGGCGTAGCGCATTATCGGCCGATAGAGTCGGTAATCGTAGCGCCAGCGGTCATACCATTCGGTCTTAAGCAACATCTCCTTTTCACTGATACGCCCACCTATATAGTCATCCAGTACCGACTGGAAAGGCTGCTGAAAAAACTCCATACCGATGGCCATTGCCGGATTACGATGATGCAGCTGCCGGATCACCTCCAGTTGATTGAGGTGATGGCCAAACTGATCGTGGGTTTCGCCCACATATACCACACGGTCCTCCATCAGCCGGGGGATGATCGAATTCAATCCCTGCCTGTTTGTCAGGTCGAGCACGACGGGGTTGCCGGAGAGCTTTGCGGCAGGATCTCCCGTTGCCGGGTGCGAAATCTTTTTGTGTGCTGCAACTGACCCTTGCGATGAGCTGCGGGTTAATCCGGCCGCCTCCCCTTGGGGCAGATCATGCGCACTGCAGGCTGTTAGAAAGAGTGTGGTTGAGAGGGTAATAACCGGCAAAAATCTACTTTTTTCCATCATTGATTTTTCCATACTGCTGCTGGCAAGCTTTGTCCGAAAGCGATGGGACAACCAACGGTTGGGATAATTCCCCAGGAGCGTATCCGCAATGTTCAGATATTCTATCAGCCTCCCGATGCTTATGCTTTTCCCTCTTTTACTCTGGGCATCCGAACGCCTGCCACTGGTCAATCACGATCTAACTGTAAAAATAGATCCAGCCGAGAACAGCATTGAGGTCCGGGACGAGATCAGACTTCCGCAAGCTGTCACCTCTTTTGATTTTCTGCTGCATTCCGGTCTCAACCCGAAATTGAACACGGAAGGGGCAAAACTCCAATTTTTAGGTCACTACTCAGGCAGTGTCCCGGGGCAAGCTTATCGTGTCACCTTTGAACGGCCACAAGCAGTGCTCGAAATAGGATACGCGGGTCAGATTCAGCATCCTGTCGATTCAGGCAGTCGGAATCAACCAGGCAGTCGTGCCGCAGGTACACCCGGACACATATCCGAGAAGGGTGTTTTTTTGAACGCTTCCAGCCTTTGGTATCCGTTCATCCAGAACCGGATGCTGCGCTTCTCCATGCGTGTCTCGTTACCAGATGGTTGGAGCTCGGTCAGCCAGGGTGCCCCCTTGACTGACGGAAGAGGTTGGCAGGAGAGTTCACCTCAGGACGACATCTATCTGATCGCAGGCCGTTACCAGGTTTACACAGACACCACTGATCCCGTCGTCGCCCAAGTGTACCTGCGTACGTCAGATGAAAAACTGGCCCAGCGTTATCTGCAGGCCACCGGCATTTTTGTCGAGCTTTATCAAAAACTTATCGGCACTTATCCCTATAAAAAATTTGCCATGGTGGAAAACTTCTGGGAGAGCGGCTACGGCATGCCCTCTTTCACCCTGCTGGGTCCGCGCGTGCTGCGTTTTCCGTTTATACTGAACTCATCCTATCCCCATGAAATTCTTCACAATTGGTGGGGCAACAGCGTGTATGTGGATTATCAGGGCGGCAACTGGAGCGAGGGGCTGACATCTTACCTGGCTGACCACCTGATAAAGGAACAGAGCGGAGAAGGATCCGGCTACCGGCGGGACACACTGCAGCGCTACGCCGATTTCGTCCACGATCAGAACGATTTCCCTTTGACTGAATTCAGCGGGCGTCACGGTGATGTGAGCCAGGCGGTGGGTTACGGGAAAACGCTGATGTTTTTTCATATGTTGAGGCTGAAACTGGGAGACCGGACTTTTGTCGAGGGATTGCGACGTTTTTACCGCGACAATCTTTATCGCATAGCGGGATTTAATGACCTCAAAAGTGCATTCGAGGCATCCAGCCAACAGAATCTCGGCTCCTTTTTCGAGCAATGGACCACTTCCACCGGTGCGCCGGATCTGCAGATTTCTAAAACTGAGGTCTACCGGGACGAACGGGGCTACCATGTGCGTGGTGTGTTGCGTCAAGACCAGCCGGGACGACTATTCGAGATTGATGTCCCGATTGTGATTCAGAGCGAAGAGAAGAGTTTCGAAATCCACCGGCTACCCATGCATGAACGCTCGACTGGATTCGACATCCCAATGCAGAAACGCCCCCTCAGGCTCTCCATCGATCCGCTTTTCGATCTGTTTCGTCAATTGGCCGACGGAGAGACACCCAGCTCTCTCAGCCAGCTGTTCGGCGCTGCAAGTGTGACCCTTGTTCTGCCATCTGCCGCTTCTATCCAGGAAAAACATAACCTGCAAACAATTGCTTCCATGTGGTCGGGTCGTTGGGGGGCGTCCAGAACTGTATGGGACGATACGCTGGAAGCACTGCCGGATCAGGGGGGAATTCTGTTGTTTGGCGTGAAAAACAGATTCGCTCCGCTGTTTTTCGAACAGCTGGACAGTCAGCAGGTGAGCTTGTCTGAGCGGGAGCTTCAAATCAATGAACAATCGTTCCCGACCAATGACCTCAGTTTTGCGCTGACGGCACCGCATCCAAACGATAGAGATAGTGCGATCGGACTGTTGCACATCGCCTCGACTCCTGCCACGGAAGGTTTTGCACGAAAACTGCCCCACTATGGAAAATACAGCTTTTCCCTTTTCCGGGGAGATGAGCCCGGCAATCTACTCAAAGGTCAGTGGCAGACCGCGGATTCGGCCCTCAGTATCGGGTTGACCGGGCGGGATTCGCTGGCGCCGGCACTGATCCCAGACCATGCACCGCTTATTGACCTGCCGAACGACTAGCCCGCATCCGTCACCAGGATCCGGAATTTTGGGGCGATTTGGCAAAGCAGGTTGAGTGATCGTCTGCCAAACCATAGCCGTAGCTATGGTTTAAGGAAGATCGCTCAAGATGCGCAGCCAAATCGTTCCAAAAACCGGATAGAACAGAGTGTAAATTCACCAGCACGAGTAAAATGAACGTAATTTGCTGTTTTATATATATTATTGACATATCTTCGGTTCGCCTGGGTAGATGGATGCGGGCTAGTCTGTTATTGCCTGGTTCTTTTAACACCATGCGGACTCACTTTGATATGCCGGCCTTCTGCAGCAGGCGTGTGACATATTGCGCTGGAATGGCGTAGGAGATACCGCTTGGTGCAGAGAGAACCGTCTCCTTCGTCTGTTTGACAAAAACGCTGTTGATCACTCCGACGACCCGGCCAGTGTTCGTGTCATACAGTGGGCTTCCGCTGTTTCCCGGGTAGGCGATGGCATCGAGCTGAAATACGGTGTAAGGATTACGCATTCGCCGTATTTGACTGGCGCTCAACCGGTCGGCCGATGTGGATGGAATAACGATGGGTGTCACCGCGGAAATGATTCCACGGTGGGTCACCGGATAGAGGCCGAGAACCATTCCAATCGGAAATCCGGTAAATGCATACTCCTCTCCCTCTCGAACGCCATCCGAATTTCCGATCTTGAGTGCCGTCAACGGCTGCCCCTGGATTTCCAAAAGCGCCAGATCGTGATCGTCGTCCCTGGCCACCAGCTCAGCCGTATGGACTTTGGCATTTTTTCCGCGGCCGGAAAAAACCGCGATGGACTCCTTTCTTTGAAAATCAATTTTATCGGGGATCACGTGCATGTTCGTTATCACATGTCGCCCTCCCCCGACACCAAAACCGGTTCCCAAAAAAACCGACCTGGGGCTGCGGGTGGGTTGAACCGTGCCGACCGCCACGACCGATGGGCGTACCTGGTTGATAACACCAGGCAGGTCGGCAGATACACCGGAACAGACGAGCATCAAGCCAACCGCAATCAGCTGCTTGAACAATCGCCAATTACTCCGCTTCATTTACCACCTCTATCTAAATACGCTGTATAACGACCATGGTGTATCCGGGTAAGATATACACACCGTGTAATCCAAGATGGTATTTGGCCATACAAACGACACTATGACCCGTACCCACCTCATTGATGCGTGATCTGGCAATATTATGCGTTATCGGCGGGCTGTGCACGATAACGCTGATGCGGCCATGGATGGGGGTGCTCGCCCTTGCCGTGGTGGGTTATATGCATCCCCAGGGTTACGCGCTGGGTTTAGTCAAACAGTTACCCGCTTTCGAGATTCTCATTTTCTGCCTGCTTGCCTCAATTCTGATTTCACCACAGACTCGCTCACCAGCTTTTCTGAAACAGCGTTTAACGATGCTGCTGGACTGGCGCCTGATTCTGCTGGGTCTGCTGTGGTTGGATCTTCTGCTGACTTCGACGTTTTCGATGGTCCCTGTGGTAGCCTGGCCCAAGTTCCTTGAGGTCAGCAAGGTATTCATCGGACTATTGTTTACGCTGCTGCTGATTGATACCCGTGAAAAACTCTTCTATCTGCTGGTTACAATTGCGCTTAGTATCGCGCTGCTGACCTTGAAAGGGGGGATATGGGCGCTCCTGACCGGTTCCCTCAACCGGGTCTATGGCCCTCCCCACAGTCACTTCCACGACAACAACCACTTCGCCGTCCTGACCGCAATGAACATCCCCCTGCTATTTCTCTGGCTGCGCCAGTGCGGCGACCGATGGATCAGGCTGTTTATTCTGGCGCTTATCGCACTAAGTGTCGTCTCGGCACTGACCTCCTGGTCACGCGGTGGTCTGATCGCGCTTTCCGTCACTGCGATGCTTTTGATTTTGCACAGCCGAAGAAAATTTCTGGCTGTTCCGTTCCTGTTTCTTGGCTTGCTTTTCGCTTTCGGAAACCTTCCCGACGAATGGCTACAACGTATGGGCACAATATGGTCCTTCGAGAATGAAGGTTCAGCGGTAAGTCGCCTTGAGGTCTGGAAAGAGGGCATTCACATTGCCCTGCTGCGCCCCTGGGCAGGCGTAGGCCCCAACGGCTGGTTTTACGCAGCAACGCGTGACTGGCACAGTGCTTACATAGAGATGCTGGCCGAAAACGGTTTTCCTGGTTTACTGCTCTGGTTATCGATTCTGTTGGGGAGCCTGATCTCGCTGAGCCGGATGCACTGGCTGTGTCGTGGAGACGCAGGAGCAGAGTGGATTGCAGACATCAGTGGAATGCTAAGAATCTCCCTGGTCGCATATATGATCGGAGCCGCTTTTCTGGGATTGTCCTACTGGGATATTCTTTATCAGCTGCTGGTGGTATCTGCTCTGCTTTCAGCACTGGCCGCTGCATGGTTGAAACAGCACAACCCTCAGGAGATGCCAAGCCATGGAAACCAACCAATCTAGCGCGTTTTTCGGCTATGACATGTCAAAAAATTTTACATATTTACCCTTTCAACAATTATCCACCCAACAAGGGATTGAATAGAATATTGATAAATCTACCAATTCGCTTTGTGGCGTAAATATTGCTTGAAATTATGCTAATCAGAATATAAAGCACTCAGCCGCTTACAAATCACGTTGAATTGAATCAAGGATATTGAGCATGTTGTCAACCAGAATAGTTACAAAATGGCTACTTCCTGTCAGCATTGTCATGCTGGCGCTTATATCCACGTCTGCTCTGTCGGAAAACGGAACCTACGCAATTGTTTTCAAAGACAGTGCGAGCGGGCCTTTTAGAGGTGCCAGCACGTTTGATTACAATCCAGTAACCCCTGCATCCAACCAAGTCAGTGTAGAAATTGGCAATTGGACTGGATTCGACGCCTTCACTTTGACACCCGTTAGCGTTACTTCAACAGCTAATCATCAGGACAAACCCGGACCATCAAGGGTGAGAGGAGTCGGCGCAACAATGGTGGTTAATGATCCGGCCGGGTCGTTTGCGTTCATATTGACCCCAACCGGAAATAACAGCACGGGTACTTGGAGAATCGTCCACATGCCCAGTATGGTCGAAGAAACCGGGTTTTATGATATCGTTAACACAGCAAACGCACCCAACGGCACCGTGCCGGAACCGTCAATTGGATTGGTTCTTTTAACGGGGCTGATTCCTTTGGGTATAGTGATCCGCCGACGCAGGCTAAGATCCGGTCATTGATTTTTACTGTTTGGAACCCTATTCCGGGGATGAATGGTTAAATAGTCCTGCGGCAGACCGGCCGCTTAATACACACTGCCATTTACAAGCCTAAACGCTAATTTTTTATGGACAGGCCTCCCGAAATAACTGCATCTTCGGTACAGTCGAATTTGACGAGTAAATGGTTCCAGATTAAATAAGCGCACAGGAGCGGGAATAGAAGCTCCGGAAGCAGATAAGACTGGCGGCGCCTTTTACCATACCCCACTCCCTTTCCAGGCCTTTATCATACCCCCCAATCTGGGGCTATAGTTGATTGACGGTTTAAGATTATAGAACTTTTATCGCAGCAAGGTGGGCTCCCGGTTTTCTGGTGCCCAACATTACCAATCACCCCCAGAATTTCGTCTATCAATAAACCCATTAAGCCAAAATTTAAACGGACTACCAGCCGTCATTAATCGCTACATTGCACGGCCTGAATGTTAACCTGCTTCCTTTCAGGAAAAGCATAACCGGAAAATTGCACTCGTCTTGTTATGTTACAAACCGCATTCCACCCCATTTTGGGGAAAGAGAAAGTAATGCGGCGGATATCAATTATCCGGGTAGCGTTTGGGTAATATCGAGAGTCTTTTGCGTTTTCTGATTGCCGATATCCCTGCATCATGCCCCCTGCCCACACACCCGGCCAGCCCCTTGTAGCTGCGCTTTACATCGCCTGATCTGATTACTTGAAGTTAAACATGCTTCCGCAAGAACGCGCCCACACCTGGTGGCGTAAAGCAAAGGGGCTGCCCAATCTCTTGGACAGCCCCTTGTAAGAAAAGAATGTAGCAGATCTGGAATTAGCCCATGCGGCGGCGTACTGCGCCAAATGCCAACAGCCCCATTCCGGTCATCGCCAGTATACCCGGTGCCGGCACAGGCCGAGACTGGGTCTGGTCATCGAAAGTATACACAACACTCAGGGTCGAACCAGCTTTATAGCTTGGGTTACCCACTATAAATTGAGGGGAAGTTGCAGGATTGTTTGAGCTGACGGCATCTATGGTGGCTGTAACGTCAAACATGACAACGCCCGCACCAGTTTTACTCGCATCAAACAGGTCCCGAATCGCACTATTGGTAACCGTTTCCATGAGTTGGTCGGTAACGATTTCGTTCAGAGTAAATACACCGTTGGTGCAGGACAACTCCCCTCCCAACGCGCAGGATTTATCTCCAAACACAAATTCATGCATAAGGTTCAGGGTTCGGGATATCGGGTTCGTGGTTCTGGGGCCGGTCAGGAGCAGATTCACAGAGAGGGTAACGCTGCTGCCGGTCTCAAATTCCCCATCACCGAGTAGTGAAACAATGGAAATCCCGAGATCGGCTGTGCCGTTAAATGTCAATTTTGCTTCCGTCAGGGTTCCGGCCTGGTCGAATTTATTCAATGCCAACGGGGCTGGGGAGCCGCCGGATGTGGTATCAAATGGAGCGTTGTCCAGTGGGATGGATGCAGACGGAGGTGATATGGTTCCCGCCATCGCGAATGGCGCTGCAGATACCAGTAATCCTGCTACCGCATATCTGGATAATCTATTCATTGACATGGTTTTACCCCTTATTTTTATCGTGGCGATAGCCATTAAAGTAGTATTTATTATGAACAAGCATATCACATGCCATAATTTCATTCTTATGTAATTACAATCAGTTATCAATTCTCCGGCTTTCGCTATTCAACAATATGTTAAAAAAGCTGACACCTTAAAACTAGCAAAAAAAGCAGATCATCTTATTCATCGGCGGGATTCCGTTTTATGTTAACCATTGCAGCCGATGTTTCATAGAGCCCGAAAGAGAGTATCGAAAAAAAGAGCATGGTTATTCTGGGCGCGTCGAAGGGACTGGCGAACAAACCGGTCGCACAAAACCCGGCCAATGTTACAAATACCACGCCGGCAGCATGATGTCCGGAGTACCAGGCCGGCCCGAACAGGTGGATCATCAGGCTAATGATCAGCAAGGTGAGAATGGTCACTCCCAACCAGCCCTGTTCGAACAGCGCGGACACCCAGAGGTTCTTAATGTGCCAGGGCAGGTGCTGGTGGGTCTTTAAGAACCAGTAATCCCCTCCTTTGTCGAACTGTCCGTTATTCAGCATTTCGTTGCCCGCCGCATCCTGCAGGCTGACATTGTCCACCTCAATGGCCGCCGTTTCATTAGGGTTGTACAGAAAAAGCTCAGTTGGCATGCGAGTCAGCCAGCTGCCCTTGCCGATTTCACCGCTATTGAATTCGATTTCCCAGTGGTGCCACTGATCATCACCAATACCGAACTGATGGGACATCCAGTTGCACTGCTTCGAATTCAGCAGATGTTTTTCGCACAGTGGGACACTGACAGTAACACCGGCTTTCCGGCTCTTGACATCCAACGCCAACCTGTAGTGCTCATTGCTTGAGACGCTGACCTTCTGTGCCAGGTACATCGTTTTACCTGGATAAAGCCGCACAAAAGTATTCCCGTTCGTTTGCTGAAATTCGTGCCTTCCTGGAGTTACCCCGCTATGGTGCCGTTCCAGGTAGATTGCCGGAAACCGCCCAAAACCCATGCCAAAGGTCTGAGAGAGGAAGTCTCTGTCCATCATCTCCAACGTCTTTGTCCAGTGTTTTAACCTGACCTCAGAGTCCCGCTCTACCAGATCCATTCGCTGTTGGAAAAAGCTCCCGCCCAAACCCAGATAGAGCACTGGCAATACTGCCGCCAGGATCAACAGGCCGGCCAACAAGCTCTGCAGCCCCCTCCCCCTGGACCTGAAAACGCCTTTCAGCAAAAAGATGATTAACAGAATCATCTCTCCAACCAGCACGACGAAAGTTGTGCGTGTTACCGTGGAAATGACAAGGTAGACCGCCAGTGAGAAGAGTACTGAGCCTGCAGCCCAAACCCAGAGACGGTTACTGCCAACCATCCAATAGCCGATTATCGGCACAAGCAGAGCCAGATATGCATCCAGATGGGCACCGCCTGTGTGCATCGAATAAAATGTTGCGGTAATCCGGTAAGGCACCGAAAAATCCAGCAGATCAGCATATTGCCAGCGCTCCCGCAAACCAACCAGTGCGACAATAAACAAGCCTGACATGAGGCCGGGTATGAACAGGCGCTGCAGTATTCTGCTCCCTGCGGGGAGGGTCCAGCGCACCAGTCCGAGAAACAGAAACCCCGAGAGGAATCCTTTTGCGATGGTCAAACTGTTGAAACGGCTGAAATAGTTGTCGAAGCTGTTTATATCGAGATCGGGAACAGGGAACAATCCATTGAAAAGAGCTGCGATACAAAGCAACGCATATCCGGATAACAGCAGTATTACCGGTCGCGGTGCCAGTGGGCGGCTGTCAGGGTGAATGCCATGATAGATCGCGCCAGAGAGTGTCACTATCAGTACGAGGTCAAACTCATCCAACGACAGGCGGCCGGTCCATGGGGCCAGGCAGAGTGTCGGGAGCAGTGCCGGCAACAGGGCAAGCCAAGCATGCCGATAACGCAGCAGAAGAGTGAAATAGACGAGTAAACCGGCAGCCAGTACCAGCGGCCAACGGGGGAAACTCCAGGCAGCCCATATCGCCAGCCCCAAAAGCACCAGTGCAACTGGCAAACGCAACCAGGGGAATTGGTGCTGGACAGATACGGAGATCCCGCTCGTTTGAACGGGTGCCGCTTCGGCTTCAGGTTGCTGCCATCGGGTGGGATTGCCAAGCCACATCCCCACCCAGCTGCCAATCAGTGCAAACAACAGCTCAATGTAATCCCAGATTCCATACCCACTCCCGAAAAATGCGGCTAGCAAAGCAAAAGTAACCACACCTGAGAGAAGCCAACGTTGCAGTCTGTTGGCCCACCCTGCCAGAGAGAACAGAAATCCCAGCGGAACCCAGAAAATTGAGCCCTTGATCACATAGTAAATAGGATTTTCCGGCTCGGCATTCGGCGCAGATGGCAAATCCCCAAACCACGAAAGTCCAACGTTGAAAAGCAACAACCAGAGTAGTGTGGTTACTCCGATTGGGAGTAAAACTTCTTGTAATTTGTTCCGAATATCCGGCATGTTTTTATCAGGTTCGGGTTATCCGAGCGACGATTCTCAGCTGCTTTTCATCTTGGTATAAATTCGAACCGAATCAGTTGGAGTCCGCGCCCAAAGCAACGCTATCTCCAGGCAGAGTATGGGGAGAAAAGGTTATCATGTACTTAAAGGATACCTGACCACTTTCGGAATCTATAACAAGTTTGCATCCTTTAACCGGCAACAGAGGAGTTGTCAATGATCACCTATAATTGCAGACTCCCACTGATAAACCGTTAACTTCTGATTGCAACATGCCCCGGCAACTTAAAACCGAAAATGAGTCCCGCTCCGGCCTTATTCTGTTGGCACTGGGATTCCTGCTTTTCGTGATCTACGGAAGCTTGGTTCCACTTGATTTCAGACCTATACCGCTGGCACAGGCAGTGCAGCAATTTCGGACAATTCCATTCCTCGATCTGGGCATTGGTTCCAGGGCGGACTGGGTGGCAAACATTCTGTTGTTCATACCGCTCGGCTTCCTGTGGTTGGGTGTTGTCTGGCCGAAGCAGCAAGGGTTTATCCGCCTTCTGGTGGCAGCGATGGTGCTTGCAGCATCTCTCCTTCTAAGCATAGGCATAGAGTTTACCCAACTCTACTTCCCTCCCCGTACGGTTTCGCAAAACGATATTCTGGCGGAGTTTCTGGGGGCTTTGATCGGCCTCTTTTTGTGGTGGCGATATGGAGGGGATCTCACTCATTGGCTCAAGGCCGCTTTAATAACCCGGGGGAAATCGCATGTTGCGGTGAAACTGCTCTGGCTCTATCTCGCCGGACTTTTTCTCTACAGTGTATTGCCGCTCGATCTAACCATCAGTCCGGTTGAGATTTACCACAAGTGGCGCAGCGGTAAGGTAAATTTGATTCCTTTTGGCTTTTTTATCGCCGATCCCATACAGCTAATCTACGATCTGGTCACAGATGCCCTGCTCTGGACACCTGTCAGCCTGCTGTGGGTGGTTTCGGGAAGACGAGCAGGAATGCAGGCCTGGGCATGGACAGTTCTGGCAGCTGCGTCGTTGGAGTTCTGCCAGTTTTTCGTCTATTCACGGGTTACTGATGTCACCGATATCCTGATGGCAATGGCTGGAGCTGGAGTCGGGGTATGGCTGGGTCGTCTGTTCAACGCAGACAAACCGGTGCAGATTCAAAATTCTTCCGCTCTGCGAAGGCCTGCATGGGCTCTATTCTGGGGTCTTGTCTGGATACTGCTTCTGGTAGTTATATTCTGGTATCCGTTCGACTTCCGGCTGGAGAGGACTTTTTTACGGGAGCGCCTGGCGCTGTTCGAACGCGTACCCTTCCACGCCTACTACTATGGAACAGAGTTCCGGGCAGTTACCGAACTACTGCACAAGATACTCTTCTTTATTCCGCTGGGGGCAATTCTTGCATTCGGTAGACTTGGCATGCCGCCTTCTGCCGCACGCACAATCTATGCAGTGATCGCTACAGCTATCGTGATTGCTGTTCCCTCCGGCATCGAACTGGGGCAAATCGCAATTCCTCAAAAAAATCCGAGTACAACAGATTTGGTACTTGAAATATTCGGTGGCAGCATCGGGTATTTTGGCCTGTCGTTGCTGCGCAGCAGAATCTGAGCAGGTGGAGAAACTCCTCGACATCAAACCATTATTTTAAACAGCTCAAATCAGGGTTTGGGTCCGGGCCGAAGTCGCCGGCTATTGCTGCCTCTCTCACCATTATAAGCACCCATAAAGTGCCTGTTTCGACCATTTCCGTCAAAATCCCTGTTCCAGTCAATATGGTGACTGAACGGGGACAAGTCAGGAGTGGCATCAACCCCTAGCTCTGTTTTTGGGAGTAAATCCAAACTGCCAATAGCTTCATATGGAGACACCAGGTAATCACCTGCAGCATCGTACGATCCTGAAAGATTCGAATGCTGTTCGCCTCCCTGCAAAGCAGGTGAGGCAAAAACCATATTGGCAACCACCCGTTGAGTAAAACGATAATCGCCCTCTTTGCGGCGAATAGAGATGCCCGCGCCAGCGGCAACGACGGTGTTGCTGAATATATCCACCCGTCTGGGGACATCATTATGTGGCTGTATGCGAATGGCATCACCGTGGGGATTGACGAAGAGATTGTTATACAGCCCTATATTTCCTTCCCCCTGAAACAGCGCCTCACTTGGGTTGTCATAGAACAGGTTGCCGTAAAGCTCGTAGACATCCTCCTTTCCGGCGCCACTTAGCGGCCAGTGCCCCACCAACACGTTCGGTCTGGCCATACCCTCCTCCAACGCCGCCTTTGATTTGATGAAAATGTTGTGACGAATGATCGTGGCCTTTCCTGAAGACAGGCCTGGGATATCCGGTTGAGCCAATTGGTGCTTGATCTGAAGGTTGTAGCCAGTACTGTCAGCGATTAGATTGTTTTCGATCAAACCGGCAACAAAGGGTTTTCTACCATTGGAATCTCCGAGGTAGATCCCGGTACCTGCTCCTTCGATCACATTATTTCGGATCGTCCAGTTCCAACTCAGGCATTTGGTGGAAATCCCCACGGTCTGCTGACTGTAACCAAAACCTCGTATCAAAAGATTCTCGAGAACAATATGGTGGGTCCATTTGGAGTGACCTTCAGCTTTCACGCCATCAACCGGCAAACCGCGGCCATCCAGTTCCAGGTCTTTCAGATGAACATAGGCGGAATCCACGATACTGATAGTATTGTGTCCGGAGCGTGCAACAAAAACAGGTCTTTGCGCACCTTTCACGCCGGTGATTGTGATGGGTTTCCCTGACTCCCCCACAATCCCGTGCAGAGGCAAACCTTCAAGGTAGATACCAGGTTGCAGTACCAGACTTTCACCAGCTTTCAGATTTTTTAAAAGTTGCCGGTAATTGCTCGGTGAACCGTCTATTGCAGATGAAACACCAGAATTCAGCAAAAACATCCCGAACAGAAAACTGAGGCTCAGAAACCGGCGGAAAGAAAATTGAAAAGTGTTCTTTCCGGAACGTTGATGATAGAGGTTCATTGGTTGGTGAATTATAATTGAATCCTGTGCCCAAGTGAGATAAATCATTTTTACAGCCGTTGAAGTATGCATTCATGCCCGGATGCATGGTCCAAGTCTAAAGTAAACCGATGCTCTGGGGAGTTTTTGTGTAACCGTTTTATCGAGGGACGATCACAAGAGCGCAGCGGGTAATCAGTATGAAAATCATATTTTCTGTAGTCATATTCCTGTGCGCTGTAACTGCTCAGGCAGCAACCTGGACTGAGATTGCAGACTCAGACCTTCTACAGGTGCTTTATGACTGGTCGCCAAATCCACGTCCCGGTATGGGGGGGATTAACGGAGTTCTGGCTTGGTCAGGCGGAGCAATGGACACCAAACGGAATCGTTTTATTTTACGTGGTGGCGGACACGGTAATTACGGCGGCAACGAACTTTACGCTTTCGACATGGACTCGCTGACATGGTCGCGCCTTACAGATCCAACGCCCTACGATGACCTTGATGTTCATTGTTCACGTAAGAGCAACTTTCTGATTGATGGCCAGCCCCGCTCAATCCACACCTACGACGGTGATGCCTACATCCCGCATATTGATTCGATATGTAACACTTACGGAACTTCAGGTTATCCACAGTGTGCTGCGGGAACGGAACTGATCTGTTATTCGTTCACCACCGGAAAATACACCAGCTCACAAGCTGTCGTCGGGCTTGAGGGAAAGGCGGGAGCGGTTCACCAAATCACTGGTGATTGGTGGCTGCAAGGCACAAATAACGCTGAGAGCGGCAGACTTGGCCACTATAACGCAAAAACCGGTACTTGGGAGACTGGCGCGTATGATTCTCAAATGGCGACCACCTATGACAAGATTGCGGCGATCGATCCGGACAACGGATATTTTATCTTAATCAAAGCTACCGGTGATTTATATGCCTTCCCATTTTCTGCTTTTGCGCCTGGCACCAGCAAAGTTTCGGATTATCCGCAAACAACCACAGGTACTGGCCCAGACTTGGCCAGGGTGGGCAATAGTGGTGGGCTTCAATACGATGAAAGGCTTAAAAAAATCGTTGCGTGGGATGGAGGGAAAGAAATATACCTCCTCGATACAAAGACATGGGTCTGGAAAAAAATTGTGCCGGAAGGTGATACTCCGAATACATTCTATAAATCCGGTACGTTTGGGCGTTTTTCATACTCGCCAAAGAGTGACGTCTACTTTCTGTACAACAACGTTTCCGAGAATGTGTTTATTCTGGATTTAAAAGGCAGCAGAAACTCCGGTGCTTTGCTGCAATCATTTGTCCTGACTTCAGGCATTACCGGAAGAGTTCCGTTTACAGTTGGTCTGGCATTTAAAAAAGGGGACACTAAAAAGCCAACGCTTGACATTGCAGATTATCAGGTCACCGTGAAAAAGGTATGGAATGATGGCAGCGTGAAACATGCCGTCGTATCTGGATCGGTCAACATGATGGCCGGTTTTACAAAGACCATTAATGTTTTCTCCGGTGGTTCGCAGCCAAAGGGAGTCAGCTTGACTGAGGCAGACATTATCGCTGCCGCACCTACGGCGTCTGTTCAGCTTGGCAGTATCGGTACGGTCAGTTTGTCAACACTGTTAGGATCGCCCGTTCGTATATGGGTCAGTGGGCCGGAGATGGTGGAAGCTCATTATCAATCGATGGTGGGAGCTGAGGCATCCTTGGCAGTTAAGTTCCACGTGAAATTATATAAGGGTGGAAAAATACAGATCAGAACCATTGTGGAGAATGGCATGCTAAATGCCATCTCTACCGATAAGATCTACACGCCGACCGTCATTATTGGCGGAAAAACCGTTTTTAATAACGGTTCGTCAGATATAAATCACAACAAGCAGACACGCTGGGATGCCTCTGGTTGGATAGGTACAGTTGATCCGGATATAACCATTGCTCAAGACACAGCATATTTAATGGCCAGTGGGTTGGTACCAAATTATTGGAAAACCGGACCGAGCGAAAAGGCACTCAATGCTCTAACGCAAGTCTACTCCCCATTGGAAAATGGTCAATGGACACCCAGAATGGGAAACGCAGGATTCCAGAGTCAGATTGGCCTTCTGCCTCGCTGGGATGCAACATACATTAACTCAGATGGTGACTCTCGCGCCTATCGATCGGTTATCGCCAACGCCAGGGCTCTTAACAGTTACCCGATTATCTGGAACGACAAAGCTACCATTGAGCCTATTGTAATCTCATCCTTTGGGACATGGACATATTCCGGTGCTGGCAGTGGTGGTGCAACCGGGATTGCAACAACCGGTGGGCTTGTATGGGATGTTGCCCATCATGGCTCTGGCGGTTATTTGGCTTATCTGATTACGGGTGATTACTACTACATGGAAACCATGCTGCACCAAGCGTTGACGTGCTATCTTGTCACCTCCTCCAGAAGAGGAACCGGTACAGGCAGACTACTTCTCCCAGTGCAGGTTCGTGGAATAGCCTGGTCAAATAGGACAGTCGGACAAGCCGTTGCCATATCTCCAACCAGCAGCATTACCCTCGACCTTGCCGCTCTCTTGAGTACCGGAATAGACTATTGGCTTGCCAAGACACAGACTCCTGGAATTAACGGATTAGGTTACTTTTACGCTTACAGTGCGAATGCTCCAAACTTCATCTGGGGTCCAGGTAAAGAAGCAGCATGGCAGCAACATTTCTGGATGCAGACGCTTGGTTATGTGAGTGATTTGGAACCACTTACAGATATGACAAACTGGAATATCGTAAGAGATTATCTCTATCAGGGTGTTGTCGGAATTCTTGGCGGAGGCGGCGCAGGGAGCTATTGCTTCACTAGAGGTGGTGTATCAACACCCACCATATCCGCGGTAAATAATATGTTAGACCCCAAGCTATGGTGTAGTGACTGGGGCTGTGTTTATAGACTATCGTTTGGTGAAAAGAATCCGGATATTTGCAGTAACGTTCTCCTGGACCACCCTGAATGGGCTGCAATTGGCTATTGGGGTAATCTTCTCCCTGCGATAGCCTATGCAGTTGACGATGGCGCGACTGGTGCTGCGGACTCCTGGGATCGCATTACCAACGCTTCGAATTGGGCCAGGATAGAAAAATCCGGCTTTGAAGATACCCCTAACTGGGGTATTCATCCACGTAGCATCGGGATATCGCGACCATTCAAGTAAGGCTACTTAAAGGCCGACATAGAGTAGCGTTTGGCTAAACTATGAGAATAGATTTACTCAGAGCTATTTGTCCTAACTTATCCATATTGAATTAGTTAAACTTTTAAAGCGAAATACTGTAACCGCTGATTCGTACTGCATCTGCTAACTGGTACTTTATGAGATAGCAGTTAATAGAGAATCTTTTTTTTCAGACGCTTACGGTTCTTTCAAAAAGCAGGGCATGCATGGGAAATTTTCTGGTTCTTACCGAGTTGTTTGCACCTACTCGCGGCGGTTCTGCCGTTTGGTTTGACAAGGTCTACAGGTTGTTGGGGGGGCGTTCAACCCACATTCTAACCGCAAAAGTTGCGGATGATGAACAGCATGACGCCGAATCCCCTCTGACTATTCATCGGTTGAAACTTGAACGCAACCCCATGCTTAAGCCCGAATCCCTGCCTATGTATCTTAGGCTTCTCGGGCATGGAATCAAACTTGCGCTGTCTGAGGATTTTCATAGTATCCACGCCGGACGGGTTCTTCCGGAAGGTTTGATTGCTCTATTAATTTCCGGCCTGGTAGGAAAACCCTGCCTTATCTATGCACACGGTGAAGAGATTACCACCTGGAACCAACCGGCAAAACAAAAGGCCCTCAGATTCGTTTATCGCCATGCCACGGGTGTGGTTGCCAACAGCCGGTTCACTCGCGATCTGCTGCTCGATATGGGTGTTTCTTCGGATCGGGTCCACCTTATTAATCCGGGCGTCGATATCCACCAGTTTCATCCTGATTTGGACGGAACCCTTATCAAGGAAAGATATGGGCTCAAGGGTAAAAAGATTATTTTCTCGGTAGGACGTCTCTCCCGGCGCAAGGGATTTGACCAAATGATCCTGGCTTTACCATCTATTATCGCAAGCGTTCCTGATGCTCATTACGTCCTTGGTGGCATTGGTGAAGATCGCGCTTATCTGGAAGCACTTGTCGCCGACACAGGGGTGTCAGATCACGTCACCTTTGCGGGAAAAATTCCTGATGAAGAACTGCCCTTCTGGTACAACCTCTGTGAGGTTTTCATCATGCCCAATCGTAAGGTGGGAGAAGATACCGAGGGATTCGGCATGGTGTTCATCGAGGCAAACGCATGCGGTACTCCTGCTATTGCCGGTATTGAAGGAGGCACAGCGGACGCTGTGGTCGATGGTGAAACAGGATTGCGGGTCGATGGAACCTCGATAGATGAAATAGCCCAAGCAGTAGTACGAGTTCTATCCGACAGCCAATTTCAAGACCGACTTGGACAGCAGGGATTACGACGTGCGCACAAAGAATTTTCATGGGAATCCATTGCAGATAAAACCAAAAAAATTCTTGAACTATTATAAATATTTATTCCTAGCACCTGTTGTTTTACACAAACTCTGAATGGATTACTTTTTCCCTATTTTCGCTTTTTCGGCCAGCGCATTATCAATAACCTTTTTCTTCTTTTTAAAGAATTTTGTTTTCTTGACTTGCTTTAATGCAAGCTCATTGATTTCATTTGCATCTTCGAATCGTTCAAGACGCATAAGCAAATTAATCAACATCATATAAGATCTTGAATAACTGGGATATTCTCTTATGGATTTGTGATAATAGCGCTCTGCATTTGGAATATCCCCCATACCCACATAGGCATCACCCTTTTTCACATATAACTCGGGCATTAGTTTAAATTTTGTTTCCCCCTTTCCAGCATTTCTTTCCACATAAGATAGCTCCTGTATGGCATGGATGAAGTATCTCCCTCTCGTTACAGGATCTGTTTCGCGATTGCCTTCATTAATATCTTTCAGACCGTCACAATAGTGGTGCATATGGGTGTAATCATTGCCAAATATTCTGAACCAGCGTTTTGTACGTGGATCTTTGGGGTCGTTGCCCCATCCGGTCGCTCGAGGTTTACAATATTCGGGGAGTAGACGAAGCTGGGCTTCAGTCGGCTTGAAATTACCAATTGCCAAAGTATCCAGGGAGAAAAAAAAGAGTATCGCGATACAATAAACACGCAAGAGCATAACAATCTAAGCCTCTATAAATAATGCCTTTTTTGACAACCTAATTTGTCATTATAGAATACAGGATGTTCACACTGTACAGGTGCTCGGCTATTCTTTGGATAGAAAAACCCATCCCTCATTTCTACCGTAATAGTCCGTATTTTCTCAAATTATTGGTAGAATACCAACGTTCATCAGTACCCTTAAAACCTGTTTACAAGAGTTAGTGTTCCATAAACATTTTGGGGTCGTTTTATTCATTGTCCTGAGGGATATCCGGGGGAAGTGGTATGGGACTTATATGTGGCTGGTCCGGAAAGAGACACCCGGAAAATCCGGAAACTGTTATTGGGTCAATGATTAAGGCCCCCGCCGGTTTCACTGGACACCAGCACTCCACTTGCGTTGCCGATGGATCAGCAATTGGCGTCTGTGTGCCTGAAAATGCCCCCCCTTTTCTGTCGAACGAGGTTTGCTGTGCTATCGAAGGAACTCCCCGATGGATTGACGCAGAGCTTCAACACATCAATGAGAAAGCTGGCGCCACCCATGCCTTGGCTGAAGGATTCATTCGATATGGAGAGGCTGTTCTTGAAAAACTATTAGGAACATTCAGCCTGTGCATCCTGAAACCAAAAGAGAACTTTGCGTTACTGGCAATCGATCGTATAGGAGTACGCCCTTTGGCCTACTCGATTGCAGATGGCACATTCATATTCGGAACCTATATAGACTGCATACTATCTCACCCTTCATTTAAAAGTCTGATCGATCCTCAGGGCATATTCAATTTCCTCTATTTCCACATGATTCCAAGCCCTCAAAGTATTTATAGAGGAGTAGTCAAACTGGAACCAGGTGAATATGTGGTATGCAACAACGGACAAGTGGAACACAACTTCTACTGGAAAGCCGACTTTACGGAAGAGTCTGAGAATGAGTCTGATCTTGCCGTTCGTCTACGTAGAGAATTGGAACTCTCCGTTCGCGCTTGTTTGACTGGCGACAAAACCGGAGCCTTCCTTAGCGGTGGGCTGGATAGCAGTACGGTAACAGGCATTCTCAGCACTATATCCCACGGACAGACTGATGCCTTTAGCATCGGCTTCGATGCAGAAGGCTATGACGAGATGGAATTTGCACGTGCTTGCGCACGACACTTTGATGTAACGCTCCATGAATATTATGTAACCCCCGAAGATGTGCTCAATGCAATTCCAAAAATAGCCGCCACCTACGACGAGCCGTTTGGAAATGCATCAGCCATTCCTGCTTACTATTGTGCCAAGTTTGCCCGTGATCGTGGTTTTGATTCACTTCTTGCCGGGGATGGAGGAGATGAGATCTTTGCCGGTAACACCCGTTACGTAAAGCAGATTGTGTTTGATATTTACCGACACATTCCTGCTCTGCTGAAGCGCAACATCATTGAACCCGTAGCGTTCAACATGGCTTCTTTTCGGAAACTGAAAAGTTACATCGAACAGGCGAATGTCCCTATGCCTGCTCGTATGGAAACGTATAACTTTTTACACCGATCTGCTTTGAACGATATTTTTGAAATCGGCTTTCTAAGTCAGGTTGATAGCGGCTTACCTTTAAGAAATTTGGAAGAAACCTACAAAAGAGCTGGCACGGAAAACATTCTTAAACAAATGCTTTTTCTCGACCAGAAAATAACTCTTGCCGACAACGATCTTCGCAAAGTAAACAGGATGTGTGAACTGGCAGGGATAAACGTTCATTACCCACTTTTGCAGGACAACATGATAGATTTTGCGGCCCATGTTCCATCCAAACTCTTGTTGAATAAATTTGAGCTTAGATCATTTTTCCGCAAAGCCCTGAAGGATTTCCTGCCTGTGGAGACCCTAAAAAAGAGAAAGCACGGTTTTGGTCTGCCTTTTGGCATCTGGATGAATGAGGATCAGCGTTTGAAGGAGTTTGCCGATTTCAATCTAAAAAGTTTCAGCCAGCGCGGCATTATCAATGAAAACTACATCAACACGGTTATTCATGCGCATGAAAACGGCCATGCATCCTACTATGGTGTGATGATTTGGCTGCTTATAATGCTGGAACAGTGGTTTGCAACGCATAGTTCGTAAGCGTTCAGCTAAAGGTGGGCTTCCTTGTCCGCAAGCTCTATTCAGCGTAATTCTTGCTGGTGCATTGCTCGGTCGCCCAACAGATATTATGTACTCACTCAATCTGATGTTCTCTAAAGTGGCTTGACTGGTACCTCATGTTCTCGATTCTGTCGGCTTCCATTAACAACTGTAATTTCTGTTTCAAATCCTCCACCTTCTCCGGGTGAAGATGGCCAACATCTTGCAGACATTGTGGGTCGGCATACAGATCAAACAGCATGAACCTGTAACCATCCCGCAAAGGTTGACAAACCAATTTCCATTGCCCAATGCGCAACATTCTGTCCTTTGCCTGAATAACAATTTTTTGAAAAGCAGGCTTAATGGCCATTGTGCCAGTACGCTTGTTTGGTATTTCAAGTAACTCCATCAGATTTGGATAAGACAAATGACCCTCAGGCATACCTGGCATTCGTGTTAACCAAATACCGGTTTCATTGTAGGCAGGAAGATCCAAATCTTTCCGTTCCCCTTTCAGGTAGGAAAGAAGTGATACCCCATCCCATTCATCCGGTGGCGCAATGCCAATCAAGTCGAGCAATGTCGGTGCAACATCAATGGAACGCACTACATGATCTACAGCAATAGCCCCCTCTATCCCTGGAGCTGAAATAATCAGAGGTATCTTCGGACTGGCCTCACCCTGGGCACTGTTACCCTGGCCCCAGGTATCGTGCTCAAAGAACTCAAATCCATGATCACTATAGATAACTATAATCGTATTATCACTGAGCCCACAGGCCTCCACATGCTCAACAATCTTTTTAACTTCATCATCAAAGCTTCTGACACAACCGTCATAAAGATCTATGATTTGCTCAAGATCAAACTCTTCTCTGGGTTCTCCCTGACGGCGAATAATATCAAAAGGGTCATCCAGCCCTCCCATTACAAATTTTGAATCTCCCATATACTCCGGATTTGAGAAAAGATTGTAGTAAGGATACTCAGAGCCGAATGGAGGGTGTGTCGCTGCCATGAATACATTCAGAAAAAATGGCTCTTTGCACATGGCAAGCTTGTTGATCATGCGTTGCGCTACCGTACTTACTTGACGGTTCAGCGGAACACCAGCCAGGTAGTAGATCTCCGGCAAAAATTTCTTGCACCAGCGATTATGGCCGAACAAGGAGAGAAAAAGTCGCAGATCCTTTGGCCCCTGCCGCAACAGAAAACGCAGATTCCATTGATCTGGCGGCACATCCAGATCTTCAAAGCCAAATGAAAGCTTACCCAGATCACTACCTGCCCAGTCAGCGGTTACCGCTGTTTTCCACCCGTGATTCTTGAGAATTTCAGGCAACGCGGCAATGGGCAAAAACACTTTATCATCCGCTATAAAGTTGTCCCGAACTCCGTGATGTTGAGGCCAGCTGCCTGTAAAAAGAGAAGCAACACTTGGTGCAGTTCTGGCACATGGAATATAACAATTTGTGAATTGAACGGATCTATTCAGGAAATTGTTCAGAAATGGCGTTAGAGTGCGCGGATATACGTTCTTCCCGATGCGGTCTGCACGAAGTGTGTCTGATCCGAGCATAATAATATTTGTACGTTCAGTGTTTTTAAATGGATAAAGAGGTTTCGGAGGCGGATCCCAATTTGCCCAAACTGCGATGGCGATCAGTATTACCGCTGTGACGGGTATCAGAAAACTCTCAACAACATAGCCCTTCTGAAGAAAAAGCATTAAAGAGATCAGAATCGCCAGTGCAGGTACTGCAACGAGACCCTGGATCATAATCCTCAACCGATCGGATGTGAGGTGCTTCCAGACAGCACAAAGCCGTTTGTTTGAGTAGTTAAATGACGTGCTGATCGTAGCCGGAGAATAATACAGCACCCAAAGAAAACGTGCAGATGTTGCAATACATAAACATAGCAATCCGGATAGAACGGCAGCTCCCCATGGCATTGGTGAATCGAATGCGAGAGAAAGCGCAGTATAGGTCAATACACCCCATGCAGCCCAATACCATGAAACAATAAATGACCAGAAAGTAAGGCGAGTCAGCCCAAAAACCAGGGTGTCGGTAAAATGCGCAAGGACCTCATCTTTTATTGCGGGACCAGTTCGCCCAAAGTGCAGTATCGACGAAGTCAACAATCCGCCTGAAAATAACAGGGCGGCTGTTGCCGAGTTGCCCAGCCATGATGCAAAGTATGGGTAAATGATCTCTCCCGAAATCATCAATAAACAATCTTGTTGTAGATTTCAGAAATGCTTGCAGCATGGCTTTCCAAGGAAAACCGACTGCGCGCTGCTGCAGCGGCCCGCTGGCCCATTTTTTCCATTCCCTTCTGATCCGAAAGCAGGTCAAGCCCAGCCCGGCTCATAGCATGGAAGTCACCCACCTTTACCAGTCTACCAGTTACCCCATCCTCAATTATTTCAGGGATGCCACCAACACTTGTTGCAATTACCGGTCTGCCTGAGGCCATAGCTTCAATGATGACTCGGCCGAACGATTCATATTCAGAGGTAAGAACCAGTATATGGAGGCTCTGAATTATCTTTGGAATATCGCTCTGGTGTCCATGAAAGTGGACATGATTTTCCACTCCAAGTTTGGAGGCAAGGGAGATCAATATTTCACGCCTACCCCTGCCGAGAACATCATCGCCGATGATCTGAAATTCAAGATCCTGCCTCTCTTTAAGCATTTCAGCCGACATATGAAGAAAATCTTCATGGCGTTTCAAAGGTGCGAGGTTTGCAACTATACCAATATGGTAGGGTGGACCTTTGGGAATAGGCTGCTCAAGAAAAGTTGTAAGGTCTACCGCATTGTGTACGACATAGCACAGACTTTGTGGACAGAAATGAGAAAATTCGGGCCATACTTCACGTTTCAATGCCTCGCTTACAAAAATAAAAGCACGGGGCTTGGGAAAATAGCGGAATGTCCATTTTGTCTCTCCGGGATCCATCGTCAGCCTAACATGGGAAATATAAGGAATGCCAAAACTAAGTGCTACCCAGGCAAAGGGCCGAATAACACTGGTAGTGTTGGCATGAATCAATTCCGGACGAATCTGCCTGATGAATCGCCGCCATGCTAACGCCGCCTTCAGTGATCTCAACGGTGCATGCCAACTTACCCCCTCAAAAGGCATAACGGTAAAAGGTATATTACGCTTCAACAGAATATCAGTGAACTGACCTAGCCCTGGCACCACTACATGCACTTGCCAACCGTGTTCAGGCAATCCAGCCAGCAGCGCAAGCAGGCTCAAATCCCCACCACCAAGCTTTGAATGCTCTCCATCACCAGGCTTGGGACAATTATTGATTAGGAGACAAGTACGCACTTTAAGAAAAGTTAGTTATTCGCGCTATGTTGTGTATAAATAAAAAAATCAGCGGAAGAACCTGTGGCGCCGTCACCTTTGTACGGATGTTTGTTCGGAATTGTCTTTATAAGCGACCACTCAGGAATATTTTGTTCTATCCAATCGGTAAACTTGCGATGCCGGACATGATGCGCTTCATTGCCTGAGTTATTTTCGTTGCTTGAATAGATAACAACAAGTTTTCGTGCTGAACCGAAAAGTGTTGTCATGTGGCGCTCAAATACCTCGTCTTCCACAAGATGATAAATTACATCCAGCGATAGAGCCAAATCAGATTTCTCGCCGTGATGCATCGAACCATGGCGAAATTCTTTACTGTTGTCGCCACTGAAAAGTTGCTCGCACTTGCGAATGGAGGTCTGGCTGACATCATAGCCGATGTAACTTGGATATCTTATTAAATTTAGCTGGTTGCCATCACCGCAACCGAATTCAATCGCCGTCTTAATACTGTACGTAATTAGCAAATCGTTAATAATATCGGCCTTGAACCTTGCCAACACACCATAAGAACCTGTACCCGAAGTACCTCCTTTAGAATATCGCCGCTCCCAATATTCTTTGGAGGAGGTGAACGGTCGATCCGCCATGGGACGCTGCTTTTTTTTTGAAAAATGCAGCATGCTAAATACATGCCTCAGAAATCTACCCATGTTGGTTAACATTGGAATTTTGGTATCCAAGCCTATCTCCCGAATTTACCGTTCACAAACAAGAGATGAGAAGATTCACGCCTCTTCCATCAAACTTTAAGTATATTTCGTCTACATGTAAGGGATGAATTCTCCCGAAGGAGAACTCCTGCATCTCTGATATTCCCCTAGCGAACGCAAATTACATGAGGTGATTCAACAATAGGGCTATGATTCCCCTAATCCAATGAACTAAGTTTTCTACCGATTCTTCTCGCGTAATATATAAAGTCATCACACCACGTTTTCCGATCAGCATAAGACATAGCTAATGCCTTATATCTAAATTTTTTTAGATTTGATTGTTTATCCTTATCCTCTTCAATATTTTCGATAAATTCACACAGACTGCTTGAATTGGTTTCCCAATTAAGGTGTTCTTCGGCATATACCCTGGCATTAACTTTCATATCCAGTAATTTATTATTTGTATATTCCGTGCACATTCGAATCATTGCGGCGTACAGTGATTCCTCACAGCATTCACTTTCAGGCCAGTAATATCCGTCTGCCCGGGAAACATAGCGCTTTACGTCAACCAAACTGCCATTCAAACCATCGACAATAAATTCATTCATGGGCTGATTATTTGTAGCAATTACGGGAAGCCCGCATGAAAGCGCTTCAGCAACAGTTAATCCTATACCTTCGAGTTTAGTCGGATAAACATAAACATCCCCCATATAATAAAGGCCGGGCGCTGTAACGGTTTCGTTAATAAATTCTATCGAAGAATTCTTCTGGATAATTTCTGCAACATTGGCATATTTTTCAATACCGGCCTGCGAATGCACAATCAATCTTGCCGGTACCTTTAGTCTATCAAAGGCCCGAACAACCGAGTCGGTGCCTTTCCTTCCGTTAGCACCGCCCATCCCTGCAGAATGAAAGAATGTAATTGTATCGTGGTCGTTTTGCCTCGGACTAAAAAGTCTTATATCCGTGCCCCAAGGGATGTATATACAATTTCGATGATATTGAAATACTTCATAGTGTCTTTTGGTATTGCAAATCAACGCATCGTAAAGCGTAAACAGATCCACAGTATCCTGTTTGTAATAGTCCACATAGGAAAGAATTTTCAAATCAAGTTTTCTACAATTTACGATTACTTCCCAATCATTTTGTTCGTTAAAAATAACAGTATCGATACTGTTCGTTTCAAGCCATTTCTTAAAATGAATCCATCTGATTCTTGTACCAAGTGTCTTATATCTATGACCCCAAGTTACATTGGGTGCATTCCATTTATCATCTTCTTTTGCATACTTCTCGCCACCTCTTGCATAGATAAATACGTTATGCCTTCTATCAAGAATATCAGCATAAGCTTTGGAGACATACGCCGCCCCTCTTTCAAACCAAGTGGTTACAATGCCTATGTTCATATCAACCTGATATTAATTTTCGATCAGATATTCGTGTTTTGAAGTATGTTTATAATTCGCTGCGCCGCTAACCCATCACCATAAGGATTGTGTGCACTTGCCATTGCACAGTACAGCTCATCGTTATCAAGAAGCTCTATAATTGATTTGTAAATGCGCTCTTTCGATGTACCAACAAGCTTGACGGTTCCAGCCTCGATAGCTTCAGGCCGCTCCGTGGTATCACGCATTACAAGCACTGGTTTTCCTAGAGAAGGTGCCTCTTCTTGAACTCCCCCTGAATCAGTAAGAATAATATATGACCTTTTCATTAAGTAGACAAATGGCAAATAGTCCAATGGCTCTATTAAGTAAATATCATTATTTACCTTATCGCCTAAGATGTTAAAAACCGTTTCTCTGACATTTGGATTAAAGTGAACTGGATAAACAATAACTGTATCGGATCGATCGTTAGCAACCCTGTACAATGCATTGCAGATATTGTCGAATCCCCCTCCAAAATTCTCCCTTCTATGGCCGGTAACCAAGATCAATTTCTTATGCTTATCTATAAATTTGAATTGCTCTTCCAGTTCCTTCATCGTGGTGGAGTTGCAGTCAATCATATTGGATATGTATAGTAACGAGTCAATCACTGTATTGCCTGTGATATATATACTTCCCTCTGGAATTCTTTCCTTGATTAGATTGTCTTTCGCAATTTGGGTTGGAGCAAAGTGCATGTCCGTAACTACGCCTGTAATCCTCCTATTTATCTCTTCTGGAAACGGCGAGTACTTATTGTAGGTTCTCAAGCCCGCTTCTACATGGCCAACTTTTATCTTGTTGTAATATGATGCTAATGATGCCGCCATAGTTGTTGTTGTATCACCATGGACAAGCACCATATCCGGTTTTACTCTTTCTAAAATTGATTTGAACTTGAGCATTACGTTACATGTAATATCAAACAAGTTTTGTCCCGGCTGCATTATATCCAGATCAAAATCTGGTTTTATGTCAAATAGATTCATAACTTGATCAAGCATATGTCTATGTTGAGCAGTAACACAGACAAGGCTTTCAATAGCTTCACTTTTATCCAGCAACTTAAGCAAAGGGGCCATTTTTATAGCTTCCGGCCTTGTTCCGAAAACTGATAATATAGTCTTATTCATACTCATCCCCACTAATCTTTATTTTAGGGGCCATATTTTCAGGACATCTCAAATATTACATTCAACAACTTTGCCAGCCTTTTCCTGGTGAATTTAGTTTCTGCTGAATTGTTGCAAATAGGAAAGTGCGATCGATTCGATACCATCCGGACGGCCTGATATGCGCCAAAGAAATAATGCATACGCGACATAGGAGATAATGCCGATAACAAGTTTCCCGGCGAACATGACAATTAAATTAACAGGCAGTAAAGTTGCGGCCAGTTGTATGGTCACAGCCATCAAAACGGTACTTAATATAGGCCTCCACAGAGTGCCCATAAAATCAGAAAGATTAATTGCCACATACCTTTTCAGAAAACTCAGAGTGAGCAGCCCGACCCCAACGGCGACGAGCACTCGAGCCAGAGCTATACCGGGCAGACCATATGCCAAACCACCTCCAATACACAGAAGCACAAGCATAATAGACTCAAACCACTGGAGGTAGGCACATTTTCTGACATAACCCAAAGCAGTCAGCAAACTGGGAGCACTGGAATATAGGAAGCGCACCGCACCATAGATTGCAAATATGCTTAAGTATGGTATTGCCGCCAGCCACTGACTTCCAAGCAACACCTCCACCGCTTCTGGCGCAAGCAGGGCAAGTCCGACCCCGGTTGGCAAGGTAAACGCATTTACTCCGCCAATCGCTTTCAGATATGTGGCTCTTACGCGAGCAAGATCATCCTGCATTGTTGAAAACAGGGGAAAGAGGACACGATTGAGAGGGCGGGCGAGCTCATTTGTTGCCATCTGTCCAATGTCGGAGGCGACGCTATAAATACCTAAATCGGTCGGCGACACCATTTTCCCGACAATCAATTCATCTGCCTTGGCACTTAAAAAACTGCCCAGGTTTCCTACCAAAACCCATTTCGAAAAAGACCACAAGGCCGCTGCTCGTTTGAGGCTAAGTCTGGGCCTGTAAGGATGCATCATATAACTCAATACAAAAGTAGCAAGATAGCCGCTGAATATGCCAAGCACCAGCGCCCAATAATTCCGCAACCAGAAACCAAGAAAAATCGTTATGATGACGCTAAAACATTTACTGCCCAATGTCATTATAAATTCCGGGCGAAAGTTGACCTCTTTCTGAAAGTTCACAATGCCGATATTGTTCGCGGCCGTTAACAATATTGCCGGTGCAAGCACCCAAAGAATGGTTACAAGACGCGGCTCATTGAAGAACTTTGCCGCCAGACTCGACGATGCAACCATAACCAGGGAGACTAACGCACCCTGCATAATGCGTAATGTCCAGGCAGAATTGAAATCGTCTGGGGTTGCGTTCTTGTTTTGAATAAGCGCAGTGTCAACACCCAGCCAAAACCAGATCTCAATAAAAGAAACCACTATCATGGCCATTGCCAGCAGACCAAAATCAGCAGGTGCCAGCAGTCGTGCAAGAATAGCGGTATTTATCAGTCCCAGCAGTCGCAGCCCCCATCTTGTAGCTGTCATCCAGGCTGCACCAGTGATAAATCGATTTCGTAAGTTTGAAGTGCGATGCGTCGTCATTTCTCGGCACTTATTATTCTGATCTGCATCCGCAAAAATATTTCCTGATCGGGAATGGTTTTGTACAAGGTGAACTCATGAGCATGCTCATTTTTTTCCCTAAAGCGTGAACTAAAACGCAAATTTCACAGGAGTGGTATGTGTTTTACATCTTTCCGAATTCGTCGCTTTTTTGTCTTTAATAACCGTTTCCGAAGCAACTTGTTGGAAAAACATTTGGCATTATTCAAGATTGTATGATCTGGGGTCGGCAAATTCCTACCGGCTGTTTGGGTGCTCCAGAAACATCCAAAATCCCAACCAAGACAGCTCATCAGCAGAAATATCTCTAAATTCTCCGGCCAACTTCGAAAAAACGATGTCAAGTTTGTCCCGGTCAAGCTGGCCTGTAGGTGTCAGTTTTTTCATATGCAGTTTGGATTTCTCTGCGAATTCCTTATACCTGTTGACGCGCCACCTGTTTGGAAAACCTTTATGGCTATACATCAATTTGTATACCGGTGTCGGCCAGGTGAGAAAATCAAAACTCGTATATCTATCCAGTCCATGACTTTTTAAGTCCACTTTATGAATAGCAATACCTTTGTCCTTCATGCTTCGCTTGATATCAAGCATTGTCTCTTCAAGATTATTGACATGCTCAAGAACAGAACGTGAAATTATCAGATCATACTCTCCGATCGCCCCCGAGAGTCCGTTTTTCGTAACCTGGTATGCTATAGCACCTGTATCGAATCCACTGCTTGGATTGCCTTTTTCAATGAAAGCATTATCGGCCCGCATCCGGCATTCTGTATCGAGTGATTCCAACAGCTGCTTGTATACCAGGACATTTGTGCTGGACATTTTAGAGAGTGGAAACCTGTCAACACAATGAACAGCTTCGGCTCCATGTGCATACAACAAGAGGGCTACCCCCAGAGTGTCTCCCGGACCATACTCCAAAATTTTCTTCCCCTCCAGGAACTTTTTTGCCTCTCCAACTTCAAAGCCAAGTTGCTGAATGAAATCTTGAAAACACTCTATGAAATAGGCAGATGCCTGATGTGGTTCCTCTTTTTTTCCTCTACCCGTCTGGCGGGTAATGTCCACGTAAAGCTTTGGGGCGAATTTAGCCAATTGATTTGAAACAAACGCCTTTATGAAGAGCACAGCGTCTTTCCCGGGATTTCGTGTATACATAATACCTCCAAAATCATTGAAATAACCCGGTGGTTATCTGTTGTACAGTCAGAAGCGCTTAAACAGTAATCATTTGCCGGGAAACACAAAAGAGGTCATCAAAACTCCAATGCAATACTGAGAGACGTGTGAGAGGCGGAAGAAGGCGGCTATCGATCACACCAATGTTGAGCTGTGTGACTTTCAAACAAAAATGGCCCCATTTTTCATAAACATCAACCTGATCGAGAAGTGAACTTTTGCCCAGCCAAACCTGTACTTGGAATCTGCTCCTGCAGGTATTTTTCCGCGATACCTCTTCCAATCAGGATAATAGCTATCAAATGATAGTACAGATCGAAATAAGCCAGCCCAAGAAAAGCTCCTCCGGCAGCATACGCAATGAGACTGACCTGGACCATGCGGGCCAAACTGTTCAGCCAGACAAGCTCCTTATGCTCCAACGTCTGCTTTATGAGCAGGCCACAACTCTTGAGAGCTACAATACCCAGGAGCAGAAAAAGCAGTAATCCGGGTATTCCATGGTCCCCCAATACCTCAAAATAGATACTGTGGGCATCGTGATAATCATCAGGGTCTTTGGCATAAACTGCGAATACCGAGCTGACATTTATGCCATTGAATCCGCCCCCTGGAAAACGATCCTTGGATATATTTATCGCAGCTGTCCAGGCATTGATACGTCCCATTGCCGAGCCGTCTTTCTGATAATCCTGGATACTCTCCATGCGTCCATGCCACTCTGCCGGCATGAAGAGGAGCACTCCGGTACCCAGTAGTGCAAGGAAAACTGCAGGCAGCAGCTTCTTCCGTCTTCTGAACCATAACCAGGATGCCATGGTTATTCCGGCCAAAAAAGCACCGCGGGACTGGCTGCCGACTACTGCGATGGCGATAAGCACCATAGCGATAAGCAAACCCTGACGTACCCATATATTTTCGCTGATATCCCGCAGATAGTAGCCAAGTGGGATAGCCATTAGCAATGCAAGTGCCAGCTCATTATTACCCGAGATGAAACTGCCACCCGGACCCCAGACACGATATGATCCATCCGTAAGAATGGTGAATACTCCGCCCTTGATTCCATAAAACCCCAATGAAAGAAAAATAACCCATACCAGCAAATTCAATTTTTCCCTACTGCCCATCACCACAATGGTAAGAAGCGTCACCAGTTGAATCTTAAGGACCTTGATTAACTGCAGCAATGAGACTTCGGGAAAAATTGCAAACGCCGTTGTGATACACATCCATGCCAGGAAGATCAGCCAGACTACAGTTAACGAATTAACGGGAAAATATTTTTTTTCTCTGTTGAAAAGAAAAGCCAATATTGTGGTTATTGCAACAATTTGGGCAAATGGGAAATCGTAAGCGAAACCATAGGCCAGTCGATGGGGGCTCATATATCCCAGCCATGACCACATCAAAATGCCAATGTACGGTCTGGCAAGAATAAACGGCAGGCTGCCGAACACAATTATCACCAATGCTATATCGCGCATGGATAGGGCTTCAGATAGCGGTTGATTGTGGGTGGCTATTGGTATTCACGTGACTGACCACATACCTGTACTTCCCTGATTTTTCTTTACTGATTTCACCAAGGTACTCGATATCAATCCGCACTTCCTCTCCCAGGCGCTTCTTAAACGCGCTGTTAATCAAGGTTTCGCATTCCTGCCGGTATCCATCTTCTTTTATAATTTGCACGCGGGTCCGCTCCCGGCTTTCCTGTATGATTTTGAATTCAGCAATACCTGGCAGGTCCCGCAGCGTATATATCAAGGCCAGTCCATGCAGAACCGTTCCATCATGCGCGACAACAAAATCTGTCGAACGACCCTGAATCTCCTTGAGCAACGGCAGTCCTCTTCCGCAAGGGCAGAATTCGTCGCTCAAGATTCCAACATCGCCAGTACGATAGCGTATAAAGGGAAACTCATTTGTAGCAAGATGCGTAACGACAATCTCCCCTGCTTCACCTGTTGGAAGTACTTTTCCATCTCCATCGATGATTTCTACGATTAAATCCTCTGCTGTGATGTGCATCCCTCCAGATGGGCACTGGTGGGCAATAAACCCTGCGTCCCTTCCGCCGTATCCATTTGCAACCGGACAACCAAAGACAGTTTCAATCTTCTCTCTTTGATAATCGTATAACCGCTCTGAAGTGACAAAGGCTGTTTTTATTCCCAGGTCATTCATCACTATGCTCCGCCGCTGTGCATGGCTGGCGATTAGGGAAAGCGCTGAGGGGTAACCGAACAACATTTTCGGGCGCATGTTGCGGATTTCCCGGATGAATGCGTCAAGTTTTGGTTCGGACATCTCAAATGCAGGCAGCAGACGTGTACGAATAACTTTATCTCTAAGCTGCCTGACTCTGTCCTGTGCCCCCAATTCGATAGGAGATCCCCAAACAACGATTTCCGGATCACCCAGATCAACGTTCCACCAACGTGTGGCGCGCCACTTTGCTGCCACGTCGTGGCTGATGCGATTTTTCCCTATGTAGAAAATCAATGGTTCTCCACTCGACCCTCCGGTATTGAAGCGCGACAAGCCGGCGGTATGGTCCGACTTTAATTGCTCCAAGTGAGTCCGGATAAAAGACTTATCCGTCAGCGGCAACTGTTGAAGATCCTCCAATTCAGCAATTTTCGATGATGAAAAATTCAACTTCGCGAACAGATCCCGGTAAAACGGAACATGCAGACCAACTTCGTAAAGAAAATGCCGTAGGTTCTCTAACTGTATGGTAATTATCTCTGCCGGTTTCAGCCACTGACTTTTCTCCATTTCCTTGCGAACACGAACCGTATCATGCCCTTTCAGCTTTTCATGAATTGGGAATAGAACACCAGAAACCAATCGAGTATATAAACTCCCCTTCCCCCTATTTTTCATCTGCAACAAGCTCCTCGAATGCATTCTTCAACACCACCACTCTTGAATCCCAGGAGTTTTCTGAAGCGTAGGAGAGAATTGTCGCTTTATCCCATCTCTGTTTAAGGGCACTGGCAAGTGCCGATTCGAGACTTGCAGCATCCCCATACGGTACAACGATGCCCAACTCATTCCGGCATACCACCTCACGATTTCCACCCACATCTGTTGTAACCACGGGCAATCCGCAGGCCATCGCTTCCAGGAATACGTTAGCCCATCCTTCATTGCTTGTAGCTAAAACAAAGATATCGGCAGCTGACAAAGGTGTCTTAAGCTTGTCAGACGGCATAGCTCCAAGAAATATAACTACATCATCAAGTTTGAGATTTTTCACCTGTTGTAAAAGTCGCTCTCTCCAATCCCCCTCCGGACTTGATCCACCAACTATGAGGTATTTCAGATCCGGAAACTCTTTCAGTAACCGTGGCAATATTTCGATCACTCGGTGAAAGCCCTTTCTTTCCACCAATCCGCCCACTGAGATGAGAACTCTATCTACATCTGACAGGCCAAGTTGCCTCCTTGCCTCCGCCTTCGGAAGCGGACTGAATTTTTTCATGTCGACTCCGTTCCCCACCACGATGATTTTTTCCGGAGGAATGCCCAGTGAAATTGCATGCCTGCGCAGAGATTCGGAAACCGAGAATATACGATTTGCATTATTCAAAGCATGAATCAACTTGGGGTACAACTTTGGAACTTGGCTATGGCGCACCTCGGTACCGCGAAGCGTGATGGTTACCGGCACTCCAAGCCAGCGACCCAACAGAGCAGCCGAATAACCGTCGGGGTAGGCAAAATGTGCATCCAGAATGTTAAAGCCATTCTGTTTGATCAACCGTCGAATTGTAAGATAGCTGCCCAGTGCCATGAACAAACCATCCAGATATTTAAATAAGCCGGGGAACGAAAAAAATTTCGGATAGATAATGTTTACTTCACTCTGTATATCAAGCTGTGGCGCAGATGGCCGAAAATAGGGTTTAAAATAGCGAATAAACCTCTGACCCGGAAACCAAGGCTGGGGAGAAACCACAATGATCGGCAACTCTTTTCCCAGTCTGAACATGCGCTCACGAATAAAAACGCCTGCATTTGGAAGGCCGGTATGGGGAAAGAGGCTGGAATAAACCACTATTTTGGGATGCCGATCATCCATGTTAACTCACGCAGATCAGATGGACATGATTGTTGTGTCGATTAAAAACCAGATCAATGTATCATATTAAATTCAATAGAACCTCACAGCGGATTATACTTACCGCTTGGTAAACGCCCATTGGCAGTAGCAATAAATGGTCAACTTGGAAGCAATAAAAAAAGTTTTAAAAATTGGAGAACACCCTTTATGGTCCAGCACAACTGGATTGCATTTGACCTCAGTTCTTATTGTTGTCTTCTTTCTTCAGATTTTTGAGTTCCTGCTGCTTCAGCGAAAGTACAGCCTGTTCACAGGGGGATTTCTTCAGCCCTATTCATACTTGAACTGGTCGGACCGCGCTGCATTCCTTGGACTTGGTTTGTGGATGGATCTCGTTTTAATTGGTTCCATGGGCACAATCTGGTTCTGGTTCACCAACCGGCGTGTGACAAGACCCTTGGTCGCCGCATATTTTTTTATCTTCTCCGGATTGTCTGTCATCGGTTTCTGGCTGGCTTTTAAGTTTAAAGTACTTACCTATTTTAATGACACAATTAATTTCCTGATCGTACGGAATTTGGGAGGTGGGAATATTGGTCATGTGCTTGATTACATCACCAATGAAGCCACCATGTACGGGATATCGATTCTAATCCTCGGGATATTTTACTGGATTGGTCTACATCTGGTCCGCAAGGTGGCCGATGTTGATGTAGCTATATCCAGATTTCCCCCAAACTGGTTGAAAGGGTGGCTGATCATCGTGACCATTGCTGTGACGGTCGCTTTGTCCTGGATGGTCAATTCTGATTTTTCCCTGCGCTATGGATTGAAAAAGAAGAGTTCTTATGAATTGATCAGCACTATCCTTAATCAGATTACTGATATTGACAGGGATGGTTACGGCCTGTTCGACTTTCCCACAGACTCATCGCCGCTGGATCCGGTTATCTATCCCGGTGCGTTGGATAGACCCGATAACGGCATTGATGAAGATGGATATGGCGGAGATTTTCATTGGATAACCCCTGAACCAGATCCGTTTGCACAACTTCCTCCAAGAGCTGGAAAAAACATTCTGTTGATTGTACTCGAAAGCACACGAAGCGATCTCCTAGGTTTAACTCTGAACGATAAGCCGGTTACACCTAATATAACGGCATTGGCAAGACAAGGCAGCAGCATTGAATACGCTTACAGTCATACCGGCTATACCGTCACATCACTTACTGCAATCTTCAACCGTTCATTGGCCTTTGGTTTTGAACGGATCTTGCTGGCTGATTTCCTGGAAAAGTCTGGATATTCTCTCTCTTTTATTTCAGGTCAGGATGAATCTTTTGGGGAGGTGTCATCAACTACGGGTATGAATGCCCCTGGACGATATTTTTTTGATGCCCGTTCAGCACTTGAGGATCGAGTTTATGCCAGTAAGGACTCCGCCAGCCTGAGATTAAGCGAGAAACGAGTGGTTCAGGAGTTTAAACGACGGGCTTCAGAAGTGGACTGGAACCATCCCCAATTCTTCTACACCAATCTGCAGGCGGCACACTTTCCCTATACTCATCCGGGAATGCCCACCCTGCTCATCGATCAGCCAATTCCCCGATCCGAGATCAATGTAGACAATCGAAGTTGGCTTGAAGCCACCTACTGGAACGCCGTCGCCGTGGCAGATCAGGCTGTTGGCAGCATGATTGAGCATCTAAAGAAACTCGGAGTCTACGAGCAGACTCTGGTCATGGTAATTGCGGACCATGGAGAATCCCTGTTTGACGATCGTTTTCTGGGGCATGGGCACGCACTGAATCAAAGCCAGACCAGAATACCATTAATTGTAAATCTGCCGGGAGTCGAGGTTCATTCTGCGGTAGGCCAGATCGACGTAGCCGACTTGCTGATGCGGCTTGCAACCAACAGATTTAAAAACGCCGATTGGAACAGAAAAGAAAACCCTGTACTACAGCTGGTTGGCTCTTTGGATAACCCTCAGTTGATTGGCACCGTATCCTATGGGGAAATACGCACGATTCTCGACTTCAGGACACGCAGAGTCTATTTTAGCGATCTGGACCTCTGGCATGAATTTGATATGGCGTGGAAAAATCCATCCTTAAAGCCGCGAATAAAGATATTAATTGATTTATGGGAAAAGACACGCTGGGAAAACCATCTTGCACACCAGAAGACGGGTAAACCAAGACCACCGGAACAGTCAGAGCCACATTGACACCATCCACTCAAAGTACTCTGTGTTACTTCAGGTTTATTGTTTTTCTATGTCTGAATTAAAGCGATCAATAGCCGCACCGAGTACTACTGCTGCTGATGTTCGATTAAAGTCAACGCCGGCTGGTGAACTGGTATCCGATACATAGAAGATCGTCATCGGTCTGCTGGCACTGACAAGTTGTTTCAAAGACTCCTGAATCTGGTGCACAACAGGACGATCGATATATTTTCCATCGGACAACAAGACATAGGCAACAAGCCCTCGTCCAATGTTGTTACGAAGCAAATGGACAGGTATTTGTCGCTCTCCTTTCAGCATTACAACTCCCTCCCTTTTCAAATCGCTGCCGTGTGATAATCCCAGCTCAGGGTGATGATAGAGCCGTTTGTGATTATAGGAGCGAGTCACGAAGAGGCGTATAACTTTACCGTCGGCAGCACGATAAATCCGTTCGAACCAGTCTTCACTGTCGAACATCGTTTTTACCCACTCAGTGTTGTGCCGGGTAAAAGGTTCTGAAGTATAACCTTCGATATTTGGAATGGTTGAACTGACAATTACTTCATCATCAGTTTTTTGCTGCAGATAACTGTGGATTATCGTCGGAACCAGCGCCAAGATCAGTAGCAAAGCGACAATTGGCGCATAACGCGAAGATATCACTGTTCCCCCTGATCAACTGGATGAGGACGTCCCAGCCAGAAGACAATGGGTAGCGCCACTACAAATGTCGCCAAACCTGAAATCTCATGTGCAGATGTCGCCAATACATCCAGTCCGATCCAGTGCACAAGTAGTGTAAGCAAAAGGACCCGAATTATATTCACTGCAATGGCGAGAGGAACTGCAATAAGCAGCACCAGAACCCGTCGATGTACCACAGGACAAAAATAAGCCGTAAGTATAGCCACAGTTATGGTCGCATATAACGTTGAAAATCCGCTGCAGGCATCGGCAACCTGCAACGATCCATTGGGAATTTGCAGGAGAGTGCCCGTTGAATAGACCGGCACACCAAAAAATGGAAGCAGCCATGCCACACTATCGGTTGCAATATAACGCAAAACCAGATGAATGGACTCTGTAAGGAACAGGGGAATTGGTAGAGTAAGAAAGAGTATGGAGAGAGGGAAGATAATTGCCTTGGTCCGCTCTTTTCCAAAAAACAGTAATGAAAATCCGGGAAGCGAAAAGATCAGAGCTGCAGCTGCAAGAATCTGGGAATTGATGCCTGTATCCACCATATGCAGCAGTAAAGCCGGAACAATGATAGCAAAGCCCCAGGGACTTGAACTTTTCGGTAAAGCGACGCACTTTTGTAACTCCAGCCGCACAAGATACAAAACCACCAACACGATCAGAATGCCATGGCCATGGTTCCACACACTCAGCGTCCAGCGATCCCAAAGCCAGAACATAGTAGGCGCAAACAAAACTCCGAGCAGAAGTGCCACTAACCAAAGCAGCCACTGGTTTTTTGTCTCCGGATCGGCGGCAGTATTCGAGAATTCAGCTGTTCCACTCTTACTTTCGGCAGTCAAAACTTGCATATCAATGTCCATTTACTCTGGTTGCCGGAACTTTGACCAACTGCTTATAGATAATACGGTATTTTTCCACACTCTTTTTCCAGTTTCTCTCCTGTTCAACGTATCTCCTGCCATTCAGTTTCAGCTCATCCCACTGTTCTCTGTGACTCATCATGGCTATTGTTGTTGCTGCCAATGAGTCCCTTGAATCAGCCAGGAACAGACGCCCGTTTTCGCCGTCCCGTATCAGTTCTTTGTGACCACCTACATCTGAAGCAAGCACAAGTTTTCCCTGGGCCATAGCTTCCAGCGGTTTAAGTGGCGTAACCAGGTCCGTCAAACGCATATGCATCCGGGGATAAACAAAAATATCGACCAGATTATAGTAATCATTGACCTCGTTATGAGGTACTCTTCCGGTAAAAATCACTTCCCCATGAAGATCCAATTTGTTGACCAATGCCTGGATCTCCCTCTCCTGCGGTCCTCCTCCTACAAGCAGTAGGCGGGTATCCGGAAATTGCTCCAGGATCAATGGCATTGCTGATACCAGCAGAAGAAGCCCTTCATAGGCATAGAATGAGCCGATAAATCCCAGAACCAATTTGTCATTCAAACCAAGTCGATCTGCTAAAACCGGGCTTCTTGCCTCATTCATATTGAAACGCTCAATATCCACTGCATTTGGAATAACCGTAATCTTATCAGCAGGAATGCCACGATTTGAAATATCTTGCTTCAATCCTTCACAGATTGTTGTTACAGCGTCCGCTTGTTGAAATACCCTCGTCTCCAGCGCCCTGGTCATGCGGTAGCGGACACCTCCGGCCTTACTTGTTCCGTGATCCACTGCCGCGTCTTCCCAGAAAGCCCGACATTCATAGACAACCGGGATATTATGCTTCTTCCCTGCCCTTAACGCCGCAAGTCCATTGAGACTTGGTGAATGAGCATGAAGAATATCGGGCTGTTCACGCCCGATCACCTGATCCAGCCGTTTTGATAAACTGGATACGACATCTATCTGGTTTAAAACCGGTATCCTGCTCAGAATACTGTTGGCCGCATGAGTACGGTAAAAGTGCAAACCATCAACCGTCTCCTCTTCGAACGACTTCGCGGTGTGTTTAATACTCGTGACATGAACGGTTTTCCATCCGTTCTGTTTCTGCTGTTCCAGAATTGCCTTGGTGCGAAAAGTGTAGCCGCTGTGAAGCGGTATAGAATGATCGAGAATGTGAAGAATCTTCATTTTCCTAGGCAACTGTCAGCAGATAAATCTCAGGTACCGGCTGTTCATACTGTTTCACTTTTTCGCAGAAAAGACTCGAACATCAATAGTGTCCAGATACTTGAGCTGTAATCCCTGCGCCCGGACTGATGGTGATTTATCAGGGTCTCCAGATAGTTCCGTTTAAACAGACCAGAATCTCTCATCCTGTCCCCCAGGATACTATCTCTGACACGTTGTTTCAGGGGCCCTCTGAACCAGCTTGCCAGTGGTATGGAAAATCCCATCTTCGGACGATAGAGAATTTCATTGGGAAGATAAGGTTCCAGTGCTTTTTTGAATATATATTTACCTTCCCGTCCTTTTAATTTGAGCCCTGGTGGCAATTGGGAGATCCAGTCAACAAATTGATGATCGAGAATTGGAACCCTCACCTCCAACGCATGAGCCATGCTGGCACGGTCGACTTTTGTCAGAATATCTCCCGGAAGGTAGGTTTTCATGTCCAGGTATTGAACCAGTGAAAGTGGATGATCGGTAGGAGCCTGCCTGGCATACCTCCGAAATACCTCTATAGCCTGATAACCTCCAAGGTCTCGTTTTAACGCTTCGGTGAATAGCAAACTTCGCATTTCGTTAGAGAGAATGGAAACACTGTGCAGATATCCTTCAAGTGTATCTCTTGCCATTGCTTCAAAGGTTGATTTGGCTCTTAGCACCTTGGGTGCCCAGTCTGCTTTGGGATAAACCGCACCGAGCATACCAAATAGAGGCCGTCTGACACCAAACGGCAGCAGTGAACGCATCCTCTCTTCATAGGTATGCCAGCGGTAGCGACGATAACCCGCAAGGTTTTCATCGCCTCCATCACCGGAAAGTACGACGGTAACCTGCTTTTTCGCCAGTTCGCAGACACGGTAAGTTGGCAATGCAGAACTGTCCGCATAAGGCTCATCATACAGATCCGCAAGATGATCGATCAGATCAAAATCATCTGGATCGACCTGTTCAATGCGGTGCACCGTTTTATATTGACGGGCCACCATTGAAGCGTACTCTGATTCGTTAAATTTGGGATCGCCAAAAGAGATGGAACAGGTGTTGACAGGATCACTGGATATCCTGGACATGGCAGCCACCACCGCACTTGAATCAACACCACCGGACAGAAAGGCTCCCAGGGGAACCTCGGCAATCATGCGTATTCTTACTGCCTCTTCGAGTCGCTCTATCAACTCCGCTTGCGTCTGTTTTTCATCAATAGTCGTTTGAGTTGCAAATGAAACATCCCAGTATTGCTCCGGTATCAACTGCTCCTCTCCTCGCCGAATGGTCATGCGATAGCCCGGAGGCAGCTTGTATACCTTTTTGTAGATGGTCTTTGGCTCAGGCACATAGCCGAAAGCAAAATAATCCTCTATCGCGCTCGGTTCGATCTCTCTTTGCAGACCGGGATGTACCCTGAGAGACTTCAACTCGGATCCGAAGATAAAACTGCCATCATCCAGTTTGGCATAAAAAAGTGGCTTTACGCCCATGCGATCACGCGCCAGAAACAGGGTCTCAAGATTGCGATCCCAGAGAGCGAACGCAAACATCCCTCTAAACCGGTCGACGCAGGATCTGCCCCACTCTTCCCATGCATGAACGATCACTTCGGTATCACAATGGGTGCGGAATAAATGGCCCAACCGCTTCAGCTCATCGGTAAGTTCAGGGAAGTTATAGATTTCACCATTATAGGTAACAACAACGGTACGATCTTCGTTGAAAAGAGGTTGTTGTCCGCTGGACAGATCGATGATGGAGAGCCTTCTGTGACCAAGTCCGAGGCCAGGTTCAATGTGCATTCCGCCTTCATCAGGTCCACGATGGAACTGGGTTTCATTCATGCGGGACAGGAGATCACGCGAAACCTCCCGTTTTCCTCTGATATCGAATATTCCGGTTATACCACACATTTTCTGATTTTCAGTTGAGTGTTGATTTGATATTTCTCTGAAGAAGAACGAGGCAGGATGTGTTGTCCATTGTGGATTTATCTATCTGATCTCTGCTTCAACAATTCGTCGTATACTGCCAGGTAACCGTCAACCGTGCAGTTCCAGTCAAACCGATTCCGTACCCGTTCAAGGCTTTCCTGACCCATGATCCGCCGTAGCTCTTTCGACCGCACCAACTGGCTGATATAACACCCCATCTGATCGCTGTCTCCGGTCGCAACCAGGTAGCCATTTGACTCATGCTCAACCAACTCCGGAGTACCGCCCACTTTAGTTGCCACAATCGGTAATCCCGTGGCCATAGCCTCGAGAATCGTGTTGGAGATACCCTCTCCAAGAGAAGGGAGAACAAACAGGTCAAACAGCCTCAGAATATCGGGAATATCACTTCTCTCTCCCGTTATCCAGACATAGTCACCGATTCCCAATCGTCCAATCAACTGCTCCAACCGATTACGCATCGGGCCATCCCCAGCGATAATCAGTCTCGGATGCGGAATATCCTGAGGCAAGGTACTCAATACCAGCGCAAATGCGTTGATCAATGTTGCATGATCTTTCACCTCAGCCAAACGTCCGACACTGCCGACTACCACATGTTCGCCTGCCAAAAATCCAGCCGGTGCAGCAGTGAAAGGTTTAGTCCCAGGCATAAACAGTGTCTGGTCTACACCATTATATATCTGCACGACTTTCTCTGGCGGCACTCCAACGGTACTGATCAGCCACTCCCTCAAATCCCTGCTGACACTGATATATCTTCCAACCAGAGGCCGAATCATTCTCCTCATCAAATTGTACTTCCTATTTTTCCCCTCCAGGTCAAATATATCCCTACCATGCACACCGTGAACCGTTTTCACCCCCCGCTGAAAGAATGCGGGAAGCTGCGCTTCAAGCGCAGAAAGGTTTCTCGTATGAACGATTGCCGGTTTCATTCTGTACAGCAGCTTCCATAATTTCCAGTAGAGACTAAAATCCTGCCCATTCTGGCGGTGCAGGGAATAAACTGCCACGTCCGGATTTATCAAGCGACTCTCAAAAGTTCCTGTCTTTGTCAGACAAATAATGGCATGCCGGTAACGGTCCATCGGTGTCCGGTTTATGATATTGATCAGCCCATTTTCCAATCCACCGGTACCCAGTTCATGAATGATGTGGGCAACCAACGGAGCATCACATTTTGTATTCTCAGGTGAAATCAATCTGCCCACGTTCAGATGAGCCATTGATCTAATTTCGGTAAAGTATTCTCCCAGCTGAAATCGCTAACTATTTTGCTTCTTGCGTGAATACCTATATGGCTGCTCTCTCCTGATATCACCTGGCTGAGAGACTCGATATAGTCAGCCGCTTCACTGGCAATGAACACTTCCTTGCCGTGCTCTGCATCTATACCTTCCAGGCCCATGGGAGAGACAATGACCGGCTTCGCCATGGCCATTGCCTCCAGCACTTTATTTTGTATACCTCTGGCGATCCGCATGGGCGCAATTACCGCGGTGGCACTATGCAAATAGGGCCTGACGTCGGGGACGCGACCGGTAACATCAACGCCGCTCTCTTTCCTTAGTGACTTCACTTTTTCCGTTGGCCTGCTGCCTACAATATGAAACTTCAAGGTTGGCCATTTTATTCTCGCTGCGGGAAGTACCTCGTTGACAAACCAGACTACCGCGTCTTCGTTTGGCCAGTAGTCCATTGCCCCTGTAAACACAATATGCGGCCCTGAATCCATAAAAGGATTGGAGAAACTGATTGCCGGATCGAACTCCGCGATATCCACGCCATTACTGCAATAGGTAATCTTGCCTGCACTTTCCGGAGCAAGTTCCTTGAACAGATTGGCTTCCGCGCTCGAAACCAGCAGACTGGCAGTAAATAAGGTGGCTATTTCTCTCTCATAGTTCAGCAGCTTTCTCGCCTCCCTGTTATACACCCAGTTCATCGGCCAGTTTTTCTTCTCTGCATACTGGCGCCACTTGTCCGAATCGACATCCACAAAATCAATTATTTTATTAATATTATTAAAACGCTCATCCTTTACATACTGCGCCATGGCCGAAGAAAAAATCAGGATATTTCCGACACCTTGTGTCATTGCCTGAGACACCCAGGCTGCCATATTCGAATCATAGTAGTATGGGAGGGAAAGCGGCTCTCCGCTCAGGAATCCCCTGAGACTGCGAAATTTCCCCAGCTTTGGATGTAATCCAAGAAAACAGGTCTGTTCGCACCATTCCGAAAGTTTTTCGGTATATTGCCAGTCCGAAGGATCATCGATAAAGGCTCCAAGAAAGATGCGATAGTTTTCCGACAGGTATTTCAGTAAGTGAAACGATCGAATCTTATCTCCCTTGTTGGGTGGATAGGGTATCCGGTGGCTTAAGAAAAGAAGAACGGTCTTCAATTTCAGGAGATCCTTTAACCCAGACTTCTGGCCAGCATGGGACCAATCGTATTCGCCACAGGCAATGGAAGCTTCTTCCATGCCTTGATAAAGAGCTGGTATTTTGGATTCATAGGATTTATTTCGGGAATGGCAACTGATTTCACCAGAAAATTTTCGTAGTACAGGGGTTCCGGTGAAAACCCCCAGTTCTTTTTAAAACTATAGGAGCCGGTCCCCTCTTTACTCCGTCCGTAGTCGAATATCCTTATGCCTCTCTCTGCTGCCCTTCGCATCAGCTCCCAGTACATGAAGTCGTTGCCTTTCAACTCGCGCGCCAGCGAGATACTGCCACCATAGTAAGGTAAAACCTGATCCCGAAAATAAAAACTCATAACACCGGCGATATCCTGATCCTGATGAGTGATCATCAGCACTTCACAGTCCTCTCCAAAGACTTGACGCAGGACGCGAAACAAACTGGAGGGAAAAACCGGCGTACCCAGATTTCTGACGCTTTCAGAATATACACGGTAGAGCCGTTGCCAGCCATTGTCCGTCTCGCTCTTCAGGCCAGCATTCATTCCCTTGCGAATCATCGCCCTTTGCTTTCTAGGGACAGCCTTCAAATTGACTTCCGGATCCGGATCTATCTCCTTGCGAAAAGTGACATAAAGATCTTTGGTGGGCCATGCAGGATTCGCTGGCTTGAGATTTCTCAGTTCCAGCGTGTCCACCCTTAACTCCCGGGCCAGATCGCACGCCTTTTCACGCAGGAGTTCGGCCGCATCAATACTGTTGGCAAGAACCCCTCCATAAACGCAGAATGGCGTGGATATTAACGTATTTCCGAACAGGAGGCTTTTAATCTGCGCCAGTGGGAGAATACCTTCGATCCTTCCATCCCTTTCTGCATAGATGTAATGTGTTGTATGTCCGAATACCCGCTCGAGAACCGTTTTCCAGCCGGCACGGTGAAAAAACGTTGCATCAGCAGAGGCATCGACGAACGCATCCCAAGGCTTAAACTCACTCTCTTTCAGTTGGTGGATATGGATATCCATTAGCCCGCATCCATCACCAGGCGAACCGAAGATATGTCAATAATATATATAAAACAGCAAATTACGTTCATTTTACTCGTGCTGGTGAATTTACACTCTGTTCTATCTGGTTTTTGGAACGATTTGGCCGCGCATCTTGAGCGATCTTCCTTAAACCATAGCTACGGCTATGGTTTGGCGGACGATCACTCAACCTGCTTTGCCAAATCGCCCCAAAATTCCGGATCCTGGTGACGGATGCGGGTTAGCACTTCGCTGTCACAATATTTTTTGCCGTAAACAAGCGGCGCATAAAGCATCAAAATTCCTGGGATCAGTAATCTGAAGTTAACTGTTTCACTTCTATTGAGTAGCGGCGTTGACTCAGGAATATTGAGAATCGGGAGCTTTTGAATCAACGATAAACGGCGTGGTTTAAAGTTGACCGAGTATCTATGTTTTTAAGAAATACATGGTCCATCCGATCCCACTTAAAATCATCCAGAAGATTCACCAGGCGGGAATACATTCGATTCAGATTCAGGTAATGACGGAAACGGGTTCTGGAGTTCAAACCAGTCTGGCGCGGTTGTTCGGGATCTATCTCCCATGGGTGAAAATAAAACACCATTGGCTCTTTATCCAACTTGTTCACTCGATCCATTGCCCATCTGCTAAAAGTGTAGGGGAACAGTCGAAACCAGCCCCCTCCGCCACAGGAAATATTACGTCCACCCAGTTTCACTGTGGTAATGGGAATTTCCAGCAGTCGCCCCTTTGCTGTCCGGTAGGCAAAGCGTGGAGCATCGGGTATGCCATAGAGATCATGCCTTATGGGAACGATACTTGAACTGTATTCGTAGCCCGTATCCGCCAGCACATCATGTGCCCAGAGACAATTTTCACCAATTGAATAACTTGCAGCCCGATATCCAGTTACGGGCTTACCGGAGAGGTCCTCCAACAGTTGCTTTGTTTTTTTTATATCTTCATGAAACTGAGCCGGTGTCTGATTTACTACCCTAATATGCTCCCAGCCGTGGCTGGCCAACTCATGGCCTTCCTCTACAATTTTCTTCACCATCTGCGGATAGCGCTGCGCCATCCAGCCCAGAGTAAAGAAAGTAGCCTTTGTGTGTTTATCCGCGAACAGCTGGAGAATTCTCTCCATGTTCGCCTCTATGCGGCAGGGAATCCGGTCCCAATCTGCTTTGTCTATGTATGGTTCGAATGCGGAGACCTGAAAATAGTCCTCCACATCGACGGTCATCGCATTAACAGTGATTGTATTCACTGCACTTTTACATTCAGTGGAAATGAATTTCGATTGGAATTCATCAAAAGGATCAGACCAGTTTAATGGATTTACCTATTTCCCGGGCAATACGTTCCGCTGCCCTGCCATCCCAGAGTTCGGGTACTCGTCCGGCCTTACCACCATTCTCCATCACTTCGTTGAACGCCAGCATGATCTTTTCAGGGTCAGACCCGACTATCGTATTGGTTCCCTGTGTAACGGTGATCGGTCGTTCCGTATTTTCCCGCAAGGTGATACAGGGAACTCCAAGCGCTGTCGTCTCCTCCTGAATACCGCCAGAGTCTGTCAGTACAACCTTGGCAGACTCCATCAGCCCAAGCAGTTCATGATATCCAAGTGGCGGCATCATGGCTATGCGCCCCTGCTGCAGGAGACCTTTCAGGTTGAATTTATCAATCTGACCCCGGGTACGAGGGTGGACCGGAAATACAATGGGTATCCTGTGACTTATCCCGACTAACGTCCGCAAAATACGTTCCAGCACTGCCGGTACATCCACGTTTGAAGGACGATGAAGTGTAACCAGTGCATACCCCGATGTGAGATCACTTACCAACCCGCCATCCTTAATACGAGAGAAAGTCTGGCTTGCCGATACTGCTTTTTCCCGGTTCATCATCAAAGTATCGATCATCACATTGCCAACAAAGCGTATCCGCCCGCTATTGATTCCCTCGCGAGTAAGGTTGGCTTCGGCATCTTTCTCTGTAGTAAACAGCAGAGAAGCTATCTGATCGGTGAGTACCCTATTGATCTCTTCCGGCATTTCCCTATCGTAGCTTCGCAGCCCTGCCTCGACATGGATAACCGGAATTCCTTTTTTCACTGCGACCAGTGCACAGGCAATAGTGGAGTTAACATCACCGACCACCAGGATTGCGTTCGGTGTCCAGGCATCCAACTCAGGCTCAAACCGTTTCATAATTTCGGATGTCTGCTGCGCGTGTGTGCCCGAACCCACCCCAAGGTCAACATCAGGTTCGGGAATACCCAGCTGATCGAAAAATGCGGCTTTCATCTCTGCATCGTAGTGTTGACCGGTGTGGAGCAAACGAGCAGTGATGCCACTGTCGTTCTTATTGAACTCCCGCATGATCGGCGCTATTTTCATAAAATTCGGTCGTGCGCCGACAATACACATTATTTTTACAGGCATAGTGGAATTCACAACCGAAATCAAATGAAGAAAGGACTGAGCAGTCGCGCCTTAACTAATCGATAGCATCTTCAACATCCATATCCATCTGGATCAGTATGGCTTTGCGCAACAGTTTCTTTTCATGTTGCTGATTCTTTTTCAATTGCTGTATTTCTCTTTCCAGAATACTCAGCCGCTGCATCAACTGATCTCCGGGTGGCATAGTATCCGACGCAGAAAAATCAACATCAAAATCAGGTGTGACTGTAGACGTTTGAGGCAATTTCCTCGCAGGCAATTTGGGCTCCGGCACAGCTGCATTCCCCAGCCCTTCCTCCTCTATTTCGCTGATCACAGATCTCACAGCGCCCTCATCAAGAAGATGTCGCTCCTCCAGACAACCGAAGAGAAACAGACGATCGCACAAATTGTTGATTCGTCTTGGCACTCCTTTTGTGAAATCAAAAATCTGCTCAAAGGCGCCGGCTGTAATTTGCGGATCATCTTTCCAGTCAACCAACCCCAACCGGAATTCGATATAATTTCTGGTCTCTTCAGAGTCCATTGCCTTCAAATGGAGCGCCGCTATGATGCGTTGCCGGAACTGCTCCATACCAGGTGACTGAATTGTTTGATCGAACTCGATCTGCCCTAACAGAAAACTCTGCAGCAGCGACTTTCCACCAATCTGAAAGTTGGAAAGCATTCTTAACTCTTCAATCGAACGCGGAGGAAGATTTTGCGCTTCATCGACCACAAGTAGCACGCGTTTGCCTTCAGCATCCCTTGCCCGGAAAAATTTTTCCAGTTTGTCCAACAAAGTCGATTTTGGAGCGCTCTCCTGACCAAGACCAAACGAGGAGCAGACGATTCGCAGCATATCCTCAGGTTCAACCTGGGTTGTAACCAGCTGCGCGGCTATTACATCACTCGATTCCAGTTCACTCAACAGGTGCCGGACTAGCATTGTCTTTCCGGTTCCTATGCCACCGGTAATGACGATAAAACCTTCTCGTTTTTCAAGTCCATAACGGAGGTAGGCCATCGCCCGATTATGCGGTTTACTGTTGAAGTAAAAGCGTGAATCCGGACTTAGCTGAAATGGCTTACCGTTTAGTCCATAAAATTTTCGGTACATAACTCCCTACCAATAGCGTATAAGGTCAGAACGGCCTGATACTCTGATTGACCAGATAATGGGTAGCCGCATCGTTATTCACGTGCGATAAAACCAACACAACAGCGTTTATAAAACGTCAAAAAGTGAGGCAATTCAACTGAAATTGTCCACTCTTTGGTGATCTCATCCGCAGATCCATCATCGGCTATTTCCACCAAAACTTAATATTTCTGCAGCGGTATCGACAAAGATAGCTACCAAGTGGTTCCCAGGGTCAATGTTGCCCGGTTTTCACTATATTCGTCGCTTGGTTCATCAGAAACCTGTCTTCGGTGCTGCAAATTAAAAGCGAGGTTGGTTCTTGCACTCAACTGGCGATTGATTCCAGCCGCAACAATCCAATTCGTCAAATCCGAACTCCCATCACCACTACTATTGTTAGTCCAGCTGATTCTCAGATCGCCGTTAAATTGGGACAACAAGTTGCGTGAATAGTTAGCGGTGATGCCATATCCAGAGGTATCCCTCCTGTTATCTGAATAATCCCGCTCGGTGTAAAAACCGCTGATGCCCAGTTCCCCGCGACGCAGAGTACGCACATATCCCAGCTCCAATTTCCGCCGAACGTAGTCCTCCGAGCTGAACAATGGTGCATCGGGATCGATGTACACCGGCTCACCCGACGGATCAAGAATCGGTTCACCGAACGCATCCGTTGTTTGGAAAGTTTGACTGCTCAGAGATTCGTTTCTTGCATTAGTGGGTTCGTGTGTCAGGCTGGCAGTCCAGACACTGCGCCGACTTTTGTGCTTGAAATTGAAATAGAGGTTTGTACCAAAAAAACGATCTGCCACAGAAAAATCGAAGGATGTGCGTGAACTTGGCGTCCAGGTAAATCCACCGCCATAGGCGAACCCACCACTTTCCGTTGTACTCCGTTCACCCGCCTGATCCAAAAATTCGTTGTCGTCATAGCCAATAAAGGCGTTAATGCGCCAGCTTCGGTTAATGGCGTATCCAACCCTGCCTTTCACGTTAGCAAAGATGCTGTCATCTCCATCCTGATACTTAGTCTGCTGAATAGAACCATTGATGCCCCAATCTACGATCTGAAACCTCCGACCACTGGTTAAATCGAAGTCTGCAGCATGACCATCACTGCTGGAGAATCCATCGTTCCAGACTTTGCTGTAACTATACCCAATCTTCAAATCCGCATAACTGCCGAAATGCTGCCGTATATAAGGAGAGACTGACAAGCTGAAGTTTTGCCTGACATTGTCTGATTCATTGATTCCGTCGCCCGGATTATTACCGAATGGATCTACCAGCCTCAGGCCACCATTTGCCTTTGCATCGAGAAACAGGAGATCCTGGTAAAGCTCCGATTCCAGGTTTGCGCTTAAATTGTGGTCAAATCCATTATCCCCACCGCTGTAAAAACGATAAAGATAGCTGGGGGAATAGCCGAAGTTCAACTTCATACCGCGACCCGAACCCTGCACACTGATACGAGGCGCTATACGCGAACTCAGCCCGCCACGCTCATCATCAGCTGAGAGATTGACATTGTCTGTGTACACCAGTTCATTCGTCAGCCCCTTCGTCGTTCGCCAGGTCGCTGCTGATGCCTGTTGGGAAACAATTGTTAAGATAAACAGCAGGCACGCCACTAAGGATGACCACCTTTTCGGCTTCATTACTCACTTATCTCCGTAAGCTCCATAACCATATCCCTTTCCGTATCCATATCCGTATCCCCCCACATGTCTGGCCAGAAAATCGTCCCGCGACTTGTTCAATATCAGTGAAACAGAGTCTTCGTTATGCAGTAATTGCAGCGCCTCCTTAATCATAAATCGAGGCGTAGCTCCATATTCCACCACAACAGCCACCTGCCCCATGTGACTGGCCAGAACGCTCGATTCGCTCGTAGCCAGCAACGGCGGAGAATCGAACAACACAATACGGTCGGAATAGCGTGAAGAGAGCTCCTGCAGTCTTGCACTCATACTGTTACTCGCCAGCAGTTCGGTAGCTCGATTATTGCGTGTGCCAGCCGGAAGAACAGATAATTTTGGCACATCAGTTTTAAGTAAAAACTGGCCTAAATCCAGGTTCTGATCTTTGAGGCACTCGGTAAAGCCAGGACGATCACTAATTCCCAACAGACGAGAAAGACTGGGCTTGGCCAGATCCGAGTCCACCATCAGAATCGTGCGATCAAGTTCCATAGCGATAGAAATTGCAAGGTTCAATGTGGTGTATGTTTTGCCCTCACCAGATATCGCACTACTGATCATGATCAGATTCAGAGGCTGTCCAGCCATATTGTTCCCGCTAAACGCCTTAACCAGCAAAGGGCGCTTGATCATCCGGTACTCTTCGTCCAGTCTTGATCTACCCGAATGCCGGGAGAGAATACCCTCCAGATTCAATTCATCAAAAGAGATATCAACCTGTGCGGGATCAACTGTTTCAAAATCCGAACTCTTCACGTCGGATTCAAACGAATCATTGATTAACTCTTGTTGTTGAACGGCACCGATCCCTGTATCCGCTGACTCGGCGAAAGTTTCTCCATGATCCGCGGCATCAGATAAATCTTTATGCCTCTTCGCCTCCGCAGAATCTTCAGCTGCTAGTTTGCCAACGGCTTTCTCGATAATACTCATTGTGGCTTTCGCTCTGAATTATACATTTGCCATCTCTTGCAGCCGGTGCAGCATCCAGGCTGGATCGACATCAGACAGATATAGAAACATCACAAATCCGTACACAGATACCAATGCCAACAAACCCAGCAGAAACCCCAGATGCCTGCGTTGGCGTATTCTAATCTGCGCATTTGTCCACACCATACTGACACTGCCCAAAACCGGGAATCCGGTTTCGGTGTTCAGCGCCTCCCGGTCGTCATAAGTGGGCCGAATCTGAGACATCAGAAACGCCAGAACGACACCAAGCAGGAGGCCACCTAAAACCACTAAACTGCTGAGCAATGCTCTCGGAGGTCCAGAAGGGGTCAATGGCACACTTGGCGGATCGACTATCCGAAAGCGAACCGTCCCGGACCGCACATCCACATCATGGCTCAGTCGTGCCGACTCAAGCCTCGAAAGCAATGCTTGATGCTGTTGCGCCAGAATACCGTAGTCACGGTTCAATTGTGACTCCTCTGTTTCCACTTGCAGCACCTTGTCGACAGCAGCAGACAGATTCTCGATTCGCTTTTTATACTCCTCCACCACTGCAGCTTTAGCGGCGATATCGGCCTCCGCTTCCGACATAACAATGCGCATCTCCTGGTAAACGGGATTGGTGTCAATCGCAGTTGAACCCGAAGCTGCTGCATCACGCTTTCTGCCGGCAAGCTCTGCTCTCCGCTTCTCTTTTAGAGAAGCAAGAGTGAGCTTGGTCGCGGCCACGTCAGGATGCTTGTCGGTATAGCGCAGCAGCATGTCATCAAGACTGGCTTCCAACCTGGCAATTCTTGGATCCAGTTCAGATGAAAATTCCTGGGATGGGTCAAGCAATTCGTCAGTTTCGTCGATGAGAGGTTCAGCCTCCTCCTCATCCTCGATCTGCTGCTGCAATACGGCCAGTCTGTCCTGCTGAATCTTCAGCTCCAGTTCCGCCTCTGCCAACTGCTCTTGAGTTGCCTGGAGACGAGAGTAATAATCCCCCCTCTCATTTGGCAGAAACTTCAGATTCTTCTGCTGAAAACGCGTTTTCCTCTCCTCCGCTTCGATTAGCCGTTGCTCATATTCTGCAATCTGCTGCTCAAGAAATTGCCGGGCCGAATCCTGTTCTTTACGGGTTTCGCCGATATTTGATTCAACGAATATTGTCAGCAGAGACTTAACCAGCAGTTTTGCCAATTCCGGCTTGGCATCCTGATAAGCGATGGTGTAAAGATTCACCCCACCTGCGGACTGCAGACTGAAGTTCTCTTGGAGTTCGTTAATCAATTCTTCTGTATCTGACTCGGTTTTTGCCTTCAAATCGAGATCGGCCATGCGCATGACCTTTTCAAGATTCGGGCGACTCATCAGGGTGTTGGTCATCAACAGCAACTGGTGCTGGTCATTACCTTCAACTGCCAGACCTCTTAACAGAGGTTTTAACAGCGTTGTGGTATCCACATAGACCCTGGCAGACGCCTTGAACTGATCAGGCAGCTTCGACACCTGGATCCATCCGATTATGGACACTGTCCAAGCGACACCCAGAATCCACCAGCGATAGCGCCAGATACCCCGGATATAACCCAATAATTGATTTACTAACTCATACATTGCGATAAAACGACTAGAACCAGGCCTCAGGAATAATCAAAATATCACCAGGTTTCATATCGACATTGGCGGTAATATCCCCATCTCTTATCAAGTCCTCAATGCGCACATTGAACTGCTTTCGTTCGCCATCCTGCGTTCGCACTATCGTCGCATTGTCACCATCTGCGAATTCTGTCAAGCCTCCAACCACAATCATGACATCGAGTAATGTCATTGAGTCACGGTACAGAATCGCCTGAGGATTTGCGGCTTCACCGACGATCCGGATTTGATCCTCGTAAGCACCGACGAAGCCATTGACTATCACGGTTACCAGTGGATCCCTCAGATAGGTGGAAAGCTCTTTTTCCAGATCCCGTGCCAATTCCGTCGGTGTCTTTTCCGCCGCAGGTATATCTTCCAGCAACGGCGCCGTCAGGAATCCATCGGGCCGCACCGTTACCGTGGTCGAAACATCAGGATTTCTCCAGACAAAAATCTGTACCGAGTCACCCGCTGCGATCCGATACTTGGTGGAATTAAGTGCTTTGCCCTGTGACTGGGGCAATTGCGGATAGGGACTCTTGCTGGCACAGCCGGCAAGCGCCAGGCTGAAAACCAGGAATCCAAGAAAAAAGTGGCGTAACTTCACGGTCGCTCCCTCCATTATTGTTAATTCCTGGCGAATATTCCGCCGGATTCACTAACCCCAAAAAAACCTCTTTGCAGACTCACCACACGACCAACTCATCGCTGCGGATGCGCACTTTCAAATCGCGTGCGAGAATAGCACGTAATTTCCAATTAGTCTCATGTATGCACCCAGCCAAGTATCACCCAAGGAATATCGGTCGGTGTGAGTATAACTTTAAAATCCTGCCAGCGAAATTCCCAAGTAAAAGTCACTATTTATGAAAACTAATTCCGGTACACTCTCCAGATCAGAAAATGCTTCACCCGGCATGGAGACCAACCTGCTCTCAGGTGTTGAATATCTTGTGCAGGGTTTAAAACTGATTCTGCGTCGGGGTCTGCGGCGCTATCTGATCATTCCCTTATCGGTTAATACGGCAATATTCGCAATTGTCATATGGATTGGCATAGATCAGTTCGAACTTCTTCTGGATCGTTTTCTCCCTGAAACCAGTTGGCTCCACTATTTTCGTTGGTTGGCATGGCCGCTATTGACATTTACGCTCGTTTTGGTCCTTTTCTATACCTTCACGGCAATCGCCAATCTGCTGGCCGCCCCATTCAATGGAATACTTGCAGCTAAAGCGGAACAGTTGCTAACCGGTAGCGCACCTCCTGATTCACCGGACAACTGGGTCACCGGGATAGTTCCGGGACTTGTTTCCGAATTTCGCAAATTGATCTACTTTCTGGTTCGCGCTGTGCCACTGCTTCTGCTATTTCTGGTACCGATAGTCCAACTGGCTGCACCTTTTCTTTGGATTCTCTTTAACGCTTGGTTTTTCGCACTGGAATACCTGGACTACCCACTGTCCAATCATGGAATGAATTTTGGTCAACAACGGCAATGGACTAAAGAATCGCGTATGGCGGCATTTGGATTTGGCGGAGCTGTTACTCTGTTGATGGTGATTCCAGTATTGAATTTCGCTGTCATGCCCGCAGCCGTAGCTGGAGCCACGATCTTCTGGTGCAGTTCCGGCAGAACAGCTGGCGCAGTAGCGGAAGGAAGGATTTCGAAACAAGAACGGTAATTCAGGATACTTTTAGAAAACCGGCAATTCTGTCAACGCCCTCCTTAAGTTTCGGAATCTCCGTAGTATAAGCGAACCGCATGTGGCGTTCGGGCTGATTGTCCCCGAAATCCTTCCCGGGTGTCGTTGCAACCCCCGCCGTCTCCAAAAGATCGCTCGATAGCCGAAAACTGTCGTCACTGAGTTTTGAACTGTCAGCATATAAATAGAATGCTCCCTGCGGTACACAGGCAATATTGAATCCCAACCTGGCCAATGCGGGTAGCAGATAATCTCTGCGCTCCCTGAACGCCACTCTCCTACTCTCCATCAACTCAATGCACTCGTCTGAAAATGCCGCGATCGCTGCGTACTGAGCCAGACTCGATGTCGAGATAAAAATATTCTGTGCCAGACGATCTATCGCAGACACATATGCCTCTGGAGCAACCATCCAGCCGATGCGCCAGCCGGTCATCCCAAAATATTTGGAGAAGCTGTTGATCACAAACATATCGTCGCCAAAAGTGAGCGCTGTGCTTCCATCATTTGCGTAAATCAGTCCCTGATATATTTCGTCAACGACCAACACCGCTCCATGTTCGCTGACCACGGTATAAATTGCCTCCAGCTCCTCGCTACTCATCACGGTGCCTGTGGGATTGGAAGGCGTGGCAATCATCACCATTTTGGTAGAGGGGGTCAAAGCACCCTTGACCATTTCAGCCGTCAATTGATATTCAGTCTCCGGACCAACCGGGATGCACTCGGGTTTCCCCCCCACAAGTTCCACAAAATGGCGATTACAGGGATAACCGGGATCAGACATGATCACAGATTCACCCGGTTCGATCAGCACGCTCATAACCAATTGCAGTGCGCCCGAGGATCCTGGTGTGATAATCACTCTTGCCGGATCCAGAGCCAGGCCAAACCGACTCTTATAATAATTAGCTATCCGTACCCTCAATTCAGGCAGTCCGGTAGTGGGAAGATAGCGTGTGTACCCCTGTTCAAGAGCTGCTTTACCGGCAAGCACAACCGGCTCCGGAGTTGGGAAATCGGGCTCTCCTATTTCCATGTGTATGATGGAACGCCCACCGTACTCAAGCTGCCTTGCCCTAGCCAGCAATTCCATAACATAAAAGGGCCGTATATTATCCATACGACTCGATATTTTTATATTATTAAACAATATATTAAAAGTCTTTATTGATGTTATAGTTTATTTATTGCACCGGTCATGCAGATCTCGCAATACCGTTAGATTTACCAACGTTGACTCAACAATCGATCCATTCAGAATACGGCACGGGTCGCCGCTTTCACCAAGATGGCTGACGACCATACCAGCACCACTGAAATCTTCATTCTCAGTATATCCGTTAACGGTAACCAGAACAGATCTTATGCCAGCGCTGAGCGCCGAGAGAAGCCCATTTCTTGAATCTTCAATGGCCAAACAGCTACCGGCTCCCAAACCCAATTTTTCCATCGCCCACATATATATATCCGGCGCAGGCTTTTTCGCTGCGACCACATCACCTGCGGCTATTACTTCAAACCAGGAAGCAGCTCCCACGCCCAAGGTGCTTTCAAGTAATGAAAAGACGTTGTCAGGCGTAGTAGTAGTGGCTATACCCAGACGAACCCCAGCCAGCTTTGTCTCTTTCAGTAAACGCCTTATCCCGCTCCGAAGTGGTATGGCCCCCGATGAGATGAGCGCCTTGTAGTGCTTGGTTTTTGCACGATGCAGATCAGCAATAAAAGCATCTAATTTCATTGGGCGCTGATAATCTGTATTAAATTCATTAAGATAGAACAGAATCCTCTCCTTTCCCCCTGTGACCGCCAACAACTTTCCGTAGAGTTCTTCACTCCACTCCCAATCCAGTCCGGCCTCGGCAAATGCCGCATTGAAGGCGATTCTGTGTCCGCTGCGCTCAGTATCAGCCAGCGTACCATCCACATCGAATAATATAGCCTTGAGATCGGACATATTAACCAAGCCCTCAGTCACCTCTGTCTTAAGCATCCAGCTTACCCAAATCGCACGCTGGAATCACCCTCTTCCACAGGCACATATTTCCTATGATCGCCAGGCTATTGCCCGGAAAGCAAATTTCTGGTTAATATACCGCTCTTCATCAGCGTGGTTTGCAGGAGCTACTGAATGGCAGCAAAAAGGAAACCCGAGCAAGCATCAAGCGGGCCGTATCGATTCACCCCTTACGATCAGGAAAAGGGTGAGGAGTACATGAGTGAAGAACAGGAAAACCATTTCCGCGCAATTTTGGGAGCGTGGAAGAAAAGCCTGATGGAAGAGGTAGACCGGACGGTGCATCACATGCAGGATGAGGCAGCCAATTTCCCCGATCCGAACGACCGTGCTACTCAAGAGTCGGAATTCAGCCTTGAGTTACGCACCCGGGATAGGGAGCGCAAGCTGATCAAGAAGATCGACGAGACTTTATCGCTTATTGATAGTCACGAGTACGGATTCTGTGAAGCCTGCGGTGTCGAGATAGGTATTCGTCGTCTTGAGGCACGTCCAACCGCTACCCTCTGTATAGATTGCAAAACCCTGGACGAAATCAGGGAAAAACAGATGAGCTGATGGGGAATTCAATTTCCTTCAAACTTTGAATCGAGCCGGTGTAAACCGGCTTCATTCATTATGTCAATTGCATCTTGCAAATACCGCGGCCGATTCGCCCCTTCTCCGAGCGGCCCGTTGCACTTTGGATCCCTGGTCGCGGCAATGGGCAGCTACTTGGATGCCCGCCACAATCAAGGAGAATGGCTGGTACGTATAGAGGATCTGGATCCGCCTCGGGAACAACCCGGCGCGGCAAAGCGAATACTCTCAACCCTGGAGGCATTCGGATTTGAATGGGACGGTGAAATCCTATATCAAAGTCGACCAGACCGTGCCGACGCTTACCGGAAAGCACTCCACGAGTTATCTGAACAAGGTTCAACCTACCTCTGTTCCTGTTCCCGCAAAGAGGTAAACGAAGCCGGAAAGATGGGTGCGGAAGGCCCTATTTATCCGGGTACCTGTCGAAAAAAGCCATCCGTCCAACAGAGTGCCCGCACGATCAGGATTCGAACAATGGCGTGTAATGTCGGCTTCCACGACCTGATTTTTGGTTATGTAAAGCAGAATATCTTTGCTGAAACCGGAGACTTCATCATCCGCCGCGCTGACGGATTGTTTGCCTATCAGCTGGCAGTAGTGGTGGATGATGCATTCCAGAAAATCACTCGTGTAGTGCGTGGTTCTGATTTGCTGTTATCGACTCCGCGACAAATCTGGTTACAGCAACTGCTCGGTTTGCCAACTCCGGTCTATGCCCATCTCCCACTGGTTAGGGATTCTCTTGGCAGGAAATTGAGTAAGCAGTCACAGGCACAACCGATCAGCGACAGACGCCCTCTGCCCGCACTTCTCGCAGCCTGGCACTTTCTAAACCAGGTGTCGCCAGAAAACGAACCGGAAAACTTAAAGATATTCTGGAAATGGGCAATCGAAAAGTGGGATATCACTCGAATTTCGACTGATATGATCGTTTAAGCCTGCGTACATGCTGGGATAGCACCTGGAATAGTAATCAATCCCATACACCACTTCCCCATAATTTTTAATCTTTTTAATACATATACTTACAACAATAATATCTAATTTATATTATAAACCTCCGCTTAGTTCCTTGCGTTTTTGGCGATTTTTCATTCGCCATATCATTCGTACCATATACTGCAATAGGGATCCCGATGGCAATACCACTCGAGATTTGGATGCTTCTGTCAAGGTCTGCAGGACCAAGGACCGGAACCATGAAGTGCACTTTGAATCCGCCACTGTAACCCCGTTCACCAGAATCCTTCCGGAGCCTCAGTTCCAAAAGAGTCAAATGGCAAAAATAATTCCAGCAGCACACCACCTCCCAAAGCATCGTGGGAAAATATCAAAGTCTATCTCCAGACCCAGGCTTGTGAAAATTTCGCAGCAACCCTGTCAATACGCATCCGGATTACCTTATAGTACTTTTCCAAAATCAACTGTTTTCAGGAATATGAATACACAAGGTCCAAGTACTCCTTCAAGGCGATAATTGCGGATGCAGTGAGCTTGTCGGTATTCGGGGCAAGGCACACTGCGAGTTGTGCACTTGCCGTACATGAGCGGAAGTGCAATGCAGCCCTGGAGAAAAATGGTCCCATGCCTTCGGGTTGGCGCTCAAATGAGCTGATCCAACGTTGTGTATAACCGCATCGACGAGAACAAATTTAATGACTGATCTTGATAAACTTAAACATCTCGTTCTTGCCCCTTACATTCTGAAAGCCACAGCCTTGATCGGTGTCAGCAGGAGAGTGGGAGGCAATCAATTCAGGCACGGATTTTCAACACTGGGTATTTTGCTGGATTATAAATACTTCAACGATAGCGTTCTGCTTAAAGCATCGCTGATCCACGACCTCCTGGAAGATGTTCCCGATACGCAGGTCGAAGATATTCGCCGCACCGATTTTGAGGGCAACCAGGTTGTTGATCTTGTGCTTGAAGTGACCAGACGTAGAGAGGAGTCCAAGGCGCAATACCTTCAACGGGTCCTGGAAACCGGTTCAGTGCATGCCAGAACTTTAAAATGCGCTGACCGTATCAGCAATCTGACCGACCTTCATCGCGATACCCATCCCGATCATAAAATTACCGACTACCTTATACAGACCGAGCAGTATATTCTTCCTATGGCAAGGGAAGTAAATAGTGATATGGTGATCGAACTTACTGATTTGATTGAAGAGAGGAGGAAGATTCTCAGGAGAATGATGTCTGCCGGGACGGTGGCGTTGTATTCCAACGATGCAATGGTTGAATAAATTGATCTATGCAACTTGCTCGATATGGTGCCCGGGATCGGGGTCGAACCGATACAGTGTTTCCACCGAGGGATTTTAAGTCCCTTGCGTCTACCAATTTCGCCACCCGGGCGGAGGCTGTGATTTTACTGTGTGACCAATTAAATAGAAATAAAAAGCGATAGAAAACCGCGCCTTTATGTATCACTTGGCTGGTTTTGAGTTTTGAAAAAAGGATTTGAACTCTTTTACAAAACAATCAAACGCCTCCTCAGGCAGATGGTTGATGCCAGCTGCAGCTTTTCTCCCTCCTCCAGTCGGAAAACGACGACAGAGATCGTCTGCTCCCACAGGTCTTTCGAGCGGCGAGCGAACACTCACCAAAAATCCACCCTGTTGCTGCCTGGTTAGCATGGCATGAGCCCGGCCCGGTGATCTGCGTGCAAGTTGATTGGCAAATACACCACTTACCCGGCGCGACCATGCCAGCGCCGGCAGAATATAGACAGCATGCGTTTCTGTCTGCTGTTCCGGCGCCAATTTCAGCGCCTCCTCCATATCTGAATTATACCCATCCCGTAAAATTGCCAGAGTCTCATCCTCGGCTGCAAACACAAGTGGATCAGCGTACGGGCGAACCCTCTGAAAGAGATTTTCGGGTGGAATATGAAGATCCTCCACCATGGCGCCATAACTGTTGTAATTCATCAGAATACCCAGCTCTCTCAGTTGGGAGAGCTGATTCGCCTGCAGTCCCAGCGGTTCCGCCATAGCCACTGCCATAGAGTCAAAATTGTCGCCAAAAGTGCCGACCACAGCCCAACCCCGACAGCATCCTTCCAGTGCCCGGTCTACCAAAAAACTGGTTCCCCGGTCCGGACTCGGATCAATGTGAACATCCAAGGCTGGATGAATGGGGATCTCACCCGCGAAATGGTGATCGTAATAGCTTACTCTGGCACCCTGCTCAAGCAGCTTGATCAATGGCTCACGGTTTTTATCAAGAGATATGTCCAGTACTGTAACCTTGTCACCGGGATCAACTTCCACACCTTTTAGAAGTTCAATCTCCCGTTTTACCCCGGTTACAAGCCTGGAAGAGACCGGCCGGTTCAGTCGCAATTGCTGGAGTGCGCATATACCGTCGGCATCACCATTAAAAACGTCGATTTCAGCCATTGATGATTCGAGTCTGCAACTCAGCAGAAGATTGGCAGATGCCTTTCTGCCGCAGATAGGCAAGAATATCATCGGCCAGCTCGTCAGGCGTTTTAACGGCGGCCGATATGCTGATTTCCGGTGATTCTGGAGCTTCATAAGGATCGTCAATGCCGGTGAAACCTTTTATCAGACCGGCTCGTGCCTTCTTGTACAGACCCTTTGGATCGCGCGATTCGCAAATGTCTATAGGTGTGTCAACGAATACCTCGATGAAATCTCCTGCCAGCAGTGTGTTTCTCACACGTTCTCTGTCAACGCGATAAGGACTTATGAATGCGGTCAACGCGATAATCCCAGCCTCCGCGAAAAGTTGAGCGACTGCACCTATACGCCGTATATTCTCTTCCCGGTCAATGGCGGAAAAACCAAGTCCAAATCGTTCAGCAAACCGGTCCCCATGAACCTCTTTAAGCATACCTGGTCCCGCATTAAGGGTGTGCCTGACGTTATCCCCATCGAGTACTGCGCTATGAATACCGTTTTGAAAAAGCTTGTGATCCAAAGCATTGGCTATAGTGCTCTTACCTGAGCCGCTAAGACCGGTGAACCAGATCACACAACCTCGGTGACCATTGAGTGACTCTCTCTGATCACGGGAGACCTGATGTTCATGCCATTTCACATTTGTATCATTTACCATGGCAAATCCTAACGAAAAAAGCGGGATAACGTACCCCAATCCAGAAAGTTGGATTATCCCTTCCCGGGGCTTTGTTTGCCAGCTCCTGTTTACCCTTTGAAGATCTTTGGCTTTAGTGTTCCAAATGGAACCGGTGAAGGAATAAGGCACGGTGAGTGTGCAGCTTTGTTTTTCCAGATATTCCCTATAAACAGAGAGAGGGCCTAACAGCCAAATACTACTTTATTTCCTGAATCATCTGGACTAGACTTAAGCCCGGATAAACGGATTTTTATCCAGACTTCTTTACAATAATTTTCGACAAGGAGCGTCATGATGTACCTTATATTTTATCTTCGATATTCCACTCTTTACCTAATCTCCGGATTCTTCCTGCTCTTGATGTTGGGCATTTCAACATCTTCCATTGCGGCAAACACAGTATTCTTCAACGAGATCCATTATGACAATGCGGGAGCAGACTCAAATGAGGGTGTTGAGATCGGTGGGCCCAGCGGCTTGGATCTCACCGGCTGGCAGTTGCTGCTGTACAACGGCAACGGCGGCAACCTGTATGGTAGTTACGAGCTGGCCGGCACAATACCCGATCTATATGCGGGTTTTGGACTGCTCTCATTCGCGACACCCGGACTCCAGAATGGACCCGACGGTTTTGCAATCGTTAACAATCTGAATGAGGTGATCCAGTTTCTAAGTTATGAGGGCATGTTCACTGCGACGGAAGGCGCTGCAAACGGCCTTTCAAGTGAGCAGATTGGTGTGGAGGAAGACACCTCGACTGCAGTATCTGACTCTTTATCACTGGTCGGCAATGGACGATTCTACGAGGATTTTCATTGGTACGGGCCTCAGATTCAGTCGTTTGGAGCCATCAACGTGGGTCAAATAATCACACCATCGGCAGTTCCTTTACCGGCTGCACTGCCCCTGTTTCTGTCTGGAATAGCTGGATTTGGCGCACTGGTGCGCAGAAGAACGGTTTAAAACAGAGATCATTCCACCAGACTGGAGCCCGGTTGATTCCGGGCTTTTTCAAATCACTCTTTCCGGTGAAGGTATAAATTTACCCAGAATCACAAACCCTGTTGAATACAATCCAAACCTTCATTCGCCTCTGATCTTGTGTATCGCAAATATCCGCCGCGACCTGTAAGATCAACGCCGTTGATAAAGTAAGTATTCTCCGTTTCGCTCGAACTACGCACCAGATATCCCAACAACCTTGCGATAAACCGTCCAACGTCATAATGAGTAACAGGGCAATCCAGTCCGCCCACCAAGGCATTCACTGCCAACGGGGTATTGAGGCCCAAATAGATGAATGGAACACGGGCCGAGCCAAACTCCAGCGTATTGTGTCCGTAGCCCGTCGATTCACCAAGGCGTTGCCCATGATCTGAGGTGATGATAACTACTGTTGGATTTTTTACGTGCTGTCTTAATACGTCAACAATCTCACTCACAACATGATCGAAATAACGCATGGCGTCATCATAAGTGCTCTGCATATAGCGATGGTATTCACTTCTGGACAATCCTTTCCCGAAGCTCACAAACTCCTCCGGGGTATACTTCGCGTAGGGGATATGGCCGGCCCTGGGGTTAAGGGTCAGCAGGAAAGGGCGGTCCCAATCAAATGGAAGGGATTTGAGTGTAGCGATAAGTTTACCGTCAAACTCTTCAGGCAATCCTTCAATGTGCTCGAACTCTTTCCAGATATCCACCGAGCCCTTGGAGACCTGGGACGCGATCGCATACATCTCCTGCGAGGAGAGAAACGCAGTCTGATATCCCTTGGATTTTGCCAGACGGTACAGGTTGGTCTCGCCCGAGGCGATGTGTGTGCGATTATCGGGTTCATACTGGATGTTAAAAAACATCGGAATGGAAACATGGGTCGAGACTGCACTGGATATACCAGGTCGGAAGATCAATCTGCCTTCCCTCTCCATCGCACTCAGAAAAGGGGTGGTATCTCGCTCGTAACCGTAAAGTCCCATGTGGGTGTGGGTGATACTCTCCCCCATGATCACCACCAGATTAAGTGGTTGTTCGATGACCGGATCCACAGCGCGACTCAGAATATAGTCAGGATAAAGCACTCCCGCCGCTCCCCGCTGATTGAGAAGCAGATCCCACACCAAATGATAGGAAAAAGCGTTGATTCCATTGCGGAATGCGGTTTTTCCCGGGTCAGGATCGAAGCGCATGGAGTTATCTTCCGTGTAGGCGTGGATGAACGGAATCGTGAGCCAGAGTATCAGCAATGCATTACCGCTTCGCGGTCCAAGTTGAAAGTTCAAGCCTGTACTGCGTTTCAGAACAAACAGACTGATCCCGGCGGATATCAGAATGAGCAGAGCAGGAGCCAGAAAAAGAATCGCCACTTCACTCAACGAACCCCAGAAATCCTTATACTGCCGCGAGAGCAGTACCAGATCCGCCGGCCCGAAATAGCTGCCAGCAAACAGAAAATAGCCAATCTCGGAGAGTTGCAGCAACTGCATCAGAAACAGAACAGTCAACCAGGCACGACCTGGTACTGCAACAAGTCGCATAAACAGAAAAAAGGCCAGAATGTAACCAACGTCGTCCTTACGCCAAAGGATGCCGTCGATTCTCCCCACCCAGTGAAGGTAGAGCTCCGCTAGCAGAAACAGTCCCGTCAATAGCAGGACCACGCCGATGTTTCCCGCAAATCCAGGAAGCTTCACGGAGACCTTCTTAAATAAGCCTGTTGGGTTCATGGTCAGTCAGAATATCAATGCAAAGCGACCACTCACCATCAGGCGACAGTATCTTTGGCCCTGATCAATCTGTCGATCCAGATTGCACGCTCGTAGTGAACAGCATCGTCGATTTCAGACCAGAGCAGATCATCAATGGTCAAACAGTGAACGGGAACTGAGCGACCCGCTATAACCATTGCGTCTGTTTCATAGTCCAGGTGCAGACTGTTTTTTTCGCTGAAATAGTTGTCGGCAAAGGCGCACATCGCTGTGAACAGCTTCGTTGAAATTTTACTGATGCCTACCAGTTCACCGGCAACTCCGGTTGGCAACCGATCACGCTGCTTCGACATGGCAATCAATCTTCGATGCTTATCCGTTGCTACGTAGACTTCGTCGCCGGCACCGGTTTCTCCGGAGAGCAGCAGCAGGTTTTCAGCGGGATGTTCAAGCACAACCGACAATGCCCGCTGTTCATATATGAGGTCCGACTCCAACAGCAGGAAGGCGCCATTGACGCTCTCACGCGCAAGGTAGAGCGAATACATGCTGCCGGAATCGGCATACACGGGGTTGTGGACCAGGTTGATCTTATCCGGCATGGATCCGGCCACAGTGTCGTAGAAATCAGACTGGTACCCTGTAACAAGTGTGATACGCTCTATACCTGCTCTCAATAACCGGTGAACGGATTCCTCTATTATGCTTCGCGCATGCAACACCAATGCTCCTTTTGGTCCACTATGACCGGTCGGGCGAAGGCGAGTACCCATGCCCGCCGCCAGAATTACTGCGTGGAGCGGCCGCATATCAGCTCCTCCATCGCCGCCAGAAGCCGCACCAGATCCTCATCCTGTATATCACCCATAGTGCAGATACGGAACATTTCCCGGTATAACCCGCTCTGTCCCGCGTAGATAACGAAACCGCTGCTGCGCAGGGCATCATGAATGCCTGGGTAGTCCCAGCCCTTAGGCAGTCTGAAGGATGAAATCATGGAAGAGTAAGCGTCGACATCAAGATAGGTTGGCACCCCAAGAGTAGCGAGCTTGCTTCGAATTCGCTCGGACAACTGGCGATAACGTTGCCGGCGCGCCCGCCATCCGCCCTGATCCTCCAGTTCCCGCAACGCCTCCTGCAACGCAAAGCATGCATGAACCGCAGGCGTAAAGGGCGAAAAACCATCCACTTGCGCAGCCTGGTAACGAAACAGATCGAGGTAGAGTCCATCCGAGTTGCTCGATCTTCTCTCGAACTGCGTCCTGCGTACCAGCACAAAGGCGATACCCACAATACCGTGCAGGCATTTGTTGCCCGTGGAGGCAACCGCCATCAGCCTGGGGTGGGCAAAATCTATCCACTCAGCACCAAAACTTGAGACAGCGTCCAGCATCAAATCTGCTTCAAACTCCGAGCATAGATCCAGCAACGGCATCAGATCATTGAGTCGACCGGTGGTTGTCTCATTGTGTACGGCAACTATTTGACGGATTCCGGGATCATATGCCAGAGCTTCACGTGCCCTGCCCAACTCCATCGGATCACGCCAGTCGGCCCGCAACTCACGGAATGGGCGGCCATGTGCTGCAAGCATGGCCGCAATCCTCTCGCCGTAAACACCATTGCTGAGCACCAGTGTCACACGATCCCTGGAGGCGAAGCTGTCGATCATCGCCTCGACCGCACATGTACCGGAACCGGTAATCGTCACTGCCTCAAAGGCCTTTTCCGCTTCGGAGTAGATGCTCACCAGGCGGGATTTGATGTCCAGCATCAGCGCTGCAAAATCCGCCTCCCGGTGACACATATCCTCCCTCTGCAGAGACTTTCTCACGCGTTGAGTGAGCGTCACGGGACCTGGATTGAGGAGAATCGTTGGACGTTGTTTCATGAAAGCCGCTCAATAAAAGCAGTCAGCCGCCGCGACACCTGCTCCGGTGTAACCGACGGCCGGGGCAGATCATCCGGCACACCCGGTTGCATCAGTGCATGTATAAAACAGAGGCCTTCCGGCAGCGCATGCAACAGTGACCGCAGCGCATCGGCATTGACCACCTTGTTACTGCTGGGATAGCCGCAAGCTGCCGCTATGGCACAGAACGCCACGGAATGTGCAACGGTGGACTGACCTCCGGTGGATTCGTGACACTGATTGTCAAGCAGGATGTGAACCAGATTCTTCGGGCGCTCATAGCCGATTGTGGAAAGCGCACCCATGCGCATCAGCAACGCACCGTCTCCATCCAGCACATAAATCCGTCGCCCAGGCCGGCTCATAGCCAGCCCCAGTCCCAGACTGGAAGCGCAGCCCATTGAACCGATCATATAAAATTGGTTTTCACGATCGCCGCAGGCATACAACTCGCGGCCGGTATAGCCAGTTGACGCAACGATCAGATCCCCGCCTGACACAGAAGACTGGACGACCTCCAGATAATCGCTGCGAGTGGATGTAGGCGCACTGATCCGTTCCGCAGCAGTCTGTTGATAGACCGGGCGTGGCTGCGGTCTGCTCTGGAGTTTGTGCGACTCAACGCTGCCCTTGCGCATAACGAATGCGAAAGGGGTGTGATATCTGTCCATATGAGCAAGTGCGTGCGCCAGCGCACTCTCCACTTCACCCTCTTCGCTGGGGAAGTAATCCCAGGGAATCTCCATCAGATCCAGCATCCTCCCGGTAATCTCCCCCATCAGTTTATGCTGAGGTTCATCGGTGGGACCCCCAGGTTCGCCACGTAGTGTAACGATCAGCAGGATCGGAATTTTAAAAGTATAGGTGAGCGATGTCAGTGGGTTTACCGCATTGCCCAATCCGGAGTTTTGAAACATGGCGATGGCGCGCAAGCCGCCGAGTTGTGCACCCGCCGCAATGGCTACAGCATCCCCCTCGTTGGCAGCCGCCACATAGCGTTGCCCCGGATCGTCGATCACATAGTTGATGAAAGGTTTCAGGTAGGAACAGGGCACACCGGTCCAGAGACCGAACCCGAGATTTTTTACTGCCTCGACAAAGCACTCTGCTTTTATCATAGTCCAAAGATCCTTTAGAAATTCCCGGCATGTAAAACATCGTCCAGAGAGTCAATATCAAGCCAATGCCCAGTGGTATAAAGTACCTGTACCTGCCTGCCGCTTTCGACCAACAGATTCAACAGATCCGGAAGCTTTGCCCGGCGCAGATCATCGTTACCCAACATCTGCTCGACAACCTTCATCAGGGTGCTGATCTCTTCGGAACTGATTTTGATGAATCCCATCCACTCCCCGTGAATATTTGCCGGAGGAATGTCCACCCCGATGCGCTCAAGTGTTACCCGTGCAGAAAACGACTCTCGGCTGTGTGGCATGGAACAACGGGCATAATCGGCCTGGCGATGCCGGTTTGCACTTTCAATCCAGTTGGTGTCGATCGCAACCGCCAGCGCAACTTCGGATTCAGCCAGCATCTGAACGATGTATTTATTGAAGAGAACATCACCATAACTGACAATCAGATCCTGGTCTTGTCTGATTCCCCGTAACCCCTTCAGCAGCGAAACCAGCTCACCTGAGTCTTCATACTCGTCATTATCGATCAGGTTTAAATTGGGCAGATCAACCGTCTCTTTCTTATAACCCCGAACCACCGAAATATTCTTAATGCCTGTCGCATTCAGAGCATCGACGATATGCGCGAGCAGCGGTCTGCCGGCAACCTGTACCATGGTTTTTGGACGCTGTTCGGTCAGCTCTCCCAATTCCGTCCCACGAGAGGCGGCCAGTACCAGCGCCTGTACGCCACGCTGGCGTAACGGGAGATATTTCTTCTCTGCCTCCTGCAGCTCTATCGCACCCTGAAGACGGAATACTTCGGAGACAGGTACCACACGGTCTTCTACAGAAAAGAGATTCCGATCAGTCGCCAGCGTCTGGGCGGTCTGCTGCATGGCGGCAATGGAAGCACGAAGCAGATGGTTTGCCCAGATGACAAGCGAAAAACCGTTGTTTCTAAAGACCTCGGTTGAAGTGGCGTAATACTTGGTCGGCACAATCACCACGGGAAGGCGATCGGCCCACTCTTTTTTGAAGGCAAGAACCTCGTCGGGTGTGCCGAGTGCAGAGTGGATGAGAATGGCGTCAGCACCTGCTTGACGATAAGCCTCAGCCCTTTTCAGAGCTTCAGATAATCCCCAGCCGGCGATAAAAGCCTCAACCCGCGCGACGATGGAGAACTTATCATCGCTCTGCGCGTCTTTACCTGCCTTTATTTTACCGCAGAACTCATCTATATCCGCCAGCGGCTGCGCCTGACCTTTTATAAAGCTGTTGGTCTTTGGGAAAAGCTTGTCCTCGATACAGACCGCGGCAATATCACGCTGTTCCAGCTTTCTCACCAGCCGACGCATATTGTTGAAGTTTCCGTAGCCGGTATCGCCGTCAAGCAATATAGGTACACGAGTGGCATCAGACATGAACTCCAGCATCTCCAGAACCTGGGTCCAACTCGCCTCGTTGTTGTCACGAACACCAAACTGTGCGGAGAGCGAAAGCCCGCTGCCCCAGATACCCTTGAAGCCAGCCTCCTCTACAATGACTGCGCTGATCCCATTGTGCGCCTCGCACAAAAAATCGAGCTGAGTGGAGTCCAGCAACAGCCTGAATTTTTGGGTTTTTTTCAAAGAATAGCTTCCCCACTTAAAAATCAATATTATATCAAAGTTTGTTGTTTTTATTCCCGGCTTTTACTGATCCATATTGTTGGAAAAACCGCTATCTCCTCGTTAAAACAGTACAAACGCTCCATTAAACGCAGCTTGGGGCTGCGCGCTGAGCGCCCGCCATTTACCGGAAAGTATTACCAACGAGCACGCGCCCTGCTGCTGGATACCGTGGATATATTCAACCAGGCGGATATCCCCTATACACTCGATGCCGGTACACTGCTGGGCATAGCGCGTGATGGTGACCTTATCCCATGGGACAACGATATCGATCTAATGTTGCCGGTGGAGAGTATCGCAATACTACGCAAGGTCTACGGTAAAATTTTTCGACGCGGATGGAAGGTCTCGCGAACCTACCGCATGTCATTCGCAAGCGAAGCTTGGAGCATTGGAGAGCCGAGAGTCATCAAATTGCGCAGTTGGAATCCCTGGTTGTTCGGTCCGGGATCTACGCTGCTCGACATTACTGTCATCTACCGTCATCAGGACGCTTACTGGTGGGAAATGGCGAAAAAAGTCTGCAAGACGGAGGCAGTTTATTTTGACACTCACACATACCTGGAATTTGGAGGCCGGCAGGTTCGGGTACCCAATCAATACGAAGCGTATCTGACGCTGTTGTACGGAGACTGGAAAACGCCCGACAGGGGGTTCCATCACGACCAGTTCGGTATTATTGTCGATCGCAAACCGGATTGAAAATCATTGCGGAAAACATCAGTCTGACAGCCAGGATCTGGGCTTGAGATAGCGCTCGTACAATTCAGCCTCTTCCGTGCCAGGATCCGGCCTCCAGGCGTAGCGCCATTTAACCAGCGGGGGCAGCGACATCAGAATAGACTCGGTACGTCCTCCGGATTGCAGTCCGAACAGGGTTCCCCGATCATACACTAGATTGAACTCCACATAACGGCCACGCCGGTAGAGCTGAAAATCCCGCTGCCGCTCACCGTAAGCCTGGTTTTTGCGGCGTGTCACAATAGGCAGATAAGCCGGAAGATAGTGATCACCTACGCTTTTCATGAACGCAAAGCATTTATCGAATCCCTTTTCATTGAGATCGTCGAAGAAGAGTCCGCCGATACCGCGGGGTTCATTACGATGCTTAAGATAGAAGTAGTCATCGCACCACTGTTTCAGGCGCGGATAGGCGTCTGGTTCCAACGGGGCGCAAGCATCCCTGGCTACACTATGCCAGTGACGGCAATCCTCTTCATTCCCGTAGTAAGGGGTCAAATCGAATCCGCCGCCAAACCACCAAACCGGTATCTCGTCCTGCTGCTCAGCAATGAAAAAGCGCACGTTTGCATGCGACGTGGGTACGTAGGGATTAAGGGGATGGATAACGAGCGACAACCCCATAGCCTCGAATCTGCGACCTGCCAACTCTGGCCGATGGGCGCTGGCCGATGGAGGCAGGCTTTTGCCCGTGACGTGGGAATAATTGACCCCCCCCTGCTCAATAACCGCCCCTTCGCACAGCACCCGGCTGATACCGCCACCACCCAGATTCTCCCCCTCCTCCCGCTGCCAGACGTCCCGTTCGAAAACAGCGCTGCCATCAACCTCCGCCAAAGCGCTGCAAATACGCTCCTGCAGTTCGATCAGATACGATTTCACCGCTTCTTTATCAGGCTGGTTCATAGCTCAGAGAGTACGCTCTGGTCACATCCCGTTTTTAAACAGTTCGGTATCTGTTATACCACTCTCCCTCAGCGGTTTCAGCGCGGTTGCATAGGCTTTCAGAATATCCAATGACCAACTGATACGCCTGCGGTAGAAGTCATCGCTTCCCGCATCGTTCAGCTGCACATCCTCATTCAGCACCTGTTCCACTTTTCTGACAATAATCTGTTCCGGGATATAGCAGATGCGATTATTCTTGTAACTGCTCATGCGCAGTTCAGCCACTGGATAGGCACCACCGTCTCCAGCGGAAACCGTAACGATAAGTGCCGGCTTGTGCCCAACCTCACGCGCACTGCAGAGCAGAAAAAAGTTTTTCAAACCCGATGGCACCTGTCCGTGCCACTCAGGAGAGACAATCACAAATCCATCGCTTTCACGTAACCCTGTCTGCAATGGCCCTAGCAGCTCCTGCCATTCGGGATCGCCCTCCCACACGCGCTGGTCCCATAGCGGCAGCGGATTGTCGGCCAGGCTGAATATTTCCACGCTGTCAACACCATCTTTTGCCAGCAGCACCGTCTGTATGTGACGGGCGACCTTGATACTCTGTGATGGGTTGCGATGGCTACCGCTGATGATGGTAATTCTCATGGTGAAATGCGCTCGTTATCCTGCTTCAACTGAATCGGCCTCTCAGCCAACTCTCAAACTCCTCTCCCAAATGATCGTGTTTTAACGCATAGTCGACATTCGCCTGCAGATATCCGATTTTGCTGCCGCAATCGTAACGATGGCCCTTGAAGTTATAAGCCATCACCTTCTCGCGCATCATGAGGCGTGCAATGGCATCTGTCAGCTGGATCTCGTTGCCTGCCCCCTTTCCGGTTTGCGATAACTGGTGGAAGATTTCCGAGGTAAGGATGTAGCGACCAACCACACCGCGGTTGGAAGGCGCATCTGCCGGTTGCGGCTTCTCGACGATCCCCTTGACTTGCACCAGATCACCTTTGTCTTCGGTGTCCACAATACCGTAACTGGGCGTTTCGCTGGGAGCAACCTCCTGTGTGGCGAGGATCGAACAGCCGGTCTTTGAGAATACATCCACCATCTGCCGCAAACAGCCTCGGTCTCCGTCATCGATCAGATCATCCGCCAGCACAACTGCAAACGGCTCATCGCCCACGACGGGTTCCGCACAAAGCACAGCATGCCCCAGGCCTAACGGCATACTCTGGCGGATAAACACGCAGGAGACATGCGAGGGAGTGATATTCCTCACCACCTCAAGCATTGCGCTCTTGTTGCGTGACTCCAATTCCATCTCCAACTCGTACGCGGTATCGAAATGGTTGGAGATGGCGCTCTTATTGCGCCCGGTAATAAAAACCATCACCTCGATGCCGGCCGCAACAGCCTCTTCCACTGCATACTGAATAAGCGGCTTGTCCACAACGGGCAACATCTCTTTAGGACTGGCCTTGGTTGCCGGCAGAAATCGGGTCCCCAGGCCGGCGACGGGAAAAACCGCTTTTCGGACTAATCTGGTCACTTCAGGCTCCTTATCTGGTTACTTTGTTCTCTAATCAACTGTGTACTTTACGCCCATAAATCTCCACCCGCCTGTGCAAGCGCTGGGCAAGGTCATCACCTATCAACCGCCACTGAAAACGCCAGTTCCAGTTGTCCACGACAGTACCGGGGAGATTCATGCGATGCTCGCTGCCCAACGCAAGCAGATCCTGCATCGGGATAATCGCAAGCCGTGACCGCGACGCAAGCGCCGACCGTATCATCGGCCAGGGCATCGCCTCTTTGGATCTGCCGAGATACTCGTCTACATAGAGTCTGGAATCATCATCCAGACCCAGATACCACCCCAGGGTGGTATCATTGTCATGCGTTCCGGTATAGACAACCGAATTGGTCTCATGCCTGAACGGCAGATAGGGATTATCTGCTCCTCCGCTGAAAGCAAACTGCAGAATCTTCATGCCCGGTAGATCAAATTTTAATCGCAGCGTATCGACCTCAGGGGTTATCAATCCGAGATCTTCAGCCACCAGCGGCAGCGGATCATAGATCCGATGCAGATGTTCGAAAAGCCGATCGCCCGGCGCCTTCACCCAACGCCCATCAATGGCATGTCCGTTGGTCGCAGGAATCTCCCAGTAAGCCTCAAATCCGCGAAAATGATCAACTCTGATCAGGTCGAAAAGCTGCAGCTGGGTTTTCATACGGTCAACCCAAAATGAAAAATCCTCTCTCTCCAGCTTGTCCCAGCGATAGAGCGGATTCCCCCAGCGCTGTCCCGTCTCGGAAAAATAGTCGGGAGGTACCCCGGCAACCACCAGTGGATGGCCTTCGGAGTCGAGTTCGAACAGATCACGGCGGACCCAGACTTCGGCGCTATCATGCGCAACAAAAATAGGCATATCTCCGAACAGCAGAATCCCCCGTTCGTTGGCATACCTTTTTAAGTTCATCCACTGTCTGAAAAACTGAAACTGCTCGAAACGAATGTACTCCAATGATGGCTCAAGACGGTGACTCGCCTTCTCCATCGCAGCGGGATCACGGTCCCTGATTTGCGCCGGCCACTCCCACCAGGGCCGGTTCATGTTCTCCTCCCGTAAAGCGCGATAGAGCGTGTAGTTATCCAGCCAGCGTCTGTTCTCTGTGATAAAGTGGTCGTACTCCCTCAGCATCTCCTGTTGCGGACTTGACTGAAACTTATTCCATGCCCTGATCAGCAACTGCTTCTTGTCGGCGTCCGTAATCTGCACATTCAACGCAAACTCGGATGGCAGCAGAGTTTGATCCGCCAGAGCTCCCACATTGATCAACCTGGGGTTGCCCGCGTGTATGGAACTGGATTGGTAGGGTGAACCATCAGTCTGGGTGGGCCCTACCGGCAGAATCTGCCACACAGTAAAGCCTGTCTTGTGGATAAAATCGACAAAACGATAGGCATCGGCACCCAGGTCGCCGCACTGGGCGGGACCAGGCAAAGATGTAATATGCAACAGTATTCCGGCACGGCGACGGTCGAGAATACCCTCGTGCAGTGTCTGGCTCATTCCTCAATACTCCGGGTAACTTCGGGTCGCTGTTCCGCTGAATTAAATAATTTCAGCCACATTTCAGGTATTTTGACGCATTACTCCCCCAAGAGTGGGGTCGCCGCTGCCGTGGGCGAATATTTCCGAAAGATATTCAGGTGGCGTCTCCTCAAGCAGTTGATAGAGGTGGCTCAGCTGCAGACGAAAAAGGCGCTCAAAATCGCTCACTGTTGCACCAGGATTGTAATCGCCAAACCACCAGAACCAGTCCGAACCCTCGCACCTTGCCAGCTGAATCGAAGCATTTTCACGTTGATCCGTATTCAATCGGTCACTGGCAATCACTCTGTCATATACGGCTTTGGCTTCAACCAGCATATCCCACGCCCGATTTTTGTCCGGATCCCCGATCCAGGTTGAAAAAGTGCCATACACCCAGCTTCCCGCAACCAGTTCCGGCAGACTGTGAGCAGGCACCTTCTGCCGCTCCACACACTCTGAAAAAGTAGTGAGATCCAGGTTGGGATGTTCTGACAGCCGCTTATAGAGCGCGGTAAGAAAATAGCAGCCGTTGCGTGGATAGTATTCCCAGGCATTCTCTCCATCCATGATAATCGATACGACCGGGTTGGGCTCATGTTGGGTGACATCGGCTATGGTTTCAAGATGCTGCACCAGATTTCCTACAGCGTCGTCCGCATGCCAGTCGGCATAGGTAAAACCAATAAGATCCGACAGTCCATCATCACGAAAAAAAGTGCATAATTTTCCCTCCTCCAGTCGGTACGGCTTATGCACCCAGTTCTCCGGTAACGCCTCTCCGCCGCTGAAGGCACTCAGACTGTTGTGCAGCACCTGCTGCCCACTGGCTGCCCATTGAAACCCCTCCTCCTCCAGAATCCGCAGCGTTTCGCTGCTGACCGCACCTTCCGACGGCCAGCAGCCCTTGGGTGCGAATCCGAAATGGCGCTTGAACACTTCAATCCCTTTGCGAATATGCCAGCGGGCGCGCGGTTCGCCACCGGGATAGTTGACCGCTTCTGGCAGGCTTATATCCGGCATGGCTTCACGTGCCGAGTGCAGGTCGAGCAGCAACGGCACAATGGGATGTGCATATGGCGTCACTGACAACTCCACACGGCCCTCTTCTGCCAATTTGCGATAGCGGCTGATCGTGCTGCCCACCAGATCGCCTATCGCCTGAACCAGTGCGCGCCGATCATCCGCATTGAAACCTATACGCTTCTTTTCCAGCGTATGGATCCGTACATCGTTACTGCGTGCGTATTCCCCCATCCAGGCCAGGTGGTACCAGACCAGAAGATCCGCCAGGAACTGATCGTTCAGGTACATCACTGACTCATCGTGTTCATCCACAAGTTTGGTGATATCAATCAGCCGGTGAAAGGTCCGAAATCGCTGCACCAGGTGCTTTTCGTTGGCACGCTGACAACTTTTTACCAGTTCCCAGCGGGAAGCCTGATCCAGAGGGACTCCCGGTCCCGCAACCGCAGACAGCAACGGATCCCGGATAAGGACACCTTTGTCCAGCCAGTTTTGGATTTGCAACGCATAATCTTCCAGCTGTTCAAGCAGCACCGGAGCAAAATTGACCACCGCTCGGGCATCCGGAATCTGTTCAAGATGACACGCCATGTCGACGTAATCCTTGATCGCATGGAGGTAGACCCAGGGCAGCTGAAAGTTCCCGTGCTCCGGGCCGCGATAGTCCGGCTGGTGCATGTGCCAGCAGAGCACCACTTTCAGTTTTTTGTTATCTGACATAGTTCAGAACCTGTCCCAGCATGTCGGGTGTTACCAATACCACGCCATCCCTCGATACGTAGAAGCGCTTGGCATCCGCTTCCAGATCCTCTCCAATGACAGTACCTTTGGGGATTTTACAACCGTCATCGATAATTGCCTTGGATATACGGCAGTTTCTGCCGACATCAACATCCGGCAACAGCACGGAGTCATTGATTTCGGAATAGGAGTTTATCCTGACATTCGAAAACAGCAAGGAGTGACGGACTGTTGATCCGGATACGATGCACCCACCGGAAACCATTGAATCCACAGCCATACCTCTTCTCTCCTCGTCGTCAAAAATAAATTTTGCTGAAGGAAGCTGCTCCTGATAGGTCCATATCGGCCAGGTTTTGTCATAAAGATTTAACTCAGGCGTCACACCAATAAGCTCCTGGTTGGCCTTCCAGAACGCATCCACGGTACCAACATCGCGCCAATAGGCCTGTTTTCCACTTTTGGGATCTCTGAATGAGTAAGCCATAACGCGATATTTTCCGATCACATTCGGAATAATATCCTTGCCGAAATCATGTGTGGAGTTGGGTGTATCCGAATCCTTGAGCAGCTGTTCGAACAGAAATGCCCGGTTAAATACATAAATACCCATTGATGCCAGAGCAACCCCTTCCCGACCCGGTATGGATTTTGGGTGCTCCGGCTTCTCGTTAAACTCCCTAACCCGGTTAGACTCATCAACCGACATCACACCATACTCTTTGGCCGTTTCCAGATCGACCTCTATACAGCCAACCGTCATATCGGCACCGGTCTCCACGTGTTCGGCCACCATCGTACCGTAATCCATTCGGTAGACGTGATCACCCGCGAGTACCAGTACATAATCCGGATTGTGGTTCCGCAGAATATCCAGGTTCTGATAAATAGCGTCGGCCGTTCCGGTATACCAGTTATTCTCAATGCGCTGTTGTGCGGGCAGGAGTTCCACAAACTCACCAAATTCCCCACGTAAAAAACTCCAACCCCGCTGCAGGTGAAGAATCAGTGAATGGGCTTTGTACTGAGTCAGCACACCAATCTGGCGAATTCCCGAATTGATACAGTTGGAGAGCGGAAAATCGATGATCCTGAATTTCCCCCCAAACGGCAGAGATGGTTTGGTGCGCCACATCGTCAGGTGCCTGAGGCGCGACCCTCTACCCCCCGCCAGAATCAATGCCAAAGTGTTTTTGGTTAATCTACTGACAAAACGCGGATCCTGATTTTCCTTTGTCATACCCTGCCTCCCCAATCGATCCCGCTCCGAAGGTTAATTCGAAAATTGCCCAATCGCCGCCATCTCGATATATGCTAACATAGCAATTGTTACGATCGGTGTGCGGTAACACAATTTAAAACGCTTTCATGTATAACTAGGTCCTAAAACCCTCCTCCCGAGCAACTCATGGAAAAGCAGCATATTGAAGAGCCCCTGATACGTATTCTGGAATCCCGTCATCACGATCCATTCGAGGTTTTGGGAAGGCACACGATTGGAGATCACGCCTTGGTGCGGGTTTTTCTGCCATCTGCCGAGAGCGTCAGCATCGTTGAATCCTCCCTGACCATGAAACGGATCGAGGGAACAGATTTTTTCGAATGGTACGGCACACCGGAGCAGGTTCCAGAGCGATACCGCATCGCCTGGAGCGATCACCGGGGGCAGCTGCACAGCAGCTACGATCCTTACTGTTTCCCTCCACAGCTGGAAGGGTTCGATCTCCATCTATTCAGCCAGGGAAAGCACTGGCACGCGTATAAGATTTTCGGCGCTCATCCCCATAATGCAGAGGGAGTTAAGGGCGTGCTCTTTTCTGTATGGGCACCGAACGCAGATAGAGTCAGTGTTATCGGTGACTTTAACAACTGGGACGGACGGGTTCATCCGATGCGCAGCCGAGGCGGATCGGGAGTATGGGAGCTCTTCATTCCCGACGTCTCTCCAGGCAACTTCTATCGCTTCGAACTGCGTTCGAAAAATGGGGAGATATTGGTTAAAAACGACCCGTTCGCCACCTGTTTCCAAAAACGCCCACAAAACGCAGGAGTCATTGCGTCCGCTTCCGAGCACATCTGGAACGACGGAGAATGGATGTCGGAACGGAGAGAGAGAGACTGGCAGCGGTCGCCCATGTCGGTCTATGAAGTTCACCTGGGTTCCTGGCAGCATGCTGAGAACGGCACGTTCCTCAACTATCGAGAAATCGCGCATCGGTTGGCTGGGTATGTCATGGAACTTGGCTTCACCCATATTGAACTGCTGCCGATTACCGAACATCCCTATGACGCCTCCTGGGGTTACCAGACCACGGGATACTTCGCTCCAACCAGCCGTTTCGGTACCGCCGATGATTTCCGCTATTTCGTCGATCACCTGCATCAACGGGGGATCGGTATCATTTTGGACTGGGTTCCCGCCCATTTCCCCAAGGACAGTCATGCTTTGGCGCGTTTTGACGGAAGCGCACTCTATGAGCATGAAGACCCACGCAAGGGGGAGCACAGGGACTGGGGAACCCTGATCTTCAATTACGGACGTGACGAAGTACGAAACTTTCTGCTGACCAGTGCAATATATTGGCTCGAGGAGTTTCATCTGGATGGACTGCGCGTGGATGCCGTGGCCTCCATGCTATATCTGGATTATTCCCGGGAAGCCGGTGACTGGCTGCCAAATATATACGGGGGTCGGGAAAATCTGGAGGCGGTGGATTTTCTGCGCCATCTTAACAGTGTTACTCACGAGCAGTTTCCGGGCACCCTCATCGTCGCGGAAGAGTCCACCGCCTGGCCTCAGGTCTCCCGACCTACCTGGCTGGGAGGGCTCGGATTCAGCATGAAATGGAATATGGGATGGATGCACGACACTCTATCCTATATGTCCAAGGATCCGGTGTTCCGTCACTATCATCATGACATGCTCACTTTTGGCCTGCTTTACTGCTTCACCGAGAATTTTGTGCTCCCCTTCTCCCACGATGAAGTGGTTCATGGCAAAGGCTCCATGCTGGATAAAATGCCCGGAGACGACTGGCAGCGGTTCGCCTCTCTCAGACTGCTCTACAGTTATATGTTCACCTACCCAGGTAAAAAACTTTTATTCATGGGCAATGAGTTTGCCCAAGGCCGGGAATGGAACGAAGCGGCACAGCTGGACTGGTATCTGATGGATTATCCCCAGCACCAGGGTATGCGGGCGCTGGTCAGCGAGCTCAATCGCCTCTACCGCCAGGTTCCCGCACTGCACGAACTGGATTTCGAAGGAGGTGGATTCGAATGGATCGACTGCCATGATGCCAGCCAATCCGTGCTGAGCTATTTACGCTGGGCGCGGGACGGCAGTTTCGTTGTGGTTGCACTGAACTTCACCCCGGTCCCCCGCGAAAATTATCGGATCGGAGTCCCGCAACCTGGGACCTTGCGCGAGCTTTTCAATTCCGATTCAGAGTTCTACGGTGGCAGCAACATGGGCAACGACGGCATCGTCAAGCCTGAGCCCGTGAGCTGGATGGGACAGAATCAATCAGCTGTATTGACTCTTCCCCCGTTGGGTATGCTGATATTGGAACCCATCCCATAGAGGCCTGCCGGACTTAGGAGTGCCTGAGCCTGTTCTGTTTGAAGTATGCCAACAGTCCGTTGGTGGAAGCGTCATGCCTGCCAACATCAGCTTCTTCACTCAGTTCACCCAGAACCACCCCCGCCAACTGTTTGCCGAGTTCCACACCCCACTGATCAAAGGAGTTGATCTGCCAGACAATACCCTGGACAAAAATCTTGTGTTCGTAGAGGGCTATCAACGACCCCAGACGCTGTGGTGTCAACCGGTCTAACAATAAAGAATTGGTAGGTCTGTTGCCCGGAAACACCTTGTGTGGAAGCAGCGCTGCCAGCGCCTCTTCTGCGAGACCGGCATTGACCAGTTCGGCCATTGCTTCATCCTCCGTGCGGCCTTTCATCAGAGCCTCCGTCTGCGCAAAGAAATTTGCCATCAGCTTCAAGTGCTGGTCCCCCAGCTCGTTGTGGCTGTGGACAGATGCGATAAAATCGCTGGTGACAAGCTGAGTACCCTGATGGATCAACTGATAAAAAGCGTGTTGTCCGTCGGTCCCCGCGGCTCCCCACACGACTGGACCGGTGGTGTATGACAGTTGCTGGCCATCACGTGACACACGCTTGCCATTACTCTCCATGTCAGCCTGCTGCAGGTATGCCGGAAGATGGCGCAGATACTGATCGTAAGGAAGAATTGCATGGGTCCGGACTCCGCCAAAATTGTGGTACCAGACCCCTAACAACCCCATGATAACCGGCATGTTTTCGGATAGTTTGCTATCACGGAAATGACAATCCATATCATACGCGCCCTGCAACAATTGCATGAAATTCGGCATGCCGATGGCCAGCGCAATGGGGAGTCCAATGGCTGACCACAACGAGTAGCGGCCTCCAACCCAATCCCAAAAGCCAAACATGTTGCCAGTGTCGATTCCAAAAGCGGCCACCTCTGCAGCGTTGGTAGAAACCGCCACAAAATGCCGAGCCACCGCGCTCTCATCTTTAAGCGCCTCAATGCACCAGCGCCGTGCAGCTTTGGCATTGGCCAGAGTCTCCTGGGTGGTAAAGGTCTTGGAAGCGACGATAAAAAGTGTCGTTTCCGGATTCAGGGACTTTAATGTCTCAACCAGATGCGTCGCATCCACGTTTGAAACGAAGTGGACATTTAATCCGGGGTCTTGGTAATGCCTGAGCGCCTCAGCCACCATCAACGGGCCCAGATTGGAACCGCCTATACCGATGTTAACCACATCGGTGATTCGATACCCTGTGTAACCCAGCCAATCACCATCGCGTACCGCGTTGGAAAAATCTTTCATTTGCGCCAGCACTGCACGCACCTGGGGCATGACGTCTTCACCATCCAGAAGAACCGGTTCATCTGAGCAACTGCGCAATGCCACATGCAGCACCGCCCGGCCTTCGGTGTTGTTGATCCGCTCCCCACTGAACATTCGCCTTATCCAGGCTGCCAGATCGGCCCGCTCAGCCAGATCCATTAACAGCCCCATGGTTTCGCTTGTCGCTCTGTTCTTCGAGTAATCAAGCAGTATTCCACAAGCCTGCAGCGACATTCGGTCAAATCTGGCGGAATCTTCGGCAAACAGTTCCCGCATATGGCGGTATTCTATTTCGGACCAATGCCGTTTCAGGGCAAGCCACTCACTGCTTTTATCGATACTATTCATGATTGGCGATCTTTTCTCTTATAGTTAAGAACCTTTGGGTCCTGGTCCAGTACTGCAGTCAGGATGATACATTCTAATTCCACCGGCATCGGTTTTCAGATAGTCTGCTAGCGCGGGGTATGATAACCCGGTTTTTTTACACAGCCGTTGCAATCTTTCCAAACCCAGAAAAATAACCAGTTGTATCAGCGTTGTCCAAATAATGAAGAATTCCGGTAGTAACCGATTGAAAATACTTTTTGCAAGCAGCGAAGCCCAGCCGTTGATAAAAACCGGGGGATTGGCGGACGTGGCCGGCAGCCTTCCGATTGCCCTCTCCGAAATGGGCCAGGATGTACGTCTGGTATTGCCGGCTTATCCGCAAGCAGTGGTTGGGGCAGCACCCCTGATTCCGGTTACCTCGCTGAAACTTCCGGGATACTCCGGAATCATCAGGGTGCTCGAAGGCCGACTGAGGGGAGATGTGCCTGTTTATCTGATCGACGCCCCCGATCTGTTCAACCGTCCAGGTAATCCATATGCGGACCCCAGTGGCGCCGACTGGAGTGACAATGCCGAGCGATTCGCCCTGTTCTGCCAAGTTGTTTCACAGCTCTCTCTCAACCGGGCAGGTCTGCATTGGCGACCAGACCTGATCCATTGCAATGATTGGCAAACTGGTCTTATTCCTGCACTTCTCGCATTCGAGCACAACCGGCCGGCCAGTGTCTTCACTATTCACAATCTCGCTTATCAGGGGATTTTCAACCGCAGCACCTTCAGCCGACTGGGATTGGCGGAGAAACTGTGGCGCTATGAAGGACTGGAATTCAACAATAGTCTCTCATTCATGAAGGGAGGTTTGGCTTTCTCCGACTGGGTCACCACAGTAAGCCCCACCTACGCCCGGGAGATTCTGACAGCAACCCTTGGATATGGTCTGGAAGGATTGCTGCAGTATCGCGCGGACCGGTTGCAGGGTGTTTTGAACGGGGTCGACTACACTGTCTGGGACCCTGCATCTGATCCGGCTATTCCACAGCACTACGACGCAACAACCTTCCATCTCAAGAAAATCAATAAGTCTTTCCTTCAGCGAGAAATGGGGTTACCGGAACGAGAGGATGCACTACTGTTCGGACATATCGGACGGCTGGTGGAACAGAAAGGCGTGGATCTTATCATGCAAATACTTCCGGGCATGTTGAAGTTTCCCCATGTTCAGCTGGTGATCCTGGGATCCGGGGATCCGGAACTGGAGCGCTTTCTGTGCCAGGAGTGTGGAAAACATCCTGATAGGATCGCCGCGGTTATTGGTTACAACGAGGGTATGGCCCATCGCATCGAAGCAGGCTGCGATCTGTTCCTGATGCCTTCACGTTACGAACCCTGCGGCCTGAATCAACTATACAGTTTGCGCTATGGCACCGTCCCTGTTGTGCATAGAACGGGAGGACTATCGGATACGGTTATCAACGCCACACCACGTAATCTGCTTGTCGGAAGCGCCACTGGTTTCGTGTTTGACCGGCCGGACGTGGATTCGCTTTGGCGCACCGTCAATATCGCCGTAGATTTGTATGGCAGGCCCAAGGCCTGGTGGCACAAACTCGCAGTCAACGGCATGCATCAGGATTTCAGCTGGAACAGCAGCGCACGACACTATATGGAGATATACCAGAAGGCGATCAACAATCCCGCGCTCAATCCACTGGCCGGTGCCGTACTACCATAACTTCGCTGCAGCTCATCTGTTTGTTACCGTTTTGTTGTCGATAAGGCGAGCGGCGCCAAGATAGGCGGCTGCCAGGATCACAAGATCTTTCTCTTCTTTGTCTGGGGATTGCAGATCCTGCGCCCTTCGGATCTGAAAATAGTCGGGTCGCAGACCGGCGTTTTCCAAGCTATTCCAGGCTGACTCTTCCAGAGATTTGAAATCCTGATCCCCTGCCTGCAGTGCTTCAGCAGTCTGAGTCAATACTTGATACACCACGGGTGCTTTTGCGCGCTCTTCCACAGTCAAATATCCATTGCGTGAACTCATGGCGAGTCCGTCCGCTTCGCGCACCGTTGCCATCCCCTCTATTTGAACAGGAATCTGCAAGTCTTCCACCATGCGCCTGATCACCATCAACTGCTGATAATCCTTCTCCCCAAAAACGGCCACATCAGGCTGTGCCATATTGAAGAGCTTACAAACCACCGTGGCTACACCGGCAAAATGCCCTGGCCTGAATTGGCCACAGAGGATATCGGACAACCCCGGCACCCGCACAATGGTCTGCTCCGTCTGCGGCCGCTGGTACACTTCCGAAACAGCCGGCGCGAACAAAAGATCGGTGGCATACTCCTCCAGTTTTTGACTGTCATCCTCCAAGGTGCGCGGATAACTTTCGAAATCCTCACCCTGACCAAACTGCAGGGGATTCACAAAGATAGTGGCAATCACCCTGTCTGCGAGCTGTCTGGCACGATCGACCAGCCGTAGATGCCCGGTATGCAGGTTTCCCATGGTGGGCACCAACGCAATACGTTGGCCAGCCTGGCGCCAGAGGGCAACCTGCCGCCGCAGTTGATCGATTTTATGCAGTGTAATCATTGAAAACTATGCTCTTCTGCCGGAAAGCTTTTGGTCTTGACCGCCTGGACGTACGCAGACACCGCTGCCGGAACTGAGCCAGCCTCTGGCATGAAATTCTTAACGAAACGAGGCCGTCTGCCCGATGTGATCCCGAGCATGTCATAAACCACCAGTACCTGTCCGTCGCAATCGACCCCGGCACCTATTCCGATAACCGGTATTGCCAGGATCCGGCTTATCTCAGCAGCAAGTCCCTTTGGCACACACTCCAGTACCAGCATCTGTGCGCCAGCAGCCTCCAGTGCCATCGCATCCTCCTTGATCTCCCTGGCTGACTCGTCATCCCTTCCCTGCACGCGATAACCGCCCAGTTTGTGAACAGACTGCGGCTGCAGACCCAGATGTGCACACACTGGAATACCATTCAACGTAAGCTGCCTCACTGTTTCCAATTGCGAAGCGCCTCCTTCCAGTTTAACCATATGAGCTCCTCCATCCTTCATCAACCGTCCGGCGTTGCTCAAAGCCTGATCCGCCGAGCTGTAGCTCATAAAGGGCATATCCGCAATGAGCAGTGCATCACGCCTGCCGCGGGCCACACAACGGGTGTGGTAAACCATCTCATCCACACTCACCGGCAGCGTACTCTCCTGCCCCTGAATCACCATACCCAAGGAGTCACCCACCAGAATCGAGTCCACACCAGCCTCTTCAAGTACACGGGTGAAACTGGCATCGTAACTGGTGAGCATGGTAATTTTCTCACCATCTGATTTCATCTGCATCAGCGTGGCAATCGTTGTATGAGACATATTTTTCCCCGTTGATAGTTGGCTTCGAACAGCCGGTGTTGTTGCATGAGAGGAATGTTCCAGTATGCAGTGACAGAAACACTTTGTGCGCCGCACTATAACCCGAAAACGCGTCGTTATTAAATCCTTTTAATGCAACCCGTCTGTTATTTATATGGACCCTTTTTTTCCGAAATCAACAAGGCGCCCAATCATATCCAACCCCTGGGCGTCAACAGCTCCGACCAGCTCGGACAGGGCTCCCAGACCTGGAATGACTAAACGGGGTGCAAGATCGAACAGTGGATAAAGCACGAAAGCACGTTGTGCAATTCCCGGATGCGGAATCTGGAGATCTGGTGTGTTCAATATCAGGTCACCATATACCAGTAGATCTATATCCAATGTCCGTGCACCCCAACGTACGCCACGTACGCGCCCCTGTGCCTGTTCGATCGTCTGCATCTCCCGCAACAGCCGGTCGGGGGGCAGCCGGGTGACCATGCTGACCACTGCGTTGACATAATCCGGCTGATGCTGGGGTCCCATTGGTGGACTGCGATAGAGTGGCGAGCAGCGGACATCCCTCGACTCAGGCAGCGCCTGCAGCGCAGTAAAAGCCCGTCTTATCTGTTGTGATGGCTGCTCAAGATTACTGCCGATACCCAAAAAAGCATCAACCGGATAGCGGCCGGTGTCAGCTGCAACAGTTCTACTCACGACTCCTCGGGCTCGGCAGGTCGGCTGCGCCGTCGGCGCCGCCGACGTCTGCCCGCAGCCACTCCCTCTTTATTGAACATCCGATTCTGGACTTCCGGCTGCGCCTCCTGAATCTGGGTCCACCACTGCGCCAGCTCCAAATCCGCCTCCCCTGCATCGGCTCGAAGCACCAGAAAATCGTAGGCAGCGCGAAAACGGGGATGCACCATCAGTCGTTTCGCTCTTCTAGCTCCACGCTGCTCGAATCTGTGCTGCAACTGCCAAATCTCCCGCATCGGCATACTGAAGCGTCTCGGAATGGAGGTCTGCGCTATCTGTCTTGAAATCACCTCAGCTCCGGCTTGCTGAATGGCAAGCGCGGGAGGCTCTCCCGATTCCACCAATAGCTGGGTAGTTCGACGCACCGGCTCCCACAATAACACCGCAAACAGGAAGGCTGGCGTCACTGGCTTTCCCTCCCGTATACGCAAATCTGTATTGTGCAGCCCACGCACCACAAACGTAATTGGGAAATCGTGCTCTTCGTGGGTCAGGCACTCATCAGTCTCAGGAAACAGTTCGGAAAAAAGATTGTAGTGGCGGAGCTTTTCGAACGCCTGGACGGCGGTTCCGCTCATAAAAAGTTTAAGTACCTCCTCGAACAGCCGGGCGGCCGGTACACTTCTCAACAAAGCGCCCTGCTTCAATATCGGGGTTTCGCATGCCGGATCAATGCGAAATCCCAGTTTGGCCGCAAACCGTATCGCTCTCAACATTCTGACAGGATCTTCCCGATACCTTGTTGCAGGATCTCCCAGCAGCCGTAACAGGCCTTTTTCAAGATCTTCAAGTCCGCCTGTATAATCGATAACCGAGAAATCTTCGATGTTGTAGTAGAGGGCATTTACCGTGAAATCCCGTCGCAGCGCATCCTCTTCAATGGTGCCGTAGACATTGTCGCGCACAAGCATACCGTTGTCGCTGTCCCTAACTGCGGGAGCTGAATCCTCCTGCATACCCCGGAAAGTGGCTACTTCTATGATTTCGTGCCCAAAATGCACATGCGCCAAACGAAACCTGCGGCCGATCAGACGGCAGTTTCGAAACACAGCCTTTACCTCTTCAGGACTGGCATTCGTGGCGACATCGAAATCCTTGGGCTCATGCCCAAGCAGCAGGTCGCGCACACCACCACCGACCAGATGAGCCTGATAGCCGGCGCTGTGCAACCGATATAGAACCTTAATGGCATTTTCGCTGATGTTGGCACGGGAAATATTGTGCCCGGAGCGTGGGATGATATTAGGAGTTACGATCTCTTCTTTTCCTTATAGCTGCTTTCGGTAACTGAAGGGTCTTGTTAAAGGAAGTACCCGACTTTAAAACTAAAAAACCCCCGGCCACACTTGAGACCGCCGTGAGCTTGCGTATAATACACCTCCTCGCAAAGAGACGCTCCCTTCGTCTAGCGGTCCAGGACGCTGGCCTCTCACGCCGGTAACAGGGGTTCGATTCCCCTAGGGAGTACCAAATCATACGGCCCACCTTCGTTTCCGAGGAGAATTCTGTTGGAGATCGCATGCCTTGACCTGGAAGGAGTGCTCATTCCCGAAATATGGATTAACTTCGCCAAGCGGACGGGCATCGATGAGTTACGGGCCACTACCCGGGATATTCCGGATTACGATGTTTTAATGAAACAACGGCTTCGAATTCTCGATGAACACAGCCTCGGGTTGCGTGACATACAAGAAGTAATCGACGGCATGGGTCCATTGGAAGGCGCCAGGGAGTTCCTGGATTGGCTGCGTGAACGCTTCCAGGTGATTATTCTATCCGATACCTTCTATGAATTCGCCGCCCCGCTGATGCGTCAACTCGGTCATCCTACTCTGTTCTGCCATAAACTAAGTGTCGATGAATCAGGAGCCGTCCGGGATTACCACCTGCGCCAGAAGGATCCGAAACGTGCATCAGTCAAGGCGCTTCACAGCCTGAATTATCGGATCATCGCAGCCGGAGACTCTTACAATGACACGAGTATGCTTGCGGAAGCAGACTGTGGCATCCTTTTCAGACCACCCCAAAACGTCATCGATGAGTTTCCCCAGTATCCCGTTGTCAACGATTATCAACAGTTTCGCCAGGCATTTTGTGACGCGAGTGAGCGCAAAATAACACTTTGAAATCAGCCTGTCCGACTGTTTTCTATTTTCCGCAGTGGCGTGATTTCTGATGAAACGGTGCGTGACTGATACCACTGCCCAAACCCCTTGTTGCGGGTTCTTTTCCTTACATATGCTTTAAAGTTCAACAAACAAGGGCCGCTATTATTGGAACAATCTCAACCAAGTTGGCGTCCCATTCGGGCCAACTCACCTTCCCGGGCCAAATGAATGGCAATCAAGCTTGGAGAACTGATCGTTATTCTCACCGAACCTTCGAGCACACAGCAGAAGATCATCCGCAACTATCTTAACAACCTCGGTGTCAACAAAATCGAAGTCGTATCAACAGGAACGGTGGCGCTGAATGCCATGCTGGTACGTAAGCCTGATCTTGTCATTAGCTCACTCTATCTTCCGGACATGTCAGGGACAGAACTGCTGGAAACCATGCGCAACGACCAGCACCTGCAGGACCTGCCCTTTCTGCTGATCTCAAGCGAGACCCGGTTCCGCTATCTGGACCCTATCCGGCAGGCCGGTGCCATCGCCATACTACCAAAGCCCTGCACTCAGCAAGAGCTGAAAATAGCACTGAAAACCACACTCGACCACCTGGATCCGGAGCAACTGAATATAGATGAACCTGAAGTGGAAAATCTGGAGATCCTGATCGTGGATGACAGTGCCTTATCCAGAAAATTCATCAGGAGATCTCTTGAAGGTATGGGGTTGGAAAGATTCACAGAAGCTGAAAACGGTGCAGATGCGGCGAAACTGATCGGGGAACGGTTTTTCGATCTTATTGTCACTGACTACAATATGCCGCACATGAATGGCGGCGAACTATTGGATTATATAAGAAAAGACAGTCCACAGGCTTCTGTACCGGTAATGATGGTAACCAGTGAATCGAACAACCAACGCCTGGCCGCAGTGCAGAAAGCCGGCGTGTCCGCGGTCTGTGACAAGCCCTTCCGCCCGGAAGCAGTTCGTAAACTGGTACAAAACCTGCTAAGAGAAGTCTGAGCAGTTTAGCGCTTATTTTAGGATATAAACTCGCTATCTTTATGTTTTTACATGATTTAGACTAAACCTTAAAGTACAAAGTGGCAGTATTCAGAAATAGGCGGTTATTCGGAAATAAAATTCGGATAGCTGATTAATAGACTATCAGGCCGGGATCTCTCTCATGTCCACAGTCTTAGTCCTTGACGATCAATCGATCAGCAGGATGATCCTTGAGGAGTTGATTCGCTCCATCGACAAGGATATCAACGTCCAGAGTTTTTCCGATCCGGTCAAGGCGCTCGGATGGGCGAAGCAAAATCGTCATGATCTGATCATTACCGACTTTAAAATGCCGGTGATGGATGGCGTCGAGTTTACCCAGTGGATACGCCAGATTCCCGCCTGTATGGACGTACCGATCGTCATTATCACCTGCGTCGATGACAAGTCGGTCCGCTACCGCGCTCTGGAAGCCGGTGCCACCGACTTTCTTTCCAAACCCATCGACCACCATGAGTGTCGAGCGCGCTGCAAGAATCTGCTGCAACTGCGTCAGCAACAACAGATTATCAAGGACCGCGCACGCTGGCTGGAGCAGGAAGTCTATACAAAAACCCACGAATTGCAGTTACGCGAAAAAGAGACCCTGCTGCGGCTTGCCAAAGCAGGAGAATACCGGGACGAAGAGACGGGAAATCATGTCATCCGCATGGCAGAGTATGCGTTTGTCATAGCTCAGGAGCTAGGTCTGGACGAAGATACCTGTAATGTAATTCGTCATGCGGCACCAATGCACGATATCGGTAAAATCGGGGTTCCTGACCAAATCTTATTGAAAAGGGGGAAATTGACCCGGCAAGAGTGGAATGCCATGCAGATCCACACGCGTATCGGCTACGATATTTTGCGGGACAGCCCCTCATGTTTCCTGAAATCTGGTGCGGTAATAGCGCTGGGGCATCACGAACGATATGACGGAAAGGGTTATCCGAACGGTCTCATAGGGGATAAGACACCTGTCGAAGCCAGAGTGGCCGCTGTGGCAGACGTTTTCGATGCCCTGATGTCTGAACGTCCCTACAAAATCGCCTGGACTACGGAGAGAACACTGAATTATATGCAGGAACAGCGAGCCCGCCATTTTGATCCGGACTGCATTGATGCTTTTTTTAATCAACTTGAAAGAATCACGGCAATTAAACACCAGTTTGCCGACCGTGTAGAGTCCGTCAGCATCTGATTGGATCAGCAATGGAAAGCCCACCCATGAGTGACAGGATCAGCAAAGACGGTGACACCGAGCCAACTCCATCCGTCCATGACCGAAACGAGCATCGTCAGGCGTTCGTTCGATTGGCTATCGGCGCTCCGCTGCTTTCCATATCAGTACTGCTGGCATTCTGGAATTTAGCAACAGCACCCTCTGTAAGCCTGGTCGCTTCAACTGTCACACTTCTATTTCTGGTGCCACTGATGTTGCTGATATCGGTTGCACGAAGACCGGAAGAGACCTTGTGGCGACGCTACATCAGCCTCGTCTTCGATATTTCAGCCCTTACAACTGTGCTTTATCTTGGGGATAGATTTCTTTTTCCCCTCTGTATCGCATACAGCTGGATTATTTTCGACTATACGAAAAGATTTGGGATGCAATTCATCCTACCAGCTGCGGCCGCCTCATTTTTAGGTTTCTGTTCCCTGTTCCTGATCAGTGATTTCTGGCAGACAAACATCGCTTCTGGCTTAGTATTTCTAAGTTTCGTAGTGCTTCTGCCGGTCTATCTGAGAAGCATCGGCCAAGTCGACCGAACACCCCGTCAAGCAACGGAAGCCGTTGGCAACAATCCAGTCACAATCGAGGCTTCCGACAAAGACGCGACCCATCCAGTCAAACATGAGACAGATCCCGTCAGCTTGTCCGGAAAAAAGATTCTTTTACTCTCCAATGATATGGAAGACCGGCATGGCATTCAGAGTCAGCTGGCCCTGTGGGGCGCTCAGTCGACTCATATTGCCAGTGCAGCGCAAGCCTTTCATGAGCTGGTGGCAGCCTCAATAAATGGAAATCCTTATCACACGGTAATTGTGGATCAAGGCCGTCTGGGTATGGACGCGACTCAGTTCTCCAGTGCGCTTAGATCTGAACCAATGTTGCAGAGCCTTTATCTCATTCATGTGGGACCCGGAAATCACGGACTGCAGGGAGACCGGCTGTTGAATGCCGGTTTTACAAAACTGCTCTCGACACCATTGAACAGGACATTCCTTTTCAACGCGCTGCATAACACTTATACACAGCCCGAGTCCGGCGGGCGGGTTGTCAGATTGATAGACCGTTATACGAGCGAGGTCAGTGATCAGCCGCTCAGTATCCTGGTGGCAGATAGGAGTTTCAGTGTAAGGCAGCGCATCAGATCAATTTTGCAGCGAGCAGGTCATCGTGTGTTTATGGTTAACAACGGTGCGAGAGTGCTTGATGCCCTCGACAGTCACCGTTTTGATATCGCCATCGTTTCTCTGGATCTCAGGGAGATAACCGGACTCGAAGCTTTCAAACTCTACCGCTTTACCCGTGTCGACAAACAGTGGGTACCTTTTATTCTGCTTGTCGAAGAACCCAGTAAAGAGTTGCTGAAAAGATGTACCGATGCCGGTATCAATGCAACGCTCAATCAGAACGCCGATTCCAGGAGGTTTCTTGAAACGGTCACCAGGGTGTTACGCGAAAGTGGCAGACAGGAGACGGGATCCACTTTTTCTATAGGCTCTCTCCGCTCAACAGCCCGTGCCGGCGGCGGCTCCAAGAAGGGTGGTGTACTCGATACCAACAGGCTGCTTGAGATCGAAAGATTGGGCGGCGGAATCCGTTTTCTTTCCGATCTTATCGACAGCTTCAATCGCGATAACCGGCGCATTCTCACGCAAATGAAAGAAGCAACAGATGATGTCGATCCAAACCGGTTCCGCGATCTTGGGCACGCAGTCAAGGATGCAGCTGGGAGCTTGGGGGCGTTGAAGCTATACCAGCTTGGTACGGCCGCCTCCAGACTGTCCGACAAAGAATTCAGTGAATCTGCTGCAGCCCTGCTGCAGGAGATCACCGAATGCTGCCGAATTTCGAACAATGAACTACACGCCTATCTGTTGGGGCAGAATCCCTCGGAATCCGATAGCTTACGCGACTGAAACCGCATTGCGTGCGGCACACGACAGTTAAGCACCTATGAATTTGGAAAATCACCTGCAACAGACGGGTATATTTTCATACGGTTCAGATGAACTCCGGCTATATGAAGAAAGACTGACCCGTTATTTCACGCGGGAGTATCAGCGCCTCGTCAAAAGACCACTCTCCAAATCAGCTATTCCCACCAGGGAAGGCCCCATGTGGGACGAGACGACAGCGTTGATGGAGCAGCACTTCGATTCCGACTTTGCGCTGTTCCAGGCTTTTCTGGACAGCCGCTTCATGGCTTACACCATGGCATACTATGGCGAGGAGCCGGCACAGATTCTGCAGTCAGACGCCACACTGGAGGCAGCAGAAAGCGCCAAGTTCGATCTGATTTGCAAGCGTGCAGGCATTCGGGGGGACGAGCGGATTTTCAATATTGGTTGCGGTTTCGGGCCACTTGAAACATACCTGTCAGAACACTTTCCGGCACTGGAGATCACCAGTATCACGCCAAGCAGGGTTCAGGCCGAATTTATTCGGCGCTGCATCGGCAATCCCTCCCATCCTCTATACAAGAGCAGTCTGCGTCTGATCGAAGGTGACTTTGGCGATGTCCCACTGGATATATTGGGTGCAGGTGAATACGATCTTGTTACGGCAATTGGTGCGTTTGAACACGTCAACAATCTGTATGCGGCATTTCAGCGTATACACAGCCTACTGAAGCCACTGGGAAAGGCTTTTCTGCACCTGATTGTGTCCAATCCCGTCTTTCCCCAATACCACGACTCGAGAAACACGCTTATTGGCCGGTTTTTTCCGGGAGGACACATCTGGCCGGTGGGTATCATCAAAGAACAAACCGATTTTTTCTGTCTGGACAGGCATTGGTACCTCAACGGGCTGAACTACTGGCGTACGCTGGAGGCTTGGCATCAGCGTTTTTGGCTGAATATAGACCGGCTCTACCCGAAGGTAATATCAGTGGATGATATTCGTTACTGGAATGACTATTTCGTACTTTGCAAGGTAGTGCTTTTCGCCCCTTGCGAAGGAGAGATCTACGGCAACGGGCATTTTCTGTTCAGCAGGCAGGATTGATTAGTAGGCCCGGACTGCAATGACCGCGTTTAACCCACCGAATGCGAAGGAGTTGGAAAGTGCAGTTTCCACCTTCATGACCCGGGGTTGATTGGGAACATAGTCCAGATCACATCCCACTCCTGGAGTGCTGAAATTCATCGTCGCTGGAACAATGCCGTTTTTAATTGCCAGTATCGTCGCGATCAGTTCAAAAGCACCAGCTGCACCCAATGCATGGCCATGCATTGATTTGGTCGAGGAAACCGCAACGGTATCTGCCCGTTTTCCCAGTGCCAACCGGATAGCCCGGGTTTCCGTAACGTCGTTTGCCTCTGTTGCGGTGCCGTGCGCATTCACATAGTCGACATCTTCCGGATCGAGCCCGGCATCCTTAAGTGCCATCGAAATAGCCTTAGCTGCACCTTCGGCTGAAGGGTCGGTTATATGACCCGCATCCGATGACATACCACAACCGGATAGCTCCGCGTGTATATCCGCCGAGCGGCTTCTAGCGTGTGCTTCCGACTCAAGTACTACAACTCCGGCCCCCTCTCCCAACACCAGGCCACTGCGGTCAGCACTGAAAGGTCGGCAGGTATCCCGGGACCAGATACGTAACGCCTCCCAGGCCTTCAACAGCCCAAAGGTAAACGGAGCGTCTGTTCCTCCGGCGACAGCAACATCGACCAAACCGCTTCTAATCAGCAAAACCGCCTGAATTATCGCATGATTTGCGGAGGCGCATGCGCTCGAAACCGAAAATACCGGGCCCCTAAGCCCACATCCAATACTGACAAGGCTGGCCGCGGCGCTGGGCATGCCGCGCGGAATTGTCAGCGGATGCAGACGACTCTTATTCTCCTTATAAAGGATTTGGTAAGAGCGCTCGTCCGTCTCCTTACCTCCACAGCCGGTACCAATCACCGCCGCACCAGCCTGCAACGCCTCGGGACTCAGTCCTGAATCATTAATCGCCTCCCGGGCGGCTATCAGCGCGAATTGAGAGTGCCTGTCCAACAAAGGAATTTCAGACGATGAAAAATAATGCTCCGGATTAAAATCCGGAACTTGTGCCGCAAAGGGTATTTTCAAATGTAGTTCGGAAAAGCCGCGCAACCGGCTGATGCCCGATCGGCCTGACAATAGTGACTGCCAAAATCCGGAAACGTCTATCCCCAAGGGGGAGATCGAACCGAGACCCGTAACAACAACTTTTTTGGTCATAAATCATGCATTTGACTGGACCAATTGAGAAATTCCGTCCAATATATCCTGTACGGAGTTGAGATTCTCTAGCGCCTCATTCGGAATCTCGATGTCCAGGGCATCTTCGATTTCGTACATTATCGTGATGGCATCCAGTGATGAGATGCCCAGCGCCTCCAGTGTGGAGTTGGCAGATATAGAAGAGGAGTCGATTTTTTTCTGAGCTGAGATCGCTTTGATGACTGTTAAATAGATTTTCTGATCCATTTTCATAACCTGAAGGCAGATGACAGGGTTTCGCAATGGTTCGGGGTGTAAAAACCAAGCTTTCCCAAGCGATACCAGTGTCGACATTATGAACCCAATTTCTGATCAAACTACAAATTCTTTTTGGGATAATCTCTCATCGGCACGGCGTTGGATAAAGAGTCATCCGAATACCGAAGTCGAACAGGGAATAGTGCGAGTGGTTATGATATCACTCATCCTGCTCTACCTAAGCCTGATGACTCACAGCGTGAGCACAGAAGCCTGGGTGCTGCAGAGCGGGATACTCCTTTTCAGCGTACATCTGTTATTCGGACTTGGAGTACTGATCTCATTCCTGTTTCAGCCGCAACGTTCAACTGTCAGGATATTCCTGGGCATCATCGCTGATATCAGCTCTTTCAGCATGGCAATGATCACTACCGGTGAGATCGGAGCCCCCTGGTGGGCCGGGTGCCTGTGGATCACTTTCGGCAACGGCTTTCGTTACGGCGAACGCTACCTCTACTTCTCTGCAGCTCTGTCAATAGTAGGCTTCAGCACAGCGCTGCTAGTAAATGACTTCTGGCAGAACAATATTCCCATCGGTATAGGCCTGTTGGTAGCCATGCTGGTATTGCCTGGATATATCGCGGTGTTGATCAAACGTCTGCGGACCGAGCAAAAGCGTGCAGAAAAGGCAAGCCAGGCAAAAAGTGAGTTTCTGGCGCGCATGAGTCATGAGATCCGTACACCACTGAATGGAATCATCGGCACCGGAGACCTGCTAAAAACCTGCAAGCTGAACACCGAGGAGAGGGAATACGCTGATATCATTTACGCATCAGGGCAGACACTTCTCAAGCTGATCGAGGATATTTTGGACATATCCAAAATAGAAGCGGGAAAGCTGGAATTGGAGCACACAGACTTTGATCTACATAGCCTGATCAACACCACACTGCGAATGCTTTCGCCGGAGGCCGAAAGAAAACAACTCCACCTGACCTCTCACATTGGACTGGAAACCCCCTATCGATTGGTCGGTGACCCTCACCATCTGCGGCAAGTGCTGATCAACCTGATCGGAAATGCCATTAAATTTACAGAAAAAGGCTCTGTCGAACTACGCTGCCATACAATCCGTATGGGTGAACAGCGTTCTCTTATCCGTTTTGAGGTAGTGGATACCGGTATCGGCATCCATACCGACGCTCAGGCCAGGATATTCGAAAATTTTTCTCAGGCAGATGAGAGCACAACCAGAAAATTTGGCGGGACCGGCCTCGGCACAGCAATTGCCCGGCAGTTGGTGGAACTCATGGGAGGGCGCATAAGGCTGCAAAGCACACCGGGTATTGGCTCGACATTTTGGTTTGATATCGAGTTTCAGCACCAGGATCAGCCGGTAAAAGAGGAAGAACTCCAGCAACTGCAGGAGTGCCACGTTATGCGTCTCTGCAGGCACCCAGGCTCAAATACCGACATCTCGCATACCCTGAAAGGATGGGGTGTACCTTTTAATGATGTCGCCAATACAAGGGAAGCCTTGCGCCTATTGATCAGCAGCACCAACGGCATCTCCCCTTACGAAGTTATCATTCTCGATGATGTGCCGTTTAGTGAAGATACACGGAATTTTTTACTCTCTCTGAGCCGTGAACTTGCCCTGCCCGGCATCACAATACTGATAGTGCAGTCTGAACAGAACAGCAGCCAGATCGGTGATCTGGGGGAGATCGGTAACACAACTTATTCGCTCACAAAACCGTTCGACAAAGCACTGCTGTTCAACGCTTTGCATGCTTCCAGTGTGTGTCATCACCGCGACGAGGGTGTGATCAGCCTGTCCGAACATTTCACCAAAAACCGAAGCGTACAACGACCTCTCAAAATTCTCGTTGCTGACGACAACAGTGTAAATCGCATCGTAACGGGCAGAATTCTGGAACACGCGGGCCATCAGCACCATCTTGTGGAAAATGGCCTGCAGGTACTCGATAGATTAGAGAATGAGCATTTCGATCTGGTCATTGTGGATATGCAAATGCCTGAATTGGGCGGTATAGATACTTTTAGAATGTACCGGTTTGCCCATGCCAGCGAAGATAATCCCATTCCTTTCATCATGTTGACCGCTAATGCAACAGTCAATGCCCGTCAGGAGTGTCATGATTTAGGGATCAAATATTTCCTGACCAAGCCGATCTCTTCGAACAAACTGCTGGAAACAATCGCCCATGCAACAGGACAGCAGAGTACTGGCAAAGTACCTTATACAAGCGTGTCAAGCAGAACTCACGCAGGAGAGAACAAGCTCGCCATTGTGGATCAGAGTATTTTTTCTCAGGTAAAGGAACTGGCGCCCAACAACGAGTTTCTATACAACTTGTTTGATAATTTTGTGGCGGACAGCCGACAGATCCTGATCGGCATGCAGGAAGCTGCCGAAAGTGGAGACATTACCGGTTATAGAACTCTGGCTCATGCGCTCAAGGGATCCAGTCTGAATCTTGGTTTACTTGAACTCTCCTCACTTGCCTCCGATTCGGAAAAAATACCAGACGCCCGATTCCCCGATGATGCGAAGCAGAATGCCAAATTGGTTAGTGCGGGTGTGGAACGGGCCAAATCAACACTGTCAGAGTTATTGGATTACCCCGAACCCGCAGTACATTAAGCTCATCTTCCCGTACACAGCCGGTGATTGCACAGTCGGCGACCGGCTGTCCACTCTCCCGCACAAACCATCCCTGGCATCCCAATCCTTTATTCATGAGTTGAAGTTTTTAGCCGGCCATGGATTTGAGCTGAACGTTATTACCCCAGCGTTTTTCCTGAGCCTGTACCAGATACTGCATCAGCTTGATGTTTTTCTGTGACAGCTGCATGGCGGTATCCACCCACAGATCGATCACGTTTTCCAATTCGATGTAAGAGAGGGGATTGTACTGTTCGACGACCTTATCAAGGCCATAAAAACCTGAACAGCGGTGGCGCTGGTGTTGAATATACTCATAAACGGCCTGCTCGCCCTTGCCATCCGAAACCAGCACGTCGATTACACCCATCTCATAAAGTTCCTCCGCGGAGTAAACCCTGCCGCTGGCAATCAGGCGTTTGGCTAATCCGGGGTTCAGACGCCTTGCCAGAAAACTGAATGCACCCATCCCCGGAAACAGTCCGAACACTGTCTCCGGAAAACCGAATCTCGCCTGCTTTTCAGCTATCAGCACGTTGGCTGAAAGCGCTGCCTCAAATCCTCCACCCAATGCTTCGCCCTGAACCAGGGAGATGGTGGTGAAAGGCAATCCATAACTGGTAGCCGACTGATACAGTACGTCGATACAAGCCTTGGCATATCGATGAAGTGCGTCCCTGTTTTTCTGTTCAATCAAATTGATGAACCGGGCCAGATCTCCGCCAAGACTGAACACTCCTTCAAGACCAGAACAGAGCACTTGATATTGAAGCCTGGAGGGGTGAACCTGCTTATACTCCTCGTCTGCTTTTTCTGCCACAATCTGCTGCGCCCTGGCCACGTCCCGCAGCAGGTCCTGACTCATGCAGGGACGTCCAGGATACTGAAACCGGGCCCAGACCATCTGATATTCAGGTTCGAACAGCAGATTCATGTGATGGAAGCGAATTGTTTTTGTCTCTTCTATTGTTCTGGTAATCATCTATAAACTCTCCGATGTACGCCAGTTATAAAACCGGCGTAAGTTGTGAACCAAAAAACCGCTTGGGCCACTAAGCCCCTTGCCTTTTTGCCCTGTAAAATAATTAAAAGAACTTCTATATATGGCCTAACTTGGCCTATTTTGTAGCTGTGTAACCAGTGTTCATCCATAAACACGAACTTTCTGAACCGGTTCATCCAAGAGTAGACCGGAAAACTCAGGATTGCCGGTGGTGGAACCAGACTTGCAAAGGAACCTCCGATTAAGTCCGGACGGGCGGACAGAAGATTCAAATTCGCCGGGTGCGGGGCGATAATTGCAGGCACAAGCCAAACTGTTGGAGAAACTTCCAACGTGGAAGTGGGAGATTTTTGGCTCATGGACACCCACCATAAATGGATCAGAGGTTCCCTAACACTAGGGTGCACTCCTGCGTCACAAGTAACAGGATTTTGCTTGCGGCCAACCGCGTCTGCACCAATAAATATTCTACACATGATTCCGCAGATTCCGATAAAAACATATAAAACGTTAGAACGAGCTAACACTAACCGGTTATTCTTTAGAGAACTTCCCAAGTGCATCAATAAAATTAGCGGAATTTTGTTATTGTTTTTGACAATCAAACCACGAACAACCCATTATGGCTAGGAAAAAAATGCCTGTAACTCCCGCGATCCGGGTATTGCGCACCGCAGGAGTCAGCTTTTCCAACCACTGCTACCGCTATGAGCCCGGCGGGGGTACCAGAGTCTCAGCACGGGAGCTGGCTGTCGATGAGCATGCTGTAATCAAAACGCTGATCATGCAGAACGAGAAGGGGGAGGCGCTGATTATACTCATGCACGGAGACCGTGAAGTCTCAACAAAAGCGCTGGCACGTGCGGTGGGATCAAAAACGGTACAACCCTGTGATCCGGTCAACGCCGACCTCAACAGTGGCTACCAGGTGGGGGGGACATCGCCGTTCGGCACCCGTAAAAAAATGCCGGTCTACTGCGAAACCAGCATCCTGCAGCTGCCGCTTATTTACATCAACGGCGGTGCCAAGGGCTATCTGGTTTCACTGGATCCAAACGAGCTGGTGAGAGTGTTAAGACCCACCCTGGTCAATGTTCAACGTTGACGCATAGGCAGATATCTATTGTTCTCCGCGTTTACGGCGGCCAATCCACACCACTGCCCCCAACGCCCCAAAAAATGCCGCAATAATCGCACTGTTGCGATCCAGACCCAGGCCCAGCGCACCATATCCAGCCAGACCACCACCAATAACGCTGAACGCAAGGCTGCGCATAAAGCGGCAAAATGCACAGGAACGGTAAGGATCAGCCATCTGAATCAACCTCCGTCAGGAAGCATCATCTGCTCCCCGGTCCAAAGAATCCAAACATCTTTAACCCTGCCAGATTCGGTCCGTGGTCAAAGATGCTGCTTCCGGACATAAGTTTACTACATTGAATATTCCCGCTGCCGGCAGTGGGAACCCTCAACCGAGGCATACTGCTCAAACCGGGCCAACTGCCAGCTTGTCGCAAATACCGGCGAATAGATCCGCTGCCACGCTTCAACACAATACACGAAAGCGGGCACTCAGGTCGGGAACATCCACATCCCGCAGTGCCAACTTCAGTTCCTCATTGAGATCAACGGTGCCGGAATATCTGATCCTTGATTCCAATGCCAACTCGGGAATCAGAACGGTGACCCGCTGATCCTGCTTCTCCACCACCAAACCCCGCCCTTTCCATTTTGGCCGGCGTTTCAGATAAAGCATCTTCCAGTGCAGATTAGACAGTCGCTCGGCCCGCTTGAGCTTTCCCAATATCATGTCAGAAGCACAGATGCGCTCTGATATCGCTGCAGCCGACATCGGTTGCTGTCCGCCGAGAACCGCCCTCAACTGCTGGTGGACAACCAGATCCAGATAGCGCCGCAACGGACTGGTCGCACGCGCATAACACGACAGCCCCAAACCGGCATGGGGCGCTTCCAGTGTATTCGCCTGTGATGGCTTCATTTGGCGCCGATACGCAAATCTGGCGGCTAAATTTTCAGGCTGTTGCAGCTCATCCGGTGCCGGCTGAGTCGCGAATGGAATCGCGATCTGTCTTGCTAAAGCATACCCGGCAACCGCTTCGCCAGTCATCAGCATCAATTCTGTCACCAGTGCACGGCTGACCAGAGGCTGCAGCGGACAAATTCGTATCTCACCATCGGCGCCAACCCGCACATTCGTCTCAGGAAGATCCAGATATACCGCGCCCTGCCGGGTACGTCGTTCGCGATATATCTCGGTTAACTGTCTCAGATCCTTGAACGGTTGCCTGTCGATCAGCTGTTCCGCTTCAACATAACTTTTCCGTATCACCTTTACCCAACTGAGAATCACTTTCAGGTCTGTCGGACTGCCATCCCCAGACAGCACGAAACCAAACGAAAGCGCCGGCGACTTTTCCGACAAACCCAGTCCAAGCCGTTCAGTTGCCGCTGTAGGAAGCATATGGGTTATGCCTTCCGGCAGATAGAGATTGGCTGCTCTGCCACGCGCTTCCAGATCCAGCGGTGAATCGGGCTGCACCAATGCAGCCACATCGGCAACATGCACCCATATCCTTCCATTATGCAGACTGAACGCATCATCCGGATCATTGCTCTCTTCGTCGTCTATAGCAAAACTCTCCAGGTGCGTGAGGTCAGTGCGTTCCTCCTGGGGTAATCCCGGGCAATCTATCTGCGGATTCTCCAGCGGCAGGGAGAACCGGCCGGGATGGGGATTATGAGTTTCCGGCCAGTAACCGATCTCGATCAACATGCGGTGAGCATTAACCGGATTTTCCGGATATTCCAGCGCAGCCAATATGCGACTGTATTCTGTCTGGCCGCAAGCCAGTTGCTCCACTTCCCCAAGCCGCTGGCTATCCGATGCAACGGGATTTTTGGTCCGGAGTCGACCCAGAAAGTCACTCCAATCCCGTTCTGCCGCATCCTTGGCCGTTCGTCTGGCGATATCCGCTTCTATCTGTGCTCTGGGCCTGCAATGAATCCGCTCAGGGTCACCTTCAAAATAGAGCCCTTCCGCAACCCTGACCCAGGCAGCCCAAGCCGATGCCGGCGTAAACTCACCATAGATCAGCTCAGCCAGTTCTTTTAGATTTGTCGTTTCCTCTCCCAATAACTCCCACGCCTCCTCAACATCAGCGTCGGGCTGCTTGAGATTCGACAGATCCGTCAAAGGCCCCGGATGCAGCAGGGTAATATCTTTTTTACGCACCCTTTTGCTTTTTCCGCCAACAAGTTCTAATTCAATTTTATCGCTGACGGCGGTAACCAGAGCGGCACTCTGCTTGTAGAGCACAAGGCAACCTGGAATAGTTGGATAATCAGGCATTCAATCTCTTGCTTTCAATTTAAACAAGACCGAGGATTTTATAAATTTGCGCCGATATCGCGCAGTATATTGGTTTCACAAGGAAATTTCCGAAAGAGTGGCGTGTCAGTGACCACGGCCGACTGAGGAAATATTTCTTGTGGAATCAAGTGACAAACGAGATCAAGCATAATTTATGAAAGATTCGGTCTAGGTTGACACGAACCCAAAAGCGTATAATTTCACTGAAAACGATGCGTATATCATCTGATTCTGCCTGACACCTGCCGCCATTTCTCCTATTATTGTTGCCCTGCAAGCAATTGATGTAAATGCAAGAGAGCCATCGATGAACAGCCAATGGAACACTTTTCTCCAATCCCAGCCTGCCGGAATAGGCAGAGATGTTACTGCGCATGAGGGGAAAAACAGCAGCCTTCCGGAGTGCGCATTGACCGATCTCTCGCACCTCGGCCTGATCAGTGTGCATGGAGAAGATGCGGAAACCTTTTTGCAGGGACAGGTAACCAACGATGTACGCAACCTGACCGGCAACCATTTTCACATCAGCGCCTGCTGCAACCCCAAAGGTAGAATGCTGGCCAGCTTTTTTGCCTTCCGCCACCAGCAGGAAATAGTGCTGCAGATGCCGAAGGATACCCAACACATTCTGCTTAAGCGTCTTCCAATGTTCATTCTCAGATCCAGGGTGACAGTGACCGATGCAGGTGACAGGCTGGTGTGTATTGGGCTCATCGGGGATAGTGCACAAACACTGTTGCATAATCAATTCAGCCAAGTACCGGCTAAGGCGTGGGATGCAGTCCAGATCGATGGATTCACACTGTTGCGCCATCCAGGTCAAACGCCAAGAATCGCGGTTATTGGCGAGACGGCTGAGATGATTGCATTGTGGAAAACACTGGCTGGATCGGCAGAGCCTTGCGGTAGTGGCCGTTGGACGCTGGAGAATATTCGCGCCGGTATACCCATGCTTAACGCAAGTACAACGGAGAGCTTTCTGCCACAGATGACAAACATGCATCTGATAAATGGAGTCAGTTTTACCAAAGGATGTTATACAGGACAGGAGGTGGTGGCCCGCACCAGGTATCTGGGCAAGATCAAGCGGCGTATGTATCTCGCCCGGGTTGATGGAGATCCGTGCCCAATGCCTGGAGATGAGCTCTTTTCTGCCATGAGTGAGTCGGGACAGGGCGCCGGCATGGTTGTCGAAGCCCAATCCGCCGAGAATGGTGGCTGTGATATATTGGCGGTCGTCGAGATCGCCAGCCATGACGATGGCGATGTCCGTATCGGCAGTGTGAATGGTGAGAAACTCAGTTTTCAGACGCTCCCCTACAGCTTCGATCAGGAATAGAAATCAGCATATGATTACGCAAGAAGAGTTCTCCAGTCAGTTAAGAACGGCGATTGAGCAAAACAGAATCACTCTGCCAACCCTGCCCGAAGTGGCCCTTAGAATCCGCGATGCGGTGGAACAGGACAGTTCAACCGCACAACAGATTGCCGATATGGTGGCCACAGACGCGGCACTGTCGGCACGTCTGCTGCAGGTTGCCAACAGTCCTCTGTACCGCGGCCGTGTTCCAATTGAAAACATTCAGATGGCAGTGACTCGTCTGGGACAGAAACTGGTTCGCAGCCTGGTGGTGAGCCTGGCCATGAGGCAGATATTCCAGGCCACTTCGGACACCCTGGATACACGGCTCCGGGCAATTTGGGAAGAGAGCGTACAGGTCGCTGCGATCAGCCGGGCGCTGGCGCAGACCGTTGGATTAAACCGGGAACAGGCAATGCTGGCAGGCTTGATCCATAATTTAGGCAGTCTGCCGATTCTGACAATGGCAGACTCATTTCCGGAGTTGATGGCTGATCCGAAAAAACTCGACCTTTTTGTAGAGCACCTGAGCCCGGAAATCGGAAAGCTGATCCTGGAGACCTGGGGTTTTTCCGAAAACCTCATAAAAGTACCCGAGAACTATCTGAACCCTAATTACGATGGAGGGCCGGCTGCGGATTATGTGGATATAGTGCAGGTGGCCCGGCTGCAGATCCTCGGCAACATGGACCCCGCGTGGATGATGGCGCCGGCATTCCGTAAGCTTGGACTTGAACCGGAAGTGGAAGTCATTGAAATCGAAGGCGTGGCCGAAGACGTGGATGAGGTACGACAGATACTTTTATAGAAGAGTCAAGAAAAAGGGCCGAGGAACCACAGGGCTGAGGGCCAAGGAACAAACTACAGGGCCGAGGGCCAAGGAAAAGCTGGATTGATACCTTGTACCTAGTAGGTCATGCGGTATGTTCTGTGATACTCAGCCAAGGTATCGTTGCACTCCTGGGCAAGGGTTATTTGGTTCCTTAGCCCTCGGCCCTGTGGTTCCTTGGCCCTCGGCCCTTAGCCCTCAGCCCTTTATTCGGGGCGCATGTGCGGAAACAGCAGCACGTCCCTGATTGACGGCGCATCGGTAAACAGCATGACCAGCCGGTCCACACCTATTCCCTCGCCTGCTGTGGGTGGCATTCCATGCTCCAGTGCACGGATATAGTCCGCATCGAAATGCATCGCCTCCTCGTCCCCCGCCTCTTTCTCCAACACCTGCTGACGAAATCGTTCGGCCTGATCTTCGGCATCATTGAGCTCAGAAAAGCCATTGGCTATCTCGCGCCCACCAACAAAAAATTCGAACCGGTCGGTAACGAACGGATCCTCATCATTGCGCCTGGCCAGCGGTGATACCTCGGTCGGATATGCGGTAATGAAGCTGGGTTCGAGCAGACGGTGCTCCACCGTTTTTTCGAAAATCTCAATCTGGATCTTGCCCAGTCCGTACCCCTCTTTCAATGCGATCCCGAGGCGTTTGGCATGTTCCTTGATCGGACCCAGTTCATCGAGTTCAGCTTCCCTGATATCCGGATTAAAATGCAGTATCGACTGTTTCACAGTCAAACGTTTGAAGGGTTGGCCAAAATCATAGGTTTGGTTCTGGTAATCGATCCGGGTTGTACCCAGCACCTCCCTGGCCATCACGCGCAGCATATCCTCGGTAAGGTCCATCAGGTCGTGGTAGTCGGCATAAGCCTGATAGAACTCCAGCATGGTGAACTCCGGATTGTGCCGGGTGGAGAGCCCTTCATTACGGAAGTTACGGTTGATTTCGTAGACCCGTTCGAACCCACCGACCACCAATCTTTTCAGATAGAGCTCCGGTGCGATACGCAGAAAAAGCTGCATATCCAATGCATTATGATGGGTCATGAACGGCCGTGCCGTAGCGCCACCGGGTATTGCCTGCATCATTGGAGTTTCCACTTCCAGGAAGGATTTCTCATTCAGATAGTTGCGCATTGACTGAATGATCCGGGTGCGTATGCGGAACGTCTCTTTCGACGCCTCATTCATGATCAGGTCGAGATAGCGCTGGCGGTAGCGCTGCTCCTGATCTGTCAATCCGTGAAACTTCTCGGGAAGTGGGCGCAGGGACTTGGTCAGCAGGCGCAGCTCGTCGCACCTTACCGAGAGTTCACCCGTCTTGGTTTTGAACAGCTGACCCTCGACACCGACGATGTCTCCAACATCAAGCTCTTTTTTAAAATGCAGATTGTAGTAACCCTCCGGCAATGCATCACGCTGGACAAACACCTGAATACGGCCTGACATATCCTGCAGATGAATAAAGCTGGCTTTCCCCATGATACGCCTGCTCATCATCCTGCCGGCCACCTTTACCCGGATTGAGCGCTTTTCCAACTCCACGGCATCGTGCTCACCGTACTCCGCATGCAGTTCACCGGCCACCACATTGCGCTTGAAATCGTTGGGAAAGGCAATCCCGCGCTCTCTTATCTGGCTCAGCTTTTCACGACGCTGTGCAATGAGTTTGTTTTCGTCTTCTGTCATTTCAGGATACCTTGAGTAAGCGGCGTGGAGTTCACATTCCACTCTTCAGACTGGCTTCGATAAACATGTCCAAACCACCGTCAAGAACTGCCTGAGTATTGCCTGTTTCAACGCCTGTTCGAAGATCCTTTATCCTCGATTGATCCAACACATAGGATCTGATCTGGCTGCCCCAGCCGATGTCTGATTTTGTCTCCTCAAGCGCCTGCTGGTCGACGTTGCGCTTCTGTATCTCCAGTTCATACAGTTTCGCTTTAAGCTGTTTCATCGCATGATCCTTATTCTTATGCTGTGAGCGATCGTTCTGACACTGCACCACAATACCCGTCGGATTATGCGTGATGCGAACTGCCGACTCGGTCCTGTTGACATGCTGTCCACCGGCACCGCTGGCACGGTATACGTCTATTCTGAGATCTGATGGATCAATATCGATTACGATGGAGTCATCTATTTCAGGCGCCACGAATACGGCTGCGAAAGAGGTATGCCGCCGATTACCCGAGTCGAATGGAGATTTACGTACCAGCCGGTGGACGCCGATCTCGGTTCTCAGCCAGCCGAATGCGTAGTCACCATCGAATTTGATGGTCGCGGATTTAATACCCGCCACATCACCCGGCGATACTTCCATCAATGTAGTCTTGAAACCGTGCTGCTCTCCCCAGCGAAGATACATGCGCAGCAGCATTTCAGCCCAATCCTGGGCTTCGGTGCCACCGGAACCCGCCTGAATGTCCAGAAAGGCGTTGTTGGCGTCAGTCTCGCCGGAAAACATCCGCTGGAACTCCAATCCTGAAACTCGCTTCTCAGAGATTTCCAAATCGCGTGCCACCGCACTGATAGCTTCGTCATCCTCCTCCTCGACCGCCATCTCCATCAGGTCGCTGGCATCGGCAAGTGAAAGGTCCAACGCATCAAGTGTCAGCACAACATTTTCCAGGGCGGCGCGCTCCTTCCCCAGCTTCTGCGCATATTCCGGGTCATTCCAGATATCCGGATTTTCCAGCTCCCTGAGAACTTCCGTCAGCCGTTCCTGCTTGAGAGGATAGTCAAAGATACCCCCTAAGGGCACTCGAACGCCCCTGTAATTCACTGATTTTACTTAATATAGGATTAAGATCCTGCATGGTATACCTCGTGCCGAACGAAGGAGCGGATTCTACAACACAACGCGCACCAGCGGAAACCGGGACCGAATTCGTTTCCCGCAATCTGCCGACAACAACCCATTTTTATGCATTAACAGTTATTTCATACCGGGTTTTGAGTGTGCTATGCCGCAGTGCTGTTTTCCAACCGCAATCAAGTTATTATCTTTTTTTTCGGTATATCATAGCGATGCAATCGATTAGTCGACTACAATAATCCCCAATGGATATGAACCTGGACCTGAATAAATTTCGGACTTTGATACCGATCAACGCGCTCTACGATGACAGCCTGCTCTATCTGGCCGGTCAGTCAGTGCTTGAGCGATTGCAGGCCGGCGATGTCGTTTTCAATATCGGAGATGAAGATACCGACTCAGTTTTTTTGATCACAGGGACTATCCGGGAAACATCGGCAAACAGGCAACACTCAGACATCAGTTCAGGCACCGAGGAGGCACTCTACGCGCTTGGCAATTTCAAACCTCGTCAGTTCAAAGCCGAAGTTATTTCCGAACGAGCTACATTGCTCAGAGTGAATACCCAGCTGATGGAGAAGCTGTTGGCCTGGGGACAGTTTGCTCCCGACTTTCCACCCAATGAGAGATTGCGTCCAGCCTCAGCACCGAATGCCGAGGACAGCGAATGGATGATGTCCATGCTGCAGACCAGAGTTTTCCTCAAACTGCCTGCCGCCAACATCCAGTCTCTATTTTCCCGCCTGGTCGAGATTAAAGTTAAAGCAGGCGACAAGATCATCGAGTATGGCAAGCCCGGCGACTACTACTACATGATAAAAGAGGGACGATGCAAAGTATTCCGGCCGGTCGGTAACGGTGAAAACAAGCTGGCCGAGCTGCAGCGCTGTGACGGTTTCGGTGAGGAGGCTCTGATTTCAGACTCGCCCCGTAATGCTACCGTAACCATGCTGACGGACGGCAGGCTGATGCGCCTGTCGAAAGCGGATTTTATTGAGCTGTTGGAGGAGCCGATGCTCAACTGGGTTGATGCCCAGACCGCTGCCGATCTGATCGCTGAAGGTGCAATCAGGGTCGATACCCGGTTGGAGAGCGAATTCAGAAAATCAGCGTTACCTGGTGCAATCAACATTCCATTGCATCAGCTGCGAAAGCAAGCCGGTTCAATGAACCGGCTGCAGAAATTCGTGCTCTATTGTGATACCGGACAGCGCAGCTCGGCAGGTGCGTTCCTATTGGGACAACTGGGGTTCGAAGCCTATGTACTGAAAGGTGGAATTTCCCAGGCCGCTCTTTCCACGACATGACCCGATCTAACGTATCCAGTTGATATGGATACCCTGTTCAGACTCTGGAACGGCAAAAGGTTCACAAATGCAGAGGTCTGCTACCGCAGCCAGTTCATCGTCCAGGTAAACCAGGGGAATGCGGTTACGATTCCAAACCGGAACAGCGAATTGTTGAAACAGGTTTTTAAACGAAGTCGAATGATTGCGTCCAGCTATTCTTATCCTCTGCTGACGGTGGACGCGGAAGCTGATCCGGATTACACCTGTCCGCCAATGCGCCTGGCTCAACCCTCCCGGCCCAGTACAGGATTCAAGCCGACCGATACCGGCTGGCAAGCGCAGTGTTGTATGCCCATCCCAGACCAGGCTTAGGTCATCGTTCAGCGGCGCCATGGGCTGCATGATGTAGAGCCTGTCCTGGAACCGCCTTATCTCTGCACCCGGCCATTGAACCAGCGGATTACGATCCCTGCCGGCGGTTGTCATTTCGCTTAACACCCGTTCCAGTTGAACGCTTCCAGGAAGCGGAAAATTCTCACTCCGGATCCACGCCCGCAGAACTGCCCGAGCCCTCGATGACGCTAATTCGAGTAGCCCGGGCAGCGCCAGAGTATGTGTGCCCGAATCCCTGATTTCCGCGAGATCCGCCGCGGCAATGGTATCCACCAGCTCCTGGCTCTCGGCGCAGTGCCGCGCGCTGCGGGAAATTGTTCTCGCCAGTGCCGGCCAGCGCCCGCTCAGTATTGGAATAATACGATTTCTGATGAAGTTTCGGTCATACTGGAACGACTGATTGGTGGGATCATCGATCCAGCACAACTGTTCCCGACGGGCGTAGTCATCAATATCAGCAACGCTGGCGTCAAGCAGCGGGCGCGCCATGTAACCGCGTCCAAACCGGCTCAGTGCCGGCATGGCAGATAAGCCCGCCGGCCCAGCTCCTCGGAACAACTGCAGTAACACAGTTTCGGCCTGATCCTGCTGATGATGTGCCGTCATCAATACGTCGCCCGTCTCAATTATCGACTCCAAAGCCTGGTAGCGTGCCTCTCGCGCCTGCGCTTCAGGACTCTCCCCTCTGGCTGGCGCCAGCTTCAGCTCAATGGTACGGCAGGGTACATCCAGCTTGCGGCACACCTCTAAACAATGTGCCGCCCACTTACCGGCTTCTGGCTGTAAACCGTGGTTGATATGTACCGCACTCAATCCTGGCACAGAGGATTTTCCAAACCGCCTTGCAAGCAGATGCAGCAGTACATGAGAATCTCTCCCGCCGCTGTAGGCAACAAGATAGCGATCCGTTCCCGGCAGCCGATCCAGGTGTTTCTCCAGCCACTGTGGAAGCATGCTCATTGGGTCTGAGCCGTCAGTTGCGACATTACCAATCGAGGTGTTTTCTTCTGCTGAGGCGTTAACCCGGATATTTCAAAAATTTGCGCCGATATCGCGCAGGATATTGGTTTCACGAGGAAATTTCCGAGGGAGCAGCGTATCGGTGATTACGGCCGACGGAGGAAATATTCCTTGTGGAATCAAGAGACAAGCGAGAGCAATCATAATTTGTGAAATATCCGGGTTCAATCAGCTGCTGAACTGTCCGTAGGACATCAGCCGCTGATAGCGGGTTTCCAGCATTTTTTCGGTAACCATGGTATCCAGTTGGTCCAGCGCTTTAAGCAGCTCATGTTTCAGCGTACGGGCAACGGCATCCATATCCCGATGCGCACCGCCGAGCGGTTCGGCCACAATGGTATCGATCAGGCCCAGCTCCTTGAGACGATCGGAAGTGATCCCCATGGCTTCAGCCGCAAGCGGCGCCTTGTCCGCGCTCTTCCAGAGGATCGACGCACACCCTTCAGGGGATATCACTGAGTAGGTGCTGTATTGCAGCATCATCACGCGATCCCCAACGCCGATTGCAAGTGCACCACCAGAGCCTCCCTCTCCCATAATCGTGCAGACAATCGGTGTTTTCAAACCCGCCATCTCCAGAAGATTCCTGGCGATCGCCTCACTCTGACCTCTCTCTTCCGCGTCCACACCGGGGTATGCACCGGGAGTGTCGATAAATGTCAACAAGGGTAATTTAAAGCGCTCAGCCAGATGCATCAGTCGGAGGGCCTTGCGATACCCCTCGGGACGTGGCATGCCAAAATTCCGGTATATCTTATCTGAAGTGTCACGGCCTTTCTGGTGTCCGATCAGCATTACCGGCCGGCCGTCCAACCTGGCCACGCCACCCACAATTGCATGATCGTCCTTGAATGAGCGGTCACCGTGCAGTTGCTGGAAATCCTCGAAAATTCGGGAGACGTAGTCCAGCATATAGGGTCGTTGCGGATGGCGGGCAATCTGCGCCACCTGCCAGGGTTTCAGATTGGAAAATATCGACTCGGTAAGCGTCCGACTCTTCGCCTCCAGACGACTTATCTCATCCTGAATATTGATCTCATTGTCATTACCGACAAGACGCAACTCTTCGATTTTTGCTTCCAGTTCAGCAATGGGTTGTTCGAATTCGAGAAAGTTCAGGTTCATCCGCGAAATATACCGTAATCATCATTATGGATACAGTACGAAAGTCATTGCCTTCTCGTTTACTTCATCACATAGCCTGCTCCGGCAAGGCACGCTGGTTAGCGCTCTGGCTGTACTTCACTTCCACCCGGCCAGGCCTGGCAAGTCTTTCCAGACGTCTGATCAGTTCGTCCGTTGGCTGTACTCGCCAATCATCTCCGAACGCCAGCACCGCGCGGGCACCATTTGCCTGATAGGAGATACGCAAAGGACAATTGCCACCACGATAGGCGGTTAGTATGTGCTCCAACTCCAGGATATAGTCACTTAGTGACATCTTTCGATCACTCAATCCCCGCTCGTTGAGTTTAAGCGTAATGCTGCCAGCACTGGCCGCCCTGACCTGCTCAAACTCAGCTACCTGATCAACACGGATACTTAACCCGCCGCGATACTCATCGTGACTGAGATTCCCGATCACCACCACTACCCTGTCGCTGGTAAGCAGTTCGCCGTAAGTTTCACACGCATCCGAAAACAGCGTCACCTCGATGCGGCCACTACGGTCATCCAATAGCATACTGGCCATACGCCCACGCTGGGTTTGACGATGGCTGACAGCAACTGTCAAACCTGCCACCATGACCCTTTGACCTCGCCGCCGATGATTTTTTTCAACGCCTTTATCCAGCGACAACGAGGCAATTGGTGTGATCCCGAGGCCGGAAAACTCAGCGCGATAACGGTCTATTGGGTGGCCGGTAAGATACAGCCCCAGCGTCTCCTTCTCTCCCTGCAGGCGCAGCTCATCCACCCACTCCTCGGCATCAGCCGGGACAACCTGATCTGCATCAATCTGTGATGCTGAAGTAGTTATTCCGAAAAGATCATTCTGCCCTGCGGCCTGCATGGAGTGATGCTGTTCAGCCATCTTCAGGGCCAGCGCAAGCTGCGCCATCAAAGTGGCACGGTTTGCCCCCAACTGGTCCAGCGCACCGGCTCTGATAAGGGATTCGAGGACCCGCTTGTTCACTTTTCTCAGATCGATACGACGACAGAAATCGAACAGATCACGATAGGGTTCAGCGCTGTCGCGTGCATCGATAATACTTTCTATCGCCGACTCTCCTACCCCTTTGATTGCACCCAGTCCATAAATGACGGCGTCATCACCAGTTACTGTGAACTTGAACTCTGAGTAATTCACATGCGGCGGATTAACCGTCAGTTCCATGCTGCGGCACTCTTCGATCAGGGTCACCACCTTATCCGTTGTATCCATATCCGCAGACAGCACCGCCGCCATGAAAGCGGCCGGGTAGTGAGCCTTCAACCACATCGTCTGATAAGAGACCAGCGCATAGGCGGCCGAATGGGACTTATTGAAACCATATCCCGCAAACTTCTCCATCAGATCGAAAATATAGGTTGCAGTGTCCGCGTCCACGCCCCGGCCCACCGCTCCCCGCATGAATATGGTCCGTTGCTTGGCCATCTCCGAAGGTTTCTTCTTGCCCATGGCACGGCGCAACAGATCGGCTCCCCCCAGCGAGTAGCCCGCCAGTACCTGGGCAATCTGCATCACCTGTTCCTGATAGAGTATGACTCCGTAGGTGGGCTTCAGAATCGGTTCCAGATCTGCATGCGGGTAGACTACCTCCTGGAGTCCGTGCTTGCGGGCGATAAAATCGTCCACCATTCCGGATTGCAGGGGGCCGGGGCGGTACAACGCCACCAGTGCCGTGATATCTTCGAAACAGTCGGGCTGCAGTTTCTTTATCAGCTCCTTCATGCCACGGGACTCCAACTGGAACACGGCGGTGGTTTCGCAGCGTTTCAGCAGATTGAAGGAGGCTTCGTCGTCCATCGGAATCGCTGTAATGTCTATAGGATCCAGTCCCTTTTTCCGGCGATCCCGATTGACGCTCTTAAGTGCCCAGTCGACAATCGTCAGTGTACGCAGGCCGAGAAAGTCAAATTTGACCAGTCCCACCTGTTCCACATCGTCTTTGTCGAACTGGGTTACCAGGTTGGCCCCTCCCTGTTCGCAATAGAGCGGTGTGAAATCGGTCAGTACGGTAGGGGCAATCACAACGCCGCCGGCATGCTTGCCGGCATTCCTTGCCAGCCCCTCCAGTTTCCTGGCCATATCTATGAGCTGTGTCACCTCCTCGTCGGAGCTATAAGCCAGGCTCAACTCCTCGCTCTCTGTGAGCGCCCTGGCTAATGTCATCCCGATTTCGAACGGCACCATTTTGGCAATGCGGTCGGTGAATCCATAAGGATGTCCCAATACCCGGCCCACATCACGTACCACGGCTTTAGCCGCCATCGACCCATAAGTGATAATCTGTGAAACAGAGTCACGGCCATATCGGTTGGCAACGTATTCGATCACACGATCCCGCTTATCCATGCAGAAATCGATATCAAAGTCCGGCATGGAGACTCGCTCCGGATTCAGAAAACGCTCAAACAGCAGATCGTGCTCAATGGGATCCAGGTCTGTGATTCTGAGCGCATAGGCAACCAGGGAGCCGGCGCCGGAACCACGCCCAGGACCTACGGGAACATCGTTCTCTCTGGCCCACTGTATGAAATCGGCAACGATAAGAAAATAGCCTGGGAAACCCATCTGGTTGATCACGTCCAGCTCAAGCTGGAGACGCTCGCGATAACGCCTGCTTATCTCTGGATTATCTGCACCGGACTTTTCGCCCAGTTTCCGCAGCCGTTGCTCCAGACCACTGTAGGATTTCTGACTGAAATACGCCTCGACAGTCATTTTCTCCGGTAACGCAAAATCCGGAAGGTAGTTTTCTCCAAGAGATAGTTCAAGAGTGCAGCGTTTGGCTATCTCCACGCTGTTTGAGAGCGCTTCAGGAATGTCGGAAAACAGTTTCGCCATCTGCTCGGGCGAGCGCAGATATTGCTGTGGACTGTATATGCGCGAACGGCGAGGATCTTCCAGCGTTCTGCCATCGTGAATACAGACCCGGATTTCATGCGCTTCAAAATCCTCCGGATCCAGAAAACGTACGTCGTTTGTTGCCACCACAGGGAGATCGAACTCCTGAGCCAGATCAACGCTCGCATGCAGACACTCCTCCTCCTGCTCTCTTCCTGTACGTTGCAGCTCAAGATAGTACCGGTCTCCAAAAATCTTGAGCCAATCCGCCAGCAGCGACCTGCTCTCGTCTCTGTTGTTGCAAAGCAGACTCCGACCCACATCTCCCCATCGTCCCCCTGAGAGTGCGATCAGGCCGCTGCAGCTCTGTTGGTCAAGCCATTTTCGATCGAGCATGGGCCGGCCCAGATGCTGGCCTTCCCTATAGCTCCTGGATACAAGACGAAGAATGTTCCTATAACCTTGTGCATTCTGTACCAGAAGGACTATACGAAAAGGATTGCCGCTGTCGGCTTCGTCCCTGATCCATGCATCGACGCCTAGCAATGGCTTTACACCGGCCGACCGGGCGGCTTTGTAGAACTTTACCAGCGCAAAAAGATTTCCCTGATCGGTAATCGCAACCGCTGGCATCCCGCCTGCGGCAGCCGCCTTTACCAGTGGTTTTATGCGTACCAGGCCGTCCACCAGCGAGTATTCGGAGTGAACACAGAGATGAACGAATACGGGATCTGCCATAGACCAAATTTAACCACAGGCGAACCGCTTCCAACAGCGGCTGAATCAATTGAGACGGAACCGCCTACCACCTGAGTCTGCTTAGACGCCTGACTTCCTCAGCAGCCGTCTTACCGGTAAAAAGGAGCAACGGTGAATCTTACTGACCCCCAGGCGGGAGAGTGCTTCGATATGCACTTTGGTTGGGTAACCTTTGTGTTGTGCAAACCCATAACCCGGGTAGCGACTGTCGAGTAGAACCATCTCCTGGTCTCGCGCCACCTTTGCCAGAATTGAGGCTGCGCCGATTGCCGCGACACTGGCATCGCCGTCAACCACGGCTTCAACAGTGCACTGCACTTCAGGGCAGAAGTTTCCATCTACCAATACATGCTGTGCCGTTATTGGAAGTGCAGCAACTGCACGGGCCATAGCCAACAGGCTGGCCCGCAGAATATTCAAACGGTCTATCTCCTCCACTTCAGCTCGACCAACAGCCCAAGCAAGCGCTTTGGCACGGATCAGTCCGGCCAGATTCTGCCGGCGCGCTGCACTCAGTTTCTTGGAATCATCGATTCCCGCTATGGGACTTGCCGGGTCAAGAATCACTGCTGCTGCGATCACAGGCCCGGCTAAGGGGCCACGTCCTGCCTCATCCACGCCAGCCGTTAACAATGGAAGTCGTGACATCAGGTGCGCTCCAGCAATAATTGTAAAACTGCATCTGCCGCTTTGGCGCTGGAATCCAGGCGAAGTTGACGATGAACCCTGTTGTAAACCGATTGGATGTAATCCATTTTGTCGGGTGAACTCAGCATATCCAGCAGCGCCCTTGAGAGTGCTTCGGGCGTCGCTTCATCCTGAATATATTCTGGAGCCACCTTTTCTCCGGACAACAGATTGGACATCGCAATATAAGGTGTTTTCACCAGATTAAATGCTTTTACAATCCAGTAGGTCAATGGATTGAGTCGATAGGCAACTACCATCGGCCGTTTCAGCAGCAACGCCTCAAGCGTTGCCGTGCCGGATGCGCTGAGCACTGCATCAGCGCTCAACATGGCCTCCCGGGACGCTCCGTCCAGTACCTCCAAATCAAGTTCCGGCGCGACATCCTGCCATACTGATTCGAATGCAGCTCTGGTTTTACTGTTAACCATCGGCACCAGAAAACGGAGTTCGGGAGCCTGTTCGAGGCAAATCCTGGCTGTTTCAACAAAAGTGGCGGCCAAAGCTTCAATTTCGCTAAGCCGGCTGCCGGGTAGCAGGGCTATCACTCTTGCTGCAGAGGGTATGTTCAGACTCCGGCGGGCGACCATTTGGTCCGCATCCGGCGCTATCTCGTCGGCCAACGGGTGCCCAATATAGTTGACCGGGATCCCATGCGATTTCAGGAAATCCACCTCGAACGGAAAAATACTCAGCATCAGATCGATGGAAGCCCTTATTTTCTTCACCCGTCCAGGCCGCCATGCCCAGACGGTGGGGCTTACATAGTGAATTGTGGGTATACCGTTTCTTTTCAGGGACTTTTCCAGACCAAGATTGAAATCCGGAGCATCCACGCCAATAAAAACATTTGGTGGAGAGGCAAAAAAATGACGTTTCAGCCCGTTACGTATCGATAGCAATCCGGGCAGATGTTTGACAACCTCCACCAGTCCCATCACGGATAGACGCTCCATTGGATAGAGGCTGACCATCCCCTCGCTCTCCATAAGGGGGCCACCGATCCCATCAAAAACAATATCGGGCACCCGTTTTTTCAGCTCACGCATCAGACCGGCACCGAGCATATCTCCGGAGGGCTCGTTTGCCACAATTCCAATCCGTAAGATTGATTTCCGTGTCTCAGGCATATGGTCTGGCATACCCGTGAAAAAAGGGCCTGGGGCCAAGGGCCAAAAGAGTAAACCATCTATGGGTTCTTCCTTCTCTCCCGGGCCTTAGCCCTTAGCCCTTGGCCCTTGGCCCTGGTTTATTCAGCGAACGATACTGCGTGAGCGGTTCTGCACAAATTCCGCGAACATCTCCACTTCCGGCGAATCAATGGCGGTTTTTCTTAATGAATCCAATGCCTCTTCCAATTTCAGATTCCGCATGTACAGCGTCTTATAAGCGCGCTTAATCGTCCCCACCACCTCGTCACTGAAACCACGGCGGCTGAGTCCCACACTGTTGATTCCGTGCGGCTTCGCAGGCTGGCCTGCAATCATCAGAAATGGTGGCACATCCTTGGTCACCCCGGTTCCCATAGCGCAGAAAGCATGAGAGCCAATGTGGCAAAACTGGTGTACGATAGTGAATCCACCTAAAATCGCGTAATCGTCAATACAGACATGGCCGCCCAGTGAGGCGCCGTTGGCCAGGATGGCGTGACTCCCGACAATACAATCATGCGCGATGTGGACATAGGCCATTAAAAGGTTATCGTTGCCAATACGGGTAGTGCCCCCGCCCTGGACAGTTCCACGATTGATCGTGACAAACTCCCTGATGACATTTCTGTCACCTATTTCGAGGCAAGTACTCTCCCCCGCATACTTCATGTCCTGAGGATCATCCCCAATTGATGCATATTGGTAGATCCGGTTGTTTCTGCCTATAACGGTGGGCCCCTTAATGACCACGTGAGAACCAATCCGGGTTTCCCGTCCAATCCGTACCTCAGGACCAATTACACTGAACGGACCAATATCCACGTCATCTTCGATAACGGCATCGGAATCAACTACTGCGCGTGTGTCGATCAATCCCCGAAATCTCTGGCCGTGCACATAATATCGGCGGTGGCTGCCACTGCTCCGTCAACCTTCGCACTTCCGGAATAGAAACCGATTCCCCGCTTCATCGATCTCTGGTACATCTCTATTTCCAGCCGGTCACCTGGTTCTACCGTCCGCTTAAATCGGGCTTTGTCTATACCAACAAACAGGTATATGGAGGTTTTGCTCACGGTTTCCGGATTGGATTCCATGGCAAGAAGTCCCGTAGCCTGCGCCATCGCTTCCACAATCAGTACCCCGGGCATTACCGGACGAATCGGAAAATGTCCATTAAAAAAGGGCTCATTGTAAGTAACGTTTTTGATCGCCAATATACGCTTATGTGCTTCAAATTCGAGCACTCTGTCAATCATCAGAAAAGGATATCGGTGGGGCAGCAGACTCAGCACCCTGTGAATGTCCATCACTATCAAAATTTTACTCCCGAGTGCTGAATACCGCTTCAGCCATCTATACCTAACAGTATGGGTATTGGATAAGGATCCGATCAGTCAGGCTTATGTTCTGTGTCAAGCGCCTCTACCCTTTTCTCCAAAGCCTTAAGGCGCTGCATCATATCATTCATCCGCCGGATCCGGGCAACGGTTTTGCGCCACTCACCAGTCGCTACCGCCGGCAGATTGCCACTGTAGTGGCCAGGTTCCGTAAACGAGCGGGTGACAAGTGACTGTCCCGAAAAGTGGATGTCATCACCAATTTCGAGATGCCCCGCCAAACCGACCCCTCCCCCGATGGTGCAGTTTTTACCCACTCTGGTCGATCCGGCAATTCCTGCACAACCCGCAATTGCAGTGTTCTCTCCGATCTCGACGTTATGCGCGATTTGTATCTGATTATCCAACTTAACCCCATCCGCGATTATCGTATCGTTGATGGTACCGCAGTCGATAGTCGTGTTGGCCCCAATTTCCACATCGTTGCCGATAGTGACGCCCCCCAGTTGGGGCACCTTGATCCACTTTCCCCGATCATTCGCCAGCCCGAATCCATCACTGCCGATAACCGCCCCCGGATGAATCAACACCCGCTCCCCGATATTCGAACGGGTGCAGAGTGTAACGTTGGCAACCAGCCTGCTCTCCCTGCCAATTCTGCTCCCCGCTCCGACCACGCAACCAGGCCCGATATAGACTCTCTGGCCGATCCATGATCCTGCCTCTATTACCGAACAGGGACCTATGCAGACATCGTCTGCAATATTTGCGTCTTCTGCAATCACCGATGTGGGATGAATGCCCGCCTTGAAAAGCGCCGTTGGATGAAGAATATCGGCTACGCGTGCGTAGCAAAGGTAGGGATTGTCGCTTACCAAAACGGCTACCGGTGACTCCTGCGCCAACTCAGGAGAGATAATCACCGCGGATGCACGTGTGTCTGCCAGATGCTTCAGATACCGGCTGTTTGCAAGAAAACTTATTGCTCCCGGCAGTGCGTTCTGCAGTTGAGAGACCCGCACCACTTCACAATCCGCATCCCCCCTAAGTTCGGCTCCCACCTGCTCAGCGAGGTCGCCCAGTCTATAGGCCAACGTTTCCGCTCCACGCAGTCTACTTTGCCTGAGCCCGTAATCTTGCCAGTACCTTGTCGGTTAAATTCACCCTGCCGCTCGCATAAACGGCGTTATCCAGTATCAAGTCAAGGTTTTCGTCTTTCCCCAGTTGGTGAATCACTTCTGTCAACAGGCGCCGCAGTTTCTGAGACTCTTCGTTGCGCCGCAGGTTGAGGTCCTCTCTGAACTCATCACTGGAGGATTTCAACTGCCTGCGGCGGGCACGAATGTCCTGCTCCATTCGGGTCTGCTCGGAGTCGCTCATAATAGCGCCGTCACGGGTCAGTTTGTCGGTTAACTTCTTTAACTGCTTCTGCTGTTCCAGCAGATCCTGGCTGCGCCGCTGAAACTCTGAGTCAAGTTTCTTTCTGAGATTTTCCGCCTGGGGTGACTCTTCGAGCAGCTTGCTTACGTCCACCACACCGATTTTTACTTCTTCCGCTCCCGCAGCATTCGCTACCGCAAGAAAGCCGACTACAATCAGAACCAACAGGGACGTTTTCAAAATAATTCTCCGAACAGTTAAAAAGCAGATCCAAAAGCAAACTGGAAGATCTCCGTTTCGTCATCAGACTCGTCATTCAGCGGAATACCGAAGCTTGCTCCAAAAGCCCCAAATGGGGAGAGCCAAAAACCAGAAATGCCTGTTGAATAGCGAATCTTACCAAAATCGAAAGCGGTTTCCGTAATATCGTAAACGTTGCCGGCATCAACGAAAAGCCCGATACGAACCGACTTTTCCATTAATTTGAAGGGTGCCGGAAACAACACCTCGACGTTCCCAACCACTCTCAGATTACCACCTAATGGGTCACCATTATCATCTCGTGGGCCAAGACTGAAATCCTTGTACCCTCTTACCGTTTTATGGCCGCCAGCAAAAAAATTACGCCATGGAGGTAGCTTGGTGGTGCTACCATACGAGTCTCCATATCCAAGATCCCCTTCCAATGCCAAAGTGAACGTCTTACTTAGTGGAATAAAGTATTTGTTGACATATTCCAGCCTGTAATACTCGAGATCACTCCCCGGAATAGAGATGCTGCCCGAGATACGCTGATATCCGCCTTCGGTCGGCATCAACGCGGAATCCCGTGAATCGTGCGACCAACTCAATTCGGCACGAAGGCTGTTTGTGTCGCTCCCATTCTCGTTTTGATAGTCGACCAACTCGGTGGAGGCATCTTCTCCCAGTTTAAAGTTTGTTGAATCGAAATCCAGATCAAACACCAGCCGGTCGGTATCGCTCGTTGGAATGCCGAAAGTTACACCAGCGACGAAGCTGTCGATGAGGTACCTTGCGGTATCAACCTCATCGAAGTCGGTCTCCTTGTAACTCAGGTTGAAGCCTCGGCTGATACCATCAATTGTATAATAGGGATTAGTGTATCCCAATGAATAGACTGTATTTGCGCTGCTGGTATTCACCGCGGCAGTGATTCGCTTGCCGGTTCCCAGAAAATTGTTTTGCGCTATGCTGGCATTGAAAATCGCCCCCTGAGACTGGGAGAAACCCACTCCAGCTCCGAGATTGCCCATTGGCTTTTCCACGACTTTTACATTCACATCCACCTGGTCTGTTGAACCTGGCACCGCGGGCGTCTCCACGTGGACCTCTTCGAAATAATCAAGACGCTGCAGACGTTTTTTGGAATCTTTTACCTTGGCGCCCGAGAACCATGCGGCCTCCATTTGTCGCATCTCTCTTCTAAGCACCTCATCACGGGTTTCGTTATTACCGCCCATATTTACCCGACGAACATAGACGCGCTTGCCTGGATCGACAAAGAACGTTACATCAACCTCTTTTGTCTCCTCGTCAATATCCGGAATATTGTTTACGTTCGCGAAAGCATAACCCAGGTCTCCCAGCATCCCGGTAATCCTCTCTGTACTTCCGAGTACCTGTTTTCTGGAAAACTCATCACCCCTTTTCAAGTGAATGAGCGGATAGAAATTTTCCGGTGGAGCCACCAGGTCTCCGGTTAATTTGATATCACGAATTTTGTAAACATCCCCCTCGCTCAGATTAACAGTGATATAGATATCCTGTTTGTTCGGTGTGATTGATACCTGAGTCGATGTGATTTTAAAATTGATATAGCCGCGATCAAGGTAATAGGATCGCAGTTTCTCCAGATCGCCCGACAGTTTCTGCCGGGAGTACTGATCATTGCGCGAGATGAATGAAACCCAATTGGTCGGGCTCAGCTCGAACTCGTCCAGCAGTTCATCCTCGTCAACCGTACGGTTACCTACTATGTTGATCTTCTTGATTTTAGCCGTAACTCCCTCCCTGACATCAATCGATATGGCTACCCGGTTTCGCTCCAACGGCGTGACCGTGGTCTTAACTTCAACACCATACTTGCCCAGATTAAAGAAGAGCCGCCCAAGCTCCTGTTCAATCTGATCGAGCACGAACCGGTTCAGAACCCGCCCCTCCGCAAGGCCAATATCCTTCAGGGAAGTCAAAAGCTGCTCGCTTTCAATCGATTTGTTTCCAGTAATATCAATTTTCGCAATCGCAGGACGCTCAGTGACAGAAACAATGAGCACCCCTCCCTCGCGTTCCAGCCTTACATCCTTGAAAAAGCCGGTTTTGTACAGCTCACGAATTAGCCCCGCGGTGTCCTCTGGTCCCACCCTTTGACCGATTTTTACGGGTAGATAGTTAAATACCGTGCCCGCAGAGATTCTTTGCAAACCTTCGATCCGGATATCGGTCACTTCAATTGGCTCGAAAGCACGCAAGGCAGGGGAAAACAGAACGCCCAACAGTAGCGAAAGCAGGAATAATCGGGTAAATTTTTTCATTAGTTATTGGTAACTTTCTGTTTTTTATGCCTAATATCCGATGAACTTATTATTGGAATTTTCGCCGAAAATGCGTCTGCGACAACAGAAACACTATCGCCAATGCGTAGCCAGTGCGCAGTATAAATAAACTTTTGTTGCTAGCCCAGCAGTCGCGATATATCAACATAAAACGCGAGGATCATCACTGCCAAAAGGATGGCCATCCCGAGACGCTGTCCCTGAATCTGGAACTCCTCGGACAGAGGCCCCCCCTTCAATGCTTCCACCAGAAAATAGAACAGATGACCACCATCCAATATCGGAATCGGCAGAAGGTTCAAAACCCCAAGACTTATACTCACCAGTGCCAGAAACTTCAGGAAATAGGCAATACCATAGCTGGCTGTTTTTCCAGCAGTCTGGGCTATTGAGATCGGTCCGCTAAGGTTCTCCACCGACGCCTTGCCAATCACCATTCTGCCGAGCATGCGCAGCATAAATACAGACATATCCCAGGTCTTATAAATCGATGCTTCCATTGCATCCAGCGGGCCTAGGCGATACTCGGTCCGGTACTCCTCATACAGGCCTTCCGGAATATCGACCCCTGCGCCGATTCGGCCGTAACGCTTACCGTTCTCTTCACGGCTGCCCACAATCAGCGGGAGTTCGAGCCGCTGCCCTGATCTATCAACTTCAAAAACCAGAGGTTTTCCCGGTTTGTCGCGAATGATTGCAACCAGTTCGGACCAGCTTTCAACCGCTTCCCCACCCACCGCCAACACCAGATCACCTTGCTTCAGCCCCGCCCGATCAGCCGATTCCCCTTGCACTACCTGACCGATAACCGGTGGTACGCTCGGACGTTTTGGCGACAATCCCAACCCGTCCAAAATGTATCCACCATCGCTCAAGGCGGCCAGTTTATCGCCCGGAATAACTCTTGTCTGGTGATATCCATCCTTATCCAGGACATTGACTGCCAGTTCACTCCCCTCAACACTCTCCCTCAATAGCGCGTAAACGGCGGCCTCCCAACTGGGTGTAGGGCGATTGGCAACCGATAACAGTTCATCATCCAGGCGGAATCCAGCCGTCTCTGCGATCGAACCCACCGCCACCTCGCCCACCCAGGGCCGGGAGCCAGTCTCACCGAAAACAAGCACCAGCCAGAACGCCAGAATCGCAAACAAAAAGTTGGAAAGCGGACCTGCCACAACGATCGCAGCACGGGTTTTGAGCGATTGACGGTTAAAGGCACGCCCAATCTCCTGTTTCGGGACCTCAGCTTCCCTTTCGTCCAGCATTTTCACGTAACCGCCAAGGGGGATTGCCGCAATTACATACTCCGTACCGTCCAGTTTACCGGTACGTTTTAAGATCGGTTTTCCAAAGCCCACTGAAAAACGCAATACCTTGACGCCCAGTTTGCGCGCGACCCAGAAATGCCCGAATTCGTGAACGGTGATCAGTATTCCTAGAGCCAGAATAAAAGAGAGGATGGTAAAAATCAGCGATTCCATAGATTCCTATTGGCTTGAATTTCCCTCGGCAGACGGACAGCCTCTGCGAAAGCGAACCTCCCCTGAGACGTGCCGGCGCAGACAGGCTCTGTATATCGCATCAGCGGCGTGACGCACTGATTCAGACCAGGCTGCGGACTATTTGTTCCGCCCGCGCCCGGGCTTCAGCATCAATATTCAGTAAATCGTTCAGGATCATACTATCCCCCGCCGGAGTGAAACAGAGTGTCCGCTCGATCACTTCGGGAATTGCCGTGAACTTGATTCTCATCTGCAGAAAAGCTGCGACCGCAACCTCGTTAGCTGCGTTCAACACCGCTGGTGCACTTCCACCGGACTCGACAGCCTGATAAGCAAGCTTCAAACAGGGAAACCGATCGAGACTTGGCTTTTCGAAATCCAGATGCGCCACAGTAAAGAGATCCAGACTTCCCACGCCCGATTCGATGCGATCCGGCCAGGCCAAAGCATGTGCGATTGGGGTGCGCATATCAGGATTGCCCAGCTGGGCCAGTACCGAACCGTCACAATACTCGACCATTGAGTGGATCACACTTTGTGGATGGAGTACTACATCAACCCGGTCAGAGGTGGTGTGAAACAGCCAGCAGGCCTCAATCACCTCCAGCCCCTTATTCATCATGGTCGCCGAATCTACTGAAATCTTGCGTCCCATATTCCAGTTGGGATGAGCACAGGCTTGGTCTGGAGTGACCTCTTCAAGCGCTTTCAAAGAGGCGGTTCTGAACGGCCCGCCGGAAGCAGTCAGTAGAATACGCCGAACTCCCACCCGCTCCAGGCCGTTCCTGAAGTTGGATGGCATACACTGAAATACGGCATTATGTTCACTATCGATCGGAAGCACCTCGGCACCATGTGTCTCCGCCTCCTGCATAAACAGAGGACCGGACATCACCAATGCTTCCTTGTTGGCTAGCAGGATTCTCTTTCCGGCACGAGCGGCAGCCAGTACGGGTAGCAGCCCCGCCGCACCGACTATGGCTGCCATGACATAATCCGTCTGTTTCAGGGCGGCGATCTCCTCCAACCCTTCGCCCCCCCCCAACAACTTTGTCCTTAGCCCCCAACCCTGCAGCAGCTTGGCCAGCTCAGGCAAGCGGCTTTTATCCGCCAGCACGGCATACTCGGGCCGGAACTCCCGACATTGTTGAGCCAATCCCCCAACATCCTGATTGGCGCTCAATGCCACCACCCGGTAACGATCTGTATGGCGTGCCACTACATCCAGCGTCGATAGCCCGATTGAGCCTGTTGACCCCAGAATGGTCAACCCGATCACTTTGCAAACTCCAGCAACAGCAGCCCGAACAGGAAAACCGGCGCAGCGGCTGTCAGGCTGTCAATCCTGTCCAGCATGCCACCGTGTCCTGGCAGCAGGTCTCCACTATCCTTTAGACCTGCCTGTCGTTTCAGCAGGCTTTCAAACAGATCTCCAACTACCGAAACGAGGGCAACGATAACCGAAAAAAAGATCAATAAAGGCAGAGAGGCAGACTCCGGCCTTAACCCGTAAAGCAGTGCACCGCACACCACCGCCCCGGCCAATGCACCATACACTCCTTCACGTGTCTTTCCCGGACTGATCTGCGGAGCCAGTTTAACCCTCCCCCACCGGCGCCCGGAAAAGTAGGCGCAACTGTCGGCCACCCATATCAGTACCAGCAGGTAGAGCACCAGATAAGGGCCGTCCTGATACAAACCGTGCGTCACCCGCAACGACAACCAGGCGGGTACCAGTACCAGAAAGCCTAGAATGGATTTCCAGAATCTGCCAGAAACCGTTGCAACTTCTGAAGGATGGTAACGAATCAGCCTAACGGTAACCATCACCCAGAATAGAGTGGAAAACAGGGTGATCGGAAAAACCCAATTCGGAAAAATGTGGACTGACAGCCCAAGCCCGGCCATTGATGCCGCCAGAACGAACAGAAACAGCAACTTTTCGCTCCATGAATCGAGTGCAGCCAGCCGGGTCCACTCAAGACCGCCCATCAGCACAACCAGCGCCAAAAGTAAAGACAGAGAAAGAGTTGACAGATAGAGCACACCGGCAATAACCAATGGAACGAGAATCAGGGCTGTGATCACGCGCTGAAACAGCACTAAAGGCGACCTTCAATCATCTTTCAGATTACGGGAACTCTGGTTAAGCTGTTCTGTAGTTCGGCCAAACCTGCGTTGTCGTCCTGCGAAATCGCTTAAAGCCTGGTCAAACACAGCCGGGCTGAAGTCCGGCCAAAGCACATTGGTCAGATAGAGCTCTGCGTAGGCCGACTGCCATAGCAGAAAGTTACTCAGACGCTGTTCTCCACCTGTGCGGATAAAAAGGTCGGGATCCGGCAGGCCGTGGGTGGAAAGATTGTCAGAAAGTGTATCCTCGGTGATCGAATCAGGCTCCAGCCGGCCATCTGCCACCTGGCGGGCAATGTTTCTGGCGGCCTGGGTAAGATCCCAGCGGCCACCGTAGTTCGCAGCGATCTGCAGTGTAAGGCCATTGCATTCCGCAGTTGTCTCCTGCGCTTCCAGAATCTTCGCCTGGAGTTTCGCCGCAAAGCGTCCGTGGTCTCCGATGATGCAAAGGCGGACATTGTTCCGTTTGAGCCGCTTGACTTCTCTGTTCAACGCCAACATGAACAGATCCATCAGCAGATTGACCTCCTTCGCCGGACGCCTCCAGTTTTCACTGCTGAAGGCAAAAAGCGTAAGCACTTCGATCTTCAACCTCACACACTGCTCGACAACCGAACGAACAGCCTCGACACCAGCTTTGTGGCCGGCAAATCTTGGAAGCCCCCTCTCCTGCGCCCAGCGCCCGTTTCCATCCATGATAATCGCAACGTGACGCGGAATACTGTCTGTCGCTTCGACCATTTTGGGTTTGAGTCCGGTACTGTCCATCACGATATATTGTGAGGTTCAGATTGACATCAGGTCTGTTTCTTTCTTCTCAAGCGTGCTGTCCACTTCCTTGATGTATTTGTCGGTAAGTACCTGAATGGCATCCTCCGCCCTGTGTTCATCATCCTCAGAGACCATCTTCTCCTTCAGGAGCTCCTTCAGGCTGCTGTTGGCATCACGCCGCACATTGCGCACCGCCACCCGGGCCTGTTCCGCCTCGCCTCTTACCACACGGATCAGGTCTTTACGCCGTTCCTCGGTGAGCGCAGGCAACGGAACCCTGATCACGGTACCGGCAGTGTTGGGATTGAGCCCAAGATCCGACTTAAGAATTGCCTTCTCCACCGGCTGCACCATATTTTTTTCCCATGGCGTCACGGTCAGTGTCCGGCTATCCTCAACGTTGACATTGGCTACCTGACTGAGAGGAACCTCGGTTCCATAATAGATCACTGTGATGTGATCGAGCAGGCTCGGGTGGGCCCGTCCGGTTCTGACCTTGGCCAGTTCCAGTTCCAATGCGGTGACGCTTTTCATCATTCGGTCAGCCGCATCCTTTTTGATTTCTTCGATCATATCACTCTCCTTTATCCACCAGGGACCCCACCTGCTCCCCCTGCATAAGACGCATCAACGCACCCGGTTCGTTGATATTCATGATCCGCAACGGTAATCCGTTATCACGACAAAGCACAATTGCGGTGGCATCCATCACCTGCAGGCCTTCCGCCAGGACGCGATCATAGCTGAGACGGGGATAAAACGCTGCATCAGGATTGCTTACCGGGTCTGACGAATAGACGCCATTAACCTTGGTCGCCTTGATCATTAGCTGAGCGCGGATCTCGACTGCCCTCAGGCTGGCAGCCGAATCCGTGGTGAAGTAAGGATTCCCGGTGCCCGCAGCCAGGATAACCACCTCTCCGCGCCGCAGATATTCCAACGCGTTGCGTCTGACATAGTATTCACATACCTGATCCATGCGCAGCGCCGACATAACCTTCGCATCAACGCCTATTTTCATGAGTGAATCCTGCATGGCGAGCGAGTTCATGACGGTGGCAAGCATGCCCATATGATCGCCCGAAACACGATCGATTCCGGATCTGGCCAGACCGGCACCACGAAAAATATTGCCACCACCTATGACCAGCCCCACCTGCACACCTGCTGATGTCAGACCACTTATCTCATCAGCCACCCGTGCAATGACCCCGGGATCTATTCCGAAATCGCTCTGGCCCATCAGTGCTTCACCGCTGAGTTTAAGCAGGATCCGGCTGCAGATCAGATTCGACATGTTCAGCTCTTAATTTGCGCCATTACTTCGTCAGCGAAATTCTCCTGTTTCTTTTCGATGCCCTCACCCACCTCAAAGCGGCAGAAATTGACTACCCGAGCACCCGCTTTTTCAAGCAGTTTTTCAACCGCGAGATCGGGATCCTTAACGAATGGCTGGCCCAGCAGCGTGACTTCCGCCAGGTATTTTCGTATGCGTCCATCAACCATCTTTTCAACAATATTCTCGGGCTTGCCGCTCTCCATGGCCTGTGCCTTGAAGATGGAACGTTCTTTTTCAAGTGTGTCGGCCGGTACATCCTCCGGTGAAATACAGAGGGGACTGGTCGCAGCAACATGCATGGCAATATCTTTGGCCAGGGTATCGTCACCACCCACCAGTTCCACGATCACGCCGATACGAACACCGTGGCTATAACTGGTGAGTTTGCCGGATCCGGCCTGAAACTTTTGAAATCGGCGTACATTCATATTCTCCCCGATTTTAGAGATCAGTGCCTCTCTGGCAGTATTGACGGTGGTCTCTTCGCCATCGTGGAGTGGTGCATCCAAAAGCGCTTCAACGGTTTTCACATCAGACACCAGTGCGCATTCAGCAACCGCTTTGGCAAATGAGGTAAAATTGTCGTCTTTCGCCACGAAATCGGTTTCGCAGTTAACTTCAACCATCGCGGCCCCTGTGCCATCTTCACTGAAGCAGATGGCAATAACGCCGTCTGCAGCGGTACGTCCGGCTTTCTTTGCAGCTTTAGCCTGACCGGACTTGCGCATCATCTCGATTGCGGCTTCAATGTCACCATCTGTCTCAACCAGTGCTTTCTTGCATTCCATCATTCCGGAGCCGGTCCGTTCACGTAGTTCCTTCACCAAAGAGGCGGTAATGGCCATGGGTATTTTTCCTCACTTAAATTATGGGTAAAAGCAGCCCCTGCCTGGCTATTTATTCCTGGCAAAGGCCGCTTTATTTTCAACAAAAGATTTCCGGTGATACCAGGGAGAGGTACGGTGAACTATCCTGCTTCCTCACCCTTGTTGTTTTCAACTTCGACAAATTCATCCACTGCACCAGAACCCAGATGGGCTGCACTGGCGCGGCCTTCCAAAACAGCTGCGGAAGCACCCTGAACATAAAGCTGAATAGCGCGTATCGCGTCATCGTTCCCGGGAATGATATAATCTATTCCTTCGGGGCTGTTGTTTGTATCCACGACACCTACTACCGGTATACCCAGTTTTCTGGCCTCTGCGATCGCGATATCTTCGTGGCCCACGTCGATTACATAAAGGACGTCCGGCAGTTTCTCCATGTTCTTGATGCCACCCAGACTGCGATCGAGTTTCTCCATTTCTCGGCGAAGGCCAAGCGCCTCTTTTTTGTTGAATCGTGAAATCGTGCCCGTCTCGAACATCTCCTCCAATTCCTTGAGACGCTTGATACGGGTTTTAATGGTGGAAAAATTGGTCAGCATGCCACCCAACCAGCGATGATTGACATAGGGCATGCCGCAACGCTCCGCTTCCTCCTTGACGGTGTCGCGTGCAGCGCGTTTGGTACCCACGAAGAGAATGCGGCCGCCATTGGCAGCCAAGGTTCCCAGGAAATTCATGGCTTCCTTATAAAGAGGAAGGGTTTTCTCCAGATTGATGATATGAATCTTGTTCCGGTGTCCGAAAATGAAAGCTCCCATTTTCGGGTTCCAGTAGCGGGTCTGATGCCCGAAATGAACGCCAGATTCAAGCATCTGGCGCATTGATACCTCACTCATGTGTAAACTCCAGATCTATTTAGGGTTAATCCTCCACGCACCCCAATGGCCAACCCGGTTTCCCGGGCACCCAGGCAATTGTGCCGGTGCGTGTGTGTGATTCATCAGGTCTGACTAAATACAGGATCCTGCGTATCCCGGAATGTTTGCGAATTCGGGGCACGTTTTATACCATACTGCGTTGGCTGCCACAATCGACGCACCCGATCAGACACTCCTCGAATGGCTGATTGACTGGACATTCCTGGAATCCAGCCGTATGAGCATCACCATAAAAACCGCCGAAGAGATCGAAAAAATGCGGGTGGCAGGCCGCCTTGCCGCAGAGGTGCTGGATATGATCGCCCCTCATGTTCAGCCGGGTGTCACCACGGATGAAATCGACCAGATCTGTCACGATTACATTGTGCACGAACAAAAAGCGATTCCTGCACCGTTGAATTACATGGGTTTTCCAAAGTCCATCTGCACTTCCGTCAACCATCAGGTGTGCCATGGTATTCCCGGAGGCAAAACGCTGAAGAGTGGTGACATAGTGAATATCGATATTACGGTGATCAAGGACGGTTTCCACGGCGATACAAGCAAGATGTTTTTTATAGGAGAGCCATCGGTTTTGGCCCGGCGTCTGACCAAAATAACGCTGGAAGCTCTGTGGATCGGTATTGAGCAGGTTCAACCGGGTGTTCATATCAGCAACATCGGACATGCCATCCAGCAGTATGTGGAGTCCAACAACTACTCCATCGTGCGTGAGTATTGTGGACATGGTATCGGCCGGAAATTTCACGAAGAACCCCAGGTTTTGCACTATGGTGCTCCCGGAAACGGCATCCTGTTGCAGCCCGGTATGTGCTTTACCATTGAGCCAATGGTCAATGCCGGCAAGCGACAGGTGAAACTGCTGCCGGATGGCTGGACCGTCGTTACCAAAGATCGCAGCCTGTCCGCCCAGTGGGAACATACCATGCTGGTAACTGAAACCGGCTATGAGGTGTTGACTCTGCGCAAAGGTGAAACGAGCGCTCTCCCGGGTGCGGCTTGAACCTGGAATCCTCAGTTGGCCACACCAATTTGCCAGTAAGAGGCTGATATGAAATGGGTAGTAGTCAACTCAGGCCCTTACTCGTATGGTGAATCACGCCACGAGGTGCAGTGCACGCTTTCCGCAGCGCACGGCTGCGTTGTAACTCCTCGGAATAGAATAACTATTCCTCGTCGTTACGCCTTGCCCTGTACCTCGGACAACGCACTCTGCACCTCGTCCAACTGAGGATTCCAGGTTGAATACTGCACCGGAGTTTTTCCCGCCGCTGATTGATGAGTCTGACTTCCTGGGTCAGCTGCAGGAGAGTAAATCGCCTCTGCCACTGTTCCGTGATGCCATCAAGCGTGGCAATGAGCGGCTCAAGACTCTGTTTAACCAGGGCGAAACCATGACCCAGTTGGTCAAGCAACGCGCCGGATTGATCGATTTCCTTCTGCTCCAGGCCTGGTCCCGCATGATTCCGGAAGATGCGGAAGCATCACTGGTCGCCGTTGGAGGATACGGGCGAGGCGAATTGCATCCTGCGTCGGATATCGATCTGCTGATCCTGCTTGGGGACGGTGAGACCGAAACCCTTTCCGAATCGCTTGGGGCACTGATCACTTTTCTTTGGGATATAGGCCTCGAAGTAGGACATAGTGTACGCACGGTACAGGAGTGCGTTGCCGAAGCCAAACTGGATATCACTGTCATTACGAGTCTGATGGAAGCGCGCGCCTTATTTGGGCCGATATACCTCTTCGAAAAGCTCAAGCGGGCCATCGCGACAGACAAAATGTGGCCCAGCGACCGTTTTTTCGAAGCCAAGCAGGAAGAGCAGAACAAACGCTACCAGAAATACGAAGATACGGTCAGTTCCCTGGAACCCAACCTGAAGGAGGGCCCGGGGGGATTACGCGATATTCAAACCATCGATTGGGTGGTTAAACGCCACTTTGATGCCGACAGAATGAGCGATCTGGTGACGCATGGGTTTCTGACCGAAACCGAGTACTGGGACTTGAAATTCGGGCAGGACTGGCTCTGGCGGATTCGATTTGCGTTGCATCTGCACACAGGCCGCTGCGAAGACCGGCTCCTGTTCGACCACCAGAAAACGCTGGCGGATCAGTTCGGTTTTCAGGATGATCATGCCGGGCTCGGTATCGAGAAGTTCATGCAGGAGTACTATCAGACAGCGATCCGAATCAATCGAATGAACGAGATGCTGCTGCAGCATTTCCGCGAAGTGATTGTGCTCAAGTGCCACCTGGAAGACCCCAAGCCGCTGAACAAGCGATTTCAGTCTCGCAGCGGCTTTCTGGAAGTGGTGGATGACCAGGTTTTTGAAAAACATCCTCTGGCCATGCTGGAGCTGTTCCTGATAATGGAGCAACATCCCGAACTTAACGGGGTACGCGCCAGCACCATTCGTCTGATACGGGATCAACGGCGGACAATAGACCATAAATTCCGTGCCTCTCCGGAGGCGCGCGCAATGTTCATGGCAATTCTGCGCCAGGGTCAGGGCATCACAAGTGAACTGCGGCGCATGAACCGATATGGCATACTGTCACGCTACATACCCGCCTTTGCAAATATCGTCGGGCGGATGCAATACGACCTTTTTCATGTCTATACCGTCGATGAGCACACGTTGTTTGTCGTACGTAACCTGCGACGCTTCATGATTGCCGAGCACCGCAACGAATTTCCGTTGTGCAGCGAAATTATCGAGAAACTGTACTACCCTGAGCTGCTGTTTCTGGCAGCACTCTTCCACGATATAGCCAAGGGACGCGGCGGAGATCACTCCACGCTGGGGGCTGAGGAGGCATACAGATTCTGCCGCCTGCACAAGCTCAGTGACCGTGACAGTCTATTGGTCTCCTGGTTGGTCAAGCATCATCTGATTATGTCCATGACGGCCCAACGTAAGGATATCAGTGACCCGGAGGTTATCGGCGACTTTGCAAGGATCGTCGGAAATCCGGTGCGGCTGGATTATCTTTATCTGCTGACCATCGCCGATATTCGCGCCACCGACCCGAAGAAGTGGAACAACTGGAAAAACTCCCTGCTGAGGGAACTTTACAATGTAACCAAACAGGCGCTGCTGCGCGGATTGCAGAATCCTCAGGAGAGAGACGAGATAATTCAGAACAAACAGTCCGGCGCCCTGCATCTGCTTAAATCAGATGGGTTTGAGAGGGAACAAGTCATACAGTACTGGCTCACCCTCAGCCTCGACTATTTTCTATATTACAGCTGGGAGGAGATCGCCTGGCAGACCAAGCTGGTATTGACTGCCAAACCGGACGCCCTGCCCCTGGTGGTACTTAGAAATTCCGCCATTCGCGGAGGCACCGAGGTTTTCACCTACATTGAGGATCGGCAGGCTCTGTTTGCGCAGACCACCAGCCTGCTCGACCGGCTTGGATTGAACATTGTCAGCGCGCGCATTGAGACCACCGACACCCAGCTGACTATCAACAGCTTCCTGGTGCTGGAAGAAGACGGTTCTCCGGTGGAGGATCCGGTCCGGAAGGAGAAAATTATGCAGACATTGAAAAATGCTCTGAAAGAACCAGCAAGCAGTGACATCAGAGTGTTAAGGAGAGTACCGCGACAGCTGAAACACTTCTCCATACCTACACGTGTCGATTTCGCGCAGGACCCCGCCAACCACCGGACCATCATGAAGCTTAATACTGACGACCGGCCGGGCCTGCTCTCTCAGGTGGGTTACGCGTTCGCGGAGAATGGCATTCGACTGATCAGCGCAAAAATCGCCACCATAGGCGCAGAAGTCGATGACACCTTCTTCATTTCGGATCAGGAAAACCGTCCCTTGGCTGAAAGAGAGACATTCGAGAGACTGGAAAAAGCGATTCATGATCGTCTTGACAGCAAGACCGATAAAAAATAGATCTCATCTGACGTTCACGCCGGCCAGGAAACATGATCACAATCTACGGGATACCCAACTGCGACACCATGAAAAAAGCCTTCGCCTGGCTGAATGCACATGAAATCGAGTATCGATTCCATGATTTCAAAAAAGCAGGCCTGGACAAAGCCCTGTTGGATGCATGGATTGCTCGTGTGGGCTGGGATCTTCTGCTTAACCGGCGCGGCATGATGTGGCGCAAACTGGATGACAAAGTAAAAATCAACATTGATCAAGACAGCGCCAGAATGATCATGCTGCAGACCCCATCGATCATCAAACGTCCTGTGCTGGATAACGGCGAGGAGTTAATTATTGGCTTCTCAGAGGAGCGCTACCGGGCACTGCCGCAGAACTGATGCGCGCAATTAAATAATCTTCTTTCAGGCTGTATAATGACGGCCGGCTTCAAATCTCCTCAAAAGCAGACACATTCCATACAGCAAGGCTCAAGTATGATAAAAATCAACGAAAACTATCTCAAACTGCAGGCCTCCTATCTGTTCTCAGATATCGCCAAACGGGTCGCCGCTTATCAACAGTCCAATCCGGACAGAAAATTGATCAAACTTGGGATCGGCGACGTTACCAGGGCACTCCCTGATGCCTGCATCAGGGCTCTGCATGCTGCAGTGGATGAAATGGCAAATGACGACAGTTTTCGCGGCTATGGTCCGGAACAGGGCTATGGTTTTCTACGTGAGATTATCGCAAAAGAGGACTTTCAGGCACGCGGCGCGAACATCCAGGCAGACGAGATTTTCGTCAGCGATGGGGCCAAATGCGATTCAGGCAACTTTCAGGAGATATTTTCCGGGGATATCAAGGTTGCCATCACCGATCCGGTCTATCCGGTATATGTCGACACCAATGTTATGGCGGGCCGCACCGGTGAAGCCAGCGATGGACGCTACCGCGGCTTAGTCTACCTGGATGGCAACAAGGCGAACGGTTTCATTCCGGCTTTACCGAGCGAGCCGGTGGATCTGATTTATCTCTGCTTCCCGAACAACCCCACCGGTGCCATGGCAACCAGGGAACAGCTGAAGCAGTGGGTCGACTACGCGCGTGATAACCGGGCACTGATCCTGTACGACGCCGCCTACGAGGCGTTCATTCAGGATGATGACCTGCCCCACTCCATCTATGAAGTTGAAGGCGCAGAAGAGGTGGCGGTTGAGTTTCGCAGCTTTTCCAAAACCGCAGGTTTCACCGGTACACGCTGCGCCTATACCGTAGTGCCGAAAGCCTGCCGGGCTTATACCGAAGCAGGCAAAGCGATCTCAATCAATACGCTTTGGAACCGCCGCCATACCACCAAATTCAACAGTGTCTCCTATCCTGTTCAACGCGCCGCTGAAGCCGTCTACAGCGCCGAGGGAAAAACTCAGGTCAGGGAACTGGTCGGTTATTACCTGCATAATGCCAGGTATATTCGTGAACAGATGGAGGCCCTTGGATACGACTGTATCGGTGGTGATAACTCACCCTATATCTGGATCGATGGCAAAGGCGACTCCTGGGACTTCTTCGATCTGTTGCTGCAAAAAGCCGCTGTGGTCTGCACACCGGGAGCCGGATTTGGCAAATGCGGTGAAGGATATATCCGTATCAGTGCGTTCAACAGTTTCGATAATGTGAAGGAAGCGATGGAGAGAATCGGTCAGGTACTGAAATAGGATACCCGGGCGTCAGGTTTCCGCGGTCCCGGAGTACCGCCCGGATGAACGGGAAGGAAGCCATATACTGATCGTTCCAACCAACCGCAACGAATCAATAAGCAGCTTGCTCGTTTAGAAGCCGGCTTTCAACGCAGAGTGGACAACAATCGATGCCAGCATCAGCAGAATTTCAACAACGCCTCGAACACAGGCTCAGTTCCATTGTTGAGCACTTTGGCACGCCATTCCATATATACGATGAAAAGGGGATTAAAGAGACCTGCAGCGAACTTAGCAAGGCGTTTGGGCGAATACCGGGATTTCAGGAGTACTTTGCGGTAAAAGCCCTGCCCAATCCAGCCATTATGAAGATCATGCACGACCAGGGTTTCGGCTTCGATTGCAGCTCCATTGCGGAGCTCAGACTGAGCCGTCAACTGGGTGCCCGTGGTGAAGAGATCATGTTTACTTCGGCCAATACCAGCCACAACGAGTTTATGGCGGCGGCAGCTGATGGTGGTTGTATATTGAATCTCGATGACATCTCATTTGTGGATAAAGTGCCTGAGATGCCTGAATTGATCTGTTTCCGTTACAATCCCGGCAGCAGAAGAACCGGGAACAGTATAATAGGCAATCCGGTGGAGGCCAAATACGGCGTGGCCCATGACCAGATCCTGGACGCTTACAGACGCGCCATGAAGCGCGGTGCCATCCGATTCGGCCTGCACACCATGCTCGCATCCAACGAGCGTGAATACACCTACATGGTGGAGACCGCACGCATGCTGCTCGGGCTTGTCGAGTGGATCTCTGAGAAACTCGACATCAAATTCGAATTCATCAATATTGGTGGCGGCCTGGGGATACCCTACCGTCCCGAAGAGAACACGCTCGATATTCAGTCGATGGCCAATCAGATCACGGAGGAGTTCGATGCCTTCCGGGTACGCAACGGCTATGCGCCGAAAATGTATATGGAGAGTGGAAGGTATATCACCGGACCCCACGGTATCTTGGTGACCAGCGCCATCAACCGCAAAGAGATCTATCGAACTTATATCGGTGTGGACTCCTGCATGTCAGCTTTGATGCGCCCTGGGATGTACGGTGCTTACCATCACATCACGATTCCCGGAAAAAACGGCGAGGAGGAGATCGTTGATGTCGTCGGTTCACTGTGCGAAAACAACGACAAGTTTGCGATACAGCGAAGCCTGCCAAAATCCGAAGATGGCGATATCCTGCTGATTCATGATACCGGCGCGCACGGTATCGCCATGGGTTTCAACTACAATGGAAAGCTCCGCCCGAAGGAACTGTTGCTCCGGAAGGACGGCTCAGTCGAGTTGATCCGTCGCGCAGAAACTCTGGACGACTACTTTGCCACGCTGGATTTCGAACCAGACACGCTTGGTGTTTTATAAATCACACCAGCGATAAAACAAAGCAGCCTGCTTCATTGCAACTGTCGTTTCGAAGAACTTTGCCAACAAATATTGGGTAGATGGATGTGATTTTTGTCATGTTGCAATGCAGCATAATGCTGCGCCGCAGCACGGTAAATTATAAGATAAGCTTAATTTCCTGCCTCTAGGCCTTGTTTTTTTGTCAAGTACTTTATAGAGTTGAGATATGCAGAGTTCTTGTAGTTTTTCGGTAACTCCCTTCTCTCAGTTTGTGGCAGATTTTTCCGTAATTGCTCGACAAGCATCTGCATATAACACACATTCAAATTCATACAAAGGTAATAGAAATGGCTACAGGAACAGTTAAGTGGTTTAGCGATCAGAAAGGCTTTGGGTTCATCACACCCTCAGATGGCTCCAAAGACGTCTTCGTTCACCACAGCGCCATCCAGGGCAGCGGATTCAAGTCTCTGGCTGAAGGGCAAACCGTGTCCTTCGATGTCGAGCAAGGCCAGAAAGGTCCAAGCGCAACCAACGTCGTACCCCAGTAAGCCAGGGGTCCGAACGCGACCCACGCGGTAATAGAGCCCCGCCTGATCGCGGGGCTCTCTCGTTTCCGGGGTCCACACCTGCTTCCCGGGAGCCCCAAGCACAAATAGTATCACCCGTCAGGGGTGGAATATTCCAATGACGGAGACACACTCAGCCTGGAATCCCGGTCTGGAATCAGAGATTCCCCCCACCTATCGAAAATTTGAAACCATCCATCGTCCGGAAAATGTCACCTCATCTGTCATTGACATAGAGGAAATATCCCGGGAAACAGGCCTCAGCCCACAGGAACTGGTGGTTTTCAAACCAGAACGTCTTGTACTACACGAGCTCATCATCAGGGTTACCTCAGATATCGTGGTACTTGAAGGAGATAACGAGAGCGCACTGGGCAGGAATTTCCGGGCTATCGCCAGAACTATTTTAACCCGCTATATCCAGCCAAATATGGCCGGGTTGATACAGGATTTTGAGCAGTTGCGTGAAGGGGTATACGAATGTATCGAGCAGGTGGTTCTGGAAACCCTGTTTACCGTAAAAAATCCGGAGCCTCCGAAGCAGCGGTTTTTTCCGTTTCGCCTCCGCCGCAGCACAAAAGTCAAATCAACAAACCGGGAATCGATTTCAGAGAGGGAACACAAGGCAATATCCACCTTCAAAGAGAGGGGACTGGCAACCGAAGATCCACTGCACAGTGCAATATACAGAACGCTTTACCATGTTCTGGGATCAATTGCAGGTAATCGCGGATACCTTGGACCGGACAGCAAATTTCTGATCAACCTGGTTTGTAACCGGGTCTGCAACACCTATGGCAGTGAATTTATCGGAAGGAAAATTGCACCGTTTGTCCAAAAAGCTATCGAGAAGGAACAATACACACGGATTACCAGCGCAAACAACCCCCTGTTGATCAGTCTTAAAGGAGCTTCGGCAGCGGGTAAGAGCTCTCTACGTCCCATGCTAAAAAAGATGATGAGCGAACGCGGCATTCAACCAGGAGGCTACGCCATAATCAGCCCCGATATCTGGCGGCGCCTGCTACTCGATTATGAATCACTGGGCGAGGCTTATAAATATGCCGGGCGCCTGACCAGCCATGAGGTGATAGTAATCGATGGCAAGCTGGATAACTACATCAGGGACAAAGCAGACCGTATGGGAGCTATGCCCCACCTGCTGGTGGACCGCTTCCGCTTTGACAGCTTTTCCACCGAGAGAATCACAAAGAAACTGCATGACACCTACATCAAGCACATACACACACTGGCCATGTATTTTGTGGTTACGCCACCGCATGCAACAGTGGAACGCGGATGGGAGCGGGGCCTGCAAACCGGGCGTTACAAAGCGGTCGAGGATTTTCTTGATCACAGTGTCGAGGCCTACGTCGGAATGCCGAAGATACTCTTCAAGTGGTTGTCCTACGATCGCCCCCTCTTTAGATATGAAATTCTGGATAACAGTGTCCCCAAGGGAACTTATCCAAAAACCATTGCATTCGGCACACAAAATGAAATCAATATTATGGACTGCACGGTTTTCATCGATATCGAGCGTTACCAGAAGATCAATATCCGTGCGAAACAGCCCAGGGAGGTCTATCCGTCTGAGTCAATACTGTCCGTGGAGAACAATATCGGCTTTTTAAAGCAATGCATGAAAAAAATTCCGAAAGTCAATTTCGTCGACCAGTTGACGGGTATCACCTACCTGGAAGTCCGCAATGGCGTATTCAGCATCGTGGACATTCAGCTCCTTGAGGAGAAACTGAAGGATGCAGAACGAGCAAGAATATTAAAAAAAGTTGCCCCGAATCTGACAGCATGACTGAACTCCATCTCAAAATATGACACGTCTGTAACAGTGGGAACCAATCTACAGATATTCCACTTCCGGATGTCGGCCGAGAATATGAGACAAGTGAACTATCGGTCCTGATCTGCCAATCTTAGATACGAGGCTGAGCGGTTGGGAGCCGCCAATTGCTCCGGCCATGTTGACATACGCTGGTAGTTTCCATGCCAACGTTTGGATTGCCGCTTCTCATCCCAAGGCCGAAATCGCTCTAGCATGCTGTTTGGAGAAGGTTGATGACCCTGATACCGGTAATCTGGATAATCATAGCTGGGCGAGCCGTAAGAGAAGGCCCGATTTTCAGGTTGAGACGGCCACACACCGGACTGAGAACTACCGGTCATGCTGTTGCTCTGATCGAGTGGCCGAAAATGGGAGTCAGGAATTTGCGAGTCCCAATGCTGACCCACACCAGGCTGCTGCCCGAACCCGTGTGAATATGTCGGTGGAATGGACGGAGGAGCCTGCCTGTACCGCTCGTCCTGGGGAATATATTGACGTTGATTCAAAGGGGGGGTTATCGCCGGCTTTGCAATTAGCTGCTGATATTTAGTCTCATTCGGCGCGACTGCCGGTTCATCATCGGTAAAATACAGATAGACTGCACCGACTGCGATTAGAGCCAGAAATATCCTCGGCGCACTTAGATTCATAGAAAGCAACACCAGCCTAAGGCCAGAAAATCATCATTACACTGAGACTTCATCGCAAACATATAGTTCGATAACGAAATCACCTCTTAATAATATATCAAACAACGACGTAACATTTCACCAACATCATATTTCTCGGTTGCTGGAGTATTGTCTTTTTTGGTGTAGACTGAATTACCGGAAGGTTCATCAGTGCAGATCTGTCGTTAACCTTCTGTGAGGCCTGGCTTGAACTCCAGGAAAAGGTTTAGGCAAAGAACACGATGACTGGTGCGAAAAAGTTCCATTTTTGGACCAAAGAAAAGCCTGGTGGCGAGAGAGAACTGCGCTCCGGCAGTAAGGTTTTTCTAACCGTACTTCCGATTCTGCTGGCTGCGCTTCTGTTTCAGGCACTGATCACTTTCGAGAAAATTGAAGGAGGCGCGGAAGTTATCGAGGTTATGGCTTACATCATCATTGTTCTGGTGATAACCATGTCACTGGTAACACTGGTTATTTCCTTGATCGACTACCTCCGTTCGCTAGAGTGAATTTACGCTGGATCTCCCTATTTCACTGACCTTTTATACGTCCCTCCACCGTTCTTGGTGCTAATCCGGGCACACAAATAGAGTTCGGGAATCGGATGTAGCCAATTTTCCTTCGCTGGTCAGCGGCAATTCAGACATCTGAAATCGATATACGGGCTGCTGGTGAAATCTGATCGCATCATCGTTCATCTATCTTGAACTTCTCCCCATAGGCCCCTCATCTATCAACTTTTTTTAATCAAATTAACTCGAATCGAAGCGCGAAAAGTGCGACAGAATTACCTGGTATTTCGCATTCACAACAACGTTTAGTTATTTGCAATTTGGAGAAATCTTTTGCAAACATCGAATTTTTCTGGATTTTGCGGTTGCAGCATATTATGCTCGATGTGCGTGGCCGGGAACTTTTACAGAAGAAACGGAACGGGTACCGGAATCGGTATGAGCCGGATCACAGACTGGCCTGCCATAGGTAAAAAATCAACTCATGGGCCTGAAAAATCGGGAGTGGACCAATGTCGGAAGAGTTAATCCAAGCAGAACAACTGATGCAACAGGCACGCCGGTCGCTCGCGGCAACAGAAAAGGCGCTAAACACCGCAATCAAAAGTCTGAGAGAACACACCTTGGTGGACGGCCGGGTATCTGCTTCCAAGCTTGACGACTACCAGCTGGTCTCCTATGACACTGCGCTCTCCGCAGCGGAGGCGGCGGGGGCATGGTTCGTTCTCGATTACGCGGAACGAGTCCGCGACCAGGAGGGCGACCCGGCCCGCCCGCTCACACTGGAGGAGCGTTGTGCCCTGCTGTTCACCGCCGAAGCGATTGAATCCATTCGTGCGCGCCTTGAATTGAGGCCACAGGATTATGGATTGACCAGGGAGATGCTCGCCAAGACCCTGGACAGTGAATCGCTGCAGGCTTTCTGCTCAGAACAGCTGGCGGTGGAACGGATGGCGCAGCTTGGCAGAGCCATTTCGGAGATGGACGGCCGCACCGGCGCTTACATGCTGGACGACGACCACGAGATGATGCGCGACACCTTCCGCAGATTCGCCAACGATGTAGTAATGCCGCTGGCTGAGGATATTCACCGGGAGGACCTTATCATCCCGGACGAGATACTGGATGGATTGACCGAACTGGGATGTTTTGGCCTCTCGATCCCCGAGCGTTTCGGCGGGCTGCAGGCAGATGACCAGGAAGACAACATGGGAATGATCGTGGTCACAGAGGAGCTTTCAAGGGGTTCGCTCGGTGCCGCAGGCAGCCTGATCACCAGGCCAGAGATCCTGACCCGCGCCTTGTTGAAGGGAGGTACCGAAGAGCAGAAACAGAAATGGCTGCCACGGCTAGCAGAGGCGAATCCGCTGTGTGCCGTGGCGGTGACCGAACCCAACTACGGCTCGGATGTTGCCGGCATGCGCTGCAAAGCCACCCGCACCGAGGGCGGCTGGCTTATCGATGGTGCCAAGACCTGGTGTACTTTTGGCGGCAAGGCGGGTGTGCTGCTGTTGCTGGCACGTACCGATCCGGATCTCACCAAGGGTCATAAGGGTCTTTCCATGTTTCTGGTGGAAAAGCCCTCCTCCGATGGCCACGAGTTCAAGCACCAGCAGGAGAGCGGCGGCGTTATCAGCGGAAAGGCGATTTCAACTATCGGTTACCGTGGTATGCACTCCTACGATGTCTTTTTCGACAACTATTTCGTACCCGATGAGAATCTGCTTGGCGGTCCCGGCGGTGAAGGCAGAGGGTTTTATTTTACTATGGCTGGCTTTGCCGGTGGACGCATTCAGACTGCAGCACGCGCAGTGGGTCTTATGCAGGCGGCGTTCGAACGTGCCGTATCCTATGCCGACGAACGCCAGGTATTCGGCAACTCTATCAATAAGTATCAGCTTACCCAGGTTAAACTGGCACGCCTTGCCGCTTACCTGCTGGCAAGCCGCCAGTTCACCTACTCTGTCGGCCGTCTGATGGATCAGGGCAAGGGAGAGATGGAAGCGAGTATGGTTAAATTCTTCACCTGCAAAACAGCGGAGTGGGTCACCCGGGAGGCGCAGCAGATTCACGGCGGCATGGGCTACGCCGAGGAGATGCCGGTAAGCCGCTATTTCCTGGATGCCCGCGTTCTCTCGATCTTCGAAGGTGTGGAGGAGATTCTGGCGCTTAAGGTCATCGCGCGTGCGCTGATAGACCGAGCCGGCGAGACCAGCACCTGATAGTCGACGGGAAGAACATTAGCAACGGCTCATTACCCCAACCGTGGGAGACGATCACCATGACCAGCGAGAAAACCGAGTCAAAAAAAGACCATCCCTGGCTGATGCGAACCTACTCCGGACACTCGTCGGCCAAAGCGTCCAATGAGCTTTATAGAACCAACCTGGCCAAGGGACAAACCGGGCTGTCGGTCGCATTCGATCTTCCCACCCAGACCGGCTACGACGCTGATCACCCGCTTGCCCACGGTGAAGTGGGCAAGGTTGGTGTTCCCATCGGCCATATCGGTGACATGGAGACACTGTTCGACCGGATTCCTCTGGACAAGATGAACACCTCGATGACCATCAACGCGACAGCCGCCTGGCTGTTGTCGCTCTATATTGCCGCTGCCGAACGCCAAGGGGTGAATCAATCCCAGCTGCAGGGAACCACACAGAACGACATCATCAAGGAGTATCTCTCGCGCGGCACCTATATCTTCCCACCTGAGCCGTCGATGCGGCTCACCACCGACGTCATCAGCTACACGGTTAACCAGATTCCCAAGTGGAACCCGACCAACATCTGCAGTTACCACCTGCAGGAAGCGGGTGCCACACCGGTGCAGGAGCTTGCCTACGCCTTCTCGACCGCGATCGCGGTGCTTGACGCGATCCGCGACTCGGGACAAATCGAGGAGGATGCCTTCGCAAACGTCGTGGGACGCACCTCTTTCTTCGTCAACGCTGGAATTCGTTTTATCGAAGAGTGCTGCAAGATGCGTGCCTTTGTGGATATGTGGGAGCAGCTCACCCGCGAGCGATATGGGGTGGGTGATCCCAAGATGCGGCGGTTCCGCTACGGCGTCCAGGTTAACTCCCTGGGGCTGACCGAGTCGCAGCCAGAGAATAATGTTCAGCGCATCGTTCTCGAGATGCTGGGTGTGACCCTGTCAAAGAGAGCACGGGCCCGGGCGATTCAGTTGCCTGCCTGGAATGAGGCTCTGGGACTGCCGCGGCCCTGGGACCAGCAGTGGGCACTGCGCATGCAGCAGGTGCTGGCTATCGAGACCGACCTGCTTGAATACGGCGACATCCTGGATGGTTCTCCTATCATCGATGCTAAGGTGCGCGACCTGATCAGCGGCGCCGAAGAGGAGATGAAGCGGGTGCGCGAAGAGGGGGGCATGGTAGCGGCGATCGAGACCGGTTACGTCAAGCGTCAGCTGGTCACCAGCCATACCGCACGCATGCGCGCCATCGAGGGGGGCAATCTTAAAATAATAGGGATCAACAGCTTTACCGAAACCGCCGAATCCCCGCTTACTTCAGGCACCGACAGCGGCATCTTGAAGGTCGACCCGGCTGCCGAGCACGAGCAGATCGAGCGCCTTCAGGCGTTCCGCTCATCGCGCAGTGCGGCAGAGGTGGAATCCGCACTCGTTAATCTCAGGAGCGCCGCCACCAGTGGTGAAAACATCATGCCCGCCTCCATCCGCTGCGCCCACGCCGGCGTCACCACCGGCGAATGGAGCGGTGTTCTGCGCGGTATCTTTGGCGAATACCGGGCACCGACAGGCATAGATATCTCCACTCATAACATGACTGGCTCAGGCACTGTTGACAGCCTGCGTAAACGCACGCGAAGTACCGGTGATGAGCTCGGCCGCCCGCTAAAAATCCTGGTGGGAAAACCCGGACTAGACGGCCACAGCAATGGCGCCGAACAGATAGCGGTGAAAGCCCGCGATGTAGGTTTCGAAGTGGTCTACGAGGGTATCCGGTTGACCCCGGAACAGATTGTCAAGGCAGCTGAAGAGGAAGGTGTGCATCTGATCGGGCTCTCGGTGCTCTCAGGCAGTCATCTGGAACTGGTCGAAGATGCGATGAGACGGCTGGAAAAAGTTGGCTTGTCGCAGATACCGGTAATTGTCGGTGGAATCGTACCACCCGAGGACGAAGTGAATCTTAAATCCAGGGGCATCTCCGCGGTCTACACGCCCAAGGACAGCGACATGAACCTGATCATGCTGGATCTGGTGAATATTATTCGCGAATCCAATGGACTGGAACGCTACGACGCCTGAAACTTATGCTGACTTTGAGTAAATTTCCCGACCCAGACACACTGGCTTCCGCAGTGGTCGACAGGCAGCGTCCGGCGGTGGCAAAGGCGCTCAACCTGCTCGATGACAAACGTCCCGAGGCGCGCCGTCTAGCCGCCCGCCTGCTGTTGCTGCTGCCACAGGAGAAGGTTTATGCGTCAGGACACCTGGTTGGTCTGACGGGTCCGCCGGGGGCGGGTAAATCGTCGCTCACCGCCGCACTGATTACCTTGTGGCGCGAGCGGGGATTACGGGTGGCGGTGCTCGCGGTTGATCCGTCCAGCCCGATCAGCGGCGGAGCGCTGCTGGGAGACCGTCTGCGCATGCTCTCCGGCCAGATCGACAACGATGTATTTATCAGATCACTCGCCTGCAGAGGAGAATTTGGTGGTTTGAGCGCGGAAGTCTGGCCGATGAGCCTGGTGATGCTGGCAGCGTTCGATATTGTGCTGGTGGAGACCGTAGGCGTGGGACAGAAAGAGATAGATGTCTCGAAACTGACCGATACCACTGTTTTCGTGGCCCAGCCGGCTTCCGGCGACAGCATTCAATTCCTTAAGGCAGGCATTATGGAGGTGCCACACCTGCTGGTGGTCAACAAGGAGGATCTGGGTCTGGCTGCACGCAGGACACTCGCCGAACTGCGTGCAACACTGAAGCCGGCGATCGATGACTCCAGTTGGCAGGTGCCTGCACTCTCCGCCAGTGCTGCCAGAGGAACCGGAATTGTGGAACTGGCTGATGGGATTGAAGCGCACCGATGTTGGCTGCTGGAAAAAAATCAGCTGACGCCCAGGCGTAAGAATTTCCAGGCGGAGTGGATAGTCAAACGCCTGGGGGAAGAGTTTGGCCGGTTCGGGATAGACTCACTGGGCGGAACAACCGTGCTCATGGCGGAACTGGCGCAGTCCGGAAGCTCTCCATTCGAGCAGTACGACATGCTGCGTCAACGATTTTTAAGTAGTTGGAAAGGTAAGCAGATGTGAAAAAACAAGACATCCTTCGCATTGCCGGCTGCCGGAACCCTGATTTGAGTGTAATCGGTCGGTAATCTGGCAAAGGTAATGTGTTTATTCAGGGGGAAACGGAACAATAAAACTGGAAAACCTGGCTGTAAGATCACAATTGCAGAAAGTGTGAACGAAGCTTCGCAGGTGGTAGGGAAACTTGAAGATTTTGGAGGTTTTACCAAAGACCTCAAAAATTCACCATACAAATTTATAGAGAGGTAGAAAATGACGAAAGAGCTATACGATATCGGTGAGGCACCGCCGGTTGGAGAGGTCCCAGCCAAGATGCATGCCTGGTTGATTCGTGAAGAGCGCTTCGGTGAGCCTATAAAATCGTTCCAGCAGGAGGTGGTGGACGTACCCGAGATTGCGGATGACGAGGCGCTGGTCTACGTCATGGCAGCCGGGGTCAATTACAACAATGTGTGGGCCGCGCTCGGCATCCCGGTCAACGTGATAAAAGCACGCAACAAAGCTGGCGAACCCGAGGATTTTCATATCGGCGGCAGTGATGCATCAGGCATTGTCTACAAGGTGGGAAAGGACGTTACAAACGTCAAGGTGGGTGACGAAGTGGTCACCCACTGCGGCACCTGGGACAGAAACTGCCCCCACGTTCAGAAAGGCGGAGATCCAATGTACTCCCCCTCGTTCAGGATATGGGGCTACGAAACCAATTACGGCAGCTTCGCACAGTTCACCAAAGTCCAGGCGCACCAGTGCATGCCCAAACCCAAGCACATGACCTGGGAGGCGGCTGCCTCCTACGTTCTGGTCGGCGCAACTGCTTACCGGATGCTGCACGGCTGGAACGAACACGAAATCAAGCAGGGTGATGTGGCTCTGATCTGGGGCGGAGCCGGCGGCCTGGGCTCCATGGCCATTCAGATATGCAAGGCGGCGGGTGCGACTTCTGTAGCTGTCATCTCCAACAGCAACAAGATCGAATTTTGCGAAAAACTGGGCGCCAAAGGATGCATCGACCGCAACGCTTTCGATCACTGGGGCATGCTCCCACACTGGAAGGACAATGTCGGCTATGGCAACTGGCTCAAGGGCGTGCGGAAATTCGGCGCCGCGATCTGGGAGGTTCTGGGCGAAAAGCGCGGTCCCAACATCGTTTTTGAGCACCCCGGTGAATCAACCATGCCTACCTCCATGTTCGTCTGTGAGACCGGAGGGTCCGTTGTCATCTGTGCAGGCACCTCAGGCTACAACGCCACCGTTGATTTACGATATCTGTGGATGCGGCAGAAACGCGTTCAGGGCTCCCACTTCGCAAATGACGAGCAAGCCTATGCGATGAATCAGCTGGCGATCGAGGGACACCTGGATCCCTGCCTCTCACGTGCGTTCACCTACCTGGAACTGCCGGAATCACACCAGTTGATGTATGAAAACAAACACCCCCACGGCAATATGTCGGTACTGATCGGTGCCCCCGATTTCGGTCTGGGAGCCACCGCAAAAGCACCCGTGCCGGTAAGTATCGACGCCAGAAGTGTTCCTCTTGCGACGGTTCACAGCGTCCCCAACCCCTTCCCGGCCGATTACCCCCTGCCTGGAATAGAGGTGGACGAGGATGTAGAGCCGGTAATGGTGGATGATGGTACAAAGGTTAAAGATCTGATGTTCCTGGGTCTTATCTCCTGCAGGCCGGAAGACAGTGTGGAAAGGGTTGCCCGCACCATGATCGGCAATGATATCCATGCAGTGGTAGTCAAAGAGGGGGAGCAGGCAATTGGTGTGGTTTCCCAAACCGATATAGTACTGGCACGCCAAGGCCGCAGTGCCGAGGATCTTCGTAGTATGACCGCTCGGGAAATCATGAATCCGGGATGTATGACCTGCGATCAGGAGACGGCACTCTCGGATGCGGTGACAACAATGACCAGGCTGCATATTCACCGTTTGGTTGTAACCGAGAATCGGGACGGTCAGAATGTACCTGTCGGTATCGTCTCACTTACCGATGTGGTGCGGAAACTGGTGGTTGACAGCTGATCCGGTGAAGCCTTTATAAAATCTGGGCCCACCCCGGTAAAATACCGGGGTGGGCGATTTTTTATTTAAACAAAAAGATTCGCTTTGCGGTACGGATCAGCGTGTCACTCCCTCCGGTTTTCCGGTAGAAGCGCACCCAGAGACTCCTCGTATTTGATTCTGTAAGCATTGCTCAAGGGCGAATGATTTTCAGGATACTTCTTTCTCACCGCTTCCAATACTTTCCCGGCTGTCGAAAATTTGGAACCCAACACAACAAGCGGCTGCCCCGTAATATCGACCACATCCTTTAAAATCAACAACCTGCCGTTCAGGTAGCAGGTTGGCCCCTGCTCAGAATCTCTCGCCTCCATGAAGAGTCCCTCAAACCCCTTCGTCGGCTCCTCAGGCCCTCTTGATAATGCATTGAATTTTTTATGCAGGTCAAAAGCAGCTCTTTCAGCTTCCCCACTCATCGTACCATCCCTGTTTACGCCGGCTTTCACAATCGCGATATCGGACAATATTTCATCTCTCCAGCTTTCAGCCAGTTCGCGAACCGCTTCTCTTTTTCGTGGAAGCAATCCACAAGCGGCTTCATCAAGTTCAGCTTCTGCATCATATGAATCTATATCCCCGCTGGCATATTTTTGTGAAACCATTTCCCGTATCATAAAATAAGACTCAGCGAGCGCCTGTCGTTTTGCTTGCCGTTTCTGGAAGAGCACATCGGCACTCTCTATAAGGCTTTCAAGTGCATCGAACATGAAAAACTCGCCTTTCGGACACTTATCCTCGGTTGAGGGCCTTCCCTCCTCGTCCAACGGTCCTCCCATGCGGATCAGAACCGGTGAGTCGCTATTTGAGGTGGAATATATCGTTCCATCAATCAGTATGTCCCTGATTTTTAGAAAATATTCGGCCAGCTCCTTCGGTCTGGTGATTTTAGGGATCCTTTCCGCGGCCCATTTCACTTTTTGCGCCGCTTCCAGTGCTTGTGAGATCTCGGCATCTGCAAAAAGCTTGACTATATGATCTGCTTCTCTATGGAATTCATCTACCGGGTTTCCCTTACCTCCAACCGACTTTTCTGTATCCATAGCGAATCTTTCTCTTAACCATATCCATTGGAATGAAATTGGCAGGACAAATAAGCCTTGTCAACACTTCATTGATAAATTAACCGGCAGCCGGGAGGGGAATGAACAGACGCTGACAGAGCAATCAGATACCGGTTAAGGCGTTAAACCGATCGAAGGTTTTTCCCTGTCGTGGCTTGAAGGCTTATGAGCGGGATGGAGGCAGCGTAAGACATCAGCCGATGCTGGGTGTATCAAGGTTATCCAGTTGGCAAAAAAATGTTGCCTCGTTGATGTACTGTGTACCGTAAACGGATTATAAGATGCCCCTCAATCCGATGATGATATGGATTGCTGCATTGTGCTTAAGGATATCTGGGCATGCCGCAACTCCAGAGCAGAGATTCGCGAAAAGAATGTGAATTTCCGTCAGGCAAGCCGCAACTTCTCCAGAGATGCAAGTGCACTACCCCCGCTTATATCAGGGATAATACTCAACTCGAGCACAGTGACCGCAGGGAGCGCAACCCGAAGATCCTCTATCTCACTGGTTGCTCCCTGGGGACTGAAATTCCACTGCTGCCGCAAGATCTCCTGAAAAGAGTCCCCGCCATCCGGTGACCAACGAATAACATACTCCTGAGTCCGCTCCAAATGGGTTTCAACGAATTTCAGCCAGATGCGGTTAAGCTGTTGCGGGCTGGTGAATACCAGGCGGATTTTCTGCTCCCCGGGAGTTGCGGCACGCCAGCCTGAGTCACCACCTTGCAGCAATGCGGACTCTATCGGATGAGCAGCATCCTCTGATGTAAGTTCCACTTCTGCCAGCTCATCCAGATTCAACCATTCCAAATCCGGCGGTCCGGCGGCCTGCTGAGTGGGGGTAATTATTTTTTTATGCATAATAGTCACCAGAATTGAAGCCCGGGAAATTACCGGATGCCGACATCATAATATGTTGTCTGATTGATCACAGTTTAGATCATTCTGCTTAATGGTATCCTGAACACTTTGATGCTTTTATGACACCTTTAAATTCATTTTTTCTGGTGGAAAAGCCTGATATATGAGCCCGGTACCGAACCTGATACCAAGGATCGTACCCATCTTTGTTGGCAAATCAAGCACCCTCCAGCTGACGCCTTAACCAATGAATTCAGGTTAAAATTCAACGTCGTTTGATTTGAGTCAATGTTCTGACTACGTTTCTCTATATTGTTACGATTGGCTGATAGAAAAAGATTACAGACCTGTTTTGAATAAGGGCTGAAACAGAGCAGCCAGCAGTTTTCAGGTAGTATTTCAGGAGTCACTTAAGGACACCTCTATGTTACCCGGCCTGCATTTGACTCCGGGTTCGATACTTTATTGATCCAACCCGGGTCCCACAAAATTGGAAAAAATAATTTGCTCAATTTTTAAGGAGAGGCGAAGTGAAACTTCATCGGTTATTGGTTTCCGCAGCAGCCGGTATCTTGTTGGCGATTGGTCAGGCTGGTCTTGCTGCCGCAGCAGATACCCCCATGAAAAAGACCCTGAATGAGGATCAGATGGCCCATAAGGATTGCCTGGGGTGCCATGTCAATGTGACACCGGGAATAGTAACGCAGCACTTGGGCAGTCCCCATGCCAATACAAAAATAAAACAGGATGAAGTTCGCTGCCACGACTGCCATGGGACAAAGCACAACACCATGGATGACTGGGCCAAGGCGGAAATGCCGACAGCCGAGACCTGCGGTGAATGCCATAAGAAACAGATGAAGCAGCACAAGGCCGGCAAGCACAATCTGGGCTGGCTGGTTATGAAATCCCAGATCGCCTGGCATGGTCAACCAGGTGCGATCACTGAGCAGGGTTACAGGGGCTGCTCTGGCTGCCATAAAATAGGTGAGAAAGGCCTGATTGGCGTTACCGGCGGCAATATGGGAGAGGTAAAGCGCGACAATGGCGAAGAGGCTGCCACCTACCGCTATGGCAACGTCCAGTGCGATGCATGCCACACCCGTCACAGCTTCAAGAAATCAGAGGCAAAAGACCCAAGGGCGTGTTCGAACTGTCACATGGGATTCGACCATCCACAATGGGAGATGTACAGCTCATCCAAGCATGGCATCATCTGGGGAATCGAGGGACATGAAGAGGATGCGCGCGCACCCACTTGCCAGGCCTGTCACGTAATGGAAGGTGATCATGAGGTGAAGACTCCCTGGGGTTTCCTCGCATTACGAATTCCAACCCAGGCGAATGTGCTGGCTCTGATAGACGTCGCCCCCTCCCTGGAGGAGCCGCTCAGGAAATTGGCAGCCGCACTGCCAACCGGCAACTATATTGATGTAGATGATGACCCACAGTGGACGTTCGATCGTGCATTGATACTGCAGGCAGCCGGTGTATTGGATGCTTCACTGCAACCCACCGAACGGTTCGTCGAGATTGTCGTGCAGTCCCAGGCTGCCCGTGGACCCGATGAGTTCAATCAGCTTCGCACGAAAATGAAAACGAACTGCAACAAGTGCCATGCTCAGGGTTTCGTAAACGAGCATTTCAAGGCGTCGGACGAGATCGTGAAAGCTGCGGACCATGAATTCGCCAAGGCTATTCAGGCAGTCCAGGGTCTCTATCGGGATGGAATCCTGAAAAAGCCGGAGGGGTGGAAATATGCACCGGACCTGCTCCAGTACTATGACGCCAAGACCAAGATCGAACAGGAGCTCTATCTGATCATGCTTGAATATCGGCAGCGTACTTTCCAGGGAGCATTCCACGTCAGCAACGATTATATGCACTGGTACGGTTGGGCTCCTCTGAAAACAGCGGTCAACACTATCCTGGAAGAGGAGAAGAGGATGCGCGCGGAGCACGAAAATAAATTGGCAGCCAAACACTAAACGGCTCCAAGCCTTAACCAGCAAAAGGGGTGCAGCCCACCGGGTTGCACCCCTTGTTTTTTGCGGCATCCATAACTGATGAGTATTTCCCGCCTGGCGCTTCCCCAGTGACCTCCGCTTTTCGTAAATCCATGCCGGAGACTACTGCTGGATTACACTAGTGCACAATTTGACCGGAAAAAATCTCTCATCGGGAGTAAGAAGGGTCTGTTAACACCCTGCGAATGCCCCGCGTTGGTGTTCAGATGAGCCCAATCAAGGCGCGCTGAGTGCGGTTTTGTTGTTCCAAACATGCGATCCGCAACACGGCGTCAACCCAAAAGGGGCGGAGCCGTTTTGCCCCAAGGCTGGGTTGCACTTTCACTTATGTACGGCAGGTACACTTCACCCAGTGCGCCATCTCCTGAGGAACAACAGCCACCGTCGATGGGGAACCCGCATGGTGTTATCTGGCCCTTGGTGTTGAAGCTGAGAAGCGCTGAATCCCGTCAGCAGGGATGATGAGGTTCAAAAAACCATGCGCAGTTGAGCATAAAAAACTGCACTCCTCTACTTCTAGCATTATCAAGCGGTTACACGGAAGCCTGCCGGCGGCTGACATAAGGTCCGTACTTCTTATCTATTCCATTGATGTGATTGATCAACCACTCGCTGAGAAACTTTGCTACGCCTTCAAGTGCCTCATGGCCGGTCCGCTGATACTCCTCCTGAAACTCTCCGACTTTAGCGATCATAGTCCGATGGATCTCTTTATGTGCCGCCAGATCAGGATAACCGGCCTCCTCCATCATCTTCTCCTCCCGCTCAAAATGGTATTTGGTGTAATCCACCAGCTCGTTGAGCGCCTGATGTTCGAACTCCTCGCCAGTATGATATGTGTAGGCTGTCTGGAATCGGTTGATGAGTTCAATGAGTCGCTTGTGGTCATCATCCAGATCATCCACGCCGACGGTGTAGGACTCCTTCCATTCAACCCGATCGCGGGAGGATATCCATCTGTAAACAACTACAATAGTGATCAATACGCCGATCAGAATCCAGGGGACCGGATTTGCTGGACCGAACAGAAAGCCAAGACCGACAGCCACTATGAGCAGGCCGATAATTGCTGCCAAAACCAACGCATTGATATTTTTTTTCATAGATATCTTCCGATTGAAGAAACGCGATTAATCTAACCTGCATCGCATGTTGCGGAAAAAAGCCGGACATATAAATGTAGATTATATTTAACCGAACAGATGAGAATTGCTGACATGGATCAGTATACATTGAACTCAAATCAAACCGGTCCATACAGTCGAAACATCTTAAAAATAGTAACAAAACATAAAGTATATAATAAATTAATTTATTAATTTTGTTATTAATATATGTATAACGAATTAAATAATAATATTATATTTTGCGTGCCTCTATCTCTCATTCAAAGGTCGAATAATCGATAATCCGCAGCGAAAAAGTATTAATTACACCCTCCAGACAGCTTTCTTTGATGTAAGTCAAAGACGTTTTTCTCTTCCTATAAGATGTTATCGGCTCTGGTGAATGAGCTAAGAAAATGTCGTTTGCCCTCGATTTTCTCTGCCACAGTAATTGATTGGGGATTGCCTTGATGAAAAAAATGAAATTCGGTCTGTCCGCCCTGGGAGTAGCCGTAGGCGTCGCGTTGACGGGTCTCTCCGTAAACGTATCCGCCGCCGAACCCACCCTCTCCAAAGAGGATTTTGAAAAAGCTAAAACCATCTACTTCCAGCGTTGTGCCGGCTGCCACGGTACCTTGCGCAAAGGTGCCACGGGTAAAAACCTGGAACCGGAAAACACGATGAAGCTTGGCCAGGAACGCCTGGAGAAGATCATCTCCTTCGGCACCGAGGGTGGCATGAACAATTTCGATGACATCATGCCAGCGGAAGATATCAAGTTGATGGCCACCTATGTTCAGATGGAGCCACCGATTCCACCCGAGATGGACATCGCGCTGATGAAGGAGCGCCGTCAGGTTTTCGTCGAACCTAAAGACTATCCGACCAAGCCGCTGCACGGCCGCAACTGGGAAAATTTCTTCCTGGTTATCGAGCGTGACGTCGGCAAGATCGCGGTTATCGACGGCGACACGAAAGAGGTTGTCGCTCATGTGCCTACCGGTTACGCGGTGCATGTGCTCAAGGCTGCCGAGCACCACAACAAGCTGCACTCCGAGAATCCCGGCCGCTTCTGGTACACCATGGGGCGCGATGGCAAGCTGACCAAAATCGATCTGTGGCAGATGCCTGACAAGATGAAAGTCGCCGAAGTGCAGATTGCCTATGATGCACGTGATGTTGCCGTATCCGGTGATGGCAAGTATGTCGTCGGTGGCGGTTACTGGCCACCACACTTCGTAATCGTCGATGCCGTTAGCATGGAACCGTTGAAAGTGGTCTCCTCACGCGGCGTCAATGTGGACGGCAAATATGTCAACGAGTCCCGCGTCGCGGCCATCTACGACACCCCCAACCAATCGAGTTGGCTGGTTTCGATGAAGGAGCTGGGGCAGATGTGGCAGGTCGACTACACCGACCTCAACAACCTGAAGATCACCAAGATGGACACCGCCAAGTTCCTGCATGACGGTTTCTACGATCCAACCGGCCGCTACTTCCAGATAGCCGCCAACGCCTCTAACAAAATGGTCGTGGTGGATACCGAAACCCAGAAACTGGAAGCGTTGATCGACGTCGACAAGCTGCCTCATCCGGGTCCCGGCGCAAACTGGATGGACGAGAAGTGCGGTCCGGTCGGGGGCACCACTCATCTGGGTGTTGGCAAGGTCACGGTCTGGGGTAACGACCCTGCCGGGCACAAAGATCAGGCATGGAAGATATGTTACGAAGTGGAGACCGACGGCCCCGGACTGTTCATCCGTACCCATCCGAATAGCGACTACTTCTGGGCGGATCAGACCAAACATCCGGAGCCCGAGGTGCAGCAGTCCATTCAGGTTATCGACAAGAAGACCCATGAAATCGTCAAGACCATCCGTCTGGTCGACAAGCCGGGCTATGCCGCTGTACACATCGAGTTCAACAACGATGGCAGCGAGGTCTGGACTTCAGTCTGGAACCGTAAGGACAGTAAAGAGCCGAATGGTGAGATCATCATCTTCGACGCCAAGACTCTGGAAGAGAAAGCCCGCGTCAAAGGTCTGTTTGCACCGACCGGTAAATTCAACGTCCACAACCGCGTTAATCACGTAACCTGATCGACCGGCACGGACTAGGAAGTCAGTAGTAACAAGCGGGCATGGAAACCCTCCATGCCCGCTTTTTTTAATCTATTTTTTAAACTCTCTTCGTATTCAGGACAGAAAAAATGTCGGAACTCCAGTTTAAAAAACCAGGCATGATGTCGCGTCGAATCATATTGGGCACGACCATAGGTGGCGCTGTCGCGTTCTTTATATTTGGCATCATTTTCTGGGGCGGATTCAACACCGCCATGGAAGCGACCAACAATTTGGAGTTCTGTATCAGCTGTCACGAAATGGAAGAGAATGTCTATCAGGAGTACAGGCCAACCATACACTACTCCAACCGCACCGGTGTCAGAGCCACCTGCCCCGACTGTCACGTGCCCCGCCCCTGGATTCACAAGATGGTGCGCAAGATACAAGCCAGCAACGAAGTATTTCACAAAATCATGGGTACCGTGGATACACCCGAGAAGTTCAATGAAAATCGTCTCGAGATGGCCAAGCGGGTATGGAACGCGATGAAAACCACCGACTCCCGCGAATGCCGCAACTGCCACAATTTCGAATCGATGAACCCGGAATTTCAGCGGCCGCGTGCACGCAAGCAGCATCTTAATGCCTTTGAGACCGGCCAGACCTGCATCGACTGTCACAAAGGCATAGCGCACAAACACGTACGCGATCAACTCAGCGATGAAGAACTGGAGAAGCTTGAGGCGCCCAACCCAGCCTACATCCGTAAGGTCCCGCAAATGTACCTGGACGGACTGGCCAAGGTGGAGGCCAAGGAGAAAGCCCAGGCGGAAGCGGAGCAGGCAGAGCAGCAGCGGGAACATGAACTCAAAATCGCCGCGCAAAAAGCGGAAAAAGAGCGTATCGCGGCAGCTGTCGCCAGCGCATTGGCGTCCTATAAGGCCGGTGCCGGAGGCACGACTGAAGGGACTTCCACTGGCACTTTGGCAGCCCCCATTGCTGGCTTCGGTATAGACTGGAGCGATGTGCCGGAACGCAAGATCACCCTGCTCTATCCTGGAGAAACCTCTATGGAGTGGGTGATGACCGGCAAGGATCATGGCGGTGCCCGACCATTGCTCAACGGCGGCGATCGCTGTGTCACCTGCCACGACAAAGAGACGGGTGACATGGGCAAGAAGATGGTTACCGGCAAGAAAGCGGAGAGCCACCCCCAGCCGGACAAGCGCGCCAGCATCGCGGTCAACGTACAAGCCGCGCACGACGCTGACAATCTCTATCTGCGATTCGCCTGGGATGACACGGATCATGTTCCGGTGCCCTTCGTCGACGGCGGCAAGATGGATCCGGAGAATCCGATGAAGCTGGCGGTCATGCTGGCAACCGATGATGTGGAGTTCGCCGATCGTTCCGGCTGCTGGCAGACCTGCCACCACGACGTTCGTACCATGCCTGACACTCCGGCGGCGGATGCTGCCACGGGCAATCCGGCGGCACAGCGTTTGAATCTGGCCATGGGGATCTCCAAGTATCTGAAGGAGAGCCGCACCGATATTGAGGTGCAGGGCCGCCGTGGGAAAGTGCGTGGCGGTTGGGATAAGCTGAAGTCGGAAGAAGAGGTGAAAGCGGCACTCGCCGCCAATCAGTTCATGGATCTGCTGCGCTATAAATCCGGCAAAGGCGAAACCGAGGATGGCTATATCCTGGATCAGCGTTACATGAGCGGCGGTCAGGGTTTCGAGGTGGATGCACGCAATGAAGGAGGACGTTGGTTGGTTGTGATGAAACGGAAACTGGTATCCGACAAAGCCGGCGACCTGAGTCTCGCTATGGACAAGGTCTACAATTTCGGTTTCGCCATTCATGATGACTACAGCAATGCCCGCTTCCATCACGTCTCACTGGGTTACAAATTGGCCTTCGATTCGCAGGCGGAAGGCGTGGAAATCAACGCGGTGAAACGTGAAGCCGCTGCTCCGGTTGCTGCAGCGGCACCCTCCTCGCCAACCTCAGCTGCACCCTCGGTTGCTACCGGCAGTGCGATCAATGTCGATTGGAGCAAGGCGGGCAATCGGACGATTACACTGCTCTATCCCGGTGAAACCTCAATGGAGTGGGTCATGACCGGCAAGGACCACGGCGGTGCGCGTCCATTCATGATTGGCGGTGACCGCTGCTTCACCTGTCACGACAAGGAAACGGCGGATATGGGGAAGAAGATGGTGACCGGTGCCAAGGCGGAATCCACACCAATCCCCGGTAAACGCGGCAGTATCCGAGTCAGCGTCGACTCAACCCACGACGCAGAAAATCTCTATCTGCGGTTCAGTTGGCCGGATGGCGAACACACGCCCGCTCCGTTTGTCGACGGTGGCAAAATGGATCCCGACAACCCGATAAAGCTGGCGATCATGTTCGCCACCGACGATGTCGAGTATGCCGACCGCGCAGGTTGCTGGGGCACCTGCCATCACGACAGCCGCACCATGCCAGACACGCCGGACGCAGCAACCGTTGGCGGAAGCGCGGTCGCCCAGCAGCTGGATGTCAGTAAAGGGCTGACCAAATATATCAAGGAGAGCCGCACCGATATCGAAGTGGCGGGACGCCGTGGCAAGAAGCGCGGCGGCTGGGACAAGCTGAAGAGTGCGGATGAGCTGAACAACGAACTTGCCTCTGGCCGATTCATGGATATCGTCCGTTATAAATCGGGAAAGGCCGAGGTCGAGGATGGTCATGTATTGGCCCAACGTGTGATGAGCGGCGGTCAGGGTGCGGAATTCTCGGCAGAGCTTAACAACGGCACCTGGACCGTGATGATGAAACGCAAGCTGAAATCCGATAAACCGGGTGACATCAATCTGGAGCTGGATAAGATCTATAACTTCGGCTTCGCGATACATGATGACTTCAGTGCCGCCCGTTTCCACCATGTATCATTGGGTTACAAACTTGGATTCGATAACGAAGACAAAGGTGTTGAGATTAATGCCATAGCCCAGTAAGCGGCTGATACTGCTGGCGCAGGCATTGAAAAGTGGGGCTTCGGTCCCACTTTTTTTCCATAAATGCAGCCTGAAAGGTGCCAATATTCAGCCTGATTCTGTTCTCTTTTTACGGTATTCTGAGCTGATCAGGACCTAACACTCTCAGATTTGGAGCGGATTAAAATGTTTCTGAAAAGAGTCAACTTAGCCGCCGTAATGTTGGCGCTGCTACTGTTCAGCCCGTTCGCCAATACTGGTGATGCAGTACAACCTGCGGTTGAATTAGAAATCTTCAAATACCAGTTCACACCAAAGGAGATTACCGTAAATGTCGGGGACACCGTCCGTTGGACCAACAAAGAGACACGGCAATATCACAGTGTCTGGTTCGAACAGTCGGGAGATCCGGAGCCAGGGTATATATTTCCCGGAGAGACCTACCTCCGCCTGTTCGATAAGGCAGGGAGCTTCCCCTACCACTGCGGTCCACACCCGGAGATGACCGGTATTGTGCATGTCCAGTAGATTATGGGTAGTTAATCCCTTTTAATATCAGGTGTTTATTGCATTTTTAAGTTTAAATCGACCGCTACCCGGGGTAATCTTTGATAGAGGTCAATGCCAGAAAGATTACCTAGCTGGTAAATTCTGGTCCCATTTTCGTCTGTTTCCGTCTTAGAGGGTCATTTGAAGCGTAAAGCGCCGACAGCCACACTGATTTTGGCAATAACCGTTATGAGTGGCACTGTATCAGCCGAGATTTCCCCTGTGCGCCAGGCGGAAATAATCCACTTGCTCCGGCATGATTGCGGATCCTGTCACGGCATGCGGCTTGAAGGTGGGCTGGGCCCGGCTTTGGTGGCAAAGCGATTTACTGACTGGAATATCGATCAGCTGGCCCTTACCATTCTGTACGGTCGTCCTGGCACCCCGATGCCGCCTTGGCGCCCGTTTCTGACCGATGGCGAAGCTTACTGGCTGGCCACCAGATTAAAAGAAGGTATCCAGCCATGAAACCATTACTCGGTCTGACCGCTGGCTTACTGTTTTTCTGCGGACACGCTGCAGCTGACTGCCTGACCCGCGGTACCGGCGACATGGGCATTGTTATCGAACGCGCCGCCGGCAGTCTGCAAGTGGTCGATACAACCGCTCACAAAGCCCTATTTCGGGTGGAGGGATTGGGGGACCTATCTCACGCTTCCGCAGTCTACTCCCGCGATGGCCGTTACGCTTACATTTTCGGTCGGGACGGGGGAGTGACAAAGGTCGACATTCTGTGCGGGAAAATTGTTACCCGGGTGGTTCAGGCTGGAAACAGTATTGGCGGCGCCATTTCCCAGGATGGCCAATTGATTGCAGTGTCCAATTATGAACCGGGCGGGGTCAAAATATTCTCTGCGCAGGACCTCTCGTTGATCGCCGACATTCCGGCCACCGGGATCATTGACCGCGATGGAAAGCAGAAAGGATCGAAAACCGTTGGACTGGTAGATGCTCCTGGCCAACGTTTTGCGGTCAGTCTCTATGACAGTGGCGAAGCCTGGGTAATAGAGATGAAAAATCCTACGGCGCCGAAGATACAGCGTTACACACAGATTGGTGCACTTCCATATGATGCACTGGTCACCCCGGACGGTCGCTACTATATCAGTGGACTTTTCGGGCAGGACGGACTCTCACTGCTCGACCTATGGCATCCGGAAACGCCGCCTCGCATTATTCTGCAAGGATATGGGCGTGGAGAGCAGATGCTTCCGGTCTATAAAATGCCGCACCTGGAAGGCTGGGCAATGGCCGGGAATCGCGCCTTTCTGCCGGCCGTGGGGCATCATGAAGTGTTGGTCGTGCGTCAGGATGATTGGGTGGAAACCGGCCGTGTCAAGGTTCATGGACAACCGGTATTCGTTATGGCGCGTCCTGATGGAAGACAGGTCTGGGTCAATTTTGCCTTTCCCGACAACGATACTATTCAAGTAATCGACACCGAAAGCCTGGTTGTTGTAAAAACCCTGAAGACGGGAAAAGGTGCGCTCCACATGGAGTTCTCTCCGCGTGGGGAGGAGGTCTGGATTTCAGTGCGTGACAAAGACGAGGTCCAGGTTTATGACACTGACAGCATGGAGCTTATGTATAAGCTGCCGGTGGATAAGCCGAGCGGCATATTCTTTACCTCCCGGGCACACAAAACGGGTCTATAGTATGCCATCAACCGCCAAACGGATTCATCGCTCCTTAAGACAAAACCAGTCCGTCCAGAGAATTCACTTGAACGACCTCGAAAAAAGATTGCTTGACGCATTTCAGAAAGGCCTGCCGCTCTCCCCCACTCCATATCGGGATATGGCCGATATGCTGGGCATCAGCGAAGCGCTGGTTCTGAAAATTCTGACCCGTTTACAGCAAACCGGAGTCATCAGCAGAATCGGGCCGGTGTTCAAGCCAAAACGGATCGGTGCGAGCACGTTGGCGGCAGTATCGGTACCGCCGGATAAACTTGACCAGGTGGCATCGGTGATCAGCAGCTACCAGGAGGTCAACCACAACTACGAGAGGGAGGATGATTACAACCTGTGGTTTGTGGTCACCGCCCCCAGCAGTGCCCGGCTGGAGGAGGTACTGAAAGAGATGGAGCGTGTGACCGGCTATCCGATTCTTAACCTGCCTCTTATCAAGCAGCATCATATCGACCTCGGCTTTCCCCTATGGTGTTGAACGATCTGGATTACCGATTGATCGCGGAAATTCAGGACGGACTGCCGCTTACCAGCCGTCCTTACAACGAGATCGGCGCACGGTTGGGGCTCAGCGAAGAGCAGGTCATTGAACGCATCGGCGCTCTGCAACAGGCCGGTGTGATCAAGCGCATGGGTATAATTGTGCGGCACCATGAATTGGGCTACACCGCCAATGCCATGGTGGTATGGGACGTGCCCGACAACCAGGTCGATGTCGTGGGAGAAAAACTCGGGGCCCAACCCTGTGTTACCCTCTGCTATCAAAGACCGCGCAAGCTCCCGGAATGGCCCTACAATCTATTTTGCATGATTCATGGTCAGCAGCGTCAACGGGTGCTCGAACATATCAGAAAGATCGTTGATTCCCACGGACTGAAACATATTCCGCACAAAATTCTATTCAGCGGTAAACGCTATAAACAACGCGGTGCAAAATACCAATAATGGATCGAATCGACCGCGCAATTATAAACCGTCTGCAGGAGAGCTTCCCCATCACTGACAGGCCCTACCAGCAGGCAGCCGAAGAGCTTGGCATACAAGAGGATGAGTTAATCCGGCGCCTAAAGGTAATGCTGGAGAAAAAACAGCTTTCCCGTTTCGGCCCCCTGTATCACGCCGAACGCCTTGGGGGAGGATTGAGCCTTTGTGCAATCCGGGTGCCTGAGGATCAATTCGAAAGGGTTAAAGAACAGGTAAACGCGTTCCCGGAAGTCGCCCACAATTATGCCCGCGACAACGAGTTCAGCATGTGGTTCGTACTGGCAACAGAGACACCCCAGCGCATCGACAGCGTAATCCGCGAGATCGAGCAGTCAACGGGATACCGGGTTTACAATATGCCCAAGGAAGAGGAGTTTTTCGTAGGACTTAAATTCGAAGTCTGAGTCAACTTTTATTGCGAACCGAATCCGCACACGATTACCGATCGCTTATGAAAAAAATGAAATGAACACGCTCGACGACCTGGACCGAAGAATAGTCCAGTGCACCCAGACTGGTTTACCTTTGGTTCCTGAACCCTATCGACAGATTGCTGCCGAATTGGGCTGCACAACAGAGATAATAATGGCACGTATGCAGCATATGCTGGATAACGGCATTATTCGACGCATCGCTGCCGTGCCCAACCACTATACTTTGGGATTTCGCGGCAACGGCATGAGCGTGTGGGACGTTGACGACGATCTGGTGGAGGATTATGGTCGCCGGATCGGTGAACTGGAGTTCGTCAGCCATGCCTATCGACGCCCCAGATATCTGCCGGAATGGCGTTATAACCTTTTTGCCATGGTGCATGGTAAAGACCGCGCAGAAGTCATGGAGAAGGTGAACCGGATCGCTGTTATGCTGGGCAACGACAATCGTGCGCATGAAGTCCTGTTCAGTACAAGAATACTGAAAAAAACCGGACTCAGAATCGGGCAGTCTTAAACGGTAGTTGCCCACAAATCCACAAAAGCGAATCGGCAGCTTATTCCAATGTTTCGAATATCTCAGTTCATGCACGAAATTTTACACCCCACTCCCCTGGGGCCCAAGAGAACGCCACCCGGTCCCGTAGTAATCTGGAATCTCGTGCGCCGCTGCAACCTTACCTGCAAGCACTGTTATTCGATTTCCGCGGACAAGGATTTTCCCAACGAACTGAGTACCACCCAGGTGTTTGAAGTGATGCAGGATCTGAAGCGGTTTAAAGTACCGGTATTGATCCTGTCCGGTGGCGAACCGCTGCTGCGGCCGGATATCTTCGAAATTGCCCATCATGCCAAAGAGATGGGGTTTTACACTGCCCTCTCCACGAACGGTACACTGATCGACGAATCGAACATCGAAAAGATTGCCGCCGTAGGCTTTGACTATCTCGGCATCAGCATCGATGGTATCAGGCAGACACACGATAATTTCCGGCGAATGGCAGGAGCTTTCGATGCATCGATTCACGGGCTGCGACTGTGCCGGGACAAAAACATTAAAGTCGGGCTGCGTTTCACCATGACCCGGGACAATGCCAGTGAACTGCCTCAGTTGCTGGCGCTGATGGACAGGGAAAATGTGGACAAATTCTATTTCTCCCACCTCAACTACGCCGGACGCGGCAACAAGAACCGCAAGGACGATGTCTTCCTCCAGACCACGCGCTGGGCGATGGATCTACTGTTCGATCGCGCACTGGCCGATGCGAGAGCGAAACGCGGCACCGAGTTCGTAACCGGAAACAATGACGCCGACGGCGTCTACCTGCTGCACTGGGTTGAGAAGAAATTCCCTGACAGAACAGATCACATCCATGCAAAGCTGGCTCAGTGGGGCGGCAACAGCTCGGGTGTGAATATCTCTAATATCGATAATCAGGGTTATGTCCATCCCGACACTATGTGGTGGAACTACAATCTGGGTAATGTCAAGGAGCGGCCTTTTTCAGAAATCTGGCAGGATACAACCGATCCCATTATGGCCGGTCTGAAGGCGCAGCCACGCAACATCAGCGGCAGGTGCGCGGAGTGCGGCTATTTCAATATTTGTGGCGGCAACACCCGGGTTCGGGCAATGCAGCTTACCGGTGATGCCTGGTCCGAAGACCCGGCATGTTACCTGACCGATGAAGAGATAGGCATTACCGAGCCGACCCAACTCGACAAAAGTGCCAACCTTTTAAAATAGTTCTGCCTGGTTGAAGATGATCCACGCTAAGCACAGTTGCATTCTCTCTGTTACTCTTCTGATTCTCTTTCTGCCGGGTATGAATAGCGTTGCCGCCCCTGATGCGGCTCTACTCTATGCCCAGTACTGTGCTGAGTGCCACAGCGCCGATCGCCTCGGCGCGGTTGGTCCGGCGCTGCTGCCGCAGAATCTCCAGCGCCTGAGCAAAGATTCGGCAGTATCAGTCATTCAAAACAGTCGGCCGGCAAGTCAGATGCCGCCTTTCAGGGATATTCTGAACAGAGAGCAGATCGAATCGCTGGTTGAGCTGATCTACACTCCGCTGGAACAGCTCCCTCCATGGGGAATGGAACAGATCCTCGCCAGCCGGATCGTCCACCACAAACCGGGGACTTTGGCAGACAAGCCTCTGTTTGAAGCCGATATCGACAATCTCTTCGTCGTAGTGGAACTGGGGGATCACCATGCTACGCTGCTCAATGGTGATACCTTCGAGCCGATTCACAGATTCGCCACGCGGTTCGCGCTGCACGGCGGCCCAAAATGGTCTGAAAACGGTCGCTATATCTTCTTCGCATCGCGCGATGGCTGGATCAGCAAATTCGACGTATTCAATCTGACCTATGTCGCTGAAGTTCGCGCCGGCATCAACACGCGCAATCTGGCGGTGTCGCATGACGGGCGGTATGTCATGGTTGCCAACTATCTTCCCCATACGCTTACCCTGCTCGATGCGAAGGATCTTCGCCCGATTAAAGTGATTGAAGCTACGGATGGCGAAGGACACAGCTCGAGGGTAAGCGCCGTATACACCGCCGACGCTCGGGAAAGCTTCGTGGTGGCGCTTAAAGATATTCCCGAAGTATGGGAGATCAACTACGCAGATGACCCACCCGCCGGGTTTGCCAACTGGGTTCACGACTATCGCAAGGATTCAGGGGACGCTGCCGCAAATAAGCAGTTCCCCATTCTACGCATTCCAGTAAAGGGATATCTGGACGATTTTTTTCTCACTCAGGAGTACGATCGCGTGATAGGCAGCTCGCGTGGTGAAACTTCCGAACAGGGTGAAACAGGTCAGGTTGTGGATCTGGATCTGAAAAGATCCGTAGCTAAACTAACGCTGCCGGGCATGCCTCACCTCAGCTCAGCCATCACCTGGCAGTATCAGGATCGCACAGTACTTGCCACGCCAAACATAAAAAAACCGGAGGTGACCATTGTCGACATGAAGAGCTGGCAGGTGATCAAGCGCATTCCGACCAAAGGCCCGGGATTTTTCATGCGCAGTCATGAGCAGAGCCGCTACGCCTGGGTAGATGTATTTTTCGGACCGAATAAGGATCTGATGCATGTTATCGATAAACAGACGCTGGAAATCGTCAAAACCCTGAATCCGGCACCCGGAAAAACATCCGCCCACGTCGAGTTCACCAAAGACGGACGCTACGCACTGGTAAGTGTCTGGGACGAAGATGGTGCGCTGGTTGTTTATGATGCCGAGACACTGCTGGAAGTAAAGCGTCTCCCCATGAAAAAGCCATCGGGAAAATATAATGCATACAACAAACTGACGCGCTCAAGCGGCACCAGTCACTGAATCAGTCAAATGAGACTCAGCCAGGAAACTAAAATGGTATACTTATTGGCCCCCATACTTCTGCTGCATGCCGCTGCCCTGTCTGCAGATACCGGCTCCTACTCCCTGTTGCAGATTGAGGATGGGGATACTTTGGTTATTGAGCTGGGCAGCAAACCTGCCCGTGTTCAGCTTCTGGGGATAGATGCTCCAGAGGACATTGCAAATCCCAAGCTGATAAAGGACGCCGAACGAACAGGGATAAGTCAGGATCTTCTGCTTGACCTGGGCCGACAGGCCACGCGCCATTTGCAGCTGCTGATCGGATCAGCGGCTGCAGTTAAAGTTGAGGGTGACCTGAAATCCACCGATAAATACGGCCGGGTTCCGGTTGTCGTCACACTTCCGGGAGAGAAAATTTCGCTCAATTCCTCGATGGTGCAACAGGGTTACGCCATTGCTCTGGGCAGTTTTTCGATCGGCAATGGCGACCAATCAGAATTGCTTCGACTGGAGGAGCAGGCCCGGAATAATCAAACTGGCCTATGGCAATCGAATCCGGAACTGATGCAGGCATGGAGCGGCCGTTCCATTGGCACACGCCATGATTTGCAGAATTGATCCGAAAATGTTTTAAATCAATTACCCGCGACTGGCAGTATGTGAATAATTGTCTGTGATGCTCCTCGTTCCGGACTCAAGCAAAGCATCCGGACCACTGCCTTCTCACGCGAAACATGAAAAACGATCTCGATTAATTTTATTCAACGATAGAATACCATGCACAATGAACATTCCAGCGCCGCAGGCTACTCGCGTTTTGAAATCGCCTTTTTTCTTGCCCTCCTGCTGTTAGTCGGATTGCCTGCGGTTACAAAATACTTTGAGCTTTCGAGGGATGCGGAGCAGGCGATGGAACCGGGCCTGATTGAAGGGATACGCGCTGGCATAGCGGCCTACGCTGAAGAGTCGCTGGAGAGGGGAAGCAGCCAGCGTTATCCGAATGTCCTTGATGAAGCCGCTCCCGGTCCCGTTACGCCACGGGATCCTTTTTTCAGCCGGGTGCTGGAGAAGGGTGTTGCTGTGGAAGGTTGGTCGAAACTGGAGAAGAACCAATACCGCACACCCAGCGGTAAAAGAATTGTTTATAATTCGCAAACGGGTGAGTTTATGTTTTCATCCGACAATCAACCTTCAAATCCGGAACACTCACCCCCTCAGGAAAAACCTTGAATCCGATTTTTTTGTTTATGGCGCCAATCTCAAAATTAGGGATCATGAGGAACTCACTTATCATCGCAATTTTGTTGTTTATACCCTTACTGGGGTGCAGTCCGCATGGTACGGAGACCACGCGTGAACTGAGCTCATTCATCGATGAGCTCAAGCGCAATGGCGTCGACGGTTCTCTGGAAATCCAGCTGCCGGACAATAAAGAGATGGAATACTTAGCCACATACGTAATTTCCGCCTATACAAGTACCCGCATCATCTCTTTCTTCAAGTTCAGGACACAGGAGCAAGCGGAATTCAATCTTGCCGAAGCAATGAAAAATCCCAAGTTGTCCGGGCATGCCAGGAACGGGACGATACTAATGGCTGCAACCTTTTATCCCCCGGATGAAAAGGCGGTGAATGAAATCAGAGCACTGTTCCAGGCCCATGACTTCCATTGACCAGCCAACTTTTTACAGAGCCTGTCAACACTATACAGATATCCATCCGCATGGTATTGCCAGGTCCTAATAGCGTGATCTGATTTTCCTGAATTGCCCGGCAATGGTTTCTGCATCATGTGGCGGTGAGAAATGGGCCAGCAGCCGCTTTTTAGGATCAACCAGAAATATGGAGCTGGTATGGCTCACAAGGTAATCTCCAGGACCACGCTCCGGTTCAATGACATAACCCGCACCGAACTGTCGCGCAAGTCCGTCAAGCTGCTCTTTCTCTCCGGTGATTCCGATGAACGCCTTGTTAAAATAGCTCATATATCCACGCAACACTTCTGGATTGTCACGCTGCGGATCCACTGAGATAAAGAAAGTATTTAGATTCTCTATCGGCTCTCCCAGCTCCTCAAGATGGCTGAATACCGAAACCAGTGTAGTCAGGGTAGTGGGACAGATATCGGGACAATAGGTATATCCAAAAAAAACAAAGCTCCAGTTTCCGGCGAAACGATCCAGATCGAACGTTTGTTCGTTCTGATCCTGCAGAGCAAAATCAGCAACCAGCTCTCTGGCTTCCGGCCGCAGCACTCCCTGCAGTTCATCCGTCACCGGTTTTTGCAGAGTCGGCCAGTCTGTCAGGTACAAAGCGATACCTGCTAAAAAGGATAACAGTAAAATGAGGACCGGTCCCCGTGACTTCGACTTTTTCGCAACCACTTTTCATCAACTCCTTCAGCAAATCAATCCGGTGACTCGGTACTTTCCTACGAATGGTATTGAGTATACCAGTAGTCCATATCACTGTTGACAGTGGCGTAACAAAGACAGCATGATCAAGCTGAATCAATAGTCACTCCAGAAAACCTGATCAAATGTTCAATACCGACGAGATAGTTCTGGTCGACATCAATGGAAATGAAACGGGCTTCATGGAAAAAATCGAAGCACACCGAACCGGCAGACTGCACCGGGCTTTTTCAATATTTATTGTCAACAGCCAGGGAGATCTTTTGCTGCAGCAGCGAGCTGCAACCAAATACCATTCCGGTGGTCTCTGGTCCAATACCTGTTGCAGCCACCCCGCTCCAGGAGAGACGATTTTACGAGCTGCTCACCGTCGTTTGCATGAAGAACTTGGTTTCAATTGCCAATTAACGGAGATATTCACATTCACTTACAGAGCGGATGTCGGAAGTGGATTGATAGAACATGAACACGACCACGTACTGCTGGGAAAGTACGACGGCGTTTTCCATCCAGATCCGGAAGAAATTCAGGCGTGCAAATGGATATCTCTAATTGAATTGACCGGAGACATCTCCACAAACAGTTTTGCCTATACCGATTGGTTAAAGTTATTGATCAAATTCAGGCTTTCCGCTCTGACCGAAGGCATTCAAACATTTGTTCCGAATGTCACTGCCGGTAACGCAACCGGTGGCTCAGGTACAAAGACAATGTAAATAGTGCCAGAGCACCTCCCTGATGAGTGGCCGCCAGCCCGACTGGTACATAAAGCAGCAAGGTGGAGATACCCAGTGAAACTTGTGCAATCAGAGTCAACAGAAGTAGATGAAAAGCCAACCGGGTTCCTGCGCTCAGATTCTGCCGAATCCCGATAAACCAGAATATCGGGACGATCACTGCCAAGCAGGTGGCGAGCAGGCGATGATCGAACTGCACCGTCGTTACATTTTCAAAAAAGTTTCTCCATTGGGGCTGAAGAGCCGACAACCCTTCAGGAACAAGCTGGCCATTCATCAAGGGAAACGTATTGTAGGCCAGCCCTGCCTTTAAGCCGGCAACAAAGCCTCCGGAAAGAACCGTGATAAAAATCAATCCGGTGAGAAAAAATGAAAATCGTCTGAGCCCGGGATATGCGTTGATTCCAACCTGGCGCTCGCCGGCAAAAAGCAGATCAAGCGCAAACCAGAGAATATAAGCATAGATTATGAAGGCGAATCCGAGATGGGCAGTTAACCTATATTGGCTGACATGGGGATCCTGTGAAAGTCCGCTTTTCACCATATACCAGCCGAGCAGGCCCTGCAGGCCGCCCAACACAAACATGAACACCAGTTTCGGTATATGTGATCTATCGATTTTTTTTCTAATCCAGAAGTAGACCAGGGGAAGCAGAAAGATGATGCCGATCATTCGCCCCAGAAGACGGTGGAAGTACTCAAGCCAAAAGATATTTTTAAAATCCTCAACATCCATGTGTGCGTTCTTTATCTTGAACTCAGGATACTGCTGATAGAGAAGAAACACCTCTTCCCACTCGGATTGGCTCATTGGAGGGAAAACACCGATCACCGGTTCCCACTTAACCATCGAGAGACCCGAACCGGTTAAGCGGGTGACACCACCCAGCACGACCATTGCATAGATGGCCGCACAACAGACCAAAAGCCATATTGCAATCGATATTTGGGATTTCATCTCAGCCATATTTTCGCCTGTAGATAATGTAAGAATTTAATAAACATAACTGGGATGTGTATTTTGCGGAATGACACCCGTCAGCTCAATCTGCGAGCAGTGAATTTGGCTTAGGTTCACGAATTTTCCGACGTGGAGCGAACATGGCCGCAAATAGATTGAGCATCGCTGGAACATTACTTGGGACAGCGGGTATCCGGGATACCGCAATCGATTTAGCCCGGCAGTATCGGCGCTCTCAATGGACATAGAGCCACTTGCCGATCAGTTCTGTGTTACCGCCATAAATCTGTTCCGGATAGCTCTCGCCAGGCCAGTAGAAGAGGATGTCCCGCTCAGTCAGGCTCCTTGGGCAGTTGATCCTCAGCTCCCAGGGAGCATCGCGTAAAACCCTTTGACCATCCGGGTGTCCCAGCAGGCTTTCCAGAACGGTTCTTGGCATCCTGCTGAGTTCGTATTTTTCCGGCAGATCCGGTGCCATCTCGATACGGCCGTTACCGGCAAGCCACTGTTCGGAATCAAATTCTGTTTGCTGGAACTCTTTCGGCATCCGGTCGAACTTGGCATCAATTACATGGTCACCCTCGCCGATTGTGAAAGTAAGTATTGCGTGACCGGAATCACCATCTGGATAACGACTTTCTTTGGATACTGGCTGCCCGTGGCGGCTACCCAAGTCGTACCAGAGAACAACTATCCTTCCGCTGCCGTAATTGATGTACTTGAAGCTGTTGCACCCTTCCAACCCTGTATCCGGTATTTCCTTTATAAATCGTGGGATCAACTCATCCAGCTGTTTCGGAGCAGATTTTTTCAATACCGCATATTTATTGATTGCTTCTATCAGGGGCTCTGCTTTCAGCGATGCCTGATAAAAATCAGCCTTGCGCATGCTTGAAGACTCTTCAGAGGTTGAACTGAACAGCCAGTAGGAGAGCCCGGCGACACAAAGTAAGAGTACTATCAGCTTATTGAATGTATACATTTGCTGTATTGATGGCTAACATTCTGCTACCTGGATAACGGTAAGCAAACACCTTCATCAGGTTTGAACAAGAACGATAGTTGATATCATACACGCAGCAGCTTAGCGCCTGTTAACACTCTGCGGGTGTAAAGCGTTGATCTCCCGCAGGAGAGCTATAAATCGCTGCTTCGAGAGAATTGTGTGATTTGCCCCACTATTTCCAATCGTTTTGATTTAGATCAATGCTGGTGGAAAGTCATTAAATATAGTCTTCGAAATCGAACCGGGAGGAAAATGCTGTGTTTTTCCAGGGAGGTTCTACCGGAAGGTTTTTAGTCTGAGAAACCCGCAGTGAATTTGTTCGGTCGTGTGACCTGCGGTATCCACGTTGGGTTGATTTGTCAAACAAAGTCTTTGTTTTATATAATATTTTTTAAGGGGTATTCCTCATGACGGAAACAAGCAACAAACCAGATAAAGAGCAGGAAGAACGGATTCCTGCGATGCAATCGTTGATAGATAACCCTTTTCTGCTTCTTTTTATCGGTGTTGCCATGCCCACGGTATTTTATATCGTCTGGGGCATCATGGAGATTGTTACCATCCCTGTTGCACCTTGAGTCAACTGGAATTATGTGATCACAAGGCGCCGAATCCGCGCATTGACGATCATCATTTGCATATACCCTAAAGGGGGAGATATATCATGACTTCATTTATGCCGCCGGCCGACCGGATCTGGTGGAAAGTACCCGTAGGACGCGAAGAGATCGTCTGGATACTGATCGCCTTGACCTGGTGTCTAATCATGTTTTTCATGATGCCTTATTGGCACATTTATGGAAAACAGAACCTCTCAAACGAGGCTTACCAGACAACACCGGCAAAATACGGCGCCAAGGTCCAGGAAGGCATTGACCAGAATAAAGTGGGTGAAGAAGCCGGCGTGCCGATCATTCATCCGCCAGCAGGCAGCGATGTCTATATGCTCGCGCGTCTGTGGCAGTGGTGGCCGATTCTGGAGCTGGAAAAAGACAAAACCTACCGGTTGCACCTCTCTTCCATGGATTGGCAGCACGGTTTCTCTGTCCAGCCGATCAACATCAACATGCAGGTTGTTCCTGGTTACGAGATGGTTTTGACCGTGACTCCCGACCAGTCGGGTGAATATGGGGTGGTCTGCAACGAGTATTGCGGTATCGGCCACCACACCATGGTTGGCAAGATCTACGTGAAGGAGTAAATAACAATGGCACAGTTTAGAACTTGCCCAGATACCGGGCTCTATTTTCACAAATCGGCCGAGAGTCTGATCAAAGCCAACGCGGTAGCCGCTGCAGTTGCGTTGCTCGTTGCAGGCATCCTCGGATTGCTGGTCGTTCTCACCCGTTGGCAGGCGATCCATCTGCTTCCAGCAGATCAGTTCTATATGGCACTTACCGCACACGGTATCGATGCCCTGATCTTCTGGATCATCTTCTTCGAGATGGCTGTCCTCTACGTCGCCTCTTCCGTGTTGTTGCGCAGCCGGCTGGCGACACCCGCCTGGGGATGGGTGCAGTTTATCCTGATGCTGGTCGGCGCGGTAATGACTAACGTGGCGATCTTCCAAGGCAACTCCAGTGTCATGATGACCTCCTACGTACCCATGCAGGCCGCGCCCCACTTCTACCTCGGACTCATCCTGTTCGCGGTAGGCGCGCTGATCGGCTGTTTCATCTTCTTTGGCACGCTTGTTGTAGCCAAGCAGGAGAAAACCTACGATGGATCGATCCCGCTGGTAACCTTCGGCGCCGTGACAGCGGCTATCATTGCAGTCTTTACCATTGCCTCCGGTGCAATCATCCTGATACCCACCTTCCTCTGGTCGATTGGCTATATCGCCCATATCGATGCCGAGATGTACCGTGTTGTCTGGTGGGGACTGGGACACTCATCACAGCAGATCAATGTCGCTGCGCATGTCGCCATCTGGTACCTGATCGCAGGTCTGGTATTTGGCGCCCGTCCGATGTCGGAGAAGGTGAGCCGCGCGGCCTACCTGCTTTATATCCTGTTCCTGCAGCTTGCCTGCGCCCACCATATCCTGGTCGATCCGGGCATCAGTTCCGAATGGAAGGTGTTCAATACCAGTTATGCGATGTATCTGGCTGTGCTGGCCAGTATGATCCACGGTCTCACCGTCCCCGGTTCGATCGAGGTCGCTCAGCGCGGAAAAGGGTTTAACAACGGCCTCTTCGAGTGGCTGCGTAAAGCACCCTGGGAGAATCCAGTCTTCTCTTCGATGTTCATCTCGCTGGTCACCTTCGGCTTTCTTGGCGGTATCACTGGTGTCGTCATGGGAACCGAGCAGATCAACCTGATCATCCACAACACCATCTATGTACCCGCCCACTTCCACGCGACTGTGGTAACCGGTACCACGATGGCTTTCATGGCGGTGACCTATTTTCTGATTCCTGTACTGTTCAGGCGTCAGATGATTCTTCCTGGACTGGCCAAGATTCAACCCTTCATCTTCGGCGGCGGCATGACCATCCTGATCCTGTTCATGCTTGGTGCCGGTACTCTGGGTGTCTCCCGTCGGCACTGGGATATGGACTTCACCGGAGCCGCTCTCGGCTTTGACTATCCGGGCATGGCTTACACACTGATGGGTATAGGCGCTTTCGGCGGTGTTATCGGTGTGGTCGGCGGTGCGGCCTTCCTGCTGATCACGGTAGGTTCGCTGGTTTTCGGCAAGAAACTCGAACCCTCCGCGGGGCTTTTGCAGAGCTTCGGCGTGCCTCTGGCAGCATCCTGCTATACCGACAAACGTCCTGAAACCCTCCCCAGAGCAGCTCCCCTGCCGGCGGGCCATCACACCAGCAGCTTCGAGGCACCGGGCACCTTTGTTCTCGCCCTGGTACTGCTGGTATCCTTTGTCGTGTACTACTTCATAAACTGGAAGTATCTGGCATCCGTATGGCCGCTTAGCTGATGCAGTCCCGCCAGAGTGGTTGATTGCAAAATCAACCACTCTGGCTTTGTAAAAACGAATATCACCGTTACAATAACCATCCGCCCTGTGGCTTTTCCATAAACGCACAGGGTCTTTAACAGAAGCGACGTGACAGTCAATGGTTAAGCTGCTAATCAACCTCTTTAAACTGCGAATTGGCGTCATTATGTCAATTACCGCACTGGTGGCACTGGTGGTTACACCAGGTCAACCGGTACAGCCATGGGAGGCACTAATATTGACAATCTCGGTATTGCTGGCGGCCAGCAGTGCCGGCGCTTTCAACCAATATTATGAACGCGATCTGGATGCGACCATGCCGCGCACCAAAAGCCGCCCTTTTGTTACCGGTGAACTTCCACATAACCGTTGGTGGCTACTGGTCATATCCTCTCTCTTATTGATCGGAGTAGGTGTTGCCGGATTTCTACTCAACGGCATGGCCGCTCTGCATATTTTTCTTGGCGCCTTTTTCTATGCGGTTGTTTACACTGTTTGGCTTAAACGCCGTACCTGGTTGAATATCGTTATCGGCGGAGCGTCCGGAAGTTTTGCCGTGCTCGCCGGTGCCTCGGTTGTTGATCCGCAGATAGGCGCTGTCCCGACCCTGCTCGCGATTGTGCTGTTTCTCTGGACACCTTCCCATTTCTGGAGTCTTGCCATCGCGCAGAAGAACGCCTATGCAACCGCAGGTGTGCCCATGCTGCCAGTGGTGGTTGGCAACCAAGCGGCTGCAAAAGCTGTGCTGGGAAACACCGCGCTTCTGGTAGGAATTTCGATTCTTCCGTTCTTCTATGGTCTCGGTTGGGTCTATCTGTTGGGAGCGCTGGCGGGAGGCGGTTATTTTCTGTTGCGTAATGTTCAGCTGGTCATGGATCCATCACCCAAGATTGCAATGAGCAGTTTTTTTGCTTCTCTGATTCAGTTGATCGTATTGCTGGTTTTTGCGGTGTTGGATTCCCAGTTGACCGGCTGACACTGTCAACCTGCGTCACCCTTGAAGCTGTTTGTATCCGCCTATGCGCCATTTTGCCGCGCTGCTCATATATCTCCTGTCTGCCCTCCTCCCCCTGTTCGTTTCAGCCAACGAAGCGGGGGCAGGCGGATCAGGCTCTGTTAAGAGCTTCCAATACAAGACTGCGTTGCAGTCAAGCCAGTCCGCAATAGGTCGTACTCTCGATGATCATCTTTTCACCGATCAGAACGGCAGGTCGGTTAGATTTTCGGATTTCAGAGGAAAACCACTGGTGCTGAGTCTCCTCTACACCAGTTGCTACCATATCTGTCCCATGACTACCAGACACCTGAGCAAAGTGGTGGAAAAAGCGCGTGAAGCACTCGGCCGCGACAGCTTCAGGGTTGCCATTCTGGGATTTGACGCCCAACACGACACGCCGCAGGCGATGATCTCCTATGCCAAAAAACAGGGGGTGGATAAGGCAGACTGGTTTCTGTTGAGCGCGGACGGTGACACCATCAATGCACTCAGCAAACAGCTCGGCTTCCTGTTCTTCACCTCGCCCAACGGATTCGATCACATCGTTCAGGCCAGCGTAATCGACGCGGATAGCGTGATTTACACACAGGTGTATGGCGAAGTATTCGATACTCCTCTGCTGGTTGAACCTTTGAAGGATCTGGTACTGGGCCGGCCAAAACCTGGACAGACGCTGCTCGACGAGTTGGTCAATAAAGTTCGCTTTTTTTGTACCGCTTATGATCCGAGCCGGGACGGTTACCACTTTGACTATTCGCTTTTTATCGGGCTCATTATTGGTGCCCTTATAATCTTGTCCGGCTTACTATTTGTGGTTATGGAGATAATAAAGCGAAGGCGTCTGGATAGAACCTGATTTGTTATGTTCCCTGGCTATTAAATCCCCCAATACTCAAACGAAGTATCACTAAACTGCCAATTTACACGCTATCCCTTTCTTCACGTTATATCGATTTGTTGAATCCAATTTGGCATGATCCAAAAAATCCATATTGATCAATGTCATTTCCAACAAACATCGGATCAAAATATCATACTGCCCATCTTCACCGGTGATTACTCACCCCTGGCAATATCTGAGGCTTAGAGAGATTGAAATCCGTCAATCCAATAAAGAGAGGCTATCTGGCGCTTGAAGAGTGGTTCAATATCTCCTTTGGACCCGAATGGAATCCCCTCTATCACCTTGGCACGCTCACTTTTTTCTTCTTCTGGGTGGTCTTGGTCAGCGGCATCTATCTATTCATTTTTTTTGATACCAGCCTATCCGGCGCTTACAATTCAGTCGAATACCTGACACATGATCAATGGTATTTTGGCGGTGTTATGCGCAGCCTGCACCGCTACGCATCGGATGCTGCGGTCGCGACAATTATACTGCACATGTTCAGGGAATTCGCACTTGACCGATATCGTGGTTTCCGCTGGTTCTCCTGGCTGACCGGAGTTCCAACGCTCTGGTTTGTAATAACCCTTGGCATAACCGGCTACTGGCTTGTTTGGGATGAGCTGGGACTGTATGTGGCAGTGCTCTCCTCCCAGCTCATGGATGCACTTCCCATAGTCCAGGGTTCGATGGCCAGCAATTTTCTGGAGGGGCACCTCACCGACCGCTTCTTCACGCTGATGGGTTTTCTGCACCTGTTGGGGCAGCCGGTGTTGCTCATTTTTGCACTCTGGATTCATGTCAAACGGCTCTCGCATGTTGAGGTAAGCGCACCCAGAGGGTTGGCAATCGGAAGTTTTCTCGCTTTGCTTGCACTCTCTTTTATCTGGCCCGCGGTCAGTCATGCTCCCGCCGATCTGCATAAAGTGCCGGCTGTTCTTAATCTTGATTGGTTTTATCTCAATATCTACCCGGTGCTGGATTATCTGACCGCAGGCGAGACCTGGGTATTGACCATCGGTATAACGACATTGCTCATGATTATGCCTTGGCTGCCACCCAAAAAGACCGGTGCAGCAGCGGTGGTTCATCTGGATGAATGCAATGGCTGCGGGCAATGTGCGGTCGATTGTCCGTTTGATGCAATCAGTGTGCGAACCAGAACCGATGGCGCCCGATGGGAGTACGAAGTTGTGGTTGAAGACAAACTCTGTGCCGCTTGCGGTATTTGTGTGGGCTCCTGCCACTCATCCAACCCGTTTCGTTCGAGCACGAAAGTGCTTGAGACGGGAATAGATATGCCCCAGTTCCCGATTGATGATGTACGAACTCGGACACGGACCGCCCTGGATGCATTACAAGGCAATACCAAAATAATTGTCTTTGGATGCGATCACGCATTCGATGTGGCGGAACTGCAGGACCCTAACGTTGCGGTACTGAGTTTTCTTTGCACAGGCATGCTGCCGCCAACCCTGGTGGAGTATGCGCTGAAGAATGGCGCGGACGGCGTCTTCATTACCGGATGCAGAAATGGCGACTGTTATTATCGCTATGGCAACATCTGGATGGATAAAAGGTTCAATGAGGGGCGCAAGCCAGTGCTAAGGGAGCGCGTGGATCGCTCCCGCATTGCGGTTTTCCGTGGTGCGGTAACCGATGGCAAAGAGATCAGGGACCAGCTCGAGATCTTTACAAATCAGATAGCTCGTCTGAAAGAGGATGCAACAATCTCCAGTTCTCGGGAGATTGAAAATGCCTAACGCAAAACGTCTGCTGCTACAGATACTGAACTATACGGTATTTATGGCTCTGGTCTGGTATTTCTCCTTCAGTCCGCCTTATGTGCGCCTGACACCAGAAGAGTCAATGATCACGCTGGCGCTTTCCCACGCGGGAAAACCAGCCCATGAGTGCCGTAGAAAAAGTCAGGAAGAGTTGGCTAAGCTGCCTCCCAATATGCGTGTACTGGAAGAGTGCCCGCGTGAAAGATCCCCCATCAAAATTGAAGTGCTGATGAATGACAAATATGTCATTGATGAGACTGTGGATCCACCGGGCCTGTATAAAGACCAGGGAGTGGACATTTATCACAGCGTGAAGGTTCCGAAGGGAGAACACATGCTCGAAATCCGCATGAACGACAATGTTCGCGTAGAGGGTCCGACGCACCATTACCGGCAAGCAGTCTCACTGGGATCTGCGCAGCTTCTTGTAATACAGTTCAACAACGCTCAGAACCAGTTTGTATTAAAATAAGGCATCGTCGGCACCGTGTAATCCCGGCGTATTGACCCATTCCCGGAAATATCAAAAACACCATGCACACTGACCATTCAACTCAAAATCAGATAATCGATGGGTTCGATCTGGAGCTGCCTGAAGCCGGATCACGAAGACTCACCGTCGGTTGGCTGGCACTGGCGCTTGGATCATTGGTTGTCGCAGGACTGCTGACCATCCTGATCGTCATGTCGCGAACGCCGGGGGTACAGGAGATATTTCCCTGGATAGATTTTTTCCATACTGCCCTGGTGGTCCATGTGGACCTCACGGTACTGGTATGGTTTCTCTCCTGCGCGGGAATCCTCTGGACGCTGAACAGCAGGGAAAAATGCTCTGAATGCGGTTGGGCGGCATTCTGGCTGGCAGTAACAGGAACTGCTGTACTCAGCCTGTCCCCCTTTCTGGGGGCCGGCGGTCCGCTGATGAACAACTACGTACCTGTACTTCAGGATCCGATATTTTTTGCCGGTCTTGGAATATTCGGTCTGGGCTTTACACTGCTGGTTGTCCGCGGCCTGTTTTATTCCAAACCGATGGGGAAAAGAGTCAGTGGCGTGGGCGCGCTTCGCTTCGGGCTCTTGACCGGTCTGGTTATAGGGTTAATATCGGTCGCCTCCGTGGTCGCCTCCTACCTCGGGATTCCGCAAGCTATCGAGGGACAGCAATACTATGAGCTGTTGTTCTGGGGCGGCGGCCATACCATTCAATTCACGCATATCCAGCTGATGCTGGTGGGCTGGTTGTGGCTGGCCACCATGTCCGGACTGAACATCAGACTCAACCCGAGAATCGCGGTACTGCTGTTTGCCCTGGGCGCCTTACCCGCTCTGATGACGATCTATGTCTACGCTGCGTTTGCCGTCGGATCAGGTGAGCATATGCTCTGGTTCACCTGGCTGATGCAGTATGGTGGTGGTATTGCTCCGCTACCCCTGGCACTGGCACTGCTTCCCGCTTTTTTCGGTTCCCGACCGGTTACCGACGATCAACTTCGTGCGCAGCGGTCCGCGCTTCTTTTCTCAATTATTCTGTTTGGTATCGGCGGAATCATCGGGTTTATGATCAGCGGCAGCAACGTGACCATACCGGCGCATTATCACGGATCAATTGTTGCTGTAACGCTGGCTTTCATGGGCGTCATCTATCACATACTGCCGCGTATAGGTTTTCGTAAACCAACCGGCAAACTGGCACGTTTCCAGCCCGCTATCTATGGCATAGGACAGATGATGCATGTATTCGGTCTGGCCTGGTCTGGCGGCTACGGAGTTCAACGTAAAACCGCAGGAAGCGCCCAGGGCCTGGAAAGCATCGAGAAAATAGCCAGTATGGGATTGATGGGATTGGGAGGCTTGATCGCCATCATAGGGGGGATTATCTTTCTAGTCGTGGTGTTCAGGGCCATGTGGCCCGAAAAATAGGTCCATGCATTACCGGCCTGATGCAAGCTTGCACCTTACTGTAATACTACATTCGCTTGATCAACTCGAATGAGCCCAGCGCAAGCACCATTATAATGACAAAAAACACCAGAGAACGATTTTCAAATCGAGCCCCTCTTCTGATCTCTATCTGATTCAGTATCCAATCGGACACAAAATAAAGCACCAGTCCGACAACAGTATACGCAACGAAATCCAACATGATCTGTGTGTCCCTCCCAGCTTTTGATCCGCAGTCAAAACTCTATGGTGCCCCCGTTCCAGCAACTAAACCTGTGGGGGATAGAGATGAAATCCAAAAAGGTAGATCAGCACACCGGTTACAGAAACATAGAGCCATAACGGTAATGTCCAGCGGGTTATACGCTGATGAAGCGTAATCCTGTCTCTAAGCGCAAAAGTAACGGTCAAGACTATCATCGGCAATATGACCACCGCCAAAAATATGTGTGTAAACAGTATTGTGAAATAGATTGGGCGAATCAATCCCTGGCCTGAAAACGGCATGTAGCCCACTTGATTGTGATAGTAGAGATAGGAAATCAGAAACATCGCGGAAACCACCAGTGCAGATACCATGCAGATCTTGTGCGCACGCTTATTACCTCTGCGGATAAAAAAGTATGCAGCGAGAATCAAGCAAGCGGAAATAGTGTTCAGTGTCGCCTGCAAGGGGGGTAGATAGGAGGTGAGTTCCATTTGCTTAAAACGACAAATCTGCGTTAAAAAGTACGTCTGGTAAAACTACAGATGTTAAAGAATACCGTCAACAATGCCACAGGTCAGTCATCTTTATTCTTGCGCCACTCTTTTACAGCCCATATCAGAAACCATCCCAAAACAGACAGGTTAATGAGAATTCCGACAATCCAGAAGCCACCGCGGCCATCACTGAATCCACCTTGAACGGATCCCTTGTCAGACTCATTTGTAATCGCCTTCTTTCCAGAAAGGTCGGCCTTTGCAACCGTGCCCGGTTTTACCGATGCCTGGTTCACTGACAAAGCCGTAGAAGCCTGAGCCTGCAACCGTTCCGGCGTAAGCCCCTCCCCCAAAACCATTGGATCAAATAGCGAGAGCAGGAGAATACCCAGTACAATTTGAAACCTTCTGCTGAAAATGAACATTTGCTACTGTCGGTATAGAGATCTATGCAGGGAAGTTTTCAATTTATCAGAATCAGTACTAAAGACATTCTACTCTTATTGTTCTGCTTTCAGTACTTCAAACAATGGAGAGCAGGCAACAGGTCAACCGATGGCATGAATATTCAATGCTGCATAGCAGACCCGCAACACCCGCATATTCGCATACCACCATTCGCCGCATCTTATTGTCATGGCTTGTCTGGAATCAGTGCAGTTCAAATATCAAATAAGCAGATCCATTGCGCTCGGAACAGTGGCGGATCAGTTTGCCCGCCAACCAAATTGCGGTTTTTTGGACTCCTGCAAAGAGGTACAATTGGCGCTGTATTTTATTCCTGGAGAAAAGATCCATGTTTGGACTTAAGAGTTCTTCCGCGCAAGAGAGCAGTCCCTGCCTTTTGAAAAACGTAGGTGTTTCAGAATTCAACAAACAGCATCTGAGGCTGGCCAGCTATGCTGTGGAATTCAATCAACTGGTTGAGGAACTTGCAGATCGTGAACCGGATGCGAACGACTGGAAGCGTGTCGATGCGTTGTTCAGTCGGGTGACACTTTTTGTGGCCACGCATTTTCGCGAGGAGGAAGAGATCATGCGTAAATTCGATTATCCCGGATATCCAGGACACAAGGTGCAGCACGATAAGTTTGTAAGCGACCTGACCAAGATTCAGTCTCAGATAAACGACAGAAATGTAAAGTTCAAAGGAAAAATGAGTACGCTGCTGTGGGAATGGCTATACCACCACATCAACGAGATCGACGTTGAATACCGGGAGTTCTTTGCTGACAAAGGTTTGACCTAAAGCCTGTAAACACACGAATCCGTCCGAAGTGGACCCAACCCCTGAAGATGACTGAGAGCTCACCCTGGGGCGCGCCTTAGAGAGTCCGCTTGGGTGGAGGCCATGCATTGCGGTTGAGGCAGACTGTTTCCGGGCATGGGGGCCGATTCATTCGGCATATTTATTGACGCGGCGGTTATTTACGGTGAGCAAATACCACATGATTTCGAAAAGATGCCTATTTTCAGACAGAGACTATTCTGTTGAATCACAAAGAAATTGATCTGAATCAGATAGTACCCAATTAGCGATCTCCCTCCATAAAAAAAAATGAAAGCAAAGTTTTGCAAAGGTTTCTGATTTCACTTAGTATCCGTGCTAGAACAAACAAAATATGCGCTAAATTGTGGTCCGAAAGTGCGGGTGTATTTATAGCTTACAACTGCCTTCTTTCGGACGTCTAACCTGCTTATACCAATTCAAAAAACACGTTACATACGACGTGGGGTGGGTTTTAGACTACGACGGGGTTTGGGAGAGGAAAATTAATGGCTCGTGACCAGAAAAGTGCCGGAATTTCTCGGACAAAGCTTTTTTTCATATTCATACTTATTTTTGGTGCCGGCGTTGTTTTTGCCGGCCTGTTCAATGTGGGTCTCTCGGCGACCAACACCATGGAATTCTGCACCGACTGCCACTCCATGAAGATCAATCTGGAAGAGTTGCAGGAGACGGTTCACTACAAAAACAACTCAGGCGTCACAGCCACCTGCGCAGATTGCCATGTTCCCAAAGAGTTCGGCCCCAAGATGGTCGCCAAAATTCTTGCTTATAAAGATGTTCTACACGAATTTCTCGGAACCATAGATACCAAAGAGAAATTCGAGCAGCACAGATGGGATATGGCCAATCGGGTTTGGGATAAGATGAGAGCCACCGACTCACGCGAGTGCCGTTCCTGCCACGCTTGGGAGAGCATGGACCTGAGCGGACAGAGTCGAAGTGCGCGTAACCGGCACAGTAGCGCCAGAGACGAAGGTAAAACTTGCATTGACTGCCATAAGGGCATTGCTCACGAAGAGCCGGATGAACCAGAAGAGGAAGAAGTTGCGGAGAAACAGGATTAAGCTGAATTATCAGCCATCGATATTTTCCGCTAGCAAGGTATAGGCCCATGAAGTTTATTAATGTCATCACCCTTATACTGGGTATGCTGCTGGTCTCCACGTCCATTGCTGGAGATTCCGAGAAAGAGAAGGAGTTTCGCCTGGCTGCAGGAATTGGTGACGTGGAAACGCTGCAACGGCTGCTTGACGAGGGGGTACCCGTTGACACCGCTAATAAATTCGGCGTAACTGCGCTAATGATGGCTATTCAGAATGACAACCTGGAAGCCACAGCGCTGTTGCTGGCACGAGGAGCAGATGTTAATGCCGAAGCGAGAGAGGGATGTACGGCTCTAACTTTCGCTGCAGAAAACGGTCATGACGCATTATCGGCTCTGCTGCTTGAGCGGGGCGCCAATCTGAATGCTAAAACCCGCGCCGGCTGGGATGCGATGATGATCGCATCCCGCTATGGTCTCACCGACATGGTTGAACAGCTACTGTTTAAAGGGGCAAACACCGCCTCAACCGATAACAATGGACGTACTGCACTGATGCATGCTGCAGAAAAGGGACACCCGGAAACTATCGCCATGTTGATTAAGGGGGGATCCGCAATAGAGGCACGGGACAAGAACGGAGCCAGTGCGCTGCTTATCGCTGCCGATAAAGGGAACGCAACTTCCATTGACGTATTGCTCGATGCGGGCGCCGATATCAATGCGACAGACAATGATGGGGCAACAGCACTGATCTGGGCAGTGGGGCAGGATCATCTCCAGGCAGCCGAACGCCTGATCTATCGGGGTGCCAACGTCAATCAACAGGATGCCGACGGTGTCACAGCGTTGATGGAAGCGGCTTCCGTGCGATCGGAGCATCTGGTTTTCCTTCTGTTGAGAAATGGGGCAGACCAGGCAATTCACGATAACAACGGGCGGGATGCTATGGAAATAGCCAAAAAACGAAGAAATGTCCGGGTTGTTACCTTATTGGAAGAAGCCGCCAATCACTAGCCATCGGGCATCGGAGATTTAACGATGCGGCGTTTCAGGAGAACCAGTTTAGATTTGACTGAGCTGTAAAATTCAATAGAGGGGAAAGTATCAGGTCACGGTCTGAAAAAGGTGTGGCCGAAGAAATACCAACCTTTATTACTGAGAGCAATAAGCCATAAATCCAAAAGGAGGTATCATGGTGTACAAAACCTTAAGCAAGGCTTTCCTGATCGCAGGTCTGGCGGTCGGGGTGTCATCCGGGGCATTAGCCGCAGATGCGCCAAAAACAATGATGGGAGCCAGCGATGCAATGCTGGCCAACACCTGTGCAGGCTGCCATGGCACAGATGGTGTCAGCAGTGGTCCGGCCATTCCAAATATTTCCGGCCTGTCCAACGACTACTTCGTCGAAATCATGAAGGGATACGCGGCTGGCACAGTGCCTTCCACCGTTATGGGTAGAATGGCGCAAGGTTATACCGAGGATGAGATCAAGCAGCTGGCAAAATTTTATATCGCCAAGCCATTCGTGAAAGCCAAACAGGATTTCGATCCGAAACTGGTGAAAGAGGGCGGCAAGCTGCATGACAAATATTGCGAAAAGTGTCATGCCGAAGGTGGTCAGTCTGCAGAGGATGATGCCGGTGTCATGGCCGGTCAATGGACTCCATACCTGATGATTCAGTTCGCGGACTTCAATGCGGGTCATCGCGAAGCGCCTAAAAAGATGGCTAAAAAGATGAAGGATCTGCTGTCGAAAGAGGGCCAATCCGGCCTTGACGCACTCATCAGTTTTTACGCCAGCCAGCAGAAATAAGGTAGGAGACAGATTGCAATGAAAATAACCAGAAGAGGATTTATACAGACGGTTGGTGCGGCGACCGCCATCGGCGTTGCCGGTGTTCCCTATATCGCACTTGGCGCCGGTAAAAAGGTCGTCGTAGTCGGCGGCGGTACCGGCGGTGCCACCGCGGCCAAGTACCTGCGCATGGCCGACCCCAGCATTGAGGTCACGCTGATCGAAGCCAACAAGGAGTACTACACTTGCTATCTGAGCAATGAAGTGCTTGGCGGCGACCGCAGCCTTGACTCCATCAAATTCGGCTATGACGGACTGGCAAAGCACGGCGTCAAGGTGGTGCATGACATGGTTACCGGCATTGATGCCGCTGCCAAGATGGTCAAAACCGCCGGCGGTCAGAGCTTCGGCTACGACCGTTGCATCGTCGCGCCGGGTATTGATCTGAATTACGGCAAAATCGAAGGCTACAGCGCTGAGGTTGCGGAGAAGATTCCACATGCCTGGAAGGCGGGTCCGCAGACCGCCCTGCTGCGCAGCCAGCTGGAAGCGATGAAGGATGGCGGCACCGTGGTCATTGCCGCGCCGCCGAATCCGTTCCGCTGCCCACCTGGACCTTACGAGCGTGCCAGCCAGATCGCAATGTATCTGCAGAACAACAAACCGAAATCGAAGGTGATCATTCTCGATGCCAAGCCTAAATTCTCCAAGCAGGGACTGTTCATCGGCGCCTGGCAGAAGCTGTACGGTTACGGCACCGACAAAGCCATGATCGAATGGCACGGCCAGCAGGAGGAGGCCGGCGTGGTCAAGGTAGATGCCGGATCCAATACCGTCACCACCGCTTTTGGCGATGATATCAAGGCAGATGTATTGAATATCATCCCACCCCAAATGGCAGGTGCCGTGGCTTCCGCCGCCGGCTTGACCGACGACGGCGGCTGGTGTCCGGTCAATCTGGCCACCTTCGAATCGAAGATACATGCCGGAGTTCACGTACTCGGTGATGCCAGCAATGCGATTGGCATGCCAAAATCGGCATATGCTGCCAACTCCCAGGCCAAAGTCTGCGCCGCAGCCGTCGCTGCGTTGCTTGCCGGCCAGGAGCCTGGCACTCCTTCGTATGTCAACACCTGCTACTCTATTGCTGGCAAGGATTACGCCTTCTCGGTGGCCAACGTCTACCGCCTGGCAGAGGATGGGTCCAAGATTGTCGCCGTCTCCGGCGGTGTGACCCCGGGCGATGCCAGTGCTGAGCAGTTTAAACGCGACGTGGCATACGCACACAGTTGGTTCAATAACATCACCAAAGACGCGTTTGGTTAAACAACTCCCTCCCTTTGTCCTGTGAGGACAAAGGGAGCTTTTCTGTACGTCCGGTAAGGATTAGAGTAATGATCTGATTTGAAACGGGGCCCAAAGGCCCCGTTTTTTTCCTGTTCGATTTGCTGCCGCTTTATTTTTATACTGTATCAGCGCCCCACACCCCGAAAATAGCTCGGAAAATCGGGATTCCGCCAACCAGGTGCGGCCAGATGTTCCAGCGGCGGTTTAAGCCGGGAAACATAGTCCAGAACCGCGACTTCGTCCCTCGGTGTAAACCGGTGAATCTGTTTGACCATCTTCTGATCAGCATTGCGTCGTTTCCCAATCCTTATCCAATGAAACTGACGTTTCAGATAATTGATGTGTTGACCCTGTATTCTCGGGATATGCTCGGCCGCATTACCCTCGCCATTCCTGCCATGACAATCCTGGCAGTTCTCCTGATAGATTTTTTCTCCGTATTCAAGGTCAAGCCCAGGACCAACGCTGTTATCCGGATTCATCGGCAATTGTGCGATATATGCAGCGACATCCGCGATCTCCTGCGCTCCCCCTAACAGCTGTGGTGAGGTGAACGGACGCATTGTCGGATTGTCCCGGTTACGGGCTCTTATATCGGCTAACTGTTTTATGGTAACCCCAGCCAATTGCCCGGCGATTTGCGGATAACGTCCGTCAGATCTGCCCCACCCCTCTGGAAGGTGGCATACCGTACAAACCATAAATACTCTACGGCCATTGTCTAGGTCGGGGGTCAGCTTCAGTGCCGCCTCAACTTCCTGTCTTGCGCTTTCTGCAGGTTCCATTTGTCCATGCGATCCAGCGAGTACGGAATTCGTCAGAGTAAGTACGAGTGCGCAACAGATAAAATCAAATCTAAGCATCATTTTCCGGCCTCTTTGAAAGCAACTATTCAACTGCGTAAAAAAAATAACAGATTGGGTGAGAATCAATCCAGGCAGTCCGCCGCTTATTATTATTCTGAATCCATATTGTTCAGTTGATGCGAATATCTCATTTTGGCTGCTGCCAGACATTGAGCGCCATCAATTTGACAGCAGACCGGCACTTATTGACGTGCAAATAATCGACTGAGATCCTTGTACTCCTTCAAGATAAAAATTGCGGGTTCGGCATCCGCAATCATCACCTTAATGGAGTACTAGAGTGGATCTTGTGCCAAGCTTATTCGTTTCAGCAGAATATGGATGACCATTCAAAGGATTTCAGATGCTACAGTGTTCGGAGATTGAATCCGTTCCTTGGTGTGGCGCAGATTGTTGAAAGCACCGACAGTCGCGCCATCAGTCTCGATGGCGTGGATTGGGATATACAGATTCTTGCTGAACGCCCACACGACACCTGGGGAGCCCCCTCACCGGTGAAACAGAAACGACTGTTTCTTCGGTTCGGGGCCTGGAACAGAACCAACGGGCTGTACCGGGTTCCAGCCAATCCTCTGCTGGATCTGGCAAAAATGATTAAAGAGGCGAATCGGTTAATCGAAATCCTGCTTTTGAAATCGGCGCGAGTTCCCTTTCCGCTGGAGGATAGTTTCGAGCTTTGGCTGCTTGATGATGAAGATCACATGCCCCAGGCACTACTTGCAAGCACCCATAGAGTAGTCGAAATATCCCTGTTTGCCGTAGACCGATGGATCTGCACCAATCAGGATCCCCCTGCCACTGACATGACGCAGCATAAGGAAACAGAATCTGATTCGAATGGTCCACATCCGCACAAAATCTACCTGGAAGCGATAGTGCAACAGCGTGCCAGCCAGGGAATCAGGCGTTGGTTCAAACGAATTGCCTGTGGCTACGGAGAGCCCGTACCCCCGGTGTTCGGAGAGGAGGTAGTTGTCGGAAATGGGCTCCTTCCCGCGGAGGCATTTCCCCAGCTGCTGCTCAACGGTTCCTGGGATGACCCGTTAGCCTGCTCGGTTATCTCAGACTACCATGCCTGGTTATCGCCCTATCTGCTTACGCTGCAAAACCTGCCCGACGATCTGCGTGCCAGCCTGGAGAGAAAAGCAGTGGCACGGGCGGCGGCCGTTAATCTCAACTGGCGCCTCTATCCAAAAATCATCGACGGAAAATTAATCGACGCGGCACGGGTGGAAGCGCGTCTGCGTGAAAGCCATAAGGGGTGAAACAACAAACCTGTTGCTGCATGAAAAAATAGCAATACTGCTCCTATGCGGCGGGTTTGACTAGGCGCTGCTCTTCTGATCGGAGATCTCTTTAGAGTCCATCGCACTCTTTGCAATTGAGGGGGCGTCTCCTGCCGAAACTTCTTCATGCTTTTTGGCTTCGTCCAGTTTCTTCCTTGCAGCAATTAGCTCTCTGTCTCTTCTGGCAAAATAGAGATCCTCCTCCGCCATACCTTTTAAACGCAATTTCTCTGTAAAATCTGACACCTGCAACCTCTTACTCTTATTCTGCCTTAACTATTTGGCTCCAGTCTGACCAGCCTGCCATTGGACTCGTCTGTCAGCAGGTAGAGCAGACCGTCGGGCCCGGTGCGAACATCACGTATGCGTCCAAGAGTTCCGCGCAGCAGTCGCTCCTCTTTCACCACTTCGCCACCAGTGAACTCCAGTCGGGTCAACAGCCTGAATTTCAGCGAGCCAATGAACAGACTGCCACGCCATTGTGGAAATCGGTCGCCGTTGTAAAAACTCATGCCTGAAGGGGCAATCGAAGGAACCCAGTAATAGTTCGGCTGGACCATGCCGGGCTTGTGGGTACCCTCCCCTATTTGGGTCCCGATGCCATATTCAACACCGTAGGTAATAACCGGCCAGCCATAATTCTGGCCTGCCCGCAGCAGATTCAGCTCATCCCCACCCTGCGGGCCGTGTTCATGCACCCACACCTCTCCTGTTCGCGGATGCAAGGCCATTCCCTGGGGATTCCGGTGTCCAAAACTGAAGATCTCCGGCACGGCATCTGCCTGGTTCACAAACGGATTATCCAGCGGCACACGTCCGTCATCATGCAGGCGAATCACCGAACCGGCGTGGTCGCTCAGACGCTGGGCACGCCGCTGGTCGCCCCTGTCCCCAACAGTGATGTAAAGAAACCCGGCACGATCAAACAGTAGTCGCGAACCGAAATGACGCCCACTCATGGAACCAATGTTCTGGCGGAACAGCACTTCGAGCTCTTTCAGCTGCATACCGTCCAAACGCGCTCGCGCCACCCGCGTACCCATCCCGCCGGTGCCAAAAGCGACATAGGAGAAATAGAGCCAACCGTTTTGTGCATAGTCTGGATGCAGCGCGATGTCCAGCAACCCACCCTGACCGCTTGCGATGATCTCCGGCAGGCCTGAAACCGGGGTGGGATCGAGCTTGCCGTCTTTGATCAGCCGCAGTCTGCCTGGCCGCTCCGTAACCATTATGCGGCCATCGGGAAGAAAGGCGAGCCCCCAGGGATGTTCAAGACCCTCAACCAGCGTCACAACCCTAAACCCACTCTCCTCGCCATAGACCGGTTCCAGTCTCTGCGAGCTAAAACAGGGGAGTGCCGTCAGGAATAGCATTGGAAAAACGGCTATCCGAAACAGCAATGTATTTTGCAGTAACATTCGCTTCTGCTCCGCTTAAACCTGCCGGCTGATATCTCTTTCAGCGACGGCCGCCAAACAGTGAGCCCAACACCCCGCGTATCAGCTGGCGACCAACCTGGCTTCCCACCGCGCGTGCCGCACTTTTAAAAAAAGATTCGGTAACGGTCTGGCGTCCTCTTCCGGCGGTCTGGCGCCGCGCCTTGGCGAGTGCCTCTTCCTGAGTCTTCGCAACCTCCGCAGCCTGCTGTTCCCGCGCCTGCTGTTCTGCTTTGGCAATCAGAATTTCATAGGCGGATTCACGATCAATGCTTTTGTCATAAACACCGGCGACCAGGGAACCGGCCATCAGCTGCTGGCGCAGCGCCTTGGTTATCGGACCCATACTGCTGCGCGGCGGACGGATTAATGTGCGCTCAACCACGCTCGGCCTCCCCTTGGCATCCAGTGTCGAGACCAGTGCCTCGCCAACCCCCAGCTCCGTGATTACCTGGCGCGTATCCAGCTGTGGGTTTGGCCTGAACGTCTCTGCCGCCGCCTTGACCGCTTTCTGGTCACGCGGTGTAAACGCGCGCAGCGCATGTTGCACCCGGTTGCCGAGCTGGCCCAACACCGTATCGGGCACGTCCAGCGGATTCTGCGTGACAAAATAGACACCCACCCCCTTGGACCGGATCAGGCGTACCACTTGCTCCACTTTGTCGACAAGTATTTCCGGCGCATCATCGAACAGCATGTGCGCTTCATCGAAAAAGAGCACCAACCTGGGCTTCTCAGGATCGCCCACTTCAGGCAGTGTCTCAAACAGTTCTGACATCAGCCAGAGCAGAAATGTGCCATACAACAACGGCGCGTTCATCAGCTGCTCCGAAGCCAGCACGTTGATCACGCCAAAACCGGATTCATCGGTCTGCATCATATCCTGAAGATTCAGCGCGGGTTCACCGAAAAGATCGGTACCGCCCTGCTCTTCCAATGTCAACAGTCTGCGTTGAATCGCACCCACGCTCGCAGCCGAAATATTGCCATACAAAGTACGAAAATCGTTGGCGTTTTCGGCCACGAACTGGAGCATCGAACGCAGATCCTTCAGATCCAGCAGCAGCCAGCCATTGTCATCGGCAACACGGAATACCAACGTAAGAACACCCTGCTGAGTCTCATTGAGATTGAGCAGGCGGGAGAGCAGGAGCGGCCCCATATCGGTGATGGTGGCGCGGACCGGATGACCCTGCTGGCCATAGACATCCCAGAATGTGACCGGAAAGCCCTGGAACTGAAAATCTGTCAATCCAATATGTTCCACCCGTTCCTGAATCTTCGGATGAGCAGTACCGGGCTGGCTGATGCCGGACAGATCCCCCTTCACATCCGAAAGGAATACCGGCACGCCCATGCGGCTGAACTCTTCGGCCAATCCTTGCAGTGTAATCGTCTTCCCGGTGCCGGTGGCGCCCGCTATCAAGCCGTGGCGGTTTGCCATTTTCGGCAGCAGTGATACGGGCTGGCTGCCCTGACCAATGATAATGGGATCTGGCATTGTCTTTTCCCTCTATGTTTCACCCCATGACATGTAAGAACATGGCAATGTGTGGAGATCCAAAAACCGAATCACCTCTTCTCTAAGGAGGGTGTCGTAAACTGATAATGATTCATCTGCTATTGTACCCTGCTGACAGCCCCATAAGCGCACTCCTGAAAATCCTTTGATCCATCTCTTTCAGACTACTGCTGATTTGTGGCGGGAACGACATCTGGTCAAGTACAAACCTCTGCAAATCAACGCCGGGAGCTATCTCGATCAACTCCAACCCAACCGGGGTGAGACGAAAAACCGCCCGTTCGGTGATGAACATCACCTGTTGTCCGCGGCCCAGGCAGTATCGGCCGTTATAAGTGAGGTGCTGGACCTGCTCCACAAAGGTGCGGCTGTGACCCTCGTTATGTATATCCAGCTTTCCGTCGTTGATCCGTATCTCATAGCCTCCAGAGGTGAAGGTTCCCAGAAAATAGACCTTCTTCGCAGTCTGGCTGATGTTGATAAATCCGCCTGCGCCTGGCATGCGGCTGCCGAATCGGCTTACATTGACATTTCCATGGGTATCGGCTTCTGCCAGGCCAAGAAACGCCTGATCCAGACCGCCGCCATCGTAAAAGTCAAACTGTGATGGCTGATCGATAATCGCTTCAGGATTGGCGACAGAGCCGAAACTGAGACCGCCTGCGGGTACGCCACCGATTCCGCCCGGCTCCACGGTTAAGGTTACCCGGTCAAGAATCGACTCTTCGTGAGCTACCGACGCGACTGCCTCCGGCATGCCGATGCCGAGATTTACCACAGCGCCAGATTCCAGCTCCATAGCCGCCCGTCTGCCGATGATCTTGCGCGCATTCAGGGCCAGTGACGGTATGCTTTCAGCCGGGCTTTCAATCTCACCCGTGTAAGCGGGATTGTAGGTTTCTGCGAAGGTTTGCTGATGGTGCTCCGACTCTGACACGACCACGTAATCCACCAGAATACCCGGCAAACGGACCAGCTGGGGCGATAGATGGTGCCTCTGGGTGATCCGTTCCACCTGCACCAGCACTTTACCGCCGCTGTTTTTCACTGCCTGCGCAATCGCAAGCACCTCCAATGTCAATGCCTCGCGTTCCATGGTGACATTACCGTGCAGATCGGCAGTGGTACCCCGCAGCAGCGCAATATTTATCGGAAACGCTTTGTAGAGAAGATACTCTGTGTCATGGATATTGATTAACTCAACAAGATCCTCCACGGCAGAAGCATTAATCTTCCCCCCCTCATACCTTGGATCAACAAACGTATGTAATCCGACATGGGTGATTGTGCCAGGCTTGCCTGCGGCAATATCCCGATAGAGGTGGGTAATCACTCCCTGCGGGAGATTATAGGCTTCGATCCTGTCTTCATGTGCCAGCCTGCCCAGTTTGGGCGCCAATCCCCAGTGCCCACCGATAACCCGTTTGATCATGCCGTCATGACCAAAGTGATTTACTCCCCGCTCCCCGCCATCACCCTGTCCCGCACCGTAAACCAGCGTCAACCTGCCGGGCTTTCCGCTATCCACAAAGCGCTTTTCAAGTGCAATGGCAAGTGCTTCCGGAAAACCGGTTCCGACGAAACCACTTGTGGCAACGGTATCTCCATTCTGGATACAGGCAACCGCCTGATCAGCGGTAACGATCTTATTCATGGCAGAGATCCTTGTTCATCGAAAACAATTCTGTGGATCGAGATCATTAAGGACAACACCGGATTGCCCAAAATAACGCCATATTACATTGAGCGACTTATTGTTTCACATACTCCCTGTCTGACGAGTGCAGATGATCGTCTATTGGGATCGGGCCTATGCTTGGGTCAGGTGGATGGATGCTGCCGTCAAAACAGTGAACTCCGACAACACAAACAAAAAACCCAGCAAAACTGGGTTTATACAATATTACAGCATCTTTATTGTTGTTTATATTCTCGAGCGCCTACTCCCTGCCAACCGTCCCAAGAATTCAAATTTTCAGGATCAACAAAAGCGAGAACCACGCGGCCGGTGCATCCTGCATCAGAAGCAACTTTTTCCGCTTTGCTACGCCTTTCTGATCTCCCGCATATTCTTTTTGTCGCTAACTCTGCAATTTGGATACCAATATAATTATCTACATTGATATCAATTAGTTAAATGAACACATCATACTCCATGTAAGGGGAGTGTAAATAAAACTGACATGGATCCGTAATCAGCTGTTCAAACAGAAGGGGGGTTCATCAGCAGCCGTTCAGCTCTTGATACCCACGCCGTGATTCAACAGGTGGAGACTGAAAGCGGTGAGCCCTGCGATAAACAGCAGAATAATGGCGAGCGCGACCCCAATCGGAATATCGGTTACACCGAGCAACCCGTAACGAAATGCATTGACCATATACAAAACCGGATTAGCGAGGGAGATTTTCTGCCATACCTCGGGCAGTAAGGATATTGAGTAGAAGACGCCTCCAAGGTAGGTCAATGGAGTCAGCACAAAAGTGGGGATAATGGAGATATCATCGAAGCTCTTGGCATAGACCGCATTGATGAATCCACCGAGCGCAAACAGAATTGAAGTCAACACGAATACAGCCAGTGTCCAACCGTAGCTGCGAATGTCCAGGTCGCTGAAAAAAAGGGAGACGCAGGTCACCACAATCCCCACCAGTACGCCCCGCGCCACACCACCGGCAACATAGCCGCTAAGAATCACCCAACTGGGCACGGGTGAAATCAGCAGCTCCTCCACATGACGCTGATATTTGCTGCTGAAAAAAGATGAGACCACGTTGGAGTAAGAGTTGGTGATTACCGCCATCAGAATCAGGCCCGGCACAATGAAGTCGATGTAGCGCACACCGTCCATTTTGCCGATACGCTGACCAATAAGATTGCCGAATATAATGAAATAGAGCATGGTGGTGATCGCAGGCGGCAGCAGTGTCTGAATCCAGATGCGGCTGAAGCGCAGAATCTCTTTGGTCAGGATAGCCTGAAATGCGATGCGGTAGCGGCTGAAGCGGGTCATTTTGCCTCTCCCCTCCGGCTGGCATTCACCATCCCGATAAACAACTGCTCCAGACGGTTCTGCTTGTTACGCATACTGGTCACCTCAAGGCCGTGTTGGGCAAGCGTCTGAAAAAGACCATTGATGCTCTGACCTCTGCTCACCTCCACTTCCAGGGTATGTTCATCCAGCCTCTGCCATTGATACCCTCCCAGCTGATCAATTCCTGTCAGATCCTGTTCGATGCTAAGCACGAAAGCCTCGTTGTGCAGCTGGTTGAGAAGCTTCTTCATACTGCTGTGCTCGGCAATGCGGCCCTGATTGATAATCGCGATGTTGCGGCACAAGCTCTCCGCCTCCTCCAGGTAATGGGTGGTCAGAATGATGGTTGTCCCCTGACGGTTGATTTCGGTAAGAAACGACCACATGGAACGACGTATTTCAATATCGACCCCGGCCGTGGGCTCATCCAGAATCAGAAGTCTGGGCTTATGCACCAGCGCCCGGGCGATCATAAGCCTTCGTTTCATGCCGCCTGAAAGTGACATAGCCTGCTCCCGGCGCCTGTCCCAGAGCTCCAGCTGCCGCAGGCTCTCCTCGGCTCTTATCCAGGCCTGTTTACGGGGTATGCCGTAGAACCCCGCCTGATTCACCACGATTTCCGCCACCGGTTCCCACTGGTTGAAATTGAACTCCTGGGGAACCAGCCCTATGCAACTTTTCACACCCTCCGGATCCAGATCCAGATCCAGTCCGAAAACCTCTACCCGGCCCGAGGATTTGTTCACCAATGAACTGACAATGCCGATGGCCGTGGATTTGCCCGCGCCGTTCGGGCCAAGCAGCGCAAAGAAATCCCCCGGCGCCACCTCCAGATCTATGCCCTTGAGCGCTGCAAAACCGTTGCGGTAGGTTTTTCGGAGATCCTGCAGTAAAAGCGCACTCATCGATAGTTGTGAACCTGGGGCGGTAATTGGTTAGCGTCCGGAAACACCCATCCATGGGATGTTTCTTCTTTTGCAAAGACTTATCGTCTTTTAATATGCCGGCACATTCATGCGCCAGGCCAGTGCCCGCCGTTTCCGGACGGACACCAATCAAGCGCAGATGATATCCACTGGATCCACACAATTCACCCCCCCTTTTGTTTGTTGCGTTCGTCCTCGACCGATATTAAGGTTAGATAAATTAATCTTGATTTGCCGGCCTGTTGGCGGACAGGGCATTTTTGAGGGGATTCGATGAAACGAGTAACCATCGTTGGCGCTGGGTTCGCCGCGCTTACCGCGGTCAGGAAACTGCGTGCTGCCAATCCACGGATTGAGATCACACTGGTCGCCCCCAGTCCGGAGTTCGTATATTACCCGGGTACTATCTGGATCCCCTCCGGTCTGCGCCAACCCGATGATCTGATAATCCCGCTTGGAAGCTTCTTTCAGCGCAATCGGGTCAACTACCGCAAAGGTTCCGCCACCGGACTGAAGGAGGGAGGCCGCACGCTTGTCACGGACCGCGGTGAAATCAAAAATGACGGGCTCATCATCTGTTCCGGCGGCCGCTTCATCAAGAATCTTCCCGGCATCGAGCACGTTATCACGCCATGCGAAGGTATTGCCGCCGCAGTCAAGATTCGCGACCGGTTGCGTCAACTGAAAAGCGGTACTATCGCAGTTGGTTTCTCCGGCAACCCTAAGGAGCCATCGGCTATGCGGGGCGGCCCCATGTTTGAGTTCCTGTTCGGGATAGACCAATCGCTCAGACTCGATGGCCGCCGCAAGCTGATAAAGCTGGTCTTTTTCACGCCAGCGCCGACTCCCGGCCAGCGACTCGGTCCGAAAGCGGCAGAAGGACTGCTCAAAGAGATGAAAAAGCGCGGCATCGAAACCCATCTCGGCTTTAAATTAAAGGGTTTTACGGAAAAATCGGTGATTACCGAGGGCGGTGAATTCGACGCCCACCTGACTCTTTTCATGCCGGGAATGACAGGCAACGAGTGGTTTGACAATACCGATCTTCCGCGCTCCGAGGGCGGTCTGATTCTGGCTGATGGCATGTGCCGGGTAGAGGGTATGGATAGAGTCTACGTCGCTGGTGATTCGGGCAGTTTCCCAGGCCCGGAGTGGATGCCAAAGCAGGCACATATGGCGGACCTGCAGGCCATGGCCGCAGCGGAAAATCTGAATGCTGAACTGCAGGGCCGTGCGCCTTCAAAGAGCTTCAATGTTGAACTGATATGTATCGTTGACAGTCAGACTACCGGCAGCCTGGTGGCGCGCACCCAGAAGTTCAATATCGTTCTTCCTCAAATGCGTCTGTTCCATTGGCTTAAACGGATTTTTGAGTGGTGGTATCTGCGCCAGTACCGCTAGCCCCTCTCCTGAAAACTACCCGGCCGTCTCCCGCGGGCACAGATTCTGTTCCACCGCGATAACCGCGGCCTCCACCCGGGAGTGCACCTGGAGCTTGCGCAGTATCGACTTGACATGCAATTTCACGGTGCCATCCGAGATGCCCAGGTTTCGCGCAATCACCTTGTTGCTCTGACCGGCTGCCAGATGGCAAAGGATCTCCCGCTCTCGGGGGGTAAGATCTGAGAATCTGTTGCCGCTGGAGGTCGGTTCAGTCTCCCCCTGCACCGCCTTGGCGAGAATGCCCGTCAACTCCTTGGCCACCACAGTATTGCCGCCGACTATGTCACGCAGCGCAGTAATCAGTTCATCCGGCTCCATGTCCTTCAGCAGGTAACCCTGAGCACCACTCTGTAGGGAATCGATGACGTCGTTCTCCTCCCTGCTTGTAGTGAGCATTGCAATAGGCATATTAAGTTTACGGGCGCGCAGCTCTTCGAGCACTTCGATACCACTCATACCTGGCATTCTCATGTCCAGCAGTACCACGTCAGGATGAGAAAGAGCGGCTTGGCGAATCCCTTCAAGGCAATCGCCCAACGCAGCGATAACATGTATACCCCGCCGTTCCAGCAGTTCCTGCAGGCCAATCCTGAACAGGGCATGATCATCGATCAGCAATACCTGCATCATGCTAGGGCCTGTTAACACTAATCGAATGGTTACTGTTGCGCCCGAAAATATGCCAATCAAGGCGCAAGGCGCGTGGTTTGGTCATGCCAAATGAGCAACGAGCAACGCCGAGTGGCAGATTTTCAGGCACAACCCGAAGGGCCGGAACTCCTGTTTCGCTTAACCGCGTTATCAGTCGTTTATTTGGCACAACCAAACTGCTCTCCTTTTGCGTTGCAATCGAAAAAAGCACTTCCGGCAGTAGCTATTCGATTAGTGTTAACAGGCCCTGAATACCTGATTTCAGCCGATACCATTATTTAGCAGGCAGGATATCACAGGTTTGCTGTGCCTGCTTTTCACCCGACACCGTCACCGTGCGGTCGGCCGACGCTGTTCACGCAGGACTTTATTGGCAAGATAAGCATCACCCTCCTCAAGTGTCACCGGCAGATAAGATTGGTCCACCAACGGCAACTCATAATCGTTCCACCCGCGCAATCCCGTCTTCAGATTGACCACTTTTTTAAAACCCATCAAAGTCAGCGTTGCGGCTGCCAGAACACTTCGGTTGCCCGACCGGCAGACTACCACCACATAGCGCTCCCTGGCATTGACCAACTCCGGCTCTGTCTCCTCATAATCCCACTCGGCAGCGGATTCCAGCACACCGCGCGGAACATTGATCGAATCCGCTATGCGCATGACATCGAACTCATATGGTTCGCGTACATCAAGGACCAGCATATCCCTGCCTTCCGCCATCTGCTCTTCCAGATCCCAGGGGAATATCTCTTCGATCTGGCTTTCACACTCCCTGATCAAATCGGCAAAGGTTTTCATTTCAATCTATATCCTTCGCTTTCTCCGGAAAACGTTGATTACGCTGTCCGATAGAAGCAGCTGCTTCTTTGGCCTGCTCCAGCGCAGAGCGCTGGGTATCGAAAAGCCGTTCTGCCTTCGCGCGCTCCTGCACGTGTGCCGGCGCTTTGTTGTCGCTACATCCAAAAATCAGAGACACCGGCAGTAACAGTGCCGTTGCAATCCCTTTGTAAAGAATCTGATTCATAACGCCGCTCCAATGTTCTCCCGGTCCTGTATATTGGCAAACAGAACCGAATATCGATAAAAACTGAAGAAAAATTGTGTGGCCAAGTTATAGCCCGAATCTTTCGTGAATTATGCTTGATCTCGCTTGTCTCTTGATTCCACAAGAAATATTTCCTCAGTCTGCCGAAGTCACTGATACGCCACTTCTTCGGATATTTCCTTGTGGAACCAATATACTGCACGATATCGGCGCAAATTCATGAAATCTTCGGGATAGAAAAGCTCAATCGGCTTCTCTGACCTGCGAGGGTTTGTTCAGATGAACCGGCCTGCTTTTACGGCGCACTCGAATATTGATCATTTCAACGGTAACCGAAAACGCCATTGCGAAATAGATATAACCTTTGGGGATATGCATATCCAGGCCTTCCCCTATCAGAGCCACCCCGACCAGGGTGAGAAAGCTCAGCGCCAGCATTTTTATACTGGGGTGGCGATCAACAAATTCGCCTATGCCCTTGGCAGCGAACATCATTACACCGACCGCAATAACAATGGCTATCACCATGACCGGAACATCCCTGGCCATACCGACTGCGGTAATCACCGAATCGAGGGAAAAGATAATGTCCAGCACCGCGATTTGTCCCAGTACCGCCAGGAAGCTGCTCGGCTGTATCGATGCGCCTTCCTCTTCGTGCTCCGCTCCTTCCAGATTCTCCCAGATCTCCTGACTGCTTTTGTACAGCAGAAATAACCCGCCAATTATAAGAATCAGATCGCGTCCGGATATCTCCTGAGCGAGAAGAATAAACAGTGGGCTTGTCAACCGCATTACCCAGGCCAGTGACAACAGCAGTGCAATACGGGTGATCATCGCCAGTGCAAGACCCTGCAGCCTCGCCCGCTGGCGCTGCTCTTCGGGCAGGCGGCCAACCAGTATCGAAATAAAAATTATATTATCGATGCCCAGCACAATTTCCAACGCGGTTAACGTCAGCAGAGCCAGCCAGGCTTCGGGGCTATAGATCCATTCGAATATCATGGCGCGCTATTGTAGTTTAAATGGCTGCGCCGGTGAACTTTTCCGGAAGAGGGTATTAACCCTGTACAGAGAACCTGTCAAACGGTTGCACGTGCTCCCCGTCCCCGGGCGCTCTCGATAACCAGATCAAGATTGTCAGCCAGGGTTGGCCGAGACTCTTTATAGAACAGCCCGATCGGAGGATTATCCGTATCCATTGCATATTTCATCGCAGCCATCTTGTCGGAACTGTCATGATCGTCCGGCAGCCAGCGCACCTGCGCCTTCAGGTTGATATAGGTCCTGGAGGTTTTATCGAAAGTAACGCAGGGTGACAGGATATGCAGGTAGGAAAATCCTCTATGCGCCATGGCCTGGGTGATCATCTCGCTCAGATGCCTTGGATCACCGGCGTAACTCTGACCGACCCAGCTGGTGCCGTACGACAGCATCATCAACAGCGGATTCAGAGGCTGATCTTGATTCTTATAGGGTGAGGTGCTGGTGGTGAAGCCAAGTACCGAAGTGGGTGAAGTCTGTCCCTTGGTAAGACCGTAGATACCGTTGTCGAAAACCAGGTAGGTAATATCCACATTGCGCCTGGCGGCATGGGGAATGTGCGCCCCGCCGATAGCAAAGGCATCACCATCACCACCGACGGCCAGTACGGTGAGTCTGTCATTGGCCACCTTGATTCCAGTTGCAACCGGCAGTGTACGACCATGAAGCGTATGAAATCCATACGTATCCAGAAAAAACGGGAAACGCGAGGCGCAGCCGATGCCGGAAACAATGGTGACATCCTTCTGGCTGATCTGCAGTTTGTTGATCGCCATCGCCACCCCATCGACAATACTGAAATAGCCGCAGCCGGGGCACCAGGTGGGAAGCGCCTTGGAACGGATGTCGAGGCGTCCGCTTTCACGCACCTGCTTCAGTTTTTCTTCCAGGTAGACCGGTTGTCGGAGATTGCCCATGGATCTGGCCTCTATTGGTAAATTATTTTAAAACTGTTTCCGCAGACAGACGCTTTCACGCTGCGTTGGACGATTTGGCGCGCCCGGCGAGCCGCCTTATCTGCTCCAGAATATCTGCGACCTGCATCGGCACACCCGGAACCCGGTTAAGTCGGGTAAAGGGCTTGGAGACCGCCGACGCCACCAAATTGGCAAACTGGCCTTCATAGTTCAGCTCGGGGATCAGGACCTCGGCGCAGTCGTCAAAAAAACTGCGGATCGGCTCATTCGGCAGCGGTGACAGCATCACCACCTTCATAACCGAACAGCTGATACCCTCGGCCTGCGCCATCAGCATAGCCTCCAGAATCTCACCGACGGTGGAACCCCAACCCAGGATCCCGACATCGACCCGGCCCTGATCGCCAAAGCGCTTGTGAATGGTAATCCCAGGGTGATCGAGCGCCGCAAGCAGTTTCTTATGCCGCTTCTCACTCATTCTGGTATGCATGTCGGATTGGTCATTAGGCCTGCCAAGCTCGTTGTGTTCCAGACCGGTAATGACGTGAATGCCGCCCTCCTCGCCGGGGATGGTTCTGGGGCTGACACTGTCATCGGTAAACGCAAATCTTTTATAGGGCACACCACGTTCCACATTGCTGCGATGCTTGACACTGTCTGCCTCAAACGGATTCTGACGCGGCAGCAATACGGTCTCGTAACGGTTGGAGAGGTAGAGATCCAGCAGAACAATAACCGGAGTCTGGTATTTCTCCGCCATTTCGAACGCTTTGCCGGCACACCGGTAAGCACCTTCAACGTTGGTGGGGGCAAGCACGATACGCTGGGCATCCCCGGCACCACCGTACACCGCCAGATGCAGATCGGACTGTTCCGTCTTGGTCGGCATGCCTGTGGAGGGTCCACCCCGCTGCGAACAGAAAATCACCGCCGGCACTTCCCCGATAACACCAAGGCCCAGCATCTCCACCATCAGTGCCAGTCCGGGGCCCGAAGTGGCGGTGGCGGCCCTTACCCCGGCATAACCCGCACCGATCGTCGCGGCAATCGCAGAAATCTCATCTTCGGTCTGCAGCAGACGCCCGCCGCGCCTGGGCAACTCGGTGGCAAGACGTTCCATGATAGAGGTCGCCGGCGTGATTGGATAGCCGAAAAAACAGTCCAGTCCGGCATCCAGGCAACCGCGCACCACCGCTGCGTTACCCGTCATCATCTGTACCTTGCTGCCGATCTCCTGACGCTCTGGCGCACCCAGCTCGATAAAGTCCAGTCGAAAGGTGGAGGCACCTTCCGCATAAGCTGTATCGAAGGCCAGCAGGTTAGATTCGCTGATAGCAGAACCTTTGTGCCTGAACTTGTCTCCGATTATCTGGTGGAAAGGCTCCTGCTTTATACCCAGCAGGCCGGCCAGATAACCCAGCGCAACGATATTCTTCGACTTTGATCCGCCCGTGGTCTGATCGCTGATCTCACGGATGCGTAATCCGTAGGGAAGCTGCCCCGGAAGCAGATGCCCCGAGATGTGCTCACCCTCAGCCATCGAAGTTATCGGTGCGTTATCATAGATCACGCTGCCAAAGTCCCTGACCTCGGGCACATGGGGAATTGCGTAACTGTCGTTCAGAGAAACCAGCAGATCGGACTCCTGCTTCAGAGAATAAGCCTGTCTGGAAGTTACCCGTACCCGCGAAATACATTTGCCGAATCCGCGGATCTCGGGAGGGTAGATATCAAAAGCGATGACCTTGTATCCCGCTTTCGCCATCGCTCGTTTGAATATATCACCCACAGCAATGGTGCCGTCGCCCGCTGAGCCACAGAACATCAGTTGGATATCTGTCTCTTTCATTGCCACACTCTAGTCGTGTTCCCAATAGGGGGAAATCAGCTGCCGGTTCTTATCGATGAAGAGTTTCTGATCGGTAGCCGTCTCCCAGTGAATATCCTCTCCGGTCATATTTTTTGCCGCGATCTCGCCCATCTTCTTGACGTTCTTCCAGCCGTAGTAGAAGCGGTACTGATTCTCTTCAGGCGACCAGATCTGACACACATCACCGGCAGCCCAGATATTCTGATCGGTGGTGCGCAGATTGGTGCTGACCAGTAGGCCGCGTTCGAAATCGACACCCGATCCCATCATAAAATCAGCCGCCGGCAGCAGCCCCAGAAAAGGCATCACCACATCGGCGAATATTTCGCGTCCGTTGTCAAACTGGATATGCCTTGCCGACATGCCGGGTGCCCCCTGCTCTATCCGTTCTATCTTGACACCCTCGATCACCTCCACCCCCATATCCCTGAGTGCGCCGATGAAAAGCGCTCTTTCGTCCGACTCGACCCGATGCGGCCAGAAGGTCTGTTCCGTCGTCACCAGAACCACCTGGTAACCGTCACTGACCAGATTGCGCGCAAGATCCAGACCGAGAACGTCGCCGCCCAGCATCACCACCTTCCCCTTCTGGGGGAGGATGTCCCGCACCTTACAGGCGGATGAATAGAGATTGAAGCCATTGAGCAGAGGTGCAAACTCATCCAGTTCCGCAGGCAGGTAGGATGCACCGCCGCTGGCTACCAGAAGCTGGCTATAATGTATCTCCTCCTTGTGGGCCAGCATCAGTTTTTTCCGGTCCGCATCCACATGGGTCACGAAACTGTTTCTCCGCACATTGATGCGGTTGTCCACATAGTATTCAACCGGATGCACAAGAAAGTCGCGCCAATCGCAGTTTTCGTGAAACAGGCGGGGTAGTTCATAACGGCTGTAAAACAGAAGCCGGCCAGCCGTGATAATGGTGATACGGCTCTCCGGATCGCGTTGGCGCAGATGGAAGGCGGCCTCGTTGCCGGCGACGCCGTTGCCTATGATCACGTAATGCTGAGTCGAGCCCATGGTCAAAGATCCTGGTAAAAAATCTCGTTACGGGTTATCGAGATACATTTGGTTGGACAGACCTTGAAACAGGCCCCGCACCGAATGCACTCGTTATTGTCCACCCAGATCGCACCCACCTTGTCCCACTCACTGGCCTCCTGCAGCGCACCGTAGGTTCCGTCCTGCTTGATCTCCACACCCTCCACCATCTTGATGCAGTTTCGCGGCGCCACCTCGATGCAGGCCCGGCAGTAGGTGCAGTTGTCGACGTCTATCTCATATTTGTGGTAGCAGAGATAACAGCGTTTCGCCTCCTCCAGACCCAGCTTAAGGTCATATCCGGTCTCCACCTCCCTGCTTCCGGACTGAATACGTTCGCTGAGCGGCTCAGTGGGCATCTCCTGGCGCGGAATGAAGTCATAGGAGCGCTGTCTCAGCGGCTCGTCCACGGAAGATATCTTCACCACTTTTTTGCGCCGTACCCGGCCCATCAACCAGGCGTCCATCTTCACCGAAAGATTGCGTGCATGGCCCACCGCTTCAACCACCGTACTCGCCCCGTTGACGAAATCGCCGGCAGAGAAGAGTCCGGGAACAGAGGTCATTCCATCTTCGCCCAACCGGACATTGCCCCAGCGATCCAGATCGACCTGGACGTCGAGGATATCTGTAACGGTCCTCTGTCCGATGGCGATCAACAAAGTGTCGCACGGCTCGTCAAACTCGGACCCTTCGATCGGAATGGCCTGGCGCCGTCCGCCGCTGCGCCAGCCGCCCAGGCGGTTTTGCACAAACTTCACACCGCGGAATCCGCCTGCTTCATCTAACAGCAGTTCAACCGGGGTACGCAGGCCGTGAATACTGACACCTTCACGCTTCGCTTCATGAATTTCGTCCTTGGTGACGGGAATATACTCCTCAGTCGTACGGATATGGATGGTCACCTCCTCCGCACCCAGTCTTTTGGCCACCCGCGCGCAGTCCAGTGCAGTAAAGCCTGCGCCGACCACAGCAACCCGCTTGCCGACCTGCTTTTTCTCGCCACGGTGGAGCTCCATCAGAAAATCCAGGCCGTTCTCCACATTGCCGACGCTGGCGGAGATATCCACACCTGACTCGATGTTGCGCAGCGGCAGAGGAATCGCTGATGCACAGCCGGTTGCAAGCAGCACGGCATCATACTCCCGCAACAGGCTGGTGACTTTGACATCATTCTCACCGCTGCCGATGCTGACACCAGTTTTCAGATCCACGCCCAGGCGAATGGCGTTGTGAATCTCCACCTGCAGCAGATCTCTTGGCAGACGAAACTCAGGTATACCGTAGGAGAGCATGCCGCCGGGACGTTTCTCCCGCTCGAAAATAGTGACGTCGTGCCCCAGCGTGGTCAGATCATGAGCTGCAGCGAGCCCGGCCGGCCCCGCCCCCACTATCGCGATTTTCTTTCCGGTGGGGGTGTACAGATTTTCCGTGATGCGGTGGCCCAACTGCTTGTGATCTGCGGCTGCACGCTTCAGGTGACAGATCGCAACCGGTTCGCCATTGCCTGGCCAGCCATGTCGGCAGGCCGCTTCACAGGGCCTCGAACATATCCGCCCCAGCACCCCAGGCAGCACGTTGGCCAGCCGGTTCAACTCGTAGGAGCGGCCATAGCGCTGTTCCATGATGGTCCGTATATAGGCCGGAACGTTGGTATCTGCGGGGCATGCTGTCTGGCAGGGTATGTTCTCTCTGACCCAGCCAATATCCCGGGGATCGGTGGAGAAGCGAACAGGCGTGACAATGCGCTGGCCGTACGATTGTGTATCCGAGAAATCCTCGTTTTCATCGAGTCGTATCGTTCGGATTTCATGATCTGCCATCTATCTCGTCCTCATACTGCATGGAACTCTATCAGTGCATCGGGCAACCACTCCCACCACCGGCCCTTGCAACGATTGCTGAATGAAACCTCCGGTCGTTGACCCGGTTACCGGAAACCTCAGGTGTCCACTCTCCCTGCAAACACAGAATCAATAAGGTTTTTCTTCAATTACTAAGGACAACCTGTTAACTATACTACCGATTTTGCATTCCATGTTAATTTTTTATACCTGCCAATAATTTTCTTTGGACAGGCCCTCCATCTTCCGGGATTGGAGTCAAACCAGGAGTGACCGCAGCTTCAAAATCAGGCAATTTCGGTATGTCTGCCGATGCTTTTCCATCGGGAAAATCTTAGGGATGCTGCGTGCAAATGCATGATGCAGAAAGCCGGTCACATCTGTCCGGCATGCAATATCCGCTTAATCACCCTGTAACGCTTACCGGCTACTTTTGTCAGACGGAAAACAACCATCCGTAAACAAGGAGCTGCAAATGCGATTTGAATCCGATAGAGAAGAGGCTAAATCACCGATCATCATGCTGGTGGAGGTTGGTCTGTTCGTGGCTGCGGCAATCCTGGCCGTAGCCTTGCTGAGTCTGATTTAGATCAGGGCAGGCTTGATATCTGCTCCGACAACCGCCGGTAAGTCTCATCCAACTCTTTTTTCAACTTTTTCTTTTTGGCCATATCGCAGCCGCCCAGCAGACTCAGCTTCTGCAGAAACCCCTGCTCCATGGCGGCTCTTTCGGCGCGGTCATCTTTTCCGATATAGAGACTGATCACCTGATTTACGGTTAGCCGGTATTTGGAAAGAAAAAGCCGATTGCTGTCCTCGGTTTTTGTCGAGGCGGCATTTCCCCTGCAGCGGGCATTGTAGAGGTCATATTCCAAGGATGCCCGCACCAATGCGGCCAGTAATTCGCCAGTCTCCTCACTGATCAACGAATTGGCGGGAAATGCACCAGTGCCGGCCGCAAGCATACAGACCATGGCGATACGTGAGATAAATAGTTTCATACAGCTGGTATTGGCCTAATCCGGATAGTCTGTGTAGTGTACTGCAAAGCCCGCAAGCTTTCAGTCAACCCATACAGAACACGCCTGATCCCCAGAGTAGCACCCAGGTTTTTCGTTGCCCCGCAACCCGAATGCGAAGTATCATCTCACTGAAGAGATGCATTGATATTCAATCAGAACAAAACTTGTGGTTTTAATTCAGATCTGCGGCGGCCGGTTGCAAAGGCGGGAGAAGAACGCCGCAGTAAGAGCCTTATAACATCGGTGACATGAGATGATCTCCTGGGATAAAACAGCCATCATCAACGTGGCGGAACTGGACAGTCAACACCAAAGGCTGATCGCTCTCGTGGATAACCTGCACCAGGCCATGACCTCCTCCCGGGGTAAAAGTGTCGTGAGCCATGCTCTGGAGGAGCTGGTCGGCTTTACCCGGATGCATTTCGACACCGAAGAGACCCTGATGACGCGGCACGCCTACCCTGACTACGAACAGCACCGGAAAGAGCATGAAGCATTGCTGGAAGATGTCGGCCGGCTGCTGCAGCGGTTTCGCGAAGGCGACGTACTGATTCCTTTCGCTATAGAGCTCGACCTCGAAGCCTGGGCTTTCAGGCACATCGCGACCAGCGACAAGCAGCTGGCAGCCTTCCTTAACACGAAAGGGGTTTTCTGATCGCCAGGAACACTCCCTGTCGTTATTGCATGAATGCAGTCGACCGTGTTGAAGCCCGATAGACCCTGATGCCATCTTTCAAAGAATTGTATTCCTGCGCACCATCTCTTCATGCTTTCAACCTTGCGGGGTTATGTAACGAGCGTCCGGCGACCGCCCTGTTTTGAACACCTTTGATTTAGCGTATAACCTGCTGGTAACAATCAAGTGGTATAGCTGCCTGCTAAATTCTTTTAAGACGTGCACGTTGGTCAGCCTCGGGCGGACCTTCGGACAACAACCTTGTCAATGGATCCGTATGGTGCCCCAATGAAGCGAAATAAAATGGCGGTATGGCCCGGAAAACCCTATCCACTGGGTGCCACCTGGGATGGTGAAGGGGTAAATTTCGCACTATTCTCGGAACATGCGGAAGGTGTTGAGCTGTGCATCTTCGACTCCCGGGGACGGCGCGTGCTCGATGCCATTCCGATTCTATGGCGCACTGACCAGGTATGGCATTGCTATCTGCCGGAGGCACGCCCGGGCACCTTGTACGGCTATCGTGTTTCCGGACCCTATGACCCCGAACGCGGCCACCGTTTCAACCCCAACAAACTGTTATTGGACCCCTATGCAAAGCACATCACGGGGCATATTCGATGGCACGATGCGATGTTCGGATACCGCATCGGACACGGTAAAAGCGATCTGATACCGGACAAACGCGACAGTGCCGACGGCATGCCCAAGTGCGCGGTCATCGATCAGGCCTTCACCTGGGGTGACGATGCGCCGCTGCGTACGCCATGGCATGAAACCATCATTTATGAACTGCACGTCAAAGGCTTTTCATACCAACACCCGGAGATCCCCCGCGAGCTGCGCGGCACCTATTCCGGCCTCGCCTCGGCGCCGGCTATAGACTACTTCCACAGCCTCGGCATCACCGCGGTTGAACTTATGCCTATTCACACTTTTGTCGATGACCGGCATTTGGTGGAGAAGGGACTGCGCAACTATTGGGGTTACAACTCGATCGGCTTCTTCGCACCTGACATGCGCTATTCGGCAAGCGGCAATGTCAAGGATTTCAAGACCATGGTCAAGCGATTGCACTCGGCGGGCATCGAGGTGATTCTCGACGTGGTTTACAACCATACCGCCGAGGGTAACCATCTGGGACCTACGCTATGTTTCCGCGGCATCGACAACGCCGCTTACTACCGGCTGGACTCCAACAACCCGCGTTATTACCGCGACTATACCGGCTGCGGCAACACACTCAATATGCGCCATCCCCGTGTACTCCAGTTGATCATGGACAGCCTGCGGTACTGGGTGCTTGAAATGCATGTCGATGGCTTCCGCTTCGACCTCGCCTCGGCGCTGGCGCGTGAACTGCATGCGGTGGACCGGCTGGGGGCGTTCTTCGACATTATTCACCAGGATCCCGTGTTGTCGCAGGTCAAGTTGATTGCCGAACCCTGGGACCTTGGGGAAGGGGGTTACCAGGTCGGCAACTTTCCGATCGGCTGGACGGAATGGAACGGACGCTATCGGGATTCTGTGCGTGCCTACTGGAAAGGCGACGGCGGCATCATAGGCGAGCTTGCCTACCGCCTTACCGGCTCCAGCGACCTCTACGAACATGGCGGCCGCAGGCCCTATGCCAGCATCAACTTTGTGACCTGTCATGACGGCTTTACCTTGCACGATCTGGTCAGCTACCAGACCAAGCGGAATGATGCCAATCTGGAAGACAATCGCGACGGTGAAAGCAATAACATCAACTGGAACTGCGGCACCGAAGGACCGACCAATAATCTGCACATCCGCCGCCTGCGTGAGCAACAGAAAAGAAACTTTCTTACCACCCTGCTGTTATCGCAAGGCGTCCCGATGCTGCTCGCCGGCGATGAGATGGGCCGCACTCAGCTGGGCAACAACAATACCTATTGCCACGACAGCAGCCTGACCTGGATCGATTGGTCGCTGGACAGAGAGGCGCGTGATCTGCAGCAGTTTATGAGCTTGCTGATAAGTTTGCGTAAACAGCATCCTGCGTTCAGGCGGAGGCATTTCTTTCAGGGCAGTGACATCGTCGGTGTCGCCGCCAAGGAGATCAGCTGGCTGGCAACCTCAGGCCGCGAAATGACCAAACGCGAATGGCAGCAGTCATTCGCCCGCTGTCTCGGGCTGCTGCTTGCCGGCAATGCCATCGAGGATTATGACGAACGCGGCCGCCCGGTTGAAGACGACACCATGATAATGCTGCTGAATGCCCATCACGAAAATATCGACTTCTCCCTTCCGTCGGAACCACAGCACGCCCGCTGGCAGGTCCTGATCGATACCAGTTACAGCACGGGTAAACGTGATGACAACCGCTTCTTCCACTCCAATGAAAAGTATCCACTGCAGGCGCGCTCAGTGGTGCTGCTGGTGCGGCTGGTCACGCCGCTGCCCTATCAAAGCAAGGCACGGAAATAGTCACTTGATTGGTCTTGTTCGCGGGAGGCCGGTTTGGGCAGATCCTCACCCGGTACTCCATGCCCTGGGTCGTCTCATGCCGGCTATCCTGCATGCCTGCTTTACATAACCGTATGGGAAAAGCCGGAACAGCAATCCCTTGGCCTCTTTTCCATAGCCCGCCTCATCAGCCAGGTGCTTGATCACAAACCTGGCGTCCGCGATAACCCGATGCTCATCATAGTAACTGCGCATGAAGCGTATGACCCGCCAGTGGTCATCATCGAGGGTCAACTGCTCACTTTCCGCCAACTCGAGGGCTATCGACTCGTCCCAGTCCGCGGGATCGATCAGGTAGCCCTCCTCATCCGTTGCAAATTGTGCCCTCTTGGTTGCGCTCATCTCTCTCCACTCCCCCGGCATTCCGGAATAATCATGACAATCCAGGACCTTGTCACGTGCTGTCGAAGCCATTTCGCACAGACAGCGGATGCCAGAATATTAGATGCGCGTATTGTTATCTAACGAAATAAATTGACATTCAATATCGACTTTTTCGATATGATGGTCGGGTCAATCCAATTGGACAACCGATTCGCCGATCATGGACATTCAGCTTGCCCGCACCTTTCTCGCCGTCGCGGCGACCGGCAATTTCATCGGTGCTGCCGAAAGACTGCATATCACCCAGTCGACCGTCAGTGCCCGCATCAAGACATTGGAGCAGCAGCTGGGTACATCGCTGTTTCGACGCGGACCCGGCGGAGCCGAGTTGACTGCAGCCGGTAAACGCTTTCTGCGCCATGCCAAAACGCTGGTCCGTACACTGGAACAGGCAATGCACGATGTGGGATTGTCCAGTGAATTCACAGCCGGATTGACACTGAGCGGCCGCATCGCGCTATGGGACGGATTTCTGCCGATCTGGGTCGAGTGGATGCGCGCAAACGCACCCTATGTCTCCCTGCGCCTGGAGATCGGATTTGAAGAGGAGATCACACAGGGCCTGATGCGGGACAATATCGATATAGGCGTGATGTATACAGCGGAGAGCCGTCCCTCGCTGGCCACCGACTACCTGTTTGGCGAAGAGCTCGTGTTGGTTACCAGTGATCCGCGTGGCCGCTGGCAGGATGCCAGTTCAAGCTATGTACATGTGGATTGGGGTCCTGAATTTCTGGCGCAGTTCGCCGCCCGGTTTCCCGATGTCGACACCTCCGCGACGCGGGTCAATATCGGTTGGCTTGCACTGCAGCTGATCAGTAATCATGGCGGCTCAGCCTACTGCCCGATTCGTCTGGTACACCGCTTCATCGAGAATGGGCAGCTGTTTCTCGTCGAGGACAGCCCGCTGATCACGCTACCGGTCTATATGGTTTACCCGCTCGACCGTCAGGAGCCGCACATTCTCAAAGCACTGGAGGGACTGCGTACGCTGGGGATTGAAGAAGATCGCCGCGAGAGACTGTAAATCCCATTGCATCGACACCCCCGCTTGGCGCCGGTGGATCGTTGACCGAACACTTTCAATTTTCACAGATAGCACTGAACCCTACACTTACCATCCTGTCTTCTATTCAAATAGTGAATATTGACATTTGTCACTATCGACAATGCCGATATTGCGCATCGAAATTTTTCGTTAGTTGATTAAACACACCTCTCCTATACTTTCCGCCGTTCATCCAGTCAGGATCAAACCATCACTACTGATGGGAGCTTCACAAGCTTAATTCACCTCCTGACAACGGCACTGTTTCCTTTTCTGTCAGCAGTATTCAACGGGATGTTTTCATTCAGGAGTAATCGTGGGTTAACCATTAGAACTGTCATATAAATCCAAAGGGGAGATAAAAATGCAGAGACTTGGCGTCATCGTTTTGCTGATCATAGCGACTCATATAGGCCTGGTTCAGGCAGCCGGCGACCCGGAGCGGGGAAAACAGCGGGCAGCACTCTGTTTCGGCTGCCATGGTCCCAACGGGCAGAGCCTCAATCCCGAGTATCCCAACCTCGCCGGACAGAAGGAACTGTACCTGATCAAACAACTTACAGCCTTCAGAGCAGGCGAACGAAAGAATCCGCTGATGACGCCCATGGCCGCCCAGCTGAATGACCAGGACGTGCTAGATGTCGCGGCTTTTTTCAGTGCACAGGAAGTAATTCAGGCAGGCGCAACGAAAAAGCAGCTGGCGGAAACAGAAACCCGCTACGAAGGCGCTCCCTCCGGTATTGACGCAGATTTCGTGACCGCTCCAGGTGTGGATCCGGAGATCGCTCTCACCGATGCTGAGATGGAACAGTCAAAGAAAATATTTTTTGAGCGTTGTGCCGGCTGCCACGGCGTATTGCGTAAGGGTGCCACCGGTAAACCGCTGACCACAGATATCACACGCAAGCGCGGTACCGCATACCTGAAGAACTTCATCACCTACGGATCCCCGGCGGGCATGCCCAACTGGGGCACTTCCGGTCAACTCAGCGAAGCCGAGATCGATATGATGGCCAAGTATCTGCAGCACGAGCCGCCGGTTCCGCCGGAGTGGGGCCTGAAGGAGATGAAAGGCACCTGGAAGGTCAGTGTCGCCCCGGATCAGCGTCCGACGAAAAAATTGAACAACCTGAATCTCGACAACCTATTTTCGGTCACGCTGCGGGACAGCGGCGAGATCGCACTCATCGACGGCGACACCAAGAAAATCGTCGAAGTAATCAAGACCGGCTATGCGGTGCATATTTCTCGCATCTCATCTTCTGGACGCTATCTCTACGTCATCGGCCGCGATGCCAGAATCAATCTGATCGACCTGTGGATGAATCCGCCGCAGAATGTGGCCGAGATCAAAGTCGGGCTGGAAGCACGCTCGGTGGAGACCTCCAAATTCAAGGGCTACGAAGACAAGTTCGCGGTAGCCGGCACCTACTGGCCACCGCAGTTCGTCGTTATGCAGGGCGATACATTGGAGCCGATGAAGTTGGTATCGACCCGCGGACTCACGGTGGATACCCAGGAGTACCACCCCGAGCCAAGGGTCGCGGCCATAGTCTCTTCACATGAAAAGCCCGAGTTCATGATCAACGTAAAAGAGACCGGCAAGGTGCTGCTGGTGGATTACAGCGATTTCAACAACCTCAAGATCACCTCGATAGATGCCGCGCCATTCCTGCACGACGGTGGCTGGGAGAAGACACATCGCTATTTCATGTCGGCGGCCAACAAGTCGAATCAAATCGCGGTCATTGATTCAAAGGAGGGGAAGCTGGTGAAGCTGGTGGATGTGGGGCAGATTCCACACCCGGGACGGGGAGCCAACTTCACCGATCCTGTATATGGCGACGTCTGGGCCACCAGCCACCTCGGCGACGATACCATCTCACTGATTGCAACCGGCGAAGGAAAGAGTGCATGGACGGTAGTACGGACTCTCAAAGGCCAGGGCGGCGGTTCTCTGTTTTTGAAAACCCATCCCAAGTCACACAATCTCTGGGTCGATACGCCGCTCAATCCTGCCGACAACATCAGCCAATCCATCTCGGTGTTCGATCTGGCGAATCTTGACAAGGGGTTCGAGACACTGCCCATCGGGGAGTGGGCGGATCTGGGCGAAGGCCCGAAGCGTGTGGTGCAGCCGGAGTACAACAAGGCGGGCGACGAGGTCTGGTTCTCCGTGTGGAACGGCAAGGAGCAGAAATCCGCGATCGTGGTGGTCGATGATAAAACCCGCGGGCTGAAGCAGGTTATCAAAGACCCGCGTCTGATTACACCGACCGGCAAGTTCAATGTCTACAACACGCAGCACGACGTCTACTGAATGAAACAGGCAAAAGAGTAAGAAACGTTCAGTTTGCAATCCCATTGGGGGCACTTAGGTGCCCCTTTTTTTTGCGTGCGCAGCATGGGCGCACTCATGTGGGTGCGAATCCCGCCGTCATCCGGGAGCCGAGCCGATTGAAAAAAGTGCTTGCACATGTGCGCGGGACACACCTGATGGTAGGATAGCACCAGGTACTGCAAATCAATCGAGTCTGCACTCGCGAATCGGTATTGCATGACACAACCCGCACCTAAACAACACTGGGTGGGACATGCCGATCTGGACGCCTTCTACGCCAGTGTTGAGGCGCGCGACCACCCTGAGTACCGCGGCCGTCCCCTGGTGGTCGGTGCCCTGCCCGGCCATCGCGGTGTGGTGGCAGCGGCAAACTATGCCGCCCGCAAATTCGGCATCCACTCGGCCATGCCCATTGCCGAGGCCTACCGCCGCTGCCCGGATGCGATCTATCTGCCTCCCGACATGGCCAGATATAGCCGAGTCTCCCGGGATATATTCCGGATCCTGGAAACCATTACTCCGATGGTTGAACCCGTTTCGGTCGATGAGGCCTATCTGGATCTGACCGGACTGGAGCGACTGATCGGATCACCGGAGACCATTGGCCGGGAGATCAAGCGTCGCATCCTCGAGGGTACCGGGCTCACCGTCTCGGTGGGCATAGGGCCGAACCGGCTCATCGCAAAACTCGGGTCGGAATACCGGAAGCCCGATGGGCTAACGGTGGTCCACCCGGAGCAGGTGCCGGCGTTTCTGTCACCCATGCCGGTGGCAAGCCTGCGCGGTCTGGGCCGCCAGACCGAGAAAATCTTCTCACGCCTCGGGATCAAGACCGTGGCGCAGCTGCGTTCCCTGCCACTGAGTTACCTGGAAGTGCAGTTGGGGAAGAGAGCCGCGGCAAACTTTCACCAGCAGGCGCTTGGCATCGCCTCGGCGGAGGTGGTACCCGGCCGGGGCCGAAAAAGCATCTCCAGGGAGACCACCTTCGAGGAGGACCTGCTGGACCAGGAGACCCTGCATGCTGTCTTGCGTCGGTTGACCGCCAAAGTCGCCGCAACGGCACGCAGGGAGCAACTGTCCGGTTCTGTGGTGACGCTGAAGATCCGCTTCGCTGGCTTCGAGACCCACACCCGCCAGCATAGGCTCACCGTTCCAACCCACGACGAGCGGGTGATCCTAAGAGAGGCTTGGAGACTGTTCCTGCACGGCAAGCTGCCGCGCAAGCCGGTACGGCTCATCGGTGTGGGTATCAGCGACTGGCAGCAGCCCGATTCCGAGCCAACGCAGGCAGACCTCTTTGAACCGCCGCAAAAAAGAGAAAAAGACGATCGCCTGCTGGAAACCCTGGATCGTGTCGCGGACCGGTTCGGAAAGGGAAAGTTGCAGTTGGGGTATGCCACGAAGAGTGAAAGGCGCAAGCTGCGATGAGGACTCTTTGCTGTTGCAGGTTGCGCAGTGATCGAGCATGTCTGTTTATCAGAATAAGTGAATGAACAGAAATGACACTCTGTCGGAGGTCAGTACTCACCCAAGTAATGACCGCTATTCAGCGATTGCTGACTTACACCAAACACTAATAAACAAACCCCGCCAGGGCAGACCATAGCAGGGTTATTGTAAGCTTCGGGTTACTGCTTATGCAGCTTTCTTACTGTGTCTGCGTCGCCGACTGTAGCCAATACCGGCTAGACCGAGGCCCACCAATGCGAGTGTGGTCGGTTCGGGAACAGAGTTGGTTGGTACCTGTGAGAGAAACACTGTTGAATCAGAAGTAAAAGTCGCGCCCGTAGGTAGTGACAGAGAAACTCCCGCTGTATGCGAGAAATCTGCCGGGCCCGCGGCAGTTAGGGTCATGGTAAAAATCACTGTCGGATCGGATCCCAGCACATCGATTGTTGCAAGGAATCGATCCGTTGATAGTTGCTGCCAATCGCCGAAGGTGCCGAAGTTGATGAAGACTTCCGGTATCGATGTTGAGTTCACGGTATTGCTTCCGGAACTCGTCCTGTATCCCACCCCTCCATTGACTTGGTCGACAAGACCGGTGGTGTTTAGTCCGCTGACCGAGTTGAAGTGGAAAGTGGCCTGTCCTATATCCTGTCCGGTCGACCGTGCATAGGTGCCATCAACATCCAGTTCGAAGGCTATCGTGGTCTTGTCATTCGGGCCGAGGCCAGGAACATTCAGGTGTAAGACGTCCGAGAAGCTGGCAACACCGCTCGAAAACTCGGACAGGTTCAATTTGAGTTCTCCGGTGTAAAGATCAGCGCTGACCGATGTGGAACTAGAAGCCGACGACTGCGAAAAGCTGACAAATGGATCGGACCCGGTTGAAGATGTCCCACCGGAACAATTTGGGCCACCGTATGCAGTGTAGCTAGTAGGCCCTCCAGTGTGACATTGGAGGTTGGTGCTGAACCCACCCATATTAGAATAAACGGTGTCGATTCGTGCTTCATAAGCGGCAGAAGCCGGCATCATCGACGACAGCCAGAGTAGCGTGATCAACCCACCGTTTGCCATACAGGCTGTCGATTGTTTTTTCCTACCAGTCATGTCGATGTTGATTTCCTCTGTATTTTTAGAAACCGAAAGCGCTTTCTTCAGCACTGACACCCGATCGACCAGTGTATTGAGCATATGAGATTCCTTTCGAAATGATCGATCAGGACTATCCTTCTCGAATCGGTTTTTATACAGCATAAATTATGCCTAGAAATTAAATCCCAAGACATTCAAACACTTCAAAAGTGCATGGAAAAAAAATTGTGTAAAGCTGTAAAATATTCTGACAAACCAGCTGGGGTTAACTGGAGAAGAGGTATAGCTATCAAGTAGTTACCTGCAGATCATCGGAGTATTGAAAAGGTATATACATTACTTCAATTGCTAGTGATTAGCAGTGTTATCAATTCGAAGAATAGTCACCCTCGGCGAATTCAATTTTTCTATTCGAGGTAGGTATGAGAAAGCTGATTATCTCGAAGGGCACGTCGCTCTGTCCGTACGGTGTCGTCTCCTGGCATTGCCAACCCCTTCAAAGTCCGCAATGCGTTTTTATGCAAAGTTATCGATTATGGAAAGGAATTTCCGTAGTGAACCTATAGGGGTAGGCATAAAAGGGTTTTGCAGCCGTTAACTCGGTGGAGTTCTAGACATAATCTCGTGGTTTTCGTGAAGTGGCAGCTCCACTTCAGGAGACCACAATGAACGCCAATACCAACCGACCCACTCCTATCAAATGGGCTTTTTCTGTATCCACAGATCACATTGACGAAGAATTACGGTGCTACGATGAGCACCTGAATAATGTGCGTGGACTGGCACCGGAAACACGTCGCAACTACAAGCGTGTCGCAGGTTGCTTGCTGCATTGGAAGTTCACAGATGGCGCCGTCGATCCATCTAAACTGCGCCCCGCCGATTTGCGCCAGTTCCTCGCGAGCCAGTTGGACGCTCGCCGTACACCTTCCAATGCATCCCTATTAGCCTCGGGGATTCGAAGCTACCTCCGCTACCGAAGGGCTTGCGGCGATCATATCGATGGACTGACCGCAATAATTTTGTCACCGGCACATTGGAGGCTGGCGACCTTGCCGCACGCTCTGAAGGCGGAGGAGGTTGAGCAACTCCTGGATTCTTTTAGATTCGTCCGGCGGTGGCCGAAGCGCGGGTATGCGATCGTCCGCTGTGCCTTAGACTTGGGACTGCGAGCCGGAGAAATCGCCGGTCTGACGATTGGTGATATTGACTGGTGCACCGGTATGGTGACGCTGCGGAGTACAAAGTCGCTCCGACAGGACATTCTGCCCTTGCCGGTCGAGACCGGGCAGGCGCTTGCAGACTATCTACAGCACGAGCGTCCGCCGTCTTCCAACTCTGCCATTTTTGTTCGTCGTCTGGGATCGCGAGATCAGCCCATCACTTCGTGTGCAGTCCAAAAAGTGATCACACGTGCCTGTCGGCGCAGCGGTCTGCCGCGTTCCGGATCGCATGCACTGCGTCATACCCTGGCCTGCCGTCTTGTGGAGAACGGTAGCTCCCTCAAGGAAGTCGCTGATCTTCTCCGCCACCGTTCACTGAACACAACTCTGATCTATGCCAAGCTGGACACGCCGAAACTCTCGACGGTGCCGCTTCCGTGGCCTGGGAGTGAATCATGAGCGCGTACATTGGTTTGCAGGCGAGAGTCGACGACTACCTCAGTGAGCGTCGTAGGTTTGGATTCCAGTTGCGCTCGCTCGACACGCTACTGGCCGACTTTGCGAAATATGTCGCCGATAGGCATCACCACGGACCATTGACGGTTGAGTTGATGGCTGATTGGGTGAGAACAGGTAAAGGGGGGCTTGGAACACCGGAAACCTGGTTTCGCCGGATGGCGGTACTGCGTCGTTTCATCCGCTACCTGCAACAGTTTGAGCCGCAAACCGAGATGCCCGAGGCGTTGATCTTCGGCCCAGAACCTCGTCGTATGGCACCCCACATCTACGCTGAGGAGGAAATCGTCGAACTCTTGGCAGCTGCCCGTCAACTCGGGCCACGCGGCAGCTTGCGTCCTGCGACTTTCGAAACCTTGTTTGGGCTGATGGCGTCGACCGGACTGCGTGTTTCTGAAGCCATTCACCTGCAGGATGCTGATGTCGATCTCAAAAGCGGGATTCTGATCGTGCGGCAGACCAAGTTTGCCAAATCGCGCCAGTTGCCATTACACACCAGCACACTCGAAGCGCTGGCGCGCTACCGTCGGCAGCGAAAACGGCATGTACCGACGACGGCCAACATTCCGTTCTTCATGGGAACTCGGGGCAAGTGGTTGGGAGAACCGCTTGGTGATCGACAGGTACATCGGGTTTTTAATACCCTGCGCGATAGCCTCGACTGGGTCAATCGGGGCGCTCATGCCGCGCCACGCCTTCATGATCTGCGACATACCTTTGCCGTCAGACGCTTGATGCGCTGGCACAGCGAAGGCGCCGATGTCGACCAGATGATGTTGGCACTATCGACCTACCTGGGGCACACCAAGATCTCCTGTACGTACTGGTATCTATCGGCGGTTCCGGAGCTGATGGCGCTGGCCGGTGGCAAATTCGAGCACTTTGCCGATCTCGCAGGAGCCGACGATGAGTAATTCTTCCAAGACGCCTCCGTCGTTCGCTACGCTCGTACAGACGTATTTTGCCGAGTACCTGACCCAACAGCGGGCGCTCAGTCCACAGACCATCGCGGCTTACCGAGACGCTTTTGTACTATTCCTCGAGTTTGCCCAGTCCTGGCTGGAAAAGTCGACTATTGCAATCACGCTCTCAGATATGACACCAAGCCTGATTACAGCTTTCCTCAATCATCTCGAACAGGAGCGCCACAATTGTGTGCGCAGTCGTAACGCGAGGTTGGCTGCGCTACGGTCATTTCTGAAGTTTGCGGGCCGTCGGGATGTGTCGTCGCTTCAGGTTGTCGAGCACGCGCTCGGCGTACCCGTGAAGCGTTTCGAGCGCCCAATGTTCAGCTATCTGTCCCGCGAGGAAATGCTGGCCGTGATTGACGCGCCGGATGAAACACAGATCGGCCGGCGTGACCGTGTGCTTTTCTTGATGCTCTATAATACGGGCGCGCGCGTGTCCGAGATCACCAGGATCAAGGTTGGCGACGTGGTTCTGGAGGATCGTGCAGCTTGTGTTCATCTGCATGGCAAGGGCCGCAAGCAGCGTAGCGTCCCGCTGTGGCGCTCAACGGTCAAGGCAGTCCGAGCCTGGTTGAAGCAAAATCCTCAGCTCGACACGGAATCACCGTTGCTGCCTAACCGAAACGGGCACGCAATGACGCGCACCAATGCTGCCCTTCGGTTGGCCCTGGCGGTACACACCGCTACCCGAGACCAACCAGATCTGGCAAAGCGTCATGTCTCGCCACACGTCATCCGCCACTATGTAGCCTCCCGAACTATGTAGGGTGACGTGGACGGAGCTGTAGAATGCGTCGGAATTTACCGATCGGAAAGTGCACAGACGCGACCAGCCACGCTACATAGTTACCGGGTGCTATAAACTGTTGAGGAAGCTCATAAGCCGATCATCTGCTCGGAAGCGTGCTGGGCTTCCCTGCGGTGGTGTGGTCTTGGCAAGTGCTTGCTCTTTCATAGCGAGTGTGGCCTCCAGATAGATCTGCGTGGTCTCAACGCTTTCATGGCCTAACCAGAGCGCAATAACGGCGCGGTCCACGCCTGCTTGCAACATCTCCAGTGCCATGGTGTGCCGAAGCAGATGGACAGTGACGCGTTTCTCCTTAAGCGACGGACACACTTTGGTTGCGGTGGCAGTATGCTTGTTAAGCATGTATTTCACCCCGTGAACACTCAAACGCTCGCCCTTGACGTTCGGAAACAGCAGGCGCGCCTGGCCCTTTGAGGGCTCACGCAACCAACCCTTGAGTACGGCGACCGTCGGCTTCGCCAACGGCGTGCAGCGCTCCTTGCGGCCTTTGCCGATCACCCGAACATGCGCGCCCGTTCCGAGCATAAGGTCATCGCGTTTCACCCCGGTGATCTCGGACAGACGCAGACCGGTTTGCACCGCCATCATGATGAAGGCATGGTCGCGCCGCCCGAACCAGGTATGACGATCAGGCGCGTCGAGCAACGCATCGACTTCTGCACGTGTCAGGAAGCGCACCAAGGTGCGGGTGAAACGCTTACTGGGAATGGTAAGCACGCGCTGGATTTGGGCCGAATGAGTCGGGAGTTCGTAGGCGATGTAGCGAAAGAACGATCGAATCGCAGTGAGGCGTAGATTACGGCTGCGAACGCTCAGCCCGCGGTTCTTCTCCAAATGATCGAGAAACGCCACGATCAACGGCGCATCGATCTCCTCGAACAACAGCGCCGACGGCGGTTTGTGCAGACGCTGCTGCGTAAACTTCAGGAACAGACGAAAGGTGTCGCGGTAAGAGCAGATCGTGTGGGGGCTGACCTGGCGCTCCTGCATCAGCCGCTGCGTGAAGAAGCGCTCCAAAAGCGGAGCCAGGCTGATAGTGGCGGTCATGACCGCTGCTCCCAGTGTTGTTCGAGCCGCGCCATCGCCTCGCGCATCAGCTCCGGTGAGGCGCTCAAGTACCATTGTGTATCGGAAACATGCACATGGCCGAGAAATGCGCTCAAAAGGGGTAGTAAGCGCTCGGGCTCCTGATGGGATCGGTACCAATTGAGTAACGTGGTGGTAGCGAATCGATGCCTCAGATCATGGAGACGCGGTCCATGACTATCGGCAGCACCGCGTAAACCGATCTGTCGCGACACCGCATAGAAGGCCCGGTGAATCTGTCCGCTATCGAGCCGATTGCCCCAACTGGAGACGAACAAATACGAGGATACGGGTCGCCCTGCCCAATGACGCTGGCGTCGGACAAGATAGTCGGCGAGCACCGTGCAGGTCGAAGCATGCAATGGCACCAATCGGTCCTTCCCGAACTTGGCGCCGCGAATCGTTAATACCCCGGCCTTCAGATCGACATCTTCAACCCTGAGATTACGCGCTTCACTTAACCGTAACCCCGAGACGCTGAGCAGTCCGAATAGACAATAGTAGACCCACGGCAACAAGGCACAGCGCTTGCGGTGACGTGGCGAGAGTGGCCTGTCGAGCGTGGCACGCAGTAGCTGCTGAACCTCCTGCTCAGAGTATAGGTAGGGTCGCGCGCGCTTGGGCCGGAACGGCAACACCCCCGCAGGAGGAATCTGAGTCCGCGGGTCAGTGGCGCTTCGATAGCGCGCAAACAGGCGCACGAAGCTCAAACGCTGTGCCGCCCGCGTATCGGGTTGTCCGCCCGAGGGTTGTGTTGCCCAAGCAAGTGCCAATCGGAGCGTGATATAGGAGGCGCGGTGCTGCTCGAGGAAGCTAACGAAGTCAAGCAGCGCCGGCCCAGCGTGCTGTAGCTTGAAGCCGAGGCTACGTCGCATGGCAAGGTACTCCTGGACGGCTTGTCGTAGCGTATTCATCGCACACCTCCTGGCCACGGCAAGGCGAGTGTGCGCAGCGCATCGAGATCGACCTTGGTATAGATCTTCGTCGTCTCGGGGCTTTTGTGACCTAACAGTTCGCCGATCTGTGCGAGGGAGGCCCCTTGACGTAACATCTGCGTGGCCAGTGCATGGCGAAACTGGTGCGCCCCGGTAGTGGGCGCCTCGATCCCAGCACGCAGGATCGCATGTCGAACAATCGATCCGACCGCGCACTGGGTCAGAAAACCCCGAACGGGGGCTCTGGCGCGCAAGAATACCCGGCGACTGGTGGATTGCGGTCTTCCATCGCGCAGATAGGCCACGATCGCTTCGCCGACCTCCTTCGGCAAGGGAAGTTGGGTCCGACGACCGCTCTTGCCGTGTACGCTCAAACAGCCGGCTTTCCAGTCAATATCCTCGAGTTCCAGGAAGGCCACTTCCCCAGAACGCAACCCCAGCCGGGCGAGTAACAGCAGGATCGCATCGTCGCGCCGCCCAACTGCAGTGCGGCGATCGATTTGACTGAGCAGTCGGCGTACTTGATCGGTCGCAATCCCTCGGGGAATCGAGGGCATCGACCAGTTCGCCACGCACGGGACGACAGTGGCCAAATCCAATTGGATCGCTCCGCGGTAGCGTGCGTACTGCAAAAACGAGCGCAGCGCGGTCGTGAGGAGCTTCGCGCGCTTTAACTGCAGCTGAGGCGCCTGTCGTTGGACAAACCCGATAACATCCGTCGCACGCAGACTCGACAGCTTTACCGGCCCAGCGCCGAAACGGTCGTTGAGGAACCGGTCAATGAACGGCACGTAGTTGACGATCGTCGCCTCCGCCAGCACTCGCTCCTCGCGCAGATATTGCTTGTATTCCTGAGCGCACTGTTCCGCCGGCGTTGGTTGACGTATCGGTATCTTTTCAGCGGAAATCACCTTCTCACGACGGAGAAACTCGATGAAATGCCCGAGTGCGGCCCGATCCCCCTGGTTCGGTCGTCGCCGTCGATATCGACATCTTAAAAACCGCGTCGGATGTTCAGAGGCGATGCGGCGGGGTTGAACATCTGACTGTTTGATCCATCTGCTAAAGCACGCAGCGAGCATTACTTGCCGGTGAATGTAACGCTGGGCGTATCCCTGTTGACTCAATAACTCCGCAAATGGGTTCAGATAGGCCGCAAGAGGGCCTTCCGGCACTCGCGATAAAACCAAATGATCGTTGATTATGTACTTCACGGTGGACTCCTCCCCCTGTACGGGGTAAATGGAAGGAGCCAAGACTATGTCGCGTCCGTCGTCTGCGTTCAGCAGAAAAATAAGGTTCCAAAAGAAAATGCGCTACATAGTCCGGAAGACTACATAGTGCCTCCTATCTAGCCGGCTAGATAGACGGCACACAACGGCGATGCACTTGTTGCAGGCCGGCGTTGACATCAGCGTGATAGCGCTATGGCTGGGGCACGAAAGTCCGGTGACGACCCATCAGTACATCGAGGCCGATCTAGTCATGAAGGAACGGGCTCTGGCCAGACTTCACGAACCAGACGCCAAATTTCAGCGCTACCGGGCTCCTGACACATTGATCGACTTCCTGAAGACGCTGTGATTATGGAAACACCGCAGTGCGCACTAACCGCTGCTAACCGGCGGTTGGTGGGCACTGTAAACAGTGGCTTTGCATAATCGATAACTTTGCATAAAAACGCTTATGAAAAGCTTTCCATAAGCGTTTAAACCAGACGCTCACATCCCGGTTGAGATGCCACTTTAACCCAACCGGCCAGGGGAAGGAGCCAATCTCTACTGGAAAGTTTCACTCCTCCTGCCGTTGCATAATAGTCATGACAGGCCGCCACGAGTTTGATCGTTTGGGTATACCTCAGCTCTCATGAACTCAACTTCCCGCACCGCCCGGTGCGGACCTTCCTGCCTGGAGCTGTGGAAGGGAACAAATCAGTTGTTCTGGTCTCCCCCAAGCCTGCTGGGTAAACCTGAGTTATATTCAGAAGCCATTTGAGCGTGCCGGCCACACGACTCTGCGTCAGGAATCAAGGGGTCGAAATCCTTCTTAACTATTGGCTCTTAAAGTCCCTGCAGTGTCCAAGTTTCATTATCCTCCTTTCTAACATTTTTATGATTTCAAGTCCGCGTAGGGCGCAATAACCGAAGGGCATTGCGCCGTATGTATCAAATGAACGACGCTCGGGGGTCCGTCAGTTGCGAGGCGAACGGGGAATATTGCTATGTCGGTTTTGGGAACATCTGATCCGCGGTGAATCGGATTATCGTGCGCATATGAATTAGGTGCATATAAAACCGGTAAGGCATGGGCTGTGGTATCCCGGGTATGCGATTGGCCATACTCAACCTTTCTTCGGCTGGTCGCATTTGACGTCTATCCCGTCGATTGGTTGGGAGGGGACGAAGTGCTGTTGACCTATGAAGATTGACATGCGGCGCAATGCCCTTCGGTTATTGCGCCCTACTCGTTAGTGATTTGTAGCCTGGATGGAGCGAAGCGGAATCCGGGTAGAAAAGAGACTATGTTTGTGCTCCGATCCCGGATTCCGCTTCGCTCCATCCAGGCTACGGATGATTTTTTCAACATTCGGGTTAACTAATCGACTCCGCGTTATATTCCGCAACAGATAATAAAGACCGCACATTACGGCAATCGATATCGAGACATGGCGCAGGTGCTCCAGGAAGAGCGCAGGACTACTCAGTGCATTGCCGGTAAGCAACGGAACCAGCACCATCAACAGCAGGTACAACAGGGCAGGTCCGGCGAGAACGACCCTGTTGTCTCTGCGACCACCCAGGGCGAGCTGCAAAGAGAGCAGGGGCACATAGATCAGCATGCCGATCAGCCTGTGCAGTCCGGCCCCATCGGAAGTCACCGCCATTGCAACGATGATGCGCAGGCTGTTGGCCAACAGAGAGGTCATCCAGGCGGCAATGACGGCGGCACCTAACAACACTGCTCCTTTTGCTATCCACGACCGCGCAGCAACAGCCCGACAGCAGCCGGGCCTGAGAGTCCAGGCGTAGGCCATGAACGACATCAGCATGAAGTTGATACCTGCACAGGACTTCACCATGCGCACATCCGCACTCTGACTCACCCACTCATGGTTGCTGTCCCGTTGGAACGTATGCCCGGTGAACCACTCCAGCAAAACGGAGAGCGGGCGAAACATCCAATCGAGATCCGACGCACTGGCGATGCTGTAGTGATGCTTGAGCAGCAGCACAATAGCCGACACCATCAGCCACCAGGAGAGGGTTTGCCAATGCCGCATTTCAGGCCTGAACTGCACGGCGCCGTGCCCGGATGTGTTTGATGTAAGTGAACAGCAGCACCAGCAATGCCATCCACAGCAGCTCAGGTTCCGGCATGGGCCGCCCTACCGCGTTGTTGCTGACACCTTCCGGCAGCGGCAGGGGTTGCTTGACGTCCGTTGCATCGACTGCCCCATCACGCACGGTTTCATCCACCGCAACAAACGAGGTATGACGGGTCAGCAACGAGTACTTCAGGCCGAGGTCCAGTATCTTTTTACGCTGCTCTTCCCCATTTTCAACAGGAACCACATACAGCCGCTCCAGACGTTTGCGGGCCCACAATTGCGGCAGGGTGCTGTCCGAATCCTCGGCCTCCTTCAGCTGAAAAGACCACTTCTGCTCACCCTGCCCGCTCACACCGGTCAGGCTGATTCGCGCTCCATCGGTGGCATTGCGATATTTGCCGATCACCATAACCGGTCTCTGCGCCAGCATATCGGGCACTCCCGCAGGCTCCATGTCGTACAGCTCCACGCCCTCTGCCTGCACGCGTATGTTGGTCAGGGCCGGCGCGGATATATATTCACTGAACTGTCTGGATTTCTGCGCCGCATCCGCTCCGCTCGTCACCACGAATGCTTCCGCACGACCGACCATGGCGATGCTTTCGACCAGGAAACGATTGACGGAGGTGCCTATGCCAAAGGCAAACAGGTTGTTGCGGTGCAGCTGTTCATCCACCAGCTGAAATACCCGATCCTCCGCGCTGATATAGCCATCCGTCACCAGCACGATATTGCGCGATGCATTCTCATCGCTTTCCATTGCAAACGCCCGTTGCAGCGCCGGGTAGAGCTCGGTCCCTCCCCCGCCTTGCCGGTTATTCATCATGGATTCCGCCAGCACAATATTTTCCGGTGTTGCCGTCAGCGGCTGTGGCGAAAGCACATCTGATCCGCCGGCGAAAAAGAGAATATTGAACCTGTCCGACGGCTTCAGGTTGCGCAGCAGATTCGACACAAGCTGTTTGGTGGTGTCCAGCGGGAAACCCGACATGGAGCCGGATACATCGACGATGAAGAAATAGTCACGTGCGGGAATCTGGTCCGGCGCCACCCGCTGCGGCGGTTCGGACACCAGCAGAAAATAGTTATCACCCTGCGCCTCAAATCTTGTCAGTCCGGTCAGAATCTGCTCGTCCTGCAAACGATAATGCAGAATGAAATCGCGGTTTCCGGCGTTGACCGCACTCTTGAGCGACAGCTGCACCGACTGTCTGTCTCTCCAACGAACATCGAGCTCATGACTTGAAGACTCCAGACTGCTGATCGGCAGCGGCGATGTCATGCTCACACTGATGTCATAAATCACCGGATCCTGCGCTCCTTCCGCAAGATAGGGGTTCTGAATCCACTGCACCTCTCCGGATGCATGCGCTGCATCGCCGCCGTAGCGGGGACCGACGACACCCGGATAGACAAACTCGTAAACACCATCCTCGGCAGTGACAATTTCGGTATAGGTCAATGCCACAGTCACTTCGTCACCCGGCATGATATTGGCGACCTCCATGGAAAAGACGTTGGGTCTTTTCTGGGATAGCAGGGATGCCGACTTACCAGCCTGTTTGGCAGCATTGAACTCCTTCCTCGCCTCTTCTTTCTCTTTGATTTTTGCCACAATCCTGCGCTCGCCGATCGTCATCGTCATGCTGTTGACGGCCGCGCGGGTTGACCCCGGAAAAATATAGGTGGCGTTTATCGGCCGACTGCCTTCGTTACGATAGATCTGTGAGAGCTGCACACTGGCAATAAAGCCGTTGAGCCTGACATCGGCGCTGCTCTTCTTCAACGGCAAGCGGTCAACACCTGAATCCCCTCCCTCTATGAAGAAGTAAGGCGACAGTGGCACGTGCGGTTCGTTGCCGGAAGCCGTGGCACCGGCCTGTTGTCCGTAATGGAAAAATGAGACTGCAATGAGCACGGCAAAAAAACGGGAGTATTTCTTGATCGGAAGGCACATGGGTTTTCTCCGTCGGATCTGATGACGGTTTCAGTATGCGCCGGTTCTCTGTGTTTTCTGCGGAGATGGGGTGGAGATTATGTGAAGATTTGGTGTAGACGCTCAGGGCTTGCCGACCGGCAGTATCAGGCGGGCGCAGGTCCCCGGATTTCGTTTTTTGAGCACCAGCCTGCCGTTATGGAGTTCAGCAATCTCCCGGGAAAAATTGAGCCCAAGTCCGGTGCTTTTCCGCCCCGTATCCGGCCGCGGCAGGGAGAAGAAGCGCTCGAACACCCGTTCACCAACATAATCGGGGATTCCGGGGCCTTCGTCGGTGATGTCGATGACGCAATCACCCTCCTGCCGGTGAATGTCTATTGTGATTTTTCCTCCCATGGGCGAAAAATCGATCGCATTGCGAAACAGATTGTCGATTGCCTGGCGGATCAGGAAGCGGTCACCGTGAATCTCCTGATCTGCCGTCTGATTGAGGATTACGGTCAGGCCGCGCGATTCGCATTCAACTGCATGCGCCTCAATGACATCCTTTACCGGCACTGCCAGCGCAAACAACTCCCGCTTCTCTATATCCCTGCGCTGCTCCACTGCGGCCAGTTGCAACAACCGGCTGGCAAATACATTCAGACGTTCGGTTTCCGTCAGAATCGTTTGGGTAAACTGCGCGCGCTTCTCTGCCGGCAGATCCCTGTCCAGCAGTTCAGCGGCAGCATGGATCCCGGTCAATGGACTCTTGATTTCATGCGTCAATGACTGCAGGTATCGCTCGACGTATTGCTTGTCTTCGAGTGCCTGGCGCATGCTCTCGATGGCTTCGCCGACCCTGCCGATCTCATTCTCCCCCAGCCGCGGCAGCTGCCGGCGCTCTCCACGGCTGATACTGTTGGCATAATCCACCAGGGCCTGCAGCGGCCGACTGACCCAGATATAGAGCATCAGCCCGAGCAGCAGCACGATAACCACGGAAATCAGCACCGCCCGCATCAGGTTGGATTTTGCATTGGCCACAAACCGGTCTATGTTGCTTTTCGGTTTCGCCACCGATACAACACCGGTAATCTTCCCCTGTTGATATATCGGCGCAGCAACATAAGCGATAGTCAGCTTCTCGGCGGGATCTCCTGCCGACACCTCGTCGGGCACATGCGTGGCGCGGGCACCGTATCTGCCGGTCAGCGTGCGGTGCACATCGCGCCACTTGGAGTAGTCCTCCCCCAACGCCTGTCCATCGTCGCTGTCAAACAGCACTATGCCCTTGTCATCGGTAACATAAATCTGAATATCGACACTGGACTTTTCCAACTCATAGATGTGTGCGGAAAAACGGCGCAGCTGAAGCCGTTTGAAAGCATCATCCAACTTGTGCAAAGCGGCATCACCGCTATTCATATCGGTAGTGATAAGCTCCGCAAGCAGGTTGGCCGTATCAACCATGATCTCTTCAAAGGATTCGCTGTAGCGATCCTTGACATCGTTGCTGATCCAGTAGGCAAGCAGCGCAAATCCGGCAACTACCGCCATTGCAAAGACCACAAAAATGCGGGTGCGGATGCTCACGAACCCGGTATCAGGGAGTATCCGACGCCGCGATGGGTGCAGATTGGATCTGCATCCGGCCTGATTTCCCGCAGCTTGTTGCGCAGGCTTTTTATATGACTGTCGATGGTGCGCTCCAGCCGGTGGTCGGGATCATCCCAACCACGCTCCAGTAACTGGCTTCGCGTGAACACCCGCTCCGGCTGACCGAGCAGGGTTTCCAGCAGGCGGTATTCGTGCAAGGTAAGATCCAGCAGCTGTGCATGATAGTGGATCCGCCTGCGCACCGGATCCAGCTGAAAGACAGCCGCTGTGCCAGCGACCGCGGATGCCGAAGTGCCGACGCGACGCAATACCGCCCGCACGCGCGCCACCAGTTCCCGCAGGCTGAAGGGTTTGACAATGTAGTCATCCGCTCCCATCTCCAGCCCGACGACCCGGTCTATCTCCGCATCACGGGCGGTCAGATAGATAACCGGAGCTTCAGTCAACTGACGGATTCTCCGGAAGAACTCGAAACCACTGCCGTCTGCGAGACCGACATCCAACAGAATGAGCGATGGTGGGGTTCCTTCGAGCGCCGCAAGACATCCGGTGCCGGTAGAAAAATGCTCAGTCACGAACCCCTCAGCCTCCAGCGTAAACTGCACGGTTTGTGCAATAGAGGGTTCGTCCTCGACAATAAATATGCGGTTACTCTCCATTGCGCGATTATGTTAAACGTTCCTGCCAATAGCAATTGGATAGCGGCCCCCGGCAGAAGCGGAATCCTGATCAGAAAACGGTGCGAGTTTCGGCGCAGGCAGGAGAAGAGGCACAGGCAAAGTGGTGAGAATTAAACTCCGGGAAAAAGCCGTCTGTAGTAGAATACCGGGCCGGAAAAATGTGGATGAAATATGCACTACGCCAGGTATAACCCGACAATCAGGAGAAGCGAAAAGTGAGCGGGATCCAGCATGAGCCCTTGTGTGTGCAGGGCGAAGCGCGTTACCAGGATGCGCGGAAAGTCACCCTGGTCGGGGCGGCGGTTAATATCGCTCTTTCGGTGATAAAGCTACTTGCCGGCTGGCTGGGCTCATCCCACGCGCTGATTGCAGACGCCGTTCACTCCCTCTCTGATCTGGCCACCGATGTCGTGGTGTTGGTTGCTGCCAAACACGGCTCCAAGGATGCAGATGATGAGCATCCCTACGGACACGGGCGCATCGAAACATTGGCTACCGTGGTACTCGGCATCCTGCTTCTGCTGGTGGCTTTCGGAATCGGCTACGATGCGGTGCGGCGGCTGTTCGAGCCAGAGCAGCTGCTGCTGCCCGGCATGCTGGCGCTTTCGGCTGCGATTCTCTCAGTACTGGTGAAAGAAGCGCTTTTCCACTACACGGTTGCTGTCGCCAAAAAGCTGCGCTCCAGCCTGCTGCGCGCCAACGCCTGGCACCATCGCAGCGACGCGGTCTCTTCGGTGGTAGTGGTGGTGGGCGTTATCGGCAGCATGGCCGGTCTGGCCTACCTCGATGCGGTGGCCTCAGTGGTGGTGGCGGTGATGATCGCCAAAATCGGCTGGGAGCTGGGATGGAGCAGTGTCCATGAGTTGATCGACCGCGGACTCGAGCAGAAGGATATCGACACTATCCGGGAAAAAATCATGGCGGTGGACGGTGTACGCGCGATGCACGACCTGCGCACCCGGCGCATGGGCGGCAACGCATTCGTCGACGTCGATGTACTGGTGGATCCCTCGCTTACCGTCTCCGAGGGGCACCGTATCGGAGAGGAGGTTTTGAAACGGCTGAATCAGGATATCGATGAGGTAACGGATGTCACGGTGCATATCGATCCTGAAGACGATGAAACCGAAACGCCCTCCGGAGACGCGCCAATGCGCGCTGAAATGCTGGAGCGGCTGCAATCAAACTGGAGAGATGTCGCAGGCGCGGAGAAAATAGAGGGTGTGGCCCTGCACTACCTTGGGGGCAGGATAGGGGTTGAGGCGCGTGTTCCACTGAATACCGTGACAGACCTTGACCAGGCGCGCCAATTTGCGCGGGAAATTGCCAAGACTGCAGACAAAGACGAGTATGTGACCCAAATCAACGTGGTGTTTTACTGAAACGAAATTCTTATGCAACAGCCATATGTCCGCATATCAATGCTTCAGTTTTGCCCCACACAACAAGAAGCATGCGCTTCCACAGGTTATGTACCCGCTGACCCGTCCCTGGGCAAAACCGACTTTTACCCGCGGTATCTGCGCTGAATGTTGGTGGAGCCTCGGAAAAAAGCCGTGGCAGCCGGTGTCTGCTGTCTGACCGCTGGAACCGCTTTGTGTGAGTCAATGGTCCGGCTTCCGGGTACATAGCAACTTACTGCCTGCAGAACCATGGAATACTTTGCCGAACTGGGCTATTTCGGGCTATTTGTTGCAGCATTTCTGGCGGCGACAATTTTACCGTTGAGCTCTGAAATTGTTTTGGGTGCTCTGCTGTTAAATGGATTATCACCTATTGCATTGATCATTGTCGCGACAACCGGCAATGTCTTGGGATCCCTGACCAATTACGGATTGGGCTACTGGGTCAGCCTGGGGCTCATCAAAAAATGGCTGAAGATTTCAGAGGAGGAGTTCGTTCGGGCAGAACAGCGTTTTGAACGGTATGGTCTGATCTCGCTATGTTTTGCATGGGTGCCGGTAATCGGTGATCCGTTGACCGTTGTTGCCGGCGTTTTGCGCATTCGCCTGTTTTGGTTCGTTGTGTTGGTTACCGGGGGGAAACTGATGCGTTATATCGCCGTCAGTTATTTCGCAATGCAGGTACAGTGATATGGTCAAAACAGCCCGTCGGATCCACTGTACAGTGCACCAGGGACCTTCAGTCAATGCACACCTTTTGCATAGAGATCGGGCAGGTTTGACGTGTATAATATTGGTTAATATCTTGACGGAAAGAAAGTTTTTGATGGTGTACTGTATCAGGAAAGAGGCGATGAGGTGGGCGACCAGGGCCGGTGGCCTGAACGATATCTGCGCTTTTGTGGATTAGGGATCTGAATCTCGACAAAGCCTGAGAAAAGGGATGCATGGAATGGCGGCTTACGACTACTTTTATACATTTGAAAACTTTATTGGATATACAGGAGACCTGTCGAGTCATCCGACTCTCTATTTCGTGAGCAACGAATATTATGGGCGTATCACAACGCAGCACAGTAATGAGAGCAACGTTGGCAGGTCGGCTCCAAAGTTGCTGAAAGGTTACACATTCCGCAACCGTATGATGAATACCAGCGGAGGACGGGAGCTGCGGTTGTTTGAACGGAACACCCGCCTGGGAAAACGCCATAAGAGCAGAAACGCCCTGACAGAGTGTGTGAACCCCAATGACCGGGCCCGGGTGAAGGCAAGGGTGCTCTACCTGATCTCTGTCAATACCGAAGTAAAACCTAAAGACGATGAGGATTCGAGGGAGTTCCACACCTTCGTTCCTTTATGATCCCTCCAGGCGTTTCTTTAATGTCAGCAATCTTTACAGATCCGGATTAATCCGATAGTTCCACCCTGGGCAATTCACATAAATACATAAACTTAGTGAGTTGGAGCAAAATTTGCAGACTAAATAACAAAACCTTTTCAGTAGCGATATGGGGGGACAGTAGATGAATTCCGAGACATTGATCGCCATGCTCTTAGCGATGCCAACCTCTGCTCATGCGGCAGTTGTGCAGGCTGGACCTTCATCGATAGCACTGTTTGCGGTTTGCATTGGTGCAACGCTTTTTGTTATTGGCCGCAAGGCACTCAGGGGCAGATAGAGCACGCCTGTGCCTAACTCGAATGTGTTGATGTCATCCCCTCGCAGCTCATTTGCAGGCAGTATGCTCTTCGCTGCGGTGTATGCTTGTGGATCCCCCATCTGATTCAGCAAACTCCACAGGGGGCTGACGGCTGGTTGACCCACCCGCAGCACCCCGGCAATTACCTCACATCAACTGTATTTCGGGCGACCTGCCCCACCTGATTTATAACCGTTCATGCGCAGCCAGGCTGGCAACAGGCTTTTTAAATAGGCAGACCGATTGTTCCGGGCAATCCCAATCAACCGGCTGGCGCGTATGAAATCATCCAGTCCGTGAGCGACCCTCCAGGGCTGGCCCAATGCGCGCAGTTGAGCTGCAATAAATTTCGCGCGCTCGGCGCGGGCGGCGGCTATGATTCGGGACATCTTATCGAAATCCATCAGGCTCGTTGAGTTTGGCCTGTTGGGGATACTGTTTACTGCATTGATCTTCATCTTGATACTCCAATTAAAACAACTGCACTGCTATTGCTCTGCAGCAATGGCGCGCACTATGGAGTATCCATACCCGCTCAACAAGCGAGTTTTTGTCGGACATCAGATAAGAAAATCTAACCTGACACAAACTCAGACTGTTCTGAATCCAGCCATAGGATGGTGAAATAATCACCGAACGGTGAGTTCCCATGCTCCGGTGCCCCAGAGATGGTGCTGACCGGAAATGTCCTTTCTATCGGCAACACATGGGTGCGGGAAGATCCGCCTGGATCAGAACCCCCTGGCCGAGGAGGTACTGAGGCGCGGGTCCGCTCCGCCGTACAGGGTACCGTCTGCATCCACCATGATACTCTGGCTGGCGCCCATCGCCGGTCGGCGGGTCACTGTGTGCCCCATCTGTTCCAACAGCCGCACCGTATCCGGACTTATACCCTCCTCTATCCGAATCTCGTCGGGCAGCCATTGATGGTGCACCCTGGGTGCATTGACCGCAGCCTGAATATTCAGACGATGGTCGATCACATTCATCAACACCTGCAGCGTGGTGGTGATTATACGCGATCCCCCGGGACTGCCCGTGATCAGGAAGTTCTTTCCGGCACGTTTAACGATCGTCGGGGACATGGAGCTGAGCATCCGCTTGTTCGGCTCAATGCTGTTGGCATCACCGCCAATCAGTCCATAAGCGTTCGCCACACCTGGCTTGGCGCTGAAGTCATCCATCTCATTGTTGAGCAGAAACCCGGCGCCATCGACCAGGATATGGGAGCCGTAACTGAAGTTGATCGTGTAGGTGTTGGAGACCGCGTTGCCGAATCTGTCCATAACAGAAAAGTGGGTGGTCTCATTGCTCTCGTAGGGTACCGGATTATCCGGCAGCAGGGTTGCACTGGCGCTCGCCCTCTCCTGATTGATGCTGCCGCGCAGTTTTTCCGCGTAGGCCTTGGAGGTCAATCCTTTGATAGGCACCTGTACGAAATCAGAATCGCCCAGATATTTGGAGCGGTCGGCATAGGCGCGCTTCATCGCCTCGGCCATCAGATGAATGGTCGCCGCAGAGTTGTGTCCCGTCGAGGCAACGGGAAACCCCTCCAGTATATTGAGGATCTGAACGATATGGGCACCTCCTGAGCTGGGCGGACTCATCGAGTAGATGTCATAGCCCCGATAGCTGCCGTGCACCGGCCGACGCACAACCGGCCGGTAACTCTTGAGATCCTCAAGCGTGATCAGGCCGCCCCCGCGCTGCATCTCTTCGACGATGAGATCGGCCGTGCGGCCTTCATAGAAGCCTCTGCTGCCCTGCTCCGCGATCCGCCGCAGTGTCGCCGCCAGATCCTTTTGCACAAACAGATCCCCCGGTTCGTAGCTGCTGCCGTCAGGCTTGAAGAAGACCTTGCGACTCGACTCATGCTGCCGCATCCGATCGGCTGCGTTTTCGATTCCGTCACTGAATCGGGGCGGCACCCTGAATCCCTCCTGTGCCAGTCTTATCGCCGGTTCCAACGCCTTCGCCAGCGATATGGTGCCATACCTCTCCAGTGCCAGCGCCAGACCGGCCACGGTGCCGGGGACCCCTGCCGACTTGCGCGAATAGCGGCTCAACGCTTCATCCACATTGCCATCCGTTCCGAGAAACATGTCGCGGCTGGCCGCAGCCGGAGCTTTCTCGCGATAGTCTATGGCGACAACCTCATCTCTCTGCTCGAAGGAGATGAGCATGAATCCTCCGCCGCCGATATTTCCGGACCTCGGCTGAGTCACCGCCAGCGCAAATGCTGCGGTAACGGCGGCGTCCACCGCATTGCCGCCCTGCTCCAGTACCTTCAGCGCCTCGTCCGTCGCCAGATAGTGGCTGGTGACCACCATGCCGTTCCTCGCCTCTGTGGGTACAGCGCGATCCCCTTCCAGGATAGCCTCCCGCGCGAGCAGCGGAGCAGCAACAAATAGAGCCGTCAACAGCGTCAGCAACCTGCCCGGTGAAGCAGCCGTGGACTGTTTTATCAATGACCGAATGGCACGAACTTTCAGCATGACTGATACTCCTGGAGTATTGAAAAAGCGGGAGATCAAGTTCCATAAACTTTGAAGCTGGCTCACGATCCCCCGCGAACCGGATAACCGGTTTAAGAAATTGCCGGTGCAGGCGGAACAATATCGGAAGCCGCAGCTGCCGGTGACCCAAAGCACTGATACCGCACTCAGCCTTTTACACAGATCAGTGGTTCAAGGCGCGCCACCTTGCGCGACAGGCCGGCATGATCGGCGGCATCTACTACCCGGCTGACATCCTTGTAGGCGCCAGGCGCCTCTTCGGCCACGCCGCGCAGGGAGGGACTGCGGATCAGAATGCCGCGTCTCTCCAGCTCATCGATAACCTTCCTGCCTTGCCAGCTTTTGCTTGCCTGGCGCCTGCTCATGGCACGGCCGGCACCGTGACAGGAGGAGCTGAACGCCAGGTTTTCGCTCTCTTTAGTACCGGTCAATATGTACGATTCCGTGCCCATTGAACCACCTATGATGACCGGTTGGCCGACATCTCTCAGACCGGCCGGCAGGTCCGGGTGTCCGGGACCAAGTGCCCGGGTTGCGCCCTTGCGATGCACGAACAGCTGTTTCGGTCTGCCGTCGATACTGTGGGTTTCACGCTTGCAGGTGTTGTGCGAAACGTCATAGAGCAGTGTCAGTTGGGTGCCCGGAAGTGCGTCATCGAACACTCGACGTGCGAGGTGGGTGAGGATCTGGCGGTTTGCCAGCGCACAGTTGATGCCGGCACACATGGCCCCGAGATAAGCGCGTCCGAGACCGGATTCGATCGGCGCACAGGCCAGTTCGCGGTCCGGCAGCCAGATGCCGTGCTCTCCGGCTTTGGTGGCCATGAGCTTGAGATAGTCGGTGCCGATCTGGTGTCCCAGACCGCGCGATCCGCAGTGGATGCTGACCACGGTCCCACCCTCCCTCAGATCGAAAGCCGCAGCCGCTGCGGCATCGTAGACTCTGGCAACCAGTTGCACCTCCAGGTAGTGATTGCCCGAACCCAGGGTGCCCATTTCGTGGCGCTGACGCTCTTTGGCCTTTTCAGAAACATCGGACGGGTTGGCACCGGCCATGCAGCCGTGCTCCTCGGTGCGCGCCAGATCGGCCTCGCAGCCGTAGCCCTGCCGCACCGCCCAGGCCGCGCCGCCGCTGAGCATCCGGTCCATCTCCCGATGCGTCAGTTTTATCGAGCCCCTGCTTCCCAGTCCTGCCGGAATAATCGATGCAAGCAGGTCGGCCAGGGCCTTTTGATGAGGGCGCAGCTGCTCCAGTGTCAGACCGGTGTGCAGCGTTCGCACACCGCAGGAGATATCGAAACCGACGCCGCCGCCCGAGACCACGCCACCCTCCTCCGGATCAAACGCAGCCACGCCGCCGATGGGAAAACCATATCCCCAATGCGCGTCGGGCATGGCGTAGGCACCCTGCTGTATTCCGGGCAGTGTGGCGACATTGCTGAGCTGCTCAAACACCTTGCTGTCCATGGCCTCGATCAGCGCCTGATCGGCATAGACGATGGCAGGCACCCGCATCCGCCCCCTGGGCTCGATCTGCCAGATGAAGGGTGATTCGGTTGCAGCGGGTCTGAATTCCATGATGTTTCTCTTTGCTATGAGTTTAGACGTCTACCACGCACTGCGCATGCCACGAGCCGTCTTCGTTCTGCCCTACATGCAACTCTGTGTAAGTCGCACCCTTTATCTCCACCGCGGGCTGATGGCGTGCAATATCGATGGGCTCACCCCAGGCTCTGCCCTGCAGCTCAAGACCCTGCAGCTCGACCCGAAAGCGGGCAAACAGCATGCGGCGGGTCGCCATCTCATAGATCAACGCATTCAGCCACTCGGTCAGCAGCAGCTCAACATCGGGGGCCGTTGCGCTGAGGGTTATCATCTCACGCTCAGCGACCCTTTCCGGCTCGACGACCACCGCGGTCAGAGCCAGCGCGGCCTGTTCGAACGCTTCGGCAAGCGAGCGCCCGCAACCACGCACACCGATATCGGCTGCGTGCTGAAAATGCTCCCAAGACGCTGTTATCACCGGCCGCTCACTCCTTGAGCCCTTTCCGAGAGTATGCCGGTTTTGTGGACACCCGCCTCATCGATCCAGCGGTCGATCAACCTGGCGGGGGTGACATCAAAATAGATGTTGCGCACCTTCACCCCCGGAAGGACCGGCGTACCCAGCTCCGCTCCCTCCATCTCTTCCAGATGAAGCTTCCCCAGCCCGGCTCTTCTGCGCTTAAAACTTTCGCAGCAGACACACAGCGGGATGCCTTTATCATGTGCGGCTAGCGCCAGCAGGTAACTGCCGGCCTTGTTTACCAGACTGCCGTCCGGCAGCAGTGAATCGGCTCCCAGCAGTACCAGATCGGCCTGGGTTGCAAACAGGCCAAGCTGAGCGTCGGTAATCAACTGAGTGGGAATAGACCAATCGGAGAGCTGGCGGGCCAGCATATACCCCTCGTTCAGGGGCCGTGATTCGGTGACGATGACACGTATATTCCGATCTTTTAACCTTGCAAAAACACCCAGCACAGTGGCACTGAAACTGTGGGTGAGGATGGTCTTGCCGGAACCTATATACCCGGCGCCGTTTTCCATCACTTTCACCATCGCCTTTTTCGATCTCTTGATCCCCTCCCGGGCCCTGCCGGCGGCAGCGGCGCGCAGTTCCGGCAAAGAGGAGCCGTCGAGCTGAGTCAGGGAAGATTTCCAGGCTGTCAGCAGATTATGGATAGGCGCCATACTGGGACGGGCGGCAATCAGGCGATCACACCGGCGCACCAGCTCGTCGAACAATTCGGAACTCTCGCTCGCCGCAACAGCCTGCGCACTGGCTGCCAGCAGATCCAGGCAGCGGCGCGCCAGTTCGCTGGCACCCTGCACCCGATCGGTACGGAGTTCATGCAGCGCATTTTCGAATGCCGAATCGTCCATCAGGATATTTTGAGAACGGCCTGAAGTGCCTCTTCAAGTTTGGGTACCGTGAGATAATGCTTTATCTCCTCCGGTGCAATCCAGCGGAATTCGACATTTTCCCAATCCAACATGACATGCTGCGGATCATCGATTTCGAACAGAAAAGGGTGTACCTCCCACAAGCTGTTCAATTCAGGTGCAGATATGCTGATGGGTTCCCCTTCGGCGACAAGGTGAACCTCCTCATCCGGCAGTCCGGTCTCCTCTCTGATCTCTCTGCAAGCCTGCGCCAGAGGTGTGGCATCTTCGAGATATCCGCTGATCGCCGACCAATGGCCCCGGTAAGATCCCACCCTGGCGCTGCGTTGAACCAGCAGTATCCGCCCGGTATGCCGCAGAAACGCGGTCACGACTGCCGTGGGTTCAAGGATGCTGCCGGACATCATCATATACTCATAAACAGTCGTTCCATCGAGCAGTGCGCTTGTTACTTTCCCGTCAATCAGCAGCTTAGCACTAGGAGCCTGTCGGATTTAGGTGATCGTAGCGAGCATGGTGGGAGAGTGAGATCAAATTTTCACGATTTTTAGGCGCATAGTGGGACTACGTAACGAAAAATTGGGGGAATTTGAGCCGCTCTCCCATCAGCGAAGTAGATTAATCCTAAGTCTGACAGGCTCCCAGTACTCCTTCAAGGTAATAATTGCGGATGCAGTGAGCTTGTCTGCGTTCAGGGCAAGGCACGCCTCGCAGGGAATGGCGGTTTCCCTTGCCAAGAAGCGTAACACCGCCATGAACATTGACAAGCCCACCCAAAGGGCATCTCCCTGAGGATGGCCGGAACCCCGTCCTTTGCAACCTGAAGGCAGAAACTTCAGGCGGATATCGGACGCCTTAGGGAATACCCGAAACCGGCGGAGACACTGGTTCGAATCGTTAATCCGGCCCTGAATCCAAGCTGGCTCTTGAACTTCTCTGATAATGACTGCATTTCCAGAAAATCCCCGACACGCAATGGAGAGAAAGAGATGAGCTTGATTGACACCGCCCCTGGCGCGGCACAGCTGCAGCGCCTGCTGCTGTTGCTGCTGCTGATCTGTGTCAGCCCGGTCACTGCAGTCGCCAAGTCCCCGCCACCGGGCAGCGGAACTACCATTGCCCCCATGCTGGAGAAGGTGCTGCCTGCGGTGGTCAATATCTCAACCCGTACCAGAACCAAGGCCAGGCGCCATCCGCTGCTGGATGATCCGTTTTTCCGGCACTTCTTCGAGATCCCGGAAGGTGGGGATCGACAGAGCCAGAAGCAGAGCCTTGGATCCGGCGTGGTCGTGGATGCCGGGAAGGGCTACATCCTGACCAATCACCACGTTATAGATGGCGCCGACGAGATCACCGTCACGCTGCGTGATCAGCGTCAGTTCTCGGCCGAAGTGGCGGGCAGCGATCCGGAGGTCGATCTGGCGCTTATCCGCATCAAGGCAAAAAATCTGGCCGCGCTGCCGATTGCCGACTCCGACCAGGTCCGGGTGGGGGATTTTGTGGTTGCCATCGGTAATCCGTTCGGGCTGGGCCAGACGGTTACCTACGGCATAGTCAGTGCGCTGGGGCGGTCGGGGCTCGGAATCGAAGGCTATGAGGACTTCATCCAGACCGATGCCTCGATCAACCCCGGTAACTCAGGCGGTGCACTGGTGAACATGAACGGAGAGCTGGTCGGGGTCAATACCGCCATTGTCGGGCCATCCGGGGGAAATATCGGCATCGGTTTTGCGATACCAGGCAATATGGCCAGCCTGATCATGGAGCAGTTGTCGCAATATGGAGAGGTCAGGCGCGGCCAGCTGGGAGTGGTGACTCAGGACCTGACGCCTCAACTTGCACAGGCCTTCGGACTGCAACGGCGAGGCGGTGCGGTGGTCGCACAGGTAACGCCGGGATCTGCTGCGGAACAGGCGGGCGTGCGCAGCGGCGATGTGATCATCGCTCTGAACGGCCGTGCTGTAGCCGACGCCGGCGACCTGCGCAACGCCATCGGGCTGCTGCGCGTTGGTACAGCTGTCGACCTCGGCCTGCTGCGCCATGGCAATCAACTGACGCTGCGTGCCGTGATCGCTGATCCACTGGCCGACAGTGCCTCTGCAGAAATAGTAAGTAAACAGCTCTCCGGTGCGCTGCTGGGCGCCATCAGCGACGACCACCCATTGGCCGGGAGGGTCGCGGGAGTGCAGGTGCTTGAGGTCAAGCGGGGCAGTCCGGCCTGGTCCGCCGGTTTGCGTGCGGATGACATTATCGAATCGGTGAACCAGCTGCCGGTCTCATCACTGGAGGAATTGACGGCGGCGGTCGGTCGCAATGGCGACGCACTGCTGCTGAAAATCCGGCGGGGGAACGGCGCCCTGTTTATCCTGATCCACTGATACGCCTTTGAGGAGCCTGTCGGACTTAGCATGAATCTACTGCGCTGATGGGAGAGCGCAGTTGGCAGGCAAGGGTGCGTCGGATTTGAAACAGCACAATGCAACAACAGGCCGGAAGGCGTGAGGGCCAAGGCACTCTTATGAAACTACCGATCCACCCGAATGGATTCTCCATGGACCGGACTGGCAGTTACACCCGGATAAGATTATATAAGGGGGTATGAACCGCCAGAGTCCTGCACCCCAGAGCCAATGGAGCAACCTCACAGCCTTTGAGATATCCGAGCGGCTGCAGGTCGATCTGCGTCAGGGCCTGACCGGCGAAGAAGTAAGGAAACGCCAGGCCAGATACGGACCCAATGCAATCCGGCAAGGCAAACACCGTCCCCTGTGGCGCATGCTGCTGGATCAATTCCGCGATTTCATGATCATGGTGCTGCTGGCCGCCGCTATCATCTCCGGCCTGATCGGCGAAGCGGTGGACACAATTGCCATTCTGGTCATTGTCTTTCTCAACGCCATCTTCGGTGCGGCACAGGAGTATCGTGCGGAGCACGCCATCGCCGCTCTGAGGTCATTGGCCGCGCCCAATGCACAGGTTATCCGGGACGGGCAATGCAGCAGTGTGACGGGGAGCGATCTGGTACCGGGTGATCTGGTGATCATCGAAGCCGGAAATGTGATTCCGGCCGACCTGCGGCTCATAGAATCTGCCGGTCTTGAAACCGATGAAGCGGCATTGACGGGTGAATCCATCGGCATCGCCAAATCCAGTGATGCCATCGGTGAGACCAAACTGCAGATCGGTGACAAACTGAACATGGCCTTCAAGGGCACCCAGGTCAACAGCGGCCGCGCTACCGGTGTAGTCACCACAATCGGCATGAACACCGAACTGGGCCGAATCGCCAGCCTGCTGCAGACTACGAAAGAGAGAAGTACACCCCTGCAAAAACGGCTCGGAGCCTTCGGCAAGCGTCTCGCCATCGCCGTGCTTGCGATCTGCGCCATAATTTTCGCGGTCGGCCTGCTGCGCGGTGAAGCGCTGGTACTGATGTTTCTTACCGCAATCAGCCTTGCCGTGGCCGCGATTCCCGAAGCGCTGCCAGCGGTCATCAGCGTGTCACTGGCGCTCGGCGCACGCCGGATGAGCCGGGAAAAGGCGCTCATCCGCAATCTGCCCGCAGTGGAAACCCTGGGTTCGGTCACCTATATCTGCAGCGATAAAACCGGCACCTTGACCCGCAACAAAATGTCCGTTGACCTGCTGTATGCCGACTCACGCATCACCGGTCTGTTGCCGGTGGAAGATAATCTGCTGTGGCAACGACTGCGCGAAGCCATGGCATTGAATAATGATGCCCTGATCAGCGATGGACGACTGGCGGGCGATCCCACCGAAGTCGCTCTGTGTGAAGCCGCGCAGCGTGCCGGATTGTTGAAATTTGACGCAGAGGCCCGTCTGCCCCGCATCGATGAGCGGGTGTTCGATCCCGTGCGCAAACGTATGACCACCCTGCACCGGAATGGCGATGGTACAATTGCCTTCACCAAGGGAGCACCGGAAACGGTGATCCCTTTATGCCGCGATATGCTGACCAGCCTCGGTATCAGGGAGTTGAACCGGGACGCGGTGCTCGAACAAGCCAACCAACTCGCCATCCAGGGCTATCGCGTGCTGGCCATCGCCATGCGTGAATTTTCACGGATATCCGGTATCGATGATGAGGGTTCGCCGGAAGGCGAACTGCGCTTCCTTGGCCTGGTGGGTCTGATTGACCCGCCCCGGGAGGAGGTGTTGGAGGCGGTCGAACAGTGCATCACTGCCGGCATCACGCCGGTGATGATTACCGGCGATCATCCTGCCACGGCACAGGCGATCGCCCGTCGACTCCACATCAATGTCGACAACGGCGAAGTGTTGACGGGCGAAGAGCTGGAAAACCTCAGCGACGAGGAGTTCAGGCAGCGTGTCAGAGCCATAAGAGTTTATGCCCGCGTTTCACCGCAACAGAAGATTCGCATCGTCAATGCGCTGCAGCAAGCCGGCGAGTTCAGCGCCATGACCGGCGACGGCGTCAACGATGCCCCCGCACTCAAGCAGGCCGATATCGGCATCGCCATGGGACTCAAGGGTACAGACGTGGCGCGCGAAGCCTCCGACATGGTGCTGTTGGACGATAACTTCGCCACCATCGTCACGGCGGTGCGCGAAGGCAGGCGCATTTTCGACAATATCCGCAAGTTCATTAAATACACCATGACCAGCAATGCAGGTGAAATCTGGACCCTGTTCCTGGCGCCCTTTCTTGGCCTGCCCATTCCACTGTTGCCGATACATATCCTGTGGATCAACCTGGTCACCGACGGCCTGCCGGGTCTGGCCCTTGCGCTGGAACCGCACGAAAAAGGGATCCTGCGGCGTCCACCCAGGCCGCCCAAGGAGAATATTTTTGCCCACGGCATGTGGCAGCATATCATCTGGGTGGGACTGTTGATTGGCGGTTTATCTCTGTTTGCGCAGGCATTGGCGTTTCACAACGGTTCCAGCCACTGGCAAACGATGGTGTTTACCACACTGACCCTGGCTCAATTGGCGCACGTGATGGCTATTCGATCGGAGACGCAATCCATATTCACACTCGGCCTGTTCAGCAATATCCCCCTGCTCGGCGCCGTGCTGGGCACGGTCGCCTTACAACTGGCCGTGATCTATCTCCCCTGGTTTAACGTCGTATTCAAGACCGCGCCGCTCGATGCCATCGAACTCGTCCTCTGTTTCCTGCTGGCGGCAGCAGTGTTCATTGCCGTGGAAGTGGAGAAGTGGTTGATGCGGCGGGGGTTGATCTATCAGGTGGAAACCGTTTAAGGCCAGGTTACGGGTACGGAACCATCCGATAAATCATGCCGGCACATGAGCTTAAAAAATTCCGGACTGAGCCAAAAAGCGTGCTATGCGTCAAATTTTTTTACAGTTCCCGCAAATGAGAATTTGAGATAATCCGGAACAATGGCTATAAATAGTTGATAAAATTGATATCTGTGGCCTTTTTTGATGTCCGGGTACAAAAAATGCGTGTGGTTTTGATGTTCTATGCGTAATACTCGAATTTCGGCGGGATTGCTGTTACAAGATCTAAGAGCGCTTTACAAAGGTACGAAAGATAATGAGGTATAGGGTAAATAAATATTCTGTTTCGGCTTTACTGGGTTGTTGCCTCGTTTTTTCCCACTCTGCCATTGCCCTGAATATCGTTATCAACGAGCTTGGGGGCTTTAATCCTTTTGCTTCGGCCGCCTTCGCGCGAGCTGCATCCCAGTGGGAGGCGAGGATATTTGATCCCATCACCGTTACCATCGACTCCGATTTCACCTATCTGGGCAGTTCGAGCATCATCGGTAACGCCTCCTCGGTCCAACTTACCTATTACAATCACTCATACAGTCTGATCAGAGACATGATGGTCGCAGATGCGGCGGATGAGCCGGACGATTTGATCGTCTCTTACCTCCCTACAGCGGGTCAACTGCAGGTGGATATACCCGCTGGCTTTTCAGTGGCGGGCATGGCTGCCAGTAAGGCCAATCTTAAGGCGCTTGGCGTGCAGGATCTGGACAACCAGTTTGGCGCCATGGATGGAGTGATCAACTTCAATACGGAATTCTCGTTCGATTTCGACAACAGCGATGGCGTCAATTCGGGCAGCATGGATTTTGAGACGGTTGCAGCGCATGAGATCGGCCATATCCTGGGATTTAATTCGGTGGTTGATCAGATTGCGTTTTTGATGGACCAGGGAGCAACAACCGGCGAAGTGCTGATGAAACCATTGGATCTGTTCCGTTTTCAGGATGGTTCGGGTGCCGACCCTGCCACTTTCAGCGATTTCACTATGATGCCCCGTTCGCTGATTCCGGGAACAGACTCAATTCTCGACGATATTCAAAATGAGATTCTGATGTCAGATGGCCTGAGTCAGCAGGCGAGTCATTGGGCTGACAATTTAGACCTCGGAATCATGGACCCAACCCTCTCATATGGTGACATTTCTCTTGTCTCAGAACGTGATCTTCGCGCCCTGGATCTGATCGGCTACGAGATCACTGCGGTACCGCTTCCAGTCGCCTTCTGGCTCTTCGGCTCTGCTCTCCTGGGTCTGGTCGGATTCCAGATCCGGGGACGGCATACCTGAGGTTCATCGCCCGGCCCCTGCATCCAATTCAGGGAAGAGCGTTAAGTAAACTCTCCCCCTGATTGTCCGTACTGGTTCTCAGTTTGGAATCCGCACGCTTTCAATTTTGCTCTGCGTAGTGCCAATATTGGTTTCCATAAACGATGCCACTTTCTCCGGAATCGAATGATGACAAAGAGATACAAGCCATATGGCGGTACAAACCAATACGGCCATCAGCAGATATTGGCGAGAGGTGCGTTTTGCCTCTTCACCATGCTTTATCTGCTGGTCCCGGCGCAGGTCCAGTCAGCAGTCTGGGATCCGCGGGAAACGGAAGTTCTGAATCTCGTCAACCTGCAGCGGAGCTTTCGTTCGCTGAACAGCCTCAATGCGGATGATCGCCTGCATGATGCGGCGCTGGGCCATTCGCAGGCAATGTCCACCTACGATTTTTTCAGCCACACCACGCTGGGTGGCCCTAATTTAAATAGCCAGCCGAGAGACCGCATTGCCGCCGCCGGGTACGACCTGTCGCTGCCTTCGGCTTCGGGTGAAAATATCGCCGCTGGATACGGCTCCGATTTCCTCGGAATCACCCCGGTGCAGATGGGAGCTCTGGATGCGGCCAGGGATGTGATGTATGGCACCACCAGCCTGTCGGCTCTGTCAGTGTTCTTTGGCGTCGCATTTGCATCCTGGGACATGGTGGGCAGCAGCCAGAACGATACCGACTGGAACGGCTGGGGTCAGGGATGGATGGGCAGCAGCGGACACCGTAACAATATTCTCAGCACTTTTTTTGACGACCTGGGTGTCGGTTATGTCTGGGAATTTGATGATACTTACCCAACAGCTGCTATTCCGTATCGAACCTATTGGACCCAAGATTTTGCCGCCGGGGATACGCAGGTAGTTCCTTTACCTGCAGCCGCCTGGCTGTTCGTCTCATCACTGCTGGCAATGGTTGCCATACAGCGCAGAAATGGTTACGGGGGGAATAAAGCTTAGTTCTTTTGTCACCCTGTTCGCTTACGCTGACCCTGGCGGAAGGTGCCATGAACCAAAATCGCCGGGGTGGCGGCAGCGCGGGATCATGAGAGAGGTTCTAATCTCTCAACAGTTCCGGACGAATCATCCACTCCAGTATCCATTTATCCTCACCCGTTCTCTGCAGACAGACTACGCTGCCTGGCTGGTAGGCCAGGGTCTCTTGTTCCCGGTTGCCGGTAATGAGCCAGCTGACCAATCTCGCCATGAAGGGAAGGTGACCGGCTATCAGTGTATCCATATCAAGATTGTTCAGCCTCTTCGCAAAGGCGGCTATATCGTCATTGGGATTGATCCCCTCCACCGATTCCGGTTCGCCTCCGGGCATTATCGCTGCGGCCAACAGCTTTGCGGTCTGCTCCGCGCGGAGCTTGCCGCTGTGCAGCACGCGACCGGCGCTGATTTCACCCTGCCTCAGCAGCCGGGCGATTTTTTCCATATCGCGCACTCCCCGCTCACTGAGAGGACGATCCGGATTAATCTCTTTTGCCACCGCTTCGCCATGCTGGACCAGATAGAGCTTCATTTTCCCGCCTCCAAACCAATCTCCATATCACTATAATAGCAGCGGTGCCCGTCGATCAGGGGTGGCGCCAATCTCATATCCGGTCCGACGCCCACCGGCATCGTAAATGATAGAGAGCATCGGAGACCGCACCAAAATGCATCTCTGAGCTGGTAGAGAACTACAGCAAGCGTCTTTTGACACAACCGCAACGGATAAGTTGACGGAGGCAATAAACAATCTCTGGCACCGGCCTGCCGGTCGACCGCCAACAAGTCGATAATTGTTCTCAAATCAGCTATACAATTGAATATGGACGAGAAAAATCTGCCTGGATACGAACTCGGAGAGCTGATAGGCCAGGGTGCCATGGGTGAGGTTTATCGCGCCACTCAGACCAGTCTCGGGCGCCGGGTCGCACTCAAGATTCTTCCGGATCACCTGTACGCAAACCCGGACTTTCGAAAACGCTTCATCACCGAGGCGAGAATCGCCGCCCAACTGCAACATCCCAACATCGTCTCGATTTTTGATGTTGGCGAAGCCAATGGAGTGACATTCATCGCCATGTCGCTGGTAGAGGGAGAATCGCTCGACCGGCAGATAACAAGCGGCGGATTGCCATTTCCATTCATCGAGAACATTCTGCGCCAGCTCGCGAGTGCCCTGGACCATGCGCACGACCAGGGCTTTCTCCACCGCGATGTCAAACCGGGCAATGTGTTCGTCACACCGGATTCACGTGTGCTGCTGATGGATTTCGGCATTGCCAAAGCCATGGACGGAGATGCAAACCTGACCACACCTGGGTTCCTGGTGGGGACGCCCAAGTACAGCGCTCCCGAAATTATCCGTGGTGGAGCGATCGACCGGCGCTCGGATCTCTATTCGATGGGGGTGCTTGCCTTCGAAATGGTCGCCGGCAGGCCGCCGTTTGACGGCACTAACTCGGTTCAGGTCGCATTGCAGCATACCCAGGAGCCGATCCCCGATCTGCAGCAGCTGCGCGAGGATGTCTCGCCGCAACTGCAATCGGCGATAGAAAAACTCCTGGCAAAAAATCCCGACCAGCGTTTTGCTACTGCGCAAGCATTTATCGCTGCAGCCTTTTCAAAAGAGAGAGAATTAAAGTCCACATCGGGCGGCTTGTTCTCCTGGCTGCTCTCGAAATTTTTTGGAAGACGCACCCCGTCCGCGACCGATCACCCGGTCGTGCGTCAGCCACAGCGCAAACCGGATGCTGAGGCGGTCGATCAAACCATACCCCCCGGCACCATGATTGCTCCGATACCGCCACCGGCGGAACTCCCCCCGACACCTTCAGCTTCTCAGGAAATCCCGGCTCCGGATAAGACAATGATCGTCAACGTCAGGTCCGAAAAGGCGGGAGCCGATAACACCCTGCCGGTGGCGATGACGCTGATCGCCTCCCCCAACCCCAGTGAAATTGGACGTCGGGTTGCAATATCGCACTTTCCGTTCATCATCGGCCGCGGCAGCGAAGCCGGCCTGTCCCTGTCCGACGACCTTGGCATCTCCCGCCGGCACCTGGTAATCGGTTATCGCGATGGCGGGTTCCGAATCAGCGATCACAGTACCAACGGCACATTCATCAACGGACGACTGCTGGCCAGAGAGGAGAGCCCGCTTCTGGTCGGTGACACCCTCGTCCTGTCGACGCAAACGACATTGAGGTTCGTAGCCGACGTGCCACGGCTGGGGGATCTGACCGGTGTACTGCTGGACGGCCGGTATGAACTCGAAAGGGAGTTGTATTCGAGCATCAAGGCATCTGTATACATCGCACACGACACCCGGCTTCCGCGCACCTTGACCATCAAGGTATTCTCTCCCAGCCTGGCAACGCTGGCGGACTATCGCGACGCATACCGGCGTGAAGCCGATGTCGCCGCCAAATTGACCCATCCGCACATCCGTAAAGTCATTGATCGCGGAGAATCCTTCCTCAGGCTGGACGGCAAGGAGTGCCTTGTGCCCTATCTTTGCATGGACGAGATGCGTGGCGGCAATCTCAGCGAGAGACTCGCTCGAGCGGATTCCCCCCCGGAACTCGCGCAGCTGCGCGACTGGATCGCCAGTCTTGCGGACGCCTTGGCCTGCGCGCACGGGGTCGGCGTCGTGCATGGCGGCCTCAAGCCGAGCGCAATCCTGTTCGACGGTCGTGACCAACCCTTCCTGGCGGATTTCGCCCAAGCCAAGACCGGAGAAGGCGCCAATAGCGCACTGGTGCTTGGTTCACCCGCGTTTATGGCGCCCGAACAATGGGAGGGAGTGACGCCCACCGAGGCCACCGATCAATATGCGTTTGCCTGCCTTATCTATCTGATGTTGACCGGCAGCACGCCTTACGAGGGACAGGTCAATCCGAAGGTACGCCAGCGCAACTTTGAGCGTGGCCCCGCGGCGCTCCACGAGCAGGCAGAGCGGGCCGGTCGGCAGGCCGTTCCGCGGGCGGTATCCGATGTGATCGCCAAGGCGTTAAGCAACGATCCGGGTGAGCGCTTCCCAAGTGTCCCGGATTTCGCTGCGGCACTGAACCAAGCGTTTGTTCATGGCCGCTGCAGTGACGGAAAGGCACGGATATTTATCAGCTACCGGCGTGACACGAGTGCCGGCTGGGCTGTGCTCTTTGCGCGTGAACTCCGGGAAAAGCACGCCATCGAAACCTTTCTCGATATAGAGCGGCGTGACAGCGCAGTTCACTTTCCCGAGAAGCTCAAACACGCGATAAGCGATTGCGACGTATTCGTCTGCTTATTGGCTGGCGACTCCCTGGAGTCGGCTTGGGTGCGTGAAGAGATACGCCTGGCCCACCAACACGGCAAGCCAATGATACCTGTATTTCAGGAAAGCTACCGCGACAAGGGCAAGCATACGGAGAATCACATCAAATCGCTGCTGCACTATGATGGCGTACACCTGCTGGATCGGCTCAATATTCACGTGGATCACAGTATTGCCGACCTGGCGCAGATCATTCATCGGACTGTCGACATCTAGGTGTACTTGTCGTCCATGAGCGAAAATGCAACGCAGCCCTGATGAAATTTAGCCCAGTCCTTTCGCGTTGAGGCTGGAATCGCAAACTAATTCGCCGGTGGTTGTGGCATCATCCGCCGGTGGCCCGCCTGATGCGCGGCAAACTCATCCGCAGAGATGCTGCCGTCACCGTCGCTGTCGATATCCGAGAACTCGGGCATATTAGCCATTCCCCGCATCATTCGTCCCTGCTTTGCACGTTCGGCAATACGCGCTCCCCTGGCCTCGATAAACTCCTCCTGTGACACCCTGCCGTCACCGTCAAGGTCGAACGATTGGAACTGGGGCATATCGTAGCCGCGCGCGCTGCCCATTCCCGGCATTGCCCCGCCCATAGCCGGCATTCCACCGGGCATTGCTCCCGTGCGTCCCTGGTGAAACGCTTCAAGCTCGGACTCGTTGATGCAGCCATCGCCATTGGTGTCGATGCTGCTGAAGGCGGGACGATTGAAGCCCGGCCGGCCGGGCATCGGAGCTGTAGTGTTCATCCCCATCGGCATAGCGGCTCGCCGTGCATCCATCCGGGCCTGATGGAACTGCATCAGCTCCTCCCGGCTGACGAAACCGTCTCGATCGGCATCCAGATCGGTGAACGCCGGCGGCTGACCCATCATTGGGCGGCCCTGTGCGCCAAAGGCGGCCATGCGCTCCTCCCGTGCCTTGTTGAACTCCTGTTCACTGACCAGACCATCTCCATCGCTGTCTGGGTTTGACATCGGTCCCGGCCCTTGTTGGGCGATGGCCAACGAAACGACACCTGCCAGCAATGAAGCACCGAACATCAATTTTTTAATCATCTTTGTGAATCCTGTTCATGTGAAAATCGAAATCAAACCCTCGATAGGCGATTACGCGCTATCTCCTTTGCCGCATATTGGTGTAGAAAATATACAGCACAACCGAAAATAATCTATCGGGGTATAACAGAAACAGAATCTGAAAATTTGGGAAAGTTTACTCGATTCCCGGCTACAAACCCTCCGATCAGGAAAGGTCTCCGGTGCACCCCCCTCCCCGGACTTAGGGGTGGTGAGTGCCGCTACAAACAAAAACGGGCTGGCCTGAGCAAATTATATTTTTGACCGGTGGATTGAAATCGGCAGCGAAATGCGCGACGCTTTGCTCCTTATGGAGCTGCCGGTCATCTGTTGCTTGCCATCCGGTCTGTTCCAATCCATGCCGGGAATGGCTAAAAGTCCCGGTTTTTCCCAGCAGAACAAGACAGGTCCACCATGACAGAAACCAACCCGGAAATCGAAGAGAGCATGCACGATGTTGCGACCGCCGAAGAGGAGGTCGAAACAGATCTGTGTGAGCGTCTCAAGGGGCGCGAGAAAGAGATCCTCAAGCTGCTCAAATACCAGGATTACATGTCGATCATCACCCCGCTGCAGGAGGAACTGGTGAAGCTGCAGGCATGGGTGAGGGAGAACGGAATCAAGATCGTGGTACTGTTCGAGGGGCGGGATGCAGCAGGGAAAGGCGGCACCATTAAACGCTTCATGGAGTTTCTGAATCCTCGTATCTGCCGCGTCGTGGCGCTGGACAAACCGACGGAAAGGGAGTCCACGCAGTGGTATTTCCAGCGTTATATCCCCCATCTGCCTAGCCGCGGAGAAGTAGTCTTCTTCGACCGCAGCTGGTACAACCGGGCCGTTGTGGAGCGGGTGATGGGCTTCTGTACCGAAGAGCAGGTGGGAGAGTTCTACCAGAGCGTTCCGGAATTTGAGCGCATGCTGGTACGGTCGGATACCCACATAAACAAGTTCTGGTTTTCGGTCAGCCGAAATGCCCAGGAGAAGCGTTTCGCATCACGCGAAAACGATCTGCGCAAAACCTGGAAGCTCAGCCCGGTGGACCAACAGTCGCGGGATAAATGGGACCAATACACCCGCGCCAAAGAGAGTATGTTCCTGCACACCGACATTGCCGAGGCGCCCTGGATGATCTTCAAGTCGGACAACAAGAAACAGGCGCGCATAAACGCTATCCGCTATTTTCTCAGTCAGTTCGATTACAGTGGCAAGAATGCCGCAATACTGGAATATGATCCTGCCATCGTGCGCACCGTAGAGGAAGAGATGGGAGTGGACTGATTCGCAACTTCCGGGGAGAGTGCACCTAAGTTTTTGCTAAAAGCGCTCCGATCCAGGAAGGAGGTTAAGTAAACCGCCCCGAGAATTCATCTGAATATTCATATTTTATGATATTCTGATTCTATGCAGCGACTCGTAAAGATATTTTCCTCTCACCCCTGGTGGGTGATTTTCGTTCTCTTTGGAATCTCTCTGTTATCCGCTTTTCAGATTGCAAATGTCCGGATACAGGTTTCCGCTGAAGAGCTGCGGGTCATGGATGATCCGGAGCGCAAAATCTTCGAGGAGATGCGGAACCGTTTCGGAGATGATGATATCGTCCTGGTGCTGCTGCAGGACACAGCGCTGCTGACAAAAGAAAAACTGGCGGCAATAGAGCTGTTTACAAAGGAGGTGGAAGCGCTACCCTTTGTCAGAACGACCGAAAGTCTGTTCACGGTTCCACATCTGAGAACGGTTGACGGCTTCCTCTCCAAGGAACCCTATCTGGCAAAGCCGCCCTCTTCGGATGAAGCGGCACGCCAGCTTCTCGACACTGCCCTGGTCAATCCGTTTGTTGAGCATCTGCTGCTCTCCAGCGACACCAGCGTCATGGTGATTGCAGTCATTCTGAATGAACAAAGCAGCGGCGACCTTTCGATCACGAAAAATCTCGATCGGCTAACGCTTCCTCTGAAGAGCCGGTTTACCGATGCATTCGCTATCGGGTTACCTTATGTGCGTGCGGAGATTACAGAAAAGATACGCCAGGAGCAGGGAGATCTGTTTCCCCTGGCCGTCGCCGCGTTACTGATCTCGCTGTTTTTGCTCCTGCGCCAGTTGATGGACATTCTCTCGCCAATCCTGACGTCGGGAATCAGCATACTCTGGACCTTGGGCCTTATGGGTTTGCTCGACATTCCGCTTAACCTTATCACATCGACAGTACCGATATTACTGATCGTGGTCGGATCAACGGAAGATATCCATCTGCTGTCGGAGTTCCGCCACGGCCAGAAGGCGGGTCTCGGAACGCAACAGGCTCTACGCCTTATGTCCCGCAAGATGGGGCGAACCGTTTTGCTGACCTTTATCACCACCTACGTGGGATTCCTCACCGTCGGATTCAGCCGGATAGAGGCGCTGTGGCAGTTCGGTTTACTGGCATCGACCGGACTTTTACTGAATTTCATTGTAACCATCTCCCTGATACCTGCCCTGCTTTCGCTCACCGGGCGTTGGCAACTGGATGGAGGGTCGCAGCTTTTCAGGAAACGAAACCTTACGCTGGCGAGGAGATACTGGGACTGGCTGGAGCAAAACAGATGGAAGGTGTTTACACTTTTCGGGCTCTGCACACTGGCTGCCGCCATGGGCTTTCCCGGCATGCATGTAAATCATCATGCGATCGACAGCCTGAGCGTCGATTCAAAGGTGCGCAACCAACTGGAGACGGTGAACGAAAAGCTTGCCGGGCTGGAATCTTTCTCCATAGTACTTGATTCGGGAATAGAGGACACTTTCCTGAAAGTACGCTACCTGGAAGAGATAAGGGAGATTCAAAACCATATCAGGGAAGCCGGGCTATCCAGATCCACGACCTCTTTCGTGGACTATCTGGCGCTGTTGAACGGCGCTTTTCAGGAACTTGATCATCCGGAGCTGCCGCAATCTGACGAGATTGTCGATGAGTTGATGCTGTTTCTGAACTATGACCGTGTACACGCTTATGTGTCCGAGGATTACAGCAGCGCCCGAATTCTCGTGCGCCACAACATCTCGTCGACCCGAAAGTTGAAGGAGTATCTTACTGATCTGAAAACTTTCATTGATTCCAGTCTGGACCCCGGGCTTAAGGTTGAAATTACCGGAGATTCGGTACTTGCTCTCTCGGCAACACATGCCATGATCGGTGGACAACTTCAATCCATCCTCCTTTTGTTGATATTCTTCATCGTAATCATCTCTCTGATTTTCATGGACCTGAGAGTTGGTCTGCTGGCCTCCCTGCCAAATATCTTTCCCGTCGTCATACTGTTTGGCGTGATGGGTTACGCCGATATCCCGCTGAACATAGGCACCGCCATGGCAGCGGCCATCGCCATCGGCATTGCGGTGGACGATACCATGCATTTCATGCTCCGCTACAACCAAGAGATCAGATCGTCAAAAAGTCAATCCGGTGCCATGTACATAACCCTTTACGAAGAGGCATTGCCGGTCGTATCCACCTCTATCGCACTGATAGCCGGTTTTCTCGTGTTTGCCCAATCGGATTTTGAACCAATAGCGCAATTTGGAATGCTCAGCGCTTTGGTTATCGGAACCGCCCTCGTCGCGGACTTTGTGATCACGCCTCTGGCAATCTCCTCCCTGCGCCTCGTTACGCTTTGGGATCTGATGTCATTGACATTGCGCCATCAGATTATCCCTAGAAGCCGGTTGTTTCAGGGGATGCGGCCCTGGCAGATTCGACGGTTCATACTTTCAAGTACGGTTTTGGAGTTTGCACCCGGTGAAACGGTTTTCAGGAGAGAGGACGCGAGCGACGAACTTTTTCTGGTAATGAAAGGTCTGGTTGAAGTCAGCGTACCCATCCCGAACGGATCAGAAAAAGAGCTTCTGGTTGATCAATTCGGTGCTGGAGAGTTGTTCGGCGATGTAGCCATGCTGGCCGGGGCACGCCGCCACGCCAATGCCGTGGCAGTCACACCCACCAGCGTTTTGGTTTTAACAAGAGAGTCCATAAAAAGCACAACCAGTTTCCATCCAGTTATCGCATCAAAGCTCTTTCTGAATCTCGCGGTGGATGTCAGCAAACGATGGGTAAAATTCATAGCCAAACTGCATGAAGAGAGGGAAACAATCGAGCCGGAGGAGGAGGAAAACGATGCAGCGGGTTGATAAACTCTCGATTTCGAACCTGAATATGGAGTTAGTGTTCAATCAATTGAAGGCCATGACATCACGGCTTATGAGCTATAGATCAGTGCGGCCGTCCTTAAAATGGATGCCGCATCTATCTTTCTTGATAATTTTTCTGTTATCTCCCGGCATCGGCATGACAACTCATGCACCACTCTCTTTTGCCGAGCCCTACAGCGGGAAAAAAGTGGATAACTACCAGGTCATGCTGCCGGTTCGGCGCTCGGAAAAGCAGCTTTTTAAAATTCCCGGGGCCTGCGAAGAAGCAGTATCCCATTTCAATTCGGGTGCATCTCAATGGGGCACCAGGATTGAACAACGAATGTGGTGGAAAGTGAGGAGAGATTGCCAGTATTATGATTTCCTGCATCGGTTTCCGCAGAAGATGGTGAAGGATTACGTCAGCAATTATGATTTCATGAATGCTTTTCTACGGGATATACCGATGGGGGCAAGATGTGTCGATGTTGTGAATCCCGCCAGCGTTCCGGGCTGCGAACCTTTTCCTCCGGGTATTCCCGATCCGTCCAAGTTCCTGCCCCTGGTCAACAGGGGGCTTGAAACTGCCAGAATCGATGTCGCACCCTGCCAGATGAAAGAGGGCATTTTCCGGGGACGGATAATACAGGGCGAAGATGGCATACACTGCGAAGCAGACGAGTCCGCCCCCGGCTTCCGTGTGATCTCCGTTGACTATGCCGACGTGAATGGTGATGGCTTCCTGGATGTTGTTCTCAGACTGATTCCACTGGGCCATCACACGGGACGATCGCCTTTGCTGCTGCCACTTACGCGGACACGACCGGATGGAAAATTTACTGTACCCAAAGGTGCAGCTCTGATGGAAATACCGGGCACTCCCTGAATCGGAGGGCAGGACCGGGCTTGCCGCCCGGCCGGCGCAGAAAGCAGAGTGTGTCATTGTCATATACAGGGCCGTCAGATCTCTTGATGTTTAAAACAGCTGGTAATTCTTCAAGGTGATAATTGCGGATGCAGTGAGCTTGTCGGCGTTGCCGTACCTGCCAAGGAGACCCATCCTTGCCTGAGTAGTGCGCCTTGCCGGTAAACCACATGGGGATGCCGAACCGGTAATTATTAACCTGGCGGGGTACTTGGCTACTGGATATTGGAATAAAGGCGGTTTACAGTTTACGGCATTGGATTTATCCATTTTTTTATCGATTGGGAAATAGAAGGGGAGATAATATGGACACAAAAAAACTATTGACCTGCTGCGGATTGATCACTTGTATGTTTTCATCCCAGCCTATTCTCGCCAGTGATGAATGCACAATCGGGGATGTTTCGGGATGGGTGCACACCACCAATCTAAGCAACGTTCTGCAGAGCGGTGTCATTAAATTGGTAATCGAGGTTGATGGAGAAATCTACTTTAAGCGAAAAGGTGTAATCATTGGCCAGATAACAGATCAAGGATCTGAGGACGGGCTGCCCACGGCAAGCCTGGAACATGATATCTTTTTTGGCTTCGGAAACCGCATGGAAACATTTAACGATCGAGCTGTATTGATACCCACAAAATTTGAGAACGGAATCCCTTGTGAATTCGATGTCTCGGAAGTCATCAGTGAGGCAATAGGCACGAAGCGTCTTAAACATCTATCGAATGATGAGCATGAAATATTTGCCGATGGTTCAGTGAGTTTCTGCTCGGACAAAAACAAGAATAAGTTCGAATTATCCGGTACGGTCTGCATCAAATAGCAGTCTGTTCATGTATATCTGACCTCCCCGCTTCGGCGGGGTTTTTCATGATCCTGGGCCCAGTTGTATGCCGTACTGACTCAGCCAGTTTTTATCAAGCTCCCAGCGTATACCCTTAACCTTGCCCGACTGCATTACGATGGCTTTCACCCGCTTCTGAATCTCTGCCAGCAACTGCTGGGCCTGCATGACATCCGGATTGTCCTGAGCCCGATTGGCCAGATTCGGAAAGAGTATCCCCAGTGCCCGATGAACGGGAAAATCGAAGGAGCGCGGCGTACTGATGATTGCAAGGCCATTTTCCAAGCCAAGCACCCTGAATCTGTATGGATACCCGGCCACCACAGAGTCCTGCTCCAGGAGATCGTTCAGGTCTGACACCAATGGGTCTTCATAGAGTGCCCAGACCAGCAGAATCAAAACTATTGCACCCAGAACAATACTGTAATTTCTCGTGAACTTATCTATCACTCTTGCCTGCGATGATTGAGAGTCTGACTGAGATTTAAAGTCGGAGTAAAAAATACAGCCATCAACCATTGGATCATGAAATGAGGCTGAGTTCTTACTCTAACCCCAGACTTGCGGTGAAACAACGATTGTTAATTTCTATTAACTTATTTTAATTAATCAATTTGATTAATAATAGCAAAGGCACTATAAATTTTAGCGAGCAACAAAATCTTCGTAATCACAAGAGGAGACTAATCATGTCAGAACGGAAATGCCCGGTTATGCATGGTGCCGTTACCACGGAAGAGAAGTCGGTCACGGCGTGGTGGCCCAAGAACCTGAATCTCGACATCCTGCATCAACACGACTCCAAGAGCAATCCGATGGGAGAGGGCTTTGACTACCGAGAGGCGGTCAAATCGCTCGACGTCGATGCGCTGAAGAAAGACCTGCATGCGCTGATGACCGACAGCCAGGACTGGTGGCCGGCGGACTGGGGCCACTATGGCGGCCTGATGATCCGCATGGCCTGGCACGCCGCGGGAACTTACCGGACAGCCGATGGCCGCGGCGGCGCCGGTACCGGTAATCAGCGTTTTGCACCTCTCAACTCATGGCCCGATAACGCCAACCTCGACAAGGCGCGCCGCCTGCTGTGGCCGATCAAGAAGAAGTATGGCAACAAAATCAGCTGGGCCGACCTGATCATCCTGGCGGGAACGGTCGCTTACCAGTCAATGGGCCTCAAGACCTTCGGCTTCGGCTTTGGTCGCGAGGATATCTGGCACCCGGAGAAAGATATCTACTGGGGCTCGGAAAAGGAGTGGCTGGCTCCCAGTGACAATCCGCACAGCCGTTATTCCGGCGAAAGGGAGCTGGATAACCCGTTGGCAGCGGTGATGATGGGCTTGATCTACGTGAACCCGGAGGGGGTGGACGGTCAGCCTGATCCGCTCAAGACCGCAAAGGATGTGCGGGAAACCTTTGCCCGTATGGCGATGAACGATGAGGAGACCGTTGCGTTGACCGCAGGAGGACATACCGTCGGCAAGGCACATGGCAATGGCGACGCCGCGCTGCTGGGGCCGGAACCCGAAGGTGCCGGTATCGAGGAACAGGGTCTTGGATGGATGAACAGAAACCGCAGAGGCGTTGGCCGTGATGCCGTCACCAGCGGCCTCGAAGGGGCCTGGACGACCCATCCCACACAGTGGGACAACGGCTATTTCGAGATGCTGCTTAACCACGAATGGGAGTTGAAGAAGAGTCCTGCGGGAGCCTGGCAGTGGGAACCGGTGGCTATCGAGGATGAAAACATGCCGGTGGATTCGGAGAATCCATCACTCCGTCACAATCCAATCATGACCGACGCAGACATGGCGATGAAGATGGACCCGGCGTACCGCAAGATCTCGGAGCGCTTCTATAAAGACCCCGAGTATTTCTCGGAGACCTTCGCGCGCGCCTGGTTCAAGCTGACCCACCGCGACATGGGTCCGAAGACGCGCTACATCGGCCCGGATGTACCCGGGGAGGCACTGCTCTGGCAGGATCCGGTTCCTGCAGGAAGCACCAACTATGATGTCACCGCCGCGAAGGCAATGATTGCTGCGAGTGGACTGAGCATCTCCGAGATGGTCACCACCGCGTGGGACAGTGCCCGGACCTTCCGTCACTCGGACATGCGCGGCGGCGCGAATGGTGCGCGAATCCGTCTGGCACCGCAAAGAGAGTGGGCCGGCAACGAGCCAGAACGGCTCTCCAGGGTGCTGGCCGTGTACGAACGCATCGCCGCCGAAACCGGTTCGAGCATGGCCGATATCATTGTACTTGGCGGCAATACCGCTATCGAGCAGGCGGCCAAGGCAGCGGGTTTCGACATCAGCATTCCGTTCGCTCCAGGCCGTGGCGATGCAACCGAAGAGATGACCGATGCCGCCTCGTTCGAGGTACTGGAACCCATCCATGACGGTTACCGCAACTGGCTCAAGAAGGAGTACGCGGTGAGCCCCGAAGAGCTGCTGCTCGATCGTACACAGCTGCTGGGGTTGACGGCGCCGGAGATGACCGTGCTGGTCGGAGGCATGCGCGTGCTCGGCACCAACCATGGCGGCACCAGGCAGGGTGTGTTCACCGATCGGGAAGGTGTCTTGAGCAACGACTTTTTTGTCCATCTGACCGACATGGCGAACAGCTGGAAACCCGCGGGCACTAACCTGTATCACCTCTGTGATCGTGGAACCGGCGAGGTCAAGTGGAGCGCAACCAGGGTGGATCTTGTATTCGGCTCGAATTCGATTCTGCGCTCTTACGCGGAGCTCTATGCGCAGGATGACAACAAGGAGAAGTTCGTCAATGACTTCGTGGCGGCATGGACCAAGATCATGAATGCGGACCGCTTCGATCTTGCCTGATCACGGAATCGGCGGGGCGAATCTTCAGACCAACCGCTGTTGATTCGATGCACTCAACAAAACCCGGCCGCCGTTTCGGAGTTTTTCTGAAACGGCGGTCTACATGGACGTACCGAAATGTTTGAAATCGATATCTTTCGGGGATTCTCACTTCCCGTTTCGCGGGATAAGCCGGAGAGTCCATGCCCTGCCCTACATACCCTCGTTCATTTCAATGCGTGCCCGCACCACTGCATTGCCGCATCGGCCGTCATCTGTACCTCGCAGCTTTCATCTCCCAACGGAGCCTGGATTCACAAAGATGGTGAAATCGCCATGTATTAAGTGCTGCAGAAACAAGTCTAACGGTATCGTTTAGTTATCATCCATGTTCTTCAGCAGTCGATTGAGTGATCGACGGGTGATGCCCAGCAGCATTGCGGCCACTTCCCGATTATCGGCTGCTCTGCGCATAGCCTCCTTTATCAGATAGACATCCAGCTCCCTGAGTGTAGGAAATCGTCCTGTTATCTCAAGCGAGGATTCGGCGATGGGTTTCGAAAGAAACTTTCCGTCGGCCGGGAGCCTGTCTGTCTTCTGAATAAAATCCAGAAAGCTCTGTATGGACAGAGTGCCGCCGGAACGGTGCTGCGCGACAGCGTTGTATACCATTGATCTGAGTTCCCGGATGTTGCCGGGAAACTCATAGGCAGACAACAGGGTGAGCAACTCATTCGGCGGCGTCGGGGGGGGCATGTTCAGGGATTGGGCTGCCTCCAGGATAAAGTATCGCAGGAGCAGCGGCAGGTCATCCGGGCGATTGCGCAGCGGGGGTACGTTGATCGGATGTCTGGAGAGGTGGAAGAATAGACCAAGGAGAAATTCACCGCGTACCATTTTAGTGTGCAGATCCTGATTGGTCGCCACCACGATACGGGCGTCAGAAACACATGAAACATCTGAACCCAGTGGATAAAAAGTACGATCCTTCAGCAGTTGCAACAACCTGGCCTGGGAAGGCATTGTCAGATCGCCAATTTCTCCCAGAAACAGAGTGCCGCCTGCGGCTTTTGTGATAATACCCTCTCTATCTTCGTCAGCTCCGGTGAAAGCTCCCTTTGCGTGGCCAAAAAGCATATCTGAAAACAAACGGTCATCCAGCCCGGCCACATTCAGACTTATCAATTCCCCGCTCCCACCGCTTGCCTGATGCAACGCTTGGGCAATAAGCTTCTTGCCGGTACCGGTTTCCCCCGTGATGATTACCGGTTCCCTGGTATCTGCTATAGCCTCTATATAACTAAACAGCACCTGCATTTCGCGCTGGCAGGTGATAATACGTGAAAAGCACTCGGGACATTTTACACCGCTCTCTATCAGGCTATGCCGTAGAGAACCAATTTCCCTGCGCAGACCCCTGATCTCCAAAGCACGTCTCACACTGGATACAAACCTGCTCTCCTCCACCGGTTTTACCAGATAGTCGAAGGCGCCTTCACTCATGCAGGAGACAGCAGTTTTGATCTCCTGTGAAGCTGTCATGACAATCACTGGCACATCCGGATAGTTTTGTATGATCTGCGGCAGTAACTCTGTACCGGAAATGTAAGGCATGAAGAGATCCAATACGATGACGCCTGCCTTTTCCGACTGCAGAAAAGGCATTATTTCCCGTGCGTCACACAGAGTTGTCACTGTTTGAATGCCGTGACTGTTCAGCAGATAACTTGCTCCGAACAAGATATCCTCTTCGTCGTCGACAAGAACAACTGGGAGATCGGAATTTTCCCTCTGCACTATCCTCTCCTACCGAAACCAGCTAAACGTGTCCAGTCGCCTGATCACGTCTCTATCCTTGTGTGGTCTCGAAATCTGCACGATCTTATCGCTAGTGAATAACGACTGAGTGATTATGAATCCGTACTGCAAATTGCATATCTGCCTGTTTCTGCCGAAGACACAAAAATCGGTGATTCCGATCAGGAAGCGGAAGACCCTGCCTTTGCCCATCCAACGGCAAAAAGACAGCAATGCGATCAGTATGATTGAGGGCCATGGGCTCAAAAGCACCGCCTCAACGACAAGGACGCCAGAACCTGCGAAGATCAGGATGAATACTCCATAATCTCTTGGAATAGTCCACGATAAGATTTATTCGCCGAACTCGACGCAAGAGACGCTATCAACAAAGTCATTAAACCAAGTCCCAGACAGATTGCTGAAATCTGCAATATCAATCCGCCTGCGTTCAGGTAATGGCTTGAGAAGAGGTATCCTATGGTGATAATAGAGATAACGATGCGCCTGATCGACGTAAATCTGAAAGTTACCATGACAAGTGCTCCGTAGATCGAATGCTTGGCAAATCAATCCGGCTGTTTGATTCTGCAGCCTCCTGGTGGCCTCCCATGCCAGGACGACCGCCCGCCATGTATTAGGCAGAAAAAATGCCAACTTCAATTTATTGAATAAAGTTATTTGGTAACAACATGATACGTTCGTCGACACAGCGGGATGAAGAGACTCTGGGCTGCAGCAATATTTTCGAATCAAAATCAAAACAAAATTAACTTCTTATTAATCATAAAGATCGATAAATATTGAAAACTCCGCAGAGCAGAGAATGCTGCACCCCCGCGTTATCGCACTCACTGACATTGGTATATACGGCTATGTTTACACTTCTTACCCAACCTCGGTGACTGAGGCTTCTGTAGAGTTTGCTTGATGTATGGTCTTTAGCATGCGCTTGGTGAAGCAATAGACACGCTCCGATTCTCCCGAAAATTTCCGCTTCCGCTGCGAAGACGGCCATTCAAGTTGCCGCAGCCGCAACCTGCCGTCTGACTTCATTGAGTTCGACAGATGCGTCTGCCCAGCTTTGGATTGGATGATACATTTACCAGCGAGATGATCACCTGAACAGAGTCAGATCTCTTATCCTGTAAATACCCGAGGCGTTGTCCGTTCTCTTTGACAAACGGAAGATTGACTTTTTTGACTTTGATCAGACCCTGCCGGGGCAGAGAGCATGCAGCTCAAGTCCGGTCCTGCATCGCTGCCCATGAGGTCGGCCAAGCTTACCGACACAGCTGCCATTCACTATCAGTGGAAAAAAACTCCTCTCTTGTTGAACAAGAGGTAACCGGACCCAGGTGAAGCATACTTCAACTCAAAAAATCACTTGCACATGGAGAGTCGCTGCGAAGATTGGAGGTGTCTTAATGATCAGCCGCGATCTTCTCCAAAGCCTGCATCATTGACTGCACCGTGACCAGGGCGATCAACTTTTTTTCTCCCTTGTTCACAACAGGAAGCGGCCCCCGGTATTTGATCAGGAGTCTTATCGTTTCCAACAATGGCATATCGGGGTGCGCCACTTCGAAGTCGGTATCAGTCAGCCCCTGTAGTTTCAGGGACAACATTTTATGGAGGTGATCGCCAGCCCTGAGCTCGGCTGAGGAGCCGATGATGGATGTAAATTTGATATCCCGGTCGATCAATCCCCTGTGTGTGGAATGGCCCGACCAATCGGTTTCCCCCGTGGCTGGCAGGAGCTGTGCGAGCAATCTCCGGAAATGAAAAAATCCCAATAGTGCTCCTTCATCGTCCAGCACGGGAACCGAGCGGATTCCGTGCTCTGTTAACAGCTTGAGTGCGTCACCGACGGTATCGTCCGATTTGGCAGAGAAAAACTTCGTAAACATCGCTGTCGAGCAGGTCATCTTCAATACACCTCCAGTATCAAATCGAGAAGCGGAGTCAAATGGGCTTCTCAGGAGCCGATGGGCTTGGCGAAAAAGTCGAAGAAGATGACGAGAAAGAGAGAGCAGACCAGCAGAGTGACCAGCATGGCGGGAGTCCCCTTACGAAACCACACGCCCGGCGTGATCGCTAATGCCGGGTTGCCTTCCTTCTCCGCCAACCGCTCCGAGATGGTCACGATAAAGACGTTGGCGGTCGAACCGATGTGGGTGCCGTTGCCCCCCATGCCCACGCCCATGGCGAGACTCCACCAGAGCACGGTGACGTTCATCCCCTGCGCTTCCATGCTCAGGATAATAGGGATCATGGCCGCGGTAAAGGGAATGTTGTCGATGGCAGCGGAGAGGACCGCCGCCAGCCACAACAGAACCAGGCTCGCTATCATCGGATCCCCTTGAACCAGCGGGATGATATGCTGGCCGAGGTAACTCAGCAGATGGCTGTGCTCGACGCCGCCGATCAGCACGAAGAGAGAGAGAAAAAAGAGCAGCAAAGCATACTCGATCTTCTCCAGTGCCGGGTCGACCTGAAGATTGCGCGCGACATAGAACATGACCACCATGCCACTTGCCGCCACGACCCAGGCCTCCCAATGGAGTTCGCGGTGCAGGATGAAGAGCAGGACCATCAGCCCGAGAACGATCAACGACCTATTCCAGGTCTTGCGATCCGCGAAATCGAATTTGGTGGCAAACTCGACGACCTCCGGCTTAATCGACAGTTCCTTCCAGAACAGCAGTCGCAGGGTTAACAGGATAGCGAACCAAGCGGCGGTTACCGGCGCTATCATGCGCAGAAAGAAGGTATTGAAGTCGATGTCGGCCGCCGATCCGATCATCAGATTGGGGGGGTCACCCACCAGGGTGGCGACGCCTCCTGTGTCCGAGAGAAGTGCGGCGGCCATCAGGTAGGGGAGCGGCGAGACTCCGAGGACCTGGCAGATGATCAGAATCAGCGGCCCGAAAACGATGACGGTGGTGACATTGTCCAACAACAGGGAAAATACCGTGACTGCCGTACCCAGCAGCACCAAAAGGTAGTACTGGCGCCCACGTGAAACACGTGCAATCCAGAATGCCAGTGCCTGGAATCCACCTGTTGGGATCATAATGCCGACAATCACCATCATCGCAGCCAGCAGAAAGATGACGTTCCAGTCGATGGCTTCGATAGCCAGTTCGGGATCGTAAAAACCCAGGAACTGGCCCAGGAAGACCATGGCCCCGGCGCCGAGTACGGCGATCTTGGCACGATGAATGCCATGAATCGCCTCAGTGAAAATGCCACCGAAGGTGGCGGCCAAAATCACCCCGGAGACGGCCATCGGGGTATTCATTGTCAGCTCGACCAACTCGTGGGTGCTTGCCATGTCTGGTTGCATACGGGTTCCTTTTGCGGGGGATTATTGAATGGACTTTTCTGGTTCTTTATTTATATGGACAGGGATTTGTTGATTTTCGCTATCCTGTGATGTCTCAACCCTGCGGCCCGTATAATCTCGCTTGCACTGCAACTTCGTGCAGCACATTGCCGGCAATCAGCACCCGGTCCGCGGCATTTGAGAGATGGCGCAGAATCTCGCGACGGCGGAATATGTCAGCGACGTAAACCAATGCCTTGGTGGCCGCTCCATGGCGGTCCGCCTTCGCGGAAAGATAATGGCCCATGAATTTGTGCTCGAAATGCATCTCCTTCGCGTCCAGTGCTTCGTGGAAGGATTCGATGTTGAACAGTTCGCTCAAGGCACTTCGATAGATCTCCCCCGCCTCCCGCTCTGCTTTCCTGGTCTCCTCCACACACTCATCCACATCGGTTTCTCCAGCCGCGAGGTGTGAATAACCGCTGGCGAGACTATTGACTCCGCTTTTGATCAACGCGCCGAGCTGCTCCAGATGCGCATCCTTCCCGACGCGCAGCATGTCCATCTCACGTGTGGTTGTTCGAACGTAGTGGATGATCTCCACGATGCTGTTGATCGCCGAGTGGACCCCTTCGCGCAACGGCGAGTCGGAAAATTCCCTGCGTAGAACATCCAGATTTCCCGAGCGCTGCAGTTCGGCTTCAAGCCCGATTTCGCCCACCAGATCTGCTGCTTCCCTGTTGCCTTTGGAAAGGTAAACTGCCAGCGCATCGGTCGCACGCACAGCCAGATCGCACTGCGACCCGATCAGTTCGAATATGTTGGTTGGATCATCTGCACCACGGGAACCGTCCGGGTTGTTGACTTCTTTCATGGTGGTCTCCTGCCTTATCTTTCTAAAAAACTTTGTGACGACGCTTTCGGACACACGTCTACCGGGGTAACGCAGTCGGTGACAATATTTTGTTGTGGGCAAACCGCCTCGTGTAATGTCATCCCGAGAATGCTTAGCACCGACAAAAGTGTCCTGCGAAAAATTAAGATCCACTCGGTAACTTGGAAGCTGAGAACAATCGGTTCCCGCAGGTCTCACCGGTCGATCCGCTGCAATACCAGCCCCTTACCGGGCTCTCTCGTCTGCGACAGCGGTTAATACCGGGGAGATCTGTGACCTTGCTACAAAGTTGGACTGTCTTTTCGGATCAAAAGGCGTGCCATATGTAAAATTAAAAAAAAACGCAATAAAAACAGGAGGAAAAACTTAAGTTGAGTGTCGTGGGAATGGTTATTGGGGTGCAGCTTAATGCAGTTCCGGTTGCGTCAAAGCACATATTTACAAACGATTATCATGAGCTTATCGTCACAACCGGAACAGGAGAGATGCAGCAAATGCTGCACCTCTGTAACAGCGCTTACTGTTTACCTATTGACCTCGGTCGCCAGTTAGTGTCCGTCCGGAAACGGCGGGCACTAGCTTGGCACATGGATGTGCCAACATTTTCAAAGACGATAAGTCTTTGAAAATGAAGAACCCGGGAAATCGCATTTTCCGGTTTCGTTCCAGAAACACCCCATGGATGGGTGTTTCTGGACGCTAACCATTTAAGTGACTGGCGAGTGATATCCGGCAGCCAGGCCGAACAGTGTGCCGGATAACGCAACGTCATCCAGCCCAGCCACGTTGCCGAATAACTTTTGCCGCCACATGCAGCAAGGGATCCCGATCGCCCTCCTGTACCGGCCTGCCCGATGATTAAACTGGCACTGCTCAAACCGGTTTAATGTATGGGTGCTGAGAAAAACTCGAAAAACAGTACAAATACAATACTGGAGGCGATCAAAGTCGCCAGCATCGCCGGAGTACCTGTTTTAAACCAGACCGCCGGCGTAATTGCCAATGAAGGATCTTCCCTCTCCTTCGCCAGCCGTTCGGATAATGTGACAATAAACACATTCGCCGTCGAACCAATATGCGTCCCATTACCGCCCATGCCCACGCCAACAGCCAACCCCCACCAGAGCGGCGTCACATTGACACCCTGCTGTTCCAATCCCACAAGGATCGGGATCATGGCTGCTGTAAAGGGAATATTATCGATCATGGCCGATAAAATTGCGGCAGCCCACATCAACACAACGGTGGCTGTCATCAAGTCACTTTCAATAAACGGCAGGATGAACTGCCCGATGAATTCCAGAAAATGGCTATGCTCCACGCCGCCGACCACAATAAACAGTGATATGAAGAAAATCAGCAGTGGAATCTCAACATCTTGCATGGCTTGATCCACTGCAATACGCCGGGCAATAAACAACAACATGGTTAAGCCAAACGCCGCCACCATCCATGGCTCCCATCCCAAGCTGTGATGCAGCATAAACAGTACGACCATTACGGCGAGAACAAGCAACGACTGGTACCACAATTTACGGTCTCTGAATACCAGCCTTCCTTCGCCAACTGCGCCATGCGATGGCTTTGCAAGATCTCTGCGGCATAACCAACGCAGCGCAGCGAGAATGGCGATCCAGGCCGTCAATACTACGCCACCCATATGGATGAAGAAGGTATTGAAATCAATATGCGCCGCCGAGCCGATCATCAGATTGGGTGGATCCCCCACCAATGTCGCTACGCCACCGGTATCCGACAGCAGCGCCGCAGCCATCAGATAAGGAATCGGGCTCACCTCCAGGGATTGCGCGATCAGCACGATCAGGGGGCCGAAAATTACTACGGTTGTGACATTATCCAGCATCAGGGAGATAACCGTGACCGCGGTTCCCAGCAGCGTCATGAGCAGAAATTGCCGACCGCCGCTGATACGCGTCAACCAGGCGGCTATGGCCTCAAAACCACCCGTGGGTAAAATAATGGCAACGATAGCCATCATACAGCCGAGCAGCAGCACGACATTCCAGTCCACCGCACGAATAGCCAGCACCGGAGAGTAGAAGCCGTAATATTGTCCGGCGAGCATCATCATACCGGCGCCTAGCATGGCGAACTTGGCGCGTTCGAAACCATGCACATGCTCTGTGAAAATACCGACAAATGTGATGGCAAGAATAGCGCCGGATACCATCATCTCCTCGGTGGGAACAAGCGGCTCCATGGTCGTGACCCTCTCCTGAAGGGGGCGCCAGCAAATATCAGAATAATCTGCTGGAGCACAAAAGTGTGGTTGGGAAAATTATTGCAGCACAAGTGTTACAATTTTGCTTTATCGACAGGGGCATCCATGCCCAAGTCGCACGCCATAACAGATGACAATCAGGGCTGATTGCGGAGTTCGGCTGAAAGGCCGCTGCTCATCTGTTCATCGATCCGCCCTCTGCCTGATGGAACAACTCGTAAACGTATTTCAACTGCTCATCCAGATGCTTGTTGAAGGGTTTGTTGAGTTTACTCTTCTCCCGTTTCTTCCAATCGATGCTGCTGCCGGACAAGGCATCATACAGTTGCCAGGTGTGATCATAAGTGAGGCCTGACAGCGCCTTCACCGCCTCAATCTGCCCGGCCGAAAGGTAACCGGGCTCAATCTCCCGAATCTTGCCGGGATCTATGCTCAGCGGGTAGATCTCTGCCACATCCAGTATTTTATCTTCCAACTCACGGGTAAGCGTAGGTTTAACCTCCAGGATGGCATCACGGAAATGGGTACCGCCAACAATCTCCCGGTCCTTGACCGGTTCCAGTTCCGCAACTGCAATGCCGGACTTTTCCAAATGGTCCAGCACAGACCCGCTTAACACATAACGCACCTCATGATAAACCACCTGATTGAACACATTCTGCAGAATAAAGAGCATGACGAAACAGACGACCGAGGCGATGATCGGCGTGGTGACCCAACCCGACGCAATATTGCCGAGCACCCGCCACCTTATTCCCTTGCCACCCTTCAGCAGGCCTATGCCGATCACGGCGCCAACCACCGCCTGCGAACTCGATACTGGAATCAGAGGGATGGTAGGTAGGCCGTTACTGGCCAGAAAATGCTCCAGTTCGATGGATGAGAAAAGAAAGAGCACGATCGAATGAGCAATGACCACCACCCAGGCACCTACGGGCGTGAGCGGCATTATGCCGTCGCCAACGGTCATCATAACCCGCTTGGAGTAGGTGAAGACACCGACGCCAATGGCGATAGCCCCCAACAGAAACAGCTGTTGTATTGCTGTTATGGTAAACAGATTGCCGATGCTGAAATCGGAGAACGGATGGGAGGAGATGAACACGCCCATGACATTGCCGATGTTGTTCGCACCAAGGCTGTAAGAGCCGAATGCACCGGCCAGAATCAGTCCCAGGCGGGTGTAGCCGTCAAGACGCAGCAGGTGAATCCTGGAGCGGCTCAATATCAACATGACCGCTTTGTAGATCAACGCCCCGAAAATCGCCCCCAGAATGGGGCAGGCGACCCAGGTGGCGAATATCTTGGACAAAGCAGACGTGTCCGTTATAGAGCCGCTGAACAGGTTCCAGCCGATAATTGCCCCGACGATCGCCTGGGTGGTGGAGACCGGAAGTCCCGCCTTGGTCATCCAGTAGACCGTCAACGCGGCGGAGAACGCGGCCATAAACGCACCGGGGAGCGCATTGAGCTTGCCCAGTGCCCCCAAACCATGAGCCGCACCGGCGCCGCTTATAACCGCACCCAGAATCAGAAAGACTGTGCAGATAATCGCCGCGGTGGTGAACTGGATCATACGGCTGGCTACTGCGGTTCCAAACACATTGGCCGCGTCGTTGGCCCCCAGTGACCAGCCCAGAAACAAGCCGCTGGTCAGAAAAATCAAAATCGTAATTTCCATGGAAATGCTTCTCTGAGTTAATGAATATTTAATCGCGTGCCCGGATTTGGGTTACGCCGCTATCCTATTCATGCTCAAAGAGAACGTTTGATGGTGTAGATGGCCAGCCAGTCACCGACATCCTCGGCCTCGTCCGCGAGACGATCGAGCTTGTCCACGAAATAGCGCAGATGCATCTTGTTTTCGAGCTTGAGATCAGATGAGAAAATCCTCCGCTTGAGGCGAACTGCGATCTGATCAGCCTCTTCTTCATGAAAGCTCACCTTACCCAGATGATCGCGAACCGCGGTAATATTGCGGAAGAAAGCCCGCGCGGAGAGTACCACCTCCTCGATTGACTTCACCGAGGTCGATGTCAGCAGCCTGAACTCTTCCCTGTACTCGTCGCCGATCTGGGGATTTTCCACCGTGATGGCGAGAAAAATATCCTCGGCCAGCCCAAGCAAATAATTGATATCTTCCAGCAGGCTCAGTACATCGCCTCTGGAGTCGGGGATCAGCATATCCGTATAAAGCTGGCCCTCTATGGCCCGGCGCAGGCGATTCCCCTCCACCTCCAGATCCCGTATCTGATGTACGGTATCGTCGCATCTGTTCGGGTCGCTACCATTCAAGTAGGTTTCTACACCCGCCTCGAATTTCATCGCACCATTGGAGATACAGTCCATCAGATCGTCAATCATGCCTTCAATATGCTTTGTTTTTCCGAATAGGGAGAGATTCTCAATTTTTAAATTCATCTAGTCATTCTCACTTGTTGGTAGTTTGTAAATGCCCGCCGTTGGCCATAACCGGCTGGTAACTGATCGAGCCTGATCGTTTGGTATCCGGTAAGGCTTCTTCTTCAGGGAACCAGTCTCTGCGGCGCCGCTGGGTACCGGTCTTCTCAGTATGTGGGGAAGAGGGAGCGATCCGCTCCCAGGGATCTCATCGGTCGGTCCAGGGTAAAACAAGCCCTGATGGGGCTCTCTCTTCTACCGCAGGAATCATTACCGGGGAGGTCAGTGACCCTGATCCAGAGTTAGACTGCCTTTTTAGATCAAAAGGCATGCCATTTTTCAAATCAAGAAAACCGCAATGAAAACAGAAGGAAGTTCAGGAGTTGATGGTCGTGAAATGAGCTTCCGGGGTGCAGCTTAATGTACGATTGAATATATCAATGTACCTATTTACGAATGATTATCATGAACTTATAGCTATAATCTGAATATGGATGATGCAGCAAATGCTGCACCTCTGGTATGGCGCTTACGGCTCGTCCATGGTCTTCAGTCGACGGTTAAGCGACTGGCGGGTGATGCCCAGCAGGGTGGCCGCGACACCCTGGTTGTTTGTCGCTCTACGCATCGCCTCATCCACCAGAAAACGGTTTGCCTCCCTAAGCGTGGGAAAGCGCCCGGAAATTGTCAGAGAAGAGCCTGTCAGTACATCCGTGCGCTCATGTTCGAAAACAGAGCCCCCCTGCCCTTTGCTCACCACATCGCGAAAGCTTTGCATGGACAGCACCGCCCCGGAGCGGTGCTGAGCAACAGCATTGTAAACCAGGGACCTCAACTCACGGATGTTGCCCGGAAAATCATATACGGATAGCAGGATGAGCAACTCATCCGGAATCGCCGGTGCGGCTTTATTCATGGATCCCGCGGCCTCATCAATAAAATATTGCAGCAGCAACGGCAGATCATCCAGACGCTTGCGCAGCGGAGGTAGATTTATCGGATGGCAAGAGAGACGAAAAAACAGATCCTGGCGGAATTTCCCCTTCATCATCTTTTCTTGAAGGTTCTGATTGGTCGCCGCTACTATACGGGCGTCGGAGTGATGGATGACATCTGATCCAAGCGGATAGTAGGACTTATCCTGCAGCAGACGCAAAAGCTTGACTTGGGAAGCCATATTCAGGTCGCCGATTTCATCCAGAAACAGGGTACCGCCCGCAGCACTCGCGATCATGCCTTTCCTATCCCTGTCGGCGCCGGTGAAAGCACCTTTGACATGTCCGAACAGCGTATCGGAAAACATATTGTCGTCCAGACCTGCTACGTTCAGACTCACCATCTCACCTGCTCTTCCGCTTACCCGGTGCAGCGCCTGTGCAATCAGCTCCTTGCCCGTGCCCGACTCCCCGCTGATGATTACCGGCTCACTGGTCTCAGCGATAGCCTCGATGTACTTGAACAGAACCTGCATGTCGCGCTGACAAGTCAGAATATGTGAAAAACACTCAGGGCGCTCCACATCCTGCGCTATCAGGCTATGCCGTAGAGAACCGATTTCCCGGCGCAGCCCCCTGATCTCCAGAGCTCGCCGCACGGAGGAGACAAAGCGGCTCTCCTCAACCGGTTTCACCAGGTAGTCGAATGCCCCTTCTTTCATACAGGATACAGCGGTTTCCACCTCTTGCGAGGCAGTCAAGACTATGACCGGCACTTCGGGATAGTTTTGCACGATGCACGGCAGCAACTCGATGCCGGATGTATATGGCATAAACAGGTCCAATACGATGACACCGACTTTCTCCGATTGCAGATAAGGCATCACTTTCCGCCCGTCGCTCAACGATATTACCGGTTTGACGCCGTGACTGTTCAGCAGGTAGCTCGCTCCGAACAGGATATCTTCTTCATCGTCGACCAACACTACAGGCAGATTCGAGTCTTTCATTCGATATGCTCTTCTCTTAACAGGCTCCAACAAACACGGGCAAGCGCATAATCACATCCGTACCCATACCCGGATTTGAGTTCAGCACCATTTTCCCTTTGTGGTTCTGGATGATTCGGTAGGATATGGATAGGCCGAGCCCAGTCCCGCCCTGCTCGCTCTTGGTGGTAAAAAAGGGCTCGAGCACTCTACTCTGATCCCCTTCCGAGATACCCGAACCCTGATCACTGACGGTGACCCGGATAAATTCGCCATCCTCCTCCCGCATGGCAGAAATGTGCACGGCAGCGGACCGCCGGGGCAGCGACTGCAGTGCATTCAGAATCACATTGATGAACACCTGCTCAAGCTGCTGGGCGTTACCCCGCACCGCCGGCAACGGCTCAATGATATCCAGCCGGCAATCGTCACACAACATGCGGATCTGGTTCTGCAGAATAGACAAAGCGGTATGCAGCACCTCCGAAATATCCACCTCATGGTCGAGCTCGCCTTGATCAGGACGAGCCAGATGCTTCAGATTACCGACAATAGTCTCTATACGCCGTGCGCTTCTTTCAATACTCTCCAGCAGGCGGGGGGTGCCAGTCAATGCCTGCTCCACCGGAACACCCCCCACCATAAAACCGCCATGCTCCTTCTGAAAGGCCGATAGGATACCAAGAATATCTTTCCAGCTTCTCAACAGTATCGATATATTGAACTGAATGGTATTATTGGGGTTGTTGATTTCATGCGCCACGCTTGCCGCCAGTACGCCCAACGATGCCAGACGGGCATTTCTGATCGTGTTGGCCTCCAGCATACGCTTCTCTGTGATATCTTTCATGATAACCATGGCAACAGCCACATCAGCCGTCATGCGCAATGGAACGATGCGAAGTTCCCAGCAGAAGTGATCGTCACCCGAAAACTGAATCTCACTGGCAGCACCTGTCTGAAGCACAGTTTTCAGTACCTCTTTGTATTTCTCCTGTACCTTCTGCGATAAAAATACCGCTGAACCCTGATCGTTATCCTCCCTATATTGCTTTTGCAGCGGATGGTTGATCATCAGGCAATTGCCCGCTTCATCCACCGTCATGATGATATCCGGTGACTGATTAAACAGGACACGCAGTTTCTGTTCCGATTTACGCAGTTCCTGTTCTATTTTCATTCTTGCCTTGATGCCAGCCCGGGCGAAGAAGACGAATAGAGCCATTGTCAGAGTCAGAGCCGTGCCACCTATCAGGGTAATATTCGCTCCGCTCGCAAATCCTTCCGCACTGAGAAAATTATCGGTTGGAGAGCTTGTAATCGACCAGATACGATCGGCGACAGGGAATGTCTGGCGAACCCGAGCAGCATCCTTCAAAGTCCACTCCGGTGCTTCCGTATAATCGAAAGTGGTATGCGATTGAGGGTTTAACCTGCTGGCATAAAAGTCCAGAAAGCGCTGGTCAGGCGCTGCCGATTCGTCCAAAACCAGAAACTCCACACCCCGTGGCTCCAGGTGTGAGATCGCGGCGGTTGCGATATCGGGTATACGAAACAGGCCCACAGCGAAACCCCGCAGCGCCGCCACGCGCTGCTCGTCGGTTGCCAACGGAAGATCGTTGGCGTAGACGGGTTGAATGGCCATGATTCCAAACTGAGGACCCTCTCTCTGCAGCAGTCTGATGCGGCCACTGACGGTAAGCTCTCCGCTACGGGAAGCTCGCTCAAGCAGCTTGTGGAACAATTGATCCGATCCATAGTCGAAACCAACCTGATGACCATCCTGCCGCAGAGGCTCTATATAGGTTAATGTGAACCGCTCTGACTGTTGATCTGGCATGCCAGATTCCTGTCCTGCAACAGATGCTGCCACCTCGTAATCGTTGGAACTTTCCCGGGAAACCCATATCAGTGCATGTATACCGCGATATCGTGCCAACAATGCCTTTGCGAAGAGACCAAACTCAGCCTGGCTCACCTGTTCGGATGAGCGAAACAGATCCCGTATCGTCTTTACCGATTCCAAACCATCCTCAATCCCTTTTTTCAATGCGTTGTTACGATTGTGGGCTTCCCAGCTGAATTCAATCTGCCGATGACTGTCGAGTTCACCCTTGATTGTAAAAAAAGCGCTGAGCGTTACCGCCATTCCAGCTATCAACAACATCGATGGAAACCAGAGCTCTTTTAATGAAAAACGCATGTTTTTTCCCCAACAGACTCTATACGAATATCTGCTGTCCCGTAACACATAGAATCAATTTCCGGCATGAGTAGTTTATTATGGAAGTCGCTACAAAACCCTTCCAACCGGCTTTCTGCTTTATTGCTCGGTAGCTAGTGTCCGTCCGGACACGGCGTGCATTAGCTTGGCACA
>JACKMX010000004.1 GCA_024235175.1 Chromatiaceae bacterium | reverse complement strand
AGCGCATGCCGGCGCCTCTCCTGTGTGTTTCCCGATATTTGCAGACACATGGGTACGGACCATAGTCATCTCACCAGGCTTTACCGGCGCTCGCGCCTCATACCCGGGATTAAAATGGTGAACATCTCGTCGGGGGTGCGTTATGATCTGGCGGTCAGGGACCCGGAGTATGTCAGAGAGCTGGTTTCCCACCATGTTGGGGGTTACCTGAAGATTGCACCTGAGCATACCGAGCAGGCGCCGCTGGCTCTGATGATGAAGCCCGGCATAGGTGCTTTCGAACGCTTCCAACGGATGTTTGAACGTTTCTCGAAGGAGGCGGGAAAAGAGCAATATCTTATCCCCTATTTCATCGCCGCCCATCCCGGCACCAGCGACCGAGATATGCTCAATCTCGCCCTGTGGCTGAAAATGAACGGATTCCGGCCGGACCAGGTGCAGGCTTTTCTCCCGACTCCACTTGCGCTGGCCACGGCGATGTACCACACCGGACTCAACCCGTTGCGAAAGATAAAGCGGGATGGTGAGCGGGTTGAAGTCGCGCGCGGTCTGCGCCAGCGCCGTCTGCACAAAGCTTTCCTGCGATATCATGACCCGGAAAACTGGCCGCTGATTCGGCAGGCTCTGAAAAAGTTGGGGTCTGCGGACCTTATCGGTTCGGGAAGGCGGCAACTGGTGGCGGCGCGGCAGCCGCTAGGTAATTCACACCCATCCAGCGTCCCGGGGAACCATTCGTCCGGGTCAAAACCATCCGATCGACAGCGTAAACGCAAATCGGGGTAGCCGTTACCCGGCATTGAGACTCAGTTCCCAGAACGCAGAAGTGCAATTGGGTCATTTTCTGTAACTCGAACTTGATCCGGATTTTCAGGAATTCCCCGTGCTAAAAATGGACAACGAGTGGATCGGTTCAACGGCACACGACCTAAATGGCGAGAAAGGGCTCCAAGAGAGGAAAATTTCTGACCATCAGGAAGAGGATTCTGGTCATTGCCATTTTTGCGACACTGGTCCCCTCATTGCTTCTTGGGTGGATCACCTACTATCAGACATACGAGCTGCTTCGGGTTAAAGCCGTCCAGGAACTGGAAGGGGGGCTTGAGCGTGCCCGCAGGGGAGTGGATACCTGGTTTCAGGAGAAATTCGACGGCCTGCGGGTATTTTCCAGCTCGTTCGTGCTGGTGGAAAATCTGACCCGCCATCTGCAAAAGCCAGCAAACGGCAGGCGTGAAGAGGTCGCGGCCGAGAGACTGGCGGAACGTCAGATCAGCGAATTCCTGAAGCTGGTTCAGGACCAGCTTCCGCACTATCATCGTTTCGTTGTGCTGGACAGGTCCAGCAATATCATTGCCCAGTTTCCCCGCCTGATGAGGCCCACAGGATTCGAAAGTGGCTGGATCGATCGAATGAGTCCGGACAGGACGCTCATCTCCGGACACCTTTCAGGGTCTGAAGCGGCGACGCCGAGCGTAAGCCTGGGTGTTCCCATTGTCGCTGCAAGCGGGGAGGATCTGGGCCTTCTCGCCGCCGAAATACCTCTGTCAAAGCTTGTCGGAATCCTGGAGTTCTCATCGGATCCGGAATCTGAATTACTGCTGGCACGCAGCAGCGGCGAGATTCTGTTGTCGAGTCTCTCATGGAAGCACGCATCCGCTGGCGATGATGTTGTGGGGTATCGCACTGAGCAAACCAGCGCCCCCTTGATGCTCGAACGTTACGCCAATTACAGAGGAGTGGACGTAGTCAGCCGTTCTGTGGCTCTGACTCAGATTCCCTGGCAATTGGTCATTGAGAGGCCGTACCGGAGCGTCTTCGCGGAGGTGGACAGGTTGCGTGATATTGCGCTGCTGCTGACGCTGATACTGCTGACGGGATTTGGACTGCTTGCGTACCTTGTATCGCAAAGTATCCTGTTGCCGCTCTCCAGTCTTACGCTGGCAGCGGCAGCGGTGGCGGAAGGCAACCTCAGTGTTCAACTGGAAAGCGACAATCAGGATGAGCTTGGATTCACCATATCGGTCTTTAACGATATGGTGGGACGTCTTCGCCTGGGGCGGGAGAGGCTCGAGAAAATATCCATTACCGATTCATTGACCGGTTTGTACAACCGAAAGCAGATCATGGACAGCCTGGCGCTGCAGTTCTCCCGTTACCGGCGGGGCGGTCTCCGTTTTTCGATATTGATGGTAGATATTGATCACTTCAAGCAGATCAATGACCGGCAGGGACATCTTGCGGGAGATGCGGCGCTTCAGCAGATTGGGACTGTTTTTCGAAACGTGCTGCGCAATACCGATGTTGCGGGGCGCTACGGGGGTGAGGAGTTTCTTATCATTCTGGAACAGGCCGGCGAGCGGCAGGCACTTGAGACCGCCGAGCGGATCCGTTCTGTTACCGAAAAATCTGAACTGGATTTCCAGGGTGAGTTGATTAGTTTCAGCGTCAGTATCGGTATCGCCACGGTAACGGAGGACGGGCGAGATACGCCTGATGCCATGATCCAACGTGCGGATCGGTGTCTGTATACGGCCAAGCAGCGGGGTCGGAACCAGGTAATCGCAGCCGACCTCAAACTGCCCGAAAAGGGGCTCGACTGGCCGGATAAGAAATTTGAGTTGATGAAATGATGGGGGTAACGACTCGTACCGTCCATGGTGAACCCATTTGGATAGATCGGTAGTTTCAAATGAGGGCCAAGGACCCAGGAAAACCGATCGCAGCTCCTCCTAATCCTCGGTCCCTGGCCCTCAGCCTTTACGGCCTTTTATCGCATGATCCTACGCGCCCTCATGATATCCCATGGAGTATGAGTAGCACTGATGGGGAACCGGGAGATAGGTGCTACTCAGCTTCGGCGCCGGTATCGATAGCCTCCAGCAGGTCGTAGTATATCCACCCTTCCTGTTCAGACTCTGTGGAAATCCGGATCCAGAGATCGCTGTAGCCCAGTGCTTTGACGTTTACCCCTCCGGCAAGCTGAAACAGCGGTTTTGAATTTATCCCAGGCAACTCCCGCACATTGCTTTGCTTTCTGACCCGCATGCCGACGGGGACGGCAAACAGTGTCTGCGACTCATCCGCCTGGGTTGTGGGCCTTCTGTCTGTGGTCGGCTGCGCCAGGCTGGATGCCTTGGTCGCCAGGTAGGAGGCTGCATTTAGGTTGCCTGCCTGCATCTCCTTTCTGCTTGTCTCCAACAATTTTTCGGCATGGATCAGCGCCTGCTGTTGCTCATCGTTGGCGCTCTCTTTGGCGTTATTGATCATCAGGGCCGCTTCGGCGATAGACGCCACCGCATCCGCCTTGCTATCGAGCCCGCGCAGCCTTGCGTTGGCGCTCACCGCCTCCTGCAGTGCGCGTTCGTGGGCAATCAGCAACTGGTTGATTTCCGCCTGCTTGGCCAGCAGCTGCAGGCGCAATCGGCCCACTTCGCGGGCTCGGCTGGAGAGCCTCTCCTTCAATACTGCTTCCGGGCTTCCTTCCGGCTTCGGAATATGGCCAGATTTCCCGGTGCCGGCACTGGAAACGGCTGCCGCTGAATTGCGTTTTTCCAGAGCACAGCCGTTGAGCAGCAGCAAAGCCAGGGAGAGCAGCAGAGATACGCCCAACCGGCTCGTCATGGCATGATCCACTCAATCAGATAGTAGAGTCTCAATCCTTCGGAGGAGCGGGAGGGACCATAGACCAGCGCGGGATACAGCCCGGCCTCCGGGTCGGCGCCCGCTGTTGCCTGTTCCAGTGATTCCACAATCTGCACGCAGTTTTCCGGAAATCGTGAACGTCTCCTGTTTGGGGTGTAAACCAGCGCATACCGCCTTTCGACAAGTGTACTGTCCGGATCAATGGGAAATTCATACATGGCTGAGACAGGTCATCCTTCAGAACCCTCGAATGCATAGGGGAAGAGGCTGCGCCGATTTTCGTCTATCTGCAGCCGTCTCGATAGCGGCGGGAAAGCGCGCTGAGAGCAGTCGGGGCGGTTGCACACCCGGCAGCTGACACCGATATGCTCGACCGCGTCCGGATCGTCCAGATCGAGTCCGGTGCTGTAGACAAGTTTGTGTGCATGGTCGATTTCACACCCCAGTCCGATGGCGAATTTCCGTTGCGGCCTGAGATAACTTCCTCCGCTTTCATAGATGGTCCTGGCCAGACAGAGGTAAGTTTTTCCGTCCGGCATCTGTGCCAGCTGAGTGAGCAGATTACCGGGAGAAGAGAAGGCGGCATGGATGTTCCACAATGGGCAAACCCCACCGAGCCGGGCAAAATGAAAGCTGGTTGCGCTTTGACGTTTGGAGATATTGCCGGCCATGTCGACCCTGATGAAATAGAAGGGGACACCCTTGTTGTGCGGGCGCTGCAGGGTACTCAAACGATGGCAAACCTGCTCGAAACTGGTACTGTAGAGACCGCTCAACCGTTCAATATCGTAACGCAGCCGTTGTGCATCATCCAGGAAGCGGGTGTAGGGCATCAGCAGTGCGCCGGCAAAGTAGTTGGCGAGTGCCAGCCGGCCGAGCGATCGCGCAGAAGTGCTCGCCAGATCTGCATTTTCTATCTCTTTTTCAATGATTTTTCCATACACCAGCAGAGCAATCTGGTTTGCCATCTGAAACGCGCGCCGCGACGGCGATGAAGGCTTTGCCAGATAGAGAATTTTCGATTCCGGATCAAAGCGTCTTTGCAGCCCATCTTCCTGCCCGCTGTCCGTCAGCAGGACCCTGACGCCATGGGTGCGCTCCAGATAGGCCGACAGGTCCCCAGCCATATCGTCAGTGGCAAATCGTTCAGTTTGGCAGAGTTGTTCTGCGGCCTGGTCCAACGCCTCGATATGGTTATTGCACCGGTAAAAGAAGTCGCGTACATCTTCGTACGGAAACTGAGCCCCGTGCAGCGCCTTGATGCGCTCCTCCCCCGCGATCGACTCGGCCAGCGTCTGATAGTCCGCCTGCAGCCTTTGGTGCGCCTGAAACAGCTGCAGAAATCGTTCCGCCATACGGGGAGAAGTTGAAACCGTATTGCGCAACTCGTGCATCGGGATTTCGCTGCCGCGAAACAACGGGTCATTCAGAGCCACCCGCAACTGACCAGCCCGGCGGTCTTCGTTTTCCGCCCAGTCTTCGAAATCTATTCCCAGCGCAAGTTCCAGTTTTTTCAAAACCCGCTTGTTAAGCGGACGGGCATCACTCTCTATCTGATTGAGGTAGCTCGGCGAGATGATCATCTTTTCCGCCAATGCAGCCTGGGTCAACCCCCGCTGCTCGCGCAGTTTGCGGATACGGCTTCCGAAATTGATCAACTGCTTCATCGGATTGAGTTTATATGTTGAAACCGGCATGGAAAGGGGTTGATCAACATAATTCCACAGTTTCTCCACTCAATCAAAATGTCAGGTGGTGAGTTGCCTCAGCTTTCCTGCCTGGAACCGAAAACAGAATTGATTCGATGAGAATCAAAAGGCAGGAAGTTGCCGGGCACCCAGAATGAGTAAAATATAGAGAACGATTGAGGGCTGTGTTACTTCTGAAGCGATGTTTCAAGGCTGCTATACTCACGCGGTTTAGTTGAACAGGATCGAGGACAGACGACATGCGTTATGTGAGCACCAGGGGCGGTGTCGACCCGATAACTTTTTCCCAGGCCGTGATGATGGGACTTGCGACCGACGGCGGGTTATTGCTTCCGGAGGCCTTCCCGCAGGTGGCGCAGACGGATTTGCGGCGCTGGTCCGGCATGCCGTTCCCCGAACTTGCGGTGGAGGTGATGCATCCATATATGGGGAGTGACATCAGTCTGCAGCAGCTTTCCGAGCTGGTAGAGCGCTCTTATAGCGGATTCAGTCATCCCGAAGTGACGCCTGTGGTAAAAGTGGGCGAGCAGTATGTTCTTGAGTTGTTTCATGGACCGACAGCAGCTTTCAAGGATGTTGCCCTGCAGTTTCTGGGTAATCTGTTCGAGCTGCTGCTGGAACGCTCGGGTGGGCATTTGAATATTCTCGGTGCCACATCGGGAGATACGGGTTCGGCTGCTATTTACGGTGTTCGCGGTCAGCAGCGCATCGATATTTTTATCCTGCATCCGCATAACCGGGTCTCGCCCATTCAGGAACGGCAGATGACGACGGTGCTTGATGGCAACGTTCACAATATTGCCATAGAAGGAACTTTCGATGACGGTCAGTGCATCGTAAAGGAGCTGTTCAACGACCTGGAATTCAAGACCGAATACAGCCTGGGAGCAGTCAACTCCATTAATTGGGCCCGTATACTGGCCCAGGTGGTCTACTATTTTTATGCCTGGAGCCGGGTCAGTGACGGCGATACAGGCTGTAAGCTCACTTTTTCCGTGCCTACCGGAAATTTCGGCGATATCTTTGCCGGATACGTGGCCATGCGCATGGGCCTGCCGGTGGAGCGTCTGATTCTCGCCACCAACCGAAACGATATTCTCAGTCGTTTCGTCAACAGCGGAATCTATCAGGCACGCAAAGTACACCACACCCTCAGTCCGTCCATGGATATTCAGATTTCATCCAACTTCGAGCGCTATCTCTACTATCTGGTGGGCGAGGACGCGGGCAAGGTCCGCGCTTTGATGGAGCAGATGAGGCGTGAGGGGATGATGTCGATTCCGGAGGCGCTGCGCAGGCAGGTTGGGGAGCTGTTTCACGCCGAGGCGGTGAGCGAGGAGGAGACGCTGGAGCAGATTGCAACGACCTATCGTGAACAAGGGTATATTCTGGATCCCCACACAGCAGTGGGCGTGAGGGCGGCCGGTAAATTTCCCGGCACGATCTGTCTTGCCACCGCCCATCCCGCCAAGTTTGGGGAAGCGGTGCAGCGGGCTATCGGCTGCGAGGCACCGCCGCCATCCTCCCTGCAGGGCCTGATGGATAGGGAGACGCGCTGTCAGATTCTGGCCGCGGATACCCAGGTGATTAAAAATTTTATAGAACATAAACTCAGCGAGCGACATGAATAGAATCAAGCAACAGATCAAGATCCTGGATACCACGCTGCGTGACGGCGAACAGACCCAGGGCGTTTCCTTCTCTCCTGGGGAGAAGCTGAATATTGCAAAAGCGCTGCTGGATCTGCTGAGAGTCGACCGCATAGAGGTGGCTTCGGCCCGGGTGTCAGAGGGCGAGAAGGAAGCGGTTTCCAGCATTGTGGCCTGGGCTGAGGGTATAGGACTGGGCGACCGCGTGGAGGTGCTTGGGTTTGTTGATTATAAGCGCAGCGTTGACTGGATCAGAGATGCAGGCGGTCAGGTCATTAATCTGTTGGCCAAGGGCAGCGAGAAGCACTGCAGGCGCCAGCTTAACAAGACTCTGATCCAGCATGTGGGTGATATCCGCAAGACGATCAACTATGCCCACAAGCAGGGACTCAAGGTGAATCTCTATCTGGAGGACTGGTCCAACGGATACAAAGACAGTCCCGAGTATGTGTATGAGCTCGTGGATCGTCTGCAGAACTCCGGAATCGGCGCATTCATGCTTCCCGACACGCTCGGGGTGATGACTCCGGATGAGGTGTTTGCCGGTGTCGGCGACATGGTGGTGCGGTTTCCGGGATTGGATTTCGATTTCCATCCGCACAACGACTATGGTCTAGGCACGGCCAACGCACTGGCCGGCGTTCGGGCAGGGGCCAGTGCCATCCACTGCACCATCAACTGCCTGGGAGAGCGGGCGGGTAATGCCTCCCTGGCCGAGGTGGCGGTAAACCTCAAGGATCGCATGGGGCTGGATATCTCCATCGATGAAACCCATCTGCTGCGGATCAGTGAAATGGTGGAGAATTTTTCCGGTAAACGCATTGCAGAAAATGCGCCTATCGTAGGCGCGGATGTGTTTACCCAGACCAGTGGAATTCACGCCGATGGCGACAAGAAGGGTGGCCTCTACCAGACCGAGTTAAACCCGGAGCGCTTCTCCCGCCAGCGCAGTTACGCTCTGGGCAAGATGAGCGGCAAGGCCTCATTGCTGAAAAATCTGGAGACACTCGATATCTCCCTTTCGGATGACAACCTGGAGAAGGTGCTGCAACGGGTGGTCGAACTGGGTGATTCCAAAAAGACGATTACCTCGGACGATCTGCCGATCATCATCGCGGAAGTATTGGAGGGGAGGGATTACCACTATATCGAACTACTCAACTGTTCCATCACCTCCGGCCTGCATCTGGACTCCACGGTAAGCATTCGGGTGCGTATCGGTGACGATGTCGAGCTTTCGGCCGGAATAGGCAACGGTGGTTTCGACGCATTCATGAACGCGATTGGAAAGGTGGTCAGGCGACGCGGTGTAGCGCTGCCGAAACTGGTCGATTTCGAGGTAAGAATCCCCAAAGGGGGAAAGACCGATGCGCTGACCGAGGCAACCATCACTTGGCATAACGGTCAGGGCATGTTCAAGACCCGCGGTGTTCATTCGAACCAGGTGTTCGCGGCAATGAAAGCCACCATACGCATGATCAACATGCAGATGCATAAGTTAAGTCAGGGTACGGTACCGAAGCGCACAGGCGAACACTGACTGGTTTTCAGACGGCCCGAGAATATGGCAGAGAGACGATGAATACGAATGACAGCGTGAAGGAGTACTACGGTAAGGTGCTGCAGAGCAGCGGCGATTTGAAGACCAACGCCTGTTGTACCGCCGCGGATACCCCTTACCATCTGCAGCAGGCACTCTCGAATATTCATCCCGAAGTCGCTGCGCGCTACTATGGGTGTGGCTTGGTGCGGCCGGAGTTGTTGCAGGGAATGCGCATCCTGGATCTTGGCAGCGGCTCCGGTCGCGACTGCTATCTGCTCTCCCAACTGGTGGGCGAGCAGGGATATGTTCTCGGTGTGGATATGACAGAGGAGCAGCTGGCTGTGGCCAACCGCCACCTCGATTGGCACCGGCAGAGGTTTGGCTTCGCCAGCTCAAATGTGGCGTTCCGTAAAGGCTACATAGAGCGTCTCGACCAACTCGGCCTGGAGGAGGGCAGTTTCGATATCATCGTCTCCAACTGCGTGATCAATCTGTCGCCGGACAAAGAGGCCGTACTCAACGAGGCTTATCGCCTGCTGAAACCGGGTGGTGAGCTCTATTTCTCGGATGTTTACGCCGACCGGCGTGTTCCGACCGATCTGGTGCGGGACCCAGTCCTGTACGGCGAATGCCTGAGTGGTGCGCTCTATTGGAATGATTTTATCAATCTGGCCAAACGTGCCGGTTTCCCTGACCCCCGGCTGGTCGAGGACCGTCCCCTCAGTGTGGCAAATCCTGAGATCCAGGATCGTATAGGACACATCTCTTTCTTCTCAGCGACCTACCGGTTGTTTAAATTGGATGGGCTGGAGAGTCATTGCGAGGATTACGGTCAGGCAGTTGTCTATCGGGGGGGCATAGAGTATGCAGAGAACCGTTTTCAGCTGGATAAGCATCATGTGCTGGAGAAGGGGAAAATGTTCCCGGTGTGTGGAAACAGTTACCGCATGCTGAGCGAAACACGCTTCAGTCCCTACTTCGATTTTTTTGGAAATACCGACACTCACTACGGTATTTTTGGCGGTTGCGGTACCGCACTGCCATTCGATACCGCAGAGGTGCTGGCCTCTTCGGACGGCAGTTGCTGCTGATGCAGGTCGGGAGTGTTTCCCCTCCCCCGGGGATTAAGTTCAGTTCTCCAATCCGCTTAAAGAATTGGTTTCCGGCTGCCGATAGCCTGTTCTGAAATCGATAAAAACGAGAACCCCGAGTATGGAAAACTATGCTGAGATGGTGTTGGCTATGGATGCCTGCGCCGACAGATTGGAATATCTGAACAATCTATTTCCCGATTTGGCAACGCCGACGACTACGGAGGGGGTGATACATTGGCGTCAGTACCGCTCTCGGCTACCAAACCTGGATATTGCAGGCGAATTGCCACGAGAAACTCAACCCGCTGTAGATTTGAGAAGCATCGCCATCGGCCTTTTACAACAACATAGCCTGGAGGATGTATTGGAAATGCTGAAGGAGGAGCAGGCTGTCGAGTTGACCCTGCCGGAACTGGTTCAACTGATCGGAAGAAAGGATTATCTGACTGTACTCAAGCGTGAATTCAGGGAATTGTTGAAAAATGCCATATCTTTCGAACAGATAGCAGCACTCTGGAACGATCTTGAACGCCCGGCTTTCGGTGGAGCGACCTGGAACAGCAGAAGTGTTTCCATGCTCGCCAACTGATACTAACCCGGAAAATTCATAAATCATGCGCGATCTCGCTGGTCTCTTGATTCCACAAGCCATATTTCCTCAGTCGGCCGTAATCACGGATACGGATACGCCGCTCCTTCGAAAATCAGCTTGTGAAACCAATATCCTGCGCGATCTACACACAGATTTATGAAATTTCCGGGCTAACCGGAGACAGGTGGAAAAAATTGCATACCGAAAGAGATCAGATTTGGGGTAAACAGTCAGACCCACAGCAGGCGGCTGCGGAAGAGACCAAAAAATTCGACCCCAAAGCCTTTGCGCTGGAGCTGCGGGACGATATACAGCAGAACAGGATCAAACTTCCCACACTGCCTGCACTCTCCCTGGAAGCGCTGGTGGTGGTCAACGATGCAGGCAGTTCCATGGCTGACGTGGCCAGGATGATCAGCAAGGACACCTCCATGGCGGCACGCCTGGTGCGCTATGCGAACAGCCCGCTCTACCGGGGAATCAGCAATGTGGCTTCGGTCAAGGCGGCAATCACTCGAATCGGCATGGATGCGGTCAAACACGCCATTCTCAGTCTGGCCATGCGTGATGTTTTTACCACGGGTTTCAGGTCGATACAGGTGCGTATGGAGGCGCTGTGGAAGCATAGCGTCGTGGTGGCTACCAAGTCTGCGCTGTTGGCCGGGTACTTTCCTCACCTCAATCGGGATGAAGCCATGCTGGCCGGTCTGATTCACGACGTGGGGGCGATTCCTATACTGATAAAGGCAAAGGATCACCAGTTTCTGCTGGACGACGAGAAAAAGCTGGACAAACTGGTGGAGGCACTGCACATGAGCGTAGGCAAATTCATGCTCTCTTTCTGGAATTTCGATCCGGCCATGATCGATGTGGCTGCCAGCCACGACAAGCTCGACAGAAAGCCGGCGGGAGAGCAGGTCGATTATGTGGATATAGTGCAGGTGGCCAATATTCTTAGCTACGAGCAGTGTGAGGGTCACAGATTAAGCAGGATTGATACCGGAAAAATTCCCGCATTTCAACGGGTCGGAATTGATCTGATTGCTCAGTTCAGGCAGCGTCCGGCGGGACAGGAGGAGTTGGATATAGGCGTAGCACTGCATTGACAGGTTCAGCCGTTATCACAGACTCATACCCTGAGTAACAGGTGGAATCTGAGGTGAGAAAACCGGGATCAGTGCCGCCCCGGGGCTTCAGCCGTTTGCGCTAACACTGCCTATTCGTCCACATTGAGTGCGACCAGTTCGATATCGAAATTCAGCGCCTTTCCCGCCAACGGGTGATTGGCATCCACCTGAATCGAATCCTCATTGACCTGTGTCACCATCATGTTCAACACTTCACCTTCAGGGCCGGTGGCCTGAAGCGGCATGCCAATCGAAACCTCTATCTCTTCCGGCAGCACGTTTTTCGGCACCTGCTGGACCAGTTCGTCGCTGTGTTCGCCGTAGGCCTCCTCCGAGGGGATGCGAACAGACTTTTTCTCGCCCACGACCATGCCTGCCACCGCATTGTCGAAGCCGGGAATGACCTGGCCTGATCCAAGTGTGAACTCGAGTGGGTCGCGTCCCACCGAGCTGTCAAACCGGGTACCGTCGTCCAGGCTCCCATCGTAGTGAATTTTGACATGGTCACCGGGTTTTGCCTGGCGCATGAATCTCTCCTTTTATAGCATTTTATATGGGGACTACCCGCAGTTTAACGCTCGATAGAGGCTGGAGTATTAAGGATAGCCGCAGCTTTGAGGGTTTGTCTGAGGTGCCTGTTTCAAACAAGCATACCTCACCCATTTCAAGGGAATCAACAGGGATTCTCCTGGCTCATCCCTGCCGGATCACGAATTCAACGAGCTGCCGAGCAGCAGTTTCAGACTGATCAGGATACAGACGATTATGATGAGAGGACGTATCATGCGGGCCCCCCTGCGGTGAACCTGGTGGGCACCTATGCGGCCGCCGATCAACTGCCCCACAGCCATCACCAGGCCTAACTCCCAGGCAACATGGCCACCGGCAGCGAAGAACAGCAGTGAAGCGATATTGCTGGTGAAATTCAGAATCTTGGCATGTGCCGTGGCGCGAATCAGACTGAACCCCAGCAGCATGACAAATCCCAAAGTGAAAAATGTGCCTGCGCCCGGGCCGAAGAAGCCGTCGTAAAAACCGACGGTAAAACCGATTGTAACTGCAAACAGGCTTTGGCCGATGTACTGTTTCTTCTCCTCCTCCCGGATGACTGGACCAAACCAGAAATAGAGGGCCGTTAAAATCAGGAACAGCGGCATGATACGGGTGAGAAAAGCGGAATCCAGCTGCTGCACAAGCAACGTGCCCGCGGCCGAACCGGTAAAAGTCAGGGCGATGGGGAGGAGGAGGCTGCGCGGATCGAGGAGCCCATGGCGGATGAAATAGAGGCTTGAGGAGAAAGTGCCGAACGCCCCTTGCAGCTTATTGGTGGCCAAGGCCTCAGCTGGGGCAAGGCCAACCGCGAGCAGCACCGGTAGGGTGAGGAGCCCGCCACCCCCGGCGACCGCGTCCAGTCCGCCGGCAAGCATGCCGGTGGCGAACAGCAGCAACAGCAGGTCGTGGCCCAGCGTAAGTTCGTTCAAGTAATGACTCGCCTGCCCTTGCCGAATACCATGACTTCACCCTCTTCGAACGGCACCCAGCGCTCGTCGGTGAGCGGCACACTGGCTACCAGCGCGACCTTTTGCAGTTTGTCGCCATGGGTATGGCTGCTTCCGGTACTCTCCTGTTTTTCAGCTGCAATGCGGCAGCTTCGGCATAGCCAGTAAAGTCCCGGGGGGTGATATCCTTCTCTGCCCGGCTGAGATCGCTTGTGGCCGTGTGCGAAAAGATAGTCGCCATCGGAGTAGATGAAATTGGCTGGGCCCAGCGGGCGTATCTGCGCTGCAAATGAGGTTATAACGGAATAGCGCCGGTCGAGCGCGGGCGCCTCGGGTTCGAGCCAGATCTGCTGCAGAGTTTTCAGCAGATGGCAGAAAGCCAGCTCCGAATCGGTTTCACCGACCGGGCGAAAGTGGCCCAGGTCGAACTCCGGCAGCCTGTGAATATCGATCAGGTCTCCGTTGTGTGCGAACAGATGCATGCGGCCCCCCAGTTCGCGGATGAATGGCTGCGTATTCCGCAGGCTGATCGATCCACTGGTTGCCATGCGCAGATGAGAGACGATGATGTTGCTGTGATATCTGTGCTGTCTCAGAAACTCCAGACAGGGACTGGTTGCCGCAGCATCGGTCTCGCGGATCAGTCTGATATCCTTCCCTTCGTAAAAAGCTATGCCCCATCCGTCCTTATGCGGACCTGAAAGACCGCCGTGACGCTTGAACTCTTCCAGCGAAAACGAAACGTTGGCGGGGTATTCACTGGCTAGTGAGAAAAGTTCGCACATGATCGGTCTGGCAGTTTACAGCGCTTTGCCGCTCAATGCATATTCAGTTCACGCACGACACGAAAGCCGGTGTCGTCGCTGCGCCTGGATTGAAAATCGCGCCAGCGGTTTGCCGATCGAATCTCTTTCACGGGAAAACTCCAGGCACCGCCGCGGATCACCCGCACCCCACAGCCCGGTTTCTCCAGCGCGCTGCCGTCTGCCGGTGCCTCGGCAAAGCTGTCGTTCCAACAGTCCGCCACCCATTCGAATACATTACCCGCCGTATCATGCAGGCCGAAAGGGTTGGGCTCGAACTTCCCCACCGGGCTGCTCTTTTCCCCGTCCCACAAGCTCTGGCACTCCGCGCAGTTGGCATGTCCCGCAACTTCCCCGTCTCCCCACCAGAAGCGTGTCGAGGTGCCGCCTCTGGCGGCGTACTCCCACTCGGCATCCGTGGGCAGACGGTATTTTTCGCCGGTCTGCCGGCTCAGCCATTCGGTGAAGGCATTGGCGCTGTCCCAGGACACGTTGATGACCGGGCGGCGTCCCCGTCCCCAGCCCTGATCATCGGGGATTTCGTGCCGCGTGTTTTGGCTGAATCTGTCGTACTCGTCGAAGGAGACTTCGTAAACGCCAATGGCAAAGGGTTTAAGTCTGACGATTTGAGGATTTTTTTCGTCACCGTCACCATCTCCCTGCAGGTCTCCCCGGCGGAACTCCCCTCCGCGCAGCGCGACCATCCCCGGGCCGGTGGATCCGTCGCGCATGCGGTCCTTGAAATAGGCTGCCTGCGACCAGTGCGAGAGATAGTTGAATCTGGGAGCGGTATCTTTCTGATGGTTGACCTGAAAAGCAATGCTGCTGAAAATTCCCACCGGCAGTTCGGAGGAATTTCCATAGCGGTCTTTTACCTCAATTTTCCGGGTCATCAATTCCCCCCGGATCAGCTCACCGCCGTTCAACCTGAGCTGGGCCGTGGCGGCTGAGTCATCATCGGGCTGATAGATATCCATGATGTGGATATCGTCCCGCCTGATCAGATGAATACCACCGGTGCCTTTCAGCATGAAATCTCTGGTGGAGATTCTGGCAGTGAACAGATCGCCGTATACCGTCTCCACGGTATCCGGCACCGGGTAACGCCTGGCACGGTTTCTTCTGGGTGCGATCCGGATATCGGATATTTCACTGGTTGCCAGTGGCAGCATCGTGTCCAGTATACGGACCATGGTCAGCTCGCTGTTGATGAGCTGACCATGGAATATATCGCCAAACCGGGTGGTCACGCGGCCTGGTGCATCTTTTTCCGCCAGCTCTATCCGGGCCGTCAGCGCCTTGGGCAGTTCGATAGTGCCAAAACTGGTCTGAAACCGCAGGATCTTATCGACCACCCTGCCATTGTGGATATCGCCGTTGCGCATGGTGACCAGGTCCGGATCAGTATCATTCGCCGCCGGCAGGGTGCCGATTGATCCAAGCCAGAGTCCGATTATGAAAAGAACGAATCTGATTGCTGTTCCGGGATGCCTGATAAGCTTGCCGATTGCATAAAGTGGCGACATAACTTCACCGTTTTTCCATACCACTGTGAAAGAAGCCGATTGCTTGCGATATGCTGATAATATTGATCTATTCCGGGCTTAAGTGGAAGTTGCCGGAGGCGTAATTCGAGATTGTCTCAAGCATCGCCCAGGCCGGGCGCATGTTCCGAGAGCACCTCGGCAACCGTAGCGGTAAAGTCAGCCACGTTGTACGGTTTGGCTATCGCTGCACGAAAACCGTAGTTCTGGTAGTGGGCCATCACCGGATCATTGGAGTAACCGCTGGCGACGATAACCCGGGCGGCCGGGTCTATATCAAGAATACCCTGCACAGCATCTTTACCGCCCATGCCGCCACGGACGGTGAGATCCAGAATCACCAGATCGAATGTCTCACCGGTCCGCAGCGTTTCCGCATACAGGTTTATTGCTTCGTTTCCCTCTCTTACAGTTGTTACCTGATAGCCTGCCAAAGAGAGCATTTCTGTTGCCAGCTCACGCATCATCTCATCGTCATCCATGACCAGGATTCTACTTCCGCTGTTGCCGGGCACGGCCGCGATCTGCTCGCTGCGTGAGGGGGGCAGCCCTTTCGTGGCGGGCAGCAGGATGGTGAAAGCCGAACCCTCTCCGGGTATGGATTCCACCGAAATGTGGCCATTGTGTCGGGCGATGATCGAATGGGTGATCGCCAGGCCAAGTCCGCTGCCCTCTTGTTTGGTGGTGAAGTAAGGGTCAAATATGCGCCTGCACAGCTCGGAGGGAATGCCGATGCCATGATCGCGAATGCATATTCTGACAAAGTTCCCATCGTCCAGAATCTGGTTGGATGTGGTCTGCACAAAGTTCTCGCCGGTTACTTCAATGGTCCCGCCGGTCGGCATTGCCTGGGCTGCGTTGATGATCAGATTCTGAATCACCTGGCTGATCTGCCCCTGGTCAAACTCCGCAGCCCACAGATCATCTGCGAACTTGTACGAGCAACTCACGTTGCCGCCGCGCAGGACAAAATCGGCGGAGTCCCGGATTACCCCCGGAATCGAAGCGATCTGTTTGACCGGTTCTCCGCCCTTGGAGAAGGTGAGTAGCTGTTGGGTGAGATCGCGCGCCCGGTTCGCCGCTTTTTCGACCTCTTGCAGCCGGCTGCGCTGGGTCTCCGAGGTATCCCTGTCAAGCAGTGCCAGACTGGTATAACCCAGGATCGAGGCCAGGATATTATTGAAGTCGTGCGCAATGCCACCGGCAAGTACGCCCAGCGACTCGAGTTTGCGTATCTTGAGCAACTCCTCCTCGGTACGCTTGTGCGCGCTTATGTCGCGGAACACCAGGATTACACCGAGCGTGGCGCCTTTCGCATCACGAATCGGTGCGCCGCTGTCGGCAATGCTGCGCCGGGTTCCGTCCCTGGCGATCAGCGCGGTGTGGCTGGCGAGACCGACGATTTGATTCGATTGAAGCACCCGCGTCACCGGATCGTCGAATGGCCTGCCGTTGCGCTCATCCACGATCTGAAACACCTTTTGCAGCGGGAGGCCGATCGCATCCTTCCGATTCCAACCGGTCAGCTCCTCTGCAATTTTGTTGAGGAGTACGACTGCGCCGCCGACATCGGTTGCAATGACCGCGTCACCGATACTTGCCAGTGTCACCTCGAGCCGCTCTTTCTCCGCTGCCAGTGCCTCGCTCGACTGGCGAATCTCCCGGGTCTGGCGCCGGACCTGCATACGGGAGAGCACCACCAGGGCAATGAACAGCAGCATTACCAGCGCCACGCTGCGCAGCGCGTTCTGGAACCAGGCCGGCAGCACCTCGATCCTCTTTTCAGCTATACCGGTCTCGAAATAGCGCGCCAACAGGCGGTAGTAGAGCGACTTGTTATCGCTTTTCAGAGCCTTGAGGATGGTGTCGATTCGTTCGACCAGCAACTTTGACGACGGCCCCTCCATGGGAAACGCGAAACGCATCGAGATCGGCTGAAAAATGATGGGTGTGGATTTAACTGCGAACCGGTCTTCATTCAGGTCGCCGAAGTTCCGGTTGGTGATGCCGGCATCCACTCGGCCCTCCTCGATCGCCTTGAAGACAGACTGGTAGTCATCCAACTCGACGAAGGTCACATCGATATCAAAGCCGCGCGCCAACTCTCTGAGTCCGCCCGCGCCCTCCAGGTTTACGCTTTCCCTCAGTGCGGCAACCCGCTTGCCCTGCAGATCGCGGATTGACTCTATCGCGTTATCGTCACGCTGGATGTACAGCCGCGTCCAGCTCGACAAGACAGTCTGTCCGGAAAAGAGGTAGAGCTTCTCACGTTCTGGGGTAAAAGCGACGTCAGGCATGATGTCTATTGAGTTCTCGCGCAGATGACGCAGGCCATCGGCCCAGCTGCCGGTGACGTACTCGATCCGCCACTGCTCGCGTGCGGCTATATCGGCCAGCAGATCGGGCCAGAAACCCGTCACCCTGCCATCTCTGGCAACTGAAATTTTGGGCGGATTATCGTAAGCTCCGACCCGCACCACCCGGGATTGGGCGACCGCGCTACAGCAAAACAGTGCGAGCATAACCGGCAGCAGCGAGGGCAGGGCTCTGCGCACGCCCGGAAATTGCATGCGCCATCCAGGCTCAGGTTCAGTAACGGTCGCTCTGCGGGCGGCCGATCCTGGTGGGCAACAGGAGCTGAGAAATCTTTTATAAATGAAAAACACGCGCTATCCGCTTCCTCCGGTTTCCAGGAATTTCCCTGATTGGCGATAGTCTGACTGAATGGTCACACAGTAAAAGAGCGAATATTCTGACCTGATCTGTATTCCCTTAACTACTCTCAATGTAGCCGATTTCGGGCTGATGGGAAACTTGCTGGCCAGGTTGGGGGCGTTGGGCCCAGGGCCTGGGCCCTAATAACCCTGTACAAGATTTTCCCTATTTGGAAGAATGCCGATAGTGACGATGTATGCACGCTCTCGCGTGCGTGTCAGAGACTGATATAAGGAGCAGTAATGCCATTGATCAAGCCTTTTCCGGGGTTGCGCCCGGCTCCGGGCAGAGCAGCAGATGTTGCTGCGCCCCCCTATGATGTCATGAACGCATCCGAAGCGCGGCAGATGGTGCAGGGAAGGCCCTGGAGTTTTTTGCATATTTCCCGCCCCGAGGTCGATCTTCCGGAAGGTGTTGACCCTTATGCGCCCGAGGTTTACGCGAAAGCGGCGGAGAACCTTGCGCGGATGCGCCGGGAGGGTGTTCTGGTGCAGGATAACAGCGCCTGTTTCTACGTTTATCGCCTGACCATGGGCAAGCATACCCAGACCGGAGTTGTCGCTGCCGCATCTGTAGCGGCGTACGATCAGAATCGAATCAGAAAGCACGAGTTCACCCGCCCGAACAAAGAGGACGACCGGGTGCGGCAGATCGAGGCGCTGGCGGCGCAGACCGGGCCGGTCTTTCTGGTGTACCGTAGCCACCCGGATGTGGATGCCTGTCTGGCCCGCGCGGCCGGCAAACCGCCAGCGGTCGATATCACGGCCGCTGATGGCGTGCGCCATCAACTTTGGGTGCTGGATGACGGTGGGGTTATAGCGCAGCTGATGCAGTGGTTCGATGCCATGCCCTCGCTCTATGTGGCAGATGGGCATCACCGCTCGGCGGCTGCATCGCGGGTTGCCGCAGCGGCTGGTGACGATGCAGGCTTGCCGGGAGAGGCGGCACATGACTATTTTCTTTCCGTGATTTTTCCTCACGACCAGGTGCAGATACTCGATTACAACCGTGTGGTGCGGGATTTGAACGGGCTTGACAGGCAGCAGCTGCTGGAGAGCATAAGCGGGCGTTTCTCGATCGATCCCAGCTCTGCTCCTGTCAGGCCCTCCGCCCATGGCGAGTTTGGTATGTATCTGCAGGGCCGCTGGTACCGTCTGACAGTTGAAGCAGACCGGATTCCGCGGGATGATCCGGTTGAGCGGCTGGATGTCAGTATCCTGGCAAACGAATTGTTGCGGCCGATCCTGGGAATCGCCGATCAGCGAACCGATAACCGGATCGATTTCGTTGGCGGTATCCGCGGACTCGAAGGGCTGGAGGCACGGGTGGACAGCGGTGAAATGGCCATCGCTTTTGCCATACGGCCGACAGATATGGAAGCATTGATGGCTGTGGCAGACGCGGGTGAGATAATGCCGCCCAAATCCACCTGGTTCGAGCCGAAACTGGCTGATGGGCTGGTGAGCCATATGCTCTGAAACGGAGGGCATCGCCTGAGACAGGGCGAATGCCAGCCTTAGGCCCGACAGGCTCTTAATCTCAAGCTTGCCGGGGGGAATGCCGATATTCGGTTTACGGTTTTAGAGCGGTATATCTGCGTCAACCAGAATCGAGCTGCCGGGATTGGCTGAGTCGCGGGCACGTTTGCGGGAGAGCAGTTTGCGGCGTGCGACGGCCGGAAGATCTGTCACCATGACCAGTTTTTTTTCGATCAACAACTCGATCAGATCCTCCAGAACCCGCACCAGTTCACTATCCGAACTTGCCAGGAACGTCTGCGCCGATGCGGGATCGGCGGAACTCTGCAGAAAGTGGTTCAACTCCTCACTGTGGGCGGCTATGGATTCATTGGCATGGTCGTTGGGTGCATTGAAGATGGCGATGATTGCACCGTCCCCGTCGCGTTGGACATAGAGCATGGCTCCACCTCATGCGGTGGTTGTTAAGGCGAAAGAGAGTGTAGATTGTTTTGTCACGAAAAACTAACCTGCTGCAGATAGACCCCAATGGATGCTGACACCGCTCAGGAAATAGAGGGCTGGAACCTGCCCGACGGCCGCTCCAGTTTTGACGATCCACTGCTCGATTGCCTGGTCCTGTTGATAAGGATGGAGGGGAGATCACTCTCACCCGCAGCGTTGCGTGCCGGACTGCCGCTTGAGGATGGCCGTCTGACACCGGCGCTTTTTGTGCGTGCCGCGCAGCGGGGTGGACTTTCGGCGCGTGTGGTGCGACGGCCGTTGACCGGGATCTCCCCCCTGGTGCTGCCTGCGGTGCTGCTGCTGAAGGGGCGGCAAGCCTGCATCCTCACACGAATGGATCCGGGCGGCGACAGCGCATCGGTTATTCAGCCGGAGAGTGGTGCCGGCGAGACCCAAATCCCGTTGCAACAACTGGCCCGGGATTATTCCGGATATGCGATATTCGCCCGGCCACGGCATCAATTCGACAAGCGGGCGCCCTCACTGTTAAAGGTGCACTCCCGTCATTGGTTCTGGGGCACCCTGTTCAACTCCTGGCGCATCTATCGCGACGTGCTGATTGCTTCATTACTGATCAATCTGTTTGCCCTGGCAACGCCACTGTTCATCATGAATGTGTACGACCGGGTGGTGCCCAACAATGCGCTGGAGACGCTCTGGGTACTGACTGCAGGCGTTCTTCTGGTCTACTGTTTCGATCTGCTGATGCGCATGCTGCGGGGCTATTTCATCGATGTTGCAGGCAAGAAGTCCGACATACTGCTCTCGTCGGCGATTTTTGAGAGGATCATGGGTATACGGATGGAGGTGCGCCCGCCATCCGTGGGGGCCTTCGCCAACAATCTGCGCGAGTTTGAAAGCATCCGGGAGTTCATCACTTCGGCTACCATCACCGGACTGGTCGATCTCCCCTTTATTGCTGTTTTTCTGTTGGTGATCGGCTACCTGGGTGGGCCGCTGGTTATTGTGCCGGCGATCTCTATCCCGCTGGTCATGCTCTATGCACTGCTTATTCAGGGAGCGCTGCGCAAGGCGGTGGAGTCAACTTTTCGCGCATCGGCCCAGAAGGGAGCCATGCTGGTGGAGTCTCTGACCGGGCTTGAAACTATTCGCCACCTCGGGGCCGAGAGTGCATTGCAGCGGAAATGGGAGCAGCTCACCGGCCATATCGCCCAATGGGGGGTGAGGTCGCGGTTGATCTCTTCATCGGCCGTCAATGTAGCGGTTTTTTTTCAGCAGTTCGCTCAGGTCTCGGTGGTGGTGTGGGGTGTTCATCTGATTGCTGAGGGGGATCTCAGCATGGGCGGATTGATTGCAGCGGTAATTCTGACCGGACGCGCAATGGCGCCGATATCCCAGGTTGCAAACCTGTCGGTACGTTACCTCCAGGCCAGGACCGCACTGGAGAGTCTCGATCGGGTGATGTCGCTGCCGGTGGAGCGGGATCAGGAGAGAGCATTCGTGAGCCGTGAAGATCTCTGCGGCGATCTGGAATTCGAGCACGTCAGCTTCTCCTATCCCGGAGAAGATCAACAGGCGTTATCCGATGTCTCCTTTCGGTTGCGTCAGGGAGAGCGCGTTGCGGTAATCGGACGGGTCGGATCGGGCAAGAGCACCCTGGAAAAGCTGGTTCAGGGGCTGTATACACCCGGCGCGGGTGCGGTGCGGCTTGGCGGCACCGATATCCGCCAGATCGACCCAGCGGATCTGCGTGCGGTTATCGGCTACGTTCCCCAGGATCTGTTCCTCTTCTACGGCAGCGTGCGCGAGAATATCGTGCTTGGTGCGCCCCACACGGCCGATGCAGAAGTTCTTCGGGCAGCGGAAATTGCCGGGGTCAACGAGTTTGTCGCGCACCACCCCCACGGCTTTGATATGCAGGTGGGCGAGCGCGGTGAGCACCTTTCCGGGGGCCAGCGGCAGAGCGTCGCGCTGGCGCGGGCGCTGCTGGGAAATCCCCGGTTCCTGCTGTTGGACGAGCCGAGCAACTCAATGGACAACGGTACCGAAGAGTTGTTGAAGCGTAAGCTTGCCGCCGATATCGAGGGCAAAACCCTGTTGTTGGTGACGCATCGCGCATCACTGCTGGATCTGGTCGATCGGCTGATCGTGCTTGAGTCTGGGAAAGTTGTCGCGGATGGCCCAAAGCAGGAGGTGTTGGAGGCGCTGCGCCAGGGCAAGCTAAGAGGCGTCGGAGGCAGGCCCCAATGAAACAGGGCAGTGATTCAGTCGCGGCAGTTGCGCTGCAGACGCAGGCGCGATTAGCGGTTCGGGAAGACGCTGACTATCTCTCCGACGCCCGTGCGGCACTGTTGCTGCAGACTCCACGCGGTGGACGATTGATACTCTGGCTGACTCTGTTTTTTGTCTGCGCAGCCATCGGCTGGGCAAGCTGGGCCGAACTCGACGAAGTGACCACCGGAAGCGGACAGGTGATCCCCTCGCGCCACATTCAGGAGGTGCAGAACCTCGAGGGCGGTATCCTCAGCGCATTGATGGTGGAAGAGGGGGATCTGGTCGAGAAGGGCCAGCCGCTGCTGCAGATCGATGATACCGGCTTCTCCTCTTCGCTGCGCGAATCCCAGCAGCAGACGATCTCGCTGCGCGCAAAAGCGGTCAGGCTCCAGGCCGAATCTTCCGGCGAGGCTTTCGCGGCGCCTGAGTCTTTGCGCACTGATTATCCGGAGCTGGTGGCGCAGGAGTTGCTGCTCTACCAAAACCGGCAAGACGAGCTGAAGACCAACAGGAATATTCAGGTCGATCGTAAAAACCAGATCGAACATGAGATTAGGGAGCTGGAATCCAAGCAGCAGCGGGCAGCCAAAAGCCTTGCGCTTTCGCGCAGGGAGTTGAATATGACCCGTCCACTGGTTGCCACAGGCGCCATCTCCGAAGTTGAGGTGTTGCGGCTGGAGCGCCAGGTGAATGAGCTGGCCGGGGAGCAGGAGAGCACCCGGCTTGCCATCCCCCGAGCCAGATCCAGGTTGGCGGAGGCGGAGAAGCGCATCGCTGAGGTGGATCTGCAGTTTCGCAACGAAGCGCATGCGCAGTTGAACGATATCAATGCCGAGCTCTCGCGCCTCTCCGAAAGCAAGGTTGCGCTGGAGGACAGGGTTGAACGGACAGTGGTGCGCTCGCCGGTCAGGGGCACGGTCAAGCAGATCCTGGTTAACACCATAGGCGGCGTGATTCAGCCCGGCATGCGACTGATGGAGATAGTCCCGCTGGAGGATTTTCTGCTGGTTGAGGCGCGAATCCGACCGAAAGATATTGCCTTTCTGCATCCCGGGCAGCGGGCCATTGTCAAGCTCACCGCGTATGATTTCGCAATATATGGGGGCCTGGAGGGAGAACTCGAGCATATCAGCGCCGATACGATTCAGCAGAAAGCAGATGATGAAAGCTACTACCTGGTGCGGGTCAGGACAAAAAAAAATCACCTCGGGGAGAATGACGGAAGTTTGCAGACTATCTCCGGTATGCTGGCCGAGGTGGATATCATCACCGGTAAAAAGACGGTGATGGACTATCTTCTCAAGCCGGTGTTCAGGGCCAGGGAAAGGGCCATGCGCGAAAGGTAGAAAACAGTGACTATTCTGGTCTGCTGCGCCGATCCAAACCTTACCCGCCGCTGGCTGGAAGGGATAGAGGCGCTGGACAGTGTCTGCTGCATCCGGGACGCAGCGGAAATCGACAGCCGCGGCGGAGACGCTGCGCCCGGTATCGCGCTTATCGATCTGGAGGCACCCGGAATTGCAGATGCCGGGGGAGCCGCCGGTGAGTTGTGCAGCCGCTGGCCGGAAACCTCGTTCATGTTCTTCTCAGCACGTCCCGAAGCTGCCGAAGGCCTGGCCTTGCTCGGCGCCGGTGGCCGTGGATACAGCAACCGGTATATCCAGCCGGCTCTGCTGCACAGGGCGGTGGAACTGGTGGCAATGGGCGAGGTCTGGCTGGGGCGCAGTCTGGTGGATCATCTGCTGCGAAACCGGGAAAAGATTGTGCCGGCAACCGAAATCGAAACAGAAACCAAAGCCAAAGCAAGTTACGCCTCACTCACCCTGCGCGAGCGGGAAGTGGCCCGGCTGGTGGCGAATGGTGCTTCCAATAAGGGAGTGGCCCGTGCTCTCGGTATTACCGAAAGGACGGTGAAAGCTCATATGAGCGCAATTTTTGGAAAAACGGATACACGGGACCGTCTTCAGCTTGGTCTGCTGGCAAGATCATGGCCCAACGATACTGTCCAGATGAAGGCAACTGGTACCAAAGTACAATAGAAACAATCCACTTGATGCGGCAAACTCTCGCTACATGTGGCAACAACCGGTGGTTTTGGTACGGTTTGATGAGAGGCGATCATGGCAGCAAAAATTTCCCCGCTTGAAGCTGGCGCCGGTGCGGTCGGTATCGTCAGCGCGATTTTCGGTACAGTCAAGGCCGTCGCCGGCAATGGCGCCGAGCGTATTCTTCACCTGGGAGACCGGGTATTCGCCAACGAACTGATCGTCACGGCCGATCTCAGCGGAATCTCCATCGAATTCAGCAACGGCGGGCGGGTTGATCTCGGACGCAACTCGGAGGCCGTGCTCGACAGTGATCTATACGGACCCGCCGAGGTGGACAGGGCAGAGCTAGTCAGCGCTGTCGAGGCAGCGCAGCGGGCGATTCTGGCCGGTGCTGATCCGGCAGCGATACTCGGCGCGCCGGCAGCGGGCGGTGGTGGGGGCGGAGAAGACCTCTCCTCCGAGGTAAATCCGCCACCGATCATCGAACGAACCGGATTGCAGGTCACACCGGAGAGCGGTTTTGAGACGGAAGGTCTGGTCCTGTCGAACACCCCGACGCTGCCGCGTCAGGCTGGGTTTACCGCACAGCAGACCGATACGTCACCGATCGTTGTAAATGATCCGCCGGTCGCGGTGAATGACCTGGTGCTCTCCAATATTGTCGATGGCTCCACCATCTCCATTCCGGCAACTGCGCTGATGAGGAACGACAGCGATCCGGATGGGGATCCGCTGAGTCTGATTTCGGCTCACAATCCTCAGTTGGGCAGCGTCACCTGGAGTGCCGACAACGTGGCGTTTGTGCCGGATGGCGTGTTTGGTTCCAGTGCGGCAAAAAAGAGTGAAGCCGCCGAAAGCAGCACCAGTAACAACAACACGCCGCAGTCCGCGGTGGAGTTTCTGCGCAGTGATTTTGGGAAACCGGGTGCCGCCGATATGAGTTCCATCAAGTATCAGGATGGTACCTTGAACAGCGCACTGTTTCAGGCGAGCATCATAGATACTCCCCAGCAGCAGGGTGGGGGTGTAACCCGTGACCAGGATTGGATCAAGGTGGAACTCCGGGCCGGTGAGACCATCATTCTGGATATCGATGAGGGAGACGACGGCGATCGGGATGTGGGGACAGATGACAATGATGTGGATATGTTCCTCGAACTGTACGACAGCAGCGGCACCATCAGGTTGGCACAGAACGATGATGCGCTTGCGGATACGCAAAATTCCGGTGGTGCCGGATCGGTCCGGAGCGGCTACCATGGCAACTCCCTTGACTCTTATCTGGAGTACACGGTACAGCAGGATGGTACCTACTACATAAAGGCATCGGCCTGGAACAACTCACCGGTCGGGATCTTTTCGGATAACGGCGATTACAAGCTCTGGATCTCGATCGAGAATCCCCAATTCGACGACAGCGCGTTCGATTACACCATCGAAGATGGCATATCTGGCAGTGACAGCGCCACAGCAACCATAAGACTGGCCGACAGCGCCACCCTTACCGGAACCTCCGCCAATGAGATTCTGGTGGGCCGGGATGGTGCGGGTTCCCTGTTGCAGGGGGAGGGTGGCAACGACACGCTGCTGGGTGGAGACGGCAATGATCTGCTCAGTGGTGGTTCCGGCAGCGACATACTCAACGGCGGTTCCGGTAGCGACATCTACATTTTCAAGACCGGAGAGAGCGGCAGCGACACGGTTTTGGACTATCAGCAGGGTGAGGATGTGCTCGATATTTCCGACCTGCTCTCCGGAATCAGCATAACCCCGGCCAATCTGGGCTCCCATGTGCAGGTCGACAGCAACGGCGATCTGCGGCTCGATGTTTCCGGCAATGGCAATTTCTCCGCCGACGCAATCGCCCATCTGGATGGAATTTCGAGTGGAACCACCATTACGCTGCTGGTGGATGCAGGCCCCGCACTCGATCTGATAGTCTGAACGGAGTGCCTTGTCAAAACCAGCCCGATCGGGCTGGCTTGCGAGTTTTTTCTTTTGTATTCGATCCGACAATGTTGTTTCCATTGAATAAATGGTAGTATCCGCATCGGCGCCGCCGCCTGGAATTCCGGTAGAGAGTCGAGCCAGGGTGGCATCAGTGAACAGGAGACGCAGCCGCCTGCTGATCGAGTAATTCTCTCCCGGAGTTTTGGATATGTCGAAAAAGGTTAAAACCGTTAGCCTGCTTGTATCAATGTTGACCGTTGCGGGACCGAGCGCAGCCTACACACTAACCGAAGCGGTTCAGCGTGCGCTGGAGACTCATCCTGAGGTTCTGGCTGAGACCAGTCAGTACCTATCCCGCCAGCAGGAGTTGGAGCAGGCCCGTTCGGGCTACTACCCAAAAGTCGATGTAAGCGCGGGTATCGGCTATGAACTGTCGGACAACAACGCCACCAGAACGCAGGGTTATGATGACCGCGAACTGACCAGAAAAGAGGCCAATATCGTCGTCGACCAGATGCTGTTCGATGGATATGCGGTCAGCAGTGAGGTGACACGCCAGGATGCAAGAGTCCGGGCACAGCAACATACCATTCAGGGCAGCGGGCAGCAGGTTGCATTGGAGGCTATAGATGCCTATCTCAAGGTACTTTTAAACCGCACCCTGGTTGCGCTCTCCACCGATAACCTGAGTGTACATGACAGGATACTGGATCAGGTGAGCCTGCGTACCAGGGCAGGCGTAGGCCGCAGTTCAGATCTTGAACAGGTGACCGGTAGACGGGCCGCAGCGGTTTCAAGTCTGCTTTCAGACCAGGTCAATCTGCAGGATGCCGAGTCAGGTTTCCTCTCAGTGGTCGGAGATCTGCCGAGAGAGCTGGCGCCGGCGGCGGAAAAGGTTGCGGGGCTACCCGACAATCTGGATGCGGCCGTTCGCACGGGCCTGGACAATCATCCTACGCTGAAATCAGCGGATGCCGATGTCGATGCGGCTAAGGCGCAGAGTCAGGCTGCGCGCAACGGTTTCTACCCCAAATTCAATCTCGAGCTAGGTGGTACATGGAACGACGATCTGGATGGCGTCGAAGGGCGCGATCACGATCTCACCGCGATGATCCGCATGCGCTACAACCTCTATTCGGGTGGCAGGGATCAGGCACGCGTCCGCCAGACGGAAGAGCTGATCAATCAAGCGAAGGATGTGCGCAACCGCACCAGACGCCAGGTGGTGGAGAGCATGCGGCTCTCATGGTCAGCCTATAAAATAACCGGGGATCAACTCGACTATCTGCGTCGGCATATTTCTGCCACCGAGTATACCCGGGATGCCTACGCAGAGCAGTTCAGACTGGGACAGCGTACGCTGCTGGATCTGCTCAATACGGAAAATGAGGTGTTTCAGGCCAGACGCAGTTACCAGACGACCCTGCATGATCACCTTTTCGCCCAGTACCGTATTCTGGCGGCAATGGGTGCGCTGATGGAGACGCTCGGGGTATCGGGACCCTCAGGCGACACGGACAGAGCGGCAATCGATGAACAGTTCAGCGGGATTGCGACGGAAAGCGCACTGGACGCGGAGATCAGGGCGCAGCGCGCCCGGCTCCATGAGTTCGCTCCGAGTACTCCATCAAGGTGATAATTACGGGTTCAGCATCCCCATGTGGTTTTCCAGCAAGGCGCAGTACGCAGGCAAGGGTGGGTCTCCTTGGCAAGTACTGCAACGCCGCTGGGGAGCCACATGGGGATGCCCTTTGGGTGAGCTTGTCAGCGTTCATGGCGGTGTTACGCCTCTTGGCAAGGGAAACTGCCATTCCCTGCGAGGCGTGCCTTGCCCTGAACGCCGACAAGCTCACTGCATCCGCAATTATCACCTTGAAGGAGTACTTGATCTGACTCCAAAGGCTACTGACCAACGCTTCGTGTCCCATTTCATCAGCGAGCGGAACCGGCTGTGCAGTTTCGCTTCATATAGACCATGGTAAGTGTAACTACACATTTTTCCCTTAACGAAACGATCGATGAAGCCGGTATACAGGCTTGGTTGCAGGCAGTCGCCAAGGGGCGTCCGCAGGAGGAGATTGCACGGCTGGGTAAAGCATGTGAACTCGGACTGCGGCATCATCAGGACGACACCGGGGAACATGACCCGGACTCCACGCTGAAACGGGCGATTTCGGTCGCCGATATTCTGTTCCGCCTGGGGCTGGACGTGGAGACGCTGATCGCGGCAATTCTGCACAATGTGCTGGGACGGAAGCAGTTGGATCATGAGTCAATAAAGACCGGTTTCGGCCCCGGAGTCGGACGCATGATGCATGATATGGCCCGCATCGGTTCTTTGTCTTTGATCAACAGCCAGAAGCAGCCGGAGTCCCAGGCCAAGCACACCGAGTATTTGCGCCGCATGCTGCTCAGCATCGCGGACGACATCCGTGTGGTATTGATCGTGTTGGCGGAACGCCTATATGAAATGCGCGGCCTGAAAAGGCAGCCACCCGAAGTACAGCGTCTGGTTGCGAAAGAGACGGAAGATGTCTATGCACCACTGGCCAACAGACTGGGCATATGGCAGATAAAATGGGAGTTGGAAGATCTCTGTCTGCGCTATCTGCACAACAAAGAGTACATGGAGATAGCCCGCAGACTGGACGGAAAACGTGCCGACCGGGAAGCATTCATCGTTGCAGTCATTGAGCGGCTGAAACAGGAGTTCTCGAAACTGGGCATCAAGGCTGATATTTCAGGGCGTCCCAAGCATATCTACAGCATTTGGAAGAAAATGACGCGCAAAGGTGTGGATTTCGATCAGATATTCGACCTGCGGGCGTTGCGGGTGCTGGTTGATACGGTGGCTGAGTGTTACACCGTTTTGGGTGTCATTCACGGCACCTGGCGTCACATTCCCGGTGAGTTTGATGACTACATTGCAACCCCTAAAGCCAATCTGTATCGCTCCATACACACGGCGGTGATTGGACCGGACGAACGGCCCGTGGAGATTCAGATCCGCACGCGTGAGATGCATGATCACGCGGAGCTTGGTGTGGCCGCCCACTGGCGTTACAAAGAGGCAGGCAAACAGGATGCCGATTTCGAGCGTCGCATTTCGCTGATGCGCAACTGGCTGGATCTCAAAGATGATGCAAGTGTGTCTGAAGATTTTGTCGAGACACTTAAGTCGGAGCTGGAGGCCCGGAATATCTACGTGCTGACGCCTCAAGGACATGTGATCGAGCTTCCCCTGGGGTCCACTGCAGTGGATTTCGCTTATGCCATTCACACAGATGTCGGGCATCGTTGCCGCGGCGCCCGTGTCGACGGGCGCATAGTTCCGCTGACTCAGCCTCTGGAGAGCGGCAAATCGGTTGAGATACTGACCGCCAAAGAGGGTGCGCCGAGTCGCGACTGGCTCAGTCCGCATCTGGGTTACACTCACACCAGCCGGGCCCGCAACCGTATCCGTCACTGGTTCAAGCAACAGGATTACGAACAGAATCTGGACACCGGAAGGGCGGGGCTGGAGCGCGAGATGGTGCGCCTTGGCGTGCACAAGCCGGATCTGGAGAAAGCGGCTGCCCGGCTTAATTTCAAAAAGCCCGATGATCTGCTGGCCGCGATCGGAAGGGGTGAAATATCGCCGGTTCAGGTGGCTGGCATGGGCGCCGAACGCAGGCTTCCCAAGGCCGCAACGGAAGTTGACGAACTGCCGCTGCGGCGGCCTCAGAGAAAGACTGCTGCCAAAGGAAGCGGCGATGTGGTGGTGGAGGGCGTCAATGACCTTATGACCCATATGGCGCGCTGCTGTAAACCGGTGCCCAATGATGAAATCGTCGGATTTATTACGCGTGGGCGCGGGGTGAGCGTGCACCGCAGCGACTGCGGGACACTCAGAAATCTACGCCAGAAGGAGCAGGCGCGTCTGGTGGAGGTCTCCTGGGCAGAACAGCCGCCTGAAACCATCTATCCGGTCGATATTCGGGTGGTTGCGGGGGACCGCAAGGGGCTGCTGCGCGACATCTCTGCGATCCTTACCAACGAGGAGGTCAATGTGATTGGCGTGAGTACTCAGTCGAACAGGAAGACCGATCAGGCCAATATGCGATTTACCATTGAGGTTGGCAGCATGCGACAACTGAGTCGGGTTCTGGAGAAGATTTCCCAACTTCCCGATGTGATCGAGGTGCACAGGCAGGTTTAGCAGGGCTAAAAGGGCCAAGGGCAGAGGGCCGAGGGCCTGGGGCAGAGGAAAAGCCCATAAATGATCCAACTATTTCTTGGCCCTCGGCCCTTAGCCCTCACTTAATATTGCCTGACTCCGGCTCCCCACTGTAAACTAAGCCCCCGATTTACAAATAGAAAACAGCTTGGATTTGGACCAGCTGATTTTTCGCCTGCTGATCTCCTTGTGCAGTGGAACGCGTGCGCAGGGTTTTGTCACCTGAAATTTTTTGGAGCTATTATGGCAATTGAACGTACGTTTTCGATTATCAAACCCGATGCTGTGGCCAAGAACGTTATCGGCAAGATTTACAGCCGGTTTGAGGAGGCAGGACTCAGGATCGTCGCCTCCCGCATGCTGCATCTGACCCGTGAGCAGGCCGGTGAGTTTTATGCGGTGCATAAAGAGCGACCATTCTATAAGGATCTGGTGGATTTCATGACCTCCGGTCCGGTTGTGGTGCAGGTTCTCGAAGGGGAGAATGCCATTGCCAAGAACCGCGAAGTGATGGGTGCCACCAATCCCAAAGACGCAGCTCCTGGCACCATTCGCGCCGATTTTGCCCAGACCGTCGATGAGAATGCGGTACACGGGTCTGACGCGCCGGAAACTGCCGCAGTCGAGATTGCCTTTTTCTTTCCTGACGGCGTTTGCGAAAGAACCCGCTGAGGCAGCTTTGTCCGATTCTGAAAAAATCAATCTGATGAACCTGGATCAGAAGGCCATGGAGGGCTTGGTTCAGGGTCTCGGTGCCAAACCGTTTCACGGCCGTAACCTGTTCAAATGGATACACAGGCATGGGGTGATCGACTTCGATGCCATGACCGACATCTCCAAAAGTTTGCGTGAACAACTCGCGCAGCTGACCGAAATCAGGGCGCCCGAAGTGGTATTCGATCAACCCTCGCTGGATGGCACTCATAAATGGGTGATGCAGCTGGAGTGCGGCAATCGGGTGGAGACGGTTTTTATTCCGGAAACCGGGCGTGGCACACTCTGCGTCTCATCCCAGGTCGGTTGTTCGCTCAACTGCAGCTTCTGTTCCACTGCGCAACAGGGCTTCAACCGCAATCTGAGCGTGGCCGAGATTATCGGACAGGTTTGGGTAGCCGCGAGGCGCATGCGGAAACCGGTCACGAATGTGGTGTTGATGGGTATGGGTGAACCCCTGGCCAATTTCGATGCCGTGGTCAGTGCCATGAGTATCATGCAGAATGACCTAGCTTATATGTTGTCGAAGTACCGTGTCACCATAAGCACCTCCGGCATAGTTCCGGCGCTGAGAAGGCTCCGGGAAGTGAGTAATGCAACGCTTGCTGTTTCACTGCATGCCCCGGACAATGAATTGCGCGACCAGCTGGTGCCGATCAACCGCAAATATCCGCTGGAGCAGTTGATACCCGCCTGTCGGGACTTCATTCAGGGCGACAAGCGGCGCAAGGTGACTTGGGAGTATGTGATGCTGGACGGCGTCAATGACAGCGATCACCAGGCGAAACAGCTTGTCAAATTGTTGGAGGGAACACCCTCCAAAGTTAATTTGATCCCATTCAACCCATTTCCAGGTACCAGTTACCGGACATCGTCTCCGGAGCGAATCCTGGCGTTTCGGGATCGGCTGATGCGAGCGGGTATCATGACGATGACGCGTAAGACCCGGGGTGAGGATATAGACGCCGCATGCGGCCAGCTTGTCGGCCGGGTGCAGGATCGCAGTCGGCGTGAACTGCCGTTGTCGAATCTGTTTGCGAAGGGATAGCCGGTGGTGAAAACAGCGACAATATATTCTGTTGGTCTGGGGCTGATGCTCGGTTTTGCACTGTTTCTTGGCGGCTGCGCCTCGACAGGCGGCAACCGGACTGATATGGAGGACAGTACCGGTGCGCTGGGAAGGAGCGAACAGCCCAATGAAGGGGCGGGAGATATCTACGTCAAACTTGCGGTTGCCTATATGCAGAACGGGCAGATGGATGTGGCCCTTCGCCAGGCTAAAAAGGCACTAAAAGTCGAACCCGGCAGTACGGGTGCGCACAATGCCATTGCACTGATCTATTCGCGCCTTGGGGAAAATGGATTGGCGGAACATCATTACCGTACCGGGATAGAAGCAGAGCCTCGCAACCCATATATCCATAATGCCTACGGAACTTTCCTATGTCAGCAGGGCAGGTACCAGGAAGCGGAGCAGGAGTTTGTCAGCGCCCTCAAGAATCCGCTTTACCAGACGCCGGAGCTGGCCTACACCAATGCCGCGGTTTGCACTGCGCTGCAGGGCAGTCCCGAGCGGTCTGAAGCCTACCTGCGCAAGGCGCTGCAGACGAATCCGGGTTTCGCTCCCGCATTGCTGCAAATGGCCAAGCATAGCGTTGCGCATGGGGATTTTCAGAATGCCCGTCTTTTCCTGCAACGCTTTGCCGCAGTGACACCACATAATGCCGAATCCCTCTGGATTGCAATTCAGACGGAAAGGGCGCTGGGTGACCAGGATCGTGCGGCAAGTTATCTGTTACAACTGAAAAGCGGATTTCCGGATTCACCGGAAGCACAACTCGCCAGAGAGTCCGGAGTACGATGAACACCACAGTCGCCGAAAATGATGCGGAACGGGAATCTTCAGCAACATCAGGACCCGGTCGCCGTTTGCGAACCCTGCGCGAGTCGAGCGATCTGGATATCGCTCGTGTTTCGGTTCTTCTACACCTGAGTGAAGAGATGTTGACCGCATTGGAGGCTGACGATTACGCGAAACTTCCCGGGCCGGTATTTATTCAGGGCTATCTGCGTAACTATGCCAGGCTGCTTGGGGTGCCGGTGGAACCGGTTTTGAAGGCCTACCGCGCAGCAAGCCCGGAGAGTTCCAGGGTACCGGAACTGAGAATCACCCAGGTGAGCCATGAAGTGGGCAGTGGGCATGCGCTGGTCCGCTTGGCGACCTGGGGGATAGTTATCGGGCTGATTCTGCTCTCTGTAGTTTGGTGGCGCGGATATCTGCAATGGCCGATGCAGGTTCCCGGAGGGACGCAGAGTGACACCGCGACCCTGGCGGAGCCGGCGAAGAGCGAAGGCGAAGAGAGCGATTCCGTTCAGGGGTTTCCGGTGGTGGAGGTAAACGAGGAAGGCGAGGTGACGCTGGGGCTTCCGCAAGGCGTTCCGGAGCCCTCACCGGAGGAGGTGACGCAGGCCTCGAACGGCGAGGGCGGCACTGCTCCGGTTGCTCAGGAGAGTAAGCCTGTGGCCGCCGCAAACACCTTACCGGACACGCAACTCGAGTCTGTTGAAATGGCGGCGGGATCGGGTGAACCTTCAGCGCAGGATGTTGGGCAGGTCGTGCTTGAATTCAGCGGAGCCTCCTGGACAAAAATCGAGGATGCCAGCGGTTCCTTCAAGCTGGAGGGATCAAACAATGCGGGCACCCGCCAGGTATTGAAGGGTGTGCCGCCATACCGGATGGTATTGGGCAACGCGTCAGCGGTGAAGATTTTCGTCAACGGCCGCGAATTCGACGTCACGCCGTATAGCCGGGGCAATGTTGCCAGACTCACGCTGGATCCGGAGAAACAGTCCCAGTGAGTTTTCAATACAGCCGATGCAATCGATCGAACTCCAACCCGGGTTCAAACGGAGCTGCTGATCGGGGCGTTACCCTGGCGGCTGCAAGGGTAACCCAGCTTTCGCACTGTGCCGTCAACCGCCCTTCCGGCAATCCAAACTGATCACACCGACGGCAGCTGCTGCCCCGGTCATTTATAAAAAGATAAAGAGACAAATGGCGAAAAATATTCAGGCGATTCGCGGCATGCACGACATTCTGCCGGATCAGAGTGGTCTCTGGCTGTTTCTGGAGGCGCGCATCATGGATGTGCTCGAGCGATACGGGTACAGGGAGATCCGTACACCGATCGCTGAAATGACGGAACTGTTCAGACGCTCGATCGGTGACGTAACCGACATCGTTGAAAAGGAGATGTACACTTTTGATGACCGCAATGGCGACAGTCTGACCTTGCGGCCCGAAGGGACCGCTGGCTGTGTACGGGCCGGTATTCAAAACGGATTGTTCCACAATCAGATTCAACGCCTTTGGTATCGGGGGCCGATGTTCCGCCACGAGCGGCCGCAGAAAGGCCGTTATCGCCAGTTCTACCAGATGGGTGTGGAGGCGTTTGGGCTCGAGGGCCCGGATATCGACCTGGAGGTCATCGCGATCACCCGGCGTTTCTGGCAGGCGTTGGGGCTGGAGGGTCTGCAACTCCAGATCAACACCCTGGGAACGGCCGATGAGCGGGTACTCTATCGTGAGTGTCTGGTCGATTACCTTTCGGACAGAAAAGAGCTGCTGGATGAAGAGAGTCTGCGCCGGTTGCAAACCAATCCTTTGCGCATTCTGGACTCGAAAAATCCGCAGATGCACGAGCTGATTGAACAGGCACCCACACTGATGGATTATCTCAGCGAGCCGTCACGGCGTCATTTTGAACAGCTCTGCGCAGGTCTTGACGCCCTCGCCATAGAATATGTCGTCAACCCGCGTCTGGTGCGGGGACTGGACTATTACGCCCGAACGGTGTTCGAGTGGGTTACCGATGAGCTCGGCGCTCAGGGCACAGTTTGTGCCGGTGGCCGTTACGATGGACTGGTGGAGCAGCTTGGCGGACGCCCCACGCCGGCGGTAGGATTCGCCATGGGCTTGGAGCGATTGATCCTGCTGCTGGAACGGCAGCCGGAAAATCTCCCGGTCACTCCCCCTGATGCCTATCTGGTAATGGTGGGGGAGGCGGCTCAGGCTACCGGTATAAAACTGGCCGAACGGTTGCGTGATCATCTGCCGGAGCTGCGGATGCTCTGCCATTGCGGGGGCGGCAGTTTTAAAAGCCAGTTTAAAAAAGCCGACCGAAGCGGTGCCCGCTATGCGCTGATTCTCGGCGAGGAGGAGCTGGCTCGGGACGTAATCGGAGTCAAACCGCTGCGTGATACCAGTGAGCAACAGGATGTCGGGTTGTCGCAACTGGCGGAATATCTGCGGGCCATCCTCTGACCGGCAGGCAGCAGTGGCGTTGGCGGCTTAGTTGATGAGAAAATAAACCACTTTGCGGTTGCGCTGTTGGCGACAGCGGATTGAACGGCTTTAAACAGTGCTCCCGATCGGGCGGAGCGGCGAGGAAACTAATGGTAAATGCAACCCTTTCGGAAGAAGAACAGGTTGAAGCCCTGAAAAAGTGGTGGAAGGAGAACGGCCGTTCCGTGATAGCCGGTGTGATTCTCGGCCTGGGCGCGGTATTTGGCTGGAGGTACTGGGTCGACTATCAGACCGGTATCGCGCAGCAGGCATCGGTGCAGCTGGTGGAGTTGAACCAGCTGGTTGCAGCCGGCAAAGGCGATTCGGCCAGAGATCAGGCAAAACGCATCATCGAAAAATTTCAGGGAACGCCCTATGCGGTTTTTGCTGCTTTGAACCTGGCCAAGCTTATGCAACAGGCTGGTGAGAGCGAAAGCGCTATCGCTCAGCTGAAATGGTCGCTCGAAAACAGCAGTGAAACATCACTGAAGCAGATCGTCAGAGCCCGGATGGCGCGTATCATGCTCAGTGCCGGAAAATTGGATGAGGCGGATAAGGTTCTGGCCTCCGCTGCCAACGATAGTTTCCGGGGTGAATTCGCAGAACTGAAGGGAGACATTGCACGCGCAAGGGGCGATAAAGCTGCTGCCCGTGCTGCCTATCAGGAAGCACTGGACAATAAGGTCAGCAACTCGGCCCAGGTACAGATGAAACTGGACGATCTGGCTCCGGCGGTCAACGGCTGAGGGGATCGTAAAATGGCACGTTATCTGTTGCTTCTGCTGCTAACTCTCCTGTTGGGGGGCTGTGGATCGCTTAATCCCCTGAACTGGATGGCATCGGATGAACCCAATGATCCGCCGGCGGAGCTGGTCGAGCTGAAGAACCAGATCAGTATCAGGCAGCTTTGGAGCAGTTCAGTCGGCGGCGGAACCGACGAGACGCGCATCAATCTGGTGGCGGCGATCGATCTGGCGCACCTCTATCTGGTCGCCCGCGGCGGTGAAGTCGCGGCAATAGACACCGGGACAGGCAGCAAAGTGTGGGAAGTCGATACTGAGCTGGAAATTACCGGAGGGCCCGGGGTGGGTGAGGGCCTGGTGCTGATTGGCACCGGTGATGCTGAAGTTGTTGCGCTGGATTCGGCAAACGGCGAAGAGCGTTGGCGTGCAAGAGTCAGCAGTGAAATACTTTCGGTGCCCAAAATAGGCGCTGGTGTAGTCGTCGTCCATACTGTGGATGGGAAGCTGTTTGGCTTTGATGCACTGGATGGTAAACAGATCTGGATCTACGACCGATCGGTGCCGGTGCTTACGCTACACGGCAGCAGCTCGCCTGTAATCTCCGGAGATATGGTCATCTGCGGATTCTCCAGCGGCAAGCTGGTTGGATTGGATCTGGCCAGTGGAGTTGTGCGCTGGGAGACCATTCTGGGCATACCCAGCGGTCGTTCCGAGTTGGAGCGGATGGTGGATATAGATGGAGACCCGCTGGTGGTGGGTAATGCCATTTTTGTCACCTCTTTTCAGGGTGACATGGCTGCTGTTTCCAGGGAAAACGGCCAGGTTTACTGGCGTAAAAAACTCTCTTCGTTTGTTGGGCCGGGTGCCGACTGGAATAACCTTTATGTGGCTGACGCGCAGGGCCAGGTGTGGGCGATCCAGCCCAGCAGCGGTACGGCCATCTGGAAAAACAGCGATCTTCTCAACCGCTGGCTCTCACCGCCGGTGGTGCTGGGGGAATATGTGGTCGTCGGAGATTTTGAGGGGTACCTGCACTGGCTTTCGAGCAGAGACGGTCGCCTGGTGGGACGGATACGGATCGGCGACGATCCCATCAGCAGCGCGCCGGTGGTGGACAACGATCGCCTGTATGTCTACAGCGACAGTGGAACCGTTGTCGCCATGACACTGCCGGATAATCTCCGTTAGCGGCCATTGGTGCAGATTCAGAGAACATTGAATGCTTCCCGTTATTGTACTTGTCGGACGTCCGAATGTGGGCAAATCGACGCTGTTCAATCGTCTCACACGCAGCCGGGATGCGCTGGTGGCCGATCAGCCCGGGCTGACCCGTGACCGCCAGTACGGAATCGGAAAATTAGGGCCTAAACCCTATCTGGTGGTCGACACAGGCGGTATCGGCAATGCCGGCGAAGGTGTTGAACTGCTGATGGAGCGCCAGGTCCGTGCTGCCATCGACGAAGCCGATCATATACTTTTTCTGGTCGATGCAAAAAGCGGCAGCGTGGCTGGCGACCAACAGATCGCGCAGCAGCTGCGACGCACCGGAAAAGCGATAACCTTGGCCGTCAACAAATGCGAGAATCTCGATCCGGAGATCGTTAAAGCGGAGTTCCACATGCTTGGGCTTGGCGAACCCCAGCCTGTGTCGGCTGCCCACGGCCGGGGGATCACTGGGTTGATCGGCGACGTGCTGGCGCGTCTGCCTGAGTCGGACAATGTGGGCGACGGCGGGCAGGAGCGGGGAACCCTGATTGCGGTGGTGGGCCGCCCCAACGTGGGTAAGTCCACATTGGTCAATCGGTTGCTTGGCCAGGAACGCGTGGTGACCTTCGACCAGCCCGGTACCACCCGAGACAGTATTTTCGTCCCTTTTCAGCATGATGGAAAAGCCTACACGCTGATCGATACGGCAGGCGTCAGGCGTCGGGCCAGAGTCGACGAGGTGATCGAGAAGATCAGCGTCATCAAAACCCTCCAGTCTATAGAACAGTGCAATGTCGTGCTGCTGGTGCTGGATGCGCAGCAGGGTGTTAGCGAGCAGGATGCCACTCTCGCAGGTCACATATTGGAGAGCGGCCGTGCGTTGGTGGTGGTCGTGAACAAATGGGATGGTCTGGAGAGTCATCAGCGTGAGCGGGTCAAAGCGGAGTTGTCGCGAAAGCTATCCTTCCTTGACTTTGCCGAGCATCGCTTCATCTCCGCCCGGCATGGTTCCGGTGTGGGCAATCTCTACACAGTGATCGATAGCGCCTATGCCAACGCACAACGTAAACTGCCTACACCGGAATTGACACGGGTGCTGGAACAGGCGGTACAGGAGCATCAGCCGCCCAAAGTGCATGGCCGCAGAATCAAGTTGCGCTATGCTCACCAGGGCGGACGGAATCCCCCCATCGTGGTGATTCACGGCAACCAGGCCGAAGCCGTGCCTGCGACCTATCGACGCTATCTGATCAATCGCTTCCGCGAGGCGTTCAGCCTGCACGGAACACCTATCCGGATGGAGTTCAAGTCCGGTGACAACCCCTTCCATGGGCGCAAGAATCTGCTCACCGAGCGCCAGCTGCGCAAGCGCCAGCGGCTCAAAAGTTTCGTTAATCGGAAGAGCTGATTAGTTCACAGATCAGGCGGCTGCGTGACAGCTGCGTTTCAACGCACTCACCCAAACGACCTATACCGAAAACGGATACTTACCGAACGGATCGTCGTCATACATAGCAAAGATGTTTATTCCTGAGCGCCCGTTTCTCACATCTGCAGTTAGATTCTCCGGAACTGGTATCGCGGCATCATCAACGGAGTGCAGGGAATCTCGACAGCAGGATAAGTTCACCATGAAAGTCAAAAGTAAAGACCTGACCCTACCCCTGGAAAGCTACCCATCACTGACTTTGTGTTTCGAGGGGCGCGGCCCGATCAGAATGAGTAGTGCAAAACCAAACGCAGCCAATGGCAGTATATAAGGGACGCTGACCTGATTCAGTAAGATTGGAGAAGTGCTGCTAAAGGTGCAGGTGACCGTTTCACCGAGAGCAATGTTGATGGAGGCAGTGGAGCTTGTGGTCGTAGTGCCACCGGAAGGATCCATACAGCTTACCGTGGTGGTGTAACCCGCCACCGCCGTTTCGGTGACGGTGTAAGCGCCGGTTGCGACATTGGTGTAGGTTTGGGTGTTCGGTAGAGTGCCGTCGGCATCGTCGTCCAGGTCGAAGGCCGCCGGGGCCAGGCCGCCGGTGGTGCTGAAGGCAAAGTCCTGCGCTGCGTCGGGGTCTGTGTCCTTGATAATGACGATGGTGCCCGGTGTACCTGGTTGTGCGGTGTTGGTGAAGGTACAGGTGACCGTTTCGCCGGGGGCGAGATTGATCGAGGCGGTGGCACTCGCGGTAATGGTGCCACCGGAAGTATCCACGCAACTCAGCGTGGTAATGTAACCGGCCACCGCCGTTTCGGTGACCGTATAGAAGCCCGTTGCAACATTGCTGAAGGTTTGGGTGTTGAGCAGGGTACCGTCGGCATCGTCATCCAATTGGAAGGTTGCAGGGCTCAATCCACCCGTGGTGGAGAAGCTGAAGTCCTGCGCGCCATCGGGGACCGTATCATTGACGATCACGATGCTGCCCGGTTGGGCCGTGTTGGTGAAGGTACAGGTAACCGTCTCGCCGTCGTCGAGGTCGATGGTCGCGGTCGCACCCGCTGTGGTGGTGCCGCCGTCGGGATCTACGCAGCTCAGGCCGGTGGTGTACCCGGCCGCTGCGGTTTCTGTGATCGTATAAGCACCGGGTGCGACATTGGTGTAGGTCTGGGTGTTGGGCAGAGTGGGGTCTCCGTCATCGTCCAGGTTGAAGCCCGCCGGGGCCAGGCCGCCGGTGGTGGTGAAGGCGAAGTCCTGCGCGCCATCGGGAAGCGTATCCTTGACGATCACGATGGTGCCTGGTGTACCTGGTTGAGCGGTGCTGGTGAAGGTACAGGTGACCGTCTCGCCGGGGTCGAGGTCGATGGTCGCGGTAGCGCTCGCCGTGGTGGTGCCGCTGTCGGGATCGACGCAGCTCAGCGTGGTGGCATAGCCAGCCACCGTGCTCTCGGTGACCGTGTACGTACCGGGTACGACACTTGTGTAGGTCCGGGTGTTGGACAGGGTGGCGTCGGTGTCGTCGTCCAGGCTGAAGCCCGCCGGGGCCAGACCGCCGGTGGTGGTGAAGGCAAAGTCCAGCGCCGCATCGGGAACCGTATCCTTGACGATCACGATGGTACCGAGTTTGCTGTTGGTGAAGGTACAGGTGACCGTTTCTCCCGGGGCCAGGTCGATGGTCGCGGTCGGACTCGCGGTCGTGGTGCCTCCCGAGGGATCCACGCAGCTCAATGTAGTTGCATAGCCGGCCACGGCCGTCTGGGTGACGCTGTAGCTTCCGGCAGCCAGGTTGTTGTAGGTCTGGGTGTTGGACAGGGTGGCATCGGCATCGGCATCGTCATCGAGACTGAAGGTTGCCGGAGCCAGCCCGCCGGTAGTGGTATAGGCGAAATCCTGCGCGGCATCCGGAAGCGTGTCGTTGACGATCACGATCGTGCCCGGCTGGGCTGTGTTTGTGAAGGTACAGGTGACCGTCTCGCCGTCGTCGAGATCGATGGTCGCGGTGGCGCCCGCCGTGGTGGTGCCGCTGTCCGGATCCACGCAGCTTAACGTCGTGGTGTAGCCGGCCACGGCTGTCTCGGTGACGGTGTAGCTGCCGGCCACCAGGTTGTTATAGGTCTGGGTGTTGGAGAGCGTGGCATCGGCATCGTCGTCCAGACTGAAGCCCGCCGGGGTCAGACCGCCGGTGGTGGTGAAGGCGAAGTCCTGCGCCGCATCCGGAACCGTATCCTTGACGATGACGATCGTGCCGCCGGCCGGGGCGTCCACCGCGGTACAGGTCGAATCCGCCGCTCCGCCCAGGGCGGGGTCGTCGGTTTGCACGTCGGCGTGATTGGCACTGGAAACCAGGCCCTGGTTGCAGACCTGACTGTTGTTGATCGGGGTCTGGGGGTTGTCGATCGTTGCATCGAAAACGATGGTGACGCTCTGCCCCGGCTCCATTGTGCCGATGGACTGGGTGATGGTCTCGCCCGATGTCCAGCCTGCGCGCGCAAACAGACCGAGCGCCAGCGCGGTGATCAGCACCGGCCAGCGAAATGATATTCGGTCTGTTGTTCGTGTTGTCATGTCGCTATTCTCATCAAACGTGACTCACCCGGATCAGAATCACGGCGTCACGCAGGTGCCGTTGATCGGCTGCGTGCCGTCGACAAACGCCTCTCCAGTAATACCGGCCGCCAGCACAGGGGTGTTTCCATTCGCGTTCCAAGTGCCGCCCAAATTACCGCTGATATACCCCTCATAGGTCAGGTTGCCGGGACCGCCGCCGGTCCCAAATATCGGGTTACCGATGTAATGGGTGCTGCCGGAACCCGCAAACGAGCTGGTGGCCGCACCAGAAGCGGCATTGTTGGTAACCTGCAAACACATCGTGTTGCCGCCGTTCGCGTAGGCCTGAATCACCGAATCGGCCCCATTGATGGCGACGCTGTTGCTATTGATGGTTGCCTGGACATTGGAGGTGCCGGTAACGCCGCCGCTGCCGTCGCGGGAATCGATATGGATGCCGGCCAGTCCGAAACCGCCGATGTTGCTGATCGAGTTGCCGTCGATCCCGATTATGATGCTGGGATTGAAGCCGTTGACGTCGGTCACCGACGCCGTTGCCTTGATGCCGGCGCCCAATGCGGAACCGAGTATCGTGTTCCCGTTAACGCGCCCTCTCGCCGTACCGCCACCCGAGGCGAAGATATTGATCGCCGTGCTGCGGAAAGGCTGGAAGGTCTGCGGATTGCCCGCCGTACCTATCACGTCGAAGGTCAGGGTGCCGCCGTCGACTGCGACCAGGTCGATACCGGAGTTGCCGGTCACGGCGGGGTTGCCGTCGAAGTCGTTGCCGGTGATGGTCGCATTGATCACGGCGTTGTCCTCGGCCAGCGCCTTCAGCTGCACGGAGTTGTTGTCGGTGAAGCTGCTGTCGGTGACGCTGAAGGTGATATTGGCCGTGCCCAGGCCGAGGAAATCGAGCCCGACTTCGCTGCCGGCGGTGTTGAAGGTGGAGTTGGCGACCGTCATGTTGGTCGTACCGGTATTGTTCTCGATCAGCACGTTGCGGGTATTGGAGCCGACGACGCTGACATTGTTGAAGCTCACCGTCCCCAGCAGGTTGATGAAGTGCATGCCGTTCTCTTTGTTTTGATTGCCGATGTTGGTGAGATCGGTATTGCTGATGCTCAGCCCGTTGACATTGTTGCCGTTGATGCCGTGCTGCACGCTGCCGTTGATGGTCAGGTTGTCGAGGCCGATGCCGGTGACATCCTGCATATACACCGGGGCATTACAGCCAAGGTTGTTGCCGTTGGCCAGGTTGGTGCACGTCGCTGTGTTCGGGGCAACATTCTGGGATGTGGTGGCGTTGGTCAGGTTCATATTCCTGAGCGAAACATTGTGCGCGTTGACGAGTCTAACGCCTAGATTGAGGATGTTCTGCAGCGTGCCGCCGCTGCCGTCGGTGGTGCCGGTGCCGGTGACGGTAAAGGGCGCCGTGCCGGTATTTTGCAGAAATATGCCGTTGCTCGCGTTCGCCGCGTCGATGCGCAGGAAGCTCATGCCGGCGCCGCCGATGCTGGTGTCGAACATGAGTATCGCGGAGCCAACTCCGGCTCCTGCGACGTTAATCGTGTTGACTGTGCCGCCTACCGTCACCGTGCCGCTGCTGACCGCTATTAATCCTTCGTTGGTCGGCGTCGGCACCCCGATATTCAGGGAGTCGAAGGTGAACGAGCCGCTGGGATTGTCCAACAGGCTAATCGCTGTCGTTGGGACGTTTGACACCGAGGTGTCGCCAAAATCGAACGTAGCAGCGTTGGTGTTCTGGATAAAAATGCCCGCAGACGAGGTATTCAAAATCGAGGTCGCGCCGGTGACCATGAAGTTGCCACCGATCGTGCCGCCGATTCCGTTGAAGCGGACGCCGTGATCTCCGCTTGCCGATACGGACAGACCGGTCAGCGTGACCGCCAGGCTGCCATGGCCTTCCAGGTACAGCGCGGTGCCTGTGCCAACGATTGTCATATCATTGACCGTCAGCGTGCCGAAGGGAGCGCCAATCCCGGCGCCGGCGATTCCCGCCTGGAAGCTGGTCGTGGTCGTGGTGTTGCCGATATTCAGGCCGCGAATCGTGTTGTTCTGCGCGACCCTGATCGCTGTATTGGCATTGTCCAGCATGGGCCGGGCGCCGCCGGTGGCGGGCAGCGGGTTGCTGAACGGCGGCAGCGTCAGGCCGGCGATGGTCGCGATCGACGGCGTGGCCCCCTGGCCGATCAGGAGCTGGTTGTCCTTCAGCACGATACCGCCGCTGTAGTTGCCGCTGCCGGTCTCATATAAAAAAATTGCATCGCCGGCGTCATCGGCGGCCGAGCTGAAGCCGTTGGCGCCGGTCAGGCCGTTGAAGGGTGTGCCCAGGCGGCCGTCGCAGGTGCCGCAGCTGGCGCTGTTGTCGACAAACCAGATGACGTCGCTCACGGCGATGGTGACCGTGTCGGAATCATTCGGTGTCAGAGGGTCGCCGTCGCTGATCGTGTAGGTGAAGGTGTCGTTGCCCTCGAAGCCAACCGGAGGCTGATAGGAGAAGCTGCCGTCAGCCGCAATGGAATAGGCCCCGCCCTGGGTTGTGGCCCCGGCAGCCGGGATAACGCTCAACGAGACGTTGTTATCGGGGTCGGCGTCGTTCAGCAGCACGCCGCTGGCCGCGGGGACTGTGATGCCGACGTTGCCGAGCGAGCTGTAGCTGTCTTTGAAGGCCAGCGGCGAGACATGCGGCACGCCGCTCAGCGTGGTGTTGGCGTCTATGGTGTCGCTGAGCCCGACATTGTTGGCATTGGTGGTGCCGCTGTTCTGGATCTGAATGGTATAGCGCAGGGTGTCGCCGGGGTCGGCATTGGTGTCGGAGTCGTTGTCCACCTGCAGCGCATCGCTCTTGGTGGCACCCACAACCGGCGCCGCCGGGGCCGGCAGAGAGAGGGTCAGCAGCAGCACGGCCAATAGCGTCACCGGCGCGGACAACCGAGCGCCATACCGGCGACTTGCGGCACGGGCGATTGCGTGCACTATTCTCATGCGACCATCCCCTCCGTGGTGCTTCTTGTGGTTATTAGGTTTATAAAAAAGCAAGCTGAATGTATTCAAAGGCAATAATCGATCCTATTCTGAAATTAGTCTGATAAACAATAAGATGAGTAAATCCCGGTGCAGGGAGTAATCACTGTCTGTAAAAAAACCTGTCAGATTCTAGGGCAGATTTACCCCTCGGCCTATCTGGCCAGGATAAGAGACGGTGTACATCGGCGTATCTGCTTCGCTATACACCCTGTTTGAGTGGTGCTGCCGGAACGGAATGCAGAAAACAACTATCAAGACGGCGTTCGAGTCCGGGGCAATTCTGTTGCTAAGCCGTAAATACACAGACGCAGCGTCAGGGAAGATAGCGGCTCAAGAGTTTCGTTAATCGGAAGAGCTGATTAGTTCAAAGATCAGGCGGCTGCGCGGGATTATGAGATAGGTTCCAATAATGCGGACAGGCATCTGTTTTGGGCAGGCGTTGCAGGCTATGCCTGTAGCCAGTTTTCAATTTTCAGTCCTGGCACCCGGGAGAATTCCGCGACGTTGGCGGTTATAACCGTAAGGTCATTTGCGAGAGCATGTGCAGCAATCAGAAGATCATTCGGCCCTATGGGTGTTCCCTGACGTGTGAGGTGATGACGTAACGCTGCGTACCGGTGGTCGGCGGGTGTTTCCAGTGGCAGGATTTCCAGTGCCGAGAGGATCAAGTCAATGCGTTCTGCAAGTTTTGCAGAGTTTGACTTGATAGCGCCATAGCGGAGTGCTGCGGCTGCAATGATGCTGGTGCAGACAGTATCCTCGCCTGCCTTGGCGATCTTTGCTGCTATAACGCCTTGCGGATTGCGGACAAGATCGGACAGGATGTTGGTATCCAGTAGATACGCGAGCGATGCGCTCATAACAGCACGTCATCCACTGGAGGCAGGTCATCATCTATATCGGGGAAGGGTTCAGCCAGGGGGGGCAGAGTGGCTAGCAGTGCCAGCAGTCTGCCTTTACGAATCGGCTCTACGATTAGTCGGTCACCCTCCTTGTGGATGAGCGCTTCCTCGCCTTCCAGCTCAAATTCGCGAGGGATGCGCAGTGCCTGATTGCGCCCGTTGCGAAAGAGGCGTACATGGCGCTCAGAAGTTGACATTTGGGTATCCTCTGGTTTAAAAGGCATATGTCTGAGCATATGCAATGAAATCAAGTAAGTCAACCAGGCTGGTTACTGCATTCAGCCGCCGCTGAAGAACACTGCTAATCAGACACAAGCCGCTACCCACGTGTAGTGAAGACCTTCAGGGGTTGGGCTATATAGATTAATAGGTTAGCGTTTTAAAAGGTTTGCAATGGATGATGGGAAACAGGCGAAGTACTGCCAATGATGGTAGCAATACCAGCCATGTTTGACCATGAACGACAATAAAGACGAGTACATTTATGATCCGGAGACGTACCGGGACTGGGTGAAATCCTATCAGGAGAGGGGCGATCCCCTGGGCTGGTTCGAGGCCCTCTACAAGGGGGCGCGAGGGGATCACACGAAGGTCTTCTGGGCCGACCTGCAACCCAATCCCTATCTGCTCGATTGGATGATGAAGCATGAAGCCAATGCTGCCGGTAAACGTGCGATCGCAGTCGGTTGCGGCGTGGGTGACGATGCCGAGGCCCTGTCGGCCCACGGGTATCAGGTGACCGCGTTCGACATCTCCCCGGCCGCAATCGATCTATGCAGACAGTGCTATCGGGAGAGCAGGGTGGACTACCTGGTGGCCGATCTGTTTGCTTACCCCCCAGCGTGGCGCGAAGCCTACGACTTGGTCTACGAGTGCAACACTATCCAGGTGTTGCCGGGCGCATACCGCACCCGGGCACGGGACGCCATGATCTCTTTGATGGCCCCGGGCGGCAATATCCTGGTCTCCTGCCGCAGCCGCAACCGGGGTGAGCTGACGGATGCCGTACCACTGCCGCTGGACCGGGATGAGATCGATGGCTTCAGACGGGCGGGCAACCTGGAGGAGGTCCTTTTCATCGCCTACGATGATGACCAGGAGCCGCCGGTGCCGCATTTTTTCGCCTGTTACCGTAAACCGGACTGACAGCCTCATCCGGATCAATTGCAGATCGTCAACCATAATCAAGGAACTACATTAAACCCCGATAATGGCGTGTCAGCGGCTTGCTGCCTGCGGGATGATAGCGTAGCGTCACAGTCTTCCGACTTAACCGGGTACGAAGAGTGAAAATCATTAGATGAAGACCAATCCGGCCAAAATAGCGCTCAAGCTCTCCGATGACGACCTGCGGGTAACCCGCTCCGTACTGCTCACCGGAGAGGACATCGAAGCAAAGCGGCTCGAGATCCGCGATTACTTCCACAAGACCTTTACCCTGTACGAGCGCATCTTCGACTGCCTGGTCGGGGACGAGGCGTTCTACGCCCGGGCGACGCCGCTGCGCCACCCGCTGATCTTCTACTACGGCCACACGGCGGTCTTCTTCATCAACAAGCTGCACGTCGCCAAGCTGATCCCCGAACGGCTCGATTCAGCGCTGGAATCGATGCTGGCGATCGGCGTGGACGAGATGTCCTGGGACGATCTCGACGAATCCAGCTACCACTGGCCGACACCGCGGCAGGTGAAGGCGTACCGCGACCGGGTGCGCGAGCTGGTCGACGACTTTGTCATGCACGCCCCGATCTCCCTGCCGGTGGGCTGGGATGACCCGATGTGGATCGTCATGATGGGAATCGAGCATGAACGGATTCACCTGGAGACCACCTCCGTGCTGATACGGCAGTTGCCGATCGAGCTGGTGCGGCCTGACGCCCTGTTCCCCGAATGTGAACAGATGAGCGCCGATTTCCCGGTCAACCGGCTGCTGCCGGTCAAGGGGAGGCATTTGCGGCTGGGCAAGCCGCACGACGACCGGCTCTACGGCTGGGACAACGAATACGGCGGGCAGGATGTCGAGGTCAAAGATTACCTGGCCAGCCAATACCTGGTCTCAAACGGCGAGTACCTGGCCTTCGTTCGGCAGGGTGGCTATGCAACCGAGGCGTACTGGACCGAGGAGGGCTGGCAGTGGCGTCAGTTCACCCGTGCCATCCATCCCGAATTCTGGGTCGCCGCCGGCGATGGTTACCGCTACCGCAGCATGACCCGGGTCATCGACATGCCCTGGGACTGGCCGGTGGACGTGAACTACCTGGAGGCCAAGGCCTTCTGCAACTGGAAGTCGGCGCAGACGGGAAAGAGCATCCGCCTGCCGACCGAGGCCGAATGGTACTGCCTGCGCAACGCCATCGGGACAGACCAGCCCGACTGGAGCCAGGCACCTGGCAACATCAACCTGGAATACTGGGCGTCGGCCTGCCCGGTGAACCGGTTCAAGGCCCCGGCGGCGGATGGCAGCGAGTTCTACGATGTCATCGGCAATGTCTGGCAATGGACCGAGACCCCGATCGACGCTTATCCCGGGTTCAGGGTCCACCCAGTCTATGACGACTTTTCCACTCCGACCTTCGACGGCAAGCACAATCTGATCAAAGGCGGCTGTTTCATCTCCACGGGCAACTACGCGATCAGGGAGTCGCGCTACGCATTCCGCAGGCACTTTTTCCAGCATGCCGGCTTTCGCTATATCGAATCCAATGTGGAACCCGAGATCGAATCCAACCCCTACGAATCGGATGAACTGGTATCCCAGTACCTGGAATTCCACTACGGTGATGAACACTTTGGTGTAGCGAACTTTGCCAGGGCATGCGCGCAGATCTGTATCGAACGGGCGCAACAGGCGGGTATCGCGGGGGAAAACAGCAGGGCCCTCGACATCGGCTGCGCGGTGGGCCGCAGCGCCTTCGAGCTGGCCGGCCACTTCGGCCACGTGGATGCCCTCGATTTCTCCGCCCGCTTCATCTCCTCGGCCGTGGAGCTGCAGCAGAGAGGGATCAGGCGCTACCGCATCCGGGACGAGGGCGACCTGGTCAGTTTCCGCGAGATCCGGATGAGCGAACTCAGCCTCTCCGGGAATGCCGGACGCTGCCGTTTCATGCAGGCGGACGCCTGCAACCTGAACGAGAAGTACAGCGGCTACGACCTGGTGTTTGCCGGCAACCTGATAGACCGGCTCTATTCGCCCCGCCGTTTCCTCGGCATGATTCACGGGCGCATGCGCCCGGGTGGACTGTTAATCCTGGCGTCGCCCTATACCTGGCTGGAGGAGTTTACCGAGAAGCAGGAGTGGCTGGGTGGGTTCAAGGACCAGGTGGGTGAAAACTTCACCAGCCTGGATGGCCTGAAAGAGGTGCTGGGCAGCCATTTCGAGCTGGTCGGTGAACCTAAGGACCTACCCTTCGTCATCCGCGAGACCCGGAGGAAGTTTCAGCACACATTGTCGGAACTGACGGTCTGGCGTTTGCGTGTCCGATAATCCTGTTTTCGCCAGCTGCGGTCGTGAAGAGCCCGTAACGAGTTTTCCAACACCTATGATTTTTCCTGACTACGAACTGGGCCGCTATCAGCTGCAGTCAGCAGCCGCTACCCGCTACATCATGGGAGCCTCGGCGCCTGAACCATTGGAACTCAGGGAACTGCTGGCGCTCGCTACGGAAGACGAGCTGAAGCAGTGGCGGGATTTCCCCCTGAATTATTCGCCCAACCAGGGGGATGTCAGCCTGAGGGAGAGGATCTGCGCCGCCTATCGCGGACTGGGGACGGAAAACATCCTGGTCACCGCCGGGGCCCAGGAGGCGATCTTCATCGCCTATCATGCGCTGTTGGCAGCCGGCGACAGAGTGCAGGTCATCACGCCTGCGTTCGAACCGTTGGTCATCGTCCCGCAGGCCATAGGTGCGGACGTCGAACGGGTGCCGATGCAGCTGGGAAAGGATGCCTGGCGTTTCGATCTCGGTCAGTGGTTCGAGAGGCTGACGGACGATACCCGCGTGGCAACGGTCAATTTTCCCCATAATCCCACCGGGCAAACGGTGAGCAAGGCCGATTTTGCAGAGATCGTCGCCGCCTGTAGCAGACAGGGTTGCTGGCTGTTGTCCGACGAGGTTTTCCGCGGTATGGAGCACGACCCTGCCGTACGGTTACCGGGGGCGGTGTCCGAGTATGAGAGGGGCATCAGCCTGGGGGTGATCTCCAAGCCATTCGGCCTGGGTGGTGTCAGGGTGGGATGGATCGCCTGCCGGGATACGAAACTGCTGCAGCGAATGTTGCAAATCAAACTCTTTCTCTCCGTCTGCAACGGCAGGGCGGATGAGCTGCTTGCCGGGATCGCATTAAACCACCAGGAGGAGCTGTTGCAGGCACATCGGCAGCGTATCGCGGCCAATCTGACGCTGATCCGTAACAACCTTGACCGCTTGAGTCCGAGAATTCAATGGTATGCACCCAGGGCTGGTTGTATTGCCTATCCCGGCCTGACCGGGCAGATGTCCGCCCTGGAATTTGCCAGGCGGCTGCTCAATGAAACCGGTGTGAACATCGTGCCGGGTTCCTGTTTTTTGCAGGGACCGTCTCATTTCAGGATAGGCTTCGGCCGCGATGATTTTCCCCGGGCTTTTCAATTTCTGCTGGATTGGCTGGACTGAGTTGTAGTGAAAAGGTGAAGAGGGGAATGGCACTTATTTAAGCCGATACGGGTTGTTTCTGGAGGAAACGTCAGTGGCATGGATGCCACTGTCGAGCCTACATGGACGTATTTACGGCGTTTTCCGGAAGAAATGACCTGTTTCGGCAAGTCGACTTCTCGACGATTATTGTTAAGTAAGTGCCATTCGTGACAGAGGGAATTAATTTTAATCCCTCCATCACTTTTTCGACCCTGCCGACCTTTTTCGTCAAGCGTCAGCTGCGCAAGCGCCCGCGGCTCAAGCGTTTCGTTAATCGGAAACGCTGATTACTTCACAGATCAGACGGCCGTGTGACAACAGGGTCTCCACCCGTTCGCCAGGCTTCACTTCCGCTGCGTCATGGATAACACTGCCATGCTGGATGCGCCGGGTTATCGAATAACCACGCTGCAGTGTGGCCAATGGACTCAGTGCATGCAGATTTCCAGCCGTCTGCGCCAAATGTTGGTGCCGCCGGCCGAACAGGGACTCAATGGCGTAGACCAATCTTTTATACAGCGACTCAGTATGCTGGCTGATCCGCCGAAGTTCATGTTTTGGCGTGGCAGCAGTGATTCTGGCCGCCAGTGTATTCAACAGGGCGTTCCGATGGCGCTGATCGTTATTGATAGCCTGATACAACCGTTGTTGAAGTTCATCCAGACGCTGCTGCCACTGCATTACCCTCTTTCCCGGATGCGAGTGGTTCAAGCGCCTGTCGACTGCTTGCAGTGCCGACCGGTGCTTTTCCAAGCCTTGCTGAATCTGCCGTGACAGCCGGCCGGAGAGAGATGTGATCCGATTATCCAAATCAAGCCGATCCGGGGTTACCAGTTCGGCGGCAGCTGAAGGGGTGGCTGCGCGCCGGTCGGCGACAAAGTCGGCAATGGTAAAGTCGATCTCGTGCCCGACTGCAGAGACTATAGGCAGAGTTGCCGCGTGTATCGCGCGGGCAACCCGTTCATCGTTGAATGCAGCCAGATCCTCCAGCGAGCCGCCGCCGCGGGTGAGGATCAGCAGATCACACTCAGCACGATGGTCAGCGAGTCTGATCATCGCCTCGATCTCCGAGGCTGCTGTCTCGCCCTGAACCTGAACCGGGTAAAGCACCACACCGGCTGCCGGAAATCGCCGTTCCAGTACATGCAGAATATCGCGTACCGCAGCACCCGTTGGAGAGGTGATAACGCCTATCTGTCTGGGATATTCGGGCAGCGGTTTTTTATAATCAACGTCGAACAGGCCTTCACCGGCAAGTTTCTCCTTGAGTGCTTCGAAAGCCTGCCGAAGCGCCCCATCGCCGGCGGGTTCCATATGTTCCACCATGAGCTGGAACTCTCCGCGGCTCTCGTAGAGCCCCACTCTGCATCGCAGCAGAACCTGGCTGCCATTCTCCGGCAGAAATCTCAGGCGCTGCCGTTTCAGGCGGAACATGGCGCAGCGCACCTGTGCATGGCGGTCTTTCAGGGTAAAGTAGATATGGCCCGACGTCGGCTGGGCGAGATTGGATATCTCCCCCTCCACCCAGAGCAGCGGAAAACTGCCCTCCAATACCGACCTGACCTCTGAATTGAGTCGGCTGACGGTCAGTATGTCGCGCTGAGAGAGCTCCTCAAATACCTCATCTTTCATATCTGAATTCTATGGTTTTGCAGGCCTGATGGGCAAAAGACAGCTGTTTCCAGTTTACCTTGACAGCCGCAAATTTTATAATCACTCGTTTTACCCGCCTGCGTTAATATAGGTTTCACTCTCTGGCACCGGTACCGGCCAGAAGCATCGCCATGAATCAGGCGGTATAGCCCGGAAAATTTGCTTCCGGGTGCCGACCAACCCTTCTTCAGCATTGGGAATACCGATTATGCGCCTGCTCCAGGAAGCCCTTACCTTCGATGATGTACTGCTCGTCCCCGCTCACTCGACGGTGCTGCCCAAGGATGTGGATCTAACCACCCGGATTACCCGGGAAATCAGCTTGAACATCCCGCTTATATCCGCCGCGATGGATACAGTGACCGAGTCCCGTTTCGCCATCGCCCTGGCGCTGGAAGGGGGTATGGGAATAATCCACAAGAACATGACCGTAGAGCAGCAGGCGGCAGAGGTCCGGCGGGTAAAAAAGTACGAAAGCGGGGTTATTCTGGAACCGTTCACGGTTGGTCCTTATACCAGTATCGGCGAGGTGGTGGAACTGACCCGGGCGCATAATATTTCCGGTGTGCCGGTGGTTGAGAATGAGCAGCTCGTCGGTATCGTCACCAGCCGGGATCTGCGCTTTGAAACCAAAATGGGGGATCCGGTGCGCAATATCATGACCCGCAGGGAGGATCTGGTGACGGTCAGGGAGGGCGCCAGCCGGGCAGAGGTGATCAAACTGTTGCACAAGCACCGCATTGAAAAGGTGCTGGTGGTGAATGACGAATTTCAGCTGCGCGGTCTGATTACCGTGAAGGATATCCAGAAGGCCAAGGAGAATCCCAAAGCCTGCCGGGACGATCAGGAGCGGCTGCGGGTAGGTGCGGCGGTCGGTACCGGAGAGGGCACCGAGGAACGGGTCGCCGCGCTGGTGCAGGCAGGTGTGGATGTGGTGGTTGTGGATACAGCCCACGGCCACTCTCAGGGAGTTCTGGACCGGGTCTCATGGGTCAAGAGAAACTACCCGGATCTGCAGGTGATCGGCGGCAATATCGCTACCGCTGCGGCAGCGCGAGCGCTGGCAGATGCCGGGGCGGATGGGGTAAAGGTGGGTATAGGACCGGGTTCGATCTGCACCACCCGCATCGTGGCAGGCATCGGTGTGCCCCAAGTGACTGCGGTGTTCAATGTGGCTGAAGAGCTCAAGGGGAGCGGGATACCGCTGATCGCAGACGGCGGTCTGCGCTACTCGGGTGATATAGCCAAGGTGATTGCGGCCGGCGCCCATTCGGTGATGCTGGGCGGACTGTTTGCCGGTACCGATGAGGCCCCGGGGGAGATTGAACTGTACCAGGGCCGTTCCTACAAGTCCTACCGCGGCATGGGCTCCATCGGCGCCATGGCAGGCAAGCAGGGGTCCAGCGACCGTTACTTCCAGGAGGGGACGTCAGATACCGAGAAACTGGTGCCTGAGGGCATCGAGGGGCGGGTTCCCTACAAGGGCAGCATGATTAATATTGTCTATCAGCTGCTTGGAGGCATACGCTCCAGCATGGGATACACCGGTTGCGCCAATATCGAGGAGATGCGCACCAAGCCCGAGTTCGTACGCGTCACCAGTGCGGGTATGAACGAATCCCACGTGCATGATGTAACGATTACCAAGGAAGCACCCAACTATCGTCGTGACTGACGGCGATGAGAGCCTAGGGCCTAGGGCCAAGGGCCGAGGATCAAGAGCAGCTGCAATCGGTTTTTCCTAGGCCCTTGGCCCTCAGCCCTTACTGCCAGTTCTCGCATTGTACTATCACTAATTCGACATGCATTGCTTATAACCCAAAGGGTGCGAGTAGTTACCATGAACAAAGACATTCATGCCCATCATATCCTGATACTTGATTTCGGTTCTCAATACACCCAGCTGATTGCGCGCCGCGTACGCGAAGCCGGCGTCTATTGCGAGATCTGGCCCTACGACAACTGCCAAGATGCGATAGAAGAGAAAAAGCCCTCCGGGATTATTCTTTCCGGAGGCCCGGAGACGGTCACCGCCGCCGACACCCCACGCATACCGCAACAGGTGTTCGAGCTGGGGGTGCCGGTGCTAGGCATCTGCTACGGCATGCAGGCGATGGCAGCCCAGCTGGGCGGCAGGGTGGCAACCTCAGAAGCCCACGAATACGGCTATGCGCAGGTGCGTGCACGCAGCCACTCGAAGCTGCTGAAGGATATCGAGGATCACACCACGCCCGAGGGTTACGGCATGCTCGATGTCTGGATGAGCCACGGTGACCGGGTGGAGGAGCTGCCGCCGGGATTTCATGTGATCGCAGAAACAGACAACGCCCCATTGGCCGGCATGGCGGACGAGGAGCGCGCATTCTATGGCATCCAGTTCCACCCCGAAGTGACGCACACGCGGCAGGGGCAGCGCATTATCGAGCATTTTCTGTTTCCCATCTGCGGTTGTGAAGCGCTGTGGACGCCGGGACAGATCATCGAAGACAGCATTGCGTATGTTCGGAAAGAGGTGGGCACAGGTCGGGTGCTGCTCGGTCTCTCCGGCGGTGTCGACTCCTCGGTGGTGGCGGCGCTGCTGCACCGCGCGATCGGCGATCAGCTCACCTGTGTCTTCGTCGACAATGGTCTTCTGCGTCTGCATGAGGGCAACCAGGTGATGGCGACTTTCGCCGAGCACATGGGTGTAAAGGTGATCCGGGTTGATGCCGAGCAGCGTTTTCTGAACGCGCTGGCAGGCGAGGCCGACCCGGAGAAAAAGCGCAAGATCATTGGCAATCTTTTCGTTGAGATCTTTGAGGAAGAGGCGGCTAAATTGGACGGGGTTAAATATCTTGCCCAAGGCACCATATACCCTGATGTGATCGAATCCGCCGGCGCCAAATCGGGAAAGGCGCATGTGATCAAGTCGCACCACAATGTCGGTGGTCTGCCGGAATATATGAAGCTCGCACTGATCGAGCCGCTGCGCGAGCTGTTCAAGGACGAGGTACGCAAGATCGGCGTGGAGCTGGGACTGCCTTACGAAATGGTCTACCGCCACCCGTTCCCCGGACCGGGCCTGGGTGTGCGAATTCTCGGCGAGGTGAGGAAAGAGTTCGCCGACCTGCTGCGCAGAGCCGACCACATCTTCATCGAGGAGCTGCGCCGGCACAATCTTTACGACAATGTGAGCCAGGCTTTCGCGGTGTTTTTGCCGGTCAAATCGGTCGGTGTGGTAGGCGACGCGCGCCGCTACGAATATGTGGTGTCGCTGCGCGCTGTGGAGACGGTCGATTTCATGACCGCCCGTTTTGCCCATCTATCGTTCGAATTTCTGGAGCTGGTGTCACGCCGTATCATTAACGAAGTGAAAGGCATCTCACGCGTCGCCTACGATATTTCGGGCAAACCTCCGGCTACCATTGAGTGGGAGTGACGGAAATTTATAACCTATTGAAATATAAAAATAAAAACAATCAAATTAATAATATAATCTACATCATCAATGGTATTTTTCATGGTATATCTTGCGTGTAGCAAGGCAGCAGACATCGATACCATGAGACAAAAACTGAGCTTGGCATGGTGTCAGAGCCACTGAACTGCAAGTGCTCTGTGGCAATCCGTCAACCTGCTATTTCCCGCTTAGTTTGAACTGCGCCAGGTAGACACGGAGTCGTCTAAGTATGAAAGAAAAACCTTACAAGCTGGCTTATAAGGAGAGACAAAAGCTGATGGTAGCTGCACGCAAGGCACTAATCGCAGCCGACGCGCATTATTACGCCTGGACGCCACAGGAACAGGAATGCTTCCGAGCAACCATGGGTGAAGATGCAAGCCGCAGGATACAGTGCGTATTGTTGGATGATTTGCTCGATATTAAGTGCCGGTCTGACGAGGTTGATGAGGCCTGGAAGAATGTGTCGTTAACCGACCTCAACCAGCTGAACTGGGCAAGGCTTCTGACCGCAGGCATTGGTGAAGATTACATCTATCTCAATGAGAGCATGGCGGAGGGTAAGACTCTGCTGGACTTCCCGACACTCTACGATTACGACTATGCGGACTACGTGTTTCAAGAAGAAGCACGCAAGCGGGACTTTCCGGATTACAAAGGCATTGAATACTACGCCTACCAACATCCTTCCTGGGTCAGATTGCTCATACAAGAGCAATTTTACTATGCGACTTTTACTTCCCTGGCCACCTATGTGCTGGATGAGGTCGAATCTGCGGGCGATGAAATTATCCGCCAACTCATCCCCCATGAGTATGTCGATGGCAAAAATCACGGTAAGCAGGATAAAGGCGGATTTCTGTGGGATGTGAACATTGATGCTGCAGGGCAGGAGGCTCAGTTGGATGAATTACGAAGTCGCTGGTATGGCTATCAACGCGAACGCTGGTTGGCATTGAGTGAATCAAATGTCCAACGACATTCTGCCGTATATGTACACGACAAGGACTGGGATGACGATCCTCACCGATTTTTTGTTTTTACCAATGAAAGAACGCTGAAGCAGATTCGCTGGCGTCATTTTCTGTCAGACTGCAACTCACGGGTGGCTGACTATGCGGAGGTGGAAAAGTTTCTGGCAGAAGAGATCGATCGGGCGAATGCCTGGTTAGTTGAAAATCACCAGGATATTCAGGAAAACTTTGATCCCAAAGTAGTCAAGCTAAAGAAAAAGAGAAAGATTATTCTGACTGAAAGTGCACTGGACGATCTTAGCAAAATAGACACGGATAAGGAGTGACCGCCTATACAATCTGCTCGGAGTTGATTTCATGCCACGGCAGAACAGTGACATCAGAACGTATCTGCCGGGTGTCACCGCCATAAACCAGCCACGCTTTTCCGGTGGTTTCACTTGCCAGTTTTTGCCAGAACTCCAGCCCCTTGAAGTAATCCTTGTTGATGGTTTGCCCGGATTTTATTTCCAGCGGTGACAGATGGGTTCCATGGTCAATCAGCAGGTCCACCTCATGTCCCGAACGATCACGCCAGAAGTAAAGGTTCGAGGTTTCACCCGCGTTATAACGGGCTTTAAGCAATTCACTTATGACCCAGGTTTCGAATAAGGCGCCTCGTTGAACGTGGGTAGATAATTGTTCGCTGTTTTGGATGCCGAGCAACCAGGTCGCAAGCCCGGTATCCAGGAAATAGAGTTTGGGCGTTTTGACCAAGCGCTTGTTGAAATTCTGGTGATGCGGCGGCAACAGGTGCAGGATATAACTGGCTTCCAATACGGATATCCAGGCCTTGGCTGTGTTATGCGTAATACCACAGTCGTTGGCCAGCGAGGAAAGATTGAGGAGTTGTCCGGTCCGGCCTGCACACAATTTCAGGAAGCGTTGAAAGGTTCCCAAATCCTGTACCTTGATCAGTTGCCGGACGTCTCGTTCCAGGTAAGTGCGTACATAGTTTCCATACCAGGGATGCGATTCGAGTTCGCGGTCGAAAATGGAGGGGAAAGTGCCATCAAAGAGTATCTTGTCGAGGTTCTTGCCAATTTTTCCTGCGCGCTGTAACTCGCCGTAGGTCATGGGTAGCAGCGTCAACAATGAGGCTCTGCCGGCCAGACTCTGCGTGATGCCAGACAACAGGCCAAACTGCTGGGAACCCGTCAGGATAAATTCGCCGGGTTGTTGTCGTTCATCGACGCGTGTCTGGAGATAAGAAAACAGGGTAGGGCAGCGTTGCGCCTCGTCCAGGATGGCGCCCCCACTAAATTGATTCAAAAAACCACGCGTGTCCGTTTCTGCAAATTCCCTTTGGTCGAGATCTTCAAGCGATACATAATGGTGATCGGGAAAGGCATGCCTCACCAGGGTGGACTTGCCGGACTGGCGAGGGCCGGTGACCACAACCACCGGATAGCCGCTGGCGAAGTGTTGAAGTCTCGATTCTGCGTTCCGGGGGATGTAGGTCATGGTGGTTTCTGATTGCTTTGCATGCTTGCATTATGAGAGAAAATGGCTAATTGTCAATATTATTGCCAATTAGCCGATATGCGGTGCCTGGTACGATGATCCATTATCTGCCGGAGCAGGAGGGGGCGCACCTGGAAGTCAAAGCCCGGAAGGTGGCTAGGGCGCTATCTAGAAGTGTTCAATCGGCATTTTTTTCGAAGATTTTGAAGGATTTTCTGAGCATGGTATTTTTCATGGTATTACCGTTTAGCAGGAAAACAAGCCATTGAATATAAAAGATAAAAAAGGCTTATTCACAATAGAGTGGGAGTAGCGCAGATCTGGCACTGGCTGGCACCTGCAGGGATCAAGACGAAGTCAGCACAAAAAATCAATAAGTTATCTTTATATCTGTCTGGCATCTTCTGGCACTGGCAGGCATCGGCAAGCAGTTAGTACCATTTTCCAATGGTATAGATAATGGTATCGCCACCCCCAGATTCTGCGCGCTGCACCAATACCATGCCTTGGCTGTTGAACTATTCATGGTATCGGCGATTAAGCTTGAATAATGTAATATTCATGATACATTAATGTCAATTAATGTATCATGAATGATACTTTATGCCAAAGCCACATATTCCGTCCTCAGCCATCAGGCGAGTTTTGAGAAAACTGGGTACCGATCTCCGCGAAGCTCGGCAGCGGCGCCGTTTGACCATGGCTGTGGTCGCCGAACGTGCCTTTACCAGCCGGGCAACCCTGCAGCGGGTCGAGGCGGGTGACCCGGGTGTGGGTATGGGTATTTACGCTGCGGTCTTGCAGGCGCTGGGATTGCTGGAAAGACTCGATCAGCTTGCCGATCCGGTCCACGATGAAATCGGTCAGGCTCTTGCTTCCGGGGAACTGCCCCAGCGCGTGCGTATGTCGACGAAGCGCAGGAAGCAATCGGATGACTGACGTTGAGATTCATATTGATCTGGAAGGGCAGATACGACCCCTCGGGATACTTCATCGGCAGGCGTCACGCCGGGGAGAGACCGTTACCTTTGAATATGATGAGACTTGGCTAGGCGATGCAAACCGGTTTTCGATTGAGCCGGCACTGACTCTGACTGCAGGGGCATTCCCGCCGCCAGCAGGCCAGCCCATATTCGGATCGATTGGCGACTCGGCACCGGATACCTGGGGCAGACGCCTGATGCAGCGCGCCGAACGACGTCTGGCTGAATGCGAGGGGCGGCAAGTGCGCACGCTGGGGGAATTGCATTACCTGCTTGGTGTTGCAGATCAGACCCGTCTGGGCGCGCTCAGGTTTCGTTGGCACGGTGAGGAGGTGTTTCAGGCGCCCGTACGTGACGGCGTCCCGGCGCTGATTGAACTTGGCCGTCTGCTTCAGATCACTGAGCGGATAGAGCGTGACGAGGAGACGGACGATGATCTGCAGCTGATCTTCGCACCGGGTTCGTCACTGGGTGGCGCTCGCCCCAAGGCATCCGTGATCGATCAGCATGGCCACCTGTCGATCGCGAAATTCCCCAAGGAGTCCGACGACTACAGCATTGAAACCTGGGAAGAAGTCGCTCTCAGACTGGCGGAGCGGGCGGGTATTCAAACCCCCGAGCATGCATTGCTGCAGGTTGCCGGTAAACCGGTGCTGTTGTCGCGTCGTTTTGATCGTGACAACGGCTGGCGTATTCCTTTTCTGTCTGCGATGTCGATGACGGGGGCGCGGGACGGTGAACGTGGCAGTTACCCCGAACTGGTAGATGCTTTGACGGCGCATGGTGCGCAGGCCAAGGAAGATGCGCGACAGCTTTACCGTCGTGTGGCTTTTAATGTTCTGGTGTCCAACGTTGACGATCACTTGCGCAACCACGGGTTCCTGTGGTCAGGGCAGGGTGGTTGGGTGCTTTCGCCTGCCTATGATCTCAATCCGACACCTGTGGATGTGAAGGCGCGGATACTGACCACAAACATTGACCTTGATGAAGGTACCTGTTCAGTGGGGTTATTGCGGGAAGCAGCCGAATATTTTGGGCTCGTCGATGGGCAGGCATGCACGCTTATCCGTGAAGTGGCAGAGGTAACACGCACCTGGCAGGCAGTGGCGACAGAGGTGGGGGCAAGACGTGCAGCGATCACACGCATGGCCAGTGCATTCGAACACGAGGACCTGCAGGCAGCGTTGAAATTATAAGATGGCAAGCTGGTATTTGGCTGGCATTTCGGCTGAGGGTTAAAGAATTTTCCGCTAAACGATAGTCCTGCCACGCCGAGCATCTGTTTGCTTTCAGCTGCAAAAGAAGAGGTTTCTGCCCGAGCTGCGGTGCCAGGCGTATGGCCGACGACTGCATGGACGTAGGAGGTAGAGCGAAGCAGGAGCCAGAGCCGAAAGCGCAGCCTTGCTGGTCGATGAAGTACTACCCGAACAACCCATGCGCCAGTGGGTGTTGAGTTTCCGGTTCCAGCTGCGCTTCCTGTTTGCCAGCCGGCCCGAGATCATGGCCCGCGTGCTGGGCATCGTTTACCGTGTCATCGCCACGCATCTGGTCAGGAAAGCGGGCTATACACACGACACGGCCAGAACGGGTGCCGTCACGCTGATCCAACGCTTCGGCAGTGCGCTTAACCTCAACATTCATTTCCACATGCTGTTTTTGGATGGCGTGTATGTCGATACTCGCCTTGGAGCCGCACGGTTCCGTTGGGTGCAGGCGCCGAGCGGCGCCGAACTCACCCGACTGGCGCACACCATCGCCCACCGGGTAGGGCGCTTTCTGGAATGCCAGGGTCTGCTGGAACGGGATATGGAGAACAGCTACCTGTCGGGTGATGCGGTGGACGACGATCCGATGACACCCCTGCTGGGGCACTCGATCACTTACCGCATTGCGGTCGGTCCACAGGCGGGGCGCAAGGTGTTCACTATGCAAACTCTGCCGGCCAGTGGTGAACCGTTCGATGACGGGATCGGCAAGGTAGCTGGGTTCAGCCTGCATGCCGGGGTGGTGGCCAGGGCCGATGAACGCAAGAAGCTGGAACGCTTGTGCCGATACATCAGCCGGCCGGCGGTATCGGAAAAACGGCTGTCACTCACGCCCAATGGCAATATCCGTTACCAGCTCAAGACGCCCTACCGGGACGGCACCACGCATGTCATATTCGAGCCGCTGGACTTCATTGCAAGACTGGCAGCGCTGGTGCCAAAACCCAGAGTCAATTTGACCCGTTTTCATGGGGTGTTTGCGCCCAACAGCCAGCACCGGGCGTTGGTCACGCCAGCCAGGCGGGGCAAGGGCATCAAGCCAAAACCGCGAACGGCAAGCAAGAGCAAACCCCTGCCGAACGCCGAGTCTCGATGACCTGGGCGCAGCGGCTCAAGCGCGTCTTCAACATCGACATCGAAACATGCAGCGCCTGCGGCGCGCGCCATGAAGGTGATTGCCAGTATTGAAGATCCGATAGTGATGCCGGCACTCGCTACGCGCTCGCGGGCAGGCTCTCAAGCAAATCCTCAATCACCTGAAGCACAAAGCCCAAGCCAGTGAGCCCAGGCCGCTACCCGAAAGCCGGGCGCCACCGGTCGGACTGCAACCAGGGTTGTTTGACTGACAGCTCCGAAAGTTGACGATACAGATCCAATGCTGCGCTACTGCCAGCGCGGCAGGATTCGTTGTGTTGGTTGTCGAAAACAGGGCCGCTTGAGGAAAGTTGAAGGTGAGTTTTCAGCGTTGCTGGCTCTCCGCCAGCCGATTTCTGGGGAATCGTATGGTTGATGAGAGACTCAACAGTAGTCAGAAGCTGGTGGACTAGTGTCATGTCACTCATCTAATGTTGGATAAAAGGCGTTTCAGTTTGATCCGAGCATCTTTCGTGGTGAAAGTTGACGCTGCTTTTTTACTGTTCCTGTCCATCTCCCACGCAGAGACCTCAGAACGCATTTTGTCGAGATCGGCAATTCGGCGATTGAGGCACTGCCCAATCAGCACATTGAGTTCAATCTCGGCCATGTTGAGCCAACTTCCATGTTTGGGGGTAAAGACAAACTCGAACCGATCCCATAGCGCCTTGGCCTCGTCCGGAGGGAACGTTTCGTACAAGGAGCCCGGTGCATGGGTGTTCAGATTATCCATCACCAGAGTGATCCTTTCCGCATCAGCATAACGCGCTGCGATCTTTGCCACAAAAAGCGCGCCCAGTCTGTCTTGGTTTTGTGCTCGGTCACCTCGATCATCCGCGTGCCGGCCAGCGGTTCATTCGCCATGAAAATGTTGCAGGTTCCGCAGCGTTTGTATTCATAGTCATACCGCCTTAGCTGACCGGGACCGCCAGCAATGGGAGTTCGTGTTTCTTCTATCAACTGCCGGGCGATTCGTCCATACAGACAACCGGAAACCGCGCATCATAGAGCCGTTTGTGAGACATCGAGCACCCACTCCATTTGGGCTACGAAGCTGCCATCCTGTTTGGGCAGGATGACCCAGCCAACCTTTCGCCACGGTTTGATCTCGTTTTTTTAACACCCGGCGAACCGTTTCATAGGAGATGCTCTCGATGTACTGCAATTCCACGGCTTTATCTGCCAGCAGTCGCAGTGACCATTGCGCATGCCCTTCGGGCGGGTCACTGCAACTCAGCGCCACCAGATGCGCCTCAAAATCACCATCGGCCTTGCGCTCATATATTCGCTTCCCCGGATGACCGTTGAGCGCCACTTCAAGACCTTCCTCCACAAAACGTTGTTTAACTCGCTGTATCTTCATCGCACTGACATGCAGCACCTGGGCAATATCATGATCGTGCAAAGTCCGGGGCTGTGACTCAGTTTCCGCGCAATTCAGTAGGATCAACGCGCTGAGCACCTTTTGCGAACTGTGCTTGCCCTTGGCAACAATGGTTTCGAGTTCCTCTCGCTCTTCTGAGGTCAATGAGAAACGGTACTTGATTTTTGGCATGGCCACCTCCGATCGGTTGGCTAACCATGCCAGTAATAATTTAACTTATCAAGCGTGACATGACACTAGGGTGAAAAGGGCGTTTATTCTTCCTATACCCGTAACTTACAGAAAAATCTCATATATTCGTGCCGTTCCCTCGTGGAGAAGGGGTTGGATCTCCACGCGATGCCTGTGTCACAACTCTCCACTTCTGTTGCTTGCAAAATGTAACTAAGTACGCTACAGTTTCTCACCAAGAAGGGATTGCCATTGATTCAGAGTTTTCGCGACCGCTGGCTAAGGGATTTTTATCTGGGGATAAAATCAGCAAGAAGATTCCCGCTGAGGTCGAAGACCGACTGTTTCGAAAGCTGCAGTTAATCGATGACGCGACCTGTGATCTCGACCTACGGTCGCCTCCGAGCAATCATTTTGAAAAGTTGAGAGGAACTTGGCCGGGAAGCATTCGATCCGCGTTAACAAGCAATGGCGATTGGTGTTTACCTGGTCAGGCGAACATGGTGAGGCCCAGGACATCTATCTGGATAACCACGATTATCGGTGAGGCAGGCGATGAATATCACGAAACGACAACCCGTCAGTGTCGGTGAGATCATCACTGAGGAATTCCTCGTGCCCATGGCGCTGACTCAGGGGCAACTGGCAGAAGCCATGGGCGTCAGTCGAAAAACGTCAATGAATTGTGTACCAATCGCCGAGCAATTACGGCTGACACGGCATTGATGCTGGCGACCGTATTTGGGAATACGGCTGATTTTTGTTGAACCTTCAGCAGCGCAATGAGCTGTGAAAGCGCTTAACACACCTGGCCTGAGCACGATCGAAGGCTAAACCGATTGCTGCCTGAGTTTTGGGGTAATGGCTCATGAATACGTGGGTCTTTTCCCGTACGGTTCAGGGTTGGCGGACGGAAGGCGCTCAAGGCTGGCGTTCTTCGAGAAGCTGGTCTCCGAGATCTTGCAAAGAAAGATCCCCTGATTGCCATGGAATGCACTCGTCCGCCTGATGGAAAAGCGGCTGCACGATAGTTCAGTGGTGCCCATCAGTCGAACAAAAGCCCGGATGATCCTCGTCAACGTGCCTGCGGACGAAAGACCGATCAAGGCGTCTGATGGCGTTGTAAGGCTGTGGCTGGCACCTTTTCTGGCGTCAGACGCAGCACTTTCTTTATCCATCAGATAATGTGATCAGAAATCGGGGAAAACCCATCAGATATTTTGGTCACTCTGAGTCACACGGTAAAACAGGGTATGGCTTTCTACAGGGAGGCTTCTGGTGTCAGGCAGTAATTCGGGGCGCTCGGTGCCGATTAGTGGTTGCTGAGTCAGCAACCAGAATTGGTTCTTTATAGTGGACAGGTAGCTTTCAGATTGTACTTTTCCCCACTGTCTCAGTCCGTATTGGTAAATGTCTTTGAGGTCGTTTTTTGCGGCAGGCGCAATGACCAGCTGATGGCGCGCCATGAAGGTCAGCTCGTGATATCGTCAAACAAGGTGTCGAGCGCCGATTTTGATTCGACAGTGATACCTTCTCCACGGTCCAGTTGGTCTGTTCCCACTTTCAGCTGCTCACGTAATCGAGCCAGTTTGATCTCGTGAATCCAGTCTTCGTGGGTTTCCATGAAACGGAGCGCTTCACGGATGACTTCACTGGCATTGTTGTACAGGCCCGTTTCCACTTTGGCCTTAACGCGAGACTCCAGTTCGGGAGTTAGTGATATATGCATAGTGGCCTCCGAGGGTAGACGCTTTCACAGAGAATGCTAGGCGGAGATACAAAGATTGTCAATGTATGTATTAATGAGTCGAAGGAAATTCAGAGGGTGCTGTGTGGCAGCGTTCAAACCGGTGATTATTCGAGCAATTTGACGGATTTTCTGAGCATGGTAATTTTCATGGTATTTCCAATTATCAGAATAATAAGCCATTGAATATAAAAGATAAAAACGTCTTAATTACAATAGAGTGAGAGTGACCGGCACTGGCTGGCAACGGCAGGCATTTCACCTTCTCCCTGATTGTTCAATCAGGGAGAAAATATGTGATGATATCCATCTCCTTGTGCGGAATGCCAATAATATCTATGCCTTTCTCTCCAATCATGTAGAAGACAACATGTTCGCCTTGGGGGAAACTGTAATAGCCTTCAGCAACATCCGTGCGGTGTTTACCTAATTTCGGATGTTCTGCCAACCAGCCAAAGCGCTTCTCGAGTGCTTTCAGATAGGTATTGCGTCAGTGTCTGCCCCATTGCTGTTCGGTATATCGACCGATATTTTTCAAGTCCTCCAGTGCTCTCGGGGTGACTCTGTATCCAGGCATCAGGTTTCGTTATCCAGATCGTTGATCAGCGCTTCCATGGTGAAGTTATCGGCAAACTCGCCGGATGTGGCCTGATTAGCACCCTGTGCCAAATGACTTCGTAAAGCATCGAGTTTGCTTTTACGCTCCTCCATTGCACGGAGAGCGTCACGAACTACTTCACTGGCGGAACCGTAACGCCCGCTGGCAATTTCATTCTTGATGTAAACTTCCCAGTGCTCTCCCAGGCTAAGACTTGTCGTTGCCATGTTATTCTCCAAGTATTCATATTTAATAAATATGAATATAAATCAGGGTAAAATGAAAGGCAACTGGCTTTGTACGCTGGTTAAACCTAACCTATCTAAAGAGGGAGGTATGGGTAAACAAGCTCATTGGCATAAACATCGCAAATTGTTAACCATGAAATTCCATTATCAAATGGGGGAATTTCATGGTATTCATTGCGTGTAGCAAGGCAAATGCTCGTTTTCTTCGCTGTCTCTTAGTTGTCCTGATTTGGAAGCACACCGATGGCTGAAAAGTCTATCCATGGATAGAAATCTGCAAAATGAGAAATCGCAGCTTTCTGTTCTTCGTTCAGTTTTTCCAATCCGCGTCCGGATACCCCCTTGTTGAACCTGGTCCCCGTTCGATCCTGTGCAATTCTCTCAATTGCTGCAGCAATCTCGTCCTGAGATTTATCTAACCCATAAAATGCGAGTATCTTCTGTATCCCCGCCGGCCAGTCAAGAATCAAGTCGTCATACTTGGCCCAAATCGCGTCAATCTGTCCAGCTGAGCAAAAATCGCTCCATGAGGCGAAAAAGTTGAAATACCAGGGTATAGCGTTTGCGATCAAGAAATCATATTGATTTTGTTCTGTAAGCTGCTTGAAGTTTTCGGTTGCATAGAGCGACGGGAAGTTCTCCACTCCCTCTCGCAACAGATAGTCGCGTATGCTCACCACAGAATCGTAAATGTTTCGAACGAGAATGACTGGACGAATTCCGAATCGATTCATGAGATCAAGGTTCGGCCTGGTAGCGCGTATGTGCTGCTGAGTCACTGTGTCTTTAGCGTATGAATCAATAAGTTTTGGTAGATAAAGTTCTTGTTCGTTCCTTTCGAAGGCATACGTTAAATGGGCTCGTTCGAATCCGGTAATCTCCTCGATTACCATCGTTAAAAATGTAGATCCGGACTTGGGCATGCATGCCACGACGATCGACTTTCCCTGCCGCCGATACCATCGGTTAACTTTCATGTAGCCATCTAGGCCTGTCTCCGCCGAGTAAAGCGCTTTGAAGAGTTTTCGGAGCATTGCAATCGCAGGGGAATACCGGTTGTCACGGACCATCCGTGCCTTGAGAAATCCTATTGAAGGGGCAGACTTGAATGGCTCTGAATTGAAACTGTTTTGTATGATATCGGTTCCGGTGTAGGATTTCGATTGTTGATTTGCAGCCATCCAATCCATCAGCGTTCTTCGGGCACTGTGCGCCTCTTGAAGAAAAACAAGATTTCGATTGGCGAAATATACCTGCCCCGGCATCCCGGCAATTGTTCACATACTCGTTGCCATTTGATAAATACGGGAAGGTGAAACCTGCATTCAGTCCTGGCAGATTCTATTCCTGAGATGGTGGATCAAAGGTATGTACGGAAACTCACTGTTTGGTTTGGTGTTCTATTGCCAGATCGAGTTTCTTTAACTTTTCAATATTAATCTACCGTATACCTGTCTATGAACGATTTCCATGATTGAGCAACCATCTTCGAATCATTCTGCCGCGCCTGTTCTGAGCGTTGGCTTACCTGTGTATAACGGTGAAAAATGGATCGCCGAGGCTATTGATTCGATTCTGGTACAGAATGTTGAAGATCTGGAGTTGATAATTTCCGATAACGCCTCCACCGATCGTACCGAGTCTATATGTCGTGCTGTTGCAGCACGTGATTCACGCGTCCGCTACTATCGCAACAACACCAATATCGGGCTGTACAGGAACTTTGATCGAGTGTTTGAGTTGGCTACCGGAAAGTATTTCAAGTGGGCGGCTGATAGCGATATTTGTCTGGAAGGGTTCTTTGAGAAATGCGTAGCTGTACTTGATGCCCGAGATGACGTCGTTTTAGCCTACCCGAGAACGCTCTTGTTGCTATGGGGGCCAGATGGAGAGGAGGTTGTTTCGGAGTATATAAACAATCTCAATATAGAGGATGATCGGCCATCAGATCGATTCCGGAAATATTTGGACCGTGAGCGGATTAATAATGTCATGCACGGAGTTATCAGGGCGTCTGCGTTACGCAAGACGAGCTTAATCAGACCACTACCTGGCTCAGATATCAGCATGATAGCCGAGTTGTCGCTTCTTGGTAAATTTATAGAGATTCCAGAGCCTTTATTTGCAAGACGTTTTGATCCGGAAACATCAAGCATGTTGATGAATACCTCTACCGCTTCCACGCGTAAGGTTCCACTGGGCCGTACCTTTATGCAACGTCTTGATCTGCATGCTTATCGGTTTTTATCGACCTTTCGCGCACCTATCGATTTTTCTGAAAAGCTAAAGGTATGGCTTTATCTGTTGAATCGAGCAACGTCTATTCGTCATCAGGTATATAACAAACTAATGCGACTTCTGATGTTTCGTAAAAAGTGACTTTCATTTATAGGTCTAGAGTCAGGTGGTCGGTAAGTGCGCGTGATACACACACGCACATGAATTCTTTACGTTCGTTTTTGTCCAGGCACAGGTCTCGATGCTCGGGATTGCCTTCCAGTACCGGAGTGGCGCAGAGCGAGCACTCGCCGCGCTTGCAGTCGTGCGGGACAGCGAGGTCTGCGTCCAAGAGCGTGTCCAATATGCTCTGTGTCGCTGGAACGGTGAGCACCGTGCCACTTATGGCCAGAGTGACCGTGATGGCCCGGTCTTCTGCAGTTGGGGCTGCGCCGAAGTTCTCAAAATGAATCTGTTCGGTTGGCCAGCCGTTATCTGCCGCGACATCGCGCACCGCGCCAATCAAGCGACGCGGACCGCAGACATAGACGTGCACGCCCTCGTTTGGTCGCTCCAGAATTGCCTCAAGATCGATTCTCCCTCCATCGGGCTCTTGCGAAGTGTAGAATCTGGCCCGGTCACCAACGAGGTCCTCGATTTCTTTCCTGAACGCGAGGCCCGACCTGCGCCTGGCGCTGTAGTGCAACTCGCAGGATTGGCCACGCTCCTGTAGTGAGCGCAGCAAGCTCAGGATGGGTGTGATGCCGATTCCGCCTGCGATCAGAATGCTGTGTTCAGCCATGTCTGCCAGCGGGAACTCGTTTCTCGGTTGGCCGCTCATCAGCTGATCACCTGCTCGAATGGATTCATGCAGGTGACGGGAGCCGCCGCGGCCTCGCGTCTTGTAAAGGACCGCGATGTCGTAATAGCCTCGTTCGTCCGGTGCGGACAGAATCGAGTAGTGTCGCTGCACACGTTCTCCCGTCTCTATTTCCAGTGTCACGGGTAGATGTGCGCCAGGTGCAAAGGCGGGCAGTGCGGCATCGTCGAACGCGCGCAGGCGAAAACGCTTGATGCGATCGGTTTCCTGATGAATCTCCGCGACCTGCAGCACGAGATCGCCTGCGGCATGCTTCTGCGGTGGGAGGAAGGTTGAGTAGTCGAGAAATTCCCACTCCAGTCGCAGTGCCAGCGCGCTCTCGCGCCAGGCTTCCACTTCGAAATCCCAGAAACGCCCGGATCCACCTGACCTTCCATCGGGATCTGAGATATCCCAGCGAATCACAGGCCGGCCGGTGAGCTGTAACAAGCGGCCCTGCTCGAAGTCGACAAAGGCCAATCCCGCATGAGGATAGTTCTCGAAATTGCCAAGTGTGTTAAACATATTGTTGCCGGGATAATCAGGGATGCGCAGTGTCTGTGGATGCGGAATCTGCACGAAGCCGGGCCTGCCACCACGATGGGAAGCGTCGGCACCCTGTCCCGGATGGGCGCTGGCGACGAACAGTGTATCCGCACGCAGGATCCAGTCCCGGTGATCAGCTGTCAGCAAGGAACCGTGGCGGCTGGCGATGGGGCCTTCGCTCTCGGCCTGGACGGGCAGCTTGAACTGCCGCCGTTGAATGTATTTCGGGCAATTCGGGTAGGCAGTCTCGACATCGATGCTCACTCTTCCCTCTGCGGTGGTCCTGGCCCGGCCGTTTACCCGCAACCGGCGGCGTGAACCCAGCTCTATAACCAGCAGACCGATGTGCGAGTTATCCTGCAGGTTTCGCCATAACGGGTCGTCAGGTGCAGACCGTGGTGGGTTGACATCAAAAGAAACGCCTTGTACGCCCTCCGCCTGCAGAAAACCCGGATTGCCCAGCAGGACCGAAGCCCAGACCGAATCGTCCTGGCTGATACTGGCGACGATAACCATGGGCTGTTGCGCAAGAAAGGGAACCGCCCCGGCGGGTATCTGGCTGCGTAAGGCAGCGCCGTTCATACGCGCCGAATGGGCCACGCCGGCGCGTGCCTGTACGGCAAGTTCACCGGCGTGAAACGGGGATGTCGTAGCCATTCACTGTGCCATCATGGGTGAAAGTTGCGGCCGGGAGTGTTCCCGGCCGCGCGAGAGATTTAGAAGACCATGACGTTGTAGCCGTCAGCGCTAAGTTTGCGCAGACTCGGTAACCCGCTGGTACCGGGTACGGGGTTGTCCTTGATGAGATCGAAGCCACTTGCTTGGGCGCTTTCGCTGGCACCGAAAACATCGGCGCAACCACAGGATACGCCCGCAACCGTGTCTGCAACGGCCATGTAGAGGTCGTGGGCAGGGTGGTCTGTTTTCACCAGTTCACCGGCCCAGCGTGTGCCAGCGCCCTGGAATAAAAGGGTTACGTCGTCGCCAGCCTGCTTGAAGTCATAGGCAGCGGCCAGCGCATTGAACACTCGGCCCAGGGCTTCCTCGGAGCCGTTCTTTGGGTCGGACAGGACGATAATTGCGTTCTTCATGGTAACAATCTCCAGTTTGTGTTCGATGATGGTTTGTGTTCTCGACGGTATGCCTCGCCGTCCTGCAGATAGACTAGGTGCTTACTGATTCGGAATAAATAACCTGGAATGTATTTGACTATTCCATAATTCAGAATAATATGCCCCGATGGATAAACTCCAGGCCATGGCAGTTTTTGTGCAGATCGCGGAACGCGGCAGTTTGACGGCGGCAGCGGAGGTGTTGGACAAGTCCCTGCCGTCCGTCGTACGGATTCTTGCGTCCCTTGAGGAAAACTTGCAGACAAGGCTATTCAATCGCACCACCCGTCGTATTGCACTCACAGAAGAGGGCCGGACCTATCTTGAGAGTTGCCGCCGTTTACTGGCCGACATCGATGATGCCGAGTCCGCGCTGGGACAGGATGAGACGGAGCCGCGTGGCATGATCACGGTAACCGCGCCGGTGCGCTTCGGGGAAATGCACGTGGCACCCGCCGTCACCCGGTTTCTGCAGCACTATACCCAGGTGCAGGTCAGGCTGCTGCTGCTCGACCGGGTTATCGATATGCTGGAAGAGGGGGTTGACGTTGCCGTTCGCATCGCACCATTGACTGATTCCTCGCTGGTCGCCAAACCGGTGGGGCGTATCCGTCAAGTCGTGTGCGCAAGTCCCAAACTGATACAGGAGGTAGGAAAACCGGGTCGCCCCAAAGAACTTGCCGAATTGCCATGCATACGCTTCACAGGTATCTCGAGTGGTTCGGTATGGCACTTTTTCAGAGACGGCAAGCCGGTACCTGTCTCCGTCAACGGCAGCTTGAGCTGCAATCAGGTTAATCCGGCCGTGAACGCCTGTATTGCAGGTCTGGGGTTCGGGATGTTTCTCTGCTACCAGGTTATGCCGGCAGTCCGGCGGGGTGAGCTCGAACTGGTGCTAACTGACTTTGAACCCGACCCGCTGCCTTTAAGCCTGGTGTTTCCACATCGTCGGTTGTCATCGACACGGTTGAGGATATTCGTGGATTGGATGGCTGAGGCCATACCAGAGTCCCTGCAAGCGAACGAACGGGTTCAGTCATAAACTCTGTTCCATTCTGATACAGTCGACAACATCGGCACAAGGGGAGTGGGTGATATTATGCAACGGCTAACGACGCGACTGATCCTGTTGTGCACACTGCTATGCGCTGCATTGCTGCTGGCCGGGTGGGCCGCTACGGAAAACAAACCGGCCGAGTTCGTCAAAGACATTAGCTGTGCGGGCAGCTGGCCGAATTCCTTCTGGGATGTCGGTACCGCCGCATGCTGGGAATGTCCGAAATCGGCGCCGAAACGCACCATCCTGCCTGTCACCGGTGGTTGGGCTTGCGAGCGGCCGGCGCATGAAGTGTTCAAGCGCGCCATCGGCCCGGAGAAGCCCACCGGTTTGATCGGGACCGATTGCCGCAAGGGCTGGTTCCTCGATATCGGTCTCGGCAAGTGTTACAGCTGCCAGGGCTATAACCGGACACTGTATCCCGTCACCCATGCGCGAGCTTGCTCCCGGCTGGAACCGCTCGTCAAGGCGCAAGCGGCCCGGCGCGGTTCGCCCGGCGGTTGTCCGGACGGATCCTTCCAGCATCTGCTTTCGTCGAAATGTTACCGCTGCCCCGCCGGCTCGTACCGCAATGCGAATACCGGCGCCGATCCCACGACCTTCAATGCCTGTACCGTTTGCGGCGGCCTGGGAGGCAGGCCCTGCCCGGTCACCACCCTGCGCCGCTCCTGTGATGAGAATCTGGCCGAGGATTTCTCCCGGGGTATCTGCATCGCGGTTGCCTGTGGCAAGGAAAATGGTAAACCCTGCACCATTGCGGAACGCATTCCTTCCTGCGATACCGGGCTGGTCGAGGATTTCCTCAAGAACCGATGTGTGAAAAGCGAGACCCGAAAACGCCAGGAGATCGCGGCGAAAAAACTTGCCGAGATCGCCAGCTTTGTTGCTGACAAGGTCGGCTACGCTACCGGAGTTGCACAGAATCCGAATGTCGTGCAGGCACTGAATTCCGATAAGCCGGAAGCGGCCGCGCAGTCCGTCAGTACCGCAGCGGTGGGAGGCACCACGCTGCCGGATGGCGCGCCGATTCGTACCATGACTGTCGGGGCGACCGTTGGCGCCAAGGCAATCGTCGGCGGTTCTGCAGGGACCGGTGCGGCGATAGATTTCACCGGGCGCTTGCCTGTGTATGCCTACGCTACGGCGGACTATGATATTTCGCTCGGCTTCGGCGTCGCCGGCGGTGTGGATGTCGGTTTCTGGGTGTGCCAGGCAAATAAGATTGGTGGCGATGCCTGGGGTGCGGAATTCGGTCCCAAAGACATCGTCGATTTCGCCAAAGTATTGAAAGGCGTGGAAGGCGCCAGCCTGGCCAACATGGTCAAGCCCGGCTTGGATGTGGGCGTGACGCTCTGGTTCGGTTACGACAATGTTTTTCAGGGTTTCGTGCTGACGCCGAGTGTGGGTGCGGGTATCGACTTCGGCGGTGTTGTCTGGGCAACCACGGCCGTGCAGGACGATCCGACGGTAGGCTGTGATGGTGCGCCGATCCATGCCGGCACGCAGCCAGCGCCGCCGACCGGAGGCATTAAGCCGATCTTCGGTAGCGGTGAGCAGTTTATCCAGGACATCGCCTACACCAATGGCGCGATCCATGGCAGCATCAGACAGTCGCAGACCCGCGATGCTGTTGCCGACAAGGCGCTCACGCGGGTGTGTGTGGTGAACAGTACCGCGACGCCCAAGCGCATCACCCATTCCGCATCCGGCGTGAATCATCTGGTGGCGGACTCCGAGGGCAGCGAGAGCTGCGCGAACTTCCCGGCACGCACCCGGCTGAACTTCAGTTTTGTCGATGACGGTAAGGTGGTCAGGTCCGATGCCATGAATCTGGATGCCTATGCCGGCAGCCTGGTGCGATTCGAATGGCTGTCAACGGTTGGCACAGACCAGACCTTTGTGCAGGATATCCACTATCAGGCACCGGTCGTGCTGGGTGGTGGCACTGGCCGATTGATCCGCCATTTCCGTGTCGATGGCGGCTCTGGCAATCCGGCGATCACGCGGGTCTGCATGCTCAACAAGACACTGCATGCCAAGACACTGGAACATCAGGTGAGCGGTGTCGGAAAACTCATCGCTGCGGGTAAAGATGCAGAATCCTGTGCCAACTTCGCAGCCGCTACCCGGCTGGAATTGCGCTTTCGCGACCGGGGCAACACCGTGCGCAGCGACGCGATGAACCTCAGTGCCTATGCTGGCGACATCGTTCGGTTTACCTGGCTGCTGGACTGACGGACGATTCAATAGCGGACCGGGTTACCGCCCGCTGGACGTAACAAGGTACTGTTTCCTGCATTCCGAAGCCTGGGTGTTTTGACGGCCAGTTTCAAACGATTGCATGGCCATAGTCCAATGCATGAAAAAGCCGCCCGAAGGCGGCTTTGCAGGAGCAGGTGATAATTACTGCTGGCTGACGTAGTACTCGATCAGCGCCTTGATTTCGCCGTCTTCGAGTTTCTCGAACTTCTTCATCATCTTCTTTGGCGCATCGCGCTTGCCACTATGGAGGTCGCTCATCTGAGTTTCCAGGTAGTCGCGCCACTGTCCGGAGAGAATGGCCGCGTCGTCCGCAGCGTTTGTGCCACCCTCGGAGTGGCATTTCTCGCAGCTCTTGTCATGAACCTTGGCGCCTTTCTTAACCTGCGCAGCATCGAAATCCTGTTTGTGCGCGATAAATTTCTGCCCGGCATAGTGCTTGGCCAGTGCTTTGATGTCCTCATCACTGAGCTCTTCCGCCTCCTTGTTCATGTCCGTCTCTTCTCCATCATCTTCCTTGTATTTCATTCCCTTGCGGTCGCCTGTTTTGTACTGGTTGAGGGTATCCTCAATTGTTACCGCCGAAAAACCGGCGATGCTGGGGACATCCTTGTGCTCTGTGCTGTTGCCTCCCTTACCATGGCATTCGTCACACTCCTTGGCCATCTCGTCTACGCCGGCCACCGCGGCCAATGGCGCCGCCACCAGTATCAGAGCACTAATGACAGTTCCAAAAACATCCAACTTGCTAAATTTCATACTGCTGTTCCTCCCGTATATTTTACCAGCCTTGATCCACGCATTCGGAGAGCTGACACTAACTTACCCTGCAGCAGGTATGGCATCGATGTGGTCCAAGCCAGGCACGTCTGCACCGGATAAGCGTATGACGCCCTCTTCCTTTTGCGTGCCGCATACTATCCTTTACTGGGGGAAGTTGACAACTGAAATTACACCCGCTTTGAAACCGTGTGATGCCGCCTGGTAATTTTGAAGAAGATTGAAGAGGATTGGTTTTTTACGGGGCAGGCATTGATTTTATCATCCTGACCTACTAAAAAGCTCTGCCATGACCGGCTTTATTCTGCTTATGTTGCTCCTCCTCCTTGCCTTTGGCCTGGGCTACTTCCTGTATAAGAACCGGCAGGACAAACGAGATCTGCGGGAGCTTCTACTTGATACCCAGGCGGAGGACGATGCGCACGACAAAACCGACATTTTTTAAGCAGAGCTTATAGGTAGTCGAAAGAGACTGGTGAGCGATGCCAATGGTGCGCTTTTGTCACCCACCCCGTTCGGACTTGCGCAGCCTGTCTGCCAATGCCTCCACCTCTTTCATTCCTGACAACGGATTCATGAAAACCAGGCGCAGGTACCAGCGTCCATTCAGCTGTGTGGTCGAAAGATAAAAAGTGCCGTCAGTGATCATCTGATCGCGCATGCGGAGGTGTTCCTCATTCCAGTCCCGATAAGCGAAACAGAGGATGTTGCTCTGCGGTTCCGCGGGACAAGAGAAGTCGGGCTGTGACTCAAAGAAGCAGTATGCTTCCTGCGCGAGATCGGATTGCCGGTCCATATAGCCAGCCAGTCCACGCTCACCCATCGCGCCCAGCACCATGAAGAGCCGCAACCCCAATGCCGCCTTGGTGCACTCCACGGTGCGGTGGATCAGATCCACTCCGGGCTGTCGCTTGGCGTGAAACAGATAACTTGCCTCCTGATGAAACGCCCCTTCCAGGTTGCGATGATCACGCACCAGCACGGCAGCGCAAAGAGGCGCCGTGCGCAGCATCTTGTGGGCGTCCCAGATCAGCGAATCGGCCAGTTCGATCCCGGCCAGCAGCGCACGCCGCCGGGGCGAGAGCAGCGCGCTGGCGCCGTGTGCACCGTCGACATGCAGCCAGATGCCGTGTTCGCGGCAGAATGCGGCGATCTCGCGCAGCGGGTCATAGCGGCCCACGGCGGTGCTGCAGCAATTGGCGACCAGGGCCATCGGCCGTCGTCCATCAGCGGAGAGGCGCTGCAGCGCGGCGGTGAGCCGATCCGGTTTCACCACGCCTCCCTCATCCACCTCCAGCGGATAGAACGCGCGCTTCCCCAGGCCGAGTATTCCGGCGGCCCGCGCGATGGAGTAGTGCGACTGCGCCGGCGCAAGTATCGCCAGATCCCCCGGCACACCCGTTTCCCACACGTCGGGGGCAACCCGTGTGCGAGCGGCGATCAATTCGGTAAGGTTTGCCAGTGAACCGCCATGGGTCAGCACACCGCCGCCGTGACCTCCCGGAATCCCTTCTCCCGGCACCTGTGGCATCGGTGCCCAACCCGCTTTTTTCAGCATCCAGTTGATGATGAAGTACTCGATAGCGGCCGCCGCGGGACCCATCTCGTATATCGCCATAGGGTTGTTGGTAAATCCGTCCACCATCGCCGCCAGGGATCCCGCGTAGTGCGGCACAGCCACCTGGTGGGCGAAGTAGGCTGGATGATGCAGCCTGGTGGTCGCGCCCAGATAGCGATGGAGGAACGCCTGCAGCGCCGCTCCGGTAAGCCCGCCGTTTGTGACGAAGGGTTCAAGGTCGAGCCGTGCAATAAGCTCGGCCAGCTTCGGCAGCTCTAATACCGGTTTCCGTTTTTCCCGTGATTCTTCAAGGTACTGCTCCAGCAGACAGACCAGAATCCCGGCATCCTGTTTGAAATCCACCTTTCATCTCCTGCAGCGGATGGTCAGCTCAATCTCTAACACCACATATGTTACAACCTAAACCGGATTGAATGGTTGCCGGATCGATCCACTGTCCGATCGGCGGGAAGTACTGGCTGAGAGAGCTGTGTGGAAGTGTTCAATTTTTATCGATCAGTGGGCGGGGCTCACTTAATAGAAACCCCTGTGCGTAGTTAACTCCAATTTCGGATAACTGTGAGTATATCTCTTCATTTTCAACAAATTCCGCAATGGTTCTTTTGCCCATGATCTGGCCCATTTCATTAATTGATTTAACCATGGTCCAGTCAACAATACTGCGGTCAATCTGCTTCACGAACGTACCATCGATCTTGAGATAGTCAACCGGCAGCGTGCGCAGATAGGCGAATGAGGAGAGCCCGGTGCCAAAGTCATCCAGGGAGAAGAGAACGCCGATAGATTTCAGCGTGTGCATGAAACGGACTGCGGCGTCCAGGTTGCTGATGGCTGCGGTTTCGGTAACTTCGAAGCATATTTTACTGGGTGGAACGTTGGAGTGCTCCAGCGTATGCCGAATAAACCCCAATGTCTCCTGGTCGCCCATGGATAGACCGGAAAGATTGATTGAGCAGACTGCAAGCCGCTCCAGATGGTCTGGGTTTTCATTCAGCCAGTTGATCGTCTTAGCAACCACCCAGCGATCCAGACGGGGGGATAACTGATAGTTTTCAGCGGCAGGCATGAAATCCGCTGGAGAGATCAACTCTCCACTTCGGCCCTCCATTCTGAGCAGAATTTCATAGTGCTCACCTTCCTGCTCGCCTGGATCGATCGCTTCAATGGTCTGGTGATAGAGATGGAATCGCTCCTCTTTTAGCGCCTGGATGATTCGTGTGACCCACTGCATCTCATTTAACCGTTGAGTCAGGGCCATATCATTCGCGTCGCCTATATGAATCCGGTTTCGTCCCTGATCTTTTGCAACATTGCAGGCGGTTTCCGCAGCGCTGAAAAGGGCTGCGACAGACTCGCTGGTGCTGTCTATCGGTATCAGGCCAATGGAGATGCTTAGATCATAGCTGTTCTCGTCCCAATGAAAGGTGAACTGTTTGAACTTTTCATGCAGCATCTGCAGATGTGCTTCTCCCTGTTCAAGCGTACTATCCTTCAAGATCAAGCCGAACTGATCGCTGCCCAAGCGGGCGATGATATCTTCACTGCGCCGATGGTGCGAAAGTAGACTCCCCAGTTGCCGCAGCAGTTCATCTCCCGCGGTGTATCCACAGATATCATTGATACGATGGAAATGGTCGACATCCAGAAAACCGAATATATGGGTCTGGGAGTTCGCTCCGGCGCCTTTCAGCGCAGATTTCAGTGCTTCTTCGAAGGCATACCTGTTGCACAGACCGGTAAGAATGTCGTGCCTTGACTGGTGAGAGAGTTTGGCGTTGAGATAGTCAACCGCGATTGCATCCTTTGCCGAGGCATCCGCTTTTTCCCGCTCTCTCCGATAGTGTGCAAGGGCCTGCTCCAGGGTACTTTTGAGTTCGCTGGCAGAACAAGGTTTAGTCAGGAACTTGAATACACGCCCATGGTTTACCGCATCGATCGCCGTTTGCTGATCGGAGTTTCCGGTCAGCATGATACGAACGGTTTCCGGGTGTGAATCGGCCAGTCTGTTTAGCAGTTCCACCCCATCCATCTCAGGCATTCGCATATCGGAAACTACAACGGCATAGGAATCCGATTCCAGCCGTTCAAACATCCGGATGGCATCGGCGCCACCATTGGCGGTATCCACGGTGTAATGCCTGCCCAGTCCGCGCTTGTATCCCGATAAAATAAAAGGTTCGTCATCGACCAGCAGTATGCGATCTGACACTGAAATCCACTCCCATCTTTACTAAATGTTCTGAGTCCAAATCTGATAACGGCAGTCCGAAATAAAGATTGAGGGAGTCACATTGCAGAACAGGCCGCGCTCCGGGAGTTGGTTTACATCTCGTTTTCGACGCTGTTGGCCTTACCCGAGCCAGCCTGCACGGAGCAATCGACATTGCCGGGTGTGTCGGTTTAAATGCAGCAGACTGATCAATTGATGACTCCGGCTTCGCCAACCTCGCGGGCACCGCCGAGAGCCGTTTTGACAAACAGTTTGACTATGATGCCGCCCTGGGACAGGTGTTCGATCTGATCGTCGCCACCAGCTTCAGCTGCAAGAAATTTCAGGGCAGTCTGGTGACCACTTTCTTCGATAGCGTGGCCTTCTCCGGCATCGATCTGCCGCTCGGACCGACCGGCGCGACGGAAGAGTTTGCCGGGGATTTCCTGCAACTCGGCGATTTTCTGGCGGATGCACCGCTGGTCGAGAAGGCCGCCTCCTCTCCGGAACTGATGCGCGAGGCGCTGCTTGGTATCGGGGTCGATCCAGACAACCCATTTCAGCCCAGGCAGCCGCTTACCGGCGCTCCGCCGCTGCAGGATGGTGATTTGAGCGAGGACCGGTTTGCCGGGCTGGAGCTCAATTTTGTTCCCGAGCCGCCAGTCTGGCTGCTGCTCATCGCGGGACTGGCGCTTGTTGCATCACGGCGCGTGCAAGCTGCCGGCAGGTAGCGTCGGCACGGCGTTTCCACAAACGTTTGAATTTCAGGCTCCGGTGGCCAGCCCGCCAGAGCCGGATTGCCACTTCTCCCGCCTGCAACCGGTAACATCGGATTTTTTGTAGGAAAATGCCGATGAATTAAAGGTTGGGTATCAACCGCCGAAACAGATTCCATGGTATGGAGCGGGCATCTCTCAGCTTCCGGCCGGAACCTCACACACCACGCGGATAAATTGTTATGAATATGTTCAAATCGTTGCAGGCAAAGATCGTTGTGCTTGCGACTGTTCCCGTACTTCTGGTAGCCGCTACATTGGCAATTCAGTCCTATTTCGAGATCAATCGCCTGGGACAGGAAGAGTTGGAACAGGTCGAGACCCTGATGATGCAAGATCGCAGGGAGCGTCTTAAAAGCTATATCGACCATGCGCTCACAGCCATCGTCCATCTTGAGAAGAACGATGAGAATCAGGAGCGCGTCAAAACCATCCTGCGCAATCTGCGCTATGGGGAATCCGGATACTACTTCGTCTACGACAATGATGGCACCAACCTGGTACTTGGTCCAAAACCGCAACTGGAAGGGAAGAATCTGATCGGAATCAAAGACAAGAAAGGTGCGTTCCTGGTCAAGGACCTGATTGATATAGCCAACAAGGGTGGTGGCTTTTACACCTATTGGTGGGACAAACCCGGCAGGGAGAACGAACCTGCCAGAAAACTCAGCTACGCGGCGAAAGTTCCAAACTGGGGGTGGATGATCGGTACCGGATTTTACATCGATGAGGTCGATACGAAGCTCGCTGAGTTGCAGGCGCAGATCAATCAGAATATCAGCCGTACCCTGGCCACGATTTTCGGCCTTGCGACCCTGTTTATCGCGCTGTCGGCCATCGCAGGTTACATGCTGGCCAAAGCGATTATCAAGCCGCTTAATGCCACTGCCGGTGCCATGAGGGATATTGCCGAGGGCGAGGGGGATCTGACGAGAAGACTCTCGGAAAAAGGCAGCACCGAGATCGCCGCGGTCAGCAACGGTTTCAACAGTTTCGTCAGCAAGATCCACAATGCGGTCGGTCAGGTGAATGAATCGGCCTCGCGCATTGCCGTCTCAAGCGAGCAACTTCTCCAGATCGCCGACACCAACAGCAAGGATATCGCCAGACAGACTGAAGAGACACAACAGATGGCTACCGCGATTACCGAGATGACCGCCACGGTACAGGAGGTGGCGCGCAGCGCCTCGGAGGCGGCAGATGCGGCGTCACACGCCGACAGCGAGTCGCAGGCGGGTGCCGATGTGGTCAACCAGACCATCGCTTCGATAGGAGAATTGGTCAGCGAAGTGGAGAGTGCGGTTTCTGTAATCAGCACGCTTGAATCGGAGAGTGAGAATATCGGCATGGTGCTCGATGTCATTCGCAATATCGCCGATCAGACCAATCTCCTGGCGCTCAATGCAGCTATCGAAGCCGCGCGTGCCGGCGAGCAGGGCCGTGGTTTTGCCGTGGTCGCCGATGAAGTACGCTCGCTTGCCAGCCGCACCCAGGAGTCAACCCAGGAGATCCAACAGATGATGGAGCGGCTGCAGAATGGTACCGGTGAGGCTGTCCGCGTGATGCACTCCAGCCAGGAGAAGACACGCGAAACGGTCGCAAAGGCACAACTCGCCGGTACTTCTCTGGAGTCGATAAAAGCATCTGTATCGACCATTCACGCGATGAATACGCAGATCGCCAGTGCAGCCGAGGAGCAGGGTGTCGTGGCCAACGAAATCAACCGAAGCGTAGTGAACATCGCCGACATCTCAAAGAAAACCGCACAGGGCAGCTCAAATTCAGCAGAGGCAAGCAGGACTCTTGCGACACTCGGCGAGGAGATGCACGGACTGGTCAAACAGTTCAAACTCTAACCCCAAACGGCCGGAGTCCAGACTCCGGCCGGGATCTCCGTTTTCTTCCATGTCCCATCTCCATTAACACCCGGATTTCATCCAGTACTGCGCCTTGCTTCCCTGATTTTTATGGCGATGACCTTTGTGGTTTTCGTCATATACGGCTGCCTGGCATACGCGTTCCGGCGCTTTGTCATCGACTCAGTCCACGTGCAGAATCTGCTGCGCTACGGTTTTGCGGCCGCATTTGCCGCGCTCGGTGCGCGACTCGCTGTGAGCGAGAGATGAGGTCTGATTACCGCTCCTGACAAAGTCGAGGCGGCTGATAACCACATGGATTCACAATGGCCCGCAATCCTGGGGCTTTAATGGATGCGTCCCGCCGATTTCGGGAAACCGGATCAGGACAGTGCGTTACACACTCGCTGCAACCTTGCACGCACCTCATTTGCGATTTGGGTGATTTCCGGATTGTCCACCAGTTGCAAGACCGCTTGCGGATCCATGAACGAGACGCGGACCTGCCCGTTCTCAAGCTCCTGCACCACCACATTGCAGGGTAGCAGCAGACCTATCTCGGGATCGGCCGTCAACGCCCGGTGTGCGAATGGTGGATTACAGGCACCGAGGATGCGGTATGCCGGACGATTCACATCCAGCTTTGCCTTCAGCGTCGCCTGCACATCGATATCGCTCAGCACACCAAATCCCTCCACTTTGAGCGCATCGGTCACCAGCATCACTACATCCGCAAAGGGTTTACTGAGTTGGGTGGAAAATCCGTACATTGTTTTCATCTCCTCTGTTCGGTTTCAGAATCCTGAATATCTTAGCGATCAATCGCTCTGCAAGACAGAACTTCAACCCAGCTTGCCGGAACCTATCGAATAGTCCAGTGCGGCTGCCGGGGCCGGGAGATGGGCTCCGGCTAATGATGGGAACTATTTGTCACCGACCCCTCGGTAGATCAATCTCCCAGATTTGTGCCCACCCGCCTTGCGCTGGCAAGCCAGGGATGATCGGGTGGTATCAGCTTTCGCTTGCCTGCAACCCTGTCCAGTGGTACCGGCTCGGTGCCTTCGCCCCGGGCGGCAACCATGACACCATACATTTCCTGATTGATCAGATCAGTGCAGGCTGTGCCCAGGCGGGTAGCCAGCAGTCGGTCCGCGGCGGATGGGGTACCGCCCCGTTGCAGATGCCCCAGGATCGTTACCCTGGACTCCAGACCGGTCATCTCCTCGAGTTGTCGCGATAGCCTCATGGTGTGGTTGGCGCGTCGTTGCGCAAGTTTTTCCAGCTCCGCGCGGGCGGCTTTTTTCTCGGATTTTTTCTTTGCCTTTTGCTTTCTTGTTTCCGCGGCCCGGAAAATTTCGCCCTCCTCCAGCGACATGGCGCCTTCGGCGACCGCAACTATGCTGAAGTTTCTGCCGCTGCGAACCCGCTTGCGAATCGCTTCGGCAACCTTCTCGGTATCGTAGGGAAGCTCCGGAATCAGAATCACATCCGCGCCGCCCGCCAGGCCTGCACCCAGTGCCAGCCAACCGGCTCTGTGCCCCATAATCTCAACGACGATGATTCGGTGATGGCTGTGGGCCGTGCTGTGCAGCCTGTCGATCGCCTCAGTGGCAATCCCCAATGCGGTATCGAAACCGAAGGTGGTGTCTGTCATGGCGACGTCATTGTCGATCGTCTTCGGCATGGTGATGATGTTCAGACCTTTCTCCATAAGGCGCAGCGCGTTTTTCTGGGTACCGCCACCGCCAAGACAGACAAGAGCATCCAGATGGTTCGCTTCGTAGTTCTCCAGGATGACATCCGTCATGTCGCGTACTTTCCCTCCGACAACCATGCGGTGCGGCTTGTCGCGGCTGGTGCCCAGGATGGTTCCGCCAACAGTGAGTATGCCCGCCAGGTTGTTGGCATCCAGCCGCAGGGTGCGGTTGTCCACCAGGCCCCGAAAGCCATCCCGGAAACCAATGACCTGCATCCTGTAATAACCGAAGGCGGTCTTGCCGACGCCACGAATGGCCGCGTTCAACCCGGGACTGTCTCCCCCGGCCGTCAGAATTCCAATGTACTTTGTCATATTGCCTCTACCCGTATATATATTCCTACTGGTTCGGCTGGCAATTTTAAACCGGGATTTTTACAGTTTTATCTCCAGGAGGGTTCAGTCACAACTGCGAATCAGATGCATTTCAATTCGGACCGGATGATTGGATTTCACTGCTTTGCCTGCGTTATCGATCGGTCGGGGGTCCGCTTGAAGGGTTGCTGATGTATCACATTGGCCGACAGCGCCGATTTGTGGCCCAATCCTTTTTCATGCTTGTTGTTGGGAGCCGTGAAATCGGGGGTGAACAAGTGAGGGAAGCATTTTTTCACCGACTCCTTCGTTTTTCGAGCCCTTTGTTCCTTCAGGCCGGTATTGAGGGCATGCCGGATTCTGTTTGCTCCCCCAGTTTTGCCCGTACCCGCTGTTCGAGCTCCGCCAATGTGTATGGCTTGCTCAGCAGAGTGGCGGAGTAGGGTGCCTGGCCAGGTTTTACCACCGATTTGTCAATGTATCCCGAGGCGAGCAGCACTTTCAACTCCGGCCGGTCACGCGTGGCCTGTTCCGCGAGTTCGTAGCCGTTCATCCCGCCCGGCATCACCACATCGCTGATCAGCAGATCGATGGTTGGATCAGCAGCCAGACAGGCCAATGCCTCTCTGGCGTCACCGGCGGTCATCACCCGGTGCCCCAACTGTTCGAGGAATGTCCTGGTCAGCGCCAACAGCTCTTTCTCGTCGTCAACCACCAGGATGGTGCCGGTGCGGAAAGCCGCCGGCATTTGCGGCTGACCGGCTGCGGACCGGTGCGGTTGTACGGAATGCGCATTGGCTGCCCTGGGCAGGTAGAGCCGGAATGTGCTGCCCAGGTTTTGCCCGGAGTGAACCTTGATAAAACCACCTGACCGCTTGATGAAACCATACACCATGGCCAGACCCAGCCCGGTGCCTTTACCCCTGGGCTTGGTTGTGTAAAAGGGTTCGAATATGGACTCCTGCTGTTCCAGCGTCATTCCTTCGCCGCTGTCGCTGACCGCAAGCTGCACATAATCTCCCGGGTGGCAACCGGGGTTATATCGGCAGTGAAGCTCGTCGAGGGCGCAGTTGCGGGTCTCGAGGATCAATTTTCCACCCCCGGGCATGGCGTCGCGCGCATTGATCACCATGTTTAACAGCGCATCCTCGAAATCACCCGGGTCGATCTCTGTCATCCAGAGATTTGCGGCGAGCTTGTGTTCAACCTCCACCTCCGGTGTGACCGAACGGGCGATAAGACTCTCCATGCCCACTATCACCTTGTTGATGTCAGTCACCACCTGACGTGCGGGTTGCTGGAGGGAGAAGCTCAACAGCTGCCGGGTAAGATCGGTTGCGCGCTGAGCTGATTTTTGGGTGGAGTCAATCAGCCGCGCTGCTTCTCCCTGGCCGGCAACTTCCCGCTGCAGCAGATCGAGGTTACCGATGACGATGCCGAGAATATTGTTGAAATCGTGTGCGATGCCGCCTGTCAGCTGGCCTATTGACTCCATTTTCTGGGCATGCAGCAACTGCCGCTGCAGTTGTCGGTTGAGTTCACGTACCTCTATCTTCTCGGTGATATCGCGGATGATGAGTAGATAACCAATATGCGTCCCCTCTGCAGTGATGACCGGGGCACCCACGGTCTCGCCGGTGAACTCAGTGTCATCCCTGCGCCGGTACCTGATCTCCATCGGGTCTCCCGGTGCACGGCTGCCGTCATGGCTGCGTTCGGCGGCGGCTTCTATGGAATCATCCGGATCGGCATGGATCAGCTGTGGCTCCTGTCCCACAAGCTCCTGCCTGCTGTACTGAAACTGCCTGCAAAAAGAGCGGTTGACGTGAACTATCTTGTGATCCTTATCCGCAAACAGCACCGCATCGTCGATCGATTCGAAGATGGTCTCGAAGCGGGCTTCACTTCTGGCTGCATCGGTTCTGCTCTGCAAAAGGTTGTTGTGGAAATCGATCAATTTATATTGCATGGAGTTGATGCTCTCCACCAGAAGATCCAGCTCGTCATCCTTTGTGTGATTTTTTACACGCCGATTGAGGTCCAGCGGTTCAAACCGCTGCAGTGGATTGACCCTCAGTGCATACTCGGCGATGCGTTGCAGATGCTCGGTCACCAGATACTGGAAGATCACCAGAATAAACAGCGTGACAAAAAACGTTTTGATTGCCTGAGTTCCCAGGATGATCAACAGCTTGTCGATCAGGTGCTGGATCAGCCGTGCGTCTGTCACCTGAACGACCAGCTCTCCGAGGTAGTTCTGCTGGCCCCTGTAGAGGTAATTCAGGGGATAGGAGCGGGTTGCGATGGGTTCTCCTGAGATGCCGGTGTAGCTCTTCAGCACCTCGCCATGCGGACCCTTAAGCTCCACCCGGACCACGTCATTGATCTTGGATAGCCCCTCCAGTTGCAGATCTATCGATTTTTCATTGAAAGTCCATGAGGCCTGCTCGAATGATGCGATGTTGGTATTCGCGATCTGCTGGAGCCGCTGGTGTATGATGTCGATGCCGTATCGATAATCCAGAAGCAGCTGAATCCCTGTCAGAATCAACGTGATCAGTGAACTGAACAGCAGTAGATAGAGTGCCAGCCTGCGCGAAATCTGTTTACGGTAAGGCAATGATCAGTATCCCCGAAACTCTCTCTCTAACTTTTTTTGAATCTCTGCAATCGAGCCGTCCCGCTCCATCTGCGTCAGTAGTGCCGAAATCTCCGGGACCAGGTCGCTCTGCTTTTTGGCCAGCACCAGATAGAGGGGTGTTACGGCCAATGGGGGCTGCAGCGCATGGATTCCTTCGATGCCCAAGCTGTTCAGGATATACAGTCCGCTCAGATAACCGATAACCCCCACATCCAGCCGTTTCAGCTGAAGCATTCTGAACATCTGCTCCGGGGTGTCCAGGATGTGGTAATGCTGCGGTGCGATCTCACGAACCTTGTTCACCGCCAGTTTCCAGCCGGAAACGACACCCACGGTGTGCTTTGCCAGATCCTCAAACGAGTCGATTCTGATGCGCTCATCGGCGACAAAGGCGTTCCAGCTGATGGATGCGAAGCTGGGTTCAACGAACAGCAGGCGCTCATCATTTTCGAAAACAGCCGGGACGCGGCAACAGTCTCCATCGTTGATCCCCTCCTGGACGAGTTTTATCGAACGTTCCGCCTGCATGGGCTGAAAGACGATTTCAATGGAGTCTGCTCGCCGGTCGACCTCGGCAAGCACCGCCGCGAACAGATCTGAGAGTGGCGGTGTGAATCCCGAGGAGATGTACAGCACGCGGGCGCCAAGCGGCGCGGAGACGCATACCAGTAACAGCATCAGCAAATGTCGGTGCAGCATTTCCCACCACCTTGTGAGAATCTGGTTTCTGTCCTGCCAACACTAACTTAACAGGGTGAAGGGGGCAATACTCCGGCTTGTGTGAAGTTCGGGTCGCAGCCGATGGCGTTTGCTCTCCAACCGTCAATGTATGAACAGTTCTTGACGGGGATTTTGAGCATTTGAGATCGAATAGAAAGCGCCCTGGGTCGAATACGGAGCATCATTTGTCACCGGCCCCATCTCCATTCATCTGTCCAGACTCGATTCTGGCTGTTATGCTGAACCATTGCGGGGCCAATTGTTTATCCAGTCTGTCTGGAGGTTACGCAAGCACCGGTTAATCATTGACGACCGGGAACATAAGATAAATTCATTGGGAGATGAAATGCGAAAAAGATCGATAATGATGTCCGGGCTGGCTTCGGCTGTTGCGCTGTCCGTCGTCTTTACCCTGCTTCCTGATCAGGCGAATGCCTTCGGTTTCGGCAACAGCAATGACCGGCGTGGTCCGGGGGGGGCAGGCTACGGCAGGGATTATAATCGCGGGCGGGGAAGCGACAGCGGCTTCGGCATGGGCAACCAGAGGGGCTATCCTCGCAGGGGCGGCTATGGACCCGGCAGAAGTGCGGGTAGCGGCCCGGACTATGATGAGCCGCGCAGTGGCTCAAGCGGCTTCGGCATGGGCAACGAAAGGGGCTATCCGCGCGGGGGTGGCTATGGACCGGGCAGGGATACTGGCAGCAGCCCGCAATATGATGATCCGCGCAGTGGCTCGAGCGGCTTCGGCATGGGCAACCAAAGAGGCTATCCGCCGAGGGGCGGTTATGGGCCGGGGCCGGATTACGGACCTGGCAGCAATGATGCGGCGCCGGCATACGGGCCTGGATTGCGTAGTAGCCAGGAGGCTTACCCCGGGAATGCGCAGCCAATGCCACAAGGGAATGGCTATGGAACCGGAACCGGTGCACCTGGTTACAGTCAGCCTCCGGCAGGTTATGGTTATCCTGATTCCGGCTATGGGAGACCGGGTTACGGCTATCCCGGCTACGGCGTCCCTCAGGGATATGGTGAGCGCCTGCCGGGTACAGATCCTAAGGTTGATGAATCCGGTGGTCCGGCACAGGGTTGGGGATTTCCAGGCTATGGCGCACCGGGATATGGCCCAGGTTCACCCGGTAATGGTGGATTTGGCATGGGGCGCTGAAAGGCGGCCATCCGGGCATCGGGGATAAAGGTGTCGGTACCTGTAAGCTTTTTTTATTTAAGGGTACCGACCTTTTCATCACTCCGGAACACTCATCGCCATATTGGCCTCGATGGCATCCTCAGGGTCCATGTTGAACCCTGTGCCGGTGTCCAGATCATCCAGCACGGACATCTCCGCTTCGCTGAGAGTGAACTCGCCAAGCTCCAGGTTCTGCTCCATGCGATCCGGATGTTCGGACTTGGGGATAGGCACCCAGCCGTGCTGAAGATTCCAACGCAGGATCACCTGCGCAGGGGAGATACGGTGCCGTTTCGCAATCTGGATGATCAGTGGATCGGTCACAGGTTTATTCTCATTGAGGACTCCACTCCAGCTGCCGGTGCCCAACGGAGAGTAGCTGACGATCTGGATTCCCTGTGTTTTGCAGAACTCTCTCACTTCAGGTTGGGTGAAATAGGGATGGATCTCTATCTGATTACAGGCGGGCACCACCTCTGCCCGTTCAAGTACGCACCGGAGATCTGAAATCCGGTAATTGGAGACACCGATGGCCCGCACCTTTCGCTCGGACAGCAACCTCTCCATGGCACGCCAACTCTCCTGAATCAGACTGGGCACCGGCCAATGGAGCAGATAGAGATCCAGGTACTCCAGATCCAGCCGTCGCTGGCTGTGATCGAAGGCATGCAGAATCTGGTCGTAGCCATGCTCGGTGTTCCAGGCTTTGGTAACGACGAACAGTTGCTCGCGCGGTTGGCCGGCTGACCGGATCGCTTTGCCGACACTGCGTTCGTTGCCGTAGATGGAAGCCGTGTCCAGGTGTCTATAGCCCATGCCGATGGCGGTGGCGATAACCTGCGCCACCTCATCACTGTCCGCCTGCCAGCCACGAATGGCGCCAGTGCCAAATCCGGGAGCCGGCATCTCTATCCCGTTGTTGAGTAAAAATTCCATACAACCTCCCTTGGCTTTCAATACCGATAATGGACAAAAACTGGACCAAAAGGTTTCTACCCCCCCGGCGGAATCGGCAATGGCCCTTGAACCTACTTTGCGCTGATGTGGGTCTGGAGCAACCGAAAACCGTTTCCAGGGATTCAATCATTAAAACCAAACCGAACCCCTTAGGTGGAACTGGCGCAAGGAGACTAACATGTAGACCGAAGAATAAAAAAGGGGTCGCCGCTCTTTAGCCATCTGCTAAAGGGCAGCGACCCCTTTTTTATATCTTTACTACTGTGAACTTACGCCCTGTGCATAAAGAATCTCACAGAAGGAGATCCGGAAAGCGGTGGCCCCATCTTCACCGGGAATCGCGATACAATCCACACGGCATTTGAACGGAACGCTTCGATCCTTCTTCATCGTGATCTCGCAGCTCTGCACACCGGCTCTCTTCTCCGCATTGCGCCGCAGTTTGTACAAATCGTCCTGACACTCCTTGACGATATAACTTTGAATCGAGGAGCCCGCCAGATCGTTCCGGTTCTCGCCCAGCAGGGTGCCCGCCATGATATTGGCGCTGGTGATGATGCCGTAGCTCTGTACGATCAGATAACCGACCGGGGCATAATCATACAGGTCGGTGTAGCGATCGAGCGCCTCCTCCAGTTCATCCTGGGTCCGGCGCAGCTCCTCGTTCTGCATCTCCAGCTCGACCCGGTGAACATCCAGTTCATGGACCAGCCGGCGAATCTCGTCTTTCGACAGATTATCCAGCTCCATGCCGGTATCCTCCTGCACGTCGATCGCGGCCTCTGCGCGCCGCCGCAGAATCTGTAGTGTCCTCTCCTCTGGTTTGCTTTTGCTCATGGCGATTTGATCCCGGAAGTTTTCATTGGTTTTTTTCGTTAAAACAGTCGGTCAACCTTCTGCCAAGCACACGCAGCGGATCCAGCTCGCTGTCGCCGAATGCCCAAGGCTCCTCAGCATGCAGGCCGAGTGCACCCAAAACCCGCTTGCCTTTAATGAGCGGCAGCAGGGCCACCGCGCCGAACCTCCAGGACTGTGCCAGCAGACGCAGCTCGCTGTGATCCGGTCGGGTCGGAATATCGCGTACGACGGTGATTCCGTTGCCGCCCATCAGCGCGGACAACGCGGGTTCCAGCGTTGACCGGCTCTTTTTCGGAACCCCGGCCTGTGCGAGAGGCGAAAGCGCAGCATTCCCTTTGCCGTTTTTGAGGCTGATCCAGCACTGAGCGTAACCTGCAGTTTTCACCAAGTCGCGGCACAGGCGCCGCAGCATTTTTCCGTTTTGTTCCGAACCGGCACAGGATGAGGCGTCGAGCCGCTCCATGCACTGGTATATCCGATTGATACGTTGCAGAACCTGCTCCGCCTGCTTCTGTTCGGAGACGTCGCGCACCGCGCTGTATACCAGCATACCCATTTCGGTTTCAATCGGGCTCAAAGAGATCTGACCGAAAAACTCACTGCCATCCTTGCGCCGACACTTGAGCGCACTTCCCAGCCCCATGGTTCGGACCTGGGGTGCCTCAAGAAAGTTCTCGCGATGCTGCCGGTGTTGCTGCTGGAAACGCGCCGGCACCAGTATTTCCACAGGACGGCCCTTCAGCTCCTTCGCACTCCAGCCGAACAGGGCTTCAGCACGCTTATTGATCATGAAAATCTGACCGCCTGCGTCGGCTATCACGGTCGCGTCCGGTGAGGACTCCAACAGCTTGTGGAACAGCGCGAACTGCTTTGCACGCCGCACCTCGCTGATGTCGGAGAGCGTGAGCACCGCACCGCCGATGGCGTGATTTTCCGTCCGATAGAGCGTGACTCTGAGGTTGTACCAGCTGCCCGCTTCGTCGCAGACTTCCCGGTCAACCGGCGCGAGGGTGTCGAGCACCTGCTCCACCAGAGCCGGCAGGTCGACATCCTTCAGCCGATGGGAGATGTGCTCGACGGGGCGTCCGATGTCTCCTTCAATCAGATAGACGACTTTGGTGGCGATCGGAGAGAACCACTTGATGCGCTTTTCGAGGTCGAGAAAGATGGTGCCGACCTCGGTGCTGGTCAGCAGATTCTCCTTGTCCGCGTTCGCCTCGGCGAGTTGTTCGAGTTTTCCCTCAAGCTCCGCGTTCACGGTAAGCAGCTCTTCGTTGACAGAGCGCAGCTCCTCCTGCGAAGTGAGCAGCTCCTCGTTGGTGGACTGCAGCTCCTCCACTGTCGAGCTGAGCTCCTCGTTGCTGGTCTGCAGCTCTTCGTTGGCGGTCTGCAGCACCTCCCGGGTCGATGCCAGCTCCTGTTCGAGCATGGTCGTGCGCTCCAGCAGCGCAGCGTCCGCCACAGGGATCGTATCGGCGTCATCTGTCCGCCCCCTGGGAGTCACCTCTTCGAACAGCACCAGCAGTCCGCTTGGCTGCGGTGCCTTGCCGGGCAGCGGACGCACGCGGAGGTCGATCACCAGCGCCTCGCCGTTTCCTTCCAGGCGCAGACTGCGGTAGCAGACCTCTTTTTTAGTCGCGCTCGACTCCCGGATGGCCGCACTCAGATGGATGCTGAGATCCTTGCGTGCCAGCCGCGCGATATTGAGATTGGCTTCGCCGGTGGTTGCTTCCAGAAACCGTCCGGTCTGCCCGTGCACGTAGAGCATGTTTCCGGCATCGTCGACCACCACGCAGGTTGGCGCATACAGCTCCAGCAGAGCCCCTTCGGTCACTTCACGCAGCGTCGGCTCGTTGTTGCGGCGGATCTTGGCTCCCTTGACGATACCGCCCAGACCCATCGACTGGAAGAATCCGGAATAGGGCAGTCGGGGATACCTCGCCTCGGTTTTCGGCCGCCGCTGATAGAGATGCAGCTTGCGATTGAACTCGGTAAACAGATCCTGCGCTGCGCTGGTCGTCTCAGAACTGCCAAGCAGCAGATAGCCGCTCTCGTTCAACGCATAGTGGAACAGTCCGAGGACCCGCGACTGCAGCTCGGTTTTCATGTAGATCAGCAGGTTGCGGCAGGAAACAAGATCCATGCGCGAGAAAGGCGGATCCTTGATCACATCGTGACTGGAGAAGACCAGCATCCGGCGCAACTCCTTGCCGACGACGTAAGCACTTTTATTTTTGCTGAAGAAACGGGTCAGACGCTCCTTGGAGACATCGCTGATGATGCTCTCCGGATAGACCCCGGCGCGCGCGACCTCGAGTGCCGCCTGATCGATGTCGGTGGCGAAGATCTGTACGTCGCGCGTCGCCCCGGTATGCTCAAGGTGTTCGTGAATCAGCATGGCGATGGAGTAGACCTCCTCGCCGGTTGAGCAGGCCGGAACCCAGATGCGCAGCTCCTCATCCGGGTTCTTGCGCTTCAGCAGTTCCGGAATGATGCCGGCTCCCAAAGCGTCGAATACATCCTGATCCCGGAAGAACTGAGTCACGCGGATGAGAAACTCTTTCCATAGCGCATCCACCTCGGCCGGGGATTTCTGCAGCAGGCGTATGAAGTCCGACTCCTTGTCGATGCCGTTGATCGTCATCCGCCGCTGGATGCGGCGGGTGATAGTCGCTTCCTTGTACAGCGAGAAGTCGTGCCCGGTCTGGGAGCGCAGCAGTACGAACAGCCGCTCCCGTTCGTCCAGCGACTCCGGTTCGCCGCTGCTGGGAACCGTGTAGGGAAATGTCGCATTGCGCGCATAGGCAAGCAGCTGACGTGCCATCTCCGCCGGCTGCAGCACCGCATCGGCAATCCCGGTGGCGATTGCACTACGCGGCATGCCGTCGTATGCCGCGGTGGCAGGGTCCTGCACCAGCACCAGCCCCCCCTCGCCCTTGATCGCGCGCACGCCCAGCGTGCCGTCGGTTCCGGTGCCGGAGAGTACTATGCCCACCGCCGAGTCGCGCGCTTCCTGTGCCAGCGACCGGAAAAAGTAGTCGATCGAGAGCCGCAGGTGGCGTGGGCCGGTCGGATCGAGCAGCTGCAGCCGCTTGTTGAGAATTGCTAAGTCGCGGTTGGGTGGAATGACGTAGACGTGGTTGGCCTCGACCTGCAGTGATTGGGTCACCTCCTGCACCGGCATTTTCGAGAAGCGGCCCACGAGTTCGCTGAGGATGCTTTTGTGGGTCGGATCGAGATGCTGTACCAGCACGAATGCCATGCCGCTTTGCGGGTCCATCTGCTGGAAGAAGGCTTCGATCGCTTCCAGCCCGCCAGCGGATGCTCCGATACCGACGATGATCAGCCGGTCGTCCCCGCGGGAAGCGGTTTGTTGTTCGGCTTTTGGCTTAGCCGATGGCATAGATTCCGCGATCTCTGAACTCTCTTCGGCGGATCTCTTCTGCCGGGTCTTCGGCCCGGATTGTGCTCTTTTTTTGGCCATATCTTTTTGTATTGTCCTGAGTCTGCGAAGTCAGGTCGTACCCGGCAGCTTCTTCAGGCTGAACGATGTACTGCGGATCCCACATTCCCCCGGATCGGCGCACTTTGATAAAGCACGCTGACACACTCATAAATCCCATCGATTATCAGCGGGTTGTCAAAGTGCCGTCAACCGATTGTTTGAAATCCTGACCCAAGGGAACAGCGTTCTTGAGCGATCGAGACCGGATCAACCGAGTTGCAGCGTGCAAGAGTACCCTATCCTGGGGGTTCTTTGGGGTGTACAGGAAACCGGTGGATTCTCTCCAGCGGGTGTGTGCCGGCCGGCTCCCCGTACCCCGGATATGTCCAACGGCAGCCATGGCAGGAGACCCAAAGGCGCCCCCTTCCTTGGTGAACTTGTGCTTGAAATCATGTCTTAACAGGGTATAAATGCTCGGCCAATAAAACAGTTAAGGACAGTGCTGTCCCATTAACATTTGGGGGCTTGGTGTAAGCCTATGAATTCTTTATATGAAACTACCACCAATCGTTTCATTGACATGAAAATCATCAAACTGCGGTCCCTTCTCCCCGAGGGAGAAGGACAGGATGAGGGGATATACAAAAACAATGACTTAGCAATATTAGGTTCCCTCACCCCAACCCTCTCCCGGAGGGAGAGGGAGTTTGTGGGACAGCACTGAGTTAAGGAGTGGATGATTCCCATCGGCATGCCGAAGGGTCGGGTTGATTCAGGTGGCGACCAATGAACCTGGACTTCAGGACCAACCCCACCACTTTGGATCAGGTGCCTGCATGAACCCCTGACCAACGGGCTCCAGGCGTGGCGCTTCCTCTGTCGTCTTCGACCAACAACGGATCCGCAATTTCGGACATTAATGGCCCAAACAGTCGTCATCGATCGGAAGAAAAATTCCCGCATGCCCTATCTGCGTGGCATCCTGACTCGTTCTCTGCAAAATTCCGGGCTGGAGTTCAAGCAAGCCTACGGGTTGGCCTCGAAACTGCGCAGCGAGATCAGTCATCTGGAGGAGATCAGCACCAAGGAACTGAGAAACCTGATGGCGCAGATGCTGGCGTCACAGTGCGACAGCTCGGTTCACAGGCGCTACATGGCAAAGGCGAACGGGGATCAGACGGTCATGGTGCGTGCAGTCGATGGTCATGCCGTGCCCTTTTCCCGCGGGCTGCACCGGCAGTTGCTGGAATCTTTGGGCATTCCGGATCACAAGGCCCGGTCCATCACCACGCGCCTGCACCAGCAGTTTCAGAGCGCATACATGGTGGAGATCGATTACCGGCAGCTTGGCCACATGACCTACCAGGCGATACGGGAGAGTGCGGACAGCAGGCTGGCGCAGTTCTTTTTAATCTGGTCTGCATTCCGCTTCAGCGAGCGACCGCTGATCGTGTTGATCGGGGGTGTGCCGGGCTGTGGCAAGAGCACCGTTTCGGTGGAGCTGGCCAGCCGCATGCAGATCATCCGCACCCAGTCCACCGACATGCTGCGCGAAGTGATGCGGATGATGATGCCGGAACGCCTGTCGCCGGTACTGCATACCTCCTCATTCAATGCCTGGACGGCGCTGCCTGAAAGCGACACTAACTCTTCGGATCATTACCGGGCAGTGGCTAGTGGCTATTACGCACAGGCTGAACTGCTCTCGGTTCCCTGTGAAGCGGTGGTGCGCCGGGCGTTGCGGGAAAATATTTCGCTGATTCTCGAGGGGGTTCATATTCAACCGAAACTGCTGGAAAAACTGCCGAAGAACGACACTGCGATCATGGTTCCGATGATTCTGGCGGTGCCCAATCCGGAGGATCTGCGCCAACGCATTCAGTGCCGCGACGGTCTGGTGCCGCAGCGCCGAGCCGAGCGTTATCTGCGCCACTTCGAAGGTATATGGCACCTGCAGTCGCTGCTGCTAGCGGAGGCGGATCAGCTGGGTGTTCCGATCATCAGCAACAATGACCGCCAAAGCGCGGTACAAGGAGCCACCCGCACCATCATCGAGGCCATCGAGCCTGAATTCGAGGTGGATGTCGAGGCGGTGTTCGGGCCGGCGTAGTAACCCGCGACCAAAAGGATTTTGTTAAAACCGGTGTGCGTGTATTGAATCCGTTTACAGCGAAGTAATTTGAGTCTCTGGGTTCAAGTGGACAAGACGGGGGACGCAGGGATTATTTTATTTCCTCCGTCCCCCGTCGAAATTCAACTGTCAGGTTTTTTTACATATTCCGACCCTGCCTGTTTTGCGTAGAAAAATAACCTCCTGAGAGCTAACAAAAATTAGGAATTAAATGTACTATTGGCCCAATTTATGCCTTTATTTCCCAAGTGCTGATACTTTTTGCGAAACTGTGAGGAAAATTACATGGAAAAAAATATAACAAGATCACTGCTGATCGGAATGGTGCTGAGTTTCACAAGTACAGCTCATGCTATTTCGTTGACACCAACCACCGATGCCACAACCCTGGTAAATAATATAACCGGAAGCGGTATCACGGTTACCGCCGGAAGTCAGTCTTTTACAGGGATCAGCAATATGGCGGCCACATTTACCGGTGGCACCGACCCGGTTGGCTTCGACTCGGGTATAGTGTTGATGACGGGCGATGTGAATGATATCCCCGGACCAAACCCCACCAGTAGTTCACCGGAAACCGAGGGGAGTAGTTTCTCCGGAGGGACTCCAGATCCAGACCGAATTTTAGGCGTGGCCGGAGATTCAGATCTTGGAACCATCGTTGGGACAAGCACACATGATGCAGCAGTCCTTGAATTTGAATTTCAGCTGGGTGATGGGAGCGCAGTGAGTGATCTGTTTTTCAACTTTGTGTTCGCATCGGAGGAGTATATCGATTTTGTGGGTAGCTCTTTCAATGATGTATTTGCGCTGTTCGTAGACGGGGAAAACATCGCGCTGATCCCCGGCACTTCCACACCAGTCGCAGTAAACACTGTCAACGGCAGCACCAACAGTGCTTATTACCGGAATAATGTTGCCAACACCAATGGGTTTGGGGATTTGTTGCTGGATTCTGCATTCGATGGTCTGACCACGGTAATCACAGCCACTAAACTGGGACTGAGCGCCGGCCTTCACAGCATGAAATTTGCGGTGGCCGATACTGCTGATGGACGGCTGGATGCCGCGGTTTTCATTCAGGCGGGTAGCTTTTCTAACACCAATCCGGGGGGTAATATCCCGGAGCCTGCCACCCTTGCATTGATGGGCATTGGTCTGGCAGGTATCGGCTATAGGCGCAGGCGGTTTATCAGGACGTAATGCTTTTAGCCGGTAATAAGCGACGAAGGCAACGCCGGTAAGTTAAGCTACTGTTCGCTCACATTGTGCATTTGAAATGCAACCAGCAGCGAGGACGGAGGGATTAATCTTTATTCCCTCCGTCCCCTGTCCAGGACAAACGGTCCAAATCATCGTCCGAATCCGGAGCGGCACTCCGTTCACCCTGAGCCTGTCGAAGGGTGTTACGCGCCAATCTCGACACTTCATTCCAATCACCGCGCATCATGGCCTCTTTCTTCTTCCTGCTCCAGCCCTTAATCCGGTGCTCGAATACCAAAGCCTCTTCTCTGGTGGAAAAGCACTGACTGAACACAAGCTCAACGGGCAGTCGGGTTGCTGTATAACAGCGCTTGAACTGGCGTTGCCGATGCTGCGCCAAGCGCTGTTCCAGGTTATCTGTGTGGCCTGTGTAATAGCTTTTGTCGGCGCATCTGAGAATGTACACGTGGAAGCTCATTTCGATATTTTCCCTGGAAAGTTTTTAAAGAAAAGAGATTGGATTTGGTGATATCGTCCTTCGACAGGCTTCCTTCGACAGGCTTCCTTCGACAGGCTCAGGAAGAACGGAGTAGAGTAGACAAACCCTTGGTTGGGATGTTTTTATGCGACAGGTTTAAGACCATCGGTCAGAAAGTCCAGGACAAACGGTCCAAATCATCATCCGAATCCGGAACGGCACTCCGTTCACCCTGAGCCTGTCGAAGGGTGTTACGCGCCAATCTTGACACTTCATTCCAATCACCGCGCATCAAGGCCTCTTTCTTCTTCCTGCTCCAGCCCTTGATCCGGTGTTCGAATACCAAAGCCTCTTCTCTGGTGGAAAAGCACTGACTGAACACAAGCTCAACGGGCAGTCGGGTTGCTGTATAACAGCGCTTGAACTGGCGTTGCCGAGCGCCTAACGCAGTTTGATGATGATGTTGGTGACAGAGTCGTAAACGAACATGGTACCGCGCCAAGCGATGCGCTCGATCTCGTCGCGGAATAGTCGTGGTTCAGACGAGACTTCCGCTAATAGCATAGTCGATATTCCCTCTACCAAACAATCCGATCCCAGTGGCTCGGAGGGGTCAAAGAGTCAGAGCAGTTGAAAAAATACTTCAAGTGTTTTGACCCCTTGATCTCCGATCTCCGGATGCCTGTTTATTTCTTGGGCTCGTGTGCCGGATCGACGTAATCGACTTTCGTCGGCCCCGTTCCAGTGACCTGCACGATTGCCTCTCCGTCAAGTGTTGCGACGAAATGGGCCACGCCTGCCGGCTCTGTGTAGAAGCTGCCCGGCGTCAGAGCGGTCAGCTTGCTCTCATCGTATTTCTCACCCCAGCCGACGTACCAGGTGCCCTCGAGCACCGTATAGGTACGATCATCAGGATGGCTGTGTGCCTGTACTATGCGCCCCTTGGGGAATTTGACCCGATAGACATAAGGTCCGGCCTCGGTGCCTTTGCTGATCATCTTGGCCACCCCCAGGCCGGGAACGCGCGGATTGGGCTCCCAGGTCAGCTGCTCGGGTGTGAAGGTCAGCCCGTTTTGAGTAGCTTCTCCGGCACCCGTTACGGAAGAGACGAGCAGAATAGTGCTCACGACAGTCAATACAGGGGTCATGCATTTCATATCGAGCTCCTTTGAATTGGTCTTGGTTTCAAACACAGTTTTGGCCACCTCAGGTTGGGCTGGTTGTAAGGCTAGTTCGAGGGTGTGACTTTAGCGTGATTTAAACGTGATTCTGTCCAGCGTAGCGGCGCTGCGTACCCTATACTGCGTAAAGCATTGTCATGGCGAGTCTGATCCATCGCTGAATCTGAAGGGATACAGTTATGTGGCGCATACATCTTCTTGGGGAGCTGGATATACGGTCGGAGTCTGACTCCTCGATCTGTCTGCCGTCCCGTAAATCAGAGGCGCTGCTCGCACTGCTCGCGCGCCATCCGGGGAAGAGAATCGCCCGCGAAAAACTCGCTGCATTGCTATGGCCCGAAAGTCGAGAGTTCAATGCCCGCGTGAGTCTGCGCCAAACACTGAAACAGCTGCGTCAATCTCTTGCGAGACCTGGCGAAGAGGTGATCGTCGTAACAGGCAATGCTCTGGCAATCGAGCCATCACTGGTCAGGGTCGATGTCGTCAGCTTTGAGGAGTTGAGTGAAATGGGCTCGCGCGCGGCACTTGAGGAGGCCGCAGATCTCTACCGGGGAGAATTTCTGGAAGAAGTTGCAGATTTGACGGAGCCGTTTGCTGAGTGGGTCGCATTTGAGCGTATGCAGTTGCGGGAGCAGATGCTTGCGCTACTTGAGAAGCTTATGCCCGGTGATCCGAACGCAAGTCAAACCGAGCGTGCCATACAGAAGGCGGTCAATCTGCTTGCATCCGATCCACTGGATGAGCGTGTCCATCGTCTTTTGATGCAACTTTATCAAGAGCAGGGTCGTCGCAGCGATGCATTAAAACAATACCGTTCATGCAGCGCCTTGATCCAGCGGAATCTTAGCGCACAGTGCGATCCACGGACTGAGGCGCTTTATCGCCAGATTTTGGAGGGCGGCCGGCACGTGTGCGCAGAAGTGCGACCGCAAACCGCTCGCATTGTACCTGCCGCACTTGACGCCATTCTGTCGAGGCCGGCAGTCGCTGTGCTCCCATTCGCCAATCTGAACGGTGATCCGAGCCAAGCTTATTTCTCTGATGGTGTTGCCGAAGACATCACCACTATGCTCGCGGGATGGCGTCGTTTCCCTCTCATCGCCAGCAGTTCCTCTCTTACCTGTCGGGATGGATCCAGCCAGATCCAACAGATCGCGGATGAACTGGGAGCGGCATATCTGGTGACCGGATCGGTTCGCCATGCGGGTAAAAGCGCCCGCATCCATGCCCGGCTGATCGAGGCAGAATCGGGTTACATCTACTGGACGAAACGTTACGACCTCGACATCAGCGATGTGCTCAAAGCACAAGAGGATATCGCCGAGAGAATCGCCGCGGCAATCGAACCGGTCTTGGAAAGCGCAGAACTCAGTCGCATCGCGACGAAACGGACCGACTATGTCAATGCATGGGACTGCTTCCTGCAGGGCTCATCCTTTCTGCACCGCTATACACTGGAGAGCAATGCGCTGGCGCAAAAGTGCTTTCAGCAAGCTATTGAACTCGATCCCGATTACAGCGATGCCCACACGGGTCTTGCGTTAAGTCACATGCGCAACCTTTTGCTCAAGTCACCAGCTAAATTAGCAGAAGGTGACAAGCTTGATCGGAATATGCAGATCGACCTCGCCTTCGAGGCAGCGCAAAAGGCGGTAGCGCTTGATCAAAACTCATCGGATGCGCATCTTCAGGTCGGCACCGCTTATGTGTGGATTGAAGATTTCGACGCTGCGCTGGCTGAGACGGAACTCGCAGTGAAACTCAACCCCAGCAATGCTTATGCGCGCATGGCACTTGGCAATCGCCTCGATCTGATCGGACGCAATGCGGAGGGGATCGCGCAGATGCGGCGCTCACTGGAACTCAATCCCAGGGATCTGAATCGATGGAATTTCATGGGGTATCTCTCCCGCGCCTGTCTCGATTCACTTCAGTACGATGAAGCCCTCTCCTGGGCAACGACAGCGTTACGCCTGCGACCCGATCAACCCGAAACACACTTCCGGGTTGCGGTCTGCCAGGCGCACCTTGACCGTCTCATCGAAGCTAAGAGTGCGTTGGCGGAATGCGAACGTTTGTGCCCCGGATTTGTCAGCATGAAATCGACCTGGCAACCTTACTCCGATCCGGCCCGTAGTGAGCACTATTTCGCTGGTTTGCGGCGATTATCGTTGATTGATTGATGGATCAACGAGCCAGAACAGATGAAAAAAGAGATCAAGTGTTCTGACTCCCTAATCCGCCAAGAGTCAAGGCACAGTAGTCAATTTGTGAGTTGTGAGAAAAATGGGGAGAGCAGGGTTTCTGCTCTGGCACCATTGACTCATTGACACATAATCACTGTTACTTCTCTTCGAGAAACTCCACAATGGCCTGATAAAACTTCGTGTTGTTGGTTTCGTATTGAATCATATGGCCGGCCTGTTCGATTTCGACATACCGTTTCACGTTACTGCCGAGTTCATCCACTAATCGCTGATTGTCCTCAAGGCTGCCCAGCTTGTCGGAGTCGCCGCGTATCACCAGGGTTGGCACCGTAATTTTTCTGGCGTCGTAATGAGGCTCGGGCCAGCCGATGAAGCGTCCCCAAGGCGCGCGCGCGCACTTTACCGCCGAGCTCTGCGGATTTTGGATCAGATGCAAGGTGGGCCAACCGATAGGCTTCAAAGGCGCCGGGTATCAGGTACTCTTCCTTGGTACCCAATTTGGCCCAGCGTTTCATGTTGGCGGGATCACCATAGCGATTCTTTTCTGCATTGTTCTTGTCATCCTCAGCCTGTCGCTCTTCCACACTTTTGCCTTTACTCTTACCCAGGTAGTTGGTTGCGTAGAGAACGAGTTTTGCTACTTTTTCGGGATGCTGAATGGTATACAGCGGCGCTTCTGCCATACTCGCGGCCGACCAGCCCAGCAGGTGCACTTTGTCGACACCGCGCAGGTTGCGGATAAATTCCACGGTGCGGGTTACATCATCGAGGGTGACCTCCAGGTTGATGGGTGCCTTGCTGTCCGGTATTTCCGGTTCGACGGCAGCGCCGCACCTGACTGACACCGTCCGTGCCGTGGCAGCCTGTGCAGCCGCTGGCGGAATCGCATCCATGATCGCCGGGCGTGTGGAATCACCGTAGCCTTCCAGATCCAGCGCGAAGGTGTCCCAGCCGAGCTTGGCGAAATGACGCATCATCGAGACGTTTTCATAGTCCAGATCGAAAGCCACGTTTGCCGGAAAGGTCGCACCATGCAGGAACAGCAGGACCTTGTTCTCTTTGCCCGCCATGCGTTCGGTTCCGGCGGACACCACTTCACGTACATGGAGCAGTACATGAGGGGAGAGGTTTTGCTCGCGATAGAATGGCTCTTTGCTTTCGTGGCTGAGGTAATAGTCTGTGGTTCTAAGGGTGCTGGTTGTCTGAGTGTTTTCAGCAACAGCCACAGACTGTGTGCCGATGAGAAGACAGTACAGGGTAAAGCCAAAATTGAGTTTTTCATGGTTAGCTCCTTTATCCTTTGTGCTTGCTATTTACGCGCTTAAGGCGCTACGGGAAATTGACCCTAACGCACCGTGTAGTAAGCTTTGGTCATGCATCCTGCTCCTGTCCCGACCGAAATCAGAAGAAAAAACAAAGGAAAACAGAAGGAATAAAAAAATGATGTTTATCAGTTTGTTAGGAGCTAATAGCCATCCTCGCCTGAGCGAAAGTGATGGATGACCCATGAGCCCCTCCGAAAATCCGGCTTCCGAAAACAGCAGCCGTTCACTCCACGTCGGTGACTGGCGCGTCGATCCAGCCGCCGGCCAGATCAGTCGGGACGGGGTCGAGGTCAAGCTCGAGCCCAAAGTGATGGAGGTGCTCAGCTACCTGGCCTCGCGCCAGGGCGAACTGGTTACGCGGGATGATATCGAACGCGATGTCTGGAAGGGTGCGGTGATCAGCTACGACTCGATCACCACCGCGGTGATCAAACTGCGCAGGGCACTCACCGACGATGCGCGGCAACCAAAGTACATTGCGACCGTACCCAAGCGGGGTTACCGGCTGATTGCCGAAGTGACCAATCTCCCTGGGGGGGAGGGGCGGGAGATGGTTCGGGAAGATTTGATCTCCGGCTCACCAGGAAAGCGATCACATAGCCTGTTGTCAGGCCCTTACCTGTGGACGTTTTCGCTGACAGCGGTGCTCGCCGCCATACTCCTCTTCTATGCGAACAGGTTTGGTCAGGAGGAGATGGTCACTGCTTCATCACTGCCTTCCATCGTCGTCGTTCCCTTCGCCAATCTCAGTGGCGATCCGCAGCAGGAGTTTTTCGCTGACGGGATGACAGATGACGTCATCACCGATCTTTCGCGTTTGTCCAATATATCGGTTTTCTCCGGCAGCACCTCATTCGCCTACAGAGGCCGTGAGACCCAGATCCAGGCGATCAGGGCGGAACTGGGAGTCGACTATGTTCTTAGCGGAACTGTCCGGCGCGAGGGAGATGCGGTCAGAATCAATGCACAACTGGTCGATGCAAAGACGGGACTGCAGAAATGGGCCTCCCGTTATGATAGACGCGCAGTCGAGGTTTTTGCGGTTCAGGATGAAGTGACTTCCAATATCGTCAAGGCACTATCAATCCAACTGACCAGTCAGGAGAGACAACGCCTGGTGCATTCCAATACGGATAATCTGAAAGCTTATGAAGTATTCCAGGAAGGGCAGAGACTCTCCAGAACCGTCAGTAAAGAGAGTAACGAACAGGCACAAGCTGCCTATCGGCAGGCGATCCGTCTTGATCCAGGCTATGGTCGGGCATACGGCGCGCTGGCCTTCAATCTGGCTTACAGTTATTTCAGTGGATGGTCGGATTCCCCGGTAGAGACGCTGGATCGGGCGCTGGAACTCGCAAAGCAGGGCGTCAAGCTCAATGAATCCATCCCACAAACCTACTGGTCGCTTGGCTTTGTGTATCTGATGCGCAAGGAGTATGACAATGCGCAGAGTGCTGTCACACAGGCGATCAGCATCGCACCCAATTACGCCGACGGATATGGCCTGCTTGCGCTTATCACTAATAATCTGGGAGAACCCGAGCAAGCGATTGAATTTGCCACCAAAGGCATGCAGCTCAACCCGTTCTACACCTGGGATTATCTCTACAATATGGGAAGAGCCTTCTATGCGCTCGGCCGTTATGAAAACGCGATAGAGTCGCTGACGAGAGCGCTGGAGCGTAACGAAAACGCGATCCCCGTCAGGCTGTTTTTGGCCGCAAGTTACGTGCACGTCGATCGCCAGGACGAAGCTGAATGGGAAATAGCTCAGGTACAGGTGCTGACTCCATCCGCCACGATTTCCCATACCAGGAGCACCATACCCATTCAAAAGCCAGAGCTGATGGAATCCTTTCTGGCCGACCTTCGTCTCGCTGGAATGCCGGAGTGATCCTGTTTCAGACCGGGGACCGTTATCGTAGTAGCTAGTGCATCCAGGTTGTGTCAGTTGCTGGAGAGGAAAGTCGATTTTGTCAGTTTCCAGTCCGCTCTTTCGAGCTTGTACTCTATGGTTTCATGGCGACCATCCACCTCCACTGTTATCGAGACGGTATCGTATGCAGGAAAGTTTCTATCGAGAATCGCAATATTTGACTCTGGCAGCCATGATTCCAGCAATTGGCACACAACATTCGAGTCGGGGCCTATATCTCCAAGCTCAGGTGGGTCCGGCAGGCAGGAACCATTGACCACTGTTGACAGGGAAAGGGCGAGTGATAGCAGGACGATTTTGAACATTTTCATTCTCCTTGGCGTTAACAATGTCAGGAATCTGCGTTAGTCGAGCAATACGGTGAAATTGACCGATGATTGCTGTGAACTAAGCTTTGTTGACACTGCTGATTACGTCTCGACGAAAAAGCGACGAAAAAGCAATGAAAATACGAAAAAGATAATAAGAGCGGTTATTCAGCGTGTTATGTAGTGAACTAGAGCGGTTGATTTTGTTGTGGCAGAAGAGTGTAAACGATGAGTTCGCAAATTTTATTTGATAGCTGTGCGGACTATCGCCCATTCAAAGTTGGCGATTGGACCGTCGATCCGGCAGCCGGCCAGATCAGCCGGGATGGGATCCTGGTCAAGCTCGAGCCCAAAGTGATGGAGGTGCTCAGCTACCTGGCCTCGCGCCAGGGCGAACTGGTTACGCGGGATGATATCGAACGCGATGTCTGGAAGGGTGCGGTGATCAGCTACGACTCGATCACCACCGCGGTGATCAAACTGCGCAAGGCGCTCACCGACGATGCGCGGCAACCAAAGTACATTGCGACCGTACCCAAGCGGGGTTACCGGCTGATTGCCGAAGTGACCAATCTCCCTGGGGGGGAGGTGCGGGAGATGGCTCGGGAAGATTTGATCTCCGGCTCACCAGGAAAGCGATCACATAGCCTGTTATCAGGCCCTTACCTGTGGGCGTTTTCGCTGACAGCGGTGCTCGCCGCCATACTCCTCTTCTATGCGGACCGGCATGACCGGGAAAGTGTGGTGACTGCTCAATTGCCGCCTTCAATCCTCGTTGTTCCATTCACCAACCTCAGCAACGATCCGGAACAGGAGTTTTTCGCCGACGGGATGACAGATGACGTTATCACCGATCTTTCGCGTTTGTCCAACCTGCGGGTTTTCTCCAGTGATACCTCGTCTGTCTACAAAGGACGTGAAGTGCGGGCAAAGGAGATCGGTGCAGAGCTGGGAGCCGACTATGTTTTGAGCGGCAGTGTCCGGCGTGAGGGTGATTCGATCAGAATCAATGCCCAACTGATTGATGCGAAGACCGGGCTGCAGAAATGGGCATCGCGATTCGATAAGCGCCTGGTGGATGTTTTTACGGTGCAGGATGTGGTGACCAACAGCATCGTCGAGGCGCTTGCGGTGCATCTGACGGTTCAGGAGGAGCAGCGCCCCGGGATTCGCAACACGGCCGACCTGAAAGCCTATGAACTGTTTCAGGAGGGGCAGAAACTTGCGAAAACCGGCAGCAGAGAGTCAAACGAGCAGGCACAGGCACTCTACCGCCAGGTCATCGGGCTGGATCCGGGCTATGGGCGCGCTTTCGGAGCGCTGGCCTACCAGCTTGCGTACACCTATCGGCGTGGTTGGGCGGACTCTCCGTTGGCGACGCTGGACCGGGCATTGGAACTTGCGCAAAAAGGCGTTCAACTCAACGATTCCATTCCGCAAACCTACTGGTCGCTCGGCTATGCGCATATGATGCGTAAAGAGTACGCCAAGGCGCAGCAGGCCGTCGCAAAGGCGATCAGCATCGCACCCAACTATGCAGACGGATACGCACTGCTCGCTTTTATCAGCAACGACATGGGAGAGCCGGAACCGGCGCTTGATTTCACCACCAGGGGTATGCAACTCAATCCCTACTACACCTGGCACTATCCTTACAATCAGGGCAGGGCCTACTACACGCTGGGCCGTTATAACGAAGCGATCCTATCGCTGTCAGGGGCGCTGGAAGTCAATGAAAACGCGCTGCCGGCAAGGCTGTTTCTGGCGGTGAGCTATATGCACGTCGATCGTCAGGACGATGCAGAATGGGAGATCGAGCAGATCCGGGTACTCGAGCCGTCGGCAAGGCTCGCTGAAATCAGAAACATCATACCCATTCAGAAGCCGGAGCTGATGGAGTCCTTCCTGACAGATCTTCGCAATGCCGGAATGCCGGAGTGAGCTCGCTTAACTCGCCGTATTCCGGCTAGGCACTCCGGTTTATATTGTTGCCTCAGCGTTTAACGATGTTGTGGATTTCCTTTTTTTCATTGCGTTTGAATAGAAAGCCATCAGCATAGGAGATATTGAACCACCCCAAAACCATCCTCTCCCAACGGCACTCTGTTGTCAGTTTGAAGTACGGAAGTAGAAACACTCGGTGTGCAGAGATTAAATCGACAGAGTGTCGGGTTGATGCATGAACTGTAAAGTGCACGGTTTCGGAATTATGCCTTGCCCCTTAAAAGTCAGTCTGCATTTTAGCTATAATTCCCAATATATTGGCTTGGTTCTGAACTGAACCTCTGGTTGACTCGGAATCCGTTTGAAAAACTAACAATCAGAGGTGATGGGGTTACTGAATAAATACCGCCTAAGGGGGATTATCATGAGTTTATCCGATGCTGAAGATGGCGTGGTTGTTGCGTTATTGGAACGTTTCCGTACACAGCGGCTGCCTCGGGCGCTGGATATCAAAGAGAAAGTGGATCGAGGTGAAAAGCTCGGTGAGGCGGATATTGAATTTCTGGAACGAGTATTCGAAGATGCGAAACAGATCCAGCCACTGCTAGAGCGCCACCCAGATTTTGAAGATCTGGTCGCCAGGGCGATGCACCTCTACAATGAGATCACCAAGCTGGCGCTGGAGAACGAGCAGCGTGGATAAAAGCAAAGGGTGCCGACCCCTTTTCCGCTTTTTCTAAAAATGTTTTATCTGCACCAAATTCGTATCGTGCTAAAAGAAGCACATCTTAAAAACGTATTATCTTGAGTAACATGGATGAGCAACTGTTGGTGAGCAGACAGCACAAACCGAGACGGTTATCCGTTGACTTTTGAGTTATTCGAGTATGTTATGCTTAAGCCTCAGAAATGTTTTTGAATACCTTGCTTAATTGATAAAGAAGGACTGGTAATGAATAGAACCCTAGCCAAACGTGTGGCGAGTGCTGTTTTTCTGTTTCTGCTGACCGAGCCTCTATTCGCTTCGAATCTTCGTTGGCTGAACTACTCGCCAGTGCGATTTTTTACCGACCAGGACTGGAATCTGGCCACAGAGGCTGGCCGCAAGGCACTGAATGATTCCGCTGATGGCGAGACTGTGAAATGGAATAATCCCCAGTCCGGCAGCCATGGAAGCCTGACACCAATCTCAACCTCGACACTGGATGGACAGAGGTGCAGAAAACTAAAAATTGAAAATAGCGCCAACAACATGCAGGGAAGTTCGATCTTCGATTTTTGTCTGAAAGCTGACGGCAAGTGGGGCGCAGTGGACACCAATCCAGCCGATTGATGGTCCGGCCTGATGTTTTCAGGTTCTGAGGTTAAACAGTGCTGTCCCATTAACATTTGGAGGCTTTGTACAAGTCCTTGAATTCTGTATATGAAACCACCGCCAATCGTTTCATTGACATGAAAATCATCAAATTGCGGTCCCTTCTCCCCGAGGGAGAAGGACAGGATGAGGGGATATACAAAAACAGTAACTTAGCAATATTAGATTCCCTCACCCCAACCCTCTCCCGGAGGGAGAGGGAGTATGTGGGACAGCACTGGAGGTTAAACCAAAATTAACCCATCGGTATCTGTTTACCGATTGAACGGCAGATTGACTGTCGATGCGAAAACCAACCTCCAGCGCATTAGAAGAATCGGAGAGAATTGATGAGTCTTGATTATGTGGCGCTGTTTCTTGTGATCTTCGTTGTGGTCTTTATCTTTTATGCGATCATAGCGATACATGATATCCCGTATGAAATTGCAAGGCATAGAAATCATCCGCACCAGGATGCAATTCATGTCGCCGGTTGGGTAAGTCTGTTTACTTTGCATGTTTTGTGGCCTTTTTTATGGATCTGGTCGACGCTCTATCGCGAGGACAGAGGATGGGGCTTTGGGTCCGTTGCTCAGCCAGCACCGGAAGCTGCGGAAGCTGACCCCGCCCTCGAAACGGTGGCATTGAATCGTAAAATCGAAGAGCTGGCCAGAAAGATCACAGTGCTGGAGTCTAAGCTTCGGGAACGTGAAAACAGTAAACCGGAGGCGAACGAGTAACCCATGGATCTCCTGATTATTCTGACATACGCCGGGCTCTGCGTAGTCGTCTTCAAAGCATTTCGCATTCCCCTGACGAAATGGACGGTACCGACAGCGATACTCGGCGGTATTGTTATTCTAGGTACGCTGCTGATGTTGATGAATTACAATCACCCCTACGGGAAATACGCGAAAGAGGTGTTTGTCAGCGTGCCTATAGTTCCGGCGGTGAAAGGTATCGTCGTTTCTGTCGATGCGGAACCGAATACGCCGCTGAAAAAGGGCGACCTGCTGTTTCGTATCGATCCGAAACCATTTGCACTGACGGTGGCCAAAACCAAAGCGCAACTGGTGGAGGCAGAGCAGGCTGTGAAACAAACGCTTGCGCAAATGGAGGCTGCCACCGCACGCGTGAAAAAAGCGGAGGCCGACCGGGACCGCACGAAACAATCATTCGAGCGCTATGTAGCCGGCAACCGGGCGGGTGGTGCAAAGATCTTTTCGGAACAGGAGGTGGAGAACCGCAGGCAGCTTTATCTTGCCTCCGAAGCGACGCTTGAGGCCGTAAGAGCCGATGAATTGCGTGCAAGGCTAGCTTACGAGTCACAGATCGACGGGGTGAACACCAGGGTTGCGCAATTGCAGGCGCAACTGGAAGCGGCGGAGTATGATCTGGAGCGGACCGAGGTAAGGGCACCCGAAATTGGATTTGTTACTCAGGTCGCACTCAGGCCAGGTGTGATGGCCACCAATCTTCCACTGCGACCGGCGATGGTATTCATCCCTAACCAGCGCCGCCAGATTGCTGCCAGTTTCTGGCAGAACTCTCTCTCCCGCATGAAACCCGGATTTGAAGCAGAGGTAATTTTCGATGCTGTTCCGGGCCATGTGTTCAAGGGTCAACTCAAGTCCGTGTTGCCGGCGATGAGCGAAGGCGACATCCAGGCGACGGGAAACCTCGTATCAGCCAGTCGTGTTGCTACCCATGGACGGGCATTAGGGCTTATCGAGCTGGAAGAAAATCTTAATGATTATGGACTGCCATTTGGTGTACAGGGTAAAGCGGCGGTCTACTCGGACCAGTTTACCCACGTCTCGGTTATGCGGCGAATTTTGTTGCGGATGCTTGGCTGGATCAATTACATATTCCCGATGAAGTGAACCGGCAGGTCTTTCAATTCAGGTAACCGCAACAATCGAAGGTTTACCGCCTGTTGGACTAGGCTTTCTGAGTGAATTATCCGGCGCGGCAATCGGATGATACGCCGGCAAGAGCGCGCAATGCCATCTAATCGGGATTGATCCGGGTGATTTTCGAACCCTGTACGCCAAGGCCTGCCATCAGGCCTTTCTGCCCGAAAATGAAGGCATAGATATCATCTTTTAGTGTCGTGCTGGAGAGCGTCCTGGCCATGCCCTCGTCAACGACCACGACGCTTGGTCCAATGCCAATCTCCCATCCGTCGCTTCGATTCAGATACGATGTCGAGTCGGCGGTCATGAAGAACAGCGCATAACCGAAGGTCTGCGCTCCCGCCTGCAGTCCGTAAGATACCGCCGCGGTGCGGTAGTAGCCGGCTGGCTTGCCCTCCTTTCGTAGCGCGCCGTTGCCGAACTGCCCACCAACCAGCAGACCGGCTTTGACGATGCGCGGAAAAACCAGGATGGCATTGGCCTTGTCGGAAAGAGCCCGGGCTGACGGAGCTTCGCGATACAGGTTGCGAAGCGCGGCATCAACATCGGCGTCGATATCTGCAGCAGTTTCGGCCGTTGCGTTGGAAATGGCCAGAAACGGATACAACATTAACATCCACAAGATCGGGACAATTCGTCTCATCGCGTTCTCCAAGAGGCGGACAGCACCTCAGCTCAGTATAAATATAGACTGCCGATAATAAAGCACAAAGCACCCTGCCGGAATATGGATCCCTCCCCTACCAAGCTATAACAATTGAATTAGATGCGGTGTGAGATTCCGGGAGTGGCATCCAATCCATCGTAAGCGGTTCTGATTCAGGGGCCGGAGCTGATGGAGTCCCTCCTGACAGATCTTCGGAATGCCGGAGTGATTTTGCTTCACTTCCCCTTTCTTTTAATCCGAACTACTCTCCGAGTCGACCTCACAGTGAAATCGAATCTCCAGGGTATAGCGTTTGTCGGGACTGGTGGGATACGGCGGCCACTCCCGCGAATGGTAGCTTTCCACCACATGCGGCTCTCCACCCTGTTGGGCGCAGCGTTCGACAGCCTTGGTCGAGGCAATCCTTTCGCTCTCCCCCAAACTGTTCGATGTGCCCCAGACAATCTGGAGCTTTTTATTGGGCGCCTGGTTGTCAGTTTTCCCTGCGTGAATTGAAGCGCCCATCGCGGCACCTTGGAGCCCACCCAGCACCACTGCCCCACAACCGCTGAGCAGTGCCGCCACAAGGATGATCGCGCCAACCCTCGTTGGCGCGTAGTATGCACACTTCATCGAAGCTCCTGTATCCCGTACAAGCAGTCACTGATCAAATACGTGTTGGATAGTTCACCTGAGCAATCCGCCAAATGTAAAAGGAAAAAGGGGTCGGTGACAAATACCAAATAATTCTCTTTTGTCGCCGCCCATATCTTTTCGGAGAAGACAAAAGCTGGGGCTTTGCCTTTCAGGGTGCTGTTGATCGGCTTCCCCATTGGCTGACCACCACGCCGGTGAAGACCACAAGCGTGGCCAGGTACTGCTGGTTGGTGAATCTCTCCCCAAGAATCGTGAAACCCAGAATCACTGCGAAAACCGGAATCAGATTGATGTACGCGCTTGCCTGGGAGACAGGGATGCGGCTGACACCGAAGTTATAGAGCCCGTAAGCGATAAAGGTGACTAAGGTCCCGAGATAGATCAGGGCCAGGGTCGAACCGTCGCTCAACCGGGGCAGGGTTTCCGGTGCAGGAAATAGGAACAGCGTCGGAAGAAAAAAGAGGGCGCCGATAGCAGCTTGTGCGGCGGTCAGAAACAGTGGTGAGTAGTGCCTGGTCAGCCTTTTCAGTGTAATGATGTATCCGGTCGCGCAGACCATGGCGATGAATTCCAGAAAGTTGCCGAGCAGCGGGTTGGGCGCGGCGGCGCTGGCCTCTCCACCGAGACTCAACCACCAGACCCCGGCAATGGCCAGCAGGAAGCCGATGATGTTGGCGCGCGTGACGCTCTCCTTGAGCCACAGCGCCGCGATTACCGCCACCATCAGCGGCAGAATTGCGGTCACCATGCCCGCTTGGGAAGCGCTGGTGTACTCCAGCGCAAGGGCTTCGAAGATGAAGTAGAGGCAAGGTTCGAACAACGCCATCAGCCCCAGATAGCGCCAGTCGCCGGGCCGGACCCGCTGCCTGCGCAGGCGCGGCAGTATCAGCAGAAAACAGCAGCTGGCGATTGCCAGGCGCCAGAAGATCACGTGCAGCGGCGCAAAATCGCGGAAGGCGATCTTCATTGCGATGAAGGAGCTGCCCCAGAAGAACATGGCCAGAATCAAGCCGGCGATCGGTATAACCCTTTGGCTGTATCGCATTGTCCGTTCGATCAGACAGAAAGTTGTGGGCAGGTAGGCCAATAGTATTATTGGGTGCACCATTGTCCATGCCGGGGGGATCGACGTAAATCAGGACAACTGTTTCAATACTCATTACAGGATGATGAGCTTCACCGCGAGGTTAGCCGCCGAAATGAAAAATTCCGGTATTTTGACAGGCACTGGCAATCGAATCAGCGCAATCGCTTTTTCCATTTGTGATCAGCGCCGGGAAAAAACAACGGAGAGCGAGCCGATTGAGGAAATATCGGCAACCAGGGTTCGCCTGATGAAATATGCGGTCTAGGGTTCTCTTTTGGCGAGCCGTGTTGCTTGCCATGCTCTTTAGCGGAGTTGCCTGGCTTATTGGCTGCGCCTCGTTGAGCCATGTCCCGCAGGCGCAGCAGATGGCGCAACGTCCCTCTGCCTATCCGCTGGGCATCATATCTGCCGGCTATGCGCCGGAGTTTCATATGGCCGATTCGCTCCGGGACAGATGGCACGGCGTCAAGGAAGCCACTGCGGTCAATACAGTGCTTGTTGCACCCTTGATGGCGGAATGCCTGGCAACCGCCGCTGCGCCCGGCCCTTGGTTCGGCCTCTCGCCTGCCTTCTGCCTACCACTTCTGGCTATATTCATCCCGGGTCTGGACTCCCTCGGCAATAAGGGGGTGCTGGAGAAATTGGAAAGTGTGGAGCGGGATATAGTCAGGCAGATAAATGGCAGTGACACCCAATCGGCGCTTGCCGGCGCAGTAGCCCGCTATCTGCAGAGCATCGGTAACGGCGCTGATCTTGTCGTTGTGAGCGATATTCCAGGCCCGCAGGCGCCTCATGAATCTCCGCAATATTCTCCAGGCCTGATGCAAGGTTACGCCAGCATGCTGGAGCTGGGGATGCAGAAGTTTGAGTTTTCAGGAAGCGGAAAAAAGGGTTCACTGCCCTGTATGTTCATGCAAGCCCGCGCCAGGCTGATCGATGCCGGCAGCGGCCAGGTTATGGATGAGTTGAACTACCGGTACCGGGCTGCCTGCTACAGCGCGGAAGATTGGCTGGCCGAAGAGGGAAGGCGCATGTCCGGCGCGATATTGAACGGATATCGCTTTCTTGTTGAAAACATCGTCGATGAAATGCTGTTGATTTATCACCCCGGAAAAAGCGCTGACAAATCCAGCCAACCGGATACCAGGGGACCGGTGCCACATTTTGTGCTGGCGCCGGTCGACCCGCCTGCACCGGAGATGGGGATAAAATGGGGCAATGTGTTCAGTTTCAGTAAAAAGCCGGGCGGTGCCCAAGGTTTCGGCGGCATGCAGTTCCGTGATGTTGTCAGCTTGACACCAAGGTTCGCCTGGGAGAAGTTCCCGCGTGCATTTGATCAGAACGCCGTCGACGGCGGTTACAGTGATGTGGTCTACGATCTGCGCATCTATTCCGGTGTGATCTCCGGCCTGGGAACGATTGGGCCGCTGCATCTGGTGCAGGAGCTAACCGGTCTCACCGAACCGGCCTACCGGGTGGAGCAACCGCTCGATCCCTGCTCCTGGTACTTCTGGACGGTACGCGCTCGCTTCAATCTAAACGGAACAGTCAGGTCGACGGAGTGGGGTGGTGCCTATAAAACTCTGGGTGGAAACTTTTTCCCCTCTTATTCCAGGAGGCATGGAGAGTCGCCGGCCGTTCCCTGGCCGGCAACCTATCTCTATTATCCTTTCCGCACGCCGGACGGAGAGAACAGCCGCTCCTGCTGGCGGTGAATTCAACATCCGTGTGACGGCAAATTCAGATACCTGCCCAGACGCCTTGCAGGGATTGTACCGGACAGGTGATCTTCATATTTCCCGGCACACTCGATACGTGATTTCCGGTAAGTGCCCGTCGCTGCAAGCGCTATATTTTGAAATTCTGAACGATCCGGTCCAGCTCCCCAGCATACTCAGAGAGAACCGTGCTGGCCTGTGCGGCTTCCGACGAAACCTGCGAGTTGCGGTCGGAGATTACACTTATCTCGGTTATATTGCGATTGATCTCCGCTGTCACTACGCTCTGTTCCTCCGCGGCGCTGGCGATTTGCGTGTTCATGCTGCTGATTGAAGCAACTGCCTTGGTGATCTCGATCAGCGAGCTACCGGCGGATTCGGCGCGCTCGACGCTCGCCTGGGCCTTCTCGCGACCGGCATCCATCACCGATACTGCGTTTCGGGCGCCACACTGCAGCTTTTCGATCATTCCCTGGATCTCGGTTGTCGACTGCTGTGTACGGCTGGCCAAGGTGCGAACCTCATCGGCTACCACCGCGAAGCCACGCCCCTGTTCGCCCGCGCGTGCCGCCTCGATTGCGGCATTCAATGCAAGCAGATTGGTCTGCTCGGCGATACCGCGGATTACATCCAGAACCGAACCGACCCCTTCGGCCTCGGTCTCCAATTTGTGAATCACCTCAGCGGCGCGTCCGACATCCTGAGCCAGGTCGCGGATCGAAATTAACGAGGAGTTTACCCGTTCACTGCCGGTGCGCGCATCGGCATCAGCCTGACGTGCCTCATCGGCTGCGCTCGATGCGCTTTGTGCGACCTCCTGCACCGTCGCAGCCATTTCGTTGATTGCGGTGGCAACCATGTCCGTTGAAGAGTGCTGACTGCCAATCATCTCCTGCGACTGGCTGTTCAGTTGCAGCATCTGATTGGAGGCTTCACGAACCTGGCTGGAAGTGGTGGCGGCTCGCCGGATAAGATCGTGCAGTTTTTCCAGAAACTGGTTTAAGCTTGCCGAAAGGTGACCCAGCTCGTCTTTGCTGTCGACGTTTACACGCAGTGTCAGATCCCCTTCGCCGCCGGCGAGATCCTCTATGGCACTGATTACGCGGTTTAACGGCCTGGTGATCAATATGGGAAAGAAAAATGCTATCAAAACGCAGACCAACAGCCCAATCGTCAGGGTGGCAGCCTGGATGATCTGATTGTTGTCCGTCGTTGTGTGCGCGTTCGCGCCTGCGGCGGCAGCATCTTTTTGCACGAGGTCGGTGAGTTCGTCTATCACCTGGCGCATTGCGTCGAATTTGGTAACGCCTTCATTGAAACTCATATCGATCGCGGTGCTTCGTCCGATACGCCCGCCTTCACTGCGCTGGCGTTCGATCTCTTGAGTGGTATCCGACCACTTGTCAAACAGTGCCAGAAACTCCTGTTCCCGTTCTTGCGCCTGCTCCGAGCGGGTGGTCCGGAAGAACTTCACAGCGCGTTCGCGTGCCTGGCCGATGTTCTCGTCATGCATCGCTGTCAGCTTCTTATACTGTTCCGAGTTTGTGTCGACGAAGATCATGCTGCGTTCTGCCACCAGCGCCTGATAAAGATCGCGGTCGGCCTGCAGCAGAGAGTTGAGCCCTGGCAGGAACTCGTCGGCCAGCCGGTTTACGTCTTCACTGAGGCGGTTGATCAATTGCACTCCGATCAGCGCTGTTGTCGCCAACAGGATGGCCAGAAGTGCAACCGGTAAAGTGAGTTTCCAGCGAAAGCCAAGATTATAAAACCAAGCCATGAATGCTCTCCTGTGACCAAAAAGTGGGTTTATTGGGCTTCCAATTTGTCAACGTTCACGCCGATAGTCATGGCGCCGACCGCGCTGCCTCCATCCATCACCGGCACCGATATCTGTACCAGATAGGCTTGGGCGCTCTCATCAAATTCAACGTCGCCTATATGTATCGCGCCGCTGCCTCCCTTGAATGATTCGGTGAATTTCGCTTCGTCGCCCTGCCAATAGTCGGAGGTCTTGTTTGTCATTGCGACGTTGGCGCCCTGGCTGTCCATCAGAAACAACTCGAAGAAGTAGGGTTTACTCGTCTCCAGCTTCATCAGCTCCTTGGCGGTATCGCTCTCCAGTAGTGACCGCATAAAGTCGTCTACACCGCTGGTGGCGCGCCATGAGGCATCCCGTTGCTTGATCTGGTCAAGACTCTCTCCCTTCGCGTTCTGTGCCTTGACTGCCGCGACCACGATCGGGTTCTCCCCCCACGCCTTCAGCGTCGGCGCCAGGCGCTCAACCGATTCAGGTGCCTTTTCGGCCATTACCAGCGATGTGAAGAGCGCAACAGCACCAAATGCCACTACCTTGATCATCCTCATTACCTTTCTCCTCGTTCCGGAAGCTCAGTTGAATTGTCGTAAAAAGGGGTCGTCCATTGCGCTCGACAGCTCCTTTTTAACCATTGAATGTCGGGGGAGATTAACGGCGGAAAGCGGAAGATCTTTAGTGATGGGGCAGGCCGAACCGCACTGGTGGCCTGCGGCTAGGCCGCTCATCATGCTGTTGAGACCTTATCAGAGTGGTCATCATAAAAGTTGCAATCTCACCACCCATTGGAAAAATGTTTAGTATAAATGGACATTTATTTTTAAATGTTTAATATATAAAACGCCATTCCGGACCAATGAAGTATCGGCAGGAGCCTGCTGGATAGGTGCTGGATGACCAAAGCGGAGCGGTAATCGTTTTGGGCTACATATCCGCAGCAGTTTCACAACGGATTTCGACGAACCTGTTTTCATTCTCTTTCAGGGTGGATAAGACATTGATGAAAAAAATCCTTTTGCCGACCATTCTGCTGGTGCTGGCCTATGGTTTCTGGATCAGCCCGAATTTCAAGACCATCGCCGCCGGCGTCGCCGTGTTCCTGTTCGGAATGCTCTCGCTGGAGCAGGGATTTCAGGCCTTCACCGGAGGCGCGCTGGAACGTCTGTTGCGGCGCACCACCGCGTCTACCTGGAAAAGTGTGCTGTTCGGCATCGTCAGCACCACTGTCATGCAGTCCAGTTCGCTGGTTTCGGTAATCGCCATCTCTTTTCTTGGCGCCGGACTGATTACGCTGGCTGCCGGTATCGGTATCATTTTCGGCGCTAATCTGGGTACCACCACCGGCGCCTGGCTGATCGCCGGTTTCGGTCTCAAGGTGAATATCGCTGCTTACGCGATGCCGATGTTGGCATTCGGCGTAATCCTGATTTTTCAGTCCTCCAAGTCGCTCAAGGGTATAGGCTATATTCTCGCCGGGCTGGGTTTTCTGTTTCTTGGCATCCACTTTATGAAGGATGGATTCGAAGCCTATAAGGAGACGCTCAATCTGGCTGAGTTTGCGGTATCCGGCTATCCTGGTGTGCTGCTGTTCACGGCAATCGGCATCTTCGCCACTGTTGTTATGCAGTCCAGTCACGCGACGCTGGTGTTGACTATCACCGCACTGGCAGCGGGGCAGATCACTTATGAGAATGCACTGGCATTGGCGATCGGCGCCAACATAGGTACCACGATTACCGCGATTCTGGGTGCCATGAGCTCCAATGAGGGGGGCAAGCGTCTGGCCGCGGCGCATCTGATATTCAACCTGGTGACTGGTGTCATTGCCATCGTTTTCATCTATCAATTGGTTGATCTGGTCAATGTCGTCTCGTTGGCGGTCGGTATCGCGGAGGAGGACTACACGCTCAAACTGGCCGTATTTCATTCGATTTTCAACCTGCTCGGAATCCTGGTGATGTTGCCGTTGATGAATCAGCTGGTAACCAATCTGGAGCGCTTCATTCCGGAAAAGAAGCCCGATGTGGACCAGCCGAAATACCTTACCGATGCCTCGGCGGCGTTTCCCGAGACCGCACTGGAGGCGGTGCGCAAGGAGACGCTGCGGGTATACGAGGCGGCATTGCGGATCATCGGGGACGGGCTTGGCCTGAAGCGGGAGCTGGTCGCGTCCGACGACGATTTGGAGCAGGCTATCGCGGTGCAACAGCGCGTACACGTGTTCGACATAGACGCCATGTACGATAAGCATATCAAGGGGATCTACAGTGCTATCGTCGCCTTTATCAGCAGCGCACCCTTTGCCCGAAAGGAGGAGCACTCTTCCGGTTTGCGCTGGCTGCGCAACGCCTCGACCCGCATGGTGGAGGCGGTCAAGGACACGCGCAACATACAGGAGAATCTGATTGAGTATGTGGATGCCGACGCGGAGAATCAGAAAATGCGCGAGCTGTACAACCGAATCCGGCTGCAGTTGGGACTGATCATTCGCGAATTGGAGAGCATTCGATCGGGCGGCAGCGATACCGTCGATGCGCTCTCGCTGGATGCATTGAAGCTGCAGGCGGTCGAGGAGCAGGAGAGCATCAATCAGCTGATCGCAGATCTTATCAGCCAGCACGCCATCACACCCGGCATGGGATCCTCTTTGATCAATGACAGTGGTTTCGCGCATGACATCTCGGTCAATCTGATCGAGGCCTCGCAAAGCCTGTTTGTGAGCCGTGATCAGGGATTGGAGCTGGCGGCGCACGACGTCGCGTTAAACGAAGACGAGCTTATGCGGATTGGTGAGGAAACGGAAGCCGCAGCTCGGCAAATCAACGCAAACCCATGATGATGGAGAAGTTCTGATGAAAAGAAAAAAACTGTTGAAGAGAATTGCCGGTTGGCTGGATAGGGAAGGGCAGAAACAGCGCGATCACAAAGATGAGCTGGAGGTGCTGCTGGAGAAGCTGAGTAAAAAAGAGGCTGGACTGGAACAGAAGTTGAGCAAGGAGAAGAATAAAAACAAGCAGAAGCGATTGAGTACCGAACTTGCGATCGTCAGGGCGCAGCGCAGCAAGGGCGAACAGGTCCTGGCAAACCTGAGCGAGGAGCAAGACTCCTGACCATCCTCAATTCCGACGCAACCCCTTCGGAACCGGAAGATTTTGGCTCCTGGCGCTTATGCGGCATTGGCTACACCATGTTTGCCGTGCCGAGGCCTGTGCATACGGCAATTGTTCCTGGAAGCAGCAACGTCGCTAAATTTCGCTCAGCGCCTGTCTGACACGGGTGAACTCTTGGTTGAAATGCGCGATCTTGGCAGTGACATCGGTCAATCGCTGCTCCTGGGCCTCCAGCTCCATCTGTGCCGCAAGATCGGCCAGCAGGTTTGCCCCGACGTTGCGGCTGGCGGATTTGATGCTGTGCGATAAGCGCTGCATCTCCTGAACATTGTCGGCTCTCTCCGCCGCGGATATCGAGGTCAGGATCTCCTCCATGCTGCTCAGATAGGCGGGGATCAACTCGTCGAAATCCTCGCCCATGGCTTCCTGCATCATTGCGATCTGCCGTGGGTCGATGATGGGAGATGATTGCGACGGCGTCGTGGCCGGGCAGGCGACCGGGGCTGTGGGCGCCATCCGGTTCTCTGTGGGCAGGGGCGCGTCAGGGGGCATCCAGGTGTTGAGCACGGCGGTCAGCTCGCTGCCGGTAAACGGCTTCGCCACGTAATCGTCCATGCCCATATCCAGCCCCTTTTTTCGCTCCTCGGCCATGGCATTGGCGGTAAGCGCAATGATGGGAATATGGCCGGTGCCCGACTTTTCCAGCTCCCTGATCTTTCTGGTGGCCTGATAACCATCCATCATCGGCATCTGGCAGTCCATGAAGATCAGGTCGTATTTTCCGCCGGTCCAGAGTTGCACGGCCTCTTCGCCGTTAACCGCAACATCTGCGGTAACTCCCAGTTTCTTCAACATCGACAGGGCAACCTTCTGGTTGGCCGGAATATCCTCAGCCAGCAGCACATGTCCCTGGAAAGTGCGGGCTGGCCTTGGCCCGGCCGCGGATCCTTCAGCGGTCAGATGCCTGGTGACCAGGATGTCGTCGCTGCCGCGCTGCTGCAGCCCGAGCACGCCGGCAATGGTTCTGCGCAGTGTTTCGGTATGCGCGGGCTTGGTCAGATAACCATTGAAGCCGGCAGCTTTAAATCTGTTCGCATCGCCGCGTTGACCGGCCGAACTTAAAAGGATAAGCGGTACATGCCGGTAACCCGGCAACTCCCTGCAGGCCAGCGCCAGCGCCTCGCCATCCATTTCCGGCATGCAGTAGTCGGTGACAATGACCTGTACAGGCCGGTTGTTTTGACTGGCCTCCCTGAGCAGTTGAAGTGCACTGCCGGCGTCCTGTGCCAGGCTTGCCTGCATACCGAAACTGCTGAGTTGCTCATCCAGCACCCGCCGGTTTACCGGGTTGTCGTCCACCGCCAAAACATGGACACCGCGCAGATCCGCCTGAGGCAGCGGGGCCGGTGTCTCAGCCACGGGCAACGGGATCTCCACCCAGAAGGTTGATCCTCCGCCCGGAGTGCTGTGGAGGCCGATGGTTCCACCCATCAGCTCGACCAATTGCTTGCTGATGGCCAGACCGAGTCCGGTGCCGCCGTATTTTCTGGTGGTGGATGCATCCGCCTGGGTGAAGGATTCGAACAGCGTTTTCTGTGCATCAGGGCTGATACCGATGCCGGTATCCCGTACCGCCAGATGCACAAGGGTCTGTCCTTCTGAGGCGGTTCTGCAGCTTACCTCGATAAGGACGTGGCCGCTGTCGGTAAACTTGATCGCATTGCCGGCCAGGTTGAGCAGTATCTGGCGGATACGTCCCGCATCTCCAATTACAAAACGGGGGCAATCCTTGGCGTAGTGCAGGATCAGTTCGAGCCGCTTCTGTTCCGCCCTGCCGCTCAGTAGATGGGTGACATCGTGCGCTGCCCGCTCCAGATCGAATTCGATGGGCTCCAGCTCCATTTTGCCCGCCTCCACCTTGGAGAAGTCGAGGATATCGTTGATGATGGCCATAAGGGCACCGCCGGAGTGCCGGATGGTGCTGATGTACTCCCGCTGCTCGCTGTTCAGGGGGGTCTCGGCCAATAGTTCCGACATGCCGAGTACTCCGTTCATCGGCGTACGGATCTCATGGCTCATGGTCGCGAGAAAGGCGCTTTTCGCTACGGAGGCCGCTTCCGCTCGCTCCTTGGCATCGACCAGTTCCGCATTGACGTAGCGGATCGAAATTCCCATGCTGAAGACGTCGGCCATGCGCGCCAGGTATTCCATCTCGTAACCGGCTTTTTTATGCCCATGCGGCAGATAGAAGACGATGACGCCCAGCGCCTTGTCGCCCGCCAGTATCGGTATGTTGTAGTGACCGTGGGGTTTCATCCCCTCGAATCTGATGTCATGACGCTGGTCGATGCAGTGCGCGAACTGAATGCTCTTCTCTCCCGCCGCACGGCCGCACAGGCAGTGTCCGTAAGGCACGGTGGCACAGAGGGTCTGCAGGGCCGGGGCCAGATTATGGTTGGCGCTCAGGTGAAGTTTATTGCCGTTGCCCCTCTCTTCGGTCAGAAAAATACCCCCCATTGGCAGCAGAGTGAGCCAGGGAACCGAACCGATCATCAGCTCCAGCGCCTGCTGCAGATAGGCCCCCATCTCCAGGGGCTGCAGGGAGAGACTGAGGATCTTCGCCAGCGCCTGCTCTTCCGCTGCGATACGCTCCAGGCTCTGCTGCTGTCTTTTCAGATCGGAGAGGTCGAGGTAGGAGGCGACATAGTGGGTGACATTGCCCGATTCGTCTCTTACCGCGGTAATGCATGCGTGGAAGGGGCAGGCTTTACCATTTTTATGCCGGTTCCATACCTCCCCCTCCCAGTGGCCGGTCTCGATCAGCGAGTGCCACAGGGTGCGGTAGAACTCCCTGTTCTGCAGTTTTGATTTGAAGATCCTTGGGTTCTGTCCGATCACTTCTTGCGGCGTATAGCCGGTGATTCTGGCGAAAGCCTTGTTGACACGGATAATGGTGCCGCTGCGGTCGGTAATGAGAATCGGCTCATTGCTGTTGAAAGTGGCGGCGGCCAGGCGCAGCTCCGCTTCAGCCCGCCTGCGCTCGGTGATGTCCCTTACGAAGGCGACAAAGCTGGCCGGTTCCTGTTCCGAAGCTATGTACTGGAGGAAAACCTCAACCGGAATATGGGTGCCGTTTTTATGCCGGTGGATCGTCTCGAAGGTGAGTGATGGCTGTTCCCGGGCGATCAGCTGGTCCACTTTCCGACGGAATTCCGCCGCACTGAACTCCGTTTTGATATCCAGCGGAGTCATCTGCATCATCTCATCAAAGCTGTACCCCACCTGTTGCATCGCGCCCCGGTTGACATAGAAGAACTTCAATGTCTCTGGATCGAACATGAACACACTGTCCATGGTCCGGTCCAGGGTCGTTTTGAAGCGGTTCGACTGCTCCGCCAGACGGAGGAGAGGCTTGGTGCTTCTGCGCACAAACAACATGACCAGCGCAATCGCAATCAGCACCGCCGCAACGGAGATCAGCATCATCGTGTTGCGAAGGGCTATAACTTCTGTAAGGAGCTCTGCATGATCGGTAAGGCTAATATTTCCGCTGTAACGGAAAGAGGCCCACTCGGAAAAACCAATATAGATCAGCGTCACGACGCTGCCCATGGTGATGACAGTCGAGAGGATCAGTTTGGAAACGGTGGACGGTTGATTGATCAATATTCCGGACCCATGCGCCTTCAGAACTTTACTTTAAAGGGGCCTCGAAAAATCTCTTCCCTGGAGATTCTTCGAGATGCAAAACGAAAATACGATGGCTGGATGATTGCCTTGCGCAGCTGATAGCAACTCCATTCCGGCTTATATCGGCTGGCCGGCCGCCAAAGTTAAACCTCCATCAGGGAAACCTGATGGAGGCGCTGGCGCGCACCCCGCCGCAGAGGGAGGATGGAAGCCGGGTGTGGAGAGGAAGGGGCGCTGTGGACGCTGTGGTTTGGATTCAGCGCCGGAACAGTCGCCACAGGGTGGCCTGGTCCGGGAAGCCAGTGGTTTCGAATCCGATATCGGTCTGAAACGCGATTACCGCTGAGCGTGTGGCATCGTTGAACATGCCATCTATCTCCGCATGGAACAGGCCAAGCTGTTTGAGCTTCTCCTGGATGCGCTGGATGGTTTCGCGATAGAGCACCGTTTTGCGTTCTCCTTCGGCAAGCTCGATTCCCGCAGATTTGCTGCGTATCCGATCTTCATTCAGCTTGGCAACGATCGTATTGACCACCGGAAAGAGTCGATCCTGCGGATTGGCGCGGCAATGGTTGTCTATGATGGCAAGCAGCAGTTCGAGACCCTCGAATGAGACAACATCATAGGTGTCTGCGGCATATTTGTTATGTGCACTGAGAAAACCTTCTAACCAGCCGCCGATCAGGTAGTAGATGTTGGATCGCTTCTCGCGCTCCGCAGTATAAACATTGCATGGGAGAAGCCCCGCACCCTTGACCACGAATTCACCATTGGCGTCCGCGGCCTGTGCAGTTGAAATCTGCAGCAGTAAACCAGATAGCAGCCAGCGCAACTGTTTCATCGACATCATGTCATTTCCGGATTCATACGACTCAAACGGTGGGCGGCGCAGCTGCCGGGTATGGCTGCTGCACCGCCCGTTGGGTGGGGATTATGCCAGGACTTGACAGGCCGCTCCAGGCCGAACCTGCACAGCCCCTGTACGCCGCCTCAGACCAAGGAGACCGCCCAGTCCGATGCAAAGCAGAAGTAATGTGCCTGCTTCGGGAACCTGATCGGCCGAAATTTCAGGGAGAATGATGGTGTTGTTCACCCGGCTGGTGGATCTTGTATCCGGTAACCGGGAGTCTGTGCCCAGGGCAATCATAAAGCTGTCGCCACTAAGTGCATTGAAGCCCTGCAGATCAAACAGTTTGCTGTATAAGGCGGGTGATTGGAACAGATCCACGGCTTTATCGAGTACATTGCCGATACCGAGCTTGCCGTCGACATCCAGCAGCGGGAACTCATAGGTGATCTGCAACAGATCGATAAGAAAATTGAGATCAAAGTCGAGCAGCGTCTGATTGAGCAGGTCCGCGTCCAGGAAGAAGGTGGGCGTGACCAGGGTGTTGTCGAACAGGAACTTGATGCTCGGCAGCAGATCCCACGGGGAGGTAAACTCAGTAACCAGCTGGCCGAGGATCTCGACCTGATGGTCGAACAGCAGTGTAACCCAGAGTGTTGGATCGAGTTCGAACTCCTGTACCAGGTCGATGGTTGGCCCCATGCCGACGTTGATGATGTCGTAGCCGAAGGAGCCCACTTCCAGAGCACCGATCTCCAGTGATGGCAAGGAGTTGCCGAACAGGCCAGGCACGCCGGCTGCTGACGCCACTATGTTGTCAAGATCCAGGATAAGGTCGACCAGATCGTCCTGACCGGACGCTTTCAGCGTATTGGTGGTGGGATCCAGTCCGCCACTGGCGTTCGGCTGGGGCAGATAGATGGACAGGTCAGCCATCCCGGCGATATCAAACGCGAGCGGAAAACCGTCGGGGACCGGCAAGCCGAAAGCGGAAGGCGCGCGCCCGAGCAGTTCGATGCCACCCTCGCCATCCTGGTTGAATGACAGCACCGGTACCTTCTCATCGATATTGAATGGCAAGCCGCCGACCGCACAGCCGTGCACCACCAGCAGCGATGCGCAGGCTTCAACCGTCACGTTGCCGGACAATTGCATAATCGCGTCGACCGACAGTTTCACGGTTGAGAACGTGGTATCGAGGGTGTTGGTGCCGGACAGCAGGCTGTTCGGATTGAAACTGATGGTGGCACCCGGTGTCAGCGCGGTCGTATCCGGAATATCCAGGCTGGCCTGGTAGGAGACCTTTGCATCGACCGAGCCGCTGTCGATCTGGATACCGACCTCGAGGCCCACCCGCCCGTCGGTGGAGCCGTTGAGCTCGATACCGTTGCGGGTGTCTATGTCAACGTATTGCGGCGGTGCGGTGCCCAGTGCGGCCACCGGCAGCTTCAACGGCTGGCCTTTGATGCAGACAGAGGAGGAGAAGGCCAGACGGCAGGCGGCATAGGCAGTGTCGTAGGTGGCCCGCTTGCCGAGATCAACGAGACGCGCGGCCTGGCAGCCGAAATCCCAGGTGCCGCAACTGCGCACGGAAGGCCGGTTGCCAAGGGCGGGCACGTAGGCTTGTCCGGCTTGACCGTTGATGCAGGTCGAAGCCGAGTAGGCCAGAGTACAGAGGCCAAATGCTGCATCGTAGGTGACACGATCGATGTTGATAAACTGATCGTTGGCGCTACCCGCCATCAGGTCGAGATTGACCTTCTGATCCTCCCAGGCGACGCCCATGAAGTTGGTTTTATTCAGCTGATACGAGGTACCGGTATCCCAGATGCTCTGGTCATTGGTTTCGAAGGAAAGATCGTAAGTGACTACCGTTGCCTGTGTGGTGAAGGAGAGTATGCTCAGCATACCTCCTAAGATTGCTGGCACTAAACGCAAAACTCCCATATCGCTCTCTCTTTGTTGGAGGGCCTCGAACCGGCCGGTTGTTGTTAGTTGTTTTAATCCAGATCAAGTGATCTTTGCGTGTGCAGCAAAAATCATGCCATAGATATTATATATCTAATTCATAAATAGAATTTATAGTTTTTCTGCCTGAACTCTGCCATCTGATGGCTGAAACTGTAAAAAAAATGGACAGTGATTGGGGGTGGTGGACCCCAAGCAGAGAAGCGGCCGACAGATCTATTTCTGATCCGGGTAATAGTGCTGCGCCATTGCCCCTGAAAATCTCATCGCAGACGCAGGTGAAAACCGTGTGCTTTCAACTGTATCCGTCTGAGTGGTGATCCGCCGCTCAAAGCCTGAAAGATATAGACGGTTCCATCCTCCGGAACCCTATCCGAGAGTCGGCTTTTATCGACCGCGACATTATCATTGATGCAGAGATTGACATGCCGGCGATGCACGCCATGTTCATCGAGGATAGGGCCAACCCGAAGGTTTGATTAAAGTCCGGCTGCGTGTTGCCGCTAAAAAATACATCTCCAACAACGGGCCGGTTGAGTAATGAAGCGTGTTTTGATCGTCGATGACAGCGCCTGGATCTCCAAGACGATGAAGCGGGCGCTCGAAAGCGGTGGCTATCAGGTAGTGGATACCGCCAGGGACGGTCTCGAAGGCGTCGACTTCTACGCCAAGTATCAACCCGATGTGGTACTGCTGGATATCACCATGCCGAATATGGATGGCCGGGAGTGCCTTGAAAACATCATGGAGTTCGACCGGGGTGCGAGGATCATCATGGTCTCCGCCATCAAGGAGAAGGGAGTGGTGGATGAGTGCATCGCCCATGGGGCGTTCGATTTCATCCAGAAGCCGATAGATGTGAGAGACGAGCAGCAGTTGGCGCACCTTTTTGCGACCATCGAGCGCGCCGCGGCGGCCGCGTGACCGTCTCTCCAGCGCGCCGCCGGCGCTCAATCCAAGCGGCGGCACGGAGCCACCCCAATGACTGACATTTGCGAAAACGCCCAATATTTTCTGGAATCGACGCGCAGTGTGCTGGCCGATATGTTCGGTATCGAGTCCGAAGTGGTCCGTCCGGTACGGGAGTGCGCATCGATCCAGACGGCCCACCGCTTCGTGATCTCCATCTTCTATACGGGTACCGTTTTCGGCGAGTACATTCTTGCTCTGCCGGAGGAGACCGCCCTGCGCATCCTTGGCATCGAGCCGGACGATCCGTCCGGGGGTCGGGAACAAGCCAGAGCGGAGATCTGCGATGCCTTCTCCGAAGCGCTCAACATGATTGTCGGCGACAGCATCACCGAGCTGCACAAGACATTCAGCAAGCTCACCTTCACTGCGCCCAGAATCCTGTTTGGAGAGCCGCGCTACCCGCAGGTCAAGACCGCTTACGGGGTGATCGGCTGCGAACATGGCGAAATAGAGTGCCACTTCTACCTCGACGGAATGCGTCTCGACCTGGCCACCTCGTACGAGGAGGCGCTGGCGTCGCTGCTCGAAGTGAATAAGAAGTTGAAGGAGGCCAATCGATCCCTGCAGGAGCAACAGGCGCAGCTGGTCCACTCCGAGAAGATGGCATCTGTTGGCATGCTGGCGGCGGGTGTTGCGCATGAGATCAACAACCCGCTGATGTACGTCGACGCCAACTTCACGACGCTGGTGGATTATCTGGAAGTGATACAGACGATGTTTGCGCTGTACGACAGTTTGGCGAACTCGATCACCAATTTCGATGACGCCATGCGCGGCCCGTTCGATCAGTTGCGGGAGCTGGATGAACAGGAGGATATCTCCTACGTCATGGAGGATACCCGGGTCCTGCTCAGTCAGACACATGAAGGGATCGAGCGCATCAAGTCGATCGTTATCGGCTTGAAAGAGTTCTCCCACGCCGACTCTTCCGGCTACGCCAGGGCCGATCTGAACGATGTGATAGAGAACACGCTGCAGCTGGTCTGGAACCAGGTCAAATATCACTGCGAGGTGGTCAAGGAACTGTGTCCCGCGGCAGAGGTGATGTGCAATAAGGGCGAGGTGGGGCAGGTGTTGGTCAACCTTATCATGAACGCTGCCCAGGCTATTCCGGAAAAAGGACTGATTAGCCTCACCAGCGAAAAGCGTGAGGACGAAGTGGTCGTCAGTGTCGCGGACAATGGTGTCGGCATGGCGCCCGAGCAGCTGAAAAAGATATTCAACCCCTTCTACACCACCAAACCGGTGGGCAAGGGGACCGGACTGGGGCTGTCGATCTCCTACGGCATAATGCAGCGCCACGGTGGCTCCATCGAGGTCGAGAGTGCGCCGGGAAAGGGCACCAGGTTTTCACTTCACTTTCCAAAAGATGCTCCGGCATCGGCAGAAGCTGCCTTCACCGGCCTCGACAGCGCAATCGGCTGACGGAGAAGGGGCATACCGCGCCAATTTGGGCCGGTAATCACCGATCAGGTTTCCCGTTGGCGGAAAACAACTGCCGGAACCGGCCGAACAGGGTGTTTATCTTCCATATATAGCGTACTCAGGCGACAATCCCGAGAAGTTCCCCAGCTGATTGCAGAAAGACTTTTGAATCAATCGGCTTTCCCAGGTACAGGATGCCTTCCTGCTGAGTACCGGCTGTATGCAGGGCGTTGTTCAATCCGGAGCAGATGATTACCGGTACCTCCGGCCTGATCAGCCTGAACTCTCTGGCCAATTCCAGACCGGTCAGGCGCGGCATGGTCTGATCCGTCACCAGCAGGTCAAATTCGTCTGGATATTGCTGAAACAGATTCAATGCTGCCTGGCTGTCGCCCCTGACAGTGATCCGATAACCGTTAATTTCCAGCAGTTCGCCCACGTACTCCGCCAGCTGCAGCTCATCATCCACCACCAGCACATGCCTGCCCTCGCCATGTCTTAACGCAAATGCAGATTCAATCGCCGTGGTCGGTTTTGACGCGGCATCCACAAGCAGTGGGAACAACAGGCGGAAGGTCGTGCCTTGACCCGGCGCGGTATCGATAAGGATATGACCTTTGAGGCTTTTGATTATCCCGTGCAGTACCGCCATCCCCATTCCGGTGCCTTTGCCGATTTCCTTGGTGGTAAAGAAGGGTTCGAATATATGCTCCACTGTTTCCGGCGTCATGCCGCAGCCGGTATCGGTCACCGACATTTCGATCCAATCGCCCTTGATAAATTTATGGCAGGTGTGGCACTCCAGATCCATATTCAGCCATCGCCTTAAACCTATGGACAGTACGCCCTTGCCATCCATTGCATCCCTGGCGTTGACACAGAGATTCATCACCAGCTGTTGCAGATTGGCCCGATCTATCAGTACCGGAGGCAGCTTTTCCTCGCAGCTGAACTCGATCGTGATGCTGCTGGGCAGAAGTGAACGCAGCATGTCTATGCTCTCCTCGACAAGTGGGACTATGTCAAGAAACTCGATGCTGTTGCCACGGTTCTGGCTGAATGTGAGCATCTGCGCCACCAGCTCTTTGGCGCGCAGCGAAGCGTTTATTACCGTTGTGAGATAACCGGTCCCTTTTTCCGGAAGTGCCGAGCCGTAGCGGCTCATCGTCATCTCGGCGTTGCCCATGATGATGCCGAGAATATTATTGAAGTCGTGCGCGATTCCGCCCGCCAACTGTCCTATTGCCTCCATTTTGCGCGCCTGCTCAAGCTCTTTGCGCATACGCTCCCGCTCTACCTGCAACTCCTTGCTCTGCGTGATATCCCTGCCGACCCCGATTATCGCGGTCACCCTGCGCTTATTATCCAGAATCGCGCGGTGCGACCAGGAGAGCCAGCGCCGTCCCTTTCTGGTGAGTACCTGTTGTTCCAGAGATGCGGTGTAGGGCGGCCGCAAGAGCGCCTCCATGGCCGTGCGGGCTGCGCTGCTCCCCTCACTGTCGGTGAGCGGCAGGAAAGTCTGACCCAGAACCTGATCCTCTGCAGTTCCAAAGGTTTCATGATAGACCGGACTGGCAAACTGCAGCCGCCCCTCCGGATCGAACTTGACCACCATATCGTTCTGATTCTCGATCAGCAGACGGTAACGCGACTCACTCTCTTCCAGGGCCAGATAGGAGGCGGCCAGTTCGTTATTGGCATTGGCCAGTTTTTCCGTTCTCTCATCCACTCTCTGTTCAAGTATGCTGGCATTTGCCAACAACTCCCCGTTAGCCGATATCAGCTCTGTCTGAGTGCGGGCAAGCTGTTCAACGAGCGCATCGAAAGCGTGGGCAATGGTGCCGATTTCATCCGCTCTCAGCGGGAGTTCTGCGGGCAGTGTCTGTATATTTTCAGGTCTTACCGCCATGATGTGCTGCAGCAGTTTGGCTGCCGGCCTGCCGAGCTGAAGATGCAGGAAAATAGTCACCAGAAATGTGCCTGTCAGCGTAACCAGGCCACCGATCAGCAGAATGGACCGGAGCAGTTTGTGAACCACTTTATCAATGACGTCCCGGTCCAAACCGATCAGGATCTTGTTGTTCAGGCTTTTGGGAACTTGGGTCAGTGGATGCTCTATCCAACGCTCGCCCAGCCCGCCCGGTCCGTTCGAGGCATTTTCTGGCGGCGTGCTACGGGTATATACCCATGCCGGTCTGTCATCACTCTGATACAGAATATTCCCGTGCCCATCCACCAATGCGGCGTAATTGACGCCTTCATTGGCGAGCACGATCTCCCGGCACTGTTTTTCGAAACCGAGCAGTTCGTCCGGCGCCAGACCGAGCTGCAGCAGCTTGTCGGCCCGGCTGGCCAGCTGCTCTGCGGCGACATGACCGCGCTGGATGAACAGCGCGGTGTAGTGATTCTGCACCTGCGCGATAACCACCGCGAGAGTGGCAGTCATTAATATGAGGATGCCGACAACGAAAAAAAGCGCGATCCTGGCGCGCAGGGAGCGGAAAATCAATGCTCCCAGTCGTAGTCCTTTAACGCCTCCGCATTCAGCAACACTTCAACATCGATCTTCAGCCCGAGATCCCTGGCCCGCGCCAGGCTGATCAGCGGCTGCCCCTTGGTGCTTGGCTGCATCGGGATTGTCCCCGGCGCGACTCCGTCCAGCAGGATCTTTCTTGCCATTTCCCCCGCCAGATGGCCCTGCTCGTAACCGGAGACTGCAACCGCGCACAGCGTGCCCCGTTCGACCCGGGTCCGCCAAAAGGAGAAATCGGGGAGAGTGCTGTGCTTGGTCATCCATTTCTGAATCTCTTCGTAGTCCACGTCGCTGCCGTTCTCATCCTTGATGTTGAACACACCGAGCATGGCAATTGCGTCCACCTTGCCCTGTGCCTCGTGTACGACCCGCTTGAATTCATCCAGCGTGGTGACCAGTGCCAGCTCCGTGATCTCAAGGTTGTCGATCTGCGACAGATCTCTACGCATGCGTTCCACGACACCCTGCCATGTGGGGTCTGAGTCCACGATGACCGCGATACGCCGTACATGGGGCGCTATCTGCCGCAGAAGTTTGATGGTTGGAACAAAGTGCTCATGCTCCAACACGCCGGTCACATTCTGAGCACCGCGGAAACCGTACTCCGATGGATCTTGGTTGACCGCGCTGAACACGATGGGAAGTGGGCTGCCAACGTGAAATTTACTCACGTACTTTTGCGCATTGTCGTCGTTGGCATACAGAAGATCGGGTTTCCACTGCGCGATAATGCGCTCAGCCGATTCCGCCTTGCTGCGGATGGAGGCGTCATCGCTGTTGCGCTTGGTATCCAGCTCGACCACCTCGTACTCCACGTCCAGGCCGGCCAGCGCCGTTTTGAATCCCCGCAGCTGATCCCTTGGCCAGCTCCAGGAGGAGTGATAGCTCATCACGTGCAGAATGCGAAATGCCTTTTGTGAGGCGGGCAGGTTGGCTGCCGGAAGGCCAGCCAGTATGACCGCGAAGAGTAGGACGGTAAGTCGCTGCATGGTTGCTGTATACCGGAGTGCTGCTGGTTAAAGAGGATTATCTCCTTTATGGTATCTTCTGTCGGCAGCCTGGCCTGTTACTTGAGCGGGCTGCTGGCCGGCTGGATCCGGCTGATTGGCTGTAATGGCAGATTTCTTCATGGGCGTCGTGTGAAGTTTCGTTGGAATCTTCTCACCGGCATCGAGGATATCGGCATAGTGCATTGAAGCACCGTTGCCGACACGCACCTGGAAGCGTCACGGCTTTAATGGGACAGGAAAAGGGTCGGGATGAGAAGTCTCCGCCCTCTCTCTGTGCAATACTGTGATATCGCAACCAAAAGATTTATCTGTATCATGCATACACCCGTAATGAAAAATGCAACCGTGCTTGTGGTTGACGACGAACCGGCAACTCTTGCTGCCATGAGCAAAATTCTCGCTCCTCACTATACGGTTCGTGCCGCCAACTCCGGTGCCAGGGCATTGCAGATAGCGGGCACCGAACCTCGTCCGGATCTGATTCTGCTGGATGTCATGATGCCGGGAATGGATGGCTACATGGTGCTCTCCCGGCTTCTGGAAACCCCCTCCACCAACGACATCCCGGTGATCTTTGTCACCGCCATGGAGGCGGCCGAGGACGAGGAGAGAGGGCTTGAATTGGGTGCCGTGGACTATATCGCCAAACCGTTCAAGCCAACGGTTGTATTGGCCAGAACGCGCACTCACCTGATCCTTAAACAGGCGCGTGATTTTCTGCTGGACAAGAACGAGTATCTGGAAGCGGAAATCGCGCGGCGCATGGAAGAGAACCAGATCGTGCAGAACGTGAGCATCCGGGCACTGGCGCATCTGGCCGAGACGCGTGATCCGGAAACCGGAGAGCATATTCTGCGAACTCAGGCTTATGTGCAAACGCTGGCCGAGCAGCTGAAGGGGCACCCGCGTTTTGGCGGCATCATGTCGGACCATTTCATCGATCTGTTGACCAGATCAGCACCTCTGCACGATATCGGCAAGGTGGGGATTCCCGATCAGATCCTGCTCAAGCCGGGAAAGCTCTCTGCAGAGGAGTGGAGGATCATGCAAACCCACGCAGCCATTGGTGCCAAAGCGATCGAGCAGGCGGAAAAGGACGTTGAACAACCGGTTGAGTTTCTGACTCTGGCCAAGGAGATCGCCCGTTCGCATCATGAGCGTTGGGATGGCGCCGGCTACCCGGATGCGTTAAGTGGTGAAAGCATTCCTGTTTCCGCGCGTCTGATGGCTATAGCCGATGTATTCGATGCGCTCATCTCGAAAAGAGTCTATAAGCCTGCAATTTCTTTTGCCGGTGCCAGGGAGATCATTGTTGCGCAGCGAGGTCTGCAGTTTGACCCGGATATCGTGGATGCGTTCGTTGAGAAATTTGACGCGTTTGTCGCTATAGCGGAACGCTATCGTGACAATCAGTGAGGGCGCACACTACCGCGCAGTGCGTGATACGAATCTTCAGGCAGGATCGAGATGATGACTGACCAGTTGCAACTGCTCTCCGGTTTGGCCAACAACGCCGCGCTGATACTGTCGCTGACGATCCTCTACCAGCTGCTCATGACCCGTTTTGTGCCGGGTAATATTAGCACTCAAGTTGCGTCCGGTCTGCTGTTCGGGATGATCACCGTCATAGGTATGTCGCTGCCGGTGCATCTGATGCCGGGCATCATATTTGACGGCCGCTCCGTCATTCTCAGCCTGAGTGGACTGTTCTGTGGCCCGGTAGCGGCGTTCATTGCAGCAGTGATCGCAGGCGTATACCGGGCCTGGCTGGGCGGCGAAGGTATGTATGTCGGCGTACTGGTGATAGCAACTGCATCAATCATAGGTGTTATCGGCTATCAATTGCGCAAGTCCCGGCGATGGCACCCCAAAGCCCCCACCATTCTGACTTTCGGGTTCATTGTCCATCTGGTGTCTGTCATGTGGCTTTATCTGCTGCCGGAGGGGATCCGGTCGCAAGTGCGGAACCTGATCACAATACCCTTCCTGGTCGTGCTACCCATTGCCACCTTCCTGGCGGGTATGCTCATGCTGCTGGTCGATCGCAGGATAGAGACTGAAAAGTCGCTGCGCGAACGTGAGCAGCTCCTGCTTGAAATGGGCGCCATCGGCAAAATAGGCGGCTGGCAGTTTGATGTTGACAGCGGTAATGGCCACTGGACGGATGAGGTGGCCAGGATCCACGAACTTGCGCCCGACACGCCGGTGAACATGCGTGCCGGCCTCGATTTCTACCGGGGGCAGGATCGCCAGGCGATCGAACAGGCGATTCGGCAGGCGATCGACCAGGCAAAGCCATATGACCTGCAGCTGCAGATGACCCTTCCTTCCGGCCGCCGCAAATGGGTGCGTACCATAGGCCGCCCAGTGCTGAAAAATGGACGTGTCGTCGCGCTGTGCGGTACTTTCCAGGAGATCACCGAGCTGAAGCTGGCCAGCAAGGCGCTTTCCGAACAGGAGCAGCTCTATCGTGCGCTGTTTGAGTATATGCCGCTTGGATTGGTGATCGGCGACGGGCAGAGCCGTTTCACCGACGCGAATCAGAAGATCTGCCGCCAGCTCGGCTGCACCCGCGATGAGCTCATCGGTCGGCATGTCTCAGACATAGTGGCACCCTCGGAAACACCGAGAGTCGCAGCTGCGCTGCAGGAGATACTGGACAGACAGGATTACCTGCGTGTCTGGAGGCTCCAGCGGAAAGATGGATCCCAGTTCAACGCGGAAGTCTCTGCAACCATGCTGCCCGACGGCCACCTGATGGGGGTGATCCAGGATATTACCAAGCGAGTCGAGACCGAGAAGGCGCTGAAGGAGAGCGTATCGCTGCTGCGTACGCTGATGGAGACTCTGCCTGACCTCATATGGCTGAAGGACCCGGACGGCGTCTACCTCTACTGCAACAGAAAATTCGAGCGTCTGTATGGAGCAACGGAAGTTGAGATCCGGGGCAAAACAGACTACGACTTCGTCACCAAGGAGCTGGCGGATTTTTTCCGGGAGAAGGACAAGGCCGCGATTGCTGCAGGCAGGCCGACGATCAACGAAGAGGCCGTGGTGTATGCGGATGACGGCCACAGCGAGATCCTGGAGACGATCAAAACACCGATTTTCGATGCGAGCAACAAGCTGATCGGCGTACTGGGCATAGCCAGGGACATCTCCGAACGCAAGCGCACTGAGGCGGAGTTGCGCAAGCTGGCGCTGGCGGTGGAGCAGAGTCCGGAGAGCATTGTCATCACCAACGCGAACGTCGAGATCGAGTATGTCAACGAGGCGTTCATAGATAATACGGGCTACAGCCGCGAGGATGTGATCGGCCGCAACCCGCGTATCCTGCAATCGGGCCGTACCCCGCCGCAAACGTACGCCGAGATGTGGCGCGCGCTGAACAACGGCCAATCCTGGACCGGCGAGTTCTACAACCGCAAAAAGGATGGCAGCGAGCATATCGAACTTGCCATCCTCACCCCGATCCATCTGCCGGATGGGACCTTGACCCATTATGTTGCGATCAAGGAGGATATCACCGAGAGGAAGCAACTTGAGCAGGAGCTGGTAGGGCACCGTCATCACCTTGAGGAGCTGGTGGAGCAGCGTACTCTGGAGCTGGCGGACGCGCGCCAGCGGGCGGAAGCCGCGAACCGTGCCAAGAGTGCTTTTCTCGCCAACATGAGCCATGAGATCCGTACACCGATGAATGCCATCATCGGTCTTACCCACCTGCTGCAGCGAGACCGGCTGACGGCTGCGCAAACGGCCCGGCTGGGGAAGATAGACGCGGCCAGCAGACACCTGCTTTCCATCATCAATGACATCCTGGATCTGTCCAAGATTGAGGCGGGAAAGATGGTTGTTGAACAAACAGACTTTCATCTGGATGCGGTTTTCGATCATATCCAGTCGCTGCTCAGGGAGGAGGCGGCACAAAAGGGGCTGAGCATCGAGGTGGACCGGAATGCCGTTCCTCATTGGCTGAGGGGGGATCCGACGCGGCTGCGTCAGGCGCTGCTGAACTATGCCGGCAATGCGATCAAGTTCACCGAGCAGGGAAGCATCCACCTGCGCGCAAAAAAGCTGAATGAGAGGGACGATGAGCTGCTCGTGCGCTTCGAGGTGGAGGATACGGGCATCGGCATTGCACAGGACAAGATCGCCAGCATATTCGAGGCATTCGAGCAGGCGGACATCTCGACCACACGCCGTCATGGCGGCACCGGACTCGGACTGGCCATCACGCGCCGTCTGGCGTGGTTGATGGGGGGTGATGCCGGCGTGGAGAGCGAGCCGGGCAAAGGGAGCCTGTTCTGGTTCACCGCACGGCTGCGGCGCGGGCATGGCGTTCAGCCACAGGTTCTGCCCGAACCCTCTGATGCGGAGGCAATCCTGCGCAGCTGTTACGCCGGTTCGAGAGTTCTGCTGGTGGAAGACAATGCGATCAACCGTGAAGTTGCGGTTGAACTGCTGAGTGGTGCAGGCCTGGCGGTGGAAACGGCGGAGAACGGCCGGATTGCGGTGGAGAAAATCCGCAACAATGAATACGACCTGATCCTGATGGATATACAGATGCCGGAGATGGATGGACTGGAGGCTACCCGTGCCATCCGCTCACGGCTCGGCGAAGCGGAGCTTCCGATTCTGGCGATGACAGCCAACGCCTACGAAGAGGATAGACGCATCTGCCAGGTGGCAGGGATGAATGATTTCGTGGCCAAGCCGGTCGATCCGGCAAGCCTCTTCTCGGCGGTTGTGAAATGGCTGCCGGAGAGTCGAGCCGCAACGGCGACCCCGGATACCCCGCACTCGCAACCGATGGAAGCTGGAATAGAGCGTCTGCGGGCGCTGTTGGCTGGAATCGGGGGATTGGATTCTGAGTTTGGCCTGCGCAACCTGAACAACGATGTGCTGCGCTATCGCAGACTGCTGGTTCAGTTTGACGAGAACTATCGCGCATCCGCCGGCGAGTTGCACAGACTCGTCGACACAGGCGAAAGCGGTGCCGCCAGAGAGCTCGTCCACACCCTGAAGGGTGCGGCCGGCACGCTTGGCCTGAGATCGATAATGGCCGGCGCGGCGGCGCTGGAGCGTCATTTGAAAGGTGTTGTGGAGAGCGGAAACGCAGCGGCCGGCTCCTCCGGTATGATCGATGAGCTTCAGCACGAACTGGTGAGCTTGCACGAGTCGCTGGCGCGGATTGTGGACCAAACGGCGCCCGGAGAGGGCATCGAATATGACGAAAGCAGGGCGCGCGAAGTTATCGAGCGCCTTATTGTCTTGCTTGCTCGTGACGATGCCACCAGCAATGACCTGTTTTTCGAATCGGAGGCGGTGCTGCGCGGCACCTTGGGTTCTGCTATCGAGGAGGTCCGCCGGCAGATAGAGGCGTTTGACTACCCGGCTGCATTGCATACGCTTAAATCTTTGTCCACGCCGGGAGCTGGCCTTTAAGCACACCCTGGCCTATCAGAATCCGGTCCGCATCAGCAAACACCGCTCAGTTGGAATTCACACGCCCGGTCAATCCAGCAGCTTTCGCACCCGGCGGGCGAGTTCCAACCGGGTATAGGGTTTACTCAGCAGATGGGTGCCCGGCAGCACATGGTTGCGTTGCATATCAATATTTTCGTTGTAGCCAGATACCAGCAGCAGTTTCAGGTTGGGGCGCATAGCCATGGCCCGTTCAGCGAGTTGGTAGCCATTGATGCCACCTGGCATGACGACATCACTGCAGAGGAGATCGATAGCCGGCTCTGCGGCGAGCAGCTGCAGCGCCTGGTGGCCGTCATTTGCGATGATCACCCGGTATCCCAGTGACTGCAAAGACTCATGCGCCAGCTCCAGCAGATCTCTCTCGTCATCCACCAGCAGAATGGTTTCATCTCCCCTCTCCGGGACGTCGATTCCGGCTCCTGTCGGCGTCTGGGCGTCTTCCGTTTCGGCGGCGCGTGGCAGAAATATCTGGAATGTGGTTCCCCGGTCCGGTTCGGAAACAACCTTGATGTAACCCGCTGAGCGCTTCACGAAACCGAATACCATGGCCAGGCCAAGTCCGGTTCCCTTGCCCAGCGCCTTGGTCGTGAAGAAGGGCTCGAAGATGCGCTCATGCTGTTCCGGCGGGATTCCTCTGCCGTTGTCGCGCACCGACAGTTGGATATACTCGCCGGGCGCGATCTCAGGGTGCTGGAGGCGGAATTCGCTGTCCGCCAGGCAGTTGCGGGTGCGCAGAATCAAATGGCCGCCATCGGGCATCGCATCGTGCGCGTTGATAACCAGGTTGAGCAGGGCGTCCTCAAAATCCCCGGGGTCGATCCTGGTCAGCCACAGATCCTGCGCAAACAGACACTCAACCTCAACCTGTGGGGTTACCGAACGGGCAATGAGACTTTGCATGCCGAGCATGAGCTGGTTGATGTTGGTAACAATGGTTTCACCGGACTGCTGGCGTGAAAAGCCGAGCAGTTTACGGGTAAGGTCGGCGGCCCGCTGTGCAGACTTTCTGATGATTTCCACCCGGCGCAGAGACCTTTTTTCGCCTGCGACATAGTGCTCGAGCAGATCCAGATTACCAAGGATAATGCCGAGAATATTGTTGAAATCATGTGCGATGCCGCCGGTCAGTTGACCGATTGCATCCATTTTCTGTGCCCGGCGCAGCGCCTGTTCGGTCTGCTTGTGATCAGTGATATCAGTCAGTACACCTTCCAGACAGCAGGGCTGGTCCTGTTCGTGGTCACAGATGCGTCCCCGTTCCCAGATCCAGCGCACGCCGCCACCGGCGTGAAGAGTACGGTACTCCAGCACATAGGGCCGGTTTGCGGATATGGCCGAGCGTATCTCCCGATCGACGCGTACCGCATCATCCGGATGAATGATGCTGGCGAAAGACCGTGTCCGGTTGCCGGTAAAATCCTCAGGGGGATAACCTGTGATCTCCTGAACACCCTGGCTGATGTATTTCATGGTCCGGTGGTTATCGAGCACACAGCGATAGGCGGCGCCGCTGATATTTTCGACCAGATTTCTGAACATCGCATCGTTTTTACGCGCCAGGCGCAGCGCCTGCTCGGTCCGGTAACGGTCTGAGATGTCCCGGCCGACACCCCGGTATCCAAGGAAGCCGCCCTCCGCATCGAAGCGGGGCTTGCCGCTTATGCTGATGTAGCGCTCCTGGCCATCCGGTCGGGTCCAGTGTATCTCGAACTCCGTAAAAGGCTGATGTGCCTCCAGGGTCTGCAGGTGCTGCAGCCAGATGGGCGACTCAAGATCGTGATCCTTGTGATAGATCTGCTGCCGGTTGCGGCCGATAATCGACTCGGGTTTCACACCCATGATCTCCACATTGCGGCCGGTTATATAGCTGAAACGGAGGTCTGGTCCCATCTCCCAGAACCAGTCGGCGGCTGAATCCGCGAAATCGCGGAAACGGGCCTCGCTCTCCCGCAACTCCTCGATCTTCTTCTGCAGTTCAGGGTAGTAACTCTTGCGCGCCGAAAACTCACCCAGTCCGAGGACCTCTCGGATTTGCCTGTTTCTGTCAGCGTGCCCGGATTGCATGCCGGATTTTTTATCATTTTTTCTGGTCAAGGCCGGTTCTCGAAATCTGCCATGATTAAATATGGAAAGCTGCGCTTCCCATTGCTGGCTGCAACATCCGCATGCATGTGAATTATAGGCTGCATCCGCTTGTATACCGCGGAACCGGTCACATTGCTTCGGCGTAGATCACTGCAACATCCGCCGCTGATGCTTTGCGTGGGTTGGTCAGCATACATGCATCTCTGACCGCTTTGCCGGAGAGCAGCGGGATATCGGCGCTTCTCACACCCCTGTGCCGGAGTTGGCCGGTTATTCCCACTTGATTTTTCAGTGTGACCAGGTCATTGATGAGTGCCTGCCTGATCTGCTTGCTGCGCAGTCCCCGGAGATCCAGACCAATAGCTTGCGCTATGGCCATGTAACGCTCTTTGGCGTGTTCAAAATTGTAATCGATCACATGCTCTATGAGCAGCGCGTTGCACTCGCCGTGCGGCAGGTCGAGAAAGCCACCCAGGCTGTGCGCCATGGCATGCACCGCGCCAAGTATCGCGTTAGAGAAGGCGAGTCCCGCTTTCATACTGGCAAGCATGATCTTCTCTCTCAGCCCTGCATTTTGCTGATCCTGCAGCAGGGCAGGGAGGTTTTGGTGGATGAGCCTTATCGCATCCAGGGCATAGTCGTCCGTCATCGGACCGCTGCCGATAGAGACAAATGCCTCGATGGCATGAACCAACGCATCGACACCGGTGCAGGCGGTGAGATAGGGGTCCATGGTATGTGTGGTTTGTGGATCGATCAGTGCAACATCCGGTACGATCGCCTTGCTCACTATGGCGATTTTAACCAGATCCCTCCGGTTGGAGATAATGCAGAACTGTGAGACGTCCGCGGAGGTTCCGGCGGTTGTCGGAATAAGAATAAGCGGCGGTACCGGCAGTCCTATCTTATCCACACCTTCGAAGTCGATAATATCTCTATTATGCGAACTGACAATGCCGATACCCTTGGCGCAATCCATAGGGCTTCCGCCGCCCACGCTGACAATGACGTCACATGCCTCACTGCGATAGACCTCAGCGCCCTCCATGACCTCATCTGTACGCGGATTGGGAGTGACACTGCTGAACACATGATAGGGCAATTTGACCTCTTCCAGGCTGTGCTGAACGTCATCCAGCCAGCCGGCTGCGATAACCCCCGGATCGGTTACGATCAGCACTTTGTTCGCCATGAAACGCCTGGCGTAAATTCCGGCCAGTTTTCTGGCGCCGCAACCGAAAATAATCTCCGGAGTCACGAATTTTCTGAGGTTCGGTAAATCGGACACTGTTTATAACCTCACTGTTTCGAACCGCCCCGGCGCCGGGCCCGGGGCGGCAGGTGCATCCAATACTTCTGCCCACAATGTAAAACGGTACCGCAAGTGCAGGGAGCGCGATGGGATACGCGCTCTTCCAGGCTTTTTTTCGGCGATTCGGTAATCCCTGCGCCTCACAGTATCCACCAAGCCATTCGAATTAACCAGGAATCATGGACGCTTCAATGGGTAAGGGGGGAAGGTCCATCGTCATTGATAATCCATTGGCGCCGGCCGATCCGCCACGACAATCGGGGGATTTCCCGGCTTCACGCGTGCATGCATACAACCTTTGTACTATGCCCGCGGCGGCGGCCGATCAGCAAGCCGTCCGCCGTGTGAAAATCGTCCAACCTGTACCTGAACAGGTGGGTAGAGGGTCTGTCAAACACGGATCATTACAAAATTATCTTTATTAAAATATATAGTTGTAGCTATTTTCATGCGATCTGGTAGATCCATTCTGTTGTCTGGATCCGGGCATACCTTTGTGGTACGTGCCGGTGTCACCGACCCCCTTTTTTGCATTTCAAAAGCTATGCCAGATCCACGGCGAATTCTGAATTCGTACACAGTTCCGCACGTTCTGCGGCGGCACGGGAGAATTCCGGAATATCGGCAGCCTCCAACGGGGCGCTGAAGTAATAACCCTGCAGGCAATCGCAATTGAGCGACTGAAGCTTCTCTTTATGCGCCAACTCCTCAACGCCTTCTGCCACCACACTGCAACCCAGCACGTGAGCCATCTCGATAATATTGCCGAGCAGCGCCATGTCCCGATCACTGGACAGCATGTCCGTGACGAACACCCGGTCGGTCTTCACACGATCGATAGGCAGGTCCTTGAGCGATGCAAGCGAGGAGTACCCGGTGCCGAAGTCATCGATCGCAATGCGTACTCCCAATTCGTGCAGCTGGGCCAGTGTCTCGCGTGCCTGGACGTGGGTTTGCACCGTGCTTTCGGTGATTTCCAGTTCGAGCAGGTGCGGCGATAGCCCGGTGCTTTTGAGTACACCGCGTACGGTGTCGATAAAGCTGCGTTCCAGCAATTGCAGAGGCGAGATGTTCACCGCCACCGAAAATATGTTTTCACCCGAATCCAGCCACTGTGCCGCCTGAGTGCAGGCGGTGACCAGCACCCAATGTCCAAGTTCATCTATCAGGCCCGTATTTTCGGCCACGGTAATAAAATCGTTCGGTGGGATCAGGCCGCGTTCAGGGTGTTGCCAGCGTACCAGTGCTTCCACCCCGCATATCTCACCGCTTACAGCTTCCACCTGAGGCTGGTAGTGCAACCTGAACTGGCCGGTGGAAAGCGCAAGGCGCATCTCCTGCTCGATGGTCAGGCGTTGTTGCGCGGCGACTGTCATCTCCGGAGAGTAACGCGCATACTGCAGTTTGGGATTGGATTTTACCGAATTCATGGCGCTCTCGGCCGCTTTAAGCAGACTGAAGGTGTTGTCGCCATCGACCGGATAAAGGGCGATGCCGATACTGACGCGTGGACAAATCAATTTTCCGCACAGATTGGTCGGCACCTGGATTTCCTTCATGTATCGTTGCACGATAGCCAAAGCGTCGCGGTTATGTGTCACACCATTGATCAGCAGCGCCAGTTCATCGCTACCCAGGCGAGCGGCGAAGTCGGTGGTACGCAGCAGGGCACGGACCCGGTACGCGATGGTCTTCAGCAGATCATCACCCGCCTCGTGGCCTAATGTGTCGTTGATATCCTTAAACCCGTCGACATCCAGATAGAGCACCGCAAACTGGTTTCCGCTGATGCGGCTGGCGGCGATGTTGGTTTCAAGCCGTTCGTAAAAATGGCTGCGACTGCCAATGCCTGTGAGTTGGTCGTAATAGGAGAGATTGTGCGTTTGCGCCAGCAGCTCATCGAGCCGGGTCTGGTGCATCTGCAACTCATCCCGCTGACTGGCAATGGTGGAAACAGCATGTTCCAGGTCAATCCGGGAGAGAAGACCCGCGACGTAATCCCTGACCACATGTTGTCCCTGCACCGCAGCGAAGGTGACAAATACCAGCTCCAGCGTCACCAACAACCAACCATACTCGGAACCCTGCATGGCCGCTGCTGCACTTAAGATGATCAATGGCAACCACATAGCCAATAAAAACCGCCGCCAGAGCGACACTTCCAGCGTGAGGCAGGCGAATGCACCGGCGGTTATCGCAACCGACGCAACCAATACAAGCTCCGTAACCTGATCAATGCCGCGAAAGAGCAGAATCAGGCCGGTCAGGCTGCCCCAGATGAAACTGGCGAGATCAACCGTCAACTGATATCTGCGAGCCAGGGGCAGCATTGCCTCCGTAGTTGCCCCGGCAAGTTTCTGCGCGAGTCCTATCCGTATAGCGGCGACTACCGCCATCAGGAGATACAAAGCGGCAATCGGTAACCAATGCGTGTGGAGCTGTGGGCTGGCAATGAGAAACGCCAGCATACACAATGGCGCCGCCAGTGGGATAAAGCCCGTACGCCGTCCAAGATCCTGGGCTGCTCTCGTGCTGACCGTGTGAACCGCCATATCTTCGGATGTTGAGCCCACGGCGAGCCAACGTTCGGCCGCCCAGTTCAAGAGCTCTTTCTGTTTGCCTGCAGTTATTTCGCTGTTCACGATAAACTCCGCTTGACCTGTTGGTCTGCTCAATAGGTTGACAGTTGCTCGCTGCAACCCTTATTCCGTAGCTGAATTATCGGACGGCGTTTTTCCGGTACCCATCAGGGTAGACCTGAAATTGGTATTCGAAATCCCTGAAGTCAGGGTTTGCCTGGTGAAATAAGTGGGTTAATGCCTGCGGGACCTTGGTTAGATGTACATATCACACAAAGAATGGGCGTTTTATTTGTCGACAGAGGTGATGCCCTCGCGGATCGCGTATTTGGTCAGTTCCGCGACACTGCGCAGATCGAGCTTGTCCATGATCTTCTTGCGGTGAGTCTCCACCGTCTTCACGCTGACGAACAGTCGCTCGGCGATCTCCGCAGTGGAATGCCCCTCGGCAATCATTTGCAGGGTCTCCTTCTCCCGTGCGGTAAGCGGTGAACCCTCTTCGCCCTCCTGAAGCTGTCCGAGCGCGATATCCTGCAGAATTGAGCCGGAGGCCTGCGGACTGACATACAATCTTCCTGCCAGCACGGAGCACAAGGCCGCGGCAATCTCCTCAAATGCATTCTCCTTGACCAGATAGCCCATGGCGCCGGCTTCCAGCATCTGTTTCACATAGCGGCTATCTGAGTGCATCGACAATACCAGCACCCTCACCTCGGGCATGGTCCGGGTAAGCTGCCGGGTTGCATCTATGCCATTCATCTCATTCATCGCCACATCCATGATGACGAGGTCCGGGTTCAATTGACGCGCCAGTTTAAGCGCCTCGCGACCGTTTGAAGCTTCGCCGACAACCTCATGGCTGCCGTCATCCTCGATAAGGCTGCGCAATCCTTCACGCACGATTTTGTGATCATCGACTACCAGAATTCTCTTTTTCACACGCGGATCTCCCAGGCCCTAAGTGCTTATCGGTACTCGTAGGGTAACGCAGGTGCCGCCGTTGACCTCAATGGAAAGTTTCCCGCCGAGCATGTCAATGCGATCCCGCAGCACGAACAAACCGAATCCGCCGTTCACTCCCGGCCTGGAATTGACTGGCTCGATCATGCCAACGCCATCGTCGCGCACCTCGATCAGAAGATCGCCTTCACTTGTATTGATGGAGACCGAGGCCCTGCCGGCACGCGCGTGCTTGACAATATTCAACATCAATTCGCGAATCGCACGGAACAGGAACACACGTGTCTCCTCTTTGAGGCGATCATAACTCTCTGCGCTGTCCACCCGAAACCGGATGCCATGTCCGCTGAGAACACTTTCCGCCAGCCACTCCACGGCGGGACCCAGGCCCAGTTCGTAGAGCACCGGTGGACTTACCTGCACCATCAGCGTACGCAGCTCCTTCAGGGTCGTATCAATGGTCTCGGATATGTTGTCGATATCACGGCACTGCCCGGCCTCGAGACCGCTTTTCAGGCGACCGAGATTGATCTTGGACAACACCAGTCTCTGAATCGGCCCGTCGTGCAGCTCCCGGGCTATACGCCGCCGCTCCCGCTCTTCCGCCAAAACCAGTTCGGCGCCGACCTGACGCAGGCTCCGGGTGCGCTCCTTAACCCGCTGTTCGAGCACTTCGTTCTGCCGCTCCAACTCGCGCCGTGCGCGGCGCAAAGCGAGATGCGTATGGATGCGTGCCTTCACCGTGGGTGGACTTATCGGCTTGGTAATATAGTCCACCGCGCCGAGCCCCAAACCAAAGGTCTCGCCCTCGACATCGTCATGGGAGGTGAGAAAAATCAACGGAATATCGTGCGTGGTCGGATCCTCCTTGATGCGCCTGCAGGTTTCGTATCCATCGATGCCCGGCATAAACAGGTCAAGCAGAATGAGATCGGGTCGGCTGCCACCCTGCAGCCGCCGGAGCGCCTCTTCACCGCTTCTGGCCAGCAGAATACGATACTCCGGATTCAATATTCCGATGAGCACATCAAGATAGATCTTCTCGTCGTCAACGATCAGGATGGTCGCTTTTTTCACGCCGTTCTCCGCCATCAATCGCTGCCCCGGCTGATTTCACCCTTCAGCAGATTCAATGTCTGCTGCGCCTGTTCGAAGTCGTGGTGATTGAGTTGTTCAACCAATCGATCCAACAGGATGTTGCCCCGGCTGCCCAGAGAGAGCATGTTCAGCCTGTCAACCAGGCTCAGTGCGTCCGCGTCGCCGTTGTCGAGCAACAATGCGAGCCTGGAGAGCAGATCTTCTATTCGTTCGTCGCCTGATGCCTGTCCGGATCCTGACGCCGGCGATGCATCCTCCGCTGCTTGCGACAGAAACTCCCGCAACGCGCCCAGCGCCTGATCAAAGACCAGCTTGAACCTGGGCAGACGGGAAGCGACAGCTTCCAGATTGCTGCGCTTGGCGTAGGGTTCGAGCGCTGCTGCTGCCTCCTGAACACCGGCCGCGCCGATGCTGCCCGCCACACCTTTGAGCGTGTGCAACAGGTGTTCCAAACTCCGTTGCTCGCCTGCACTGCAATGCTGCTCCAGCTGCTCCATGGAATCACTGTAACGCTCGACAAACTCGCGCAACAGTTTGCTATATATCCGGCGGTTGCCGCCGACTCGCAGCAGGCCATCGGCGAAATCGACGACCGCATCCGGCCTATGGCGGCCGGATGCGGTCGGGCTTTCCTGCGTATATATTCCTGCCGCAAACCGCTTCCCTTCGATTACGACCTCAGGCTCATTCCGCGGGGGCTTTTGTCTTAACCAGTTACTGAGGGTTGCACGCAGCAATGCCGGATCCACCGGTTTGGGGATGTGCCCATTCATACCCGCTTCCAGAGAGCGTTCTGCATCCCCCACCATTGCATTCGCCGTCATGGCCAATATCGGCAGAGACTCAATACCGGGGATTTGACGCATACGCGCCGTGGCTTCGTAGCCATCCAGGTCAGGCATCTGAATATCCATCAACACCACATCCGGTCGCTTTTGTCGTACCTGATCCAGTGCCTGTCTGGCGCTTTGGCACAGGGTAACCGAAAGCCCCATCTGTTCAAGCAGCTCTTTTGCCACCTGCTGATTGATCGGATTGTCCTCCACCAGCAGCACCTCTCCGTGCAGATCCGGCAGATCATCCCCTCCGAGCATTACCCGCTCATCGCAGGTCGCCTGCGGGTTTGGATCGAAGGCCTGCGCGACAGCGTCCAGCAGATGCGAAGGTGTTATGGGTTTGACCAGAAAGCCGTCAATACCATCCAGATCCAGCGCCTGCTCCATCGCCTCGCGGCCGTACGCCGTCATCATGATGATGCGGGGCTGGGTCCGCAGGCCGGACTGGCGAATCAAGCGGGTGATCTCGAAGCCATCCGCATCAGGCATGCGCCAGTCGAGCAGCAGCAGATCAAAAGGCCGATCGGTGGCATGCAGTTTTTCCAGCGCCTCTTTTCCGCCGGCAACCACCTCCACGCGATAAGAGAGGGAGAGCAGCAGGTCGGCCAGGACCTGCCGTGCAATAGGATTGTCATCCACCAGCAATACCCTGAGTCCTTCGGCATGGCGGCGGCTGCGCGTACCCTTCTGCTCGGCAGCTCCGAAAGGCAACTTCAGTTCGAAACGGCTCCCTTTTCCAGGCGTGCTGTGCACATCCAGGGTTCCACCCATGAGATCTGTCAACTGCTTGCAGATGGAAAGCCCTAGGCCGGTGCCGCCATACTCGCGGGTGGTCGAGCCGTCCGCCTGAATGAAAGGCGAAAAAAGCTTATCGATCTTGTCCGCCGCGATACCGATGCCTGTATCTTCTACCGTAAACTGCAGCTTCAGCGGCGCATCTCCAGCAATCTTTCTGATACCGACGATAATGCCGCCCTCACTGGTGAACTTGGTTGCATTGCCCACCAGGTTGGTGAGGATTTGTGTGAGCCGGTGCGGATCGCCATGCAGACGTGACGGCACGTCAGGATCAATGTCGTAGATGAATTCCACCGGTTTTTCGGCCAGACGCGTTCCGGCAAGCGTGGTGATGTTGTCCAGAACCTCGTCGATATCGAAGTCGATCTGCTCGATGCGCAGCTGACCCGCCTCGATTTTGGAAAAGTCCAGGATGTCGTCAATGATGGTCAGCAATGAGTGCGCGGAGATCTGAATCTTTCCCAGATAATCCTGCTGCCTGGGTGTAAGCGAAGTGCGGCTCAACAGATGTCCGAGTCCGACAATGGCATTCATAGGCGTGCGGATCTCGTGGCTCATGTTGGCCAGAAACTGTCCCTTGAAGCGGCTGGCTTCCTCGGCCTGCTCCTTCGCTCTCGCCAGCTCCCGCTCCATGTTGCGGCGTTCCGTGATATTGACTACCACGCCGAGCACAGCCGGCTCGTCGTTGTAGGTGATGGGCAGGGCAGAGAGTATACCCTCGATGATCTCCCCACGGCTGCTGCGGTATGGCACCTCGTGCATCACGACCTTCCCCTGCCGCTGCAGGATGGCGAGAATCTCCTCGCGCTGCTTCTCTTTGGCATAGAAAACGTCAGTGTGGTTACCCGCCACGGGTGTATCGCCGCCGATCTCTTTCTGTGCCTGAGGATTTGCCAGCAGGATTTTTCCGTCGGCATCCGAGATAACCACGGCTACAGGCAGTGCATTCAGCACTTTTCTGAACTGCTCCTCCGCGGCCTTCCGCTGCGTGATATCCCAGTTAACGCCTATCAGTTGATCAGGTCCGTCATCGGCTGCCGGGATAGCGGTCACCGCACCATAGATATAACGCGTCGATCGATCGGGCCGGCAAATGCGGAAATCGACCTGCATGTCGCCGCCGTCACGCATCGCTTTGCGCAAAGCATCGGTGACCGATCTGCGGTCTTCCGGATACACCTGCTGCAACCACTCACGCACGGTGACATAGTCTCTGGAGCCCAAGCCATAGATTTCCAGCAAACGGTCGTCGAACACAAGTCGATTGGTGCCATCGTTCAAGCGCTCCCAGACTCCCAGCGCGATCGCCTGAGTCGCCATGGCGAAACGCCGGTTCGCTGCCAATAGATTCTGATTCAGCCGATGGACATCCAGTTCAGCCTGTTTGCGCCGCGTGATATCGGTATGTGTACCGAGCGCGCGCAGCGCCCTGCCCTGTGCATCGCGGGAGAAGACATGACCACGGGAGAGGATCCAGCGATATTCGCCCTCCTTTGTGCGCAGTCGAAATTCCTGCTCGTATTTCACTTCGGGGTCATTGAGCATGCGCTCGTTATTGGTTAGCGTCCGCTCCCGGTCCTCCGGGTGCAGCAGATTGCAGAAAGTTGCAAAGGTACTGGCCAGCTCGCCTTCGGCGTACCCCAGCATGGACATCCACAATGGGCTGTAAAAAACCTCCCCGGTGCGGGCATTCCAGTCCCACAGTCCCACGCAAGCCGCATCCATGGCGAGCTGAAAGCGCTCTTCGCTAATGCGCAGGCGCTCTTTTTGCCGGCGCATCCAGTAAGCCCATGCCAGCATCAGCAGCAGCACAACGGAAGCAATTGCCACGACTTGGGTAATCTGCTGATAGTTCGTCCGTGCGGCAAACTTCTCACGGCCCCAGCGGTCGAGTATCTGCTGTGTCTGACCTTTGCTGATGGCATCGAGCGCCCGGTTCAGCAGGGGCACCAGGGGTTCGAGCTCCGGCTGCACTCCCAGGGCGAGGCGCGTATCAAATTCTGTCCTGCCAACTATGCGTACATTGTTTATGCCCAGCTCGCCGATGTGGTAACTCGCCTGCGCCAGAGTGGCAAAAAGTGCGTCGACCTCGCCGGTCGATACAGCCGTCAGTCCGTCCTGAATCGTATCGACTATGTGATAGTCAAGCTGCGGGTATTTCGCGCGTATCTCCGGAACGTAACCGTAATCCCTGATCACTGCGATACGGCGGCCGGCGATCTGGTCGATATTGTCGACGAATCTCTGGGATTCCTGCATCACGATAACCACCGGACTTAAGAGATAGGATTTGGTGAAGCGCAGAATAGTGTTCAGCTCGGAGTTTTCGGTTTCCGACAGCACATCGATCCCGCCCTCGCGCGCTTTTGCTACAGACTCGGACCAGGTATCTGTCGGCACATACTCAAACCGCACGCCCAGCATGCTTTCTATCAACCGCAGGTGATCAGCGACTATGCCGATGTACTCTCCGTTGCCGTCAACTGCTTCATATGGCAGCCAGTTGGGATCGCCGGCAAACCGCAGCGACTGATGTTGCTCCAACCAGGCTCTTTCCGAGGCACTGAGCTCCACCGTCGCCGGTTCCGCTCCAGTACCCAGCCAACGACTGTAGATTGCCCGCTTCTCTTCACTGGTGATTGCGGCGAGGCCTTTGCGCAGGATGGAGGAGAGCACCGGCTGATCTTCACGCGTGACGAGATGCAGAAAACTGCTTCCCAGATGGCGCGTGGACTTAAACGGGACGATACTGCCAATGCTCTGCTTGTGCAGAAGATGATTAAGCACTGCGTATGCATCGTAGAGAATATCCGCTCGTCCCTCCAGAACGGCTTCGAGCGCTTCCGGCGTGGAATCAACCGGAACGACTTCGAGCTGCGGAAAAAATTTCTCCAGCTTGTCCGCGAGCGCATAGCTGCGTGGCATCGCCACCCGCATACCCTGCAGATCGCTGAGATTGCGGACATCGAGGTCGTCGCGTACGAAAAAATAGTCCAGCACCTCGAAATAGGGTTGTGTATAGATCAGAAACCTGTCCCTTTCGGCGGTATAGTAAACCGATCCGAGCAGGTCATATTGACCTTTCCCAATGCCTTCGAGCAGCCTGCTCCAGGTGTCGGTTTTAAAGACGAATCGCAGGCCCGATTTCTGTGCGATCAGGTCGATAATATCCCTGGTCACGCCGATATACTCACCCTTGTCATCGACCATGTCGAAAGGCGCCCAGTCCGGCACCGCTCCCACGCTGACGAGCGGGTGCTCCCTGATCCAGCTGCGCTCGTTCGGTGTCAGTCCGATACCGGATTTCATCTGCCCTGCGATTTCGTTGAGGTCAAACCGGACCTGCTCCAGCATTCGATCCGTCGAATGTCCTGCGGTATAGACCTTGAGATTGAGCCCGATGGCCTGGGCTGCCGCCTGTGCAAACCCGGAAAACTCCTCCCAGCGGTTCTCATTGTGGGGTATGAACAATCCGACGCGCGACGCCGCCCGAGTGGGCATGATCGACGTACAACAGACCATCAACAGGAGAATTATCAAACGAATGCCTGGCTTCACCCTTCACAGTTCCGTGCAGCGCAACAGCGGACTCCCGCCGCTCCATACTGATCGAGTATACGCCATGACGCGGTGTTCTCACCCACAGCTTGCAAAATGAAGCGAAAATGCAGCCTGAACGCTGTGGGCGTGCCGCCCGCAGCATGCGTCCTTGAGGATCTTTTATTGACTATGCAACCTGAATAATGCAACTCGGGGAGACCCGTCAGGTGGAGAATTCCCCTTTCCCTCCGATAGGAAGGTACGCTAATCTACCCAACAATAATGGGGAATAACCTTGATACATTCACATCGGATAAGGTGGAGGGAGGATGGTTAGACTGTTATTGGGAACAATTTTTTCGGGGCTGCTGATGACAATTCAGCCCGCCTCTGCGCAAGACGTTAACCAGGCGGTAAAACAGATCGAAGCGGCGATTCATCTGACTCCGGATGTCGATAACGGGCGAAGAGTCTACATGTTGTGCGCGGTCTGCCACTTGCCGGAAGGTTCCGGCACCGGGGATGGATATTATCCACAGGTGGCCGGACAACATGCCAAGGTGATCATCAAGCAGTTGGCGGATATTATGGCCCGCAACCGGGATACGCCCACCATGGTTCCATTCGCACTGCTGCAAAACCTGCGGCCGCAGGAGTTTGCCGATGTGGCTGCTTACCTGGCCCGGCAGCCAATGACAAGCCAGAATGGCCTCGGTCCCGGGACGGACCTGGAACACGGCAAATTTCTCTATGAAAAGAACTGCGTGGATTGCCATGGCAGAAAAGGGGAGGGCAACGAAGAGGAGTACATGCCACTCATTCAGGGACAGCATTACAACTATCTGGTACGCCAGTTTGAGTGGATCCGGGATGGAAAACGGCGCAATGCCGATGAAAAAATGGTGAAGCAGATTCAGGGGTTCAACGAGCGCGATATATCGGCTGTCATGGACTATACATCACGCCTGAAGCCGCCGGCGGAAAGGCTGGCAGCTCCGGGTTGGCGGAACCCCGATTTTCCCGATTTCGTTCGTTGAGACAACAGAGAAACAGGTGATGAATGGAGCGCCGGCGGGTTACCTGTCGAAGAGGGTGAATGCAGCCCGCACAGCCGGTTTCCGAAATTTCCTGAGGGTTCTCTCCCTCGTGCAATTCGATATCATGCGCAGGAGATTCATTCCGGCCATAGGCGCCGCAGGGCAAAGGGAGTTGTAAGCGCACTGCGGTCAAGTACCTCGTCGACGATTCCATGAGCAGCAAGCGATCACTTCTCATCCATTGGTTCGAAACAGGTGCTATCCCGGCGGATCGCGTCGACGCCGCGTTGGCCGTCGCCGGGATCCTTCCCACCGCCCGGCATTGGCGGAGATTCATTGATCGGCTGCTGCTTTTTGCCGGTGTGCTGGCTTTGGCCGCGGCGGTGATTTTCTTCTTTGCCTACAACTGGAGTGCGATGGGGAGGTTTGCAAAGTTCGGTCTGGTGGAGGGGGTGATCGTACTGGCACTGATCGGTTACTGGAAGTTGGGCACCGGGCGCCTGTCCGGCAAGTCCATGCTGCTGTTGGCCGTACTGTTGCTTGGCGCATTGCTTGCGCTGTTTGGCCAGACCTACCAGACCGGTGCCGATGCCTGGCAATTGTTCGCCGGTTGGGCGCTGCTCATGCTGCCCTGGGCGGTGGTGGGACGCTTCGCCGCGTTGTGGGTGGTATGGATCGCACTCATCAATCTCGCACTGTCTCTTTATTTCTCGGTATTTCGCGGCATGTTTGGGTTCCTTTTATCTGAGGAGACCCTGATGTTCACGATTTTCGGGGTGAATACCGCCGCCTGGATAGTCTGGGAGGTGAGTACACACCGATTCCCCTGGCTGAACGAGCGCTGGGCATTGCGACTGTTGGCGCTGGCGAGCGGAACCGCTGCAACCACGCTGGTGGTGCAAACCATTTTGGACTGGCATGAGGCCAGCGGTGCCATTGTGCTTATCTATCCGCTGTGGGTGTTCGCGCTGTATCGGGTATACCGGCGTCTTGTTCCGGATCTCTTCATGCTTGCGGGTGGGTGTTTGTCACTCATCGTGGCCTCCACAGGATTGTTGTCACGATTATTGTTGGAGGGGCGGGGTGAAGCCGTAGCACTACTGTTCATCGCCATGGCCGTGATCGGGATGTCTACCGCCGCAACGTATTGGTTGAGGCGTGTCCATGCGGAGTTTGAATCATGAACCCTGGGATCGGCGCGCTCTGGGATCAACTGGTTCAGGCCGGAGTGGTTTCGGGTGCGGTTCCGGATGGGAGCAGGATTCATCCTCCCTGGTATGTGAGGGTGATGCTCGGCGTATCAGGGTGGATCGCGGCTCTGTTTCTGCTCGGTTTTATCGCCGCCGGTCTGGAGTTCATCATTGAGAGTAATGCCGCTTCGATCTTCGCGGGCTCGCTCGCGCTGGTGGCGGCATTCACTCTGTTCCGGCTTGCGCGCAACGATTTTCATGAACAGTTCGCTCTGGCGGTGAGTTTCGCCGGGCAGGGGCTGGCCTTTTTTGGCCTGGCCGAAGAGATCGGTTGGAGCGGCAGCGGCTTGTGGTGGAGTGCCGCCATGCTGCAGATTTTTATTGCCGTAGTCATGCCGAACTTTGTTCAACGGCTGGTGGCTGCTTACCTGGCGGCCTGTACTCTTTCGATCGCCATGCTGTTACACGGTGCGCCGGTGGTTGTTCCCGTACTGGTGACATCGGGTGTGGCATTGATCTGGCTGAAGGAGTTCAAGTGGCAGCACTGGAGTGCGATGATGCGCCCGGTTGGTTATGGCCTGACAGTGGGATTGGTGCAGGTGGAAGGGCAGGCACTGTTCGGGCACGCCCTACAGCTTTTTGGCTCCCACCAGGAGGCGTTTCAGATTGCCTTTCCAGCCTGGCTTGGTGAGTTGGCACTCGGGTTGTTGCTTGTCGCCGTGGTCGGACGTTTGCTGTCGCGATCTGGAGAGAGCTGGACCGCCACCCGCATGTGGGCGGTTCTCGGCATGGCGGCAGTGATCGCGGTTGTTTCGCTGAAAGCACCGGGAGTCGCCACCGGATTCATTATCATTCTGTTGGGTTTTTCCAATGGCAATCGGACACTCGTTGGTCTGGGCATGGCGGCGCTGTTGTTTTATCTCTCCGCTTACTACTACAACCTGGAAGCCACGCTGTTGATCAAATCTTTGATCCTGGCCGCTGCCGGATCTCTACTGCTTGGGGTGCGATGGCTCATCCTGAAATGGCTGTTTCCCGCAGGGGAGGAGAGCCGTGTCTAAGGCTGCCATAATCGCCGCGGTTGCAGGTCTGCTCGTGCTGGGCATTGTCAATCTCTCCATTGTGCAGAAAGAGACGTTGCTCAGAGAGGGTGATCTGGTCTTCCTGGAACTGGCGCCGGTCGATCCACGCTCGCTGATGCAGGGTGACTACATGGCGTTGCGTTTCCAGGTGGGCGACGCCATACGTGGCCACCTGAACGGCCAGCAGACATCCGGAGGCAGAACCGGTTCACAATTGGAGTCCATGGACGGCAGGATCATCGTCAGTGTCGATGAGAGATCAGTCGGTCATTTTGTGCGTTTGCTGGACGGGCAGGCGCCCGGTAATGGCGAAAAGGTCATGCAGTTTCGCGTGCGAAACGGCCAAGTGAGGTTTGCAACCAATGCCTTCTTTTTTCAGGAAGGCACAGCGGACGTTTATACCCAGGCCCGCTATGGGGAGTTCCGGGTGGGGGAGGATGGCGAGTTGCTGCTGGTTGGAGTGCGCGACAAAGATCTGCGCGCCCTGATTTCGCCCGGCTCCCCGGCCTGCGGACAGGCGACCTGCTGAAGCCGGATATTCAATGAAAATCCTGCATACATCCGACTGGCACATCGGCCGCACCCTGTACGGCAGAAAACGCTACGAGGAGTTCGGTGCTTTTCTGGACTGGCTGGCGGAGACGGTTCAGCGAAACGCGATAGATGCCCTGCTGGTGGCAGGTGACATCTTTGACACCAGCACACCGAGCAATCGCGCACAGGAACTCTATTACCGGTTTCTGTGCCGGGTGGCCGCCTCATGCTGCAGGCATGTCGTCATCATCGCAGGAAACCATGATTCACCCTCATTTCTCAATGCCCCCAGGGAACTGCTTAAAGCCCTGAATGTCCATGTGGTCGGCAACAGTGCCGCAGACCCGGAGGATGAAGTGCTGGTGCTCCGGGATGAGCGGGAGGCTCCGGAGCTGATTGTCTGCGCCGTGCCCTACCTCCGGGATCGGGATATCCGTGTGGCGGAAGCGGGCGAGAGCGTCGAGGAGAAGGAGAGAAAGTTGATTGATGGGATCCGTATTCATTACGCCGATGTTGCCGCCCTGGCCGAACGCAAGCGCGGGGAACTCGGGGCCGATATCCCCATAGTTGCCATGGGGCACCTGTTCACCGCCGGCGGACAAACCGTCGACGGTGACGGCGTGCGCGAACTCTATGTCGGCTCCCTGGCGCACGTGATGACTGGGATTTTTCCTGCAAGTTTTGACTATTTTGCGCTTGGACACCTCCACGTCCCGCAGAAGGTGAACGGCCAAGGGAACATCAGGTACAGCGGTTCTCCACTGCCCATGGGGTTTGGCGAGGCAGATCAGCAGAAGAGTGTTTGCCTTGTTGCCTTTGATAAGCGTGAAGGTCACGGCAAGAGTCCATCTGTACAGCTGATCGACGTACCGGTGCTGCAAAAGCTCGAGCGCGTCAGCGGAGACTGGGACGGCATCTCAGGCCGTATTCTCGAATTGACGGCAAAGGGTTCCCAAAGTTGGCTGGAGGTCATCTATGAAGGCGAGGAGGTGATTGGTGATCTGCGGGAACGGCTGGAAGGGACCATTTCCGGGACGCAAATGGAGGTTCTCAGGATAAAGAACAACCGCATTATCGACCGTATACTTGGACAGATTCATGCAGAAGAGACACTCGACGACCTGAACACGGATGATGTGTTCGAGCGCTGCCTGGTTGCTCATGCGGTGCCCGAAGGGCAGCGGCCGGAGCTGATTCGGGCTTACCGGGAAACAGTCTCGTCGCTCCATGAAGAAGACCCGCAGGCGGAATAGCAAGGCTGTCGATGAGAATACTGCAGGTACGTTTCAGGAACCTCAACTCGTTGGCTGGAGAATGGAAAATCGACCTGATGCATCCCGCCTTCGCATCCGACGGCATCTTCGCCATCACCGGCCCCACAGGCGCAGGTAAGACAACGATTCTCGATGCCATCTGTCTTGCTCTGTACGGGCGGACGCCTCGTCTTGACAGGGTGACCAGGAGCGGCAATGAGATCATCTCCCGCCAGACCGGCGAATGTTTTGCGGAGGTGGCGTTTGAAACCCAGACCGGGCGTTACCGGTGCCACTGGAGCCAGCACAGGGCACGCCGGAAGCCGGATGGCGAACTTCAGGCCCCGAAGCACGAAATTGCCAATGCCGATTCCGGGGAGGTCATTGAGTCCAATATCAAAGGGGTTGCCGATCAGATCGAAAAGGCCACCGGCATGGATTTTGACCGCTTCTCACGATCCATGTTGCTGGCCCAGGGCGGCTTCGATGCGTTTCTCCGGGCGGCAGCGGGTGATCGGGCCCCGATCCTGGAGCAGATAACGGGAACGGAGATCTACAGCAGGATATCCATACGTGTTCATGAGCGCCAGCGTGAAGAGCGGGAGAAACTGAATATTCTCCAGGCTGAATCCGCCAGTATACCGATCCTTGAACCGGAACAGGAAGAAGCGATTGGGCAGGCACTCGAGACGGGACAGAAGGAGGAGGCAGAGCTTGCCGCCAAGTCCGCTGATGCAGCGAAGGCGATTGCCTGGCTCACCAATATAGATAGTCTGAAGAGGGAGATCACCAATCTGGCCGATGAGGCGGGCAAGCTGCAAAACGACATCGAAGCGTTCAAGGCGGATCGTGAAACGCTCAACCGGTCTTTGGGGGCCGCCTCACTGGATGGTGTATACGCAACGCTCGCCGCCGCCCGCAAACAACAGGTGGATGACGGAGCAGCATTGAAAACCGAGGAAGAGGCGCTTCCCGGACTGGAGTCCTCCGTCAGGGAACAGGCCCGGGCGCTGAAATCGGTTGAAATGCACACCGTTCGCGTCAAGGAGGAGTTGAAAACGGCCGCGCCTATTTTGCAGAAAGTGCGCTCTCTCGATCAGAAACTTACCGACCAGAAAAAGGCAGTTTTGGAAGGTGATGAGGACTGCAGGAAAGATGCGGTAAAAATTGATGAGGTCAAAAAAGCACGGCTCGAAGAGAAGGAAAAACGCGCCAAGGCTGATGAGACTCTGGAGCTTGTTGAGGGCTACCTCGAGGAGCATGCAGCGGATGAATGGCTGATCAGCGGCCTGGCTGGTGTCGAAGAGCAGTTGGGCGGCCTGCTCTCAAGGCAAAACGAAATCCTGCAAAAAGAGACCGACCATGAAAAGGCCAGGAATGCTTTGGAACTGGCGGCAAGGTCGCTGGACGACTGTCATAAGCAGTGCGGCATTCTGAAGCAGGAGCTGGAGCAGGCAACAATTCAGCGTCAGCAGGGCAATGATATTTTAAGCCGGCTACTGGGGGAGAGATTGTTGCGGGAATACCGCACCGAGAAGGAGACCCTTCTGCGTGAAATGGCCTACATTTCGAAAATAGCGGAGCTTGAAGAGCATCGGGCAAAACTGGAAGACGGCAGGCCCTGTCCACTCTGCGGCGCAACCGGACACCCCTTCGCGGAAGGAAACGTTCCTGTCCCCGATGAAACCGAACAGAAGATCGACGATTTGACCAGGCTGATCAACAAGGCCGAGGATCAGGAGGCCGCCATCAAGAAATTTGAACAGGCTGAAAGCATGGCCCGCAACCGCCTGACCAATGCGGAAATAGCGGAGCTGGCAGCAGCCGGCGACCGTAGGAGCGCCGGGAAAGCTCTTGCCGGGATGAAGGAGAGTCTGGAAAAACTCCGAGCTGATTTTGCCGAATGCAGACAGGCAGTGTTGAACAAACTTTTGCCTCTGGGCGTTATGGAGTTCCCAGATGCGGGCATTTCATCCCTGCCTGAAACCCTCAGAACGCGGCTGAAGGCATGGCAGGCGCAGGTGAAGCAAAAGGTGGATTTAGAGAAACAGCTTGCGGATAACGACGGCGATATAAAACGTCTGGATGCCATTATCCAAACCCAGCGCATGACCCTGGCTGAGAAGCGGGAACGCCTGGAACTCCTGAAAACAGGACTCGCCACCACGAGTGAGGAGCGGAGAGCCGTGTACGGCGCGAAAAATCCCGACGCGGAGGAGCGGCGCCTGCAGCAGGCGATTTACGATGCCGAAGTCGCCGAAAGGGAGGCCAGGGAGAGGCACAGCACACTCCGGCAAAAAACGCATACTGCAACGGCCCATGTCGAAACATTGAAAAGACGTATCGATCAGCGGCAGCCGGATTTGGAAAAAATGGAAAACGAGTTCTCCGCAGCGCTTGAACCCCTGGGCTTTACGCATGAAGAGCGGTTCCTGGCGGCCAGACTGCCCTCTGCACGGAGGAGTGAACTGGCAGCCAGAGCCGGTGTATTGGATGAGCGTCAAACGGAGCTGAAGGCCAGGCAAAGGGATCGGGAAACGCGCCTGGCTACGGAAATGCTCCGAAATATTACCGACAAATCCCTGCAACAGCTCGAACCCCGATTCAGGGAGTACCAGGAATCGCTGAAGGAGCTGCGCGATAGCATTGCGGGTCTCATGCATAAGCTGAGTGAGAACGCAGCTGCAAAAGAGCGGTTAATGGAGAGGCAGACGGCTGTCGAGGCTCAGAAGAGAGAGTGCATCAGGTGGGAAAATCTGCACCAACTCATCGGCTCCGCAGATGGTAAGAAATACCGTAACTTTGCCCAGGGGGTGACCTTTGAAATGATGATTGGTCACGCCAACCGGCAACTGCAGAAGATGACCGACCGTTACTTGCTGATCCATGACGACTCAGAGCCGCTGGAGCTCAACGTGGTTGACAACTACCAGGCCGGGGAGATCCGCTCCACGAAGAATCTTTCCGGCGGGGAGAGCTTTATCGTCAGCCTCTCGCTGGCGCTTGGTCTGTCGCACATGGCCAGTAAGAATGTCCGGGTCGATTCGCTGTTCCTGGATGAAGGCTTCGGCACGCTGGATGAGGAGGCACTCGACACCGCTCTGGAAACGCTTGCGGGGCTGCAGAGGGACGGCAAACTGATCGGTGTTATTTCACACGTACCTGCCTTGAAGGAGCGGATCAGCACGCAGATCCTGGTAACACCGCAAACCGGAGGCAGAAGCAGGATATCCGGACCCGGATGTTCTGGTCCAGGAAAGGAATTGAGTAGCTAATCACCAAGAAAATTTTTTTGAGATAGTGTTCAAACATCCTGTTTTTCATGGCACCTAAGGTGTAAACGGAAAAGTGTGATTCAGTCTTCAATGGGTGCTGTTACTTTTTTTAAGAAGTGGAGCGATATGGTCTCCGAACAATTCATGGTCGATCACTCCCGCGTGTATATAGCTAATCCGGCCGTCTTGTTCGATCACCACGTTATAGGGGACAATCTGCGCTGTATTGCCCCAGCGGTCTAATAATTTTTGACCGGCCGCATTGTCAGCCACCAGTACCGGGTAGTTGATGCCCAGAGTGCGGCTGACGTTTCGCAGAGGTATCTCCTTGTCCATCCCAATTCCTACTATTTGCAGGCCATCCACACCATACTTCTCCTGCAATTCAACCAGTTTCGGTATCTCATATTGGCAGGGGGAGCACCAGCTTGCCCAGAAGTTGAATAGAACCACCTTTCCCTTCCAGTGGCTGAGGGAGTAATCGGATCCATCGAGGCCGGGAAGCCTCGTTTCGGCGCCGACCCAGGCGTAGTCCCCGACGGATAAGGGTGTATCTGATGCATCTGATTTCCGGTCGGATGCCTTTTGTGCGCGGTCCGGTTGACGGTCCGACTGGTACTCGGCCGGCGCCGGGATGCCTGCAAGCAAAAGCACGGCGGCGAGCAGGGCAGGTGGCAGGGGCCTTTTCATCAAAATGAACTCTGCCGTCAGTTCCAGGCCTGCCGGTTTTCAATGACGTGCCAGACCACTTGGTATTTCTGCTCGAGGCTCTGAAGGTAAGAGGTCATCTTTTCGGATAGATAGAGTTGGCGTACCTTATCTCGGACCAGACGATAGGGGCGGGATTCGCCGGGTTTGCGGTCCAGGATGGTTACCAGATGGAATCCCAGGGGTGTCTCAATCACCTCGCTGATCTCTCCATCTTTCAATTGTGCTATGGCAGCGTTGATTACGGGGCTGCCGCGGTCTTCCTTGATCCAGCCCATGTCACCACGGTTTTTACGCCCATAGGGATCTATGCTGAACTCACCGGCCAGAGCGAACAGACTCTCGCCTGCAAGAATGCGTTTACGCACTGCTTCCGCTTCTTCCCGGGTGGCAAGGACAATTTGCCCTATATGGCGGCGCGCAAGAATAAGCCCAAGCTCAGGATGGCTGTCAAAGTAGGCATTGAGTGGTTTTTCATCCGGCAACCAGTCACGTTCAAGACGCTCAGCCAACAAAGCTGGCAGCCGCTCGGTACGGAAAGACTCAAGTTCACCGGATACATCTATACCCGCATCCACGGCGGCAAGAGCGGTGAGCAACAGCTCTGCCCTGATGTACAGCTGGTGCGCTATCCTTTCCGGAGTGACGTTCTTTTCGCTGCCGGCCAGCAGATCGGAAGTGTGGATCCGAAATCCGTCGCCCTCCATCAACACGGATTCCGGTGCGGCACCCGGAACCATACGGTCTTGAAAGGTCCTCACATGATATTTATCGCGCAGAAGTTTGATCTCCCGGATTCTGGCTTTCTTGTATTCGTCGGATATGTAGGCAGACTCGGCTGCTTTGAAGGCATCGTGATTGGCCTTAAACTCCTCTTTCATCCGGCGTCGCACATCTTCAGGAACAGTGATCCCACTACGGATTCGTTCCATATATTTCCGGTGCAACAGGCCAAGCCGGAATCGTTCCAACTCCTCCTTGAACTGATCTGTGTTTTCCAGGTTTTTTGCTTTGGCTTCCAAAAACAGCAGGCGTGAAACAACCAGTCGCTGCAGCAGTCCACCGCGCAGGGCTGCCTGGTCCTCCTCTCCCAGCGCGTTGAATTGGGTTGTATAAGGCGAGCTGCGCATGGCCTGTTCAAGATCGGCGTCAGTGATCTCCAGGTTGCCGATACTGACCAGTATCTCGGTTGACCATGCGGGTTGGGTATACCCGAACAATAAGGAAAGCACCAATGCCAGGCTGTGAACTGATTGAAATTTCGGTTTCATCTGGAGGGTTCTCTGAGGCCTGTTGACAGGTCCGAACAACAAAAAAGAAGGTGGCCGCGGAAGCGGCCACCATTTCAGTCACTTCAATGGAAAGCGGTACGCTAACCCTATTCCTCCGGTATCTTGCCTCCCAGATCCGGCGCACTTGCATGCATCCAGGAAACAGCGGCTTCATAGTCCTCAAGAATAGGTTTGCCTTTCCACACGTGCTCATCGTCGTCGGCAATCCACGGCACCCCATTCTCATTGGTCTCGTGGCAGCTGGCACACTTAAACGGCCCGTGAGAACCATCCGGATTGTACTGCGTCGCCTGACGGTAGGAGGTCAGATCCGCACGCGTTGTAACCGGATAAAGGCCATGGATGGACTGATGGCAGGCTTGGCAGGCAAGACCCGCGTGACCCTTGGTATAACGCATCAGGCTGTACTTGCCGGGTTGATTGATTGGGAATGCCACACCACCCTGGCCCTCGACATAAGGCGCTGCATGGCAGTCGGCACAATGAGGAGCACCGGCGGACAGCCAGTAGTCGCGTCCGTGGGTTGCGGCCTCATAAGGAACCGCGGCAGCTCCGGTAGCGCCCTCAGGGAGCGTGAGAGAAGCGATCTGCACCGCGGGGTTGGCCGACAGAGGCACCACGTTTATATCCCCATCTTCATCCTTGCTGACCATCGGCCCATTGCCCTGCAGCGCTATGACTGCGATGTCAGGAACAGTGCGCTGTTTCGCCCAGGTTGCCAGGATCTGCGATTTTTCCGGAGTGTCATGGCCTTTTTTGTCAAGCACAACCTTCGGATCCATCATCGCTTCCAGGGTCTTCATGTCGACCCCGATCCCTTTTGCAATCTCTTTGAGAGACTTGTTGCGCAGCGTGGTTCCTTCCTGCTTGAAAGCCTGAGAGATGTTGTCGCGCTGGTAGAGTTCTCGCGCGAGTTGGTTGTGGCAGTTGGTGCACCACAGGCCTTTGCCATTCTTACCGTTGCCAATCTGTGAGACGTTGGCCTGCAACCATTTGCCAATGGCATTCAGGTGTTCATCGGTTCCCACGCCATCCCGGTCCTTGTTTGGATTGGAGTGCACGTCGCGGCCCACATAGCAGCCTCCTGCGGCATCACGATTGTCGCGCGCTGCGTAGGCATTCTTTCCATCGGGGGTGATAGGATAACCCTCCATACTTCCGTCCTGACGGTGCGCCGGATGGCACCCCTGGCAGGCCGCGCTTCGGCCTTCATGGTCGGGCATGGGTGCCTCGGTCTGATGAACCGTATGTATGGCCTGGGTCAACGGCGGAATGGTTTTTTCCTTGCCATCCTTATCCTTGAATGTGCTGGAGGCCAATACGCCGATGACGTTATCCGCATGGCACTTCTGGCACAGCACCGGATCACGGCCAATGCGGTTATCTGTGGAACGGCCATTAGGATCGTAGTTCTTCAGAAAATCGGTACCGTTATGATCGTCGTGCATCTCCATGATTGAAATGGATGTCGCCTTTAGATCGGCTATCCAGTCGGAGGCTCCCAGACCCTTCCAGAACGCCCTCTCCTGTCTGTACAACTGGTATTTGTCGCCGTTGGCGCGATCATTACCGTGACAGTTTGCACAGTTGGGCACGTCAATTGGGTTGGTGCCGACGAAGGTGATCGGCTTTCCGGTATGGCTGTCCAGCACCGGCGAACCGTTGTCTGCGTCCACCAGGCTCACCCAGGCTTCCTGGAAGGGCTGGATGTCGCTTTCAACCAAAGTAAGGAAATCCTTGGAAGCGGCTGTGTCGCTGAACGGGGTCAGCGGCAGACCCAGAGCGTCCCAGATTCCCGGATTTGTCAGGACAATCGGCACATTATCCAATACGGGTGACTTGGTATAGACGATAGTGCCTTCTTTACCGGTGTAGTGCAGATGACCATTCTTCATTGGGCTGGCCACTGCGGCGCCTGCCGGCCCGTTATCCTTGGGAATGGGGACCTGGATGCCGACGAAAGCTTTTTCGCTGTCCTTGCTGGTGCCCTTCGGATTGGTGCCCTTCAGATCCTTATAGACATAGAGGTGCGTAAAGTAGGCGTTGGCTACATTTTCGTTATCGGTGTATTTTCCATCGCCATTTACGTCGTAGCGAACATTCCAGTATTTAAGCTTGTTGCCTTCGGAGTAGGTGTTGTCGACGTGTCCATAGGCCAGGCGCATACGTTTCGTGCCATCAACCACCACACCAGGATCATTTTCGTCAGCTTCGAGCAATTCGGGATATCTCTTTTTACCCGTGGCATTTTTAATAATCTGACTTTGGACTGAATTGTAGGGAGGGAGCACGCAGCAGTAACTGAAATCGAAGCCAGTGCAATGCATGCCCAGCTCATAATTTATTGTGATGTTGTAGTCGTTTTTCGGCTTGTTAATGTCGGCTGCGGCCAGTGCTCCTTCGTAGCGCTTTGGCCCGCTAACGGCTGGATGCATCTTCTCAGCCTCTTTAGGTGCAGCGGCAGAATCGGCCTCTGTTGTCTTCTCCGTGGTGGTGCATCCACCTGCAAAAGTGATTGCCACCGCAGCCGCGGCATAAAGAAATTTGCGCATCAGCTCACCCCCCTCATTATTTGTTGTGGAATGGTTTATATGCTTGGGGAGCTCTTACCTCATCTGGATAACCCCAAGGTACAGCTAAAATTATTATTCATAGTTTTATGGCAACGATTGTGCCAGATCGCGGTCCCCAACTTATTGATTATAAATGGGTTCAGAATCGTATGATAGATGAGAGGGTTGCAAAATGCAACACTTTTCCGGAATCTACCCCTATTTATGGCGGGAAATGCCCTGTTTGCCGGCAATCAGGTCATGTGTTCCAAAATGAAATCAAATGTTTCAATTTGCAACAAAAGAAGGAGGTCAGCAGTGGTTTGACAATGCCATCTGCTTTGGGGGATGTGGATTCCAACTGGATGATCACCAAAGTCCGGAATCAAGCCTCGCTGTATGCTTGCAAACAGACGTTCAGACAGATAGATGTGGGAAAACAGATTGGGTGCAATATGCCGGTAAATTGAAACCAATGAGAGTCCCTCCGAAGACCCGGCAACCGGGTCATCGGAGGGCAATTTGTACCTTACTGTCGAATACCTTCGATGGAGAGGAAGATCTCGACCTCCTGCGAGGCGGGCCCCAGGTCTTTCGGAATCCCGAAATCCTTCAAGCCCAATCGGGTGGTGCCTTCAAAGCCGCGGCGATAGCCCCCCCAGGGGTCCTTGCCGGCACCTATGTGGGTCACGTCGATCGTCACCGGCATGGTCACGCCGTGCAGTGTCAGATCACCCTTCAACAGCGCCTTGCCATTGCCCTGCTCCTCGAAGGATGTGCTGGTGAAGGTGGCTGTACCGAAACTGTTTACCTCCAGAAAATCCGCACTGCGCAAATGTTTGTCGCGCTCGGCATGGTTGGAGTCAACGCTGGCGGTGTTGATGGTTACCGACACTTTGGATGCGGCGGGATTCTGTTCGTAATAACTGAAACTCCCCCTGAAGTCGTTGAAGCGACCGATCACCCAGCTATAACCCAGGTGAGAGATCTTGAACTGCACAAAAGCGTGGGCGCCTTGGGTATCGATCAGGTACTCCTCGGCGGAAAGCGGCGCGGAAAGCGCAATGCCGGCGGCGGCAATCAGGGGCATAAACAGTCGTTTTTTCATGTCATCTCCTTAGATGTGTTGGTGTCAATATCAAACCGCCCATCCATGGCTGCCGGTCGCCCCAGCATGCGCATCAATGTGGCATCATGATCTATGAAGTGGTGTTTCAGGGCAGCCAGGGCGTGCAGAGCCACCAGCCCAATCAGAATATAAGCCAGCCATTGGTGGACCAGACCGGCCCGGTCCGCCATCTGCTCCACGGGCGGAAGCATGGCGGGAAGGATAAACAGGTCGAAGACCGGGATTCCGCGGCCATCGGCGGTGGAGATCAGATAGCCACTGACCGCAATAGCCAACAGCAGCAGATAGAGTGCCCCGTGTACGGCGGCAGCCACCCGGTGCATCCAGGCTGGATCGCGCCCCAACGGCCGGGGGATCGGATTCAGGCTGCGCCAAAGCAGTCGCAGCAGCAGCATGAGCAGCATCAGCACACCCAGGCTGCGGTGAAGATCGGGACCTTTTTTGTACCAGGGATGGTAGTAGTCGAGACCGGTCATATAGAGGCCAAGGGCAAATAATCCAATGATCAGCAACGCCATCAGCCAGTGGATAACAATAGTGACGGCGCCATAGTTGGATTCCGTATTTCGCAGGAACATGATCCGATCTTCTCCCTTTGCAACGCGCTCAAGCGGCATGGCGGGCGATTTCCGTATGCGCCAGTTCAATACCCTGAGCCCGCATTGCCTCTCCCATGTTGAGCCCTTCCGAGTGGATAAAGTTCACTGAGTGGATGCCCAGAAAATTGAACAAGGTCTGCAGATAGGGAGTTTGCTGGTCCGAAGGCTGGCCGGCATGTACACCGCCGCGTGCCGTTATCACATAGACCGGTTTGTCCGCCACCAGGCCCTGGGCACCCTTCTCGGTATAGGCAAATGTTCGACCGGCCACAACGATGTGATCGATGTAGGCCTTGAGTGTCGAGGGGATACCCAGGTTGTACATGGGTGCCCCGATCACCACCAGGTCAGCATCCAGAAACTCCTCCACCAGCAGGTCGATCCGACGGTTTATGGCCATCTGGTGCGGATCGTGCTGGTTTGCCGGCGTCATCATGGCGGCCAGTATCTCCTCATCGAGATGTGGAAGAGGTTTGCTGGCGAGGTCCCGCTCCACCACCCGCGTATCCGGGTGATTATCCAGCCAGGTACGCACAAACCGCTGACTGAGGCGGCGGGAGTCAGAGCCCTCGAAACGGGCGCTGGTGTCGATGTGCAGCAAAATTTTCATGGGCTTGAATTCCAAGGTCTGATTTAAAATTGAAGCACAGACTATCATTGTTCCTGTTTCGATATTAGATAGTCTATTTGAATATCTATGTTCCATATCTGGAACAATCAGCGCTTGGGGTCTGATACGATCCGCTGCTCCCGCAGATCAGTGGGGCAGTTGCCGGAAGTGGTGATCGAGAAATTGGATCAGTGCGCGGACTTTCGGTGTCAGGTGACGGGGAGATGGGTAGACCGCGTAGACGCCTCCCTCGGGCAGCCGCCACTCATCCAGCACTGCCAACAGATCACCGCTGGCGAGCTGATCCCTGCATAGCAACTCAGGCAACAGGCCAATGCCCTGTCCCGCCAGGCAGGCGCCGCGCAGTGCATTGAAGTTATTCACCTTCAGGCGGCCCTGCATCTCCACCTCCACGGATCCCTCCGGGCCGGTGAATTGAAGAGAGCGTCGTGGCTGGCCGAAATCGAAGACGATACAGTCGTGTTCCGCCAATTCCATCGGTGTTGCGGGCGGGGGGCAGCGGGCAAGGTAGTCGGGGCTGGCACAAAGCCTGATCCTGTCGGAATAGAAACGGTGTGCAACCAACGTGGAATCCGCCAGGCTGCCGGCCCGCACTGCCATATCGAAGCCTTCACCCACCAGATCCACGTACCGGTCAGAGACATCTGCTTCCAGATGAATCTCCGGATACCGGGTCAGAAACCGGCCGGCAATCGCCGGCATGATGGCAATACCTATATCCACGGGCATGGTGACCCGCAGCAGACCCCGCGGTGTCTCCTGGCATTGGCTGACGACCAGCTCGGCCTCCTCCGCCTCTGCCACCAGCCGGGCACAGCGATCATAATAGAGGGCGCCCAGTTCCGTGGGATGCACACTGCGGGTGGTCCGCTGGAGCAGGCGCGCACCGAGCCGGGTTTCCAGCTGGCTGATCTTGCGGCTGATCGTTGACTTGGGCAGCCCCAGTGCTTTCGCGGCTGCGGTGAAGTTGCGTGTCTCCACCACTTTCACGAATATCACCATCTCATTGAAATCGAGCATGCATCGCCTCTGTCTCGCGGGTCGGAATTCGGTTCTGGCGTGAATGGCACTTACTTAACGGTAATTGCTGAGCAGTCGACTTACCGACACAGGTCATTTCTTCCGGAAAACGCCGTGAATACATCCATGGCCGCTCTCGGCTCCTGCCTTACGCGGCACTTGCACGTCCATGTGCGACGTAGGCTCGATAGTGGCATCTCGGCAACTGCTCCTGCGTTGCTCTAACTTCCCACATCCCTGTGGGTCACATGCCACTGACGTTTCCTCCAGAAACAACCCGTGTCCGCATAAATATGTGCCATTCGGTTCCGGCCCCTTGTTTCACTGCAGGGCAACAGGCATAGTCGAAAGCTGTTTTCCGTGCCGGGACCACCCCTTGAATCATCCGGATATACCGCCAGACACTCTGCGGCCCGCACTGGCCAGCATACTGATTCCCTTTGCGCTGGGCTACTACCTCTCCTATCTCGCCCGGGTGGTCAATGCTGTACTGGCCTCCGACCTGGTTGCCGACCTCGCGCTTGGCGCCGAAACGCTTGGCCTGCTGACTGCTGCCTATTTCATTACCTTTGCAGCCGCCCAGTTGCCCCTGGGTCTGCTGCTTGATCGTTACAGTGCACGCAAGATTGAATCGCTGCTGCTGCTGGTGGCGGCCGCCGGGGCGCTCCTGTTCGCGCTGGGCGAATCCGCTCTGACCCTGCTGGTCGGCAGGGCGCTGATTGGTCTGGGCGTCTCAGCCTGTCTGATGGCCGCCTTCAAAACCTTCACCCTCTGGTTTCGGCCCGAACAGTTGCCGCTCATCAACGGCGTGATCCTCGCTTCGGGTGGCTTGGGGGCGCTCACTGCAACACGACCGGTTCAGCTGGCGCTCTCCTTCACCGATTGGCGTGGGGTATTCTGGTCTCTGGCGGCGCTGTTTCTGCTCTCTGCGCTGGTGCTTTACCGCTTCGTGCCAGAACACAATGAACAGCCGCCGGCCGAATCACTCAAGCGGCAATGGGCCGGATTGACGACAATCCTGAAAGATGCCTTCTTCTGGCGCATTGCGCCACTGACCATGCTCTCCCAAGGCGGATTCATCGCCATCCAGAGCCTCTGGGCCGGCCCATGGCTGCAGGATGTGGCGGGCATGAGTCGTGAACAGACGGCAGACACCCTTTTCCTGATAGCCCTGGCGATGGTGACCGGTTTTCTCGGCATGGGGTGGCTGGCCACCCGCCTCGACCGGGTGGGGGTGCGTCCTCTTTGGCTGTCGGTGGCGGGAATGCTGGCGTTTCAGGGGGTGCAGTGGCTGATAATACAGATTCCAACGACGGACAACCTGATCGCCACCTGGGTGGCTTTCGGCTTTGTCGGCACCACCGGCATCATTCAGTACGCTGTCCTCTCCCAACACTTCCCCCGCGCCCTGTCGGGACGGGTGAACACCACCATTAATCTGTTTTCCTTCGTCAGCATCTTTCTGTTGCAGAGCCTGATGGGTTGGGTCATCGGACATTGGCCGCCCCTGTCACCGGGCCGGTATCCGGCCGCAGCCTACCAGGCAGCCTTCAGCGGGGTCCTGTCGCTGCAGGTGTTGGCGATGGTCTGGTTTGCGGTGGCCAGCCCACATACCAAACGGCACCTGCGTGCGCTGATAAAATAGGCCTTGAAAAGGGTACAGAGATGCCTGCCTCGCCGGTTGGGGTATCCCCGCCAATCACCGTCCTCTGTTTCCGGCTGCCATATGGAGAGGTGTCTGTTTATTGCTCTTCCCCCGGAGCTTTCCGGAATATCGATCGACCAATGGCCTCACGAATCCGTATCAGATCGCTATCAAGGGCCGGTTGACCGAGCCACCATTGATAGTCGGGTGACTGATGGCCCACGCCATAGAGGACGTTTTTTCGATGATGTTGCAATGACCGCCCTAATTCGGACATCGCATCCGACTTACCATCACTTATCGTGGCGATAAGCGCACTCCCTTCCTCCAGCTTGAGATCGGCAATTTCCAATTGGCGCTTTGCATTTGCAAACTGCTCTCGGACATAACGGGGGCTGTGACATCCGGCACAGATCCAGTGCCGCAATTCCGGGCCGTGTTCAAGCGCCATGGTGTCACCATGGTTGCCATCATGGAGATGGCAATAACTGCATCCGGGAGTCCTGTAGTTGCCGCCCTCCAAGGGCTTGCGCCAATCCTGTTCGGTTAATTCCAGCGTACTGATAACGCCGTGCTTCGATGTGGCGTAGCTGTGACTGGCAGGCCCCTCATGGCAGCCTGAGCAGGTACTGTTCTGCCTGGCTTTGATAACCGCGGCAGAATGCCGGTCACCGTGACAACTCGTGCATCCGAGGCCCGATTCAGGCCCATGGCGACTCGAACGTAACTGCCTGGTCAACTCAGGATCGCGCTCTGTGTGGCAGCCGGTGCACTCCTTGTCGGTATAAGGGCCCTCTGTTGCCGGCGCTGCAGCCCAAGCAGGCGTTGCCGGCATGACGAGCATTCCCAGCAGAAAGATTAAAGACGCTAATCTGCCAGCGCTAACCGCTTGCATCAATTGTGCTCCCGGTTGTGGTCGGTATAGGCGCCGCTGCTCCAAAGCCCGGAAAGATCCGGAGAGAGTTCGTTCTCCTTCGCTGTTTTAGCGAGCTGGCGCAACCTGCCGGCCCTGGATTCGATCCGGTCCAGCGAGGCGGCCATTTTCCGGTGCCCCTCCCTGACTCCGGCGGCATCCCCATGGGCCGCTGATTTATAGGCCCCGAGACTGTCGAAATACCACATCTCGAAATAGTCGCGTTCGATGGCGGAGACGTTGTAGAAGGCCGAAGCCTGGCCCTCGAAAAAACCGATGCGCTCTCTCGGCCACAGACTGCCCATCGGATAGTCAGGGCGCTCGTCGGCGGAGGGCCGTATCAGGTCGTCGCTGCGCAACTTCTTCAGCATGGTTTCGGCCTGATAGAGCTTGTGCCAGGCCGCTTTGCGCTCCCCGTCAAGTTCAGTCAGCCACTGGGTTGCCTGTCTCTCTTCGTGGCAATCGCTGCACAGATCGATCCAGCGCCGGCGCAACACGCTGTTCTGCGATGTGTGGGGATTGATTTCCCGCAGGCCGAACTTCCACAGTGACTTATGGGCCACCTGGTGCCTGCCGCCGTCCATATGACAGTAGGCGCAGGTCGGTGCCCTGTAGTTTCCCTTGATCAGCGGCTTCGACCAGTCCCAATTCTTCCCTTCGGCAAGATAGAGTTGGCCGTGAGCGGAGGCGAAGTAGGTTTCATCATCCGGGTGGGGTGGTCCGGAGTGACAGGTGATGCAAGCCTCTGAACGCCGCGCTTCGGCGGCATCGAAACGGTGCCTGGTGTGGCAGGAGTCGCACTTGGTGGCCACTGAGTGGCACTGCACACAGGATTGCACCTCGGCCTTCGGTTTGTCTGCGAAGTGCGGTGCGTCCACCGCCCGTTCCATGGCCAGCACATGGCTGGGGAAACCATAACGTGCCTCATCCAGGAACGCATCATGTTGTTTTTCATGGCAGTTGGCACACACCAGGGGCGTGGGCATGTGCAACTGCTGATGATCGCTGCCATGGCAGTTGCTGCAGTAGACCGGATTGTCACCGCGGGCATGGCGGCTGGCGCGCCAGTCGGCGACTATGCCCGGTGTGATACCCTCGTGGCATTGCACGCACAGTTTGCCATCGAATACGCCGCTTACGCTGTCGGGTGACCGGTAGAAGTTGTCCGGATCCCAGTAGCCCTGCACGGGATCCGGCGACCAGTAGCGGGAGTAGAGGCCGCTTCCTGGGCCCCCCTTGCTCCACTGGACATAGACGAAGCCGGCGGATACCGACAGCAGGGCGGCGACAGGAAGTAGCAGCAGGATCAACCGGCGGCGCATGGTCAATGACCAGGTCTGTCAGTGAACCGCCACCGCAGAAGACCAAGCCCTGTCAACAGCAGGAGCGGCAACAGCGTCAGGGTACGGGCCCGCCAGGGGTTCTCTCCAGACTCCGGTGCCGACAGGTTTTGTGCGGCCACCGAATCTGCCGCATGGCGCTCCAGATAGTCCAGCAAAACGCCCTGGTCTCCATGTGACAGCTTATCCACACGACCCATCAATCCGCCGAAACGATTTGACACCTCCATCAGCATGAACATCCTGGAGGTCACTTCCCGCCACCCACCGGCGGTGTGGCGATCCGGCCCCGGCAGGTTGTGGCATTGCGTGCAATATCGTGCAAGCAGCACGGCTCCCCGGGAGACCGCATCGGGGAGTGATTCCGCGTTCAGGCCCGGGGGCAGTCTCTCCTCGTGAAGCTTGCATATATCGACTTCCGACCAGCCGTGACTGGCTGGCACAGGTAGTGGCAGGACGAACAATAGCAGCAATAGGTACCGATTCATGCACGTCTCCGTTGGCGGAGGGAGATGCGCAGTTGGGCCAATATGCCTTCCGCCGCGCTGCGGCCGGCTGCAATGGCATTGACCGCAAGGTTTGGGCCGAGGGTGTTGTCTCCACCGGCCCAGATCCGGGGATGGGTGGTATGTCCCCGTTCATCAACCGAAATACTGCCATGCTTATCTGTGGCGATGCCAAACAGGTCCAGCCAGAGGGGTGGGGCAGGCTGCTGCCCGAAAGCAAGAATCACCAGTCTGCTCTCAATCAGACGGCTGCCACCAGGGATATGAAAGCGCACGCCGCTGACCCGCGCTTCACCTTCCAGGTGGAGCGGGATATGCTCCAGCAATAACCGTACCCCCTCCTCACGCGCCAGGGTGATCTCCTTGGGTGAGGCACGCAGAGCCTCTTCCGGCCCGCGGTAGGCAAGGGTGACAGCGGCGCCCAGGCGCCGCGCCGTCCGGGCGCAATCCATCGCAGTATCTCCGCCGCCCAGGATCAACACCCGCCGATCATGCAATGAGACTCTTTTGCCGGAGTTGATCCTCTCCAACCAGCAGAGACCCTGCTCAACGCCGGCCAGCTGCTGTCCCGGCAATTCGACGGTGCGGGGCTGCTGAGCTCCAAGGCCCAGAAAGATTCCGTCGTGGTTCTGCAGCAGCCGGGACAGCAGAAGCTGGTCCACCGGTGTGTTGAGCACAAAGCGGACACCTGCCCGTTCCAGCAGGGCCTGGCGGCGATCGAGCAGGGACTTATCGAGCTTGAATGCGGGAACCCCGTAGCGCAGCAGACCGCCGATCCCGCACGCACGATCGTAGACCGTGACCGCAACACCCCTCTGGTTGAGCCGTTCGGCGCAGCTCAGCCCCGCGGGGCCGGCGCCAATAATGGCTACACTGTGGCCGCTGCGGGGTGCGGGAGATGGCGGATGCCAGCCGGCATTCAGCGCCTGATCGACAAGCCTTCGCTCGACGGCGCCTATGCTGACCGCCCCCTCCATCAGGGAGCGCGTGCAGCCACCCTCGCAGAGGCGGTGCTGAGGACAGATGGTGCCACACACCTCCGGCAGGGGTGAGGTCGCATGGGCCAGGTCCCCCGCACGCTGCCAATCTCCCTTGGCGGCCGCCTCCAGCCAGTCCGGAATGAAGTTGCCCAGCGGGCAGGCATTACGGCAACCGGGATCACCGCAATCCAGGCAGCGATCGGCATGCCGTTTGATCTCTTCCAGGGACAGCGCCCGTTCTGTTTCATGCCAATCGCCCAGCCGCTCCGCGACCGGGCGATGCGCGGGCTCCGGCCGCGGAAGGGTGGGGTTCTGCCGCTTCAGCAGATGGCTGGCATTCTGTTGTAGTGCCGGTCGCAGCAGGTTGCGCACATCCCGTATCGCCAGTGCATCCGTGGGACAGGAGATGATGCAGCGCGCACAACCCATGCAATCCTCAAGGCCGGTGACTTTTCCCGTCTCTCTGCCCTGCGACCATACCGGGATCCCCATGTCGCAGGCTTGTTCGCAGCGCCGGCAGTCGACACACTGTTCAGTGTCCATCTCGATGCCGTAGAAACCGGCATGGTTGAGCAAGCCAAAAGTGGCGCCGAACGGGCAGAGGTAACGGCAGTAGAAGCGGTTGCCGGTGAGGGGGACGATGAAAAAGCTGCCGAAATAGGTGAGTCCCACCACCAGTCCGAACATTCCCACCAGGGTGGCGGTCCAGGAGTTGGGCGGGAACTGGGTGGCGACCATCACCCCCACATACCAGATGAAAAAAAACCACTTGGTGTGGCGCAGCCGCCAGGCCCGGTTGCCGCGCAGCGAGAAGCGGCGGAATGGAAAACCGACGGTCTCCCGGATGCCCACGCAGGGACAGCCGAAGCCGCAGATGATCCGGCGGCCGAACAGAAACACCAGCAGCAGGGTAACAAAGAAGGTCAGTGTGCCCGGCGTGTGCAGGGCGGGAAAGACCGGCTGATTCCACACATAACCCGTGTAGGGCTCGAACACCGGCATCAGCCAGGGGATCAGCCACCAGAAGCCGGTGACCACTGCCACCAGAATGATCAGACGTTTGCGGGTATAAGGGTTCTGCTCGGCGTGGATACGCCACAGACCAAAGCCAAGGATAACGGCGTATTCGGTATAGCGGTTGAGCCAGATGGGGCTCTCGTAGAGAAAGAGCCAGGATTCGTTGAACCAGCCGAGGAAGGCCAGGCTGAAGGCGGCCATGGAGAGCAGCATAACCCAACCCGGGTAGCTGGCCGGAAGAGTATCCTGTACACCCGCCTTTTGGGGCCGGTTGCGGTATGCCGGTAGGTTCCCGTATTGCCTGGCTCTATTCAAAAATGTTCTTCACTTGGTTATTAAACTGTCATAAATTCAATAGATCACTTGAATTATTGAAGGATACAGGCGGGAGTATGTCAACAGGAAATTTCAAATAAAAACGTTTCAGGCAGTTTTTTCGGATCAAAAAGGCCATGAGCAAAGGCTACAGGTTGGACTATTTGGAATTTCCTGTCTCCGCAGAGTTGGATAAAGATACCCTGGCCGGCTCTCTCCCCGGCCAATACCGCCACGCGTGTTAAATGTTCCCGGCAGGCGTGTTAGCGCCAGGCTGTTTCTACACCTAATCAGAATGAACTCCCGGTCTCACTTCTGTAGTGAAAAGGTACCTGACAAGGGTGCCCAGCTGTCTCCACTTGATACAGATCAAAAATCCACCTATATGTTTCCGGCGTGGATTTAATACCACTTGTTAAATGTGGTAGGAGCATGATTTGATTACAGCCGCAAGAGTTGATGTTTTGCTCCGAACATTTCCGCAGCCGATCACTTTGCTGTTTACTGCGGTTTCCGATATATAAATCTAAATAACGATAAGGATATTGGGGAGTTAAGTTGATGGCGCTCGTGTCCCGTTTTGTTTTTCTTCTGGTATCTCTCTTGGCATTCTGTTTTCAGTCGGCTGTGGCTCAGACACTCGATTAGAAGAAGCTTCTGTCGGAACCCAAGACATACGTCGGTTCGGACGTATGCAGGTCCTGCCACCTGGAGCACTACGATGCCTGGAAGAGAACACTGCACAGCAAGATGCTGCAGGATGTCTCGAAAAACGAGGACGTGCTGGTTACCGAAATCGACCAGGAGGCGATGAAGGAGGATTTCAAAAAGATCGAGGACAAGCTGAAAGTTCCGGCGGATCAGGTCTATTATCCCAAGCGTGAGGATGTCAAGTACACGATCGGCAGCCAGTGGAAACAGCGCTACCTGGTGCAGAAGGACGGCAAGTACTATATCGCCCCGACTCAGTTCAACATCGATTCCGGCGTCTGGGTCAACTACCATGAGGCAGATTGGGATCAACGACCCTGGCTGCAGAAGTGCGGCGGTTGTCATGCCACCGGCGTCGATCTGGATAAAGAGACTTTCCTTGAGCCGGGCGTAGGCTGCGAGGCCTGCCATGGTCCCGGATCACACCATGCCGCTTTGCCCGCCACCGAGACTTTCGAGAAGCGTGCCACCATCGTCAATCCAAGCAAGCTTACCGGTGGTGTCGCCACCCAGATCTGCGGCTCCTGCCACAACCGCGGAAGCTCGACCAAATCCAAAGGGGCAAGCTGGCCGGTGGGCTACAAGCCGGGCAAGGCGCTGGAAACCTATTTCAAATCGATTGAACTGGGTGACAAGCACCTCTACGAAACGGGTCTCTCCAAGGGCCACCACCAGCAGTATATCGACTGGACCAAGTCCAAGCATGCCGATAGCGGCGTCAGCTGCGTGAGTTGTCATGTGGTGCATCAACTCGGCAATCCGCTGTTCCGCAGCAAGACCAAGGTCGAGGGGGACCAGCTCTGCGTCTCCTGCCATGAGCAGACCGCCAAAGTCGGTTCTCATTCGGTCCACTCGTTCGGCAACTGCGCCAACTGTCACATGCCGAGGATCGCCAAGAGCGCCGAGTCGGGCGACATCCGCAGCCACGTGTTCACGGTGCTGCTGCCGAAGGACACCATCGAGACCAAGGTCCCGAACTCCTGCCAGACCTGTCACAAGCACGAGAATGACGATCTGGCCGATCTACAGCAGCGTTGGGATGCCTTGACCAAAAGGCAGCCTGCCGCCGGAGAGATGACCGAGACCAAACAGTGACCTGACCGTAACTTAACCACGGGAGGGAAAACCAATGTCTGTCGGTCACACGATAATCTCTCTGCTGGGAGCACTTCTCATGGCCTCGCCCGTGTTCGGGCAGGCCATGAATACCCCCGAAGATCTGGCCGCTACCGGATTCTTCCGCGACCAGGATACCTTGCCGGGTTCGTTCCGCTTCTATCAGCAACTGCCCGGCGGTGAAGAGCGTCTCTGGGGCATAGGGCCGAGCCATCCGAAGATCCGCCGCTCCAGCTTCAAGCTGGATGCGCACGAAGACGTGGCTGACTTCAGCCAGCAGGTGCGCTGCCAGAAGTGCCACGAGCCGCAGACCAAGGATCTGCACGGGTTGCGGATGGATATCAGCTGTGTGCAATGTCATCGCAACCAGCCGGTTTCCGGTGTTTTTCAATACTACTCGCCGCTCAATCCGATCCGGCGTCATGCCTATGTCTGCGCCAAGTGCCACGAGGGAGCATCTCCTTCGTTCGCTTCCTATATGGTGCACGAGCCGAATCCGATCGCTTCGGAGACGCGCAGCACCTTTCCGGCGTTCTATTACGCCGTCTGGTTCATGCTGATACTGGCGGGTGGCGTGTTCGTCTTCTTCCTGCCCTACACGGTGTTGTGGTGGCTGAGGGACCTGATCGCCAAGTTCAAGAGGAGTGCAGGTCATGCCTGAACAACGGACCCGTCTGAAACGCTTCACTCCGGTGCACCGGCTGTGGCACCTGACGCTGATGCTGCTGTTCATGCTGTTGTCGGTCACCGGCGTCGCCTGGATGTTTTATGAGACCCAGTGGGGGCGCGAGCTTGCCGGGCTGTTCGGCGGCTACCAGGGTGCGCTAGAGGTGCACAAGATCGGCGGTCTGGTGCTGCTTGCCGCACTGCTGCTGCACATCCCCTATCTGTTCTACTGCATCGATTGGAAAAAGTTTCCCGGCTCGCTGCTCAATGCCAACTCTTTGGTTTTTCAATGGGAGGATATCAAGGGTTTCTTCGGCCATATCGGTTGGGTCTTTGGCCTGAACGACCTGCCGAAATATGAGCGCTGGGGCTGGTGGGCGAAGTTCGACTATTGGGCGGTCTGGTGGGGCTTGACCATCGTCGGCGTAACCGGGCTGATGCTCTATGATCCTGTATTGACCAGCGACTATATGCCGGGTTGGATGCTCAACGTCGCGCTCTGGGTGCACCGCATCGAGGCGGTGCTGGCAATGGGCCATATCTTTACCGTGCACTTCACGGTAGAGCACTGGCGGCCCGGCAACTTTCCGTTCAATGCAGGCATGTTCGATGGCACCATGCCACTCGAAGAGGCCAGGCACGACCATGCAGCCTGGGTGGCCCGCCTGGAGGGGGAGGGTAGATTGGATGCAGCCCTTGTTGCGCCGCCACCGGTTCCGTTGCGGATTCTCTACTTCGTCTTCGGCTATTCGATCATCCTGCTGGGAATCTACCTGCTGGTGTTTGCAGTCACCAATGCGGCGTTGCTGACACTCTTCTGACAAACTCCGCTATTTCTCCAACGCATCACTGACCGGCTTCGTATTCCAGGCTGCGAGGCCGGTCAGCGCCGCAGAGATCAATGGATATCTTAAAGATGCCGCCAAAGAGGGTCTCAAGAGTAATCCCGGATATCAAAAGCGACCTCTGATCTCCTTCCTGCCGCCGCCGGCCAAGGAGCAAGTGCGTCCAAATCCCCTTTTTTCAGGTCAGCAATCCCATGATGATCGTGTGCAGTGTTCGGAACTGTCCGGGCCTGGGATAAATACCGGGAAGAAATCGCATATCTGTTCTATGCTCCTAATATCGGCCCAATAGCCAGGGCATGGATAACAGCCGACAGAGAAAGGATATTGCAGGATGACCGGCCTTCCTTATTCGATTGTTCACAGCCCAGCTCAAGCGGCGGAAATTGCCGGTGGCTGATTCCCTTCGTCTGTTTATCGAGTTCGGAGAGAATCTTGCGCTTCTCATTGCGCTCACCTTTCTTTACAGCCTGATTCTCAGGCGGCTGCGAAGCCAACGGAACCGGGTTCTCCCCCTGATGCAGGGCCTGCTGTTCGGCGCTATCGCGATCCTCGGTATGATGGTTCCAATGCATGTCGCCGAGGGCGTGATTGTTGACGGCAGGGTTGTTATCGTGCTTCTCGCCAGCCCGTACGCCGGCAGACTGGCCGGGTTGGTTGCCGGATTGATGGCCGTGGGGTTTCGTATTCATCTCGGCGGGGTGGGCATGATTGCGGGCAGCGGTGCCATAGTCACGGCGATGATCGCCGGTATGCTGTTTGCCGCAAGATTCAATATTCGATCGCGGAAGATAGGTGTTAAACAGCTATTGATCATGGCGCTGACGGTGACGCCACTCAGCCTGCTCTGGGTATTCGCGCTTCCCGACGGCGGTACCGCACTATCGGTTCTCTCCAAACTCTCCCTGCCGGTGAGCATAATGTACCCGCTGACTACGCTGGTGCTTGGTTTGATGCTGACCCGGGAGCACGGGCGAACGGTTCTGCTGGATGCGCTTGCGGAGAGCGAAAGAAGCTACCTGGATATCTTTGCCAATGTTTCCGATCTGATCTATCGCACGGACAGGGATGGGAGGGTCACCTTTGTTTCACCCTCGGTCGAGGCACTGCTGGGTTACACGCAGGAGGAGATGCTTGGAAGGGTGTTCCGGGAGGCGATTCATGCCGATCCCGATCACTGGGAAAAACTGCAAGGCAGACTGAAAGAGACCGGACAGGTTCACAACTTTGAATTACAGTTGAGGCACAAGGATGGCGCTCTGCGCTGGGTCTGGATCAACGCCCATTTTTCCCTGGATGCAAATGGCGGATTGCTGGGTATCGAGGGGATCCTAAGAGACATCACGCCGCACATACAGACGGAGCAGGCGCTGCGCGACAGCAAGGAGCAGCTGCAGTCGATAATCAAAGATCTGCCCGCACTGGTCTGCCGCAATCGCCCTGATGGGACCATCCTTTTTGTGAATCATGCCTATTGTGAATATTTCGGCATGACCCAGGAGCAGCTTGTTGGCGCCAACTTCTACGATCTGATCCCGGAAGATGAGAGAGCACTGGTGCGCGGGAACCTCGCACAGCTGAGTGCTGACAGACCGCTGATGGTTCATGAGCACAGGGTCTGTGCTGCCGACGGCAGCATACGCTACCATCGCTGGACCAACAGAGCTATCTGTGACGATCATCGCGAAGTGGTGATGATGCAGGCTTACGGAGAGGATGTCACTGAGCGGAAACGGACCGAGCAGGCACTGCGCCGTTCACAGAAAATGGATGCCATTGGTCAGCTCACCGGGGGTATTGCACACGATTTCAACAATATTCTCGGCATAATTCTGGGTAACGTGGATCTGTTGAAGCGGGAGATAAGCGAAGATCAGGCTGCTTTCCAGCGGATAGATGTCATTGGCAGGACCGCACAACGGGCTGCCGACCTGACCAGGCAGCTGCTGGGTTTTTCACGCCCCCAATCAAACAGGGTTATATTGTGCGATCTGAATCGTCTGATAAAGGGCATGGGGAGCCTGATTGCCCGTTCAGTCACTCCCGAAGTGAAGGTTAATCAGCACCTTTGCGATGACCCGGAACTCACCGAAATCGATCCGGGAGAGTTCGAGGATGCACTTCTCAACCTGATCATCAACGCCCGGGATGCAATGCCAAACGGTGGCGAGCTGACGCTGGAAACCAGGAACTGTGTATTGGATGAGGAGTACTGCAGCCAAAATCCGGGGCTCACGCCTGGTGCCTATGTGCAGTTGGCGGTCAGCGATAACGGCAAGGGTATGGCTCCCGAGATTCAGGAGCAGATTTTCGAACCCTTTTTCACCACCAAGCCGTCAGGCAAGGGCACCGGTCTGGGATTGGCCATGGTATTCGGTTTTGTCAAACGTTCCGCCGGCAGCATAAAGGTTTACTCGGAACCTGGCATAGGTACCACGTTCAGAATCTACCTGCCGCGTGCCATAGGCAGGATGCAATCCATGACTATTCCGGAAGAGAGTTTAAAGCGGCCGGTCGGCGGCAATGAAACAGTGCTGGTGGTTGACGATGAGACAAATCTCCTGGATCTGGCCAGGGTTTCACTGGAAGCGTTGGGCTACAGGGTATTGGTTGCGGACACTCCGCAGCAGGCATTGGAAATCCTGGCAGCCGAACCGGTCATAGACCTTCTGTTCTCAGACGTGGTTATGCCAGGTGGGATCAACGGCTATGAGCTGGCCGATCGGGCATCGGTATTGCGGCCGGGTCTGAAGGTGCTGTTGACCTCCGGTTATACCGAGAAGGCGATGATTCACAACGGTCAGGCCAGGTTCAACGCGAACCTTCTAAACAAACCCTACACCCAGGATGAACTGGCACAGCGGATAGATGCGTTATTCCGCGAGGCCATAACAGGAACCAGCAGCTGACACTCGTGATCCTTGCGGTGTCGTTGGTAGTGTGCTCAGTCGTCGGAAAATTCCACCGCGATCCGTTTGAACTCACTCTGCAATGCCAGAAACGCCTCCACCACATCCGGGTCGAACTGGCTGCCGCTGGCTTCACGGATGATCTCCACGGACTTTTCATGATTAAAGGGCCCCTTGTAGACCCGTCTGTTGATCAGTGCATCGTAAACGTCGGCCAGGGCCATGAGCCGACCGCAGATCGGAATATCGTCACCACGCAGTCCACGAGGGTAGCCGCTGCCATCCCAGCGTTCGTGATGGGTATATGCGATTTCCCGGGCCAATTGCAGGAAGTCTGTGGTACCCAGCTCCATTTCCGCACGAAGCAGGGCATCGTGACCGAACTCGGCATGATGTTTCATCAACTCCCATTCGTCCGCGTTCAGTTCCCCCGGCTTGAGCAGGATACGGTCGGGCACACCCACCTTGCCGATGTCGTGCAGCGGTGAGGTTTTGTACAGCATTTCAATAGTGACTTCATCCAGGTAATGGGAGAAGCGTGGATGCTCCTTCAGCTTTTGCGCCAGCAGGCGTATGTAGCGTTGGGTGCGCAGGATATGCTTGCCGGTCTCCGCATGACGGGTCTCGGCCAGACTGGCCATACAGTAGATGGCCACGTCTTTGGTGCGGTTGAGCTCTTCGGTACGCTCCCGGACTCTCTGCTCCAGAGTGTGATTCTGGTTTGCCAACTGATGGCGGGCCTGACTCAGGGCGAGATGGGTCCTGACGCGTGCCTTTACGATGGGAGGGCTCATGGGCTTGGTGATATAGTCCTCCGCACCCAGTTCGAAGCCTCTCAGCTCATCCTTGACTTCACTCTTGATGGTGAGAAAGATGATTGGAATGTGTTGGGTCGAGGATTCCATTTTGAGCCTTCGGCACACCTCATGACCATCCATTCCCGGCATCAACACATCAAGCAGGATCAGGTCCGGCGGGGTGTCCGATGCCGCCCTGCGCAGAGCCTGCTCTCCATCTTTTGCCACTACCGTTTTGTAGTCATCCTTCAGCAGGTCGAGTAGAAGATCGATGTAAAAATTCTCGTCGTCTACGATCAGAATCTTTGGCTTCTCTTCATTCATCTGGAATATCCGTCAGTATTTTGGACAGGAGCACCAGTTGCTCCTGTGCGCGATCAAAATCGTAGCTATCCACCAACTCCCCCAGCTGCTGCAGCGTATCCTTCAATGCCCGCTGTGGCAGGGCGGTTTGCAGTTGCGGAATAAGTTCTTTCGCCTGCGGGTCGCCCTCTTCCAATAACTGTTCGAGGTGATGCAGCAGGGCTTTGCTGTCAATGGATTTCAAATCAGCTGATTCCTGTTCCGGCATAGCGCGGGTATCAGCTTGCTGTTCAAATTGTTTCAGACCCGATAACAATGTACTGAACGCGCTGACAAACGCTTCTGGCAATGCGGCCGGGAGATCGGCCTTGGCCTGTGTCAAATCGCTCTCCAGACGTGCCGCCTCAGCCTGGACCGCCGTGGCTCCGATGTTTCCGGCTACTCCCCGCAGCGTATGAACCAGGCGCCTCGCACCTTCCCGGTCAGCAACAACCAGCATTTTTTCAAGTTCCTCCAGGTCATTTCCGTGGTGGGATAGAAAATCACCCAGTAGTTTTTGGAACAACTGCCGGTTTCCGCCCACCCGTTCCAAACCCCAGCGCAGGTTGATGCCTGGCACGGAATCCGGTAACACCGGATATGCTGCCGGTCCCATCTCCTCAGTATGCGGCTGCAGGGAAGCAGTCTCTTGTTTGAGCCAGTGGCTGAGAATGTTGTACAAAAGCTCCGGTTCAATGGGTTTTGGAACATGGTCATTCATACCTGCGTTCAGACACTTTTCCCTTTCGCCGGCCATGGCATGAGCCGTCAGGGCGATCACAGGCAGGCTTGCAAACCTGGGGTCGGCACGCAGCGTCCGTGTAGCCTGATACCCATCCATATCCGGCATCTGAATATCCATCAGTACCAGATCGAACTGATGTTTCCGCAGGGTTTCGAGAGCCTCCTGTCCGTTGCAAACGGTTTGCACCAGCAACCCCATGGTTTCCAGCAGCTCCTGAGCGAGCTGTTGATTGATGATGTTGTCTTCCACCAGCAGCACCCTGCCGGAGAGGCGGCGCTTCAGCGGGGATGCTTTATGACCGTTCTCCGCGGTGACTGATATTGGTGCACCGAGTGCCCGGAGTACGGTTTCGAACAGTGCGGAGGGGCTGACGGGCTTGATCAGCACCGCATCAGTACCAGCCTTTTCAGCACTTTGCAGCACCTCCTCACGACCATAGGCAGTGACCAGGATGAGTGCCGGAGTGTGGGAAAGCCACTTGTCCTGCTTGATCCGTCTACTCGCCTCGATGCCGTCCATCAACGGCAGGCGCCAATCCATCAATACCAGCCGGAAGGGTTCCGGACCATCTTCGTCGGCGTCCTGAATCAGACCAAGCGCTGTCTCGGCGTTGGGTGCCGTCACCACATCAAAGGTGAAGGATGTCAGCATCTCTTTGAGAATCTGTCGGGCCGAAGGATTGTCATCCACCACCAATGCACGTAATCCCCGCAGAGGGGTATCCGGTATCAGATTACGTGCCCTGGGTTCGCCATGGAACCTGAAAGCCAGCTCGAAGCTGAACCGGCTGCCCTTGCCGGGAGTGCTCTCCAGCTCCAGTGTTCCACCCATGAGTTGCACCAGGTGCCTGCAGATACTCAGGCCGAGGCCGCTTCCGCCATGCTGCCGTGTCGTCGAGCCATCCAATTGGGTGAAGGCCTGAAACAGGCGTTCAACCTGATCGGGCTCGATGCCGATGCCGGTGTCTTCAACGGCGAAGCTCAACAGCACCTGATCGGATTGCTGCTCCTTGAGCCGGGTGACAACCTTGACCTCTCCCTTCCGGGTGAACTTGATTGCGTTGCTGACCAGATTGGTCAGGATCTGACCGAGGCGAAGTGAGTCGCCTTCGAGACTGTCGGGAATCTTCAGGTCCCGGCTGAACAGCAGTTCGAGTCCTTTCTCTTCGGCCCGCATGATGTTCAGGTGCGCCAGGTTTTCCATTACCTCGTCTAGGGAGAAGAGGGCTCGGTCGATATGCAGCTTGCCAGCCTCGATTCTGGAGAAATCGAGTATGTCGTTGATAATGCCCAGAAGGGAGTAGGCCGAAGACTGGATTTTATCCACGTATCCCTGCTGCCGCCGATCGAGACCGCTCTGCTGTGCCAGGTGGGAAAAACCCACGATGGCATTCATCGGGGTGCGGATTTCATGGCTCATGTTGGCGAGAAAGTAGCTTTTGAAGCGGTTGGCCTGATCCGCTTCGGCCTTGGCCACCGCCAGAGCTGACCTCTGGCTCCGCACCTGGGCCAGCCACAGCAGCGTGAGCAGAAGCAAAAGAGCCGCTCCCGCCACCACCTGCCACAGCAGGGTGTAGTCCACCGCGACCTGATAGCGGATGGCGAGGGATTGCTGACGAATCTTCTGCCGCTCCGCTTCGTCAATAGTAGCCAGGGCCTTGTCCATGATTGCGAGCAGTTCAGGCCAGTCCTTGCGCACACCTATGGCCAGATCGTTGGCGTAGGGTGTGGGGGCAGATACCTTGATGTTGCCCAGGCCCAGTTTGTCGATCAGATAACTGCCGAGAGTCAGGTTGCCTACATAGGCGTCGACGTCTCCCGTTGCCAGTGCATGCAGCGCCTGGGCCGTGGTCTCCACCAGCTGCAGGCTGAGATGCGGATGATCCCGCTTCAGGTACTCCTCGGTGACATAGCCGCGCTCCACCGCCACCCGCCGGCTGCCCAGATCTGCGATGCCGGTGAGCAGAGGGGCATCCTTGCGGGTGAAAACCATAAAGGGGAAGTGCAGATAGGGTTTGGTGAAATTGAGATAGCGGGCGCGTTCCAGCGATGGAGTGACGGCCGGCAGAATATCGATCTCCCTGCGCTTGGACCTGTTCAGCACCTCTTGCCAGCTGATTCCGGGCGTATGCTTCATCTCCATTTCAAGCAGGACGGAGATGCGCTGGATGAACTCCGATGAGATGCCGCTATATTCACCCTTTGGCGTTACGAACTCGATGGGTTCCCAGTCTGGGTCCACGCCGAGGCGTATCTCCCGGTGCTGTTGCAGCCACTTGAGCTCCTGTTCGTTCAGCTGCAGGGACTCCAGCGCCGGTCGGGATTTTGCGGCAACTTCGCCGGCGGGAACCCAGCGGTTGAAGATGGCGAATTTCTCTGCTTCCGGAGTGGCTGCCAGCGCCTTTTCCAGTATACGCGCCAACTCCGGCCAATCCTTACGCACCCCGAATCTCTGGCCGTCGCTTTCCGCATCATAGCCGGCTGCCACCTTAAGGTTGGTAATGCCGTGTTTGCCTGAGAGGTAGACGTTGATGCCCAGCACGCCCACATAAGCGTCAGCCTTCCCGAGAGCGACCTCCCTGAGCCCATCCAGGGGCGTCTTCACCGGGACTTCCTTTATGGCGGGATGTTCCCTGCGCACACGCTGGGAAGTGGGATGCGCTTCGACCAGGGCCACCCGCCTGCCGGACAGATCATCCGCTCCCAGGATCTCTGTATTGTCGGCCCTGCTCATAATGACCAGCGGAGTAGGTATATAGATACTGGTAAACTCAAGGAATTCATCCCGTTCCGGAGTTTGAACCGCGGTGGCGATCACATCCAGGGTGTGCTCCCTAGCCCCCTGCAGAATCTGCGGCCAGTCCAGACCGGGGACGGCCTCCATGTCGACACCGAGGCGTTCTCCGAGCAGGCGGATGAAATCCGCAGCCACCCCCCGGTATATCCCGTCCGGACCGAGAAAGCTGTAGGGGGAGTAGGAGGCGTCAAAGCCAATGCGGATTCTGCTGTGGGCCGCCAGCCACTCCTGCTCGGACTCGGTCAATATCGTTCGGATTCCCTCTCCGGAGTGTGCCTGGCCCATCCATCGGTGTCGGATCTTGCGGTGCTCCTCTGGGGTGATGCTGGCGAATCCCTTGTTCAGGGCGCTGAGCAGAAGGGGCCAGTCCTTGCGCACGCCCAGGCGCATTTCGGACTTGCCCAGGATTGGTGCGGTAGCGACGGCTTTCAGGTTGTGCAACCGGTTCTGTTCGATCAGCCATTCGGCCACGGCAGGATTGCCAATATAGGCATCTGCCCGTTCGAAAGAGACCGCCTCCAAGGCCTGAACGGTGTTCTCCACCACAAGCAGTGAGATGGCTGGAAAATCGAGCGACAGGCGCTCGTGCAGATAGAAGTCCTTCTCCACGGCCACGGTGAGGCCTCTGAGCTCTTTCAAAGTGGTGATGTCCGGTCCGTCGTGGTGGCGGTAGATAGTGTAGGGGACGGAGAAGTAGGGATGGGTGAAACCCAGATACTGTTCCCGTTCCTCGGAGCGGGAAATGGAGGCGATCAGGTCAAGATTTCGATTACGGGCCCGATCGAGTAGTTCCGACCAAGCCGTATCGGTGACCGTGGAGAATTCGATGCCCAGTCTTTTTTGCAGCAGTTGCAGGTAGTCCGCGCTGATACCGCGATAGGTTCCGTCCCGGTCCACATAGGCGACCGGAGGCCAATCCGCGTCACCCCCGGTGGCGATGACCGGGTGCTGGCGCAGCCAGGTGTGCTCCTGAGGCGTCAGTCCCAGATTGGGGGCCTGGTCTGCATCGTCGTCCAGGGAGATCCAGCGGCGGCGGATGCTCAGATGTTCATCCTCACTGATGCTTGCCAGCGCTTTTTGCAGGATAGAAGCAAGCTCCGGCCAGTCATTGCGGCAGGCCATGGAGAGGGTGCTGGGACGGCCAAACTGTCCGGCTATGCGCAGATTGGTGAGTTCACTGCGGTCCAGCCAGTAGCTGGCCACCCCAATGCTGAGGATGGTGGCATCCACTGCTCCCTCTGCTACCGACCTGAGCGCGCTTGGGATATCTGTCACCTCGATGATCTGCGCATCGGGAATGTTTTCGCGGATGTGTTCGTTGACCGAGTAGCCCGCCGGCAGCACCAGTCTCCGGTTGGCCAGGTCCGATACCTCCCGGATATCGTCACGCTGCCCGCGGGTGATGATTACCCTGCGGGAGATAAAGTATGGCTCGGTAAACAGCAGGTGGGGCTCACGGCTTGGAGTACGGTTGATGAGCGGTAACACATCGATCTGTTTGACGAATCCCATGCCGACCGACTCATCCCAGGTTTTGGTGGGCACCAGAGTGAAACGGACCCCAAGCTTACGCTCCAACAGTTTCAGGTAGTCGGCAGATACACCCTGGTGCTTTCCGGTCTCATCAAGGAACTCATAGGGTGCAAACTCTGGATCAACCGCGATGCGCAGTTCGCGGTGCTGTTTGATCCAGGTCTGCTCCTCTGGAGTCAATTGCACCGGATGTTGCTGCGGCAGGTAGATATTGTAATCCACCGTCCCGCCGAGCCAGCGCCCGAGGATAGCCGCCAGTTCATTCCTGGATATGGCGTTCATGCCTTGTTCTATTTCCTGCAGCAGGTCCTCTTTATCCCTGGGTACGGCAGCCCTCAGATCGATCTCGAACAGATCCTGCTCCAGCGCCACTATATCCCCGCGCAGACCGGAACGTACCAACTCCAGATCGGCTGAAGGGCGGTCCGCGACGAAGGCATCTATTTCACCCCGCTCCAGGGCGGCAACCATCTGGGTGACGTTTTCGAAGCTGACCGGCTTGGCGGAGGGGAACAGCGACTGGAACAACTCTGCGGGAGGAGGGCCCTGCACCCCGATTCTCGCGCTGCTGAAATCCACCAGATCGGGCGGACGGGACTCGCGAAACAGATGGTAGAGCGTTGCCGGAGCCCTGAGGAAAGGCTTGGAAAATGCGAGCCATTCGGCACGTTCCTTTGAGCGAAACAGTCCGGCGTGAAGGTCGGCCCGTTTGTCCCGCAGGTCCGACAACGAGCGTGAGATATCGGTGAGTCGGAACTGTATGGGACGGCCGCTTTTCCGGGACCAGAGGCGCCACAGGTCAATACCGATCCCCACCGGTTCGCCGGCCTCATTCAACATGCTGAAGGGGGGGAGGTTCCGGCTGCCGGCAATGGTAAGCACATTCTGGGTGTCGGTTTTTGCCTGCCCCAGCCATTTGCGCTCTATGGCTGCACGCTCTTCGCGGGTGATGCTGGCCAATCCCCGATCGATCAGTTGCCTGAGCGCGTTGTTGCCTTCCCGCACGGCACCGAAATAGGTCTGCTGGTAGAGAGGATTGTTGACATCATAGTCGAACTCACCCTCACTCTCATTCTGCTTGAGGAAATATTGATAATTGATCAGCGGAGAGACGAAGACCCTGACTTCGCCGTCGAAAGCGGCCCGGTACAAGTGGTCGAAATCGGGATAGAGGCCAAGAGCCGCCTGAGGCAGCCGCTCGGACACGAACTCCTGGGTGAACCCCTTTGGCACCCCAATCCGGAATGCCTTCAGATCCTGCAGCTTTTCGACACCGAGGATGGTGCGATGGTGGAAGATCAGATATTCGATCTCCAGCAGCGCGCTGGTGTAGTCCAGGAAGCGGTCGCGCTCTTCGGTAAAAAAGAGACCGGCATGCACGTCCGCTTCGCCTTCCCGCACCATACGCAGGGTTTCATCCCAGGGTGCCTCCAGAAACTTAACGGTTATGCCCGTCTTTTTACCCCACAACCGCCACAGATCCACCAGCAGACCCGAAGCCCTGCCCTGCGGATCGCTGAACTTCAATGGTGGCGTTCCGGAATTAAAGACCACGGTAATCTGTTGCGGGGCAGAATCAGCCGCGGACTCCTCCGGTTTGACTGCGGCAGCGACGAGCAGGCCAAGAATACCAAGCAACAGACAGAGCAGGGCGGGGTGGGCGGACTTGCAGTTCCTTGAGTTCATTCCCTTTTACTCTCGTTCCTGTTTATGCAGGGAAGCCACGTCGATTGCGATCTTCACTTGCCTGGTCCATGGTATGAGCTGCACCTGAGGTAACGGCTAAAGAGCGCCACCCCGGATAATGTAATGCATTTCAAGGCCTGTCGGCAAAATTGAATTGCCCGATTTATAACGGATCTGGTGGACAGGAGGAACCGTTCAATCCATCCAACCTGTTCGCTGCTACTCTCCGGGAGAGTAGAACCCTGAAAGCTCGGAAAGTGAGAAGTTTCATTACAGGTGACGAATCCATATTCAATGCCCTTCCGCAGTGCGGTACCAGGGGAGGGATCAGGGTTGCCCTGTCAGATTTTTTGAGGAACTATTGGCAGGGATATTTCTCCTGGTATTTCAAGTTGTGGTTACCAGGAAACAGAACTGATTCGGATTTTTTTTCGATTTGTTTACGCACAAGCGGGAGCGGGGGTGTTGACCGGTATCGAATCTGGCGCCAAACATGATCTTCTGTTTATGCAGCGCGCGATTGCACTCGCGGAAGTTGCACAGCAGGCCGGTGAGGTGCCGGTCGGTGCGCTTCTGGTCAGGGACGGAGAGATAATCGGCGAGGGCTGGAACCGGCCCATCGGCACTCATGATCCCAGCGCCCATGCGGAGATCATTGCTCTTAGAGATGCGGCGGCCAGGGTGCAGAACTATCGGCTATCCGGAACCACACTCTATGTCACACTGGAACCCTGCCCCATGTGCGCCGGTGCGATCATTCACGCCCGGGTCGCGCGGGTCGTTTTCGGCGCCAATGATCCGAGGGGTGGTGCCGCCGGCAGTGTATTTGATCTGTTGCCGTCGGATCACCGCTTCAACCACCGGGTGGGGGTCGATGGTGGTGTATTGGCGGACATATGCAGCGACCAGCTGCGGGCGTTCTTTCGTTCAAGGCGCTGAAAGTTCGGGACAAGAAGAATAGAAAAACCCGGTATTGCGACCGGGTTTTCTGTTAGTGCAAGGTGGTTGGTGAAGAAACCTGGGATACTGCTTTCAAGGACAACATCGTCACCAGCCACACTTTAAATGGTGGTCAGTGGAGAAACTTAAGGTACTGCGTTTAAGGACTGCATCTGCACCAACCACACTTTAGGGGGCGGTTGGTGGAGAAACTCAAGGTACTGCGTTTAAGGACTGCATCCACACCAACCACTCTTGCCAAAGCTATCGGCCAAGGGTTGAAAAAGCTTTAGAAGAATTTATCGAAATGGATGTGGTATTCGCCTGTATCCAATCTTAAGGTCTGATCGATGCCCGGGAGGATAAAAAAACCGCCCGGGTTGCCCCTGGCGGCATCAGGTTTTACAGCTTTGGTTTTATTATTAGTCCGATCCCTGGTTTTAATATTTGTTTGTCCTGGTAGCGTTGCCCTGCGCTGTCTGTGTTGTAGCACCTAACGTGCCAGATTGAACTTATCTAGATATTTCATATAGTTGTGCTGTGGGATTTTAAATCTCTGCAGCTATCGTAAAGTTTGTTGACAACAAGGGAGTGTTGCAGAAGCGGGCCGTATGCTAGAGCAGTACCCGTCCAAAGCCAGGCAGGCGCAGCGCCAGATCGTTGGCATCGAATCCGAACGAGAGTCCGAGCAGATTAAACTCCAGCCCCTCTTCGCTTGCCAGACTCGCGCCCAGCAGTCCGAACAATGAAAACTGCCAGCCGGTTCCGCTTGGGGTGGGTCCGATCAGCTTACCTTCTGCAAGAAAATCCTTTCCAATCGCCGTAGGGGGCAGGTCCAGACCCAGTTCGGGCACCTTGCGTGCGACAAAAGCCGTAAAGCTGTTGCTGTTGGGACCGGGCCAAACCCTGTATCTATAAGCGTAGGGGTAGGCGTCCACCGCCGATTCAATCCTGTCTATCAAAGTTTCGGTGATGCCGCCACGGCGTTCCAGCAGAAGTTCAGGCTGTGCGTTGAACCAGCGGAAATCCGGTGTGCCTCCCTTCTGCACGGTTACCACGGAGTGGCCCCGATAGAGATTCCAGCCGATCACCTGATAGACGGTGTAGTGTCCACTGTTCCGCCTTTTTGCCGCGATCCAGGTGTGTATTCCGAATGCACCGCGCCAGTTATACGCGCGTGCGCCGTAAATCTGAATAACAGCCTGCGGCTCTTGATCAGGGCTGGGTGCCAGACCGGAACTGGCGTGGCTGGCGTTGCGCCAATGGGTGCGCATATCCAGGTCACCGAATGCAAGTACGGCAAATGGACCAAGCAGCAGGAAGAAGAGAAGTACAGCGATTGGCCGTAACAGTCGGAGCGGTTTACGCAGGATAATGAATTTCTTTTGCATTTATCGTCAGACCTGCCATTTGACTCGAAGTTGCGTCCTCCCGCATCCAACCGATGGAGGGAACTCATTACCGAAGCCGCACTGATCCTGTCAGCATATTTTACAGCCGAAATACTGGGTGAATTTTATAGCTGCGTTAACTACTTGTATATAAACAATAAAAATTTGTGGTATGGTACATGCTTAAGATAAACCTGAATTAATCAGCGGCAATTGGTTATGACCGGCATGGCACATGATGTTCCACCGTGCGTATTCCAAATGCGGGAAATGAATATAATCTGGGGATTTTCAGATGCGCAGTGCAGCTTCGCCCGACATCGATCGCCGTATCGCCAGAAGAGAGGCGGCAGCGCTCGAGGTCTATCTGCGTGATGAGCCCCTGAGATGTCGCGGCACCACCATTGATATCAGCCGCTGCGGGGTCTCCATCAGCACCAAATGGAGAAACTTCTCCGTAGGCACTCTGGTCGATCTTGTTTTTATTCAGAGGGATGGGAGAGTAATCAATCTGCTGCGTTACACGGCCATTGTGGTTCGCCAGTACGACGGGGGTGTAGGGCTGCGCTTCTGCACATCCTGATCGGTACAATCCGCACGGTGCACCATAGAGATATTTTTTTCCTCGGCAGCTCTGATACAAGCTCCAGGATTGGACCTACGTTCGGGCGCTCCAGATCATCAACACTGAGGGCCGGCGGCTGTTTTTTGTTAGTATGTGACACTTCGAAACCATTTATCCCGCACGATTGATGAAGTTACCCGATTCGGAAACACTCTGCGCTATTGTGAAGCTTGCTGCCGAGCAAGAGTTGTTGCCTCGATTTGCCGATGTCACCCGGAAGCTAAAGGGGGACGGCAGCATAGTCACTGTTGCGGACAGGGCCATACAGGACAGACTGGAGTCTGAGCTGCGGCAGCTCTGGCCGCAGTATGGGCTGCTGGGAGAGGAGATGACAGCAGCCGAACAGGCCGCATGCCTGGCCCAACCCGGTGAAGGACTCTGGATTGTGGACCCACTGGACGGCACCAGCAATTTCGCTGCCGGTATTCCCTTCTACTCGGTTTCAATAGCCCTGATGATTGATGGAAAAGTGGTGCTTGGCATGGTCTACGATCCGGTACGGGATGAGTGCTTCTCCGCCGTCAAGGGTGGTGCCACTCTGCTCAACGGAGAACCGCTCAAGGGATTGGAGGCTCCCGCCTCTTTGCAGCGCTGTATAGCAACGGTGGATTTCAAACGACTTCCGACAAGCCTTGTATTACGCCTGATGCACTCTCCCCCGTACAGCTCTCAGCGAAGTTTCGGGTCGGTGGCGCTGGACTGGTGCTGGGCTGCGGCAGGTCGTTTTCATGTCTACCTGCACGGCAGGCAGAAAATATGGGACTATGCGGCCGGGCAGCTGATCCTGGAGCGGATGGGCGGCCGCTCCTGCGCACTGGACGGCGCGCCCGTGTTCAGTGCCTGTGGCGAGCCGCGCTCAGCAATTGCCGCACTGGACAGCGATATTTTTCAGCAGTGGCGCGAGTGGCTGCTGAGCGGCTCTTAAGGCCTGCAGACTCCGATAAACAAGGGTAGCAAACGCATGATATGGCCGTGTCATGCAGTTTCGACCTGCTGCATCCGTCATGCCCGTGTGCAGCAGTCATGGTGAAAGATCTGTTGCGGAACCTCTTTCGTTCCCAATTCAATAAATTCATTAAAGTCGCTTGCTTCGGTCGCCGATACTCACTATTGAGGCGCAGGCTACCTGTATGTTTCCAAAAAGCTTATCTGGTCCTGCGGTGTGATACCTCCGGGTAAGCAGATGGATCGCAACCTGGTTATTCATTCCGCAATTATTTCCTGCACCTCACTACTCGGGAGCAACTGAATGAAAGGCGTGGTGTTTACGGAATTCCTCGAATACGTGGAGGAGTGCTACTCACCTGAGATGGCGGATAAGATTATAGCCACCTCGTCGCTTTGCTCCTATGGTGTCTACACCAGCGTCGGCACCTATCCCCATCAGGAGCTGGTCAAGTTGATTTCCGCTTTGAGCACGGAGACAGGGCGCCAGGTACCGGATCTTATTCACGCGTTCGGAAAACACCTGTTCGGGCGCCTGATCAGGATTTACCCGATGTTTCTCACCGGCTTTTCGTCAAGTTTCGAACTTCTGCGATCCGTTCAGGACCAAATTCATGTCAAGGTGCGCATGCTCTATCCGGATGCGGAGCTGCCGACTTTTGAATATCAATCCAATCATCCGGATCAACTGATTATCATCTATCGATCAAAACGCCCGTTCAAGGATCTTGCGGCAGGAATGATAGAGGGGTGTATCGAACACTTTGGTGAGGCGATAACGCTAACCTGGGACAGTTCCGTACAGCCGGGGGATGCCGGCGTGCGATTTGTGCTGGAACGGAAAGCATAGGTTATGGATGAGTTGGAGTTGTTGGAAAACCGGTTGCAGCGGGAGAGGCTTGCGCGTAAGCAGGCCGAAGCCTTGCTTGAGGAGAAGAGCGAAACCCTCTATCTGCTCAATCAGGATCTGGTCAAACTTGCGGCAGACCTGGCCGAGCGCGAAGAGGCCAGCCGCTCTATTCTGGAAGCTACCGGTGACGGCATCATAACCCTGGATGAATCGGGGCGGATCGACTCTTTTAACCGTGCCGCGAAGGGGATCTTCGGTTACAGCCAGGAGCAGGTGGTCGGACAGAATATCGACAAACTTTTTCCCATGGGGATTACCGGCGAGGCGTTCAAAAATATCCCTCATATGCAGGACATGGAACGCTCGGGGGAGTTGCACGAGGCAACCGGCCGCCGTGCAGACGGATCTGAATTTTTTATGGAGATCTCCCTCAGCCAGGGCCAGCTGCTGCAGCGCCGTATGATAATCGTCAGCGTACGCGATATAACCCAACGCAAAAAAGCGGAAGAGGAGCGGAAGTACATGGAGATCCAGCTTCGTCAGGCGCAGAAACTGGAATCGATCGGACAGCTTGCCGCAGGTATTGCTCATGAGATCAATACGCCGATCCAGTTCGTTGGTGACAATACCCGGTTTCTCCTGGACGCGTTTGCGGATATCGAACGTCTGCTGAGTATTTATGACCAGGTACTGGAAGCGGTGCGGGCCAATGAGATAACCGAGGGTTTGGTAACCAGCGTTAACAGCATAGCCAATGAGATCGATCTTGATTATCTGCGTTCAGAGATACCCCAGGCGATCTCCCAAACACTGGATGGGACTGACAGGGTCGCCAGGATTGTTCGTGCCATGAAGGAGTTCTCGCACCCCGGTGACGAAGCGAAATCTCTGATTGACATCAACAAGGCGATCCAAAGCACCATCACTGTTTCCCGCAACGAGTGGAAATACGATGCGGAGCTGGAAACCGATCTGGACCTCACGCTGCCGACTGTTCCCTGTCTTGCAAGCGAGTTCAATCAGGTTATCTTGAATATTATTGTCAACGCGGTACACGCCATCCGTGATGGAAAGTCGGACGATTCAACCGCCAAGGGCGCCATTCTGATAACGACAAAACAGGAAGGGGACTGGGCAAAAATCAGCATTCGGGACAGTGGCAGCGGAATTCCTGAGGCAATACGCAGCAAAATATTCGATCCATTCTTTACCACCAAAGGCGTCGGCAAGGGCACCGGTCAGGGGCTGGCAATTGCCTATTCGGCGATAGTTGACAAGCATGCGGGTACCATCGACGTGCAGAGTGAAGTGGGCGTTGGCACCACGTTCACGATCAAACTTCCAATGCAGGGTTGAAATCGGAATAGCAAATGAAAACACGGATACTTTTTGTCGACGATGAACCGGGCATCCTGGATGGGCTGCGGCGACTGCTCAGAAGCTATCGGAATGAGTGGGAGATGAGCTTTGCTTCCAGCGGACAGGAAGCACTGGCGATAGTGGCTGAGCAATCGATCGACGCTGTAGTCACCGACATGCGCATGCCCGGAATGGATGGCTCGCAGCTGTTGAACGAACTGGCCCGCTGCCACCCGGAAATCGTGCGTTTTGTGCTCTCCGGCTATTCAGATGATGAAATGATAATCAAGTCGGTAGGCACCGCCCACCAGTATCTCTCAAAGCCGTGCGATTCGGATCTGCTCAAGGCAGCGCTGAGCCGGGCGCTTTCGTTGCGTAAATTGTTGCATGAAGAGCGTCTGCTGGCGCTTGTGTCCGGCGTCTCCTCGCTGCCGTCGCTGCCGGAAGTCTATCTTGAGATTCTGGAAACACTCAGATCCGATGGTGCCTCGCTGCGCAAGGTTGGTGAAACCATCAGCAGGGATCCCGCAATTACCGCCAAAGTGCTGCAGCTGGTCAACTCGGCATTTTTTGGTCTCGGCCGGAAAATCTCGAATCCGGCGGATGCGGCTTCTCTGCTCGGGCTGGACGTATTGAAGACACTTGCGCTGTCGGCAGGTGTCTTCTCCCAGTTTGACCAGAACAAGATAAGTACAAGCGATTTCTCTCTGGCACAGGTATTCGATCACTGTATCGCCGTAGGATTGCTTGGCAAACGAATTGCCGCCAGCGAAGAGGCAGAGAGCAATCTGGTCTCGGAATGCCTGCTCGCCGGAACACTGCACGATCTTGGCAAACTGATCATCGTAAACGAGTACCCCGAGGAGTACGCCAGGATGCGGCTGATGGCAAAGGGGGAGGGTATGAGTGAATATCTTGCCGAAAAAGAGATCCTGGGCGCGACTCATGCAGAGGTGGCGGCCTATCTGCTCGGTCTCTGGGGATTTACCGATTCCGTCGTGGAAGCTGTTGCTTACCACCATCAACCCGGTCTCTCCTCCTACGCTGAGTTCACCCCTCTCACCGCGGTCCATGTTGCCAATGCATTAGAGGGTGCGGCGCAGGCGAATGAGCGGACTGCACCCTGCGCCGGCCTGGATATGAGTTACCTGGAAGCTTCCGGCCTGGCGGACCGCCTGGAGTCCTGGGGGCGTTTGCGCGAATCAGCCAGAGATTCAAGAAAGTGATCGGCGGGGAGCTCAGCGATGTCGATCCCTCCTGAAAGGGTGCTGCTGGTCGACGACGACCGCAATCTGCTGGCCTCGTTCAAGCGGCAGTTCCACAATCAACTGAATCTGATAACCGCCGCAAGCGGCGAAGACGGTATCCAGGCTATTGCGCATGACGGACCGTTCGCGGTTGTTATCTCAGACATGCAGATGCCCAACATGGACGGCGTCGAGTTCCTTACACGAGCCCGTTCGATCTCCCCGAATACGGTCAGAATCATGCTGACCGGAAATGCGAATCTCGGTGTTGCCACCCAGGCGATCAACAACGGAAATGTTTTTCGCCTGCTGAATAAACCTGTGCCCAAGTCCGAGCTCTACGAGGCGCTGATAGACGGGATTCAGCGATATCGGCTGGTAACGGCGGAGAAGGAGCTGCTCAACAAGACGCTGAAGGGGACGGTCAATCTTCTCACGGATATGCTCGGCCTGATGAATCCGGTATCCCATGCGCGTTCCTCGCGCATCAAACGCTACGTCAGCGGCATGGTACGGCAGCTCGGTCTGGAGGATGTCTGGAGCTACGAACTTGCCGCCATGTTGTCGCAACTGGGTTGTATAACGCTGGCGCCAGAACTTCTGGAGAAGGTGGCAGCGGGTAAGGCGCTTTCGGAATCTGAACAGGCCCAGTTCGACAGACATCCTCAGATCGGTGCGCGCTTTTTAAAGCATATTCCGCGGTTGGGTGTGGTTTCGTGCATGATCGAGCAGCAAAATGCCCATACCGTACAGCTCCAGCTTGGAACCGAATTGACCGCCGGTGAAAAGGGGATATTGGGAGGGCAGATTCTGAAGGTGGCGATCGCTTTCGATGGTCTGGTAAATGGCATCACGGGAGAGGTTGCGGAAGATGCGGTAGCACCGCTGCGCAGAGATCCCAGACTCTACGATCCTGCGCTGGTGCAGGCACTGGCGGCCAGTTTGGGCGGCCGTAAATTCAAGGTAAGCAGATTGCCTATTGATGCGCTCAAGCCAGGTATGATTCTCAATCAGGATTTGCTGACCCATTCGGGTACCCTGCTGGTGGCGAAGGGCCAGGAGTTGAGCCCGGCAATCATGCAGCACCTGTTGTCATCGGAGGAGAACGGCGTGATCTCAGGAGTGCTGCAGGTGGTTACGATTATTTGATTGGGGCCGGCACGGCGGGAGTCAAACGGCAACCGGTTCGTGCCTGGGGTTTATAAAAGGCGGATCGATCCAGGATAGATCCCTGTCAGGTGTCCGACTCATCAAGGATAATTGAGCCGTCCGGGCCCCACTCCACTCTGGCCAATACCGGATGTTCGTTGGCGAATCGCTTCAGCGCTGTCTCCCTGTTTTTAAGCTCCTGGCTCTGTGTTCTCACCTGCGCCGAAAGTCTCTGATTCTCTTCAATGATGTCATGCAGATGCAGCGCTTGATTGAGGGTGTGAAGCAACTCCTCTGAACGCACGGGTTTGGCAATGAAACGGTATATCTCGGCTCTGTTGATTGCTGCAATAAGAACGTCGAAATCCGCGGTCCCGCTCAGAATCAGGCGCATGGCATTGGGGTGAAAATGTTTGGTACTGGTAAGGAAGTTCACTCCGTCCATTTCCGGCATTCGGTAGTCGGAAAGAAACAGGTCGAAATGGGATTCGCTTGCCTCCTGCAGCGCATCCAGTGGGGAAGTATGTGAAACGACATCGAGCGAGCTGTTTTTGCGTAGCGACCGGTTCAGTGAAAGAAGGATGTTCTCTTCGTCGTCGACCAGCATTATCCGGTGCATGTTAACTCCGTTGTGTAATCGGTTTGCGGATATGGATTGCAAGTCCCCAGAAAGTTTCTGAGAAGGAGGTCCGTATAACTTCTTCCGGTGATGTGTTGAAACAGGATCACGAAATGCATATCGACCGGAAAACGAATTGCTTGACCAATGCCCGCCGGAAGTGCGCGGGCTGCAAACGGTTTGCTGAAACATCGTGCCTGATTGCACCCGTGCCGGCGGATTATGCAGCCGGACGTTTTTCATGCTCCTGGAACAGTATCATTTCCAGAATACTGTTCAGGGATCTCGCGGAGTGACTGATCGTATTGATACTGGTTTGAGTCTGCCCCACATGCACTTCATGGCGCAATGACTCTGCATTGTCGAGAATGGCACTATTCAGGTCATACAGTTTCCGATATTGCTCGAAGAGCAGTTTGCGGCGGGCCGATAATGTCTCCCGGAACTCTCTTTCGGCATCTTCCCTGGCAGGGTCTGCGGTTGGGTTTTCCATCGATTTAATGAGATCTTCGCAGGCCACGGTTTCACGCATTGAACTCTTCCACCAATCAATGAATCGCGATTTATTGTCGGCCATGGTGTTGACCGAGCCTGCCATCAGGTTAACCTCGTCTCTGCCTCCCGGATGGAAGGGCAGCCGTTGGCTGGGTTCCTCATAGGCAAGCTGATCCAGCATACCCGCCATTGATCGCAATGGGCGGACGATGCGCAGAGTGATGGAAACTGCAAACAGTACTCCGAGCAGCGTGGCAACCGCGACAGACCAGAGCATCAACTGCTCCTTCTTTTCGGAAGAGGCTTCGATCTCCGTTACCATGCGCCGCATGGTCTGATTGGCAGCCTCCACATTACTCTCAATCAGTTTCGTGATTTCAGCTTCCGCCAGATTCATCTCCGTGGTCATACGATCGATAAGCTCGTTCTGCTCCACCAGTGCCAGGAAATCCCGACGGTAGTTCTTCAGCAGTTCGAGGAGATGTTTTTTTTGATCAACTGAGATGGCGGAAGGCTCTATTCTCGCCTGGATCCGGTTCAGCTCCGCAAGCGCCATATCGACATAGATCCTGTCATCTCTAAGCAGATAATCCTTTTCGCGTCTTCGCAACTGCAGAATATTGCTTGCCAGATCCGGTATGCGATGACTGCTCAGTATCGACTCGATGCTGTGGGCCGTCTGCCGGAAGGGTCCCTTGCCGCCGCCAATGTCGTCATCGGAGAGCGCTTTGTGAGCATACTCTTCAAAGAAGTTCCGGTAGGTTGCTATCTCCGCCAGCAGCTGGGATTTTACGCTATCCTCCAGTTGCGAAGCGGTAGTTTTATCGGTGAATTCACGCAAAAGCCCAAGCACCTGTTGCAGATACTGTTGCTCTCTTCTTAGGCCAAGATCTTTCTCGCCACGGCGAATCTGGAGCAGCTGAAGGTAAAGGTTGTCCACATTGAAGTGTCCTGCCAGCGCCTCCAGTTCATGCGCGGCATCGCGAAACGCGCCCTGCAGTCCCGAATCGTGGTCCAGTCCCTTTTTACGCCAGGCATCCACTGTCGCCTGGAACATTTCTCTGTAGATCTGGATCAGTGTTCTGATCCTTTCTGCGACCGGTGCGGACTCCGGGCCGATCTGGCCGAGGTTGGCGGTCGTCAGCAAAGCCTGCTGCAGCTCTCTTTCCACCTCCCTGGAGGCGTCTTCCTTCCGGTAGAGAAGAAACTCCTTTTCTGCGCGGCGCGTTTCGCGCATGCTGCTCTCGATTTTCAGCATCTCCACTTTCTTGGCAACATGGATATTTTGCAGTGCCCGATAGTCTTCCAGCGACCGCTGCAGCGTGTTGTGATATTGCCAGATCACAATTAAAAAAATCGCACCTACCAGTCCGAAGCCAAAGCCGATTTTTTCGCCGATGCGAAGACTTCTGGCGATTTTGCCCATTCCTCACTTCTCCCGGAATTCGCATCACTATTGATACCTTAGCCGGTGTTATATAAAAAATGTTTTTCATTTTAATGACCGGGGGCCTGTCAGACTTATCCGTTTGAAGCGAAGATCACCGGAGGCTAATCGATCCAGCTTATCGAACCAGGCGAATAGTGGGCCTATTTAACGGGTTCGAAAAGCTGAGTTGATCGTCATCCGGGGATTTGCACCCCAAGGGCAGTTCCTTCGGGCGCAGCCAAACAGTGTTAAATCGGACAGGCCTTGGGGTGATTCTTCTGCGATTGGCAGCGGAGTGATTTACCCATCAATCTGGATTTTTTCCAGATTCAGATCTGGCTCATCCAGATGCTCCAGAATCGCCTTGCGTGCCTTGTTGCGCAGGAGCAGTTTGTCCGACCATTCGGTGCCCTGTGCAAGTATCGGTTCGGTTATATGAATTCTCACACCGCCGTGTCGGGGAAACCATGAGCCATCACGCAGAATGGAGCGGGTTCCTTCGATGATGATGGGCACCAGTGGGACCCCGGCACCGGCGGCAGCGGTAAATGCGCCCATGCGAAAGGGCAGCAGGCCTGGTGCGCGCCTTAGAGTGCCTTCGGGAAAGTAGAGCAGTGAACATGCATTGCCGAGAACCTTTTCGCTGCGGCGTGCGTCCTCAACTCCCAATCGGCGATCAAATCTTTCAACAAACAGAGCGCCGATCCGTTGCAGGAAGAGCCTTGGCAGCAGCTGTTGCTGCAACTCCTTTTTTGCAATGAAAGCGAATTTAATCGGCAGTGCGGCAGCCAGCACCACGCCATCCAGGTAGCTGCTGTGATTAGCGATCAGAACACAACTTCCGGATACCGGCAGCTGCTCTGTACCCTTTAGGTGTATGGAGACACCGGTGAGGAAAAACAGCAGCCGGGCGCCTCCCTGCATGGTCCGCCAGCGTAGATGTGCTCCGGGCAGAATCACCACCAGCAGCCATACCGGTGGCGCCAGCAACCAGAAGATCGCCTGCGCATAGATTGCGTAAGCGTTGTCCAGCAGACCTTGTTGCAGACGCCGCCAACCCGGTTTGATCGATCCCAGTGCGAGCCGCAGGAGTTGACGCCAGAGCGCGCGGGATGGCTGAATCAGCTTACCCTGCTCGTAACGCTGGCGCATGGCGTCGCGGCGGATTTTTCCGCTGGATGTTTTCAGTATGGTATGCGGCGGACAGATAACCACATCATCGGGCGGCATTCCGAGCAGATCCGTGATACGTGCAGACACCTTTTCCCGCAATGCTGCCGGAGATCCTGTTTGGTGCTCAGCGGATTCAGCCACCAGCACCACCTTTTCCGTTGCTGAAACCGGATCGGTTGTGCCGAACATGGCCACGCAACCCTTGCGTATTCCGGTTATGGCACCGACCGCTTCTTCCGCTTCATAGGGATAGATGTTGCGGCCCGCACGGATGATGATCTCTTTACTGCGGCTGGTCAGGTAGATCTCTCCGCCTGCAAGATAGCCCCGATCGCCTGTGATAAGCCAGCAGCCATCGAACAGTTTCCGGGTGGCTTCCGGGTTTTCATAGTAACCGCTGGTGGCGGAAGGCCCCTTGAACTGGATCTCTCCCTCTCTCCGCTCGGGAAGTTCTCTGCCCCGTTCATCCATAACCCGGATCTGATATCCGGGCAACGGACGCCCGCAGGCGACCAGCTCCAACGGATGAGTGTCGTCCGGGTCGGCAGGAACGGCTTTGCCGACGTCCAACAGCTGCGAACGTTTGACGCGTTCCACCAAAGGCCCCCGGTTGAGGGGAGGGAAGGCGAGTCCTACCGCTGCCTCGGCCAGTCCGTATACCGGTGTCATGCTCCGGTTTCGAAATCCCCAGGCTGAAAACCTTTGGCTGAAGCGTGCCAGTGTGGCGGCGCTTACCGGCTCGGCGCCGTTGAAGGCCAAGCGCCAGGAGCCCAGGTCCAGTCCGTCGATATCCTCGGCCCTGACCTTGTTGAGGCAGAGTTCGTAGGCAAAGTTGGGTGCCGCCGACAGCGTCCCACGGTGTTCGTGGATTGCCCACAGCCAACGCTGGGGGCGGCTCAGAAAGGCCAGCGGAGACATCAATACCAGGGGCATCGCATAGTACAGGCTTCCCAGCCAGGCCCCGATCAGACCCATATCATGGTACAGGGGAAGCCAGCTGACGAAGATATCCTTTGAGCTTGCACGGACAGCCTCTCCCATCGCCCTGATGTTGGCGAGCAGATCAGCGTGGCTCAGTATGACGCCCTTGGGCTGTCCGGTACTCCCGGAGGTGTATTGCAGAAAAGCAGTATCCCCGGCTGCGATCGGAACAGGGGTGAAACCGCTGTGACCTGCAGTAAGCTCCGCCGGCGTTACAATTCGCTGCATTGTCTCAACCTGCGCCTGCAGCAGCCGGGATACTCTTTTCGCTTCGGCTACGGTGATCAGCAGCAGCGTGGCAGCGTTGCGCAGAATAGCCGCATGCCTGCGCAGATGATCCTCCAGCTGAGAGATTCGAACCGGTGGGTAGATGGGTACTGGTATTGCGCCGGTCAGCAGTGCACCGAAGAAGCATGAGAGATAGTCCGCACCGGTGGGAAGCATAAGCGCGACCCGGTCCCCTTTGGAAACCCCAAGTGCCTGAAGCCCTCCAGCAACACGCAGCGCACTCAGCTGCAGGTTGGCATAGCTTATGTTCCGGGATGACTCAGCTTCGTCATAGAGGTGAACATGGGGGCGATCGGGATGAGCGGTCAGGTGCCACGCCATCACCTCTGTCAGGGTTGCAAGGTGCGTTGGAGTCTCTCCGGAATCCTGCAGCGGCGGTGGCTGCCGCCTCATCCGGGAGAGACTGTTGCCGGAGGGGGCCGCGGCATGCACGGCCCGCAGCAAATCTGCCGGTGTCTCCGCATCAGCGAGCAGGGCCTGAGGCAGATTGATGCTGAAACTGCGTTCGATGCGCAGGATAAGTTCGACCCGGGAGAGGCTGTCAAAACCGAGTTCCCTGTCCAACAGCGTTGTCAGGCTGACCCCTCGGGTTGTCTCTCCGGGATGCAGTTCACTGGCCAGAGTCTGAACGATGGCGAGCAGCTGCCCGGCTGGCGTTGAATTTTCGACACTCAATTTTTCGGTATTGCCGGTATCCGTCATTGCCCTCTCCGTCACAGTTTCTCCTCTGCGGATCATGCTGCATTGCAGGGCGGCTGCTTTCAGCTATTGTTATCCTACTGGTTGACAATCAGGTTATCCACCCTTGTCGAGCAGGCAGGAAAGGATAATCGTTTTCTTAATCTGACATGTCAGGATTTTTTACACACCAACTCAGACGACAGAAAAAAATGATGAAATAGATATAAAAAACAAAGGAATATAACTGTGGCGCGGTTCTTGCTGTCCTTGCCAGGAAGTTGAGTGCCAATCGATGCTACATCGCTTCTTCAATACCCTTTTGGGGTTCTTTTCCAGGCGGACATTCAGTCGAACGCAGTAGAGGGATCGAATGATATGAAGTTAAAAAATGCCATTGCCTCGGGTTCCTGTTTTTCGGTGTGTTCTGGTGTCTGTCGTTTTGTTCTTATGGGTTTGCTTTTATCAGGCAGCGGCTTTTCCTTCGGCGACTACAAGGATGATATCGGTTACACCCGATTGCTGTCGGAGCTGGGCGCAGGTTTACCGGATGGCAGCGGTGTGAATGTCACCCAGGTGGAAGCCGATTTGAATGAAGATGGCTCGGACGTCTACGCCGAATACGCACCGGATTCGGCAGATTCGCAATTTACCGGAAAGACCATCACCGACGTAACCGCCACATCCGGAGCCTATTCCGGACATGCGACCGGCGTTGGCCGGCTCTTCTACGGCAATACCGGTTCAGTGGCACCCGGCATCACCAGTATCGAAAGCTATGATGCTGTTGACTGGCTTTTATCCGGATTTATCAACGGAGCACAAAGCGGTCCGGGGCCGAAACCGCAGCCTCTGGGCACGTCAAGTCGAATTGCAAATCACAGCTGGGTGGGTTCTCTGACCACAAGTCAAATTACTTCCGATATTCTGCGCCGCGTCGACTGGGTTATAGACAGGGATGAATACATACAGGTCATTGCGACAAATAATGGCAGCAACTCCAAAGTGCTGTTGAGCGGCTCGTACAATGCCATTTCGGTCGGTCGAACAGATGGCGGTCACGCCAAGGGAACCGCTGCCGTGGATAACGTATACACGGCAGACCGGATTCGTCCTGATATTGTGGCTCCGGCTGCCGCCACCAGCTCAGCAACGCCCATCGTCGCCTCGGCAACCACCCTGTTGGTTGAGACAGGCCACAGTAATCCGGGTCTTTCGACGAGCGCACCGGCAACCAATCGCAATGGAGATACTATCCACAGCGCCGAGCGCTCCGAGGTGATCAAAGCGGCATTGATGGCCGGTGCCGAGAGAGTGACAAACAACTCAACGTTGGCTGATATCACCGATTATCGGGCCAATGTCGTCAATCAGACCGCTAATGGTCTGGATTCACGCTTCGGCGCAGGTCAACTCAGTGTATACAACAGTTATCACATTATCGCTGCAGGTGAGCAGGAGAGCATTGATGATGCGCCGGCCACCGGTGGCCTTATCGGCAACCGTGGATTCGATTATGACCCCTCTTTCGGCGGGAAAAACGGAAGCAATAGCGAGGCCTCCTATTTCTTCTCAACGGATTCCGGTGGTGCGCGGCTGACGGCATCCCTGGTCTGGAACATCAATATTGATGGCGGGAATGCCAGTGCCTTTGACGGTACCGCGACACTGTTCAATCTGGATCTTTTTCTGTACGACATAACGGGTACGCAATCGGCGGGTGACTGGCAGTATCTGGCGAGCTCCGAGAGTCTTTGGGAAAACAGCGAGAATCTCTGGATGATGCTCGACGCTGACCGGGATTACGCGATGCAGGTGAAAACTGCGATCGGCCAGACAGCATTTGATTGGGACTATGCGCTGGCTTGGCAGGTTACCGCGGTACCGGTCCCGGTTGCCTTCTGGTTGTTCGGCTCAGGGCTGCTCGGTCTGATAGGAATCGGCGGAAGGTGGAAAAAAGTTCAGCCAGCGTTGATCGAAGGCTGAATACATCCGGGCAGTCACTAGGCGTCAGCAGGATGCTGCGCTCTTTGCCAGGATCTTCCCTTCCGAAAACAGGCAACACTCACCCGCAGCGATTTTTGTCCAGGCTTCGTTCACCGTCAACGGCTGGGTCGCGATAACGGCCACTCTGTCGTTTTCGCTGGTCAGGGTTCGAAAATCCACCGTCATATCCAGATCCTTGAGCTGCGCCTCGGAAAACGGGTGTGATCGAATCAGGTAGTGGAGATCACTGCTGCAGTGGGCAAACATGAACTCACCGTTCGATATGAGGAAATTGAAACTGCCATAGCCGGAGATTCTCCGCGCCTGGCTGCAAAGCAGCGCGTAGAGCTGACTGAGATCCGGCTTTGCGGAAAAACCCGATTTCAGGGTTTCCATAATGGCACAGAATGCCAGCTCGCTGTCGGTGTCGCCTACCGGCAGGTAGCAACCCGAGAGTTTAGGATAAAAGTTTATCAGGTCTCCGTTGTGGGCAAATACCCAATACTCCCCCCAAAGTTCCCGCACAAAAGGATGGGTGTTCTCCAGCTTGATTTCACCGACGCTGGCCTTACGAATATGAGCGATTACATTAAGGGATTTGATCGGATACCGCTTGACCAGATTGGAGACCACTGAATCCGCGGACGGATTTATATCCATGAAGGTGCGGCAACCCTTTCCCTCGAAAAATGAGATCCCCCATCCATCGCCGTGTTCATCAGTCTTCCCGCCACGCTGACTGAATCCCTCGAATGAGAAACAGATATCGGTCGGTACATTACAGTTCATTCCCAGCAGCTGACACATGAATTGAGACCGGTTGTGGAATTGTCGTAACTAGTTAGCATCCAGAAACACCCATCCATGGGATGTTTCTGGAACGAAACCGGAAAAAGCGATTTCCAGGTTTCTTCATTTTCAAAGACATATCGTCTTTGAAAATGTTGGCACATTCATGTGCCAAGCTAGTGCCCGCAGTATCCGGAAGGACACTAACCAAGCTCAGCAGCTCCCTGTTCATCCGGAGACGGCTGCCTGACGGTTAGAGCGCGTGCAGCAGCGTTCCGTAACCGTTCTTCAGGCTCCTTCCGTGACAGATGGTATCCATTATGAATCCGGCAATCTGGTCGGGTCGGTTTAGATCCAGCCTGCTGAGCCCGGAGATGTGAGAGAGCACGGGGGTGTCTGATGCAATGGCAATGATAGTGGAGTCCTGCAGGTGCAGTAAAGGCGTGCCCATCGCTGGGCGATGAAGTTCGATCTTGGGGAATGGCTCACGCTTGAATCCTTCCACCAGTACCAGATCGAGCCGGGAGGGATCGAGTGCTTGCAGGAGTTCCGAGAGTCTGGGTTCCTCCACTTTTTCAGGGGTCTCTTCAATCCAGGTGATGCCGCGTCGTGAAGCGAGCAGCAACTGTTCCGCACCGGCATTGCGCAGTAAATGATTTTCCCTCCCCTGAAGATCCAGATCGAAACTGTGGTGTGCATGTTTGACTACGCCCAGCCTGAGCCCGTGGGATTTCAGCAACGGGATCAATCGGGTCAGCAGTGTCGTCTTGCCGGTGCCGCTGTAGGCGCAGAAACCGATGATCGGCAGGGGGAAATCTTTCATGCTTTTACCTTCTGCAAAGGGAGTGTGGAAAGGAGTGCGCGCTTTCCATATAACAAGCCACTGCAAAACTGATACCGAATATTCCGGGTTTGAAAAACGCATCTGTTTTTAGACGAATACAGATTAAATGTTTATCCGGAAACTCCAGATTTGACTTCAGATAAGCAGTATTAATTTGCAATCGGGAGAATATGAACTAGCTTCATGGGTAAAAGTGTCCCGTATCTCTGTTTTGAATTGGGTCAATTTGGACCAGTTTGGAAAATTTATAAAGAGATTGGATTTTCTGAAATCCACTGTGTGGAAGTGGATGCCAATCGATGGAGGAGGGGAGGATGGGGTTTGGCAGTGACAGAGTTATTGCCGGGGTATCGGCCGTCAAATCCGAGCAGGCCGGTATCCGGTTGAAATCGGTGCTGATTGTGGATGGCGAGGCGGATATCCGGGCACTTCTGAAACGAGGGCTGGAAAAGGAGTTCGGCCTGGTGGAAACGGTGGGGGATATTGCGGCCGCGGAGGAGGTTCACGAGCGCTGCCATTTCGATCTGATCATCTCCGCTGTCAGACTGCCCGATAAGTCCGGTGTCGAGTGGCTGACTCAGCTGCGTCGGCAGGGTAGTCCGGTTGAGGTGATACTCATGACTGCGCAGGCTGATCTGGATACTGCAATTGCGGCGTTGCGTGCGGGTGCTGCCGATTTTATCCTGAAACCCTTCCGTATGGAGCAGATGATGGCGGCGGTACTACGCTGCATGGGATCAAAGCGGTTGGCACGGCAAAAAAGTGCGCACGAACATCAGACTGACCAACGCCGCGATCGGAGCGGACTGATCGGCGAGTGCCAGCTGATCAGGAATGTCTGCGAACTCATTCATCGGGTCGCACCCATGCCATCGACCGTTCTGATCGAAGGCGAGTCGGGTACGGGAAAGGAGCTCGCAGCCCGAGGTATTCATACCCTCAGCCGCCGCAGCGGCAGCTTTGTGCCGGTCAACTGTGGCGCTATGTCTCCCGAACTGCTGGAGAGTGAACTGTTCGGGCACGTTAAGGGTGCGTTCACGGGTGCCCAGCAGTCGCGCGAGGGGCTCTTCTCTTATGCCGATGGCGGTACTCTGTTCCTGGATGAGATTGGAGAAATGCCGCTTTCGATGCAGGCACATCTGCTCAGGGTTTTGGAAGAGCGGCGTATACGTCCGGTTGGATCCAACCGGGAAACAATGGTGAATGTACGTGTTGTCGCCGCCACCAATCGCAATCTTGGTATTGCTGTAAAGGCGGGAGAGTTCCGCGAGGATCTGTTTTTCCGCGTCAACGTCATTACTCTAAGAATGCCGCCACTGCGCGAGCACAAAGAGGACCTGCCGGAACTGGTGCAATATTTTGTGCAATCCCTTGCTCCGGAGCTTGGTATACCTGTTCCGGAAATATGCAGTACGGACCTGTCTGAACTGATGGCTTACGATTGGCCGGGTAATGTGCGGGAGCTGAAAAACGTGGTAGAGCGTTGTCTGCTGCTTAACGCGCCACCCGCACATTGTCTGGCGGGTTCGGGATCCGGCATGGATAAGGGAGGTGATCCTGTTGAATCAGGTAGTCTGCGGCTGGAAGCCGTGGAGAAACGACATATTCTGAACGTGCTGAAGATCAACAACAGAAACAAATCCGCGGCAGCGAGGGAGCTGGGTATATCGCGCAAGACTTTGGATCGGAAGATGCAGGCCTGGAGCGCGGCCTGATATCAGTACCACGCCGGAGAGGCCCCTGCTGTCATCAGACGCAACCTCCCGGCAACTGTCCGTCACGGAAATAGTACACGCAGCTGCAGCGTCCCCTCTTCCCTGACCGGAGTTCTACTTGGAAATAATCAGGTTGGGTTCAAATCCCATGATCAGGCCGCCCCAGTGACGACCGTTGACATGGATCGGCAGGGACAGATCGCACAGGACCTCGCCGGTATCGCGCACGAAGGTTTGCAGGAGGAACGGAGCGGTGTTCTTCGCGCGGCGGATCTCATTTTCGTTGTCTTTGAAAAAGCGCTGGTTTCGACTGTGCAGCAGATCGTGCTCGGGATTCCCGGTCAGCGGCTGCGATACCGCTTTGTGATGCACATAGATGAAACAGTTCATGTCCACCGCCAGCAGATATTTGGTGGAGGGGAAGTGATCCCGGCACTGATCGTAGAATTCCTGTATCTCACGTTCAAGTGCAGGCCCGTACCCAACCGTGAATTTTTGCGGATTTGTGTTCGGAACGGGTCTGTAGTTCTGGTCGAATATGTCGATACCCCTGGACAGCAACTGCTGCATAACCTGCTGAATGTGATCACGCCATTCCGCCGCTTTCGACAATAACTCTTCGAAATTGCCGGTACCGGCTTTGAAGTGTGAAACAACACCCAAGGTATCCTCGGTACTGCCGCGCAGGCTGGTTGAATATTTGTCCGCCCGGTCCATTCCCTCCCGAATCCGGGAGCCGAGCTGATGAATTTCACTGATTCGGCTGTGAACCCCGCGGTTTGTAGTGGATAACTCCTCTATCGCGGCGCTTACTCCCACCAGCTGCTCATGATTGGTCTCGAAATCCTGCACCATCCTGCCGATCTGATTGGTGGAGCGCTGAATCACCTCCCGGGTCTCTGCGGTCAGCTCGTCAATTTCGCGCGTGCCCATTTGGGTGCGGTCGACAAGTGCCGCCATTTCGCTGATGTTGACGCCGATTTCGGCGGCTGCGTCCCGGACTTTTCCGGCCAGGGTGCGGACTTCGTCGGCCACCACGGCAAAACCGCGCCCCATCTCTCCCGCGCGCGCAGCTTCAATGGCGGCATTCAGCGCCAGCAGATTGGTCTGTTCAGAAAATCCCTGCACCATGGAGAGACTGGTGCGAACGTTCTCCGAATTGCGGGCCAGACTGGCAACTGTCGTACTGAAATCGGTGATGTGCTCGCGCACCCGGCCGAACATCTGATTGACTCCGACCAGCTCTTGGGAGCTGGCACGGGCATCGTCAATGTTGCTGGAGTTGAGCTCCGACATCTCACCGGTGCGTTGAGCCACTTCGTTCAGCGCGGATGTGCTCTCTTCGCTGGAGGTGAAAATGAGCTGCGACAGCTCCTCCTGCCGTGAAGAGTAGTGGTTGGCTTCCTGAATCGCCTTGCGCAGATGTGTTGCATCGTATGCGATTCTGACGGTGCGTTTGCGTATATCGGAAAAGGTGTGGGCCAGATTTTCCGTCAGTTCATTGTAGTTGCCGCAGAGCCTGCCGAATTCACCGGAATCGGTCACCTCCAACTTGCGCAGAAGAGCACCTTTGCCGGTTGTCACGGCTGCCATATCGTCGGCCATCTCCGAGAGGCATCCACCTGTCATTTTGCGCATGGAGAGCGCCAGCAGCAGAATTGACGCAAAAGTGACCGCAGCTGCGGCCAGCCCCCAATATTCCAAACCTATGTACATCAAGACAATACTGGCCATGTACAGCAGAGCCAGAATGCCAATATTCAAACCGATATTTCTGGACAGCGAAAAGGAATTGGCGGGTGCGGTTTTCAACGTTGCGTCAACTGGTTGGCCTTGGCTCATGGTATGGCTCTCGATTAAAAGCACGGTTTTACTGTTGCCGGCGGCATCTTTGTACCCTGTATGATCCGACGGCAACCGGTACTGAGCAGCCTGCCGGCCACTCACAATGGATTACAGTGGTCCATCCACAAAGCGGGCTGTCCCATTACTTCAACTTATCGGTAGCCATAAATAATTCTTTAATTATTGTGGTTTGTGCCCCAGTGGTTTCCGCCCAGGGCATTAAGCAGGAAGGAACAACTTCCCCGCTCCTGTCAGGAGAGTGTCGTAAAAGGATTTACCTTCTCCCTTCGAGGGAGAAGGCTACGACTCCATGGATGGAGGAGGTAGAGCAAAGCAGGATGCCAGAGCCGAGGGTGAGGGTGATTAGAATCAAGGCCTTATATCTTGCACCCTCACCTCAACCCTCGGTAACTGCTCCATTCGTTACTCTACCTCCTGCATCCCTGCAGTCGTCTCCCTCACGAGGGAGAGGGGGCTTTTGCGACACCCTCTGTCAGAGGGGGGGATGTACTGATCTCTGAGATGTACTGATCTCTGATTTGAGGCTTTTGTAGTATAGGCGACCGGCAACCGACGGGTTTCAGCCAACTGCCTGGCAGTGCCAGTCGGCGGTGTCTACCCCTCTCAACCTGCTCTCGTCGGTTACCGAAGCAAGCCATTCCTGAGGACCTGCCATATAAAGATCGACGCGATGCAGGCCCTTCGTTGCCTGTTTCAGCAGTTCCACCAGTTCGCCGCTGCTGCAATCCTCGGCTGGCGCGGAATAGACGAAATTGTCCAGGCTATCGGTCCAGGACCGGCAGAGATTGTCCAGTACCGAGCCGCGCGGGTTGCCGCCAATCTGGATCAGGTGCAGCGCCTCGGCATTGTCAATGGTGATGGCCTGCTCCACGAGGCTTTTGATTGGAGCGAAGCCCACTCCTTTGGCCAGGAATATCGCCGGCGTACTGGAGTCGTCGCGCAACACGAATCCCCCTGCGGGACCCTCCAGGACCAGAGTCTGTTTGACTATTGAACCGGAGAAGAGGGTAGCGCTGAAACGATCCCCCGGCGAGCGCGCCACCAGAAACTGAAGATTGCGTCCGTCACATGGGCAGCTGGCGATACAGAGCTCTGCGCTGCTGCCGTTCTCAGCTGTAATCGATACGCTCTGGCCTGCTTTGAACCGCAATGATTGGGTGCGCGGGGTTTGGACGTGGAGCAGGGCAAGGTTATCGCCGACTGGCTCCATCTTACGCACGATGGTGCGTATTTTCTGGTGAGGCAGGGCCTCTTCAACGTCAGCCTCCCGGGCTTCGATCACCAGATCCGAGATAGCGGTGTTGGAGCAGGCAAGGATATATCCCTCCTCCTGTTCCCGGGCACTCAGTACAAAGTCGTGATTACGCAGCTTGCGCACTGCACCGGAAACGACTTTGCACTTGCAGGCGCCACAGTTACCGCTGGAACAGCCATAATCGATATACAAACCGGCTTTGAGTCCGGCCTCCAGAATCGAGTCGTTCCCCTCAAGAAAAAATTCATGGCCACTGGGGAGCAGGCGGATACTGGCGGAGACAATCTTCAGCATGATGTCCTTGGCGAAAAGTGCAGCCCGCGCATCTTCGGCCCGTTCGACCCGCTGCATCGCTTTCTCCAGTTTGGCGATGCATGCCACAACATTCCTGTGCAGCTGATCCTCGGGCGCGTCCACCGCAGCATTCAGATCTTCCAGTGTCTCCTGCAGCAGCGCATCCGAGCTGTTGAGTGCGGATTTGGTCTGCACCAGGACGTGCTGAAACTCCCTCAGTCGGGTCATCAGCACCTCCGGGTCCGGCATCCAGCCATCGCTCTGGTGAATTTTTGGCTTTGCTTCGGTCCTGATTCGCCTGACCTTTTCCAGCATGGGGTCGGCTTCCAGATCGATATGCGGATAGAGCTGGAGCAGCAGGCTGACGGTCAGTTCGCCCTCGAAGGTTTTCAGATCCTCTTCCCGGATCCGCTTCTGCAACTCGCCCCGGCTCACACCCGCCAGGCGCGCCGCACGGGATAGAGATAGTAACTTCGCCATCAGTCCCTCTTCCGCTGCTTGCTTCCAAAACCCTTATAGATTGGACTTTTGTGTGCGAGATGGCAACATCGATGCCACGGTTTCCTCTTCTATTCGTCCCCCCATACCAGGTCGCCCCGATCCCTCAGGTCATAGCCGTTCAGTGCTTCGGCAAAAGCAAGGCATTGGCTCGATTTGATACGCACAAGCAGGTTTTGCAGAAGACGTCTGAACCAGACGGCTCTGGGCAGCGCCAGATCGAAAGATTCCCAACCGAAGCTGATGAATCCGAGATTGTTCTCGATCGCACAGGCGCGGGTGCCCGGCGCGACATCGGCAAGGTTCATGTTGATGGCACCTGCGGCTTCGCGTTCAGACAACGCCATGACCGGAGTATTGAGCGAGCCGGTGTTGCAGCCGTAGTGGCTCAGGATCTCTACCAGAAAGCGCAGGCTTCCGCTCCCTTTCTGGCGTTGCGCCCAGCGAAAAGAGGAGTCAAAAAGTGCTTTTGGATCGCGGATCTGCGGCACTATCCTAGGTGAGACAATCAGCCCCTGTTCCCGGCGGAAGAGGCGGATCAACACCCACTCCGGATGGCGGCTGTACTGGCGCAGCAGTGCCGGATGGCGCGTGTTGCTCTCACCCATGGGTCCCCAGTGGATGGCGCAGGCATCAACCCGCCGCGCCTGCAGCAGATCCAGACCCAGGCGGGTGCCTGTCGCAGTGTAGCTGATCAGCGCCCTGTCTTCGACATCCTGAGCGTATTCGTTGATCAGTCGATACAGCAGGGGATCGTCACTGCCAGCAATCAGGAGCCGATCATTGAGCAGTCCGCCGTGGGTGGAGTCCAGCACCCAGCGGTCAACCAGTTCGCGAGGGAACATCCATTTACCGGTGACTTTGGTGGCGGGAATGCCACCTTCGCTGACCAGTGCGTAGATTTTTTTTTCGTTTAGGTGCAGGTATTCGGCCACCTGGTGCACGCTCATGAATACATCGGATTGACCGGAAGCTGGGATAGGCGGGTTCATACGCGGCTGATCGGGCTGCTGAATTACCACATTGGCGGAGAAAAGCTTGGAAACATAACCAGCCTGAAAGCAAGAAAGGTTCCATTTGCCTGCTCTCAAATGGGGGGGCGATGCCATGGCTGCTGCGGATCGCCTGGTTGGGTCTCAATCTCGGGAGCGGGACGGTTTCTACCGGCAGAGGGTAAGATGGCGAATCCGGTGCATATCTGGTTCTTTATGGCCCGCCCGATTGGCTGGACTGGGACATTCTGGGACAGTTGACTCATTTTTTACTCCCTTACTGGTCTCTTTTCGACCAACCTGCAGGGTGCTGCGCCTGTCCAAGGTTCATGGTATGTAATTTGCTGCTTTCATATCCGATCACATCTTGAAAGGCAAAGCCCCTTGGATCCTCTGCTTACCCATTTGCCCAGCCGTTTCCCCGTTGCAGTCCTGATGGAACGGAGCTCATTGACGAATAACCGCTGGATCGATCATCAATGGAAGGCGGTGGCGGTAACGGTTGATTCCGCCCAGCCTGCGCCAGCCGATCTGCGCCAGGTGGTGTACCGGGAGCCCGGCGTCTTGCGGGAAATTCACCGCGGTTTCGAAATTGTGCTGAAGAACGATGAGTGCGAGAGTTACTACCACAACCTGCTCTCGCCGGAACCCCGCTGCTATGTCATCGCCACCCTCGATGATGCCGGAGTTCCTCTGCCGAGGATAGTCACACTCAGTTTCGATGAAGCCCACGCTTACATGGAGTGCGAAAGCGAACTGTTTGCGGTCGCGGTGGCCCCGGAGCTCTATCGTTGGACCGAGGCTTTCGTGCTGACCAACTATGTTCCGGAAAAACGGCGCAAGCGCGAGCGCACTGAGTGGACCGGCGGGAGCGATCGGGGCGCATGAAGCGGAAGCTACCAGAGTCTTCCGGGGCATCGCCGGGTACGGAGGAAAACTTCGTCGATCGCTGGTCGAGGTTGAAGCGGGATGCAACCGGGGGAGGCCCTGGTTCGCAAACCTCAAGCGGAATGAGAGAAGCTGGCAAAGCGCTCACCGATGAGGATATGCCGGATATTGAAAGTTTGACCCCGGACTCCGACTACACAGGTTTCCTTTCGCCGCAAGTGAGTGACGGGCTGCGCAGACTGGCATTACGCAAGCTGTTTCAGGGGGCCGAGTTCAATATACGCGACGGTCTCGACGATTACGATCAGGACTTCACCGGTTTTGCTGGACTCGGCAGCGTTGTCACTGCAGATATGAAGCATCTGCTGGAGCAGGAGAAGCGGCACGTTGCCGAACGGGGGAGGGATGATATGAGCAATGCCCACAGCAAGCCGCGGGCAGCCGCGTTGGCGGCGATGGAGCAGGTGCAGGTTACGCCGACAGGTATGGTGGAGTACCGCGCAGGAGGTACGCTGGCGATCATCGGCGGAAGCGAGGCGGTTGCAGCGGCCGATCGGCTGCCTGCGGCGTTGAGCGCAAAGGTGTTGCTTGTTGCGGACGGTGTTAATGAAGCTCCCCTTCATATCCGGGTAGAGCAGGAGAGCCTGAAACTGGAAGGGTATCTGGGTGCGTTCCGCGTGCTGTTTACGCAAGCGGGCAAACCGATGGAGATGGAGGTTGACATGGTGCTCGATCTCTCCGCGCAGCCGCTGCTGCCGGTCAGTCTGCCGCCACCCGGATACATTCACTGCGCGCCCGATGAAGACGCAATCAAGGCGGCTGTCGAGCGCTTGGAGCAGTTGACCGGGACGTTCGACAAGCCGGAGTATTTCCGCTACGACCCGGACCGTTGCGCTCATGCCCGCAACGGCGTGATCGCCTGTACCCGCTGCATCGATGCCTGCCCGGCGCAGGCAATTCATTCGCTGCTGGAACGGGTGAAGGTGGACCCTTACCTGTGCCAGGGCGGGGGGATCTGCGCCACGGTCTGTCCCAGCGGCGCCATCGGTTACGCCTATCCTACAAGTGGGGATCTGGGCCGCCGTTTGCGTCGTTTGCTGCAGGCATTTCGTGATGCCGGCGGCACGATGCCGGTGTTGTTGTTTCATGCCGGAGAGAGTCTGTCTGAAACGGAGCTCCGCGCCGAGGTGTCGCTGCTTCCAATTGAAGTGGAGGAGGTTGCCAGCGTCGGTGTTGAAAGCTGGCTCTCCGCACTTGCCTGGGGTGCGCACCGGGTCGTGCTCGAATTGGGCCCGAATCCATCCCACCAGGTGAAGCGGGCGTTGCATGGTCAACTGCAGGTGGTATGGGAGATATTGCGAGGCATGGATTATCCTGACACTGCGCTGCTGGTATCGGAAAGTGGCAAGTGGCGCGCAACCACCGCTCCCGGCATGCCGGACATCGAACCGGCAACGCACGCGGCGATGGATGATAAACGCACCTCTCTCTACCTGGCACTGGATCACCTGCACAATCAGACAAAAAGGTCCAAACGTCTGGTCTCTCTTTCGGTCGGGGCTCCTTTCGGCGCAGCAACCGTCGAAGCCAGGTCCTGTACGCTCTGTATGGCATGCGCCGGAGTCTGTCCGACGCATGCGCTGATGAGTGGTCAGGGCGTGCCCCAACTGCGCTTCATCGAAACCAACTGTATCCAATGTGGGCTCTGTACCAGAACCTGCCCCGAAAACGCCATTTCCATCACCCCCCGGATACTGTTCGACCGGGAGGAGCGGAACAGACCGCGGGTGCTGCATGAAGAGGAGCCGTTCTGCTGCATCTCCTGTGGCAAGCCTTTCGCCACCCGCTCCGTGGTCGACAAAATGCTGGCCAAACTGTCAGGACACTGGATGTTTCAGAACGAGCGCGCCCGTCAGCGATTGCAGATGTGCGACGACTGCCGGGTGGCGGATATAGTGCAGGACCCGGAGGCGATGCAGGAGAGTGAGATCTTCCGGCAATGAGGATGAATGGGCCGGTTGTTCGATGCATGCTCTGATATTTCGGTATTTCCGGGCACTATTTTTCCAACCGTTATGGTCCGGTGCTTGCGGATAGTAATTTAGGGCGTAGGAGTCAGATAACAACCATGACAACTTCCATGAACGCACAGACCGGCAGCATGCGCAGCGCAGCGCAGCTGGTTGATACAGAACTTCAGCCGCTGGAAGCGGAGCAGCGTTACCGCGTGGAAGCCTATCGTCTGATCGCGGCGCTGCTACGTTCACCGCCTGAAGCCCGGCTGCTGGAACGAATTTCAGGTCTCTCTCAGGTCGATGTGCCGGATGAACTGGGTCTCTCCATGTCGATGCTGGGTCTGGCTGCACGCAGCTCCAGAGTCGAGGCGGTGGAGGATGAGTTCCATCAGCTCTTCATCGGTTTGGGCCGGGGCGAACTGGTTCCTTACGCCTCCTGGTATCTGACCGGCTTTCTGATGGAGAAACCGTTGGGAGAGCTGCGCCGGCACCTGCTGAGTCTGGGTTTCGAGCGCCAGCATGGCATACACGAACCGGAAGATCATATCGCGGCGCTGTGCGAGGTGATGTCCATACTGATTCAGGATGAGCGTCCTCACGCAGAGAGTGCCGATTTTTTTGAGGCGCAACTGGCACCCTGGAGCGGCCGTTTTTTTACGGATCTGGGCGAGGCGAAAGCAGCGGTTTTCTACCGTACCCTGGGACGCTTCGGCGCCGCTTTCATGGAGCTGGAAAGTCGCTATTTTTCAATGCATGTTTAACCCGAATCTTTCATGAATTATGCTTGATCTCGCTTGTCTCTTGATTCCACAACAAATATTTCCTCAGTCGGCCGTAGTCACCGATACGCCGTTCCTTCGGAAATTTCCTTGTGAAACCAACATACTGCAGGATATCGGCACAAATTCATGAAATCTTCGGGTTAAGTTATCCCCATCTGGAGGAGACGAGATGAAGCAGAAGAGCAAGCCGTTTGATAAGAGTCGGCGCCGGTTTCTGAGCGGTGCGGCGGCTGCCGGTGTCGGCGGCGCGCTGACGGCGGCGCTTCCCGCGGCCACCGCCGTGGCGGATGCCGCAGAGGAGACTCTGCAATCAACAAAGGCTAAAGGATATCAGCTGACACAGCATGTCCTGGACTACTACAAGAGCGCAGCCAGCTAGAGGGATACCCGGATGAAACTGAAAAAACGCTCCAATGAAACCAAGCCGCAACCGGATAATCCCGGCAGTGCGCTGACGAGACGCGAATTTCTGCGGTCGTCCGGTCTGATGGCCGGTGGCACCATGCTGGGACTCGGTCTGCACCCGACCATGATGCGCCGGGCAAGAGCCGAGTCCGGCACAGCGGGTGCGACCCAGCAGGTTAGAACCATCTGCACGCACTGCTCGGTCGGCTGCGGCATTATCGCCGAGGTGCAAAACGGCGTCTGGACCGGTCAGGAGCCCGCTTTTGACCATCCGTTCTGCCGTGGAGCGCATTGCGCAAAGGGTGCTTCGGTACGCGAACACGGGCACGGCGAGCGGCGTTTGAAATATCCGACCAAGCTGGTGGACGGCAAATGGGTACGCATCTCGTGGGACGAGGCGATAGCCGAAGTCGGCGACCGGCTGTTGAAAATCCGCGAAAGCTCTGGCCCGGATTCCGTCTACTGGCTGGGTTCGGCCAAGCACAGCAACGAGCAGGCTTACCTGTTCCGAAAACTGGCCGCCGTCTGGGGTACCAACAATGTGGATCACCAGGCCAGGATCTGTCACTCCACCACCGTGGCGGGTGTTGCCAACACCTGGGGCTACGGTGCGATGACCAACTCCTACAACGATATTCATAACTCCAGGTCGATCCTGATCATCGGCGGCAACCCGGCCGAGGCTCACCCGGTCTCCCTGCAGCACGTATTCAAGGCTGCCGAGGAGAACAACGCGCCGCTGATCGTAATCGATCCACGCTTTACCCGCACCGCAGCGCACGCCAACCACTACCTGCGCCTGCGCCCCGGCACAGACGTTCCGCTGATCTGGGGCATGTTGTGGCACGTGTTTCAGAACGGCTGGGAGGACAAGGATTTCATAAAGCAGCGTGTTTACGGTATGGAAGAGGTGCGCAAGGAGGTGATGAAGTGGACGCCGGACGAGGTCGAACGGGTGACCGGTGTGCCTGAAAATCAGGTCTATGCTGCGACCAAGGCGATGGCGGACAATCGGCCCGGCACTTTTATTTGGTGCATGGGTGGAACCCAGCACACCATCGGCAACAACAACACCCGCGCCTACTGTGCATTCCAGCTGGCGCTTGGCAACATGGGTGTGGCCGGCGGCGGAACCAATATTTTCCGCGGCCATGACAACGTGCAGGGCGCCACCGATTTCGGCGTGTTGTCGCACACGCTGCCCGGGTATTACGGCCTTGCCGAAGGATCCTGGAAGCACTGGGCAAAAGTCTGGGATCTTGACTATGAATGGCTGGCAGCGCGTTTCGACAAGGAGAGCCGGCCCGGAGAGTTCTTCGGCGAAGAGGGTGGCACCGACAAGATCGTCAACGCCATGACGCTGATGGGCATCCCGGTCTCCCGCTGGATCGATGGTGTACTGGAGGAGAAGACCCATATAGCCCAGCGCGACAATCTGCGCGCCATGATCTTCTGGGGACACGCGCCTAACAGCCAGACGCGCGGGGTGGAGATGAAAAAAGCCATGGAGATGCTCGATACCCTGGTCATCGTCGATCCATACCCAACCGCGTCCGCGGTGATGCACGACCGCACCGACGGCGTATATCTGCTGCCGGCGGCCACCCAGTACGAAACCTATGGCTCGGTAACGGCTTCCAACCGTTCGCTGCAGTGGCGCGACCGGGTAATCGAACCGATGTTCGAATCGCTGCCGGATCACACCATCATGTACAAACTGGCGAAAAAGCTGGGCATCGACGAGGCGCTGTGCAAGAACATCAAGGTGGAAAATGACGAACCGCTGATCGAGGATATCACGCGTGAATTCAACCGCGGCATGTGGACCATCGGCTACACCGGTCAGAGTCCGGAGAGGTTGAAGAAGCATCAGCAGAACTGGGGCACATTCGACTATACCTCTCTGAAGGCGGAAGGCGGTCCATGCGACAATGAATACTACGGCATGCCCTGGCCCTGCTGGGGAACACCTGAGATGGGGCATCCGGGCACGCCCAATCTGTATGACACGAGCATGCCCGTTGCCGAGGGCGGACTCACCTTCCGAGCCCGTTTCGGCGTGGAGCGCGACGGGGTGAATCTGCTGGCGGAGGGATCCTGGTCGAAAGGCTCGGAGATAAAAGACGGCTATCCGGAATTTACCGATGTGTTGTTGAAGAAACTGGGTTGGTGGAACGACCTCACCGCCGAGGAGCAGCAGTCTGCCGAAGGCAAGAACTGGAAGACCGATCTCTCCGGCGGCATCCAGCGTGTGGCGATCAAACATGGCTGCGCGCCGTTCGGCAACGCCAAGGCGAGAACCATTGTCTGGACCTTCCCGGATCCGGTGCCGATCCACCGAGAGCCGCTCTACACCAGCCGGCGCGATCTGGTGGAAAAGTATCCCACCTACGAAGATCGCAAGAATTTCTACCGTCTGCCGACCCGGTATGCATCCATCCAGGCAAAGGACTACTCGCAGGATTACCCGATCATCCTCACTTCGGGCCGTCTGGTGGAGTACGAAGGCGGTGGGGATGAGACCCGCTCAAATCCCTGGCTGGCCGAACTGCAGCAGGAGATGTTTGTGGAGATGCACCCGCGCGATGCCAACAACGCCGGGGTCAGGGATGGCGACGACGTCTGGCTGGAGGGTCCGGAAGGCGGCAGGGTGAAGGTCAAGGCGATGGTTACCCGTCGCGTTGCCGCCGGAGTGGCGTTCATGCCATTCCACTTTGCCGGACATTTTCAGGGTAGGGATCTGCGCGACAAGTATCCTCCTGGAACCGATCCCTATGTGCTGGGCGAAGCCTGTAATACCGCCATGACCTATGGCTATGATTCGGTCACTCAGATGCAGGAGACCAAGGCGTCCCTCTGCAAGATCACCAAGGCTTGAGGGGGTAGCTAGCAATGGCAAGAATGAAATTTTATTGTGACGCTGAGCGCTGTATCGAGTGCAACGGTTGTGTCACCGCCTGCAAAAATGAGAATGAGGTGCCCTGGGGCGTCAACCGGCGCCGGGTGGTGACGATCAAGGATGGCGAGCCCGGCGAGCGTTCCCTGTCGGTGGCCTGCATGCACTGTTCGGATGCACCCTGCGCCGCGGTCTGTCCGGTCGACTGCTTCTACACCACCGAAGACGGTGTGGTGCTGCACGACAAGGATATCTGCATCGGCTGCGGTTACTGTTTCTACGCCTGTCCCTTCGGTGCGCCGCAGTTTCCTGCGGACGGTGCTTTTGCCACCCGCGGCAAAATGGACAAGTGCACCTTCTGCGCGGGCGGTCCGCTGGAGGACAACAGCGCGGAGGAGTTCCGCAAATACGGCTCCAACCGGCTTGCCGAGGGCAAATTGCCGCTTTGCGCCGAGATGTGCTCGACCAAGGCGCTGTTGGCCGGAGATGCGAACGTACTCTCCGAGATCTATCGCAAGCGTATCGTCAATCGCGCCGGCCGCACGCTGCAGCGGGGTGTCTCCTTCCAGAATGCAACACTGCGCTCACCCCGCGGTCTGCAGGGCAAGGCGAGCACCATAGAGTAATCCTAAACAGCTATACAGGAGCCGCCATTCATGTGTCGACCTGCATCAGGCATGGTGATCCTGCTTGTGCTGATTACACTTCTGGCAACATTCTCTGGCAGCAGTGTATCCGCCCAGACCCGGCAGGAGGGCATTCAGATACCCAACCCGGGGGCGGATCTGTGGCGCGAAGTACGCAAGCGCCAACAACCCGCTGCGCCTGGTGTGAAGGCACCGATGAGCGGGGCGCCAGGGGTGGACCTCTGGGCGGAAATAGAGCAGACAGGTCGGGCGCCTGTCGGCACCACCCAGATCAAAAGCGTCGACAGCGGCATGCTGATCAATGCCATCGGGGATGAGTGGCGCCGTTTTCGCATGGAACGGCTGATACCTTATGCTGGCTATGCGATCGCCGGCATGTTTGTGTTCGTTGTGCTCTTCTATCTGATTCGCGGGCGGGTGCCGATTCACGCTGGGCCCTCCGATAAACGCCTGCTGCGCTACAGCGCATATGAGCGCACAATTCACTGGTTCATTGCTTCCATCTTTCTGTTTCTGGCGCTGACCGGCCTGACAATGCTGTTGGGCAGGTCGCTGTTGATACCGCTGCTGGGCCCCGAGATTTTTTCCATTCTGGCCTCCGCCAGCAAGGAGGGCCACAACCTGTTCGGACCGCTCTTTCTGCTGGCATTGGCGCTGGTCTTCTTCCGCTTCGTTCGCCGTAATATCTACCAGCGCGGCGATCTTACCTGGTTGCTGCGCGGAGGAGGGGTGATCGGCAAGAAACATGTTCCCTCCAACTTCTTCAATATGGGTGAGAAGAGCATGTTCTGGATGTTGGTGCTGGTCGGGGGGGTGACGGCGATATCGGGTGTGATACTGGTATTTCCGGTACTGGGCCAGGGCAGGGAGATCATGGCGCTGTCTCACGTCGCCCACGGTATAACGGCGCTGGTGATGATCCTGGTGATCATCGGCCACATTTATATTGGCACCATTGGCATGGAGGGTGCGCTGGAGGGGATGACAACGGGTTACTGTGATCTCAACTGGGCGCGTGAGCATCACGATTGGTGGGCCGAACGTTGCGAAAACAACGGCGAGGTGGTCACTGTCGAGGATGCTCACGGCGCCGAGGGGTTTGCGCCCGGCGCGCCGAAACGTCAGTCAATCGTGGAGGCGGGGGAGTGATCGGCAACTTTATCGATGGTCCACTCTGGTATTTTTCCCTGGGCGTTTTTCTGCTGGGCGTAGCCTGGCGCCTGATTGCGATAGTGCGCATCGGGGTTGCGGTGGATTTCTCTGAACCCAGAAACGGCGGATCAGGCGGCGCACTGCGCACGCTGTTCAGCCGCTCCCTGCCGCGGCGGCCAGTGATAACCCGCGGCAAAGTGCAACTCGTGGCGGGCTACATGTTCCACCTGGGACTGTTCGCGCTGTTGTTTCTGGCACAACCTCATGTCGAGTTCATTTCGGAGCGGATTACCGGATTCGGCTGGGTGACGCTCCCCCATTGGGGATTCATTCTGGTTTCCGAGGTGGCCTTTGCAGGCCTGCTGTTGTTGCTTCTCTATCGGCTGATGAATCCGGTGACACGGTTGATCTCGGATACCGGGGACTATACCGCATCGCTGCTGGTATTTCTGGTGATGCTCAGTGGATGCCTGGCGCTGGCCCAGGCATATGAGGGGTTGCGCCTGCTGCATCTTCTGTTGGCGGAGCTGCTGCTGATCTATTTTCCGTTCAGCACGCTGATGCACGCATTCACCTTCGCCATAAGCCGTGGCTATACGGGAGCATCCATGGCACGTAAGGGGGTTAACGCATGATGAGTGATGGCTGCGAACATGAATGACCGGATCGAAGCCGCACTGAGTGAACTGCGCAATCAGATAGACGCCAGGGTCTCTTCCTATTTCTCAAGTTGCGTCCATTGCGGACTGTGCGCCGAGGCTTGCCATTTTCACGTGGAAACCGGCGATCCGCGCTACACCCCGATCTATAAGCTGGAACCGATGCGTAAACTGTGGCGGCAGGAACATACGCTGTCCGGACGATTGGGCAAAATGCTGGGTAGGTCATCAGGACCGGACGAACGGGATTTTGCCGACTGGGAGGAGTTGGTCTACGACAGCTGCAACCTGTGCGGGCGCTGCTCGATGGTCTGCCCGGTGGGTATAGACATCACCTATATGCTGCGCAAACAGCGCGAGGCATTTTATCTCTCCGGGTATACACCGGACGGTATGCAGAAGGCGCTGCAGCGTACGCTGGATATTGGCAGTCCAATGGGAGTGACGCTGAAAACCCTGAAGGCGACGCTTGCGCATGTGGAGAAAGCATCGGGACTGACCATCCCCATCGATTGTGAAGGGGCCGAGTACATGGCGCTTTTCTCCTCTATGGAAGTGGTCAACTTTCCCGAATATATCGGGAGTGTCACCCGCATTTTCGATGCTGCCGGCCTCTCCTGGACCATCAGCAGCGAGGCGTTCGAGGCGACCAACGCCGGTATTCAGATCGGCAGCCGCGATGGGGCGAGGGAGATAGTCAGCCGTGCGGTCAATGCGGCGGAGCAGCTGGGTGTGAAGTACCTGATCAGTCCCGAGTGCGGCCATGCCTATACCGCAATCCGCTGGGAGGGGCCGAACCTGATCGGCCGGCCCTACAAGTTCAAGGTCATCCATATACTGGAACTGTTGGAGCAGCTGCAGCGGGAGGGGCGTCTGAAACTCAACGGAAAGAGCGATACCCCGATGACATTGCACGATCCCTGCCAGATCGTCCGCCGCGGCGGCGTTGTCGATCCGCCGCGCAACCTGCTGCATCAGGTGGCCAGCGGATTTGTCGAGACCACCGATCACGGCAGTATGAACTTCTGCTGCGGCGGCGGCGGTGGGGTCAGCGCCAACGAGCGTGCCGAGGAGCTTCGCTTGAGAGTGTTTGGCCGCAAGAAAAAGCAGTTCGAGGAGTCAGGTGTGAATACCGTTGTCACCGCCTGCGCCAACTGCCGCATCGTGCTGGAAGAGGGTTTGGAGCACTACGAGATGGATACCGAGGTTATCGGATTGACCGAGCTGGTGGCCGAATATCTTGAACAGGGGATAGATTAGCCGGACCTGCACCTGCTGTTTATCCCTCTTTGACCGCAAACCAGGAGATGGCTTTATCTAGCTCCGTACCCAACTGCGCCAGCTCCTGAGCCGCCTGCTGCATCGTGGTGCTGGCATCTTCGGTCTCCCTGCTGACCATGGCCATCTTCTCCACGTTGCCGGAGACTTCATTGGCAGTGACCGACTGCTGCTCGACGGCGGTGGCAATACTGGTGGCCATCTGCATGCTCTTGTCGGAGGAAAGTACGATCTCATCCATTGCCGCCAGCGCTTTTTCGGCTAACTCCACGCCATTGCCAACCTGCTCGTTCACCGAATCCATGCTTTTTACCGATTTGCCGGTATCAGACTGGATCCGCTCTATCATCTGCGAGATTTCCCGGGTTGCGTCACCGGTGCGGCCGGCCAGCGTTCTCACTTCATCGGCAACCACGGCGAACCCGCGGCCCTGTTCTCCCGCGCGGGCCGCTTCGATGGCAGCGTTCAGCGCCAGCAGATTGGTCTGTTCGGCGATGCCGTTGATCACGTTCACCACATTGCCGATCTCCTCACCCCGGCGGTTCAATGCACCGATCAACGTGGATGAGTCTGAAACCCTGGCGGCTATAGTGTTCATTTCACTGGCCGTTTTTGAAACGATCTCACGTCCGGCCAGCGCCTGCCGGGATGCTGAACCGGCGGACTCGGATGCGCAGCTGCTGTTGTGAGCGACCTCGTTGAAAGATGCCGATAACTCGGTAATGGCCGATGCTGCCTGTGTCGCCTGGGACGCCTGGTCACGTGCTCCCTGGACCACGTTGCCGGTGTTCCGGCTCAGGTTGTCCGCGTGAGCGGTGAGCGATCTTACCGAACGGTTGATATCTGCCACAATGCGCCGCAGATTGGCGACCATGGTGTTCATGGCGTCGGCCATCTCGCCCAGCTCATTCCCGCTGCGGTAGTCGAAGTCATGGGTCAGATCCCCCCCGGCAATGGACAGCAGATGCTGCTTTGTCCTTTCCAGCGGCAGGATAACCAATCGTTGCATGATCAGCAGGGTCACTCCCACCAGCAGTATCACACCCACCGCGGCGAGCAGCCAGACGCGTACGCGCATGGATGCCAGTGTTGCCGCCTGCATGGCATGGGAGTCATCCAGGATGCGTTGCTGCAATGCCTGGTTGGCATTCAGCATCTGCTGTTCCACCCTGGCGAAAGAACTCCTCTCATCCTTTTCTGCCTGTGTCAGCAGATTCGGCAGCACCAGCAGATCTATATCCACGTCAGCAAAGTTGCTCTTCTCGGCGGCCTTGAACGGAAGCAGCCCGTTTAGCGATCCGTCACCAACCAGCGCCGGCTTGTCGTCCGCCTGCAAACGGTAGCGAATGCCGGCGATGGAGCTGTCCGCATCCACCGCATCCACCAGTATCTGCCTGGCGGTATCGAAGTCGTAATTTTCAACCAGCGGCAGCAGGGTCTTGATCAGAGCCTTGCCCTTGGCCTCGTACTGTGTGGTGAAAGCCAGCTTGACCCGGGCAAGCGTCGCATCCCGCTTGCTGTCGAGCTCCGCTTTAATTGCCTGGCTCGATTCGGTTATTGCGCTGTGCACGCCGGGCAGCAGACGCCCGTTGACGCCCTCTTCCAGTGAGGAGCCCACCTGTGACGGGAGGATGATGCTGAGTACGGCAAAGCTGGCGCTTATCAGTGAAAATATGATCAATCCAAATATCGGCAGAAGCCGCTTTCGGCCACCTGTAGTTAGCATGGAAGCGAGTAGAGATGCCACGATTACCTCCCTGTCAGCCGGGTTTGTTGGTTTTGTTCAGTTTTCCTAATGGGCGATTTTCCAGATGGAAAAAACCGGTATCCACGCCATTTTCTACATACCGATTGTTCGACATTGGTTTTGATATCTTTAGCGTTATTAGCGAAAATTTTAAAGTGCAACTCCGCCCTGACGATAATCATGGTGCTGATAATGAATCAGGACTTATTGGAACAGCTAAAGGAACCTCAAGGAGATCTGTGCATGAAAAAAATTTTCCATACATTCGTATTACTGGCCGCAACAGCTTTCACCAACCTGGCGCTGGCTGCCGACGCCATCGACCTCTGGTTTTCACCGGAGTGGAAGGCGAAGGCAGACCAGGCCAAAGTGATTACCAGCGAATTGAGCAGTAAATCAGGTGTTCAGGTCAGGCCGCGTATCGCCAACAGCTATCCGCAGATACTCGACACCTTCGCCACCGGCGAGCCTGCTCTGGTTTACGTCGGTTCTTTCGTACAGGCGATCATCCGGGCCCGTGAGCTGGGGGAGGGCTTGGTCCAGGCAGCCAACGGCCACGAGTACTACTCAGGAGTGCTGGTATACCCAAAAGGCGAGGATCCTGTTGCCATCCTGCACAGCAATCCGGATAGGGTCGCTTACGCGGTTGGCGCAAGCTCCGGTGAGTCCAGCGCCAAGGCGGCTACCAACGGCCAGGCCGCCATACCAACCAAGAACCATGCAGCCACCAGCGGTGCGGTAAAAGCCGGCAAAGCCAAAGCCGGTGTGGTCAAGAACTGGTGGTGGGCAGGCAATGCCGACAGATTCCCCGAACTTTCCATGTACGAGATACCCGGTGTGTCGGAAGTCAGGAACCCGGATAACGTCCTCTCGGCCTCCAAAGGTGTATCGGGGGATGTGAAGGCCAAAATTGCCGAAGCAGCGAAGGCCAGCAAGGAAGTATTCGGTGCGAATGAGATGACTGACTTCGATCCCACCTCTCTCGATTTCAGTCTCTCCCTGATGGACAGGGGGAAAATCAATCCCAAGACCTATAACTGGTAACAGCCAGCCGAGGAAAATGAGGATCAGGCCCGGTTTTGCAGCGTTGATGCGTTGATGCTGCAAAGCCGGTGCTGGCGACCCTATCCCGGGTGAAAATTAAAGTCCCGGCAGCCGTCGGCCGAAATACGATGTCAACTGTTCAATCACATATCCGGAGCAAGCATGGGTCGTGTCACTGGTCGCCTCAGTATTCGTTTAAAACTGGCTGCAATCGCCTTGGTTGCGCTCCTCGGGCTGATGAGCGTCGCCGGTACATCCCTTCTCTTTCTTTATGAGGCGCTCCTGGCGGATCGGCAGACCGAGATCAGACAGAGTGTGCAAGTCGCCCATGCATTGGTCGAACATTTCCATGATCAGGTTGTGCAGGGTGATCTGACGCTCGAACAGGGCCAGCAGAGCGCGCTTATGGCCTTAAAAAAGCTGCGTTATGGCGACGATAACTATTTCTGGATAAATGACATGCGTCATTTCATGGTGATGCATCCGTTAAAGCCGGAATTGGACGGCAAGGAGATGTCCCAGGTTCAGGACCCTGCCGGAAAACGACTGTTCGTTGCTTTTGTGGAGCGCGTCCAGCAGAGCGGGGAGGGCTTTGTCGAGTACCTTTGGCCAAAACCGGGTGAATCCAAGCCCCTGCCCAAGCTCTCTTTCGTGAAGGGATTCCAACCCTGGGGCTGGGTCATCGGCTCAGGCATCTACATTGATGATGTAAACGCGACGGCCTGGCAGCAGGGCAAGACCTTCAGCGCGACAGTCCTCGGTATTTTGCTCCTGTTGCTGGGTGTCGTCTGGTCGATCGCCCGAAAAATCACCCGTCCCATAGATGAGCTGAGTCATGTGATGAAGCAGGTTGCCCAGGACGGAAATCTGGATCACAGAGTCTCCGTCGGACAGGCGGATGAGGTGGGGCGGATGGCGGAATCGTTCAACGCCCTGCTCGGTAAACTCCAGAGTTTTACCGTCAGAGTACAGGATGAGGTGACCCGTCTGGCTCAGTCCGGAGACAAACTGTCCGGAGCCGGGGTTCAGGTTTTGCACCAGATGAACACACTGCACGATGAGACGATGCAGGCGGCGACGGCTATGAACGAGATGTCTGCATCCGCCGAAGAGGTGTCGCGCAACGTGACAGCAGCGGCAGAGCACTCACAGTCCGCAGACAGGCAGGCGCGCACCGGACACGAGACCGTGGGGCGAAATCTTGCCGCTACCGAGAAGCTGGCTTCGGGGGTCCGCGAAGCGGGTGAAAATGTGCGGGAACTTACCAAAGAGGCGGAAAGCATCGGATCTATTATCGATGTGATCAACGGTATTGCGGAGCAGACCAATCTGTTGGCGCTTAATGCCGCCATCGAAGCGGCTCGTGCCGGCGATCAAGGCCGGGGCTTCGCGGTCGTCGCGGATGAAGTGCGTACATTGGCCCAGCGCACACAACAGTCCACAAGCGATATTCAACAGATGATCGAGCGGCTTCATGCCGGAGTCAGACGTACGACGGATGTCATGGAAAATTGTCTCCGACAGACGGACGCAAGCGTCCAGGGGGCGAGCGAAGCGCAGCAGGCATTGGAGGCGATTACGGGTTCGTCCTCGGTCATCAGCGGCCTGAACAACCAGATTGCCAGTGCGGCTTTGGAACAGAGCAACGTAACCGAGGATATCAACAGAAACATCACCAATATCAACACCGCTGCCGGAGAGACTGCACGCCTGGCCAAAGATGCGTCGGTGGAGACCGCACAGTTTGGAGCGGTGCTTTCTGAGGTGATCGGCACTCTTGGTCAATTTCATTCGGATACTGACTGGCACTATCAACTGGCCGCGGCCAAGACGGCTCATTTGCTGTGGAAGATTCGTGTACGAGGTTTCCTGGATGGGCATATCGCGCTCTCCACGGAGGAGGCGGTTTCGCATCATGAATGCCGTTTCGGCAGATGGTATGACGGGCTGGCGAAACGTGGCTTTCAAATACCGCCGAGCCTGACGAAAGCCGAACAACCACATGAATCGCTGCACACCCTGGTGCGTCAGATCATTCAGCTGAGTCAGGAGGGCAGAAAGAGCGAGGCAGAGAAGCTCTACTCCAGACTTGATCAGGTTTCCGCCAATATCCTGGGGCTTCTCGATAAAGCCGGGAGTGAGGCCGGCGCGGCTGCATAATATGAGTAGGAGTACCCATAGCAGGGCCTGACCATTGCTATTTGAAAACCGTTTGTAATCCCCATATTTAACCCAGATTCGAGAGTATTCATCTCTTTTCGGGGTTTGGCAGATGGAATTCAAAGACTACTATCAGATTATGGGCGTCAAACGCGATGCCGGCCAGGATGAGATCAAGCGCGCCTACCGCAAGCTGGCGCGGAAGTACCATCCCGACGTGAGTAAAGAGTCTGATGCGGAACGCCGCTTCAAAGAGGTGGGCGAAGCCTATGAGGTGCTCAAGGATCCCGAGAAGCGGGCTGCTTATGATCAGCTTGGCGCCAACTGGAAGGCTGGTCAGGAGTTCCATCCGCCACCGGGCTGGGATGCCGGATTCGAATTCAAGGGCGGCGGTTTCACCGGCGGGGATGCCTCCGCCTTCAGCGACTTCTTCGAGTCGCTGTTCGGCGAGCATATCGCCTCGGGATTCGGCGGTGCCGGAAACGTACACCGCCGCTCACAGGTGCATGGCGGGGATCATCATGCCAAGGTGCTGATCGATCTCGACGATGCGCTGCACGGCGCCACCCGTACGATTACGCTGCACACGCCGGCGGTGGATGAGCAGGGGCATGTCTCCACCAGCGAGCGCAGGCTGAACGTGCGCATACCGAAAGGGGTCAAACCGGGGCAGCATATTCGGCTGGCGAACCAGGGCTCGCCTGGCGTGATGGGTGGGAGAAACGGTGATCTCTATCTGGAAATTGAGTTCAGGCCACACCCGTTTTACCGTATCGACGGGCGCGATCTCTATCTGAATCTGCCGGTGGCGCCCTGGGAGGCGGCGCTTGGCGCCAGCGTGAAGGCCCCCACACCCGACGGAATCATCGACCTCAAGGTGCCTGCGGGCTCTTCTGGCGGGCGTAAGCTGCGTATCAAGGGGCGGGGCATTCCCGGCAGTCCACCCGGAGACCTCTATGTCATTCTGCAGGTCGCGCTTCCGGCGGCTGATACCGCCCAGGCCAAAGCGGCGTACCGCTCCATGGAGCAGCAGTTCGCTTTCAATCCGCGCAGCGGCTTGGGAGTGTAAGCGATGATCGATAAGGAGATATTGAGCGGATTGCTGCTGGATGCCGAGAGTTCGTTGACGCTCGCGGAGTTGAGCCGCTGCTGTGGTGTACACGCGGAGTTCATCATGGAGATGGTGGAGGAGGGGATTCTGGATCCACTTGACCCCAATCCCAACTGCTGGCGTTTTTCAGGGGTCAGCCTGCTGCGGGCAAACCGAGCGCTGCGTCTGCGCCGGGATCTGGGTTTAAACCTTGCCGGTGTCGGGCTGGCCCTGGATCTGATCGATGAGATCGAACAGCTGCGTTCCCGTCTAAAACTACTGGAGCCCGGGGGTTGAGCAGTGCTGAATAACGAGCTCTGGCATCAGCACGCTTTTGCCAACCGGCAGCAGTCGGCATTGTTGCTGCTGTTGATGGGTGGTTTTCTGGCGCATTACCGGACTATGGCATTAACCGGGCCGATGTGGCGGCCCGATTCGGAGTGGTTTAAACATGAGTGAAAATCTGCATATCGTATGTCCCCGCTGTTCCTCCGTGAACCGGATACCCCAATCCCGGCTCTCTGACCGGCCCAAGTGCGGCAAGTGCCACAAACCGCTCTTCAGCGGCCATCCGCTGGAGTTGACCGCCGGCAACTTTCAGACGCAGATGAACCGCAATGATATTCCACTGCTGGTGGATTTCTGGGCGCCGTGGTGCGGACCCTGCAAGATGATGGCCCCGGCTTTTGAGCAGGCGGCGGCTCAGCTGGAACCGCATGTGAGGCTGGCCAAGCTCAATACTGAGAACGAGCAGTCGATAGGCGCCCGCTTTGGGATACGCAGTATTCCCACGCTGGCGCTGTTCCGGGGTGGGCGGGAGATCGCGCGCCAGGCCGGCGCGATGGGAAGTGCGGATATCGTCCGCTGGGTGCAGGCTCATCTGTAGTTTTTCTCCCAGCCATCAGGGTATACCCGAATGTTGCAAAAAATCATCCGTAGCCCGGATGGAGCGAAGCGGAATCCGGGTAGAAAAGAGGCTATGTTTGTGCTCCGATCCCGGATTCCGCTTCGCTCCATCCAGGCTACAAATCACTGTAGCTCTGTTCCCGGCCATCGGGGTATAGCCTGATCGTCAGCAGATAGAGTGCCAGTGCAATGAGTATCACGCCGTTGAATCCCCAGTGAATCGCCAGCAGGCTTGCCAGGATGGCGCTGATCAGTGATGCACAGCCGTTGATGCCCCAGGCCCAGGGCACCAGCCCGGGATTGATGTCTGCGACAGCGCCAAGCCCAATGGGAAAAGGCATCCCCATACAGAATGCGACAGGTGCGATCAACAGCAACACGACAGCTGCTTTGGCAGCCAGTCCGGGATTGCCCAGGCTATCGAGCAGCGCCGGCAGCAGCCATAGGTAAGCTGCCGCAACGATGCTCAGCGGAAAAATCGAAAAAATGAGATATCGGGCTCTCCGCGCCGCCGGGATGCGAGTTGCAAACAGACTGCCAAGTCCGGAGAAGATCAGGAAACCGGCAATCACCACGGCCACCGCGTGCACCGGATGCCCCAGAAAAAGCGAGAACTTCTGAATGAAGGCCATCTCGATAAAGAGGTAAGCCAGGCCGATGGCGAGGAAGTAGCCAAAGATGCGCCAGCCGTGGGATTTATTGCCGCCCCCGCGGCCGGGTTTCACGTATCGAAGCGGCAGCAACACCAGCAGCAGACTGGCGATCACCGCCTGGATCAGGGTGAGTATCAGTATCGGGTAACCCAGCTCCAGCAAGGAGAAACCGCCGCGCCGGTAGATGGAGACTATCTCCGGCAGCGTGCGCCATTTGAAAAACTCGAAGAAGTAGGGCCGGTCGTCCCTGGCCGGTCTGATATCGAATTTGTAGCGGTCCATGTAATCGGATGCCCCGGCTCCCAGCAAGGCTATCGCACCCTCGTGGAAATAGGGCTGAGGCAGGATATTGTGCAGGTTGACCGGGTGATCCCGGGGTATCCCCGGAAAGTAGACGATATCGAAAGCGCGTTCTGTGCAGAATTTGAGCAGCGCACTGACTTCCGCTGCCTCTACAGTGCCGTTTTTAATCACCAGCGTGCTGGTATCCCAACCGCGTATCAGCATCAGGCGATCCTCGGGGTTGTCCAGGCCGCTCTCACGCAACGCCTCGACAGCCGTGGCGAACAGACGCAGTCCGTCCCGCGGGGGGAGATTCACCCAGCGGGTTATCGCCAGCATGCCGCCGGGCTGCAGATGTTCAAGGTACTCTCTGAGAGCCTCGACCGTGTAGAGATAGTTTTCACTCAAGCCGTATACGCCGCCGGAGGCGGCGCCGGCTGCATCCAGCAATGACATCTGAATCAGGTCATAGCGCATTACATCGGTGGAGACGAAGCTGCGCGCCTCGCCGGTATGCAGCCTCGTGTTTCCGCGCAACCACTTCCAGCCGGAAAACTCCGCATATTTGTGTTGCAGCAGTTGCGGCAGCCAGGGGTTGAGCTCGACCGCATGAATCTGACGGGTCGCATGGTAGTTGGCCTGCAGTATGCCGCTTCCCCCGCCCATGCCCAGGATCAGCACCTGTTCGGGTTTTTGCAGATGATAGGGCAGTGCGGAGGTCTGGTAATCGAGATAGGCCAGGCTGGAACGGTCACCTTTGTAATGGGTGATCGGGCTGGGTGCATCGCCGTCGGTAAACAGGCCAAGTTGTGGCGGAGGCTCCGTTCGGTTGCGGAGGCTGAGTCCCGCTGCCAGACGCAGCGGGACCAGCGGACTCTCCACCAGCGTCACCAGCCCCAGCGGGCTGGAGTGCTGTTCCAGAATCCGGGCGCCGCCGATCTGCAGGGTCTGGTTTAACGCCTTATACTGGGACGACTTCAGCGCAAACCAGCCATCCGGCAGCAGCGTGATGGTCAGCGCCAGGCTGAGACAGACGAGCGCACTGTGCAGGCGGCGCGGTGGCCGCCGCTCGAACACCGACACCGCCGCAGCCGCGAAGCCGGCCGCCGAAATACACCTCAGCGCATCCTGTGGAGAGAGCAGATGCAACAGCAGAATAATCCCCAGCGCCCCCAGCCCGGCACCGATCAGGTCGAAGGCATAGATACGCGGAATCTTCCGGTCAAAGCGGGAGAAGCTGAGGCAGATGCAGTTGGCGGCAAAGAAGAAAGGAATGAACAGCAGCAGGTAGGCCAGCAGCAGGTATCCCAGCTGCGCCGGATCCCAGAACATCTCAAGCATATTGAACGGCAGATGCTGGGCAAGCATAAAGCAGCCCACGGCAGTCAGGCCAAACAGGTTCGCGTTGAACAGAAATGCTTCGGGGAAAGCGGCCAGCAGCCGTCTGCGCAGCAGCGTGACGAAGGTGCCGCTGGCGCCGTAGCCCAACAGCGCCATGCTTATCACCATATAGGCGAAGTGGTGCCACTGTATTATCGAGAACAGGCGGATCAGCAACACTTCATAGGCAAGCGCCGCCGCCGAGACGAGAAGAATCGCATAGACCGGCGGGCGGTTGAGCTCTCGGCCCTCGATTCCGTCTGCCGGTCTGTGCATGACTCTGGCTGAACAGCGTCAGTGGCTGCCGGTCAGCGGCACGAACCGCACCGGGAGTATCTGCCGCGTCTTTATCCCGCCGTCCTCCTGTTTTTCGATCAGCATCAACTGCTGAACCTGAAAACCGCCGCCGACCGGGATGACCATGCGTCCGCCCGGTTTCAGCTGGTCGATCAACGGCGGTGGCACATGGCTGGCCGCAGCCGTCACCACGATGGAGTCGAATGGGGCCTGGCTCTCCCATCCATAGTAGCCATCGCCGATACGGGTGGAGATGTTGCCGTATCCCAACTCTGCGAATCGATCCGCCGCCTGCTTGCCCAGCGGCTCGATGATCTCGATGGTGTACACCTGCGCGCCCATTTGAGCCAGCACCGCTGCCTGATATCCTGAACCGGTTCCCAGCTCGAGGATCCGGTGGCCGGGGTCAGGGTGCAGCAGATCGCTCATCAGAGCCACGATATAAGGTTGTGAAATGGTCTGGCCGTGGCCGATCCCCAGTGGGCGGTTTTCGTACGCGTAAGGCTGTTGCTTCTGGGGAACGAACCGGTGGCGCGGGAGTTGTGCCATCACCTCCATCACCTTCGGGTTCAACGCCCGTTTGTCGATGTAGGCTGCTGTATCCAGAACATCCGCTTCGATCTCCCGGATCATCTGCTGGCGTCTGGCTGTGTACTCTTCCGCCTGCACGCAGCTGCAGAGTATCAGCAGTGTCATGGAGAACAGTTTTATTTGCCGGTACATGGCGATATCCGCGTTCCCGCCCTCACTCTATCGGCGGCTGGGTGCAGCAGGGATCAAATGTGGCGGCTGAATTCACTCCTCTCGGCTGATGCCATCAATTCATGAAACTGCTCCCCGCTGACCTGAATCAGATTCACGTGATCGCCCGCTTCGAAATAGACCTTTTCATCCTGTCCCAGCGTGGTGCTCGGATCCCACAGCGTTTTGATGCCGTAGACGTAACCCAGCGGCGGAACGGCACCGCGTTCGCAGTCGGGAAACTTTGCCCTGAACTCCTCCTCGCCCGCCATCGCCAGCGGTCTGCCCAGCCGGCCGCTGAGGGTTTCGAGGTCGACATGATAGTCGGAGGGAAGGACCAGCATCATGTAGCCGTCACCATCCCGGATCATTACACCCTTCGCCAGCGCTCCTCCCGGTATATGCGCCTCCTCGGCAGACTCCATGCTGGAGCCGGTGCGCGCATGCTGCACCATGCGGTATTTGACGCCGTGCTCTTTCAGGTACTCCTGTAAACTTCTCGAAATCGCCATTCTCTCTCTCCTTACCGATAATCATCTCTGTTCGTTCTCCATATCTGAAGCGTAGTACGGGCAGTGGCCTAACGCTAACCGGAAAGGTTGAAAAAAAACGGCACAGGTTGATTTTTGCCGGGAATGGACTGAAACATTGACCGGGGGCAAAAAGTTGGCTCCGGACCGGGCGCAACTGAACCTACCGGAACTTATGGCCGGATCCGGCGGAAGGGAGAGATTGCCATCCCTAACCGATGGCGCCGATCCTTCGTCCCGCGTCCTCACTGGTCAGGCGGTGCCCGCATGCCTGTCCATAGCTTCTCTTATAGATTTCAATCTGGTCGATCTGCTGCAGTGCGGACGCTTCCATATACCGTTCGAACTTGATTCCCATTTCATACTGGCCCTGCTCCGCTTTACGGCACCAGGCAATCTTGCCGTTCAGACGGCAGGGATCTTTGGCAAAGGGGATGCAGATGCACATACTGGTGCCGGGGGAGATTCCGCCATGCGCCCTGAAACGGAGCCCACCCTGGCTGATATCCTTCAGGATGTGTTCGTGTTCACCGATCATGCTGTCGAGCTTGAACTTGAAAGGGATGTCTGTGGGATGTCTTTCAAACTGCCTTATATGCATTACTGTTCTCTCCATGTTCAATTACAGAGGCATATACTATCTGTCGGCAATTTTTATTATTTTACAACCGGTTGCCCCGCTTTTCTAGATTATCCCCAGTCTTTGTCGCTTGCTGCGCGGACATTAAGTATAGACCAGTGATATCCATGTTGCAGGAAGGGAAAACAAATTATTACTGAACTGCCAAGTGCGGCACAGATTCAAGCCGCCTGCCTGAGCACCGGTGTATACGCCGGCTATAGCGGCTCAAGTTTCAGGAATTTCAACGATCAGCGCCACCCGCCTGTTGCGTGCGCGGCCCTCTTCAGTGAGATTGCTCTCCAGCGGGCGGGTGGCGGCGTAACCCACCGCACGCAGTCTGGCCGGATCCATGCCCTTGCCAATCAGGTAACGGGTCACGGTGGTTGCGCGTCCCGATGAGAGTTCCCAGTTCGACGGGAAGCGGCTGGTGGCAATCGGACGGTCGTCGGTATGGCCTTCAACCGAGACTATCCCACTCTGCTCGAACAACAGTTGCGCCAGTTCGTCCAGCAGCGCGGCGCCGTCCTGCTTGAGCTCGGCGCTGCCAAGCGCGAACAGAATATTGTCACTCACCTCAAGATAAACCCCCTCGGCAACTTCCGACACCCTTACCCTGTCGTCAAGCTGCCGCTGCGCCAGCTTATCCATAAACAGTCGGGCGCGGCTGTGGCTTTTTTGAGGAGGGAGTGGCAGGGGTTCCTCAACGCTGTCCGCAGCATCCTGGGGAGCGGGGCTGTCGGCGGCGGGGAGTGTCAGCAAAGGTGACGGAACAGGATCCGCCGGAGCGGGCAGTGCCGCGGTGGCCATATAGATCAGTGGTGCAACCGGTTCGTCCGGTTGTCTCAAAAAGGGAAAGGGTGGCAGCGGTTCAGCGCCGGCCGTGATCAGCTCGGCGCTATCCATGCTTGCCGGCAGATCGGGCGCAGCCTGATTGATCTCTCTCTGTGGGCGGGGCTCTGACTGCACAGTCAGTACGGGCGGTGCGCTTTTCCGTTCGATCGGCTCCGGCGCGACAAAGCGGAACTCTCCCGGATCCGCATCGACCGGCGGCGCTTCGTTTTTTGGCTGCAGCGCCAGCAGTACCACGAACAGGGTCAGGAAGAGAGTCAGTATGTCGATGTAACTCAGCAGCCAGTTATCACGCTTGCCTCTGCCTTCTCCCAGGGTTTCCCAGGGGTCATCAAAGGTTATGGTGTCGGCAGCGGTCACTCCATTATGCGCTGCACTTGGCTTAAGCAGTGGCGGTTGCATATTGCCGGGTCAGGCGTTTGCCAGTTTGGTGACGGCGGCGTTTTCCGGCTTAAGGTGCATCGGTCGGCCGGTGATGAAGGCATTCAGTGTCTCCCGGATAACCTCCGGGTGCCCTTTCTCGAACAGCAGCATCAGCATCTCATGCTTGACCTTCTGCCAGGCCAGCTGCTCGCGGAATCGCTGTTCCATCTTGATTGCCATCGGTTTGATGATCAGATTCGCCGCCACCAGACCATACACAGTGGTGATCATGGCGAATCCCATGGCTGCCCCCACCACATCCAGTCCGCCTTCACCCAGACTGAACAGCAGGCGGATCAGTCCCAACAGCGTGCCCAGCATGCCGAATGCCGGTGCGAAACCTGCCATTCCGTTGAGAATGCGCAGCTGCCGCCGTTTCTGCTCAAGGTTGCTGGAGAGCTGCCACTGCAGCGCCCGGTTAAGCTCCACCTGAGTGCAGCGGTCGACAATGAGCTGTGATCCAAGATTGAGATAGGAGTCCTCGATGGACCTGATGTGCATCTCCGCCTGGCGCACGCTGCCGCGGCGGTAGCAGGTCGCCACCTGCAGAAATCTCTCCTCATCCATCCCCAGGCTGGCTTTACGCTCGGTGAAGAGTACGGGAAGTCTGCGCAGCAACTGCTCCACGCGCTGGTAACCTTCGCTGACAACGGTCGCGATCAGCGTGCCTCCGATGACGAAGAAGAAGCCGGAGACGGCTACTATCCAGACCGAGGTCGCGCCCAGCATGAGTGTCAGACTGGAGAGAAGTACCGCGGTGCAGACCAGGCCGATGGTCAGTTTTTGATGCATGAATTCACTCCGGATTTAGGTGCAGCCACCCGGGTGGCTGAGTTATCTGTCCTGTTCAAATCTTGCCAGCAAATGTCATGCCATGGCGATCGTTCCTCTATTATGAAGAGCGTGGAAGAGAGTTTCCGGGCTGTTGTGCGCGGGAGGTACCGCAATACGGGGTCCGTGGGTGCCTGCGGAAAGTGCTGGACAGACTGACGGCGGATGTGTCCGGACGGAAATTTGTTGCCGTACCCTGGAAGAGATTGACCGCCTGCGGGTGTTAAGTACCTGGATTTGGTGAGAATGCCATTCAGGTATTATCGCTGGAGGTGGTTTATAATTTAAACGAAATGGGAACAACCGGGTCTATGTGCTGATTGTATCCAGACCAAAAGGCCGGGCCGGAGGTCTGAGCGTATAAGGGAGGCAGACAATGGGCGGGAAGATCAAAGCAAGGATTTTGGCGGCCGTGCTTGTTTTGGCGGGCGCTCTCGTCTCTGTCGGTTGTGAGACAACCAGTAATAAAGACGCGGGTACCGCTTTTGGTGCGCTTATAGGCGGCTTGCTGGGAAGTCAGATCGACGACAATGAAACTCGTGGAGCACTCATTGGCGCGCTGGTCGGCGGTGTCGTCGGCAGAATGATAGGCGATTACATGGATGAGTCGGATAAGCGGAAGCTGGCAGAGACGCTGGAAGAGACCCCGCAGGGCAGAATGGTGAGCTGGCGCAATGACCAGAGCGGGAACCAGTTCGAGGTTACACCCACGTCGAACTTTTATGCCCAGGATGATCGCCAGTGCCGCAAATTCGATCAGGTGGTCTATGTGGATGGGCGCCGGGAGGTGATGGAGGGCATCGCCTGCAAAGAGCCGGGCAGCGACGAATTGGCCATCGAGGGCAGGGCGATTTGAGCGACGCTTCGTATAAACCGGGATCAGGTTGCAGAGCCGTGCACAGATATCTGTATCAAGTGTGCGCCGCGGCAACGGCCATTGCGCTCTGTGTGATTCCCTTCGCCTCCACTTCCGCTGCTCAGAACTGTTACTATGTTGGCAATACCATGCAGTGCGTGGACAGCGGCAGCACGGATGTTTCGACCACTGCTGATCCGCCCCAGGATAGCGGCGGGCATGACAGCGGGAAGAATGACCGCAACTGGATGATTCCGGGTGTCATTCTCGGAGCCGCAGCGCTCATCGCGATCGGCCAGCATCTGACAAAGGAGCGGACCGAGGACCGCGGTGATGAAGCCGAAGGCGTCCAGGAGCTCTTGCGCGAGGGGCCGCAACTGCCAAAACAGTTCAATACCAGCGCTTTCGGCATTCGGGGATTGATCAAAGGCGGTTGGCCGATTGTCGTTGACTATGAACAGCTGGTGCCTGGCCGGGTACAGCTGCGCATCGCTGTTCCCGGCTCCGAGATCCTGACCTATCGCCTCGATCAGTTTGGACTGGGCCGCCATGTACTCCGTTTCGAACTTCCCGGGTTTCTGAGCGACGGCCTCAAGCCGGCAGTGGTGGCGATGACAGCTGCGGACGACCAGCTCCAGATCGAGACGCTAGAGGGTTTCAGGGTGTATGGGATAGGCATAGGACCACGCGCAGTCGGGTCTGTGGCTGTCGATCAGTTGGAGTTCAGCCCGGGCACCCTGCTCGTGGAGCAGGGGGATACCGCGGGATACGCCTTCAACTCCCGTTCGGACTTTGATAATGCTGCGGTCGAGTTTATGCGCGTCAGCCAAAGCCCGGATGGTATACGCACCCGATATGTCAACGGAAAAAGGATCGACGGCGGGGTCCATCGTGGCCGCTGGATTGGCAGCGAAGCGGCGTATCGCTGGAATGGGCAGGATGAGCAGGAACGTGTCTCCAGAGGACGCCATCAGCTTCAGGTGCGTGTCTGGGACGATGGTGGTGATTGGGTTGGCGCCTGGTCGGATTCATTGGTTACCGTGCGTTGATTCATTCGCCCCGCAGCCAATCGGTTGAGGGTCGGGTTGGATTTTATGGGTCATCCCACACCAGCCCGACCGGTCCAGGGTCTCTACCCCGTTCTGAGGATCCAGACGTGTCCCGCTGACCAGACTCAGGCGGCGTTCGGCATGTGCTTCGCCAGCACTGAGCGCCGGCCAGCGCCACTGACGGGCCCGCTGCGGTTCCCAGGTCAGCAGCCCGCCGGCTGCGAGGACACCGACCGGAAAAAGCACGTCGGAGCGCATCAGCCCACCCAGAGGCCTGCCCGAAACACCATCCCAGAGGCGTACGCTGCTCTCTCCCCATAACAGGAGTCGGGCGCTGTCTGCGTCAAACAGGCCGCCGCGAATCCGTTCCCCGAGGGTAAGCGGAGTGGAGAGCGGATAGGATTCCGCATCCAGCAGCAGCACGCGGGCAACTGTTCCGGATCCCAGCAGCAGCATCCGATCGTTTCGGCTCAGGATCGTGTAATTCAGCAGGCCTGCTTTTCTGATTCTGTCTATCACATCGAGATTCAGAGAAGCGATCTCATCCGCAACACGCGTCGAATCCCCGGCTGCACTTGCCGGCTTATCAGGCGGCGATGCGGGTGCCGTCGATTCAAGCGACGGATTACGCCGCCAGATGCGCAGATCTGCACCCTGGTCCCAGGTGAGAATTCCGAGGTCGTTGTCGAAAAAGTGCGCACCGCCGGTTTGCAACGTGTGCAGCAGCGGCAGACTCAGGGGATTCATGGTGGCTGTATCCCATAGTCTGGCGCCGGACTCGCGGCTCCATGTGAGGGTCCGTGTTCCATCGCCGCTGAGCAGAGCAGTCACCAGGGTCTCCCCTGGTCCGTGCACTCCGCGGGCCGCAAGTTCCCCAAATTCCAGGTCCCAGAGGTTGATCTGGCCGCCGGAACCGCTGGTGATCAGCTGCTTTCCATCCGGTGTAAACAGTACCCGCGAGATGCTGCCCCGGTGCTGAAACGGTTCTTCAAAACGTGGTCTGCCATTCTGCGCACTCCAGATCCGGACCCGGCCCTGGGCCTCATTCCAGGAGACGATTCCGGGGATTGCGGGTACAAACTGTGCGGCATCCACCGGTTCGGGAGAGCTCCAGCTGGTGATCACCCGGCCCGCCCGGGCATCGTGGAGCGTCACTCTGTTTTCGCACCAGGTGACCAGGTTGGTATTGTCGGGAGATATGGCTACACCCTGAATTCTGCAGCCGCTGTTCCACTCTGAAACAGGTTCAGTGCCGAGTGGATGCCAGATTTGAAGGGAGTCATCCTCGCCCCATAGCAGCACCTTGCCGGAGACGCCGAGAAAGCGCGCGCCTGCAATACGCCTTGGTTGATCCGTGCGGGAGATCTCCCGGCCTTCGGCTGTGGTCCAGAGTCGGATGCTTCCATCCCCGATCCAGCTCAGCAATCGATCACCTGTCTCGTTGACCTCCATGCCTCTTGCTCCTTCGTGCACCAGCTCAAGTTCGGGCAGGGAAGGGCCCCAGAGTTTCAGGCTGCCATCACGGGCCATAGAGACTGCGCGTCTGCCGCTGGCTATTGCCGCTGCTGTTATCTGGCCGGGGTGGCTTGTGCCCGTCAGCATCTCACCCCTGCTGAGATCCCATAGCTGGGCTTGATTTTTGATCCGGAGCAGGGCGAGGCTGTCATCGTGCCGCGTATGCAGGTCGTCCGGTCTCTCTACCAGCCCGATTATACCTCTCAACTCAACGCCACCGGTCAACAGGCCGGTGCTGATCAGGGCATTCTCCCTCTCGATGCCGGACGTCAGGTCGGCAACCCGCGTGAACTGGTGTGCAGCCTTTACGGCGTTGCTCTCTGCATCGCGAGCGGCAATGCCGATATTCCAGTAGCTGTTCACCAGCTGAGCCAGAATCTCCCTGCGTTGATCCGACAGTTCGACGGCTTGCCAGGTAACAAGTGCGAGGCCTAGCGCAATGCCCGCCACGAGCAGGCGCCGGATCAGACGATTGCGCCACGCCAGTTTTCGGCTGGCCAGAATAAACCCTTGCAGATCCTCGCCAAGCTCACTGTCCCGTTCATTAAGCCAGCGCTCGGCTTCCGCCAGTGGTCCACCCCGCAGCAACAGCCCCTGGTCTTTCGGTCTGGCTCTCCACGCCTCCGCATCCGGCGCGATCTGTTGGCGCCAGAGTAAGAACGCTCGGTCTTCATCAAGCCAGCGTTTCAGCTTGTCCCAGGACCGGAACAGCGCTTCATGGGCCACTTCGAGGGTGGCGGTCTGCGTCTGCTCTCCGACACCGCCTGTTACGCTTTCATCCTGGCCGGAGACCAACAGCCGCGCCTTGACAAAAGCCTCCATCAGCGGCCGGATGGATGAGGGCAGGTCGCGCCAGTGCAACGTCCGCCTGGTATAGTTCCCCGCATCATCGATCCGAACCAGATTCCGAAAAGCCAGGCGCAGTTCAGCCAGTTGTGCTTGGTCCGGGGCGAGAGATGAAAGTACCGCCTCCGCCTCCTGGCGGATCGAACCCTCGATCCCGCCGATGCGATCGGTGTACTCCGCCAGAGTGATGCGGCCATCGTCGCCGAATTCGCGCCACAATCGGTTCAGTGTGAAGGCCAGCAGCGGCAGCGCGTCCGCCGTGCCGGTATCCTGGACCAGGGTTTCAACCAGACCCGGCTCGAGTTCGATGTCTGCCACTGCGGCAGGTTTGCTGATGATCTCGGCGAAGTGTCTGGGTGTCATGGGGCCGAGCGTCAACTCCCGGAAGCGGGTCTGCTGCCATACCGGGTGGCTCTGCAGTGTGGCCATGTAGTCTGAGCGAAGCGTGGCCAGGCAAAAGAGCTGACCGGCATCCGCGGTGACGGCTGCTTTGATCAGAGCGACAAATCTTCTGGCGGCGCCTTCGTCGCTGGTGGTCACCAGCTCTTCCAGCTGATCGATGACCAGCAGTACAGGTTTGTCCTCATGACCCGCAGCCCGCTGTAGTCCGTTTACCGCCCGGATCAGCTCCTGGTCATCACCTGCTGTCCCTTTTATCTGCTCACTTGGCCGCTGTGGATCCGCCGGATGATCCGCAACCGCAAATGCCAGCTCCACCACCCGGGCAAGCGCTTCTACCGGTTCGCGCCGCGGCCGCAGCGGCTCCAGTACCAGCCACTCCGGCCTCCGGACAAGCTTGGGGATGACGCCGGCCCGCACCAGGGAGGACTTGCCACTGCCGGAAGTTCCCGCCATCAGCAGCAGGCGCTCTCCACCGTAACGGCTCATCTGTTCAAGTGTGTCCAGACATCTGTGCAGATCCTCTTCCCGCCCGAAATAGACTGCGGCGTCCTTCTCCATAAAAGGTGTCAGACCCGGATAGGGTGGACGGTTTATATCCCAGTCGAATGTGTCTGCCGGATCGAGTCCGGCGCTGCGCATTCCTTGCCAGAGGCGCTGAAAACCTGTCTCTCGGTCAATTGTCAGGTCGATCACCTGAGTGTCACGTAATATCGGGCGCAGTTCACAGGGCGAGATGATGACCGGAAACAGCTGTTTTCCCAGGGCTCGGGCGTGGGTGACCTCGGCAAAACACCAGTCGGAGGCCATGGAGTGCTCGCTGCAGAGCAGTATCACTGCGCCGCAGCCGCGCAGTCTGGTATAGATCTCCCGTTCCCAATTGCGGCCGGCGGGTATGCCATCGGCTGGATCGAAATCGAGAAACAGAGACTGGTAACCCTGCTGGCGCAAACGTGCCGCAGTCTCCTCCGAGTCGGATCTATCAAGACTGCTGTGGCTGATAAATATCCCCGACAAAATCAAGTATCCTGTTTGTGTGTCGCCTGGGGGATTATGAGACAGGTTCCAACCATAAGCGGGGAGCTCAGATCACTTCGGCCATGGCACTGTCCGCAAGCGTGGCTATCTCTGCCGAAATCCTATCGCGCCGCATCTTTGTCTCCTCTGATCCGCCATTTTTGCCGAGTCTCTCCTGAAGCAGCTTATTGAGCGGAAGCAATGTATCTGTTTTGTGCCGGTCCTGCAGTGCCAGCAGGGTTTCCTGGTAGGCGTCTTCGTAGCGCTCCAGTTTACAATAGGTGCAGGCCAGGCGAAGATGCGCCAGGTAAAGCCGCTTCTGTTCCAGTCCAAGATCGTGGGATGCAAGCGCATACCGCCCCAATGCCTCATGGTACCTGCCGCCCCTGAACAGTGCGTCGCCTGCATCGATAAGATTCCTGGTGCAGGCTGAGATCAGCTGTGAAATCTGGTTTACGTAAACATGTGCCCGCATGTTTCTCTTTTTCGCTTTCTGCAGCCAGACCCGGGCCTCTTCAGGGTTCCCCAATCTTATGTACTCACGGCCGATCACATAAGCGCTTTGAACGTGTCTCGTTCCACCGTTTTCGAAGTGCGTGATCAGCAGATCGATAATTTTCTGGTGTGCATTTGCTTCCACTGCGGAGAGGAACTCATCTATAAGATTAGCGTATTTTTGATAGTTCCGGCTCATCCCCCGTAAGGATTCGAGCGCAGCGCTACGCAGCTTTTCTCCAGCTGTTTCGTCGTTCACTATATCGGTCAGAATCAGCAGCGCAGCCGGATGCCTTGCGCGTCCCAGTACTTTGGCGGCCGAAATTTTTTCCACTTCGTTTTTTGACTTGGCCAGATATCTGATGCAGAAGGGCATCATGCTTTGAATCTGGTCCTGTTTATGGCCCCAGCTGGTAATCCCTATGATCAGAATGGCGCTGATTGCGATGATGCCGGCCGCAAAGAGTATCAGGAAAAGCGGTGTACTTTCCGTTCCCAAAACGCTGCTGTGGTGAGCGGCTGAGGCAATATATGGTGTCAGTAGTGCAGGGATCCCGGCCAGGGCGGTAAACTTGCCGTGCGGTGTCAGGCAGACGGATCCGGTGTGGTGGGCAGGATAATCGGAAACAGCGGATGGCGGAAGGGTATTTATCATTTTCTTCAGTCCCGTCACAATTCAGTTTTCGATATGAGCTGTACAACCGGCACTTGGATAAACGCATTCATCCGGAATCTGACATATTCCGGATGAATGCACTTATACCAGTTTTTTCTACCGATGTTGAATTTGTCGCAGCGGCTGAACATGACGTGCAGGGCGTGATGATTTATCCCCATGCGCCGGATCAGGGGCGTCCAGGCAGATAGTGGAGAGAGCGCCGATGGGGGGTGCACATTTTGGGGGCGATCGGTGGCATGCAGCGGGAAGAGAGATGAGTAAGAGACCGGGATACTTTGTTAAGGAGCGAGCGCGTCAGGGTTTACTGGTCACGGCCGGCTGGTTATCGCTGGGGCTGGCAGCGCTGGGCGTAATACTGCCGCTGCTGCCAACCACCCCGTTTCTGCTGCTCTCCGCCTGGTGCTTTGCGCGCAGTTCGCAACGGTTCTATCTTTGGCTCACCGGCAATCCGCACTTTGGTCCGGTCATACTGAAATGGGAGGCTGAGGGGACGATGGAGCGCCGGGTGAAGCGGCGCGCGGTTGTGCTGGTGGTCGCCAGCTTTGCCGTGACGCTGCTGCTGGTGCCGCTGGCCGGGTTGGTGCGTATTCTGCTGGTGGCGATGGCGCTGCTGCTATGCCTGTTTATCTGGCGCATACCCGAGTCTGCGCGGCAGTGAGTGGCCGGCTGCAATAGGGAAAGACGCCGACGCTGGGGCACGCGCTGCGTGAGAGCTGGCGGCATATCGGCAAACAGATGGTGTTTGCGGTGATGCTGGTGGTCATCTTCCTGGTCTGGGCGCGGGCAGCATCCATGACGCATGTGTTCTTCCCGATGCAGGCGCATCCGGCATGGTCCCGTGTTGACTGCCGGCCGGAAAAGGCTGAGCTTTAGCGGTAACCCGGAACAGCCGTAACAGGCACCGGAAAAGACCGGTGGCGTCGTTCACAGAACCACTGCCGGGTTTCAACCCATCAGTTGGTGCTGCTGCTGTACCGGCTGTTGATGGACCTCCTGCTGCTGGTTTGGGGCAGACGCGAAGGGACGCTGGGCGTTGTCGCCGTGCTGCTCCCAAGTCAACCCCGGCAGTGCCTGAAAAGCGTTGCGGATTCCTTCGTTCCAGGCCTTGCTGACCTGTGTTAAATAGGGGTTGTCCTGTTCGAATTTGCAGCGCTGCCCGATGCTAAGACTCTCCTTCTGATAGATGCCGATTTCGAATGGCGGACCGACCGTGATATTGGAGCGGGCGGTTGCCTCCAGCGAAACCAGGCTCAGCTTTGCTCCGTCCTCAAGCGAGAGATGCGGGCTGACGATCCGGTCGAGCGCCGGCTTGCCGTATTTGCTCTCGCCGATCTGCAGATAGGGTGTCTCCGGCGAAGCGGTGATGTAGTTGCCCTGCGGATAGATCAGCATCAGTGCATGCGGATGACCCGAAATCTGGCCGCCGATCAGCAGTGTGGTTTCACCGCTCACACCGGATGGCGCCAGCGTGGAGATGTGTTCCTGCTGGACCTGCACGCTGACCCGGCCGACATATTCGGCTGCCTCGAACAGATAACGGGCATTGGCCAGATTGGTCCCGCCCACGGGATAGTCTATATCCCGCTGGATATGGTTCATCACCTCCTGAGTGGTCGCCAGGTTGCCCGCAGAAAGAATTACGAACAGTCGGTCCGGCGCCGGCTGAAAAACGTGCATCTTGCTATAGGTGGTGACATAGTCCACCCCCGCATTGGTGCGGGAGTCGGAAGCAAAAACCAAGCCTTCCTCAAGGCAGAGTCCCAGGCAATAGGTCATGAATCTATCCTGCAAAAGTTGTTTGGAAGATAAGTATCTCCCCAACCGGCCGCTATGGGAAGCCACTATTTTGGTATCGATATTGCTATAATGCGCCAAGTAAACAATTCAATCTCCACCCGGGAAGTTACATGTCGATCCGCGTCGCGCTGCACCATAAAACCGAATATCTTTACGATCAGCTCATTCAGCTCACCCCGCACCTGATACGGCTGCGCCCGGCCCCGCATACGCGCACGCCGGTACACCGCTATTCGCTCAAGGTGGAACCCAAAGAGCATTTCATACACTGGCAGCAGGATCCATTCGGCAACCATGTGGCCAGCTTCACCTTCCGCGAAAAGACACGCCGCCTCAGCGTCGAGGTCGACCTGGTGGTGGAGATGGTTACCATCAATCCGTTCGATTTTTTCGTCGAGGAGTACGCCGAACACTGGCCATTCGAATATGAAGCGCATCTGAAGAAGGATTTATCCCCCTATCTGGAGATCAAGGAGCGGGGGAAGCGGCTGCGTACCTGGGTTAAAGCGGTGCCACGTGACAAGCGGCGGATCATCGATCTGCTGGTGGAGTTGAACCAGCGGCTGTCGCTGGATATCGGCTATGTCATCCGTATGGAGCCAGGGGTGCAGAGCTGCAAAGAGACGCTGAAACTGGCCAGAGGCTCCTGCCGCGACTCGGCCTGGCTGCTGGTACAGATACTCAGGCATCTTGGTCTGGCGGCGCGTTTTGTATCTGGCTATCTGGTGCAGCTGGCACCCGATATGAAGTCCCTGGATGGTCCCTCGGGTCCGGAGCATGACTTCACCGATCTGCATGCCTGGTGTGAAGTGTATGTGCCCGGCGCCGGCTGGATCGGGCTGGACCCCACTTCCGGACTGTTTGCCGGCGAAGGCCATATTCCGTTGGCATGCACCCCGGATCCGGTCTCCGCGGCGCCGATCACCGGCGCCTATCTCGGGGAGAAGACAGAAGTCCGTTTCGAATTCGAGAACAGGGTGCAGCGGATACATGAAGACCCACGGGTGACCAAGCCCTACAGCGATGCCCAGTGGGAGCAGATTATGGCGCTGGGGGCGCGGGTGGATGAACTGCTGCAGCAGGGGGATGTCCGGCTGACCATGGGTGGCGAGCCGACCTTTGTCTCAATCGATGACATGGACGGCGCCGAATGGAACACCGCGGCACTGGGCGAGAACAAACGCGCACGCGCCGAGGTGCTTCTGCGCCGACTCTGGCAACGCTGGGCGGCAGGCGGAGTGATGCACCACTCCCAGGGCAAATGGTACCCGGGTGAGCCTTTGCCCCGCTGGGCGCTGAACTGTTACTGGAGAGAGGACGGCAGACCGGTTTGGCACAATCCGGCACTGCTTGCAGATCCATCCCAGCCAGGCAGCGCCAACGAAGGCAGCGCGAAGAGGTTTATCGACAGGCTCGCCCGGCGTCTGGGCATCTCCGCCTGCCATGCGCAGGCCGGTTACGAGGACGGTTGGTACTATCTGTGGAAAGAGGGAGTGCTGCCGGACAATGTGGACGTACTCGACAGCAAGCTCAAGGAGAAGCTTGAGCGGGACCGGTTGCGCCGCATCTTCGAACAGGGGTTGGACAGGATCGTCGGCTACACCCTGCCGCTGGGCTGGGATCAGGTCAAAGAGCGCTGGGTTTCCAATGCCTGGAAGTTCCGCCGCGGGCACATGTTTCTGCTGCCGGGAGACTCGCCCATGGGGCTGCGCCTGCCGCTGGACTCACTGCTGTGGGAGCCCGAAGCTGAACGCCAGTCACTCAACCCGCGCGATCCTTTTGCCCCCGGCGACGCGATTCCGGGAGAGTTCGGCGAGGTGCGCGCCCGTTATGTGGAGTTTGTAGGGCCGGCGCCCGAGCATTTCGGGATTCATCAGCAGGAGCCGGCGGACGCTCATACGGGGGAACAGCAGTTCTTTGTGCGGACTGCGCTGTGCGCCGAGCCGCGCGACGGCGTGCTGTACCTGTTTCTGCCTCCGTTGACCCATTTGAGCCACTGGCTGGAGCTGGTCAGCGCCATCGAGGCAACCGCTGCAGATCTTTCTCAGGAGGTGGTGCTGGAGGGCTATCAGGCGCCTGAGGATGAGCGGCTGCGCCGCTTCTCGGTGACGCCTGATCCCGGTGTCATTGAGGTCAATGTACAGCCGGAGAGGAGCTGGGAGGGGCTGACCCGTCTCACCGGCGAACTCTACGAAGAGGCGCGGCTGGCGCGGCTTGGCACCGAGAAGTTCATGCTGGATGGTCGTCACACCGGCACCGGCGGCGGCAACCATGTAACCCTGGGTGCGAACAGTCCAGTGGACAGCCCGGTGTTGCGCCGTCCACATCTGCTGGGAAGCCTGGTGCGCTACTGGCAGAACCATCCCAGCCTTTCCTATCTCTTCTCCGGTCTGTTTATCGGTCCAACCTCGCAGGCGCCGCGGGTGGACGAGGCACGGGACGAGAGCCTGTACGAGCTGGAGATTGCGCTGCAGCAACTGCCCGCAGGCGAATCGTTGGCGCCCTGGCTGGTTGACCGTGTCATGCGCAATCTACTGGTCGACATCACCGGCAATACCCATCGCGCCGAGTTCTGCATCGACAAGCTCTACTCGCCTGATTCGTCATCGGGACGGCGCGGTCTGGTGGAGTTCCGTGGATTCGAAATGCCGCCACATGAACGCATGAGTTTGGTGCAGATGTTGTTGCTGCGCTCTCTGATAGTGCATTTCTGGGACCATCCCTACCAACAGAAACCTGTGCGCTGGGGCACCGAACTGCACGACCGCTTCATGCTGCCGCACTATGTGGAAAGGGACATGACCGATGTCAGCAACGACCTCAAACGCTGGGGCTATGCCTTCGATAAAGCCTGGTTCGATCCCTTTATTGAGTTTCGTTTTCCACGCTACGGCACCATCAACATCGACGACATCGAGCTGGAGTTGCGTTTTGCCATCGAGCCCTGGCATGTGCTGGGGGAGGAGGTGACGGCGCAGGGAACCGCCCGTTTTGTAGACTCATCGGTTGAGCGGCTGCAGGTAAAAGTGCGCGGTATGACCGGGTCGCGCCACCTGGTGACCTGCAACGGTCGCCGTCTGCCGCTGCGCAATACCGGTGAGCGCGGGGATTTCGTTGCCGGCGTGCGTTTCAAGGCGTGGCAGCCGCCGTCGGGTCTGCATCCGAAAATTGCGGCTCAGGCGCCGCTGGTATTCGATATCGTAGACAGCTGGAACGGACACTCGCTGGGCGGCTGTACCTATCACGTCGAACATCCCGGCGGGCGCAACCCGGAGACATTTCCGGTCAACGCCTATGAGGCGGAATCGAGACGTTTGGCACGATTCTGGCAGCATGGACACACACCAGGTTCGGTCGATCCCCCGGTTGAGGAGCCCAATGGAGACTACCCCTTTACCCTTGATCTCAGGCGCCACTCCACATGAGTGCCGGAACTCCCCAGAGTCTGAAAGGAAGATAAGGATATGCCTATAGAATTCAAAACCTATGAGATACCGACCTATGACGAAGTGATGTCACGCGCCAACCGCGCACGCAATCATGCGATTCCGCTGCTGCGTACTCTGCGCGAATTCGACGACGAGGAGCTGGAGACGCGCCAAAGTGCGGCGGATATGGCCATCAAGGAGATGGGCATTACCTTCACCGTCTACACGGAGGGTACCGCCATCGACCGCGCCTGGCCGTTCGATATCGTTCCACGCATCATTCCCAAGAGCGAGTGGGATGTCGTCGAGGCCGGATTGAAGCAGCGGGTGCAAGCGCTTAATCTCTTCATCGATGATCTCTACCACGGCCAGAAGATCATCACCGACGGTGTATTTCCGCGGGAAGTGTTGGCGAAATCGAAAAACTTCCGTCCGCAGTGTGTCGGTATTGATCCCCCGTTGGGTATCTGGGCGCATATCTGCGGTTCCGACCTGGTGCGTGACAGTGACGGCACGATCTATGTGCTGGAAGATAATCTACGGGTACCTTCGGGCGTCTCCTATATGCTGGAGAACCGCTTGATCACCAAGCGGGTATTCCCCGAACTTTTCAACGAATATTCGCCGTTGCCGGTGGATGGTTATCCTTCGCAGCTGTTCGATACGCTCTGCGATCTGGCTCCGAAGCGGAAATCCAGCCCGGAAGTCGCCGTTCTTACTCCCGGTATCTATAACTCGGCCTATTTCGAACACGCCTATCTGGCGCAGCAGATGGGGTGCGAGCTGGTGGAAGGGCGGGATCTGTTCGTCGACAAGAAGGATTTCGTTTATATGCACACCATAGCCGGTCCGCGGCGGGTGGATGTGATCTACCGGCGGATCGATGATGAATTCATGGATCCTGAGGTGTTCAACAAGGAGTCGATTCTCGGTGTGCCCGGATTGATGCGAGCCTGGAAGGCGGGTAATGTGGCATTGGCCAATGCGCCGGGTGCGGGTGTGGCGGACGACAAGGTGGTCTACGCTTTTGTACCGGAAATAATTCGTTATTACCTTGACCAGGAAGCGCTTATTCCCAACGTACAAACCTATCGTTGCATGTTCGAGGAGGAGCGGCGTTATGTGCTCGAACATCTGCATGAGCTGGTGGTCAAGCCGGCCAACGAGTCCGGCGGCTACGGCATGCTGATGGGACCCAGCGCCACCAAGGCGGAGCGGGAGACCTTCGCCAAATTGATCGAGCAGGACCCGCGCAACTATATCGCGCAACCGATGGTGGGAATCTCCACTGTACCGACCGTGGTGGGGCGAAATCTGGAGGCCCGGCACGTTGATCTACGGCCGTTTATCTTGAGTGGTTCCTCGATCCAGGTGACTGCCGGCGGGCTTACCAGAGTGGCGTTGCGCAAGGGATCTCTGGTGGTAAATTCGTCCCAGGGTGGTGGCAGCAAGGATACTTGGATAGTTGACACGGGAGTGCAATGAGATGCTTTCCAGAGTGGCGGAAAATCTTTACTGGATGTCACGCTATGTGGAACGTGCCGAAAACACAGCGCGTCTGATCAGCGTCAATTCCAATCTGTTACTGGATCTTCCCGGCGGTATAGCACCGGGCTGGGCACCGTTGGTGGATATTATGGGAGTGCGTGGTGACTTCGACAGTCGGTTCAAAGAGACAGACGAGCGTCGTGTCCTGATGTTTCTGATCGCCGACCTTAACAATGCCGGTTCGATTCTCAGCTCACTCCATTATGCCAGGGAGAATTGTCGTACCGTGCGCGATATTATGCCCCGGGAAATTTGGGAGGAGCTCACTGAACTTTATCTGTACGCCCGGGAAAACATAAATACAGGGCTTACCAAACGTGGCCGGTTTGCGTTTCTGAAGCGTATCATTTATGGCTCGGAGTTGTTCATCGGCATGCTCGCCAGCGTTCAGAGCCGTGACGAGGCTTACGATTTTATACGCATTGGCCGTAATCTGGAGCGGGCGGATATGACCACCCGCATTATCGATGTCCGCTCCGATGATCTGCTGCCGGACGATGTTTCCGATCTGCGCCCATTCGATACCATTCAGTGGGTCAGTGTGCTGCGTTCTCTTTCAGCCTATCAGATGTATCGGCGACATATGCAGACCCGGGTGAGGCGCGATGCGGTGCTCAGGTTTCTGTTTAAGGACAAACAGTTTCCACGGGCGGTCCGCCATTGTCTGAACATGATTGAAGGGTGCTTGGAAGAACTGAAGAACAACGAGCAGCCATTGAAGAGGGTACGCACGCTGGTGCGCAAGGTCGAGCGCAGAAATGTGGAAACCCTTGATCAGGCAGCCCTGCACGGTTATATCGACGATCTGCAGCTCAATATCACCAGTTTACACAGTACACTGGCGGAAACCTATTTTCCGAAGAGTGTGCAGCAGCAGGAGGTTCAGTAGAGGCTGAGACTGGGTCAGCTTCATTCGCACTCATTGAAAATGTGAACTTCACATTTGTCGCATAAATCCTGATTCAGGCGCCTATAAATGCTTGCGATGGCCTCCTTCTTCCGGTCGAAAAAATACTGATTTCCCACTTTTTTAACAAAGCCATGCCTGCTTATCGCCTCATACACTCTTTCCTTCAGCTCGGAAAAATAGAGGCCGCCACCCAGTTGTTTTAACCGATTGGCCGAGGTCAAAAGCATCTCTTCGCCACTTAAATCTATCAGGTTAATGCCTGTTGCGACGATCAAAATATGAACGATTCTCTCTTTTTCTGTGATCTGGTCAATTCGGTTCTGTATATAATCAAGCGAGCCGAAATAAACCGACATATCGATGCGGATGATTTTTAGCTGGGGGCATTGATTTACCGGCTTATTGCTAATATTAACGAGTTTTCTTTTCTCACTACCGGTATCTCTGTCAATCGACAGAGTAACGATCTCAGGTGTTGCGGTACGTGCCAGAAAGACAACCAGAGAGAGTAAAACGCCCAGATATATTGCGAACTCAAGCTCGAGCAGAAGAGTAGCCAGGAAGGTTGTCAGAAATATTGCGCTTTCGGATTTACTGTTTTTTATTATCTCCCTGATGCGGTGAAAATCGATCAGCTTATAGGCGACAATCAGAATCACGCCCCCCATAGCAGCCACTGGAAGATAAGCCGTCAGCGGAGCGATGGATAAAATAATCACCATCAGGATGAAAGCGGCAAATATTGCCGACAGAGGTGTTTTCGCCCCGGCAGCGTAGTTGACGCCGGAGCGGGTGAAAGATCCCGATCCTGCATAGCTGGAGAAGAAACTGCCCGCAATATTGGATAACCCCTGACCGATAAACTCCTGGTTGGCATCGATTCGCTGATTGGATTTGTTTGAAATAGAACGGCTGATGGATACAGCTTCGATAAGACCCAGCAAAGCAACAGCAAAAGCTTCCGGTGCAAGCATTTTGATTGATGCATATGAAAAATCCGGGATTGAAGGCGGAGGCAGGTGTGCCGGAATTTCACCAACAAGGGGAACCGGGTGCCCGGACAGGGCCATCCAGTAGGCTAAAATGCTGCCGACTACCATGCCGATCAATAGATCCGGCAAATTTGGGAACTTTTTTTTCAGCACCAGCGCAGTTAGCAATGTACACAAGGCGATGGTGAGCACGTATAAATTAGTTTCGGAAAACTGGTGCCAGATAACAACCCAAGTATGAAAAAACGTATCGCCTTTCGGAAGCGCAAGACCCAGCACATTTTTCATCTGACTGGTGGCGATCAGAATGGCGGCGCCGGCCGTGAAGCCTATCACAACGGTATGGGAGACAAAATTGACCAGTTTTCCCAGACGGGCCAACCCAAACACCAACTGATAGACGCCAGCCAGGAAAGTGATGGTCAGCGCCAATGAGATGAATTCCGGTGTCCCCGGATCGGCATGATGGCTGATGGATGAGAATATCACGATGGATATGGCGGTGGTGGGGCCGGAGATGAGGTGCAGTGACGATCCGAACAGCGCCGCCACAATAGGCGTGATCATTGCGGTATAGAGACCGTATTCAGGCGGCAGACCGGCAATTGTGGCAAAGGCGACACCTTGGGGAAGAACGATTACTGCACCGGTTAAGCCTGCTATAAAATCAGCCTTCAGCGATTGTTTGGTAACCAGTTTAAACCATCTTAAAAACGGAAATACAGCAATTAGATCCATACCATCTCTCTAATTCGCGTCCGTCCGGAATCTCCGTTTCCTGTTGGGGAGGGGATCCCCCGTATGAAAAAACACGATCATATCCAGCTGTTGACTAAACTCGTTGAATCCGCGTGCGACGGCACATCTGCCAAAAGTGGCTGCATTATACCTGCGAATATGCAAATACTCTAATAGAATGGGCTGTGCCAACAACAAAACATAACGATTACTGCACCAGTGGTGGCACGGAGCGCACACTTTTAGTGCAAATTTGTGCTTGCAGGCACCGGTATGAAAATATTAAGTCATTGATTTATATTGTTTTAATATCAATGGCATCAAAAGTGCAGCCAGCTATATCGAATTGACCAAAGCTGACGGAGGTACGAGATGGCCGTTCAGTACTCATACGAACATCACAACGTTCGGAAAATCTTCAATCACGATATTCCCTCTGGTATCCGTGAGGATGTAGCGGGAAATCATCTCTACTCGGGGCGGGCGTTGGGTCTGTCCGAACCGCATGACATTATTCAGATACATCCGTTTCTCAAGAGGGAGTGGGAGGCGATAAGCAGTCACTATGACAGAGTCGGATTGCCGCACTCCAAAAATGTGGTCTGGGACGTCTCTCTCGACAGGCTTGAAGAATTTCCCGAGCTTCAGGCATCTGTATTTTTCTTCGGGCCATCGGAAAACCGGGTGCGCAGTCACCGTACCTGGCAACAGGTGGTTGCCCATATAAACAACAGAAATAATTTCGTCGCGCTGGCAACGCATTTGCGACTGGATGTTCCCTACACTCTCTGCTTCCGGGGTAAGCAGTGGTTCGCCGGTATAGATAAATTTCCCTATCCCTGCTACCTGAAACTTGCAGTGTCCGCAGGCGGCAAGGATATTCACCGTTGTGAAAATGCCTCAGAACTGATAAAGGCTTTGGCCTACTTTGATGATGGTGTTCCACTGCAGGTACAGGAGGAGGTCTGTGCCAATATTTTTCTGAATCTTCAGTATGAGGCCACTGATCAAGGGGTGGAGAGGCTGCTGGCAACACAGCATGTGTTGACGGGATCCACGCACCAGAGCAGCCGATTTCCCGCCAGATGCGAACCTTGGGGCTCGGTCGAGCCGATTGCGCTATGGCTCTGGCGAAAAGGGATCCGCGACGTTTTCTCTTTTGACGTTGGGGTAATTGAGGAGATAGATGGTCTCCGGTTTGTTCTGATCGAATGTGTTCCGCGTTATAACGCAGCATCCTATCCGTCGAAGATCGCACGCCGTCTGCAGATCCCCCAATGGATTGCAAAGGAGTTGAGTGGCCACTACGATAAGTTGTCCGACATCGACCTGGAAGGTATCGAGTACAAAGCTGAGCATCGCTCCGGTATTGTCCTGGTGAACTGGGGCACGATATTGATTGGAAGGCTTGGCGTGCTCTTTGCAGGTACGCTGATCCAACAGAAGCAGTTGGAGGCGGCATTGCGCGAACGTCTGCAATAATTCAATACAGCGGAGCATGGATAATCTGGACACTTATTCAATAATGGTTCATGGTGGCGCCGGTGACTTCGGTAACCTGAAGAGTGACAAGGATAGGGTTCGTTGTCTGGAGAGCATACGCAGTGTACTGGAACATGGCCGGTGTATACTTCAGTCCGGTGGCAGTGCTCTTGAGACCGTGGAGCAGTGCACCTCGCTGCTGGAGGACGACCCGGTTTTCAATGCGGGGGCCGGTTCGGTGCTCAACGAGGCTGGCAAGGTTGAAATGGATGCGGCGATCATGTGCGGTGCCACCCTCAAAGCAGGCGCAGTCGCCGGCATCACCAATATAGCCAATCCCGTTCAGTTGGCCCGGGTGGTGCTGGCGGAGAGCGATCACGTACTGCTTATCAGCGCCGGTGCGCAACGCTTTGCCGACCGCTGGAATTTCGAACTTATGCCGGATAGTTATTTTCTGACACCCCAACGGTTGGCGGAGTGGGAACAGGCTCGCCCCGGTCAGCACGGTGGGTCTATTGGCGTTGATGCCGAAACTTCCGCAAGCGGCGGTGAGGAGAAATACGGAACGGTCGGGGTGGTGGCGCGGGACCGGCTGGGCAGTCTGGCGGCGGCAACCTCTACCGGAGGGATTGCCAATAAGAGCTTTGGCCGGGTGGGGGACTCGCCGATCCTGGGCGCCGGTGTGTACGCGGATAATGAAACCTGTGCAGTCTCCTGCAGTGGGGTGGGAGAGGATTTTATGCGTACGGTTTTAGCCAAGACTCTCTCGGATATCATTCAGTTTAAGGCGCTGGATGGGCTGGCGGCCGCACGCGAGGGGATCGATTACCTTTTACGCAAGGTAAAAGGCAGAGGAGGCTTTATCCTGATCGACAATCAGGGCCGTTGCGCCAGTGCATTTACCACCAAAAAGATGATACATGGCTGGATTGAGCTGGGTGGCGAAACGGTGTGCCAGCTCTGAAACAGGCCCTAACTCACCTGACCCACCGCCACTGCCGGTCCGCGGCATGACGCAGAGCGATTGGTCCGCCAATCAATCCATTTCTACAACGATTCCTGAGGCCTGACTGACAGGGTCCGGCACAATAATCCAACTCCTTGCGATTCTGAAAAGGAGCCCTGCGGAGAGAAGCAGACCGGAGTTGCAGGCACAGGTCGGCTATTCAATCTCCTCCGGATCGTTGAGCGCAGCACCGGAAAAGTGCGGGCAACAGGGGAGGGCAGTGACTCAATTTAAAGGTATTCCCAATGCTGCCGATTATCACCATAGACATCATGGTGGGTGAAAAAAGCATGACAAAGAAACTGACTGACACTCAATCGATTGGCGGTGGTCCGCTGCAGGACGGCCTGCCTGCTGTAAAATTTTCATTGGAATGGCCTGAGGATAAAGAGCTGAACATGGAGGCGAAAAGCCTGATAAGCAGCCTGCCCGAGGAAGTTCGTCCGCTTCAGTTACCTGAAAAATTTCCGCGTATCTGCAATCGGATAGCCGAACTCTGGGACGCTCCCGAGCTGGCAATTCCTTTCTTTGACGGTCTTCTTATTGATAATCGTGGCGGCCGCGACGGATTCCCGCTGACCATAATCATGGAGATCTCCAAACTGAAAGAGCATTTTCTGGCAACGTACGTCCCGCATAATCTGGATGTCTGGAAAAGCAGCCGCAACCTTCTGTGAACGGATGGTTGGCACTTTGGCGGCCTGTTTCGCCGGTGTTCTGAACAAAGAGTTCCATTGCCTGCAACCGGTTGTCGATTACCGGACAAGGGGATATCTCTGTCCACCCGGTGTCGTTTCCGGATGCCGGACTAAATGGAGTTGGCCACCGCTTCTGTCAGCACGGCAGATTTGGTTTTTGTGAGGTAAGCCAACAAGCGTTTCTTGTCTGCAACAAGACTCACGTTTTCCACTATCGGCCCCAAGCCCCAGGTTTTCTTCTCCAAAGCACTGTACATGGCGGTCTCTCTCTTATCGTAAACCTTCCAGACTTGCTTTCCCTCCCAGGTCAGGCCTGTATAGTACTCCAGTGACTTGTGACCAGCGCAGACGGTTACCTGGGCGCAGATTTTCCGGTACTTCTTTTTATTGGGAAATTGATTCAGGAAGTGTTCGATGAGTTTGCTGCCTATCCCCTGTCCACGATGTCCCTGCTTTACGTGAAAGTGATACTCCGGGCAGGCAGGCGCCTTGGGCATCTCCTTTGAGTTATTGAATTTCGCATGCAGCAGGAACTGCACGGCCCGGCCGCCGAGGCTTAAGGTGTAGAGAAATTTTCTGCCCTCCAGGTAACCAAGCATCGGCAGGTAGAGTTTGAAGGAGAGCTCTCCAAACTCTTTTTCAGCGATCTGTTCCGCGATGGTGTCGCGAAACTGCATCCAGGGAACTTCCCCTTTTTTGGTCTGTACCGCACCGCCTTCCGCTCCGGTCAGATAGCCAACCAACTCTTTGTTCGACAAATCATCAACCACATAGAAGTATTCGCCGGCGTACTGGGCGAATGCTCCGGTAACGATTCTGCCGAAGCTGACGGCGCCTGCTTCGGGAATCAGCGGAAAGGGTCTGCCGCCGGGTAGTGCGTTGTTCCAGCAAAGTTTGCACACAGCCTCTTCGTCTCTGCCATGATCGTAGAGTCGAAAACCGTAGTTTCCCATCTTGAACAGGTACTGTTTTGCGGGAGGGCCCATTGGATCGATGATTTCAGCTAGTTTGTTGGCGGCCAGCATATGCGAATAACCAAGTGTAGTAAAATTGAAGTTTTTGATGCGTCGAGCCTACTCAAGAAGAGTTGGGGAAGCAGAAAATTACTGTGTATATTAACGACTGATTTACCAACAAGTTTAATGCAGTTATACCCCTTCCCGCTTTTCAGACTCCGGCTGCGGCTTTTTTATACGTTCTCTTGAAAACGGAGTGAGGCTGTCCTGTATGGTGGGTTTCCCGGCGAAGCCCCCCAGGCAAGGGGGAGAGTTAATAAAGCAGGATACCGACTATGATTTCGATACTGAATGCAAAGGCTTGGGCAGTTAAAACATTCTTCAATTTTTGGGGGCGGTTGGGAGGCGCCATTCTGAATTTTGGCTGCCTCAGGGATGTGGATCTGTCTCGTGACATCTCCTATGGGCCTGGGCCGGAGCAGCGCCTGGACATCTTAAGACCGCAGTCGGCTAAACAGAGGTCACTTCCGGTGCTGGTCTACTTTCACGGAGGGGGATGGATCAGTGCCGATAAACGAATCTATGACGGAATAGCCGCAACGCTTGCGCAAAACAGTTATCTCGTCTTCAATGTAAATTACCGGCTGGCACCAGGCAGCCGGTTTCCTGCAGCGCTGCAGGATGCCGCCCATGCCATCGATTGGATTGAGCGTAATCTGGCAGGCTACGGTGGCGATAGCTCGAGTATCGTTCTGGCAGGGGATTCCGCAGGCGCCCAGATAGCTTCGTGGTATGCCTGTGCACTGCAAAAGCGAATGCTGTTTAAGCAGGTGGGCATAGACAGTGCAAAAGCCCGGATGCCGCTCAAGGGTTTACTGCTTTTTTACGGCGTATACGATTTCGATGCGGTGCTGGACGCGCACTTTCCGTTTATCAGGCTATATGCAAAAAGTTTTCTTGGAAGCGGCATGGATGCCTATGTATTGAACTCACAGGTAGCTTCCCCGATCCGGCATGTTTCGTCCCGGTTTCCACCAGTATTTCTTTGTGCCGGGGAGAGGGACGGGTTGTATGCTCAGTCACTCGCTTTCGCAGAAACCCTGGAAAAGAGCGGCGTCGTTTGTAAAAAGCTCCTTTTTTCCCGCGCATATCGCGCAGATCACGGTTTTCTTTTTTTCAGATGGCTGCGCTCATCGAGAATGGCATTTGCCGCAGCAGGAGATTTTCTGCTTAGCTTGTCCGAGTCAGCCGGAATGGCCTCTGAATGACTCCAGGCAGTCCTGCCAGACGCCCAGCCAGTAAGCAGTGGCGGTATTGGGATAGGTGCCAAAATGACTCAGCAGATCAATATTGGAGAGGTGGGTTCCGAAAGCGCGCGAGCCGGGATTGGCCAGGAACCGCGCTGGAGCTTCACCGCAGAATCTGCGCAGCCCGGACGCAAGCAGAACCTGATCCACCGAGCTGTTTTCCGCCACATCCTCTATCACAGAGGTAAGCGTCAACAGTGCCTTGCGAAACAGCACAAGGTTCTCGGGAAAGCCCATGATGTTGGAGAGTGCGATGTTATCCAACAAACGCTGAGACCAGTTAAAGCCGGGAAACCGGCCTTGCCTGACCTCTCTCATTGCGGCTGAAACAGCGCAGCGCAGGCGCGATTCGTCTGGTTGCGTCCGGCCAAGATTTTCCACGGCCCGGCAGACCTCCGCTTCATTATGAAACATTCCTCCAACAGATATCTGCATTAGGCTGACACGATGCTCCTTGTTCAGACGGCCTGCGAGCGTCCAGTCAAGTATCGCCAGTCTCCGATCGTCGCTGCAGAACAGATTACCGGCATGGGGATCGGCATGATAGAGGGTTTCCGGAGCCGGGTTCCAGAACGGTATTGAGATCATGGCGTCGATAAGCCTGTCTGCCAGCCGTCTGCATTCGCGCAGCGACAGCATGGTGTCGGTGATCTTGCCGCCGTAGATACGCTCCATAGCGGTGACCTGATCTGAGCAGAAAGGGAGCAGCCTGGGAATAATGATGTCCGGTTCATCATGGTAAAGCGCGGCAGCCTCCTCAAGATTGTGCTGTTCACGCTCGAAGCAGACCTCCTGTCTTAACAGGCGGCACATGTTTTCAAGTGTCTCCCGGTAGTCCAGCGGCGGCAGGCCATGGTCGCCGCAACGTTCTTCGAGAAAAACACCCAGCTTCCCCCAGATATCCAGCTCTTCATGGAGTCGCTCGGTAATCCCGGTCTTGAGTAGCTTGAATACACCCCGTTGAATATTTTCCGGACCACCCTCCATCCAGGTAAATGGTAAAATCACCGCTACGCTGGCTTCCGCCAGAGACTGATTCTCCACCTTGATACCCGGGATACTCCACAGTTTTTGTTTTACATCGTCCGGTATTTTTTCGAATGCGTTACCGGATGGCATGGACTCCAGATGCTGCAGGCTGCGCCGTAAATCTATCGAAAGCCTGCGGTCGCGGGCGACGATCTGGCCCAGCTTGTGCAGTGTGGGGCACTGATGGAGCAGATTGAGAACCCTGTCGGAAAAGCTGGTTTCCGAATCGAGACCATACTGTTCGAAAAGTATCTCCGCCAGGCGGCGCTCAGGTAATCGTTCAAGGAAAAAACAGACGCCGTCAATCAACAGCGGCCTGTATGCGGCATACTCTTCCGGCAGGATCTGTCCGATATCGAGAGACTCCAGCAATTCACTGATATCGCGGGAAGTCATCGGCTGCGCCTGAGAGAGGTTTTATCCTGAACGACTGCTTTGACCTGTCATATCGAGAAATCACCAAGGTCGTAAGAGCACGGCAGTTGGGCTTGTAGCCTTGATGAATTAAAGCTTGCTTTGCCTGGTATGGGGCGGGCATTGGCGGTCCTGGAGTTGGGTTTCCATGGAACATCCGGGTTTGCACAAACAAATATATCACCCGGATTCCAAGCCTGCCAGGCAAAACCGGCTGATCAAGCAGTTTCAGGGGCGTTGACCCGCTCGCGGTGTGCGTTGGGGTTTCATATCAGCCAAACCCTGAAGGCAATTTACCGATGTTCCATCTATACTCTTCCATATTCAAAGGTGATCAGCACGCTTCCTCAGCCGGTCGCCCGGGTTTGGGTATGAGTTGTCGGGACACGCGGTAAATACGTCCTTGGCCGCTATCGGCTCCTGCCTTACGCGGCAGTTGCGGATCCGTGTGCGGCGTACGCTCGACGACGGCTTTCATACCGGCGACTGTATCGCCAACCTGCTCCCAAGCCCTGGTGGGAATCTGTAGCTGAGTGATGGGACCAATCGCCTATTTAACAATCGCCGGAAAAACGGGTGGGATGCAGTAAATGGAAACCGAGGATCGCAACACGCAGCTGCTCTCTGCAGAGGAGGCGCGCATAATCGCGTCACTGATGGAAAAAGAGCTGACGACGCCGAACAACTATCCGCTCACCATCAACTCCTTACTGCTGGCATGCAACCAGAAGTCGAATCGTGAGCCTGTGATGGCGATGACAGAGGGGCAGGTTGGAAATGTCGTCAACAAGCTGGCGGACAGAGGACTACTGTTTGTGGAGTATGGCGAGCGCGCGCTTCGTATCGCGCATAAGGCCCGCAGCAATTTTAAGCTGGACCGTAAACAACAGGCAGTTCTGACCGTGCTTATGCTGCGACTTCCACAGACGCTGAATGAGATTCAGACGCGTACGGCACGTATGGCCGATTTTTCCGGTGCAGATGAGATAATGTCCATTTTGGAGGAGTTCATTGAGCGCGAACCGGCCCTTGCTGTTTGTTTTCCCAAAGCGGAGGGCCGCAGAGAGGAACGTTACTCGCATCTGTTGTGTGGAGAGGTGGAATTGCCGGCAGTTGTGGAGCCTTCGCGTAATTTTGCACGGGAGTCAACCGTGGAAGAAAATGACCGGCTGACCGCGCTGGAGCTTCGGGTGTCCGAATTGGAGGAAAAAATCAAATGGCTTGAGGGGCCGGACAGGGGATAGCGGTTGTTGGCTCAACTTCAGCCAATTTGTGCATTTGACTATATCTGCTCCTCCACCATGGTAACCAGCTCGCGTATCTGATGCGATACGCCAACGGCGTCTTCGACGTCAGCCTGAAATGCGATGCCGGTTCCCTTCTCCTTCATATTACCCGCTTTTTCCAGGGCCTCCAGTATGAAGCGGCTTTGATGCTCCTCAACGAGCAGCAGAATGATATCGATGGCGTGTTCCAACGATAGTCCGAGGAAGGTTTTGGTTGCCTCGACACCCTTTCCCTTGGCGCTTCGTATAATGGTTGATCCCTTTGCACCGGCGTCACGGGCGGCATCCATAAGTGCATTGGTCCACTGCTCCTCCGCCATGGCGATAATCAGTTTGAATCTCATATTGTTTACCCGTATATCCCGAACTTTGAAAGCTGCCCGATAAAAAAGAGACTATTGGGCACAGTTGTCAGGCACTCCTCAATCTGATTGAACGAACGAGTTCCGGCTGCATGCTGGTTTTGAAGCGATTCGGAGATGTACAAATAGAAGAGGTTTTCATGCAGGGCAAGCGTCCCCCGGTTCAAGTGTCAGAACTCTCCGGCCGCGGCACCCTTCATGATTTCCCGCATGGTCTTCCGGACGCGCAACGCTTTTTGCTTGAGTTCCGGTGGCAACTCTTTCGCGCCATGGATGAGAAAGTCCATGTTCATCGCATATAACCAAAGTTTACCCTGCTTGTTCTCCACCACGCTGATTCCGCAGGGCATAAAAGCTGAGTAAGCATCATTGTGTTCCAGCATCTCAATGCCTACCCGAACATCACAAAACTGCATGAAAGAGACATGCCGGAACTCCTCTCCAGTTACCGCGGCAGCCTGTTTGTAGAAGGGCGACTCGCTGACGAACAGAAAGTTTCTATCCACCGCAAGACTCTTCATGGAGTCCTTGACGTCCTGCACACTCACACCCTCGGCCACGGGTACAGCCCAGACGAAAGAGCCGGCAAGATCGCCGGTTTCCAGCAATTTGGTTCCAAAGTCACGATAAACAGTAAAGGCGCCTGGATCGAAATCCCGTGTTGCGTACAACAGATAACCGGCTAACAGAACTGTCGCCAAGCCAACGATAGCCAGTAGATTTCTAATTGTGCGCATTCATCTCTCCCCAAAATCGTACAACCGTAAGAACAGAATGATTATTTTCTGCCAGTATAGGCTATGCTTTCTGCAGTTTGTAGATTTTGCAGTCAATCAGCAATAAGTTCAATTCAATCTGACATGGTAAAGGCGCTGAAAATATGTCCAAAAAAACAAATGACGTTTTCGACTTTCTGCCCAAATGCGATAAAAACACCGCCCCGGGTACCTATGCAAGATTAAAACTCAGTCAACTTAAACCTACGCAGAATGCCGTGGGAATGGACGAGGTAAACACCAAGACAAAAAAAATTGCGGAAAAGAGCGGGAAAAAACTTGAAGATTACCTGCTGCAGCGAACCATACCGATTATCATAGGAAATGACGGTAACTATTATTTAATCGATCATCATCACCTTGCTGTTTCGCTGTGGCTTGCGAAAGGGGATATGGATGTGCCAGTGGAGGTTGTCAAGAATTGGAACCCGATTGAAGGCGACCGCTTCTGGCGGGCGATGGCAAATAATAACTGGGTCTATCCGTTCGATGCGATGGGGGCGGGCCCTTTCAACCCCAGCGGCCTCAAGCAGCACGTGAAGGATCTGGATAATGATATTTACCGTAGTCTCTCCTGGGTGGTCAGGCAGGATTATGGTTATGTCAAAGACCCCAACAACGCGATTTTCGCGGAGTTCAAGTGGGGCAGCTTTTTCCGGACCAGAGTGATTTTCCATGCGCAGCTCTCCTGCGAAAAGAAGTGCATGGAGATGACACTCGCGGATATTGAGAAAAGCGATCCGGAAGATTACAACGAAAAAATTGCCTACGCTCTGTATCTGGCAAGCTCTCCCGAAGCAAGTGGACTGCCGGGTTTTGTCGGCAGGCCCAGCCGATAATTCGCGCTTTCCATCATCGGAAGTTTTCTGGAGATCCTCTCTCCATCTTCGAGGGTGTCGTAAAAGGTTGAGTCCCTTCTCCCTTCGAGGGAGAGGGGGTTTTACGACACCCTCTCTTCAGGGGGAGGATCTCCTTAGCAGACGAATGCTTTGCACAACCATCCCCATCGGTCAGCAAAAGCTCCACGCTGATGCTGTATCATTCAGAAGTGCACGGCCAGCCATATCGTTTCGCTTTTCGGGCTGGTTTTGGTGACTTTACCCATTCATTGCATAAATTCTGACGAAAACGGAATCAAGCTACTTGTTTGAGCACATCCAAATAATGCAACAACTCGGATTTGACAGCTGGATTAACGCTCATCGTCAAAGTCAAGGTCCCTTGAGGCCTGGTCAGCCGTCCGGCTCGCTGAATCAGTTGACGCCGCAGAGTGCCGAGCCGTGTAAAGTGCCACAGCGGTGCACGTCGTTCAGTGGTAGCGCATTGCTGTTCGTTGGTGAGCATCTGCATTTCCCGGTTGAGGTTATGCACCAACATCGCTGCCAGTACAAACACCTGATTCCCCGCTTGTCTTCGGGTCGGAACATAGTCCATCTGGGTCTGCGACTTCAACTCAGCGAAAATACCCTCCTGGGCACCGCGGCCGTTGTGATAGCGCAACACTTTTCTGGCACTGAGACGCTTATTGGTGATGATCACCTTGAAGTCGTGGCCGTATTCATAGGGGATGAACAGATCCAGTTGAATCGGTTCCTTATACTGTTTCCGGTTTCCGGTACGGATAAAGAGAAAACGCTGTTTTGTGTGCCATTTTTTAGGTTTCCAGCGGTGCTCGAAAAAATCACATCGATCACCCAAGCGATGCCAGCGTTTCCGCCGTTCTATCATGCCCTTGAGTTCGGTGAAACGCTCAAAGGGCACACTGATGCTGAATTCAACGCCTTCGGCATTGAGCATGCCGATGATGGCATCCGAGAAGAAGGCGCTATCCATCCGTACTTCAATTTTGGCCCTGGGCAGAACAGCGCGTATTTCCTGGACACATTCCAGGATGAATGCCTGGGCGCCGTTGGAGTCATGCACATTACCGGGACGATGCCAAACATCGAATACTTGGCCGGTCTGCGCCAATGTGCAGAACAGCGGATAGTAGCTGCGTTGCCCCTTCTTCTTGCGGTTGAAACCCACCGCCGTGCCTTCGGCGAAACGACCGGTGGCGAGTACCGAGCCGTCGAAATCCAAGGTAATCCGTGCCAGGCCAAGATCATCAAGGCGTTGCAGAACCTGTTGCCTGTTGAGTCGGCGCAGCTTGTCCACGCTGCGGCTGTCCATCCCCGCCAGCGTACGGCTGACCGTCGCGACATCCGGCAGACGAGCGATTCCCAACAGACGGCGCACCATGGGGTCATCCTTGTAGTAACGCATATCCTGAAGTCGCCGGTATCCCAGCAGAAGATGGACGATCAGCAGCAGTACGGTGAGACCATGACCAAAGATTGGGCTGACCTTCAGATGCCGGAAACAGCCCGTGAGTTGTTCTTTCAATCCGAGCCGATTGAACAACGCTTGAAACAGGACCAGACCGGCAAAAGAGCTCAGGCGTTGGTCTTCGAATCGAATCTCGGGAATGCGATGTGTTTTGCGATGAACGCTGGCTTTGCTACACTTCATCCAAACGGTCTCCGTTGGTTCATTGGTTTGGTGTGGTGCCTCCAATTTTACCAACTCAGGGATCGTTTTTTTATTGCTGAACGCCATTTTGTCGCATCATTTTTTGGTATTTTCTGGATCGCACTATTGGTGAACTCCAGCTACAAGCGTATGACGTCCAGCACAGCGCGTAGATAAATGGGTTCGCGTAGTTTTTGACGCATTTTTTATGCAACTAACGGGTTTATGCTTTTTATGGGAGGGGATCTCTATATAGTCGCCCTCTGCAAGTTCAACTGTTTCACCGTTATCAAAAGTAATACTGGCTTCACCCCGCAGAATCACAACCCATTCACTGAGATCCTGATCGTACCAACCGCTGTCAGGCGATGTGTGTCCTTTCGAGATGATCCGTTCAATCCTGACACGCGCGCTTTCGACCAGTGAATCGAACACTTCTCTGCTCAGATCAGCGGGAATCTTTGCAAACAGGTTTCCCTGTTTCATGGGTTTTCCTGGCAGCTTCATGGCACTCTGTAACCTGCTGCCTAAAAACTGTTTCTCTCTAATTCCAGAACCGCAAGACTGATGTGCCTGCCCACCTGGTCTTCGAAATTGACCCAATCGGCATATGCTTCAAGCTTCTGTACAATTTCCGGCTTCATTTCGAAGTCGCTGAGACCCTCTTCATAAAGGCGAGCCGCTTCGTTGTACAGAGTAGTCAGATAGCGCTGGAATTCCGCCACTATGCTGGCGTCACCAGTTGGACCATGGCCGGGGACATATCGATTCGCGGATAGCCCTGCAGCGATTTCGCAGGCAGCGATGCTGCCCTTGAAGCTGGCGTCGTCCATTCTGGCGATTCGCTTGTGTGTGACATTGTCTCCGAGAAAAACCACAGACTCCTGTACCACCTCTATCATCACATCGGTGCCGCTGTGTGCGCGCTCGGGAGCATGAAAGCGGAATGTCATGCCGCCGGTTTCCAGCGTTCCGATTTCAGATGTTGATTTCGTAGGAATGACGGCACGGGTACCCTCGGTGAATCCATCGGTCGCCCGTGTCATCAGGCTGATCCACTCTTCCGCCGCACCTGCATGTGCTCTCCTAATCATATCCGGGTGTGCCATCAGTACTGCTTCCGGGTATGCCTCTGCCACCGCCTGGTTACCAAGCCAATGGTCACCATGAACATGGGTATTGATTACGTGAGTGATGGGTTTGTCGGTGATGCTGCCGATCTGTTTCAACACCATTCTTCCCGCCTGAACGCTGGATCCGGGATCGATCAATACCACGCCCGAATCGGTGATGATAAATCCGGGATTGTTCATGAAACCCTGATTATCCACCGCCGGATAACCCAGGGGGCCATGAATAACAAAGGTGTTGGGTGCGATCTGGTCAACGGGATAATCACGCACGATATCTGCCGCAAAGGCGGGATTTACCGCGAGTACCAGAAAAAAGAGAGAAAGCAGGCGGAAGTTCATTCAATTCTCCTGTTCAGCTGTGCATTCATCGCGTCAAGCCGGCTTATAGGTCATGGCTGCAGTTATCGGACTGCCCTCGATGCCGGATCAAATAGTGTCATTCCAACCCATGATAGAGCAGTTCCGGTAAAAAAACGTGCTTTCGATGTTATAGGATTGCGAAATTTCAATGAAGATCGCCAGGTAATAGGTGATTGTAGCGTGTAGATTAACAAGGAAAATACATTATTCAGCATCGGGTTTTTTTGACATCACCTTGGGGTGTGCATACACTGATGCTGAAGGTTTTGCGTTCTATCCGCGGGGTTATCCTGGCCGGGCAGTCTGGTTCAGGAGACATGTTTAGGCCCCGTTAATGGGTGGACAAAGATGAAAGCAAAACGCGGTTACCGAGTGCTCCGCTTCGGGCTGATACCGAGGATTTTGCGGTTCTTTGTCGACTCCCCGCTGACTCCCCTGATCGTCGGTGCGTCCATCCTGCTCGGTCTCCTCGCTGTACTGCTGTTGCCGCGAGAGGAGGAGCCGCAGATCGTGGTACCGGTGATCGACGTATTCGTGCAGATGCCCGGATCCTCGGTGCGGGAAGTCGAGCAGCGCGTCACCCAGCCGTTGGAAAAACTGGCATGGGAGCTGCCGGGGGTGGAGTACGTCTATTCCACCTCCAGACCGGGCAGCTCGTTGACGATCGTACGATTCCTGGTGGGCTGGAACGAGGAGGAGGCGATCATACAGCTATACCAGAAGTTGTATGCAAATCTCGACCGCATTCCCGAAGGCGCCACCTATCCGTTGCTCAAGACCCGCCGCATAGACGACGTGCCGGTACTGGCGCTCACCTTCCATGGCGGTGGTTACGACAGCTACGACCTGCGGAGAATCCTGGCTGCGGTGGATGATGTCGTATCCCAGGTGCCTGATGTCTCCGAGACCACTTTGATCGGCGGCTTGCGCCGCCAGGTGCGGGTGGAACTCGATGCCGGCAGACTCACGGCCTATCAGGTCGACCCTACGCATGTGCTGCGTACGCTGCGTGTGGGCAATCGGCAGGAGCGCGCGGGCAGTGTTCCTCACGGTGGCCGGGAGACGCTGGTGGAGACGGGCGGCTTTCTGCAAACCGCAGCTGATGTGGAGGCCGTGGTGATTGGCGTGCATCTCGGTCAGCTGGTGTATCTGCGCGATGTAGCGGAGATCCTTGATGGGCCCGAAGAACCGGTGGACTATGTGCTGTTCGGCGATGGAGGCAGCGCGCGGCAGAGCGGTGCACCGAATTCGGAGGAGCCGGCTGTTACCTTGGCGATAGCCAAACGCAAAGGGGCCAATGCCGTGGCGGTGGTGGCTCAGGTGATGCGTAAAATCGAACTGCTGCGCGGCAATCTGATTCCGGACCGGGTCGAGGTTACCATGACCCGTGACTATGGCCACACCGCGCGCGAGAAGTCCGATGAGCTGCTGTTTCATATGGGGCTGGCGGTAGTGGGTGTGAGCCTGCTGATCATGGCGATACTCGGCTGGCGGGAAGCCGGCGTGGTGGCTCTGGCCATCCCGGTGACTCTGGCACTGACTCTCGCCACTTTCTATATGCTGGACTTCACACTCAATCGGGTCACGCTCTTTGCGCTGATCTTCTCCATCGGAATTCTGGTGGATGACCCGATCGTGGACGTTGAGAACATAGTGCGCCATTTCCGCCTTCCGGAGAACCGCGGCCGCCCATTGAAAGAGCTGACGGTGGAGGCGGTCAGCGAAGTGCAGAGCCCCCTGATCCTGGCCACTCTGACGGTGATCGCGGCTGTGCTGCCGATGGCTTTCGTACAGGGTTTGATGGGCCCCTATATGCGGCCCATCCCGATAGGGGCCACCGCTGCCATGCTGTTCTCCATGAGCGTGGCCTTCGTGGTGACCCCTTGGGCCGCCTGCCGCATGCTGCGTTGGCATGCCAAAGCCGGTGAACAGCCGAAAGATACGGAGGATTGGTTTACCCGCGTCTACCGCCGGGTGATGGGGCCGATGATCCGCCGTCCTTTGTTGGGATTGGCGTTCCTGGCGGCAATCACGCTGTTGCTGTTGGGAAGCATGGCGATGGTGGTAACCGGTGCGGTGAAAGTGAAGATGCTGCCTTATGACAACAAGAGCGAGCTGCAGGTGATCGTCGATACAGACGAGGATTCCACACTGGAGTGCACCACCAGCGTAGCACGCACATTAGCAGCCAACCTGAGAGAAGAGCCGGAAGTGCTCAATTACCAGATCTATGCCGGCACCTCTGCTCCTTACAATTTTAACGGTCTGGTGCGCCACTACTTCCTGCGTCGCGGCCCCAATGTCGCCGACATCCAGGTAAACCTGGTGTCCCGGGAAGAGCGCACACTGCAGAGCCATGACATCGCCAAGCGCATCCGTGAAAAGATCCAGCTGCTGGATGTCGGTTGCGGAGCCCGCATCAAGGTGGCCGAGGTGCCGCCGGGGCCTCCGGTGTTGCAGACTATCGTGGCTGAAATCTACGGTCCCGATTACGAGGAACAGATTGAGATTGCCCGGCGGGTGCGCGAACTGTTTGAAGAGACACCGGGTGTGGTGGATGTCGACTGGTACGTTGAGTCGGACCAGCCGCAGCTTGTGTTTCGTTTCGAGCAGGAGAAGGCAGCACTGCATCAGGTGAGCGCGGAGCAGGTGGCGCAGGTCGTGCAGATTGCAGAGGCCGGCGCCGAAGCCGGCTTGCTGCACGCTGCCGAAGAGGATGAAGATGTTCCGATCCGGGTGCGGCTGCCGCTCAGTCAGCGAGCCCAGCCAGGGGCGCTGCTCTCTGTTCCGATCTGCTCGGGTACGCAGTGTGTGCCGCTGGGAGAGGTCACGAGCATAGAGGCCACACTGGGTGAAAAGAGCGTCTACCGCAAAAATCTGCTGCCGGTGGTGTACGTGACCGGAGATGTCGCCGGCGCCGCGGAGAGTCCGATCTATGCCTTGCTGCAGCTCAACGATAAAATCAGAGCCTATGTTCCTGCCGGCCGCAGCGAGCCAATGGAGATCTGGAATGTCCGCCAGCCGTTCTCCACCTTGCTGCCGTCGCTGAAGTGGGATGGCGAGTGGCACATCACCTATGAGGTATTCCGCGATCTGGGCGCAGCTTTTGCCGTGGCTCTGGCGCTGATCTATATCCTGGTAGTGGGCTGGTTCCGTTCATTTCGCACACCGTTCATCATCATGGCGGCCATCCCTTTCTCACTTATCGGGATATTGCCGGCGCATTGGGCAATGGGTGCATTCTTCACTGCGACCTCGATGATTGGCTTCATGGCGGGAGCAGGCATAGTGGTCAGAAACTCCATTATCCTGGTTGATTTCATCAAGCTGCGTGTTATCCAGGGAATGCCGCTTGACGATGCGGTGGTTGATGCGGGTGCTGTGCGCTTCCGCCCCATGATGTTGACCGCTATGGCGGTAGTGGTGGGAGGCAGCGTGATTCTGTTTGATCCGATTTTCCAGGGACTGGCGATATCGCTGATCTCGGGTGAGGTGGCGTCGCTGCTGCTGTCACGCATGGCGGTACCGATCATCTACTACATTTGGATGAAGCATGCCCCCCGGAAAAGTGCCGGGACAGTCTCTGCAGGATCCGTCTGAGTCAGCTGCACATTTGCGGGATCGGTTCCTTGCGGAAAGATTCAGACAGCTGCTTGCACCTGTTTTGCATCGCGCTGATACTTGGATTGAAAGCTGATCGAAATTCCTGCCTTTTGGTTTCGGGAAACAGTAGGCAAAGGTGATTACGGAGAACCAAAATGATCGAAATCAAACACCGTGAAACCGGAAAAGTTCTGGAGCGCATCAATGGCGACAGTTTGCAGGGAGCCGATCTGCGCGAGTTGCGCCTCTCTGGTGCAGATCTGGCTGGTCAGGACCTGAGCCACTCGCGTCTGGACAATACCGATCTGCGCGGTGCCGATCTTCATGGCGCCCGGCTTGACGGTGCAGTGCTTCACGCTGTCCGCCTGAATGGCGCGAATCTGGCCGGTGCCAGCCTGTTGGGCACCCATCTGGGTGCGGACCATCGGCGCGATGCCGCGGATCTGCATGGCTGTAATCTGTGCAACGCAAATCTGTCGCACGCAGACCTGCGCCGGGTTCGCCTTTGCCAGTCCGAGCTGCAGCAGGTGCAATTCGAACATGCCGATCTTCAGGGTGCCGATTTGTCGCAGAGTGATCTGACCGGGGCGCAGTTATGCAACGCGCTGCTGATCGAAGCAGACCTGCGCAGGTCCAAGCTGCGGGGCACGGATCTGCGCGATGCACACCTGAACGGGGCAAATCTGGTGGATGCCGATCTCAGAGAGGCTGATCTGACAAGCCGTCACGAAGGTGGTTTTACCGTAATCAACCGAGCGCGGTTGCATGGTGCCAGGCTGCAGCATGCCAGATTGGCTGGAGTCTGGGCGTCCCGTACCGATTTCAGTGATGCCGATCTCAGTGGGGTGGATATGAGCCATGCCGTGATTGGCGGCAGCAGCATGCGGCACGCCGTGCTGACCGGTGCGGATTTCACAGGTGTTCAGCTGGCGACGGTTGACCTGCGTTTCGCGAATGTGTCTGAAGCCAGAAATGTTGACCTGCCGTCTTTCAAGCAGGACCTGCGCTGAGCGGTATCCATGCCGCAATTTGGCCGTTTGCAGTTGAATAAGTGTGGCAGAGTGCCCTGGTACGTCAGGAACTTACCGACAGCCGGAAAAAAAATTTTACACTGTGCGTTTTATCTTATCTAAAATAAATTCTAACTTATTGATAGTACACAAAATATATCGATAGGCACGAGGTATGCATTCCATCTGGTAAACGGAAGATCAATGGGCAGGACGCAAGTAGTTTGTTAGTGAGGGTAGTACCATGAATACAAGCCGTAAAATTCATGCCACGCATTTAATGCGTCTTTTCTATGAAGGATCAATTCTGCTTTTCTCTGTGTTAGGGCTGGTTCTGGCTGTGGCACTGGGTGCTCATTTAATGGATCTGATGTTAACGCCATAACAGCCGGTAATGCCGGAGCGGGTTTCACCTCGCATCTATCGCCGGCACAATCCAGGACAATTCTCGAACTATCGTAAAGTCAGGCGGATGGTACTGAGATTCGCCCGTGCCAAACTCCACCCGGCACGGGGAATGGAGGTCGGCTGCCGGCGCCTTTCATGGCAACGAAATCAATTTCGGCCAATCCGCTTCGGTGATTTCTGTAACTCCTGCTAGATCACTTTCTTAACACACTGGTACTCCTTCAAGGTGATAATTGCGGATGCTGAACCCGTAATTATCACCTTGAAGGAGTACTAGCCCGCATCCATCACCAGGCGAACCGAAGATATGTCAATAATATATATAAAACAGCAAATTACGTTCATTTTACTCGTGCTGGTGAATTTACACTCTGTTCTATCCGGTTTTTGGAACGATTTGGCTGCGCATCTTGAGCGATCTTCCTTAAACCATAGCTACGGCTATGGTTTGGCGGACGATCACTCAACCTGCTTTGCCAAATCGCCCCAAAATTCCGGATCCTGGTGACGGATGCGGGCTAGATGCGATGACCGCTTATGCGACGGAGCCAGGATCCGCGTACCGGTTGTCGATGTTCGAATGGGGTCCGCCCTTTTCTGTCGGGGCGTTTCCGGAAACCTGGATTGTGATTGGGAAAAGACTCCGGGTCCAGCGAGGGACCCGGAGATTTCTGTTGATTAAGCGGCTTTGCTTTTGCCAAACCTGCGCAGCAGCACCAGACCGAAAGCCAGCAGTAACAGCGGCGCCGGCTCAGGCACGTTGACCTGACTGGGGGGAACCTGATCGTCGTTATTGACGATGCCGGGCCTGGGAATCTGAATCGGATCGAATTCCTTGTCGGGTCCGCTGGTTTTAACTCCGCCCTGATCCTTATAGGAGATTCTCATCAGCTGATCGAACTCCAGTATGCCGTTGTTGTTAGTTGCCGAGCCATTGCCCACCTCGTAGAGCTTGACGTCGTCCTCCGGGTTGGCGTCCGTGTAGTCGAGAGCGGTGTAGAGGCTCAGGTTATGCGGAGCATGCAGATTGTAGTCCGGGTCGTTGGCCGGATCGAACAGCCCATAGTAGAAATTGACATTTTCCAGATCCACCAGGATCTCCTGGCCAAGAATCAGATCATACAGGTCGCTTTCACTGGGCACATAGCCATTGATGAATGCGAACACGACATTTCCTTCGTTGAGGTTCGCAATACCACCAACCTGAAGCTGGTCGTAGCCGCTGCCCGGCTCGGTACCCAGTATTTCAAACAGAAGGGTCTGCCCGTCCAGATTGAAGTCGCCTGCCACCGTGGCGATTCCGGGCGAGTGACCGGGTGAGAACCAGCCATCCGTCGGATCCGATGCATCGCCGATCAGGGGACCGTCCAGTTCGGATGGAAGATCAACCGGGCCTGCAACAATCGGGTCTGAGGGCTTTCCGCCGGAATTCGGTGGGTTATTTCCAGAGGGTCCGTTCGTGTTTACGTACGGAGCCGATGGCTTACCGGGCGAACCTCCACCGCCACCGCCCGGAGAATAGAAGGGCGTGGGTCCATAAGATGACGGACCGGATTTAGGTGTGTGAGGAGAACCCGCCACGCGCGGAAAAGACGGTCCGGCAGGAAACTTGCGATTTGGCTGTAAGCCTGGGTAAGCCGGCCCAAAGGGTCCGACAGATGGAGCAGACGGGCTGGACGGACCGTACCCAAACACAGGTTCATCCGCGGGGATCTGCGCTACGATCTCCTCCCCGGGTTCCGTAGCCGGTGTCTGATCGATCTCTTCCCCTGCGATGAGCTGCTCAGGCTCATGCTCTGAAGCAGCAAGTGAATAATCCACCTCGCTATCGCAGGTATCGTACTGCTCCTGCTCGACAGAGGCGGTTTGCAAAGTGTTCAACTTTGCAAGTGTCTGGTCCAGGATAAGCTCCTCTCGTTCCTGATTGTCTGCAACAGGCTGTTGTTGCGGCTGGCTGTGGGTTGCCGCAAATTCCTGTGTGGCATCATACTGGCCCGACAGGTTCGCCATGACCAGACTCAAGGCAGCGAGTGACAGCATAACGAAACCCGACAGAATGGCGACCCCGGATCTTGCAAAACGCCGCATGCGTGAGCGTCGCAGTGATTTTCGTTTTGAACGACCTTGCTCTGAAAAAATCATGGATTAATCCTTACTGACAGATACCAGCCTATAGTTTTTGTAAAAGCTTCTATGCAATTTGGATACCAGTCAAGAAATATTTATAAAAATCAATATAGTGCAGCATAGGTCGGGTTCATACATTTTTAATGGTGTAAAATATTCTGACACCTCCCGGCAATCTGCTTCCCAACCGGGTTGGCCAGTCAGAACTCGTAGTTGATATTGTGCCTTGCCAGTGTCTCCCGGGCAAATCTTAACCAGTTGGAGTCGGGCACCCACACCTCGGTCACCCTCCCGTAGGCCGTGTCAGGATCTGCTCCTTCATGGATGACATGGTAGAGAAAAGTGAATATCGAAGCCCGATAGTTAAATTGGCAATGTATCCAGACCCGGCTGTTTCCCACTGAGTTGAGAGCGCTGCTGAACAGGAGAAAATCCCGGTAATCCGGTTGCCGAAACTCAACCGGGATAGCCAGGTAGGTGATTCCCCTGCCGGCCAACAAGCCGGCTTCATCCGCGAGAGCTGAGTTGCCACCGCTGCCAGGCGCAAGATTGATCACCAGCCGGAATTCCGACGGATCGAGCGATGCGATCAGGTCGGCTGAGGGCTTGCCTGAAGTGACCAGGCGGTGGGTGAACTCCAGATAATTGACCGGCTCCAACCTCTCTGGGTTGGGAGGATTGGTGGCGGCGCATGACCAGAGTCCCAGCAGTGCAATTACACCCAGCAACCGGTTCGCGAACGTCACTGCTCGAAATTTTGTTTTCATAACCCTGGCCATCTTCTTTCGGTTGCACGATGATTGAACTTCGGCGTCGGGGTGGATCGGTTGCGGGATACTCCGGTTATCCGGCCGGGGCAGGACAGCGCTCCAGCCAGGCGCCGGGGCCGTTTCCCGGCGGGTGGACATGTGGATTGCTGCGCATCCCAGGTTAAAGAGATTCCCTGTTTCGACGGAATTATCCATGTGATTTCTGCATGAATGCTCCGGGACTTGAACGAGTATGGCACGCGTGAGGGTGGAGTCAAATCCGGCGGGGTAGGTGAAAAAGGCTGTTGCGAGTGGAATTAAAGTGTATTAGTGGCGTGATGCGGCCCATCGATCTGCTTCAGGTTCTCGCTGTCGTATTGATCTGGGGCATTAATTTTCCCATTCATTGCATAAATTCTGACGAAAACGGAATCAAGCTACTTGTTTGAGCACATCCAAATAATGCAACAACTCGGATTTGACAGCTGGATTAACGCTCATCGTCAAAGTCAAGGTCCCTTGAGGCCTGGTCAGCCGTCCGGCTCGCTGAATCAGTTGACGCCGCAGAGTGCCGAGCCGTGTAAAGTGCCACAGCGGTGCACGTCGTTCAGTGGTAGCGCATTGCTGTTCGTTGGTGAGCATCTGCATTTCCCGGTTGAGGTTATGCACCAACATCGCTGCCAGTACAAACACCTGATTCCCCGCTTGTCTTCGGGTCGGAACATAGTCCATCTGGGTCTGCGACTTCAACTCAGCGAAAATACCCTCCTGGGCACCGCGGCCGTTGTGATAGCGCAACACTTTTCTGGCACTGAGACGCTTATTGGTGATGATCACCTTGAAGTCGTGGCCGTATTCATAGGGGATGAACAGATCCAGTTGAATCGGTTCCTTATACTGTTTCCGGTTTCCGGTACGGATAAAGAGAAAACGCTGTTTTGTGTGCCATTTTTTAGGTTTCCAGCGGTGCTCGAAAAAATCACATCGATCACCCAAGCGATGCCAGCGTTTCCGCCGTTCTATCATGCCCTTGAGTTCGGTGAAACGCTCAAAGGGCACACTGATGCTGAATTCAACGCCTTCGGCATTGAGCATGCCGATGATGGCATCCGAGAAGAAGGCGCTATCCATCCGTACTTCAATTTTGGCCCTGGGCAGAACAGCGCGTATTTCCTGGACACATTCCAGGATGAATGCCTGGGCGCCGTTGGAGTCATGCACATTACCGGGACGATGCCAAACATCGAATACTTGGCCGGTCTGCGCCAATGTGCAGAACAGCGGATAGTAGCTGCGTTGCCCCTTCTTCTTGCGGTTGAAACCCACCGCCGTGCCTTCGGCGAAACGACCGGTGGCGAGTACCGAGCCGTCGAAATCCAAGGTAATCCGTGCCAGGCCAAGATCATCAAGGCGTTGCAGAACCTGTTGCCTGTTGAGTCGGCGCAGCTTGTCCACGCTGCGGCTGTCCATCCCCGCCAGCGTACGGCTGACCGTCGCGACATCCGGCAGACGAGCGATTCCCAACAGACGGCGCACCATGGGGTCATCCTTGTAGTAACGCATATCCTGAAGTCGCCGGTATCCCAGCAGAAGATGGACGATCAGCAGCAGTACGGTGAGACCATGACCAAAGATTGGGCTGACCTTCAGATGCCGGAAACAGCCCGTGAGTTGTTCTTTCAATCCGAGCCGATTGAACAACGCTTGAAACAGGACCAGACCGGCAAAAGAGCTCAGGCGTTGGTCTTCGAATCGAATCTCGGGAATGCGATGTGTTTTGCGATGAACGCTGGCTTTGCTACACTTCATCCAAACGGTCTCCGTTGGTTCATTGGTTTGGTGTGGTGCCTCCAATTTTACCAACTCAGGGATCGTTTTTTTATTGCTGAACGCCATTTTGTCGCATCATTTTTTGGTATTTTCTGGATCGCACTATTGGTGAACTCCAGCTACAAGCGTATGACGTCCAGCACAGCGCGTAGATAAATGGGTTCGCGTAGTTTTTGACGCATTTTTTATGCAACTAACGGGTTTTGTTGCGATCAAAACTGCGGTATCAGAAATTCCACCACTGGCTTTGACGGTGGTTCGGTTTCTGTTCGTTGGCATACTGCTTACGCCTTTCTTTCGCCCGGAGCGGTCACAATTGAAGCCGCTGCTCCTGCTCTCGCTGACCATGGGCGTGGGGCATTTCGGTCTGCTGTTTCTGGGGTTGAGAGGGGCGGATGCGGCGACCTCTGCACTACTGATTCAGCTCGGAGTCCCTTTCAGTTCGATAATGGCCGCATTTTTCTTTGCCGACAGGTTGGGCTGGAAACGTGCTGCCGGTATGGCAATGGCGTTCGTTGGCGCCGGATTGCTGGCGGGAGAGCCGGGCGGGGGTACTCCATTGGCGATTACCGCTTTGCTGGTGTCGGCGATCTGTTGGGCTGGCTCGAATATTCTGATCAAACAGATTCCGCAGGTGCACCCAATGACCATTATCGGTTGGCTCAGTCTGATGGCCGTTCCTCCACTGGCCATGCTGTCATTTATCTTCGAAACAGATCAGATGCCCGCCATTCGGACCGCTGACTGGAAAGCCTGGACCGCACTGGCTTATATCGTGCTGGCTTCGTCTGTTGTCGCCTACTATCTCTGGTACCGGCTTATTGCCAGGCTGCAGGTGAATCAGGTTGTCCCCTTTACCCTGTTGGCGCCGGTAATCGGCGTTGCTGCGGGCGTGTTAATTCTCGGCGAGGCATTTACCGCCTACAAGGCGATCGGCGGTCTGCTCACCATCGTCGGAGTGGCGGTGATTCAGTTCCGCCAACTCAATCGAGTCTGATTCCTTATGATTTAAATCGTTTACTATACTGATCCTGTATTGAGTGGAGTCTTATATATGGAAGTCGCTGAGAGAACCTTATAACTCTTTTCTGCGTACTTTGCAGTTTGACGAGAGAGCTATCCGGATTTCCGGGGTATATCCAAATCCCGTTGTTTTTCTCTCAGAGGTGCAAAGGTTACGTAGGTGTTGCGATGAAAATTGATCTGACAAGACATCGGAAAGTCATAGTAATCGAGCTGCTGTTGCTGCTCCTGGTATTGGCGCTCGTTGGTTACGGCATCTCCATCTCGAACAGTTCGGCGCAACAGGCAACGAAAAACAGAAGTCAGGATATTGCACTTCTCGCCTCAGAACAGATTGCCCGCACATTTCAGGCGACGAGCATTGAGTTGGACACCGTCAATCGTGAAATACTGCTTTACGATGGTTTGGTCGATACCGGCCCCCATAGCCGGGTTTCGCGATTGATGCGGGAACGTATAAGGAAGTACCCCTACATTCGCGCACTTTTCGTCATCGGAGCCGATGGCCATATCATCCATGACACCGATACCGATACGCCGGATGTCAGCCTCGCGGATCGCGGTTACTTCATCATGCATCGCGACGACCCGAAGCTCGGTTTTACGATCGGTAAGCCACTGGTCAGCCGTTCGGTCTATGTCTGGTTCATCAGTGCGACCAAACGGATCGAAACAACGGACGGCTCTTTTGCCGGCATAGTGGTTGCAGCCATCGAACCGCGTTTCCTTGAACAGACATACGCCGCGCTGAAATTGGAGGACTTCCGCTCGGTAAACCTCTGGATGAGTGATAGTACGTTGATGATGCGCTACCCCAGGCTGGAACAAGCCATTGCACAACAGTTCCCAGACCGCCCGGAAGCGCGCATGTTCCGGGAAAATCAGGTGCCCGGAATAATCTTCGATGCTCCGGATATCGACGGGGGATCGAACATCATCGCTTACTCGGGCATTCCCAATTTTCCGTTGTACCTGTCGGTTGTCAGCGATCCAAAAACCGAATTGGAGCGATGGATCTCATCGCGGTGGATCCTGATCACAACCGGGATCATTGCTGTCCTGTTAATCCTTCTGTCGATCTATTTTGTACGCCGGCTGCAATACTATTATACCGCTGAGATTCAGGCTGCCGCGGAACGGGAAAGAATGATGGAGCAGCTCAGTAAAGCGGGAAAAATGGAGGCGCTCGGAGAACTGACCAGCGGTATCGCGCACGATTTCAATAATATTCTGGGCATTGTGTTGGGCAATCTGGAACTCCTTTATATGAAGCTGAGGGAGGATCCGGATGCAAGTAAGCGCATCAAAAGCGCGATATCCGGTGCACAGCGGGGAGCGAGGCTGACCGAGCGGTTACTCCGGTTTTCGCGCGCCAGTTCTCCCGATCCGATAGCGGTCGACGTCAACAAGACGCTCGAAGGCATGCATGAGATGCTGTGCGAAACATTGCCAAAAACCATTTCGATAGAATTTGTGCTTACGGATCAGGTCTGGCTGACCATTATTGATGTGGGTGATCTGGAAGACGCGATCCTCAACCTTGTACTCAACGCCAGAGATGCAATGCCTGACGGAGGGATATTGCGCATCGAGACGAGGAATGTCGATCTGGATAGTCATTTTGTCCGCGAGAATCCGAACAGCAGGCAAAGTGAACACATTATGATTGCCATCCACGATACCGGGACCGGTATCGAACCTGCGATTGCCGAAAGGATTTTTGAGCCTTTTTTTACCTCGAAAGAGAAGGGGAAGGGTACTGGACTTGGTCTTGCAATGGTCTATGCGTTTGTCGGTCGGTCGGGAGGGTTTGTCAAGGTTGAGCCAGGGGCCGGGCGCGGAACCGTTTTCCGGTTGTTTCTTCCTCGTTCGGAAAATCTGAATGAAGCTGTGGCGGTCGGAACGGAAGAGGTCAAAGGATTACCCCAAGGCAGTGAAACCATTCTGCTGGTGGATGATGAACCGCATCTGTTAAATGTCGCCGAGAGCTATCTCAGGGATCTCGGTTATCAAACCATCACCGCGTCGTCCGGCGATGCGGCGCTTGAAATCCTGAACAGCGGAAAAACGATCGATCTGCTGTTTACCGATGTCGTGATGCCGGGAAAGGTCGATGGCTTTCGATTGGCGGCTCATGCGATGGCCAATTACCCAAACCTGAAAGTTCTGCTGACATCCGGTGTCGTACCGACGGTGGACAGCGATCAGGAAGAGGATCAAAATCTGGTCAACTCTCTGAATCGCGATCTGCTGTCAAAGCCGTACAACAGAACAGATCTGGCTGAGAAGGTTCGCCAGGTACTGGACCGGCTCACGTAAACAGCCGGTTCAAAACCAATCGGAACTGTGGTTCTCCCCCCGGTCTTCTCAGTGCAGATCGCCCGCCAGGGAGTCTCGTACCTCGGGTGCGAGGGTGGTCTCCTCAGTGTAGGCCGGATGCTCGATGCCGGCTTTTATCTGTGCGCCCTGTTTTACCGCTGCCGCCATCTCCGGGGTCAACTCGAAACGGACGAAATGGACCGATGAGGTTTTATCCTCGGTCGCACGCTCCAGGTCTTCATTGGCAATGGGATTGACCTTGTCGAATCCCTCTACCTGTACCCACAGACCGCGCTCGATGCCGATCATTTTTGCCAGTGCCTGTTTGCGCTCCTCGACATCGTCGTACTCGATCATGAAGGTGGCTTTCCAGTTCATACCGTCCGGGATAAGCGGGTTATAGACATCCAGTTCTTCCTGGATGCCCTCGGCTTCGAAGATGCGCTCTATACGCAGCATCTCCTGTACCTGGTACTGCATGGTCAACTGGTCTTCAAAGTAGAGCGCCGCGTGCGCACCGATTGCAACTCGCCGGTTGCGCTTGTGCTCGATCACCTTGGCGCGGAAATCGTTGCGGATGCTTGAGTACTTTTCCAGACTGTACAGATTTTCGTGTGTCAGTTTGCTCATTTCAAAATTACCTTTTGAATCGCGGCCAAGTCGGCAATCCGCTTAATTCACTCATGTATGGGCGATGCTTTTATCGGTAAACAGATAGTCGCGCAGCTCCTTGTCGAAGCTGGGGTCCTGCCGGCGAATCCACTCCAGAACCATTGCCGCGTGCTCTTTCTCCTCGTCGCGGTTGTGTGCGAGAATCGCCTTCAATTCCGGATTGGAGCAGGCATCGACCCGCTGGTTGTACCAGTCCACAGCTTCCAGTTCTTCCATCAATGAGACTATGGCTCTGTGCATGTCGCGGGTTTCGCCGCTGAGCTGTTCGACAGGTTCATGATAGCCTTCGTTAGCCATTCTCTTCTCCTGTATTCCGTTAAATGCCGTAAGCCTTGCGCAGCAGGCTCATTGGGTGCTGGGTCTTGCTGCCGTCGGCCATGCCATGTTCGATATGGTGTCCCGCCATGGGGCAGTCGCTGCCGTAATGGTCAGCTTTGGCATTTTTAACCCTGCTGACCACCGGCCGCACTATCTTCATGGCGGATTCGTGAAACTCCTTCTTTACCGCATAGGTTCCGTCGTGACCGGAACAGCGCTCTATCGCCTCCACCGCTGTATCGGGGATCAGCGAGAGCAGCTCTCTGGTCTTGGAACCGACGTTCTGTACCCGCTGGTGACAAGCAGCGTGGTAGGCCACTTTACCCAGCGGGGTCTTGAATTCAGTATTCAGCTTACCCTCTTTGTGACGCAGCATCAGATACTCGAACGGGTCAAAAATGGCCTCGCTCACCTTTTTCACCTGGGGATCGTCCGGGAAGATCAACGGCAGCTCCTGCTTGAACATCAAGGTGCAGGAGGGAATCGGCGAAACTATATCCCAACCCTCATCAACCAGCTTCGCCAGTACCGGAATATTGGCGTTCTTGGCCTTCTCCACCGACTCAATATCGCCCAGCTCCAGCTTGGGCATGCCGCAGCACTGCTCCTTCTCCGCCAGGGTTACAGGTATCCCGTTGTGCTCGAATACGGCGGCCAGGTCCTCGCCTATGACAGGCTCATTGCGGTTGCCGTAGCAGGTTGTAAACAGGACCACTCTGCCTTTGGTGGTCTCTCCGGGTTCGCCCTTTTTCATGGCGCCGATATTCGCAGAGAGGTGCGAGCGCATGGTCTTGGAGTGGTACTCGGGAAGTCGTGCATCGGCGTGCACGCCCAACACCGCCTCCAGAATTTTCCGGGTTGGTTTCGCTTTGTTGGCGGCATTCACTATACCTGCCACTACCGGTATGCCGGCAAGGCTGCCCACGCTGTCCGTACTGGTCAGGATTTTGTCGCGCAGTTTCACCTCACCCTGTTTGAATTTGACCGCTTTGGCCCGCAGCATCAGATGGGGGAAGTCGAGATTCCATTCGTGCGGCGGGGTGTATGGGCATTTGGTCATGAAACAGAGATCGCACAGGTAGCAGTGGTCGACCACCTTCCAGTAGTCAGCCTTCTTGACGCCATCCACCTCCATGGTTTCGGATTCGTCGACCAGATCGAACAGGGTGGGAAAGGCCTGGCACAGACTGACGCAGCGGCGGCAGCCGTGGCAATGGTCATAGACTCTCTCCAGTTCCCTGTAGAGTGACTCCTCATTGTAAAAATCGGGATTCCTCCAGTCGAGGGAGTGCCGGGTCGGAGCTTCCAGATTGCCTTCTTTAACTGCCATTGCTGTTGCCTCTGCTTGTCGAGTACCGGGGCCGGAACGGCCCCGGTTTCCATCCGCTAATCCAATTCGTTCAAAGCTTTCTGGTAGCGGTTGGCGTGAGAGCGCTCAGCTTTGGCCAATGTTTCGAACCAATCGGCGATCTCGTCAAACCCCTCTTCACGGGCGGCTTTTGCCATACCCGGATACATGTCGGTGTATTCGTGGGTCTCGCCGGCTACCGCTGCCTTGAGATTGTCCGCGGTGGCACCGATCGGCAGACCGGTGGCCGGATCGCCGGCAACTTCCAGGTACTCCAGATGACCATGTGCATGGCCGGTCTCGCCTTCCGCGGTGGAACGGAACAGGGCAGCGACATCGTTGTAGCCTTCGATGTCTGCTTTTGATGCGAAATAGAGATAGCGGCGATTGGCTTGGGATTCACCCGCAAAAGCGTCTTTGAGATTCTGCTCGGTTTTACTTCCTTTGAGGTCCATTGTCTTCTCCTGGTGCTGGATATCACTTGATGCGCACTTACCTCAGTACGTGTGGATAGAGTAGTCAAAACAGATAAATTCCTCCAATTGAATTGAGCAATAATGGCAATTGGTATTTTCTATCGTGGACGGATATCTATTAGGAATTTCATTTAATCGGCCTCTCTCCGGAACCCTTATCATCCGCTGAAAATCACCCTCCGTCATGCTGACCGGAAGGGTGGCTGTGTTAGTCTGCACCGGTCGATGTTGGGCTGCCGCTGCCTGCGGTTTTTTTTCCATGCTATAAGCAATTGTTTTGACAGAAGGATTATAAAAATGGATCAGATGAATATACCGGAGATGTTTTCAACCTACGTCATCCCCTGGGCAATCAATATCGCGCTGGCGCTGTTGATTTTTTATGTCGGCCGGATGATGATAAAAATCGTGGTCAAGATTCTGCGTAAGTTGCTGGCCAGAGCCAAAATGGACGAAATCCTGGTCAATTTCGTCAGTTCAATCGTCAAAAGTCTGCTGCTGCTGTTTGTTGTGGTTGCCGCGCTGGATCGGCTGGGGGTGGACACTACCTCCCTTATCGCACTGCTTGGAGCCGCCGGTCTGGCCGTCGGTCTGGCACTGCAGGGGTCGCTGCAGAACTTTGCCGCTGGCGTAATGATGATCGTATTTCGGCCGTTCAGAGCCGGCGACTATGTCGAAGCCGGGGGCACGGCGGGCGTGGTCGAGGCAATCAATATCTTCAGCACCACCATGCGCACCGGCGACAACCGGGAGATTATCGTCCCTAATGGCAGCATCTATAACGGGGCGATTACCAACTATTCGGCGAGGGAGACCCGGCGTATCGATATGGTTTTCGGCATCAGCTACGGAGATGATATGCGCAAAGCGCGGGAGATCATGCAGCAGGTGCTGGATGCGGATGAGCGTGTACTGAAAGATCCCGCCTACACCGTTGCGGTATCGGAACTGGGGGAGAGCAGCGTGAATTTTGTCGTCCGTCCCTGGGTGAAAATCGGCGACTACTGGGCAGTCAGATTCGATCTTACCGAAAGAATCAAGCTCGCGTTCGACGAAAACGGCATCTCGATTCCCTTTCCGCAGATGGATGTACATATGCAAAAAGAGGGGTGAAGCTTCGCCTGCCTGGAAACTTCCCTGTAATGCTCCGCAGCTGCCCATGCCCATCGATAATCTCTACGGCTAAGGGCAAAGGGCTAAGGGCAAAGGGCAAAGGGCCGGGGACCCGGGTCAGGGTAAACCTTTGTCCTCAGCCCTCGGCCCTTTCTCCGAAATAGTGGCTGGTTGTCAAATTCTCTTGGTAAGTTCAAACGGATGGCTTCTTCTCAGGATCGAGCGGTATCCTGAGGCAGAAGCTGGAGCCTTGCCCCGGTTTGCTCTCCAGGCTTACCGATCCGTGATGTTTTTCGGCCACCACCATGACAAAGGAGAGGCCCAGTCCGCTCCCCCGCTTGTGATGGCTGTTCGAATCCTGTGTCCGTTGAAAAGGATCGAAAATTCTCTGCTGATCCTCGCTGCGTATGCCTTCTCCCTGATCGCGTATGCAGCATTCGATCTCGCCCTCATTGATATCCAGAGAGAGTTCAACGGTGGAGCCGGCCGGGCTGTAGCGGATCGCATTCTCCAGCAGATTGGTCAACGCTCTTTCGAGCAGTCCCGCGTCTCCTTTCAACCAGGCTTCGTCCACCTCAATGGTGCGAATCAGGCGGATCTCCTTGCTGCGCGCCTCGGCAAAGGCTTCATCGACCGCGTTGTGGGCGATGCTGACAAAATCGGTCTCGTGAAATCCGGACTGATCCGAATTTTCCGCCCTGGCCAGTTGCAGGAAACTGTCGGCCAGACCTAGCGCCTTGCGCGCATAGTGCTCCACACGTCGCGTCATCTCCTCGTGGGTAAATAGATCGGCTCCATCCTTCCATTGCACCAGGGAGAGCAGCGAAGTGATCGGCGAGCGCAGGTCGTGGGAGAGGAAATTGATCGTCTGCGTCCGTTTGCGTTCACTCTGCTTGAGCTGTGTTATATCCGACAGGATGATAATCATGCCGTGCAGATTCCCCTGGGTCAGGGAGAGCGGAGACATCTGAATCAGCAGCTCCTTCCCTTCCGGCATCTGCCCCTCCAGCGACAGGGTCTGTTGCTCCACCAGTACACTGCGCAGGGCCTGTTCCCAGCTGCTCCCCTGCAGTTGCAGATTGGCGGTGATCTGCAGAATGCGGGAGCCGGCAAGCGACCGTTCGGAACCGAGCCCGAGCAGACGGGCAGCCTGGCCATTCGCCATGACTACCTGACCGCCTGGGTTGATAACCAGGATGCCGTCGAGCATCTGCCGCAGTGTGTCTGAGATCAGTCCGCGCATGGAGCGCATCTCCGCCACGGCCTGCTGCACCTGCTGAATCTGTTTTTCTATCAGTTCGACGGTGTTTCGGGGCTCTGTCCGGGCAGGTGCGGCCATTTGCCGGACAAACTCGTGCAACAGATTCAGGGCTTCGGCGGAAACGGATTGCCCGCCGGCGTGCGGCAAACGCAGCTCCAGCGAGCCCTGGTTGCCCGGAAGCGGTAGTCGCAGAAGATGGCACGGCGGAGGGGGGTCTGTATCGGAACTGCCGGGTTCTCCAAGGTTCGCGTCCGAGTGCAGGTCGGCGTCAATGCTCCTGCCCGAGGCGTCTCTCAACGCCCAGTCATTGAAGGGGATGATATGCTGCAGAAATGAGAGGCCTTTGGCCACCTCCGGGGACCCATCATAGAAGGAGACGGCCCTCGGTTCAGCATGCAGCCGTTCCAGCTCCTGCTCAAAGTAGCGCACGGTATGCTCCAACCGCAGAAGGCTCCACAACGGGTAACCAAGCAGTAACCCGACCAGTGCGGGGACCGGCGCGAACCAGAACTTGAACAGGTGCAGTAAAAGCGCACTGAGCATCAGCGTAACCAGCAGCAGCGATGCGCTGGTCATCAGTACATACCGCGGCTTCAGCCGTGGATAGAGAAGATAGGGCAGCGCCAGCAGAAGCAGCGTAAGCAGTATTGTCCAGCGCATTTCAACCGATTCGATGGCAATTCCACGCCTGAGCGCATCGATCAGATTGGCGTTGATCTCCACGCCGGCCATGGGTTGGTTCCAACCAGAGACGGGAGTCGGCAGCGAGTCGCTCAGTCCCGTTGCGGTGGCGCCGACCAGTACGATCTTGTCGCGAAAACGCTCGGCACCAGCTTTTTCGTTGAGCACGTCGACATAGGATACCCGGTTGAAGTGACCCGGGGGGCCGGCAAACGGCAGCAGAATCTGGTGATCACGGATGATGTTTCCCTCCGCTCCCAGCGCAACGTCCGGATTGCGCATGCCCGGCAGTTGCTGCCATCCGCCCGAATCGAGCAAGCGCAGAACAGCCACACCCAGGCTTGGCCAGCGTGGAGATCCCAGGCCTTCCTTCAGATGAACCCGCCGCGCAATACCGTCCGGATCGAGATCGATATGCACATGGCCAAGTGCAGCTGCGGCCCGGGAGAGTGCGGGCATCGGCAGGGTTTCCACCAGCCGGCCTTCCGGGCCGGGCTGTTCGAACACGACGGGAAGGACCACACGGCCGCTGGCTGCCACTGCCGCGATCAGGCTGTTGTCCGCGTCCGGTGAGGGCTCCTCGGCCTCCGCAAAAAGGATATCCAGCACGATTGCCTTTGCCCCGGCTTCCGTCAGGCGCCGTATCAGCTCTGCATGTACTTTCCTACTCCAGGGCCAGCGCCCGATCCGGGAGAGACTCTGGGTGTCGATGGCGACAATGACTATGTCATCCGGAGCGGGACGCGACCATAGATTGAGTTGACTGTCGTACAGCAGCTGATCCCAGCGCCACAGCCAGTCCGTGTGGATCAGAGAGAGCGACAGGCCGGCCAGCAGTATCGAGATCAAGGCCCAGCCGGTCGGCAGCCAGATGATTCTGCGTTTTACAGGGGCCTTCTCAACCTTTTCGGCAATAGGGGTGGCATCCATGGATCAGACATTTTGTTCTGCGCTAATGTAACCAATTCACTCCGGGTGGGGATCAACAACCTTCTCCAGCCGGTATCCGTGTTGATAAACCGCTTTCAAACGCCAGCCGTTCTCCGGCAGCAGCGCCAGTTTTCGGCGCAGGCGGCTGATGTGAGTGTCGACGGTGCGGGTGGCGAGTTCGGGTCCGACCCCCCAGATGGCCTCGAGCATGTGGTTTCTCGAAAGCAGCCGGCCAATGTTGGCGAAAAGCATTGCGGCGAGCTGGTACTCTTTCTCGGTCAGATCGATAAGCACGCCGTTTCGGGTCAGGCTTTTGTCAGAGGTGATCAATCGATAGTCGCCGTACTCCAGCACCTGTTCATTCTGCCCCTTCTGCAGACTGCGTCTGCCCAATGCATTGATTCGTGCCAGCGTGATGTCGCGGGAGGCGGGCTTCGTCATGTAGTCGTCCGCCCCGTCCGCCAGTGCCCGAACTATATCGCGCTCGCTGTCGCGGTTGGTCATGAACAGAACGGGCACACGCCAATCGCTCTTTTCGCGGATGCTGCGCAGTACTTCGATTCCGGATGATTCCGGCAACTCCCAGTCGAGTATGAGCAGATCGAAGCTTTCGCGCCTGACCTCCTTCAGAAACAGACTCGCCTTGGTAAAGTGACGGCAACTATGGTCGGCTGCCTTTAGCCAGCCCTTGATAACCTCGGCCTGGGGTTGGTCATCTTCCAGAAAAGCAATTCTCATGTTCGTCCTCTGTTGTATCGATCGGACAGTGTTCGGTTGCGGGCGCTTCCGCCACCCCTAACGAAATATACCAGCTCTCGCCCAGTCTGCAGCTTTGTGACAAATGTTAACACTCCTGCCCGGGATTGCGCGGCTGGTCCCAACCGGAATTGCAGGTATCCAGCAAAGTCATTTTTACAATTGTTGACAGTCAGTCTGGAAAAACCCGTTTAGAATTTAAAGTCACAATCCGGGTGCGGTCGAGGGCATCCTGAGGGGCCCCAAGATGGCGGCAGTCAAAGCGCATCAGCGGCAGAAAGGATTGGCGAGCAGCCAGTCGACGATCGAGACTATCGGGTCTCTTGGACTCAACTCCAAGTAGTGGAAACTATGTGAATAGCCATAACTGTTGGCCTGGTAAGGCAACGCCCCACGCCCTGTGGGGCGTTTTTTTAGGCTCAATCAAACTCTGCGTTGGATGCCCTGGGATGCAAGCATGGGCGCGATCTCTGCAACCGGAACCGGTTTGCTGAATAGATATCCCTGGTACTGATCGCAACCTATTCCTGAGAGAAAAGCCAGCTGGGAAGGATCCTCAACTCCCTCCGCAACCACACTCAGACCGAATTCATGCGCCAGGTAGACTATGGCTGAGACCAGCGCCTGATCCTGGCGGCTGGCATTGAGGCCGGTCATAAAAGAGCGGTCGATTTTCAGTTCGTTCAGCGGAAACGACTTCAAATAACTGAGGGAGGAGTAGCCGGTGCCGAAATCGTCCATCGATATTTTTGACTTCAGTTCCGTAAGGCCCCTCAGCGTCCCCACGGCAAGTGAGGTGTCATCCATCAGAAGGCTTTCGGTCAGTTCCAGGGTCAGATAGCTGGGATCGATGCCGCTCTCGTCGATGATCCGGGAGACGGTGTCAATCATGGTCCCTGCATAAAACTGTTTGGCCGACAGGTTCACGGCGATGCTGATCCAGATGCCCTGGGCCTGCCATGCGGCGAGCTGGGCGCAGGCCGTTTTAAGCACCCATTCGCCAACCGGAATGATCAGACCGGACTCTTCCGCGAGCGGAATGAACTGATCCGGGAAGACCATCTGCCCGTTCGGTTTGCGCCAGCGGATGAGCGCTTCAACGCCCACCACAGCGTTGCTTTTCACGCTCACCTTGGGTTGATAATAGAGCAGCAGTTCATTATTGGCGATGGCATGCCGCAGGTCCGCCTCCATGTGTATGCGCTGCAGTGATTTGATATTCATTTCGCCGGAAAAAAACTCGAAACCGGCTCCCCCTTTTTCACTGGCCTGGGCTGCGGCAATGACGGCTTTTTGCGTCAACGACTCGATGTCATCTGCATCTCCCGGGTAACCTGCGATACCTATGCTGGGTGGCATCTGTACTTCGGTACCCCCGATGTCGAAGATTGATTGCATTGCATCGAGTATGCGGGCAGCCGCTTTCGCTGAGCTTTCAGTCTGCTGCAGCTGAGTGCAGAGTACGGAAAACTCGCTTCCACCGATACGGAAAAGTACATTGCTGTCCTTTTCGCCGGCGCTGTTGTAACCGACCAGGTCGCTGCTGCGCACGCAATCCTGAATTCTATTGGCGACCAGTTTGATCAACTGCTCGCTGACCTCGGGTCCAAAGGTTTCATACACACGTTTGAACTGGCTCAGCGTAATGTGCAGCACCGCGAGATGGGAACCTTGGCGATCGGCCTGCCGCATTGACCACTGCAGACGATCGAGAAAGAGCCTCCGGTTGGGCAGGTTGGTCAGCGGATCGTAGTAGGCGAGCTGGTCCTGGTAGGCTTTCGCGGCCAGCGTATTGCGCACCCTCAACGCCAGTTCACTGGGGTCCACCGGTTTGGCCAGAAAATCGGTTGCCCCCTTGTCCAGCGCCTGCAGCTTTGTCTCCGCCTCGCATGAAGAGGTTAGAATGATTACGGGCAGATAGCCGATCTGCGGATGTGCGCGGATTTTCTCCAGAATCTCAAAACCGCCTATGTTCGGCATCATCAGGTCGAGCAGAAGAATATCGGGCCTTAGTTCGAGTATTTCGTCAAAAGCGAGCCTGGAGTCCTCTATCAGCCGGAACCGTTCATAGCCGGCATCTTCGAGAAATGTCTGAATCACCTCCATGGTTATGGGTTCATCGTCCACCATCATGATGGTGGCACTCCCCAGCAGAGCCAGATTATCTTCCGGTCTGGCGGCAGCGGGCCCGGAAAAAGCCGGTGTTTCCTGAGCTGACGGCTGCGGATCGATCTCTTTTCTGTTCTCAGTAAACATGTTCTGATGTTTTCACCGGTCAGACCTGCATTTGGCGAATGGAACTCTGCCGTTCGCTGGAGGGGGATACCGGCTGCTCCCGGGATTGGTCCGTGCCGGGAAGTTGCACCGCCTCAACCATGCGGCCGATACTCTGAATGACGCTTTCTGCCTGCTCACGCTGTCCGGCCTTCGACAACTGTTCCAGTTCGATGGCCGGTTCGGTAAACGCGTCGTAGCCAACCGTACCACCGGCACCTTTCAGCCAGTGCGCCAGCCTGGAAATCTCCTCCAGATCGCTTGCGCTGCAGGCCGCCTGCATGGCCAGGTGTTGTTGCCGCAGACGCTGCACGAATTTCCCGATGGCGGAGTGCAGCCGCGGGTTGCCGGCCAGCCGGGAGATGATCGGAGGATGTTCGGCGGAGTCTGCCGGTACCATCGGTTTTACCGGGTCCGGCTTTCCGGCGAGACTGGCAACCGGCGCGGTCCCGGCTGCCGCTCCGCTGATCATTCTCTGTGCCAACGCCCGCAGTTCTCCCAGTTTGATATCGATAAGCTTGACATCGGCTCCCTTGGCCGCCGCTTCAAGCTCCCTGGCCGGTTCGGTGAACTGTGTAAAACCCACGGTACCGCCGGCGCCTTTCAACCAGTGCGCCAGTTTTGCCAGTGCATCCAGGTTGTTGCCGGAGCGGGCTGCATCCATCAGGGCAAGTTGTGCCCCGAGGCGTTCATGGAAGCGCACAATCAATGTGGCGAAGCGCGGGTCGGCGTTCAGCGTCGAGACGATGGGGGAGTTATCCGCGACCGGATCGATCGATGTCAATGGAGCGGGTTCGGCAGTATTGCAAGCGGTTTCTTCCGCTGCTTCGGCGCCCAGTATTTCCGCCATGGCGGCGACAAACCTGTCGATATCGATCGGCTTGGTGAAATAGCCGCTGTAGCCGCCGTCCAGGCACTGTTGCTCGAATCCTTTCATCGCATTGGCCGTCAGCGCGATGATCGGCGTCTGCATGCCGCCCTCGCGCAAGATCCCGGTAGCGGTAAACCCATCCATCTCCGGCATCTGGATATCCATCAGGATCAGATCGTACCTGGTGGTGGTGGCCATATCCACACCGATGCGCCCGTTGCCGGCTTCGTCCACCGTCAGGCCGAACTCTTCCAGCACCAGCTTTACCAGTTCGCGGTTTTCAGCTCCATCGTCCACCACCAGCACCCTGGCCTGCGGGAATTTCCAGCTGCGCCTGCCGACGGCATCCGCATCCTCACCGGAGGCGAGTGCCGCTTCGGCGGAGATCCAGCGGATCTCTTTGCCGCTGCCCGCATCCAGCGTCACCTTGAAAACGCTGCCGCCGCCCAACTCACTCTCGACATTGATATCGCCGCCGAGCGCGCGTGCGAATTTGCGGCTGATGGAGAGCCCCAGTCCGGTGCCGCCAAACTTACGGGTTACCGAGTTGTCGGCCTGCACGAAATCCTCGAAAATGCGGCCTGTCGCCTCGCGGCTCATGCCAACGCCGGTATCCGCGACATCAATACAGAACTCCAGCTTGTCATCGGCCAGTATGCGGCCATGTGCGCTGACCGTGACACCGCCGTTTTCGGTGAATTTTATCGCGTTGCCCACCAGGTTGGTGACGATCTGCCGGATCCGGCTGGGGTCACCCACGATGGTTTCGGGCACCTCGCCGGTCAGTCTGAATTCACAGCTGATCCCTTTTTCCGCGGCTTTTACCCCAAGCACCTTCACCACTTCCTGAATGATCGGATAGGGGTTGGTGGCTATACGCTCCACCTCCAGGCGGCCCGCCTCGACCTTGGACAGGTCGAGGATATCGTTGATCAGCTCCAGCAGATGCCTTCCACTGGAGTAGATGGTCTCCAGGTGTTTGCGGGTGGCGACAGGATCCTTGCCGTTGCCGCGTTTGAGCAGTTCGGTGAAGCCGAGTATGGCGTTCATGGGGGTGCGGATCTCATGGCTCATATTGGCCAGAAAAGCGCTCTTGGCTTGATTGGCGGCCTCTGCGTCCTCTTTGGATTTGAGCAGTTCTATCTCCGCCTCCTCCAGTTGCGTCACATCGTCAAAGCTGACCAGTACGCCGGCATATTTGCCGCCGCTGCCCAGCACCGGGGAGCAGTTGATCAGAAAAGTAAGACGCCTGTTGTCGGGCAGCGTCAGCCGCACCCGGCGGTTTTTCTGCGCTTCGCCGCTGACAAGCGCCAGATGCCAGGGCCGGGTCTCCGCCTCCAGTGCCGCGCCATCCGCGTCCGACCAGGGAAACTCACCGACATGGCGCCCGAGTAGTGCGTCCGGATCATCCTGCAGCATTCCGGCGAATGCGCGGTTGGCGAGCACGATCTGCTCTTTGTTGTCGAGCACCAGCAGACCTTCCGCCATGGTATCCAGCGCAGAGCGCACGCGTCCCGGGATCGCCTGCGAGGGATCCAGCTGTTTCAGCATCTTGCCCAGGTAGAAATAGAAGCCGATGAAACTCGTAGCGGAGACAAAAGCCAGGATTCGCATCAGCGGGTCTTGCACGATACCGCGCCAGCCATCCGCCTTTAACTCGCTGAAACGGAGCTCGACCCGGCCCCAGCGGGTCTGGCCGGCCCAGATGGGAACCTGCACGTGGGAATCGGTGGAAAATTTTGAATCGGTCTCTCTCCACAGATCCTTATGCGGCCCGACGGTGGCAACCAGGAAACCGGCCTCGGTGCGCAACGCTGCGGAGAGCAGATCGTCGTTGCGCTGCACTACCAGCTGCAGTATGCCCTCGAGGCGCTTGATGTCATCCTTGGTGACCAGCAGCGAACTGTTGGCGGCGATCGCTTCCGCCAGCGACGAGCGGCCCTCGCGCGCGGTTTTGGCCTGATCCGGAATCAGTCCGAAAAAGCTCGCCGCAAGCAGCAGGCTGATCAACAGACCCACCTGGCCCATGGCGATACGCGATTTGGCGGAAAGAAATTTCATCTCTGTAACTGGCTATGCTCAGATGGATCACTATTGTTCCTGCTGGTATTGATCTGGGTCTCCTTTCCGCTCTCCATGTTATCGGCAGGAGTTGCCTGATCTTTGAACATCGACTCCACCGAGTCCTCTTCATCATCTCTCCCTCTCCCTTGCGACTGATTGGCAGCAATGGTGCCAAGCACGGGCAGCGGATCGACGAAGTGCCATGCGGGCAGGGAGGAGAGGGCGGTGCTCAGCAGCACACCGCTGCGGATCAGCCAGGCGACGTAGCCTACAGAGAGTCCGGTGGAGACCGCGATGGTCGAAGCCACCCGCTGCTGCTCGATGTTGCTGGCCTCGTTTGTCGTGCCCCGGATACGATCGAGATCCTTGAGAAAGCCCGAAGCCGTCAGCACCGTGTGAATTTCGCTTGTGAGCAGTTTTGGAACCGCCGGCAAGTCAGGCGCGGCGACGGCACCCAGCAGCAGGTTGACAAATGGATTGCGCAGCGCGTTATGGTTGAATATTGAGTGCAAACCCGAACCTGATTCGGCCGTGGACCCTTTTTGATTCACGGGATTTTCAATGGCGCCGGCCGCTGTGTCCCGGTCGTCATCCGCCGCTGATTCGGCGAACGCTTCTTCTCCGGCTGTGGCCTCTTCCTCCGCTTCAGTGGCTGTTTCTTCTTCGGTGTCGTCGACCTGATCTGTGATTTCAGGATCGGCTTTAACGACATTCACTGCCGGATCCTCCTTTGAGATGGTCGCGGGCAGAGCGATGTTGTCAGCGATTGTCAGCGTCGTCGGTTTGGGATTCGGCGCGAAACCAATGGAAGCGTCGGAAGATACACTGACCTGGCTGTCGCTCACCTGCAGCGTGAAGCTGGGCGCGATATTGTCGCCGTCATCCACGAAGCGCACCTGACCGGCGCTTACCTGCGCCTGGGTGAAGCTGGCAATGGCCACACCTGGATTAGAGATCAGTTCAAAGCGGCCTCCGTTGACCGAGGTAAGGGTGAACAGCAGGCTGTTGTCATCATCATCCACATCCGTTGCGGCCAGCATGGCGCTGCTGAGAATAACGCTCTCTCCCTGTGTCAGCGTCAGCTGGTTGCGCAGCACAGTGGGTGCGTCGTTAACGGCGGCTACTACCGCGGTTTGCGCGCTGGTCAGGGTCTCGCTGGTATCATCGTCATCGACATAACTGATTTTGACGCTCATCCTGCTGCCGACGTCGATATCGTCCAGCGCATAGCTGATGCCGGTGGCGCCGCTGACCACAGCGCCATCGCGCAGCCACTGATAACTGAAGGAGCCAAGTCCGTCGGCGTCGCCAATTCCAGAGGTATCGACGTTCAGCGTGACATGCTCAGTCGCAGCGCCGCCGATTGTAGGTAAACCGGTTGGGGCGTCGTTCACCGCGCTCACGATAACCTGTCCGGTGGCACTGCCGCTGGATGCGGCGCCGGCGTCGTCGACCGCGGCGGCAACGAAAGCGTTCAGAATTCCGTGGGCGTTGCCGGCGGGAGTCCAGTAGGCTTTATTGGTCGAGTCGACAATGTCGTTGGTCGTTGCGGCCCAGGCCGTGGCGCTGCCTGCATCGGCACCGATCTTCAGCGTGCCGCTGGCAACCGATGTGACCAGGAAGCCGTCAATGCTCCCACCGATATCGACATCCGCTTCGTCACCGACCGCCAGCAGCGTGGCCAGGGTAATCTCCACTTCGGTATCTTCGTCGGTAATGCCCAATGCGTCATAGAACTGGCTGAACGTCGGGGCATCATTCACCTCTGTTACCGGTGCGGTGGCAGCCGAAACAGGGTTCTCCACCGTTGTCAGGTCGTCGGTGTAACTGGCGGCGACCGAGACTGCCTTGCCGACGTCAGCCTGAGTCGTGGTATAGCTGCCGGATGTTGCGCCGCTGATAGGGCTGCTGTCGCGGTACCACTGGTAGCTGATGGTGCCGCTGGCGCCGTCGCTGTCGCTGACGCTGGCGGTCAGCGTCTGCCCCTGCGCGGGCGTGGTGTTGTTGATGCTGACGGTACCGGCATCGTTGACGTTGGCGACCGCGCTGGTCTCCTCGCTGAGCGGTGTCTCGGTGCTGCCGAGGTCGTCGGTGTAGCTGGCGGCGACCGAGATCACCTTGGTGACGTCATCCTGCACGAGGGTATAGCTGCTGTTGGTGGCGCCACTGATGGCGATGCCGTCGGCGTACCACTGGTAGCTGGTCGGCCCGCCGGCGCCGTCGGCGTCGTTGATGCTGGCGGTCAGCGTTTGCCCCTGGGTCGGGGTGGTGTCGTCGATCGAGATCGAGCCGGCGTCGTTGACGTTGGCGACGTTGACGGTGTCCGCGCTGAGCGGTGCCTCGACGCCGCCGAAGTCGTCAGTGTAGCTGGCGGCGACCGAGATCGCCTTGCCAACGTCCGCCTGCAGGGTGGTGTAGCTGATCGAGGTGGCACCGGCGATCGGGTTGCCGTCGCGGAACCACTGGTAGCCGATCCCGTCGCTGATGCCGTCGAGGTCGGAGACGCTGGCGGTCAGCGTCTGCCCCTGGGCCGGGGTGGTGTCGTCGATGGTGACCACGCCGGCGTCGTCGGCGTTCAGCACCGCGGCGGTGCCGGCGCTGGTGCTGCTCTCCTCGTTGCCCAGGCCGTCGGTGTAACTGGCGGTTACCGAGATCACCTTGTTGACGTCGGCCTGGACAGTGGTGTAGCTGCCGGATGTTGCGCCGGCGATCGGAGCGCCGTCACGCAGCCACTGATAACCGATAGGGGGGGTAATGCCGTCGGCATCGGCCAGCGTGTTGGCCGCGGTCAGCGTCTGCCCCTGGGTCGGCGCGTTGTTGTCGATCGTGACTCCGCCTGTGGGTGGATTGTTCGATGGCGTAACGGTCAGCTGGGCCTGGGCGCTGCCGCTGGAGAAGGCGCTGCCGCTGCCGCTGTCGGCATAGCTCTGTGTGCCGGTGGAGGCGCTGCCGCTGCTCCGGTCCCAGGCATGGAAGGTGACGGCCGGGGTCTCGGCGTTGCTGCCGTCCGGCACGTAGCGCAGCCAGCTGTTTTGATCCAGCAGCAATGCGTTGTTCGACGCGACTGCGCCGACATCCTGCCAGTTGCCGTCGACGCCATCGCTGGAGTCGGCCGAATATTTCCAGAGGTTATTGCCGGAGAGCGCCGTGACGGCGATGCCCAGCGTATCGCCGTCGTTGTCGCCGCTGGTCACTCCGGCCAGGATGGCGGCAACCTGCACGCCGCTGCTGGTGTTGAATGCAATGGTGGAACCGAGATCGTAGGGTCCGCCGCTCAGGGTCGGGGCGTCGTTGACCGGATTGACCGTGATCGTGGCGCTGTCCGTTGCGCTGGAGAAGGCGCTGGTGCCGCCGTTGCTGCCGGTGTCGGCGTAGCTGCCGGCGCTGCCGCTGCTCTGGTCCCAGGCGCGGAAGGTGAAGCTGGCGCTGCCGTTGTAATCGGCGGCGGGCACGAAACGCAGTTTCTGGGTACTCGCGCCGGCCAGCGTGCCGTCCAGCAGCAGCGCGTGGTTGGCGGCCAGCGAACCGTCATCGACGTTGCTCCAGCTGCTGCCGTTGTCGGTGGAGTACTGCCAGGTGCCGTTGCTGTTGTCGACTGCAGTGATCGCGATCGACTCCACTGCGCCGTCGGTGTCACTGATCGAGCCGTCGACGACGATCGCAGCGACGCTGTCGCCGGCCGGGGTGGTGTCATCCTCGTCGATCGCGGTCAGGCTTGGCGCCGGCGCAGTGGCCAGCACGGGCGCGCTGTTGGAGCTGGCGGCCTGCAGGTTCAGCACGTAGACCGCACCGCGGTTGTTGCCGCCATCGTTGTTCTTGTCGGCGCCGACCAGCAGGTCGAGGATGCCATCGCCATTCAGGTCGCCGAGACTGGCGGCGGAGACGCCGAACCAGCCGTCGTCGTCGAGGGCCACGGAGAGGCCGCCGGTGGTGGATGATATCTTCTGCTGCGAATTGACCGTGCCGTCGGCGTTCATGAACAGCAGATAGACGGCGCCGCGGTCGCTGCCGCCGTCGTCATCGGCGTCCGCGCCGACCAGCAGGTCGGGCGTTCCGTCGCCGTTGGCATCGCCGATGGCGGCGACACTGGCACCGAAAGAGTCGCCGTTGGCCAGTACAGCAGGCAGCCCGCCGCTGAGACTCGAGATCTTCTGTTCGGCATTCACCGTGCCGTCGGCGTTCATGAACAGGATGTAGACGGCGCCGCGGTCGCTGCCGCCGTCGTCATCATAGAGGGTGCCGACGGCGATGTCATTGGTCCCGTCACCGTTCAGGTCACCGAGACCGGCGACGCTGACGCCGAAGGCATCGCCATCGTCGAGCGCGGCGGCCAGGCCGCCGGCGTTGTCGGAGATCTTCTGCTGCGCCTTGACCGTACCGTCGGCGTTCAGCATCAGCACGTAAACGGCGCCGCGATTGGTGCCGCCGTCGTCATCTTTTTCGGCGCCGACGGCGATATCGTCGATGCCGTCGCCGTCGAGGTCGCCGATGCCGGCCACCGCGCGGCCGAAGCGGTCGTTGTTGGCGAGCCCTCCGGTCAGCCCGCCCGCGGTCGACGAGATCTTCTGTTCGGCCTTGACCGTGCCGTCGCTGTTCAGCATCAGGATATAGACCGCGCCGCGGTCGCTGCCGCCGTCGTCGTCGTAGTCGGCGCCGACCGCGATGTCGCCGATGCCGTCGCCGTTGATGTCGCCGATACCGGCCACCGAGCGGCCGAAGTTGTCACCATTGTCCAGGCTTGCCGTCAGCCCGCCGCTGCTGTCGGATATCTTCTGGGTGGCTTTGATGGTGCCGTCCGCGTTCATGAACAGGATGTAAACGGCGCCAGTGTCATCAACGCCGTCATCGTCGTTGCGTGCGCCGACGGCCACGTCGACCACGCCGTCGCCGTCGAGGTCGCCGATCGAGGCCACACCGGAGCCGAAGCGGTCGCGGTTGTCGATCGCCGCCGCAAGTGCTGCGGAGGTCGTCGAGGAGAGTTTGTGGGTGCTGTCCACGATACCGTCGGTCGCGGTCGTCAGAGCCGGATCGAGCCAGTCCGGCTGGCCGTCATGATCGGAATCGAGCGCATCGCGCGGGTTGCCGTCGCTGTTCGGATCGGCGTTCTCGGCGCTGGTCAGGATACCGTCGCCGTCGTCGTCGCTGTCCAGATAGTTCGGCGTGCTGTCGCCGTCGGTGTCGGGTCCGGGGTTGGTCGCCGGGTCGAAGTCGCTGTCGGAGTTGGCATCCTCGTAGATGTCCCAGATGCCGTCGCCGTCGGAGTCCGGCGCCGCGGCGTCATACTCGTAGGCGCCGATGTCCGTGGTCGCGGTCAGATCGCCGTCGCCGTCTGCCGGCCTGGCATAGCCGCGCTGATCCAGCACTGGCACGCCGGCGTTGCTGCCGGCATCGATCGCCGGGCTGCCGGCGAGCAGCGCGTGGGTCGGGGTGGTGCCGCCGTTGAACTGCAGTGAGTCGATTTTCACGTCCAGGCGCGCTGCCAGCGTGCCGCTCTGGTCGCCGCTGTTGGATATGCCCGCCGTGCCGTCCGAGTCGATGTTGTAGCCGAGCGAGGTGATGCTGCCAGAGCCGGCATAATTGATGCCCGCAGGATTGTGCAGCAGCGTGTTCTTCAGCTGTACGCTGCCGCTTTGATTATGGATGCCGTCTCCGCCGCTGCTGTTGAGGTCGGTGTTGTAAGCTACGGTCGTGTTGGTCAGCAGCGCGGTGCCCTCGACGTAGAGGCCGCCGCCCTTGCCGCCGGCGAGATTCTGGCTCAGCGTGGTATTGGACAGCGTGGCGCTGCCGCTGTCTTTCACCAGCACGCCAGCCGCGTGGCTGAAGGAGAGGTTCTGGTCCACCGTGACCCGGTCCATGGTCAGCACGCCGCCGCTCCAGATGCCGCCGCCTTTCTGCGCATAGTTGCTGGTCACCCGGACGTCGGTCAGGCTCAGACTAGCGCCGGCGCCGACCTGGATTCCGCCACCATCCTTGCTGCCGGCGTTGCCGTCGCGAATGGTCAGGCCGCTGATCGTCGCGGCGCTGCTGTTGCTCACTTCGAACACGCGGTCGATATCGCCGCCATCGATGATGGTTACATTCGCGCCGGCGCCGGTGATGGTCAGATTATCCAGAATATCCAGATCGCCGGTAAACCCGGAGTTTTCAGCGGTGCCCGCGAGGGCAAGCGTATAGGTTCCTGCAGAGAGTACGATCTGATCGTCCACCGAGGAGTCGCCGTTTGCGGCAATGATTGCCTCCCGCAGGGAGATGCCGTCGCTGCCCGGCGTCGCTATCAGGTTAGCGACGCTGGAGGTATCGCCGCCGTCTGACAGATCGTTGAACGTGGTGACGTTGATGACTGCCAGCAGGCCGTTCCACTGCTGCAGCGGAGCAGCACCGAATGCCGCGCTCTCAACAAAACCGGTCTGATACTCCAGCTCCCAGTCGCCGCCCAGTCCGGCCTGACCGGTCAGATCGGTGGAGGCGGCGACATCAGCACCGGTGAGCGTGGCGATGGCATCGGCCAGCCCTTTGCCCTCGGCGGTTGCTGCCAGATCGCAGCCGTAGAGCAGCAGGTCCGCATCCTGCGTGAGACTGCCTGACCAGCTTCCAAGCTGACCGGCGAAGGCATTCAGGTTGTTGCTGCTCAGCCAGGTGCTGCCGAGCTGCAGCCCATCACTGTTGCCGTGCGAGATGATGTGCACTGCGTCGATACCGCTGTAATTTGCCAATACATCGGTGATCTGATTCACGCCATCCTCTCCGGCATCGATCAGATGGATCTGCAGCTCATCGCCGGGATGCGCCTGCCGGATCTGGTCGATCAGATCCGCGTAGTCGGGCACCCGGGTGTCGACAAACAGCAGTTGACCGGCGCTCTCTGTCCGATCGCCGTCGCTCAAAAGTGCCAGCAGGCTGTCACTCTGCTGATCCGATGACGCTGCCCCTGCATCCGCGCCGGAGAAGCTGGAGAGTTCCAGCGGGGAGGGCAGCTGACCGTTATTGCCGGAGCTCTCTCCCGGCAGATCCGACGGATCGGACAAAAGGCTGTCCCAGGGCGCATCGTCGTCGTGGTGGTCGACGCCGGGCAATCCGGCCAGCGCCAGCAAGTCGGCCGAGAGCAGCATGCGCGGCTCCATCAGCTCCATCTGCATGCGCTCGTGTGCGCGTTTCAACTTTTTCTCAGTCGACATTTTCGCATGCTTTGTTAATCACGCAGGCGCAATCCCGTAGGGTGGGTCAAGCGGAGCGGACCCACCAAGGTGGATCCGTCGCTGCACTCCTTGATCCATTCCACGGCCATGCGTTCCGATCAATGGGTTTCGAATGTCTTTTGCCCGCCCGAAGGCGTAAGTTCCATCGCCAGTTCAGGATCAACAACCTTTGCCGGCTCCAATGCAACCTGCGGGTTCTCCAAACGCACCTGGCACTTCACCCCGGCGGGAATGGCGTAGTCCGGATTGGGCAGCGAGAGGCGTATGCCGAAAGTACCGCTGGCGGCATCACCCATGCCGTCGACCACCACCACTTCGGCAGCGAGCTTGCGGCCGGGATCTATCTCCGAAGCCACGCTGGCGTGCATGCCGGGCTTGATATTGCCGAATTCGGTCATAGGCACTATCGCCTCGACATAAAGCGGGTCGAGCTGTGCGATGCGCAGCACAGGCTCATCCTCCACATACTCGCCCGGATGATGCAGGCGCTGGACGACAATGCCGCCGATCGGGCTGTGCACCTGACGCCGGGCCAGCACCTGTTCGCTGCGCCGCAGTTCGAGCTCACGCTGGCGCAGCAGATCCTTGGCGTCCTGCAGGCGCCAGCCTGCCAGTTCGGCTTCGCGCTCCGCCTTGTCCCGTTCATCGAGCGAGATCACCTTCTCGCGGGCCAGCGATTTGACCCGTCTCAGGCTGCGCTTGTCGAATATCAGACTCACCTCGCGCAGTTTGACGGCAGCTTCGGTTTCCGCTCTGACCCGGGCCAGATCACGCTCGACCAGCTCCACGTCCGATTCCAGTGCGGCCAGCAACTGGCCCCTCTCCACCCGATCACTGCGCTCCACCGAGACGCTTTCGAGAACGCCCGGCACGGCTGTGCTGACGCCGACTATAGCGGAGGGGACGATGACGCAGTCGTGCGTTTGCAGCTCCTCAGCGGCGGAGCCGGATGCGAGGGCGGCCAGGGCCATGAGAATCCCAAATTTACCCGGTGAATATCGTTTTTCATGATTTGTCATAATCAATGATCTGCTTTCCCGAAGAAGTCTGAACAATCTGGAAATTTGTTCGGCAGTCATGGGAAAAACTGGAGTTTTTGAGGTGTTGAGTGGTGCTTAGGAAGTGCGGTTATTCTCACCTTGAAGGGTGAATGGCTTTTTGTTGGTGCCGCTACGCGACTTATACGCCACCGAGCAACACAGCGGAACAGGGATCAGAAGCGCGGGTGTCTGAGCGTAAGCGAGTTCCGCGCTTCCCCTGTTCTGCGAGTAGCGCAGGGCACCCGCAGGGTGGCATATCGGAGCCATGGTTCTGGTGACTTTTGCCGTAACAAAAGTTACCCGGCTGCGGGCCGGGACCCGCAATCAAAAAAATCCGCGCAGCGGCACATTTTCTGGAAAAAAAGTCAAGAACCCAACCGCGCCAACAGCAGCTGCCGCAGCGAACGGTACCAGCGGCTGGCCAGGGTTTCGGGCGAATGCTCGAAGCGGACCTGAATGCGGGCGCCGGGTATATGGGGAAAGTTTTTCTCAGGCAATCGGATATCGTATTGAAAAATCGGTTCCAGCGCGGTGACGCCCTGTTCGTCGCGGGTATCGACACGGATACGGCCCCCGGCCAGGGATCCAAGCGCGGGGCTGGGCAGCAGATAGGAGCCGGAGGGGACATCGGCCACCAGCTGCACCCGGCTTTCGCTCTCCGGCTGCCCGGGAAATCGGGCCGAGAGGGCGCGGGTGTCGCTGCGCACCAGTCCGGCGTCTGCCTGAGGGATAACCACACTCGCGACTGCGTCGCCGCCGCCATGCACCAGGCCGAGCACGCTGCCCTTCTCCAGGTAGCGTCCGGGCAGGTCTGCCGGACGGATCAGCTCCAGTTCACCCAGTGCCGGACTGGTCAGCGTCAGCGCCGCCAGGCGTCTGTTGAGCGCTTCCAGCTCATCCTCCACTTCAGCCAGCTGTTCCAGCTGAATGGCAGCCTCGACGCGGTCCTGCATGCGCTCACGCTCGATGCGCGCGCGCAGCTCCTGTGCCCGCGCCTGCAGAATTGCGGCTTCGGAGGTCAACTTGGGTTCATGCAGCCGGATCAGCGGATCGCCGGGTTTCACCTCATCGCCGTCGCGGCGCAGCAGCTCGACCACCTCGCCCGCTTCTGCGGCGCGGATGATGGCGCTCTCCGGCATCCGCACCACCCCTTCGGCGAGCGTGTTGGACGGCAGCGGTACCAACAGCAGGAGAGCGGCCAGACCGGAACTCAATGCAGAGGCGAGCATCAGCGCACGGCCTCGTCTGCCTTGCAGTTCACCCGCGGCAAACAGAAACCTGAGCAGGCGCAGGAGGGGCAACAACAGCTGGGAGATAATCACCCAGATGGCAAGCAGTGTGCCGATCATGAAAAACTTTTCCGCCACATAGAGCGCGATGGTCAGACTGAGAGAGATCCGGTAGGCGAAGGCGGCGGCACCATAGCTCAGGAACCAGCCGCGTTCTCCCCTTGCCAGCACCGGCGATACCGAACCGGGCACGCCAAGCAGGTAGCGTTTGCCGAGATAGGCGTAGTAGCGTTGTGAACGGCTGGCCAGGTTGGGTATCTCCAGCAGATCGCAGAAGACATAATATCCGTCGAATCGAAGCAGCGGATTGCCGTTGAACAGCAGCGCCGAGACGCCGCCGATGACGGTGATGTCGAACGCCAGATCGCGCACCCAGCCTGGTTCGACCGAGATCCAGATCAGCAGGGCGAGGGAGGCGAGCAGCAGTTCGACCATGATGCCGGCGGCACCGACAAGGATGCGCCGTGACTTGCTGGGAAAGGTGGTTGCTGCCGAAGCTTCGACGTAGGGGACGGGAACGAATACCAGCAGCATCAGGCCGAGTTCCTGTACCTTGCCCCCCCAGCGCTGAATGGTCAGAGCATGACCCAGTTCATGCGCTCCTTTAACCAGCGGGTAGGCAATCCAGAGCAGGAGCAGGTTGGCGGGATCCAGAAAGCGTGCTCCGGCATGCGCGGCCAAAGCCTCCGTATGCTGCAGGCCGAGCATCGCTGCCAGGCCCACCAGCACCGTCCACAGCAGCAATGAGCTCCAATGGAACAGGGGCCTGGCCAGCGGCAGCACTCTATCCAGCAGCGGGGTTGGATCGAACAGAGGCAGGCGTACCGCAAGCGGCCGCATGATCGCGGCAAGGCGTGATTTGACCCGATGTTTGCGCCATTGGCTGTAGAGGCGCGCACTGTCGTCCCGGCCGTGATGGATCAGCAGATCCGCGGATTGCAGCCGCAGCAGAAGGTCAACCGCCTCCTGCTGCCGTTGCGGCGCAACGATTCTGTCCTCGGAAACCGAAGCCAGCGCCTGTTCGATGCTGGTCCTGCCATCCAGACGCTTGAGCAGAAGATAAGCGGGTTCGGTAAAATGGTAATGGCGGCCGGTTGCGCGGTCCTGCAGCAGAAACCAGTCGCGCCCCCGATATCCGATTCGGTGCCACCGGGTATGGGAGCGCAGGCGCGGCTGCAGCGCCTTGATCTGGCTCCATACCGGGAGTGGTTGCTGCTGACTCACGGCAGCCAGGCCCAGAGGCGGTAACTCAGCCAGTCGCTTATCTCATGGGTCCAGATCCAGAACCGGCTGCGTGCGCCGGTTTCGAGTTTGGCCACCCCGCGCATGCCCGGACGCAGTCTTTCGATAGCTCCGCTCAGACGCGCCTCCACCCGGAAGCTGCCGGCGCCGGTGCCTGAAGTGGGCATGCGGGTGATATTGATAACCTGAAGATTCAACGCTTCGCCGGGGCGTGCGGCCAGAATCAGCGTGCCCCGCTGGTCCGCCTCGATAGCGGAGATATCCCTGTCTTCGATCTCAATGGCGACCCGGTAGGAGGAGAGCGGTGCAATCTCCATCAGCACCTCCCCCCGCTTCACCGGTTTACCCAGTGAACGGCTCAGGTCGCCTGACACGATGACGCCGGAAAAAGGCGCTCTCAGTTGAGTCCGGCCGAGCTTCTGGCCCAGCAGATCTATGCGTGCCTCGGCCTGAGCGATCTGCGCCTTGAGGATGCGGGCTTCGGCGTGATCCAGTCCGGCCAGCGCCTTGCGGTACTGTTTTTCCAGCTCGATCTTATCTCCGCTGAGCTGGCGCTGCTCCAGTTTCAGCTCCCGATCATCCAGTTCGGCGATGATGAATCCCGCCTGCACCGTCTCACCGGCCCGGGCGTGGGCGTTTGCGATGTAACCGTCGAAAGGAGCAATCAGCGCGCGCTGCATCTCGCCTTCGATCTGAGCTGGACCAGATATGCGGTGCGGTGCATCGGCGCTCATGAAATAGAGGCCTGAAGCCAGCAGGCCGCCGGCAACAACCGCCTTGATCCGCTTGCCTGCATGGCCGGAGACGGCAGCCCTGCCCGCTGCTCCGCGCTGAATGCTCCGCAGCGGCATCTCCGCCGCCTGTTTCAACGCCAGCAGCGGTCCCAGGTGGCGGGCAAGTTCGGTGAGCTGTTTTTGCGTTTCTGCGTCGGTGAGCGCTTCGTTTTGGGATTCCAGCGTAAGTGCGGCAAAAGCCGCTCCCGCGTGTTCCAGGATAAGCGTCAGAATGGCGCTGTCCTTCTCCGCCTCGGCCAGCGCCACATGGGCCGATATGCCCAGCTGTTCCTGCGCTGGCCAGTGCAGCGGCCGGTTGCACGTCAGTGCTTCCGCCATAGCTCCGCTCAATTGCCGGGAGAGTTCGCTGCGTGGTGGCACCAGTACGCTGTCCGACATTGCCAGCAGGCGTACCCCGGTGTTTTTGCCGAAGCCGAGACTGACTCTTTCGCAACCGTAGCGGCGTGCCAAAAATCCGGTCAGAGACATGCCGGCCTGCTGCAGCGAATCGGATTGGAGAATGGATGCAATCGCCTCCGCCAGCGGGTCCGCACGCTCCGCGCTCTCTGTATCCTGTCTGAACAGCAGGTCCAGCCAGGTGTTGCCCCATTCAATCAGCCTTACAACCGCCGCCTGCTGATCACGAGGCACCTGTGTCAGCTCTACCGCGATGGCGCCCAATCTCTTCCCCTTGTTGTTGATGGGGTGGGCGATGCGCAGTACCGGCGATGCACTCTGTGCTGTTTCGACCGGTGCGCAGGTCACCGGACCGCCGCTGCGGTCCGCCATCTCCAGCAGTTCGGTCAGTTCGTTGCCGATCGTTTCACCTCCCGGCCAACTGGCGTTGAACTGCCGGGGCCCGGCTTGTTCGGAACCGATTCTGGCACAGGCCGAACGGGCACCCGGCATAGCCTGGCACTGCAGTGTCAACCAGGATTGGAGAAGTTGTTGATTCATTCCACTCGCCGTTGAGTCACTAGTGATTTGTAGCCTGGAAGGAGCGAAGCGGAATCCGGGTAGAAAAGAGGCTATGTTTGTGCTCCGATCCCGGATTCCGCTTTGCTCCTTCCAGGCTACGGATGATTTTTTGCAACATTCAGGTTTACAACACACTCCATACCGAGAAGGCGTTGATCAGTGCTATCGGCCTGGGATTTAAATACTTAAAGCCTTGGGTGCTTCCGGGGCTTCGGGTGCGCCATCTTGATCGGTTTCTTTAGTCACTTCGTAACACACTTCCTGCAGCGGTATGGGTCTGCCGATGAAGTAGCCCTGGGCGTAATCCACGTCGAGTATGCGCAGCGACTCCAACACATCCTGAGTCTCCACGAACTCTGCAATGGTTTTAAGCCCCATCACATGGCCGAGCTGGTTGATGGCGTCCACCATGGTGTGGTCGACCGCGCTATGCGCCAGATGGCGCACGAACGATCCGTCGATCTTGAGATAATCCACGGGAAGTGTTTTCAGATAGCTGAAGGAGGCAAAGCCGCTGCCGAAATCGTCCAGTGCAAAACGGCATCCCATCTCTTTGAGCTCGTTGACGAACCGGTTGGCATGGGTAAAGTTTGCGATGGCCACGGTTTCGGTAATCTCAAAGCAGAGCAGGCTGGGTGGCAGACCGTAAACGTTGAGCGCCTGTTTTACGAATTTGAGCAAGCTGTTGTCACCCAGAACCGCACCGGAGATATTGATTCCGAACGTGTCCATGTTGAATCCGGGATTGTTCTTCCATGCCGCGGCCAGCATCTCGATCGCTTTTCCCACAACCCATCGGTCGAGGGTAGGCATCAGGCCATAGCGCTCAGCGGAGGGCAGAAACGAACCGGGGGCTATGAGATTTCCATCCTCGGACTTCATCCTGAGCAGTATTTCATAGTGTGAATACTTCTCTTCGTTTTTGCGGATGGTCGCTATCGGTTGCGCGAACAGCATGAAATGACCATCATCCAGCGCCTGATTGATGTGCGGAACCCACTGCATCTCGTTGTGCCAGCGGGACGATTCATTGTCTCCCGGCTGAAAGGTGTGAATCCGGTTGCGTCCCTTGCTTTTGGCGATGTAACAGGCCTGATCCACCGTGCTGAGCACGGTGGCAACGGTAGTGCCGGGCGTACCGTCGATGGGGGCCACGCCAATGCTGACGCCGATGGCGAAAGTCTTGCCGTTGGAGGAGAAGCGGAAAGATGCGATGTGCTGACGGATCTTTTCGGCGATGCCCAGTGCGTTTTCCAGTGGGCAGTTCTCCAGCAGCAGTCCGAACTCGTCGCCGCCGAGTCTGGCGAGTGTATCGCCTATGCGCACATGCCGCTTCAGCTGCTCGGCGATCTGGCGCAGCAGCTCGTCTCCGGCAGAGTGTCCGCAGGTGTCGTTGACGATCTTGAACTGATCCAGGTCCATGTAGCAGATGACATGCTGGACGTTGTTCAGATTCTCCTCCGCCGAAAGGGCATGCAGCAGTTTGTCCAGCCTCTGCTCAAAGCCGGTGCGATTGACCAGTTGGGTCAGCGAATCGTGTGTGGCCTGGTGCGACAACTGCTGCATCAGTTTGTATCGATCCGTGACGTTGTGCACAATGACGACGCCGCCTATGACCTCTTTGTTCTTGTTTCGAAGCGGTGAGATGTTGTGCTCGACAATATGCTTTTCACCCGAAGTGGATAACAGCTCCGCCTGCCCGAGATCGGCCGCCACCTGTTTTTGGGTTAATGCCACCTCGACCGATTTGGCGATGGAGGAGGCGCCGAATTCGTCCAGGAAGTTCATCACCTCCTGAATGGGACGCTCCTGCGCGTTTTTGCCCGACCAGCCGGTCAGCAGTTCGGCGGTGGGGTTCATGTACATGATCCTGCCCGCAACGTCGGTTGTGACCACGCCGTCACCGATGGATTGCAGCGTCACCAGCGCCAGTTCCCGCTCCTTTTGCAGCTCCTCCCACAACTTCATGCGTTCGGTGACATCGTGCAGTACCACCACCATGCCGCGCACCGCCCGGTTCCGGTCCAGCAGCGGCGCTGCATTCTCCTCGATTGACAACCACTCACCGGCAGCGTTGCGCAACAGTGTATGGTCGCTGAATTTGGTTGTCTTGCCCTGCAGCAGCACTTTGGTTATGACATCGTCCTCGATGGGATTCTGCTGAGCATCGGTCAGCTTGAACACATCGAGCAGCGGCTGCCCCTCAACGGAAAGGTCGGGCAATCCAATGAGCAACTCGGCCTGCGGGTTCAGGTAGTCGATATTGCCCTGATTATCGGTGGTGACCACCGCGTCGGTAATAGACTGCAGCGTGACCTGGGCGCGTTCCTTCTCCTGCTCAAGCGCCAGTTGGGTGGCCTTCTGCTCGGATATATCCGTGTAGGATCCGGCCATGCGCGTCGCAATGCCGCTCTTCTTGTCGCGCACCGCTTCACCGCGTCCCAGCATCCACAACCAGTCTCCACGCTTGGTTTTCAGTCTTAGTTCACAACGAAATGGCTTTTCGTTCTGAAGGTGCTCATTCAAAGCCTTCATCACCATTGGTTTGTCGTCGGGATGAATCAGTTTTTCCCAGGCTGTGAAGATTCCGGGCAGCTCCTGTGCTTCATAACCCAGAATTCTGCGGTAGCGGGGGGAGAGGTAGAGCCGGTTGTTCTGTATATTCCAGTCCCAGATGGCGTCGTTGCTGCCGTTGACCGCCAACTCGAACCGCTCTTCGCTGATACGCAGCTGCTTGGTGGCTTTGTCCAGCTCAACCGACATTCTGTTGAAGTTATGGGCCAGGGCAGCTATGGCGTCGCGCCCCTGAACCGGCACCCGTACACTGTAATCTCCGTTGGCGATGCGCGTGGTCGCACCGCTTAGCCCTGCAATTTTTTGCGCAAGCCTGCTGCGGCCGTCCAGGGAGACCAGAATGGAGAGTATGAAAATACCGATGGCGATGACACCGACCACCAGGATGATATCGCGCTTTACCTGTCCGTTCAGTACATCGTCGAAGGTGACGAAAACATGTGCGATGGCGCCGTTCTCTCCATTGACCGGCCACTGTCTCCAGCTCTCCTGCACCATTTTTTTCAATGCATCGATTTCGGCGAGCTCCTCTCCAAGCCAGGCGCCGCTGATGATGCGGTTGTCATTGCTGGTTATTATGACTCCCCGGATGTAGGGCAGGCGCGTCACCTCTTTGATATGCGAGGACAAATCCTGCTTGTTTTGCGACAGCAGCGCGAGGCGTGTTGAACCGGTCAACAGCACTTTGGCGTTGCGCTCCGGCGTGCCCAGATAATATTGGACATCCGTATAGAGCGGAGGTCCTTTCAGTGCAATGAAGAAGCAGAGAAAACCGAGCGTTGCCATCAGGTAAATGACATTCGGCCTGAGCTTCAGGCGCAGCGATTCACTCCGATTCTCAAGGTTGTTGGAGGTGCTCTCTGTTCGTTGCCCGTCCATGCATCGGTTCCGTGCAGTGGTGAAAGTGCCGAGAAACTCATGGCAGACAGGGCCGGAGATTCTCTGGCGCTGTCTACCGAATCCGCACCGATTGGCAAGGGCCAATCTAAACGTCGAACCGGCAGCTTCACGCTTCTTCTCTGTCGTGTGCCAATGGACGTCACTCATGTATCGACCAAACTTTTTATATCCTTAAATCCCAACTGAGATCTGCGTTTCCCAGGCTCCTCGCCGGTGGAATTTGGGTAAATAACGGGACGGGCCATAGTTTTCGTTCAATTGTATTTAAAGAATAACCATGGGTAGCCGACATAGGAAATTAAGTCGGGCAGCCCACCCGTATAACAGAATTAAACCGACAGAAGAGTAATGCGCCGTAAGACGTCAGATCCTTTATTACAGCACCGGTTTCGGACTCCCGCAGCCTGGAAAAAACCGACGGTGCTGCTCGCATCTCTGGGCATCAATATCCTCGCGCTGGCTATGCCGACGGTGATACTGCAGGTGTATGACCGCATCATTCCGAACCGGGCAGTGGAAACTTTTACCATTACCATCTTCGCAATGATCGGTGTTGTGACCTTGGACACCCTGCTGAAAATAGTCCGCAGTCTTCTGTTGAGCTGGGAGGGTGCGCGCTTTGATCACCGCGAAAGCCTGAAGGCCATGAGTCTTATTCTGGATGCCGATTCTCAGGAATTCGGCAAACACTCATCCGGCTTCTATCTCGATAAAATGCACGCCCTGGAGCAGATTCAGGAGTTCTATTCGGGTCAGTCGGTGCTGCTGCTGATGGATTTTCCCTTCGTCGTGATCTTTCTGGTTCTGATCTGGATAATCGCCGGTCCGCTGCTGTTGATCCCGGTGGTACTGCTTGCGCTGTTTGCCATTGTCTCCCTGATCTCCGGCAGAAAACTGCATGGTGCATTAAAAAACCGCTCCACCATGGAGGACCGGCGGCAGGATTTTATTATCGAAACTCTGCGCGGGATTCACACGGTCAAATCTATGGCGATGGAGTCGTTTATGCTCCGCCGTTATGAAAAGCTTCAGCTGCAGTCGGCCGACAGTGTGTTTCAACTCAGTCAGATCAACAGCATAGTACAGGGCATAGGCGCCACTTTCTCGCAGGTGGCGGTTGTGACGTTCGCGGCCATTGGCAGCCTGTCCGTCATCTCCGGCGATCTTACCGTGGGTGCGCTGGCCGCCGGCACCATGCTCTCCGGCCGTGTACTGCAGCCAGGGCTGAAAGCGATGGGATTGTGGAGCCAGTTCCAGTCACTGCGCCTGGCTCGGCGCAAGGTCGAACAGCTGCATGCACTCAAGATGGAGCAGGGGGGAAGGTATAAAACGCCGGGTCAACCTCTGACAGGCCCGATTCAGCTGGAGAGGGTTCATTTCAGTTATGGCGCTTCCGGTGCGCCGCTGCTGGAGGATCTCTCCCTGACCATTCAGCCTGGAGAGACTATTGGCATTACCGGCTGCAATGGATCCGGCAAGACCACGCTGGTCGGTTTGCTCGCTGGTCTGCTCACGCCGACCCAGGGAAGGATTCTGCTGGGAGGTGTCGAGCTGGCCGAGTATGACCTCGAGTATTTAAGGGCCAATATCGGCATAGTGCCCCAGAAAGGCGTGTTGTTCGAGGGCACGATTCTGGAGAACATGACGCTCTACCGGGAGGGCGAAGCCATCGATCACGCAATCGAGCTGGCCAGGCAGCTCGGGCTGGACAAGATCATCTCCCATATGCCGGATGGACTGGATACCCGTGTCGGCGGTGCGGCGGTGGATACCCTGTCGGAGGGTGTTCGACAGAAAATCACTATGGTGCGGTCGCTGGTGGGTCATCCATCGATAGTTCTTTTTGATGATGCGAATGCCAATTTCGACATGAAGAACGACGGCAGGCTGCTCGCAGTCATGCAGCAGATGAAGCAGAGGAAGACGATGGTGGTGGTATCGCACCGTCCCTCCTTTTTGCGTATTTGTGATCGCAGGTTCACCTTGTCCAACCGCCAGTTGATAGAGGAGCCGCAGATGCCGGAGAAAGCTGATTTTCAGCTGCTGAAATCAGCCAGAACGGCCTGAGCGAACAGATGCCATGACGCCAGCAGAAAAAGCACAGGAAAAATCCGCAGCTCCGGAAATCGTCTCGGAAAGACTGGTGGATGCGTTGCGCAATGACCGTATTGATGAATTCACCACCACGTCCCCATATGCCGCCTGTCTGTTGCCGTTGCTGAATGAGTTGGGCTGGAATAACTATGCGCGGGAACTGGTGGAGGCGCTGCCCCATTTTGCCGAGCAGTTCGACCTGATCGATCTGCGCAATATCCTGGTGACTCTGGGCTATGAAAGTTCTCCGATAAACGGCAGGATCGACGCTGTCAAACCGGAGCTATATCCCTGTCTGTTTCAATCGGACCGCGGAGAACTCTATGTGCTGATCCGCCGTGAAGGCAGTCTCGTCACTTATTTCGATGCCACGCGGCAGCAGCAGCTGACCGGTGACATCCTGTGGGACAGAGGCACTGCCTACCTCTTCACGGATACCCATCCGAGCCAGGTTTCGCTTGCGGCGGGCGGCATCCAGGAGAGTTGGTTCAGTAAACTGCTGCAACGTTTTCGCGGTATGGTCGTGCATCTGCTGGCGATGACCTTCGTGATAAATCTGGTTGCCCTGTCGATTCCGCTCTTTATCATGTTGATTTACGACAAGGTTATCGGTGCCAAATCGCCGGACACGCTGCCTTATCTGGTGGCTGGTATAGTGATCCTGGTGCTGGCCGATCTCGTATTGCGTTTTCTCCGGGCCAAGCTGCTCGGAATCGTGGCAGGCCGGCTCGACTATCTTATCGGTGTGGAGACATTCCGGCAGATGATCTTTCTGCCGCCGATCTTCACCGAGCGTTCAACCGTCGCGGCACAGTTGTCGCGTCTGAAGCAGTTCGACTCGGTCAGGGATTTTTTCACCGGACCGAATGCCGCCATCGCGCTGGAACTGCCTTTCGTCTTCCTTTTTATCGGCGTCATTGCACTGCTCGGCGGGAGTATCGCCCTCGTGCCGCTGGGTATGGTGCTCGGTTTTTTCATACTCGGTGTGGTATGGCTGCCGGCGTTGGATGAAAAGATACTGCGCGCCGGCAAGGCGCGTACCGACAAGCAGCGGATCCTGATGCAGACGCTGGCGGGCCGCAAAGAGATAAAAACCATAGGCGGCGAGTCGGTCTGGTGGGAACGTTTTCGGGAGATTTCAGGCGAAGCGGTGGTGGCCAACTACAACACTTTCGTCTCATCCGGAAGCATGAACAGCGTGGCTCAGGGCATGGTAACCCTCTCCGGACTGGCGGTGCTGGCGCTCGGCACCTTCTCCGTGATGGATGCTGAGATGAGTATCGGTGCGCTGATTGCGATCATGGCGCTGGTCTGGCGTGTGCTTTCTCCGCTGCAGAGCGCCTTTCTCTCGTTTTCCAAATTTGAGCAGACGCTCAAGGCGATCCAGCAGATCAATCAATTGATGAAAATGAAAGTAGAGACGCAGACCAGCCATGCAGGCTTGCTGCGCACGGATCTACAGGGTGAAATCCGTGTCGACCGGGTCAGTTTTCGCTATGGACCGGATCAGGATCCGGCCCTGCTCGGTGTCAGTTTCGATGTGAAGCCGGGTGAGATGCTGGCGATAGTCGGGCATACCGGTTCAGGTAAATCGACCATGCTCAAACTTATTGCCGGTATGTACCGGCCTCAGGCCGGGGCGCTGCTTTTCGATCAGCAGGATCTACGCCAGCTGAATGCCATGGAGTTGCGCCGCGCCATCGCCTACGTTCCGCAGGTGACCAAGCTGTTTCACGGCACCATCGCTCAGAATATGCGGCTCAACAACGGACTTGCGAGTGACGAGGATCTGAGAAGGGCAGCTAAGGATGCAGGTGTTCTGGAGGAGATTCTGGCGTTGCCAGATGGTTTCGATACGCGAATCGGCGACAATGAAACCGAACGCCTGCCGCCCGGTTTTCTGCGCTCTCTGGCCATGGCGAGGGCTTTTGTCAGTCCCGCCGGAATACTGCTTCTCGACGAACCAGGCGCCTCGCTCGATCATGAAAGCGACCTGCGGTTCGTGAATCATCTGAAGCAGTTGCGCGGCAGGCGCACGATAATCATGGTCAGCCACCGGCCCAGCCACATCCGTCTGGCGGACAAGGTGGTGTTAATGGAACATGGCACGGTGCAGTTTCTGGGTCCGGCGGAAGAGGCGATAAATCGGCTTATGGGTGTTGCGGCATGAAAGAGGATTCGATGTTGATGAAACTGCGGGGTAACTCGGGTCTTCCCCGCGCCCGGGCGCGGTTTCTGGCCCAGGCCATCCAGCTGGAGGAGAGTGAACCCTCTGTGATTATTCGGATCGCGGTCTGGTTCAGCGCCTTTATTCTGCTCGCGGCAGTGCTCTGGGCCCGCTCAACACATCTCAGCGAGGTCACTGTCGCGCCCGGAGAGGTGGTGCCGGCGGGGTTGATCCATGAGGTGCAGCACCTGGAGGGCGGCATGGTCAGTGAGATCGCGGTGCGCAATGGCGATCGCGTGCAAAAAGGTTCACTGCTGCTGCGTTTTTCCCCGCCGGCGTCACAGTCCGAGTATGAACAGACCCTGATTCGCAGGGGGGCCTTGAAGCTGGAGTCGGAGCGCTTGCAGGCTATCATCGAGAAGCGCCAACCCGATTTCGGTGAAACCGGCCGGCAGTTCCCGGATCTTGCGCGCAAGCAGATGATGATATTTCAGGCGCAGACCGCAAGCTATGAGAGCGAACTGAAAGTGATCGATGCCCAGATTCGCCAGCGCACCACCGAGCTGTTGCGCCAGCAGCACCAGTCAGAGTCGATCAGAAGTGAGATCGGGCTGCTGAAGGAGCAGGTGGATATCCGGAGCAAGCTGAAAAACCATCAGATTGTCGCCCGCACCGAGCTGCTCACCACCCAGTCGCGGCTGGCGGAAGCCGAAAGCGAGCGGCGTACCATTGATGACAGCGTAATTGTTGCCCAATCTGCGCTGAATGAGGCAAATCAGCGGCGCCTGGAGCAGCTGGCCAGTGCCAACGAAGAGATGGAACTGGAGGCGGGGAGGGTTGCATCCGAACTGGCGGAAGTCGAACAGTCGCTGTTAAGTCTGAAAGAGAGGGTTAACCGGCTGGAGGTATATGCACCGGTCGATGGCATCATTCAGGCGCTTGCCATCACCCGTATCAATGCGGTGGTGGAGCCGGGTAAGGTGATCATGCAGGTGGTGCCGGTGGATGACGATATGATTGTCGAGACACGCATCTCTCCGGCTGAGATCGGGCATATACATACCGGACAGTCAACCCTGGTGAAGGTGGACAGTTTCGATTACGCACGGTTCGGCGGTGTTCCTGGCAAGGTCAGACAGATCTCTGCCTCGACCTATCTCGATGAGAAACGCAATCCCTATTATCGGGCGGAGATAGAACTGGAACGTGCCTGGGTGGGGGGTGATCGGGAAATGCGTATAATTCCCGGCATGACTGTCCAGGCGGATATAAAAACCGGCTCCAAAACCATCCTGGATTACCTGCTCAAGCCGGTATCGCGTGGTTTCGATTCCGCCTTCAGAGAGCGTTGAACCGTCTGGGTCTGGCTGACCGCCCCGAACCCCGGGTTGTCGCCGCAGGTTGTTGTTTCGGGGGATCACCCACCGGATCATGCAGGGAAAAAGCCTCCCATTATTGGTTTCATTTCTTTACACTCTCTCCGGATTTAGATTTAAAGAATATAATTAGTGCTTATAAAACAATAGCATAATAATCTGGTTCGTAAATTGCATGGATTTTAATCAGTATCTTATTTAAAGGTAGTGACCGGACAAACGGTGATTGGTCACAGTGCGGTTCAGAGCGCTTGAGGGGGGCTCGCGCCAGGGATAGGCGGTCTTGGTCTCCTCCCTGTGGTAAGCCACAAATTCCGATTGCATTCAAAATAACAGAATGTGGCTCCCCAGGGAGGTGACGAGAAGCAACTGGTTGGGATATTTGTTTTATCGGTGAATCGGGCCTGATACCCCGATTTATCACCGGAAACTGATAGGAAATAGGATGTATAGAAAATACTACGGTTTGAAGGCCGATCCCTTTCGCTTGAGTCCGGATCATGCGTTCTGCCTGCCGCATCGCTCGTTTGCCAAGGCGAAAGCCTATATGCGCTATGCCATGCACAGAGGTGAAGGCTTTGTCATGATTACCGGTGCTCCGGGCACCGGCAAGACCACATTGATCGATGATCTGCTGGCAGGAACCCGGGACCTGGGTTTCAGTGTGGCCCGACTGGTTAGTGCGCAGGTTGAAGCGGATGACATTTTGAGGATGGTCGCCGCCGAATTCGGCCTCTCCGTTGGTCATACCAGCAAATCGGAGATCCTGCGGCTTCTCTCCGAGCTGTTCACACGCAATTACAAACAGGGCAAGCGGTCACTGCTGATTGTGGATGAGGCTCAGGGGCTCGGGCTTACCGCGCTGGAGGAGTTGCGCCTGCTGACCAACATGCGGATTGGCGGGCAACCGACGCTGCAGATATTCCTTGTGGGTCAGGAAGAGCTGCGTGACATGGTCACCTCGCCGGAGCTGGAACAGCTCAATCAGCGTATGATCGCGGCTTATCACATGGAGCCGTTGAAACCGGACGAGTTTGTAGCCTATGTGCTGCATCGTCTGTCGGTTGCCGGGTGGAAAGGTAATCCCAGGTTCATGCCGGAGCTGTTTCCAGAACTCTTTCGATTCAGCAACGGTCTGCCGAGGCGCATCAACCATATCTGCAGCCGCCTGCTGCTGCACGGGTTTCTCGAAGAGAAGTCACAATTGGATGCCGCCGATATGGAGATAGTCATCAAGGAGTTGCGTGCCGAGCACTATGCAATAAAGGAGAACGCCTCGCTGATTACCCCGGATAAGTTCAATCCGGAAGACCTTCAGCGTATGGCCCAGACAGCCATGTCCGAGAAGTCTGCAGCCTTGACTCAACAGGTGAAAAAGCCGGAGCACAACGCGGCGACGGTTGCGGCTCCCCGGCCTGGAGAGAAGCCGGCCGCTGTACAGCAGCCTTTGCACAGGCCGGTTCAACCCGTGGCGGCTTTGGTGATGAGCGCAGATCCCAGGCGCGCAGTCAAAGCCAGTGTACAGGCGGGGGCAAAGCAAGCGGTTTCCGCATCACTCAGGAATGAGCCTATAGATATTGACCGGGAGATCAGAGCCAGCGAGCGGAGAGTTTTTTTCCGGCTTCCGTTTATGCGGGTGCACAAGTGGACTGTTGCTGCCTCCACTTTGACTGTCGGCCTGTCACTGCTGCTGGTTTCGGTGCCCTCTCAACAACTCAACCGGTTTGGCAGCCAGTCGTTGTGGAACAGCATCGGTTTGACCGGCATCAGAACCCAGGTATCTGACTGGTCTGGTGGACGCCTGCCACTGAAAGGGGCCAATGACACCAACCTTCGGTCACCCATTTCCCCCGCCGCCATAGAGCGGAGCGAGGAGCAGTCCGTAAGGACTCTCGGAAGGGTTAAAACCGCCGCCAGATTGAATGAGGCAGGCAGCCGGGTTGCGCAAATGAAAGAAGAGAGTCTGGAGAGTGCGCCGGTTCTGAGCGAGTCGGGAGCCAGATTGTTCAATTAAGACCGGTTAACGCTATGCGTCTAAGGATACCCGCATAGCGTTAACAGCTCATCTCCTGCCAACTGAAGGCAGACGTTTAACCGGCATACTGTTAAAATATCTGCTTTTACCCGGCGGAGTAGCTTTTCATGTTCAACAAAGATATGCGGATCCAGGGCTTCGATGATGAGCTTTGGGCGGCCATCCAGGGTGAGGAGCAGCGGCAGGAGGATCATGTCGAGCTGATCGCATCGGAAAACTACACCAGCCCCAGAGTGTTGCAGGCACAGGGCTCAGTACTCACCAACAAATACGCGGAGGGCTATCCCGGCAAGCGCTACTACGGCGGCTGCGAATTCGTCGACCAGGCTGAGCAGCTTGCCATCGACAGGGCCAAGCAGCTGTTCGGCGCGGATTACGCAAACGTCCAACCCCACTCAGGTTCCCAGGCCAATGCCGCGGTCTACATGGCATTGTGCAAACCAGGAGATACCATTCTTGGTATGAGCCTGGCTCATGGCGGTCACCTTACCCACGGCGCCAAGCCCAATTTTTCCGGCAAGATCTATCAATCGGTGCAATATGGACTCAATCCGGATTCCGGTGAGATAGATTACGATCAGGTGAAAGAGCTGGCTTTGGAGCATAGCCCGAAAATGATCGTGGCCGGATTTTCGGCCTACTCCAGGGTGGTCGACTGGAACCGGTTTCGCGAGATTGCCGATCTGGTGGATGCGTATCTTTTCGTGGATATGGCTCATGTTGCCGGTATGGTTGCCGCCGGTCTCTACCCCAGTCCGGTGCAGATCGCCGATGTTACCACCACCACCACGCATAAAACGCTGCGCGGCCCGCGCGGTGGGTTGATTCTGGCCAAAACCAATCCCGAAATCGAGAAGAATCTCAATTCGCTCGTGTTTCCGGGTACTCAAGGCGGCCCCCTGATGCATGTTATCGCAGCCAAGGCGGTCGCCTTCAAGGAGGCGATGGAACCGGAGTTCAAGGCTTACCAGGAGCAGGTACTGGTTAATGCCCGCACCATGGCTCAGGTGTTTATCGAGCGGGGTTACGATGTTGTATCCGGTGGCACCGACGACCATCTGTTTCTGGTCAGTTTCATCCAGGCCGGATTGACCGGTAAGGAGGTTGATGCCTGGTTGGGCGCGGCCAATATCACGGTGAACAAGAATGCAGTGCCAAATGATCCCCAGTCTCCTTTCGTTACCAGTGGCATTCGTGTTGGCACGCCCGCTCTCACGACGCGTGGAGTTGCGCAGGCGGAGGCGCGGGAACTGGCCGGCTGGATGTGCGATGTCATCGACGGCAGGGGCGATCAGGTTGCGATCGAACGGATCAGGGGCCGGGTTTTGGAGCTGTGCAAGCGTTACCCAGTTTACCGCTGAGATGCGCTGCCCATTCTGCTCCGCCCAGGACACAAAGGTGATCGACTCCCGGCTTTTCGGGGAGGGTGACCAGGTGCGCAGGCGGCGGCAGTGTACCCAATGCAATGAACGTTTCACCACCTACGAAAACGCGGAGCTGAATCTTCCCCAAGTGGTCAAAAACGATGGCAGCAGAGCCGCGTTCGATGACACTAAACTGGTCTCCGGGATGAAGCGGGCGCTGGAGAAGCGTCCGGTAAGCACCGAACAGGTTGAGGAGGCGCTCAACCGTATCCGACGCCGCCTGATAGCGACAGGTGAGGGGGAGGTGTCTTCGCGCTGGATCGGTGAGTGGGTGATGGAGGAGCTGCGTGGTCTGGATCATGTTGCCTATGTCCGTTTTGCCTCTGTTTATCGGAAATTTGAGGACGTCAAAGCCTTCCGTGAGGAGATTGAACAGTTGGAGAGAGAGCTGCCGCCGGAGGTAAAACGACAGCAGATGGACCTGCTCGATGGTGACACAGACGGTCATTGATGGAGGCTGATTACCATTTTATGTCCCGCGCCCTGAATCTTGCCCGTCAGGGCCTCTATACAACTCATCCCAATCCCCGGGTCGGCTGTGTTCTGGTTCGCTCGGGCGAACCGGTCGGTGAGGGGTATCACCGGCGCGCCGGGGAGCCGCATGCCGAGCCGAATGCACTGCGCATGGCAGGCGCGAAAGCACGTGGGGCAACAGCCTATGTGACTTTGGAACCCTGTTGTCACCAGGGGCGCACCCCGGCTTGCACCGACGCGCTGATAGCCGCGGGCATCAGCCGGGTGGTGGCTGCCATGGAAGATCCCAATCCCAGGGTGGCCGGTGCCGGTTTTAAGCAGCTCCGGCAGGCTGGAGTCGAGGTCATCCAGGGTGTGATGGAAGCCCAGTCCGTGGTGCTGAATCCCGGATTCATCAAACGTATGCGCAGTGGACGGCCATATGTTCGCTGTAAACTGGCCATGAGCCTGGATGGCAGAACGGCGATGAGAGGCGGGGAGAGTCAATGGATCACCGGCAGTGCCGCCCGGCTTGATGTGCAGCGGCTGCGGGCGCGCAGCGATGCCATAGTGACCGGTATAGGCACAGTGCTGGCGGATGATCCATCGATGAATGTACGCATCGAAGGTGGTTTGCTCGCAGGCATGGCACAGGGTGATGAGGTGCGCCAACCATTGCGGGTGGTGCTCGATCCCCGGCAACGGATGCCGGCCACAGCGAAAATGATTCAGCTGAAGGGCAGTACGCTGGTTGTCTGTCTGGAGTCGGGTTCCAGTCAGCTTTCACTGGAAACAGCCGGTGCCGAAGTCGTGCTGTTGAGGGGTGAAGGCGACCGGATTGATCTCGGCTTGCTGCTGGACGAACTTGGCCGTCGTCAGATCAATGAAGTGCTGGTTGAATCGGGCCCGACCCTTGCGGGTGGGTTTCTTGCCGCCGGGCTGGTCGACGAGCTGGTGATCTACGCAGCGCCGCACATCATGGGCGATGACGCACAGGGGCTCTTCCGGCTGCCGGAACTGAAGCGAATGCGGGACCGTATCGGCCTGAACATCACCGACCTTCGGATGGTGGGGCCGGATATCCGTATAACCGCGGTTCCGCTTCCCGGTTAATCCCTCTGCTCGACACTACTTCAGGTTTATTCAATGTTTACCGGAATCATCCAGGCTATAGGAACCTTGTCATCCATGGAACGGTCCGGCGCCGACATGTGTCTGCATGTCAGTACCGGTGATCTTAGGCTCGACGACGTAGGATTGGGTGACAGCATCTCCACCAATGGCGTCTGCCTGACGGTTGTTGCGTTACCCGGAGACGGTTATATCGCAGATCTGTCGGTCGAGACACTCTCATTGAGTACGCTGGCGTCACTCAGGCCCGGGGCACGCCTCAATCTGGAAAAAGCCCTCACATTGAACACTCCACTGGGTGGGCATCTGGTGAGCGGCCATGTTGACGGAATAGGTCAGGTGCTGAGCAGGAAGCAGGACGGCCGTTCCATCCGCTTCGAGATCGAGGCGCCGCAAACACTGGCGCGTTATATCGCTCAGAAGGGCTCGATCTGCGTGGACGGTGTCAGCCTCACGGTTAATGCGGTAAACGGAAGCCGTTTCGAGCTGAATATCGTGCCTCACACGCTGGAGAAGAGCATCATGTCCGATTATCTGACCGGCACCCGGGTCAATCTGGAGGTTGACCTGATTGCCCGCTATCTGGAGCGCCTGCTGCTGGCCGACGGAGCAACGGTTCCCGGCTCCGGAAAAGGCCTTACACTGGAAATTTTGGCCCGCCGCGGCTTTCTGCGTGATTGAAACCGGTTCACCAGGGAGACGCAACTGCTTATCACCATAAGAATATTTCCATGGTATTGATATTATCGATTTTTACGCCCTTATCTGATTGAAATTATTGCTAAATATTTTATTGCGCCGGCCGAAAATGATCAGTGACTGAACTCCTGACGGCCCCGGATGGCTTCCTTATAAGTGTTCTCAGTAACCGGTTATTGTTGAATCAGGTTTAAAAAAATGGAAACCAACCCCTATCCCGACACCTACGAACAATCTTCCTCACATCTGCGTGTTACTTTGTCTCTTCTTTCGAAACACCATATTCCCCCGTCACCCCTTAACTTCAGGACAGGATACGAATATGTGCTGGGAAGCAATAAAGGGCTTAAAGAGGCTTTCGATCAGGTGCTGAATGGAGAACAAGAACCTTCAGATAAGAATCTTTGGGAGATTTACCGGCAGTTTTTCGTTCAGGATGATGTAGCGATCGAGCAGATACGCCAGGAGTTGCGGCGTATCATCGCCGGTATCCAGGGGGAGGTCGAGCGCTCGGGCGGAGCGGTATCTGCGTATGCGGACACACTGAACGGTTTTGCAGATATCCTGGACAGCTCCCCCCCTTCCGACGTGATGCACAGAGAAGTACAAAAGGTGATTGACGACACCCGTACGATGGAGCAGTCACAGCGCAAGCTTGAGTCACAAATGAGCAGCGTGCTGGACGAGGTGGAGACTCTGCGCAAAGAGCTGGAGCAGGTCAGAGAGGAGTCTTTAACCGATGCGTTGACCGGCCTCTCCAATCGCAAGGCGTTTGATGTTGCGCTGATGAGTGTGTTCGAGGAGTGTAAGGCACAGGAGTCGGTATTTTGCCTGCTGCTGGCCGATATCGACCATTTCAAACGGTTTAACGACACCTTCGGCCACATGGTTGGCGACAAAGTGTTGCGCTTCGTGGGATCTACGCTGAAAAGCTGCGTAAAAGGCAAGGATACAGCTGCACGCTACGGCGGGGAGGAGTTCGCGGTCATCCTGCCGCATACCGACAGTGCCGGCTCCAGTGCGCTGGCCGAACAGATTCGTAAAGCGATATCCTCCGGCAAACTGAAAAACAGGGAGAGTGGGGAGAGTTATGGTCGGCTGACAATTTCCATCGGCATCTCCCAATTGCGTCCCGGAGATTCTCCGGACGATCTGATCCGACGTGCAGACGAGGCTTTGTATAAGGCGAAGCAGAACGGACGCAACCGGGTTGAACAGCAGTTGTGATGGGTTAGGTGAGCATGGTCAACCGGTGTTCAGCCAGACCGCCCCCCTGTGGTCTTTCAAGTTGATATCTGCATATTCATAATTTATCCGCTTGACCCGTCAATGGGCAGTTCTATTTTTTGGTAACCAAAAGCAAGCACTGGCCTCTGTAAACCGATACACCACAAATTCCGGTTTTTCTCTGCATTCCAATTTTGATAGACTGCCTCGTTTCCCGCATTGGCAGTCGAGCTTCCCCAGGTTATGGATCAGAATTCAACAGAAGAGATAATAGAAGATCTGCGCCAGGGCAGGATGGTTGTCATTATGGACGATGCAGATCGTGAAAATGAAGGCGATCTGATCATGGCGGCAGAGCTGGTAACCCCCGAAGCGGTCAATTTCATGGCGCGCTACGGACGCGGTCTTATTTGTCTTACCCTCACCAGAGAGCATTGCAGGCAGCTGCGCCTGCCATTGATGGTTGGGGTCAACGAATCCGCACACAGCACCAATTTCACGGTCTCCATAGAGGCGGCCGAAGGGGTGACTACCGGCATTTCCGCCGCAGATCGTGCTACCACCATATTGGCTGCCGTGAAATCTGATGCCGAACCCAAGGATATCGTTCAGCCCGGACACATTTTCCCGTTAATGGCCCAGCCCGGCGGCGTATTGGTGCGTGCCGGCCATACCGAAGCGGGCTGCGATCTGGTGCGCCTGGCGGGATTGACTCCGGCAGCGGTAATTGTGGAAATTCTGAATGAAGATGGTTCCATGGCTCGCCGTCCGGACCTGGAGCTGTTTGCACGGGAACACGGCCTGAAGATGGGAACGATCGCCGATCTCATACAGTACCGGGTGCGCAACGAGAAGACGGTGGAACGAGTGTATGACTGCACGCTTCCGACCGAGTACGGGAACTTCCGTATGCACGCCTATCAGGATTGCGTCGACAATGAGCTCCATCTGGCGCTTGTGTATGGAACCGTCAAAGCAGATACTCCCGCCCTGGTGCGTGTGCACATGCAGAATACACTGTGCGATCTCTTCTCCACCCAGCACGAACGCTGTGGCTGGCCGTTGGACAGTGCGATGCAGCGTATCGCGGAGGAGGGTAGTGGAGTTATTGTAGTGTTGCGCAATCACGACAGCAGCCGTGAGATAATTCAACGTATGCGCGAAATACAGTTTAAACAGAAAGAGGATGAGCCGAATCTGCCTGGCGACAATATCAAACATCTGCGTACCTATGGGATTGGCGCCCAGATATTGTGCGATCTCGGTGTGCGAAAAATGCGCGTGATGAGTGCGCCCACCAGTTTGCATGGTATATCCGGATTCAATCTGGAAGTGACCGAGTACGTTGGACGCGATTGAACCGTGCAGTTGTGGTGAGAGGGCTGTTTCCCGAATTCCGAATTTTCCGCCGTCAAGGGTTTAAATTATGCCAATCAAAACCATAGAAGGGGCATTGAGCATACGCAAAGCGCGTTTTTGTCTTGTGGTTGCGCGTTTTAACAGCTTTGTCGTCGAAAGCCTGCTGAGCGGTGCACTGGACGCACTCAAGCGGCATGGCGCCGAAGAGCCTGATATCACCATTGTCCGGATTCCCGGCGCATTTGAGATGCCCCTGGTACTGGAGAAGATAGCTGCCAAAGGCCAGTACGACGCCATTATCGCGCTGGGTGCGGTAATCCGGGGCGGAACCCCGCATTTTGAATATGTTGCCGGTGAATGTGTCAAGGGCATTGCCCAAGTCAGCCTGAAGCATGCTGTCCCGATTGCTTTCGGTGTACTCACGGTGGATACCATCGAGCAGGCCATCGAACGGGCAGGCACCAAGGCTGGCAACAAGGGTGCCGAAGCGGCGATATCAGCAATTGAAATGGTCAACCTGCTGCGTCAGATAGATTGATGACCAACAAAAAGAGCCAGGCCAGGCATTACGCAGTTCAGGCTATCTATCAGTGGCAGATGACCGGGCAGGATATCCGGGATGTGAAAGAGCAGTTTCTGGCTGAGCAGGATAGAAACGGATTCGACTTCAACTATTTTGGTACACTGTTACAGGGGGTATCCGACAACCTGGGTACATTGGATCAACAGTTGAAGCCCTGTTTGGACCGTTCCATAGAGAGTGTGGACCCGGTGGAGCGGGCTGTATTAAGGCTGGGAGCGTTTGAGCTGATCTATAGGATGGACCTGCCATACCGTGTGATCATCAATGAATCGGTGGAATTGGCGAAAGTTTTTGGTGCGGAACAGGGTCACCGCTACGTCAACGGGGTTTTGGATAAACTGGCGAAACAATCGCGGCAAGCGGAAATGAAACCGCGTTGACCAAAATGGTATATACTTAGTTTGAATGTCCTGTGCGGTTACATTGTCTGTCATCCCGGCGAACGCCGGGATGACAGTTTTTTTTAAGCAAAATATGCTGTATTCGGTGCTTATCAGCCTATTTGTCAGACGCTTACCCCCACTCAAAAAATGGTGACCGATTTTCCCGCTGAGCAGGCTGTAGCAGGGATTATCCTTTCATTACTTCCTGTCATGCTATTCTTGCGCGCATGGCACTCTCCGAATTCGAACTGATCGAGCGTTTCTTCTCTCATATTGGGCACCCCCGCGAGGATGTATTGCTGGGGGTGGGGGATGATTGCGCGCTTGTTCAGGTCCCAGCAGGGGAGAATCTGGCCGTTAGCGTCGACACTCTGGTGGAAGGGGTGCATTTTTATGCAGGTACGGATCCGGAGAAACTGGGACACAAAGCACTCGCCGTCAATCTGAGTGATCTGGCGGCGATGGGGGCGATTCCTGCATGGGCGACTCTGGCGCTCACGCTGCCGGAGAGCGACAGCGAGTGGCTGAAATCTTTTATGCGCGGATTTTCGGCCCTGGCCAATCGGCATCGGGTCCAGTTGGTCGGTGGGGATACCACCCGCGGTGCGCTTTCGGTCACTATTCAGGTGCACGGTTTTGTACCGCCAGGCAAAGCGCTGACGCGGGATGCTGCCAGAGCTGGGGAGAGAATTGGTATCACTGGCACTTTAGGGGACGCGGGCCTGGCGCTGCAGCAGATGGCCGGCGGAAGGCTGCCTGAAAAATGGCTTCGTGAGCGTCTGGAAGCCCCTTCACCAAGGCTCGCTGCCGGTCTGGCGCTGAGGGATCTGGCCACTTCCGCGATCGATGTATCGGACGGATTATTGGCTGATCTGGGCCATATTTGTGCTCGCAGCAGGGTCGGAGCCAGGTTGGAACTTTGGAATTTGCCGCTTTCACATGAGGTGGATGAACATATCAAGATGTCGGGAGACTGGTCGTTACCTTTAACGGCAGGAGACGATTATGAACTCTGTTTCACAGTGCCTCCGGATAGCTGTAGACAGATCGAGGCCGCCCTTGGCGGGATTGAGGAGAGGGTTGCCTGGATTGGTGTCGTTGAAAAGGATCCGGGGATACGTTGCCTTAACGCAGATGGGCGGCAGATTGAAGCCGGTCAGGGCGGGTATCAGCATTTCCAGTCAGCCAAATAACGGAATCCGTTGGAATAATCCGGTCCATCTGCTTGCTTGCGGACTGGGCTCCGGGGCATTTCCCAAGGCGCCGGGCACCGCAGGCACTCTGGCGGCAGTTCCTCTCTACCTGTTGATGCAACCGCTGTCTGACGCACTCTACCTGCTTATCGTGGTGCTCCTTTTTGTGGTCGGTATCTGGTTGTGCGACCGCACATCACGGGATCTGGGGGTGCACGATCATGCGGGGATTGTCTGGGACGAGTGGGTTGGGCTGCTGGTTACGTTTTGGCTGGCGCCAGCCGGCTTTGGCTGGTTGATTGCAGGCTTCCTGTTGTTCCGATTTTTCGATGTCCTGAAACCATGGCCTATCGGGTGGCTGGATCGCAGGGTTGAAGGCGGGCTGGGAATCATGCTCGACGACCTGGTGGCGGGACTGTTCGGGTTTGCGCTGTTGCAGACAGCCGTGCGGCTGTTGGATGGGATTGTTGGTACACCATGACAGGCAAGTTCCATGAAAAATTGCCCGGGTGAAGAGTGAGATGAATATACATTTTATTCCACGGCTTGTGCTGCTCCCAGCAGTGGTGATTGCGGTTGCTGTCAGCGGTGCTGCGCTTGCGGTGGAGCGGCTTAAGGTGATGGCGCTTTTCCCTGATAAGGCAATGGTGGAGCTTGATGGGACCCGGCGTTTCTTGCGTGCCGGTGAACCCAGCCCCGAAGGCGTCGTGCTGATATCGGCGAATGCCCGTGGTGCGGTAATCGAGATGAATGGCAGACGGGAAGAGTACCAGCTGGGCGCCTCGTATGGCGGTAATTTCGCAGAGACGGCAGTCCGCGAGGTACGCATCCCACGGAACAGGCAGGGTGCTTTCCTCACCCTTGGCAGTATCAACGGCAGGTCGACCGAAATGCTGGTGGATACCGGCGCCTCTTCGGTCGCCATGAGTGAAGTCGAAGCCAAACGCCTGGGCATACCCTACCGGCTGAACGGCATGAAGAGCACCGTACGAACAGCATCCGGTTTCGCCAACGCTTATCAGATAACCCTGGCCAACGTACAGGTCGGAGCGATCGAGCTTACCAATGTGGATGGGGTGGTGGTAAAAGGTGATTCACCCCGTGAGGTGCTGCTCGGGATGAGTTTTCTGAAGCGCGTCAAAATGGATGTCGAAGGGTCGGTTCTGGTTCTGAGCAACCAGCCCTGAAACTGGCGCCTCTCACTCCTGCTTGAGTTTGTCCCTCTCTATCAATGCATACGCCGAATGGTTGTGTATTGATTCGAAATTCTCCGATTCAACGACGTAGGCACTGAAACGCTCGTCCTTGTTGAGAATGGTAGCCACATCCCGCACCATGTCTTCCACGAATTTGGGGTTATCGTAGGCGCGTTCGGTTACGTATTTTTCGTCAGGTCGCTTCAACAGCCCAAACAGCTCACAGGAGGCTTGGGTTTCTACCAGTTCGATTATCTCCTCGATCCAGATAAAGCAGCTGGTGCGGACCTGGACCGTTACATGGCTGCGCTGGTTGTGCGCCCCGCGGTCGGAAATCTTCTTCGAGCAAGGGCAGAGGCTGGTGACCGGTACAACCGCTTTGATATACATGGTCGGCTTGCCGTTATGGATCTCCCCTGTGAGGGTGATTTCGTAGTCCAGCAGGCTTTGTACGCCCGATATGGGGGCTTTTTTGTTGATAAAGTAGGGGAACTTCATCTCGATATGGCCCGACCTGGCCTCCAGGCGTTCGGCCATCTCTGTCAGCATCTCCTTGAAAGAGCTGACGCTGATCTCCTTCTCGTGGCTGTTCAGCACCTCCACGAACCGGGACATGTGGGTGCCCTTGAAATTGTGGGGCAGATTTACATACATGTTAAAGGTGGCAATGGTGTGTTGCTCGCCGTCGCTTCGGTCTTTAACCCTTACCGGATGCCGGATATCCTTGATACCCACCTTGTTGATGGCGATACGCCGGGTGTCCACACTGTTTTGGACGTCGGCAATTTCACAACTGTTTTCGGCGCACTCTGTCACTGCCCTGCTCCTCGGGTCGCACAAACGACACGGATTTCTACAAGATTGGGAGGGCCAAACTAACGGATAGTTTCGATAGGGAACACCCGGCAGTTTATCCGGTTATTCGGTATCTGGAATGGTCAGCCAACCATGAAACCGAATATTATGGCCTCGTTTGTTAGCAGCCGCAAGCCAATGGCAGGTTCGTTTTTCGCGGGGAAACCGCCATTCCCTGCGACGCGTGCCTTGCCCTGAACGCCGACAAGCTCACTGCATCTGCAATTATCACCTTGAAGGAGTAGTAGGGGTTATCTGGATCTGTCGACGATATATCCCGCCAGCCAGCGCAATGGATCTGCTTTGGCGTCAAGCGGGCACAGGCTGTCCAGCGCTTCCTGTTGCAACCGCTTGGCCATGCGGTGCGAGCCTTCCAGTCCGAGCAGTGACGGGTAGGTGGGCTTGTTGTTGGCCATATCCTTGCCCTTGGTTTTACCCAGGGATTCAGGATCACCCTCGATGTCCAGTATGTCATCCACCACCTGGAACGCCAGACCGATGCATTTTGCATAGTGGTCGAGGCCGCGAACATGTTCGGGGTCGGGATCCGCGGCCTGCAGCGTGCCCAGCTGGACGCTGGCGCGGATCAGGGCACCGGTCTTATGGATATGCATGTTTTCAAGTTCGGTCAGATTGATCTCGCGGCCGGTTGCCGCCAGATCCAATGCCTGACCGCCCGCCATGCCGCGGGATCCGGTAGCCATGGCGAGCGATTCGATCATACTGATGCGCGTTTCCGCGTTCGCGGGCATTGTTTTGTCCCAGGCGAGGATTTTGAAGGCCAGACTCTGCAGCGCATCGCCCGCAAGAATCGCGGTGGCTTCATCAAATTCCCGATGGCAGGTTTTCCGGCCACGGCGGAGATCATCATTATCCATCGCCGGCAGATCGTCATGCACAAGGGAGTAGGTGTGGATCAGTTCAACCGCACAGGCGGGTGCATCCAACGCATCTTCGGATGCTGACAGCGCTTCTCCGGCCGCATACACCAGTACCGGCCGAACCCGCTTTCCGTTGCCGAGAGCAGCATAGCGCATAGCTGCGTGCAGTCGAGTGGGCTGTATACTCTCAAGCGGCAGATACTCGTTCAGGGCAGCTTCAACGCGCGCCCGGCAGCGATCGAGATAGTTCTCGAGCTGGTTGTCACTCATTTCCGTCAAACGATTCCAGCTCCGCCTCGTTGTTTTTCTGCGCGAGAATCCTGACCTTCTGTTCAGCCGCTTTCAGCGATTGTTGGCATGCCCGGGTGAGCTCAACGCCACGCTCAAACGATTTCAGCGACTCCTCCAGGGTCATTTCACCGTGTTCCAGGCTTTCCACCAGTGCTTCCAATTCGGATAATGCCTGTTCAAATGATGGTGTGGGATTGTCGTTGTCTGCCACGGAAGTGCTCGTAAACTCAGATGATTCAGGGTACCGGGTAAACCTACATCACGTTGTCAATGACGGTCAAACGATATTTTCAGCGGTTGGCGGTATTCCGGCACCTCGCACCGCACACGGCGGGAGTGTACACTTCGTGCTGGTCCAGCCGGACCTCGAATTTCACTACAGTTTCCGTCCGGAAACGGCGGAAAATAAGGGAACCGGACAATCACGTTTTCAGGTTCCGTTCCAGAAGCATCCCATGGATGGGTGTTTTTGGAGGCTAACTTTATAATCCGGGAAAAAGTCATAAGCAATGAGCAGTTCCTATAACGCTTCGGATATCGAAGTGCTGAGTGGTCTCGAACCGGTGCGCAAGCGACCGGGTATGTATACGGATACAAGCCGTCCCAACCATCTGGCCCAGGAGGTGATTGACAACAGCGTGGACGAGGCGATTGCCGGCCATGCGAGTTTTGTGGAGGTCGTGCTGTTCAAGGATGGTTCTCTTCAGGTTGCGGATGACGGTCGTGGTATGCCGGTCGATATCCATCCTCAGCAGGGGGTGCCCGGAGTCGAGGTGATCCTGACCAAGCTGCACGCCGGCGGGAAGTTTTCGGGCAAGAATTACCGTTTCTCAGGCGGTCTGCACGGTGTCGGTGTGTCAGTGGTCAATGCCTTGTCCAGCCACCTGGAAGTGTGGGTCAAGCGCGACGGCGGCGAGTATAATATGGCTTTTGCCGATGGGCATAAGGTTTCTGAGTTGGAACAGGTCGGTAAGGTAGGCCGGAATAATACCGGCACGACCCTCAGATTCTGGCCCAATCCCCGCTATTTTGATACCAACAAGTTTTCGGTTCGTCAATTGCAGCATGTCCTGCGGGCCAAGGCGGTGTTATGCCCTGGCCTGGATGTGCGCTTCGAAGATGAAAGCAGCGGGGAAAAGCAGCGTTGGTGCTATCAGGACGGACTCAAGGATTATCTGCTGGACTCACTTCAGGGGTTGACCCAGATTCCACAGGAACCTTTTGTCGGATCCATGCAGGGTAATTCCGAGGCGGCGGATTGGGCTGTGACTTGGCTGCCGGAGGGGGGCGAGGCGGTCAATGAGAGCTATGTCAATCTGATTCCAACCCCATTGGGGGGGACTCACGTGAACGGTTTGCGCACGGGCCTGACCGAAGCGGTACGGGAGTTCTGTGAATTTCGTAATTTGTTGCCGAGGGGAGTGAAACTGGCGCCTGATGATGTCTGGGCGCGCTGTTGCTATATCCTGTCGGTAAAGCTTACGGATCCGCAGTTTTCCGGCCAGACCAAGGAGCGGCTCTCCTCCCGCGAGTGTGCCGCCTTTGTTTCTGGTGTGGTCAAAGACACATTCAGTCTCTGGCTCAATCAGAATATCGCGCCTGGCGAGCAGATCGCCGAATTGGCGATTGCCGCAGCCCATATCCGTCTTCGTGCCGGACGCAAGGTGCAACGCAAAAAGGTCTCCCAAGGCCCTGCATTGCCAGGAAAACTGGCAGATTGCAGTGCGGTGGATTCACGCAGGTCGGAACTGTTTCTGGTTGAAGGAGATTCTGCAGGCGGTTCCGCCAAGCAGGCGCGGGATCGGGAGTTTCAGGCTATCATGCCGCTGCGCGGGAAAATACTGAATACCTGGGAAGTGGATTCTGCCGAAGTGCTGGCTTCGCAGGAGGTTCACGACATATCGGTTGCGATTGGGGTGGAGCCAGGTTCGGATGACCTCTCCAAGCTCCGTTTCGATAAAGTCTGTATTCTGGCGGATGCCGATTCGGACGGCGCCCATATTGCCACTCTGCTGTGTGCACTGTTTGTGCGTCACTTCAGAAAGCTGGTACAGGAGGGGCATGTCTATGTGGCGATGCCTCCGCTCTACCGCATCGATGCGGGTAAGCAGGTTTTCTACGCGCTCGATGACAGTGAACGACAGGGTGTGCTGGATCGTATTGCAGCGGAAAAACTGAAGGGTAAAGTGAGCGTGCAGCGATTCAAGGGACTGGGTGAAATGAATCCTGTGCAGCTGCGTGAAACCACTATCCACCCGGACACCCGCCGGCTGGTGCGTCTGACCGTCGATTCGGACGACGATACCAACAGTATGCTGGATATGCTGCTGGCGAAAAAACGTGCATCCGATCGCAAGAACTGGCTGCAGGAGAAGGGGGACCTGGCGGAGATATGAAACAGATGAAATCAAACAGTATCGGAGTAAAGCTGCTGCTGGCGGTGTTGTTGCTGAACACTCTCTACGCACAGGCCGCCAAATGGTCTTATCGGGATCCACACGATGTGGTTCCGAAAGGTGTAGAGGAGTATGAGTGGGTGGAGGAGCGCGTCGAACTGCCCGCATATCCGGAACGGGAAAAGATGGTCAGAATTGAGTTTGACCGGCCCGATCAGAGGTTTGAATATTTCATCGATCCCAAATCACTCTCGGTGGGAGAGGATGGTGTCGTGCGCTATGTGCTTATGCTGCGCTCTCCCTCCGGGTCGGAGAACATTATGTTCGAAGGTATCCGCTGTTCCAAACGGGACTATAAGACCTTCGCGTTCGGTACCGCTAAAGATACCTTCCGGCAGCTGCGCAATCCCGCCTGGAAAGAGATCACTCAAACCAGCAACAACTGGTTCCGGCACGACCTTTGGAAGCACTACTTCTGCTTCGCAGAAGAGAGACTCTCTACAGCCATCACCCGGGAAAGTATTCTGCGGAGATTGAATATACCCACCTCTCAGTGGCTGCAGAAGTAGATGTCACACGAAATCGATCAAAGTCTGGATGGCATCGAGCAGATGCCTATGAAACAGTTTACCGAGAAAGCGTATCTGGACTACTCCATGTACGTTATTCTGGATCGGGCACTTCCCCATATTGGCGACGGTTTGAAACCGGTCCAGCGCCGGATAATTTACGCGATGTCCGAACTGGGACTCTCGGCCGCATCCAAACATAAGAAGTCGGCGCGCACCGTAGGTGATGTACTGGGCAAGTTTCACCCGCATGGCGATACTGCCTGTTATGAAGCCATGGTGCTGATGGCACAGTCGTTCTCCTACCGCTATCCGCTGATTGATGGCCAGGGCAACTGGGGATCACCCGATGATCCGAAGTCGTTTGCCGCCATGCGTTATACCGAGGCGAGGTTGACCCCATATGCCCAATTGTTACTGTCGGAACTGGGGCAGGGAACGGTCGACTGGACGCCTAACTTTGATGGCAGCCTGAATGAACCGGTGGTGCTGCCTGCGCGTCTGCCGAATCTTTTACTCAACGGGACAACGGGTATTGCGGTGGGTATGGCAACGGATGTGCCACCGCACAATCTGCGCGAAGTTGCCAGCGCCTGCATCCATCTGCTGGAGAATCCGAACTGCACGGTGGAGGAGCTGTGTGAACATCTCCCCGGGCCGGATTATCCCACCGAGGCGGAGATCATTACACCGCGGGATGAGCTGCAGAGGAACTACCTTACCGGCGGCGGCAGTGTTCGCATGCGTGCCAGATATGAACGCGAACAGGGCGATATCGTGATTACCGCATTACCCCATCAGGTTTCCGGTGCGAAGATACTGGAACAGATTGCCGCCCAAATGCAGGCCAAAAAACTGCCGATGGTGGAGGATCTGCGGGATGAATCCGACCATGAGAACCCAACCCGGCTGGTTATCATACCTCGTTCCAACAGGGTGGACGTGGAGCGACTGATGTCCCACCTTTTTGCATCCACCGACCTGGAGCGCAGCTACCGTGTCAACATGAATGTGATTGGGCTGAACGGTCGGCCTCAGGTGAAAAATCTGCGCGACCTGCTGGAAGAGTGGCTGCATTTTCGCTTTGAGACGGTGCGCAGGCGGCTTGAGTATCGGCTGGGAAAGGTAAACGAGCGCCTGTACCAGTTGGAAGGTCTGTTGATCGCCTTTCTCAATATCGATGAAGTAATCCGTATCATTCGTACCGAAGATGAGCCCAAACCGGTGTTGATGGCGCGTTTCAGCCTGAGTGAAGTTCAGGCGGAATACGTACTGGACACCAAATTAAGGCAGTTGGCCCGACTGGAAGAGATGAAGATCCGCGCCGAGCAGGCCGAACTGGCAGATGAACGTGAACGTCTGGAGAAGCTGCTCGGTTCCCGCCAGCGCATGCGCGCCTTGATCCGCCGGGAGCTCGAAGCCGATGCGGAGAAATATGGCGATGCGCGCCGCTCTCCGCTGATGGAGCGTCCCGCTGCGGAGCTGTTGGGAGAGAGCGAACTGACTCCGAGTGAGCCGGTGACGGTTCTCCTATCCGAAAAGGGCTGGATACGTGCGGCCAAGGGGCATGAAATAGATCCGTCCGGTCTCAACTTCAGGGCGGGTGACGGTTATATGGATGCGGTACGTTTGCGCAGCAGTCAGATGGTTGTGTTTCTCGATTCAACCGGTCGAAGCTACTCTCTGCCGGCGCATACACTGCCTTCGGCACGTAGCCTTGGCGAACCATTGACCGGTCGGCTCAGCCCCCCTGCCGGCGCCACATTCACATCGGTGATTGGCGGGGACGCCGAGAGCTGGTATCTGATGTCTTCAGACGCTGGCTATGGATTCATGGTTCAGTTGAAAGAGCTGTTTACCAAGAACAAGGCCGGCAAGGCACTGTTGAATCTGCCTGAAGGCGCTCAGATCATGCGCCCTTCGTTGATTTTCGATCCGAAATCGGACCGGTTGGTGGCGATAAGCAACGAAGGTCGTATGCTTGTGTTTCCGGTATCCGAGTTGCCCGCTCTGTCCAGGGGGAAAGGCAATAAGATCATCAGTATTCCACTCAAGCGCGTGGCTGCAAGGGAGGAGTACATGATCGCACTGGCTGCTGTTCCGGAAGGGGGGGTGCTGGTAGTTCATTCGGGCAAACGCTTTCTGAAATTGAGACCCGTCGATCTGGACTGTTATCAGGGGGAGCGCGGCCGCCGGGGGAACAAGCTTCCGAGAGGTTTCCAGCGGGTTGAGCGCGCAGAGGTGGAGGTTTAGGAGCCTGTCGGATTTAACGCTGTTTGGCTGCGTCCGAAGGAAGTGCACTCGGGGCGCAAATCCCCGAATGACGATCAACTCAGCTTATCGAATTCGTTAAACAGGTTCAGTATTCGCCTCGTTCGATAAACTGATTTGATTCGCTTCCGGTGACGTTCGCCTCAAATGGATAAGTCCGGCAGCATCTCAGTCGAATCGGAAATTTCAGGATGAAGTATTACCGCATTATTACGCCCGGAAAAATATAATTTTTACTCAGCCCCTGCTTTTCGTGTGTAATCGGAATCCGTATAATCGAAAATGAGATCCAGGGGTGGATTTTGCCCCGTTCCAGGAAGAAGGAGTATAACAATGCTGGTGAGTAACTATATGAGCTCGGCACCCGTTACCGTGCACAGAGATGACAATTATGATATTGCCTTCGAAATTATGGAAAAAAAGAACATGCACCACTTGCCGGTAGTCGATGGCGAAAATCAGGTGGTTGGTATCGTGACCCGGCGTGATCTTCAGCTGGCAGCGCGCGTTTTCAAGGAGACGCCGACCGAGATAGCGGAAGTCATGCACACACCAGTATTTACGATATCCGCGGATTCCAAGCTCTCTTCAGCCGTGAAACTTATGCACGAAAACCGGATAGGGTGCCTGCCGGTAATAGGATCGGACAATCACGTGTCCGGTGTGTTGACGGAGACGGATCTTTTCCGGGCACTGACAGACTTGCTGAACGACTAGTCTGCCCTTTGCCCTTGGAACCAGCTTTCGGCTGTTAAGACTGGATCCGCAGTTTTTCCGGGACAAGCCGGCATGTGGATTGGATGATCGCCGGCAGAGCCATAGCCTTGTGCAGGGTTCAATGGAGATCGGCTGATATGCGCAGCCGGATTGCTGCAAAAACCAGGTACGATGATCAGCTTCAACTTTCCTGAGGTTGGTTAGGGTCTGTTAACACTATGCGGATGCCCAGCGTTAACAGGCCTCAACGCAAGTATCAATCCGTTTCCGGTTTTTTCCCGTTCTCTTCATCGGAGATTTTTAACAGCTCGTCCTCATACATGTGCAGGGCGAGGCTTACTTTCTCCCTGACAAAAGGCTCGAGTTCCAGCAGGATCTCCCGGGTTACCGACTCGGCGATTTTCCCGGTTATCTGATCAAGATGGACCTCCGCCGATGATTCGGTCAGTACTTTCTGACCGGGATCAGGCCTGGATGCGGGCTCACTGTGGCCAACCGGAATCTCAATCTCCCCCTCCTCCCCGTTCGGGAATATGCCGGACTTCACCGAGTCCACTACGTCGACCAGGATCGGGATGCCGAGTGAATCAACGGGAAAGATTTCGTTGTTGTCGAAACTATCTTCGCTCTTGTTCGTCTTCTTTTTCATCGCTGGATATCGTGACTGTTCAAGGGATAACCACGGTCGCGGTAGAAGCGGTAGCGGGAGCGTCCGGCAAGACGGACTGCACTATTGCTGTCAACTGGTTCGACAACCCGTTCGAATCTGCTGAAAAACCCCGGCACTTCGCTGGCAAGATTCACCAGCACGTCATGCTCCTCACCCGCGTTGTCGCCATGACCGATTAATATGGGGTTGAGTGCCGGATCAGCTCTGTCCGCCAACCCATGGGGAATAAAACTGCCCTCGCGATAGGTCCACAACAGCCTGTCCAGATGTCTGGATTCAGCTTCCGAATCCGTATGCAGATAGATTCGTCGACCTTGTTGCCAGATTTTCTCTGCCAGCCGGCATGCCAGGGTAAAGCGGTCACCTGTCGCCGCTTCACTCAGTATATAAAAATCAACCTGGGTCATTACCCGGCCAAACCACAACGGTTCAACAAAAATTGGACAAGCAGAGGTACAGGGCGGCCGGTCGAACCCTTTTCCGTTCCCGTTTTCCAGGCTGTGCCGGCGATGTCCAGATGTGCCCATTTCATCTTTTTTGTGAAGCGTGAAAGAAAACAGGCGGCGGTAATGGTTCCGGCACTGCGGCCTCCGACATTTGCCATGTCGGCAAAATTACTGTCCAACTGGCTCTGATACTCCTCCCACAAAGGCAGTTGCCAGGCACGGTCGCCACACTCCACGCCGGCTTTGAGGAGCTCCTCCGTCAGCTTGGCGTCGTTGCCGAGCAGGCCCGAAGCGTGAGCGCCGAGCGCAATAACACAGGCACCGGTGAGGGTGGCGATATCGATTATCGCAGCCGGATTAAAACGCTCAGAGTAGGTGAGCGCGTCGCACAGAATAAGGCGTCCCTCTGCGTCGGTGTTCAGCACTTCGATAGTCTGACCTGACATGCTGGTTACTATGTCCCCAGGCTTGTTGGCTTCACCGTCGGGCAGGTTTTCCGAAGATGGAATGACACCCACCAGGTTGATCGGCAGAGCCATTTCCACACAGGCCGCCATAGCGCCCAATACACTGGCCCCGCCGCACATATCGTACTTCATCTCATCCATCGCAGCGGCAGGTTTAATCGAAATGCCGCCCGCATCGAAAGTCAATCCCTTGCCGACCAGTACTACCGGTCTGGCGTTCGCAGCACCTCCCTGGTACTCCATTACGATCAACTTGGCAGGCTGGCGGCTGCCCCGACTCACCGAGAGCAGAGCGCCCATCCCGAGTTCCTGCATCTGTTTCTCTTCCAGCACCTGGACTTTGAGATTTCGGGATTTTCGACCCAATGCTCTGGCCTGCTCCGCAAGGTAGGTCGGCGTGCAGATGTTACCCGGAAGATCTCCCAAGGTTCTGGCGAGCGTAACGCCACCTGCAATGGCTCGGCCGTGCTGGATTGCGTTTTCCAGCGCTTTGGTTTTACGCTGCTGACCAATAAAAAGGCCCATTTTCCTGAGTGGACGCGGGCGTTTTTCGACGTTGCTCTTGCACTGTTCGAATCGGTAAAGCGTCTCCTCGGTGGTAGTCACGGCATCGCGTAATCGGGTATAGAGTGAACTCTCCCCGGTTTCCAATAATGGCAATGTGGTAATCGCCTCGATTGCATAAGACTCTTGCAGAAGCGTCGTTACAGCAGCCGTGGCCTTTCTGCATGCACCCGAACTGAACTCCTTGCGCGGGCCCAGTCCAACCAGCAGCAGCCGATCACATGCACAGTTTGGCAGATCATATAGAAACTGAAGCTGCGCAATGCGACCCTGAAAATCCCCCCGCTTCAGGAACTTGCTGATTTCGCCGCCGCTTGCCTGATCAAGCTCAGCGGCTGGGGCAGACAAATCCCCTCGTGCATGGACACCCACTACCAGGCAAGTTGTTTTCTGTTCGGCCAGGTTGCCGCTTTTTAGAAGAAATTCCATTGAGGCTCCAGAGCGATAGTCACTGAGACGTTTTTTTCAAGTGTGTGGCGAATGCCAGGTCGGTCTAGTCTACAAGAACTTTTGGTAATTGCCACAGGGCTGATATCCTTATCGTTTGGCCTTAAGCGGCCGTTGTCGTAACCATTGATATGTTGCCAATTATCGATCGATATATTTTGTGGGAGGTGAGTAAATCATTTCTCGCGATAACTTTCATGCTGCTTCTGATTCTGGTCGGAAGCGGCTATATGCGTTTTTTAAGCGAGGCAGCTGCGGGTAACGTCGGCAATGATGTGATTTTAAAACTGGTTGGAGTTGAAGCGCTCAGGGTGATGGGGGCAATCATCCCACCGGCCTTTTTTCTCTCCATTCTCTTTACCCTGGGCCAAATGTACAGGCATAGCGAGATGAGCGCGCTGGCTGCCGGTGGTATCGGTATTTTGCGCATATTCCGCGCACTTTTTCTGGCCGCCCTGCCGATCACACTATTGGTTCTCTGGTTGTCGCTGGATCTGCGTCCCTGGGCGAACAGCGTAAACGATAAACTTTTCACCAAAAAGGATACCCAGTCTGAATTCAATTCAGCCGTTGCCGGACGCTTTAATGAATCCAGCCGAGGTGATCTGGTGTTCTACGTTGAGGGTATCAGTAAAGACAGAACACGATTGAAAAGGGTGTTCGTCCAGAATCGCCAGCATGGAGAGCTGGGACTTATACTTTCCGAGGAGGGGTATCAGTATATCGATGAAAAGACCGGGGAGCAGTTTGTTGTCCTGAAGGAGGGACGCCGTTACGAAGGCATACCGGGATCAAATAATTATACCATCGGTGAGTTTGAGGAGTACGGAGTCAGATTGAATCTGGAACCGAAGGAACAAACACGGACCAGGGTGCGATCACTTCCTACATCCACGCTTCTCGGAAGTACCGATCCGGAGTACCGGGCGGAGTTGGAGTACCGAGTGATGCTTCCGGTTGCCGTTCTCATATTTACCTTTATCAGTGTGCCGCTCAGTCAATCCTCGCCCAGGGACGGCATGTACGGTCGTCTGGTGTTGGCTATTCTTTTTTATCTGTTGTTCGTGAATCTGATGGCGTTGTCTGGCGCCTGGATGGTTTCCGGGGCGACACCTCTGTGGCTTGGGCGCTGGTGGGTACATCCATTGATGCTGGCGCTGGCCGGCCTTGTGATGCTGACCAGATCCCCCCGCGTAAGTCGACTGATCAGCAGAGCCTTCAAATGAAAATACTCGACCGATATATCGGCAGGACGGTAGTGCTCAGTACTCTGATCTCGCTATTGGTACTGTTGACACTGGTGGCCTTCATCACCTTATTGGAAGAGATGGAGGATGTCGGCCGGGGGGCATATCAGACCGTGGATGCCCTTTATTACATATTGTTGATTCTCCCCCGAGGCGCCTATGAAATATTTCCGGTAGCGGTACTTCTCGGCAGTCTGATAGGCCTTGGTGGTTTGGCCAGCCATTCAGAACTCATTGCCATGCGGGCTGCGGGCATATCCCTCGCCCGAATCATTTTTTCAGCCTTGAAAGGCGGCATTCTGGTAATGCTGCTTGTCGTATTTATCGGTGAGTTTGTTGCACCTAACAGTGAAAACCGTGCAGAAGTGATGCGTGCGGAGAAGATTGCAGAACAGATTACGCTAAAGACCAAATACGGATTCTGGGCGCGTGACGGAAACTCCTACATCAATATTCGATATTTCCCGTCAAATTCGGAGCTCAAGGATATTTATATTTACGAATTTCTGGACAATCGGGATCTGAAAGTGGCCACCCATGCCGGCTCAGCCGTATATCAAGGCGATCACTGGTTGCTGAAAGATATAAAGCAGAGTCGTTTTTCCGATGAGGGTGTCGTAAGCACGAGGCTGGAGAGTGCCTCCTGGGATTCCATGCTGAGCCCAAATCTGATCGATATCGTGGTAAGGCCCTCCCTGCTGCCAATCTGGGGTCTGTATCAGTACATCCAGTTTATGCATGAAAATGGGCAGGAGGCCCGGGTGTATGAAGTTGCCTTCTGGAGCAAGGTGGTGACACCGTTGATAACGCTGGTTATGGTGTTTTTATCTGTGCCGATCGTTTTCGGCGTTCTGCGTTCGGTGGGCATAGGCCAGCGGATATTCGTCGGGGCACTGCTTGGAACCCTGTTCCTGATGATGAATAAAGCGTTTGCAAATATGGCAGTTGTGTATCAGTTGAATCCTCTGTTTGCCAGCTCTTTTCCCGGACTTCTGTTACTTGCCATCGGGCTCTGGTTCGTGCGCAAACATCACTAACTGAATATACCCACCGTATGACGGCTTTTCTGATCAGCGATTGTAACGACTCATACCCTATGGGTTAAAAGTGGGTGCGTCAGAGTAGTGATAGTACGATGCGACGACAGGCCGTAAGGGCTGAGGGCTGGTACTCCTTCAAGGTGATAATTACGGGTTCAGCATCCCCATGTGGCTTTCCGGCAAGGCGCAGTACGCAGACAAGCTCACTGCATCCGCAATTATCACTTTGAAAGAGTACTAGGGCCTGGGAAAAACTGACCGCAGCTCCTCATGATCCTCGGTCCTTGGCCCTCATTTGAAACTACCGATCTACCCAAATGGGTTCTTCATGGACCGGACGAGTAAATACCAGTGATTTATCCGATGCAGCATCCTACCGATCTTTGGTTACGATAATCAGCCTGGTTCGGGAGAGCCGGTCATGCCAGGCCCGTTTCTCCGGATCGACCAGTATCCAGAGATAACCGAGTCCAAGTGCGCTCCAGGAGATCGCGGCCGCAAAATAGCGCACAACAGCACTCCGCCAACTGACATTCCCACCCTGGCAGTCAATAATACGGATGCGCCATGTGCGCATACCGAGTGTCTGTCCGGCGAGCTTCCAGAAGCAGACGAAAAACAGAAAGGGAACGGAGAGCAGATAGATAATAAAAAAGGGATTCTGACGTAAACTGGCGGTGTCAATCTGATCCAGACCGGAGATGGCGCCGAGTGTAATGATCACCGGGACTATGGCCATAAGAACCAGTCCGGCAACCAGCATTGTATCGTATAGAATTGCACCCAAGCGCCGGAACAGGCCAGGTGCGATGTCGGTGCCGGGTCTGCAGTGGGATTGGTCGCTCATCGTATTCTCATAAAATTGGTGCCGTCGCAGATTATACCCTTGGTTTCCATGCCTGATAGTATGATTGACCGGGACAGCACCTGGAGGTCCAGGCAGACCGCTGTTGAGCGGGTGGATTCACAACTGTTGGATGCATGAAGTGGAGAAGAGATCAGCAGTACTGAAAATGTTGAAGTCCTGGCTGTTCGGCCACTTCCGGCGCATCCCGATGACCCTGCTTTCGATCCTGGTCGGATTGGCCTGTGGCGCGCTGGTGTGGGCTGTTCTCGATCAGGTTCAACCCAGGGCACTACGCGGTATTTTTACGGAAGAGTTGCAGACGCGCCTTGAGCAGCAGGCCCGCGAAACACTGATTCGCTTCGAAAACTATGTCGAGGCGCATACCTCCACCACCCGCTTGCTGGCAAATCACCGCAGCCTTTCCACCTACCTGGACCCAATCTATTGGTTCGATCTGGATGTGAAGGAGCCTATCGTCTATTTCTCACCTCCACCCTGGCTGCCTGCAACCTCACTCTGGCGCACGCTTGTGGAACCGGGAAAGATTCTTCTTCTCGATCGCAAGGGAAGAACCCGTGAAGTCTACAATCTTGATCTGCGCCACCTGCCCGAGGAGCTGTTGCGGGTGGATGGACGTTTTCTAAGCGAGTCTAGGGTGCAGGCTATCCTGACCACCCTTGAGGGCAAGCCCTATCTGCTCATATCCGAAATAGCGGAAGACGGGACCGGTACCAATATGGGTTATCTGATGATGGCGGTGCCGCTGGACAGCGAATTCCTGTTGGCTTCACAGCAGGGCGTCTCCTCCAGTAGCGTGCTGGTAGGCCTGATCGATGCCGATGAACAGCGTTTCCTATCCAGCAGTGATCCGAAACTTATACCCGCCGGCAGCACAATGCAGCACGCATCAACAGATTTTATCGTTACCGCACAATCTTTTTTTCAATACGAAGGTTCAGTGTTGAATATGCAGTTTGCCACGCTGGTGCCGCGCAGCAGCCTGGAGGCAACCCGGCAACGGGTGGAGGCGGTGGAGCGGCGCCAGCGTCTGGTGGCTGCGACCACCTTCATAGCTGTATTTACGTTAGTGTTCTATCTGTTTTCCGAGCGGCTTAACCGGATTCTGCGCAGAATCTCCCTGTTTTCCCGGCGCGCATTGGGGCGCAGGCAGCCGGTGCTTGAAAAGGGCAATCAGATCTACGTATTGGAGGATTGGATCAAACAGTTTATCGGCAATGTGCTTACCGCGAGGGAAGAGATGCGGCGTGAGCATGAGACTGAGATGAAGCAATCGGAAGCAATTCAGCAGGCGATTCTGGAAGCGGCCCTGGATCCTATCATTACGATTGATCGAAAAGGCAGAATCATCGAGTTCAACTCGACAGCGGAAAAAGTATTCGGCTACCGGCGTGACGATGTTATCGGTATTCTCTTCTCATCTCTCATTATCCGGGCTGAGGATAATGTTAAGTTTTCCCAGATGATGAAACGGTTTGAATCGGACGCAGCCCCCACGGAACTGGAGGTGCGCGGTGAGATGATTGGATTACGCGGAGATACCACGCAATTCCCGGTGGAGGTGGCGATCAAGTCGATTCAGCTTCCATTGAAAGAGGTGTTCACGGTCTACGTGCGCGACATCTCCAGCCGTAAAAGAGCGGAAGAGATGATTACCAGCCTGGCGAAATTCCCCACCGAAAGTCCGAGTCCGATTCTGCGGGTGAACCGTCCGGGCGTGATTATTTACGCCAATCCCGCGAGCGCTCCGCTGCTCTCCTACTGGGAGTGTGAGCAGGGACAGAAGCTGCCGCTGTATTGGCGCAACCGGGTTGTCAGCGTGTTTGACTCGGGGCAGTATTGGGAGAGTGAGGTGATGGTAGGCGAACACATTTACTCATTACTGTTTACCCCGGTCATCAATCTTAAATACATTAATATCTATGGGCGGGACATCACTGAAGTGCGCAGAGCGGAGAGCCAGGCCAGGGAGCATCAGCAGGAGCTGATTCATGTGTCCCGATTGAGCACCATGGGAGAGATGGCCACCGGGCTGGCACATGAACTCAATCAGCCTTTGTCCGCAATTGCCAACTATGCGAATGGCTGTGTGAGGCGTTTGCCCGCAGATATAGACGGAGCCGATGACCTGATTTACGCACTCGGCCAGATAAACAGTCAGGCAGGCAGGGCAGGAGAAATAATTCGCCGTTTACGGCGGCTGGTCGGCAAGCAGCTGCCGGTGCGCAGTGAGGCGGACATAAACAACTTAATCAAGGAGGTCTGCTCTTTTGTTGAGTTCGAAGCGCGTAAAACCGGTGTCGTAATCGAACAGGAGTTGAGCATGGATCGACTCCCCGTGAGGGTCGATGTGGTGCAGATTGAGCAGGTATTGTTGAATCTTGTCCGCAACGCGCTGGAAGCGCTGATGGATGTGCCTGAAGAGCGCCGCAGTCTGGTTGTACGCAGCAGCCATCAGGGCAGCGGAACCATTCGGGTTGATGTGGTGGATACGGGTCCTGGCATTGAGCCAGAGGCTGCAAAAAAGCTTTTCGAACCGTTTTTTACGACCAAGGAGAGCGGCATGGGAATGGGCCTGGTTATCAGTCAGACAATTGCGGAAGATCATGGTGGTAGAATCGAAGCTGAACCGGTGGCAGGGATCGGCAGCCGTTTCAGTTTGACTTTACCCGCCTACGATAACGAGGAGGAGAAAAAGTTATGAGTAAACAGCCCAACGTTTTCGTTGTGGATGATGATCAGGCGATGCGTAATTCACTGAAGTGGCTCATCGAATCAGTGGGAATGAATGTGGAGACTTACTCGACTGCGGACGAATTCATTCAGAACTACTATCCGGGACGTGCGGGTTGTCTGCTGCTGGATGTTCGGATGCCGGGCATGAGCGGGCTGGAGTTGCAGGAGCACTTTATCAAGCACCAGATCAATATTCCCATCATCATAATAACCGGCCATGGGGATGTTCCGATGGCGGTTAGGGCGATGAAATCCGGCGCAGTCGACTTCATCGAAAAGCCATTCAATGATGAACTGTTGCTGGAGAGTATCCGCAATGCCCTGAGCATGGACATCGAACAGCGGGCGGCTCAGGCGGAGCGTGCTGAGATTGCGACCCGGCTAGCCAACCTGACTCCGCGTGAGCATGAAGTCATGGAGATGGTTACAGCGGGAAAATCCAATAAGGAGATTGCGCAGACGCTCGGAGTGAGCGCGAAGACGGTGGAAGCGCACCGCTCGCGCGTCATGGAGAAGATGCAGGCAGACTCTTTGGCTGATCTCGTGAAAATGGCAGTGGCTGCCAATATTGAAGTTGATGATGATGTCTAGTTAGCGTCCAGAAACACCCATCCATGTGCCAAGCCATTGCCCGCCGTTTCCGGACGGACACTACCTGGCCTCCACTCTGGGCGAAAAGGCTGATCAGTCAGCGACCGGCGCTATAGGCGACGTCGGAATCAGCGCAACTTCGTCACCATCATCGATGCGGGTGAAGGGTTCCGAGAACTGTTTGTTGATAGTGATCCGAATGCTTCCATCCCGATACAGATGGGCCAGATTTGGATCGCGTTTGCGCAGCCAGTCCACCAGATTGCGAACATCGCTGATGGTGGCAGGCAGTTGTAACTCTTCAGACTCCCTGCGCAGCTTCTTAACCAGGTAAGTGAAGTAGAGCATTCTGATCCTTTTAAATTCGGGCGCAGCCACGTCAGATTGACGGGAAAAGCCCATATTGGTCAGTTTCTCCAGATATCCATTCCAGTTTTCCCGGTAACGCTGGCCCAGGTCATACAACGTGGACCAGGAGTAGATCCCGGTATCATGACCATCATCGAAAATCAGTCTTACCGCATACTGCCCCTGGGGTTCGATACTCGTTATGTTGACCTGCTCCTTGCCGGTGACAGGCGTGTTCATTGTGCGCACCTCTTTCGCCTTGGAGAAGACGCGCAGATATTCGCACGGCAGTTCAAAACGCTGGCCATCCTGAAATGCCACGACCAACAGGCGGCTTTTTTGGTGCAGGCTTATCTCAACCGGGATTTTTTCTGGCGAGTGATCAGACATCTCTTAGGGTTACCTTGCGGCATTGCATTCATCGCATTCTAACCCATGTACCGGTGAAATATTTAACCGGCTGCCCGGACTTTTTGAAAGTTTGACAACTCAGCGCTCAGTTGCTGAGAGAGTTGTTTGAAAATGGTGAAGCTCTCGCCGTTCAGATTGGCGGTGTTGCTGGAGTCAGCGTAAAGAATTCCGACTGCCTTATCAGCCACAAACAGAGAGCTGATAAAGAATCCCTGAGTATTCAGCGCGTTGTGTGTATGTATTGGAATTGCCGGGAGGTATTTGCTGCGGTTATCCAGGTTCAACCAGAAGTTTTGAGGTTTGGACAACAACACAGAGAAGAGATGGCGTTTGTCCAGGGTCACCTGAAATGTTTTTATCGCGGCATCCTTTTCCGCGCCGAGAATGAATCTGGCGCGCAGTGTTTTGCGGTCAGGCGTCATCATGGCGAACATAGCTCGCTCCAGGCCGGTATTGTCGCGCAGTTGTTTCATGCTTCGGGTCAGTTGCATTTGCAGTGAATCGCCGCTTTTCTGCTGTGCCGTCGGCGGATCGTTGTTCTCCTGATTGGGTCTGGATTTGACTCGTGGAATTTCAACGGTGTTTGTCTCTCTGTAATCCCCCTTCGGGTCAGGTTCGGGTGTAACCTCCATATCGGTTTCAACCTGCGCGATTTGTGGTACTTTTTTCTCTGCCAATGCAGAGGCGGGCGGTGCAGATTCTTTTACGGCTTCCGGTGAAGGTGATGAACGGGTAAGGGCTTCAGCGGTATATCTCACCTGCTCAGGGGAGCATTGCGGTGTCTTTTTCTCTATTGGCTGAAGAGAGACGAGCGCTGTTGCCGAGACTGGCAGATTAAACCCCTCTAACCGGCGGGCGGTTTCCGCACTCATGGCGTGCAGCGCCGCTGCTGTCTGATCGGTGGTTTTGCGACAATATTCTGCTGCCAGCTCGATCAGCTCCATGGTTTGCTCCGAATCCCAGGCAGATGCAGACCAGTGCGCCAGTTCGCATGCAAGCATTACGCCCAGGGGTCTTGGCCGGAAAGCGCCATCCGGGGAGATGGAGTCGCCGATCAGCGGAGGCAGCCCCCAGCTCTCCGCCAGCCCGAGACTGAGCTGGATCGGCGTGAAACCGAATACCGCAAGGGCGGCATTTTCCCGGTTCAATCCCCGCGTAGCACGGCTTTCCACCGCAGCCATCTGATCGGGTGCCGCGGACCAGAGCGCCATTTCCCCACAATCGTGCAGCAGGGCGGCCAGCAACAGCTCCTCCGGATTGGGGTCATTTCTGATTTCACCCCATTGGTAGAGGTACATTGCGGCATGAACGGCCCGTGAGTAACAGGCAAGCAGGCCCTGCCGGCTCCCGGTGGTATCGGAGAGGCTGTTGACGCAAGGCAGATTTTTTACACCCGCTTCCAGCGGCGCTGTTCCAGCCAGTGCCAGAGCATGTGCCAGTGTGGTGATCGGCTCCCTGGGCGGATTACGCAGAGCGCCCAAGTGGCGAAAAACGGAAAGCGCGAACCCAGGATCTCGTGCGATAATGCGCTGATAGTCGGCATGGGTGCTGCTTGGCCGCGCCATCAATGCGGATACCCGTTGCTGGGTGAACGCCATGGCTGGCAGGGGTTGGCTCTTAAGACGTTCTACCCAATCATGCAGGCTGGCAGGCATTGTTGTTCTGCATCCTCTGTTATCGTTTTCCGGAACGCATGGATTCAAACTGTTTTAGCGACCGGGCTCCGGCCGATCTTTAAGTCGTGTCATTTGAGCCTCTATTCTAGGAGCAGGATTTTTGGTTAAGCGGAGTGCAGTTACAGCCGGTGGGATCTTGTCGGAAGGCGAAGTCGTGGTTCTGGTGCACGGGCTGTGGATGAGTGGGTTGGAGATGCACTGGCTGGGGGGCAGGCTCGGTGAGTGCGGCTACAACGTATGTTATTTTCACTACTCATCACTTACAAAATCGCCCCGGGAGAGCGCCCGGGAACTGTCTGATTTCATTGGACAGCTCAATTGTGAAAAGCTGAATATCGTGGCCCACAGTTTTGGCGGGATCGTTGTTTTGAATCTTTTCGATCGGTTTGATGCTTTGCCAGAAGGCCGGGTGCTGTTAATGGGTTCACCGGTTTTGGGCAGCGGTATCGCCAGGGTTGCGGCTTCCCACGGAGGATTACGCATGCTGCTTGGCACCGCCTCGCCGGATCGCCTGACTGAAGCGGCGCCCGCCTGGCGGGGTGGACGTGCGCTCGGCGTCATTGCGGGTACCAGCGCGCTCGGTGTGGGTCGTATTCTGGGCGGATTGCAGGGGCCAAGCGACGGAACTGTTTCGGTGTGTGAAACCAGACTTCCCGGCGCCACCGATTTTGTGACCCTGGATGTCAATCATATGGGTATGCTTTTTTCCCGGGAGGTTGCCAGAGAGGTCTGTTTCTTTTTGCACTACGGCAGGTTCGATCGGGGCGAGGGAGCGGTTTCTGAGGATAGCAGAGAGTGATAAAATTTGCCGGGAACTCTTAAAGTTACTAAACGAGGACATTAGATGGCCGGACACAGTAAATGGGCCAATATCAAGCACAAGAAGGCGGCTACCGACAAGAAACGCGCAAAGATCTGGACCAAATTGATCCGTGAAGTGACCGTGGCGGCAAAAGAGGGCGGTGGTGATGCCGGTGCAAATCCGCGACTGCGGCTGGCATTGGATAAAGCCAACAGCGCGAATATGCCAAAAGACACGATCAAACGCGCGATCGAGCGGGGAGCCGGCGGAGCCGATGGCGAGAGTTACGATGAGATCCGCTACGAAGGTTATGGTTCCGGCGGAACCGCGATAATCGTCGACTGCATGACAGACAACCGCAATCGTACCGCCTCTGAAGTGCGCCATGCGTTCAGCAAGCATGGCGGCAATCTTGGTACGGATGGGTCGGTCGCCTATCTGTTCAGCAAGCAGGGGATCCTCAGTTTCGGCCCGGGTGCGGACGAAGACGCCATCATGGAAGTTGCGCTGGAAGCAGGCGCGGAAGACGTGGTGGCCAACGACGACGGATCGGTGGACGTCATTACCACACCTGAAGCATTCCAGGATGTCAAAGCCGCTATCGAAAAGGCAGGTATCCCGCCGGATAATGCGGAAATCACCTTCAGCGCCTCCACATCCGCGGAACTGGATCAAGAGGCGGCGGAAAAGCTGTTGCGCCTGGTGGATGCCCTCGAAGATCTCGATGATGTCCAGGATGTATACCACAACGCGGATATCCCGGACGAAGTTCTGGATGCCATGAGCTAATGCACTCTCCCGAACAGGCTATTGAATGCGCCGTATTCTTGGTATAGATCCCGGCTCCCGGGTAACCGGATATGGCATTATTGTCAGCGACGGTAGCCGTAGCAGGCATATTGCCAGCGGTTGTATCCGGCTTGAGGGAGAGGATTTTTCCATGCGACTGGGAGAGATTTACCGCCGGATTGCCGGGTTGGTGGCGGAATTCGCGCCTGAAGAGCTTGCCATCGAACAGGTCTTCGTGGCCAGGAATCCCTCCTCCTCTCTGAAGCTGGGGCAGGCCCGCGGTGCGGCAATCTGTGCGGCGGTCGTGGCCGGTCTGCCTGTCTCCGAGTACACTCCACGCATGATCAAGCTGTCCGTTGTGGGAACCGGCGGAGCCGACAAGGAACAGGTGCAGCACATGGTGCGGCGCTTACTCGGACTGCAGGAAAAGCTGTTGCCGGATCAGGCCGATGCACTGGCAGTGGCAATCAGTCATGCGCACAGCAGCGGCCACTGGTTGAAAAGGAGCAGGGTTACTGCGGGCAGGCGGCCATGATCGGCAGGTTGCGTGGTGAGATTGTATACAAGCAGCCGCCGTATTTGATGGTGGACGTAAACGGAGTTGGCTATGAGCTAGAATCCCCCATGTCAACTTTTTACCATCTGCCTGCCGAGGGAGAGCAGGTGACCCTGTTCACTCATCTTGCGATCCGCGATGATGCCCACGTGCTCTATGGCTTTTTCAACGAATCGGAGCGCACCCTTTTCCGAACCCTGCTGCGCATCAGTGGTGTCGGTGCGAAGATGGGGCTGGCCATTCTTTCGGGTATGAGCGCGGAGGAGTTCGCACGATGCGTACAGGGCGATGATACGGCAGCGTTGATGCGTCTGCCCGGAATCGGGAAGAAGACCGCGGAGCGACTGGTGATAGAGATGCGCGATCGTCTGGACAGGCTGGAACTCTCCGGTACTGTTTCCGTTGAGAGCGGATCAAAAGCGACCGGCGCCAAGGTGACACCTGTATCGGATGCGGTCGGCGCACTCGTGGCGCTGGGGTACAAGCCGGTTGAGGCGAACCGCATGGTGCGCTCCGTGGAGAGTGAGGGCCTGGCGAGCGAAGAGATTATCCGCGCCGCGCTCAAGTCGGTTGCCTCGTACTCCTCATGAGCGATACCACCCGCATCATCAGCCCTCAGGCGGCATCTGAAGATGTGGTTATGGACCGGGCGATCCGGCCAAAACGACTGCAGGAGTACGTTGGTCAGCCGGTGGTGCGCGAACAGATGGAGATATTCATTGACGCTGCACGTGGGCGTAACGAAGCGCTTGATCACGTACTCATTTTCGGTCCGCCCGGACTCGGCAAGACCACGCTGGCCCACATCATTGCCAATGAAATGGGTGTCAATCTGCGCCAGACATCCGGACCGGTTCTGGAAAAGCAGGGCGATCTGGCAGCGATTCTCACCAACCTGGAACCCTTCGACGTGCTCTTTGTGGACGAGATACACCGCCTCAGTCCGGTGGTCGAGGAGGTGCTCTATCCGGCGATGGAGGATTTCCAACTCGATATCCTGATCGGAGAGGGGCCTGCCGCGCGTTCCATCAGGCTGGACCTGCCACCGTTCACCTTGATCGGGGCCACCACCCGCGCCGGATTGCTTACCTCGCCGCTGCGTGACCGTTTCGGTATTGTCCAGCGCCTTGAGTTTTACGATACCGCAGATCTGACCCATATTGTGCGCCGCTCCGCCGACATTCTGAATATCAGCACCGACGAAGCCGGGGCCCGGGAGATCGCCCGCCGCTCCAGAGGTACGCCGCGCATTGCCAACCGGTTGTTGCGCAGGGTGCGCGACTACGCCCAGGTACGGGCGGATGGCATGGTGACACCGGAAGTGGCGGACAGAGCACTTGGCATGCTTAAGGTTGACAACAACGGATTTGATCTCATGGACAGGAAACTGTTGTCGGCAGTGATCGAGAAATTCGACGGCGGTCCGGTAGGCGTGGAGAGTCTGGCTGCCGCAATCGGAGAGGAGCGCGGTACCATTGAGGATGTGCTTGAGCCCTTTCTGATCCAGCAGGGTTTTCTGATGCGCACACCCCGTGGGAGGGTTGCGACGCGCGCAGCTTATCTCCATTTCGGTATAACGCCAAAACCGGATGCTGCGGATAGTTCCGGTGTGCAGGATCTGTTTGAATCGTGACAAATCTGACGGAATTTTTTTGGCCGGTCAGGGTCTATTACGAGGACACGGATTGCGGTGGTGTGGTTTATTATGCCAACTACCTGAAGTTTATGGAGCGAGCTCGCAGCGAATGGTTGCGCAGCCTGGGTTTTGAGCAGGACAGGCTGTTGCAGCAGGAGGGGATCGTATTCGCAGTGCGCCGGGTGGCAATGGATTTCATGCATCCCGCCCGCTTCAACGACGCGCTGCTGGTGAATTCCCGAATCATCCAGCGGCGAAAAGTGAGTTTGACGTTTCAACAGAAAATATTCAGAGAGGCCGACGAAAAGCTCCTTGTCCGTGGCGATGTGCAGGTTGCCTGTATCGATATGGAAAGCTTCAAGCCTGTCTCACTCCCAGAAAAAATCCTATTGAGAATCCCTGATGTCGACTGATTTGTCGTTTGTCACGCTGGTTGCCAATGCCAGCCCCCTGGTGCAACTGGTCATGGCGGCGTTGATGCTCGCCTCGGTCATCTCATGGACCATGATTTTTGATCGGGCCAAAGTATTGAGAAGTGCGCGCAAAGCGGCTGACCATTTCGAAAGCCGTTTCTGGTCCGGCGGTGATCTGGGTGAGCTTTTTCACGAAGTTGAGGGAGAACGTGCCAGAAAGGATGGCATGGCGAGTATCTTTCACGCCGGCTTTCAGGAGTTTGCGCGCCTTAAGAAGAACCGGGATATTGAACCCATGGCGGTTGTGGAGGGTGCCAGGCGCAGTATGCAGGTAGCCATGAGCCGCGAGATGGACCGTCTGGAGACTCATCTCGCCTTTCTCGCGACAGTGGGGTCGACCAGCCCCTATGTCGGTCTGTTCGGAACCGTGTGGGGGATCATGAACTCGTTCCATGCGCTGGGCAGCGTCAAACAGGCCACGCTCTCGCTGGTGGCGCCGGGGATCGCGGAGGCGCTGATCGCAACGGCGATGGGGTTGTTTGCGGCCATTCCGGCAGTGGTGGCGTACAACCGCTACTCGAACGACGTCGAGCGTCTCAACGGCAGCTACGAGGATTTTCTCGATGAATTCACCACCATTCTGCAGCGCCAGGCTCATGTCTGATCATCCTGGGGCGGGGCTGTGAGCCGGCAGCGCCGCCAACGGCGGCGTCCCATGTCCGAAATTAACGTGGTGCCTTACATCGACGTGATGTTGGTGCTGCTGATTATTTTCATGATCACCGCACCTCTGCTGACTCAGGGTGTCAATGTTGAGCTTCCCCAGGCGGATTCGGCTCCCCTGCCGACCGAGGTCGATGATCCGGTGGTGGTATCGGTTAATCGTGAAGGGGAGTTTTTCATTGATATCGGTGAAGGCAAAAATGAACCAATGGATGAAGAGACACTGGTGACGCGGGTTGCTGCAGTCATCAAATACAAACCGAAAACACCGATTATGGTGCGTGGAGACCGCAATGTGGATTATGGCCGGGTAGTGGAGGCGATGGTGCTGATTCAGGCTGCAGGCGTCCCCAACGTTGGCTTGATCACGGAGACGCCGGAGCGCTGATGTTGCAGATTGTAAAAGAGAATCCGAAAGCGGCGGCGGCGGCGCTGGCAATGCATCTTGCGATCATTTTGTTTTTGATTGTCGGGGTGGACTGGCTGGAGACCCCCAAGCCGGTAGAGTCCGGTGTTGAGGTGGTGCAGGCACGCGTAGTGGATCAGGCGCTGGTAACGGCAGAACTGGAGAAACTGCAGCAGGCAGAGACAGACCGGGAGCTGGCGGTGGCCGCCGCACGAGAGCGGGAAGAGAGAGAGTTGGAGGATCTCAGAAGCCAGCAGCTGGCGGAGCAGCAACGTCTTGAGGAACTGGCCCGGCAGCGTAGGCTCGAAGAGAGGAACCGCGACGCGGAAGCCGAAAAACAGCGGCAGATTGAACAGCAGCGCGAACTCGAGGAACAGCGCCTGGCAGAGGTAAAAGCCAAGCGGCTGGCCGAGGAAGAGAAACGTAAGCAGGCGGAAGCCAAACAGTTGGCGGAACAGAAAAAACGCGAAGCAGAAAAGGCCGCACTTGCCATCGAAGAGAAAAAGCGGGAAGAGGAGGAGAAAAAGCGCAAAGCTGAAGAGGAGAGGAAACGGAAGGCCGAACTGGAGCAGCAACGTAAAGCGGAGGCCGCACGCAAAGCTGAGGAGGAGAAGAAGCGCAAAGCGGAGGCCGCCCGCAAGGCGGAAGAAGAGAAGAAGCGCCAGGCCGAAGCTGCGCGGAAAGCGCGTGAAGCGGAGTTGGAGGCGGCCATGCAGGCGGAACATGACGCCAGAGTCAGGGACAGGTTCATGCTGCAGATTCAGCAGAGGGTGATCAATAACTGGGTCAGGCTTGATGGCACGGGTGAGGGCCTGAAATGCAAGCTCAGGGTGCGTCTGGCGAAGGGTGGGAGCGTGCTGGCGGTGAGTGTCATTGAGAGTAGCGGCAGCGGGGCATTTGACCGTTCAGCGGAAGCGGCGGTGTACAAGGCTGATCCGCTCCCGGTACCGGAAGATAGCTTGTTTGAGCAGTTTAGAGATATTATTTTTGTTTTTGATCCAAATAGATAGCGTAATTATATGAATAAGATTCTAGTTTTGCTGGTTACCCTTTTTTGGCATTTACAGGCCGTATCTGCCCTCACTATCGAGATAACCGAAGGTGCCGAAGGGGCTTTGCCCATTGCCGTTGTTCCGTTTGGGTGGGAGGGAACGGGTGCCGGTCCCGGGCAGGACATTGCGGCGATCGTCGGCAGTGATCTGAGCCGAAGCGGCCGCTTCAGGACATTGCCCGTAAACGACATGCTGGCACGGCCCCACCGAGATTCCGAAGTGGAGTATCGGGACTGGAAAGTCTTGGGAATGGAGAATCTTGTGGTTGGTCTTGTACAACCCAATGGTCCTGACGGATATCTGGTCAGATTTCAACTGTTCGACGTATTCAAAGGAGCTTTGCTTACGGGATACAGCATCCCCACCACCGAGGGGAATCTGCGTACGACGGCTCATAGGATCGCGGATTTGATTTACGAAACCCTGACCGGAGAGAAAGGCGCTTTTTCCACCCGGATTGCATATGTTGAATCCATCACCGGAAGCGACGGCAAGAATCGGGTCACACTGCAGGTGGCGGATGCGGATGGGTACAATCCTCAGACGATTCTCAACTCTCCCGATCCTATCCTGTCTCCCGCATGGTCACCTGATGGACTCAGGCTGGCCTATGTCTCCTTCGTTCGCGGCAAACCGGCAATTTATGTACAGGAGGTTTTTACCGGCACCCGCCAGCAGGTGGCCTCTTACACCGGAATCAATGGCGCCCCGGCCTGGTCTCCGGATGGGCGGCAGCTTGCAATGACGTTGTCCAAGGACGGCAATCCGGAAATCTATGTTCTGAATCTGGTTACCAAGGGATTGCGCCGTCTTACCGAGCACTACGCCATCGATACCGAGCCGTCCTGGTCTCCGGATGGGCGCTATATCGTTTTTACCTCAGATCGGGGCGGTAAGCCGCAGATATACAGGGTTCCTGCCGTTGGTGGCAAACTGGAACGCCTCACCTTCGAGGGCAGCTACAACGCCCGGGCATCCTACTCACCCGACGGAAAATCATTGGTATTGGTGACCCAGCAGGGGGCGGGTTACAGGATCGCTCTTCTGCAGCTGGGCAGCGGCCGCATGCAGCTGCTGAGCGGCGGTGCGCTGGATGAATCCCCCAGTTTCGCACCGAACGGCAACATGATAATTTACGCCACCAAGACAAGGGGCAAGCACGAGCTGGCGGCAGTCTCGGTGGACGGTCGAGTCCGTCAGCGTCTGTCACTTCAGGGTGGAGGTGATGTGCGCGAACCAGTCTGGTCACCCTTTACCAAATTCAACAGGAGAGATCAATGAAACTCAGTAGTGCAAAAATCGCGGCAGTAGTGGTTTTATCGCTGACAATTGCAGGTTGCTCGACACTAGGCGGAAATACCGGGAAAGATTCGGGTGAAGGCGCGGCGGTAAGCGAAGCGGGCGGAGCCGATTTGTCGGCAGCGAACGCGGGTGGAGAGTGGCGCGGAAATCCTCTGGACAATCCAAACAGCCCGCTATCCATCCGAACAATCTTTTTTGACTATGATGAGAGCCAGATCCGTGAAGACCATCGTAATGTGGTGATTGCCCATGGCCAGTATCTGGCGACCAATCCGTCAGTGACCCTGACCGTGGAAGGGCACGCCGATGAGCGGGGATCCAGAGAGTATAATATTGCATTGGGAGAACGCAGAGCCAATGCAGTGCGCAACCTGATGCTGGCTCAGGGAGCTGCCGACAACCAGATCCATATCGTCAGCTATGGCGAGGAGCGGCCACTGATGCTTGGTGCCGATGAATCAGCCTGGTCCCAGAACCGGCGTGCGGAACTGATCTACTGATTAGTACTCCTTCAAGGTGATAATTGCGGATGCAGTGAGCTTGTCGGCGTTCAGGGCAAGGCACGCCTCGCAGGGAATGGCAGTTTCCCTTGCCAAGAGGCGTAACACCGCCATGAACGCTGACAAGCTCACCCAAAGGGCATCCCCATGTGGCTCCCCAGCGGCGTTGCAGTACTTGCCAAGGAGACCCACCCTTGCCTGCGTACTGCGCCTTGCTGGAAAACCACATGGGGATGCTGAACCCGTAATTATCACCTTGAAGGAGTACTAGAATAATGCTGACCAGGAAAATTGCTGTCTGTTGCATCCTACTGGCGTTGAGTGGGCCGGTCTGGCCGGCGGACTCTTCGGCAGGAGTTGAACAGAGGATTGAGGTACTGGAGCGGCAAGTTAAGGTGTTGTCGGGACTCGTGCTGCGACTGGATGCGTTGCAGCGTGAGGTGCAGCAGTTACGTGGTGAGGTCGAGCTGCAGGGCAACGAGATGAGCGCGTTGAAAAAACAGCAGCGCGACCTCTATCTGGATATAGACGAGCGATTGAGTCAGTCACCGGCAGATTCGGATGCAACCGGCGCCAGCGGGGAGACAGCGGTGGTTGAGGAGTCCGGTGGGGGTACAGGTTCCGGCCGGCAGCAGGCATCCGCTGCGGCAGGAGCGTCTGAATCAAAACCTGTTGTGGTTGCAACCAGCGCTTCGGCCAGGGAGGAGAGCGCTTACCAGAAGGCTTTCGAGTTGCTCACCCAGCGCAGATATGATGAATCGGCCAAGTCGTTTCAGGATTTCCTCAAGGCCTATCCCGCCGGAGTCTACTCAGACAATGCACAGTACTGGCTGGGTGAAACCAGCTATGTAACCCGGGATTTCGACAATGCCCTGGTGGAGTTCAATAAACTGCTCGACAATTTTCCGGCCAGCCAGAAAGTATCCGGCGCCCTGTTGAAGATAGGTTATATCCAATACGAAAAGAAGGATCTTTCCAAGGCCCGGGCAACTCTTGAGACCCTTATCGAACGTTTCCCCGGCTCATCGGCAGCGCGTCTGGCGGAAGAGTTTATAAGAAAGAAAAAACTATAGAAAACAATATATAATCTATACTTCTGTATGTGTTTTATATTTTTATCCGGTGCAATCACCAATTGCTTTGAACAGTAAGTCCCGGCTCCGCATCACTGAAATTTTCCACTCGCTGCAGGGCGAATCGAACAGAGTGGGTCTGCCCACGGCGTTTATCCGTCTAACCGGTTGTCCGCTTCGTTGCGGCTACTGTGACACCAGCTACGCATTCAGGGGGGGGAAGTGGATGTCGTTGTCACAGATCAAGGCAGTGGTGGAGAGTTACCAGACAGGTTACGTCACAGTCACCGGTGGCGAGCCTCTTGCGCAGGAAGCTTGTTCGGAGCTGCTGACACTGCTGTGTGATGACGGTTACCGGGTCTCGCTGGAAACCAGCGGTGCCATGGATATCTCCGGAGTCGACCCACGGGTGGTGCGGGTGATGGATATCAAGACGCCGGCTTCAGGTGAGGCAGAGCGGAATCTTTATCAGAATATTGAGCAGTTGAATCCACACGACCAGGTAAAGTTCGTTGTCTGCAACGAAGCGGACTACCAATGGTCCAGGCAACTGCTCCGCGATCACGACTTGGAATCCCGCTGCGAAATTCTGTTTTCACCCGTCAATGGCACGCAGGATCCAACTCAACTGGCGGAGTGGATTTTACGCGACCGGCTGAATGTACGCTTTCAGATTCAACTGCATAAGTACCTTTGGGGCAATGTTGGTGGGAAATAGCTTCTACTGCTTAAGAGTGCGAAGCAATCAGGTAGTCTTTCTCGCAGAGCCGCAAAGATCGCAAGGGAGTATAAATCTGGACTCTAGGCTACAGAGCTATAATCAGGTAATCGGGTAATTACACATGCTTCTCTTTTAATCTCTGCGTGCCTGGCGTTTTGGCGAGAGAGTGATTCTGGTTTTAAATCAAGGATTCAAATGTCGCATTCAACAAACTCCAAACGGGCCGTAGTGCTGCTCTCGGGAGGGCTCGATTCAGCCACCGTCCTTGCCATTGCCCGGGAACAGGGCTTCGCCTGTTACGCGTTGAGTATGGATTATGGACAGCGGCACCGCTCGGAGCTGCATGCAGCAGGCAAAGTGGCCCAGTCTCTGGGTGTGCAGCGCCATCAGATAATGCCTATAGCACTGGATGCATTTGGAGGGTCTGCACTGACCGATCGCAGCATCCAGGTGCCTGAAGCGGGCGGTGCCGGAATACCCGTAACCTACGTGCCCGCGCGCAATACCATCTTCCTGGCACTGGCGCTGGGTTGGGCCGAGGTGCTCGGTGCGAGAGATATCTTCGTCGGTGTCAATGCGGTGGACTATTCGGGCTATCCCGACTGCCGGCCGGAGTTCATATCCGCTTTTGAGAAGCTTGCCAATCTCGGCACCAAAGCCGGAGTTGAAGGAGAGGGCTTCCGTATCCAGGCGCCTTTGATCGAGCTGACCAAGGCTGAGATCATTCGCCGTGGCATCGAACTCGGTGTCGATTATGCATTGACCACATCCTGCTATCAGTCTGATGCGGACGGTGCCGCCTGCGGCCGCTGTGACTCCTGCCGGCTTCGTGCCCAGGGATTCCACGAAGCGGGCATAACCGATCCGACAAGATACCGATAGCACCATCACAGGCGAACCGCTATAAACCCGAATTCACTATCCGGGGGATAAGTTCAACAATGTCTGGAACAACGGAATAATCGATTTGTAACAGTCGACGGGCGACCCGATAAAGCGGGACAACGTATGAAGGGTCTTTGACTGCCAACCCCCTTCGGGTATAATGCCGCGCTTTCCCTAGGGGCCGTTAGCTCAGTCGGTAGAGCAGTGGATTTTTAATCCATTGGTCGGGCGTTCGAGTCGCCCACGGCCCACCAATAAAATCAATAAGTTACATATTAAGCTGGCTCATAATTTTTCCAACAGGTACAATACAGGTACACTAACGATCCATTTCAGGTGTACCCGTGGCAACAATCGTCAAAGCTCCCTCCAAGGCCTGGAAGGCGGTGATACGCCGTAAAGGCTGGCCTACCGTCGCCAAATCGTTCCGTACGAAACGGGACGCCCTGGACTGGGCCAGAAACACTGAAGACGAAATGATTCGGGGTGTCTACCTCAAGCGAGTGTCCTCCGAAACGACCACGATCGCCTCCGCCCTGGACAGGTACCTGAAGGAGATCACGTCCACCAAGAGAGTGTCGACCCAGCATGGCGAAAAGGTGCGCGCCGCTCTGATACGGGAACGCCTGGGGCGTTATACGCTGGCTTCGTTGTCACCGGATATTGTTGCCACCTTTCGCGACGACAGACGGGTGGAAGGGAAAAGTGCCTCGACGGTGCGTCTGGAACTGGCCCTGCTGGGCCATCTCTACACCGTCGCGATAAAGGAGTGGGGTTTGGGGCTGGCCTACAATCCGGTTGCCAGCATCCGCCGGCCGTCACCTGACGCCGGTCGTAAGCGGCGACTGTCTAGGGGCGAACCGCGTCGCATGCTGAGGGCTTGCGACGCACACAGCAACCCCCTGCTGGGGTGGGCGGTTCGCATAGCGCTCTACTCGGGCATGCGTCAGGGAGAGATTCTCTCTCTGACCCGGGATCAGGTCGATCTCAATCGCCGCATCGTACGGCTGAACGAAACGAAAAATGGCAGCGAAAGGACCGTTCCGCTCTCCCGGCGCGCGGTCAGGGTATTTCGTCAGGCCCTCGACCATCCCGTCCGGCCTGCCGACACCAACCTGATCTTTTACGGTGAACCCGGCAGGGATGGAATACGTAGACCCTATCGGATCAACAAGGTCTGGTCGATGGCATTGGCCCGGGCCGGGATCTCCGATCTGCGATTTCATGACCTGCGCCACGAGGCGATATCGCGACTGGTCGAGCGGGGCCTGTCGGACCAGGAGGTCGCCGCGATCAGTGGCCACCGGTCGATGCAGATGCTCAAGCGTTACACCCATCTTCGTGCCGAGGATCTGGTGGCCAAACTGGATGGCAGGCGCGGCAATCGCTCTGTGTGAGATGTCCTACGCAGTTCCCGGCGCCGGTTGTTATCAGCGCGTCAGCAAAGCCGTCCGTGGGAAGGTTCGTTCGTGGTTTCCTTGATTTTGCGGTGGCTGCTCTGTTTCAACGACGTGCCGCAACGATCGCATCTTGCGCGTGGTCGCCCGCGGGATTGCGGCACCGGAGCCTGACAGTTGCGGCAGCGAAACCGGTAATGGATCCGGCAGCCGGCGCAACGGTTTTCAGTGATGTTGTCCGGTGCGGGATAGTGCGTGCCACAATCGCGGCAGAGGTGTTCGCGCCAGATGTTCATGGTGACGAGACGGGGGACGAGAAAGGTACGGGTCAAGTCGAGCAAAGGTTTCTTCTCCCGTTGCGTGTAGCACTCATATACATCGATCAAAGTGCGACCTGGACTGCGTCCGTCGCCTGCAAGCCTCTTGTGCAGGTGCCACACCTGGCTGGCGTGGAGCATGCGCCGGGCGCACTTGAGGTACCAGGCATCGGTGAACGGCATCAGACCCGATGGGGATAGTTTTCCATGCAACCTGCGGTAAAGGCGATTCGCTGCTGTTTTCTCCATCCCGGTCAACTGAGAAACCAGGCCTGCCCTGGCGCCCAATTGGGTCAGCCTGAGCGCCTCCTGAAGTCTGCCGATCTCCGTACAGATTGCCAGATCGCAGTCTTCGCGGAGCGTGCATTCACAGAAAGCGGTAATGCTGAGCGTCGGTCGGTTACAGGACTCCATTTATGAACGCTCTCCACGATCACGCTCTGGTCTGGCCATGCTCCAGGATCGCGTCGATCTCCGCCTGACAGCCGTCACCTGCGGCTGCCAGGAGCCGGGACCACCACCAGCGCTCTCCCCGGGGGATAAGCAGCGGAGAGCGGATGAGCGCGAACCGCGCCAGCTGATCGGGTGTGAGTGAGCACAACAGTTCCACCTGATCCTCGGGCAGCTCCAGTAACACGCCGGCACGACGGGGGTCCTGCCGGGCCAGGTCCTGCGCATGGATCAGGTATTGCAGGTTGATCTGAGAGAAATCCATCACTATCGCTTCAAAGCGCAAACAGCTGGCGAAGAAAGGGAGTCAGCTCACTCGTCGCCGGTACCCTAAAGATAAATGGTCTGAAAGCATGCTAACGACGGAGCAGGTCTAAGTAACGCACGAAAGGTTTCCCTGGTGGGTCACCTTTCGTGGTTGTCCGGCTGGGATGATGGTCTATGCAGGATAGCGTGGGAATTTCTCATGGTTATGCCGCATTTCGCATGTGAAACGTGAAATTGTTTGTCAAAGTCCTTAATTATGCACGACTCTTGCCGCTACGCTGAATTAAGAACATTGAGTGAAAACAGAGGCTTGCGACATGCAGCGCATACTGATTGTTGACGACCAGGGAGTCACCCGGCTGATCCTCGACGAGTTTCTCCGTAGTCTGAATCTCGAACTGCAGGTCGAGGTATTCGGGTCGCCACTGGCCGCACTCGAATGGGCGGCCCGCTACTCGCTGGACCTGGCAATTGTCGACTACCGCATGCCGTCGATGGACGGTATCGAGCTGACGCGCCGGTTGCGCGCACTACCCGGCAACGAGGGATTACCGGTGGCAATGATCACGGCACTGGAGGATGCGGACCGGATGATCCGCCGCCGGGCGGCGGAGGCAGGGGTGCTGGATTTCTTCTGCAAGCCGATCGAGCCCAACGAATGGCGCGCACGTTTCCGTAATCTGCTCGCACTGAGTTCCCGGCAGGACCGGGAAGCGCACGAACTGACCGAGGTGCTGTTCCGGATCCAGCACAATTTTTTCGGCCGGAACCCAAAACGGGTCGCTGCGGTCAGTGGTCGAGTAGCCGCGCAGCTGGGGCTCTCCAGCCAGGAGTGCGGATTGATCGAAAGGGCGGCACCCTTGAACGATCTCGGTCAGGTACGGGTTCCCGACTCTTTGCTGTCGAAGCAGTCGAAGTTGCAGCAGGATGAGTGGAAGGCAGTGCGGCATCATACGCTGCTGGGTTATCAGCTGTTACGGGACAACCAATCCGCGTTTCTGCAAATGGCCGCGTCGATCGCTTTGTCCCACCATGAACGTTTCGATGGTAAAGGTTACCCGCACGGATTCACGCAACGCGATATCCCGCTGGAAGCACGGATCGTATCCGTCGCGGATGTGGTCGACGCACTCCTTTCCGAGCGTCCTTACCGGCCTGCCTGGCAACTCGACCAGGTGCTGGGCTACGTCCTGGCAGAACGCGGAAAACGCTTCGATCCGGATTGCGTCGATGCTTTCCTGCATTGCATGGACGAGGCAAAGGCAGCTGACCCGGTGCCGGACTTTCTACTGGGTTGATGAATTCAACGTGTTACCAGTGAGGGGGCGGTCAGGTGTCACTGCGCAGTGTTCCGCTACCGTGCACTTGCTTGTTCAGCGCGCGTATTGCCGTTTGAGCGCGCAGATGGGGCAGCCCTCGGGTACGCGTGCGTCATCGATAAACAGATAGTGGAGATGACAGGCGTGGCAGTATCGAAAGCTGGCGACCCCGCTGCGGATATCCCGGGCGAGTACCCAGGCCTGGGTGATATCGATGGGCACGATATCCAACCCCTGAAGTCGTAGACCCGCGGAAAACGCCAGGTAGCGTTCATGCGCCGCGAGCAGGTGGTCGAGCGCAATCGCATCGAAGATTCCACTGCCAGCCTGCGCCCGATAGAGCGCGGTGAACAGGGTGGCGGTCGCTTGTGTGGATCGTTTCGACAGCATGCGGCTGGTGGAAGGCAGCTGTCCAGATCGGGGGCTATGACCGTGAACCTCCCGGCTCAATGAACGCAGGACTTTCGGCGAGAATTCGGTGATCCGGCTGACGACCGAAATACGCATCCCGCGTTTGATAAGCTCGATCGCCTCATACTCACGTTCGATGAGGTCCAGCCTCATCGTTCTCCGGCTTCCTCGATGGCCAGCACGAGCGCCTGGAGCCGTGTCACCGGTGAAGGTCGTCGGCAATCGGCGATCAGGTCAATCCAGAATTCGGGTCGGAAGCGCGGGCGCAGGAGCAGGATGCCGGAGCGGGCAATGGTGAGCAGCTCCTGCAGTGTCAGATGGGAGAGCAAAGCCATCCTGGCTTCGTCGATACCCAACACGATTGCCGCCTTTTGGGGATCGTTCCTACTCAGATCCCGTGCCGTGACCAGCCAGCCGAGATTCAGATCGACGACGTCCTGATCGAGTATGGCCATGGCAGCGATTCAAACGGGCACATCGACACCGGTCACTAGCGCCGGGGATGGTAAATGGCCATAGCCCCGTGCAGGGTTGGGTATGCGGTACGCGAAAATTCGTAATATCATACTATTTATCATGTTATTATTCTTGCATTCTGCCCGGTTTCTATCAGATGAACCCGATCTTTCGGAGTTCATGGTACAGCTTACCGGCATGAGTTCAACAGAAATGATATTTTAAATTACGCAATAAGTACTATAGTACGAATCTCTAATATCTCATCAGAAATCCTGTCGGTGCTCACAGATGCGCAACGGAAAAGAGAAAATCAATGACATAGACGCGAATGCCGAATGGGACTCGGCTGCCTTTGCCGATCGCCTGAAAGAGGTGATCGGTGAAGAGTCAGGATACAAGTTCGCACAAAAGTGTGGGTTCGCCGAAGGCATGTTGCGCAAGTATCTCTCCGGGGTGTCGGTGCCCGGTGCCGATAAACTGGTGAGCATTGCCCGGGTAGCCAATGTCAGCCTCTCCTGGCTGGCACTGGGGCAGGGCGCCAAAGAGGGCGATGGACTGAGAGGTCTGACACCGGCACAGTTGGCAATCGTGTTGGAATTCGAACGGTATGCACAACGCCGGCCAGAGGTGATGACGCGCGCTGCGATCAGGGAGTTCACGGACAGGTACAACGAAGGCCTGCTGGAGATCGGAAAGATCGGTGAAGTCGGACAGGTCGGTGAAGAGGAGTTGATCCTGTGGCGGGATATCGCCTGGGAGCGCAGAACTTACAAGGCCTCGATTGAAGAGGGGATTCTACTCACAGCGATCGAGATCGTGGACGAGTTCCTGACATCTTCCGAAAAAACGATGGAACCCAGAAAAAAAGCGGGCTTGATCGCCGCTGTCTACCGCCTGAGCGCGACCACGGAGGGGGGTGTGGACCGGTCGATGCTGGTGAAGTTGCTGATGTCGCTCACGGCGTGACTTGCCGGGTCGGCTTCAGACTGCATCGACCTCCCCATGAGTGATCTCCCGCGGCACCCCCCGCTATCACCTCTCCGGCAGTTTAACCAGTCGGATTATGGCATGCGTACCCCGCGCTTTCGAACTCATTGATCCTGCTCGTGCCGGATAACATGGAAGGCAATTAACGACACTGGGGAGAACAACCGATGAGTGATGTCATCACTGCGACGCACCAGTATTTACTGACCCATTTCGGACCTTTGCTGACGCTGAAACACCTGGCTGAGGTGATGCACAGCACGCCCAATGGACTGCGTATGGCGATGCACCGGAAAAGGGAGCCGTTTACCGCGGCGCTGGCAGGAACCCGGCGGCGGATGGGTCGGCGCCTCTACTTCGAAGCGCGCCTGGTGGCGGAGGTGATCGATCAGAATCGCGAGCAACGTAACAGCGGCGAAACTTCCGCGGATGCCTCCAGCGGCAGATCAGGGACGACCCGGCGGATCCCGGGCGTTAGAACATATCCGTAGCCGCAGGTCAGCTGTCGAACGAACGGCGATGGTTGCTTCATTAATTACCAGGAGAGATGGAGCTGATGGATAAACAGACGCCCCCGGTGGAAGTCACCCGGGCAGATCACGTGCAGGTGCAGGCGCAGGCGCTGGAACTGCCGATAGACCGGATCCAGCCCTACGAACACAACCCGAGACATACACCAAACCCGGCGTACGATCGTATCCGTGACTCGATCCGGATCCAGGGGCTGGACCAACCGCTGATAGTCACCCAACGCCCGGGGGCAGTCGACTATATCGTTCAGGCCGGCGGCAACACCCGGCTGCTGATAATGAAGCAGCTGTTCGAGGAGACCGGGGAGCGTCGCTATGCACTGGTGCCCTGTCTGCTCCGGCCCTGGCGCGGAGAGTCTGACGTCCTGTTGGCGCATCTTCGGGAGAATGATCTCCGGGGTGACCTCACCTTTATCGAAAAAGCACGCGCGGTGCTCGAAGCCAGGCGGATGCTTGCCGAGGAGCGGGGACTGGAGGAGCTGACCCAGCGGCATCTGGAGCGCGAACTGCGCGATGCGGGATACCGTGTCAGTCAGGGGCGTATCTCGCAGATGGAATATGCTGTCTTTCGGTTGTGGCCATTGATTCCCCAGGCGCTGGAAAACGGCATGGGCCGGCCTCAGGTGGAGCGTATCCGCGCGCTGGAACGGGCTGCCGAGAGTGTCTGGCACGAGCGCTGCGAGGATGCCCGTGACGAATTCGGCGCAGTCTTCGCCGCACTGTGCAAGCGCTATGACGGAACCGCCTGGGACACTGATTTAGTGCGTGAGGCGCTGGAGACCGAAATTGCAGAGGAGACGAAGAGCAGCATTCATACCATTCGCGTAGTGCTGGATGCCAGACTGGCCGGCCGGGAGCTGGTTATCCCTGAGATCGAACCGGAGGCGGAGGTAGAACCATCTGTTGTGGAGAACCGCAACCCCGCTGGGGGCGATGCGCACCCTGCACGGGAGATCGATCAGCCCGCCGACAGGGAGCAATCTGAACAGGCCGACTCCACTGCTGATCCGGATCGATCGTTCGAGCAAGCGGATGCGACCGCTGCAGCGGATCCGCAGCCGCCGGCTGCAACACTGATCACGAACAATGTTCCCACTGATCTCAAATCATTGCGCGGCCGGGCCTGGACCCTGGCGGCGCGTCTGGCACAGCGCAACGGCATTGGTGACCTGGTCGAGCCGCTGCCCTCCGACGGGCTGGGCTTCTTCCTGCGCGACGTACCGGACCCCGTGCTCGCCGGGCAACTGGACGAGGAGAGTCTGAGTCAGCTCTCCATGCTCTGGTGGCAGCTGGCTGCCTGCGCGGAACTCACCTATGCACCGCTGGAATCAATACTGCGGCTGCTGCCCGACGGCTCCATTCTCCGGCGGGCGTTGGAGATGCAGGATGCCGATCTGCTGTTCAAGAGTATCTGGACGCTGGACCCGGGTCAGTCCGGCTACCGGCTGTGGCGGTTGCTCGATGACCGGGACTGGCAGGATCTGATCCAGTTGATGGACACCTACCGGCGTATCCGGGTGGCCGCCGCGGATAGCGGGGCCAGGATCTGGGGATAACGCGGATGGAAGGGACAAAAGAGGCGGATCTGGTTGCTGCGGTGTTGCTGTACGCCATCCGCTGCCTGGCCGAAGGTGACCAGACCGCCTTGCGCAGCATGAAATTTGGTCCCCGGGAGATCGAGGCGCTGCGCGAGATGAATCTGGCCGATCTCTATCGGATCGAGTCACTGCGCGCCCATTGTCTGGAGATCGGGCTAAACCGCCAGGTGTACTGGCCGATGATCGATCGCCTGCGCGAGCAGCGTGAGTCCGAAGAGACCTTGCGTACGCTGATTGCGGCCGACGCCCCGCATGAGATGGTGCAGATTCTCTACGGTGTGAACACCCGTGACTACACCCGGCTGCGCCGCATCCTGTCGGTAACCCCTTCGGTGGGCAGACCCGCGGAACCGGATGAGACGAGCTCACACCGGTTGTGGGATGCCTGGTCGGGCCTCACCGAAGGTGAGCGTAGCGGCTTGCTCACCCCGGAGGGGTATCTGCAGCTACAACGGGAGACCGATGTTCCGCTGCGTGCCATCTGGAATCTGACCCAGCGCTGGGCGCAGTACGGCAACCTGACCGGACGCGACGACGAGGGCGGCGATGAATGAGCCGCTGCGCCCGGAGACGCTCGCCCTCGATGCGCTGATCGAACAGACCGTTGCCCAGGCGCAGGATCCCTCCGCGGGAGGCGACGCAGAGAGCATGCTCTTTCTAGGGACACGGCATCATGCGTTTCCGACCACCGTAATCAAGGACCCGGTACTGGAGCCGGTGGACAAGCTGGTGTGGATGGTCATCATGCTGGGAGTGCAGGAGACCGGAGGCAACACCGCGTTTCCCGGCTATGACGCCATCGGCAACATGGCCAATGTCGCTTCCCGTTCGACCATTGCCAGATCCATTGCCATTCTGCGTGTCACCCGTTGGCTGACCCACTGTCGTCGGGTGCGCATGCGCAGTGGCCGCTTTCGGGGTAATGTCTACGCGCTGCACGACGAACCCCTGCCGCTGGCCGATGCCTGCCATCTGGATGCCGACTATCTGACCTTTCTGCAGAAGGCCACCGGGCACAGCCATTCCCGTGTCCGGGCGGTTGCCCGGGGGGTTCTGCGCTCGATGGACGAGGACATTGCACTGGGACGGAACATACTGGCCCCGGAGCACCCGATCGAACGCCGGCTGCAGCTGATCGTCGCGCCCTCGCCGGGGCATCGCCGGCGATTCTTCGCCTTCACCGGCAATGTGGTGCGGCAACTACGCAGAGCGCTGGTGACGGACCAGCAACCGGATGATCGCCATGACCAAAATTCGAACTTGGTGAAAAATGACCGGGTTCGAAATTCGAACTCCGGTGGTAGTAGTAGTTGTAGTTATATAAATAAAAAAACAACTACAACAACTACCGCGGTGACGAAATTCGAACTCGGGGGAGTGAAGGATCCCACGCTGGTCTACCCCAAACGTCTTGGCGACAACCAACGCGGGATCGCCGACCGGTACCTGGCGACGGTTCCGCCAGTGCAGCGCCAACCCATCCTCGATGAGTTGGAGGGTCGCTTTCTGGCGGAGAAGAAGGGGATGAAGCCAATCTACGACGAGATCCGTTTCCTGAACTCACTGTGCAGGCTTGCGAAACAGGGGAAATTCGAGCCGAATCTCGGTCTCAAGGTCAGGCAGCGTCGGGAGGGGCATGAAGCAGGCAGTCAGCGCACTCCAGCCGCTGCCGGAGTCTCTGCGCCTGCGCAGAGTGACCACCAGCGGGAGCAACGCCTGGCTGTCAGTCGGGCGAGTCTGATCTCGATACGCGAGTGTCTGGGAACCTACAAACGCCTGCTACCGGCCGCTGATTGCGACACATCGAAAATGCCCACGGAGTGATTCCACTGGAATCAGGTGTCGAATATCGAACTCCGGTGACGAAGTAAACTCCTGAACCGTCCATCACCCGCCCCATTCTTCCGGGATTGGTCACTCATCCGGGTGATTCCACTGGAATCACGCGTCGAATATCGAACTCCGGTGAAAACCCGACGGCCGGTGTTCCGGTTTTATCTTGTCTGAAAACCTGCTCCGTGCGCTCATTGGCCCCACACGAAACGAATCGAGCTGAGGCCCCATGAACGTGGAAGATCCGATCACACCTCCGCATGACCCAGGCGACAACCGGGTAGCACCCGCCCCCGCAGCGGTAGGTCCACTGCGCGGCCAGGTCTGGTTGACGATTCAGACGCGTCAGGCTCAGCAGCTCGTTCGCGGCCGAAATGGTACCCCCGACAAGCCGCCGATCATCGGGCTGGTGGGGTTTGCCGACCGGTTGCGGGTGATCTGGCAGGCGGCACGCAATGACGACCCTTACGCCGACTGGTGGCTGATCAAGGTACATGAAGGCATCGAGGCGGCTGGAGCCCTGATCCGGCAGCGTCAGCAGGCACTGGCGTCGTTGTTGCAGCAGATGGAATCGATCGAAATCAGCACAGCTGCATCCCGGCAACCATTCCGTATGCCGCTGCAGTTTGCCAACCCCTACGCCTATCAGGGTGCAAAGCACCTGTCGGCCTATGACAGCCTGGTGTGTACCGCGTTGACTGCCAACCACATCGGACTACTTGACCGCGCAGCCTGCCAGAGTGAGCTCAATCTTTGTGCCCGTAAAATCCGATCTCTCTTTGTCATTCCCCAGAGCTATCGGTTTCTGGGTATAGATCGTCCGTCGATCCGCCGGGGTAGCGCAGAGAGCAAGCGGGCGGCACAGCTCATGGGGGTGTTGCCGGCGGATGTGTTGAATGGCGAACGCCAGGCACCGCTGATTCCGCGGAAGCTGCGTTTCCCAAATGGGTTTGTCGGCAATACCGCTTTGCATCCCGCAACCAAGATCTCGAGCCCTCACCCGGCGAACAGCGAAAACCAGACAAGCCCATGACTGGAATTGCGCTGGCGTGCCTTCCGGTCGGCGGGATAATCCACCACTGATTCAAGTGCCGGGAGGATGCCAGCGACATGCCGAAGAGAGGACCCGGAACACGGGTTGCCGTGCAGCTCGATGATCGTATCGCGCTGGAAGCGATCATCCTGAATCGGCTGCGGCGCGTCCCGGAAAATCGGCGTCAGGAGTGGTTGCGTGGATTGCTGGTGCAGGGTTTTCGCCAGGAGTGCCGCACATTGCAAGGGACGGCGGTTGCAAAACGACCGCTCCCGGTGATGGCTTTCTCACCCAGACCTGAAGGCGCCATGAGGGGCACTTCGGTCAACCCGGTGCCTAATCCGAAAGTGCCGCAAACAACGGCAGGTAGCGCCGGTAAGCCGTTTGCCGCATTGGGTAAAGTGGTTGGGTAGGGCTGGCCCCCGGTATCGATCGCCGGCAACTAGAAAAAACGGGAATTATCATGACAGACAGTTCGTCCATTACCCCCGTCGGTCTCGACGATGGATACGCCTACACCAAGGTCGCTTTGCCGGATGGACGACTGATCGTCATTCCCTCACGCGCCCGGGTGGGACGTTCGGGTGTGACCTGGATCCATCAGGGCCGGCAGCGCATCTTTGAGTATGAGACCGAGGGAACCTGCTACTCGGTCGGTGCCGTGGACGGTGAAGCCACCCATTTCGAGGGGTACCCCTTCTCAGGATTGAACCGGGCCATCGTTCAACATGCGCTGCAGCAGGCGGGACTGGGCGGACAGACCCTGCATGCGGTTTCAGGCCTGCCGGTCAGTGCGTTTTATCTCCAGGATGGAAGCCAACGTCACAACACGCTGGAGAAAAAACGCATGAGTCTCAAGCAGTCGGTGCAGCCAATAGGCGAACGATTGCCGGCGGGCATCGCCTTTCATGAGGTGATCCCTGAAGCGCTGGCCGCCTGGTACGACGATGTGATCGTCGAACGGAAGGGAGGGGCGGCAATCGATGAGGAGCGACTTGCCATTCCCACCGCCATCGTGGACATTGGTGGCCGAACCACCGATTTCGTGGTGGTGAAGGATCAGGCCGTCATCCATGGTTCGTCCGGCTCCCTGCCGTGTGGGATGCTGGATGTGAAACAACAGGTGGCCAATGGGATCCAGGAGCGGTTCGATCTGGAGGCCCTGGGAGAACAGCTGGTGGCGAAGGCGGTAGAGCACCGGGTGGTACGGCTGCACGGCAGGGACTACGACATTGCATCGCTGGTCGAGTCGGCCAAGCAGCAGGTCGTAGAACGGATTCGTGCAGAAACCCGCCGGCAGCTGGGTCTTGGCATCGAGCTGGATCGTATCCTGTTTGTTGGTGGCGGAAGCGTGGCCCTGGCCGAGGATATCGCCAACTGGTTTCCAAACCAGACTATCGCCGAGCACCCCGCCTTCGCCAATGCCCGCGGTATGCTGAAATACCTGCGTTACGTCTGCGAAGCGTCGAGTGCCGCCTGATGCAGCCTGAAAAAATCGATTTTATACGTGGTCACTGCGGACTCAGTGGCAACCAGGCACCTTCGGACCGGGTAGCAGGTGCAGCGATGCAAGTCGTCGGTCCTTCTTCAACGAAACGGAAATTAACCTCCGTTTCCACCACCCTGTCTGGGAAGCCTTCCCGCCAGGGCCTGCTTCTCCGGACCAAATGAACCCTTTGGAGAAAGCGCTATGTCCAACAACGAAAGTCCCAAGTATTTCGATCTTCACACCAGCGGTATCGGGTATCTCAACCGCATCCGTGAGGTGATGCCCAAGGAGGGTACTCCCTTCCTCAGTGTCACCATCGCTGCGCTTCGCGGCAGTGTCGACAACGCCCAGTACACCCATTTCGAGTGTCGTGTGTCCGGCATCCAGGCGCAGAAAGTCATACGCCAGGTTCAGCCGGCACTCGAGGGCAAACTGAAGGTGCTGATCGGCTTCACACTCAGTGACCTGTATGCGGATACCTTCATCTTTAAGAGCGGCGAAAAGAGTGGAGAGACCGGTGTCAGCCTCAAGGCCCGACTGTTGCGTGTGTCATGGGCCAAGGTCGACGGTCAGCCGTTCTATAAAGAACAGGAACACGCTGCGTAAATCCACACCCGCCGGATAACCCGTTATCCGGCCCACTTCCACCCTTGGGGGATCACTCCCCCTGGGACTGGTCTCCCCTCTGTTTGAGGAGATCAGTGATGACCACCACGGCATCAACCGTAACGAAGAGAAAGAAAAACCGATTTGATGGTTTTTCGTTATCTGAACTGAACGACACGGAGAAGCAAACACTCAAGGCATTGGCGCTGACTCTGTTAGCCGAACAGCACCAGCCGGGGAAAACGCTGACCAGCCCGGAGGAGACGTGCAGTTATCTGCGTTTGCGACTGGCTGGATACAAGAACGAGGTGTTCGGATGTGTGTTCCTCGACAACCGCCATCGGATCATCGACGTCGCCGAGTTGTTTCACGGCACCATTGATGGCGCTTCGGTTCATCCGCGGGTCGTGGTGCAGCAGTCACTTCAATTGAATGCTGCCGCGATAATTTTTTACCACAACCATCCAAGTGGGGTGGCTGAACCCAGTCATGCAGACGAGGCGATCACCCGCAGGTTGAAAGACGCGCTGGCGCTGGTTGACGTGCGGGTGCTGGACCACTTCGTGGTCACCGCCGGTGAAAGCGTTTCGTTTGCGAGCCGCGGAATTTTGTGACGGTTCGATAATTTTTTACCAACCCTGCCGGGAAAGCACGCTCTTCCCCGGCAGGGAAGGAGGTGCGACCTGGCGCTTATCCAACAAGGAGATAGATCATGTCAAACGCTTCCAATATACAGACTGCCGAGTCCATTTTCGGCGAGGTGATTTCCACCTATACCCGTGCCCAGGCGCTCGAAGATGGAGTACTGGTTGATGCGGGTCCCATGGCAGAGGAGATCGGGTTCAGGTTTCCGGTTGCTCTGACATCCGCGGTCTGGACCGACTGTGTGGCCTGGACCGACAGCGACAATCAGAAAAAGCCTTTTCAGGATCAGTCCGGAAGGCTCTATGACGTGCTGTTCATGGCGGCCTTTGCCATTCAAACCAGTGAGCGTTCCAATGACCGGTTGCTGTATGGAGAGTTGCTGTATGAGCTCTACCGGGTTCCGCGTGATGGGTTTTCCACCGAGGCAAAACCGGTGACGCTGAAACTGATCATCGGTCCGGGTGATCATGGCGAACCTGTCGTCACAATCCTGCAGCCGCATGAGGACTGAAGCATAGCACGCATGCTGTTCAATATACCGATCAAGTCAACGACTTGAGTTCTTAGCCATACCCATCGGGGAGGTCATCTCCCTGGTGGGTGATGGTCTCCCCCTGTAACCAATCAGAAGGAGATCATGATGAAATATGTTATTCAATACACCTTGCCCTATGAGCACCGTGTCATGGTCGGCATCAAGGCCGACAATTCGGAAAAAGCGGTCAGGAAGGCCGAGACTCTGTTCGACCAAGGCAACATCTGGCAGGACACCGCAACGGTGCCGTTATTGCTCGATGACTATGAAGAGACGGGCGATAGCCCGTTGCTGTTTACGGTCGAACAGACGTTGCGCGATGATGAACCGTGGCCAATGCCGGACGCAAGTGTGGTAACGATTCGTCGCAGGGATGCGGCCTTCCAGGCGTCGAGGTTGCTGGTCGAGGCCTACCGGCATGGTGAGGCCCGAGGTGGCAGCATCGACTGGGGCGATCTGGATCAGGCCTATGAGGCCGCGCTCAGGGCAATGTGAGCGTAGAAAAACGCTGATAATTTAATCGAATGCCCCGCTTCTTGCGGGGCGAATCTCGCTGCACTAGATTTTCATATGCCTCCCACCAGGCCCTGAATAGCACTTTTATTTTGAAAGAAAAAGATGTACATTTTTCTTACAAAAATATGGGCAAGCACGTAGACAGTACCGACAGTAAGATCCTTCGCCGGATTCAGGGCCGCAAGCGGGGGTGGGTCTTTACCCCCGACAGTTTTACTGATCTTGGTACCCGCCGGGCTGTCGATATTGCACTGATGCGGCATCGGGACAGCGGCCTTATCCGCCTGCTGGCCCGGGGACTGTACGATTACCCGAAAATTGATCCCCAGTTGGGTCCGTTGCAGTCATCGACGGATGATATTGCAAGCGCACTTGCAGGTCGCGACGCCACCCGGCTTCAACCCTCTGGGGCCTACGCAGCCAATTTGCTTGGGCTTTCCACACAAGTTCCCATGAAGGTCGTTTATTTAACGGATGGTCGCTCGCGGACTGTCCAGGTTGGCAAGCGCCAGATCATCCTGAAGCACACGACTCCCCGCAATATGGCCACTGCGGGAAAGATCAGTGGGTTGGTGATCCAGGCACTGCGCCACATTAGCCGGAAGAACGTCGATCAGCAAGTCATCGCACAGCTCGATCGTCGGCTCGATGACGATGCACGCAAGCAACTGATAAAGGATATTCGGTATGCCCCGGCCTGGATCGCAGATATCTTTCGCTCTCTGGCCGGTCGGAAAAGCTCAGCATGAAAGAATTTATTGGGATGTCGGAAGAACGCCGCCGGCTCGTTTGTACGGAGACGGGCGCACAACTGAATCTGTTCGAGATTGCTGTCGAAAAGGACTTCTGGGTTTGTTGGACGCTGGGCAAATTGTTCGATCTGCCCGAATGGGGAAAACACCTGACGTTTAAGGGTGGTACATCGTTATCCAAATGCTGGAATCTCATCGAACGTTTTTCTGAAGATATCGATATCGTCATCGGCAGGGATGCCTTGGGTTTTGGTGGAGAAAATGCCCCGGAACAAGCACCCAGCAGGAAACAGATGACCAAGCGCCTCAAGGCGCTGAAGGAAGCCTGCCAGCAATGTATCAGTGACCAGATTCAACCGATACTCATCGAATCGATCTCATCAGATCTACCGGACACGCTCAAATGGTCGCTTGAACCTGATCCCGACGATCCCGATGAGCAGACCTTGCTGTTGTTGTATCCAACGGCCTTTCCGGAGCAGGCCGCCTACCTTCGTCGTGCTGTAAAGATTGAGATGGGCGCCCGGTCAGATACAGAGCCTGTCGCATCCGTCGAGATTACGCCCTATATCAGAGAAGCTTTCCCGGAATTACTGGCCGAGCCAGGCTCAGATGTGAGGGCAGTACGGCCAGAGCGAACATTCTTGGAAAAGGCAATGCTGCTGCATGAGGAGACATTTCGTCCGGAAGCCAAGAAAAAGCAGCGACGATCGATGGCCCGCCACTACTACGACCTCTACAGAATGATTCAGGCCGGAGTGGGTGACGAATCTGTCCGGGATCTCGCGCTATTCCATCGGATTGCCACACATCGTCAGGTGTTCTTCCGTTATACGTGGGTTGACTATTCAACGCTAAATCCGCAGGAACTGCAGCTGGTACCCTCAGCCGACGATCTTCCCGCGTGGCAGGCCGATTATGAAAGTATGCAGCAGGAAATGTTCTATGGTGAGGTGCCGACATTTGAGGACATTCTGAAGGTGGTCGCTGATTTCCAGAACCGGCTAAATGCAAGGTAAGTGATATCAGTCTTTCAGTTTATCCTTTAAGTGGGACCAGCCGATTAGCAGCAGGCCTCGTGACAGGCGGATGCCTGGCGCACGGCGTGCCTGAACCGAAGTCGCCATCGTCACTAGCGAACGAAGTGGGGTAGTGACGAGGGCGGCAATCCGGGAAACGGCGCGGGTTTGCAGCCGATTTTCTGGATGACAGCGGGATGATCTGTTCTTACACTGCGCCCTCAGAACAGAAGTAGTCGATGATTTTATCCGTGGCCACTACGTGTATCAGTGGCAATCGCGCTAATCGGATCAATTGAAGCGCAACGGTAACCCACCGTCGATCCATCTTCCTATCCCAGCAGATCGTTCGATCTGCTTTCCGGCAGGCAGCAGCCTGCCATTCACCCGACGAGCTCAGCAAATCACCATTGGCGATCGCTGCTGATGCTCATATCTCATCCACCGCGGAAATCTATTCCGCTCCATCAACTAAGGAGGTGCAACCACCATCGAAAACGCCCGAAACCGGGCAAGTTGGGTCCGCACTGGGCCTTTACCCATCAGGGATAAACCAGTGTTGCCTGAGACCAGGCATGTTCAGGTCGTACGGGAGTGGTGTCCCAGGGCCGTTTCGCGAAAGCGGATTCAGTCAGCCATGGCTGCTGAATGGTCATAAACACTTAGTACGCCAGGAAAGCTGGCATTGAATAGCGGGTGGAAGTCCCGCACGGGGTAAGGCCTAACCTGCCGCCCTGGCCTCGAGCTATGCGCTGTTGCCGGTAACGTCAAGAGTGAAGTGTTAGTAGAGGAGACCGCAGGCTAAGTATTGAGCCACGAAATTTATGTTTCATTTCCGGGTGCTGACGCTGTTGAGTGAAGCGGAAAGCAACAAGGGGTTGACCGAATTGGTGAGGTCGATGTCCCTGCCCGGCGGGGTCGGCAGACCTTATGCATGCGGAGAAGTTCAATGTACGGAACCTGGGAGGTCCTGGAAGGGGTCTCTCACGAAATTGAGCTAGCGAGAGAATACAGACATGAATGAATTAGTAGACATGCCACTGTATCGTCCATCCAGGAAGTCGGACGAGGCCGTAGTACCGTTGAAGCAGGCGAACAAAGCACTTTCGGGTGTGGCGGAGCCCGTGGAGGGAAGGGCCTTGACCAAGAGGAACACGAGTGAGTGCGCCCGTGACCAGACACAGCGCTGGGATCTCACGATGTCACGTCTTACTCGTGTGCGTGAATCAGCCGTTAGGCATAGGAAACAATCGTTCACCACATTGCTGCATCATCTGACACCGACGCTGCTGGAAGAGAGCTTTTATCAGCTTAAGCGGAAAGCGGCGGAAGGCGTGGATGGCATCAGCTGGAGTCAATACGAGGAAGGCCTCGAGGATCGAATCGGGGATTTGTGTAAACGGATACAGGATGGAAGATACAGGCCCAAATCAGCACGGCGGGTGGAAATCCCTAAGGCGGATGGGTCCAAACGACCGCTCAGTATCCTGTGTGTCGAAGACAAAATCGCCCAACAGGCGGCCGTCACGATACTCAACCAAATCTACGAAACCGATTTTATGGGCTTCTCCTACGGATTTCGGCCACAGCGAAGTCAGCATGACGCGTTAGACGCACTCGCATGGAGCATTACGCGTACGCGGGTGAACTGGGTGTTAGATCTGGACATTCAGCGGTTTTTTGACACCGTGGATCACGAATGGCTCATCCGTATGGTTCAGCACCGTGTGCAAGATAAACGCTTGATCAAGTTGATCGTTCGGTGGATCAAGGTGGGTACAGCTGACGATATGGGGAAACGCCACCCAGCCCAACGGGGAGTCCCCCAGGGCGCGGTGATATCACCCCTGTTGGCAAATATCTACCTCCACTATGTGTTTGACATCTGGAGTCACCAGTGGCGACGGAAGGAAGCGAAAGGGGCGGTCACCGTTGTGCGGTATGCCGACGATGTTGTCCTTGGCTTTCAATACGAGCGGGAGGCCAAAGAGTATCTGGGTCAGCTGAAGCAGAGGCTGCAAGCCTTTGGTTTAGCTATACATCCGGAGAAAACCAGGCTGATCCGTTTTGGTCGCTTTGCAATGTCGCAACGTGCGGTGCGTGGAGAAGGGAAGCCGGAAACATTCGACTTTCTCGGCTTTACGCACTTTTGCACAACCTGCAAACGGGGCGACTTCAAGCTGGGTCGAAAGACATCGAGCAAGAGATTGATCAAACAAATTCAGGAAGTGAAGCGCGTACTGCGGCAACGTATGCATTCGCCAGTGATCGAAAACCTGGAGTGGCTTAATCAGGTTGTCAGGGGGCACGTCAATTATTACGGCGTCCCTGGTAACAGTAATGCGATTGGTCGCTTTCGTCTGGAGATCGTTCGGCGGTGGATGAAACTATTACAGCGACGCAGCCAACGCACTCGGTTGAATTGGGATAAGTTCAGCCCCTGGGTCGACAAGCGCCTTGTTAAAGCACGCATTGTTCATCCTTACCCTGAACAGCGGTTTCGCGCCAAACACTCGAGGTAGGAGCCGTATGCGTTAGCAGCGCACGTACGGATCTGTACGGGGGGTGCCGGGTGACCGGCATTCCTACCGTGACCCAGACAGAGATTGCACCTTGAGAGACCTGAACTACCAACTCAAACAGCTCTGCCGTCAGAACCGGGATGGCAGCTACAGCACCCAGAGCAAGCGGGCGCATCATCTGATGCAGATCGCGGATCAGTTGCATGCGCTGGGATTCCACGGGATGAACGCCGGTTCCCTGAAACCGAAGCATGTCGATTCGCTGGTGAAGCAGTGGATGGAACAGGAACTCTCCACCGGTACGATCAAGAACCGGATGGCGGTGCTGCGCTGGTGGGCGCAGAAAGTGGACAAGCAGAATGTGGTGGCACGATCGAACGACCACTACGGCATTCCCGACCGGCAGTTCGTAACCAACAGCTCGAAGGCGAAAGCATTAGACGCACCGGATCTGGAAAAGATACCGGATCCGCACATCCGCTTGAGCCTGCAGCTGCAACAGGCCTTCGGCCTGCGCCGGGAGGAGGCGATCAAGTTCCAGCCCGGGTTCGCGGATCGTGGCGACCATATTCTGTTGAAGGCTTCCTGGACCAAGGGGGGAAAAGAGAGAGTCGTTCCGATACGCAACGCAGAACAACGAACGTTGCTCGATAGGATAAAGCGAGCGGTGGGTAACGGCAGTCTAATCCCGGCTGATCGAAACTACGTGCAGCAGCTTCGTTTATACGAGCGGCAGACAGCCAATGCCGGACTCTCTCGGATGCACGGTCTGCGACACGCTTATGCGCAACAACGCTATCACGAGCTGACCGGTTGGATGTCACCAGCTGCCGGCGGACCGACCTCAAAGCAGTTGAGTCCGGAGCAACGTCAGCTGGATCAACAGGCGCGCCTTACCATTTCCCAGGAGCTGGGTCACGCGCGCATTCAGATTGTCTCGGTCTATTTAGGCAAGTAAGTGGTTATGTAAAGCTGCTGCCTCGATTGCAATAACATCAACGGGTTACCTCCCGAATACCTTACATAATATTTCCGTTAAGTTGGTCCGTGGCCATGTGGCCACCACGAACTGACGGAGGATTATGTATGAATTCCCATGCATCCAAATCCAGGAAACCTTCACTGGATGAATTGGTCTTTAACGCCTTAAGACAGCTCCAGGTACTCCAGTACAACCAGCGTTCGATTCGTCGCTATCAAAGCGTATGGCGAAGACTTGTTGTCTTTGCTCACCAGCAGGGTCATGAAGGAAGGCTGCGTGAACAGCTCATTCTGGATTTCCTGGAGCACCACCAAATCAATTCTCGTGTGCCGATACGGGCGCTAAAGGGCTGGAAAAAACATGCTGAGTATGGCCTAACGCTATTGTGGCAGTTCGCCCGTTTCGGCTATTTCGAGCGTGGCAAAACGCATGCCGGGAAACTCTGCATACCCGCCACCATGCAAAGAAGCCAGCACGATTTCAAAAAATATTGCGAGGAGAAACGTTACCTCAGCCCTCATACAGTGAATGAATATGTGCGACAAGTCGGCTTGTTCCTCGACTTCCTGGGTAGACGCGATGTAAAAAACTTCAACCAGATACACCCCGAGGATTTGTCGGACTTTGTCTACTCGTTGTCGCGTTATAGCCGAAAGACGGTTGCCGCAACCGTTTCAAGTGTGCGCATGTACCTCAGATTTCTGTTTTTCACACATCGACTGAACCAGGATTTGAGTAGCAGCTTGCCGGGTGTGTTCTCTCCCCAGCGAGCCTCGATCCCATCGGTCTGGGACGAGGGGTTGTTAGCTCAGTTGTTGGACAAGATTGACAGGCACTCACCAAGAGGCAAACGGGATTATGCGATTCTACTGCTGGCTTGCCGGCTGGGCGTGCGGTCCGGTGATATCAAGGCGCTGGCCTTGGATCATATCGACTGGGCTGCGGAAACCATCACCTTCACACAGGCCAAAACGAAATTGCCGTTGCGTCTACCTTTGACGGAGGAAGTAGGCAATGCGCTGATTGATTACATCCAGTCGGTGCGCCCGATAACGCAATGTCGAGAGGTTTTTTTCACCTTAAAGCCACCATTCAGGCCGTTCACGAAAAACGCTCGGCTTTCCCACATCGTCAGTTACTGGAAGGAGCTGGCCGGTATCCACTTCAGGACTCCGCAGCGGCACGGATTGCATTCACTCCGGCATAGCCTGGCAACCCGATTGTTGGAAGACGACGTGCCTTTTTCGGTGATCGCGGACATCTTGGGGCATGCTTCGATGAACTCAACGATGATCTATGCAAAGGCCAGCGTCGAATCGTTGCGGCAGGTTGCGTTATCCGTCCAGGAGGTGGGGCATGTCGACGAAGTATAACGACTACGGCTATGAAAGCCCGTTGGCACCGCTGATGGAGCGGCTCGTTCGGGAGAAGCGAGCCGGTGGATATAAATATGACACGCCGGCGTGGGTACTCAAAGAACTGGACCGCTTCCTATGTGGCAAGGATGTCAAGCCAAACGAACTGCCCAAAGAACTGATGGATGAATGGTTAGCGCAAAAACCGCACCAGAAAGCATCAACGGTTCAGCGTCGAATTGTTCTCGTTCGGCAGTTGTCACGATTGATGTTACGGCTCGGGTATACCGCGTATGTCCCACCTGATGGGGTCGGCCCTCGTCGGGCCTATCAGTTCGCTCCGAGAATATTTACTCACGCGGAAATACACCAAATTTTCCACACCGTTGACTGCCTTCCGCCCAGCGCAATGTCGCTACTCCGACATATCATCCTGCCCGAGATTTATCGCCTGCTGTACGGCTGCGGATTTCGACTGAGCGAAGTTCTGAATTTGAAAGTCGGTGACGTTGATTTGCAACAGGGCGTTATTACGGTACGGGATGGCAAATTCGGTAAAGATCGTCTGGTGCCGCCTGCCATCGATATGGTGGAGCGATTGCGACGCTATGCCGAGAAAGTGGAAAGACACACATTGGTAAAGCAGGAGACCAACGGCTATTTCTTCCCGTCAGCTCGGCAGGCCGCGTGGGGTTCCACGACGATCTACCACCTGTTCCGGAGAGTGTTGCTTCAAAGTGGCATCCCTCACGGCGGACGGGGCAAGGGGCCACGATTACATGATCTTCGCCACACTTTTGCCGTTCACCGGCTATTGCAATGGTATAAGGAAGGAGCCGACCTGAATGCCAAATTGCCCTTCCTCGTGGCCTATCTCGGCCATCATGACTTCACGGGCACGCAGAAATACCTTCATCTCACCGCGGAGCTATTCCCTCACTTGACGGAGCGAATGAACCAGCAATTTGGCGGCGTGATACCGCAAGGGAGGTGATCATGAAGCCAACAACTTTGTCTGTGCATATCAGCCACTTCCTCGGTCATTATCTTTCGGGTCAGCGGAATTTGAGTCCGAATACCATCAAGGCGTATCGAGACGTGTTTGTGCTGCTGCTGCGATTCTGTCGGGATGTCAAAGGGATCTCCATTGAAAAACTCGAGCTCGAGCAAATCAATGCGGAGTTGATTGACGCTTTCCTCAACCATTTGCAGCATGAACGCGATTGCTCGATCCGTACAATCAATCAACGCCTGGCTGCAGTTCATGCGTTCTTTCGCTATCTGCAGGTCGAAGAGCCCTCGTTATTATTACAATGTCAACGGATACTCGCGATTCCACTGCGCCGATATGTTCGCCACGAAGTGAGCTATCTACATAAGGACCTTCTTACCGCACTTTTGGCGCAACCGGATCTCAAACGATCTGACGGTAGACGGGATGCGGTTTTGCTCAGTGTTCTTTATGACACCGGTGCGCGTGTGCAGGAACTTATCGACCTGACAGCCGGAGATGTGCGCCTGGAAGCGCCTGCCCAAGTCAGAATACTGGGTAAAGGGCGTAAGGTTCGAATCGTGCCGTTGATGCAAAATACCGCCCTTCTACTGCGGCAATACATCGACGAAAACAATCTGGCACTTCCCGAAAATTATGACCGCCCGTTGTTCCGAAACAAGTTCGGGAACGCATTGACGCGTGTTGGCGTCAATTACATTCTGCAAAAGTACCTGCAAAAAGTACGTGAGCGCTATCCTCACTTCAAACAAAAAGTCACCCCTCATACGCTGAGGCACTATGTAGTCTTCCGGACTATGTAGCGCATTTTCTTTTGGAACCTTATTTTTCTGCTGAACGCAGACGACGGACGCGACATAGTCTTGGCTCCTTCCATTTACCCCGTACAGGGGGAGGAGTCCACCGTGAAGTACATAATCAACGATCATTTGGTTTTATCGCGAGTGCCGGAAGGCCCTCTTGCGGCCTATCTGAACCCATTTGCGGAGTTATTGAGTCAACAGGGATACGCCCAGCGTTACATTCACCGGCAAGTAATGCTCGCTGCGTGCTTTAGCAGATGGATCAAACAGTCAGATGTTCAACCCCGCCGCATCGCCTCTGAACATCCGACGCGGTTTTTAAGATGTCGATATCGACGGCGACGACCGAACCAGGGGGATCGGGCCGCACTCGGGCATTTCATCGAGTTTCTCCGTCGTGAGAAGGTGATTTCCGCTGAAAAGATACCGATACGTCAACCAACGCCGGCGGAACAGTGCGCTCAGGAATACAAGCAATATCTGCGCGAGGAGCGAGTGCTGGCGGAGGCGACGATCGTCAACTACGTGCCGTTCATTGACCGGTTCCTCAACGACCGTTTCGGCGCTGGGCCGGTAAAGCTGTCGAGTCTGCGTGCGACGGATGTTATCGGGTTTGTCCAACGACAGGCGCCTCAGCTGCAGTTAAAGCGCGCGAAGCTCCTCACGACCGCGCTGCGCTCGTTTTTGCAGTACGCACGCTACCGCGGAGCGATCCAATTGGATTTGGCCACTGTCGTCCCGTGCGTGGCGAACTGGTCGATGCCCTCGATTCCCCGAGGGATTGCGACCGATCAAGTACGCCGACTGCTCAGTCAAATCGATCGCCGCACTGCAGTTGGGCGGCGCGACGATGCGATCCTGCTGTTACTCGCCCGGCTGGGGTTGCGTTCTGGGGAAGTGGCCTTCCTGGAACTCGAGGATATTGACTGGAAAGCCGGCTGTTTGAGCGTACACGGCAAGAGCGGTCGTCGGACCCAACTTCCCTTGCCGAAGGAGGTCGGCGAAGCGATCGTGGCCTATCTGCGCGATGGAAGACCGCAATCCACCAGTCGCCGGGTATTCTTGCGCGCCAGAGCCCCCGTTCGGGGTTTTCTGACCCAGTGCGCGGTCGGATCGATTGTTCGACATGCGATCCTGCGTGCTGGGATCGAGGCGCCCACTACCGGGGCGCACCAGTTTCGCCATGCACTGGCCACGCAGATGTTACGTCAAGGGGCCTCCCTCGCACAGATCGGCGAACTGTTAGGTCACAAAAGCCCCGAGACGACGAAGATCTATACCAAGGTCGATCTCGATGCGCTGCGCACACTCGCCTTGCCGTGGCCAGGAGGTGTGCGATGAATACGCTACGACAAGCCGTCCAGGAGTACCTTGCCATGCGACGTAGCCTCGGCTTCAAGCTACAGCACGCTGGGCCGGCGCTGCTTGACTTCGTTAGCTTCCTCGAGCAGCACCGCGCCTCCTATATCACGCTCCGATTGGCACTTGCTTGGGCAACACAACCCTCGGGCGGACAACCCGATACGCGGGCGGCACAGCGTTTGAGCTTCGTGCGCCTGTTTGCGCGCTATCGAAGCGCCACTGACCCGCGGACTCAGATTCCTCCTGCGGGGGTGTTGCCGTTCCGGCCCAAGCGCGCGCGACCCTACCTATACTCTGAGCAGGAGGTTCAGCAGCTACTGCGTGCCACGCTCGACAGGCCACTCTCGCCACGTCACCGCAAGCGCTGTGCCTTGTTGCCGTGGGTCTACTATTGTCTATTCGGACTGCTCAGCGTCTCGGGGTTACGGTTAAGTGAAGCGCGTAATCTCAGGGTTGAAGATGTCGATCTGAAGGCCGGGGTATTAACGATTCGCGGCGCCAAGTTCGGGAAGGACCGATTGGTGCCATTGCATGCTTCGACCTGCACGGTGCTCGCCGACTATCTTGTCCGACGCCAGCGTCATTGGGCAGGGCGACCCGTATCCTCGTATTTGTTCGTCTCCAGTTGGGGCAATCGGCTCGATAGCGGACAGATTCACCGGGCCTTCTATGCGGTGTCGCGACAGATCGGTTTACGCGGTGCTGCCGATAGTCATGGACCGCGTCTCCATGATCTGAGGCATCGATTCGCTACCACCACGTTACTCAATTGGTACCGATCCCATCAGGAGCCCGAGCGCTTACTACCCCTTTTGAGCGCATTTCTCGGCCATGTGCATGTTTCCGATACACAATGGTACTTGAGCGCCTCACCGGAGCTGATGCGCGAGGCGATGGCGCGGCTCGAACAACACTGGGAGCAGCGGTCATGACCGCCACTATCAGCCTGGCTCCGCTTTTGGAGCGCTTCTTCACGCAGCGGCTGATGCAGGAGCGCCAGGTCAGCCCCCACACGATCTGCTCTTACCGCGACACCTTTCGTCTGTTCCTGAAGTTTACGCAGCAGCGTCTGCACAAACCGCCGTCGGCGCTGTTGTTCGAGGAGATCGATGCGCCGTTGATCGTGGCGTTTCTCGATCATTTGGAGAAGAACCGCGGGCTGAGCGTTCGCAGCCGTAATCTACGCCTCACTGCGATTCGATCGTTCTTTCGCTACATCGCCTACGAACTCCCGACTCATTCGGCCCAAATCCAGCGCGTGCTTACCATTCCCAGTAAGCGTTTCACCCGCACCTTGGTGCGCTTCCTGACACGTGCAGAAGTCGATGCGTTGCTCGACGCGCCTGATCGTCATACCTGGTTCGGGCGGCGCGACCATGCCTTCATCATGATGGCGGTGCAAACCGGTCTGCGTCTGTCCGAGATCACCGGGGTGAAACGCGATGACCTTATGCTCGGAACGGGCGCGCATGTTCGGGTGATCGGCAAAGGCCGCAAGGAGCGCTGCACGCCGTTGGCGAAGCCGACGGTCGCCGTACTCAAGGGTTGGTTGCGTGAGCCCTCAAAGGGCCAGGCGCGCCTGCTGTTTCCGAACGTCAAGGGCGAGCGTTTGAGTGTTCACGGGGTGAAATACATGCTTAACAAGCATACTGCCACCGCAACCAAAGTGTGTCCGTCGCTTAAGGAGAAACGCGTCACTGTCCATCTGCTTCGGCACACCATGGCACTGGAGATGTTGCAAGCAGGCGTGGACCGCGCCGTTATTGCGCTCTGGTTAGGCCATGAAAGCGTTGAGACCACGCAGATCTATCTGGAGGCCACACTCGCTATGAAAGAGCAAGCACTTGCCAAGACCACACCACCGCAGGGAAGCCCAGCACGCTTCCGAGCAGATGATCGGCTTATGAGCTTCCTCAACAGTTTATAGCACCCGGTAACTATGTAGCGTGGCTGGTCGCGTCTGTGCACTTTCCGATCGGTAAATTCCGACGCATTCTACAGCTCCGTCCACGTCACCCTACATAGTTCGGGAGGCTACATAGTGCCGTCTATCTAGCCGGCTAGATAGTAGGCACACCAAGGCGATGCATCTGGTTCAGGGTGGCGTCTCTCTGGATATCGTGCGCGACTTCTTGGGTCACACCGATATCAAAACCACCGAGCTGTATGCGAGGGCAAACTTGGAAATGAGGCGTGCGGCGATCGAAAAAGTCAGTCCGGCGCCGGCACCGGACATTCCCTCGTGGAAGGAAAACAAATCGCTTTTGCAATGGCTACAACAGTTGTGAAGGGCGTTTCATTGAAGCCGCTGAATCGCGGCCCACCACCAGCCATCGGATATTATGCAAAGTCTCCGAGAGATAAGTGATTGGAGGATATGGCCACTTGGCATCGAACCTTACATAACCACTTACTTGCCTAAATAAAGATTATGAAAAGCTTTCCATAATGTCTACGTAAATTAGGCAGCATGCTGTTCACCGGCACTTCGGAAAAGCCCGCAGTCAGTCGATTGGCTTTTCACTTCTGACAAGAAACACAGGGAAGGATACTGCACGGGTCGTCGCCGATAGCGTGGGCGACCAGTGAGGATCGACGTGGATATACATCGCCATTCACCTTTTTCCAGTTTACCGAGGCAGCAACTCCCGCTGGCCCTGGCCTTGCTCATTACCGTCAATGGAGCATTTGCCGATGAGGTCCAGGTAGGTCGCTATGCAACAGTGCGCGCAGTCCCAACCTTGTCGCAGGTCCATCTGCTATCGGCAATCGTCAGGGTCCAGTTTCCTGCATCAGTTATCAGCGTAGGCCAGGCGGTGGAGCACCTATTACGGCCAAGCGGCTATCGTCTTGTGTCCGAGGCTGCGGCGGATTCCTCACGAAGAACCCTGATAAACCTTCCGCTACCGGAGCCACATCGGACATTGGGGCCCATGCCGTTGCAAACGGCTCTTGAGACCCTGGCAGGTCCGGCCTTTCGGTTGGTGGAAGATCCGGTGCATAGGCTGGTGAGTTTTGAGCGATGCGGTCCCGCTGAATACGGGACAGGCGCTGAAAAGAGGTAAGACCATGGAGATCGTGATTGCGTTGTTGATTCTGATTGGCGCCCTGGCCGTTGGCTCAAACAGTTCGACTTCTGAAGAGACTCAGGCCGGAAAACAGCTGGACCGATCCGTGCAAGTCGTTATTGAAAACGGTGCAGATGCCAGTAAGGGATCGTGCAGGTTTCCAAACGGTCGGCTGATGCAGCGGGATCTGACTGTAACGCGCGCCGGCGTTCCCGTCTTCGAACGACACCGCCAGGAAAGCAGAAATCAGGTGTCAAAATGAATAACCGAATTGCCGGATTGGTGAGCATTCTGTCGTTACTGGGTGTTGCGATGTCGGTCAGCGCAGATGAGTCGATCGAAACCAATACTACCCAGTCGCAGATCACAGGCACTGTCAACGTCAATACACCTTTACTACCCATTGAAAAAGCGCGTGCCGAGGTCTGGGGACTCTCTAAAACCGAGTGGCGCCGTTATCGCAGTTTGATGGAAGGCATTCGCGGTAGTGTCAGTCCATCGACTATCTCACCGATCGAAGTGTTGGGCATCCATGCAGAGGATGCGGCGGAGCGCAACCGCTATGCGGAAACCTGGGCGCGGATGATGCGCGAGGATGTGTCGCGCATCCTCGCTTTCCAGCATGCCTATGACGAAGCCGGTCGCCGTCTCTTTCCGAGTGAGCAACTGATTGATCCAAACCGGTTGCCGCAGAACGATCCGAAATCCCTGGATCTCAGTTCGGAAGACCGGGTGCTGTTCTTCACGCGTCCTGACTGCCCCAAATGCGACAGGCTATTTGCCCGTTTGTTGAATCGTACCGATCAGGTCGCCGGAATCGATATCTATCTTTCCGATATTGACCCTGGGGACGAGACCGCCGTACGTGCCTGGGCCTCCGAACGGGGAATTCGTTCGGAATGGGTGAAGAATCGAAAGGTGACGCTCAATTTCGATGGTGGCGCACTGGACAAGCTAACCGGCGGCCAGGCCTCGGTGCCGGTGCTGATGCGCCGACGCGGAGACGATATCGAATCACTGTCAGCCTCGGCACTGAGATGAGGTACTCAAGAGCATTCCATCGGCTGATGCTCGTAATTGGCGCTTGGCTGGCCACTTCCGGTATCGCCAATGCCGAGGTCCCGGCCGGTTACCACCTGGTGGCAAGTCACTATGATATTCCTGCCGAAGTCCTGTACGCCGTAGGCCTGGCGGAATCCGCCCGCCGGGTTGACAGTACAGGCACCGTTCGCCCTTGGCCCTGGACATTGAACGTACAGGGCAAGGGCTTTTTTTATGCCTCAAGAGCGCAGGTGCAACAGGCTCTCGAGAGTTTTCTGGATGTCGGCTTCGAGTCGATCGATATCGGCCTGATGCAGGTCAACTGGCGTTATCACCGGAGCTATCTGGAAAGCCCACAGCTCGCACTCGATCCCTATCACAACCTGCGGGTAGCGGCGAAGATCCTGCGGGAGTGCCACCAAAGTCGGCGAGACTGGTGGGAGGCTGTAGGCTGCTACCACGCGCCCAACAGTCCACATCGGGCGGACCGGTATCGGGCACGGGTGTTCAAACACTGGCAACGAGTTACCCGGCGCGGCTGAGGAGGTGTGTGTGCTGAACCATCGAACCAAAGCCAGGCATGTAAGTTTCTGTATTATGTTAGCGTTATTGATGACTCCATCTTTGGTGTTCGCTGTCCTGGCGGTGATCCACGACAGCGGGGAGACACGACCCCTGGCGCCTTTTCTTGAAGTGTTCGATGAGGGGAACAGACAAGAAAAAAGACCACAGATAAGCCCAATCCCACGAATGAAACAAGCGTTGGGCGCTGCCGATCTCGAGCGGCTGCTGCCGATTCAATCTCCGGGACTTACACCAGGACGAGTGGAGCCGAGGAGTACGCAGCAGCCCTTCGCGCGACCGTTCTTTCTCATTGGCTCCGACGCCTTCTCCAGAAAATGGCTAGCAACCCACCGCGATCGACTCGCCGAGATCGGCGCGGTCGGGATGCTGGTCGAAGCAGAGACGCTCGATGAGCTGCGAATAATTGCTGAGATCGCCAAGGGCCTGCCGATCCTGCCGGCGTCGGCCAGCGACATCGCCGAGGCCTTGGGTCTGTTGCACTATCCGGTCCTGATTTCCAAAGACGGCATCGAGCAGTGAGCCGGCACCCCGTCGAGGCGCTGCTTCGTCCGCCGGTCGAGCTCTGGTCTTCTGTCGTGGCGCTCGCGACGGCCGGTATCGCGGTGCTGGCACCTTGGGCGCTGATGATGCCCCCGGGTGTGGCCTACGGTGCAGCCGGGGCGTTGGCCTTGCTCGGATTCGTGCGTTGGCGGCAGGCCTGGCGGGTTCTGACCTATCAACGCAACCTCCGGCGACTTCCTACCTACAAACTGCACGCGAATCAAGTACCGATTAGCCGCAGAAAACTCTTCCTCGGACGAGGTTTCCGCTGGACCCAAAAGCACACGCAGCGTCTGCGTGACACTATCCGCCCCGAGGTCCAGCAATACGTACAGCCCGGGCCGCTCTATCGCTGGGCGCGACGCAAGGAGGTGGCCTGGGAGGCGACACCGCTACTGAAGTGGCTCGCGGTAGGGTTGCGCAGCCGCGCCTGGTGCAATCCGCTTAAGCCCTTACCGCTGGTCGGCGGCAAGCCGGCGCTGCACGCAGTGGAGCCCGAAGAGCAGGATGTCTGGATGGACATCGGAGAGCGGGTCGGCCACACCCTGGTACTTGGCACCACGCGGGTGGGTAAGACCCGGCTTGCAGAGATTTTGATTACCCAGGACATCCGCCGCGGAGATGTGGTGATCGTCTTCGACCCGAAAGGCGACGCGGATCTGTTGCGTCGGGTCTATGCCGAGGCCAAACGGGCAGGGCGAACGGAAGATTTCTACCTGTTTCATCTCGGCTATCCGGAGGTGTCTGCCCGCTACAATGCCATTGGCAGTTTCTCCCGTATCACTGAAGTCGCGACACGCATCGCCAACCAGCTGCCAAGCGAAGGCAACTCGGCGGCCTTCAAGGAGTTTGCCTGGCGGTTCGTCAACATTATCGCCCGCGCCCTGGTGGCGTTGGGCCGGCGTCCGGACTACCAGCAGGTACGTCGCTACATCAACGACATCGAGCCGCTGTTCGTGGAGTATGCCAGGGAACACTTGCGCCAGAATGGTGACGAGGGATGGGAGGCGGCCGTGGCAGAAGTCGCCGCCAACACCAAGGAACGCAACCTGCCGGCCGCGCTACGGGGGCGCCACCCGGACGCAGTAGCCCTGATGAGCTATCTGCAGGAACAGGATCTCTACGATCCCGTTCTTGATGGATTGGTCTCGGCATTCAAGTATGACAAGACCTACTTCGACAAGATCGTGAGCTCGGTCGGCCCACTTATGGAGAAGCTCACCACCGGCAAGATCGCCGAGCTGATCTCTCCCGATTACCTGGACACTGAGGACAGCCGCCCCATCTTCGAGTGGCTGGAGGTGGTCCGGCGCAAGGGGATTGTCTACGTGGGCCTGGATGCGCTAACCGATACTACGGTAGCGAGTGCCGTCGGCAACTCCATGTTCGCGGACTTGGTCTCGGTGGCGGGGCATATCTACAAGCACGGCGTCGAAGACCCGGCCGACGGTCAGACTCTGACAGGCGGGCCTGCCGTGATGCCGACCATCTCTCTGCACGCCGATGAGTTCAACGAGCTGATCGGTGACGAGTTCGTGCCGCTCCTGAATAAGGCCGGTGGTGCGGGATTCCAGGTGACCGCCTATACCCAGACCTGGTCGGACGTCGAGGCACGGATCGGCAACCGGGCCAAAGCGGGACAGGTCGCTGGTAGTTTCAACACCCTGCTCATGCTCCGGGTGAAAGAGCTGGCCACAGCGGAGATGCTCACCGATCAGTTACCCAAAGTCGAGGTCTTTACCCTTATGAGCGTGTCCGGTGTCGACGACTCCTCAGACCCGACCTCGGGCGTCGACTTCAAGTCACGCAACGAAGACCGCATTAGCGTCTCCGAGGTCCCGATGCTGACGCCGGCGGAACTGGTGGCGTTGCCAAAGGGCCAGGCATTTGCACTGCTCGAGGGTGGGCAGCTGTGGAAGCTGCGCATGCCGCTGCCCGACGCCAGCAAAGACCCCGTTATGCCGGAGAGCCTGGCCGCGGTCGCCAACGAGATGGAACGGACCTACATCACCAACGACCAGTGGTACCGTCAGCGTGAAACCTGGTGGCACGCCGTTTCTGATGTGAGTCCATCCAGAGAAGCACAGGCCTCCTCCTCGGAAAGGCGCGAGGACGAGGATGACTGAAGCGGTCGCCGATCCGAGACGCCGCGAGGTTCGACAGGGGCTGGTCTCGACCATGCTGACATCCCTGGCGCAAGGAGTGCAGTGGCTTTTGTTGGCGCTACTGTTTTCAATACTAACAGAGTGGGCTGGCATGGTTTTTTGGTGGCCGGAAGAAGGACTCCAGCACAGCCGGTCGATGCTCGAAGCAGAGATTGGGTACCTGGATTCTGACTTCCGACGAAGCATCATGACCTCGAGCCCAGCCGAGTTTGCCAAGACCGTTGCGGACAAGACCTACTATGTCTTGTTTGAATTTACGGGCCTTGTGGATTTGATCACCTGGGTGTCGATTCCACCGACACCGCTTGAGACGGGCTTGCGACCAAAGCTTCACAGTCTTTACCAGGCAGTTGCCGAATTCGTGATCGCCGGTATGCAGGTCACCCAGGTCTTTTCCGTGCGCTTGGCTATCCTGACGTTAGCGATGCCGGTATTTGCGCTGTTCAGTCTCGTGGCGATCGTCGACGGTTTCGTGAAGCGGGATCTACGTCGCTGGGGTGGGGGCAGGGAAAGCTCATTTGTTTATCACTGGGCAAAACGTTCTGCGATGCCTTTGCTGGTATTAAGCTGGGTGATCTACCTCGCGCTGCCGTTTAGCCTACATCCAACCTTCATCGTGTTGCCATTTGCGACGCTTTTTGCTTTCAGCTTGACGGTTACTTCGAGTACTTTCAAAAAGTATCTATAAGTGTCAAGATACTTTATGGATATATTTCAAAAAATGGCAAGAAATTCTGTGCATGGGATTCTCAGCTACGGAGCCCCAATCATAGAGCGTTTAGATTCCGATATTTTCAATTAGTTGGCCTGGTTGAAAACAGCTATGTGTATGTACAATGGGCAAATAACTCACTAAATAACTGCGCATAAATCTCGGTTAAAATGAGAACAAAGATGCTACTAGACGATACGGTTAGCCATTCTCTTGGCATCGCATCTCCAAACATAGAAGTAAAGAAATAGAAGTTTTAATGAATCTGCACGATGCTTCCGGCTGAAGCATAACTGTATTTAAGAGTTGGGTTAGCTTCAATGGCACTTACTTAAGCGACAGGAGAACACTTTTATAACGGTAAGCGTTTGAAATTGATGAAGAAGGCTGACCCGAGTTGATAGAATGTTTGTCGCCAAACGCACGTTCCATCAAGTACGAGGTCAGCCATGAGAAAGCGTAATGCCCATTCAGATTTTCAGCAACATCAAGAGAATATTCGACAACGCATTCACGACCGACATGCGGTGGATTTTTTCAACATTCTTACCGGACCGCAGCTTCTGGAATTGACCGATGCCTATTTACCGGAACATCGGGAACGCCTCTATCCACCAACCGTGACTTTATCGATGTTCATCAAGCAGGTGCTGGAGGTCGATGGCTCTTGCCAGAAGGCAGTCAATGGGTGGGCAGCGCAACGAGCAGCGGAAGGATTATCCCCACGCAGTGTCCGCACGGGAGGGTACTGTAAAGCACGGCAGCGATTACCCGTCGAGATGATGATAGCACTGACGCGTGAGACAGGTAAGTTATTGTGTGATCAAGCGAATACTGGCTGGCGTTGGCGTGGCCGAACAGTGAAACTAGTCGATGGCACAGGTATATCAATGCCGGACACGCCAGACAACCAAGAACAATATCCACAGTCCAGCAATCAGGCACCAGGGGTCGGCTTCCCACTGGCTCGACTGGTCGGCGTTATTTGTTTATCGACCGGTGCAGTCGTTGATGCGGCTATGGGTCCTTTTCAGGGTAAGGGACGCGACGAGCATGCACTGCTGCGGAAAATACAAAACGCTTTACGTCCCGGCAATGTGGTATTAGCTGACGCCTTGTACTGTAGTTACTGGCTTATCGCGACGCTACAAGCAGACAGTATTGATGTGTTATTCGAGCAACATGGCAGTCGTATCACCGATTTTCGTCGTGGTCACCGACTCGGGACCAGAGACCATGTCGTGTCCTGGAAAAAACCAGCGCGTCCAGATTGGATGACACCTGAGGAGTACGCAGCTTGTCCGGACGAACTCGCCGTACGAGAGTTCAGAGTAGACGGCAGGGTACTGGTGACCACGATGCGCGATCCGCGAAAAGCCAGAAAGAAGGAGTTGTCCGACTTGTATCTGCAGCGCTGGCACGTTGAACTGGACTTTAGGAACATCAAGACCACACTGGGAATGGATGTACTCAGGTGTATGACGCCGAAAATGGTTGAAAAGGAATTGTGGGTCAATCTGTTAGCATATAACTTGATTCGTCTGCTAATGGCCCAGGCGGCAGCTGAGTCGGGATTACAACCTCGTCAACTCAGCTTCAAGCACACCGTACAAATTTGGACGCAGTGGACACTGTTAAATACCGGCAAAAACCAGGATTGGCAACGTGACATCTTGTTCAAATTGATTGCTCAAATCAGGGTTGGGGAACGGCCCGGGCGCCTTGAACCACGTGCCCGTAAACGAAGGCCAAAACCTTATCCGTGGTTAAAGGTTCCGCGCAAACTTGCTCGTCAACAGATTCGCGAACTTGGCTACTTGCCGAATGCTTAAGTAAGTGCCATTGGGGTTAGCTTTGGCTGGTTTGACTGATATTTATACGCAGCTATTTAGATTAATTAGAAACTTTTTTATGTGTACGATGCATTTAAAGAAACGAGGCGAATCGGATGGCTTTCGAAAAAATTGGTGATTTGAACGTAGCGCCAATCAAGGAAGCGATCAGGCACCGAAATATTTCACTTTGGGTGTTGCCCGGCGCTACTGATGCGGAAATCAGAAGTCTTATCGGGCTGCCGTGGATAAATATATGGGACGCCTCGCCAGAAATAGACGTGTCTGCCATGTGGGAGAGTGTTGATGATAGCAGACGACCTCTCAAAATAGGGCGACCTGACCAAGATTACGAAAGCTTCCGCGTATCCGAGTTTGTTCGTATCTATGACATAACGGAACGTGAGTCTGACGACCGAAGGCATAAGCGTTTTGTGGAGCGCTTGAAAGATCGAGTTGAAGAATCTTTCGGTTTATTGTGTTTTGTTGGATCAGTTAGGGATCATTGGGAAGATGTTGAGTTAGCGCGTGAATTGTCCCCAGGACTAGATATCGTCATTTTGAACGCAAAACTACCGACGCGACCACATGAACCTAACAAGACGTATCTGTGGTGGAACAAAACAGTTGACCTGTTCTCGATTACTTGCCAAGAACTGGTCGGATCGGTCGGGGATCCGGAACTTGTCGACCTAAAAGACGCTCCTGATGTCCGAATAGATGCTCAACTTTTGGAAGACGTCTCTAGGCACTGGACATTTATAAGTAACGTTATCAGCACTCCGCCAAACAGCATCAGCCAAGATGAATTCGATTCATTCCTCAATGGCGATGATTCGTGGTCCGCATATTCCATGGGAGCACCATACAGACGACAAGAAGCTTGCGAGAAAATAGGTGTTGACAAGAATAGGTCAATTAAGGTGGATTTTATTGATGAAGTTTTACGACATGTCCACGAACTCGAGCAAGCGCATCTCGAACCCAGTGAGCAGTTCGAGCAGATACTTATATTTTCTGAGAGCGGAAGTGGCATAACTACTTTGCTACGTCAGACGGCGCTCGAACTAGGTAAGCAAGGCTTTCCGACATTGATTTCGCGATCTTTTCCAAGATCGTTTGGCGGAAAGTCTCTTGAGAATTTTATTATAGATGTGCAAGACCGGTGGCTTAAGAACCGAAAAGGTAAAGGAAGCGGAGTTGGGCTTCTGCCATTTTGCTTGTTCGTAGATACAGATGGCGAAGCCGCTATAGGCGAGCAAGGATTGCCGCGCTCACTTCAGGCATTAGGCAGAAAAATCTTCCTTGTGCGTGCGTTGGCACGATCGCAAGAGGAGATGGAAAGAGCAAATGGTGTTTATGTTCTGAAATCGGAAGTACCGGAGGATGAATTAGTTAGGATAGGTAGTCATTTAAGGACTTTCTCTGAAACGAATGGGCTATTAAGAATCCCGAGCGAACATGAATGGCGGGCATTCCATGAAGGGATAGCTTCATTAAAACGATACTTACCAAGACAATCAGCCGACGAGACGCTTCTTACTCCCCCACTGTTCTTGATAGGTATATACCCGTTCGTCAAAGAACGGGCGTCAGACGAAAATTCTCTCGAGCAATACTATTACCGTAAATGGAGGAACCTTGGTGACGACAACGCTAGAAACATGGTACGGGTTCTTGCCGCCGCTGGTGTCTATGGTTTAAGCGTGCCGTTTGATACGTTGCGACGGCATCCTGACTTAGATGTATTGCAATTATACGGGGGTGATAAGAAGGCAAAACGCGCTGTAGATCTATTTGTAGGGTGGGGAACGCAGGGGCATCAGACTCGGGGATGGTTCCTCCATATTCGCCACGTAGCTATAGGGTTATTGCTAACAAGATCAATCGACCCATCTGAAGGAGACTTTCCCGTTGAATGTCTTCTACCATTGCTGACGAATCTATCGACAAAAGAGGAAGATGTATGGTTTGCAGGAGTCATTGCATACCGCTTAGGGCAACACTTTGGAAGCAGGGCGGCAAGATTTAGTCTCGAGACAGACACCGCAATTCAACGGGCAGCACGAGCGATATTTAATGGAATCCCGAATAGCGTTAGAGAGGTAAGTCGGACAATTAGGCATCACCAGGGAAGATACCATGTCCATGTATTGCGAGCTTGCATTGATGCCCTGAAAGACCAAAAGCGTACAGTGCTGACAAAAGAAGAAATAATTCGAATTGCGAAAAGAGAGTTTGATAAGGCCACTGAATTATTAAATTTGGCGGCCGAGGTTCAAGGTGAAGGCGAGCCGATAAGCAACGTTTTTAACACCCTAGCGACGGCGCACTTCGCGTTGGCAGAGATGCTGGAGCAGATCGATCCAAAAGAGCGAAAAGATATATTTGTAGAGGCGTTGAATTATGAAGAGCGCGCTATAAAAAACGATCCTTCTAATGGTCATGCTCTCTTCCAATATATAAAAAGAATTATAGAGTCTGTTTCATCGTTTGAAGGACGCCTGGAAGAAGATGCGTTAGAGATGTTGTCGAGGGCTGAAGTGAGACTGAATGAGCTTATAAAGCTGCATGAAGAGAAGCGTTGGCGGAACATTGACCCGATTGAGGCAGAAAAGCAACTGGGCGGTATAGTGCAGGACCATGTGGATGCAGTGAAATTAATTGTAGGGAAAGCTGCCAATATGCCCGAGTTTTTGGCCTCCCATCCGGAGGCAATTACTTTTTTAAGGATACGTTCCATAGCAGGGACGCGGAGCCTGAAAGAAGCGTTCGAAGATTCTGGGATCGTCGAGAAACTGCGAGAACAGCGTACATCGCTGCTGAATCTATCAACACGTACGTCTCGAGGGGACTCGTACCTTTATCGACTGTTTCTAGAAGACAAGCTAGGGCGGCTTCAATTTAAAACGCGTCTAGAGATACTTAGATTTTTAAAAGAAAAGGATTCGGAGCAATTTTTACCTTTCAAGCATGACGAGGCAGCTCTGCACTGTCAATTGGATGAATTGGATATTGGCGGAAGAAAACTAGCTGAACTTCAGCAGTTTAGAGCTACTAACCGTGCGCAATGGTTCTGGTTTAACGAAAGAGCGTTGGTTGAGGTAATAGATGGCCGGGCGAAGCCACGCAGACTCACATTGCAAGTTATCGATCCAGTTGGTGGCTGGTGTCGAGTTTTGGGAACAGAAATTAGGCTGAAATATCAACCGTTCCAATTTGGAGAACTAGAACACCAAAGAGTGTTCACCGGATTCATTCGATTTACATTGAATGGAATGCAAGCTGTGCCCGAAACAATGATTAGTCGAGATATGGAAGATATGCGGTTACCATGAAAAGTGCGGTAGGTAGAGTATTATTTTTCGATGAACTAGCCGAAGGAATCTTGCAGTATGCGGCCGGCCGGAAGACTCACATGGTAGCGCTTTCGGTTGGGAAGGAGATGGATACAGAGGACAGGATTTCGTTGGCTTCGGCAATCTGTCGAATATTAGCTAAGTCATCGCGGCATGTAGAGTTCCATCGCGCGAAGAGCATTAAGGAGTTGGTGATATCTAGGCATGCAGTTATTGACGCACAAGGAGGGTGCACCTCGGAGATAGTCGATATTATAAATAGAGGAGAGAATATCAAAGCGGTTGTTGTAATAACGGATTATTCGATCAATGATTGCGTAGACTTACACGAGATTATCTTTGACTGCAAATCAGAGCGAGAACTTGTGGAGACCGCTGTTCAAAAGCTTTTTCAGCAAGCAAACATAGAATATGACCCGTTAGCACCGATTCGTTTCACACTAGGAGGATTTGAGAAACTCGAAACCGATTTTGATCTTTTCGAGGATAGTGCCACTATCAATTACAGTGCGGATAGTATTCTAGAAAGATTCTGTTATACAGTATGCAAGACATGGCGCTATGATGATGAGCCAGTAGATGGAGATCGCGTATACAGGTGGCTCAAACAGTTTCAAGAAGAAGGATTTGGTGAAGAAGCGCGTGATGTACTGACCTATTTAAAGAGGCAAGGGTTTGTAACACGTAAGGCATTAATAGAGAATGCAAAGCAGATCTTCGAAGAATTTAGGGAAACTCTCGATTTAGCACCGATGGTAGTGAATATTCAACCGATGGGAAAAAGCGAAGGCTTACTCGCGTATTTTCTACGACCAATAACTAAGTTTATCGGAATGAATGAAGCATTAATTGCGTCAGAAGAGAGAACAACACCTACTGAGCTTGTTTGTTTTGATGACGTCATTGTTAGTGGGAGAAGTATGCAAGACTATCTTTTTAACCCGAAGGTAAGTGACGAAGCTAGTCTGCTAGAAGATGCGTTGCGTGAAGGGCGTGTGCGGCTGACGATTATTGTATCGTATGCCGATAAGCGAGGAATCAGCGCTATAGAACAAGATATTAGAGGGCATCATAAGGTAAAGGTAAAAGCTGCCAATGTACTAGATGAACGCGCCAGAGTGTTTCACTCAGAGTCGATGGTATTTAAAGAAGGCGCACGGAAAACGGAATTCAAGAGTTTCTGTAAAAAGGTCGGGAAAAATATTAATCCAAGAAACCCGCTCGGATGGAAGAACGCGCAATGGTGCATCGTGATGGATTATTCTGTTCCAAATGGTACGTTGCCTATTCTCTGGGCGTCTTCCAGACATTATAATTGGATTCCATTATTTCCCCGATCGCGAGTAGTTACATCTAGTTAGTGGCAACAAGTAGTAGTGTTGTTCGTTTGTAGAAACGAAACCAGAATAAGGTTCTACACGAAGGGTGGTTCTACACCCAAATGAATAGGCGCCCATTTCCCTGTATAAAGAAAACTGTTGGCGATAACCACGCATCGCCCTGACTGCCTTTCTTATATCCCTCCTCCCTCCGGTACCCCACCATGCACGCCATGTGCAACGCCGGAAAGAGACCAATGGGAATCACTCAATTTCTTGTCGCTGGGACCATAGTCGCAACTTTCGCTGCGGCGCCCGCCCTGGCTGATTCCGACGCAGAGCGTGAATCACTCGCTCGCCTCATTCATGAACTCCAGGCGCTCGAACCATTGATTCGCTCCGCGGAATCCCAGGCGAACCCGGACGCCCGGGTTCGTTTCCGTTACGACTGGCTGCGTCAAGACCTGGCGCGCGTGCGATTGGGGATTAAAGAGCACATTGATGTCCCCCGGGCTGAACCACGCACCTTCCCGCCGTTGCGCGGTGACTATCGCAGGTGATGTGTCGCGATGACTCCTACGCAAAGTGCCGCCTTCCAAGCCGGGTCAGGTATTACGCCGGGAACCCTGCTCACCGGTATCGCCGGCGTGGTGTTGGTGCTCGCCTTCGTGTGGGTGATCTGGGTGACGCTTGGCACCTTTCGGGCGTGGCAAGACGGGCAGGTCGGGTTGTTCGACCTAACTTGGGGGGCGTTGCGGGCGAGCATCGTACTCCTGGTACTGGGTTTCTATCTGAATTGATTGGGGCGACGAGGCCGGTTGGAGGCGCGTCGCGTTTATGGCTTGGGGATTACCCCGGCGTGTTGTGAACAGGGGGCAACCCCAAGACCTCGGAGAGCAGGCAATGACAATGAAGAGCATCAAGAAAAAGGCGGCGGCTGTAGGGCTGCTTGGAATGACGGCAGTTCAGTCGGTATGGGCGGCACTGCCGACCCCGGTGGCGCCGAGTACGGCACCGGCTGCCGGTGACTGGATTGCCCTGATCAAGGGCTATATCAAGGATGGCGGACTGGTGCTGGGTCTCGCCATCGCGGTACTCGGATTCCTGTGGATCGCCTATCTCGGCTTCGCCAAATTCAACGAGGCACGACAAGGCAAGGCGGAGTGGGCCGAGGTGGGTGTGCTTGGGATCGTCGGCGCAATCGTGCTGATCTTCGCAAGCTATCTCCTCACCGAGGCCGCGGGCGTCATCTGAGCCATGGGTCTGGACCGTTACGACATCCTGGCCGACAGGCTCAATGCCGAGCCAGCCATTTTCAAAGGCTGCTCGTCGTCGGAACTCGGCGTCATTGTTGGGGTGGCCGCGTTCGTCTGGCTGCCGGTCAGTCTGGTGCTGGCGGGCCTGATGGGTGCGGTCACCATGGGCTTCGGGTTGGCAGGTGTCGGCGTCGTGGCCACGGTGGTAGTCACGGCGACGCTCTTTCAACGTTTGAAGCGCAATCGTCCGGACGGTTACTACCAACAGCGCTTCGTCATCTGGTTGCATGACAAAGGCCTGCGACCTTCCAAGCTCGTGCGCCGCACTGGCAGTTGGGATATTGGCAGGACAAGTGCTCTACCCAGGTGATCATTACGGATTCAGCGTCCCTGTGGTGTTCCGCAGCAAGGCGCTGTGCGAAGGCAATGGCCGATCCATTGTCGAGCACTGGAACGCAGCTGTGGGACACCACAGGGACGCCCTGCGGGTTAGCTTGTCAACGACCACGGACTGCGTTCCGTCTCTTGCCAAGGGGATGGCCATTGCCTGCGAGACGCGCCTTGCCGTAGCCGTTGACAAGCTAACTGAACTCGCAATGATCACCTGGGTAGAGCACTAATATGCGTCGCTACCGCTACGAGATCGATAACGTCCGCGCGCACCTGCGCTCACTCTGGGTGGTCATCGGGCTGGAGGCGCTGATCATTTTTGCGCTTTGGTTCGGCTGGAGCCAGGCACCGAAGGAAATGACAGTGCACGTACCGCCGGACCTGCGTTCCGGTGCGGTACTGGCAGTTGACCAAGTCCCCCCGGCCAATGTCTACGCCTTCGCCTTTTACATCTTTCAGCAGCTCAATCGGTGGCCGGAAGACGGGGCGCGTGATTACGGCCGGGCGATCTTCTCGGTCTCGCCGTACCTGACACCCAAGTACCGTACGGACCTGATCGCCGACATGGAGCTCAAGGGTCGGCAGGGCGAACTCGCTTACCGCGTGCGCGGTGTTCAGGAGATCCCGGGGCACGGGTTTGAGGAGCGCCGGGTCGATGTCTTGAAGCATGGGGTCTGGGTGGTGTGGCTGGACCTGGACCTGTACGAATCGGTGAAGGGCATGACGGTCAAGAAGACCGCGATCCGCTACCCTCTTCGGGTCGTTCGGCATGCGGTAGACCTGGAGGCCAATCCCTGGGGGCTGGCGCTCGACGGGTTTGCAGGCGAAGGGCCGAGGCGATTGAGCGAAGGGGAACTCACCGAAGAAAGCGAGCGAAAAGGCCAGGAGTAGGAAAGGAAATGCGACCAAGGTTTAAGAAGACAAGATCTTTCCTCCGTGCACTGTTGCTTGTTGTGCCTGCGCTCTCTTGGGCAGGGACGACACTATTGGACACGGAATTACCGGAGCGCATCACCTGGCAGAAGACACCGATTAAGCTGGCGCTGAAGGTCGGTAAGGAAAAGCGTGTCGACTTCCCGGGACCCGTAAAGGTCGGCTTGCCCGCGACGCTCCAGCCCGTACTTCGGGTGCAAAGCGTCGCCGGCACGGTGTATCTCCTGGCGCACCAACCGTTCGAGCCCACCCGGGTCATGGTCCGAGCGATCGAGGACGGCGCTATTTACCTCCTGGATCTATCGGCTGGTACACAGGGCGATAGCGCGACCGCGATTCAGATACTGGATCCTGAGTCACGAAGTTCGAGCGTGCCCGTGTACCAAGAATCAGATCAGACCGAACAATCCCCCACACTTCCAGCATACGGTTACGTCGCACTGACACGTTTTGCTGCGCAGCAACTCTATGCGCCGGCACGACTGCTGCGCGATCTTCCGGGTGTGGTTCGCGTACCTGTGCGTCGTGAAGCGGTGGAGCTGATGCATGGTGGGCAGCTGATCGCAGAACCCTTGGTCGCCTGGCGCTCCGGTGACCTGTACGTCACGGGTGTGAAGCTCAGAAACCGTACCGGTAAGGCAGTGACATTGGATCCACGGAAGCTGCGCGGAACTTGGCTGACGGCGGCCTTTCAGCACAACCGTCTCCATGTGGCCGGCGATGAAGCCGACACGACGGTCGTATACCTGATATCTGCACGACCCTTCGAGACGTCTCTCTGAGGGAAACCCGATGGCGATGGCAACCAGCAATCGACTTTTACCCATCCTCGCCGGCGTGGTATTGCTCATGCTGGTGTTCGTGACCTTGAAGTCTTGCTCCACCGGCGAGACGGATTTGGTTGTGCTTGATAGCGTCCCCAAGGCGCCGGCTCCCGACGCCGATACACCCGCCGACACGATCAAGACGTTGACTGCGAATGTGGCGGCCATGACCTCTGAGGTGGAGGCACTAAGACGTGATAACGCCGGCCTGCGCAAGGAAAACCAGGCACTGATTACGAGCCGAACCCAGATAGAGGAGAATGTCGCAACTCGTGTGAAGCGCGAGCTCCTTGCCCGTGAGCACGATCAGGAAAATCGTGCACGCATCGATTCGGGTGTGCTCTCGTCGTTGACCGCGCGGGTGGATTCACTGGCCGAGTCGCTTTCAAAAACACGAAAAAATACTCCCGCAAACGACATCCCGGTGGGTCTGGGACTGGACGGCATAGGGAAGGGTGCCGCAGATGACATCCACTGGATAGAACCCTTAGATAAAATCGGAGGTCCCGAACAGGGAAAGGGAATGCTCCAGCGGGTGAAGCACACCACGAGCGGCTATCTGGATGCAGCGGCAACAAAGACGGGAGATGTTGCGCGTGGTGTCGGTGACCGCATTGAGCAGGCGCGCACGTTGCCCGTCTACACCGTACCGCGCAACGCCACCCTGATCGGCTCCACTGCCATGACCGCCCTGGTCGGTCGAGTACCCGTGCAGGGTCAGGTACGTGACCCGATGCCCTTCAAGATTATTACCGGTGCAGACAACCTGGCCGCCAACGGCCTCACGGTGCCGGGGGTACAAGGCATGGTCTGGAGTGGCACGGCCGTCGGCGATTGGACGCTATCCTGTGTCACCGGGCGACTCGATTCGGTGACCTTCGTGTTCGACGACGGGACGATCCGAACCTTGTCCTCGGACGACCGACAGGCGGGTAGTGGTGGCGCCGACGAGCCGCTTGGTTGGATCTCCGATGCACAGGGCATCCCCTGCATCAGCGGCGAGCGTAAGACCAACGCCCCAGCCTTCCTTACCCAGCGGATCGGCGTGATGGCGATACAGGCCGCGGCGCAGGCAGCCGCTGCGGCGGAAACAACCTCGGTGGTGAGCGATGCCGGCAGCGTGACCAACAGTGTGACCGGCGACACGGGAACCTACGTGCTCGGTAAAACCGTGGAAGGCGGCAGCAATGAGGTCGCCAAATGGCTGCTGGAACGTCAGGCCCAGAGTTTTGATGCGGTGTTTGTATCGGCCGGCACCAAGGTGGCCATTCACGTAGACCGGGATCTTCCCATTGACCTCGATCCCATCGGCAGGAAATTGACTCATGCGACCACTCATCAAGCAAGTCACCATACTGGTCTGGATTAGCCTGGTAGTCGGTGGCTGCGCCAGTACCAAGGAGGCGGTATTGCCTCAGGACGGACCGTCCATGAAGGCGATCTACGATGCTCACCTCGAGGAGATGGGTGCGCAGGATCCCCAGGCCCTTAAAGGAGAACTCGGTAACCGGCCGTTGGCGTTTGGTGACGCACCGTTAGAAGGCTATACGAGGGATGCCTACAACGAGATCGAAACGATGTTTCCGCGCCTGCCGAATCCGACCTTGGTGATGTACGTGTTTCCGCACCTCGCAACCGAGGAGCGGGTACCGGTGCCAGGTTACGCCACGACCTTTCCGATGTACGAGCGGGTGGAATATGCCTTGCCGGGCGAGATCTCACCCGCGCGTTCCGCTAACGGGGCACCCCATAGCAGCGCTAGTGGAGGGCGGTAACGGTGGCCGTGTCAACCGACAAGATGCCGAGTCAGCCGGTGCGGTCAGCCGACATTAAAGGTTGCTACGAACGCCCCTCGTCATTCACCGACTTGTTGCCCTGGGTGGAGTACATCCCGGAGAGTCGCACGTTTTTACTGGAAGACGGAGTCAGCGTCGGCGCCCTTTTCGAGCTGGAACCGGTGGGCACAGAGGCTCGCACGGATGTCTTCATGACCCACCTTCGCGACGCGATTCAAACCGCGCTCACTGAGGCGATCCCCGAGGTCGATGATGCACCCTGGGTCCTGCAGGTCTATGTCCAGGACGAGCCCAGTCTTACCCAGTTTCAGCGAGAGGCCACTGCTTATGCGCAGCCTGGTGCACGCGAGACGATCTTCACTCGCCATTACCAGGAGGCCTTCGCCGAGCATCTGACGAGGGTCAGTAGACCGGGAGGCCTGTTCGAGGATGCCGCCGTCACCGGGACGCGCTGGCGTGGCCAGATTCGGCGGGTCCGTGCGGTGCTCTATCGACGCCTCAAGATGCGGGGTCAAACCCCGCCAGCCATCGAGGTCGAGGCGGCATTGAACGATGTGGCGACCAAGTGGACGGCGGCACTCGCCAGTGCCGGCATACGCGCCCGGCGCGGCACCGGCGAGAATCTCTATACCTGGCTCTTGCCCTGGTTCAACCCGCAACCGGAGCTGACCGGCGGTGACCCGGACAAACTACTCGAAGTGGCTCCATACCCTGGGGACGAAGATCTGCCATTTGGATACGACTTCGCGGAGCGTCTGACACTCGCCATGCCTCGCTCGGACAACGACACGGCGACCTGGTGGTTTGATGGGCTGCCCCACACCCTGGTCACCGTTCAGGGTCTGCGGCGCGCGCCAGAGATCGGGCACATGACCGGCGAACACCAGTCCGGAGACCACGTGTTTGCGTTGTTCGATCGATTACCTGAGCACACCGTGATGGTTCTGACACTGAGCGTGCGTCCACAGGATCTGACCAGGAACCATATCAATCAGGTGAAACGGGCGGCGGTGGGTGATTCCGCGGAGGCCGCGCTTACTCGGGAGGATGCCGACGCCGTTGAGCGCGAAATGGCCCAGGGCAACAAGCTTTATCCGTTGAGCATCGCTTTCTATCTGCGAGGCAATGACCTTAAGGGCTTGCGCGGCAACGTAAACCGATTGAATGCACTGTTACTACCGAACGGCCTGCAGCCGATCACGCAAGAAGCAGATCTCTTGTCGCTGGATGCGTACATCCGAAATCTGCCGATGGCCTATGATCCGCGTCTCGACAAGTTGAGTCGTCGTTCACGCCTGGTCTTCTCGCGCCACACGGCGAATCTGCTGCCTGTCTATGGCCGATCCCGTGGCACCGGTCACCCGGGACTGGTGTTCTTCAATCGGGGTGCCGAGCCTCTCGTCTTCGATCCGCTGCACCGGGAAGACCGCAAGAAAAATGCGCATATGCTGATTCTTGGTCCGACCGGAGCTGGTAAGTCTGCGCTACTGGTCTACCTCTTACAGCAGATGGCGGCGGTCTACCGGCCACGCATATTCATTATCGAGGCAGGAGGCTCGTTCTCTCTGCTCGGCCAGCATTTTCAGGCAAATGAATTGGCGCTCAATCAGGTGACGCTGAATCCCAATACCGATGTCAGCCTGCCGCCCTTTGCCGATGCACTCAGACTCCTGGAGAAGGAGCGCCGGCTGCGCGTAGCGGAGGATCCGGACGTGCTGACTGAGGAAGACGACGACTCGGACGAGGAGGGTACCGGCCGCGACATCCTGGGCGAGATGGAGATTGCGGCTCGCATCATGATCACGGGTGGTGATGAGCGCGAGGATGCGCGCATGACGCGCGCCGACCGCCTGCTCATCCGAAACGCCATCTTCCTCGCTGCGAAAAACGTCCAGGAAACCGGTCGGGATCAGGTGCTAACCCAGGATGTGGTCGCAGCCCTCAACGAGATCGGCCGGGATGCCAGCCTGCCTGAACATAGGCGGAACCGGGCGCTCGAAATGGGTGACGGCATGGCGTTGTTCTGCTCCGGTCTGGCCGGGCACTTCTTCAATCGTCCCGGCAAACGGTGGCCGGAAGCGGATGTCACTATCCTGGAAATGGGCATCCTCGCTCGCGAGGGATACGAGGATCAGCTCACCGTCGCCTACATCTCAATGATGAGTCACATCAACGACCTGGTCGAACGTCATCAGAGCGATGCACGGCCAACCCTCGTGGTCACGGACGAAGGCCACATCATCACCACCAACCCCTTGCTTGCCCGCTATGTGGTCAAGATTACCAAGATGTGGCGCAAACTCGGGGCCTGGTTCTGGATTGCCACCCAGAACCTGGAAGATTTCCCAGACGCCAGCCGCAAGATGCTCAACATGATGGAGTGGTGGCTTTGCCTGGTGATGCCGAAGGAGGAAATCGAGCAGATCGCCCGGTTCAAAGATCTCTCGGTTGAGCAACGCAGCCTGCTGCTGTCGGCACGAAAGGAGCCTGGCAAGTATGTCGAGGGTGTGGTGCTCTCTGACAATCTTGAAGCCCTGTTTCGTAACGTGCCACCTCCGCTCTCCCTCGCGTTGGCCATGACGGAAAAGCACGAAAAGGCGGAGCGGGCTGCCATCATGCGAGAGAAAGGCTGCAGCGAGTTGGAAGCCGTTTATCAGATGGCGGAGCGTATCGCCGAAAGTCGTGGCACGTAGCCGCATTATATCTGAAGGGTTTCAGATATCCTGAGCCTTTACTATATCTACAGATCATGTCGGGTGCGGCCTGGCTGAAAGTCCTGCTCCAGCACGTACCGGATCGTGGCGAGCATTTGGTGCACTATTACGGTTGGTATAGCAATCGCAGCCGGGGAGAACGAAACAGGTCAACGCCGGAGTCGACTCCGACTCCTTCTGACGAAACCATCGAATCGGATACCGAGTTCAGCCAGGCCGCGCGCGGTATCTGGACGCGCCTGATCAAGAAAGTATACGAAGTGGACCCGCTCATCTGCCGCACTGCGACGGCGAGATGCGCTTTCTGGCAGTGATCGAGGAAGCGCCGGAGATCGAGCGGATCCTACGCCATGTGGAGCGCCGCCGGTGGAGGAAGACTGGCTGGACAATAGCCAGATTCCTTCCTTTGGTCCGCCAATAGCACATCCTTGTGCTGCTCCCCCGCTTACCTACCATCCTGTTCCCGACATTGCCTGAGCCAGCAGCTATTTGGCCCGGGCTCCCTTGCGTCGTCACGCGGCGCATTCAACTTGAAAACGATCCCAAGATGAGCGAATCTCTGTTCCAGGCGAAAGTTTTTCGCAACATGAGGGAGCAAGATGGTCAGTGCGGATAACCAGGGTTATGTCAAACACGCGATGGCGGGCTTGTTGGCCTTGACGGTGGCGTCATCGGCAGCGCCGGCTGAAAGCAAGTTCCTATCCCTTTATTCGGCTACCTAAAACACGCTCAAAACCGCGACAATATTCGTAGTGGTTTTCTATTCCTCGTAGGTCCCCATAAAGAGAGCATTGCACACAGTTCAATCTGGTGTGCCGTTGCTCCTCATGCTCAATCCGTCCAATCCTTTGCGAATGCTGGTACTTGCCACGGCCACTGGGCTCGTTACGGTGAATGGTGCTGTTTCGGCCGGCAAACAACCGCTGGTTGAGGTCTTCACTACTTCTGACCTCCCCATATTCTCCGATCTCAAGGCAAACAGAGTCGAGCTCTACGAAATCGACGGTATCAAGCGGTTCGAGGCACAGCTCTCTCGTGGGCTGCCGAGCGAAGGTGACGCGGCCAGACGCCAGGCAATCGAACGTGTTGCACAAGTGGATGAAAGGCGGATGCAGCAAGTCCAACGCTCCGCAACAGGCCTCTCCAAGGCGATGCAGTACGGCATCGACCGTTATCCCGCGGTCGTCTTCGATGAAGAGGCCGTCGTGTATGGGGTTACCGATCTAGCCGAGGCGCTTCACCGCTATCGCCAATGGCAGGAGGCCTCAGCACAGTGAAGACAGAGCGCACGTGCTGCCGGTGGCTTGCCGTCGTTCTGGTACTGGCGATAGTGCCGACGGCCCAGGCCGGATTTATCACGACACCCCAGATCGTCGCCCAGACTACGGCTGGCGCCTTGACCTGCATGCGTTGGATGCCCATTGGGCTCTGCTTCTGGTTGCGCTGCTCCTGGACGGGGTGCTCGGTCAGGACCTCGCTGAAAGTCGGTCATTACAACCCGGACCTGGTGGTCAGCGCCTATAACGAGTTAGGTGGCAATCCCTGGGCGGAGATCCGCGCGACGCTGGGGCTTGCTCAGAAGGCCGCAGCTACCGGGCTCTTAGGGACTCTGCTGCCGGTTCCTATCGATAGCGCCGGCAATCGCACGGAGGGGAGTTCCGAGCAACGAGACCACAAGAACATGGTGTTTCGGGAAGCCGATGCTATCGGCCATCCCATGGGCACCCTGACCGGTGTAGCGGCAGGCGTGGGTCTGCTCTGCCAGTCGCAAACGACACCCTTCTTCCCGTACTTCCAATCGGGCCTGGATGCCTTGTCCTGGCGCCAGGAAGTGCCGGAGATCTTCTACCCGGCAAGCTGGATCCCCGGAATGCGAGAAATCGGTACCTGGCCCCTGCAGACGTGGGGGAGCGTACATCCGCGCACCGGCTGGACTACCCAGGCGGAAGAGCCCAAGGCCGCTGCTATCAATGTGCAAAGGGCCGGAGACATCGTCACTCGAGCTGCGCAGCCGCATGTCTACGTGCCGCTCTCCGGTGCTTCCTACATGCACAACGATGTCATCAGCATCATCGACAACTGGGTCGATGACGGATTCGGGAACCTAATCAACCAGTGGTTCGTATCCTTTTCAGGCCAGAAGGTGTGGCCGCCCGGTCCGCTAGTCGAAAAGAACCATCGCACTGGCACCTGGCAGATGCTTGTGCCGACGCCGGAATTGACCTGCGACGTGTTCGGTACCAACGACCTCGCGAGCATCAACGGTTGGGGCGGGGGTCGAGTGGACGGTGCCGGCGACTATGCCTGGAACCTCTGGCGTCCCTACAAATGCTGCAGCCGCCGGGGGCAGTGGTTCCTGTTCGATATCGATTGGTTTTCTTACCCGCCATGATCGCTCAACGAAAAGAGTGCTTTCAATTCGCTGTCTGCCGTGGATGTCAACGCGTCGTGGCTACCGGTCTGCTCGTCCTCGTGCTGGCAAGTCATGCGGTGCACGCCGCAGAGGCACCGACGGAAGACAGTCTTTGGTACTACGAGATCGGTGGCGCCGAGCCCGTATCGGCACCGGCCAACCCATCGGTTGTCTCAGTCACCTTGGGCGGATCGGCACAACTGGGGCTCGGCTACAGCTGCGGCAAGTTCGATCCCGTCGCCGCGGTCACCCATACCCTGAACGACATCAGCGCGGGCGTCGACAATATGATGAACGCCATGACCGCCGCGGCGAGTGCGGCGATCGCGGCGCTGCCAGCACTCATCCTGCAACGTGCGAACCCGGGACTCTACGACATGTTCCAGAACGCGCTGCTCCAGGCGGAAGAGACCATGCAGCTCGCCACCAAGTCCTGCGAGCAGATGGAGGCAGAGATCGCCGCTGGCAAGAATCCATATGCCGACCTCATCACGCTGTCCAAGGGCAACGACTGGAAAGTACAAATGGGCATCGGCGGTAACGATGCGGTGACCGCCAAGGAATCCGTTGAGACTGCCAACGGCGATAACGGTGTGCCCTGGGTCGGTGGCCAGGCTGGTGGTACAGGCCAACCGGTGCTGCAGTTCACCGGGGACATCGTCAAGGCCGGCTACAACATCAACATGAATCGCCCGGTCACTGCGGCGGGTCCCGTACCGCCGGCGGCCTCGACCCGGCTGTCCGAGATCTGGTCTACCCCGACGGACGCACGCAATTGGGTGGTGGATGTCGTAGGCGAGAACATCGTTACCACCTGCGATACCTGCCGCAAGGACAGCATCCCGGGCACCGGTCTTTTGCCCAAGCTGCATCAGGAATCGGCGACGGTGACCACGGATTTGCAGAACCTGGTCAGCGGCGCGACATCGCTGACGCTCACCAACCTGGAAGATGTCACGGCGCCCGGCATCGCCATTACCCGCCAGGTGATCGAGGCCATCCGCGAGATGCCGGCCACCGAGCAGGGTCTGATTGTCGGTCGGTTGGTGGCCGAGATCAGCACCGCCCGCACCGTGGAGAAGGCCCTTTACGCTCGTCGCCTCCTGCTTACCGGCCGCCAGGTTCCGGAGGTTTATGCCACCGAAGTGGCGCGGGAGCACGCGGACACATCCATCGCCGAGCTCGACAAGGAGATCGACAGTCTCCTGTTCGAGACCCGAGTGCGGCGTGAAGTCGTTTCCGACACTATCGCCGTCCTGTTGCAAAGGGCTGCGGCGAGGCGGCAGTCGTCACTCAGTGTCCCCCAGGTGTCGCCGGTGGACTCGAGACCGCTTACTCATGGCCGTGTCCAGTAAAACCGCTGCCATGCGTAGACGCGGACTCCTTGGTCTCACGCTGCTGGCGGTCGTTCTGACGATCGCTGTCGGTGTCGTGCTCTGGCAGGCGGTCGAGCTGTCTTCGGTGTCGACGGTTTCCGCCCAGATCGATCAGTTCAAACCATTCGCCAGTGGCGTCCGACTGGCGCTCATCGGTCTGCTGGCAGCCCTGTGGCCCAGGCTGGTTCGTCTGGCGCACCGTAGCGGCCGGGTTGACGATAGCCAGCGAGACAGCCTTCTCGCGCAGCGTTGGCGGGTGGTGGGATGGCTCCTGGTCATCGAGCTCATGCTTGGTCAGAACCTGTTTGGCCGAATCTTCGCCACGACCACGGGGTCCATCGTATGAGCGTCGACAGCTACCTCGAGCTCTTCACAACCCTGTTCGGGTGGACCTTCTACGGCGTGCTGTGGGATGTGTTGGTGGGCGCCGGCATTGTCTACCTGCCGTTTCTCGGCATCCTGATCGACAACTGGCGGGAGCCTGCCGAAGGTGGTCAGTTCGGCACCGTGACCGGTCTGTCGTTGCGGCGCATGGAGATCGAACTCTTTATCGCACTCCTGGTGGTTGTACTAGCCGGTCAACCCGCAGCGCTGACACCGCTCAACGCGGGCACTCTGAGCTACACACCGCCTCCGACCCTGGACAACCCAGTGCCTGCCACAGCAACCGTGGCTGCACCCCAGAGTACCTTTGGCGCCACGGGATTCGCTGGCTCACCGGCAACGGTGAACATCCCTGTCTGGTGGTATGCAGTACTCGCCATGACCTCGGGCTTCAACCATGCCGTCGTCGAGGGACTGCCGGCGGCCAGTGACCTGCGGAGCTTCGAGCAGCAGGCGAGACTGGCCGCCATTGAGGATCCGCGCTTGCGCCAGGAAGCAAGCGACTTCTTCAGCGAATGTTACGTGCCCGCCCGCTCCAAGTACCAGGCGGAGCGGTTGGCGACCCCCGCTGTTACCGCGACCTTAGGCATCTATGGCGAAGATGACCCGGACTGGATGGGCTCCCACGTCTACCGGGACACGGCGGGTTTCTACGACACCCTGCGCCCGACCAAGCAGATCCCGGGCTGGGCCTACAACGCCACACGCGACACCGAGTACGACCCGGCTTCGCCACCGGCATGGGGTAAGCCGACCTGCACGCAGTGGTGGGAGGACGGCGCCATCGGGCTGCGGCAGAAACTGATCGACGAGGCCGATGCGACTTCCGCCGGTTTCTCGGGCCTTGTTGTTGCGGTTGCGCCGGCCCTGGCCGGCGAGCAACAGAAGGATGCGGTGGCTCGCACGGTGCTCACCAACTCGCCGCCCGTGTGGTCGAGCAACGACCTGGTCGCGAATAACACCGGCAGCACGGGATTGCTCGGCACTGCGGAGAACATCGTCAAGGGTGGGTTGGCAGCAGGCGGCGTGATAACGGCCTCGGCGTTCTTCTCGGTCACCATCACCGCCGTGCTGCAGGCGCTGCCGATGGTGCAGGCCGTGCTGCTGCTGGGCATCTATGCCCTGCTGCCGATGATCGTGGTGCTGTCGCGCTACTCCCTCTCTATGATGGTCGTCGGCGCCATGGCCATCTTCACCGTGAAGTTCTGGAGCGTGCTCTGGTACCTCGCGATGTGGGTGGACCAGAACCTAATTCAATCCATGTATCCGGATGTGAACGTCTTCCTGCAGCTGTTCGCAAACCCGGGTGAGCACGACATCAAACGCATGCTGCTCAACATGATTACTACCAGTCTTTATCTCGGGCTGCCACTGCTTTGGAGTGGGATGATGGCATGGGCGGGGGTAAGGATCGGAAGGTCGATCAGTGACGCGATGTCACCACTTTCACGTCCTAGTGAGGATGCAGGTCGTCAGGGTGGGGCGTTGGGCAGGAATGCCGCCGGGCGCATGTTGCGTCGCTAATGTTCCGAGTCAGTCTTCGTCATACCACCCGTAGGGGTGTGTGCCGGCATCAAGCCGACCAGTGCGGTAATTCAATTCTCCAGACAGATCGGAGTCATGGATACGGCGTTCGTTGTCCGCCGATGTTATCAAGGCACTCTCAGCCAGAAAACGCACAGCGGCTAAAAAAAGTCCAACAATTGCACTTGTGGCCACGATCGCAAGTCTGTAGCCTGCCTTAAAGATCGTCCTCACCGCATACACCTCCTGACTGACAATCGGTTAATATAGAACTCCCTTTTTATCGGCAGTCTATCATCTGGGCTGGGCTTGGGTTCTGAAAAACCTGATCGGAATATCTTTGCCATTTGGCTTTTTTCGTCGTTTAGTGCGCCTTCCCCGGCAATTATAACTGGTTCAGTGCAGCCTATTCTAATAGCATGGGACCTCGTGTTGCCGAACCAATAGGGAGGCTTTTCGTGGTTGCTTCAGGAAAAAAGAAAGATATTCGAAGCACAGTCGGCTGAGGTCGTATGGATCAGGCTTTGTCTCCAGCTGAAACAAGAAAAAGTGTTGAAATGGATTGCCCTTAAGAGAATTTCCCGTAGGGCAAGGAGTCCGAGAGAAATATGAACCACGCAATCCATAACTCCATAGTCAATTTCATCTGGGGTATCGCCGACGATGTGTTGCGCGATGTCTATGTGCGCGGTAAGTACCGCGATGTGATCCTGCCGATGACGGTTATCCGCCGACTCGATGCACTTCTGGAGCCAAGCAAAGAGAGAGTGCTTGGCATGAAGAAACAGCTCGACAATGCCGGTATCGCCAACCAGAACGCTGCGCTCTGCCAGTCCTCCGGCGAGGCCTTCTACAACGTCTCGCCCTTTACCCTGCGCGACCTGAAGAACCGCGCCAAGCAGCAGCAGCTCAAGGCGGATTTCGAAGCCTACCTGGACGGCTTCTCACCCAACGTCCAGGAGATCCTCGACAAGTTTAAATTCCGCAACCAGATCCCGACCTTGATCGAGGCCGACATCCTTGGCCACCTGATCGAGAAGTTCCTCGATGGCCGCATCAACCTCAGCCCCAAGCCGGTGCGGGACGTGGATGGCAACGAGCTGCTTCCGGCGCTCGACAACCACGCCATGGGCACCATCTTCGAAGAACTGATTCGCCGCTTTAATGAGGAGAACAACGAAGAGGCCGGTGAGCACTTCACGCCTCGCGACGTCGTCAAGCTCATGGCCGATCTGATCTTCCTGCCAATAGCCGACGACATCGAATCCGGTACTTACCTCGTCTACGATGGGGCATGCGGCACCGGTGGCATGCTCACCGTGGCGGAAGAACGCGTGGCGGAGCTCTCTTCGAAACACGGAAAGGAGGTGTCCATCCATCTCTATGGGCAGGAAATAAACGCCGAAACCTACGCAATTACAAAGTCGGACCTGCTCCTCAAAGGCGAAGGGGCCGAGGCAGAGAACATGACACATGGTTCCACGCTCTCTGCGGATGCATTTCCGTCGCAGGAGTTCGATTTCATGCTCTCCAATCCACCCTATGGCAAGAGCTGGAAGACCGACCTGGAGCGGCTGGGCGGTAAGAGTGACATCAAGGACCCGCGCTTTGTCACGCAGCACGGCGACGACCCGGAATACAAAATGATAACCCGCTCCTCGGACGGGCAGCTCATGTTCCTGGTCAACAAGCTCTCCAAGATGAAGCACAACACACGCCTCGGCAGCCGCATCGCTGAGGTCCACAACGGCTCGTCGCTCTTTACAGGGGATGCCGGTCAGGGCGAGAGCAACATCCGCCGCTGGATCATCGAAAACGACTGGCTGGAGGCCATCATCGCCCTGCCGGAGAACATGTTCTACAACACTGGCATCGCCACCTACATCTGGGTGCTGAGCAATCGTAAGAGCGAAGAGCGCCGGGGTAAGATCCAGCTCATCGACGCCACCGAATGGTATGTACCGCTGCGCCGCAATCTCGGCAAGAAGAACTGCGAGTTCTCCGAGGGACAGATCCGCGCTATCTGCGACCTGGTGGTGAATCCGGTCGAAACCGAGAAATCCAAGATCTTCCCCAACGCGGCCTTCGGCTACTGGAAGGTGACGGTGGACCGACCCCTGCGCCTTGCCGTTGACCTGAGTCCAGCCCGGCTGGAGCGGTTCGAGAAGATTTGCGTCAAGGGCAAGGAAAAACCGTTGGCCAATCTGGCCCGCCGCGTGGCCGAGACCCTCGGTGCTGGGCCGCATCTGGACTTCAAAGCCTTCCTGAACGCCTGTGAAGCCGATGCCGACAAGCATGGCGTCAAGCTCATCGCCAAGCGCAAGAAGCTGCTGCAAAGCGAGCTTTGCGACACCCACGAGGACGCCGCGCCGGTGATCAAAAAGGTTCACAAGAAGGGCGCAACGCCAGACCCTATCCACGGCCTGTTTGTAGGGGCGGGTTTCAAACCCGCCCCTACGGTGGTCGAATACGAACCTGATACCAGCCTGCGCGATAGCGAGCAGGTGCCGCTGCTGGAAGAAGGCGGCATCGAGGCGTTTTTCCGGCGCGAGGTGCTGCCCTACACCCCGGATGCCTGGATCGACTCGGACAAGACGTTGGTGGGGTACGAGATCTCCTTCACCCGTCATTTCTACCGGCCAACGCCCATGCGTACTCTGGATGAGATCAAAGCCGATATCTACTCCCTGGAGCAGGAGACCGAAGGACTGCTGGAACAGATTGTCGGGGAGGCTGAGTGATGAAATACAATATAAAAATCCACCATCGCCGATCCATTCGATTGCAAGGGTACAACTATTCCCGAGTCGGGGCGTATTTTGTGACCATATGTACCAAAAACCGCGAATGTCTGTTTGGTGAGGTGATGGATGGGCAAATGCAATTGAATGATGTTGGAAAAATATTACAGGCGACATGGGATGCGTTGCCTGATCATTATTCCCATGTGGAATTGGATGCTTGGGTCATCATGCCAAATCATGCACACGGCATTATCGTGTTGGATTCCACCGTAGGGGCGGGTTTGAAACCCGCCCCTACAACGACAAAATCTGCCCCTACACGCCATGGTTTGCCGGAAATCGTCAGGGCGTTGAAAACGTTTTCGTCCCGGCGCATCAACGGATTGCGCCAAACCCCTGGCGCAAAAATATGGCAACGTAATTATTGGGAACACATTGTCCGCAATGAATCGGAAATGAACCACATCCGGGAATACATCCAAAACAATCCGGGCCAATGGGAAATGGACAGATTGCATCCTAATCAACCGGCATTTAACGGAACGGGTGTAGGGGCGGGTTTCAAACCCGCCCCTACGGGAATCCGCGAACCATCGATAGGGTACAACGTGGTACGTTACAACGACGAGGGATGGATGGCATGAAATTACTGCACTATCCAGAATACAAGCACTCCGGCTTGCATTGGCTGGGGACGATTCCAACGCACTGGCTTGAAAAACGGGCAAAGTATTACTTCAAAGAAATTGATGAGCGTTCTCAGACAGGCAAAGAAGAGATGCTCTCAGTGTCTCATATTACGGGAGTGACACCTCGCAGCCAGAAGAACGTGACCATGTTCAAGTCCGAGTCGAATGTCGGCCAGAAGCTTTGCCAGCCCGGCGATCTGGTCATCAATACGATGTGGGCCTGGATGTCTGCATTGGGGGTCGCGAACCACGACGGAATTGTGAGTCCTGCCTATGGCGTTTATCGGCCAAGAAACAAGCAAAATTACGATAACTATTTTCTCGATCATCTGTTAAGGATTGAAGGGTATCGGTCGGAATACATCTGCCGGTCAACGGGCATCCGCTCCTCTCGGCTCAGACTATATCCGGATAAATTTCTGGGCATGCCGGTGGTCTGTCCGCCGCAGGAAGAGCAACAAGCCATTACTCGATTCCTGAAGGCACAAGATCACTTGTTCCGAAAATTCACCCGCAACAAGCGGCGGCTCATCGAACTGCTCAAGGAGCAGAAGCAAAACGTCATCAACCAGGCCGTGACCCGGGGGCTCAATCCCCATGTCAAACTTAAGCCCAGCGGTGTGGAATGGATCGGGGATATTCCGGAGCATTGGGAAGCTATTCGAATCAAGTTTCTTTTCAAGGAAAGAGATGAGCGCAAAGGTAATAGACCTTTTGAACTCTTGTCTTTTAGTAGATCGAAAGGGTTGGTTCCTTTTTCGCAGATTAGTAGCAAACCGCCAAGCGCCACGGATCTTTCGACGTACAAGGTTTGTCGTCTCGGATACCTTCTTATGAACCGAATGCAGGCTTGGAGTGGCATGTTCACGGACGTTACTATGGAAGGGATCGTGTCGCCGGACTACAGCGTTTTTGAGCCGATCCATCCATTGTCAGTGGCGTATTTCAGCCACTTGTTTAAAACAAAACGACACGTTAGTGAATTTGCGATGGCTTCCAGGGGCATTGGGCATGGATTTAATCGTTTGTACACACCAGTTTTTGGAGCAATTTACACTCTGTTTCCACCGATCAAGGAGCAGAAAGCAATTGTTGAATTCATAGGATATGAGACAGCATTGATAGATGTAGCGATCTCGCGGGCCGAACGCGAAATCGAACTGATGCGCGAATACCGCACCCGGCTGATTTCCGACGTGGTCACCGGCCAGGTGGATGTGCGCGGTATCGAGGTAGCAGAGGTCGCCGAGGACGAGCTGCTGGTGCTGGATGAGGACAACGGTGAGTCTGATGACCTGATCGGTGACGAGGAGGAGATGGATGACGACGACTGAAACCAATCAGCGTGAGAAAAAAATAATCATCATCTCCGGTCCCAACGGTGCGGGGAAAACCACCTTCGCCGGAGAGTTTCTGCCGAAGGAGGCTCATTGTCCAACCTTTATCAATGCCGACCTCATTGCCGCTGGGCTCGCCCCGTTCGAGCCGGAACGGGCGGCCTTCCGCGCCGGGCGGTTGATGCTGGAGGAAATTTACAATCACTCTCGCCGGGGAAAGAGTTTTGCCTTTGAGACCACCCTGAGTGGCCGGGGCTATGCCGGCTTGATTCCCGGCTGGTGTGCCAAGGGCTATATCGTAAAGCTGTTTTTTCTCCGGCTTGCCTCGCCGGAACTCGCAATCGCCCGTGTCCGGCAGCGGGTCCGAGAGGGTGGCCACAACATTCCCGAACCTATCATTCGACGGCGTTTCGCATCCGGGCTCTCCAATTTTGAGAACCTCTACAAACCTGCTGTCGATGAGTGGGCGCTCTATGACAATTCCGGCACCGAGCCGATACTTATTGAAGAAGGAGTGAAATCATGAGTAATCAATCTGTTGATTCTGCCCAGAAAGAGAGGAGACGCGATCCCGATCTGGTGGCCGCTGAAGTTGCCATGAAGCGGGCAGCGAGGAAAGCCCGTGATAGAGCCAGACAAACGGGCACGGGGGTTGTCGTGTGGAAAGAGGGGCAAATCGTGGAAGAGAGGCAGGATTCATCGGCAAAAAGCTGATTCGTTAAACGAGTTTATTGACGGGAGCAACCATTTTCGGGACATGATCTTCGTATCTTATTGTTTTCTATTATGAAATTTAATTGATGGGTAATTGATGGAGCAAGGATGAAACCGACCGACACCAGCGAAAAAGGCCTGGAATCGATCATCGTCTTCTCCCTCGTGGAAGAGGCTGGATACGTTCAGGGCGACCCGCAGGATTACGACCGGGAGCACGCTGTCGATCTGGCCAAGCTGCTGCAGTTCCTCGCCATTACCCAGCCCGAGACCTATGAGACTCTCGGCATCGACGAAGATGGCGGCTCTTCCAATCCTAGGCGCACTCAGTTCCTGCACCGCCTGCAGGGCGAGATCGCCAAGCGCGGCGTGGTGGATGTGCTGCGCGGCGGCATCAAACACGGCCCGGTTCATGTGGATCTCTTCTTTGGTACGCCTACGCCGGGTAACGTGAAGGCGGCCGAGCGGTTCGCGGCCAATGTCTTCAGCGTCACGCGTCAGTTGAGATATAGCCGCGTTGAGACGGGGCTTTCCCTCGATATGGCCGTGTTCATCAACGGCCTGCCCATTGCCACATTCGAACTCAAGAACAAACTCACCAAGCAGACGGTGCTCAATGCCGTGCAGCAATATCAGCGCGACCGCGACCCGAAGGAGCTGTTGTTCCAGTTCGGCCGCTGCGCCGTTCATTTTGCCGTGGACGATCACGAGGTGCGCTTCTGTACTCACCTCAAAGGAAAAGGCTCCTGGTTTCTTCCCTTCAACCAGGGTTACAGCGACGGCGCGGGCAATCCACCCAACCCCTATGGGCTGGCCACCGACTACCTGTGGAGGGAGACCCTTTCCAAGGAGGGTTTGACCGACATCCTGGAGAACTACGCCCAAATAGTGGAGGAGAAGGACGAAAAGAGCGGCAAGAAAAAATACAAACAGATCTTTCCCCGCTACCATCAGTTGAAGGTTGTGCGCATGCTATTGGCCAGTGCCGCTGAGAGTGGTGTTGGCAGGCGTTACCTGATCCAGCATTCGGCGGGCAGTGGCAAGAGCAACTCTATCGCCTGGCTGGCGCATCAATTGATTGGATTGGAAACACCCGTAGGGGCGGGTTTGCAACCCGCCCCTACATTTGATTCGACCATAGTGGTCACCGACCGCCGGGTGCTCGACAAACAGATACGCGACACCATCAGGCAGTTCGCTCAGGTCTCGGCTACCGTTGGTCATGCGGAACACTCCGGTGACTTACGAAAATTTCTCTACGCCGGCAAGAAGATCATCATCAGCACGGTGCAGAAGTTCCCGTTCATTCTCAATGAAATCGGCGACCTCAGGGGCAACAGATTCGCCATCATCATCGACGAGGCTCATTCAAGTCAGGGAGGGAAGTCCTCCGCCGCCATGAACCGGGTACTCGAAGGCGGCACTCTCTCCAGTGAGGAGGAAGAGTCGGTCGAGGACAAGATCAACCAGATCATGGAAGACCGGAAGATGGTGACCAACGCCAGCTACTTCGCCTTCACGGCGACCCCCAAGAACAAGACCCTGGAGATTTTCGGCGAGCCGAACCCGCAGCCCGACGGCGCGGTGAAGCACCACCCGTTCCACAGTTACACGATGAAGCAGGCCATCCAGGAGGGATTCATCCTCGACGTGCTGAAGAGCTACACTCCGGTGGAGAGCTATTACCGCCTGTCCAAGACGGTGGAGGACGACCCGCTTTTCGACACCAGGAGGGCCCAGAAAAAACTGCGCCGCTATGTGGAGTCCCACGAACACGCTATCCGCGAGAAGGCCGAGATCATGGTGGACCACTTCCACGCCCAGGTGATCGGCCATCGCAAGATTGGTGGACAGGCCAGGGCCATGGTCATCACTAACGGTATCGAACGGGCCATCCAGTATTTCCACGCCTTCAAGAGCTATCTCAAGGAGCGCAAGAGCCCCTACGAACCCATCGTGGCCTTTTCCGGCGAGCATGAGTACGGCGGAAAGAAGGTCACCGAAGCGACTCTGAACGGATTCCCGAGCAGCCAGATTCCGGACAAGGTGCAGCAGGACCCGTACCGCTTCCTAATCGTCGCCGACAAGTTCCAGACCGGTTACGATGAGCCGCTGCTGCATACCATGTATGTGGACAAGACGCTCTCCGGTATCAAGGCGGTGCAGACGCTCTCGCGGCTCAATCGTGCTCACCCGCAGAAATACGATACCTTCGTGCTCGATTTCTACAATGACTCGGACACCATTCAGAAGTCGTTCGAACCCTACTACCGCACCACCATCCTCAGTGACGAGACCGATCCCAACAAGCTGCACGACCTGAGGTCGGATCTGGACGGCTACCAGGTTTACTCGCATGCGCAAATCGACGATCTGGTAGGGCTTTATCTGAACGGCGCTGACCGCGACAGGCTCGATCCGATCCTGGATGCCTGCGTGGCCACGTACAATGCCGATCTCGATGAAGACGGACAGGTTGATTTCAAGGGCAAGGCTAAGGCATTTGCACGCACCTACGGTTTCTTAGCTTCCATCCTGCCTTATTCGAATGCCGACTGGGAAAAGCTGTCGATCTTTCTGAACTTCCTGATCCCGAAGCTCCCCGCGCCCAAGGAAGAGGATCTGTCCCGGGGCATCCTGGAGGCCATCGACATGGACAGCTATCGTGTCGAGGTAAAAACCAGCCTGAAGATCGGCCTTCCAGATCAGGATGCCGAAGTTGGCCCCGTGCCCACCAGCGGCGGTGGCCGTAAACCGGAACCGGAGCTGGACCAACTGAGCAACATTATCAAGGCGTTCAACGATCAGTTCGGCAACATCGATTGGAAGGATGCCGATAAGATCCGCAAGGTCATCGCCGAAGAGATCCCGGCCAAGGTGGCGGCAGACGCCGCCTACCAGAACGCCATGAAGAACAATGACAAGAAGACCGCCCGTATAGAACACGACGCGGCGCTGCAGCGGGTCATGATCGACCTGTTGGCCGATCATACCGAGCTATTCAAGCAGTTCAGCGACAACCCCTCGTTCAAGAAATGGCTGGGCGACACGATTTTTGGGGTGACCTATCAATCAGATGAGCAGGCTGCATCAGGGTCTGTCCGTGGACGTTAGAAAGGCAGTTGACGAGATGTATCGAGCGTACAACGGAACTCGAGGAAACCTTGAGCAATGAACGCTGGGTGACTTCTAGGTTGGACGCAATGGCAATATGGAGCAACGGAAATGATCGTTTCAAACATAATGGCGCCAGGCAATGGGACGAGCAAGTGGATGCTTGTTGGCCCATGCGGAGAAACCATGCACCTGCCCCGTTGCGTGTCAGGAACTGTCCGGATTGGGCTCGTAGGGACACGTGCGCAGGCAGTCAAGAGCGCCAAGACCAAGGCGTTCGCAAACATGCTGGATGCCTTGAAGTGTCCGGTAATATTGGTTGACGCTCGACGTAGCGGCAGCGGCGGAAACGGGGCGTGGGGGCCGCTGGAATTTTTGACCACGATTCCCGGGATAATGAAGATCGGTCAGTCGTACAGCTTTCATCATCTACCGCTATTGGCGCCAACCCTCGATCTTCTGGCCAGTTACCGAAAAGCAAATCGAATCGAGGCATCGCTGAAGCCAGACGAAATTGAGATGTACGCAACCGGGTTGTCCGACGGTTTGGCGAAAATAGCGTGGAGCTTATCAACGGCTCCATGCCACATCAGCGCCGGCGTGAAGCGATCTCCCGGTTTGACGGAGAGGCGCAATTTCTAATCTCCATAGAGGCCGGTGGGGAGAGCATCAACCTGCAGCACAGCTGCCACATCATGGCCAACTACGATCTCCCCTGGAATCCGATGCGGCTGGTTAAGCGCATTGGTCGACTCTATCGTTATGGCCTATGGTATCACCGCAGTCGGGCGGGTAAGCGTCAACCCGGATTCCTTTTGTCCACGAGCGCCACTCCACCCAAGCAATTTTGGAAACCATAGAGAATCCTGCACTCCCACTTAGCGGAGGATACATAATTTGAATGTCAGAATATTTTACACATGATTTTAATAAGGGTTTTAGAATAAACGGTATCATATTGAATGAATTAGGAATTAATTTCGTGGCGCGATATATGCTTTATTTTTTTAAGTAAATTTTTTTACTATTGCTACTCTAAGGAACAGGAGGATGTCGGGGATGAAAGAAAATAATAGTCGCATGCTTTATAGCTGGGTCGGAAGGATGGTTGCTGTTGCTTTGTTGTATGGGGGATATTTGTCAACAGCCAGTGCAGTAGTATTGACTCTTAATAGCGCATCCGGGAACTGGGGCGCTGTAACTGGTTCAAACGTGAGTGGTTTGGGTACCAACCAAATCAACTGGGAGGGTGCCGGACTGCGTTTTGATGCAGTGGCTACTCCAATAAGCATCACCACGGATACGGCATTTGCGCTGGGTACCTTATCACACATCAATGTTCCGACCTTTTTTTCTTCGATATCCGGTGCAACGTTGGATTTGGATCTGGTTGTAACTGACGGAACTACGGTCCCAATGGCCTTCTCAATGAATTTTGCCGTCCAAGAAACGTCCAATTCCGGTAGCTGTCCCAGTTTTCAGGTTAGTGGTACACCCTGCGACGATCGGATCACATTCCCGACTGCCTTATCTTCAGTATCGTTTAACATCGACAATACTGATTTTAGCCTCCTTCTGCTTGGTTTTGGTCCCTCTGCGGCCACGTTTCAGCCTGGCTTCGTGACTGAAGAAAGGCGTACTAACAGCACGCTACTCTGGGCGGAGTTGTCCAGTGATGCAGCCCCTGGTTTGGTGCCTGAACCTGGAACTCTCGCGTTGATGAGTTTGGGCTTGGTCGGTTTGAGATATCGTACTAAAAGAAGTAAGCGGGACGGATTAGCATAACGCAGGCTTTTTGCTTTTTTTACAAGTATCGCGATTTATTCATACCGAGAATCGTATACGAGAAGTAGAAAAATTATTTCTCGCTATAGTACAAGGCAGGAGCAGATCAAAAGGATTAGCAAAGGAAAGGATAGAGGTGTGGTTTTCTCCTTGGCCGATCGTCAGCGAGGTTTCTGTTTCGTTGGCGATCTGGCTTTTGGTACGAGTTTGAAATTGTCTCCACCTGTCTTTGGTGCTGAAGTTACGCTTTTTAGTCAATCGATCTAGCGTAACAACTCTGGTGAGTACTCCTTGATTATATGAGGTCACGCCTAGCGCCGACATTGCTTAGGCGCGCTGCGAGGCGGTCAGGATCGTACCGAAGCTATCGACCGGCGTGGCAGTCGACACCTATGGCGCCAGCGCCAGGCCAATTGCCATGATAGTACCGGTCAGCATCGATGGCCCGTTTTTTTGATCTATTTCCAAACATCACTTGTTCTCCTCTATTTGTTTTTATCCGAGCATGGCCCCTTTTATCCTTTTGTATTACCTCTGCCTGAAAATAGCAGATGCAAAGCTTCAAACGTGCCGATGACCGAGGGTTCGCACTATGGTTTACGGTTACTTGTAACTGATGTAACGCAACAACCGATCGTTGTGTTAGTTTTAGTATTGTCAAGGAAAAGTTTACGTCTACGCACCGCTCTTACAGCAGAGGCACTGTTAGGGAGTTTGTCGCACGGCTGGTTTTGACATAAGGCAACTCTGATTAATCCGGTCATTTAAGCGATAATATGCCATCTTATTCAATAAGGCTTCAACGTGCATCGATGAAACAACAATCCCTGACCGACGGCTTCGAAAAACATCGCAAGGCAACTCGCAAGGAACAGTTTTTGAATGAGATGGAGGTCATCATTCCCTGGCAGGGTTTGGCCGAAGTCATCGAACCTTTCTACCCGAAACCAGAGGGTGCCGGTCGCCGTCCTATTGGAATCGAGCGGATGCTGCGCATCTATTTTCTCCAGCACTGGTTCAATCTTTCCGATCCGGCAGCTGAAGAAGCATTGTACGATTCCCGCGCCATGCGTCTTTTCGTCGGTATCGACCTCGGAGAGGAAGCCGCTCCCGATGAAACCACGATCTGCAAGTTCCGCCACCTGATGGAGCGCCACAATCTGGGTGATCAGCTGTTTCACCTGGTTAAGCAGTATCTGCAGGAGAATGGCTTGAAGGTGAACCGGGGTACTATCGTGGATGCCTCGATCATCAATGCGCCCAGCTCTACCAAGAACAGCAAGAAGCAACGCGATCCGGAGATGCGCTCCACCAGGAAGGGCAACCAGTGGTTTTTCGGTATGAAGGCGCATATCGGTGTGGATAGCCAAACCAAACTGATCCATCACGTCGTAGCCACTGCTGCCAATGTGCATGATTCGGTGGTGATTGGCGATCTGCTGCATGGTAGCGAGACGAGAGTCTGGGGTGACTCGGCCTATACCGGTAAGGGTGATGTCATCGGTGAGCATGCGCCGAATGCAAAGGACTTCACTCAAAAGAAGGGCAGCCGGCATCGCTCGCTCAGTGACGAAGAGCGAGCCAAGAACCGAAATAAATCGAAAGTCCGCGCCAAGGTTGAGCACCTGTTCGCCGTGATGAAGCGGCAGTTCGGTTTCAGCAAGGTTCGTTACAAAGGGTTGGAGAAGAACGCTCATCATCTGTTTGTATCTTGTGCCTTGGTGAACTTAGTCATGGCGAAAAAGACCCTGCTGAGACATCGCAGACTGGCACCGCAGGCGTAGTACGCCTGAACGGTGGCCATTGGATGGGAAGTAAGCATCCAGTGGTCGAAACAGCCCCGGTAGCGGGGTGAAACAACAGTTGAACGAAAAGCTCTGACGAAATCGATGGATGCAGGCGTGAAAGTCATCAATTGTTCAGACGTACCATAAATACGATTCGCGCTACGCGTTTCATGGGGGGCTTTACTATGCTAAAGAGGATTTTACTTGTCGCGACTACGAGTGCTTGTTCATATATGAATCCAGCACTTGCGACCAACTTACTAACCAACGGCAGCTTTGAGCTTGGCGGCGGCACTTTGACCGGATGGGCGACGAGCGGAACGCAACTTCGATATTTGCCTTCCGTAGTAGTCACCAACGGCAGTTCGGCCTGCTGTTTCGGTGAGGCGGTACCTGCCGATTCAGTCGTAGGTGGCAGCCCGGACGCCGCCGGCACGCATGGCGTCTACTTCGTCGACGACCGCGCCAGCCAAGTGCTCACGCAATCGGTGTTTCTGACCGCGGGCAACTACGAGATCGGGTTTGACGCCTATGCGCCGCTAAACGGATTCCGCAATCCCGGCGATGCGTTATTCACCGGTGTGATCGCAGGCGTAACGCTGGCGGACTACACGGTCAAGACGCAGAATCAGCCGCGCCAGTGGATAAACTTTTCGGGTCTGGCAGAGATACTCGTCGACGCGATCTACACCGTCGACTTCAGCTATACGACCTTCGGCGGGGCTTCTGCCGATGTCGTGATCGATCGCGCCTATATCGTCACTTCCAGCCAAGGTGGCGGCACGCCTATAGGGAAGGTGTCAGAGCCCGGTTCTATGGCGCTCCTTGGCAGTAGTCTGGCGGGGCTGATCGCAGTGCGACGCCGCAAACGCAGGCGTTTGAATACCAGGGTGCAGTAACCAACCGCGCCCGGCAAGACCGAGGGCCTTACCTGATTACTCCCAAGGGACCTCACCACGCACCGGCAACACGGTAGGCCAATCAATTGCAGGCGCCGGATACCCGCACTCGACGGCCGCATGCATGCCGCACCGAACCCACCTTGCGGGACGAACGCGCCAATGCGGCCACAAGGGCTCGACCGATCCGACAACACCGCCGAGCGCCGAAACCTGGAAACGGTCACGAAAAGGACGATTCATGCCGCCCGATTTACGCCCGTGCGTCGGGTTCGCAACCCGGCCGGAATGAGCGCGATCAGTCCTAGACCCAGAAGGGCGACAGTCGCGGGCTCTGGCACCGTGGATCCGATATCGACCTGAAAGTAGGCGTTGTCCCGCGCGGCGCCGACTTCGAACAGGAAAAGGTCGAAATCATTGACGATGTTGGCGTCCGCGATACCGCTCTGGAAGCCGAGCTCAACGATGCCGCCGCTGCCGATCGAGGTGAAGTTCATGAAGTCGTTGATGTTCAGCGAAAAGGAGACCGGGGCATCGGCGGGACCCAGCACATTGCCCGGGAAACCCTCGGCGGCGCTGTCACCAAAGAGTCCGACGACGTTGGGATCGTGATACTGCCCCAGGGTGTTGTTTGCCGGCGTAATCTCCGGCCCGAACTGCACGAAGGTCACCGTCGAGGCCCAGACGGGCGTGCCGGTACTGTCCCAGCCACCCACCGCATCGAGGTCCACGCCGGTGAACGGACCACCGGAGGTATCCGGCCCGGCCGCAGGAATCCCGTCATCGATCACCCGGAACGACGCCGGATTCTGGCCCAATGCCGCGACAGCCAGACTCAGATCGAAGCCGATAACCTCGGTGTCCGCCGGCAACGTGGCGGTCACGCCCAGCGCCGACATGGCCTGAGCGCGCTGCGAGGCGGTCAGGATCGTGCCGAAGATGTCGACGGGAACGGCGGTCGACACCTGTGGTGCCAGCGCCAGACTGATCGCTATGAAAGTACCGGTCAGCAAAGATGTTCCGCTTGTTGATTTATTTCCAAACATCACATGTTCTCCTCTATTTATTTTAATCCGAGCCTGGCCCCTTTAATTCACATGTTCTCCTCAAATTTACCTTTATCCGAGCCTGGCCCCTTTAATCCTCTATGTCTAGTGACTACTAGCCCCGAACAGCTTTCTTACTGTTGTGGGCGAAATCGCGCATCGGGCGCAAATCGAGATCTCATATCCACTATCACTGGAACTCGACTCGAAACTGGATAGTTTTTCGAGAATACTATGATTGCTGACCGACCATCGGTTCGAGCTCTAACAAAGCTTCCAAACGGCAATGCAAGATTATTGCGTGCGATAGAATTCTCGTCATCTTGAGAAGACGTGCTCTGCCAGTTCCATTGGATATACACATGCGTATCATTATATTCTTGCTTATGTAATCTTTGCTTTCCATCGGGATAATAAAGAAAGCGGGATTGCAGTAGATCTTTCAGTACGCGCATACCGAATGCTTCCCGCTCATAATCGTTGTATGATTGTTTATTACGTCCAATTTCTTTAATGCATATTCGTAAGTCGAACCTTGTGTCGGCTATTTGGATAATGCGGTCTTTATTATTATACCTTACTAACAACCCATCTTTTCCGTCTATCGCTCTTTCAATGGGAAGGCCTCCTAACGCAGACATCTTTCCCATCTTTAATGGAATCACATGCTCTTTAATCCCTGCTGGCAAGAATTCCGGCTTCAGAGCGAAAGCAGCCCAATTTAGGAAATCTTCGATGTACATATACCCTTCATTGGCTACGTCATCAACGTTTACATTCGGAAACGAGCAGATCTCCCTTACGCCGCTGTCATTTAGCCACGATCCATCAATGACACTATCTTGGAAATCATTCCAGACAGGTTCTAACGTGGCCTCTACTGTTATTGGTTGCGTTTCACCGTGCGCGATGAGTTCAAAAGTGCACAGCAACAAGAAGAAAATTTGGCTAGCGCGCTTACGGTTTATATTTGGCATAATTCAAGCCTCCACCTTTCTGGTAAGACTACCGAGTATCAGTAGTACTTGCGTCATTTGGTTCTGCAGGAGGCTTCCAGGTGGGATGAAGTTCGTCTGTAGCGTCGTTGACCCAACCGTAGTATTCGAATGCATGGATGTTATCGAACTGCTGAGATTCACTTGTACCTTTAACACGACTCGGAGCGTTGTTCATTATCGCATACGTGGAAATATGGGGTCCTTGAGCACTGTAGCACGTCCCACCATTGATGGGTTTGACACACCCTTGCCAATTGTTCCAGATACCACCACCCCACGCTAGACGTGAGTAATTACCCGTCGAATCACCTTTTACGAATATAGCCCCGCCTGATAAGCTATCTAATCCATTAGGTTCGCTAACCTCATTCACGTGGTCTAGATGATAAGGACCAATACCCAACACTTTGAGAACATCGCTTAGCAAGAGCGCCCAAGCTTGGCAGTCTCCTCTTGCGCCTCCGGTCTGAGTCATATCCCAGCGCGCAGCGAAGTCAACAGGACACTGGTTGCCTCCAAAACGGATTATAGATTCCAAGCCCCATGTAGTATTTTCTGCGATATTAGGCTCGCTATTCGGCACGCTACTGTGCCCTGTGACGCCCTGAGCCCAGTTTACCGCTTCGGATAGTCGCGATTTCGTGTAGTATCTATCTTCTGCGGAAACAAGTTTCTCTGCGTCAAATACAAAAAACACTCTTTGCTGTACACGCTGTGATAGCGAAGCCCCGATCCAAGTTAGAGATAGTGTTTTATCGCCAATTTTGTCAGACAATTGACCTTTTGATAGAAAAACGCTCTTTGCTGCGCCATTGCTATCGAAATGCAGGGTAACAGCGTCATCGGCCGCCCCTCCTGGCGTAAACTCTGCGTCTCCTATCGATTTTATATTTGTGGCCAACTTTGCATTTTTAACTTCTGGAATGCTTCTGAACGAAGCGAATACCTTACCTAGTGCATTTATCCTGTAGACAGTAGGTTCCCTCAAACCATTTTTATTCCATTCTGCCTCACCATTAGGAACAAGGAATGCGCCGCTATCATCATCTCTCCTCAGATCATAGTTATTGTCGCTCGTTGAATCGACAAAATCCAAAGACTCTAATTCAAGGTCGAGAACACCGATACCGACTCCGAAGTGCTTGCTGTAGCCGGGGCACGCATTGACGGTCGCGACGACATCACCGGCACTGTCCTTGTCGATGGTGGCAGACAGCTTGCCAGCACTGTCAAAGGTGATAGGCATACTTGTCGTGCCTCCTTCGGCCGTCAGTTCCCAAGTCGTCGGAAGTTCCGCACTGCTGATCGTGCTCGGCGTCACATCGACGTTGATCGCAATCGTTTCGGAATCGTTTCTCGCCACGTACAGGTAATCGGTAACCGCAACCGAGCCATCGCTGTCTTCCACCACCGTACCAGCGGGTCCGCTGTCCTCTGCTGTGATCTTGTTTACCTGAATGACACGCACATCCTTCTGTACGTGTGTCGTTCCAAACGCATTGGATACCTCAAGTTGAACAGTACGATTTCCGCCAACTGTACCCGTAAACTCTACGTTCGACGTATTGTCTTGACTGAACAGGCCATCACCACAGCCCGGCTGACAAGGTGCCATATTCCATTGATAGGATGCGGATGATGGCATCTGTGGGGTAAACGTTGCCTCGTAATTGACGGGACCGCACCCCACCACGGTATTCAGGCCATCAGGCGCAGCAATATCCACCTGAACAATGGAAAGCGCCTGGGTTACCGTGGCACCCCAACCCGAGCTGTTAAATTGATACTCGCCGGGACCCATCTGGGCCTTCGTCTTATTCGTCGTTAAGTGGACGAGTCGACTCATTCCCTCACAGGTGAATTCAACCACGAATGTGATTGGCGAGTTATCGTCTGCCCAGAGAATGACCTCCGGTGGGGGATTCGGAACAAACGAGACACCGTCGATGCCCCGCATTTCGCCATGGCCAATTACTGTGTTGCCGGTGGAGTCCTCGCACGAAGAGGGGTAGTTCGTCGGCCAGCTTTCCACTGTCGAGCCACCATTGATCCCCCCACTGAGCACGTAAGCCGCACTCCCCGTCACCGGGTCCATATCGATGTAGCCCGTACCCGACCACAGGCCCACCGTCATCGGATCTCGGGGGATGGTGATCTCGCGGCCGGCGCCCAGCGCGGCATTCACGTCGTCGACCAGGTCCGGGTGATTGAACCCCGTGCAGTCCGTGGCGATGTCGGTGGTGATAGTGCAGATCGGGATCAGGGCATCGTTGGCGAGTTCCAGGATCTTGATCGTGGACACGGCCTCCTGACCGAAGTCGTCCTCGAAGACGCGGTTCTCTTGGATCGAGCCGTCCATGCCGGTGACGATGTGGAAAGGGCGGCGGACGCGGTTGTAGTCGCCGTCGACCGGAAACTTGCCGAGGATGTGGCGGTCGGCGTCGACGTAGAGCCCGGTCCATTCGAAGCCCACGGGCACACCGAAGGAGTAGGTGACATTGATCTGGTTGGACGCGATCACCTCGGAGACATCGAGATAGGTGGCCACGCCCATTAACCGCTCCATGGTCTCGATGCCGCGGTCCACCCGGCTTAGGTAGTCGACCGCGGTCAGGTGCAGGATGGACTCGAGAAAGGCATCCGCGGGGATCGGGTCCGGGTCGATGAAGGTATCCCGGATATCCAGGAAGGTGTCAAACCCGATCGCCCGGCCGTTGCCGGCGATGATGTCGTCGGGGACCAGGGGCTGCTCGATGCGGCCGCCGGCCGGGGGCAGGAAGTGCATGTCTGCCTTGTGGGTGAGGCCCATGCCGATGGCATTGGATGCCGAGGCAACCGGTACGTTGTCCACCTCCAGCACCGGCCTCACGTCGACCAGGTCCGGCGGGGTGTCGTAGATGCCGCCAAAGGCGTCGATCACGGTCTGATCCGCGGCGGTCGCACCGACGTACTCGATCGTGAGTCGCCGGTCGGCGAACGCCGAGAGGTTGAGGGTGTGATCGATGAAGGTGGTGGCGCCGTCGTAGAGGTGGAAGCGCACCTTGTAACGCTGCGTGTCCTCGATCTCCGACAGCCGGTCGGTGACGGCGAGGAGCCCGTACGGCGGCGAGGCCGGCAGCAGGCCGAGGGCCTGCTGTGCGATCTCGGTGCGACGCTCGATGGCGGCGATGGTCTTGCCCGGGTCGTTGGCGTCGAGGTAGGCCTGGACATCGAGTTGGAGTTGCTCGATGGGGCTAGGCTCGGTGAATGTGGCGATGTAGTCGGCGAGGTAGGCGTCGGCATCGAAGTCCATACGCGTGAGGACGTCCTCCCAGACCGTGGCATTCAACGGCTTGAAGCTGGGATCCAGCGGGATCCAGGTCTTGCCGGTGGTGTCGTTCCCCACGCCGCGATAGTTGGCGTAGGGTAGATACGCCTCGACCCACACGTGGGTGATCTCGAACGAGGCCACGTCGGTGCCGTCGAGCACCGCCACCGCGTCGATGCTCGCGGTGGCCAGGTAATCGTTAGCGGTCAGCGGATCGTCGACGCCGAGCCACGCCGTGACCCGCGCCGGTTCGACCGAGATCCGCCCGCGTACATAGCGGCTCGGGATACCGGCCGCGCGCAGCAGCGCGATCAGCAGCGACGCCTGGTCGGTGTCGTTACCGCGCAGTTGGCCGAGGGTGTTGGCCGCCCCCTTGCGCGAGCCGAGATAGGGTTGGAAACGCACCCGGTTGCGCACGAACTCGTATATCGCCAGCGGTGAGCTCCCCAGTTCCGCGACCTTGGCCTGGATCTCGGGCGTGAACTTGACCTCTACCGTTTCGGCCAGGTCAGCGGGCGTGGGAAGGGCCAGAGGCGCGGCGGTCGCCGTCAGTACCATCGGTGTCGTGGCGGCTTCGGCCTGATCGCGGGTACGCCCCTTTTGGAAGGGATCCGGCAGTGGCGAGGCGGCATTGATCGGTCGCGGCGGATTACTGAACTTGAGCCGTTGCATGACCGCCAGGGCGTTTTGAACAGCGTGCGGCTGTCCGTTGATGACCTGTTCCAGCGCCACCGCTAGTTCCTCGCTGCCGGCCTCGAAGGCCGCCAGGGTCGCACGGTGTCGTGCCTGGATGCGGGCGTCGAGGCCAAGCTCGTCGATCCGCTCGCCCACCCCGGCCAGGGTCTGCCGCGCCCCGTCCTGCGTCGCCACAAAGGCATCGACGAGGCGCTGCAGCCGATCGCGGTCGGCGACGGCATCGCTTTCTGGAGACTGGTCAATGCGCCGCAACAGGTCGCGAATCGCCGCCGCCCTTCGTGCCGCGCGGGCAAAGACCACGTTGCGCGCATGGGTCTCCGGCGAAGGACTCGGCACATCGAACCGCGCGGATGGCGTCAGGGCCTGCGCCGCCGGTGCCGCTATGCCCTGCGGGACACCCGCGGTCGCTGGCAATGCTGCGCGAGGCACAGGGACAAGCGGCTCGACGAGCACGCCGTCCCGGTAGAGGCCACCCAGGATGTCGGCGGCGCCGGCGGCTGGAGCGAAAAGGACAAGCACCAGCAGCCACGCCGTGTTCAGCGCGAACACCGTCGACGTTCCCTGGTGTCTATCCCGCGTCATGGCGTCACCTCGATCCGGAACGACAAGCGATTGCCATATAGCGGCCCGACGGGGTTGCCGCCTGTGTCGAGGAGCTGGTACTCGACCTCGAACTCGTGGATCCCCAACGGGACTGAGGCCGAGGCCGCGATCTCGAAGTTGACCTGCACCGCGGTGGTGGCAATGGGGCCGATCGAGACACGACTGTACGTGACCCCGGCTGGCACGCCGATCGGCGTTTCGGTGAGACCGGCGACCTGGGAGATGGCCACGGCATCGCCGGTGAAGGTGCGCGAGCCGGTGACGGAACCACCCCGGGATATCGTGAAATCGATCGGCTCGAACACCACCGAAACGGCATCGGCGTCGGTTCGGCCGCCGGCATCCGTGGCGACAGCGGCCAAGACGTTGAGCCCCTCGTTCAGGGGCACCGTGGCCGTGAAGGTGGTACCGCTGACGGTCGCAGGGATATCGGCGACCGTGACCTCGAAGGGCCCGTTCCCGCTTACCACCCCCGACACGACGATCGGTGAATTCCGAACGATGGTGCCGTCCACGGGGGTGGTGATCCAGGCATCGACCAGGTCACCCGTGGGCATTCCAAAACCGACGACCGGTTGTCGCATCGAGACCAGGTAGGAGACGCCCCTGACGATCGGGAAATTCACACCGGCCGGGAGGCCGCCATGATAGACGGCCGTCTCGAACGCGGCGCTTACCGGGTCGAAGCGCTGGATACTGCTGACCACCGTGTCGTCACCGATGAGCCCGAGGAGCTGGAAGGCGTCGAGGCCAAGCGGTGGGTTGGGAATGGTGAGGCCGTTGACCCCGGCGACGAGGTCGACGACCGGTGCCACTTGCGTCCGGCCCGCCAGGCTGGTTCCGGCCGGCGCGTCCGCGATGACGATCAGACTGTCGAGGCCGTGCAGCATAAAGTTACTGCCGACGAAGCCGGTATCAGTCCGTTCCAACGTTTCGTAGCGACCAGTCGTCGCATCGAGGCGCTGCACACGCTGCACACCGGGCCCCAGCAGTTCGACGAGATCGGTCGCCGCGGCCGGATTGGCGGGATCCAGAGTCAGTCCGACCATATTGAAACCCGGAGCGAGGAAGAGGTCTTCGGCCGCCAGCGTGGAGTCGCGGGTGATCTGCAGCGTGGTCGTACCACCGGAGCGGCCAAAGCCGTCGACGGTCGTGAAGTCCAAGGTGTTTAGCCCCTCGCGAAGTGCGACGGCAACCGAAAAGGTACCGGCATCAGGGTCAACCCTGACGATGGCCGAGGGATCGCTGACCACGACACCTGCCCCACCCGGCCCCAACGAGCCCTGGATAACAGCCGTGGATATCGCCGTGACGAAAGGCTGGCCTGGTCCGGCCCCACCATCCGATGTCACCTGCGGCGCCGGACTCTGAGTTGCCAGGAGCAAGGCCTCCACAGCCACCGCGGTTCTGTATGGATCGTCGCCCCAGCTCCCATTGGTAAGCTGCGTCGCTTCAAGGTAGGCCGCCGGCGCGGCGATGGATCCAGCCGGGTCGGCCAGTCCGATCGCGACTGCGGCGAGGGCAGTCTCGTTTGCGTTGCTTGCACCGGCGTCGGTGCTGTAGCCGCCATCCGAATTCCGATGACCTGCGAGCCACGCGATCGCCGCACTCAGCGCCTCGGGTGGTGCGAACGCCTTGCCGCTAAGGGCCAAGGTTCGCAGGACCTCCGCCGTCACCATCAAGTGGCTGTCTTCGCCCGGCGTTACGCCCCAGCCCCCATCAGGATTCTGGGCCGTGCCGAGATACGTGAGCGCGCCCACCATCGAAAAAACGTCGACGCCATCTGCCGAGGTAAAGCCGATCTCCGCGGTGTAGCTTTCGGACGCCGCAGAGATGCTCTGCGGCGTTACTGTCCACGTGCCGGCCGTGAAGGGAAGCAAGAACCGGGTGGGAACTTGGCTGGGTGACACATCGATTGAGAACCTGCCGTTATCGGGCCGGCGGAAAAAGAACCGAATGTCGCCACTTAGCTCGCGCACGCGGAGGAAAAGATCCGTTGCACCGGCGGAGACATCAAAGGCCTTTGGCAAGGCCGCCCCCCCTGCCGGAACCGTGTCATGCACAATGGAGACACCACCGTTCATGCCGACGACCAGCATCGCACGGAGCGCCAGGGCCGTATCGAGAGTGCTACTACCGAAGCCTGGAGCAATCCCCCAGCCACGCCCTGGGAAGCGCAGATCCGACAACGTTGTGATATCGGGATTCTGGGCGAGGGCCAGCTCACTCAACTGCGCCGCGACATCCTGTCCTGCACCTGCCAGGGCTGCCACCTGGCGGGCCAAATCGTCGTTGTTCTTACTCGGCAGGCTGGCCAAGGCGAAGACGCCCTGGGTGTAGTCCGTCCCTGTCCACCCGAGACGTGCAAGCGCATCCAGGACGACCGTGGTGTCACGGTACAGGGTTCCGACCGAGTCTCCCCAGGTGCCGTCTCCATTCTGACTTGCCCGGAGGTAACTCAGACCGCTCGCGATGCTCTGCGCTTGTACAGCTTGAGTCGACAAGAATACAAAGAGCAGTGCACATAAGCCTATGTCCAGCACACACAGGTTATTGATGCTTTGCCGGCATAGACAGTTCACGCTCATGATCCCTTTACTTGCTCGAGCGTCGTAACAAGCGATGTTCGGAACTCATTTGTATGCTCCTTATCGAGTCACAGACGAGGGGCTGGTTTCCTTTGATTTCCTTAATAGACTAGCAGCAATATATGGTACCTTGGCCTATGTCTCGTTGAATCTCAAACTCTACTGATTGATCGATCCACAACCGGTATCTGTTGCAGTTCCATCTGTACTGTTTGGTATTGGTAACTACTACGACTTTACATCGTAGTAGGGTAGCTGGTAACCATAATCGAGGCAATGTTTTTCATTCCATCTAAACTTCGATCAGGATTGTTCAAAAAGTATTCAGGAAAATGGGTTGGATGCTGACGCGGTCGATAGTTTTGTGGCGCCCAACTAATTCGCTTTTTTTTTCGCGTGTGTAACGGCAGTTGATTTATTACCCGCGAGAGGATGGGCTTACCTGCATACATGACCTGTCCCCTTAGGGAATCCAGGGGTGAGTATGTCTGACTACCAGATGATGACTCGAGTCGGTAAGCTTGGAGGTACTAAGAATGCAGGGAGAACTACAGTTTGGTTTCCTCTATATTTATTGTCAATATTTTTTACACTTTTCCTGACAGGTTCGATTGCTGTTCTGCTAACCGAAAGAATAAATTAAGGAAATTATTTCTGGATTAAAACTTGCATAAAGTATGGTTTGTAAATGGGAATAATAATAAGCCAGCTATTAGTTGTGGATCGAAAACAATGAAAAAGTTAATTCAGTATCTCGGATTCCTGTTGTTCTGCTCCATGGCATCGACAAGCTGGGCCACAGCGATATTCGACTCGAGCACTTATTTTAAATTGACCTATGAAGGATTCACTACCAATGCAGGAGGAGGTGGATCTCTCGATGTTACGGTCGTAGACCTGTCCATTACACCGGGTGGTGGAATTGCAACCAACGGGAATGCCACAGGCTCATTTGCGGAAGCTGCAGATACAAATGGCAATGGGGCATCTTTAAACGTAGGTGAATGGGTTGAACTAGAATCGAGCGTGGCAGGCCAGACTACAAACGGAGACGTTAGCGGTGCCAGTTCAGTCGGCGCTATTTTGGAAATCGTAAACAATTTTGCAGAGACGGTGACAGTCGAGTTTTCGTTGATGTCGGGTTACGATTTTTTCACCAGTGCAGACTCGGGGGATTCCGCCGATGCTTTTCTGGAAATGGTGCTGGTGGCTTACGGATCCATTCCTGATGACTTTGTTGTAGATCGAATACTGAGCAAGCTTCCGCTGCCGGGTGATGCAAACGAAACGAGCAATGGCTTGGCCACACAATCTCTGTTTTTCGATTTACCTGCCGGGGAATTTATAGGCATCGATGCATTTCTGACCGCTGAAGGTAGCGCAGAGGCTAGTATGTTGACTGTGGCTGAGCCCGGGCTAATCGGGTTGCTGGTTCTTGGATTGAGTGTGCTGGGAATTTCGAGAAAAACCGCACATTGATTTCAAAAATTTTACTGGAGTGTTAAATTACTACAAGCGCAAAATGTTTTTTAATAGTAGGCAATAAGAAACTTTAATTAAGGGAATTATTAGACCATATCAATTCAATTTATAGCTTAATCAGTGCTGTGTTCGGTGGCGGTTTTTTGTTTCTGATTTTCGCATCGTTTTCTTCAGCAGGTGATCATTTGTTGAATTTGATTGTTGGCAACTGATTGTTTTTAAACCCGGGACACCTGGTTCGTTCGATACAGGTGAGGAGAGGCCGGACCATGAAATTCCGCCAGTCGTTCAGGACAAGGGGAGGGCGGTTCAAAGTACCGCCTGAGGAAAGTCATCAGCCATTCAGGCCATTGGCGCTTTTGTTAATGTTGATGCTTGGTATTGTCGGACTGGCCCACGCCGCTGTCAGAGATACCATCATAACGGATGTCTCCACTCGTGCATTTTCTGTGGTTTGGGTCTCGGATGCGGCAGTGACCGATGCAACGGTCCGAGTGTTTGCAGATGCTGCTGGCGATTTCGAAATAACCTCTTCGCTCAATGTTGTCGTCGAAAGTGCATCTATTGCATCTGCGCATAGCCTGGGAATCGTCAAGGTCGATGTGCAAGGTCTTCAGGCTGATACCACTTACTATGTAGAGACAGAGACCAATACGTTGGTTTTTCCCGCTGCAGATGATCCTCTTCTCGATGTGACAACGGCAGCCACCACAACCGTATCGAATCCGGATGGGACTCCGATAACAAATGACCTGATAGTTCACGAAATTTTCGAACCGGACGGTGTAACTCCTGCAGATGGGGCACTGCTGGTTTTACAAATTCCCTCGATTTCGCAATATCCGTTAACTGCTTTTGTTGCAGATGGAATAGAGACACCTGGTGCTATGGTGGATCTGAGCAATATCGTCAGCGATGCAACGGGAACCAACGCACAGGTGACAGGTGATACAGTGATTCAGATCAACGAATACCGCGGAGCGATATGCGCGAGTCTGGACGATCAGAAACTGTTGCGGTTACGGCGTGCACCGACTCATGAGGAGACCCCTTCGATTAGCGAGGCAGAGATATCTGCACCCTGTTTTTCACCGTTCGGGTTAGCCGCAGACTTCAACTGCGATGCCCGGATTGGTGCAGGTGACCTCAACTTGTTTTTATCAAAATATGGTCTCTCCAGCACTGAAGCGGAGCCGGATTGCCGGTTTAACGAAGATTATGATTTGAATGCCGATAGACGGGTGGGCGCAGGAGATTTGAACCTGTTCCTGTCGGTTTTTGGTGTTACCGAGTAGGAGAGTTACAAGATGAATCTGGGGTATAAACAGGGACGACCACAACTCGAAAACCTAGTTCTTTTTTGTTTACTTTGTCTGCTTTTGACTATTCCTCTCGCAGCTTCAGCCCAACAACGTATATATATCAATCCGTCGGTTATTCAACCTGATTCTGATGGGATTATCCGCTTTACCGTTGATGCTGAAGGAATTCCAGACCCAGGTTTTGGTCTGTATGCACTCTCTATAAAGTTTCTTGACTCGGGTAATTTTAAATTTGCAGATGACGCCTCATTTGGGATGGTGGGGCCGACGATTTCAGATTCGACAAAAGTAACTTGCTCTGTAGCGCTCTCTACAACGAGCGGAGCTACGGATCAGCTGATTTTTGGTCAGCGGGCGCTAGGATCCGGTCAAGGCCAACTGGTTCTTGATAGTAAAACGGCAAATGGCGAAATATCTTGTCCGGAAACCTTGAACGGACCTGTCTCCGCCGATACCGTTCTCCATCTCTGTGGTTTACAAGGCAGAAATGTTGATCCACAAACTGGAAATGGATCTCTTATCGAATATGTGTGCTTTGCCGGTGCCAATGTTCCGAATGGAGTCATAAATATCGAGCCAAGGCTGTATCCTAATGAGACAGGAGCGATATTTCCATTCGAGGAAGGTGACGCTGTCATCGATAAATTTGAACCCGGGAAAATTGTAATTGGTTCAAGTAATACCGCACCGAGCATCACCTCGACACCGGTTACGGAAGCAACCCAGGGTCAGCCCTACAGCTATGACGTGGAAGCGACCGATCCGGATGCAGGCGATACGCTGACCTTCAGTCTGGTTACGGCTCCGGTGGGGATGACGATCGATCCGGCCTCGGGCCTGATCGGCTGGACGCCGAGCAATGCCCAGGTGGGTGACAACGCGGTGGAGGTGCAGGTCACCGACAGCGGTGGTCTGTCCGATACCCAGTCGTTTACGGTGACGGTGGATGATGTCAACGAAGCGCCGAGCATCACCTCGACACCGGTTACGGAAGCAACCCAGGGTCAGCCCTACAGCTATGACGTGGAAGCGACCGATCCGGATGCAGGCGATACGCTGACCTTCAGTCTGGTTACGGCTCCGGTGGGGATGACGATCGATCCGGCCTCGGGCCTGATCGGCTGGACGCCGAGCAATGCCCAGGTGGGTGACAACGCGGTGGAGGTGCAGGTCACCGACAGCGGTGGTCTGTCCGATACCCAGTCGTTTACCGTGAAGGTGGATGATGTCAACGAAGCGCCGAGCATCACCTCGACACCGGTTACGGAAGCAACCCAGGGTCAGCCCTACAGCTATGACGTGGAAGCGACCGATCCGGATGCAGGCGATACGCTGACCTTCAGTCTGGTTACGGCTCCGGTGGGGATGACGATCGATCCGGCCTCGGGCCTGATCGGCTGGACGCCGAGCAATGCCCAGGTGGGTGACAACGCGGTGACGGTGAAGGTCACCGACAGCGGTGGTCTGTCCGATACCCAGTCGTTCACGGTGACGGTGGATGATGTCAATGAAGCGCCGAGCATCACCTCGACCCCGGTGCTGGGAGCAACCCAGGGTCAGCCCTACAGCTATGACGTGGAAGCGACCGATCCGGATGCAGGCGATACGCTGACCTTCAATCTGGTTACGTCTCCGGCGGGCATGACGATCGATCCGGCCTCGGGCCTGATCAATTGGACGCCGAGCAATGCCCAGGTGGGTGACAACGCGGTGGAGGTGCAGGTCACCGACAGCGGTGGTCTGTCCGACACCCAGTCGTTCACCGTGAAGGTGGATGATGTCAACGAAGCACCAAGCATCACTTCGAGTCCGGTGCTGGGTGCGACCCAGGATCAGCCTTATAGTTATGACGTGGAGGCGACCGATCAGGATGTGGGTGATACCCTGACCTTTAGTCTGGATATGGCTCCTGCAGGTATGGCGATCGATCCGACCTCGGGACTGATTAACTGGACACCGACCAATGCCCAGGTGGGCGATAACGCGGTGAAGGTGCGGGTCACCGACACTGGTGGTCTGTCCGATACTCAGTCGTTCACCGTGAAGGTGGATGATGTCAATGAGGCGCCGAGTATCACTTCGACAACGGTCACCGGGGCGACTCAGGATCAGCCTTATAGCTACGACGTGGATGCGACCGATCCGGATGCAGGCGATACGCTGACCTTCAATCTGGTTACGTCTCCGGCGGGCATGACGATCGATCCGGCCTCGGGCCTGATCGGCTGGACGCCGAGCAATGCCCAGGTGGGTGACAACGCGGTGACGGTGAAGGTCACCGACAGCGGTGGTCTGTCCGATACCCAGTCGTTCACGGTGACGGTGGATGATGTCAATGAAGCGCCGAGCATCACCTCGACCCCGGTGCTGGGAGCAACCCAGGGTCAGCCCTACAGCTATGACGTGGAAGCGACCGATCCGGATGCAGGCGATACGCTGACCTTCAATCTGGTTACGTCTCCGGCGGGCATGACGATCGATCCGGCCTCGGGCCTGATCAATTGGACGCCGAGCAATGCCCAGGTGGGTGACAACGCGGTGGAGGTGCAGGTCACCGACAGCGGTGGTCTGTCCGACACCCAGTCGTTCACCGTGAAGGTGGATGATGTCAACGAAGCACCAAGCATCACTTCGAGTCCGGTGCTGGGTGCGACCCAGGATCAGCCTTATAGTTATGACGTGGAGGCGACCGATCAGGATGTGGGTGATACCCTGACCTTTAGTCTGGATATGGCTCCTGCAGGTATGGCGATCGATCCGACCTCGGGACTGATTAACTGGACACCGACCAATGCCCAGGTGGGCGATAACGCGGTGAAGGTGCGGGTCACCGACACTGGTGGTCTGTCCGATACTCAGTCGTTCACCGTGAAGGTGGATGATGTCAATGAGGCGCCGAGTATCACTTCGACAACGGTCACCGGGGCGACTCAGGATCAGCCTTATAGCTACGACGTGGATGCGACCGATCCGGATGCGGGCGATACGCTGACCTTCGCTCTGGATACGGCTCCCGCAGGCATGACGATCGATCCGGCAAGCGGCCTGATCGAGTGGACACCGACCAATGCCCAGGTGGGTGACAACGCGGTGGAGGTGCAGGTCACCGACAGCGGTGGTCTGTCCGATACCCAGTCGTTCACGGTGACGGTGGATGATGTCAATGAAGCGCCGAGCATCACCTCGACCCCGGTTACGGAAGCAACCCAGGGTCAGCCCTACAGCTATGACGTGGAAGCGACCGATCCGGATGCAGGCGATACGCTGACCTTCAATCTGGTTACGTCTCCGGCGGGCATGACGATCGATCCGGCCTCGGGCCTGATCAATTGGACGCCGAGCAATGCCCAGGTGGGTGACAACGCGGTGGAGGTGCAGGTCACCGACAGCGGTGGTCTGTCCGACACCCAGTCGTTCACCGTGAAGGTGGATGATGTCAACGAAGCACCAAGCATCACTTCGAGTCCGGTGCTGGGTGCGACCCAGGATCAGCCTTATAGTTATGACGTGGAGGCGACCGATCAGGATGTGGGTGATACCCTGACCTTTAGTCTGGATATGGCTCCTGCAGGTATGGCGATCGATCCGACCTCGGGACTGATTAACTGGACACCGACCAATGCCCAGGTGGGCGATAACGCGGTGAAGGTGCGGGTCACCGACACTGGTGGTCTGTCCGATACTCAGTCGTTCACCGTGAAGGTGGATGATGTCAATGAGGCGCCGAGTATCACTTCGACAACGGTCACCGGGGCGACTCAGGATCAGCCTTATAGCTACGACGTGGATGCGACCGATCCGGATGCGGGCGATACGCTGACCTTCGCTCTGGATACGGCTCCCGCAGGCATGACGATCGATCCGGCAAGCGGCCTGATCGAGTGGACACCGACCAATGCCCAGGTGGGCGATAACGCGGTGAAGGTGCGGGTCACCGACACTGGTGGTCTGTCCGATACTCAGTCGTTCACCGTGAAGGTGGATGATGTCAATGAGGCGCCGAGTATCACTTCGACAACGGTCACCGGGGCGACTCAGGATCAGCCTTATAGCTACGACGTGGATGCGACCGATCCGGATGCGGGCGATACGCTGACCTTCGCTCTGGATACGGCTCCCGCAGGCATGACGATCGATCCGGCAAGCGGCCTGATCGAGTGGACGCCGACCAATGCCCAGGTGGGCGACAACCTGGTGACGGTACGTGTGACCGATAGCGGCAGTCTGTTCGACACCCAGTCGTTCACCGTGAAGGTGGAGGATGTCAATGAGGCACCAAGCATCACTTCGAGTGCGGTTACCGGAGCGACCCAGGATCAGCCTTACAGCTATGACGTGGAAGCGACCGATCCGGATGCAGGCGATACGCTGACCTTCAATCTGGTTACGTCTCCGGCGGGCATGACGATCGATCCGGCCTCGGGCCTGATCAATTGGACGCCGAGCAATGCCCAGGTGGGTGACAACGCGGTGGAGGTGCAGGTCACCGACAGCGGTGGTCTGTCCGATACCCAGTCGTTTACGGTGACGGTGGATGATGTCAACGAAGCGCCGAGCATCACCTCGACCCCGGTGCTGGGAGCAACCCAGGGTCAGCCCTACAGCTATGACGTGGAAGCGACCGATCCGGATGCAGGCGATACGCTGACCTTCAATCTGGTTACGTCTCCGGCGGGGATGACGATCGATCCGGCCTCGGGCCTGATCAATTGGACGCCGAGCAATGCCCAGGTGGGTGACAACGCGGTGGAGGTGCAGGTCACCGACAGCGGTGGTCTGTCCGATACCCAGTCGTTCACGGTGACGGTGGATGATGTCAATGAAGCGCCGAGCATCACCTCGACCCCGGTGCTGGGAGCAACCCAGGGTCAGCCCTACAGCTATGACGTGGAAGCGACCGATCCGGATGCAGGCGATACGCTGACCTTCAATCTGGTTACGTCTCCGGCGGGCATGACGATCGATCCGGCCTCGGGCCTGATCAGCTGGACGCCGAGCAATGCCCAGGTGGGTGACAACGCGGTGGAGGTGCAGGTCACCGACAGCGGTGGTCTGTCCGATACCCAGTCGTTCACGGTGACGGTGGATGATGTCAACGAAGCGCCAGTTGCTGATCCGGGACCGGATCAGTCGGTATTTGTAGGCGATACGGTGACCTTGGATGGAAGTGGCTCTTCGGATGTGGACGGAGACGTCTTGAGCTTCTTCTGGTCGCTTACCCCACCCTCCGGCAGTAGTGCAACGCTGTCTGATGCGACATTGGTCAATCCGACCTTTGAAGTGGATCTGCCGGGTACCTACGTGGCCCAACTGATTGTCAATGACACCAAGGTTGACAGTGCTCCAGCTACGGTGACCATATCGACAGAGAACTCGGCGCCTGTTTCTGATCCGGGACCGGATCAGTCGGTATTTGTGGGCGATACGGTAACCTTGGATGGAAGTGGCTCCTCGGATGTGGACGGAGACGTCTTGAGCTTCTTCTGGTCGCTGACCCCACCCTCCGGCAGTAGTGCAACGCTGTCTGATGCGACATTGGTCAATCCGACCTTTGAAGTGGATCTGCTGGGTACCTACGTGGCCCAACTGATTGTCAATGACACCAAGGTTGACAGTGCTCCAGCTACGGTGACCATATCGACAGAGAACTCGGCGCCTGTTTCTGATCCGGGACCGGATCAGTCGGTATTTGTGGGCGATACGGTAACCTTGGATGGAAGTGGCTCCTCGGATGTGGACGGAGACGTCTTGAGCTTCTTCTGGTCGCTGACCCCACCCTCCGGCAGTAGTGCAACGCTGTCTGATGCGACATTGGTCAATCCGACCTTTGAAGTGGATCTGCTGGGTACCTACGTGGCCCAACTGATTGTCAATGACACCAAGGTTGACAGTGCTCCAGCTACGGTGACCATATCGACAGAGAACTCGGCGCCTGTTTCTGATCCGGGACCGGATCAGTCGGTATTTGTGGGCGATACGGTAACCTTGGATGGAAGTGGCTCCTCGGATGTGGACGGAGACGTCTTGAGCTTCTTCTGGTCGCTGACCCCACCCTCCGGCAGTAGTGCAACGCTGTCTGATGCGACATTGGTCAATCCGACCTTTGAAGTGGATCTGCTGGGTACCTACGTGGCCCAACTGATTGTCAATGACACCAAGGTTGACTGTCCGATACCCAGTCGTTCACGGTGACGGTGGATGATGTCAACGAAGCGCCTGTTTCTGATCCGGGACCGGATCAGTCGGTATTTGTGGGCGATATGGTGACCTTGGATGGAAGTGGCTCCTCGGATGTGGACGGAGACGTCTTGAGCTTCTTCTGGTCGCTGACCCCACCCTCCGGCAGTAGTGCAACGCTGTCTGATGCGACATTGGTCAATCCGACCTTTGAAGTGGATCTGCCGGGTACCTACGTGGCCCAACTGATTGTCAATGACTCCGAGGTGGACAGTGCTCCGGCTACGGTGACAATTGTTGCTGTTGAAGCCGAGGAACTTGGTTACATAGATGAAACCAGTTATCGCCTCATTTCAACACGAAGAGCTAGCTATCCCTATTACAACTATGCCTATGATGTAGTGTTTGTTAATACATCTGGTTTTGATATTGACAACCTAGTATTGCAACTAACAAGCACAGAGCCTGATCCGATGATCCTTGAAGGCACAGTGAAATTTGGTTTTGTACCTGCTGGGGGATCCGCAAGGAGTCAAAACAGCTTTGTTCTTCAACACAATAGGCGTTTACCTCTAAATCTTTCACTACTGAATTGGGAGATAGAGTAAAACTGCCAGGCATTAAGGATGCGTACCGATCGCACCTACCGGGTTTTTACAGGTGTAAAGATTTATTTAGATAGCGGGCAGCTTCGAGCGATATATGTATAAGGGACCTGTTGAGTGGGCAAGCCAATAAATTGTCGTGACTTTTTGCTTAACAGCGAGAAGTTTATTATCCACCGAAACACGGATTGAGCAAAGGAGGTGGCAAGGATGTTGATCCGGAATGTGCTCTTTCAAGGCTTCTCCCTTCGGTTGCTATGTATTGGCGTGGTTCTTTTCTTTGTGGCTCTTTTATTGCCATTGCCATCCAAGGCCGGTATCAATCAGGGCATCAACTACTTGCTAAATTCGCAAAATACTGATGGCTCCTGGGGCTCGGATCCATCCCTCGTCTATTTGGAGACGACCGAGGCTATCCGCGCTCTGGCGTTGTTTGGCCAGAAGGTCGATATCTATAAACGGGGTGTGCAGTATTTGAGAAATAGGTTAGCGGTTAGAACGAATTTACTGTGCAGTGACGTTGGTACCTCTCGACTTTGCCCAAAAGGGCATTTATGCCACCTATACGCCTCTGGTACTTCGTTCTGACCGTGAACATGCGCCGACTTTACTCGACCCCCCTCGCTGCCCTGCTGATTGCAACCGCTGCGATCGGCCTCTTTTTCGCAGGTATTGCAGCCGCACAACAGACGATTCCCGGTGATTTGCAGGATGCGTTCGAGTACCTGTCGGTCGAGCAGTATGGCGATGGCTCATACGTGCCCGCGAATCCGCTCGCGAGCGGTCTCCAAACGACGGGCCAAGTCGCTCAATCGCTCGTTGTCGTACCTGCAGGCGCAGCCGCGCTCGCCTCAGCCCGTTCTTATCTTGCGGCCCAGCCGCTTACAACTGTTGAAGAGCGGGCTAGGCGGCTGTTGGCCGGTGCGAGCTCGCCAAACTCGCCAGACGTGGAGGCTTTGCTTGATGCGATCAACGCGGACGGGGGTTCAGGGAGTGAACCCGAGTACGGCAGCAACGTGCTCGACACGTCCCTGCGGCTCGTCGCGTTGAAAAGCGCGGGAGTTCCATCGGGAATCGTGGCTCGCGACCTCGTGGTCCCGGCGAGCGGAAGCGAACTCTTCACGATCGACGTCCCCGCGGATGGTCTGCAGCTCGACATTTTGATCGAATCCATATCGGGTTCCGTCGATGTGCGCATCGGGCGCGGTGTGCCGCCGACTCCGGCTGATCCTTTTTTCCCCATATCGGGCACAGGGATCATCTCGATTACCCCGGCATCCGGCGTCCTCCTCGTGCCGGGGACGACGCATTACATCCAGTTCACCTCCTCGGCCGGCGCGACGGTCTCTTTCCGCGTCGACTATGTCGCCACCTCCCACACGACGGTGCCTCTCACCGATGCGTTGGCCTACCTGCAGGATGCGCGGAACCCGGACGGCGGTTGGGGGTTTCAGCCAGGCGACGCCGACAGCCGGCTCTACTTCACTTACTGGGCGAGCCGAGCCCTCGCGGGAACGGCCGATCCCTCGCTGTTCGTGCTCGGCCGAGAGGTGGTCGGTGGTGGCTTTTCTGACAGCGGTGCAGCAAACGTTTTTGATACGGCACTTGCGCTCTTGACGCTAAGTCAGAACCAGAAGGATCCCGAGACGATCGCACCCGCCTCGATCGCGTTCTTGGAGTCGGCTCAACTCGCGAACGGTAGCTTCGCTGACGACCCATTTCGCACAGCCCTGGCTCTAGACGCACTGTTTGCATCTCGCACTCCGCTCGCCCCCCACATAGCGAGCAGCGGTGGAGCCGGAGCTGGCGCCGACTTTGTGACGGAGCAATCCGTGGTCACGATCAGCGGATTGGCCCCCGTCGGATCGGCCGGCATTAGCGTGAACATCCCGGGAGCTGCGGTAGTTTTTGATGCTGCGACGGGCGAGTTCTCGATCACACTGGCGTTGGAGGAAGGTTTGAATTCAATCACGGTTTCGGCGACCAATCTCGCCGGAGTATCGGGCCCGCCTACATTTCTCGAAGTAACGCGCAACTCGAGCCTGCTCGGCCAGGACCTCATGCTGAACTCCGGATTCAACGCCGTGAGCCTCGCGTTGGCGCCTGCGAACCCGCTTGACGCGCGGGGATTACTTGAACTGCTGGGACCAGACTCCGTCGAGGTCCAGCGGCTCGACCCGGTAATCGGCCTGTTCGAAACCCTCGCTCGCGACGGGTCCGGCGGCTTCATCGGAACCAACTTCGCGCTGGGTGAGCTTGATGGCTTCTTCGTGGTTACCTCCACCCTCGCGAACGCACACCTGGCGGGTTCGACTCCGATCGCCACTACGGTCGACCTAGTCAAAGGTATCAATACGCTTACAGTCCCGAGTCCGCCAGCCAGCCTTGATTCGTTTGCGCTGCTCGCGCAGATCGGGGACGACACGGTTGTGAGTGCCATCCAGCGGTTTGACCCACTCACGGGAGCGTTCCAGACCGCCATCTACGCGAGCGGCGTGCCCGCAGGAGTCAACTTTCCCATCGAAGCCGGTGTGGCGTACCTGGTGTCGATGCACCAGGACCTGTCGGGGTTCTTGCTACCCGTCGGCCTCAGCGTCGCTATTATGAGCCCGGCTGACGCTGCGGTGGTGACCAGCACACCGTTGACGGTCACCGGAACCGTTTCGGGCGTGCCGCCTATCACGGTAACCGTAAACGGTGTAGCGGCAACAGTGTCTGGCGGGGAGTTTTCCGCCGATATCCCACTCGTAAGCGGGCTGAACTTGGTCACGGCTGAGGCGACGGATGCTGGGGGCGGGTCCATCGTTGACGTCATCTCGGTCACTCTTCAGGCAGTCGATTACACGTTGCCGGTCGGCGGATTCGTCCAGGATTCGCGCGTCATCAGCGCGGACGCCGCGACCATCGCCCAGGTTGCTAGTCTGCAGTGGTCATTTGTCGGTCTGCCTCCCGAGATCACGTACAACGTGGTCGGTGTCTTCATTATTTCTGCGACAGAGGTACAGATCGATTTTCAGATCGACATCGCTTCAGAGGCTTCCACCGGCATCTATCAATTCCAGGTCGTAAACCAGCTGCTCGACGGCGTCGGCACACCGCTCGGACCACTCACAGGCAAGGTATTCGACTTCAGCATTGAGGTGACGCCTTGATGTGCAGCTTTGCAGTCTTGGTGCTGAACGTCGCAATGGTACTAGTGGGTGCCTGTCCGCTACGCGGCCGAAGCGCCAAGAGGATGGGATTCGAACAGAGCTAGTCGCGGTTCTTCTCATGCTGTGAGTCGTGCGGAACAGTCATCAAGAGGTTAAAACAATGCTGCACACACTTGTCGAAAGGATGCTGGAAACCGTGAACGCACTACGGGTTCGAAACTGCGTGTATTTCATCGTGATCGCGTTGCTTTCCGCTGGCATCTGGGGTAACGCGTTTTCCGTCGAAGTCGGGTGTGCGGGTCCCAACCGCAACCCGGCAGCGTGTTCATTGGAGGAATGCCTCGCCCGGGGGGCCGCCAAGGACGCGGCATGCTCGGGTTATTCGTGCCAGGGGGTAACAGGATGCGCGGCTTTACAGGCCAAGCTCGCCAAGGGAGAGGCATGCCTGGCCGCGCGAGAGTTCGTCAGTCTGTGCTACTTCGTTCCGCACGATGGACACGTGGCCGCAATGGCGCAGGTAAGGAACGCGATCGCACGTTGCACTCGCAAGATTGCGTTACCGGAGCCCATCGGATGTGCAGATCCATGTCCGTAGAAATACGTTACGATGATTGATTCCGAAACATCCGCCCTAATCGAGGAAATCGAGCAAGCGTTCGCTGAACGTGCGCATCCGGGAGACGACCGCATCGTGGCGTTTGGTGAAGACCAATGCAGCGAGGACTCCCGCCTCGGGCGATTCCTCAAAGCAACGTCGTGGCAGGATTTCGATTATCACTCACTGGTTGCCACCTACGGCATTGATCCAAGCGCGTTCCTCTACCTGCTCGAGCCAGACGCATTCGCCTACTACATGCCCGCTTTCCTGATCCAAGCCTTGGATCTCGACGCCGCACCCGATCTCGCGGAGAGCCTGCACTTCGCCCTTGCGCCGACGACAGTGGCAGACGGCGAGCAAGTGGCAAGGTGGAAGCGTGACCACCTGGCTCCGTTCAACGCCCGAGAGCGCCGCGTGATCGATAAGGTTTACAGGTTTCTTGACGAACGGTTGGATTAGAGAACTCCGATGAAGGCAGGCATGACATGACCAAACAATTTAACACCGCAGACAGCTACGAGCGGCCAAGCGCGTGGATCAGGCTTACCGCGAAATTCGTGTTGGTCCCGTTTATCTGGCTTTCGTCCGGCGGAGCCACCTTTGCCCAGATCGAGAACGCGCGTCGGGATCCGGTCACTTTCCTTGAAAGGCTCGCCGCTGACCCGAGATACAATATTCCTGATGAGCTCCTGCAGCAGGCCATCGTCGCGTTCCCCCGAGAAGCCCGTCAGACAGCTATGGTACGTCCGCCCCACCCCACACACGCGGAACGGCAGGCCGTCATCGACATGGAAGAGATTACCCGCCAACTCCGCGCATTGCGGGGCACTTCGGAAGTTTCGGGCAACCGGGTAGTTCAATCGGGCCGCCGGCTGAACGCGCTGAGGGCGGGTTTGAACGACGCTCATGCCCGGATCGAATCCGGTTTTGCCTCTACAGAGCAGTTGTTCGAGACGGTATCGCTGCCGCGTGAGATTCGCCAGCGGCAGCAGGTTCACCGTGCGCTCTATGAGGCAAACTGGGATAAGCTACTGACCCATCTCAACAATGCCGAGGTAGCCCCGACGGCGGCGTCGCGCGAAGCTGGGCTCGATCAGGCTATCGCGCTGCTGGCCACCTCGCACGACCAGCGCCCAAATCAGATCTTCGATCCCGGCCGGCTGCCGTTCTCGGTATTGCGCACCGAGGCGAGGGCACCGCGTTCGGATTGGGTGGCCGCGTCCACCGAAGATGCGATATCCGCGGACAGGCTGCTTGCTGCGAGTGACGCTCAAGGGGACGATCCATTCCTCGCCCCAAGTGACACGGTGCAGATCACGCCGGCCATTGAGGCGCTGGCACTTTCACTCGGGAACAACCCCGTTGCCATCTACCGATGGGTGAAGAACAACATTGATTTCTATCCAACCTTTGGATCACTTCAGGGCTCACAACTCACGCTCGATATGCGCCGTGGCAATGCCACGGACATCTCTAGCCTACTGGTTGCGCTGTTGCGTTCCGCGGGTATTCACGCCCGTTTCGTCCAGGGCACGGTCGACATTCCTATAGCAGATGTTCTGAACTGGCTCGGAGACGTCCCGGACGCAGATCTCGCGCAGGATTTGTTGGGGGCGGGGGCCATCCCGAACGTGGCCATCTTGGACGGCGGCGGCAACATCGTGTCTTTCAATGTCGAGCACGTCTGGGTTGAGGCGTTCATCGACATGATCCCTAGCCGAGGCAGCGTTAACCTGTCGGGCGACTCCTGGGTCGCCATGGACGCTTCCTTCAAGCGATACCTCGTCACACCGCCTTCTAATCTCGTGACCAATGTGCCCCTCGATCCGGTGCTTACGGACATCAAGGATTCATTGACGGTGAACGAGTCCCTCGGCTCGTTCGACGCCATAGACGAAGAAGCTACCCTCGACAGCATGGAGAACTGGGCGATAGATGCTCTCGAGTACATGGCGAACAACAATATCGAACAGACTCCGACCGCCATTGCTGGAGACAAGCAAATCGTTCAAGACAAGATCATGCTTCTGCCTGGCACTCTTCCTTTCAAGGTCCTATCGAGCGGTGCCCCAATGGCCGCGTTGCCGGCGAGCCTCAAGCAGACCGTCAGAGTCGTCGGCTATTCGTCCGCATTGAACCGATCGCTGGATACCCCGGATTTCTCCACCACGATCAGCTTCGGTGCACTCGGAAGTGGCCGCCTTGCTCTGACCTTTACGCCCGCGACACCGGCTGACGAAGCGGTGCTGCAGGCCGCCATCGACGCGGGCGCTACTTCGCTTCCAATCGCCTCGGTGAACGTCATCCCGCAGTTGACGGTGGACGGGGTGGTCCAGTCTGCGGGTGCCAGTCGCCGCATGGGAACAGACTACTTTCTGAACGTAACGGTTGACGGGCCCGTTGTCGCTCAAACGCTCCCCTACGATGTGATTGCCGGCGATGAGATCGTGGTTGGCGTTACCGGTAATGGATTTCTCCCCAACGTGTTGCAGGCGCGTCTCGATGCAAATCCGATCACGACCTCGGCTGAATATTTACACCAGGTCAATCTGCATTATTGGAGCGAGTCGGACTTCCTCAACCAGCAATCGGCACGCGGTATGGGAGGATACATCACGCGATTGCCTTCTGTCGGTCTGTTCAGCTCGCCTCTTACCGTTTCGCTCCTGTTCGGCCAGCCCAACACCGGGGTTTACGCCAGCAAGTTCATGGACGTGAATTGGTCGTTCATCGGAGCGGCGGCTGCGACGGGTTCGGAGAAGGTCGCTTTGGTCAAGCAGGCCGGTTTCAACGGATCTTACATGGAAGGGACTACTTTCGATCAGTTTGAAACCGCGAAGACCGGTGTGGCGCAAATCAAGGCGGTGGATTCGATGAAGCTACTCTCCGCAGCGAACGCGCAGGACATCCCCCTGTATCGCATCACGCCATCCAACAAAGCCAATGTCTTGCCACTGCTGAATTTGGATGCGGCAGACGAGAGCAACATCGCGTCCGCCCTAGCCGCCGGCCAGACCGTGCTCGCTCCCAGAGACAACATCAACATCGGACCCTGGAGCGGCGCCGGTTACATTCTGCAAAACGAAACGACAGGCGAGGGCGCTTACCTTATATCGGGTGGGCTGAACGGGGGAGGACTCGCAGACTGCGAAGAAGATCTGGTGAAGAAGGTCGTCCCTGTCCTCGCGATCATCGCGCTCTCGATCATCGCGATTATCCTTCTCTACTACCTGCTTGCAGCGCTTGCCGCCGCAACCGCGGCAGCTCTGGCCGGCGCAGGGGCGGTGGCCGCGGAGGTGTGGGGAGCCTTCGTACTCATGATGAGGGGGTTGGCAGTACTGGCGATCTAGCGGTTGGCCTTTGTACTGGATTGCCGTGAAAGATGGTGATATTTAGCCTAACTTCGCCAATTCTAGCCATTAACGGTAACTTCTCAAGAACCCCGTGTGCTCACGAGGTTTTCAGCAGGCTCGTGTTTCCTACCAACAGGTCGGGCAAGAACGGAATCATCTGCTGTAGACGTAACCGATCCAGAATGAAGTCCCAGCAGGCGATACCCTGCTTCTTGCAGGTCTTTTTCAGACTGGTAAAAGTGTCCCCACATCGTCGCCCGTTATCCGATCGGGTGCTGCCGCTGATCTTTCGTTTGATGACGTACTCCCGGATATCCCGTTCACTCAGATTGTTGTGCAGAGTAAAAACAAAAGGGGCCGGTGACAATTACTAATGTTAACAATTCTCAAGTGTCACCGGCCCCTGTCATAGGCTTTTTTACTTGGCCGATGTCCGATGGAACTGGGACCGAAAATACAACAAGAACTTTATCTGCACTTAAATATGCCCGGTTCCTGCATCGAAAGTAGACAGTATTAGCGCCCACCTGTCCCTTGCGAATTGATAGTTACGCTGCCGCCGGAACGCAAACACAAGCAGCAAACGGAATGTGTCTTGATAGGACGCCACCGTGTGTTCACTGCTTCTATGTGGCGATATTACGACGCGACCTGGTTGGCGTGGGAATAGGAAATCCGAGACAAAAAGGTACACTGTAGGTACATCGCGAAGTTTCTGGCATGTTCGCCAATGTGCGGAAAAAAGCGCTAACTGACTGTTTACACGTGTTTTTGGCTGTGCGCCTGAGTTACGGAATGTGCGTTAAAAAACGCATAACAATCAGTAAGATACAGATTTATATTGCAATTTTTAATCCATTGGTCGGGCGTTCGAGTCGCCCACGGCCCACCATTTAAAAAACAATAAGTTACAAGGAAGTGTAACTCATGAGAAAAATAACCGGTGCACATCTGGTGCACAATTGGAATCAGAAACACACCAATTCAGGGCGGCGTTTGGATGTACAGCGAGCGCTACCACGAATAAGCTTTCGAACTTTAATTCATTATGTGATTTGCCTGTGTTTTCTGGCCATGATGTATACGCCAGCTTTTGCATCGCTTGTTGAGTTCAAAACCACGTATAACTGGTACAACACCACACCTTCATCCCAGCCGCGATGATCTGATGAATGGCGTCTTATATCAGGGGTGGGGGATTACGTAGAGCAAGTGCTTGATATCAGCTCAGATGGATTCTCATCTGAGCTCTACGATGTTATTGATGCACAGATTCGAATTCGATTGGCTGACGACTACCAAGTCATTTATCCGAACGATCCTCAGTTTGATCATCCTTTGCTGGATTCAACGGAGTCTGCGGTAGTGCAGGTGGATGGTGCGACTTTTTTTACTGGGGAATTAAATAGCCCCGAAACCTATAGTTACGTCCTGCCTGCATCCACCGTCGCGGCAGATGGGAGAGTGAACTTTCGTATTTCTCCCGTGGGATCGGTTGACTTCGTGTTTGACTGGGCCGAACTCTCGGTGACTGCAGCCAAGATCTCAGCAGTATCTGAGCCTGGAGCGGTTTGGCTTTTTATTCCGGGTATTTTGGCCTTGTTTGGTCTCAACAAGTGGAAAAGAATATTAGCGTATCCTGATTTTGCTCTTGATTAGGTATCAGTGCTGCCCTAATATCATATGCAAATGGGTTGGGACTTCCCGGCCGGCGTTGGGCTGCTGAGGCAACTTGGTGGCCCTTCTGCTTTCTGGACTACGGAAACACCTTCAGTCCGTTACCGGCGATGCAGCCTTGGGTGCCGGCGTATAGTTTGCTGATGATGACCTCGAAGGCCCGATTTTGTTGCTCGGGCCTGAGAACCGACAAACCGACCGGTCGGGCTACGAGATCGGCCAACTGGAGTCCCTCGGAATTTGTTTGTTTGTGGGCGGAGACCAGTTCAAACGGGAATCGAATTTGTGCCCGGTTTTGGCCCGCACATACTCTCCTGAATTCCAATTCCATCTCGTCATCTTCTTTCTTACCTCTCGACTCGCAAATGATATGAGTCACTCGATTGCATTGTCCCCGTTGGTGTAAAAACTTGTAAGTCCGCTCCAACCCAAACCGCAGCGCCAGATGATAAGGGTGATAGGGGTCTGAATACTTGGCTTTGTGTCGTGCCTTGTCGATTACTACCGACACGATTGTCATATCCGCGTCAGACATTATCTCGGTCAGTCGTAACATAAAATCTTCCCGAGCCTCTTTGTGCAATGCCTTGAACGCGCCACCCCTTTTGCGAATCTCATGTTCATGCAAAACGACTAACTCATGGCCAAACGTGTCTGCCTTCAGCTTGCGGATGCGCGGTGTGATTTCATTGAAATAGACATCCTTGCGGACAATGCAGAAGCAAAGAACAAATATCGGGTATTGCGAATCAATGGATGTCAGACTGTGGTCGCCGCTCTCATCAACGAATACGAGATAATCACTGAAATTACCTGTTGCTATCATGCTGCGCAGAATACAATGCGCCAACGGAAAATTCATCCAGTGCCGCCATCCATCCCTATCCATGGGGTCGAAAAACCCCGCCAGGGCGAACCGTAGCGGGGTCGTGGGTTGGCAACCAGGCATACAGCCTATGCTGCTTTCTCCGTCCCGTCAGCCAGCAGAGCCGCTTTGATTCTTCGCTCTTCCTGATCTGTGTCCAGGTACCGAGCCGCTGCGAAGAGAAAACTGTCGGCAATAGACATGAAGCCGTAGACGCGCCAGGAGCTTTCCGGCATGTCTTCCAGAATGCGTGCCAGCAACCGATGGCCGCAAATGGACACCCCTCGCGACTGCACCTGCCGCAGATACCGCATGTATGCCAGGAAATACAGCTGCCCGATGGCCATTTCCTGTTCTGCAACACTCGCTGGTACATCCATTTTCGGATCGTCCATCCAATACGAACGCCGCCCATCTACCACCGAAACAAACGGAAGCATGTCCTCAGCGCCGGCGAAGACTTGCGAGTGTGTGACTTCGAACGAACCGCCCCTGATGTAGCGGATAGACCAGGTATGGCAGCGTGGATCAGTCCCGGAATGGGCATACCTCTTGGGCCAGACTGGAAAATCTTCTTCATCGGCAATACCGGCCGCCACCAGTTCCTCCTTCTTGCCGGTGTAAACGACTTCTGCTAGACGCAGGTGGGGTACTGATACTTTCATGACAGCACCTCCAATTGGTCGCCGATCTCGGCCTTCTGCTGTAGTGCCTCCAGTTCGCCTATTCTCGTGGTTGTTGAATCATGCAGTTCATAGAAAAGTTCGCCCGCTTTCGTTGCTTCTTTCAAGCAGCGATCCGCCAGCGCATACAGGGTTTCAGGAGATATGTTGACCAGATCTTCTCCGCAATAAGAATCCCGCTCAAACTCGCATTGAACGGCGCTTCTCATCAGTTCGTTTATCGCCTTGACCGTAGCGCTGGGCGATGTTTTTATGAAGCGGGATCTGAGCCGCTGGGGTGGGGGCAGGGAGAGCTCGTTTGTTTACCACTGGAAAAGCGTTCCGCGCTACCGTTGCTGGTATTAAGCTGGGTGATATACCTCGCGCTGCCATTCAGCTTGCATCCCACATTTATCGTGCTGCCGCGCACACGCGAATGAACCCGATTGGGGGTGTGTAACTATAGCCAGTCGTAAAGATCCTGCTGGCCGATAATGGCCATGATTTCGACCGCCTTGCCATCGATTCGATAATAAATGCTATCTACTCCGCACACGCTTCGCCGGTAACCTTCACGGATATCGTCAACGGTCTGATACAGAAGTGGCTGTTGTGCGATCTGCTCGAAGCGATCAAAAAATGCGTCGAGATACTTGTCGGCCTGAGTGAGCATGATCACGATAATCGATGTGCTCATGTTCAAGCTATTTGATGGACCCATCCACGAAGCTGTATGAATGGATTGGAACCGGCCTCCCTGCCGGTTATGTTGTTGGTAAGGATTGTTTCTCAGAAGGATGGCAACTCATCATCGAAGTCTTCGAACAGATCCGGTTGGGGTAACTCGGTCGATTGATGGTGACGCTGCAGTTGATTGCGGTATTGGTTTTCAAATGCGTTGACGAGTTGGTAGAGGAAGTCGAGCATCTCGCTGGCGGTCTCATCGGCGAGTTCAGGTGGTTCGACGAGCATGAGTGAAGGCGTATCCATTGGGATCTCCTGTAAGGTTGATCAGACGGGTTTCCGAGGTTTGGATGCCGGCGCACCGAACACCTCAAGGTACAGTTTTTCGTCCAGCCGGGTGATCTCCTGCTGGGCAGCGGAGGCGAGCAGTTCAGCGGCTATGCTGGTCAGGACGCGGTGGTTTCCTACGGCGTGGTCGCAGAGGGTCTGCATCAACTCCGGGGTCATCAGGTTGGCGTTACCGGCGCTGGCCAGGAGATGCTTAAGGCACGCCAACAACTCCTTTCGATCGGCATACTCCATGGCCAGGCGGGTGCGCAGCCGACTGCCCAGGGGCAGCAACTCATCCCGCCGTAATTTGGCGCTCAGGCGGACATCGCCGGCCAGGACGACGGTGAGGAGGATTTGGGAGTCGAACTGGGTGCTGCTGAGCAGACGCAGCTCATTGAGGACGGCGGGGTGCATCTCCTGCGCTTCGTCGATCAACAGCACCGGTCGCAACAAGGTGCCTTCCAGGTGGGCCAGCCAGCGTTCGCGCAGAGCCTTGAAGCCGCCCCAGCGGTTGTGCGGTTTGAGTTCAACACCGAACAGATCCCCCATTTCGCGATAGAAGTCGGCCAGATTACTGCTGGGATGGGTGATGGCGCCGACAGCAATATCGCGCAGCTGCCTCAGGCGTTCGGCCAGTAAACGCAGGACCACGCTTTTGCCGGTGCCGGGATCCCCGGTGATCAGCGCGAAGCCCCCTTCCTGGATCAGTCCCTGTTCGATGCGCCAGTAAAAGTGCTCGATCCTGGGCGTGACATACAGTGCCTCGGTTGGCAGTTCCGGTGAGAAGGGGTTCCATTTGAGGCCATACAGGGCCAGGAGTTTTTTATTCATATGTCGGACTCCGGTGGGGGTTTGGGAAGATAGGCGGGGGGCCGGCCGGTGGCGGCATAGTCGGCCAGGAGTTTGCGCAGCAACGGCGGCAGTTCACCGCCAGTCGGTGACGATACTGCCGGCGGCTCTCCATCCGCCGTTTCCAAGGCGCGGCGCTGACCACTGGCGTTAGCCGTTTTATCCAGGGGATAGAGCGAACAGAGCACGGCCTGGGTATGGGGATCGATCAGATCGACCGAGCGGAGATCCCAGCGGGCATACCGTACCTGCGGTCGTTCCAGATGACGATACCGGCTGGGCAGTTCAAAGCGTTTGCCCGCCAGGCTGAGGGTGCCATCGCTACGTCGTTGACGACGAGTGACCGTACACCGGAAGGCGCGTTGTAAGCTGGCGCTGTCCGGACACGCCCGTCCGACATCAGCAGCCTCGAGATAGCGCTGCAGCGGTGGCATGCCGATCTCGGCGTGCCGGGTCTGATGATAGGATTGTTCCACCCAGACCTGGGTGATCTCATTGAGCCGGTCGAGGGTCAGATCGGCAACGTTTTCCAGCATCGCCATCAGACGGCCTTCCAGGGTGGCCCAGAAGGTCTCCTGCTTGGCGTTTTGATAGGGGGAATACGGGAGGGTAGTCTCGTGCAGAATGCCCAGCGTATGCAGACCGGCGCGGAACTCTTCGGCTTGCATCGCCGCACCATTATCGGTCATCAGCGCTCTGGGCAACCCTCGTTTCTGCAGCGCCTGGCAGAGCCCGTGCACCAGTGTCTCGGCCGTCTCGTCCAGATACCACTGCAGATGACAGACCAGCCGGGAGTGATCGTCAATAATGCCCAGCAGCACAGGTGTGACCCAGCGCCCATTCGCGGTCAATACACGGCGCGAGCCATGATGGAAGTCGGCATGCCACAGGCCATGTGTGTATTCGGCCTCATAACTGCGCACCTCGAGCTGCGCCAGGCGGCGCTCCGCTTGGCGGGTACCGGGCGTGTCTCGCCTGGGAAGTCGTTTACGGTGGTATCCCCGTGTCTTGAGATAACGCCGGACGGTGCCATAGGCTGGTATCTCGCCCAGGTCCGCATCCTCTTGTGCCAGGGCCAGCAGGTTGTCGTAGTGGAGTTGCGCCGTCCAGCCGGGATGCTGCTGGTACTGCGCCGAGAGCGCCTGGATGAGTGCGGCAGACAAACGGCGTGCCCGTCCGGCGTCGTTACGGCGCCGGCGGCGCAGCACCACGACCGGATCCCGGGCACCCTTTGCCAGATAGTACCAACGCTCCAACGTGGCATAGCTGAAGCGTATCATCGTGCCGTTTACCGGGTGTTTCCAACGGCTCCCGGCCAACGTCTGAAGCCGCTTGCACAATTCGCCTTGTTCGGGTGGCGCCGCCAATAGGGGGCCAATGATCGAAAAGCGTAACCTCGCCCAACGATCCGGATCGTGATCATGATTCATCCCTTCTCTCCGTTTTCAACCAGCCCCGGAGTCTACGGAGAACCTTGAACGGATTGCGATCACATCTTCTGCGGGTCGATTCTCACCCTCAAATAGCCTGACCATGAGGCCGTGGTGAGCGGGGCCAGCAACAGCAGCAACTGACACAGACGCTGGCGGAGGTCTATCCCACGGAGCCCCTTCAGCAATGCATCAGGTAATCGGTCAATTTTCACTGGTGGGATAAAGTTACCCTGCTGTGTCTGCCAGCAACGACTGGCCGGAAATGTTTCCCGCCACCAGGTGCGCCATCGGGAAAGGGTCTGTGGCCAGATATCGAGGGCCTCGATCAACCACTGCCGGCGCTTTGCCGGCAGACCCTGCTCCAGCGCGGTGATCAGGACCACGATCACACCCAAATACACCTTCCTGCCGAGGAAACGCACAGAGGGCGGTGTGCTGCGTCGTCGACAGCCATCGTTGGCGCAGCAGAAACTGAGACGGGTCGAATAGGATGCATCCAACGGAGAACGAAGTCCGCGGGGCTTACGTGGATAACGGGCACTATGAAGAGCACCGCCACATGGACATCCCTCGGTTCGAACCTGACGGGCAATATCCTGATCAAGTTCGAACAAAAAACGATAAAACCTGGAATCCGTAAGAAAGGCGTGGCACATTTGTTCTGTCTCTCTCTTTTCTTGGTCGAAAACAGGAGACAGCCCCCTCGGATGATTTTCAAGTTATTTGAGGGGGTTTTTCTTTATCCATCAGATAATGTGATCAGAAATCGGGGAAAACCCATCAGATATTTTGGTCACTCTGACCTGAGCTTTTCCGAACTGCAAAAGCCCTCGCCGATAGATACGTTTCAGGTCCTCTTTCGCGTTTTTTGTCAGTCTATAGTTTGCCACTACGCGGCGCTTCGTCCTTGATTTCTGCAAGAATTTCAGAACGGCTTTGCTTGATGAATCCGCTCTGTTCGGCAGCAATCAGCCGAGCACGTATCGTTTCAATTTCTCGTGCTTTGCGGATGAGATCATTCACGACCTCGCTTTTACTGGCGTATTCCTCACTATCGACCAGCGATTTCAACCAGGCATCATTTGGACGCGTGAGAGAGATACTTTGTCTTGGCATGGCGTATTCTCTGATAGTTCAACTATGGTGCGAATATACACCATATTCGCACCGGTATTCCACTAGACTTATTTGCCCATCCTAAAAGCTAAATCATGTTGGTTGATCAAGTTGAGTTTTTCCAGCTTCCAGCGCCTTACTTTGAGGCACCAGAGGGGTTTACCAGAGTGGTGCTCTTCGCCCACAAGCACTGAATGAAATGGATAAGGCAGACAGGATAAGAGCCTGCTGTATCAATCTGCCGGCGAACAACCGGCCGCCTTTCGGCGCTCAAACTTGTGGAAGCTGAGCAATTGACACTTGAGGAGGTGTACTGGCGAGTCATGCATTTCATGCGCAGTTACTATGCTGAGCACTGAGTTGCCACAGATACACGTTTTGTTATCAAGTACTTGGCCAATGGGGGCAGCGATGGCAGAAATGCCAAGAGTGTACCCTCACAGGACTCCACGACTGGCTTTCGGAAAGCTAAAAGACCTGTTTTCAGCCATTACAGAGAAGAGACTGGAGCTCATACGGTTTGTGGCGGAGCACGAGGGATTAAATACTCGACAGTTGGCGGAACAGCTTGGACGTGATTACAAAAATGTTTATACGGATACAAAAGAGCTCGTGGAGCTTGGGTTGCTGGATAAGGACGGTCGGGGTCGGCTCACGGCGCCCTTTGACGAGATCGTCATTCATGCAACAGTCCGGGATGCAGCATGAGGGTGGTTATGAGTGTAATGGAAAACTATTTACCAAGTGTCGGGCATTGAGTAGGGCTTGCGTGCATTTTGCGTGAATGAGCTGTGCTTTGTCCGGATTTGTGGTGCAGATTGGGCAACGGGCGCCACGGTAACTAACTGATAAATAAATATAATAATATCGATTCGCCGCTTCTTAATCCATTGGTCGGGCGTTCGAGTCGCCCACGGCCCACCATTTAAATCAATTTATACGGCACTCTTGCTGAGACTGTATCTGCAACTGGTTCCTGCCAGGCTGAGGTCCGTCAAGGCGAGGGTGGCGGCTTAGTTGAGATTGTCCGAATCGAGTAAACTGTCACAAAAATTCAGCATTATGACACCTTCAGATGCATATCCACATGAATATCGGTATAGGGGCACAGCAATTTTCCTTTGTCATCCTTTTCCAGCAATCCCAATTCGAGCAGAACGGCCACGTCATCGTGAACACGCCGAACATCGCGTTCCACGTGCCGGGCCAACGCACGCACGCCCATGCCCCCTTCTTTCTGCATCGCCTGCACCAATTCCCAGCGTTTTTCGGTCAGTCTTCCAAAAAACAGGCTCGGTGAGGAGAAATTCAGGTACTCCCCCCGGTATCCACCCTGCACGGATTGCCTGGCTGCCTCGCGCAGGTTCGCTTCCCAATCCGGGTCTATGGTAATGGTCAGCGTTCTATTCATTCCTCCCTCCACTTGTCCACCTCTGCCAGAAAATCATCGACCAGCTTCTCAACCGTGCTGAACGAGTAGGATCGCTCTTTTCCATCGATATGCCAGTGATCACCTTTACCCCGTTCATTGTTAACCCCAATCACCCTCTTACCATTTACGACATATACCAATCGGTATTCATAAAGATGTTCAGATGGTTAAACAGGATCCGGGACCTCCCAGACCACCATTTCAATCGACTCGATATCCGAGAGAACGTGCTTCTGCCTGGTAACCAGTCGGGCTTTCATTGTGACAAATATGGCAATACACTAGAATGTTGTCAATTACGACAACAAATATAAACGAGCTCCTTGCCGGTCCAGCGGCGTCTGTGGAGTTTGTGGTCAGATCGAGAAGCACTGAAGGCTGGCCCAAAGGGCGAAGGGCAGGACGCCCGAAGTAAAATTCCGAATCCCGGTGATAGATGCGGGCTTGTTGGCCTTGACTGTGGCGCCATCGGCAGCGTTCGCTGAAAGCCAATTCCTGTCCCTAAACCTCCCCTGATCGGTATAATCAGGTGGCCGTACCACGTGGGATGCCGCTTTGGATATCAACCTGAACACCCTGCAGCACTTCGCCCTGGTTTTTTTCGAAATCAGCGCGGTCGTCATTACCCTGGCTATCGGCGTGCTGGTGTTGTCAGTCATCTACATGTACCTCGTCGATGTCCGGCAGACCCGGCATACGATCCGGCGCAACTACCCGGTGCTGGGGCGCTTCCGCTACCTGTTCGAGCATCTGGGAGAGTTTTTCCGCCAGTACTTGTTTGCCCAGGACAGGGAAGAGCTGCCGTTCAATCGGGCTCAGCGTGCCTGGGTGTATCGGGCAGCCAAGAATGTCGATTCCACCGTGGCCTTCGGCAGTACCCAGCCGCTCAATCGCCCGGGGGACATTATTCTCCTCAACGGCCCCTTTCCCCCGCTGGAGGAGGATGTCGCGCCCCGCAGCGCCATCACCTTTGGCGAGGGTTATGCCCGTCAGCCCTATACCACCACGTCGTTTTTCAATATTTCCGCAATGAGTTTCGGCGCCCTGTCGGTGCCAGCTATCCGGGCGCTTTCCCGGGGGGCGAAGCAGGCGGGAATCTGGCTCAACACCGGCGAAGGCGCGATGTCGAGCTTTCACCTGGAGGGCGGCTGCGACCTCATCTTCCAGATCGGCACAGCCAAGTATGGGGTCAGGAGCGAGGCCGGCGGCCTGAGCGAGGACAAGCTGCGGGCGGTAGCCGGCCACGAGCAGTTAAAGATGTTCGAGATCAAGCTGTCGCAGGGCGCCAAGCCCGGCAAGGGAGGTATTCTGCCGGGCGTGAAGGTTACCGAGGTTATCGCCAGCACACGCGGTATCCCGGTGGGGCAGGACTCGCTCAGCCCCAATCGCCACCCTGATATCGGCTGCGTGGACGATCTGCTGGATATGATCCACCGGGTGCGGGAAATCAGCGGCAAGCCCGTGGGAATAAAAGCGGTGATAGGCCTGGCCGGGTGGCTGGACCAGCTCTGCGAGCGGATCAACGAGCGCGGCCTGCAGTACGCCCCCGACTTCTTTACCGTCGACAGTGGCGACGGCGGCACCGGGGCGGCCCCGCAGAGCCTGATCGACAATATGGGCCTGCCGGTGCAGAGAAGCCTGCCGCTGGTGGTGGGCAAGCTGATCGAACACGGCCTGCGCGAGCGGGTGCGGGTTATCTGCTCGGGTAAGATGATCAACCCCGCCGCGGTGGCTGCCGCCCTGTGTCTGGGGGCCGATTGCGTCAACTCGGCGCGCGGCTTCATGTTCGCCCTGGGTTGCGTGCAATCCCTGCAGTGCAACAAAAACACCTGCCCGACTGGCATTGCCACCCACGACAAGGACCTGCAGCAGGGGCTGAACCCCGTTGACAAGGCCGACCGGGTGGCGAACTACGCTGCCAACCTGATGCATGAGGTGGAGGTCATCGCCCACTCCTGCGGGGTGGCGGAGCCCAGACTGCTGCGCCGCGAGCACCTGCTGATTGTCTCCTGAAAGTTCGTTAGCTCCGACCCCCAGTAATTAGAACGCCACCATGAGTATTATCCTGGCTCAATCCCTGAAAACGCCCCGCGGCGCCGAACTGCCCAACCGCCTGGCCAAGGCGGCCAGGACCGAGAATCATGTAACCGTCAACCGGCTATGCAAGATTGTCAAATAACCAGATGGAGAGGCCTTCCCGGCTGAGTACCTTCAAGCGTTTGTCATTGGTCAGTATCCCGGACGACTGGGTGCTGATGGCGGTGGCTGCATGAATCGCATCCGGTGTGCGCAGGCCATGCTCTGCCCGCAGTCTGGCCGCCTCGATGCCGATCTCTGTCGTCAGCGGGATCACTCCCAGATTTCTGAAGTTGCGCAACCGGTTGGACAGGCCGGCAGCGGCTTGTGCGTCTCCGGCGCGATAGAGCGGAACCAGCAGTTCGGCAAACACCAGACTGGAGATGACCCCGCGCAACTGGCCCGACTCAATCCGCCTGAAGATCTTTTCCGCCCGCTTTGCGTAGCGCTCGTTCTCTTCCAGAAAATAGATCAGGGCAACCGTATCCAGCAGCAGTTGACTGCCTTAGGGAATCATTGATCCCATTCGTCGCGAGCTTCTTGGAGTTCATCCGCGTAGTCACGCCACACCGCTGAACGGTAGGCAGCCAGCTCCTCGACGTCGGAGTGTGGTGCCTTGCGTACCACCGCGTGGTCACCCTCCAGTTCCACGATCAGCCGGTCGCCTGGCTGGATGCCAAGCTTCTTGCGTATCTCCGCGGGCAGGACAAGCTGGGATTTCGAGCTGAGTGTTGCTGTGGCCATGGTCGCTCCTTGGAGTTTTACCGACTAGTAAAGCAGGTATTTTCAGTCGGCACAACCAGGAATCCACTCTCTGCTGTGGCGCTCCCTTCCATACCGGTTTTCCCATCAGGTGTCATCTGATCCGGTGTGAATCCGCTTCTATCCACCAGCAAATGAAGTGGTTCAGTGAAGGTTGACAGTCTGTTGCGTCGTGCTGTTGATCTGAGCCAGGCCCGGCAGGATCGGTTTGATAGAATCAGCGTCAGGGCCAATGAAATACAACCCGGAAATGCTTAACCGTCAGTCCATGCGTGTGCAGAAATACGACACCTTTGTGCGTGATTTCTACAATGACTCGGAGACAATACAGAAGTCGTTCAAGAAATGGCTGGGCGATACCATATTCGGCGTGACCTACCAGTAGATGGGTGGATAATGTGCAACGGGGGCAAGCCATAAACGTTCATATAGCCGCCATTCATGTTTTGCAGCAGGTCGCAATGGCGCTGCATGCGAAATGGATTGCCGCGAAGATCGTGATTGCAGACCTTTTTTGCATCTTGTATCAATAGGATTGCCGCAATGATGTGGTTGTCATCAAGGTGGGTAAATCCAACGCACTTGAGTTGGCGGAGGATGGCAACCGGAGATTTGTTACTTTTTCAGGGTAGCGAGATGATGCGTAATCTAAAAGTAATCGTGTTTTTTCTTTTCTTCTGGGTTGAATGGGCCTTGGCTTTCCCGGTGCTCGTAACTACCGACTGGGTGGCGGCGCATTTAGATGACAAGAATATCGTTCTGGTCGATATGGCGGGTGATCCCAACCAATATCGCCGCTTTCATCTGCCTGGAGCATACTATCTGCCCTACGGTGCCTTGGTAGAAAAAGGGCGCGACGGGGTGGCTCGTAGTATTACTGAAGAACGTCTGTTTCGGCTGTTGGGGAATCTCGGCATCACAGAATCGACCCATGTCTTGATTTACGACGACATGGGCGGATTGGAGGCGAGCCGCCTGTTTTGGGAGCTTGAGCGCGTAGGACATCCCCAGGTATCGGTAATAGATGGCGGGCTTGTACGTTGGATTCTGGACGGACGGCCTGTTGTGGCAGAAATACCGAGAGTTCAACCGGTTGTCTACCGGCCCTCTGCGGGGGTCTCACGACGAGACAACGGCATCGACCTGGCCACTGTTAAATCCGCTATCGGTATCCCTTCCGTAACTTTTCTCGACGTACGTACACCTGAAGAGTACCAGGGTGACCAGCGGGACAAGCGCAGCGGCCATATACCGGGGGCGCAACTGTGGCCCTGGGACCAAGCCGTGGATTTTGCTGGAGGATTCGTGTTGAAAAGCCGTGAGGATCTGCTTGCCAGCCTTGGCCAGTCCGGAATCGAACAAAAGGAGTTGGATCTGGTGTTGTACTGCCGGAGCGGACACAGGGCGGCCCAGACTTATCTGACATTGCGCCATTTGGGTTTTGAACGTTTGCGTCTGTATGAAGGATCGATGGCTGAGTACGCCAAGTCCCCGGACGTTGAGCTCCGGCATGGAGCGACGCCTTGAATTTCTGGCAATGCCGGATGAAGGGAGGGGACGGGGCGAAATCTGATGTGACCGACTTGGTCGGGCTTCGCTTGATGGCCGTTCCGGTCATCTTCATTTTTTCGATCTCCGGCCACTCTCCATGATCTACTTTTGACCAACATCTCAATTTGTCCGGCAGAATTGCCGCCAGCGTGTTACCTTCGGGTAACATTTGGGGGATTCGCGTTTCCTGTCAGTTATCTGTTTGAACTGCAAGAAAAAAACCAAAATATAGGATTCTTTCGTTACTTTGGGGTAACCAAGTCCACGTCATGAGTGCTGTCGAATTCGACGGCTGTAGTTCGAATTTATTCTTAATAAACAAGAGATAAAAAATCCTACCTTTTTTGTATGGTATGAATTCTGCAGCATGTGGCTAAAGGGTGCCGCTGCGGGTTCACGACACCTTGTTCGTTTCCCTGTTTAAACGGTAATCAACAACGGCCCGAACCGGGCCCAATTGGGGAGGAGAGACATCATGCCACTCGGACTTCAGGCCCCGCCCTCGCTGGGCGTGCCGGGTAAAAAACGTTGGGCAATGGTCATTGACCTACGTCGCTGCATCGGCTGTATGGCGTGTGTATGCGCCGACAAGGCCGAATACGATGTACCGTTGGGTGTGTGGCGCACCATCGTTAAGGTGAAGGACACGGGCCAGTTCCCGAACACCAAACGCCATTTCATGCCGCGTTTGTGCAACCATTGCGACAATCCACCTTGCGTGCGTAACTGTCCCACCGAGGCGACCTACAAACACGAGGATGGCTTCGTGTTGCAGCGCTATGAGCGTTGCATCGCTTGCCGCACCTGCATCGCCGCCTGCCCCTACAATGCTCGCCACGTGCTGCCCAAGAACCGGGACAGGGTGAAGATCGGTGGTGTGGTAGACAAATGCACCTTTTGCAATCACCGGGTGGAAGAAGGCCTTCTGCCCGCCTGCGTGCAGACCTGCCTGGGCCGCTCGCGTATTTTTGGCGATCTTAACGACCCCAACAGTGAGGTATCCCGGCTGGTGGCCCGCCACAGTGTGGTGACCCTCAAACCCGAGAAGGGTACGGCACCCCAGGTCTACTACATCAGGCCGGATCGGGTGAACACTGAACAGATCCGTAGCCAGCCGGTGTCTTATGCTGCCAAGTCGGATGCGGCGGCCTTCTACCGCCATAACCGCGGCAGCAAGTTCTTCTCTGGCGTGCTTTAAACGGGAGGCTTTAGATATGTTCGAATATTCAGAATTCAATATTGCCCCCTGGGGCTGGGAGATCGCAGTCTATTTCTTCCTTATCGGCACTGCGGGGATGACCTTCGTCTACGCCGCGGCTCCCGCGGTGTTCGGCAACATCTTCGGCGGTATCGCCCGGTCCATGGAGCCATTTCAGCGGGTTGGCATGTTTGTCGCCCTGGTGCTGCTGCTGATCTGTACGCCGCTGTTGATCGTAGATCTGGGACAGCCGTCGCGCTTTCTGTATCCCATTCTCCATTTCCACTGGACCTCGCCACTCTCCTGGGGGGCCCTATTTCTGCCGCTGTTTGGCCTTAGCATTCTGGTTTTTTTGTTCGCCCTTTGGAAGGATAAGCAGGGCTGGCTCAAGCCGATTGGCATCCTGGGCATGTTGCTGGGGCTGTCCATGCCTCTCTACACAGGGCTGGACTTGATGGTGCACCAGACCCGTGAGTTGTGGAGCAACTCCACCATTCCGGTTCTGTTCGTCATCCTTTCAGTGAGCTCAGGCACCGCACTGGCTGCCCTGATCCAACTTGTCCGTGGAAAGTTCGATGACAAGACCCGGGAGTTCCTGCACTGGTTTTTGTACGTCTCGGTGGCCACCACCTTCGCCCTTTTTCTCGGCGAGTGGGTGACTCTGATGTTCGGCAGCGAGGAGCTACAGCAGGCCTGGGCGATCATCAACGACCAGTACTCACTTCAGTTCTGGGTATTGACCTTTCTGGTCGGCATCCTGGCGCCACTGGTTATGGTGGCTGTTCCCAAATTATGCCGTAGCCCGCAACTGATCACCCTGGCGGCGGTACTCTCCGCAGTGGGGGCATACAACTTCCGCGCCGTGCTGATCTATGCCGGTCAGCTCACTCAGATCTACTACTGATTTCGGGAGGACTTATCTAATGAGCGACATCGGACACATCAGCCGCCGCGACTTCATCAAGCTTGGCACGGCAGTGGGCGCCGCCGCCGGGGCTCTCTCCCTGGGCAGCCGCCGCCTGGTGGCCATGGAGGCTGATCTGGGCGGCGAAGACTTCTCCTCCACTACTGGCGCGAAGCGCGAGTCGGTTCCTTACACCTGCCTGGCCTGCAATATCGAGGACGGCGGCGTGGCCTTCGTGGAAAACGGCCGCATCGTCAAACTGGAAGGCAACATGGACCATCCCAACACCCGCGGCAAACTGTGCGCCAAGGGTAATTCGGGCTTTCTGCACGTCTACGACCCCGACCGCATCATGACCCCGCTACTGCGTACGGGAAGTCGCGGCGAAGGCAAGTGGAAGCGCATTTCATACGAGGAGGCCACCTCCATGCTGGCCAAGAAGCTGCGGGAGGTCATCGACCGATCCAGTGCCAAGCACGACCCGGCCATCCTCAACGAGATCGTGTTCAAGTGGGGCCGCAACCGCACCGGCGGGGCGGTTGCGCGCTTCATGCACGCCCTGGGCTCCAACACAATGCTCAATCACACCAATATCTGCGAGTCGTCCAAGAAGGTGGGGCTGGAGCCCTCCTGGGGTCCTGATATCGAATCCTGCGATTGGGCCAATACAAAGTACATCATCAACTTTGGCTCCAACGTGCTGGAGACGGCCTATTTCATGAATCCCAACGCCCAGCGCCTGGTGGATGGCGTGGTGGGGAACAAGGCCAAGCTGGTCTCTTTCGATGTGCGCATGTCCAACACTTCGGGTTATGCGGACGAGGCTTACTACCCCTATCCGGGCACGGACGCGGCTATCGCTCTGGCTATGGCGCACGTAATCATGAACGAGGGGTTGTACGACGCGGAATTCGTGCGTGACTGGACCAATGTCAGTGCGCGGCAGCTCATCGAGCACCTCAAACCCTACACGCCGGAGTTCGCCGAGCAGGAGTCCGGTGTTCCAGCTCGTGACATCCGCCGCATCGCCCACGAATTCGCCACCACCAAGCCGGCCACCACCTTCTCCTACCGGGGGCCCTGCAAGCACGTCTACGGCGCATACCAGGAGGCGGCCATCCACATGCTGAACGTGATCACCGGCAACGTGGAGAAGAAGGGCGGCTATTGTCTGCCCCGGGGCATGGGTTGGCCCCAGCCGGAGCCGAATCCGCCCAAGGGCAAGACGCCAAGCCCCATCGCCACGCCGCCCCTGTATCCGCTCGCCTCCCATCATGTATCAACCCATACGCCCTACATGGTGATGAACGGCGAGGCCAAGGTGAGTGTGTGGATGAGCTACTACGACAACCCGGTCTACACCTATCCTTCCAGCCACGTGTGGGAGCATTTCCTGAAGGACGAGAAACTGGTTCCTTTCCTGGTCTCCTTCAGCCCCTACATGTCCGAGACCACGGAACTGGCGGATCTGATTATCCCGGACGTAACCTACCTGGAGCGACACGACCCCGAGTCCATGCCGAGCGGCCTGTATCCCTGTCTGTCCATTCGCCAGCCAGTGGTCAAGCCTCTGGGTGGCACCCAGGAGTTCCGTCAGACTCTGATCGATGTGATTCACAAGGTAGACCCGGACGGATCGCTGGGGATCAAGAAGTACTTCGCCTTCAATTCAGTGGAAGAGTGGATGAAGGCCCACTTCGACAACATCCCGGGCCTGAAGGAGGACGGCGGCTACGACTTCATGAAGAAGAAGGGCGTATGGCCCATCTACGGCAAGGTGGACAAGGACACCGCCAAACTGGTTGACGGCAACGGCAACGAAGTGGAGCCGGAGTACGGCTTGCATAAAAAGGAGTTGCCGGCGTCCGATATGGCCGACGCGGAAGTGGACGAGAACGGCACCATCAGCAAGGATGGTCACGCCATCGGTGTACGCATCGACAACCGGAATCACGTAGGCTTCGGCACGCCATCGCGCAGGATTGAATTGTACAAGGAGGGCTTCAAGAAATTCGGTTTCAATCCTCTGCCGGTTTACAAGCGCCTGCCATCCCGGGACAAGCAGCCGGACGAACTGGTGCTCACCACGTATAAAGTGAATGTGCACACACAGAGCCGCACCGCCTCGATAAAATACCTGGCGGAGCTTTATCACAAGAATCCGGCCTGGATTAATCCAGGGAGTGCCGAAAAGCGGGGAATTCAGGACGGGGATCTCATACGTGTCACCTCCAAACTGGGTCATATCGTTACCCGCGCCCACGTTACCGAGGGTATTCATCCGGAGGTGATCGCCATCTCCACCGCATGCGGTCATCCGGCCTACGGCCGCCTGGCCCAGCTCAAACAGAAGCAGGCTGCGGCGGAATGGGCCCAAGGCGGCGATTCGGATATTGACAACAACGTTTGGTGGGACGATCGAGGGGTACACCCCAACCCCATTATCCGCTTGGCGGTGGACCCGATCGGCGGCTCCCAGGGCTGGTACGATACGGTGGTGACCGTGAGCAAGGCCCAATCCGGCGATGAGTACGGGGATGTCAAGGTGAGTTTGGAGGAATCCATCAAAGACTACAACGAAACCCTGCGCTACGCCTACAACGGTGACCTGCACCGGCAGAATCACCAGGAGGTGGACATCGACTGGGATGACCTGCCCAAGCCCGAGCTGCATGCGGGCGGTCACTGATAACCACGATAACAAGGTCTCGCGGCGGCATCCTCGCCGCCGCGGCGCAGAGGAGGAAAAATGATGCAGGTTCAACATCAAACTGCCGATGCCCAGACGCCGGTGGATGCCGGCGGCCCAGCGCAGGTGGAGAGCCAAGCTCTGGCGGGACTCTACGGTCTGCTCGGTCGCTGTCTGGAGGAGGAGATCGACCTTGGTCTGCTACGGTTGATACGCACCGAACTGCGTGCACCCCTGGCGGAGGTGGGTTGGCAGCTGGATGCCGATTTCATTGAGCGGCCGGAGGAGGAGTTGCTCGCGGCCCTGGCCGAAGAGTTCACCGGCTTGTTCGTGGCTCCCGGCTGCGTCAGCCCCTACGCCTCGGTGTTCGAGACCGGCTGCATGTTTCGCGAGCCTTGCGACCAGGCCATAGCGGCTTACCGGGAAGCAGGCTGGGACTATCGCCGGTGCATGAGCGGCGAATTTCCAGACCATGTGGGCACCATGCTGGGTTTTCTCGCGGCCCTGGCAGATGCGGAGTTGGAGGCGGCCAACCGTGGAGACCATGGAGCCGCGGAGCTGGCCCGCAAGCGTCGTAATCTCTTTCTGCTGGAACAGGTAGGTCCCTGGGTACCGGGCTGGTGCCGGCGTGCCGCCGAGAACACTCTGCTGGCCTTTTACCGGCAACTGCTGCTGTTTGTCGAGCAATTCCTGTGGCAGGAGCTTGCCGCTATTACCGATCGACGCAGGCTGAAGGAGTTGATAGCGCTTAACCGGCGGAAACCGAAGAGGCTCGATTACGATGCTGATTTTCGTAAGGCATCAGGACTCTGAGGGACCTGGGCCATGCGAATCCTGTTGGCGGAGGGCTCCGGCCGCGGTTTCCTGAACCAGTACAGCCATGCCCTGGCCCTGGGATTGCACGAGGCGGGGGAGAGGGTGCGCTTGGTTACAGGGCGGCGCGACGAGCTGGCGGACTGGGTGGTGCCGTTCGAGAAAGATGCCTGTCTGGCAGACGGGCTGGCGGGTTGGTTGTGCCTGTGCGGTCAGGTCAAACGGTTCAATCCCGATCTGGTTCATCTGCAATGGATCGACCATCCATTGGCCGCCCTGGTCTTCCTGCGCTGGGCCCATTACCGTGGCGTGAGAGTGATCTACACGCCGCACAATATTCTGCCTCATGAGCGGCGTTGGTTGAGCTTGCCGTTTTTCCGGGAAATTTATCGCAGCCTGGACCGGGTTGTAGTGCGGGACCTCCACCTGGGATGGGCGTTGGAGGAGTTGCTGGATACCCCTCAGGAACGTCTCGCCTACCTGCCCGGTAGTCCCAATCCATTGGCATTGCCGGATTTTCCCTCCTCCTTTCCGCCGGAGCTAGCCGGGTGCCAGCCCGGTGAACTCCGGATACTTTTTTTCGGGCATGGGTCCGGACGTAAAGGATTGGGCGAATTCCTTGAGGTGATGGCTGGGTGCGAATGGCCGGAACAGCTGCACCTGGTAGTGGCGGGTGAAGGTGTACTGGCCGGGGTGAATGGGGATCTGCTGGGCAGAGCTCGTGCCCGGGTGCGAATTTCGGTGCTGGATCGCTACCTTCGGCCGTCAGAGGTATCGGCTCTGTTCTCTCAGGGTGAGCTGCTGGTAATGCCCTACCGCAAACAGTGCAAGAGCCCGCTGACCGATTTGGCTGCCGCTTTCGGTGTGCCTGTTTTACGCTCCGACCGGGTGCAGGGGGTGGGCTTCCAGGATGGTGAGCATGGGTTGACCTATCCGCATGACCAACAGGGACAGTTAACGAAGATTTTGCAGGATCTGGTCATGTACCCCGGGGTCCTCGAGATCCTCCATCGGGGGCTCGCAGGCAAGACAGCAGTCAGCGACGCCATTTGCAAATTGGCCGACGGGCACCGGGTGATGTATCGGGAACTGCAAGCATCCTTTAACCCTCTTCCCTTGGAGTCCGGGATGGTCGGCAATACTGTCGGTGGAGGGCTGTGATGGCAGGTGCCGGCAAGACCCTCATCATGATCGCCCACGAAGCCAGGCAGGAAGAGCTGGTCAAGCTGGTTAAGAAACGCCTGGAAGTGTTTCAGGACTACCGCCTGCTGGCCACCACTGAGACAGGGGAAGCCATCGCGGCGGGAACAGGGCTTGAGGTGACCTCCCTGTTCTCCGGCCGTAAGGGCGGTGAGATCCAGCTCTGTGGGCTGATCTGCACCAACAGTGTGCGTGCCGTATATTTTCTCCGTGATCCCGAAAACCCGCGCCCATATGAGCCGGACATCACCCCTTTCTACCGCGCCTGTGATCTAAACAACGTTCCGCTGGCCACCAACATAGTGAGTGCCGTGGCCCTGACCCACTGGCTGGGGCGTCACCTGGAGAAGAACGGGCGGGAACGGCAGGCTGTGCAGGAGGTGGGATGAGCGGTCCGGGGAAGATGTGTCTGCAACGGGAGAGCCTGCCCGCTGCCGTGAGTCTTCTCGCGGGGCGGGAGATCGTTGAGGAGGAGGCGCTTTGCCTCAACGTACGGGGCAGGTTGGAGCATTGTGACCGTTGCAGCCTAGCCTGCCATGCCGGGGCCCTCGTCCTATCGCCCGACGCCCTGGAGGTAAACCGTGAGAAATGTACCGGTTGCGGTGCCTGCGTACCGGCTTGTCCGGCGGGGGCGCTACGGCTCAACGGCTTCTCCCCGGCTCGATTTCTGGAGGCCTTGGAAGGCGGGACGGAGGTCCACCTGCACTGCACCGAGAGCGAAGATGACGGCGGCGGGATGGTGGTACCCTGCTTCAAGGTGCTGGATGAACGCCTGTTGGCCGCAGCTGCCGCCGGCGGGGTGGAAGTCGTGCACTTGCATGGGCTGGATCGCTGCCAGACCTGTCACCACGGCGGGGCGATGCGGCAGGTGGCACGGATGCGGTTGCGGCTGAAGAGATGGCTGGACGGTGAAGCCCCGCAGCTGCGGCCGGCCACCGGCGCTGTGGCCACCGGAGATGGGGTCCGGCGGCGTCAGGATCAGCCCCCACTCAGCCGCCGCGCCTTCCTGCGTTTCACCGGGGCGGGGGCAATCCAAGAGGCCAGCCGCTGGTTGGTGCCGGTCGTCGAAGAGGACGAAGTGCCGGTCCTGCCGTTTTTTCAGGGAGATCCGGACGAGTATCGCCAGGCCCATCCTTACCAGGTACAACTGGCACAGCGTGCAGACCAGGTCCCATGGAAAGAGGGGGTGGAGCTGCCATGGCGGCTGCGCAGCCTGGCGCAACACTGTACCGCCTGCCTGACCTGTGGTCGGCGCTGTCCCACCGGCGCGTTGCAGGCTAAGGAGAGCGGGAAGAGTCTGGGCATCACTTTCGAGTTGGCCCTGTGCACTGACTGCGGACTGTGCGAGGCCCTGTGTCCGGTGGCAGCCGTGACTACCCATCCAGTGCGGCTTTTCCAAGAGGTAGCAGCACCCCGCCACTTGCTGATGATGCGAAGACAGCGTGATTGTGAGCAGTGTGGTGTGCCTTTTCTTCCAGATGAGCCAGGAGCGATCGTCTGTCCCACCTGCAGTAACGAAAGTGACCTGGACGAGGAGTGGATGGCCATGCTCGGTGGCTGAAAATCGGGCTGGCCTTGTTTGGCCTCATTGGGGCGATGTGGATCCTGGTGACGGATGCGGGCTAACTGCGCACTGTGCGTATCTGTGAGTTCGCGCCGGAGCTGAGGCCTGCCATTGTGGAGATGATGCGGCGTATGCATGGAGCGGATGAGGTGATTAACGAAGAGGAGGCGGAATCGATCCGCCACTATTTGGAGGTTTCATTGGTATGCCCTTAGCGGATTGCGCCGAACAGTCTGAACAATTGGAAACCCGAGTGATCACTACGCTGAAGGAGGTGGTGGACCTGGAGCGGGATCTGGACGTGGTCAGTGGTGGCCAAATCTATGCGGTGGTGGCCACTGGTGGCGCAGTGCGTGTGTTGCTGGACCCGGAGCGCTTCCCCGACGAGGCTTCACAGTCCGCACTGGCCGAGACCATCCAGCCGCTGGTCGAGGCGCTTCCGGGGGTGGAGCGGGTAGTGGTCAAGCCCAGACCCCGCTTGGCCGCTCCGCGGAATCGGCTGCCAGGGATCCAAAGGATCCTTGGGGTGCACAGCGGCAAGGGGGGCGTGGGCAAGTCCACGGTTGCGGTCAATCTGGCCTTGGCCCTGGCTGCCCGCGGCCTGCGGGTGGGTTTGCTGGACGCGGACGTATACGGTCCATCCGCGCCGACTTTGCTGGGTCTGTCGGGGCGGCTGGAGACCACCAAAGATGGGACTAAAATGCGGCCCATGGAGACCCAGGGTATCCGGGTGGTCTCACTGGGCCTGCTGCTACCCGCCGGCCAGGCTTTGATCTGGCGTGGCTCCCTGGTGGATGAGGGGCTGGGCCAGTTGTTCAACGATGTGGACTGGGGGAAATTGGACCTGCTGCTCATCGATCTGCCACCGGGTACCTCCGACGTACACCTGGCGGTGGCCCGGCATGCACCATTATCCGGGGTGATCACCGTGACGGCGCCGGGACAGGTATCGGTGGACGATGTGCGCCGGGGTATGGAGATGTTTGCTGACCTGGCGGTGCCCTGCCTGGGTCTGGTGGAGAATATGGCCGGAGTCGTTTGCCGCCGTTGCAGTGTCGAGAGCCCTCTGTTTGGCAAAGGTGGTGCCGCGGAACTGGCCAAGCAGACCGGGCTGCCCTTACTGGCCCGTCTGCCTTTTTACCCATCCCTGGCCGCAGCCTCCGACAGCGGCCATCCACCCCTGGTGGATGCACCTGACTCGGTGCAGGCAGCACAGTTTCACGGTCTGGCGTCGCGGCTGGCCATAGGTCTTGAACTCGAACCGGGAGTGAGTGCATGAGCGGGATCAAACCTTTTCCCATTCCGGTACGCACAGACGGAAGCGAACCGCGAACCGACCCCTGGTACGTGGTGCCGGGAGAGCCCTTGACTGGCGTGCGAGACGTGTTGCTGGTGGCCAGCGGCAAGGGCGGCGTAGGCAAGTCCACGGTAACGGTCAATCTGGCCTGCGCCTTGCAGCAACAGGGCATGAAGGTGGGCGTGTTGGACGCGGACCTCTACGGCCCTTCGGTGGCCCGCATGCTCGGTACCGACACCGCATTGGAACAGGATGCGGCGGGTCATACCATTCCGGCTGTGGGCCATGGGGTGTACGCGGTCTCGGTAGCCAATTCGATTCCCCCGGAAGCGGCCTTGGTGTGGAAAGGACCTCTGGTGGCCCAGACCTTGGTGGATATGTTCCGCGGTGTGGCCTGGCCGGAACTGGACCTGTTACTGGTGGACCTGCCGCCCGGTACCGGCGATGTGCAACTCACCATTCTGGAACAGATCCCGGTGACCGGAGTGCTTCTGGTCACCACTCCCCAGCGCCTGGCCCAGGTGGATGCGGAGCGCGGTGTTGCCCTGTTCCATGATCTGGACATCCCGGTGTTCGGTGTAGTGGAGAACATGAGCCACTACCTGTGCCCCTGTTGCGGTGAGTTGCAACCCCTGTTTCCCGACGCCGACGTGGCCACCATGGCCAGGCGTAAACACGTTCCTTACCTGGGTGCCCTGCCCATGGATCCGGAAGGGCAGGCCATGGCCGACAGTGGCAGGCCTCTGGTAGTCAGCCGCCCGGAAGGCGCTGTGGGTTTGGCGTTCACCGTTTTGGCCAAGGCGGTGGGCGAAGCCTTGGAACGGGAACGCCGCCAGGCACTGCGCGATGCGGACCCGTCCACCCGGGCGGCCCATGAGGCGTTTTGGGAAAGGCTGATGGAGGATTAACTCATGACCGAAATCTTTTACCAACTGTACGGGCCTTTGGATGACGACCTGGACCCCGAAACTCTGACGGGGCTGGCGGGCTTGGTGGTGGACGCTCATCGCGTCACGCCCGATCAGTGCCAATGCTTGCCGGTACCAGTGGTAGCCCTTAATTGCCGCGCCGGAACCGAAGAGGTATGGGATGTTGAACAGGACCCCTTGCGCGTGGTGGACGGGGGATTGGACGAATGCGCCCGCCTGCGGGATGCAAAGAACGACCTCAAATGGCTGCCCCGCCTGGAGGTTTTCAAGCCGGATGTGGTCTATCGTATGTCTGCTTACCCAGGGGAGGGCTTCAAATTTTACGCACCGGACACAGCCGCCATTCGCGGCTATCGGGTGAAGGACGGTGATCTGGCCCTGCATCATGCCCTTCAGAGGGCACGTGAGCTGGGTTTCGAGAGGATCTGGCTACACGCATACGACGCCGCTCGGCGCGGCGACGGACTCGATCTGGAGCTATTGGCGCAGGCGCGCCGCTGGTTTGACGACGGCTTGTGGTTCTCCGGCGGTGCGACAGATCCCAACCATCTGCGCAACCTGGCCCGGGAGGGTGGAGTTCCCGGGTTGGTGATCGATGCCAATTTGCTGACAAAGTTCGGGATTGCGGAACTGGTCGATGCACTAACGCCTCCACCGCCCCCAGAGGTGCCAATCCATTTCGAGCGACGCCGAGGGGGCGACTCCATGGCGGATTGACCGGATGCGGTGCTTGGCGCTTTGGCTGTTGGCTTTGCTGTCCTTAATCCGGGTTGCAGCAGCTTCGGAAACTGCAGGGCTTGGCTCGATTGATGCGTTGGCTCTTTTTAGATGGCTGGATACCCCAGATCCCCCCCTGTTGCTGGACGTACGCGGCCGTAAGGCGTATCTCAGTGGCAGCGTGCCAGGTGCTTTGGACGCAGGAAAGGATCCGGCTGGGTTCCTGCCCGACAGTCGCGGCGGAGATGTGGTGCTGATTTTGGCGGAAGGTGTGGAACCGGAACCCTGGCGGGAACGACTCGCAGATTTTGGTTATCGGGTTCATATACTGGCTGGTGGTATGGGTGCTTGGCGTGCTGCGGGCTTTACCGTGGAGAAGCCCGCAGAGGGATTCGTTCAGCCGGGTACCGTGCCGTTCCTGATTCCGCGGGGGATCTGCGAATTGAACGAACCCGCGGAGGTCTACGATTGACCTCATGTTCCAACGGCGCCTGATCCGTTGGCTCTGGTTGGTCACAGTGCTGACGACAGGGAACGTGACAGCAGGTCAGATCACGGCGGAAGAGAAGGAGAACCAGCCCTGCGCCGAGTGCCATGCCGGGATCGCAGAGTCTTTCGCTGGCACCCGCATGGCCATCGCGGCCAGCGAACGATTCCGCAGACAATGGCAGGATCGCGAATCTCCCGATTATTGCATGAACTGCCACGCGCCGAGCGGTGGCGAGGGGCTGGTATGCGCCGACTGCCATGGGCCGGGACCCCATCCCTATGCAAAGCTCGACGTACCCGAAGTCTGCGCCCGCTGCCACGATGCCCCGGGAGAAAACACAGTTCGACAGTTCCGGCAGAGTCCGGCGGCACGCAAGGGGATGAACTGTTTGGATTGCCACCTGCCTGATAAGAAAAGCGGTGTCGATCACCGTTTCGAAGGCCCATCGGTCAGCGGATTTCTGGACAATGTAGCGAAACTTCGCCTGAATATGCGGCTCGACGAGTCACGGGGCCCTACCGCTGTGATCCAGGTCTCCCATCGTGCAGGACATGCACTTCCGGGTGGCACCACCGGGCGTGCCGTATGGTCGGTGGTGAAGGGATTGAAGGCAGACAGTGCTGTCGCTTGGACGATGTCGAAGCGGTTCGGCTGGGAGCACCATCCGGTTCAGGGCTGGTTGGACAGAACCCTGAAACCTGGGCGGGCCGCAGTATTGGAACTGGATGGGTTGGCGCGAGGTGACACGGTGCGTATACGCGCTGAACTGAAATACCGGTTTCGTGCGGGCCCCCTCGATAGGGAAGATCCCAGGGAAGTTGGGTTGGATGCAGTTGAACTTGGACTTCCCTGAAATTGCTTATCAAACGAGAGCAGCGAGCATCGTATATAATTCGATATATATCTGATAGCGACTATGACATTTTCCCATCGATCTTTGGCCATCTGATGTGTTTCGAAAGCGTAACCTATACGTAACATATAGTTACTTTAAGGTAACAATGTCAGCAATTGACAACGATAATCCCGCCGTAGCTGTCACCAATCCGCTTAATTGGCATTGTTTTTGAAGGTAGCACTAACCAGAGGAGGACAATGGTGGCAAACTCCGTCTGTATTCTCTTGCGATATCTGTTTCGTTCGCTGATTGTCGTTCTGCTATCGACTGTCGGTACCAATGCCGGGGAACTGGCCTTGTTGCGCATTGGCTTGACACCGGTGTTTTTGGATGATCAGCCCCGCATCCTCAATGCCTGGCAAGGCTATCTCGAACAGCATCTTTCACGTCGGGTGGAATTCGTCCAGCGCGCCAGCTACCGGGAAATTACCGATCTGTTGTTAAGGGGCGAACTCGATGTTGCCTGGATGTGCGGCCTGCCTTATGTCGAATTCAAGGCGAAACTGAGCTTGGTGGCAGCCCCCGTATATCATGGGGCTCCGTTATACCGTTCCTACCTGATCGTTCCCGAATTCGATAAAACCACGAGCTCCTGGGAAAATCTGCCCAAAGGCGTGTTCGCCTTCTCCGACCCCGACTCCAACTCGGGCAGTCTCTACCCGCGGGCGGCGATGCGCCGGGCGGGACTGGATCCTGATCGTTATTTTCGGAGAGTCTTTTTCGCCAAGGGGCATCGCAATGTGGTTGAGGCCGTCTCGGCCGGGCTGGCCGATGCCGGCGCGGTGGACGGTTATGTCTGGGATACCCTTGAGCGGGACAGGCCGGATCTTACCGCTGCTACCCGTATAGTGGCGCGCTCCGGGACTTTCGGCTTTCCACCCATTGTCGCCCGCGCCGATCTGGGAGACTCCTTAATAGAAAGTCTCAGAATCGTTCTGATGGATATGACAGCTGACCCAGAAGGAGTGCGTGTCCTGGGTATGTTCAATCTGGATGGGTTCGCCAAGGTTAAGGATAGTCTTTATGACAGCATCGCCTCAACGGCGGAGTCGCTGGGGAGGTTGCGCTGATGTTTGCTCATCTTAGCTACCGGGTACGTCTGCCGTTGAGTCTGGTGGCGACGGCCCTATTCACGACTCTGGTCATCTGCCTGTTGATGGCGTGGCATACCTACCGCAACGTTCGTATCGAATTGGTGGACAACGGGAGCCGGCTCGGATATGCCGTGGCCAATGCGGTTCAACCTGCGCTGCTGCATGATGATATCTGGCTGGCCTATAGCATTCTCCGCGGACCCCGTTCGATCCAGGGAAACTTGGATGCCACATTAATCGTACTGGACGATGAGCGTAAGATTTTCGCGTCGAACAAGCCACGTTTATTACCGGTAGCGGTTCCGTTGCAAGAGGCGGATCCGGTGCTCGCGAAGATGCTTCCGGCCGACGACAAGGGACCCGGCGGCGGCGAACTCGTCGATTTGGATAGCCTGCCGGACCGATTGCTCCTGGTTTCACCTATTGCCTCGGACGGAGTGACGGTGGGCTTGTTGTTGTTGGTCTATCCGCGACAGGTTCTGTGGCCCCGGTTTGCAGCCATTGTCAAGCAGGGGGGGCTGTCGGTGTTACTGGTGCTGGCGGTCATTATCCCACTGGGCTGGCTTTGGGGGCAGCGAATGGTCAATCCTTTGGCTCGCCTGGCTCACTGCATGGTACGAGTTCGGGACGAGGCTCCAGAAAACATCGAGTGCAGCGTGGAGGAGGGAGACGACGAAATCGGGCGTCTCAATGCCCGTTTTCGCGAGTTGCTGGGGGGGTTGCGCGAAAAGGCGGAACTGGAGCGCCAAATGGTCTCCAGCGAGCGGCTGGCCGCAGTAGGCCGTTTGGCGGCCGGTGTTGCCCATGAGATCAACAACCCGCTCGGCGGTATGCTGATGGCGATCGATACTCTGCGGGAGCGCCGTATCACCGATCCGCATACCGAACGGACCATGTCGCTGTTGGAGCGGGGACTGATCCAGATTCAGGACACGGTATCGGCCTTACTGGTGGAGGCCCGGCGCGAGCCCCATTCTTTGACAGCACAGGATGTCGAGGACACGCGTACCCTGATTGCCACCCTTGTGGCAAAGCGGGAGTTACGCATGGATTGGAACAACGGAGTGGACGGCCCACTTTCGCTGCCGTCGACCCAAGTGCGCCAGGTGGTGATCAATCTACTGCTCAATGCTGTCCAATCGACGCCGAGGGGTGGCCGGGTGGCCGCTACTTTTCATCAGGATTACTCGGATCTGGTAATAACGATCGAAAATGATGGAGAAGCAATGGAGCAGGAAACGCTCGACCACCTGTTTGAACCGTACTACGGACGGCGGGAGGGCGGCAGCGGCTTGGGGCTCTGGGTCACCTATCAGATTGTGCGTCAACTCAGGGGCGAGATCGGTGTCGATAGCCGTGATGGCGTGACATGTTTCCGTGTGACTCTTCCCTTACTGAACATTGAAGCAAGCAGCCATGCTGCCTGAGATCTGTCTCATCGAAGATGACCCCATCATGGGGGAATCACTCAAGGAACGGCTGATCCTCGAGGGCTTCAGCGTGGACTGGTGTGAGACTGGCGCCAATGCCCTCGCAAGGCTGCGACAGAAGACCTATGATGCCGTCGTTTCCGATATACGTCTGCCGGATATTCAGGGCGACGAATTGTTCCGGCGTATGGTCGGCGATCCGGAAACCGGCCTGCCGCCAACGATCTTCATTACCGGCTTTGGTTCAATCGAAAGCGCCGTCGAGTTGCTGAAACTGGGAGCCGCTGACTACCTGACCAAACCTCTGGAGCCTCGGGCTCTGGTACAGAAGCTGAGGGAGTTGTGCCAGGAACATCTTCAGCGGGGCAGTGATGATCCATTGGGGCTGTCGCCCGCGATGCAGCGCTTGGATGCCAAACTTCCGGCTATTGCCAGGCATGGGGAAACTCCGGTGCTTATCACCGGTGAGTCCGGGAGCGGCAAGGAGGTGGTCGCCCGCCGCCTGCATGCTTTGACCGATCCACGGGCACCTTTTGTGGCGGTCAACTGCGCGGCGGTGCCCGAGAACCTGATCGAAGCAGAGCTGTTCGGACATGACAAGGGTGCCTACACCGGTGCATTGCGTAGCAGGCGCGGCCTTTTTGAGCAGGCCGACGGGGGGCTGTTGTTCCTGGACGAGATCGGCGACATGCCCCTGTCAATGCAGGCGAAGCTGCTGCGGGCTATTCAGGACCGGGTCATCGTGCGGGTAGGCGGGGATGAGCCAGTGCCGGTGCGTTTCCGCCTGGTCTGCGCTACTCATCGGAATCTGGTGGAACTGGTGCGTGCCGGACGCTTCCGGGAAGATCTCTACTACCGGATCAACGTCATCCAACTTATGGTGCCACCCCTGCGGGAGAGGCCGGAGGATATTCTCTGGCTGGCGGAGCGCTTCATCGCCCATCACGGAGAGGCCTACCCCGCAGAGAGCAAGAGGCTGGGAAGTTCGGCGCGTGACGCTCTTTTGTCGCACCGCTGGCCCGGTAATGTGCGGGAGCTCAAACATTCGGTCGAACGCGCGTGTATTCTTGCTCCGGCGAGCCTAATCGAGGCCCATGATCTCCTACCTGACCGGAGTTCGACGTCAACCGATTCCGATGATTCTTTGGGGGCGGTCAGGGAAGCCAGCGAGCGAGAGCATATCCTGCGCGCCCTGGAGTCCCATGGCTGGCGGATGACGGAAACCGCCAACACCCTCGGTATCAGCCGCAAGACCCTGTGGCAGAAAATGAAGCGCATGGAGATCCGCCGACCATAAGCGAGCGGCGCCAAACCGGCACCATAGCTCGCAAGTCGATTTTTCGAACCATCCATCAACAATGACCTGAAGACGATCATGGCGAGATACAAGTTCAGCGAGGAGCCCAAAGGTGGGGTCGGCATGGAGGTGGTCGCTGGTGATGAAGGTGAGCTGATTAATGCTGCCGCCACGGCGCTTTGTTTGTTCATGTGGGACCAGGATACGGTGGAGGAGAGACAGGAGGTTCCTGTAGCTTGGTACGGATTCGATCTCGGCACCACCATCTTGGGTCTGCTCTCAGACCTCCTGTACCGGATGGACGATGGCTGGGTGTTCAAGCGGTTCGTGATGCAGAGTCTCGACGAGGTGGACGAGTTGGACGAGCGGCACAGAAAAAAACAGCTCAAAGTTAGCGGGACTGCATACGGCGAGCCCCATGATCCGGAAAGACACCAACTGCGCTTTCCTGTAAATGCGGTGCTGCTGCCGAAGCTCAAGGTCCAGGTAGTGGATGAGGGTCTTCGGCTTTATTGTGTCCTCGATGTCTGAATCAGGATCATGCTCGGGTCAGGGTCAGCAGATGAAGTGGAAATTGGCCAGCGGCTCTCAAGATACGCGATAATAACCGGCGCTTCGGCATCCGAGATGACCCGATAGGCGCCATTGTGTGTGCGCATGAATTGGACCAGCGGCGCCAATTCCTCTTTTTGGTAACCTGACAGGTCGGGCAACGCGTGGCAGGTACTGCAGCGTTTCAGGAAGAGCGCCTGCGGTGTGTGTGGTTGTGAGAGCTGGTAATAGGCCAGTGCCGCACCGATGAGCAGTAGCGGAAGTCCTACCTGCAGCGCTCTTTTCATGCCGATGGATTAGATAAGGAGAGAAACACCCGCCGCAAGCTAGGCGGCGGAGGATTGGATATTCAGGTCACTACTTCTTTGGTTTGACGACAACCGCATTGAGGTCCACAGACTCCTCATAGAGAAACTCGAGGCGGTCACCGGGTTTCATCTCCATTTCCTGGCGCGAGCCGTCAGGTTGCACTTTGTACCATTTCACTTTGCCATCGGCGGTTCGCACCTTGACGATCACTTCTTGTGCTTCGCCCTCCAGAAAGCCTGTATTGGCGGCCTGCAGTGTCAAGGGCATAACCAGCATAGCAAGCAGTACGGTCACGAATCGTGATTTCATCATTGGGTCTCCTTCTCTCGATTCAGTTGAAGTGTTATGGATTCTTTTTCACTCTCAATGTCGCCAACGCCTCCTGTGCGGCCGGGTACCCCAGTTCGTGCGCGCGCTGCCACCACTTTATGGCCTTGTCGGCGTTAGCTTCCAAATAGTGTCCCTCGGCGTAGTAACGTCCCAGATCCGCACAAGCGGAGGGGTGGCCTTGTTGGGCCGCCCTCTCTATCCATTCCAGACCTTGTGGAATGTCTGCTTCGACCCCTCGACCTTTTAACAACATCTCTCCCAGGCTGTGCTGGGCATGGGGCTCGCCCTGCTCGGCCGCCAGACGATACCATCGGATGGCTTCTTGCGGGTCCGAGACTACCCCGAGTCCCTCTTCGTACATCGTACCCAGGTTGTTCTGGGCCGGCGCAAAGCCGGCTTCTGCCGCCTGGTGATAGAGACGTACAGCGCCCGCATAGCCGGCAGCGCCGAAGCGGCGCAGCTGGTTGGCCTGTCGAGTAAGTGCTTCCGGTGTGTCGGCATTTTCGGATCTATAAGGAATAGCCTGTCCGGTGCGATCCACGGCAATTGCATCAAGGCTAACGTCGCCTTCGGCATCCCCCCACCAGCCGCAGGCCGTGCCTTGGTTAGGTAGGGCAATAGCACTCAGAATAAGGCCGGTTGCAAACGCGATCAGCCACGGATGAGAACTTGTGTTTGAAGGAATGACAGGGGCGGGCGCTGCAACCTTGCGGCATGCGTTGTGTCGGCGGATCGAGGCGCCGACCACAACGACCGAAGATCTGGAACCTGAGTCAAGACGCGGCATGGGCGGACTCGATCTCGCTGATCAGAAGCGGTAACTGAGTCTGTTGCTCATGGAGCAAGGCGGCGGTCAGTGACGCCAACTGGCTATAAAAGTCGTTCTCGGTTCTGACGGCAACACGGTCAAGGAAGCTGTATACCCAGCGTCCCAGGTGGCGCCCCAAAAAGTCGAGCTGATAGCGCATCGCATCGAGCGCCTGTACGGAGTGTGTCTCAGCCCAGGCGACAGCCTCCGCCGCGGCGAGATGGCCGAGAAACTCAATCTCGATACTGATGTGGTCAGGCTCCATGGGGGTCGATTCGTTCACCTGGAAACCGACGTGTTCGTAGTAGTCGCGCACGGCGGCCGTTTCCGGGCCGCGCAACAGTCCCGATCCGCCTTTGATCTGTACCGATTCGTGGGGCGAGATCAGCGAACCGGGCAGGAGAAAGAGATCGGTAAATGCCACCGCCAGTTCGTTGGCCAAGGGTTCGATCTCCGCTTCGAGAAAGCTCTCCGGTAGTGTCATGCCGGCCTCCCCAAGCGCTTCGCGTAATTCGGGGCTGCGCAGCGTGCGTAAGGTTTTCAGGTCTGGTTGGCTGCGGAACAAGGTGGCCAACAGGCGGTAGAGTGCTGAACGCTCTTCCGCCTGTTCTGCCATCGCCTGAGCAGAGACGGTAGATTTGTGGTCGTCACTCAGGTTTTTTGCTGACAGGTTCATGCTTTGCTCACCTGGACCACGGTATCCATCCAACGCATCTGACCGTTGATCGGATCAGGAGCGTTGGCGATGATCCAGTTGGGATGCACGCCGTGATTACCTTTCCACCAGATCCGATCCAGATCAGGATCGTCGTCACGTGCCGTCGGTCCCTTCTTGCCCGAGGCGTATCGGCCATACTCCCAGTGACCGCAGTGGTGAGAGATGGCGATCACGCCCAGGTTGATGGCTGGTGTCACCTTGGCTTCGATGGTGATCTCGCCTATTGGTGACCTGACCTTGACTTTGTCACCGTCCTCGATACCGCGCTTGGCGGCGTCGGCCGGATTGATCCAGGCTGGATTGGTGTGGTAGAGCTCGGTCAGATACTTGCAGTTGGGCGAACGCGAGTGGATCTGGGTCGATACCTTGAAGGTGGTGAGAACCAAATCGTCCGGACCCATTTTATCGTGCTCGGGGATCGCCTTCCAGCTGGGCAGCGGTGCCTCGCCGAAATCCTCCATGAGGTTGGAGTAAATTTCCAGGTAACCTGATTTGTTCACCTTGTCCGGCTTGAAGCCCGAGTAGACCTTGCCGTCGATGAGTTGGCCGACGTAGGCTGAGTAGGCCTTCTTGGTGTGCGTATAGCCCTTCTCCAGAGCCTCTTCGCGAGACTCGACATGGGCCTTCTTCCAGTCCCAGTAGACACCGGTCTCCTCGTCGTAGACTACGGTCTCTTTCTCGTACTCTTCGGGTTTGAGTTCCTTGCGATAGCTGAAGTACTTGGGCAGCGCATTGGGGTCGTGATAGACGCCGTGCTGCTTCATGTACTCGAAGCCGCCGACTGCCGCCACCTCCGGAGTCATCTCGCAGGAGAGACGTACGAACTCCTCCTTGGTGTTGTAGCCGAGCGGCGTACCGAGACGTTCCGCCAGCTCGCAGGCGACAGTGCCGAAGTCGCGCGTCTCTCCCATTGGCTTTACCGCTGCCTGTCGGATGTAGAACTCGGGGATCTGCACCGGCGAGACCATATCCTCCCAATCGTACCGCTCAGGGTAGGTGGGTTCGGGCAGAATCAGGTCTGCCAGGGCTGCCGATTCGTCGTAGAAGGGATTGACGTTGACGTAGTAGGGAATCAGCGACTCGTCTTTCAAAACATCAATGTTTTCCTGCACCTCGCCATTGGCGTAAACGGGCGTGTACTTGTAGGTCATGTAGATTTCGGGCCGGCCGTTGCTGCCGTCCTTGATCATTTTGAGCACGTTGTGGCTCATATGATGGTTGGGGGACAGAGCAGCACCTTTGGGACCATCGACGATCGCCAGCTTGCGCGCTTTGGGAAGATCCTCTGGACCCTTTGGGTAGTGCCATTTTGGTCCCACCGCCTTACAGCGTCCGCCGGGATTGTCGATGTTGCCGGTGATCGCGGCCAGGGTCTGTAGAGCCCGTTCGGTGTCGTGACCGTTGTAGTGTGCGACGGCGCCGCGGTAACTGATGGCGCAGGCGGGGTGAGCGAGGGCGAATTCGCGGGCCACGCGGCGGATGATGGCAGCCGGAACGCCGCTGATCTGCTCGGCCCACTCGGGGGTATATTGGGCGAAGTGTGTTTTAAGCGCTGCCACTTTCTCCTTCACGGTGGCGTCATTGTTACGGGTGGCCTTGCAAAACTTCAGGAAAGCCTCGCCCTCACCGCTGTAAAGATTTTCGCTCATCACCACGTTACACATGGCAAGAATCACCGCCAGATCGGTACCGGGTTTTACCGGTACCCACTCGGAGGATTTGGCTGCCGTATTGGAGAGGCGCACGTCGAAGGTGACCATACGTACGTTGCGCTCCACCATGGCACGGATCAGCCGGTGCGAGGTTGGAATGTGGTTGGTGCCCGCTTCGAAGACGTTGGAACCGAAATTCAGCACGAAGCGGGTGTTGTCGAAGTCCCAGGTGTCGTAGTGACCGCCCCAGGTGAACTCTTGCGCCACCCATTTGCCGCCTTCACAGATGGAGGTGTGGTTGCCGACGGTGCCGGTGCCAATTACACCGAGAAGGGTCTTCACCATCTTACTGGTGGAGGATTTCATACGCCCGTAATGGAACATGAACTTTTCCGGCTCGCCGTGATCCATCAGGGTTTTGATGCGTTCCGACAACTCGGTGAGCGCCTCGTCCCAGGAGATCTGCTTCCACTTGCCTTCGCCGCGCTTGCCGACGCGCTTCAGTGGATAGAGGATGCGGTCCGGATCGTTGGGCTGGTTAACGCCGCCCTGTCCTTTGGCGCACATTACGCCTTCAGAGCGGATGGAGTTGAGCTGGCCCTCGATCTTTACGATGCGCCCATCCTCAACGTAGGTGATGTTGGGACAGCGGGTGACGCACTGGTAGCAGGCGCTTGGTACCGCTTTACGCTCGCGTCCGGTTTTGCGTGAGAAATCCTGGTTGCCCCAGGCATGCATGTCCTGGGCCTTGGTCATCACCGCTTGGCCGGAGAGTCCGGCGGCGGCCGAGGCGGCGCCCAGTTTCAGAAAGTTTCTACGGTTCAACATGGCTGCAGCCTCCTTCAGATTCCCACCGGGCCGGTGATCTGGCCGGCGATGACGACGATGTAGCGGAGCATAAAGCCACCTACCAGCACCAGTACGCAGATCAGGATCTCCATGGAGCGAGGAATCGTGAACTGTTTTTGGTAGAGCAGGGTCGGCATCACATACTTTAATTCGATCGCGGCGGGTAACAGCAGTCCCAGCACAACGAAACCGAACCAGAAGAGGGTGGTGAGTTCGCCACCCATGATCACTGCAACCGCTGATTCGACGTTGCCGATGGTGAGGTGGGCGTACATGACGAAGAGGAAAATCACCACAATCTCCAAACCGATCAGCAGCATGTCGGAGGAGCTCAGCAGATAGCTGTGCTGCCCGAATGAAGCATCGTTGACGACATGCTTGTGACCGAGGATCGCCCGCACCAGCAGGATGGCCGCCACGCCGGTGGAGAGCGCCGATACCATGAAGAGCATGGCCAGAATCGGTGAGTTCCAGAACGGGCGGGCCGGCATGGCACCGAGCAGGATGCCGGTGTAGAGCGCTACGCCCACCCCCAGCGGCACCATCGCCCAAGCCAGCATCTTGCGTAGGTTGTGGAGTTCATCCCCCGGTTCGGCATTCTTGCCGATGAAGGTGTAGGCGTAGACCAGACTCACCAGAATGAACAGCCCGAGTACCCAGGAGCCGATGGACATGGGTGAGAGGTTGATAGTGAGGAACAGGTTGATGAAACGGAAGTAGTTACCCACCTGGAAGGAGCCCAGCTCGAAGATGATCATGCCAGTACCTACGATCACCAATATGGGCGCGATCAACGCCCCCCAGCGGGCAAAGCGGAAATTGGAAGCCGCTAGTTCGCCACCGCCGCCACTGCGCAGGAAGATCGATGCGCTGACTGCGCCGGCACCGGCACCCATGCCGCCCAGGAACAGGTAGAGAATGACGGGGAGACCCCAATTGAGTTCGTGCAACATGGCTAGACCCTCTTCTGCTGACGACGGTGGGTCTCTATACGGATATAGATGCCCTGATGGGCCGCATCACGTTCGTCCGTATGGTCCGCATCGATATAAAAGACCATGGGTTCGGTACCCATCTCGGGGCGCAGTACTGTGGTCGCGTGGGTGGCGACGATCTTGGAGACTTCGCTTTCAGGGTCATTTAGGTCACCGAAGATTCGCGCCCGTCCCTGGCAGGTGTTGACGCAGGAGGGAACCAACCCGTTTTGCACCCGGTGCAGGCAGAAGTCGCACTTGTCGGCGGCGCCCGTCACGGGGTTGATGAAGCGCATTCCATAGGGGCAGGCCTGCAGACAGTATTTACAACCAATGCAGACATTGCTGTCTACCACCACGATGCCGTCTTCCTTGCGCTTGTAGGTGGCGCCGGTGGGGCAGACGGCGATGCATTGCGGCTTCTCGCACTGGTTGCAGAGGCGTGGCAGGAAACTGCGCCGTACGTTGGGGAAGTTGCCCTTCTCGATGTATTCCACCCAGTTGCGGGTCTCACCCAGCGGGACGTCGTTTTCCGTTTTACAAGCAACGCTGCAGGCTTGGCAGCCGATGCACCGCCGGGTGTCGATGACCATGGCGTAGCGTTTCGGCCGTTCTGTCGACAGTGCGACACCAGGTGCTGCCGCCGCCGTGGCTGCAACCGCCGATCCGCTCGCCATTTTTTTTAGAAAGTCTCGGCGAGAGACCTGTATTGATTCACTCATGGGCTTTGCCTCCAAAGTGACTTTTATCGTAAAAAGTGTAAAGTGTCGTGAGCATCTACTAACGTGGCCGGTATTTCACAGACTCTTCTGAGAATGGCAAAGCATCAATCGGGCCACAATCTGTAATAGATTGTTATTCCTATAATTTATATCGATGGATATACATGTGGAGAAGGATTTTCCGATGCGGTGACTGCAATTTGGTTACCGGCAGGTAACCGGTAAATCATATTGCGGGAACGGGTTACTCAAACGTAACAATTCACAGGTCAGACAAATGAATGGGTTACAAAGTCGTAACAGAAGGCGGTTGGTGCAGGCGGTGGCGACCCTCCCTCTCGCTCTTCTCTCTGCCGGGAGTGGAGTTCCCGGATTCGTGAAGTCCGCTTGGGCAAATTCCATCAGCGTTCGATTTGGAATGACCCCGGCTTTTCTCCACGATCAGCATTCGCTGCTGGAGGATTGGCGTCTCTATATGACTCGTCACCTCGGACGGAAAGTGGAGTTCACCCAACGCGACAGTTATCGCGAAACCATGGACCTGTTGCGGCTGAACCAGCTCGATTTCGCCTGGGTCTGCGACTACCCCTATCTGCATCTGCGTCATCTGCTGCGCCTGCTGGCTGTACCGCTCTATCATGGGCAGCCGGTCTATTACTCGTATCTCATCGTCAATGCCCGTGATGGTAAGATGCAGGCTATGGCAGATCTCCGCGGCAAGCTGTTCGCTTTTGCCGATCCCTACTCCAACTCGGGATACCTGGTGCCCCGTTATCAGATCCATTTGTTGGGTGAAGACCCGGCAAGTTTTTTCCACAAGAGCTTCTTCACCTGGTCCCACCGCAAGGTGGTCGAGGCGGTGGCATCGGGTCTTGCACACGGCGGGGCGGTGGATAGTTTCGTCTGGGATACCCTGTCGATTCAAGAACCGGAGTTGACTGATCGAACACGCATCGTCTGGCGTTCGCCCGGCTACGGCTTTCCTCCCATGGTGGCGCACGTCAAGAACGTGGACGAAAGCGGATTCACTGAGATGCAGCAGATGCTGCTCGCCATGCCGGAAGATTTTGAAGGTCGTAAACTGCTCAAGCGACTTAATCTGGATGGCTTCAGTATTGAATCACCCAGTCTCTATAACAGTGTCGCAGAGATGATGCGGGTTTTCGGCGAATACAATCCCGCATGATTCGGCGGTTCTTCGATCTTAGCTTCAAGCACAAGATCCCGCTGTGGAGCGGCGCATTGATCGTCGTCTCCGCGCTTTCTGTATCGGGGGCGCTGATGTACCGCGCCTACCAGGATCTGCAGTCGGCCTTAATTACCAGCGCCGATGCCTTGGGCTCGACCTTGGCGCAAACGTTGGTAGCGCCCTTATTGCATGATGACGTGTGGCGGGGGTTCGAGATCGTGCGGGCTCCGTTCAGAAACACAGACATTGAAAACCCGGTCAGGCCCGAAATGGCTTTTGTGGTGAATCCGGATTTGCGGATCTTCGTCGCCAGCGATCCGGATCGTTTGCCGATGTTGACCGAACTCGTTTCGGCAGGGGGTGAGTTCGCACAACTTGCGGATGCCATCGCTCCGCACAGGATCGACCCGATGGTTGTCATCGAGCCGGAGGAGTCAGAGTTTTTGTTCGTCGCCATTCCCATGCTCGATGGTGGGGCACGCTTAGGTACATTGGTGCTTGCCTATTCGCGTTCGGCACTCAGCGTCATGTTCCTGCGCAGTGCCATCGGGGCCGCCCTTTTCGGTCTGTTGGTATTGGCCGTTCTGCTGCCGGTGAACTGGTATTGGGGCCATCGTATGGCGCTCCCCCTGATCCGCCTGACGCAGCGCATGGAAGACATTCAGCAAAATCTGCCCGAACATGCGGAGCCCGGGCTCTACGATTATCAGGATGAATTGGGACGGCTCTATCAGGCCTACAATCGGATGGTCGAGGCTCTGCATGAAAAGGAGTTGCTGGAACGCGGAATTGTCAGTGCGGAGAGGCTGGCGGCAGTGGGTCGACTCACTGCGGGTATCGCCCATGAGATCAACAATCCGCTGGCGGGTATGCTGACGGCAATCGATACGTTGAAGCAGCGCGGTGCGCTGGACGAGCGTGCTCAGCGGACATTGGGGCTCATTGAACGCGGATTGCTGCAGGTGCGCGACACAGTGGCAGCGCTGCTGGTGGAGGCACGCCAGCAGAAGCGCGATCTGGACCCTCAAGACATCGAAGATGTCCGCACCTTGTTGCAACCGATCGCCACGAAATGCCACGTCCGACTGGAACTTAACGTAGAGTTGCCCGAGTGTGTTCCGATCCCCGCCGGTTCGGTGCGCCAAGTGCTGATTAACCTGCTTAATAACGCTTTGCAGGCGGCCGGTGAGGGCGGTTGGGTGAAAGGGGCGGTCGTGGCATCGGCCACCAAACTGCAGATCGAAGTGGCGAACAGTGGTGAGATTCCTGCGGACAGGTTGGGGCATTTGTTCGAGCCATTTGTCTCCTTCCAGGAGGGTGGCCATGGCTTGGGGTTATGGGTGACTTATCAGCTGGTACAACAGATGCAGGGGCGAATCGAGGTATTGTGCGAGTCGAAGACGGTACGATTTACCGTTACCCTCCCCATCGACGAAGCAGAGGATGAGGCGGCGTGAGTTACCGCATCTGTTTGATCGAAGATGATGAAATTCTGGGTGAAGCGCTGGCGGAGCGTTTTGAGGTGGCGGGCTTCAGTTGCGAATGGTACAAGAAAGGTGCGAGCGCCCTGCGTGCCCTGCGCCAGCCGCGATGTCATGTGGTTGTCAGCGACATACAGCTGCCGGATACCACTGGAGAGGCACTCTACCGTACTCTGCTGGAGCAGGGGGCGCCTCCGCCGTTTCTGTTCATCACCGGCTATGGAGCTGTCGATCAGGCGGTGCGTCTGCTCAAGCTTGGGGCAGAAGACTACCTCACCAAACCCTTTGATGTCGGGGAACTGCTCGATAAAGTCACTGCGCTATGCGAACGACTGGCGATAGTCGGCAGTGACGGTTCTCTCTATCTGGGTGGTTCACCGGGCATGAAAGCCATTGAAGCAGCGCTTCCACGTATCGCTGCCAGCGCTTCGACGGTGCTGGTGACGGGAGAATCGGGTGTGGGTAAGGAGTATGTGGCGAGCGCACTTCATCAGGTGGGTGATCCCGAAGGTTGCAAGCCTTTCGTCGCGGTAAACTGCGGCGCTATTCCCGAGTCGTTAATCGAAGCCGAGTTATTCGGATATGTTAAGGGTGCCTTCACCGGGGCGGTGCGCGACAAGCGCGGCCTGTTCGAGCAGGCCAACGGTGGTTCGTTGTTTCTCGACGAGATCGGCGATATGCCTCTGCCCATGCAGGTCAAGTTGCTGCGCGCTATACAGGAGCGCTGCGTCACACGTATCGGCGCCGAACAGGCGACGCGGGTCGAAATCCGCCTGATCTGCGCCACCCATCAAGATCTTGCCGGCATGGTGAGCGAGGGGACATTTCGTGAGGATCTCTACTATCGTATCAATGTGGTGAACTTACACATCCCTCCGTTGCGTCAGCGCCCAGAGGATATTCTTTGGCTCACGCGGCTGATCCTCGACGAACTCGCAGTGGACGCAGGGCGCAGGCCATGTGTTCTACACTCACGAGCCGAGCGGGCACTACTCACCTACCCCTGGCCCGGCAACATCCGCGAGCTACGCAACTGTCTCGAACGTGCCTGTGTCTTCAGTCAATCGAATGTGCTGGCACCCGAGGATCTGTTTGGCGACAGCTGGCAGCGGGTGCTGGTCGGGAGCGGGGGACAGCATGAAGAGAGTTTGGCCAACTACATCCAACAGTGTGAGCGCGATTACATTCGCCGGGTGCTTGTTGACAACGGGGAGCGGATCGCTGATACCGCCGCCGCGCTTGGCATCAGCCGGAAAACCTTGTGGGATAAAATGCGCAAACTGGGATTGAGTGATTACGAATAGGTTGCTCCTGAACGCATGTGCTACATCGTAAGGTGATCTATCTCCTGTGCAACGACTATCCTAACGCAAGCATGAGTTGAGTTAGATTCGTGACTCGCCAACTATATGTAATTGACGATATATACGATAGTGTATATATTCGTCCATATGAATATATCCCCCTCGACACTTTATCCCGCTATCGCACACGAAATACGCCTGCGCTGTTTGCTTTTGCTCGTTGAACATGAAGAGCTCTGTGTCTGCGAGCTGACGCACGCCATCGGCGCGGCCCAGCCGACCATATCCCGTCATCTGGCGTACCTGCGTGAGGCGGAACTGGTGAGTGATCGCCGCGAGGGGCTGTGGATTCATTACCGGATCAATCCCGAGCTTCCCGTCTGGGTGAGCAATGTGTTGCAGGAAACGGCAAATGGTGTGAGGGGAGTGGTTCCGTTTACGCGGGATCTCGCCGCATTGAAAGACATGCCGAACCGTCCTGGTGCAACCCAGTGTGCCTGATGATGGACCGTGCTCTATTGGCATTCGACACTCTCACTTCCGCGCACTTGCCGTAGGAACCGACTATGTCAGACCAACCACTTAATGTGCTGTTTCTCTGCACTGGCAACTCTGCCCGTAGCATCTTTGCAGAGTGCCTGGTTAATCACTTGGGACAGGGGAGATTCCGTGGCTTTAGCGCGGGCAGTCATCCCAAAGGAGAAGTCCACCCGCTGACGATTCGCGAGTTGCAGCGTCATGGTTTGTCGACCGATGGGCTGCGCAGCAAGGAGATGGTGGAATTCGAGAGGGCTGGCTCCCCGCAGATGCACTTCGTCTTCACCGTCTGTGATCAGGCCGCTGCGGAGATCTGTCCGATCTGGCCTGGTCACCCGATGACAGCGCATTGGGGCGTTGAGGACCCGGTCGCCGTGAATGGTGATGACCGAGTGAAAGAAGTAGCCTTTGCCAAGGCGTTCCAAATGCTTCGGAATCGTATCGCTATTTTTGTCGATCTTCCGCTCGAATCACTTGGCAAGTCAGAGTTAAAGGAAAAACTGAGTGAAATAGGCCATGTCGGGCTAGCGGTCCCCGAATCCGCAGAAATGGGAGACAGGTGATGAGCGTACAGTGTGAGGTGACCGCGAAACGATCTGCGGGAAGCTCGATGAGCCTGTTCGAGCGTTACCTGACGGTCTGGGTCGGGCTGTGCATTATCGTGGGTATAGTGTTGGGGCACTGGTTTCCGGCGCCATTCCAGACTATCGGTCAGATGGAAGTGGCGCAGGTGAACCTGCCGGTAGCCGTGCTGATCTGGCTGATGATCATCCCGATGCTGCTAAAGGTCGACTTTGGGGCCCTGCACCGGGTGAAAGAGCAGTGGCGGGGCATCGGCGTGACGCTCTTCATCAACTGGGCGGTCAAGCCTTTCTCGATGGCATTGCTCGGCTGGCTGTTTATTCGCGGTCTCTTTGCGCCCTACCTGCCGGCCGGACAGCTCGACGCCTACATCGCCGGACTGATACTGCTTGCGGCTGCACCTTGTACGGCCATGGTGTTTGTCTGGAGCCGCCTGTCCGACGGTGATCCCAACTTCACCCTGACCCAGGTGGCGTTGAACGACACCATCATGGTGTTCGCATTTGCGCCGATTGTTGGATTGCTGCTCGGCCTGTCGGCGATCACGGTGCCTTGGGATACGCTCTTCCTGTCTGTTGTGCTCTACATCCTGTTGCCGGTGCTGTTTGCCCAGTGGTGGCGGCGACGCCTGCTTAAGATGGGTGGAGAAGTGGCATTACAGTCCCGGCTGGATCAATTACAGCCCATCTCCCTGATTGCTTTGCTGGCGACGCTCGTTTTGTTGTTCGGCTTTCAGGGCGAGCAGATTTTGAACCAGCCGCTGGTCATCCTGATGCTCGCGGTGCCCATTCTGATACAGGTCTATTTCAATTCGGGGCTCGCCTATCTGCTCAATCGCCGATTTGGCGTGGCGCATTGCGTTGCCGCCCCTTCCGCTTTGATCGGCGCGAGCAACTTCTTCGAACTCGCCGTCGCCGCCGCCATCGTGCTGTTTGGGTTCGATTCGGGTGCTGCGTTGGCCACCGTGGTTGGTGTGTTGGTGGAGGTGCCGGTGATGTTGTCGGTGGTGAAAATCGTCAATGCCACACGGGACTGGTACGAACGCGGGGCCACCAGGGCCAACGCCCACGAGGAAACCAAATGAGAAAAACAGTGCTTTCGCTTCTGCTCTGGAGCCTATGGTCCGCGGCCTACGCGCGGCCCGGTTTTCTGGTCGATGCCGACTGGCTGGCCGAGCACATTGAGGACGAGAGCCTCGTCGTGTTGGAAGTGCGTTATCACCCGCACCGCTACTACACGGTCGGACATATACCGGGCGCGGTCCAGGTTCAGCGCTTCAAGGATCTGGGTGACAACCACGCGGTGCCGTTGATGCGTTTTCCCTCGCACGAGGTATTCCAGGATCGCCTGCGCAGTTGGGGCGTGAACAATGATTCGACTATCGTGCTGTATGACGACTCACGCACGGCGCTTACTTCACGTCTGTACTTCATGCTCGAGCTGTACGGCTTCAATATGGCCCAGGTGAAGATTCTCGATGGCGGCACACTCGAGTGGTCGGCCTTCAATGATTTGGAGAAAGAGCCGGCCGAACGCCAGACCGGTACGGTGACGCTCAAACCTGCCACTCACGATTTGCTGGTCGAGTGGACGGACGTCTACGACGATGTCGTCTCGCGCCGGGATCCCAATGTCGTACTGCTCGACGCTCGTCCTAAGGATATGTACACCGGTGAGGTGATTCGTCACTCGATCCAGGGCGGGCATATTCCGGGTGCGGTCAATATCGTCAGCCTGGATGGTACAGATACCCAGTCGCAAAAATGGCTGTCGGACGATGGTCTGGCTGAGTTGTACAAGAGTATTCCAAAAGAAAAGACCGTTTACGTGTACTGCCATGATGGCTTTCGCATGAGCCTGGCGTACCTGCAGCTCAAGCAGCTGGGTGTGAAGGATGTACGCTTGTACAACGGCGGCTGGTCGCACTGGGGCAATGAGCTGACACTTCCCGTCGTCGAGGGCGGCAAGCCCTATAGCGGGGATTACGAGCTCTAACGCCTGGAACAACGAGTAATGCCATGACGGTCATTCTGCAATCCACGATCACCTGTCCCAAGTGCGGTCATGTCGCTGAAGAGACTATGCCGAACGACGCCTGCCAATGGTACTACGAATGCAAGGGTTGCGGGGAACTCCTCAGGCCGTTGCAAGGCAACTGCTGCGTGTTCTGCTCCTATGGCTCTGTGCCGTGTCCGCCTGTGCAGTTGGAGGGCAAAAACACATGTTGCAGCGCCGGCTGTTGTGATTGAAACGATTTTTTAGGAGGTAATCAGAATGAAAAATATCAAGGTACTGGGTTCAGGCTGCAAGAACTGCGAGACGACCGCCAAGCTCATCAGCATTGCTGCCGAGCAGGCCGGGGTGGAAATAGAGTTGGAAAAGGTCACCGACATGGAACAGATCATGGGCTACGGGGTGATGTCCACGCCTGGTGTTGTCCTGGATGGAAAGGTCGTACATGCAGGCGGGCTTCCCGGTCCGGATCAGGTGCGCAGTTGGGTCAGCAAGAACTAAATGCGAGGTAACGCGACATGAGTACACACCCCTATGATGTTTTGGCCTTACCGGACCAGGGTCACCTTATTTTTACCCCCTGTCCCGGCACCAAAGGGGTAAGTCTGAAAGAGTCACTGGCACAGTTGAGGGCCGCTGGAGCAGAGGCGGTAATCACTGTGATGCCCAACGATGAAATGGCGAGCAACGGGGTCACAGAACTGCCGGACGTCTGTCAAACCATAGACCTGCAGTGGTTCCACTTTCCCATCGTAGAGGATACCTCGCCGGGAGAGGAGTTCAGACAGGCGTGGGAGACCGGTAAAAACCAAGTGTTCGAGATCCTGGATCGATCCGGCACAGTGGCAATTCACTGCAAAGGCGGTTCCGGCAGGACCAGTCTGATGGCGGCAATCATCCTATGCGAACGCGGCATGAGCCACGATCAGATTCTGGATCAGGTGAAGGCAGTGCGACCCTATGCCTTGAGGCTTGCGGTGCACACAGACTACCTGCAACAGGCGTGTGCAGCGCTGGAAGGAGGGAGCTAGGCCGAAATTTGAATTTATACCAATGCGACCAAGAGTAAGCCGGTTTGTGGCCGGAAAACTTCTATAAGCAATCGAATTTGAAAAGATAATGAGGCAAAGCAAAATAGCGATTCGTGTAGGTGCCAATGTATTTCGCCGCATGGGCCGATTAGGTTTGCGTCCGGATTGGGAGAGGTAAGGGATGAATGCTCGGCCACATGGAGTCCTTCGCTTGCTGGCCGGGGCATGACGGGGATTTCCCCCACCTTGGCAACCGCATTGCTGGGCGTCATTCTGGTGGCTGTCTGCGCCGCCTTGCCGGCGCAGGAACCGTCCAGCCTCCCGGACCATCCCTACTGGGAACGCCCGATCCCCCTCCAAGGCAATGCCCCGCCGCTGCCGCCGGGTGCCGAGGAGATCATCGCCAATCTATCGGCGGACGGCTGCCGTCCCTGTCACCAACCCCAATGGGAGGCCTGGAAGGGTTCGCTGCATGCCACAGCGGTAACCCCCGGCCTGCTCGGCCAGCTCGGGGCCTTCGACGCAGCCACCCAGGATGACTGCCTAGCCTGTCACGCCCCCCGCCAGGAGATGGTGGACCAATGGTGGAAGCAGGGATTGGACAGCACGCTGGTCCGTTCCGGCGTGGATTGCGCCACCTGCCATGTCCGCGCCCATGTGCGGCACGGCCCACGGACCGTCGCCGAGACGCCCCACGGCCAGGTTTCGGAGCAGCCCCTGTTCCGCCAAGCCGAATTCTGTGCCCCCTGCCACCAGTTCGACGAGTCGGGCTTTTCGGTCAATGGCAAGCCCCTGGAGAACACCTACGTGGAGTGGCGGCAGTCCCGCTATGCTCGGGAGGGGGTGACATGTCAGGCCTGCCACATGCCGGAGAAGCAACATGGCTTTAAAGGCATACACGACCGCCAGACCATCCGGAGCGCGCTCACGGTCGAGGCACGGCGGACCCGGGAGGGAATCAGGCTGCGCGCGGGCAATACCGGGGCCGGCCACGCCCTGCCTACTTATGTGACGCCGCGTGTTCTGATCCGGCTGGAAGGCCGGGCGACCGACGCGGTAATCGAGCATGTCATCGCCCGCAGGATGCGCTGGTCGCGCGAGTCAGGATGGGAGGAACTGGCCGACGACCGCCTGTTCCCGGATCAATGGATCACTCTCGTTTTAGCCCTGCCGGAAGAGGAGGGCGGCCGGATCAGCGTGCGCGTAGAACCGGATTACGACTATCATGAAAGGGTTTATCCAGCCCTGTTAAACATGCTGGTGGATGACTTGAGCGAACGGGAGAAATCTTATCTGCAACAGGCGCTGGAACTGACCGGCGATACCCCATACACCCTGTACCAGCTGGACTGCCCGGAATGGAGCGGCCATGAAGCACCCTGTGAAGAAACGCCTTGAGCGCTGGCTAGAGGCACTGGCACTGACGCTCGCCCTCGGAGCCTGCGGGGACTCGCCCGCGCCGCCTGAAGCGGTAATGCAGGGTGGGGCGTCGCCCGCTGAAAAGGCCTTGCTGTTCGCAGTCCACCCCTACGACACACCCAGCCGGATCGAGAGCCGCTTCCGGCCCTTGTGCGACTATCTCGGCAAGCAGCTCGGGCGGCCAGTGGACCTTTACCTAGCCCATTCCTACGGTGACCAGATCCGCCGTATCAGTCACGGTCAAGTGGATTTCGCCTACATGGGCCCGACCCCTTACCTGCGAGCCCACGATCATTATTTGAATGACACCACAGCATATGATCTGCCTATTTTGGCCGGTGAGACACAGAAGGGTGAGGCGGGCTTCCGTAGCGTGATCGTGACCCTGGACAGCAGCCCCATTCATGCCCTGTCCGACCTGCGCGGCCGCACCCTGGCGTTAGGTGACCCACGCTCGTTCGGTAGCCACTTCACTCCACGGGCCCTGCTTTGGCAGGCGGGTTTGACTCTTGCCGACCTGAAGGATTACGCCTATCTGGGTCGGCATGAACGGGCGGCCCTGGCGGTGGCCCACGGGGATTTTGATGCCGGTGGCTTACGTAAGGAGGTGGCCGAGATCTACCTGGACCGCGGACTGCGGATCGTCGCCGAGACACCCCTGTTGCCCCCCCACGTAATAGTGGCACGACCGGGACTAGCCCCGGCTCTGGCCGAAGCCGTGCGGTCCGCCCTGGTCGAACCGGCGCCTGAAGCAGCCTCTGCCTTCGCCGCCCTTGGTCCGGATGTGGGCTTCGGCCCTGTGGACGATTCCCGCTTCGACCTTGCACGAAGTATTGTTCAGGCCTTTGAGTCGGCCCGCCCACTGGAGGCATCACTTTGGTAAATCGACCACATACCCTCTCATCCATGCTCAGCTTGCACATTGGCGGTGGCCTGCTGGCCCTCGGGCTGTTACTGGGAGTTCTGGCAACACAAGGGGTCGGCCGGCTTCTGGAGCAGGCGTTTCACGATAAGGCCGAGGCTCTGGCCAGGCAGTTGGCCACCGTCAGCCTCGACGCCCTGTTGGTATACGACTACGGTACCCTGGAACGTTATCTGCGTGACCTTTCGAATCAGTCGGGAGTGCGCTACCTGCAGGTGCGCCGATTCGACGGGGAGGTACTGGGTGAGGCTGGCGAGCTTCCTCCACCCCGTGAGGAGGGGAACCATGTATTGGTCCGCTGGCCTGTACGCTTGGGTGACAATCCGTTGGGTGAGGTCACCGTGAGCTACGACGCCATACCGGTGCGCGAGGCGGTGTGGCGCATCTCTCTTTTTGGGTTGGCGGGCTTGGTGGTGGCGGTGGCCCTGCTTTATTTGTGGTTGCGCCACACACTGGAGCGCCGGTTGATTCTTCCTGTGCAGGCGATTGCCGCCAGGGTGAGCGGACGGGAGAACCACCCGGACTTGCCCTTGGGCCGGATGCCGGAAGAACTGGTCAGAATCGCCCGTACTTTCGGCCGTCTCTGTTCCCAAATAGAGGACACAGGCCGGCAACGGGAAGAGGCGCAACGCCTGGCTAGATCAGCCACCGAGCGTTTGTGCCGGGACCAGCGGCTCGCTAGCGTGGGCCAGATGGCCGCTGGTCTGGCCCATGGTCTAAACACGCCCCTGGGAAACATCATCGGCTACACACACCAGGCCATGCGCGGCACAGACGACAGCCACCTGCGGGAGCGGCTAGCGGTGATTGAGGAGCAGGCCCAAGTCTGTTCGGGCATTGTACGCAACCTGCTGGATTCGGTGCGGCCTCCCGAGGCCAATCCAGGTAGTCTGGACTTGATGGAGAAGGTGGAGGCCGTGGTGCGGCTCATGGGGCCGGTGTTGCGGGACCGCGGGATCGACGACATCCAGGTACAGGGGACGACAGGCAAACCTGTTTGGGCTGATCCCACATGTGTTGAGCAGGTCATGTTCAACCTGATGACCAATGCCGCGGATGCGGGTGCGAGGTCGCTCGGTATCCTTATCGAAGAAACCGGGACCGAGGTACACCTCACCCTGGTGGATGATGGCAGCGGGGTCCCGGAGGCGATCCGTCCGCGGCTGTTCGAGCCATTCGTCTCCAGCAAGCCGCCGGGCAAGGGCACCGGGTTGGGGCTGCACATCTGTAAGACCCTGCTCAACTCCGTGGGTGCCGACATCGAGCTGCTTGACACCAGCCCCCAGGGCTCCCGCTTCCATATCACCTGGCGCAAGGCGCCCGGTGAGGAGTCCCGATGAGCCGGTCTTATACCGCACTCATCGCCGAGGATGACCGGCGCATGGCGGACCTGCTGGCCGAGATAGCCGGAGGCAGGGGATTCGATCCGCTGATCGCTAGGGACGGTGGGGAGGCCCAGGCCATCCTGGAGCGGGGCGAGGCCGACGCTCTGCTCACAGACCTGCGGCTGCCGCCGCCAGATGGGTTAGCCCTGTTGAGCATGGCACGGCATCGGCAGCCGGATTTACCTGTGGTGCTGATCACCGGTCACGCCACCCTAAAGGTGGCAGTGGACGCCTTTCGCGGCGGCCTGTTCGACCTGATCACCAAACCATTCGATACCTTGGAACTGGAAACCCTGCTGGACCGGCTGCATCGCCTGCTGGAGCACCGTGCGCGTACCGAAACCTTGAGCGCCCAGGTGAGCCACCTAGAAGAGGACGCCGTCGAGCCCATAGCACAATCACCGGCATCCAGCGCGGCGAGGGCATTGATCGAGCAAGTGGCACCTCTGGATGTGCCGGTGTTGCTGGAGGGGGAGACCGGTACCGGCAAGAGCGTCAGCGCCCGGCTGATCCACCGCCTCAGCTCGCGACGTAAGGCCCCTTTCTTCAATTTGAGCTGTGCTGCTATCAACCCGGGCCTGGCCGAGAGTGAGCTGTTCGGCCACGAACCGGGAGCCTTCACCAGTGCTACGAGTCGTAAGCGTGGGCTGTTGGAGCTGGCGGACGGCGGCACTCTACTGCTGGACGAGATCAACAGTGCTGGACGCAAAGTCCAGGCCCGCCTGTTGCAGTTCATTCAGGAGCGAACCTTGCTTCGGGTGGGGGGCACCCGGCCGGTGCCGGTGGATGTGCGTTTGGTGTTCGCCAGTAACCAGCCCCTGACGCCTCTGGTTGAGCGGGGTGAGTTCCGTCAGGACCTTTTTTTTCGCATCAACGTCTTCCCCATAACTTTGCCTCCCCTGCGCGAGCGCTGTGAGGATATCGTGCCCCTGGCCGAGCAGATGCTGGCGCGTTTCGCCCGGGAGCTGGAGCGTCCCGCCCGGAACTTCACCTCCGACGCCCTGGAAAGTCTGCGCGCCTATTATTGGCCTGGCAATATCCGGGAACTGGAAAACCTGGTGCAGCGGGCCGTTATACTGGCACCCGACGAGCAGGTGGGCGAGGCACAGCTGCCCTTGGAACTGCGTCCCGGTCCGGCCCCCGCCGCGGGTGCTTTCCTCTTTCCCGAGGACGCTACCCTGGCCCAGGTGGAGCGTATCTGGATCGAACAAATCCTGACCCGCTGTGACGGCAACAAGAGCGCGGCGGCTCGTCGGCTCGGCATCGACGTGACCACGCTTTATCGCAAGCTGAAGGACTGACCCCACTCTTGTTCTGCTCCCATTGCAAAATACCGTACCCTGGATTTTTGCCAGGGTAATGCCCTCTCCCTAATCTAGCCTATTCCCAGTTTTTCAAACACTTACCGTACGGCACGACTCTTGCCTTTATTGATTAGCTGTTTCATCCGGTTCGCGATGGAATAGAAGAATTCCGGCGACAGTCCGGAGCGATAATTAACAACACCCGATGGAGGAGTGTCATGTATAAACATCCTGTTCGCGCTCTCCGGCGCGTAATTTTTCTATGTTTCCTGGCAGTGGCAGCCCATGCCCAGGCCACCCAGGTTCCCGGCCCGCTGGTGGATACTGAGTGGTTGTCCAAGAACCTCAAAGATGTGGTGGTTCTGGATGCCCGCAAGGACACCCAAAGCTTCATCCGCAAGAGCGGCAGCGGCGAGGTGGCTGGCGTACAGGCCTGCGGGGCGAAAGGGGGCGGCGGCTCCGTCTCCGGCCATATCCCCGACTCGGCCCTGGCGCCCTGGGGCGAGTACGCCATCACGAAAAAGGGGGAGCTGCACGACCAGCTCCCGGCCAAGGCCGATTTCGAGAAGCTGATGCGCGACAGCGGCGTCAACCAAGACAGCGCCGTGGTCATCTCCCACCTGGGCGAGGGTGCCCCGAACGTCGGCTTCGCCACCCGTCTGTACTGGACCCTCAAGTATTTCGGCCATGACAACGTCGCCCTGCTCGACGGCGGCATGGCGAAGTGGGCCGCGGAAAAGCGCAAGGTCGAATACGGCCGCACCCGCCCCAAAGAGGGCGACTGGAAGGCGACCGCGGAGCGGCGGGAACTGATCGCCACCCTGGGCGACGTGCAAAAGGCCGTGGCCGACGGCGGGCAGATTGTGGACGGCCTGCCGACGGATTTCTACCTGGGCCTCAAGCTCAAGAAGGGCGTGGTTGCCAAGGCCGGTCATATCCCGGGCGCCAAGAGCCTGCCCTTCGATGTCCTGGTCGGCGGCGGCCCCGCGGGGGCGACCTTCTATCCCGTGGATCAGCTGAAGCAGGTAGCGGCCGCCCTGGGCGTCGATAACGGCAAGCCTCTCATCACCCATTGCAACACCGGCCATATCGCGACGCTCACTTGGTTCGCCAACTCGGAGCTCCTGGGTAACAAACAGGCCCGGGTCTATGACGGGTCCATGGAGGAGTGGGCGAAGGATGCTTCGCGCCCGGTCAGCGCCTTCGTCGTCGAATAGCGTGACAGATGCCCCGCCCGAAGCGGGCGGGGCGCGGCGTGCATTGCCGCCCACGTCTGCATACTCTCAAGGAGTAATTCAATGTCTCAAGCAACGACAGTGTCCGTTGACGACGTCGGCGGGGAAAGCCTGACCCGACGCCTGTTCCGGCATCAGTGGCCATTCTGGCTCGGCGGGGTCCTGGTGGGCCTGGCCGAGATCATCTTTTACTACCATACCGACATGTTCATCGTGGTGACCACGGGCCTGGCCCAGATGTTCGCGGTCAGCGAGGAGCATCTGTTCGGCATCGACTGGGTGTCCCGGGTCTACGAGCCCGGCGTTCACTGGACCATCCTGGCTGCTGTGCTCGGAGCCCGTTTGGTTGCCATCAACGAGCGGGAGTCCCGTGGCTGGGTTCGCTACGAGTGGAAGATGCTGCTGCTCGCCTTTATCGGCGGCCTCTTCTTCTCCTTCGGTACCCGCCTGGCCGCCGGCTGCACCACGCACCACTTCATCGGCGGCATCCCGTCCATGAGCATCGCCTCCTGGGTGGTGCTGCTCTCGGGCATCCCCTTCGCCTTCATCGCCTTTCTGATCGCCATGAAGATGGGTCTGGGTGGCTACTTCAAGCACCAGGAAACCCGGGAGACGGTGCGCAGCCACCTGGGCAATCCGCTCAATCCGCAACCCGGCTACGACCCCAAATACAATCCCTGGCTCAGTCCCATGCGCTGGGCGTTGAACGCCTTTCTGATCATCACAATCTTCGCGCTGCCGGCCTATTACGGCGTAACCGGGTGGATCTCCGGCGCGGTGAACCACATCGGCTGGGCCGAGGTAATCTGGATGGCCGTCCCGGGCCTGCTGCTGGGTTACGGCATCGCCAAGACCGGCTTCGGCACCGAGTGCTCGGTCATGGCTCCGGAGGCGACCTTCACCAAGGAGGAGTTCTACCGCAAGGGCGGGGTGCCCCAGTGCACCTATTACATGTTCCGGGGCATGCTGCCTCTGCAGGGCTTCATGGTCGCCATCGTCATGTTCAACCTGTTCATCCTGGCCTGGTGGCTGCTGGGCTATGGCACCATTCCGAATGCCGCGGGTAACGCAGGGCTGTACTGGGGGCATATCCTCGGCGGTCCCCTGCTGGCCATGGGCGCAGTGTTCATGATCGGGTGTGAGGTGCGTACCTATGCTCGCCTGGGACTTGGCTATTCCACAGCCTTGGTGGCCCTACCGGGTTTCTACATTGGCTACCTGCCTTACACGCTGTTTAAGCAGGAAATAGACGCCGTTGTCTTCGGCGAGGGCCTGACCGATTTCCTTACCATCCCCGAGTGGGCAGCTTACACCCTGGGCGGCAGCGAGGCGATCTGGGCCGTGGCCTACAGCCTGGCCATGATCGGTCTACTGGTCATGTCCTTCCAGGCGGCCCGCTCCTTCCTGGGCCTGAAGCTCAGGGAGATCCTCTACCGCAACACCGACGAGATCGTGTACCAAACTGCGCGCGACCGGCCTCGCGCTGGCGCCGAGCCGATGGTCGAGCCCGTTGGCTGAGCCCGGCATTAGGAGAGATACCGGCCAGGGATGGCTGTTTCCCGCAGTATCACCAACAACAACCGGAGGAGATACTTCATATGAAAATACGACACATTCACATTGCCACCGCCCTGCTCGCCGCCGGGGCTCTCGCCCCCGCCCTGGCCAGCAACTACACTATCGGCGGACCCAACCAGTCCTACTACTACGTGCCCAACTGGGGCAAGAACGGCCAGACCATCACCGCCATTCCCACCCTGGAGTCCATGACGACCCTGGTCGCCGGACCACCGGGCACCAAGCCGGCCCACATGGTCCCCGATCCCCAGGGCGATTTCATTTTCTCGATCAACCACGGGGGCAACACCCTGTCGGTTTTCGATGCAAAGGACGGAAAGTTCATCAAACAGATCGTCACCGGTTCGGCCAATTCCCAGAAGGGACAGGGACACCAGTATTACTGGAGCCCGGACGGCAACTACCTCTATGTCACCGAGCTGGATGACGACGCGGTGGTGGAGATCGACGCCCGCAACCTGGTGGTGAGCCGCCGCGCGGAAAACGTGGCCGACTTTCCCTTCGGCATGGTGCCGGTCTGGGACCTGGGCTTGATGTATGTCATCGGCGAGGGGCCGGGGCCAGTAGAGGTGGAGCGGCCGGGCACCACGGTGACCCAGTTCGACCTCAAGACCTTCAAGCCGCTCAAGACGATCAAGGTCGGCAAGGCGCCCCACGCCGCCGCCTACACCAACGTCAAGGTCTACGTCGGTAATATCGCCAAGGGCCACCGCTCGGTGTCGGTGATCGACGCGGCCAAGGGCGAGGTGATCAAGACCGTGGACGTGGACTATGAGAACCCGCATTTTCTCGAGGAGCCGGCCAACGGCAACCACCTGCTGATCGTGGCCTCCAAGCAGGTGCCCGAGCTGGTGTTGATCGACGACCGGACGGACGAGGTGGTGGGCCATTTCAAGGCGAATGAGCCGGGCATCGGCATCAATAAGATCCGCCATCCTATGTGGCATCCTTCCGGTGAGAGCCTCTATTTTCCCATCGGCTTCGAGGACGGCACCTCGCGCATCTATCACATCTCGGTGCCGGACCTGAAGGTTCTGTCCATGTCAGACGCCACCCCGACCGTGGTCCACATGCTGCAGTGGAACAAAACCAGGGACCGCATGTACGCAGCCACCGAGGGTAACGCGAAAAAGGGTATCCCGCCTGGTGTCTCGGTCTTCAAGGCGGCAGCGGACGGCTCGCTGAAAAAACAAGCCGACATGTATGCCGATCTGCCCGCGGAAGAAGACATCAACGGACATCACGGCAGCCTGAACTGATCCGGTAGGGGATTGAAGGGAACAGGGGTCTGTGTCAGGCGCCTGTTCCGTTTCGCCGATGGTGGCATCCTAATTATGTCAATGGCATCTACAGAATCGACCGCGTCCGCTGTACGCCAGCGCCGCACCCTGCTTTTTGGTGGACGCCGACTGGGTCTCTGGGCACATAGAGGACGAAAACCTGGTGGTGTTGGGGGCCGGTATCATCCGCACCGCCACTACACCTTGAGTCACTCCCCCGGGGGCTGGGCAGGTGCAGCTTTTTCTGACCCTGCCGATGGTGAAGGGCGGGGAACCCTACGATGGCGATTACGCTTTGTAATGCCGGCAATTCGCGGCGGGATGCCGGGAGCGCTTGTACCTGGTCTCTGCCGCTTACTGGCCGAAGCACCCAGATCCCCGGTCGGAGCAATTCCTCAGCCGCCCGTTACCGGCGGAAAGAACGCGACTTCGTCGCCGTCCTGGATCGGCGAGTCCGCTTCCACGACGTCCTGGTTGATCGAGATCTGGACCCTGTGGTCGGCCACGAAGACCGAGGCCCGTGCTCGCTCCGTTCCCGCTGCGTGTCGACCAAGTCCGCCACCGGTCGGGACTGGATGGTGGAGACGCCGATCTCCTCGAATGAGATCTGGCGAAACAGTTGTCCGAACCACTCGATGGTCTTATCCTGCAGGGGCTGCCGCTCCGGCTGAACCGCAATATAGCGGCAAACCGGGCTCGGCCCGGCGAGCCCGAGCCTAATTTTTCCGCAAATAATGAGCCAATGAATACAGGTTGCATAGCCTTGCGCCCCGGCTGTCAACTCTCCCCGGCGTTACCCGCCGGTAACCCTTCGCGGCCTTGCTTGTTACTTGCGGGAAACATAACCCGACTGGTATAGCGCCGGGCTCAGTGCTACGCGGAAGGCTCGATAGATCGGTGCGAATCTTGCTATTGGATACCTGATCCGGAGGAGAGTCCATGAATAACAATACACTGATCGACCCCCACGGCCGTGGCATTGACTACTTGCGGATCTCCGTGACGGACCGCTGCGACCTGCGTTGCACCTATTGCCTGCCCAAGGGTTTCAAGGGATTCGAGGAGCCCGAACACTGGCTTACCTTCAACGAGATAGAACGGGTGGTGAGGGGATTCGCCGCTTTGGGCGTGAAACGGGTACGGTTGACCGGCGGCGAGCCTCTGTTACGGTGTGACCTGCCGGACCTGGCGGACCGCCTGGCCGCCGTGCCGGGGATCGAGGACCTGTCCCTGTCCAGCAACTGCACCCGCATGGCGCAACTGGCCGAGCCCCTTCGCCGGGCAGGCGTCCATCGGCTCAACGTTAGCCTGGACAGCTTGCACCCCGAGGTCTTCCGGGCCATCACCGGTGGCCGGCTGGAAAAGGTCCTGCGCGGCATCGAGGCCGCCCGGGCCGTGGGATTTGAACCGATCCGGATCAACACCGTGGTGATGCGGGGGGTAAACGACAAGGAGATCGACGACATCCTCGATTTCTGCGCCGAGCGGGGCTTTACCCTGCGCCTCATCGAGACCATGCCGATGGGCGAGACCGGACGCGGTGCCCTGGACCGCTATATCGACTTGCAGACCGTCAAACGCCGCCTGGAACGACGCTTCGAACTGGTGCCGGACATGCTTTCCGGCGGCGGTCCGGCCCGTTATTACCGCCTGGCGGGCAGCGAAACCCGTATCGGCCTGATCACGCCTATCTCCCAGCATTTCTGCGAAACCTGCAACCGGGTTCGGCTGACCGTGGACGGGGACCTCTATCTGTGCCTCGGTCATGAGCACAGTTATCCTTTGCGCCGATTGTTGCGGGAAGACGTTGGCAATACTGAATTGGCCGGTCATTTGCGCCGGGCCATCAGCCTGAAGCCGGAGCGGCATGAGTTCCGGGAACGACCCGAGAAGATAGTTCGCTTTATGGCGGCGACGGGAGGATAGCCATCGATCGGATGCAGATGCCTCAATCTATCGTCCATACCTGGCTGGGGCCAGAAATCCTGGAGGAATACACATGTTCAACCGCGAACAAAAAGAAGGAATTCTCTGGATTCCCGTTTTCTTTGGCTCCCTGTACGGCGTCGCGGGGCTTACTCAATTCGTTTCTTCCTCGCCCAATACCCGTCAGAATTCGCAAGCCATTAAAGTGTCGTATCGGTGATTCATCCTCACGCGCTTCTGCTCAAAGCGGTCAGTTTTTTGTGTCGAGCTTGAATGACGGGGAGCCAATGGCATCCCCTTTTGCGGCGGGGTCCTCCTCCCGCTGTTTTTTTTGCGGGGAGACATTTCACTTTTCGTCTCTCACAACGGAAATTCTTCACCTACCAGGTCCAAACAAACGAAGCGACAGGCATCAGGAGGTACATTACGATCCAGTAGATGATCTGCTGCTGCATGGCATTGAAGTTGGCTTTCTCAGTGGGCGGATAAGGCGGAGGATCGCCACGGAAGATGCCCCAGACATAGTAACGGGTTTGCTGCATGATGTTATTGCCGAACGCGCCCGGTTTGGGAACGTATTGCCACCAGTTGCCGGACACGATGTTGGCGATGAAGAAAAAGATGTAAAGTGCCACCAGCAAGAGACCTGCCGTGCTGTGAACCTGGGCGGCCAGTTCGAAGGGTATCAACGGAAGCTCAGGATCCACGAAGTGCAGACTGGCCCCCGTAGCTGCCAATGTGATGTTAAGCAGTGCATTGGTCCAATGCCAGACGCGGATCCATAGGGGGAGGATGAAGATGCGATGAATGGTCATGAGTTACTTCTCCCGCGGCGGAACAGTCCACCCAGAATGCGTAGAAATCCGTGCAATGCCACACCGCCGGCAGTTAATCCGACCAACCAGAGCGCGAGCCTGTCAAGATAAATATTGCGGGTGGCACCGATGACGTATACCTCACCCAATACGGCGCTGTTGAAAAAGCCCATTTTTTTCGGTCTCCTCTTGGGCGACATAGCGGTACAGACGGGTCCGTAGAGCCGTGTTCTGGGAGTGACAGCTAACACAATTGCGCTCGGCTTGTTCCTTGTTCAAAATCTCATGGGATAAGTCGAGCTTGCTATGTGTGGAGGGGTGACCGGAATAAATACAATTTATTTATTCATATATATTCGGTCTTGATTGAAAATGGATATTTATCTGTTTTTTAATGTAAAAAAATAATTTCTTAAGGTATTCAGGGACCATGCATTTTTTCATATAAGATTCAATTTGAACCTTTGCCGCATTCCGCATAAAGGGATTTAGGGGAAGTGCTCCTCTTAAATGGTTTGGTTTAGGGAGCAGTTATAGAGATAGAGGAAGTAGACTTTGGATAACGGAACAAGGACTATCTTGGGCATAACTTTAAATTTGCCAAATATATGCTGTGGTATGATTTAACTATGGCCACTTCTCCTGAAGAATTCACACGGGCTACCGCACATTCCACGCGGTTACGCATTCTGATGTTATTGGCAGACCAGTCCGAACGTTGCGTGTGCGATATCACTGCTGCCTTGGAACTTCCTCAGCCGAAGATATCGCGCCATCTAGCGATATTGAGAGAGACCGGGATTTTGGTCGATCGGCGGGCGGGCCAGTGGATCCATTACCGCGTTGATCCGGATATCCACGCTTGGGCTATGGATGCCATAAACGCGATTGCCCGGGGGTGTATTGGCAAGGCTCCCTTCGAGGATGATAGACAGCGACTGGCCCAGGGTACGGAGCACCAATTAGTAACCTGTGTTTGAGCCGTAACCGACCTCTGGGATTCCTGCCAATTCCATTTCATAAATATTCGAAATTTAGCATATATTATTTGAATTTCGATTACCGCCAATAGCGTCGTTAAGACGCATATTTACTATAAATTTAAATTATCTTTCTAAACGGCAATTCTGTTGACATATATTCGATAAATCATATATAACACCAGCGATTCATCAGTAAAGAAAGCGGTTGTCATTTGTGTGTCAGGTAATTTCCGCGCAGAACGTTTAGTTATGTCCTTACGGGATGATGCAATGTTGATTAGGTTGAACGGGAGAAATGAATATGAGTATTACTGTGGGTATCAATGGATTTGGCCGCATGGGACGTCTGGGCTTGCGCGCAGGATGGGGGAGGGAAGGCATTGCCGTTACCCGGGTCAACGAGATCGCTGCGGACGCAACAGGTGCGGCGCATCTGCTCAAGTTCGATTCGGTGCACGGAATCTGGGCAGTGGAGTGCGGCGCGCAAGGCGATACCATGCTGGTTGGTGATCAGCGTATCGCCTACAGTCGTAGCCCGACAGTCGGTGACGCTGATTGGTCTGGTTGCGATCTGGTGATTGAAGCGACCGGCAAGCACCATAAGAATCCGGATGCGCTGCAGAGTTACTTCGATCAGGGGGTGAAGAAGGTCATAGTTGCGGCGCCGACGCAAGGCGCTTTGGATATCGTTTACGGTGTCAACGACCATCAATATGATCCGGCAGCGCACCGACTGGTGACGGCGGCCTCCTGCACCACCAACTGCCTGGCACCGGTGGTCAAGGTGATGCACGAGAAAATCGGCATCGTGCATGGCTGCATGACCACCATCCATGACATCACCAACACCCAGACCATTGTCGACAAGGGTCACAAGGATCTGCGCCGGGCCCGTTCCTGCGGCCAGTCGCTGATCCCGACCACCACCGGCTCGGCCAAGGCGATCACCAAGATCTTCCCGGAATTGACCGGCAAGCTGAACGGGCATGCGGTGCGCATTCCGCTGCTCAATGCATCCCTGACAGACTTCGTGTTCGAAGCAGCAAGGCCGGTGACGGCGGAAGAGGTCAACGGCTATTTCAAGGAGGCGGCCGAGGGTGAGCTGAAGGGGATTCTCGGTTACGAAGAGCGGCCACTGGTATCGGTGGATTACCTGAATGATCCGCGCTCCTCGATCGTGGATGCGCTCTCCACCATGGTGATCGATGACACCCAGGTGAAGGTGTATGCCTGGTACGACAACGAGTGGGGCTATGTGAACCGGATGATGGATATCGCCGAAATGATTGCGCGGATGAACTAGTTATGGACCAGGGACTTCGCACCTATCTTGTCGTGACCGGAGCCTATTGGGGCTTCACCCTGACCGACGGCGCGATCCATATGCTGGTGGTACTGCACTTTCATAACCTGGGATTCAGTCCGCTGGAGATTGCCTTTCTGTTCCTCTTCTATGAGATCTTCGGCATCATCACCAACGGTGTGGGGGGCTGGATCGCCTCCCACATCGGGCTCAACCGCACCATGATCGCGGGAGGGTTTCTGCAGGTGGTTGCGCTCGGGTCGTTGACGGTCGATCCCTCCTGGCTCTCCGTGGCCTATGTGATGACCGCCATGGCTCTGTCGGGTATCGCCAAGGACCTGAACAAGATGAGCGCCAAGTCCAGCGTCAAGCTGGTGGTGCCCAAAGGGGAGAATGCCGACACCCGGCTGTTCAAGTGGGTGGCGATTCTTACCGGCTCCAAGAACACCCTGAAAGGTGCGGGCTTCTTCCTTGGCGGTCTGCTGCTCTACCTGATCGGCTTCCGCTGGGCCATGGGCGGCATGGCGTCGGTGCTGTTCCTGGTCTATCTCTATGCCTGGTGGGCGCTGCCCATGGGCATGGGCAAGGCAAAAGCCAAAGCCAAGTTCAGCCAGATCTTCTCCAAGACCCGCGAGATCAACATTCTCTCCGGCGCCAGATACTTTCTGTTTGGTTCGCGCGATGTCTGGTTCGTGGTGGGCCTGCCGGTATTTCTCGCCTCGGTGACGGGCTGGAACCACATCGAGGTGGGCAGCTTTCTCGCCCTTTGGGTTGTGGTTTACGGCTTCGTGCAGGCAGGTGCCCCCGTTCTGTTGCGCAAGGGTCACCACGGGCGTGGCCCCCAGGGCAGCAGCGCCCGCAACTGGGCCCTGCTGCTCGCGGTGTTTCCCGCAGGTATTGCCATCGCCCTGATGTCTGGCCTCGATCCGGCGCTATCACTGATTGTCGGCCTGTTTGCCTTCGGTGCCGTGTTCGCGATCAATTCCGCGGTTCACTCCTACCTGATCCTGGCCTATTCAGACCATGACAAGGTGGCCATGAACGTGGGTTTTTACTACATGGCGAACGCCGCCGGACGGCTGACCGGCACCGTGCTCTCGGGCTGGGTCTACCAGACTCAGGGTCTGGCGGGGTGCCTGTGGTGGTCCACCGCTTTTGTACTGGCGGCGGCCTTGATCTCGTTTGCCTTGCCGAAGGTGCCGGAAGAAGCGACACCGGCTGCGCCGACCAGCTCGTAACCACCCGATCTAGCGATGTTTGAGCAGCTCGGGAATCTGGTTGCTTTCGGTCTGTTGCAGTTCTCCGCTGAGAGTACCAGTGTGGCCGCGGTATTGACGTTCAAACTGTCGGAAGTTCAGACTTGAACTGCCTGCTGTCAGCCTGGGATCGTCACGAGGGGGAACTGCGTGCCTTCCTGATCCAGCGGGCCGGTGATCCCTACCTGGCGGAAGACCTGTTGCAGGATGTCTTTTTGCGGGCGCTGGGCGAAGGCGGGACATTCTGCGAGCTGGGTAATCCGCGCGCATGGCTGTTTCGCGTGGCGCGCAATCGCCTGATCGACCACTTGCGCACCCACAAAGCGTTGGGAGAATTACCCCCTGATCTCCCCGCCAAAGACGAGGAACCGGCCCCGCTGGCCAGCCTCACTGCCTGCCTTCCCAGGGCCCTGTCTGAAATGCCGAAGGAAGACCGCGAGGCGCTGAATATGTGTGACCTGGAAGGCATGCCGCAGGCCGAGTACGCACGTCTCAAGGGGATCGATCTGCCGGCTGCCAAGTCGCGAATTCAACGGGCACGCAAGCGCCTTCGTAGTCACCTGAAAACGGCCTGCCAGGTGATGTTTGACAAGAGTGGGCAGGTTTGCTGTTTCGTGCCCCGCACGGAAAAGGGCGGCAACTCTTAACTAAGTTACAGGAACAGATTTTCCTGACCTGTTCCAGCACACCGGGTGTGGCTATATAGCATATCTGGCTTCAGCGAATCAATTTCTTGTGTCATTCAGTCGTTGGCGCTGCATCTTTTAGTGCCTTCCTTCGTCTTTATTGATAGACGAAGGCAAGAAGGAAAACGCCATGCCACTGAATGCCGACACCTACATATTGGTTACATCGCTAGTATTCGTGATCGCCTTGGTGTTTTCCATGCTGGGGCTGGGCGGTGGCATGCTCTACGTGCCGGTGTTCAAGTGGCTGGCGCTGCCGGTGAAGACCATCGCGGTGCCGCTGTCGCTGCTGCTCAATGGGGTGACGACCGCCTCGGCTCTCGCCCGCTATGCCCGCGAGGGGATAGTGGATTTCCGCGGTGGCCTGCCGGCGGCGCTCACCGCCCTGGTGGCGGCTCCCATCGGAGCCCAGGTGATGCAGTACGTGCCGGTACCGACCCTGCTCGCCATTTTCGCTGTAACCACCGCCCTGGCTGGTCTGCGCAGCCTGACAACGAAGCCGCCCAAGGATAGCGAGGATACGCCCTTGTCCCAGGGCCGGCGGCTGGCCATAGGTATTGGCGTGGGTGGCTTCGAAGGTTTTATGGGCGGCCTGCTGGGTGTGGGTGGCGGTTTCATTGTGGCCCCCATACTGATGGAGCTGGGCTATACGCCCAAGCAGGCAGCGGCCACCACCAGCTTTATCGTTACCTTCGCCTCCGTTTCGGGCTTCCTGACCCACGCGGCGGAGGGCCACTTGGAGCCGCTGCTCACCGGTCTGACCCTGCTCGCCGCCATCGCCGGCTCCCAATTGGGGGCCTGGCTGATGATACGCAAGGCCAAGCCTGCCTGGGTGAAACGGCTCTACGGCGTGCTGCTGTTGGCTGTTGCGGCCAAGCTGCTGCACGGATTGTTGAACTAAACATTTAGAGGAGAATTGCCATGAGCGACGACAAAACCCAACTCAACGAAATGATCAAGTTCCACGGCCATCGTTGCTGGGCCAGCATCAGCGGTCTGCGCATGGGGCTGGCCGCACTGCGCACCCTCGGTGTGAAGCGCTCCGGCGGCAGCCAGTTGCTGGCGGTGGTGGAGATCGGCGACGACCACGGCGGCATGTGTTTCGCTGACGGCGTGCAGTATGCGACCGGCTGCACCGTGGGCAAGGGCAATCTGCGCAAGGCCGGCTTCGGCAAGCTGGGCCTGACCCTTGTGGAAAAGGCGAGCAACCGGGCGGTGCGCATCAGCTACAAGCCCACGCTACAGCCACGGATCGCCGAGTCCGCCTTCATGAAAAAGCGTGGCATGGGCATTATGCCGGACGAGATCCCGGAGGCCGAGCAGATGGAACTGGTGGACCTTGTTTGGAACGCCCCGGAAGCCGACATCATGACCATCGAAGAGGTATTCGAATGGGACGAGGACTGGCTGCCCGAGGTGATGGGCTTCGTGCCCTGCCAGGCCTGTGGCGAACTGGTGGCCAAGGCGTATCTACGGGTGGTGGGGGACAAGCACGTGTGCATTCCCTGTTCCGGTTATGACCGCTGATCGAAACAATACGTTAAGTGGTACAAATGTGTCCCGGCTGGTGCTGGTATCCGCAGTGGAAATCACGATGAGATAATCATGAGCAGTTGCAGTCTGACTGAGCCGGGCAGCCCGGTGCTGAGGCTGCACACGACGGGTGGGGGCGAGGATGCCGTGCGCATGGAAAAGCGCATGCATTGTGCTGCGCGGGCACTTGGGCTGGATGTGTGGTTGGAGTGGGGTGTGCGTGGATTTGGTACGACTGACGTGACCGTGGTGGGCCAGTTGCTGATCGACCATTTGGTTTCCACCGAACAGCTCGAATCGCTGTTACCAGAATACTTGGAACCTGAGGAATAGCGTTGATGAGTCACGAACATGCTCACGGCACACCGGAAAGCGGTTTTCGTCTTGCCATCGTGGTCGGGCTGAATTTCGTCATTACGGCCGCGGAGATTGTTGGCGGCCTGATCTCGGGCAGCCTGTCGCTGATCTCCGATGCCCTGCACAATTTCAGTGATGGCATCGCTGTGATCATTGCCTGGATCGCGATCCGCCTCGATACCCGTCCGCGTACCGACCACCACACCTTCGGTCTGAAGCGCGCCCAGGTGCTGGCGGCGGTCATCAATGCCGGTGCACTGGTGGCGATCAGCCTGTACCTGTTCATCGAAGCCTGGGATCGCTTTGTCGATCCGCACCCCATCGAAGGTATGCTCATGACCGGCGTGGCCACTATCGGCCTGGTAGCCAATGTGCTTGGCACCTGGCTGCTGCACCGCGGTTCAAAACAGAACATGAACCTCAAAGCGGCCTACCTGCATCTGTTCTCGGACGCCGTCTCCAGTATCGGTGTGATCCTTGGCGGTCTAGTGATCACCGTATTTGGCATTACCTGGCTGGATCCGTTGTTGACCGTACTGATCGGCGTGTACGTGCTGAGAGAAAGCCTGCTTATCCTTTGGGCTGCACTCGGCATATTCATGCTGCGCGCACCATCGGGACTTTCGCTGGAGGAGATTCGTTCGGAGATCCGCGCGGTGCCGGGGGTGGTTTGCATCCATCACCTCCATCTCTGGGAGGTGGCCGAGCACGATATCCACTTCGAGGGTCATATCGAGTTGGAGGATCAACCGCTGGGTGACACCGAGGCCATCCGCGTGGCCATCGAGGAAATGCTGCACGAACGCTTCGACATCAATCACACCACGCTGCAGATAGAGCCACCGGACGGACAATGCGCAACAGCGGAATTGGTCTGAGCGAGGCGAAGATAACCATCCCCTTGGCCAGCTCGACGATGTTTAGAGACTATACCGGTACGGGTGCATCCTTTGTTGCCCGTGTTCGTCTACTCAATAGTTGATAAAGAAAAACTTAAGGAAATGAAGAACAAGTTACTCTATTTGCTAATCCTGCTGTTCCTCGTCGTTTTGGTTGCCGGCGGCCTCATGCTTCGTCAACAACGCCAGCAGGAGCTGGCGCAGACCGCACCGCCGACCACCGCACCTTGGGCGGTGGACGCAGTATCAGTCGAACGTGGGCGGGCCACTGTTGGTTTCCCCGCCTTGGCTTTGGTCAAAGGCGCCAACGAGGTGGCGGTTGCTGCCCAGCTTGGCGGCATCATTCTAGAGATGGGGCCACGCGAGGGTCAGACGGTGGCCAAGGGCGATCTGCTGGCACGCATTGACACCCGTGAGCTGGAGGACACCCTGGCCAGCGTTCAGGCTCAGCGGGATGGGGCGGTGGCCGATGCCGAGCGCAAGGTGCGGGATGCGCAGCGCGCGCAGGATCTGCTCAAGTCCCACACCATCAGCCAGTCCCAGGTGGATCAGGAGCGTGCCGCAGCACGCTCCGCCGAGGAGCAGGTGCGCAGTCTGGAGAAGCAGGTAGCCGCCGCACGCACGCGCATCGGCTATGCCCGAATCAGCGCGCCCTTCGAGGGAGTCGTCTCTGCGCGCCTCGCCGACCCCGGTGATCTGGCTACCGTCGGAAAGCCCCTATACCGTCTGGTCGATACCCGTAGCGCCCGTCTGGAGGTGCGCCTGCCCGCCGAGGTGCTGGCGCGGGTGCATACAGGTACCGAGGTGGTGCTGGAGCAAGGGAACGAGATCCTCAACTTGAAGACGGACCGGGTGTTCCCCAACCTCGATGAGCGCTCCCTGGGTCGGCTGGAGACTGACGTATCCGAGCTGCCCTTCGATGCGGCGCCTGGCGCCCTGCTGAGGGCAAGGGTGATCACCACCGCCATGGACGACGCTCTACTGGTACCTGCCGACAGCTTGCTGCCCAGTACCGAACCAGAGCACAGCCGGGTGCTGCGCCTGAGCAGCGGGCAACCGCCACGTATCCAGGCCGTGCCGGTAACGATCCTCTTGCGCGCCGCCGAAGGTGTCGCGGTGGAGGGCGACTTGAATCCTGGCGACCGTTTGGTCAGCGCCCATGAGACCACCCTCCTGCGGCTGCGTGACGGAGATCCGGTTCGCGTCGAAGGGGATGCACAATGACACTGGTGGAACGTTTGCTGCACCGCCCCCACGCGGTGATTGCGTTCACCCTGGTGGCCACCCTGATGGGAATAATGGGTTTCCTCAACATGCCTACGAATCTGTTCCCAGACACCAACCGGCCCATGGTCTCGGCGGTCACCCAGTGGCCCGGAGCGACGGCGGATGACGTAGCCCGCGAGGTCACGCATCCGGTGGAGGTGCGCCTGTCGGCCCTGGACGGGGTGCGGCGGGTCACCTCGACCTCCCGTGATCAGGCCTCTCTGGTACAGGTCGAGTTCGAGTACGGCAACGACATCGACCTGGCCGCGGCCCGGGTAGAGACCGAGCTCAAGCGGGTCACCGGCGATCTGCCCGAGGGCACGAAACAGCCGTTGATCTTCCGCATTACCGACGCCACCCATGCGGCCATGGTGCTGGCAGTGAGCGCTGCCCCGAACAGCGGCGTGGATCATGGACGGGTGCGCCGCCTGTCCGAGAATCCCTTACGCGACCGACTGCTTAACGTGCCCGGCGTGGCCGAGGCCGAGGTGTTCGGCGGCGACCAACGCCAGGTGGCTGTCGACCTGGACCGCGACCGCCTGGTGGCCCACGACCTGGATATCACCCAGGTGGCCGCAGCCCTGGCCGCCGACAACAACTCCCGCCCGGCGGGCCTGATCCAGCGAGACAACTACCGGCTGTTGCTCAGCACCCGTAAACTGGCTCACGGGCTTGACGACCTGGCGGCCATACTGGTGCCGGTGAAGGGCGGAGGTTTCGTGCGCGTAGGGGATCTGGGTACGGTGCGCTGGGGCCGGGCCGATCCCACCAGCCTCTACCGCGGCAACGGCGCCGACGGCGTGGCGGTGGCTTTGCTGCGCGGTGAGCATGGCAACGCCAGCGACGTGGTAGGTGCCATGGACAATGCCTTACCGGAGATCCGTTCAGACTTCCCGATGTTGGATATCCAGATCGCCGACACCCAGGGCCGGCTCATCGGTCTGACTGTATCTAACATGATCGACGCCCTACGCGACGCAGTGATCATGGCGGTTCTGGTGATCCTGGTCTTTCTGGGCGACACTCGCGCCGCCTTCGTCACCGCTCTGTCACTGCCCTTCACCTACCTGCTGACTTTCGCCGCGATGTGGCTGGTCGGTTATGAGTTCAACATGGTCACCCTCACTGCCGTAATCATCGCGGTGGGTATGCTGGTGGACGATGCCATTGTGGTGATCGAGAACATCGAGCGGCGCATCCAGGAGCTGGGCGAGTCGGGCCTCACCGCTGCCGCCCGCGGCACCGGCGAGGTGATGCTGGCGGTGTTCTCCGGCACCCTGAGCAACTTCATCGTGCTGCTACCTATCATCTTCATCGGCGGCTATGTGCAGACGGTGCTGCGGCCCTTGTCGGTGAGCCTGACCATCGCCCTGATCGCCTCGCTGGTGGTCTCCATCACCATCATTCCGCTGCTCACCCCTTGGCTACTCAAGCCCGGCGCGCGTGACCCACTGGGCTTTCTGCTGCGCCCCTTTGACCGCTTCATGCTGGAGCCCCTGAAGCGCTTCTACGCCGGCCTGGTGGGCTGGGGGCTGGATCACCGCGCCCTGGTGTTGATCGTTTTCTTTGGCCTGTTCGTATTCTCGGCCAAACAGATGCCGCTGGTCGGCCGCGAGTTGATGCCGCTGATGGACACTGGCATCTTCTTGGTCAACTTCGAGGCCGAGCCGGACACCAACGCGCAGCAGATGCAGCGCATCGCTAGCGAGGTGGATGCGGCCATCCGCCAGGCGGTACCCGCCAAGTGGCTGATCTCCAGCTCCACCTTGGTCGGCTCCGAGCCCGGCGTGCGGGCCTTTGGCGCGGCGCGCACCTTCCAGCAGGGTCAGAGCACGGTCAACCTGGTGGACCGTTTCTCCCGCGACCAGAGTATCTACGCGCTCGAACAGGCCGTGCGCGAGCGGGTGCGCGCCATCCCTGACCTGATCGCCGCCAACGTCAGCGAGTATGGCGCCACCCCCCTTTCCTCGATCCGCGGCAGCGTGGACGTGATGATCACCGGCCCCGACTGGCGAGTGCTCGACCGCCTCGCCGACGAGGTGATGCAGCGACTGGCCGGCGTTCGCGGCCTGACCGGGGTGGAGAGATCCTGGCAGGGCCACTCGCGCCGGGTACAACTGGACGTCGATCCGCTGCAGGCCCACCACTTCGGACTCAGCGCTGACGCCATCGCCAAACAGCTGGCTGCCGCCGTGGGCGGCGTCCCCGGCGGGCGCCTGCGGGTGGCGGGTGAAAACCCCATCCCGGTTTGGGTACGACTGAATCCTGACGAGCGCAACGACCCGGAGATGATCGCCGGGCTGCCGATCCGCACACCGGACGGCAAGCTGATCCCGCTGTCCAACCTCGCGAGGGTGAACATCGAGCACGCCCCGGCCAGCCACACCCACCAGGCCCTGCAACCGACCGTGGACGTGATCGGCTACCGCCGTAACATCGCCGTCACCCACCTGCAGGAGAATGTCGAGCAGGTCCTGGCCGGGCTGGAACTGCCGCGCGGTTACTCGATCACCCATGAGGGCGAGATCAAGCAGATGGGTGAGTCTTTCGACCGGCTTGTAAAAGCCCTGGGGCTGGGATTGGCGCTGCTATTTCTGTCACTGGCCGTGACCTTCCGCTCCTTCATGCGGCCCGTGGCCATCCTGGCCACCCTGCCGTTGGCCCTCATCGGCGCCGCCTGGGCGATGATGATCGCCGACAAGCATGGCTGCATGCCCAGCTTCATGGGCCTGATCCTGCTGATGGGCATCGTGGTCAAGAACGGCATTCTGCTGGTGGACTTCATCCAGGTGGCCCTGGCCGAAGGCAAGCCTCTCAACGACGCCATCCTGCAGGCGGTGCAACTGCGGACCAGACCTATACTAATGACTGCCGGCTCCACCATCGTCGGCATGATCCCCATCGCCATGGAATGGGCGGTGGGCATCGAGCGTCTGTCGCCCCTTGCGGTGGTGGCCATTGGCGGGCTGTTGGCGGGTACCTTCTTGACCCTGCTGATGGTGCCAGTGTTGTTCCATGCCCTGGAAAGCGGGCGACGGCGGTGGTCAGGTGCGTAATTCTTGCCAATGGATTCCATACTATGTTTGACCAAATCGCCAAGCTGATTGTCTTTGACTGGCTGAGACTCGACCCGGCCTCTCATGCCGGTTCGGCGCTGCATTTTTTTGTCATGGACGTGGCCAAGATCTTCGTGCTGCTGGTGATCGTAATCTATCTGATGGGACTGCTGCGCGCCTTGCTCTCTCCCGAGAAGGTGCGGGAGTTCGTGCGCGGCCGGCCTGACTGGCAGGCACGTAGCTTTGCCGTCACGCTCGGTGCGGTGACGCCGTTCTGCTCCTGCTCCTCGGTGCCGCTATTCATCGGTTTCGTCGAGGCCGGCATCCCGCTCGGTGTGACCTTCTCCTTCCTGATCGCCAGCCCGATGATCAACGAGGTGGCGGCGGTGATCCTGGTTGGGATTCTAGGCTGGAAGCTGGCGGCGCTCTACGTAGGCGCCGGACTGCTGGTCGCCTGGTTCGGCGGCATCGTCATGCAGACTTTCAAACCCGAGCGCTGGGTCGAGGAGTACGTCTGGAAGATTCAGATGGGGCAGGCTGATCTCCCTGAGCCGGATAAATCGTTTGCCGGACGCCACCGTTATGCCGTGGCCGAGGTCAGGGAGATCGTTGGCCGCATCTGGAAGTGGGTGCTGCTCGGCATAGGTGTCGGTGCGCTGTTTCATGGCTTCGTGCCGGAGCAGTGGGTCAGCGAAAATCTGGGCGGTGATGCCTGGTACACAGTGCCGGCGGCGGTGTTGATGGGCATCCCTCTATACTCGAATGCCACCGGCGTGATTCCGGTCGCAGAGGCGATGCTGACCAAGGGTGTGGCGGTGGGCACGACCCTGGCGCTGATGATGAGCGTTGCGGCGCTGTCGCTGCCGGAGATGCTGATTCTGCGCAAGGTAATCAAGTGGCAGGCCTTGTCGCTCTTCGCCGGGGTGCTCGCGGTGGCGTTTACGCTTGTCGGCTGGGCCTTCAACGCCATCGCCTAGAGGATCCATGAAGGATATCGTATTCAAATCGATGCTCACCTGCCCGGAGTGCGGCTGCACGCGAACTGAAGTGATGCCGACCGATCAGTGTGTCTGGTACTGGCAGTGTCCGGGCTGTTCAACGCTGCTGCGGCCAAAGCCCGGTGACTGTTGTGTCTACTGCTCCTTCGGCGACGTACCCTGTCCGCCGGTGCAGCAGCAGGGCAAGAGCGGTTGCTGCAGTTCTTCAACGGAGTAAAAAGCATGAAAAACATCAAGGTACTGGGCAGCGGTTGCCGCAACTGCGAGATCACCGCAAATGCGATAGCTGTTGCAGCCAAGCAGGCAGATATAGATATTGAACTGGAAAAGGTAACGGATATCGCCGAGATCCTGGCCTACGGCGTCATGTCAACGCCAGGTGTGGTGGTTGATGGGAAGGTGGTGCATAGCGGTGGTGTCCCCGGCCCGGATAAAGTCCGTTCCTGGGTTGAAGGATGATATCCCTCGGAACAATCTGAATCGTCACTGATGGCTTGACTGCATAGAAGCTGCACCGGTCCAGAGGTATGAAAGCAACCGGTCGGCGCATCTCTGCATGAATGAGATATTGGTTTTAAGATTCTCTTAAGGATTGCGGCATAGATTGCCCGAACGTGTTGGGTAATGGATGTTTGCATGAAAGAATCTTTAGTCATTAAAAGCCATTTTTTGATCATTATCATGGCGGGTTACTTTACCTTGGTATTGAACTGGCCTTTTTTCTCGCGCCTGTACGGTTATATTTTTGCATTGGAAAGTTACAGCTCCGCGTTTGCTCTATCCATTCCCGCGCTTCTGTTCTCTCTGCTCTGTTTTTTATTCTCCCTGTTCGTAGTCAAGGGCCTGAGCAAATTGATTTTTATTCCCCTTCTGATCATATCCGCCGTGGTTTCCTATGCCTCACAGGAATACGGCGTCGTATTCAATTACGGCATGATCGAGAATGTTGTGGAAACCGACGTTGCCGAGGCCTCCAGCTACGTCAATATACGTTCACTGATCTACGTCGTTCTCCTGGGCCTGATCCCCGCCGTTTTTGTCTATCGAATCGAGATCTCCTATTTTCCGTTTTTGAAGGAGCTGGGAGTTCGTGTTGCCGTCCAGCTGTGTGCTGTATTGATGTCGTTTGGGATGGCATGGGGTTTTTACGAAGACTATGCGGCGGTAGGCCGGAATAATCAGGGTATTCAGCGCTACATCAATCCTACGGAGTATATCTACAGCACCGTCAATTTCCTTAAAACAAACTACGTGACCGCTCAGCAGGAATTTATTTCACTCGGCGACGACGCAAAAATTGCCACAGCCCATGCAGGGAAGAAGCCGACTTTTATGGTCATGGCGCTGGGAGAGACGGCTCGCGCCACCGAGTATGAATACAATGGATATAGCCGCGCTACCAACAGCTTCACCAAACCGCTGCAAATGCTGTCGTTAGGCTCCGTTGAGTCCTGCGGTACAGCGACCGCGGTCTCCGTGCCCTGCATGTTTTCGTTTCTGACCCACGCTAACTATGACAAGGAAGCGGCCGCGCATCAGGACAATGTGCTGGATGTGCTGGCAAAAGCCGGCGTGCAGGTTTATTGGGTGGACAACAACAGTGGCTGTAAAGGTGTTTGCAAGCACGTTACAACCATTAAAGTCGATGTTTCCGCCACCAATCCGAATTGTGATGGCGAATACTGTTTTGATCAGGTGTTGCTGCCTTATCTCAGCAACCTGTTAAAACGGAACAAAGGCAGGGATACCTTGCTGGTGCTGCACCTGATAGGCAGCCATGGTCCAACCTATTACCGGCGCTATCCTGAGCAACAGCGCTTTTTTACACCGGACTGTGCACGCAGTGATATCCAGAACTGTACTCATGAAGAGTTGCAAAACAGTTACGACAACACCATTCGTTACACCGATTTTGTGATTTCGGAAATCATTCGGCAACTGGAAACGGCGTCCGCCGATTACGACACCGCGCTGGTGTACATGTCGGATCATGGTGAGTCGTTGGGGGAGAAGGGCTTGTATCTGCACGGCCTGCCTTATGATATCGCGCCTTCCGAACAGAAACATGTGCCTGCTCTGGTGTGGGCGTCGCATGACTATCGGACCGATCGTTTATGGCAGCCTGCCTGCATGGAAAAACCGGCGGGTCAGGTAAGTCAGGATGTACTTTCCCACAGCCTGCTGGGCATGATGGAGGTTGAGACCGCGCTGTATGACAAAACGATGGATGTGAGCGCACAATGGCGCTGCATCGAACGGCCGATTGCCGCTCAGCACACGGCAGCGAATGACAAACAACCGGAATTGATTCAACCGGGGGCAAAGCCACTCTAAAACTTTTTCGGGCTTTCTGTCGAAGTGGATTGCTGAAGGAGAAGGGTCTGCCTGACCTACCATGTGGGATAGCTGACCCCGACGAAAGCCCGGCAGGGCAGCGGTCCGCCCGCCTTTGAAGTGCCACCCTGGCAGCCTTCTCATCCCGGCACTCCCTGAGTGCCTGCATCAGTCCACATTTGCCTGCGGTCAAATGAGTTGGTGTGATTTACACTTTTCTCTTAATATCCCGTTAGTTGCATAAAAAATGCGTCAAAAACTACGCGAACCCATTTATCTACGCGCTGTGCTGGACGTCATACGCTTGTAGCTGGAGTTCACCAATAGTGCGATCCAGAAAATACCAAAAAATGATGCGACAAAATGGCGTTCAGCAATAAAAAAACGATCCCTGAGTTGGTAAAATTGGAGGCACCACACCAAACCAATGAACCAACGGAGACCGTTTGGATGAAGTGTAGCAAAGCCAGCGTTCATCGCAAAACACATCGCATTCCCGAGATTCGATTCGAAGACCAACGCCTGAGCTCTTTTGCCGGTCTGGTCCTGTTTCAAGCGTTGTTCAATCGGCTCGGATTGAAAGAACAACTCACGGGCTGTTTCCGGCATCTGAAGGTCAGCCCAATCTTTGGTCATGGTCTCACCGTACTGCTGCTGATCGTCCATCTTCTGCTGGGATACCGGCGACTTCAGGATATGCGTTACTACAAGGATGACCCCATGGTGCGCCGTCTGTTGGGAATCGCTCGTCTGCCGGATGTCGCGACGGTCAGCCGTACGCTGGCGGGGATGGACAGCCGCAGCGTGGACAAGCTGCGCCGACTCAACAGGCAACAGGTTCTGCAACGCCTTGATGATCTTGGCCTGGCACGGATTACCTTGGATTTCGACGGCTCGGTACTCGCCACCGGTCGTTTCGCCGAAGGCACGGCGGTGGGTTTCAACCGCAAGAAGAAGGGGCAACGCAGCTACTATCCGCTGTTCTGCACATTGGCGCAGACCGGCCAAGTATTCGATGTTTGGCATCGTCCCGGTAATGTGCATGACTCCAACGGCGCCCAGGCATTCATCCTGGAATGTGTCCAGGAAATACGCGCTGTTCTGCCCAGGGCCAAAATTGAAGTACGGATGGATAGCGCCTTCTTCTCGGATGCCATCATCGGCATGCTCAATGCCGAAGGCGTTGAATTCAGCATCAGTGTGCCCTTTGAGCGTTTCACCGAACTCAAGGGCATGATAGAACGGCGGAAACGCTGGCATCGCTTGGGTGATCGATGTGATTTTTTCGAGCACCGCTGGAAACCTAAAAAATGGCACACAAAACAGCGTTTTCTCTTTATCCGTACCGGAAACCGGAAACAGTATAAGGAACCGATTCAACTGGATCTGTTCATCCCCTATGAATACGGCCACGACTTCAAGGTGATCATCACCAATAAGCGTCTCAGTGCCAGAAAAGTGTTGCGCTATCACAACGGCCGCGGTGCCCAGGAGGGTATTTTCGCTGAGTTGAAGTCGCAGACCCAGATGGACTATGTTCCGACCCGAAGACAAGCGGGGAATCAGGTGTTTGTACTGGCAGCGATGTTGGTGCATAACCTCAACCGGGAAATGCAGATGCTCACCAACGAACAGCAATGCGCTACCACTGAACGACGTGCACCGCTGTGGCACTTTACACGGCTCGGCACTCTGCGGCGTCAACTGATTCAGCGAGCCGGACGGCTGACCAGGCCTCAAGGGACCTTGACTTTGACGATGAGCGTTAATCCAGCTGTCAAATCCGAGTTGTTGCATTATTTGGATGTGCTCAAACAAGTAGCTTGATTCCGTTTTCGTCAGAATTTATGCAATGAATGGGATATCTGTACGTTTTTATAATCTTCTCAAGCCGCGGTGCAACACCAGATGTTGTTCAGAAAACTGTTCTTGCGTTTATGCCTCGCTCTCGAAGCCAGTCAGGGCTACGGGGACGCCAAGGCATTCACACGCAACTTGCTGGACAACCCACGTTACCCCTACAAACGCTATTTCGATCTGGCAATGATTCTGCTGGTGCTGCTCAGTGTGGCTCTGTTGGTCTATTCGGTGGACAATAAAGAAGCGCCCTGGATGCTCTGGTTGGAAGACTTTGCAGTTACGGTGTTTGTGATTGAATACATTGCCAGGCTCTGGATCGTCGGGGATATGCACCATACCATCATCGAGCATATGCGGCAGACGGAGTTCCTCCATCTGCCGTTCAGGCTGCGCACCGCGATGCTGGAAGTTTTACGGGTCAAATGGGCTTATGTGATCAGTCCGCTCGCGATCATAGATCTGCTCGCCATTCTGCCCAGCTACAGACCGATGCGTTTACTGCGGGTATTTCTGCTGTTTCGTTTATTCAAGCTCTTTCGCTACTCGCGCAGTGTCCACGGTATGACCGGGGTGCTGTCGGAACGCCGTTTTGAGTTTTACACCCTGGCCTTTTTCATGATCTTCGTGGTCATTGCCGCTGCCAGCTCCATCTATGTCTTCGAAGGTGCCATGCCGGGCAGTACCATCAACAGCTTTTTCGATGCGCTGTACTGGGCCATGGTCACCCTCTCGACCGTGGGTTATGGCGACATCACGCCGCATACTCCGGAAGGCAGGGTCGTTACCCTCGCCCTGATCGTATCAGGCATCGGCGTGCTCGCTTTTTCCACCTCGATCGTGGTCGCGGCCTTTCAGGACAAGCTGAGCGAGCTGCGGGAACATCGCGTGATTTCGGAACTCGAACGAGGACCACTGTTCACCGTCATCTGCGGCTTTGGCGAGGTCGGGCAGGTGGTGGCGTCCAAGCTTGCTGAAAGCAGGCAGCGATTCATGATCATCGATCTACAGGAAGACCGGGTCAGGCTGGCGACCAAACGGGGTTACCTGGCGGTGCGCGGCGATGCGGCAGACAATGAATTGTTGGAAACCATCGGCCTGCGTGAGCGGGTGCATACGCTGGTGTGCGCCACCAGCAACGATGTAAAAAACGTTTTCATCACAGTCAGTTCGAGGCGTATGCACGAAGGTCTGCGCATTATCGCCTGCGCGGGCACCCGGGAGATGGCTCGCAAGCTGATTCTGGCGGGGGCCAACCACGTAACCTCGCCGTCGCAGATTGTCGGTCAGATAGCGGCGGAGTTCATCGGCCGACCGGTCGCGTTCGAGGCCATCAATAATATCCTGAGGGGTGAGCGGGATGTGTTGCTTGAAGCACTGCGGGTGGACAGCGACACCCCTGTGTGCGGACAAACGGTTGCGGAAATCGACTTTCCCAGGCGCAAGCTGCTGCTGTTCGGCATCATCACAACCCGTGAGTGGAGCGTCGGTGACGTAACCAACCTCTATCCGCTGGAAGATGAGTTCTGCTTCTTTTTCAAGCCGCCCCCGGAGTTTCACATCGAACCGGGGGATGTACTGATCATTTTCGGGTATGAGCTCAGCCTGGTGCATTTTCGCCGTGAGCTGGGAGCGGGTCTGTTCCGCACGGGATTGAGATAAGATGGAGAGTTCTGCTCCCGGCATCGCCCTGTTCGGATACTACAGGTCCGCGGTTGAGGTCGCCTCTTATCTGCGTAGCGGCGACTATCGCGTGGTCATCATTGACGACAAGCCGGAAAATCTGCGCAAGGCGCAGGATGCCGGCTACGAAACGGCGGAGCTGGATTTCCGCGACGATGCGGAACTGGCCAAACTCGGCTTAGGCGATACCATAAACACGATATTCTGCCTGTTCCCGGACGATGCGGAGAACGTTTTTCTCACTCTTTCGGCGCGCGCACTTGCACCGGGCATACGTATATTCAGCATTGCGCATGGCCAAAGCGCGGTACCCAATCTCCATGCGGCGGGCGCAAACAAGGTCATCGAGACGGAAGAGATCAGCGGCCTGCGCATATGGGATATCATTACCCGCCCGATCGTGACCTCGATCCTGGACCACACGCTGTTCGGACAGGCCAATCTGAACGTCACTGAATTGAGGATACCCCCAGGATCACCATTTATCGGCAAACAGCTGGCAGAACTCAAACTTGAGAACAGTTACAACCTGATTCTGGTGGGCATGGTGGACCAGGAGCTGGAGGAGCACTTCGTTTACAGTATAGCCGTGCAGAAGACCCGGCTGCAGGCCGGCGATATCCTCGTGGTGATCGGCACCGGCGATGCAAGTGCAGGCCTGCGGCGGGACCTGCAGCCGGAGTGGGAAACTTAACCCGCATCCATCTACCCGGTCTGACCCTGAATGCATGAATAGTAATTTTTAATCAACGACTTATCATTAAAATGCTTGTACAGACCAAATTACACTCTGTCTTATCCGGTTTTTGGACCAATCTGGCTTTGCGGGTTGAGAGATCGGGTTTTTGCCGGTTTCCCGCAGACTGGTGTTAACACCTAACGCGGCAGAACGAGCCTGGCGCACAGCCCGCCGCCGCTGCGATTGTGCAGTTCGATATCGCCGCCGTGAGCGCGTGCGATGTTGCGCGCAATGCCGAGTCCCAGGCCGGTGCCGCCGGTGTGTTGTGCCCGGGAGCTTTCCAGGCGGAAGAAGGGATCGAATACCCGCTGCAGTGACTCCACGGGGATGCCGGGACCTTTGTCGCAGATGGAGATGATCAGAGATTTCCTGCTCTCTTCCACGGATATGTCGGCCTGCCCGCCGTAGCGCAGTGCATTTTCGACCAGATTGACGACACAGCGTTTCAGTGCCAGTGGTTTGCCGTCGTACGGCGCTATCGGCTGCTCGGTGAGATTGACCTTGCCGCCCGCTTCACTGGCATCCTGTTGAATGCTCTCCAGCAGTGCCATTATGTCCATCCGCTGATTCGGTTCGCCGGTTTCGCTGCTGCGCATGAACTCCAGCGTGGCGCTCACCATGGACTCCATCTCGGCGAGATCCTTCACGGTCTTGTTCCGCAGCTCCTCGTCGTCCATCAGATCGATGCGCAGACGGATGCGGGTCAGCGGCGTCTTGAGGTCATGCGAGACCGCGGCCAGGATACCTGCCCGGTCCTCAATATAGCGCTTCAACCGGGACTGCATGGTGTTGAATGCCCTGGCTGTCTCCCTTACCTCGGTGGGACCGGTCTCGGGCAGCGGTGGCTGGCGTATATCCCGGCCAAGACCTTCGGCCGCCTGCCTTAGCTCGCGCAGCGGCCGGATCAACGAACTGACGCCAACCAGCGACAGCAGGATCACACTGGCCAGCAGTACGACCAGTACTATGAGAAGTCGAGCGGGCCAATCGAACAGCTGTTCCGACAGACCACGTTCAAAGCGCACCCAGGTGCCGTCCCGCAAGCGCACCTGGATGTGGAAAAAGCGCGCCATGGCATGCAGACCGTGCATGTAGGCCCAGGCTCCCTCCATGCGGCCGCCACCCATCAAGTGCCGCCGGTGCATCGGGGGCAGCCGCGCTTCCGGCATGGGTCCCTCAATGGCGATGCGAAGCTCGGTATCCCGTGGCAACTGTCTCTGCAGTTGACTTCTTAACAGCTCCAGCGCAAGCACGGAATCCTGATCGGGTTGCGGGATGGCGATCGGTTGATCGGAGAGGGAGATGTTCAGATCCTGGCTCGCCAACAGGGGCAACATCTTTTGGCGCTCGGCCGGCGACAGGGAGTCGAGCAGGCGCGCAATGCCTGCGGTGCGGACGATCAGATTCTCCCGGATCGACTCGTACAGCAGCTGTCCCCGGTCGCGCAGCAGGATAAAGACTGAAAGTGACTGGGCCAGTATCAGGCCGGCTAACAACAACAGCACCAGTCTTCCGAATAGCGATCGTGGCAGTATCTGCATGGGCCCCCAATATCCTCGTCACCTGGCCAGTGAGACCTTACTCGCAAGCAGGTAACCACGGCCCCGCACCGTCTTGATCAGTTCCGGCTGTTTGGCCTCATCACCGAGGCGTTTGCGCAGCCGGCCGATCAGCACGTCGATGCTGCGGTCGAATGGGCCGGCATCGCGCCCCTGGGTCAGGTCGAGCAGCTGGTCCCGGGTGAGCGCCCGGTTCGGATGGGTCAGCAGCACCTGTAAAAGTCTATACTCGGCGCTGCTCAGTGGCACCACAACGCCATCCGGTGAAGTGAGGTACTGGGTTCGTGTATCCAATGTCCAACCCGAGAAAGCGAGCTTCTCCGGTGCGTCCGCCAGCGGATCGGAGGGAATCTCCCGCACCCGTCGCAGCACTACTTTGATGCGGGCCATCAACTCCCTGGCGCTGAAAGGTTTGGCAAGGTAATCGTCCGCGCCCATCTCCAGACCCAGAATGCGGTCCATCTCATCACCCCTTGCAGTCAACATGATGACGGGAATCCTGGAACCTGCACGCAAGGTGCGGCACAACTCCATGCCATCGGTGCCGGGGAGCATCAGGTCAAGCACGATGAGATCTATATGAGCCTGCTCCAGGGCCCTCCACATGGCATTGCCCTCCGCTGCTGTACTCACCTGGTAGCCGTTCTTTTCCAGGAAAGCCTTGAGCAGATGACGGATCTCGGGATCGTCATCGACAACCAGTATGTGATCGTGCAGGGTGTTCATGGCTGTAAACTTACCTTGAATTGCCACTCGCTGCAGTGGTGAATTGTAACTTTCGGTAACTGTCCGGACCTTTGTTACATAAGATTACAAAAAAACTGTTTCCAGACACAGGCAGCTTACACAAATGCGTTTTCATAAAGTTGAGCCAAGAGGCTGAACTGAATTTAGCGCATTGCAACGTAAAGAGGAGAGTGTCATGAAACAGACGACTAAACGATATCTGGGTATAGCTGCTGCGTCCGCGCTTACTATTGGTGTGGCGACGGCTGTGTTTGCTCATGGTGGATTCGGTCCCGGCTTTGGCCAGGGATGGGGTGGTCATCACGGAATGATGGGCGGGCCGGGCGGCATGATGAGCGGTCCCGGTGGAATGATGGGTGGTCCCGGAAGTATGATGAGCGGCGATCCGGTTGCCTCAGCCGATCAGCGGTTGAGCGGATTGAGGACCACGCTGGAGATTACCGCGGATCAGGAAACAGCCTGGAACGCCTACGCGGAAGCGGTTAAAGGCAAGGCTGGATTGATGCTTGCCCATCGTCAGAGCATGATGGGATCGGCTGGTGTCGCACCTGAGCAGCGCTTCGCGTTTCACCAGCAAGGGCTGGAGCAGATGCAGCGGATCACGACAACGGGCCGTGACCTCTACAATCTCCTGACGCCGGAGCAGCAGACTAGATTCGCCAATCTGACAGGGTTCTAGCCAAATCAGCAAAACAGAGCGGAAGCGCCCGGCCCGGAGAAGGGCCGGGCCAATGGAGGAACTTTTTTCCATGCGCTTTGCCAAATAGTGAAAAATACAACAAGGGTGAATTCACATATAATCAGATCCATGCTTCGGGTTGCTGAAAAACTGCTGGTTGTTCTGCTCACGCTGCTGATCCTGCTGTCACATGTTCAGGGGGCGACTGCCGGTATGACACCTCCTTCCGATCAGAATGACGGGTTGCATCAGTTGGCTTATAACGCCGATGGTGATTGGTTGATGAGCGCTGCTGCGCCTGCTTTGCAGGCGTGTGAACAACTCTGGCCGGAGACCGGTTGTAAAGGACTGAGTTGTCCGTTCGGACATTGCTTTTCCTGTACCCCTGCACTGCACACACCATTCGCGTTTCCACCAGCGGTGCTTACAACCGCACCGGCATGGTTGCAATCGAGCAGCAGCCGTGTAAATCAGGCTTCCTCTTCTCTGTTTCGTCCACCCAAGTCCTAAAATCTTCTTCGATGATTGTTGATCTTCGGCGATCAACCGGCTCTGATCCAATGCCGCGAATGTCGCTGGGGGAAGAGCAATACGGACTTCAGCATACAGCGCCTTTTGCGGCACAGCGCTGCGACTGAAGGCTGTCAATGTTTGATGAGGATTGAACCATGTATAGGCAAGATCAAATAAAACCCACAGGTGCCTGGGACGTTCGGCGCAAGATAAAAATACCCGCGCTGGTGCATCAGGCGGATGCAATGGCGGTGGAGGGCAAAATCGGATCACTGCCGGGTGTTCATTCGGTGGCGGCCGATATCGGGAAGCGCCAGCTCATCGTCTGCTATGACATAACCGGTTCGGATTATCAATCGATCGTCGAACTGCTCGCGGATACCGGTTTTCCGCCGCTGGACAACTGGCTCTCGCGGCGTAAGAAAAGCTGGTATGCGTATACCGAAGCCACCGCCAGGGAGAACGCCAAAGCGCCGCCACCGGCCTGTTGCAACAAACCCCCGAAATAGAGCATCGAACTTTATGCTGCCGATTGAGGTCGTGCAAATCCGTCGAATGAATCAGCTGCTTGACTTACAATCGACGGGAAAAGCAATGCCGATAGATACAGGAATCTTCGTTTGTCCGAGCTTCTAATTCGAGAAGGAGTTTGGGAACGTATGTTCCCATTTGTTGCACCTTGCAGGCGGATAGTCGGATTTGCTCCATCTGATCTGGTAAGCGGGAATAAAGTGTATGAGATTTTGACAATTGTGATACTTTCCGGGGCCGCCGGAGTCTGTATTCCATTGGGTGGCTTAATAGCCAGTTTTGAGCGTATTCATCCCAATTGGCTCGAAAGGGAATTCAGGCATTTTGTCATTGCCTTTGGTGGCGGTATTCTTTTGGGCGCTGTTGCGATTGTACTGGTTCCTGAAGGTGTGGCTGGCATGAATGATTCAGCGATTGCCATGGTTGTCATACTGGCCGGGGGAGGCGCCTTTTTTCTGATAGAACGGGCTTTGGGATTAAGGCGCCGCGAAACGCCGCAGCTGATGGGTATGTTGCTCGACTATGTACCTGAGGCCATCGCTTTGGGTGGCCTGGTGGCATCAAGGTCTCCCATTGCTCCCTTGTTGGCTTTGCTTATCGGCCTGCAAAATCTTCCTGAGGGCTTTAACTCCTATAGAGAAATAATCTGTACCAAACAATGCAGTCCAAAGAAGACGCTCTCTTTCATGGGCAAGTTGGTAATAATCGGACCGGTTGCGGGCATCGCCGGGTATTACTTTCTTTCAGAATATCAAGCTGTATTGTCTGCGATTATGTTATTTGCTTCAGGCGGCATTCTCTACCTTATTTTTCAGGATATCGCGCCTCAGTCCCGCCTGAATAAGCATTGGATGCCGCCGCTTGGTGCTGTCGTAGGATTTTGCGTTGCGTTGTTCAGTAAAATGATGGTTATAAGTGCGTGATAGATAGACCTCCATCGTGTTGATGAACTGGGAACAGCCCGTGATGCTCCAGATGGAAAACGGCATCAGTATCGATCTGTCGCCGCCTGGTTTGTTTGGGATAGATGATACGCTCGCTGCCCAGCCGCGAATCAAAAGAGTGACAGCGAAGAGATATATACGTGCTGTGTACTGAAACACATCAATGAACTTGTCGGTGAAAATCAGTGTTGTCCCACAAACTCCCTCTCCCTCCGGGAGAGGGTTGGGGTGAGGGAATCTAATATTGCTAAGTTACTGTTTTTGTATATCCCCTCATCCTGTCCTTCTCCCTCGGGGAGAAGGGACCGCAATTTGATGATTTTCATGTCAATGAAACGATTGGCGGTGGTTTCATATACAGAATTCAAGGACTTGTACAAAGCCTCCAAATGTTAATGGGACAGCACTGGGTGAAAATATACATACAATGCGCGCTGCAGGGAAAGTGATTGAGGTCTGGGAATTCCGTATGCATACGGTCAGGGGTACACAATCGATTTGCAATGAATAAAGTATCTGAACAAGGCAATTCTGCTCCATCCCCGCTCCCGCCCCGCGGTTTATCGCTTGGTTGGCGCCTGGCTTTGTCGGCGGCTTTGATTATCATGCTCGTTATGGGCGTTGTTTCAGTCAGCCAACAGCTGTTTATGTTGGAAAAGGACCGGCAAGTTCACGAGATGTTGTTGAAAACCTCGCTCGTGCCTCTCGCGGTACGCCTGGAAGCAGCTTTTACACTCGACAGCATGCGGCAGGAGATGGAGCAGTTCCATGATGCTTACGTGAAGTTGGGCTATCCGGTGCACGAAGTGATCTTGGTCGATACAGCCGGCAAACAGATTTTATCCACCGACGCTGCAATGACGCTTGAAAAAACGGGCCATTTTTTTCTGGCCGAGATTCCGATCAGTTCACCGGTATTGAGTGGTGGAACAGGTGCCCTGAAAGTTCTGAAGAGCAATGAAGAGTACCGAAAGGCGGTAATCCGCAATTGGTCTCTGTGGGCCGCTCATTTCTCGATCACGGTTGGCGCAGTCTTTCTCTTTCTTGCAATCGCTCTCTATTACCAAGTGACCAAGCCGATCAATCGGCTCGTTCAGGGGATAAGAAAAATGGAGATGGGCTACTGGGGACCGGTCGAACTTTCTCGCGGGGCCTGGGAAATCCGGTGGCTGGCCTGGCGCTTCGGTAACATGGTGCAGGAAGTGAGAAATGTGGTGACTCACCTGTTCGAGGCGGAACAAAAATCCAGACCCCTGATGGTACGGACAGGAAAGGAGATTCAGCTAACAGATTCAAGCCGTTTTCGCAATCCGGTTGATCCCGTCTCCGATGCAACCAATGACCCGGAGTATCAGGAGCTGTTGAATATCTGCAGAAGACTTGAGACGGCGGCTGCCACGGACCGGCTGGCGATACAGATCGCTCGCGGTATCTGGCAGCGTGAGTCGTTGATGGCAGACCAGCTCGGCTATCATCATCTAAAGACAAGGCTTGAAGATGCGGCTCTGCGATTGATGGAGCCGGAAGCCAGTGCAGCACTGGAAAGCCAGCTCGCTGGATTGAAGAAATCCTGGCAGGGATGGGTGGTGCAACACCGGGATGACCTGCGGCTCCTGATGGAGAAACACGGGATTCCTTGTGTGGCTGTGCTGCACCGGGTGAAGCATATGGCCGGTGTCTGGACAAAGATGCAAAGTAAGGGTTTAAACCAAGAAGAGGTGCAGGATCTCTTTGCCTTTAGAATTGTCGTTCCAACTGAAGCGGACTGCTACACCGCACTGGGTGTTATTCATCACGCTTATAAGCCATTAATAGGCCGCTTCAAGGATTATATCGCCAGACCAAAGGAAAATGGCTATCAGAGTCTGCATACTTGTGTGACTCTGAAAAACGGCCCGGTTTTCGAGGTTCAGATCCGGTCGATTGTCATGGATCAGCAGGCCGAACGTGGCAGCGCGGCTCACTGGACATATAAAAAACAAGGACGCGCAGCCGATCAGCTGTCCGCCAAAAACGATTGGTGGCATAAACTCCGGTGGTGGAGTTAAAGGGGTAAATGAATTTGATAAGTGCCTGGTACTGACAAAAACTGATCCTGGACCGCCGTTTTCGCTTACCAATAAAAGATAGTCGAAGGTCGACGGCTCCTATCTCCCTGCTGACCTATGATCCCCTTTTCCGTTTAACGAATCGTCTAAAAAATTAGAAGATGGCCTGTGCAGAACGCAATCGATATCCGGTTAGAATTCATCCGGTAATTCGATTAGTGATCGCGCTTGAGAGACTTGATGAGTAGGCCTTCGTCAGTTTATTTGGAGAGACCACCCGAAGGTGGTCTCTCGTCAGAAGGACTCAGACCCAACAGCTAATTGTTGTGGTCCTGGGTCTCATGAATGACATCGGGTGCGTTGTCGTCACTTGCATGATGCTGGTCGGGTGGAGTGCCGGGCGAAGAAGCGAGTTTCTCCTTGTGATCGACTGTGACGTGTAAGATATCCTCCTTTCGTTGTTCATTCGTGTGGCCCATGTCAGGTGTCTGTGCTTTGCTTGGATTCATAAGGACTGAATCCTTATGATCGGTACTGTGACCAGAGATTACATCTCCACTAATGTCATTTTGAACACCGTCGGCGATTGCAACTCCAGAGAAGATCAGCGTGGACAAGATTGTGCCACAGACCCAATTTTGCTTTTTCATAAAAGATATCTCCATTACAGGTTGTTTTGAACTAAGAGCCAAGAAAAACTTGGTACTTAGCTAAGAGCAATAGCGATGCCAGTTTTGAAAAATGTGCTAATTAATACAATTAAAGCAACATCATATATGATCTCTTTGATGGAAATGGAGCACTTGGATTTACATGCTAAAAAACCAACTGAAACACCAAACAGTTACAATTTTGAACGATGTGTTAATCCTACTGCCAGATTGATTAATCTGTGCGGGTATCAAAAATACAGACTTATAAATCGAGTCCATATTTTATGATTTTTCGATCCAGTGCCGGGCGCGATATTCCTAAGATCTCGCACGCTTTACCCTTATGCCAACGGACGTGTGCCAGGATCGCCGTTATATGTTCCTGTTCAAGTTCATCCAAAGAAATAATTCGCAACGGACGTGCTTGTCCTGTTTCTTCGGTATCGTTAATCTTCTGCCCGTCCTCCCCAGGTAAGGCGAGCAGGTCCAGTGTGATCGTATCGCCGGGCGCTAGAACGGCGGCACGGGTAAGGATATTCTCGAGTTCACGGATATTTCCTGGCCATTGATACTCCTTCATGCGACGCCAGGCATTTTCCGCCAGGTGCTTTACTGTCGTATGTTGTTTGACGTTTATTTTTGCAAGCAGATGCTCGGTGAGAAGATGCATATCCTCAATGCGTTCCCGTAGCGGTGGCAGGTGGAGGTGGACGACGTTCAATCGATAGAAGAGATCCTCACGGAAATGACCCGCATTCACCATTGCTTTGAGATCGCGGTTGGTGGCGGCGATGATACGTGCGTTTGAATGCAGCGTCTGAGTACCGCCAACCCGCTCAAAACTACCTTCCTGCAACACACGAAGCAATTTTGGCTGTATGGAGGTGGGCATATCACCCAATTCATCGAGGAACAGAGTGCCGTCGATTGTCTGTTCAAATTTACCTTCCTTACGGGCAATGGCACCGGTAAAGCTGCCCCTTTCATGGCCGAAAAGCTCGCTTTCGAGCAGATTTTCCGCCAGAGCGGAACAGTTGATAGGGAGAAACAATCCGGTTCGTCTGGAGTGATGGTGCAGTGCCCGTGCTATGACCTCTTTGCCGGTACCGCTCTCTCCGGTGATCAGGACAGGAGCGTTTCTCGAGGCAATTCTGCCGATGGTCTTGCAGATCTCCAGTACCGCCGGGCTGTCACCGACTATCTGGCCGATATCGATCTGATACTGCTTATCCCCTTTGATTGCAAATATCTGGCGCGAGAGCCGATGGGACTTCAGCGCGTTATTCAGTGTCGTCTCCAGCTCAATCTCATCCATGGGTTTGCGGATGAAGTCATGGGCACCCAGACCCATGGCCTGGATGGCCAGCCTGTTGTCACTTACACCGGTAATCATTATCACGGGGGGGTGAGGGGTGTGCTCTGTAATCTCTTTGAGGATGTCGATGCCAAAACCATCGGGGAGTTGCTGATCCAGCAGAATGGCGTCTGGAACATTATCCGCCAGGATCTGCCTTGCTTGCTCCATAGTAGTAGCAGCCTGGGGCTCGTGATTTCTGTCTTCCAGATGCATGACCAGCAGCTCGCTGAAAACCTGGTCATCTTCGATAATGAGAATTTTTGCCATGGCTCCACGTTTTGTTAGTTTTATGAACCTTGATACCAACACCTTGTCACATTGGATTGACAATTGGAATGACGATGACGTTCCCGGAATCTACTTTCAGAAAGGGTGACAATGGTTTCACTTATTCGCAATCTGACATGGAAGCCCTCAACGGTTTCCTGGCTTAGCTTTGTCCTGATGGGCCTGATAGTGGCAGGAGTCGGCCTTTCCGGAACAGCGCATGTTGTCAACTATCTTCAGCAGCGTCTGACCGTTCATAGTATCGAGCATAATCAGCAGATCGCTTCTGCTCTCATACCGCAGATCGAGGCTTCCTTCAGAATTGATCAACAGGAGTCCGCTGAAATGTTGTCGCGGAAGATCGCTGATTACAAAGCGTTTGGTTATCGATTTGTTGTGCTGGATAGAAACGATAAAACAATCGTACTGGACAGCGGAGCGCCTTTGACTCCACCTCTGCCGATAGACAAAAGCTGGCTTGCACCTGCTGTTCGGTTGGATGGATCGGAAGTCACTCTATCAAGCGAAAGTGGCGTGCTGCGGTCACTTGGCAAGGATGGACACCCCATGCTCATCTGGTTGCAGGAGATAAAGCCGGCTGATGCAGGCCGGTGGGTTCTGGGGATTGCCACGGATCAAAAGACCTTGATTGATTTCATGGGCGACCTCCACTGGCATTTAGACATTGTAATGCTGCTGACATTCGTCTTGATTACATTTCTGGGATACTACGCGATGCGGAGTATCGGCAGGGCCTATGAAAGGAGATTGGAGTCACAGGTTCAGGAGCGTACACAGGCGTTTGAAGCTGCCCATAAAGAGGTGCTGCACAAGACACGACTTGCTACGATTGGCCAGACGGCCGCCGTGCTCGCGCACGAAATGCGAAATCCGCTGTCATCCATCAAGTTTGCACTGTCAGGATTGAGGGGATCACCCCACCTGGAAGATCGGGAACATCGGCGTGTGGATCTGGTATTGGGCGAAGTGAACCGGTTGGATACCCTGCTATCGGAAACCCTGGATTATGTAAGACCGGTCAAGCTCTCTGCTGAACCGGTGAATTTGGAAATCCTGCTTGGCAAAGTGCTGGGTCAACAGAAACCCCTGATGGAAGAAAAAGGCTTACGTCTGCAGCAGGAAGGTTGTCACGACTGTACAGCGATGCGAATAGACAAGAATCAATTCCATCAGGTATTGCTGAATCTGATAAAAAATGCCATTGAGGCCAGTCCACAAGGGGGGGAGATCGGCACCTCGCTTCGACGACAAGACGATAAGTTGATCATAGAAATAACCAATGGTGGGGAGCCACTGAGCGAAGAGATTCAGTTAAACGCCTTCGAGCCGTTCTTTACCACCAAGCCAAAGGGGACCGGATTGGGGTTGGGACTGGTAAAGCGTGTGGTCGCGGAGCATGGCGGTAGCGTGACATTGACCAGTAATGCTGAGCTTGGAACACGGTTTACCTTGATCCTCCCGTTTGCTTCATCCTGAAATCGACAACCAGCCTGATTAGCCCTGTCAATATTAACAAAAGGTCGAAAAATTCATCGATTCGTTAATACTTTTGCGGAGGGATAGCGGTCATTGTGCTAATACGAATATCCTAACTTCCTGAAAAAATTGTAGAAAACGATTGTTTCATGCGTTGGCATGCGCTCTGCAAATACTAAGAGCAAGTGAGGCGTGATTCACAACCGATAAGCATATTTGTTGGAGATCCACATGTTAAACACTATACAGAGTTTCTATTAATCATTTTTATGAGGAGAAAATCGATGTTCAAGAAAAAAATCGTTTCCGTTGCACTTTCAAGCCTATTGCTCGCAAGTCCTCTGGCAATGGCGGTGGATGAACACCATCCGGAACAGGCTTCAGAAGCTTCTCAGGACAACCCTGTGGTGGAGAACATGCCAGCGGATACACCGGCCGTTACAGACAGTCCAATGCAACCCGGAATGATGTCTATGGGGCAAGGCACAGGCCAATCGAGCGGGGGCATGATGATGGGTGGCCCAGGTATGATGATGGGTAGCCCCGGCATGATGGGAAATCGTGGCGGCATGATGCGCCAAATGATGATGGGCAACCAAAAAGGATCCGATGCACAGAGCGGTATGATGGGTTCGGGCATGATGCAAGGCAACTCAGACACTATGGGCCAGGGAGGCATGATGTCTCAGGGGATGAAAGGAGGCCATGGACATGGAATGGGGCACGGCATGATGCAAAAGCACCAGCAGCTAGTGAGTCGCCTGGATCTTCTTGACGCACGGATGGCAAAGATAGAAGCCATGCTTGAGCGCCTGCTTCAGCGTTGAGGTGGTTAATCTGGCTGCCAGTTGCGATACAGTGGTGATCGGCAGCCAGATTACTTCCTGGCTTTTGCCCGGTAACGAACTGATCCGCGATATGGTCAATTCCGGTTTAACGAAGCGTGAAATATATTGCTCTTTCGTTAAATCGTTCATTCTTCATGCATCGTGTGAGGACGCATCAGACACTTACATCTATCTGATAATCAGCTAAAAAATGCGGATTGCTCATGTTGGTATGGCAACTGCAATACAAAGATCGAGTTGAAGATAGAAGCGAGTGAGACAATGAAAGAGAGCATTTTCTCCGCCACTTGGTTTCCTTTCTTCCCGGGTTCCAGTTGGGCTGGACAGGTGTTGTGGATGCTGGTGATGGTAGGCCTTATCGGGTTTTTCTTTTCACTGTTCAGACATTGATCGATCCGTGAATTTCTTCTGCGATAGCAATCTTATTCACACACAAGACAATTCAGACAAATGGTGAACGATATGAAAAGTACAAAGCGCCGAAAGACAGCATTGTTGGGCTTGCTGGCTGCTGTGCCACTGAGCGTATGGGCCGGAACCGAAGTTTATGTGCCTCTGGGAAGCGCAAACGCGATCGCCGTGGTGGACGCGGAGTCGGACCGGATCGTGTCGGAAATAGCCGGGATCAACGCCAGTCATGGTCTTGCCGTCTCCGTAGATGGGGCGTTTCTGCTGGCCGGAAGTCTGCTGGAGCGTCCAGTGGGAGCAGCTCCACCCAAACCTCAGGATATGTCGGAAGCGGATCATGCAGCACACCACAGTAACGCGGCACAAGTGGATCCGAAAAAAGCGACCGGTGGAGAAAAGGTTGGAACAGCCTACCTGGTTGACGCCAGAGAGAAGCGCTTGTTGCGTCAGATCGATGTGCCCAGCGCAGTACACCATGCATTGGTAATGCCGGACGGACGTTTTGCGGTACTCACACATCCCGGGGGGGGCGGTGTCAGTGTGGTGGATATACTCGGCCATCGCGTTTACAAGGAGATTGCAACAGGTGCGGTGCCTAACTATGCGATATCGAAACGGGACGGTAGCCGGGTCTACGCAAGCAACGCGGGTTCCGGCACCATAGCCGAGATCAATACTGCGGATTGGACAGTCGTACGCAACCTCCAGGCAGGAAAAACACCCGAACATATCGTGCTATCACCGGACGAGCGTTATCTCTATGTAGCCAATCCGGGGAGTGGAACCGTCTCACGTCTGGACCTGGACCAGGCGAAAGTCACGGCAACCTACAGCGTGGGGGAGGATCCACATGGTGTGGATCTTTCAGATGATGGCCGCCTTCTCTACGCATCCAGTAAGAAGGACAACCGGTTGGTGGCATTCAATCTCGCCAATGGAGAGGAAAAAGCTGTGCCGCTGGTTCCCGAGCCGTATCACATCACCACTATTCGCGGTACCGGCAAGGTCTATGTTTCCAGCCGTAAGTCTCCCAAGATCTGGGTGCTGGACCAGCAGACACTGGCGCTCCGGGGAGAGATCCAGATCCGGGGTGAAGGGCATGAAATGAGTGTGGTGAATCGATAAGGTATCGTTAGTTATTTGACAAGGAGGTGGCAAAATGCCGATATTTATATCAACATGCGTGACGTTGTGAAAAAAAATACTTTGATTATGTTGATTGTGCTTGCGATTGCACTGTTGCCAATCCGTTTTGGACACGCGGTTGGAGTTGATGATCGGGCTGTGGCTGTAAAAGATATTCTGAGTCACCTTGATATGCATGGCTGTAATCCAGACGAGAGCACGCATGCTCCAAACGATCGTGATAATTACTCAACGAGTGGTTCATTCACGGATGATTGCTGCGGCGATCAGTGCTCCACGGCGCAAACCTTACTGCCAAATGCCTTCAATCTGAACTTTTCTTCTTCGTGCGGTTATGATCTGACCTGGTCAGAATGGTTGCCAGAGCACATAGTCACTGTTGAATACCGACCTCCAATAATACTCTCCTAATCAAACTGCAATTTCAGGGTTCGCTATCACGTTGCTGGTGAGCACATCTATCGGGGTCACCGGTCCCGAGTTGGGAGAAACTTATCGTGAAACTCCATTTGTTGGCTATCGGGCTGTTGCCCGAAGTGCTTGTGGCCTGTTCTGGTGAAATTCGATTTACAGATGGTCAGAACACATCCGCACCTGAAACAGCCAGAAAAACTGGTTGCAGAAACCCCATTTTATGCAACAAACAGTATTGTTTATCTGATAAACAGGATTCAGAAAGATGACTAAGATAAAAAATTTAACGGCATTGTTAACCATGTCTGCGTTACTGCTGCCAGGCCTTTTTTTGATTGGTGAGGTCAGTGCACATGGTGGAGCTGCCGGGGTCGTGAAAGAGCGCATGGAACTGATGAAATCAATGGGCGATCGGATGAAACAGATGGGTGACATGATGAAGGGAAAGTTGCCTTTCGATGCCGCGTCAATTGCTGTCAGTGCGGGGAAGATCGAGAAGAGCGCACCGGAAATTGTCCATCTGTTTCCGGAGGGAAGTACGTACAATCCTTCCGAGGCACTGCCGAGGATCTGGGAAGAGAGGGAGAGGTTCGATGCACTGGCTGAACAAATGGTCCGGGAAGCCGGTAAGTTGAGCGATGTGGCGGCTGGTGGAGATCAGCGATCGACAATGGTCCAGTTTGCCAGGCTAGGTAAAACATGCTCTTCCTGCCACACGGATTTCCGGAAGAAACAGGAGAATTAACAGGCGGCAGAGGGATGTTGAATATGACGAAAAATGCACATCAAAACCTGGTGAGTACAGTGCAGAAGGTGAGAGGACCTTCCCGTCTGACGGAAATTTTTTTCTCCCGCGGTATCTTTAGTGCTCCGCACTTGCTGGCTTTGATATCTAATCTGTCGTTGATGGTTGCCTTTCCAGCCATGGCAAAAACTGTTGATGAGATTTCGGTCAAGCGCGGCGAATACATCTATACTATGGGCGGTTGCGAATCCTGCCATACGGATGAATCGAACAGACAACTCGGTCCGGTGGGTGGTGTAAAACTAAATACTGATTTTGGCGCTTTTTACACACCAAACATTACCCCGGACAGAGACACCGGAATTGGCGGCTGGAGCGATCGACAGTTCCTGGATGCCATGAAAAAGGGTGTATCACCGGAAGGAGAGCACTACTTCCCCAGTTTTCCCTACACATCCTATACAAATATGAACGATGAAGACCTTCTCGATCTGAAGGCTTTCCTGGATTCATTGCCGCCGGTGAGTAAAGCAAGAGAGCCGCATGAGCTCGATTTTCCGTTCAATCAGCGTTGGCTGATGGGTTTTTGGAAACTGCTATTTTTTGACCAACATCAGTTTCAACCGGTTTCAAACCGTACAGAATCCTGGAATCGCGGTGCATATATTGTCAACGGCCCTGGACACTGTGCGGAGTGTCATACCCCCAGAAATCTTTTCGGCGGACTGAAAGGTGATGAGCATCTGGCTGGTACCAAGAACGGGCCTGACGGAGAGTCGGTGCCTTCAATCAATCCTTACAAGGACGAGTCTTTCAAAAAATGGACCGGGGAAGATATCGTTTTTGCACTGAAGACCGGAATGCTTCCCGACGGAGATTTTGTCGGCGGTTCTATGGGTCTTGTAGTTGAGAATGGCACATCGAAACTGAAAGACGGTGATCTGTCGTCGATTTCAGAATATCTACGGTCTCCGGAAATGCCAGGCAGCGACGGACTCTTATCCGCAATCCACAGTTCAACCAATAATGTCCCTGGTAAACTGAGCGCCGGCACAAGCGGGCAGAGTGGGATAGCTGTTGGCATGCTCAGATGGCTGACCTGGCTATTCGTGATTGGCGGTGCCGTTTGGCTGGTTGCCGTGTTTTTCAGCGGCAACCGGCCAGACAACAGGAAAGAAGATGCAAGCGATCTTGTTCCTTTAGAGAAGAGATCAAATGGGATCGATTGACACATTGGAGAAGTGATCGAAGCAGTGCGGAAATTTCCATTGTAGGAGATCGCGAAATGATTGGGTGCGTTATCGTCAATAAACGTTAAACAAAATTTGTTCGGTTATCCGAATGGAGACTATGAGGAAAGCAATATGTCAGGATTCATAATTTCAAAGGTCAGAAAGCCGATAGTTGTCAGGATCGTATTGGTGATGCTGATATCGGCAGCATCAATCGTACATGCCGACTCGAAGGAGATGGATAGGGCATTGATACAAAAGGAGGTACGTGCGGAACTGTTGCGCCTGATCGAGACGGAGGGTGCACTTGATGCGGCTATCGAGCGTGGAATTAGCGCCTATGTGAGGAAGCAACAAGCGCTGGCACGTGCGAACCAACAGCGTGACAGCGTGGAACAAGCCAAAAATGTACGGCCGGTATCGGATACAGATCATATCTATGGTAACCCAAAGGCTGAAATCACCTTAGTCGAATACTCGGACTTTGAATGTCCGTTCTGCAAGCGTTTCCATCCGACAGCAAAACAGCTGATTGACCAGAGCGGCGGAAAAGTCAACTGGGTATATCGCCACTTTCCGCTTGAGTTTCATAATCCCGGTGCGCAAAAGCAGGCGGAAGCATCGGAGTGTGCCGGGAAACTTGGCGGAGATAAAGCTTTCTGGCGCTACTCAGATCTGATCTATGCCCGCACCAAATCCAATGGTAATGGTTTCCCGATCTCCAGGCTTGTGCCATTGGCAGAGGAAATCGGCCTGGAGTCCGCTCCTTTTAAGCAGTGCCTTGACAGTGGAGAGATGAACTCGAAGGTAAAAGAGGACTATGAGAACGGCGTTGCCTCCGGAATCAGCGGTACGCCAGGAAATATCTTTCTGCACAACAGCAGCGGTGACGTTGTGCCGATGGCGGGTGCATTGCCGCTTGCGAGTCTCCGGGAGGCGGTGAATAGACTATCCAATGTTCATTCAAAGAGGTAGGGAAGTGCAGTATGGCTTCTGATGCGATTGTCGAAAAACGGCATTAACTGCGACTTAGAGCCTTCATACTTTTTCTGATTTTATGATCATTTTTCTCTGGATTTTTATTCATTATTTCACTCGTGACGGAGTGCACTATTATGTTTTGAGGGATCCATGTTGAAACGAACCGGACGGAGAAGAGTTTGAATCTCCTTCGATCTTGCCAGGTGAAAGTGATTCTTCTTGTTCACTAGTGCAGCAAGAGTGGCTCTGACTATTTTTTTGTCCATCTCGATGCATCATATACATCATGCCCATCATTCCTAAAGGGCAAAGTAGTAGCAGGAAAGTTTCAAGTGAAAGTAAGCTCATCCCTGTCGAAGCAATTGCGATAAACCCTGCAATTGGGATTACGCAGCAAATCGCCATCATCCACATATGTTTGGTATTGGAATGGTTTGCTGTTTTCTTTTCATAGGGGACTGGCTTTTTCGATTTCATATCTTATGTCTCTATAGTCATTTTTTTAAATCAGATTTTCGATGTCATCCGTACAGGTGCCGTTATCTAAACTCGATTGATTTCCAGATGATACAACCTATGTCCTGCGCGTAAGTCAAGCACTGCACTCGATGGCATCAGTTCAATTTAATCACGCTATTTCGCGCACCCCTGATGTGTCCGAAATCATCGATCCAGAGCAAACAGTTACGAGAGGATCGTCACACTCACAAATTACACGGGAAGTTCTAACGAAACGTGAAATTTATTAACGTTTTATTATCCGCTGCCTGTTGCAGGGCCATAATAATTGGCCCGAAAATTTCCATAACAATCAGAATAATAAAGAAAAAAGAAAATTGTGAAGGTTTGGCACATAGCCTGCTTCAACAACCCTTAACGAAGCAGAATCCGAGCAGAAAGCAATTCAGTCTCTTCTCTGTTCCGCCTATTCAAGCCCTGACTTCTCTTGCAACCGAAGGCTCTCCTTCAGGGATTGCCCGACTGCTTTGCAGAAGCCGGGCTGTCCGTTGACCGTTTGTCGGGAGTGCGATGCCGACTGTTATTGATTTGTAGAGGAAAAGAGTTTAATGCGCAGTAATAATGATTCTATGACCGACGCGGGCGTCGTTCTGACACGCCGACGGTTTGTACAGGGACTGGCTGTGGCCGGCGCCATGAGTGGTTTGGGCTTGTACGGCAGGGTTCTTGCTGCCGCCACCGGGCAGCAAGCGCCGCAAACGCTCTCCGGCTCCGATTTCGATTTGACCATCGGTGAACAGCCGGTCAACTTCACCGGTGTTTCCAGAACAGCCACCACCGTGAATGGTTCTTTGCCGGCGCCGATCCTGCGTTGGCGGGAGGGCGACAGCGTGACGCTGCGGGTCACCAACCTGCTGCGTGAAACAAGCTCCATCCATTGGCACGGCATTATCCTGCCCAGCGCGATGGACGGCGTGCCCGGTATAGCCAAGGGCTTTGCAGGCATTCAGCCTGGTGAGACCTTCAGCTACCGGTTTCCCGTCCTGCAGAGCGGAACCTACTGGTACCACAGCCATTCGGGTTTTCAGGAGCAGACCGGACTCTATGGCCCGATCATCATCGATCCGCGGGAGCCGGAGCCTTTCAGTTACGATCGCGATTATGTGGTAATGCTCTCCGATTGGACCGATGAAGAGCCCATGGCTGTCTACCGCAAGCTGAAGAAGCTCAGCCATTACTACAATTTCAACGAACGCACCAATGCGGATCTCGTGAAAGATCTCAAACAGAAGGGGCTGGCCACCACCTGGAATGAACGCAGGATGTGGAACCAAATGCGCATGAGCCAGCGCGATCTGTCGGACGTAACCGGTTACACCTATACATTCCTGACCAATGGTAAAACTCCGGCGGAGGGCTGGACCGGACTCTATACACGAGGCGAGAAGGTCCGGCTGCGCTTTATCAACGGTTCGGCAATGACCTTCTTCGATGTGCGCATTCCCGGTCTGAAGATGAGCGTGGTAGCTGCGGACGGTCAGTACGTCGAGCCGGTTTCGGTAGACGAGTTTCGTATTGGTGTGGCGGAGACCTATGACGTCATCGTCGAGCCGGAAGGTGATCGCGCCTATACCATCTTTGCCCAGGATATCGCCCGTACCGGCTTTGCCCGGGGAACCCTGACACCGGACCCGTCATTGTCTGCTTCGGTTCCCGCGCTGGACCAGATACAGGATCTGGATCATCGGGATATGGGTATGAGCATGACTGCTCACGCCGGACACGATATGTCAAGCATGAAACAGGGACAACATCAGATGCCGGGCGGCCAACAGATGCCAGGCATGGACCACAGCCAACATCAGATGCCGGATGGGAAAATGATGTCCGGTATGGATCACAGTCAGCATCAGATGGCGGATGGAAAGATGATGTCCGGTATGGATCACAACCAACACCAGATGCCAGGCAGTGGTGGATTGCATAAGAGTCCTCTCAAGCCCAATCCGTCGGACTTCACAGCGAAACCGGTGCGGCACGCCCCGACCGAGAATGGACCCCAGGTGGATATGCGGTCCGAAGCGCCCGAATACCGTCTCGACGATCCCGGTGTCGGCCTGCGCAACAATGGTCGCCGTGTGCTGACCTACGCGGACCTGAAGAACCTGCACCCAACCTATCAGCACCCTGAACCGGACCGGGAAGTCGAACTTCATCTGACCGGCAATATGGGACGTTACATCTGGTCGATCGATGGCGTAAGACATGCAGATGCGGAACCACTGCACTGGAAACTGGGCGAGCGTCTGCGCATCACTTTTATCAACGACACCATGATGTATCACCCAATGCATCTGCATGGGATGTGGAGCGATCTGGAATCCGGCGACAACAACTTTCTACCGCGCAAGCATACCCTGGTGGTGCAACCGGGTTCCCGAATCAGCTTCAGGATCACGGTCGATGCAGAGGGTGGCTGGGCATTCCACTGCCATATGCTCTATCACATGCCCGGCATGTTCCGCACCGTCATCGTCAGTTGAGGAAATAAGAAAATGATGAAAAAAGCAGTAGCAGCATTGATGACGGTTGGATTGTCCACAACTCTCTTCGCCGGGAGTGAGGATGACCCGCTTCTTTATAAGGTGATGATCGACAAATTGGAGATCAGAGCTGCGGACGGTCCCGATCCCCTGGTATTGGATGCCGATGCCTGGGTCGGAAAGGACCTCGACAAGTTCTGGTTTAAGACGGAAGTGGAACTTGCGGACGGCAAAACAACGGAGGCGGAGGTGCAGTTTCTTTACAGCCGTGCCGTCGCGCCGTTTTGGGATTTCCAGGCTGGTTGGCGCCGGGACATCAAACCTGAACCCCTCAGGGATTATCTGGCACTCGGCTTCAAAGGCTTGGCGCCCTATCTCTTTGAAGTCGACGCCGGCGTGTTTGTCGGTGAATCGGGGCAGGTCAGCGCCCGGCTGGATGCCGAGTATGAGTACATGTTCACACAGAAGCTGATCCTCTCTCCGGAGATTGAGATGAACTTCTACAGCAAGGACGATGAGGAAGTGGGCATTGGGTCCGGGCTTTCCGATATGGAGCTGGGATTGCGGCTGCGCTACGAGATAAGGAGAGAATTTGCACCCTATATCGGCGTCAACTGGACGCAGAAAATCGGGCGCACTGCGGACTTTGCCAAAGACGAAGGTGAGGAGACCAGTGATGTCCAGTTGGTCGCCGGAATCCGGGCGTGGTTCTGAGGTTTTTGAGAAGAGTACATCACCGTGAAGTGGAAAACGAGACTAACGAAAAATAGTGCTTGACCTGTATCCAACGCATAGGTTGTAGAATCTAAATCAGTGTCCGTCCGGAAACGGTGGGCACTAGCTTGGCACATGGATGTGCCAACATATTCAATGACAATAAGTCATTGAATATCAGTGCTGTCCCATTAACATTTGGAGGCTTTGTACAAGTCCTTGAATTCTGTATATGAAACCACCGCCAATCGTTTCATTGGCATGAAAATCATCAAATTGCGGTCCCTTCTCCCCGAGGGAGAAGGACAGGATGAGGGGATATACAAAAACAGTAACTTAGCAATATTAGATTCCCTCATCCCATCTCTCCCGGAGGGAGAGGGAGTTTGTGGGACAGCACTGATTGAATATGAAGAAACCGGGAAATCGCATTTTCCGGTTTCGTTCCAGAAACATCCCATGGATGGGTGTTTCTGGATGCTAACTAAATTAACAAACAGGGGATCTGTAAGTCCCCCTTTCTTAGCTGGAAGCCCGCGGAGGGCGGATTCCATCATGGGATTCGCCATCAGCCACTTCTGACAGAAGGATCGGATCGATGCTGACAGTCAATGAATTGGCGATAAAAGGCCAAGCACCGGCACACGTGGTTCGTTACTACGTGCGCATCGGTCTGATTCAACCTGTTGGACAGCAGGAGAACGGTTACCGTCTCTTCGCCGAGCAGGATGCAACCCGTCTGCGTTTCATCCGCATGGCGAAACAGCTGGGATTCACCCTCAATGAGATCAGGCAGATCACCGGACACGCAGATAAGGGCGAATCGCCCTGTGACGATGTACGCAACATTATTCAGCATCGTATCGAGGAGAATCGGGTCAAGATCGAGCAGATGATGAAACTGCAGACGCGCATGGAACAGGCGTTGGCGCAGTGGGAGCATATGCCGGACGGGGTCCCGGACGGAGAGAGCGTTTGCCATCTGATCGAGTCGGTCGGGGAGAGCGAGGATATCGGCACACCTGGGAAGAATTGATAGGAGGTAGTGATGGGAGATCCGGCAAAGATGAGTGAATTGCAGCACGGTGTCGATCTTGTTTGCGGCATGGAGATCGATCCCCACAACCATCGGCGATACATATACGAACACCGGGAGTATCATTTCTGCAGCAGTGCCTGCCTGTACAAGTTTCGGGCTGATCCTGGGCGTTACCTGAAGTTCATCCAGTATACCGACCAGGTTTGTGGCATGGATGTTCACGAGGAGAGCGAACATCGCTTCCGGTTCGAGGGTGTCGAGTACTATTTCTGCAGCGACCACTGCCGGCGTAAATTTGCCGCCGATCCGCAGCACTATTTGCCGGATCAGGCGGGAAGTGAAAAGGCAGAGGTTGAACACGAGCACGGTGCCTGCTGTCATGGCCATTCCGGCATCTCTTCCGAAAAAGTCCCCGCGCAGGCGGGGACCTCCGGTGTGCTCTACTTCTGCCCCATGTGTCCCGGTGTCGAGCAGGACCATCCGGGGAACTGCCCAAAGTGCGGTATGGCCCTGGAGTCGGCTGGTGAATCTGTGGCGACAACGCGTACCGAATATACCTGCCCGATGCATCCCGAGATAGTGCAGGACCATCCGGGGAACTGCCCCAAATGCGGTATGGCTCTGGAGCCGCGCAGCATAGATGTGGAAGAGAAAAACGAAGAGCTCATTGATATGAGCAGGCGCTTCTGGGCGAGCGCCGTGCTCTCCCTGCCCGTTTTTCTGGTAGCCATGGCGGCGGATCTGCTGCCCGGCTGGCTGCCGGCCGGGCTCTCAATGAAATCGGTGCAGTGGATCGAGTTCGCGCTGGCCACACCGGTCGTGCTCTGGGGCGGTTGGCCCTTCTTCGTGCGCGGCTGGCAGTCGGTGGTGAGCTGGAATCTCAATATGTTCACGCTGATCGGCCTGGGTGTCGCGGTGGCCTGGAGCTATAGCGTCATCGCGCTGCTGTTTCCGGGGATTTTTCCGCCCAACATGCTGCACGAGGGCGGTACGGTGCCGGTCTACTTCGAGGCAGCCGCCGTGATCACCGCTCTGGTGCTGCTGGGTCAGGTACTGGAACTGCGCGCGCGCAGCCGTACCAATGCGGCGATCAAGCTGCTGCTTGGGCTGGCTCCGAAAACGGCGCGTATCGTACGGCAGGACGGTTCCGAAGAGGATATCCCGCTGGAGCAGGTGGTGCCCGACGACATTCTGCGCATACGCCCGGGTGAGAAGGTGCCGGTGGATGGCGTGGTGACCGAAGGCAGCAGCGTGGTGGACGAGTCAATGGTTACAGGTGAACCGATTCCGGTGGAGAAGTCCGCGGGTGATGCACTGATCGGAGCCACCGTGAACGGCACCGGCAGCCTGTTGCTGCGTGCCGAGAAGGTGGGGAGCGAAACCCTGCTGGCCCAGATCGTGCGCATGGTCAGCGAGGCGCAACGCTCACGGGCGCCGATCCAGAAACTGGCCGATATCGTCGCCGGCTATTTCGTGCCAGCGGTCGTGCTGATCGCGGTAATCACGCTGATCGTTTGGGGCTTCTTCGGTCCGGAACCGCGCCTGGCGCACGCCATTATCAACGCGGTGGCGGTGCTTATCATCGCCTGTCCCTGCGCGCTCGGTCTGGCTACACCCATGTCCATCATGGTGGGCACCGGCAAGGGTGCGACCCTGGGTGTACTGATCAAGAACGCTGAGGCGCTGGAGATCATGGAGCAGGTTGATACCCTGGTGCTGGACAAGACTGGTACATTGACCGAAGGAAGGCCGCAGCTGGTCTCCGTGCAGCCCCACGGCGGTTTCGCTGAAGAGGAGATTCTGCGCCTCGCCGCCAGTCTGGAGCGGGCCAGTGAGCATCCACTGGCGGAGGCGATCGTACGCGGCGCCGAGGTGAGGGGTATTCAGCTTGCATCCACCGAGCAATTCGAATCGATCACCGGTCAGGGTGTCACCGGCATCATCGCCGGCCGCAAGGTTGCGCTGGGCAATCTCAAGCTGTTGCAGAGTCTCTCGATCGACCCCGGTGATCTGTCGGCTCAGGCCGATGCGGGCCGCAAGGAGGGTCACACGGTGATGTATGTGGCGATCGATGGCGAGGCCGCCGGCCTGATCGGTGTCGCCGACCCGATCAAAGCGTCCACGCCACAGGCGATCGAGGATCTGCGCAAAGCGGGTGTAGAGGTGGTCATGTTGACCGGTGACAACCGAACCACCGCGCAGGCCGTCGCACTTAGACTTGGCATCGACCGTGTCGAGGCCGAGGTGCTGCCGGAGCAGAAGGCGGAGATCGTCAAAAAGCTCCAGGCCGAGGGTCGTACGGTCGCCATGGCCGGCGACGGCATCAATGATGCGCCGGCGCTGGCGCAGTCGCATGTCGGTGTGGCCATGGGTACGGGTACAGATGTGGCCATGGAGAGCGCGGGCGTGACGCTGGTCAAGGGCGATCTGCGAGGCATCGTGCGGGCCAGGCAACTGAGTCAGGCGACCATGCGCAACATCCGCCAGAATCTGTTCTTTGCTTTCATCTACAATGCACTCGGTGTACCGGTAGCGGCAGGCGTGCTCTATCCGCTGTTTGGCCTGTTGTTATCGCCCATTATCGCAGCCGCGGCCATGAGCTTCAGTTCGGTTTCGGTGATCAGTAATGCGCTGCGGCTGAAATCGGTCAAGGTGTAATGAGGTCGAATCTTGCATGTCGCCGTTGGAGTATGCACAACACAATCGTATGAAAACCCTGCTTGGTCGAGTGTTCGCAATCGCTATCCTGGTCCTGGTACTGATGCTTGCCTATTATCAGTTAAAGGAGTTCGGTATATTGGCCAGGATCATGGACGCCGAAAAGCTGAATGGCTGGATCTCGGAGTTGGGATATGGAGGCCCAATCATGATCATAGCGTTGATGGCGGTTGCCATCGTGATCAATCCGATTCCCAGCGCCCCCATCGCGTTGGCCGCCGGCGCTGTCTATGGGCATGCTTGGGGTACGGTTTACGTGGTCGCCGGCGCCACCATAGGGGCGGTTGGTGCTTTCTGGATTGCGCGTCTGCTGGGCTATGAAATGCTCTCCCGATACTTCGGCAAGCAGCTTCGGTTGGGCTGGTTGGGCTCGCAGAATGCCCTGATGGCCATGGTCTTTATTTCCAGGCTTATCCCGTTTCTCTCATTCGATCTGGTGAGCTATGGTGCCGGCCTTACGCCAATCAAGACCTGGCGTTTCCTACTTGCGACGCTGGCAGGTCTCATCCCTGCGAGTTTTCTATTGGCTCACTTCGGCGGCGAACTGACTTCGTCCAGCCTGGATCAGGCTTTGTTTATTATACTGTTACTCGGCGGCTTGACTCTGGTACCTATTGCTGTCAAAGGGATCTTAAGCTGGTACAGACAGCGGGAAACATAAACTCGATGGCCTGACAAAGAAGAAATGATGCGTCTGAAAATCTATTTTGTCCTGCTTATGCCGCTGCTGATCTATGCCTGTGAGCAACCGGACCCGGAGCAACGCCGCATTGCATTGCATCTGCCGCCGGTCGGATTCAAAGGTGATGCGGAACAGGGGAGCACGGATTTCAAGCAATACTGTGCATCCTGCCACGGACAGGATGGCTTGGGGACACAGCAGGGCCCGCCCCTGATTCACCAGACCTATAGTCCGAGTCATCACGCGGATCTGGCATTCCACATGGCGGTGAAGGACGGGGTGCGTTCCCATCATTGGGCATTCGGCGACATGCAGCCGGTTCCGGATGTGTCACCGGAAGCGACGCAACACATTATCGCCTATGTACGTCGTGAACAACGCAAAGCAGGTATTCAATAATTACTCATAACAATCGTTGAGAAAAACAATGCCAATACAATTAAGAAACCTCGTGCATTTGACAGCGCTCTGTTGCACGCTGCTGACCTCTGTTTCCCGGGCAGAGACAGTAACGCTGGAGAATCTCCCAAAGCCCAAGGGGGTCGCCCAATATACCGGTACAACGCCTCAGCTCCATGCGGCTACGGACAAGGGCCTTTTTGTCAGTCGCGATGAGGGTCGAACGTGGAATCTCTCCTATCCGTTCAAGCTTCCGGCGACGATGATCAATACAACGGCGGATGGTTCGCTCTATGCATTTGTGGTGGCCAAGGGGTTGTTGCGCATCCGAAGCAATGAACCCATGTGGAGACCGGTCGGTAATCAGTTTGGCGGCCAGGTACTGACCCAGTTAACGGCAGCCGCGGATGAGCCAAACAGGCTCGTTGGTCTGAATCAGTTCGGCAAAATAATCTTGTCGGATGATGGCGGAGCCAGTTGGCAAAAGACTTACCCAGGTAATCGCACACTGACGCCATCGGCCGTGCAAGGGGAAAAGTTATTCACCACATATTGTCAGAGTTGCCATGGCCTGGAGGGAGTGGGTGAGACCTATACACTGGAAGCTCTGACCAGCGAAAAATATATCATGGCACCGGCGCTCGATTATTCTGCGCACGCCTGGCATCACACCGACGAAGCCTTGGTCCAGATGATCCTGGAAGGCTCACAACGGACGGAGAGGATGCCGGCCTGGAGCAAACAAGGGTTGACCAAACAGGACGCGGTGGATCTGATTGCCTATATGAAAAGCCTGTGGGGAAAAAGGGAGTTGGATTGCCAGGGGCCGAAGCATATGCAATGTATGTGATGGGGAGGTAACGGATGTTGGAAATATCCGGTATCGGGGTGCTGTCGGCTTTCGGCGCGGGCCTGGTCTCTTTTCTCTCCCCCTGCGTGCTGCCGCTGGTGCCGGGTTATCTCTCCTATATCGGTGGGCAGTCTCTGGACGAGATGAAGGGCCGTCAACTATCTTCACGTGAGACACTGACAGTCATTGGCTTGAGTCTCTGTTTCATACTCGGTTTTTCCACGGTCTTTATCGCCTTCGGTGCCAGTGCCAGCCTGATTGGACGTTGGTTGTCTGCCTACCGTTATGAGCTCAATATTATTGGCGGTGTGATTGTCATCTTGTTCGGTCTGTTCATGGCGGGCGTGATCAAGCCTAACTGGCTGCAGCGGGAGTTCAGGTTTTACGGAAATATCCCAGGCAGCCGACCAACTGCTGCTTATCTTCTTGGGCTAGCTTTTGCCTTCGGCTGGACACCTTGCATCGGTCCGATTCTCGGTGCGATATTGACGCTCAGTGCGACGTCGGGCCTGGTCAGCGACGGCACCGCACTGCTAACGATCTATTCACTGGGATTGGGAGTTCCCTTTATCCTCGCAGCACTTTTTACCAATCGCTTCCTCCATCACGCGGGATTCCTCCGACGACACGGGCGGGTGTTGCACCTCGGTGCCGGTGTGCTCCTGATGCTCATGGGGCTAGCGATGATCACCGGTTATCTGAGCGCTGTCTCGATCTGGCTGCTGAAGACCTTTCCCTGGTTTGGTCAGATCGGATAGATAAGGTTTAGTATAGATATCCGCTTCTAACGGCTCAGAATTTCGGAACGGATTGCACTGCGTGTTCAAGGATCGGATGTTGTTCCGGATTCAAACGGGCAGGCGGGAACAAAGTGTATGAGATTTTTACGATTATGCTACCTGCCGGAGCCGCCGGAGTCTGCATTTCCATGGGTGGCTTAGTCGCCTGTTTTTAGTATGTTCGTCCCAATTGGGTTGAAACTGAACCCCGGCATTTTGTCATTGCCTTTTGTGGCAGTATTCTGTTAAATGCTGTCGCAATTGTGCCGGTATGTGGAGGTGCGTCTGGGATGAATGGTTAAGTGGTTGCCATTTTTTATCCTATAGGCTTAGGAAGGTGTCTTCCTTCCAATAAAAACAGAAGGAGATGTTTATGAGAGCCACCATTAGCATACTGCTCGGCTTGAGTCTCTTGTTGGCTATGCATGTTCAGGCGGCCGTCACAGAGTACGAAATTCTTTTTACCGCCACCCTGGGTCCGGATGGGGCAGGCAGGTTTACCTACGATGATACGCCCGGAGCAGAGAGATTATCCGACATTCCAGTCGATTTTGGGCCGGTGCTGAATGGAATCATCCTGACACCTACATATCCGCCACCCTTCGACGATGAGGAATTATATCTCTTTGACGTGCTGTCAAATGCCAATGATTTTTTTCAATCGTATACAAAGCAGCCGGAAGAGCTTATTGGATTTGACTTTTTCACCTTTCATTCCTATACGTTTTTGGAACCATCCGAATACGAAATTTATACGCTGGATTTACAAGGCAACTCGATTTTAACGGGAACCGGCACGTTTGCGATATCGGCAGTACCCATTCCGGCCGGGCTTCCTCTTTTTGGATCGGCGCTCGTGTTACTCGGGTTTACCGGCTGGAGAAGACGGACAACTGGATAAGGGCTTGCGCAGACTTGGTTGAACGCTGTTATACGACTCAACCTAGCGTTGGACGGCAATTATCCGGACCGGTTGCGTATTGCCACCAGTCAGTGCTGTCCCATTAACATTTGGAGGCTTTGTACAAGTCCTTGAATTCTGTATATGAAACCACCGCCAATCGTTTCATTGACATGAAAATCATCAAATTGCGGTCCCTTCTCCCCGAGGGAGAAGGACAGGATGAGGGGATATACAAAAACAGTAACTTAGCAATATTAGATTCCCTCACCCCAACCCTCTCCCGGAGGGAGAGGGAGTTTGTGGGACAGCACTGGCCACCAGTATTCGTTGTCACCGAACTTTACTCTCTTCTGAACATTATGAGATTGAATCCGATTCTCTAATTCATGAAGGTTTTTCTCTCCCACAGTAGTGCTGACAAGGTCCTGGCCCGCCGGTTGGCCGGGGACCTGCAGGCGGCGAACGTCGACGTCTGGCTCGATCAATGGGAGATTCGGGTTGGCGAGATGTTCGAGCAGAAGATCGAGCAGGGACTGCACGATTCCCAGTTCGTGATCGTACTTCTGACCCGGCAAAGCGTTGGGTCAAACTGGGTCGAGCGTGAGTGGCGCCACAAGTTCGAGGTCGAGGCCAGGAGTGAACGCATCGCCATCATCCCGGTCCGGGGCGAAGTTTGTGAGATCCCGGATTTCCTGGCTCAGCGCAGCTATGCGGATATTGCCGGAGGCGGCTATCCGCTCGGATTCAGACATCTGCTAGAGATCCTGCGCCATTACGCTGAGGAGGCCGCTATTGCCGTCCCCGATGCGGAGCTTGTCGCCGATGATCCCGCGGTGCCAATGGTGCCGATTCTTACCCCGATTACGCTGGAGGTCGGCGCAGAGCTGATTCCGCTGTTCGAGCCGGACGGCGTGGGGCACAACCGTTTTCTCGATGTGCTGGCCCGCCAACTGCGTGACGATCTGCGGGCTGAGTTCGGCTTTCCTTTTCCCGGTATCCGCGTGCGCGGGGTGACATCGGAGATGCCGCCGCGCGCCGTGCTCATCAGCATCGACGAGGTGCCGGAGGCGATGTTCGAACTGGGTCGCGCGGAGGTGCTGGCGGCTGCTGCGGTTGACGTCCTGGCCGCACAGGGTATTCGGGCAGTACCTTACGAAGACGTGATCACCACCCTTGCCGTTTCCCGCATTGACGCCGCCGACCGCACCGCTGCCACCGGGATGGGCATCGAGAGCTGGGACACCCTCGAATACATTGCGCTGGCCCTGCGGTCGCTAATCCGTCGCCAGGCATCCTTGTTCCTCGACATGGATGGTGTGCATCGTCTCGTCAGCTCGTTCCGGGAGACAGTGCCCGAGCTTGTCGATGCCACCGTCCCGGCCGGCATCTCCTGGATTGAGCTGACACTGGCTCTGAGGCAACTCGTGGAGGAGGGCATAGGTATAGGCGACATGGGCCGCATTCTCGATGCGGTGCGGCGGCGCGGAGTGAAATACCGGGAGAGCCGCGACACTCTCCTCCTGGTGGAGCAGATCAGACATGCGCTCGCCGAACAGATTACGATGCGTTTCACCGGCGGCCGGAACCAGCTTTCTGTACTTGAGCTGCACCGGGAGATCGAGTCGCAGATGGTGGATTCCATCCTGCAAACCGACGGGGGACCCTACCTGCAGCTGGCACCGGAAGCGACGCAGGCCATCCTCTCCGCAGTCCGCGATTGCCTGACCGGGCTGGGGCCCGGATCAGCCGGTGTGCCGCTGCTCGTCACCGATACCCGCATCAGGCGATTCATGCGCCGGCTGGTGAGCCTCGAATTTTCCCTGCTGCAGGTGCTCTCACGGGCGGAGATCGCCGCCGGCGTAGAGCTGCGTGTGGAGGGCGTCATTGCATTCTGCACAGGCGGCAGGCCGATGATCGGTAATACCGGAGGAGACGGATCATGAGCCTGGGATCCAACCGGCATCCGACCTGTGTCCTGCTGTCGTTCAGCGATGCGTATGCGGAACAAGCGCGGGAGATCGCGCGGCAGCTCGGCCGCTGCGGCATGCGGCTGCGGTATGACCCCTGGATTGGCGGCGCAGGGCTGTCGCCGTCAGCGGCCATCGACACCGGCATCGATGGAGTCGACTGCGTTATTCCCCTGCTGACGCCATCCGGGGTCACTGGAACCTGGGTCAATGATGCATGGAAACGATCCATTTTTGACCTGGCCTGCGCCAGGGGGATTCCGGTGTTGCCCGCTTGGTGCGACGGCGAACTCGATGCAGTGCCTGAGTTTCTGCGCAATCGCAGCTTCGCCAACCTGCACGGTATCGATCGGGATGAAGAAATGCAGAGACTGATCGAGACCGTGAAGGCGTTGACAGGCGACACCCATATCTCTTTACCGCCGATTATGGCCGGTGCCGGCCGGAGCGCTGAGCAGCTGGGCGTCAATGCGACCGCTCCGGGGCACTCGGTCCTGGTCGAGATCGGCAGCGGGCTCGCGCAGCGGGTGCCGCGAGACGATGTTGATGCATGGGTCGACTCCTGGCAGACGATGATGCGTGACGGCCTCTACTTTGAGCTGGGAGTCAGGTTTCCCGCCGTGCGGCTGATGGAGATGGCCAGCCTGCCGCCCTTGGCGTTCCGTATCCTTATCAACGGGGTTCCTGAGAGTCAGCATTCGGTGTATCCCGATGCAGTGCTCGTCAACGACAGTGTCCATGCGATGTCTGCCCGGGGGATCAGCGCGATACCGGGCATCAATCCAGCGAACGAAAGCGAGTGCGCGTGGATTCCGGCGTCGGAGGCAGAGGCCGTTCAGGCGAGTGGACTGACCACCTGGGATATCCCCGGTTTTCTTGTATTGTCCCTATCCGCCGCACTGAGACGCCGGGCGGTGGCGTTCCTGGGGGTCAGTGAGGTCGCCGCCATACTGCGGCAGGTCGAGGCAGCCTATCCGCGACTCGTTGAGGAGAGTGTGCCGAAGACTGTGCCACTGTTTGTACTGGCGGATGTGCTGCGTCGTCTCGTTGCCGAGGGAGTGTGCGTGCGCAACCTGCGGAGCATCCTCATGGCGCTGGCGGACTATGGACGCAGCGAGCAGGATCCATTGCTGCTCGTCGAGTACGCCCGCGCAGCTCTGCAGCGTGAAATTACGCACCGTCTTAGCCGGGGAAGCAGGCGGCTGATCGTACTGCTGCTGGATCCCACCATAGAGGAGACCATACGCCGCGCGATCCGGCGCACGGCGACCGGCAGCTATCTGCAGCTCGATCCATCCCGCCTGCAGAGCATCCTGCAGGCGATCCGCGAGCCACTGTCTGCGTTCCCGGACGATACGCAGCTCCCCCAGATTCTGACCCTGCTCGAGATTCGCGCTGTCATGCGGCGGCTTGTGGCTGCGTCCATGCCGGCGCTGCATGTGCTGAGCTACAATGAACTTTTGCCGGATGTCGAGGTACAGCCGGTCGGGCGGATCAGTCTCGATGGGTTCCATGGCCGGCGCGGAGTGAGGGTCGGCGACAAGCTGCTCTGGGGTTGATTCTGGCGTGCACGGCGAGGGATATGCATATGAGACGCTTGGAGTACATACGACTGGACCGGGTGGATGCGGCAGAGCTTGCGGTATTACTGAACGGGGAGCGGATAAGAGAGCACCTGACAGGGCATGAGCTTTTCACAGTCGACAGGGTGAAGCATTGGATAAGAACCAAGATAGAGGAGGGCTCCCGGCAAGGCTGCAAGGTGAGGGCACTCCTGGTCGACGGCCGGCTTGCCGGCTGGTGTGGTATACAGTTTGATGGAAACGGATATGAGATCGCCATTGTCATCGACGAAAACCAGTGGGGGCTGGGACCCCGAATATTTCGTGACGTCATGGGATGGGCCAGGGTGCTCGGCCATGAGAAGGTGTTCCTGCATCTGCTGCATACCCGGCCTGAATACAGATTCCTGCGCAGGATAGCCCGGAAGGTGTATACGACCGAACTTCTGGGCGACCGATACACAACCTACGAACTGATGGTTGTGTAGGCGTGCAACCGCACTCAGGTAGCTACACACGAAATACCGCGTAAACTCTGTTCCCTATGGCAACTTTCTGCATCGATGGATGCCGCATCGGTCCCCTCTGCCGAAGCCGGCAACATCACCAGTACGGTAACCCTGCCGGTTAACTCCTGCACTATCGAGAAGCTGCCCTGGAGGGCATCGACTATCCCCTTTACAATCGCCAGACCGAGCCCGGTACCCTGTGGCTTGGTCGAGTAGAAGGGTTCGGACATCAGGTCGCACTCCAATCGGATGTCACCTGCATGGTTGCTTATACAAATGCCCATCATGCCCTGAGCGTCCACCTCGCGAGTTTCGATTGTGACCTCCGTGCCGACCGGGGAGGCGTCGCAGGCATTGCTCAACAGATTGATCAGCAGCTGGCGCAGCTTGTCCGGATTGGCTGTCACGCCCGGCCGTCCGATGTCGCATCGGCAGCTGATCCGCTGCGCACCGAAGCGTCCGTTTGCGGCATCGTTGAATGCAGCAACAGTCTGCTGTACGAGTGCGTTGACATCCACCCACTCCCTGCGTCCGGCGCCTGGGGTGGCGTAGCTTAAAATCTCACCCAGCAGGCGGTTCAGCCGCCCCGCCTCCTCCTGCGCGAGAGTCAACCGCCGTTTCGACGTTTGCGGAAGCTCCAGCTGGTGCAAATGGTCCAGCGCCATCATCATGGTCGACAGGGGTGATCGCACTTCGTGCACGATCTTGGCAGAGAACTCACCGATCGCCGCCAGCCGCTCGCGCTGGATCAGCTGCTGCTGCGCGGCACGCAATTCCGAGGTGCGGCGTTCTATCGCCAGCTCGAGTTGATCATTGTAAGCGGCAAGCGCCAGGGTTGACCGGTGCTGTTCGATTGCCGCTGCGGCGCGGGCCGCGAAGACCCGCGCAACCGCGATATCCCGCTCATCAAATTGACACACACTGCGGACAAAGGAGCAGACGGTGCCGATGATCTCTCCGGCCGCCGTCTTTAAAGGCACTCCCAGATAGGCATTGAAACCTGCGGGCATTGAACCGGATTCCGGATCCATACGGGCATCGGCCACACAATACGGCTCGGCGCTGTCAATAACGTGCGCTGTGACGGTGCCGTGCAGGTTGAATAGCGCTTCGCCGTTAGTGCGGCCGGCCGCCGAGTCACCTGCCACAGTATAGCGCTGGTCCCGCTCCAACAGCGTGACGACGCTCCAGTCGACGCCGAGAACGCGACTGAATCCTTGTGCGATCTCATCGAGAAATCCGCCCAAATCCCCTGCGCGATACTCCAGGCAGGCCAGGACCCCGATGAGCTCCTCTGTCGGCAGGCGGTGTCTGCTACATTGCATCTTCGATCTCCGGTAAGACCGGGAACAGTATACCGGTTTGCATCAAATCAACCTGCTGCTCCTGAATCAGCATACTGTCCCCGGATCTGTGACCATGGTGATGGAATCACGCGCCGTTTGGCGCCCGATTCCGTATGGCCGTCACTTCGCGTTCAGGATCGGTGCATAGAACCTGGTAAACACCATATTGTCACCGTTGGCGATATGACAGGCAGCGCAGGCCTCTTTTGGTGCGGCAGCTGCGCTCTTCGCATAGGGTGGGGCATGGTGACCGAAGTTGAAAAAGCCCCAACCGTTGGTCTCCTTGAAACGCTCGCTGTTCTTCACCGAAATATCTATGCCGTTGCGCGTTGCGGGGAAGTAGCCGCGACCCGAAGGCTCCGTACGCGAGCCGTCTTCATTTGTGCCCGGCATGGTCAGCTGCAACTCCTTGAGCAGCACCGTGCCCTCAGGAAACTGACCGGTGCTGCGGAAGACCTTGAACGCTTCCGGGTGGATATAGACATTGTGATATTCGGGGAAGCCGGCTTTGCCGCCATTCAACGCGTTTGGCGTCAACGGTGCGCCGAGGAATACCCAGGTATGGTAATCGTCCGGCAGCACCAACTCGCCGCTATCGGTCCACTTCGCACCCCAGGCGTAGCCTGGCCTGGCGAAGGCTTGGGTCACAACCATGCCGCCTAACAAAGCTGCCGCGACTGCCGCCGCCAAACCGCGACGCGTGCGCGGGCAATGATTAGACCTGGTTGGGTGTTTTCTCTGTTTCATCGTGTTTCTCTCCTCTAACCAAAGATTTCAGGTTGTCGTCTCCGGGACGTGAGGAGAGTGTGGCAAACAGTGCGAGACTTTGCATATCATATAGTCTCGCATTTTTGATAGAGAGTATCGGAATATGAGTGACAGACTGGTTTCCCTGCTCAAATGGTTCGATCTGCGTGCACGCGTCTTTCAGGCCGGGCCGCTGTGCCGGTCGGCCAGCTTCGACGGCGGAGACGGGCTCGGATACATTCACATGCTGCGTGCCGGGCGGCTGCGCGTTACATCCAATGGTCATGCCGCACTGCTGCTCGACGAACCGAGCCTGGTGTTTTACATGGCGCCCGCCAGGCACCGGCTGAGCCCGCTCAGTGACGGCGCAGATACCGTCTGTGCCTCGTTCGAGTTTGGTGCCGGACTGCATAATCCGCTGATCACGGCGCTGCCAGGCGTGGTGACGGTAAAGCTGGCCGAGTTGCAGAATCTGGCCGCGACAACCGAGGCACTGTTTGCCGAAGCAGCGGACGAACATTGCGGCCGCCAGGCGATCCTCAACCGTCTGGTCGAGGTGCTGATCATCCAGCTGCTGCGGGAGCTGATGGATCAGGGCAGAATCCAGACCGGTCTGCTCGCCGGTCTCTCCAATCCGCGCCTGGTCAAGGCGATCAACGCGATCCATGCCGATCCGCGCAGGGCCTGGAGGCTGACAGAGCTGGCCCTGCTGGCCAATATGTCGCGCGCACGCTTTGCGGTCAATTTCCGCGAGACCGTCGGCACCACGCCTATGGCCTACCTCACAGATTGGCGGCTCAGTGTTGCCCGTTCACTGCTGCGCCTGGGCAAGAGTGTGCAGACTGTTTCCGATGAAGTCGGCTACGCAAGTGCCAGTGCGCTGTCACGTGCATTTACTGCGCAGACCGGGATGTCGCCGAGTGAATGGCGCAGCAACATACGCCGTGAAAGCGGGGCCATACAGGAGAAAGATCCCGGTTTTTCGGCAAAAAATGCTGATCGGGGATGATCTGAATATTTCGGGAGTGCATCGATCAAGATTGGCCGGAACTCCCTCACGCGGGTGAATGAGAATCTTGTCACTACCGGGTTCCAAGACCATACTTAATGCGGAAAACAGATATATTTTACGGAGGAAGTGATGCAATTCGATATCGTATTCGAAGGCGGTGGAGCAAAGGGAATGGTATTTGTCGGTGCGCTCAAAGCGCTGGAGAGCAGAGGACATACCATCAATCGTCTGGTGGGTACCTCAGCGGGCGCTATCACCGCAACGCTTCTTTCGGTCGGTTATAGCGCAGATGAGCTGGCTCAGGCACTGGCGGAAAAGGATAGCAACGGGGAACCTGTTTTCGCCAGATTCATGGATGTACCCACGGCAGATGATTTCAGCCGGCAGATGAGGGATGAAAGTGCAACCATGCAGCTGTTTCGAAAGATTGATATACCGGTAATTCCCAACCGCTGGGAGGATGCCGCCGACAGAAAAATCATATCGCTGCTGTTGAATCTAAAGGCTTATCCGGTGATCTTCTCCTTTGTTGAGCGGGGCGGCCTGTATGTCGGCAACGCTTTTGTAGAATGGCTGCAAAAGAAGCTGAGCGCAAAGGATGACGGTTATGCCGGCATGACGCTGCTGCAGCTGCACGATGCCACCGGCAGAGATCTCAGCGTGGTGGCATCAGATACCACTGGCAGAAACCTGCTGGTGCTTAACCATCGTACCGCACCCAATGTCCCGGTGGTCTGGGCAGTACGTATGTCCATGAGTATTCCTTTTGCCTGGCAGGAGGTGATTTGGCAGGATGCGTGGAATCCCTACCAACTGCTTGATGCGTCGGGCCTAGCAGTCGACAGCGAACTGGATCTGACGGATCACACTGTGGTCGATGGGGGTGTGTTGTCGAATTTCCCAATCAATCTGCTGACTTCGGACGAGCCATCCGCCAGAGCTGTAATGGGTGATACTCCGCCTGACCGGACAAAGGTTCTTGGTATGCTGATCGATGAAACGCTTGGGGTTCCGGGTGCGCCGCCGCCACCCAACGACTCCGCCGACGATCGCGCAGGTGTGATGGGAGACATCAAGAAACTTCGTCTTGTGCAAAGGGTCACAAGATTGGTCGAGACCATGAGAGGCGCGCATGACAACCAACTTATCACCGCCAATAAGGATCTGATCTGCCGTTTGCCGGCGCAAACCTACGGCACGATGGAGTTTGATATGTCGGATCAGAGAAGGGATAAACTGGTTGCCGCGGGAAAGCGTGCGATGGAGCAGCATCTGGCAGGCCGATGATTGCCCGGTGTTACTGTCAATCTCACGAAGGAGCGGTTACTTTACTACCCGGCTTTTTGGCGGACAGGCATCTGGTCTGCGGGGGTGGAGTATACTTACCAGTTGCATAAAATTGGGGCATGTAGTCATTTTCGCCCTACAAAAAAAAGCGTATCGGTACCAGCGAACCCGTGGCTCATATTCACTCCCCGAGATGTTGAGTCACTAGTGATTTGTAGCCTGGATGGAGCAAAGCGGAATCCGGGTAGAAAAGAGGCTATGTTTGTGCTCCGATCCCGGATTCCGCTTCGCTCCATCCAGGCTACTGATGATTTTTTACAGCATTCGGGTATACAGCCTTTGAAAACAGGAGCGCTTTTTCTATTAACACTGTTTTTTATCTTCGGTTGTGCGGCGACGATAGAGCCGGCGGTAGAGAGTGGCAGCAGTCAGCGCATGGCAGAAGGCGAGTGGCGGCGTTATCAGGGCGCCTGGTTCAACATTGATTATCCGGATGGATTTATTGCCAAGCCATCACTTGCGGCAGAGCAGGAAGGCTCGTTTGACAGCGTGTTTTTTTCTGCCAGGGAGGATGGGGTATCGTTCTACGTTCTTTCACCGCAGTGGCGCCGGGCAGCACCTGAAATAGTATTCAAGCCTGCTCAGGAGATTCTGCTTGATTTCACCGAGCAGACCGATGAGGGATTGATAAAGCGCTCAACCCTGATTCGTGCCCGGGATGGATCATACGAACGCCTGATCGAGTCGTTTGTTTCGCCCGATCAGACGGTGGGCTGGACTTTCCAGTTTATCTACAGCAGCCAACGGATGAAGGCGCAATATGCGCCGTTGTACAATCGTTTTAAAGCGTCATTGGAACAGTTTGCAGACTAGCGGCAGGGAGAATAGGTCATGTCGATCAGTACCAGGGTTATCCGGTTTGTCCAGAACGAACTCATTCAATCGGGTCATCGCATCGGCAGCGTGGATGGCCGACTTGGGCCGAATACCGAGAAGGCTTTGCGGAAGGAGCTGGCAGACAGAGCAGCAGAGCTTCCGCCTGGTTGGGAGAGCTGGCCGAGAACGCGGCTGTTCACGGCCTATGTACAACTGCGCTGCAGGGAGGAGGGCGTCAATCCGGGTGCCATAGACGGCTTATGGGGCAGCCAGACAGACTATGCGGTCAACGTCATTCGCGAACGTATCCAGAATAATCTGACAGCCCCGAATTTCAGGGACAACGAGGAGCTCGATCCGCACCGGCCTCACCCCTGGCCACGCCAGACCCAGGAGGAGGTGAGGGCCTTTTTCGGAAACGTCGGCACCCATCAGACGATGCTTGATCTACCCTATACCCATCGCCTGGCCTGGGACAAGAATGTCCTCATCAATCGATACTCCTGCCACGAGAAGGTACACGACAGTCTGAACCGGATCCTCACCAGGGTGCACGAGCACTATGGCGAAGAGCGCATTATCGAACTGCGCCTGGACCTCTTCGGCGGCTGTTTCAACAAGCGCAAGAAAAAGGGGGGCAGCACCTGGTCCATGCATGCCTGGGGAGTGGCCGTGGACTATGATCCGGAAAATAATCAATTCCGCTGGGGATGGGACCGCGCCTCCTTTGCGCGGCCGGAGTACGACGCCTGGTGGAAGATCTGGGAAGAGGAGGGCTGGACCGGTCTTGGTCGAAGCCGAAACTACGACTGGATGCACATTCAGGCGCCGCATCTGTAAGGGTTATTCCTGTTTTTTAAGAATCTCAGGCACCAGCGGGAAAGTCGGCTCATCCAGATCGGAGAAGGACTCTCTGGGTTGGTAATCGTCATCGGCTGAAAGCTCATCCAACTGTGGGTGGGATTTCATCTTCGCCTGTAGAAAGTCTGCTATTTCCGTATATGCCAGGGCCTTTGCCATATCGAATGGTGTTTGTCCCGCAATTCGATCGGTTATGTATAAATTGGCACTGTCGTGACTTGCCAGCAGTTTTGAGACTGCTGCCTGCTTGTTCTGAACCGCCCAGTGAAGTGCTGTTTGACGATCCTGATCAACCGAATTGATCCGGATTGCGGGATGTGAAAGCAGTAGTTCGACTACATCTTTATGCCCTGCAAAAGCCGCCGCATGCAGAGGTGTCCAGCCTTTTTCGTCTTTACTGTTTATGTCGATATCGGGATGGGTGATCAAAGATGCCACAACCCGTTGAAAACCATGCTCACTGCCAATGTGAAGCGGTGTATTCTGCATATCGTCCTTGGCATTGACACTTACTGTCTGCTGAGCAACAAGTTTTTCGACTATTTCAAAAAAATTATTTGCGGCGGCAACATGTAAAACGGACCATGCATTGTCATTGTTCCGGTTGTTCACATCCACCGGATAGTTCAATAACAGATCGACAGCATCGATATTGCCAGCCAAAGCCGCCCTGTACAGAGGAGTGGATCCATCGGTCTGTTCTATATCGATCTGACAATTGGCCTGCCGCAGTAAAAACTCCAGTTTATCTGTTCCATTAAGATCATAAACGACTTCATGCAAAAGTGCGTGTCCGTTCCGGTCCTGCTGATTGATATCGGTATCCGGATGATCGAGAAACAGTTGCAGCACCTCCAGGGAGCAACTGGCGGCCCAGCTCAGGCTGCCATAACCTGGCAAACTCTGTGCAATGTCCAGTGATTTTTCGTTAAACAAAAGTCTGATGATTTCCGGATCGTCAGCATGCAGGGCGAGCATGAGAGGCGACAGGCTGGGGTAGAGATCCGGCTCGCAGGGGGCATTGATATCGAACTTCTCATTGGTCAAAATCGTTGCAACAAGATGAGATGCGCGATTCTCTATCGCCCGCTGCAATAACCGTGGGATTGTCTCTCCGGGAAATTTCAGCCGAAACTCACGCCACTGCTCTTCGGTTGCCGGTGCAGGCGATCCAGCGGCAATGCTCCCTCCTCCATATCGGCGGGGAGTTTTCATTCTATGGGAAACTGCTTGGCGGTCTGTTTACCAGCATATCGGAAAATGTCCCGTTATTCGCCTGTGCCATCCGTTTCACTGCCCGTCTGTCACGAAGTACACCTCCGGTTATTTGACCAACTCTGTGCTCCAGGATGATTTTTATCAGAAGATCCGTTTCGGCGTTGATGTCACCCACAATCGCCGTTTGTTCAGCCGTTGTCGCATGGGCAGTTTCCAACGCCAGAGCATCTGCCTCTGTCTGCGGTGAGTGATCCATTGCCTGACTTAATTTACGAACCAGACCTTCAGATAGTGCGATATCAATTATGGAAAACGGATGTACCGAGACATCACTGCTGGTTGAATCAATATTGGTTTTCCGATGTACGGTCAGGCTTTCAACTTTTGACCAGAAGGGGAGGGAGTTGGCAAAAGTTGTACCGGCCGAAACACCGAATCTGGCCGAGATATCGCGATTCCAAACGGATGGATTGCGATATACCTCAACAAACAGATTGTGCAGATTCAAACCGACCGTCCATGCTTTTCGGAATGTTTCAGACGTTTCGCGTACTGCCTGTTCTCTAGGGGTAAGAGATGGTGTGACCACTCCGGTGGAGGTTGTGGCACCTGCGGGCGTGAATGTTTGCCCGGCAAAAGTAAAATCCGCGGTCCCAAGTATCCGTCGGGGAACGACCTCATAGTGCGCGGCATTGTTGAGTTTGTCGGCTTCCTGCATGCGGGGAAAATTCGCCCGGGATATGTAACCCAGATCAGTGACGCTGTTATTGCCCGCATGCATCGCTTCGTGAATCATGGTCACGATGGATTCCATGTCGGTGGGATTATCTATCGTCTGAAAAGAGACCATGATCTGAGCGGAATTGGTCAAGCCGCCAAGACCCACCTCACCGGAATAACCGGAACGATCGGTGACAATCTTGTTCCGGGTCTTGAGAAAGTTCATGCGCACACGGGCGGCAGCATAACGGCTTTTCGCGGTTGTTATATTGGCGGTGCCGAATATCTGTCCGACTGATGCATCATGCGAACCGGATGCGATTGCACTGAATATTGTGTTGGCGCCATTCACAAGCGTTGTGATGTTTGCGGCGTCATTGGTACCCGTTCGTGCGCCCACCTGATACAGACCCGGGTCGCCATGGATCAGGCCCGGAACCTCCTGCCGGATGGCCTGGGCGAAAAATATATCCCGATCAGCCTGAGAGAGCGCATTTAATTCTGCGAGCGTAAAACCTCTCAACACGCGTCGACCGACCGCGGTTCGCTGGGTGGCGGTCAACTCCGCCCAGGCTCGTCGCACAATTTCCCGCAGACCCGTGGCATGCGCGGCGGCGTTCTCTTCCCAGACCAGGTCCAGGATATCGGCGACGCCCGGTACCCTTCGCCGCTGTATGATTGTTTGGGTGAACAGACGGGGAGCACTGGTGCGCTTGTTCGCTCGGTTTTCCGGTCTGCTCTGCATCGCTCTGACGCCCATTTCATCCGCTTCCCGCTCCAGGCCGGCGTCGTCATTGATCGATTCACTGTTTGCACGGATTGTGGGCCGCACCCGTCCCTGCATCTGCTGCACAATGTGCCATCCCTCATGAGGAAGTTGTTTCTCCTGACCGGGACCGAGATGGATATTGTGCCCTTGGGTATAGGCCAAAGCATTGAGTCGGGCTGGTTTGGATGAGTTGGTATGCACACGCACATTCGAGAGACTCAGGCCGGAGAGGGTTTCCAGGCCCCTCTTCAGCGAGAGGGGTATGCCAGCATGGTCTTTCAGCTGCTCTTGCTGTTCGATGCCGGATTCCGGTCTCTGTTCAGATTCGTGGTCTGGAGCAACCGGCGCCTCGCCACTGTTTGGATCTGCTCCGGACGAGTTATGTTTAACCTGCTTCCTGACGGAATATCCGGTACTGCGCTGCAATTGCAGTACGGCCTTAACATCCTGGCATTGTTCATATACCGCCTGACGCGATGCTGCAGGTTTTGCCGGACTCCTCCTCTGAACGCTTTTTGAATGCTTCTCTTGAACCTGCATTAGCATCTCCCCGCCTGATTATTTACGTGACTCAGCTATTGAATCACCGGATTCCGGATCATGACACTGCATCGCAAAACATAGGGTGGAACCGCTGCGCTTGTTCCTCCCTACCTTTTGCCGTTCGCACACCGCCAATTCCATTGTGGCTCTAGGAATGGCTGAGGTTTATTTATAGTCAGGTCTCCCTATCAGTATCTGACGAAAGTCGCTCAACTAAAAATCCAGGTCAGCAGCCCAGCTGCTGAAAAAAACGGGCTTGAATAGTCGTTATGAGTGCTTATACTGAATCCAAGACAGAGTATAGTCGTTCAGAGTCGCTGTAGTTTGAAATGTGAAATCTGGTTATGGTTTCCGTAGCCGGATTAATGTGCGACTCTGCCTTGCTGGAGAGTAGGTCGGAGTTGAGGCAACGCGCCTTTCTATTGCCTGAAACAATAGCATGATAGTCGCGCGATAAAACAGAGAGGCTGTCACAGATTAAGGGAATGATGATGTCTATATTCAGCGCGCGTCTGCCGAGACACAAGCAGAGATATCCACAGATAAAGACCACACCGGTTTCCGCCAGGCAGGCCGATTCCGTCAGGTCCATTCTTCAGGCAAAACTCAGAATAGGCGCACCCAATGATCGTTATGAACGTGAAGCGGATCACATTGCTGACCGGGTGATGCAGATACAGCGGCCTGAAGCGCTGCAGGCCAAGACCTGTTCCGGTGGCTGTCACCTGGAATCGGAAAAAGAGCTGGAAACAAATATTCAAACCAAGCCAGGATCCCGCTCGGGCAGTGCGGAATCGGACGCTCCCGCCAGTGTGAAGCGGTTATTGAATTCACCGGGTAAACCGCTGGGTGCCTCCACCCGGTCTTTTTTTGAACCCCGTTTTGCCCGGGATTTTTCGGATGTAAGGGTGCATATCGGAAAAGAGGCTTCCTCAACGGCAAGAGAGATCAATGCGCGCGCTTTTACCCTGGGTCGCGATCTGGTATTCGCGGACGGAGAGTATCAGCCCGATTCTCACGCGGGGCGTCATCTGCTGGCACACGAACTAACACATGTCGTACAGCAGGGCCAGGCGCAGCCGGGAGATAGAATACAAAGACTTCCATTCGGTATTCAGCTGCCCAGTGGCATGCGCTTTCTGGACTCAACCGAAGAGGGCATTCTCAGCGCAGTATATGGCAGCAGTCTGAATTTCAGCAGGATTCTTCTCTCCGATGGGTTGGGTGGCGGCGGTCGTCCCTTTACACTCTATATGAACCTTCCGCTGATCGGCGGTGTGACCGTCATTCAGATCGGCTCATCAGCCTATGCCACCCCGGGATCAAACCCCAGTCTGCTGATTCATGAAGCGGCCCACTCCTGGCAGTCTCAGCACCATCCGTCCGGAGCTGCCTATATGGCCAATTCTATCGCCAGTCAGGCCGGTGCTTCCGCGGCCGGTGCCAGCGCCTACTGTTATGTACCCGGCAAATGGTTCGGTTTATATGGGGCCGAACAGATAGCCGAACAGGCCGAGGATGGCATTTCTGCAATCCGCTCGCATATGCGCTCTGTCAGCGCCGGCAGCACCGACGTTGCTAATGTCGCAAGCCTGGCCGTCCCCAGATGGGAGGTTCCCGGTGGCCCGGGTGTAAGCTGCTAGATTAGTATCTGTCCAGAAACTCCCTCTCCCTTGAGGGAGAGGGTTGGGGTGAGGGGGTAAGCTCATGATTTTCATACCCCTCACCCTAGCCCTCTCCCCTACTTAGGGGAGAGGGAACTCCCTTTCTGGATGGGCACTAGATTAATTCGTACGCAAGTGAATTGGTACTGTTTGGAGTGGGTAACAGTTAACAAATTTTGCGCGTGGAAAGGTAGTAGAATTTTATTAACGGCAGCTTGTAGACATTACCCGGTTGAATCTGGTTAATCTTGAAATTCGGATGCGTTCGGCTAGTGTTATTGAGTAGCTGAACCCAGCTTAAAGGAATAAAAACCAAGGAGGTTTAACATGCTCTGCCCGCAGGCAGAGGTGGTTCGGAATCCCCGCTTATATCGAACAATCACATTGATAGATTAGTTCAGGCATGACCACAGTCGTCACCTGGTTTGATCTATTTGCAACGCAAGGAGAGGAACATGCCAAGTTATCTGCACCCCGGTGTCTATGTGGAGGAAATTCCAAGCGGTTCGCGCCCGATTGAGGGTGTTGCAACCTCGGTGGCGGCATTCGTGGGTGCCGCGAATCGGGGGCCGATTGGAGAACCGGTGCTGATAGGCAGCTTCGGAGATTATGTCTCCGAGTTTGGCCAGATCACCAGCGAATCGGATAACATGGGCCTGGCGCTGCAGGCCTATTATCTTAACGGTGGTGGAGCGGCCTTTATCTGCCGGCTGGCTTCAGGCGCCACCGGGTCATCCAGTGTGACCCTGAGGGACGCTGCGACGGGACTGGTCGATGTGATGACCGTAACCGCCAACAGTCCCGGAGCCTGGGGAGATGATCTGTATGTGAGAGCCGCGGATCCAAAACTGCTGTTCGATCTAGAGGTAAGTCTCAGCGGCACGGTTCGGGAGCGCTTCTATGGACTCTCGCTTGATTCCAGGCGGGGCGATTTCGTATCCACCAAGGTGAACGGCAGGTCCAGTCTGGTTCGTGTGGACAACGTCGTTGAGTCTCTGCTTCTTGCGGCACAGGCTTCCACAGCCCTGTCGGATGAAGATGTGGATCCCACTACGGCAGATACGTTAACGGTGCAGGATACAGCGCCGGCAAATGTCATGCTTTTCACTGATGTGACCGATGGCAGTGCTCCGGTAGCGGTCACCATCAGCAACATCTCATTTGTATTCGATATCCATGTGGGTAATCAGGACGGCAGCGGAACATTCACCGCGCTCGAATCCTTCTCTTCTGTATCGATGGTTTCGAGCAGCGCCGATTTTGCCGAAACCGTTGTCAATGCCGGATCAGCACTGGTAACGGTCGATGTATTGGCCGGCGCAACAACGGCTCAGTATCCGGTGACCAATGTGGATGGCGATGGTGATGGTGATGACGACGGTTTGCAGTTGACCGGCGGCGTCGCAGCCAATCCGACCGCGCCGGACTATACCGCGCTCTATGAGAACACACTGCGCAAGTACCGTGACATCAGCATCATCGTGCTGCCGGGAGAGAGCTGGGCCGCAGACGGCACGGGTAACTCTGTGATCGCAGCAACGTTGAGTCATTGCGAAAAGATGAAAAACCGGATCGTCATTGTCGATCCGCCTGCCGGCCATGAACTGGATAATGCGAACACCGTGGCCACCATGTCTCTGCCGACCTCCACCTATTCCGTGCTCTACTACCCTTGGGTGGATATGGCCAATCCGCTTTACCACCCTGACAAGGCGCCGGACAGGAAAAAGACGGTAAAGATACCGCCATCCACGATTGCCGCCGGGATGTGGAGCAAGATCGACGGCAAGCGCGGCGTGTGGAAGGCACCGGCCGGTGTCGAGTCCAGACTGACCGGGGCCGCCGGTCTGGAGTTCCAGGTGGAGAATCTGGAGCAGGATCAGCTCAATCCATTGGGCGTCAACTGCATCCGCAAGCTGCCCAATTTCGGTTCGGTATTCTGGGGTGCCCGCACCCTGTCGACCAATTCCGATCCGGAATGGCGCTATGTGCCGGTGCGGCGCACCGCGATCTATATCGAGGAGAGTATCTATCGGGGCATTCAATGGGCGGTGTTCGAACCCAACGATCATCCGCTATGGAGCTCGCTGCGGGCCAATATCGGCGCCTTCATGAACGGTCTGTTCCGCGCAGGGGCTTTCCAGGGGCAGACTGCAAAGGATGCTTTTTTTGTACGTTGCGGGCTGGGTGACACCATGACTCAGGGCGACATCGACCGTGGACAGGTGATTGTCATGGTCGGATTCGCGCCGCTCAAGCCGGCGGAATTCGTGATTGTGCGAATCCAGCAGAAGGTGGGTGAAGAGAGCTGATAAACGTTTGCCCACAGCACAGTGATCCGAACCATATTACATTAGGGAGATTGGAATGGCCGCTCCACTTTTTCCGGTGAATGCTCACCGTTACGATCCATACAGAACCTTCAAATTCCAGGTCATCATCGACGGGCAGGTGGTTGCCGGTCTGCAGAAGATGGGCGCTTTGAAGAAGACCGTCAGCGAAGTGAAATGGCGTTCCGCCGGCGATCCTTCGCATCAGCGCATCATGCCGGGCGGAACCGAATATCCTCCGGTTACGCTGGAACAGGGCCTGACCCATGATCCGGTGTTCGAGAACTGGGCCAACCTGGTGAACAATATCCAGGGCGACGGAGGCATTTCACTGGTTAATTACCGCAAGGATATAGTGCTCAATGTGCTGAATCTGCAGGGAGTGGTGGCGATCTCGTACAAGTTGTACCGGGCCTGGGTCTCCGAGTATCAGGCGCTGCCGGAGTTCGATGCGAATACGATGAACACGGTGGGTATCCAGACCCTTACCCTGCAGCATGAGGGATGGGAGCGGGATACCGCTGTGAGCGAGCCATCGGAAAGCTGATAACCGGCGGATTCCCCAATGGAGCTCCCAGGCGGATTGCTGCGTGACGGCAGGTTGCGGCGTGATTACCTATTCAAAACGGTAACCGGCGAAATAGAGCGAGCGCTCGCAGAGAGTGGCCTCAACACCCGTACGCTTCCCGAACAGGTGACCAGGGTGCTCTCCTGCACTCTTAGCGAGGTGGCGGGATTTGCGGTGGATGAAGCCTTGTGCCGCTCCCTGAGCGCCGGTGACCGCCAGTTCCTGGTGTTGCAGCTCGAAGCGTTGATCGATGCCTCCCCGCGTTGGATTACCGCGGTTTGCGCCGGTTGCGGTGAGCAGCTTCAGTTTCAGATAGTTCCGGGCAGCCTGCCGATGAAGCCGGCGGGTGAAGGTTATCCGGAAAGAGAGATCTCGTTGAGCATTGGTGAGGTGAGCCTGCGGGTGCCGAATGGCGGCGATGAGGAGTTTGTCTCGACCCTGGATTCCGGTAGCCGCTTCCCACTAAGTGAATTGCTCTTTCGTCTGTTGCGTTCGCAGGAGCAGCCGGTGGAGGTGGATCGTCTGAATGACGCAGATCTGGAGGCACTGGATCAGGTGCTGGACGATATGTCACCCCAGGCGGGAGTGGCGGCCAGCATAGAATGTCCCCACTGCAATCTGCAGCAGGAAGCGGCCATAGATCCCTATGCATGGATTGTTCGCGAGACGGCTTCACTGGATCTGGATATCCACAATCTGGCATTTCACTACCACTGGTCGGAGAAGGATATCCTGCAACTCCCCAGGGCCAGACGGGAGCGCTATCTGCAATTGATCGACCGGAGTCTCGGAAAGTACAGGGCCGATGATCTGGTTCAAGGCCTGCAAGGAGGAGCCTGGTGAAATTTCTCGTCTCACTGATCAACAACTGCAGGCAGCCGGCAAGGCGCAGCGGGATTGCAGTCTCGGACCGGCAGACGGCGGCGCCATTCACTCAGCCGCATCCCGCGCAGGAGGATTCATCGTTGCGGATGCATGAACAGACTTCGCAGCCTGCACCTTACTCCGCTTTGAAGAATACTAAAGAGAGAGCATCCGATCATGTGGAGAACCGGCCAATTCAGGTCACCGGGGAGTCGAAAAGGGTGACACCACAAGTCGGAGAATCTGCACCCAAAGCTGAAGCTGAAGGCCGCATGGGCACCGGCGAGCCCCCGATGAATGATGATCCGGCTGCCCGGCCTCTGATGCGCAGTGAGCCTGATACCGCTGCGGCAGACGCAGAGCGGTTGCAGACAGGAGCGGCTGAAGCTGCAACCGGCAGCCGTGAGACTCCGCTGCCTGGTACCACTCCTGCATTTCCGGCAGGTCGGGCCTATGAAGCTTCGCTGGTATCCACGGCACGGGACAGCCTGTCAGCGCCGCCGGGCCCGATGCGACCTGCAGCCGCGGAGATCCCGCTATTGGCAGCTGGGACTCAGGTCATGGCGCCACAGCCACCGGTAGATTCACTCACACCTGGTACCGAAAATAAGTCTGCTGCCAATCCCCCGCAGGCAGCAACCTTGCCTATTGAGGGAAGGAGGGCAGCTCAACAACCGGCAAGCGAGTCGGCCGGGGAGTCTTCCGCAGCAGGCCCCCACAGCCATGGGCAAGCCGCGACTCCACCGCGCATGCAGGCAATGGTACAGCCGGAGCGAGCCGAAGCAGGTAATACATCTCTGCGGCATTCCGTAAAACGGGACCAGCCACCGGAAATTCCCCAGGTGCGCATCGGCCAGATCAATGTGGTGGTGGAGGATCAGACACCCGCCAGGCCCAGACAGAACAGGCGCAGCGTCAGGCCGTCAGCCTCCAACCCATTCGGCTTGAGAGGTTTGTGAGATGCCGCTGCCCACTTCATCGCTGGCGAAAATCTGCAACCAGGTCAGGGAGCATCTGGACACCCTGGGTCAGACTCCCAGTCCGCCCGACTGGGACGTAACCGTGACTATAGGTGCGCCGGGGATCAACCTGCCCGCGGTCAACAACACCAACACGCTAAATCTGTTTTTCTACCGATTCGAACCATTCACCTTTGAAACCTCGGCACGGCCAGGCGATGTGCAGTGGATAAAGATGTTCTGTGTGATCACCGCAGTCGGCATAGACGAGGATGTGGACAACGACGCCACTGTTGATTTTTCAGCCGGTATCAACGAGCTGCGCATGCTCTCCCAGGTTATGCGCCTGTTCCAGGAGCAGCCGGTGATGCTGATCGACGGCGACAATCCGGGAGAGGTGTGGCATACCCAGTTCATCCCCCATCCGCTGGCGGATGAGCAGATCAACCAGATCTGGTCGACGCAGGGTGATACCGTCTACCGGCCGTCGCTGGCATATGAGATCACGCTGGCGCCGGTGGAGCCGCTGGTGCGGACAACCCAGGCGGCGCGGGTGGCTTCGGTGGGCAGTTTTGCCGACAGCAATATGAACAACCGCAATCGCCCCTGGCCGGCAGGCCGGGAGACACTCTATCCCACGGTGCCTTCGGTACGGGTGGACAGCTCCAATCCCCAGTGGGCACCGGCCATGGTGCTGGTGACCGGCGCGGCGGGCAGCCGGGAGGCGACCCTTGCACTCAACATGGAGGTACCGGTGGTAGGTGGTCTGGCGGATTTTACCGGCTTTCCGCAGCTCGACATCTGGATTGGCGGTGATACCACACTTGTCGGCGATCTGACCCTGGTCGGGCAGCTGTTGCAGAACCCGGATGCAGACCGCAGCAGCGGACAGTGGATCGATATCGACCCCGTGCTCAGTCTGTCGGCGGATGCGGTACTCCTCGATGTCGAGAACCTGCCGGCTCCGGCCGGTACCGGATTCGCTCTGAATCTGAGCCACTGGACCGATCTCGACAACAGCAACAACAGCTGGCAGCTGCAGCTGTTTGCCGAGCGTCACATACGTCTTCAGGCGGATACCGGCCAGTGGATCGATCTGCCGCATGCGGCCGCCGATGGACTCCGCATTCGCAGCAATCCGCTGCTGATCACGGTAACGAGAGGAGCACCCTGATGGCTGTGGTGGCGGAGATGGTCCGTCCGGCAAGCCTGAGCGCGGAGTGGAAGCGCATCGAGCTGCTCGCCTTCTGTCTGCTTGAGTCGAGAGGAGGAAGGCAGCCCACGGAGGGCCTGTTGGCTCAGCTCAGGGAGAGCCAGCATCAGGTGGAGTTGCTGCGTCAGGAGGGCAGACTCTGGAACAGCCTGCCGCTGGAGAACCTGCCGGAACTGGCTCTGGACATGCTGGCAGCCATCTATGCGCCGGCAATCAATCCGAATGTGGCGCTGCTGTTTCAGGATCTGCAACAGAGCAGCACCATCAATCCAACCCTGGCCTTTCTGCATCGCCTGCTGGCATTCACCGACCAGGAGTATGCGCTGGCCGAGCAGCTGGCTCAGGAGCAGGGCGAGCTGGTCGGCCGTGGACTGGTGCTGGGCGAGGGGGAGGGTCCGCTGCTGCAGTTGCAGCCGCATCCGGCTCTCCTGCCCCTGTTGACGGGTCTGCCAAGACGCCGTTTGCGAGTGCCCGGCGCGGTGCCGATCGATATTCAGGCGGAGTGGGATGAGCTGATCATTCTGCCAGCGCAGCGCCGCATGCTGCAGGAGTACCTGCTCTGGATCAGTCATGCCGGACAGGTGGTGAACGAGTGGGGCGGCCGGCCCGCAGGCGGCCCGATAGCACTGTTCAGCGGACCCTCCGGAACCGGCAAGACTTTTGCCGCCAGCGTAATCGCCAAACAGCTCGGCTGGGACCTCTACCGGGTCGATCTCGGGGCGCTTGTGAGTAAGTACATTGGCGAGACCGAAAAAAACCTGAACGCTCTGTTCGATGCGGTACAGGGGCGGGATATCCTGCTGCAGTTCGACGAGGTGGACGCTCTGATGGGCAAGCGCGGCGAGGTCAAGGATGCCCGGGACCGTTACGCCAACATGGAGGTCAGCCATCTGCTGTCGCGTATCGAGCAGCACCAGGGACCCTGCATACTGACCACCAATCTGCGTAAGCAGATCGATCAGGCGTTTCAGCGCCGCTTCCATTTCGTGGTCACCTTCCCGCGTCCCGAAGCCCAGGAGCGGTTGGCCCTGTGGCAGCACCTGCTACCGCAAAAAGCGCCCAGAGCCGCAGATCTGGATCTTGCGCTGGTGGCGGAGGCGGTGGCCCTGACCGGTGGCGAGATCCGCAATGCGGCGCACCATGCGGCGATTCTGGCCGCAGCGGATTGTTCTCCCATCGGAATGCAGCAGGTGGCGATAGGAGTCTGGCGTGTGCTGCAGAAGAGCGATGGCCAGACCCGCATCAACCAGCTGCGTCAGCTGGCCGGATTTCTGCCAAGAGAGATCAGTCAGGGGGAGGCGACGTGAGCCGCCAGGTGATCATCGACAATATCAATATACGGCTGCCGAAAGGGTGGCAGGGCGATGCGGCTCACCTGGCCATACAGGTCGCCGAACAGATCCAGAGGCAGGCCACCGATCTTCAATCTGCACAGCGGCTCGATTTTCTGCTGCAGGGGGTTTTTACCGGTTCAGGCAGACTGGTGGCCGCGCAGCTTGGCACGCAGCTGGCGGATCAGGGTAAGGCGTCCCTGCCGCGCAGGAGGGAGAGATGATCAAAACCGCCAAAGGTATGCTGGTGGAATACGCACTGAGCCTGCCGCCGCTGCTGCTGGAGTTCGAATTCAATCCGGAGTCACTGACCCGCAGCCGTACCGTCACATTCGACGGAAGCGCGTTGCCGATCATCGACTTCACCACACCTGGGGAGGGCAACCGTATCGGCCAGGCGGCATCGGCCACCGCCGAGACCATCTCCTTCAAAATCCTGCTCGACGCCACCGATAAGCTGAGCGACACAAGTCACCCGATGCACGCGGTGGCGTTGGTTTCGGGGGTGGAACCCGAGATCGCAACCCTGCGCAGCATGGTTGAGCCGAAGGTCAATGGTCCCGGTCCCTTCCAGATGATGTCATCCCTCACCGGCGGCGGTGCCCATGCACATGAGCGGGATGAACACCTGTCGGTGCTGCTGTTTGTCTGGGGCACGCATATCCTGCCGGTTTTTATCACCAGCCTCAGCATCGAGGAGAAGGCCCATCTGCCGCTGCTCAAACCCTATAGGGCCGAGGCCACTCTCACCTTGCAGGTGCTGGAGAGCGCCAATCCCTTCTACCAGGTGGAGCAGGTGCAGCGAATGATCATGTCGGCAGCCAATCTGCTGAATCTGCCCATGCCTTTCTAGGAGAACCGGACTATGCGAAGAAAAGGTTCCAGATATGAAAACACTCAGGCTTTCAGCGAGGAGAAGGGCTTCAGCGGTTATCGCGAACGCCGCCTCAGTTCGCCGCGCGGCGTAGTGGAGCATACGGTGTTGCACACAGACAGGCTCGATCATCTGGCCAACGATTACTACAAGAGCGACCGCCGCTGGTGGCGGGTGATGGATGCCAATGTGGAGTTTCTGTACGGCTTCGAACTGCTGGATGAGGGGATGCACGGAGATGTGGTGGCTATTCCGGCCTCCCGGGAGCCGCGTAAATGAGTCTGGCCAGTTTCCTCGGACTGAACACCCGTGACACCGGCGAATGCATCGTAAAGATCGGCGGCAGCGAGTTTTCCGAGTTCTACCAGAATCTGCAAACCACGGAGGTTGTACTGCAGCGACGCGACAGCTCTCAGGCGACCTTGACCTTCGCTGTGCTGCGGGATACGGATGGCCGCTGGCCGCTGGCGGAGGACGACCGGGTGCAGACCTGGGCACAGGTGGAGATCCTGGTTGTGTTCGGCGATGTCGAAGAGCCTTTCTTCAGCGGTTATATCCGGGAGATCAGCACCGATATCCCGGAGAGCGGCAGCGTAGCCACGGTGACCCTCAGCTGCCAGGACATCTTTGCCGCCATGGACCGCAACTGCAGGCGCGTTACCTGGGATGAGGAGCGGGAGAGTCTGGATATCATCCGCGAGATCATCGCCCCATATGGCCTCACGCTGGAGACCGATCTGACCTCCACCCCGGTCGACAGCCGCCACCAGAACAAGACCGACTACCGCTTCATTCGTGAATTGGCCGAGGAGAACCAGTACGAGTGGTATCTGCGCGATCGTCAGGGCGGGGTGCGGGAGCTCTATTACGGCCCGCCCAGGGCCTCCGCCGAGGCCTCCGGCAGCAAGTTGATGATCCATGCCGGGAGGGAGACCAACTGCCTCACCTTCAATGTCTCCTATGACGGCTACCAGCCGGATCGGATCCGCTTCAGCACCGCACCTCTCAGCGGTACCGAGATCGAGCAGGCCAGTCAGGTGCCGCAGCTGCAGCTGTTCGGCACCCGCAGCGCCGACTCCTCCGACCGCGGGCTGGACGACTTCGAATGGTGCCTGCCGCCGGGTGACGGCAATAATGAACAGAGTGCCGAAGCCAGCGCCCAGGGCCAGGCAGAGGAGCGCTCCTTCAAACTCAAGGCAAGTGGCCGATTGGATGGCACCGCCTACGGCGGCCTGCTGCTGCCCGGCACGGTGGTGGAGGTGGGCGGCACGGGACAGAACAACGGCAAGTGGTATGTCGATCGCACCACCCATACTTTCGATGCCGGCGGCTATCACGTCAATTTCGAGTTGATCCGCAATGCGGCTGCCGGAGACGAAACCAGCAGCGATCATATACTGGCAGGAGTCCTTTGATGGAAGAGCCGATTCAACAGCTGGTGACTCGCTCCCAGGAGCAGTATTTCGGCAAATACCGGGGGCTGGTGGTGGATAATCAGGATCCGGAAAACCGCGCACGCGTGACTCTGCGGGTACCCGGAGTACTGGGCAGCGAGATGGTGACTCACTGGGCGGAACCCTGTCTGCCCTTCGGCGGTCTGGCGGATCAGGGGCTGTTCATGGTGCCGGAAATCGGTGCCCAGGTATGGGTCGAGTTTGAAGCGGGCAATGTGAACAAGCCGATCTGGACCGGCACCATGTGGCAGCAGAGCGCCGATGTCCCATCCGAGGCTGCCGGCCGCTCCCCAGATATGCGCGAACTCAAGACCCCGTCAGGACATATCCTCTCATTCGACGATACCGACGGTGAGGAGGAGTTCCGTCTCTACCACCCGGCGGGCAGTGAAATGAAGGTCGATCCGGAGGGGGTGGTGCAGATCACCGATGCGGCCGGCGCGACGCTGGTGATGAATGCATCCGGTTCCTCGGTCGAGATCTCCGACAGCAACGGCAACACGCTGGTGATGGATGCCACGGGCACCACGGTAACCGACAGCAGCGGCAACCGGATCGTGATGGAGGCAAGTGGCGTGAAGGTGAGCAGCAGCGCTATGGTGACCATCGAGGGGAGCATGGTGAATCTGGGTGGTTCCGGCGGCGAACCCCTGATCAAGGGCGCCAGTTTTCTCAGCCTGTTCGCCACCCATATGCATACCAGCACCCTGCCCGGCGCACCCACCTCGCCACCCATTCCCCAGGGTGAGTTCAGCACCCTCAGCTCGACGAGTATGGTGAAGTGACATGTCAGATTTGACCCGAACCCGCCTCAACAACCGTGACTACATGCGCTTTCCGTTTCGTGTCGGCGCACAGGGCGCGGAAATCAGCAGCCGCCATCAGCATGTGCGCGAGCAGATCGAGCAGATCCTGTTCACCAACCCAGGAGAGCGGTGGTACCGGCCGGACTTTGGCATCGGCGCCCGTGCTCTGGTGTTCGAACCCAACAGTTCGCCGCTCTGGGAGTTGGTGAAGAAGCGCCTGCTGGCGACGCTGGCGGAGGCCCTGAAGGGCGAAGTGCTGCCGGAGTCTCTGGCGGTGGAGGTCACCGGAGAGAATGAAAAGCTGATGATTCTGATCAGCTACCAGATGGCAGCACTGCAGCACTCCGAGAAGCTGCAGTTCGTGTTTAATGGAGATGAGTGATGGCTGATGAACCGCAAGTCAAACTGAGCTACACCGAGGGTTGCGGCGACTGCGGCAACCGCAGCGTGGAGCTGCCTGCGCCGCTGCCGGAGATCGGCGACGATTTCGATTGGGACCTGCGGGATTATGACGGTTACCGGCTGTTCATGCTGGAGGAGCTGGCGGCGCGTTTCCCCGAGCGGCGCAACTGGACTCCGGCGGACATGGAGGTGGTGCTGGTGGAGGCGCTTGCGGTGGTGCTGGATCAGCTCTCTGACATGCAGGACCGCATTCAGGCCGAGGCTTTTCTGGAGAGCGCACGGCGTCCCGATACGGTGCGCCGCCTACTGGAGATGATCGGCTATAAACCCTTGCTGCATGCCGGTGAGGATGTCAGCAGCGCAGAGGATCTGGAGAGGCTGTGGCGCTACTACCCGCATCTGATGGAAGAGGCGAAGCGCAAAGGCCCGGAATCGATCCACCGGCAGCACCGCATGGTCACCGAGCAGGACTACCGCGACCAGCTGATGCCCCACCCGCTGGTGCTCGATGCGGACGCCTATGCCGACTGGAGCGGTTCCTGGTATACCCACCATGTGGTGGTGCGCCTGATCAACAATCTCAGCCTCGACGAGGCGCTGACACAGGATAAGATCGCCGGCGACACCGAGGATGCTGCGGACGCTTATGCCCGCTTCGTGGCGGAACTGAGTGATTACTACCGGGACCAGGAGATAGCTCCGGGCGAGATGCCGGCCATCGAGGGCGCCAGCTCCAGGACGCTGCTGCAGAATGTGATCAAACGGCAGCGTATGGTCGGTCAGGAGGTGCTGCTGAAGAGTGCCACTCTGGTGGGCGTGGTGCTCTCCATTTCGGTGCGCATTGCCGGTGACCATTACCGCTCCGAGATCCGGGATGCAGTGCGCTCGGCGCTGGTGGATCAGACCGATGGATTTTTTGCCCCAGGCCGGCTGCAGTTCGGCGAGGATGTCGTGGCCAGCGACATCATCGAGGTGCTGATGGCGCTGGATGGGGTGGAGTCGGTCTGCATAAACCGCATGAAACGGATTGGCTCCATCTATACGGATCAGTCCGGCAGCGGGCGCATCGTCTTGCAGGGGCATGAGGTGGCGGTGCTGGAGGACAAGGCCGTGATCCCGGAGCGGGGTTCGCTACGGATCGTACTGCACGGAGGAAAGCCGGGATGAGGCTCAATGAGAAACAGGATCTGACCCGCTGGAACCGGGCCGGTCTCAGCCGGTTCCGCTATATAGACGGCAATGCGATCACCTATCTGGAGACCCTGCGCCAACAGCTGGTGGAGGAGTTCGATCTGGAGGGTGAACCGAGCTGGCAGGAGCTGGCGAGCCGTTTTCCTGAGCTGGCGAGCGAAACCCGCAGTCAGAGACGCAAGCGCCTTAACGCCCAGTATTATGACGAGCGCCGCGACTACGCCTGGGAGATCCTGCGCACTTTTGCCCGCAGCGCCCATGTGTTGGGAGAGTACACCGACGCATATGCCAACGAAGCCTACCTGACCACCGCGGTTGAGTGGGACAACATCCGCAAGCTGGTGGCGATGCTCGGCTACCGACCCTCGCCGCCGGCCTCGGCAGAGACCTATATCGCCCTGCTGTTCAAGGCGGGGGAGAGCGGCGAAGTGGGGGTGGGTTTTGCGGTCAAGAACAAGCCGGTGGACGGTGCGCCGACCGTGGTTTTCGAAACCCAGGAGAAACTGACGGGCAGTGACCGTCTGAATCAACTTTACCTGAAAGAGTGGGACAGAAATCTCACCCAGTTGAAGCTGATTGATCCTATTGCAGCCAAATCCGGACGCCTGCAATCCGGGCGAGTCCTCGCCGGGGTGATCCACTTCCCGCTGCGGGAGATGCCGGAGGATGTGAGCGTGGGAGATCTGGGGGTGCTGGCCACTCCGGATAGGGGTCTGCCGGTGAAGGTCGACAGCCTGGCTGAGGATGGCGAGGGGGCATACCTCACGCTCAAAATTGTCTCGACCGGGGCGTTGGACAGCAGCTTTCAATACTACAACTCCACACTCTATCTGCAGCCTGGATTTGTCGCCTCGCCACTGGCCAACGGTGACGGCAGCGCGTTGCTGAAGCAACAGACGAACCTGGCTGAAGGTGAAATCGTTTTCGGCAGGCAGGGTTCGGACTGGCGGGTCCGGCAGGTACGGGAGAATGCGTTTCGGCATATCCAGTTTGCCGAAACCGAAGCGGCGCCGGCAGCGGGTGAAAAACTGTTCCGGGCACGCAGCCTGAACCGGCAGAGTCAGCCAAAGCTGACCAACGGTCCGAATGTCTATGTTCTGCCTTACGGGGACGATGGCACACATGGCCCACTGGTCGATGCGGATCTGAAAGAGCTCAGCCTGACCGTGCATAAGGAGCACATCCATGATGAAGACGACGTCCATGTTGGGTATATCTACTATGTCTCGGGGAATCTTGGCGATCGTATCTACTATCCCGCCGAAGAGCATGAAGCGGTCATCGAGCAGGCGGTTCTGACCGAGGTCCGCTTCGCCGGCAAGGCCAAGGATCTCCAATCCGGCAGTTGGGCACTGGTCACGCACAAGGATAACTCCAAGGCCGTCTACCGGATCGATGAGATCAATGCAGATAAAGAGTGGTTCGAACTGGTGCTGGCCGGAGCAGGCAAATCCGTGTCGCTGCTGCGCTCGGGATTCAAACTCTCATTGCAGCCCCGCGATCATGACATCAACGGCCGGCATGCCTGGAGTTCGGCAAGCAGCGAAGCGGTGACGGTGCTGGAGCTGGCGGATGGTGCACCTGCAGATGAGTTGAAGCTGGGACAAAAACTGATCTGCGCCGGTGAAGGGTTCGCGGCAGTGGTGGAGCTGAAGGAGATCGTCAACAGCGGTGGCCTGAGCAAACTGCATCTCTCGCCGCCTTTTCATCTGGATGAAAATGCAGCAGGCCTGAGCCGTCATGACTGCATCCTCTACGCCAATGTGGCGCGGGCGACGCATGGTGAAACTCAGCCGGAGAAGATAGTCGGCAACGGTGATGCCGCACAGTCCAATCAAACCTTCGCACTGCCCACCGAGCGCATCTCCTGGGTGTCAGATGCCAACTTTGCGCCCGGGGTGCGCGCCGATCTGACGCTGCGAGTGGGACAGCGCACCTGGCAGCAGGTTGAGGATCTCTCGCACTCATCCCCTGAAGACCCTCACTATCAGGTCATGGTGGATCAGGATGGGGTGCTGTCGGTCCGTTTCGGCGACGGCCGCAACGGCAGGCGTCTGCCTACAGGTCTCGACAATGTCCGTGTGCGTTATCGGACAGGTTATGGGGAGGAGGGCAACCTCGAACCTGATGCATTGGTGAAGATCGCCCGGCCGCACCGCCTGGTGGAGAGCTTCGTTGCGCCGCTGGCCAGCAGTGGAGGTGCGGAGAAGGAGTCGACCGAATCGATGCGCGAATCCGCACCCGCTACGGTGCTGGCCCTATCGAGAGCGGTCTCCCTGGATGATTTCACCCATCTGGCTGCGCATCACAGCATGGTCTGGCAGGCCCGGGCTTTCGAGCGGATGCCCGACCGGCCGGCGCGACCTCTGATCGAGGTGGTGGTGGTGGCTGCCGGTGGGGCGACCTTTGCCGCGGGTTCCGAAACCGCAAACCTGATCCAGACCTATCTGCAGGAGCACTCCGCACCGGCCACACCGGTGTCGGTTATCTCCTATGTGCCTGTACTGCTGCATCTGCGCATCTCGCTGATGGTGGATGAGGCGGCTTTCGATAAAAGGCAGGTTGAACAGGCGGTGCGGGAACAGCTGCGGAACGGATTGGCCTTGAAACAACGCAAGCTGGGACAACCCCTGTTCCGCAGTGAGGTGATTGCTCTGCTGGAACAGGTGGAGGGGGTGGAGAACGGGCATTGCGAAATCCTCTCCACACCTTATCCGGCAATGAGCGCAGAGAGTCGTCCACGCTTGCATAAAGCAGATGACGGCGGCATTCGCCGGGTCTCGGTGAAACCCCATCAGCTGCTCTATCTGGATGCGGATCTCTATCCATTGGAGATCAGCACGCTGCAATACGAGATTTAGGGACTGATCAATGATCCTAGAATCCTTAGTTGACCGCTCCAATTTGTTAGTAAGGGAATGATATGAAAAGGGTAGTAATCAACTCAGATCCTCACTCGTATGGTGCATCACGCTACGTGGTGCAGTGCACGCTTTCCGCGGCGCATGGCTGTGTTGTAACTCCTCGGAATAGAATAACTATTCCTCGTCGTTACGCCTTGCCCTACACCCCGGAAAACGCACCCTGCACCACGTCCAACTGAGGATTCTAGGATAATGATCAAACATTTCGATCATGCAGAACTGCTCTACCAGATCCTCCCGTCGATCTACCGGGAGCGTGACGCAAGCAGGGATCTGCAAAAGTATCTCAACGGCTGCGGCCTGCTGTTGGATCAGTTGCACCGTACCCTGCTGCAGCGCTATGCGGATATCTTTCCCGATTCCGACACGGTCTTTGAGCTGGATTCGCAGAGCTGGCTGCTGCCTTACATTGCCGCGCTGCTGGATGTACGTCTCACTTCGCCTCTGGAGTCGGGCAGGCGGGAGGAGATCGCAAACGCCATCTCCTGGCGCAAGGCCAAGGGTACGCTGCGGGTGGTGGACGAGGTAGCGGAAGCGGTCGGCGGAATGGAGATGGTGGTGCACGAGGGATGGAAACGGGTCGCCACCACTGCCCGCATCGGCATGCCCCTGTTGGCGGTGAGCAACTATGGATACTCCGGGGAGGCGCCGGCACCGCAGCATGCGTCCCTCAGGGCCAGACATCCCGGGTTGCCCGCGGGCACCGTGGATCTGCGCTGCCAGGGCTCGGCGGTAAAGGCGGAGGAACACAATCTGGCGGCGCAGATCAGCCACGTCGATGGCAAGGCCTTTCGCTGGAGGCAGAGCAGCCTGCATGGTGCGCAGAACTGCAGAGAGGGACACAGCGTGTTGCCGTTAAACGCACTGCAGCCGGACTGGATCCCCGGTTATTTTGATGACCCCTCGGTGAGGACGGTCGATTTCCGCAATTCCAACTGGCGCCAGGGTCATTTCCATCCGCGCCGGGTGCTGCTCTTCACGCCGACCCATCCCGGCTTCTTTGGCTCGACCCAGCACCGTTTTCTCTGGTCCGAAAGCCTGAGACATGATCCTGCATTTCTCGCGGTGGTCTCGGTGGAGGAACAGGGAGAGCGCACCCTGTTCCGCAACCGCTCTCTTGACCAGGGGCCTTTTGTGCCGGTGGTGATCCGTCAGCGGGTCAAGCTGGAGCAGGTGCCAAGCGGCACAGGCCCGGTTGATCCACCGGTCTGGCGCTTCGAGGGTATAGTGTTCAGCCACACGGTGGAGGCGGATTCGGGGCGCCTGGAGTTCGAGCGTTGCGCGGTGCTTGCCGCCGAGGTGCACAGCACTGACCTGGAAGGTCCGGTGCTGACGGCCGATGACTCGCTGTTCAAGCGGGTGCAGGCCGCCAAGGGGCTGGTCAGGTTGCAGTATTGCACCGTATTGACCACAACCATCGCCGAGAGCCTGCAGGCCAGCGACTGCATCTTCAACGGCCTGATCCGCAAAGATCACGATCCGGCCAGCCTGCCGGGTGAGGGCTGTGTGCGTTATTCGACCCTGCTGCCGGAACAGTCCTGCGGGGCCTTGAGATTTTATAACCACCGGAAGCTGGGGGCTGTCTTTTTCTCGGTGACTTACGGCCAGCAGGGCTGCGGCGTGCTGCATCCTGCCAGCCCGGCCGAAATCGGCCATGGCGCCGAGGATGGAGGGGAGATGGGCGCCTACCACCATCTCTATCTGGTGGCAAGTCGTGAGGCGGTGATCATAAAACTGAAAGATTTTCTGCCCACCGGCATCAGACCAGTGGTGATCCCAGATCACTCGCTGCATCAATTGCCCGGTGAGCTGACCATTGCAGAAACCGAATAGAATCCAAAGGACAAGAGAAGCATGAAAATTCAGAAATCGCGTAACAGCAGACAACCGGTCAAAGACTACTCCTCCGTCTGCCATCAGCAGGGGAGAATGCTGACCGATTCGGATTTGACTGAACAGGCACTGCTTGCCCGGGATAGACTGAATGAGGCGCTGAAGGATGTGATCGGCAGCGGCACACCCCGGCATGGTGCTTTGCTGCAGGTGACCGAGGCCGGCGATCAGCGCATTCCCACACTGCACTGGGGGCGGGCTTATGTAGATGGTGTGTTGGGCGAAGTCAGAGCGGATGCCGAGGCTGCAGACGCGGATCAGTTCGATTATGCACATCAGCTTAAATATCCGGAGGCGCCGGATCTGCCGGCGACCGCTTACCGGTTCTATCTGGATGTGTGGGAACGCAGTGTCATCTGGCTGGAGGATGAGATGCTGCGCGATCCGGGTCTGTACGGCGCGGATACCACGACCCGCACCCAGACCATGGCTCAGGTCAAGTGGTGCGGTGCGGGATTCGATCCACTTTGTGCGGACGTCAATCCAGTCCTTGGAGATGCCCGACTGCGCCTGGTGCTGCGCAGCCTGGCCACCGGCGCGGACCCCTGTGACCCCTGTGCCGACGAGCTTGAACTCAACGACCCGGTGGGCAACTATCTGTTTCGGGTCGAGGTGCATGATGTCGGTTACGACGCCGGTGATCAGCCGTCAGCGGTGGTGCTGAAGTGGTCGTCCGAGAATGGCGCCGAAGCCTATGCCACGGCGGATGTGCCGCCTGATTTTGCCAGCAGTCAGTTCGTTTACGAGTTTTTCGACGAGACCACCGAAAAACGGCTGGGTGCGCATCCCGGACGCGATTCGGCCGGTCAACGGATTATCGACGGTCAGCGCGCTCCCCTGGTCAATCTCTTCTCAGACTCATCGCCGCTGGCAAAGGAGTTTGTGCGCCGCTGGGACGGCTGGTGCCGGATCGAGAAGAACGGATCCGACTGGCAGCTCAGCGAAGGTTTCGAAGGCACCATAGACCTGACCAGCGGCGTCGGAGCGGACAAGCCCGGACATGTCACTCAGGGCGGCGACAGCATCGGCATCGAGCTGCGTGTGATCAGTCTGAGCATTGAGCTGGCCGATTTCCAGATGCTGGCCGGCGACTATTGGACGGCTCCGGTGCGTGAATCGATTCACCAGCAGGGAGAGGTGCTGCTGGAGGATGCGGCAGCCGGGGCAGGTGTGCCGCCGAAAGGGGAGCCGCACCATTACATGCTGCTGGTCGATGTGGATGCGGCCGGTGTTTTGAGCCTCCCCGGGGCCAGTGAATGTGACGCTTACAACGCTTGCCAGCTTCCCCAGTTCCCCAGTCTCACCGATCTGCGCGCCGACGATATCTGTTATGACAACAGCAGCTGCGACATGCCGCAGGTCAGCACCGTGCAGGATGCGCTGGATCATCTCTGTCAGGAACGCGATCTGCGCTGGCACAACCGCCATCTGCATGGCTGGGGAGTGGTCTGCGGCCTGACCCTGGAGTGTGATCCCGCGGACCCCGCAGGGGTGGTGTTGAATACCGGATATGCACTGGACTGCATGGGCAATGACATGGTTGTCGAAGCTGAGGACAGCACTCTCAGAAATCAGAATATCGTCAAGCTTATGCAAGAGGCGCAGATAGACCCCGCCACGCTTGAAGAGGATCAGGGGCTCTGTCTCTATCTGGATCATGGTGATGATGGGGAGCTGGTTGTCCGCATTGAGCTTTACGAGCCGGACAATGAGAGCTGGATCGAGCGTTTGCGCGATACGCTGCTCTACGATTTTTACGATGACTGCATCGTCGGCCTGATCAAGACCATCACCGGCGATTTGCGGGATGCCGACGTCAAGGCCCGTTGCGCGCTGACCAAATGCGGGCAGGAGCTGATTCGGCCGGTGCAGCGCAGGACCCTGACTCTGACCAATATTCTGTTTCAGTACACTCAGGGTGAATCCTCCACGGTATTGAATATCTCGCACTGCGAACATGCGCTGCTGCAGGATCTTTACGAGCGGCTGAAAAGCCACCTGCGCAGCAAGACTTTCTGCGCCCAGTTCCGGCATGTGGCATTTCCCGACTACCCCTTTGCCGAAGCAGAACTCTGCCGTGCGACCTGGTTTACGCCTGAACCGCTGGACCATATCCGGCTGCATCCCGATGGCAAGCTGGCGTTCGGCTGGCGGCGCAGCAGCAGCAGGGTGTTTCTCTTCTCGCAGCTGGAGAAGGGCTGCCTTGGTGATCTGGTCGGTTACTTCGATGTACCGCAGCTGGAGAAGGGCAGTATCAGCGATCTGACCGTCAACAGGGAGAATATCATCCATCTTTCCGGCATTGTGCACGAGGAGGATACCCTGTTTGCCCGCGGCAAACTGGGCGAGGTCAACCAGGAGGGATGTGAGATCAAGGTTGACTGGCAGACCAGCTTCATGTGTGGGGTGAAGGTGGTGCAGCTCAAGCAGTCTCCCTGGTCAACCAAGCTGCTCTACGCCGTCGGATTATGCAGCGGCGCCTATCTGATCGATCCCGAAAAGCTGTTTGCACAAGAGAAGATAGAGCCTGACCCGGACTGGGCTTTTCCCGCTTCCGGGCATATCGATTTTGATGTGAAGGGTACCAGGGTCGTCTGCACCGCGGCGGAGAAATCAGGCTGTGAGACGGGTCGTTATGACCGGCTGGTCTTCTTCAACGCGGTTTTGCAGGAGGATGTCAACCCGCAACCTCTGCTGATGCTGACACCGATGGTCAACAAACAGCCCATACAGGGGAGTGACGGGCTGGCACTGGCACGTTCGGCTGCATCAGAGAGGGACGACCTGGCTGGTAATAATCCGGCCAACGGCTTCACAGCCGCTGATCTGAACGCTGAGCTGGTGGTTTTTCTGGTCGCAGATATCGGTGACAAGAAGGCGCTCTGCCGCTTCGATATGAAAGGCCTGGAGAAGGATGTTGTCAAAACCCAGGTATGGCATGGCCAGTTCTATCATGAGTTTGATGCGGCCAGTCATATCGCATTGAAATACGTGCGTGAAGGCAAGCTGGACGGTGTCGTGGCCGTACGCTATGCGATGCATGACATGCAGTATATTCCGGGCGATCCCCGTCAGTATCCGAAGGAGTTGTTGAGCAGCATACCCGTGCAGGCGGGACCGGTGGACATTGCGCTGAACGACTCCCAGGGGCAGGTTCATATCCTGAATCATCTGGGTCAGTCGATCACTGTGCTGAACTATGAGCTGCAGCCCTACCATCAGCAAAGACCGCAGCTGCAGCAATATCGCACAGATGTGATTGCCGCTTTCTACCAGCTCCTGTCCGGGCTGCTGCAGTACCTCAAGGACTGCTTCTGCAACCACCTGCTGATTCAATGTCCCGAGTGCGATCCGGAAGAGGATAAAGTCTATCTTGGCTGCCTCAGCCTGCGCGACGGGGAGGTCTACAACATCTGCAATTTCACCAAGCGGAGGTATGTAAAGACCTTCACCTCGTTCTCTTACTGGCTCTCCCTTATTCCGATCGGACCCCTGGTCGCCTGGGCGATTGAGCGTCTCTGTTGCCTGGTGCTGCCGAACTACTTCCAACGAAAGGAGAATCAGACCTTTTCCATCAGTCCGCAGCAACTGGGCACCGTCAGTGCGGTGCTGAATACCGACCATACAAACATGCTGCAGGCGGTCTCCCTGGCCGGCAGGGATGTGACGAAGAAGAGCCTGAATGCTCTGGTCAGTGCCGGTTACAAAGACAACAGCAGTTACCAGGATCTGGTGGGGACTGAGTATCACTACAAACCCGGGGTGATCCAGAGGACACAACCCAAGCCCGCAACCAATGAGGCGATATTGGAGAGGGTGGACAGCATGGAGCTGGAACGCGCCAGAAGCAAAGCTGAAGTGAGCAGGCTGCAGCAGGATGTCGGCACGCTGAGAAAGGAGAAGGAGGCGGCAGAGATACGCTTCCAGGCTCTTGAGGCCGACTACAACAATGTGCTGGTGAAGCGGGTTGAAGCGGTCGAGGCGGATAAGCAACAGGCCGAAGCGGAGGTCGTTGCACTGAAGTCGGAGATCGCGCAGCTTAAACAGGAGCGCAGCGTCTCGGAGCAGCGTTTTACGGCGCTTGAAAGAGATATCGTGGAACTCAACAAACTGCGCACTGATGTTACGCCTATCGTCAATGCGGCACAGCCTGTCTCGAGTGTCGAGGGCATCACTGCGGAGAGTGTCAGGATACTGGAGACCAACAACATCACCACGGTCAAGCAGCTGGCGGAATCCGATGTCAATCTGCTTGTGGAACTGGGTATCAAGAAGACCACGGCAACGAGCCTGATCAGGAGCGCAAATAACCGGCTGGTGAGGTGATCTGGGCGCCTTGAAGGTGGGAGGCCTGACCGGCAGTGTAGCTGCCGGCAGGCTGGATGGGGCTGTCGCTCAATCCGGCTTTCAGCCGGTAACCGCTTCATTTATTCAGGGTCGGAGTCAGATCGAGCAGTGATACAGTTTCTCTTTCACCCCGCTGTCCCGATTTGGCTCCGATCTCTCAATTGTATTGTCAGGCCCCGAACGGTCGAAGTGCCTTCGGCAGCCCCTCAGTACAGCGGCTTGACACAGCCTGCACAATCTCCTCTGTCCGGTCGCTGTGCGGCAGGCCCATGATGTTGATCCGAATCAGCCTCTTGTCCAGATAAACGACATGAATATGCTGCTCGGCCAGGGCTTCCACCGTACCTGGCTGTACAGGGAGGATACGGAAGAGCCCGCCGTAGCTGGAGTTAAAGAATCCACCCAACGGCGTGCCGGCGGCGTGTGTCGCCCAGTCCAGCTTCGCCTGATGCAGGCGCTGCATGATCTGGGAGTGATCGGAGATCAGCCCTTCCGGGTTTTCCGCCATCGCCTTCATCAGGGCGTAGGTGGCGATATCAATAAACCCAGTGCCGCCACGGGCATTGGAGGTCATCCGTTGTTGGGCATACCGGGCCTCCTGTTCGGTGCGGCAGATCACCACGGTGGCACCACCGGGACGGTAATTGAACGTATTGAACACCTTGGTCGGACCATATCCGACCACCACGGGCGCACCTGCCTCAACAAGCGTCAACAGAGGCTCTGCCGAGCGACTCAGTGCTTCGTCGTAAGAGAATTCAGCATGATCAAATCCCGTGTAGGGGATATCCAAAATCACCGGCTGGTCGCGCTTGGCAAAAATCCTGCCAGCCAGTTTCCAGTTATTGGCGGGTACAAGCAATCCACTCCCGTTGTGCACGGTCTGCAGTACAGCCAAACCCTTGCGCGGCAGTTTGGTCAGTTCAATGGGTATGGCTTTTGTGCCCAATCCGCGGTTGTACGCGATGGAATCGTAGCCGACCCATGCATACCTCTGCAGATTCAGATGCCGGATATCGGGATGTTGCGCCGTGACAAAGTCGATCGCCCGGCCGACCGCACCTGATCCGCCGCCGGCCGTGAAGCTGGTGACGCAGCGGCTCCATATGTTCGAAGGAAGCTTCAACTGCCGGCCAAGAATGAACTCGGCCGCAGCCTGTTGTACATCCTTGGCGGGGTTGTAGCTGCCGCACAGGTTGCCGATGCTGTTCACCAGTTTGAGAAGGGAAGTGGGAAAAGCGGTGGCCTGATTCCAGGGTTTACCGTCAGAACCCACATTCGTGCCGACACCCAGGTTGATCTTATTAGGGTCGGTGTCCGCAACGAACCGCTGGTTGGCAGCAAGGTTCTGGTCAAGCGTACCGCTCCATTTGCGGCCAAGAGATTTCTGCGGGCTGGCCTTGGTTTTTTTGCTCATATGGTTTCTCTTCTGAATTAAAAAAGCCCCGGAGAGGACCGATTGCAGATAGCTGTCTGCCTATCTCCAGACACTGGTCATTCGCTGTTTTTACTATATCATCCGGTCATATCGAAGGGCGACAGTTCCAGGCCGATTAGGCTGATTAAACCATGAGCACATACATCAAACACCACTCCAACAAGCGGTATCTTCTATGGGGCATAGTCCTGCTCGCAGCTGTAGGCGGTGTGGGAGCTTACTTCTATCTCCATCCGGAATCTCTGCCCGAATGGGCGGCAAAAACCCCTGTAGGGCGGGATCTGCAGACTACAACCGTGTACAAATGGCAGGATGCATCGGGAGCCTGGCAGATCAGTGACCAACCGCCTCCTGCAGGGACCAGATTTCAGGTCGAGAAATACACGTATGACACCAACGTGCTGCCTTTGCCGCCGCAGCTGCAGCGTTAGATCTGCTGGGTTTGGCGACTGCTATCTCTGTACGGTCTAAAACACCAGAACCCTGTCCGCTTCCAGGGTACGCTGGGCCAGGGCTTCCATGGTGCTGCGCTGCGCCCCTTCGACCAGATCCTCATCGGTCAGGCCGCGTGCATCCATGCAGGTACCGCACAACAGCAGGTCACCGTTGCGTGACACAGACTTCAGCATCAACTCCAGGTTGTAGTAGCCTTGGGGCACCTTCTGGCCACGCCGGGCACAGGTTACCGCGTCTGCCATTAAAAAGAGCGATACCTCCGCCTTTTCCCGTGCCAGTGCCTTGGCCAGGCGCAGCCCGTTATAACTGCGTTCCGTGCCGTAGGGCGGATCGTTCAGAATCATCAGGATTTTCATATCACATCACTCCTATCTTTTAGGGATGAGAACAGCATTCAGCGATTGCCTGTGTCACAAGGCGCTGACGGTTGCAGCTACCGGCAGGGGCAATCCGGCAATGCTCAGAGAGTTTTTTCCTTCTCCCATGCTCACCAGCGCCGATTGATCGTGTACTCGCCCAGGCTGCGCGTGAAAGGCAACATCAACATGCCAGGCAGCCGCTCCACCTGTTGCGGGTCACGAAAATTCTCCAGACCAATCTCCATCCCGGTATGTCCTTCCGGCGGTTGTGCCACATAGGTGCCAAAGAGCCTGTCCCACCAGGGCAGGCAAAAGCCAAAGTTGGAGTTGGTGAGCGGTGCATGAACCGAATGGTGCACCCGGTGCATGTCCGGTGTGACCAGCAGAAGCCGCAGGAACCGGTCAACTTTTTCAGGAAGGTAGATATTGCCGTGATTGAACATGGCAGAGGCGTTCAGCACCACCTCGAATATCACCACTGCCACAACAGGCGGGCCTAACACCATGATGGTGGCAAATTTAATAAGCATGGAGAGAATGATCTCCAGGGTATGGAAGCGCGAACCGGTGGTGACATCGTAATCGAGATCGGCATGGTGTACCCGGTGCAGGCGCCAGAGCAGCGGTATGGCATGGACCATCACATGCTGCAGGTAGATCACGAAATCCATCGTCACCACGGCAATTGCTACAGAGAGCGTGAAAGGCAAGGGGTGGTAATTAAGCACTCCCCACCCCTGCTGTTGCGCGAGAACCGCCACGCCCACTGCAGCAGCCGGAAAAAGCAGACGTAGAATGAATGTATTGAGAATTACCAGACCAATATTGTTCGCCCAGCGCAGCGCTTTGGAGACGCTGAGCTTACGCCGGGGGAAAAGAATCTCCCATGCTGCGATCAACGCAAACACCCCGAGGAAAAGGCTCAGGCGAATGGGCTGCTCATGCCCAATGATCCACTCACTCCAACTCATCTTCCGCTTTCCTCCAAAGGCATTTCTGCTATACTTTTTTGCCATCTAATATTCAATAGATTACTTGAATAATTCAAGTTCAACAGGAACGGGATGTCAACAGTTAATTTCAAACATGATCTTTTCGCTCAGTTTGCGCGGATTGCCAAGGCGATGAGCAGTGGCTACCGGCTGGAGCTGCTGGAGTTTCTGGCTCAGGGCGAGCGCAGCGTGGATGCGCTGTCGCAGGTTTCGGGCCTGACTGTTGCAAACACCTCGCAACACCTGCAGCAGCTTCGCCAGGCGGGTCTGGTTACCAACAGAAAGGAGGGTCAGAAGGTCTTCTACCAGTTGAGCGGGGCGGATGTTGCAGCACTGTTCGGTTCATTGAGAGAAGTGGCCGAGCGCCATCTGGCTGACGTTGACCGCCTGGTCAATGACTATCTGAAGGTGAAAGACAGTCTGAAGCCGGTTGCCGCGGCGCACCTGCTGGAGCTGGTCAGGAATGGGCTGGTGACGGTGCTGGATGTGCGTCCACCGGAGGAGTATGAAGCCGGCCACCTGCCGGGAGCGGTCAACATTCCGTTGAGAGAGCTGGAGAAGCGGCTCGGTGAGCTGGACCGCACCCAGGAGATCGTAGCCTACTGCCGTGGTCCACACTGTGTCCTGGCTTTTGATGCCGTGGCAAGACTGAGGAAGCGTGGCGTAAACGCCAGGCGTCTTGATGGCGGGCTGCCGGAGTGGCGGTTGCAGGGCTTGCCGGTGGAGGTATCCTGACACGAAGGCATCATCTCCCGAGGTTAAATGAGGGAATCGGAGTGCGAGCGAGATAAAGGGGAATGAATGAGAGTTTCGATGCAGAGCCCGGTAAAATAGAGTGGAAAAATCCTGAGCCGTTGGCTTTGGTCAGAGTGCTCGAGAAGTGAAACGCCAGATTGTACTGTTTACAAATTTCCACAAACTAGCCCGTATTCAGATGTTTTTTTTATCTATAGTAAAAACAGAGTTGCTGTTGCATGTTCGGTTCAGATTGAGCCGCTTATTGACAGAGAGCGGGAAATGCACCAAGATTTTAACTGAGATGTATAAAAACTTTAGTAAAATCATGGTATTGATGATTGCTCTGGCGATTGCGTTGCTCCCGCTCCGCTTCGGACACGCTGCTGAAGTTGATGTCCGCGCAACGGGAGGAGAGCTGAATTCAAGTCACCTCCACACGCATGGCCATGATCCCGATGAAAACAGGCACACACCGGATAGTCATAATGAATATTCACCGGTCGAATCAGTCGTCGATGACTGTTGCGGTGATCAATGTTCAGGTGCTCAGATACTGATTACGAGCGCTTTCAATTTTTACTCTACCTTTTTGCCCCGCTATGATCTCGCATGGTCGCAACACTTGCCGGATCCAATAGCCTCTGCCAAATACAGACCTCCAATAAGACTCTCCTAACTATTTGTTTGCAAAAAGCATCGCCTTCAATAGCGCTGCCAATAAACCTTTCTATGGCTTTGGGTTCCGGGAAGGGAATTTCGATTCGTGTAACTCCCGGATTTTACTGCTGGGCTGTCGATCCTAGTCAGAGTCGGTTTGTTATGCGGGGCAACAAGTGAAGGCACCGGGGCGGCTTGACGATGCACTGCCAGGATTCCGGTAATACCCGGGTTAAATATCACTGGAAGATGATCCATCACTTGTGAGAGCCGTATCAATGTGTCAAAGGGTATTTAACAATGATGACGATTAATAATAGAGCGATCCGTTACCTGATGCCTGCGCTGCTGTTGTCAGGGCTTTTTCTGTTTGGAGAGGTGAGTGCGCATGGAGGGGCAACCGGAATAGTCAAAGAGCGCATGGATCTGATGAAATCCATGGGTGACCGGATGAAAAAAATAGCTGCCATGGTGAAGGGCAAAGAGACTTTTGATGCTGCCTGGATAGCAGTCAGTGCACAGGAGATCAAACAGGCAGCGCCGGAAATTGCCCATCTGTTCCCGGAGGGGAGTCTGCACAAACCATCTGAAGCGCTGCCCAGGATCTGGCAAGAGCGGGGGCGATTCGATGAAATGACTGAGCAAATGATACTGGAAGCAGGCAAGCTGAGCGACCTTGCCACTGCGGGGGACCGGAGGTCGATCATGCTCCAGTTTACCAGGTTGGGAAAAACATGTTCCGCCTGCCATACAGACTTTCGAGAGAAAGATAAGGATTAGCAGGTGACAGGTCAATCCATGACGTACAACATGATCGCCGACATCCAGGTGAATGATGCCGTCAGCAAAGTGGCAGTAAATTCGGGTTCAGCCAAAACCATTCGTCATGACCACACGTCGAAGACAGTGTTTTTGGTGCAGGTAATATTCACGGCTACGCTGACAGTTGTAATACCCTGCCTGGCGAAAAGTAGTGAGGCGCCGTCTGCAACGCGGGGTGAGTACATTTACATAATGGGTGGTTGTGAGTCCTGTCATTCGGATAGCGCAGACAAGCAACCGGGTCCGGCCGGTGGGGTGGTATTAAAGACCCCTTTCGGCACCTTCATCACTCCAAACATCACTCCGGATAAAGTGACCGGAATCGGGAACTGGAGTGGACAACAGTTTGTGGATGCCATGCGAAAGGGTGTGTCACCGGAAGGGAAACATTATTACCCCAGTTTTCCGTACACTTCATACACAAAGATGAATGATCGGGATCTTCTCGATCTGTGGGCCTACCTCGGTTCGTTGACGCCGGTGAATCGGGTAACCGAACGACATGATCTGTCGTTTCCGTACAATCAGCGTTGGTTGCTGGGAATCTGGAAGTTTCTGTTCTTCGAACAGGCGCAATTTCAGCCGATCTCATCCAACACCGAATCCTGGAACAGAGGTGCGTATATCGTCAATGGCCCCGGGCATTGTGCGGAGTGTCATACGCCCAGAAATCTATTTGGGGCGTTTAAACAGGATGAATATCTTGCGGGAACGCCGGAGGGGCCCGACGGGGAATCGGTCCCTTCGATCAACCCGCATAAAGGCGGGTCGTTCAAAAAGTGGACGGGGGACGAAATAGTTTTTGCACTGCAGACGGGAATGCTTCCCGATGGCGATTTTATGGGTGGTTCCATGAGCCAGGTTGTCGAAAATTGCACATCTAAGCTGAGCGATAAAGATCTCTTGTCTATTTCAGAATACCTGCGATCTCCGTAAACCAAAGGATTCAGCTGGAATATTACCGGAAAAAAACAAGCCACCGCATGGTGGCTTGTCTTCCGGAAAGTGAAATTATTGATCTCATTTGTGACCGGTGAAGTACCAATTCACTTTTTATGTTCAGTGATTTGATGGAGTGCATCTTCCTGGTCTTGTTCGTTGGCGTGAGGCTTAACCATCATACCCCCGCTGGGGGATGTCGCACTGAGCTTGTCACCGTGTTCACTGATATTGTGGAGCACGTCCTCTTTGTCTTCCTCGTTGTTGTGGGTCGCGGCCATGGATTTGCTTGGATTATCCAGAACTGCATCCCGATGATCGGAACCGTGACCGTAAACCACGTCTCCACTCACGTCGTTTCCCGCCTGGTGACCGATCGCAATTGAGGAGAACAGAAGAGTTGAAAGAACCGCGCCTGAAAGATTAAGTTTTTTGTTCATAACCAATATCTCCATTACTAGTTTGTTTTGAATTTTCAGCCAAGATGATCTTGGTACCTATAGCAAACGCAAAAGCAATGCCAATGTTAAAAACATTATTTCAATAACGAGAAAAAACAGTTTGTTACAAAAATGGAACTCGCATACGAACCATTCAAAGGGGATAACGAAAAGATCTGCCGATTCTCTAAAAGGTTACAAAATTCTACAAACTGTTAACCTGGATATAGGTCTGAATCATTTTTCAGGCAGGTGCCTACGAACAGGCATGATGATCACTAAAACGACCGGCTGATGCCGGAATGCTGTTGAATCTACCGAACTGTTCGGAGTCTCGAGCTACGAATCCAGTCCATACTTTGCAATTTTCCGATCCAGAACGGGTCTGGAAGTACCCAGTATTTCGCATGCTTTGCCTTTGTGCCAACGGGTGTACAACAGGATTTCGTGAATGTGCTCCTTCTCCAACTCATCAAGGGATATCAGTCTCGGTCCTGAGGAAGTCGCTTTTTCAGCGTCTGCTTCACTAACTTCCGTTTTATCAGGCAAGGCGAGCAGGTCTGCGGTAACGGTTTCGGTGCGTGCAAGAACGGCAGCACGGGTAAGGATATTTTCCAACTCGCGGATATTTCCGGGCCAGTGATACGCTTTCATGCGGTGCCAGGCATTTTCTGCCAGATGTTTCACATTCGTATGATGCTTGTGATTGATTTTCACCAGCAGATGCTCGGTGAGCATGGGCATGTCGTCCATGCGTTCGCGCAGAGGGGGCAGGTGGATGTGGATTACATTCAGCCGATAGAACAGATCCTCACGGAATTGGCCTTTGCCGACCATTGCCTTGATGTCCCGGTTGGTGGCGGCGAGTATTCTTGCGTTTGTATGCTGTGTCTGGGTGCCGCCGACCCGCTCAAAACTTCCTTCCTGCAGCACCCGAAGCAGTTTTGCCTGCAGGGCTGTGGATGTTTCGCCCAATTCATCAAGAAAAAGGGTGCCGTCGATACTCTGCTCGAACTTACCTTCCTTGAGCGCAACGGCGCCGGTGAAACTGCCTTTTTCATGCCCGAAAAGTTCACTTTCCAACAGGTTTTCGGCGAGAGCCGAACAGTTGATCGGAAGAAACAACCCCTTTCGCCCGGAGTGGTGATGAAGCGCCCTGGCTACGATCTCCTTGCCCGTTCCACTCTCGCCTGTGATCAGAATAGGTGCGTTGCTCGATGCAACGCTGCCAATGGTTTTGCAGATATCCAGTATCGACGAACTCTTGCCGATGATCTGGCCTATATCAACCTGGTACTCCTGGGAGTCGGTTACTGCGGATACCTGGCGGGAGAGGCGGTGGGACTTCAGTGCATTGGATAACGTGGTATCCAGTTCGATCTCCTTCATCGGCTTACGTATGAAATCATAGGCCCCCAATCCCATCGCCTGGATTGCCAATGTATTGTCGCTTACTCCGGTGATCATGATTACCGGTGGATGAGGGGAGAGCTTGACGATCTCTTTAAGGATATCGATACCGAATCCGTCGGGAAGTTGCTGGTCCAAAAGGATCACATCGGGAATATTCAACGCCAGTAGCTGCCTGGCCTGCTCAAGGGTGTGGGCACGCTGAGGATCGTGATTCAGGTCCTCCAGGTGCATGGCCAGCAACTCGCTGAATACTTCATCGTCTTCGATTATCAGAATATTGGCCATGGTAATTGTGCTTTTTGATATTCCCTGAACCTTTATATTAGCGCTTTGTCACAGGGAATTGACAACCGGAATGGCAACGGCGTTCCCGGAGCCCATTTTCGTTATTATGGAAAGTCAGGCAATGACACGACTATTCAGAAATCTGGAATGGAAACCCTCGACGGTCTCCTGGGCGAGTTTCGTCCTTATGGGGTTTATCGTGGGTGGAATCGGACTTACCGGAACCGCTCAAGTAGTGAGCTATCTTGAAGAGAGACTGACGGCGCATACCAATGAGCACAATCGTGAAATCGCCTATTCCCTTCTTTCGAAGTTTCAGTCGACACTGGCAAGCGATGCGGAAGAAGTTTCTGTTGCTTTGTTAAACGCGATCGCTGATTACAAAGCTTTTGGATTCCGCATATTCGTGCTTGATCGAAGTAATCAGACAATTATTGCAGACAGTGGCACACTGCTGATCTCGCCCCGCCCGATAATGGATAGCTGGCTCGCATCCGCCACCAGAATAGACGGTTCCAGTATATCTTTGACACGGGAGGTCGGTGCGGTGCGTGCATTGGGAGAGGATCTGCACCCAATGATCATCTGGCTGCAGGAGATGGAAATACCTGAACCGGGCCGCCTGGTTCTTGGAGTGGGGAAAGACCATAAGTCCCTGATGGATTTCATGGGTAATCTTCATGGCAATCTGGATTCTGTGCTGTTGCTGACTTATTTTCTTATTGCTCTTCTGGGTTACTACGCCATGCGCAGCATCGGCAGAATATATGAACGTCGCCTGGAAATGCGGCTCCGGGAGCGAACTCAAGAGTTGAATGCCGCACATGATGAAGTGTTGAATAAAACAAGGCTTGCGACAATTGGCCAGACGGCATCTGTTCTCGCTCACGAAATGCGAAATCCTCTTGCTTCCATCAAACTGGCGCTGATCAGTTTGAAAAGCTCAGTTCATTACGATGATCGTGAGATTCGGCGCATGGGCCTCATTATGGGTGAAGTGGACAGATTGGATGAACTTCTATCCAAGACGCTTGATTACGTGAGGCCAGTCAAGCTCTCCGTTAATCCTGTGGATATGGACGAGTTGTTCACCAACGTGATCAAACAGCAGGAGCCACTGATGGAAGAGAAGGACCTGCAGATTAATCACCGGAGTTGCAGAGACGGCGCGATGATGCATGTTGACCAGGCACAAATGCATCAGGCAATGTTGAACATATTGAAAAATGCGATAGAGGCCAGCCCCCCGGGTGGGGAGATATTCTCATCGTTACAGCGTGAAGATGATGAGCTGATTCTGGAAATATCAAACGGAGGAGAAGCTCCGGATGAGGAGGTACTGCAGAGGGCATTTGAACCTTTTTTCACCACAAAACCCAAAGGTACGGGATTGGGCCTGGGACTGGTCAAACGTGTTGTGGAAGAGCATGGAGGAACAGTAACGCTGTCCGCGAATGCCGGGACTGGAACGAGCCTGAAGTTGGCGTTTCCTCTGAGAAAGATGTGAGAATTAACATGTTTCAGAACTATATGCGGAATAGGCGTTGATTGTGAAAACACCCGATACATCGGAATTTGACAGTGTCTGGGATGTTATTCGTGGAATGAGCAACCCGGGGCCGGTGCATGCTGCAGATGGCATGGTGATCGAATGAGTGTTCAGTGCGTTGTCAGGCAATCGCAGGGCGCTCGAAAACGTTGAGAAGCAACTGGTTGTTGTGCACTATGATGCACGTGGGACCGAATGCCGGGTGATTGTGGAACTCCTGGAAAACACTTATCAGACAATTGGTGGAGTTTCGCCGAGTGTTATGGCTTTAGAAGTTTAAAAAATCAGAGGAGTATAAAATGCTGAAGAACATCGCAGCTGCCATCATGTTTCTATTCAGTCAAAGCTTGTTGTCTGAAACCGGCCAGCGTCCGGATGATAAATCCGTAGCCGAAGGAAAAACGCTCTACGGGCAGTATTGCCAATCCTGTCATAAGGAGAGGGGTGTTGGCGAAAAGCCGATTCCTCCTCTTCTGAAAGCCCCCGGATACCTCACTGCGATGCCGTTGAATGAAACATCTCATGCGTGGCATCACAGTGACGAGCAGTTGGTTGAAACGATACTCAACGGCCTGCAGCGCACTCAGCGAATGCCTGCCTGGAAAGGTACGCTTACCGAACGACAGGCAAGACAGATTGTGGCCTATATAAAGAGCCTGTGGAGCGACAGGATTCTCGGCTGCCAGGGACCAAGGCATATGAGCTGCATGTGATCGGAAACCGATGCGCTTCAACTGAGGGCAGTTTCCGCAGTTAGAAAGTGGAGGTATCTGTCTTACTGTTACGGGATGGGTTCTGAACAAACGATAAACCACTTTTAAAATGCAATGCATAATGAATCAGTGCTGTCCCATTAACATTTGGAGGCTTTGTACAAGTCCTTGAATTCTGTATATGAAAACACCGCCAATCGTTTCATTGACATGAAAATCATCAAATTGCGGTCCCTTCTCCCCGAGGGAGAAGGACAGGATGAGGGGATATACAAAAACAGTAACTTAGCAATATTAGATTCCCTCACCCCAACCCTCTCCCGGAGGGAGAGGGAGTTTGTGGGACAGCACTGATAATGAATATTTTATCCGGTTATCGGACAAGATTGCATTTCGGGTGGATGAATATCAGCCAGCTATTTCCGAAAATCAGTGGAGGAAAATTTACTTTATTCTCCGGCAGCGGGCGCCGCATGATGATCGCGTGCCAGTAACAGATAGACCGCAGGCACCACGAACAGCGTAAACAGGGTGCCGATCCCCAGTCCGGTTGTGATCACCAGGCCGATATGGAAGCGGCTGACCGCACCGGGTCCGCTGGCGGACAGCAGCGGTACCATCGCCACCAGCATGGCCACCGTTGTCATCAGGATGGGGCGCAGGCGGATGGTCGAGGCGCGTTCGATTGCGCTGCGCTTGTCCAAACCCTTCCCAATCTGCAGCTGGTTGGCGAACTCCACGATCAGGATGCCGTTCTTGGCAATCAGTCCGATCAGCGTTATCAGTCCGACCTGTGTATAGATGTTGATCGTGGCGAAGCCAAGAGTCAGGAAGGCGAGTGCGCCGGCGATAGACATGGGGACAGAGACAAGAATAATCAGTGGGTCGCGCCAGCTTTCGAACTGCGCCGCCAGCACCAGGTAAATCACCAGCAGCGACATAAAGAAGGTCACCACCAGTGCGCTTCCCTGCTGGGCAAACTGACGGGTCGCTCCGGTGTAGTCGCTGCTGAAGCCGAGCGGAAACTCCTCGCGCGCCAGCTGCTCGATCGCTGCCATTGCCTCTCCCTCGGAAACGCCCGGCGCCATCAGCCCCTCGATGGTGAGCGCGTTCAGCTGCTGAAACTGGGCGCGTTTGCTTGGTTCAACTGACCTCTCAATCCTGACCAGCGAAGACAAGGGCACCTGATCGCCGCGGGCGCTGCGCAGGTAGAGGTCACCGAGTATCTCCGGGGTCAGGCGAAACTCCCGTTCAGTCTGCGGGATCACCTTGTAGCTGCGCCCATCGAGACTGAACCGGTTGACATAGTTGCCGCCCAACAGCGTGGCGAGATTACGTCCGACATCGGCCATGGATATGCCGAGGTCGGCTGCGCGGTCGCGATCGATCACCAGCACAGCTTTCGGTCGGCTGAACTCCACCGATTTACTCAGGAACAGGAATTTTCCGCTGGCCATGCCGCGGCCGATTATCTGGCCGGCCACCCGGTCCAGTTCCTCGTAGCTGCTGGCACTCTGGAGCACAAACTGAAATGGCAGACCGCTGCTGCCCGGCAGGCTGGGACGCGGAAATACTGCGAGCTGAAAACCGGCAATCTGACTCAGCAAGCCCTGTACTTCAGGCAGAACCTGCATCTGTGAGCGTTTACGGAATGCCGGCTGCCGCATCTTGAAGCCGCCGAACACGACATTGTCGTCGCCCCGGAAACCCAGCAACAGGAAGCTCTCGTGGTATTCCGGCACACGTTCGAAAGCCTCGACAATCTCACGTGTATACGCTTCGTTGTACTCCAGGGATGCGGTCTGCGGTGCTACGGCCTGGAAGAACAGGATGCTCTGATCCTCGGTCGGCGCCAATTCATTTTTGGTGGTGGTGAACATAAAATAGATGCTGCCGAGCACCACCACGGCGAATAGCATGGTGGCGGGCATATAGGTGAGCGCACTCTGCAGCCTGCGCAGATAGAAGCCTGCCAGCCATTCAAAAAAATGCTCCACGGCACGCTCAAAGCGGCCGGGATTACCGGCTGGCTGAAGTACCTTCGATGACAGCATGGGCGAGAGTGTAAGCGCGACTACTCCGGAGATCAGTACCGCCCCGGCCAGGGAAAACGCAAATTCGGTGAACAGCGTGCCGACCAACCCTCCCATAAAGCCGATCGGTGCATAGACCGCAATCAGGGTTGTGGTCATGGCGATAATCGGCAGCCCCAGTTCGCGTGCGCCGTCTATTGCGGCCTGGAAACGGGACTTGCCCATTTCGATGTGCCGATGCACGTTCTCGACCACTACGATCGCGTCGTCGACCACCACGCCGATCGCCAGGACCATCGCCAGCAGCGTCAGCAGGTTGATCGAAAAGCCGATGAGCAGCATCAGAAAGGCAGCGCCGACCAGCGACAGAGGAACGGCGACCGCGGGTATGATCGCCGCGCGCAGTGAGCCCAACGACAGAAATATCACCACCAGCACGATCAGCACCGCTTCCAGCAGAGTGGTAAACACCTCGTCAATCGAATCCTGGATAAAGGCACTGGCATCATAGGGTATGTGCGCCTCCAGACCGCCAGGGAGCTGGCTGCGGATCTCTTTCATGGCATCATGCACGTGTTTGGCTACGGTCAACGGGTTGGAGCCCGGCGCCTGTTCTACACCGACGAAGATGGCCGGCTTGCCTTTGTACCAGGTGGCGGTCTCGTAATCCTCCGAGCCCAGCTCGGTACGCGCCACGTCACGCAGGCGTACCAGTGACTCCCCGCTGTTGCGCAGTACCAGGTTGCGGAAATCCTCCACGCCGGCAACATCTGTGGTCGCGGCCAGATCGATTACATGATATTCACCCCGTGCCTGCCCGATTCCGGAGAGGTAGTTGTTGGCGCGCAGCAGATCCGCCACATCCTGCGCCGTGACCCCAAGCGCCGCCATGCGGCGCGGATCAAGCCAGATGCGCATGGCAAATGTCTTGTCGCCGATCAGTCGGGCTGTCGCAACTCCGGGCAGCGCCTGCAGTTTGGGCTGCACCACACGCAAAAGATAGTCGTTTATCTGCGAGGCATGCATCCGCTCGCTGTAGAACGCGAGGTACATCAGCGCAGTGGCATCGCCGGTGCGCGAGGATATCACCGGATCCTGCGCATCCTCGGGCAGGACATTGCGGCGGCTGGCCACTTTGGCCTGGATCTCGGCCACGGCCGCATTTGGCGGGTAGTTGAGGCGCATATGAGCCTCTATCACCGATTGGCCCTGGGTGCTGGTCGAGGAGAGATAGTCGATGCCCTGGGCTTCGGCTATCGCCTGCTGCAGCGGGGTGGTGATGAAGCCTTTGACCAGTTCGCTGCTGGCGCCCGGGTAGCTGGTGGATATGGTAACCACCGTGTCCTGGGTCTCAGGGTACTGTCGAACCTCCAGCGAGGTCGTGGCGCGCAGTCCCACCACCAGAATCAGCAGACTGACCACACTTGCGAGCACCGGCCTCTGAATGTAGAGATCGGTGAACTTCATGATTTGGCGCCTCGCTCGGCCGGTGCCGGCTTGCTGTCGATCTTCACGGCCTGCCCGTTGCGCAGCTTGTTGTGACCGGCGCTGACCACCTGCTCACCCTCGACCAGGCCGGATAAGACCGAAATCCTGCCGTTGCGTGTGCTGCCGGTCTCGATCTGGCGGCGTTTGACGATATGGCCCGAATCGCTTTGTTCGATCACAAAAACCGAATCGCCATATGGGGCGTAACTGATTGCAGTGTCCGGTATCGTGAGCACACCATCACGTTGCGGCAGCTGCACACGGATATCCGCAAACATGCCGGGACGCAGCAGTTGATCAGGATTGGCCAGCTGGGCGCGCAGACGGAAGCTTCGGGTGCCCGAATTTACACCGGGATCAATGGCGATGATCTGTCCGCTGAAAACCTGTTCCGGGTAAGCCTGTACCCGGATTTCCACTGACTGATCATTACCGACCCGGGCAAGATCACGCTCCGGCAGGGTGAAATCCGCATACATCGGGTCCAGCTGCTCCAGCGGGACGATCGCCGATCCGGGGCTCAAGTACTCGCCGAGGTCGACGCGGCGTATGCCGAGGCGGCCGTCGAACGGGGCCCGGATACGTTTCTTTTCGATCAGCGCCTGCTGTCCGGTCACACGGGCTTCGGCGGCGTCAAGGCTGGCGCGCGCTTCGTCGTAGTCCGATTTGGATACAGATTTCTCTTTGACCAGCTTGGCGACACGTTCGAAACTGAGCTGTGCCAGCGTGCGTTCGGCCATCAAACCCTTGAGCTGAGCCTGATCGGTCCGGCTGTCCAGTTCCAGCAGCAGGGCACCGCGTTTTGCCCATTCGCCGGAGTTGAAGTTGATCGTGCTGACCTGACCTCCAACCTCGCTGGTAACCTCGATACCTGCGACCGCTTCGAGACTCCCCACCACCTGAATGTAAGGTTGCCAGCTCTCCGTCTCCACTCTGGCAGCGGCGATCACGGCCGGCGGCGGGCCGGCTGCCTGGGCTGCCGCCATCTGCTGGGCGGTGTGCTGCTTCCAGCTGAATATGCCGCCCAGCACCATAGCCAGGAAAAGGGCTACCAGGATAACGCGTGTAACCATATTGGATTCCTTCAAAGAACTTCCAGACATGTTAGATCGGTAATGTTACAGGATCGGCAGATTTGATCTTGGCGGACAGCTGAAGTTGCACCCGGAATTATACCCAACTCAGTCATAAATCGTTGAGTAAGCCGGTCAATCCGGCTCCACACAATCGATTGAGCTACTCTTTTTCCGGAAAATATTGTATAAAAAGAGACCAAAAACAATAGATCTCAAGTGGGCCATTCATGCTGCGAAACCTTGGTGTGCCATTGCACAGACCGATTCAAAGGATGATAGAGCACCCAACAGAGAGAATGGACAGCCTCGTATAGCACCATGCGCGCCATTGTCGTCAGACATTACAAAACGCTGATTAACGCATCCGGCCATATCCTGGGCTGGGGGGATGCTCCCCGGGTTCTGGAGTGGGAGAGAGATCTTGCGTATGTGAACAGTGTTCTGGATGAACGCAACATCAGATTCGGGGCCGTCTACACCAGCTATCTCGAGCGAGCACGCCAGACTGGAATGTTTTTTGCGCGGAAGCGGGGTATTCATCTGCTTCACGACACGATGAATTTGAATGAAATCAACTACGGTGAACTCTATCGTAAAAGTAAATTGTGGGTGGAGCAGAACATCCCGCAGCACAAGCAGGATCCGGATTTCGTCTACCCGGGAGGTGAAAGCTTCTCCCAGATGCAGTCACGCAGCGTCAGTTTTTTAAAGTCGGTGGCTTGTAAGCGTCAGGATGAGACTATTCTTGTAGTGGCTCATGCTGGTGTCATCAGGGGGTTTGTCAGCCATTTTCTCGGGTTGCCATTCGCCGAGCATCTGAAACACAAAATCACCCATCGCTATATCGGTGATTTTCTGTTTGAGGGAGATCAGTGTGTTCATTACGACGAGCTCGGCGAACCTTCGGGCTTTGTGCAGGATAAGGTTATCTCTGTCTCGATGGGAATACCCGCCGTGCTGGGAGCCTTTCAGGCTTAGGCGATTGTTTGGGACAACTCCGGCTTTATCCCCGGCTTTAATGGATTAAGCTGGTTGGGGCAATATGGAAGTAGTTGCAGGTCAGAATATTCTGACATCTGACAGGCCCTCCCCAAGTTTACTTTGAGTGTATTTTTTTCGTTGCGAATGGAGATTCGGTTCATGGCACCTGGTTCCGGCGATTCCTGGACAAAGACGCTTCTGGACTCCCTGCAGGCGCTCTATTCGAAACTCTCTGTGCTGATCCTCAACCGACGCATGGACTCCTACCGCAAGGAGAGCAGCCAGTATCTGGATAAACAGATATTGACGACGCTTTACGATATCGTTGAGAAAACTCCAAAATCTGACAATCTCAAGGCCGATGCCGGTGATGTCGGACCTGTTACGCAGCCGGCTACCGGAGCGTCGAACAGAGCGGCAAAAGTACAACAGCATAGTGCTCCAACGGCAACATCCTATACTGATCTCTCAAGCCACCTGCATACCAGTTTATCCAAGAGCTCAGACTCCGGTCATCTGAGGGAAAAACTCAAGTCTTCAGCCTGGGACCACATCCACACATCACTGAGCTATGTGCGTCAGGGAAATCCCGACCTGGCAAAAATGCATGCCGACCTTGCCAATGAAGCTCTGCTACAGGTTTCTCACCACATGAGTGACGAAGAGTATATTGAACTGAAATCGAAGGTACTTGAAGAACTTCAAAAGCTGCGTTAGCCCTGATTCACATCCTCACACGCTTTTTTAACATAGCAGCATGCGGCAAATCTCTCTTTTTTCTGCAGATTTACTGAAAACCAACTGTTTGATGATTATCAATGTTGAGGTAACTGACGAATGATAGGGTTTGCCGTCAGTTTCAATCAGTTAAACAGGAAAAGCCATGACGACCGTCTCAACAGCCATGACCGCAGATCACAGGCGCTGCGATGAGATCTTCAGCAGAGCAGAGGAGTTGGTGTCAAGTGGAAACTGGCCGGATGGGGAGGAGCGGTTTCTTGCATTCCGGGACGCCATGCTCACTCATTTCTCAATGGAGGAGGATAGACTGTTTCCCGCTTTTGAGCAGCACATGGGACATACAATGGGACCAACCCAGGTGATGCGAATGGAGCACATTCAGATGAGGCAGCTCTTTTCTGATATGGAACAGGCGGTGGAGGCCAGGGATGATGCCCAGTATCTTGGGTTGTCTGAAACGCTGATGATGATAATGCAGCAACACAATATGAAGGAAGAACGGATGCTCTATCCGATGATGGACCAGACTTTGGGTAAAGCCGGGGGTGAGATCGCTCAACTGATTACCAGGCAAGAATGAACTCCCGGGCCGACTGATATGGAATATTGCCTGGATGTCAGTAATCTGGAGCCTTGTGAACCCCTGGAGCGCACGCTGGCAGCAGTTGCGCGGCTGGAGGCTGGTGACTATCTCCGGATTCTGCATCGTCGGGAGCCACATCTGCTTTATCCATTGCTCGAAAAAGGAGGGTTCTCCTGGTTGACACGCACTGGCGAGAAAACTCTGTTTGAAATATTGATCTGGCGTCGGGGTGACAAGAGCGCAGAGTCAGCTGCGCTCGGCAGCTGAATCCCCGCTTATGTTGAATACCGCCAGCCTCTCTCTGGATCAGGCGCCACCGATCTCCATTCCTTTTCGCTTTTTTCTGACAGCACCTCTGTTTGCTATCGCCGCCGGACTCGAACTTCTGATTTTTGGCAGTGAGATGTTGATCTCACGCTGGTCACCGTTCACGCTAGGGTTGACGCATCTCATTACGTTGGGTGTTTTGTCGATGGTGATGTGTGGGGCCATGCTGCAGATGCTGCCGGTTATCGCCGGTTCGCCGGTACCCCATGTAGTATTGGTCGGCAGGTTGACCCATGGTTTGCTGCTTATGGGCACCATACTGCTTAAGATCTCATTCGTAACGGGAAGCAAGCCCGCCACGCTGCTTGCACTCACCACTTTAGGTGTGGGCTTTCTGATTTTTATTGTTGCAGTAGGCATCGCTTTATGGAGAGTGGTTACCCCCGGAGCCACTATCCAGGGTATGAAAATGGCGGTTATTGCGCTGGCCGCAACCGTGGTACTGGGTATTTTGGTAGCAGTGGGTTACAGCGGTATCGGTAACTTAGCGCACCTCACTTCGCTGACAAATATTCATCTGAGCTGGGGAATACTCGGCTGGGCAGGGTTACTGATTCTCAGCGTCTCTTTTCAGTTGGTGCCTATGTTTCAAGTAACGCCTGAATTTCCTTTTTGGGTAAAGCGTCATCTCCCTTATTCTATTTTTATCTGCCTCAGTGCCTGGCTTTTGTTAAGGCTGGGTTTCGATCAGTCGAGTTGGATCGACTCAGCGGCAACGCCGGTGCTCACTTTGGCCGTGAGCGGATATCTCCTGTTTTCAATGAAAACGCTGCAGTTGCAATCAAAACGCAAGCGGCGTGTTCCGGATGTTACCCTGCTGTTCTGGCGTCTGGGGATGATTGTATTGGGTTTGTGTGTGCTGCTGTGGGTGGGCGGCGAATTTTATTCTCAGATTGGCGATACCCAATACTTCTCTCTTCTACTCGGTATCGGACTGATTCAGGGAGTTACGCTCTCCATAATAAATGGGATGCTGTATAAAATTGTGCCATTTCTTTGCTGGTTTCATCTGCAGAGCCGTCAGATGGCTTTTATGTGCATGACAGTCAAAGTACCTCATATGAAGGAGTTTGTGACCGATAAGTCAGCGAAACGTCAGTTTTACCTGCATCTGTTGGCACTGGTTTCTACCGTAGCTGCGGCTGTTGCGCCTGAATTGTTTGTACACCCTGCCGCACTGCTGTTCATTGCAAGCAATTCGATGCTTCTGGCCAATCTGGTCCTGGCTGTCAGCAGATTTCGCACCACATTTAAACTGTTGGCCCCATCCGCATAGTATTAACAGGCTCTCACACGCTGTTTTCACAGACAGATTTCCACAGAGTGCTTTTCGGTCCGCCTGGCATTGTTGTGGCATTAAATGGATATTGACTTCTTTTGCATGCGAAGCTGTATTTGTATTGAGGCTCATTTACAGCTATAGGTTATTTGATCGCTTCCATTTCGGATGGTTTTTCGAGGATGGTCATTAATGTACCATGCGCTGCTGAAGTTAAACCGGAGTGTACTGAAAGTGCCCTTATATCACTGATTAATCAGGAATTTATGAGAAATGCCTTTTGATCTTAAAGATACTTACCTGTTTTCGCAGCTGAGCAGTTCCCAGCTGGACAGGGTCAGATCCTTCAGTCAGAAAATTCATTTGCAGGAGGGGGCCGCGCTGTTCGAGCCGGGAGACGAGGCCCGCCGTTTTTTCATGGTGATCGATGGCCAGATTAAGCTCTCCCGACTCTCCCTGAACGGCAATGAGAAGGTTATCGAAGTGGTTTCCGCGGGGCACACTTTTGCCGAAGCGTTGATGTTTTCTGATCATCCCAACTATCCAGTGCGTGCTGTCGCCATTACCGATTCTGTGTTGATAGCAATTGATAACAAAGCTTTTCTGGCATTGCTGCGGGAGTCAGTGGATACCTGTTTTCGGGTTATGGGCGATATGAGTATGCGTCTGCGAAACTTGATCAAGGAGATAGATGACCTGACATTGCAGAGTGCCAGCGGTCGTGTCGCGGGATATCTTTGCGGAAAATATATTACCGGGGGGCGGCAGAAGGTTAAATTTGATCTGGACACGCCTAAAGGGGTGCTTGCATCCAGGTTATCGGTGAAACCGGAAACTTTCTCCCGCATCCTGAATAACTTTACCTCACAAGGATTGGTGAAGGTGAGAGGAGGTCAAATAGAAGTTCTGAATCCCGATGGCCTGCAAAACCAGGCTCAGTCGGCAGGTATCTGCGGCCAAAGCATGGGACCGGCCAAAGAGGATGCCTGAAGCGGCTTGCTGTCAGAATGGATACATGATGGAATCAGCAGGTCTTTTCAGGTGGCCCGGTTGTTTTTCTTGTCTCTCTGATGGTTACTGGCAAAATCCAGCATACGTTGTATCGGGAGCACCGCTTTTTCCCTGATTTCAGGGTCGATAATTATTTCGTTTTCTCCATTCAGTAAAACCTGTTCAAGGTTTTGCAGGGCATTCATTCCCATCCAGGGACAATGGGCACAACTCTGGCAGGTTGCCCCTTCCCCTGCGGTAGGTGCCTCGATCAATAGCTTGTCCGGTGCCAACTGCTTCATTTTATGAAAGATCCCGCCATCCGTGGCAACGATGAACGTTTTGTTCTCCATATTCTGAACAGCCTGAATCAGAGCAGTAGTGGAACCCACGACGTCAGCCTGTCCGATGACGGCTTCGGGGGACTCGGGGTGAACCAGAACCGCGGCATCAGGATGGAGTTTGCGGATACGTTCCAGCGCCACTGCCTTAAACTCTTCGTGCACCACGCAGGAACCCTGCCACAGCAGCATATCAACTCCAGTCAGCTTCTGAACGTAACTGCCCAGATGTTTGTCAGGTGCCCATAACACCTTCTCTCCCTTCCCAGCCAGATAGGTCACTATCGGAAGGGCGATGCCGGAGGTTACCACCCAATCCGACCGTGCCTTCACTTCGGCGCTGGTGTTGGCGTAGACAACGACAGTGTGGTCTGGATGCTGGTCGCAGAAATGGGCAAATTCATCTGCCGGGCACCCTTCATCCAATGAACAGGTGGCATTCAAATCCGGCATCAGAACGCGTTTCTCTGGATTCAGGATTTTAGCGGTTTCACCCATGAACCTGACGCCGCAGACTACCAGGGTTTTAGCCTTCTGAACGCTGCCGAAACGGGCCATCTCAAGGGAATCCGCAACGCACCCGCCGCTCTCTTCAGCCAGCTCCTGAAGGTCCGGGTCGGTGTAGTAATGGGCAACTAGGACCGCATCCCTGGATGTGAGCAGTTTCTTAATGCGTGTTTTGGCCGCATGTAATTCCGCGCCAGTCAAGATAGGCCACTGCGGGTGAGGGGGCACCTGAATCTTCGGTGATTTCAACTGCTCCGGGATAACTGATCTGCTCATACCATATAAAAATAACTAATTGATTAAAGAACTAAAAGTACTTGACGCTATATCAGTACATCCCATTGATTGTCGTGTCACTTTGATAATAACGATATATGGACAAATTACACATATAACAAGAAGGCGGCTGGAGAATGACAGAAACTCAAGTGGAGCAGGTGAAACTTAAATTTAACCGAATAACGACGCTTCCGCCACTGCCCAGGACAGCAACTCAGCTGCTGGCAATTATCGGAGACCCTGAAGCGGATATTGATCAGGTGGTTAAAATACTTGAACAGGATCCTCCTCTGACAGCAAGAATTCTCGGATTGGCAAACTCCGCCTATTTCGGGCAGGTCCGTGAGATTAACACTGTTCGCGAAGCAATCATCAGAGTGTTGGGCATGAATCTGGTGAAGAGCCTGTCACTGAGCATTGCGATGGCCGGTACGTTCGATACGAGCGCCTGCCGGGAGTTTAACCTGGCGGATTACTGGTACACATCACTGGGTACGGCCACTTTGGCGCGAATGATTGCGCAGCGTGCCCAACTGCCGGATGCCTCCATTGTTGATAGTGTCTATTTGTGCGGTCTGGTGCACAAGCTTGGTCTGCTGTTGCTGGCCAATCTGTTTCCGGCAGAGCTTTCGGCAGTGTTCACTGAACATAGACAGAATCCCGATATGGAGCTCCCACAACTGGAACGGAGGTCGATCGGTGTGGACCACATGGCGGCGGGTGAGTGGTTGTTGAGCCGCTGGCACTTACCCGAGTCGGTGATTTCGGTAATCGGTTTCTTTGACAATAGCGAGTACAATGGCTCGTATCGTTTCCATCTGGAGTCGATTAGAGCCGCAAGCAGTTGGATCATTGCGGATATGTCAGGCACGCCCGCGCCGTTGTCAGGCAGTGACGGATTGCTTGGAGTACTGGGACTGAGTCAGCTTGAATGCTCGACCATCGAGGATACGTTCATCCGTCAGCGTGAAGAGTTGCATTCGGTTTCCAGATTACTCGACAGAAGATACTGATAGCGATTCAAATGAAAAATACCAGCTTGGCTGACAGTTATCTTTCCCTGGTGGATGCGCTCTCCGCCATCCATTTGTTGTCCGAGCTGGATTTGGAAGGTATACCTGAAAGTGTATTGTTGCAGAATTCGCTTTCGGCATTGATGAAGCACCAGGACCTGGAGAACTGTTCGCTGTTTCTGCTGCGCGATGAACGACTGGTTTGCAGTGCCGCAATACACAAGACGACCCCTTTACAGGTAAATCCGGAGGTTATCGGAAAGGAACGCCTTACGGGTGTGAGTTTCGCTGTGGGGGAGGGCATTATCGGTACCACGTTTTCCACCGGTACCATTCAGCGATGCGACGATTGCATCAGTGATGAACGATTTCGGGTTTTCCTTGATGCAGGGTTGTTTCCTGAAGCAGGTTCATTTATCGCCATCCCTGTTAAATCAGGTGAGTCGGTGTTGGGGGTTTTGAGTGTGGTTCATCTGATCCCAGGGTTCTTTGAATACTGGCATGAGCATTTTCTTTCTCTGTACGGTAACTGCCTGGGGCGGTTTTTACACGATCACCGGTTACTGCACAATCTTGAGGGTCTGATTACTCAGCGTACTATCGAACTGGAGCATGCGCTGTCTGAATCTGAGGATCTTCGCCAGCGGTATCAGCGGTTATCGACCACCGACGATCTTACCGGTCTCCACAATCGGCGCCATTTTTTCATTGAAGGGGAAGCCATGCTGGCTCGCGCATTGCGTGATAAGACAGCGATAAGCCTGCTTCTGGTTGACATCGATTACTTCAAACGGATCAACGATACCTGGGGTCATGCAATTGGTGACCGGGTGCTGCGTCTTATTGCGGATGCGCTTCGAGTTCAGGCCCGCGCCGGCGACATGGTCGCGCGACTTGGCGGCGAGGAGTTTGTTTTGCTGCTGCCGAACACCGGCCCTGTCGGTGCGGATCTAATGGCCAAAAGGATACAAGAGCGGTTTGCGACACTGGATCTCGGCGGCAGCATGGAGAATATGGTCCTGACTGCCAGTATCGGAATCACTTCCATGCATAGTGATTGTCAGGGGGATCTTTCGGATAAGCTCCAGGAGGTCTACAAGCAGGCAGACTGCGCTATGTACACCTGTAAGGCGCAAGGCAGGAATCGCCGGCTATTCTACGTGCCGGGTATGTATGAGAGCGCCAATCAACTTTGAAACCGAAGAGCGGGAACGCCCCGCATTTTGCAGCGGGGCGCTTCAATCTATTCCGACATCGCCAAAATTAATCCGGCAGGCTTGACCGTTCTCTGATGGATAGGCGTTGCATTACTGCTTGGTTGCTTCACTCTCAGTAATCTGCTCTCCTTCCGGTAAAGGGTCTCCCGATGGGTTAGTAAAGCGGTCGTTCAGAATCTGAACGTAACCATCGGCATCCTGAGTAACCTGATAGAGCCGTTTACGGGCCCAGCGTCCCCAGCCTGCAGGGGTTTTGCTGAATATGGTGCGCCAGGGCCGTGTATTGCGATAAAACGCCCGCGACAGGTCCCCTTTAATTCCCAGAGATTCCGCTTGTCCGCTAAGTTTTTTCATGATTCCTTTGGCGGTTACCAGGCGCACCAGGTGATGCAGGCCGTAGATAACCAACAGGAGCACAATCAGGCTTCCATACGACATCCATGGCGTCGACTTGAAGGTGTCCAGCCAGGGGGGTGAGAAACTAAACCCCTGCCAGTAACCCATTTCGCTGCTGAAATAGAGGAATAAAATCGCAATCAGGCCGAAGATAATGCCGTCCCCCCAAATGACTCTCTTCTTCCACTGTTGCAGTGACTCGGTCAGTACGGGCACTGCTTTTTCCTCGATATCCCGGGATGTTTTTTCCAGCGATCCCACAATACGGTAGGCGCGCTCGACTTCGACTTCCTTCATTCTGGTGTGGATCTCTTCCAGATCGGCGTCGCGTTTTCTTTCGAAGCGCTCTTTCAGTTTCTCATCATCGATAGGCAGTGTTTGATCGGGACTGTAGATGGTGAAGAAGCGGCCGGCTGTCAAGCCGCGGTCTCCCATGGCGCGCTGCCAGGCCGCAACGACCTCTTCCGGATTGTCTTCACGGGCAGTGGCATCAATCTGATTAAGTATATACAGGAACTTTCCTGAATCCGGTCGATTGATTGTATTGGTTACCAGGTGGTCAAGCGTATCTTTCATCGCGCCCGGCTCAGGATGCCTCGCGTCGAACAGCACCAGAACCAGGTCGGAGAGTCCGATTATATGGTCTGTAATTCTCAGCGTGGAGGTACGCTGGGCATCGGCATCAAAGCCTGGAGAGTCTATCAGGATCTTGCCCCGCAACTGCTCGCTGGGACATGTTTTCAGCTGAAGATAGGCGTCGATACGGCGGCCTTCTCCCTTGGCAACCCGCTCGATTTCATCACTCATCTGATAGAACGGGAATCTGGGATCCGAGTCGAGCGCCACGCCCGGCAGGGAGTGGGCGTTCTTCTCCCGGCTGTAGCAGATAACGCTGAATCGATCGTCTACCGCCTGATTTCCGGTGCGTTGCAGCTTGAAACCAAGATAGTGGTTGACAAACGTGGATTTACCGGCGGAAAACGTCCCAAGCACTGATATGAGCGGCCACCAGGGTATCTGGGTTGCGTACGATTCGTCCGGGTTCAGCAACCCCATACTGCGTGCTACACGATCCAACTTTCTAAAGCTCTGAACGGTTTTCAAGAGGACAGGGTTTTCCTGCTCAAGGTGGCTTTCAAGATGTTTGAGACGTCCTTCAATCAGTTTTCCTGCGCTGCTCATGTCTGCTCCGGATTATTGTTGGATTCTTAAAATTAACCGTTTGTTTTCTGACCTGGTATTGGATGGGTGTTCTGCCTGAATATCCTGGTGTCTGCTTGGTTAGACTCATTGCGACTATATCAGACGCTGAAGACCATAATAACCCCTCTTACATGGTTAGGAACAGCCTGAAAAAGAGGTCTTCGGATCAGCGTCAGAAGACTAGTGTATTTGACAGCGCGGGCAAATTTTCTAGACATGGATCAATTCTATGAACAATAATATTCATATATTATTAAAATCTATTCTGACTCCCTGGGCAGCCATGGCATTTGTTGCAATAAAAAGGGGGTTAAGGGATACTGGCACGGTTGTAATCTGGTGCGCCCAAACCGTTGGGAGAAGAGGCTTGCATCCAGTAACTCTGACAATAATTATCGAATCTGGGGGTTAAAAATGGCTGAACTTTTTTCCGATGCCTGGATGAAAGGCTTCATGGAACAGTGGAACTCTGATTCGGAGTTGACCGGGTCGCTTGAGCAGATCGGTTTCGGCAGCATCATAGGCTACGGATTTGAAGGTGAGGACAAGCCGAGGGGCGTCATAAGCGTCGAAAATGGCAGAGCTGTGAGTGCGGGTTCTTACACCGGTGAAGTGTTGAACTGGGATATTCGATGTGCTGAATCCCAATGGAACAAGTGGATTGGTAAACCACCTGGCATGATGGGTCTCGGCATGGCTTTCACTTCGGGAAAGATGAAATTCAAAGTCGGTGATTATGGTGCCATGCTCAAGGATCCCCGCATGGCGGCACCGTTTATCAAAACATTCTCTGTAATGGGCAAAGTCTAGATATTTCGCCGCTTCCTTGAGCTCGATGACAGGCTTGGAAGCGGATTCTTCGAGCACCATTAAATCTGTACAAATATCAGTCAGGTTAAATTCGAGATGGGACATAAAGTTCAAGCGCTCGCAATTGCAGCGGGTTTGACCGTTATTGCGTCACTGCCGGTTAAGGGATGGTCTCAAGCCAACGGCGGGGATTACTTTACGGTACAGCAGGCGCGCGGTGCCCCAACCGTTTCCCTGGGTGGAACAGTCATCCCTTATAAGGAGGTCACTCTGGCAGCCCAGGTTCCGGGGCGGGTAAAGTACCTGGCGGGCATTGAAGGTGATTCTTTTGAAAAAGGTACACTTTTGGTCGCACTGGATGATTCAGAACTTGTTGCTAAAAGGAATTCTGCACTGGCGCAGCTGGCAACAGCTGAAGCCCAGTTTCGTTCCGCCGGTGTAAAGTACGATCGTGAGCTGTGGTCTCCCCAGTCAGAATCTTCTCCGGGTGGTATGGGAATACCTAATTTATTTGACCAGATGTTTACTCAACCTATGGAGAGTTTCTCCGGAGGCCGTCAGCGGGGTGTTGAGCGTCGTGCCGATCTGTATTCATCCGGTATTCAGATTCATCAGGCGAGAAACGCAATCATGTCCGCGCACTCTCAGATCGAAGCAATTGACGCCAAAATAAGAGATGCCAAGAGTCTTGCCCCCTTTGACGGGGTGATTATGACCAAGTTTATAGAGGAGGGCGATACCATGCAGCCGGGTCAACCACTGCTGGTTTTTGCGGATGTGGAGTATCTGCAAGTGATGGTTGATGTACCAGCCAGACTGAGGCCAGGTTTGAACGAAGGTATGATGCTGCAGGCTCAGTTGGATGTTGGTGATCAGGTGGTTCCAGTCAGAGTCGCCCAGATTTTCCCAATGGCGGATGCGCAGCGGCATACGGTAAAGGTGAAATTCGACCTGCCTCAGGGTGTTTCCGCACCAGGTATGTACTCCAAGGTGCAGGTGCCGGATTTTACTGCACCGGCTCGCAATTATCCGGTGATTCCCTCCAGCGCGATACGCTACAACGGAAGTTTGCCCGGCGTCTATGTAGAGGGAACCGATGGCCAGCCAGAACTGAGGCTTATCCGTGTTGGAGAGAACCTTGACGGAGGATATACCAGCGTGCTTTCAGGCCTCAGCGAAGGTGAAAGAGTGTTACGAAATCCGGGAAGTCGGGTCTCGTCGGGTTGGGCAGCCCCAGCCAGAAATTAAACCGGCTGTTTGTTTTTTCCTATCTCGGGTCACAGCAGTCGTTGCACCGCAATGCAATGGCGCCCGTTACATAATTAAAAAAGTGTAATCGTAACAACATGAACCAGGAAGACCCGAAAAACGGCATGCAGGAGACAACAGTTTCGTTAACGGACGAAGAGCTGGGTTTAGCCGGTCGCTCCGCACGTTTCTTCATCAACTCTCCGCTCTCTCCCTTACTGTTCATTGCCATGATGCTGATGGGGCTGCTTGGCCTGGTGATGACGCCCAGGCAGGAGGATCCGCAGATATCCGTGCCTATGGTGGATATCTTTGTCCAGTATGCGGGTGCATCCGCAGAACAGGTGGCCAATCTTGCGATAGAGCCGCTTGAGCGGATCATGAGCGAGATCCCTGGGGTAAAGCACGTCTATTCTGCAATTCAGCGCGGTTCAGGAATGGTGACAATTGAGTTTGACGTGGGCGAGGCAATGGGTCCTTCGCTGGTCAAGGTCAACGATAAGATTGCGACTAATATGGATTTGATGCCGCCAGGTGTATCTCAACCCCTGGTGAAATCGAAAAGCATCGATGATGTTCCGGTTGTCAATATAACACTTTGGTCAAAGGATCTGGACAGGGACGGGATCAACGATGTCGACGACGGTCAACTGCGAATGCTGGCGCAGGATGTTCTGCAAAGTATCAAAGAGATTCCGGATACAGGTAACGGCTTTGTGGTGGGGGGGCGTTCCGAGCAGGTTACGATAGAAGTATTTCCCGAACGTCTGGCTGGCTACAAAATAAGTCTGGATCAGGTGGCGCAAGCCATCCGTTCCGCGAATAGCGAGAAACAGGCCGGCGGTGTTGAGTCCGGTAATACCCGTTTTACTGTCACCACCGGCTCTTTCCTGAAGACACTCGAAGATGTCAGCAGCCTGATTGTCGGCACCTACAACAATGTTCCCGTCTACGTTCACGATATCGCCCGGGTTGCCCAGGGTCCGGGCGATGCCTCCCAGATGGTAACATTTTACACGGGACCCGCGGGAGATCACGAGGTTCCTGTCAGCAGCTCTCCCGCGGTAACGATTGCAGTTGCGAAAAAAGAGGGCGTCAATGGAGTCACCGTAGCCAACAATATCATCAATCGCGTCAACGATCTGAAGGGAACCCGTATTCCGTCAAACGTGGAAGTAAGCATCACCCGTGATTATGGTGAAACGGCGAATGACAAGGTCAACGAGCTGATTTTCAAGCTTTTCGTCGCTACCGGTTTCGTGTTTCTGCTGGTACTGCTGGCCTTCCGAGCCATGCGTCCAGCAATGGTCGTCGTGCTGGTTATACCGGTGGTGCTCTTGATGACCATCTTTTTCGCCTTTGTTACTGGTTATACCATTGACCGGGTCAGTCTGTTTGCGCTCATCTTCTCAATCGGAATTCTGGTGGATGACGCCATTGTGGTGGTGGAGAATATCTACCGGCGTTGGCTGGAAGAGGGCAAGACGGACCTGGTGACCGCGGTGGAAGCGGTTGCAGAGGTTGGAAATCCGACAATTCTTGCCACTTTCACAGTCATAGCCGCACTGCTCCCGATGGGATTTGTAAGCGGTATGATGGGGCCATACATGGAGCCAATACCAGCACTGGGTTCGGCGGCCATGCTGATATCCCTGTTTGCCGCATTTGTATTTACGCCCTGGCTTACCATATCCAAATGGCTGCGTCCGACCATGTCCTATCTGCAAGTGGCGGAGAAGAGGGAACACAGAGAGGCAGAGTGGCTGGAAGGTCTCTATCGGAAATTGCTGACCCCTCTGATCGAGTATCCACGTAAGCGTTATCTCTTCAGAATAGTTTTGTGGGGCAGTTTTTTCTTCGCTTGCTCCATGTTCTACACCAAGTGGGTTGCGGTCAAAATGCTGCCGCTGGACAACAAGCCGGAGTTTGCCGTCGTGCTGGATATGCCTGAGGGAACCGCGCTGCCGGTGACCGCAAATGTGGCTCACAGCATCGCCGAGACAGTCCGCAAGATGCCGGAAGTCACCGCGGTTCAAGTCTATGCAGGTACCGCGCGGCCGTTCGATTTCAACGGCATGGTGCGCCACTACTACTTGCGCCAGGAGCCGTGGCAGGGCGAAGTGCAGGTGCAGCTCCTGCACAAATCCAAGCGGGACCGATCCAGTCATGAATTGGCGGTTCAGGCGCGTGCGGATATCAGCGCGTTATTAAAGGGTACAGATGCTCGGTTCTCGATTGTGGAGATGCCACCCGGACCGCCGGTGCTTCAGTCGGTGGTAGCTGAAGTTCATGGACCAAATGACAGAATACGCCGTCAGGTTGCCGATGATCTTACACGCATCTTCTCCGAGGCGGAGAGCCTGGTAGATATCGATAACTATATGCGTGATCCATATCAATATTGGCGCTTCAACGTGGACACCGAGAAAGCCGTCCGCCGGGGTATTTCCGTAGATTCCATCAATCGCAATCTATCCATGGCGCTGGGCGGAATGGTGCTCGGTGACGTTAAGCAGAGGGCCGGGCACGAGCCGGTAAATATTGTTATTCAAGTCCCTTTGGCGGAACGTTCCCAGATAACCAGGCTGGGTGATCTGCCGGTACTCTCCCAAAGTGGTTCCACTGTTCCGTTGCGCGAATTGGGGCGATTTGAACAGGTTCCTGAGGAGGGGATTATCTATCATAAGGATCTGCGGGCCATCGAGTATGTGGTTGCGGATGTTGGCGGCAAGCTGGCCGCACCTGTTTATGGGATGTTTCAGGTGCAGGATATCCTGGCCGACAGCTATACGGCGCCTGACGGCGTAAAACTGGACGCATTCTGGTTCGGACCACCGGCTGATGACCTGGTTTCCAGTATTGAATGGACCGGCGAATGGACGGTCACGTTCGAGACATTCCGGGATATGGGCGCAGCTTTCATGGTGGCGCTGGTCCTCATCTATATGTTGGTCGTATGGGAGTTTGGTAACTTCAGAATTCCAGCGCTTATCATGGCTCCAATTCCGCTGACGTTATTGGGCATTATTCCCATGCACGCGATTATGGGCGCTGAATTTACCGCCACTTCAATGATTGGCTGGATTGCACTGGCCGGCATCATTGTTCGCAATTCGATACTACTGGTGGACTTTTCGGTACACGAGGTCCAACGTGGTGTTCCGGTTACGGAGGCAGTCATTCGGGCATGCAAGACGCGTACCCGGCCTATCATGATTACCGCATTGGCTCTGGTTTGCGGTTCCAGCGTGATCTTTACCGATCCGATCTTTCAGGGGATGGCCATCTCCCTGGCGTCTGGTGTAATGGTATCGACTATTCTGACGCTTATTGTGATTCCGCTGGGGTGTATAAAATCAAGCAAGGCATTGATGGAAGTCGCGGCCGCTGCCGGTTCTTCGGGTTCACCTGTACTCGAGAAAACAGCAACAACACCAAAGAGTATTCCGAAGGCGCCGAAAACACCGATTCTGATAAGAATCTGGAGTGGCACGATCTCCGTGCTGTTGATGCTTTTCTATGCAATTCGGGGCATTTTTCTATTGCTTGGTCAGTTTTTTAAGCGCAAGCCCAAGCCCAAGCCCAAGCCCACCGTTCCCTCTTCGCCACCTGCGGCTCCGGTGTCAGACGAGGGGGGTGGTAATCCTGCAGCACCACCGGCACCAGTGTCGGGTGGGAATGCAGTCACTGCGGCCTCGGCTGCTGTTTCGATAGATGCGGAGGGAGACGATGCACTCAAATCCCCGCCGCAGGAACAACCACTGCAAGCTCCTGTGGATGAGGCTCGGATTACTGTTGAAAAATCTCTGACAGGCAAGTTCGTCCGCAAAGTGGCGCGCTCCAGAAGTGCAAAAAAAATCGGAGTCGCAGATGCGACGGCAGAAAAAGCATCGTTGAAACAGAGTCAGAAAAAGGCGGCAAATCCAGGGACGCAGCATTTGAAAAAATCGCCCGTTGAGACCAAGCTTGTTATGGGCAGGTCGCGTACAGGATTGGAATCAGAGGTGCCGGCGAAGCAGACAACAAATACGAGCGGCGCTGGTGGTATTACAGTTCCGGTAAAGAAGCGTGTGACCAATAAGCGAACGGGGTCAGTGGTTAAAGCAGTGCGTCCTTCGATCGGAAAACAGACAAAATCCAAAGCCGAAAGCAGACCCAAAAAAGAGGTACGCAGAGGTATTCGATTGAAGATCAGTGATACAGACGGAATGGAGTCATAGGGACTAACAGAGCAACAGAATCCGGATAGTGGGGAGGGTCTGATATCTGCAGCAGAGTGTTAAGTATCGCGTCGATTTCAAGGTTATTTCTCGCTTTGGTGATTGTTCCATACACTGCTAATAGCGAGACATTAGGTGGCCTTGGAAATCGAAATCCAGGAATGCTTCAGTACGATTTTGCCGGTCAGAGACCGATAGAAGCATTCCAGCCAGCGCGAAAATCAAACTGGGTAACACCGAGTTTCAAGCCTGAGTTTAGAAATACGGACTACTATTCTTTGGCTCAGGGCGAATATCTGCAACAGCATCTGTTGCGTATGGGTTTTAAATTTCGCGATATGCCTGAAAGGTCTGCTTTGGCGGACAACTCCTTCCAGACCAGGTTTCAGCCCACCAGAGGACAATTTGGGTACCAGTGGAATCCAGATAATACTCCAATAGAACGGGCACCGATTTTCAGGCCCCTGGATAATGTCAACCTGAAAAGGAGTGAGCGCATATCAGGGGGGGGTAGTGTGCCTATACCGATTGTCTCTGCACCTTATGGGCTGACGGGCTACAGTGCTGATCTACCCGACTATACATACGTCGGTTCATTATTCAGGCCAATTCCTTAGCAATAGGAAAGAGGATTCAGTTTATGAACAAGAACATCCGTAATGCACTCGTACTGCTGGCCCTATCATTGGGTAGTACATATGGACATTTCGTAAGCGCTTCCTCAATGCAACCCCCCGGGCACTTTCGGCCAGCTTATTATCCGGTGCCTGTGAACAGTAACCTTGAGCATGTTATACCGCGCTATCGATTTCGTCCTGTTGTTTCAGAACAAGCGGTGAACAGTCTCAATAGGCGGCCGCCGGCAGTGCGCTATTTCTGGGGTTATCCGGGAACGGTAATGCCACTATCCGGTATGTATTCGCCTTACCAACAGCCGGCCCAGGTTTTGTTCCCTCGATTTACCGGACGGAACTCTTGGCAATCTGCTGAATACAATTATCCGCGTACGGGTTATTTTCACCGGAATCATTTCCGTAACCCTGCAATTCACCCGCAAATGTGGCGAGGGCCATCTACATCACCCATTACCAACTATTCTTTTATTCAGCGCGTTCGCCAACAGTCCATGCCGATTGCCCGGGCGGGTGGACAGCAGCGGTATTTTGGACGCTTCAGGCCGTTACCGGCTGAACGGCTGGGAGCTTCCGGAGTGGTCGCCTCCAATTGGGGCTGGCAGCCTCAGGCTTATCAAAGGCCTTTCCCTCGACCACACCTTGCACCGTTTTTTGCAGCAGGGGCCCGATATGCTCCTGTGCATCTTGCATATTCATCTCCCATGTTCAACGGATGGCGGAAAATGGCGGATAATCGACGCTATCCACCGTCCGGAAACAGGGGATTTGCGCCTGCCAACAATAACTTGGCCATTTCCCTTCAACGACCGCGCTTTCCAAGTCGAGCTTCAAATCAAAGAGGGTTCTTGCCACCTCCACGCTTTGCGGAGTTTCACCGCGTACCAAATTCCGAATTTTTCACAGGGTATATTCGTAACTACCGATTCAGACCCGACGACCGTATGGTGAACAGCCAAAAGGCTTCCGGGGCCGCGGACAGTGCATTTCCGTTCTTTGATGGTATGCATGTTCGGCCTGCGCCATCGACGTCGTCCAACAGCTACCGGTTTAGACCTGATGATCGCTTCAGCCAGAGTTATCCAGCTGGATACCGGCAGTTGTTTCCGCTCATTTGGAGATCATCGGAAGCGGTTGAAAGCAGTCGATTCGCCGGCGCTTCGAGTGAGTTTACTGTAACCGGATTGCGGCCGAGTTCTTTCGAAACTACAGATTCTGAAGAGAGAGTCGACCTATATGAACATTCGGTATTGGGTCCGGTAAGGCGAAAGCATATCTTTGGGATCAAATCGATCGCAGATTACCCAACCAGTTGACAGGGGTGTTTGCATGATAACGGTCGTTGGCAGTTTGAAAGGGGGCTCTGGTAAAAGCACGGTTACATTTAATCTTGCAGTTTGGCTGACGCTCGCTGACTGTAATGTAGTGGTGATCGATCTGGATCCACAGGCTACCCTGAGGGATGTCGCGGAAGTTCGTGAGGAAGAGGGTTATAAGCCTTTCGTATCGGTGAAGGGTAAACAACATCTGGATACTCAGGATATAAAAGATGCGGATGAGGTTTTGATAGATATCGGAACCGCAGATCTGGAAATGATGAAGAAGGCATTAACCATGGCGGACCGGGTTATAGTCCCGGTTCCTCCTTCCCAGGCAGATATTTGGTCGACGCAGCGATTTATTCAGTTTGCAAACTCCCTTAATCCAAGCAGGAAACTGGAAATACTGGGTTTTATCAATCGTGGCGACACTCATCATGCAGTGAGGGAAACGGATGAGGCGGCTGCAGCACTGGTATCGCTTCCCGGAATAAAATTTTTAAAACCGCGTCTTTCACAGCGGACCATCTTCAGGCGCTCGTTCAGCGAGGGACTGGCGGTGTTTGAACTCAGTGCCAGCTCCAAGGGCGCAAGTGAGTTCAATGCACTTTGCGCCAAGCTGTATCCTGGTCTTGTAAAAGATTAAATCACCCATTTACAACAATTGCTTATCTGGCATATCGTAATTACAAGCCAGTTTTAACGGAAATGTTTATGCAATATAAAGTCGGCACAAAATTGCAGGTTGACTCGAAATGATTGAAAACAGACAAAGCAGTCAAATGGCTCAGGTGAAAGATTCCGACGATGAAAGGGTTGAGAGGTCTTTTGAGCGATTGTCAGAAGCCTTCGAAACCAGCGCACGCCGCTGGGAATTAATCGTCTATCCATCTCTTTTCGGGTTCATATTATTGGCCGGATATGGCTTCTTTCTGATCTTCAATCTTACCAGGGACATTCATTATCTTGCCATAAGCGTTGATTCCAATATGACCGTAATGGCGAGCAATTTCCAGGCGGTCACAGACAATATGAACCATTTGACTGCCAATGTGAGAGTTATCGCCAACAATATGGGAGATATCAGCGATAAAATAAGCACTCTGGAGCCGATGCTGACCAGCATCGATTCAATGGATCAGACCATGGACTCAATGGACCGTGCCATAAATTCCATAACGCAAACTACGCACAACATGCGCAACGATATGGCGAATATTAACAAGAATGTTTCCCGACCGATGTCGTTTATTAACACGTTCATGCCGTGGTAATACGCAGTTAACGCGGGACAATCCGGTACTCGCCTGTCGTTTAGGGATACGCCGATTTGTTAAAGCCTCAGGTACCGGTAAATTCGTAAGAAATGCTGTCCGAAGGCTCCTGCAGGAAGTAGCCTTGAATGTAGTTTACGCCGATAGTCCAGAGTACCGCCAGACTATTGGCATCCTCCACCCCAATCACGATGGTTTTCACCCCGTGGCTTTGGGTCTCCGTATTTAACTTGACCAGATTGTCCTGAAGCTCCTGTTTTCCTGCGATGCCTTCAACTAACGCAGGGTCGAACTTGACGTAATCGATCGGCAGGTGTTTGAGAAGTGTATCCGATTTTGAAAGCACACCGTAACGATCGATTGCGATCTGGCATTTGATCTTCTTCAAGCCATCCAGTAACTCTTTGGCTTCGGTCATGTGACTGCGTAAGTCTGCTTCCCTGATCTGAAATATAATCCATGCTCCTTTTGCCCGGTGATCCCTGAGGCAATCACATATCCAAAGCAGTGTCTCCTTATCTTCCAGCGATTCAAGGGAGAGGTTAACGAAAAATTGCACTTTTTGGCCTTTTTCACGCTGCAGGACCAACTCCTGGATCGCGTTTTTTATTACCCAGCGGTCAATCAGCGCCATCTGGCTGCCCTGAGATGCTGCACCCATAAAATGGTTTGGGAGTATCTCATCGCCGTTGCTGTCCAGCAGGCGCGTGAGAACAGCGTAGAATTCCCGGCTCTCTCCCTGAAGACTCACCACCGGTTGGTATACCAGTTTAAAACCATCCGATTCGAGCGCATTCTGAATCAACTCGTTCAATCTGGTCTCATTGGCCTGGTTGCCGAATTCAGGCTGCATCTCTTCCGCGTCGTAGAAAGCGGTTCCTGTATTGCTTCCCGAGCGAGCTGCGCCACATGCACTGTAAGCGTTGTTGATGAACTCCTGGCTGTTTGGAATAGTGCCCGTAAGAAATGCGATGCCGATATTACAACGCGGCTCCACCAGATCCTTATCGGTTCGGAAAAGATGCGCCGCCACCGATTTATGCAACTGACTTGCCAGGCTGGCAGCCTGATCATTCGTCGCTTCCTGCAGGATCGTAAAGCTGTGGTCTCCAAATCGGGCCAGTAGATCCGGCTCGTTGACTTGTCCTTTAAGCAGATTTGCAAACTCCTGCAGCAGGAAGTCACTTGCACCTATACCGATATCAGATCGAATCTTCTGAAATTCATCAATTGTGATATATAAAAGTGCGAGAGGTCTATCGGTGAACTCACCCTGGGAAATTATCCTGTCGAGCCTGCCGGTGAAGAACTGCCGATTATACAATCCCGTCTGCGGATCCTGGCTGCTTATCTGCTCAAGCTTCTGTTGCAACTGTTTGTTTGGGGAACTATCTCTGATGATTATCTGGGTACAGGGTTCACCCTCAACAGAAGCTGGAGAAAACTCCAGCGTCGCTTTAAATGGTTCCCCTTCGCTGTTTTGACATTTGATCTCAAGTTCGCCTTGTGAGGACTCGGCCGTACGGAGAAATTTCTTAAATTTGGGCAGATCTTCCGGTGCTATCATGTCGAGGATCGGAAGGCCCTCCAATTCCTCCAGTTCGATATATCCGAACATCTGAAGGTAGACGGGGTTGGCCAGTACATGCATTCCTTCATGGATGTAGGCAATTGCATCACGAGAGCTTTCAACCAACGTACTGCACCTGGTTTCTGCCTCGCGCAACCGTCGCCGTGTATCCGCCAGATCACGCCTGATCAGCAGATCGCCAAACTCCCTTTTTACAACCAGCTGTAAGTGTTCCGGATCGTTAATGGATACTACATCCCGTGCACCAAGACGCAGGGCATTCAGGAGAGGGTCCGGTTCCTGATTCTTGTACATGATGATCAGTGATGCATCTGCGGCAGTATTGATGCAGAGGTCGAGATTTCTGTCGAACTCGGTCTTTTCGACATCCGCGGAACAGAGGATGATATCGTGGGTCCCCGAACCGAGAGCGCCGACAATGTCTGTCTCGGAGTGAACTCGTTTTGGATGAATCGCCATACCCGCATTACGTAAGGTGTTGATTTGACCCTCTGCCGAATCAAATGAACTGTCGATAATCAGGAGTTCTATCGCGCGATCCGTGTTAATCATATTTAATTCCAGGGAAAGGGAAGAGATGCAGTGCGGCACTTTGGCTTAGTAAACTGTAACGGAAATCCACTTTGCACAAGTATCAGATGCCGTTAAATCGTCGTCCATATACTGTCAAAATCAGACTCTTGATCCTGGCTGTCTGCACTATCTTCTTCGGACCTCTTATTAATGGATCTGAACTGAAACTGGGAAAAGGCACCGGTGGACTCAACCAGTCTGGTAAGTCGAATTTCGGTTTCACCGTCGCTGTTACCCAGCACCAGCTTGTCTCCGGTGTTAAATGGAAGTGCGGGTGTCAACAAGGTAGGCGGTTTTCCTGAGGAGTGATTCTCAGGTAAGAGAATGCACTTTGCAGCGCTGTCAGCCCTCTTCGAAGCATCTGTTTTTCTGACGGTGGCTGCGTCCGAAGTAAGCCCGATAATTTCCAGACCGACCTGCAGCGACTGTCCTGGTATGTTCCTGAGCCAGCGGCTGACACCAATACGAAATTTATTGCCTTCGTTTGCGGACAGATGTATTCCCAGTACCTCTCCCACTCTGATTTTAGGCGTATTCGGCCCTGGCCACAAAATACAGTAACCCCAGGCACTTTCGTTGTCAGTTGTGCAGGAGAAAGGCTCAGTGGGACCGCTATCCGATGACACCCTGGCCCATGAAGGCAGAGATCCCAGGTCGTCTCCGGTTCCCTGGATGCCTGTTGCATAGATAGTCTCACCTATGATTGGGTTGTCCATACTGTCCAGTTGCAGACCGGGAATACTTTGAATCGTATAGATAGGGGAGTGGACCAGCGGCTTATGTTCCCGTGGTTTGTACCAATCGATATCCTCGTCATCGGGCGCCTGAGTTGCTGCAGTTTCTAACTCCAAAGGGGCTTGTTTCAGCAGAGTGTGGATGTCAGACAATCCCACAGCCAGTTTTAATTCAAAGTTCAAGTTTGTGCGCACATACTTTCTCTTCTGCGCGGTGCTCAGAACCTGTATCAGTTTCTCCAGCAGTTGCGGTGGCAACCGACCATCTCTCTCTAGAGGACTATCGGGGGCCTCCTCGTTGGACAATTCATAGATTGTATCCTGCAGCAGTGAGACCAAACCGCCCGTATTGAGTTGCCTGCAGTGTCTGTCAATCGGTGAATTCTGTAATTCGATATGCATTGGCGCTGCATTGGAGTTCAGCCTGGAGATAAATAGTGTCGGCGAGGAAGACATCTGATCTGGAATTCCCAATCTGACGTGCCCTGCCCAATCAGGTAATAGGTTGTAGCACAGCTCGATTTCCCGTTGTCTGAGCCGGTAGGGGGAGATAATGGCAAACAACATTGCCTGAATGAAAATGTCTTTGATACTGCTCTGGGCTCTTTTCTGCTGATCATCCTTTACCGATAGATCCTGAAGTTGGTGGATTTCTGCATAAGCAAAGAGTTTATACAGTTCCCGCCAGGTATTGCCCGGGAATGGATCGTACACAATCACCGACTGATAAAGTACACGCAGGAGACAGCTCATGGTTCTCTGCATGGCGATTACCAGGAGTTTCCGGTCCAGATGTTTCTCCTCTCCCGAGACCATGTCATGGATCACTATTTTGTAACCAGTCGCAAGCTCCATATACAACTCCCGGTTCAATACCGCGATTTTCCGGTTCTTGGCGCTTAGCGGGAATGAATTGTCATAGTAATATTTCCTGAGGTTTCTGGTTATGTATCCGATAGGAACTCGAAACAGCTCAGTGGTTTTGATTCGTGGAAGACTGGGTATCTCAACCCGGTTTAACTCTACCAGGGTCTTGAAAATCTGGCGTGAGGTCTCCCCTATATTTGCCATCGGCAAGCCGGATATCCATCGCTCCACCTCTTTCGGATCCCTGAGGAACGAATCGGGCGGTGGCGGTGTGCGCTCCGGAGTATCGAGTCGAAGTATGTCTTTTTTCTCCATAGGAGAGATGCGATTTCCTAATGGTTCAATCGGGTTGTACAGAGTGTATCGGCGCTAAACCCACACTTCTTCAAACCAGCGACTGTAACCTTGGGTTTAATCTAAGGTGGTTTCACATGCTACTATAGCAGGTGATTGATTGTAAGGTAGTTTCTTTATTACATTAATCTGCAGACAATCTCCAGGTACGCAAAGATCGACATCAATGCAGGGGGGTTTTTGACGGTGCCCCCACCAGTTCCCGTACCAGTCTGGGAATCAGATATCCGGGCAGTCTCGCACTCATCTGTCGATGCAACTCCAGGGCGACCTGGTCTGTCACTTCAAAGTGAACCGCACCTGCCACCCTGTCGAGCTGATGCAGATAGTAGGGAAGTACTCCCACTGAAAACAGCTTCTCACTGAGATCGCACAGGGTTTGTACATTGTCGTTTATCCCGGCAAGCAGAACCGATTGATTGAGCAGTGTGACACCACGTTCTCCAAGTGTTGCAAGTGCCGGTCTGTGCCGATGTGACAGCTCTCTGGAATGATTCGCGTGCAGAACCATAACCGGTTGCAGCCGGATTGCCGTCAGCCAATCGGTCAGCTCCGGTGTCAGCCGGTCCGGCAGTACAACCGGAAGTCTGGTGTGGATGCGAAGTCGACGAAGATGCGGGATAGCCTCCAGAGCGGCACCCAATTCCTGCAGGTGGTGATCCGGGAGCATAAGCGGGTCTCCTCCACTCAGAATTACCTCTCTGATATCTGTTGCCTCTTTAAGGTAGGCGAGGGCGGCAGACAATCTGCTCCTGGAAGCAGTGGAACGAGTGTATGGATAATGCCGGCGGAAACAGTAACGGCAATTGACACCACAGGCGCCGGTTGTAATCAGCAAAGCGCGCCCCTGATACTTTTGCAACAGTCCCGGAACAGGGGCTTGCTCCAGATCGGCTACCGGATCAAGCAGAAATCCATCGCTGGATACCAACTCCTGCTCCAGTGGGAGAACCTGACGTAACAGTGGGTCATGCGGGTTGCCCTTCTCCATCCGGGCGGCGAACCAGCGGGGTACACGCAGGCCGAATTTCCGTTGGGCAGAGGCAGTGGGGGGCAGTTGATTCTTGTCGATTTCCAGATAGCTCAGGAGCTCATCGGGATCGGTAAATGCTTCTGCCAGCTGCTGTTGCCAGGTGAGAACCTGCCATGCCGGGTCGGTTCGATGTATCATTGGCGTTTCCTGATCGTTTGTGTGGTGAGAAAAAGATGGCAAGTTACAGTACCAACGAGTTTAAGGGTGGTCTCAAGGTTATGCTGGATGGAGACCCCTGTTCAATAATTGAAAATGAGTTTGTAAAACCGGGAAAGGGACAGGCTTTTAATCGGGTCAAGATCCGCAATCTCAAGACAGGGCGCGTAATAGAGCGTACATTCAGATCCGGTGAAACGCTGGAGGCGGCAGACGTGATGGAGGTGGAGCTTCAATACCTCTATAACGATGGTGAGTTTTGGCATTTTATGGACCAACAGAGCTATGAGCAGGTTAGCGCCGACATAAACGCAGTAGGTGAAAGTCAGAAGTGGTTGAAAGATCAGGATGTCTGCATGGTTACACTCTGGAACGGGAGTCCGTTGAATGTCGAGGCACCCAACTTTGTGGTGTTGACAATAACTGAAACAGACCCTGGACTGAAGGGGGACACATCAGGCGGAGGGGGAAAGCCCGCTACACTGGAAACCGGTGCGGTCGTACGAGTGCCTTTGTTTGTTCAGACCGGGGAAATGATCAAGATCGATACCCGCAAGGGAGAGTACGTCTCCCGGGCAAAAGAGGGGTAAGTCTCTGTCTCCGGATTGGCGCCCAACTGCATCTCTCGAAATTCTGCGCCTGCGAGCGCGGCTTCTTTCCGAAATTCGGGACTTTTTCGGGGAGCTTGGTTTGGTGGAAGTGGAGACCCCGGCCTGTTCCGCCGCTGCGGTGACAGATCCTGCGCTCGACAGTCTGGCTACCCTGTTTACCGGTCCGGGTGCTCCGTCCGGCAAGCCCTTGTACCTGCACACGTCCCCCGAATTTGCGATGAAGCGGTTGTTGGCCGCGGGTAGTGGCCCGATCTACCAGATCTGCAAGGTCTTCCGGGATGGCGAAGCCGGTCGTTATCACAATCCGGAATTTACCCTGCTGGAGTGGTACAGGCCGGATTATAATCACCATCAGTTGATGAACGAAGTTTCGGAACTGGTGCGGTATGTTGTTGCAAAACCGCTTTCTGAAACACGCTTGAGCTATCAGGAGTTATTCCAGAGCTATCTTGGAATAGATCCTGAAAATGCATCGCCCGAAAGTCTGCGTGGATATGCGATCGAGAGAGAGATAGCGGGAGCCGATCGGCTCAGGATAACAGATTGCGATACCTGGCTGGATCTGTTGCTTACCCATTGTATTGAACCGCAAATGGGTCCCGGCATGCTGCTGGTTTACGACTATCCAGCCAGTCAGGCATCTCTGGCCCGAATAAGGCCAGGCACCGTTCCATTGGCTGAGCGGTTCGAACTCTATCTGGATGGAGTGGAGCTGGCGAATGGATTCCACGAGCTGGCTGATGCCCGGGAGCAGAGACGACGCTTTCAGCAGGATCTGGAAAAGAGACAACAACAGAACCGGCCGGCGCCCCCTTTGGACGAACGATTTCTTGCCGCACTGGATGCCGGATTACCGGACTGCTCAGGCGTCGCTTTGGGTATAGACCGGCTGTTGATGTGCATTGCCGGAGCCAGGCATATCGACCAGGTGCTCTGCTTTCCCATCAGCCGGGCCTGACATTAGGTAAACTCACTGGCTGGCTTACCCTCCGTGGTTCAATTGGGAGCTGCTTTTTCCAGCTTTCCGATCTCTTCACCCATGCGCACATCTGCGCCAGCCTGCAGAGACTCACTCCAGCGGACCGCATTCTTCCCGAACAGCAAAATCACGGTGGAACCCATATTGAATCGGCCCATTTCCGCGCCTTTTTTCAGCTTGATCGGTTCTGGTGCTGCGCCTGAGTAGCTCCAATCGGTGATGCCGCGAGATCTCGGCGCGACACAACCCGACCAGACCGTATCCATACTGGCAACGAATATTGCGCCGACCATAATCACAGCCATCGGACCGGCGTCAGTCTCAAACAGATTTACAATTCTTTCATTGCGGCTGAACAGTCTGGGGATAGTGCGGGCGCAGGCGTTGTTTACGCTGAACAGTCGTCCAGGAACATGGATCATTTTTATCAGGCGGCCGGTAAGTGGCATGTGAATACGGTGATAGTCCCGGGGTGAGAGATAAATTGTGGCAAAGTTTCCGTTCTCAAATCGCTGCGCCCATTGCCTGTCGCCGCCCAGCAGCTCTTCAAGGGCGTAAAACTGCCCCTTGGCCTGAAACAGCAATCCGTTCTTAATAGCCTGTGCCTGGCTGACCGAGCCATCTACCGGAGAGGCTATTGCTTCGATTTCCGGAGTCAGTGGTCGGGCTTCCGGTTTCAGCGCCCTGGTAAAGAACGCGTTAAAACTTGGATATTTATCCGGGTCCGGCTCTTCAGCGATCCCCATGTCCACCCGATACAAGCGAATAGCCACACGGATAAGCTGACGCTTCAGCACGGGCCATTCGCTACGGGTCAACCCGTACATCAGCGAGGAGAGGAAGTGGTGGGGAAGAATATGAAGCAACAGGGTAAAAAGTCGGTCAAAAAGCCCTATGTACTCTTCACTGTTGTAGTTCTGTTTACTCATTCTTGAGACTGCCCGGTGTTCACTTCGATGCGTTTTGTTTTTTTCTGAGCGGCTGTTTCCCGGTTTCCGGTGTGCCAGCAGGTTCACCCAGGCGGCTGATATTGAGGCGGCGACCCGATACCCAGGTCTTTTTCAATGTTCTGAATATATCCTTGGGCATGCCCACCGGCAGATCCACTGTGCTGTATTCATCGTGGATCTTCAGTTGAGTGATATATTGCCCCTCCAGTCCAGCCTCATTGGCGATAGCCCCCACAATATTCCCTGCTTTCACACCGTGTGCCATGCCAACCTCGAGACGATATCGCTCCATACCTTCGGCCGGCTGATCGCTGAATTCCGGGGTGTTCTTTTGTCTCGGTGGTTTACGCTGTGTTCCATCCAACTCTTTCGCCGCGGATTTTGCTATGGGTTTTTGCGGCTGCTCCGGTCTTTTTTCAGTCCTGTGCGCAGGTGCATGCAGCAGCAGCGGCGTGTCCCCCTGCACCATTTTTGCGAGCCCGGCTGCGATTTCAATCGCTGGAATATTATGCTCCTGCTGGTACTGTTCGATCATTTTCCGGAAAGGCTCTAACTCCTCGGTCGCCAGCGCATCGGTGATTCGCTGCTTGAATGCAGCGACTCTGCGGTCGTTGATGATCTCTGTGGAGGGTAGCTCCATCTCCTGGATTTTCTGCCCAACGGCGCGTTCGATGTTTCTAAGCAGGTGCCTTTCACGTGGTGAAACGAACAGGATCGCATCACCCGATTTTCCCATCCTGCCGGTACGTCCGATGCGGTGAATATAAGATTCGGTGTCGGTGGGGATATCAAAATTGACTACATGGCTGATTCGATCGACATCCAGGCCCCGCGCGGCTACATCGGTGGCCACCAGTATATCCAATGTGCCCTGCTTCAGGCGGGCCAGTGTTCTCTCGCGTTGCTGTTGAGATATATCTCCATTCAGCGCGGCTGAAGAGAATCCTCTGGCCTGCAGCTTTTCAGCCAGCTCCTGGGTGGCTATTTTGGTGCGGACAAAGATCAGCATGCCATCGAATGTTTCCGCCTCGAGGATGCGCGTCAGTGCGTCCAGCTTGTGCAATCCGCTGACCATCCAGAACTTTTGGCGTATGGTATCAGCAGTTGCAGTTCGTACCTTGATGTTGATCTCCTTGGGTTGACGCAGATGCTGTCTGGCAATTTTGCGTATGATTTCGGGCATGGTGGCCGAAAACAGTGCTATCTGCCTCTCCGGGGGTGTCTGCTCCAGTATCCATTGAACGTCATCGATGAAGCCCATACGCAGCATTTCATCTGCTTCATCGAGCACCAGGCCGCGCAATCCGGAGAGATTCAGTGTTCCTCGGCGCATATGATCCATCACTCGACCCGGTGTTCCCACTACCACATGTACACCGCGCTTGAGCTGGCGAAACTGACCGCCGTAATCCTGCCCTCCATAAATTGGAACAACATGGAATCCACGGATGTGTTTTGCATACCGCTGAAAAGCTTCCGAAACTTGAATCGCCAGCTCTCTTGTGGGAGCAAGCACCAGCAGTTGTGGAATGTTTTTTTGGATATCGATTTTTGTCAGGAGCGGCAGCGCGAAAGCAGCTGTTTTTCCAGTGCCGGTCTGGGCCTGGCCAACCAGGTCATGACCTTCCAGCAGCGCCGGGATGGTCTGTGCCTGAATTTGAGTGGGTGTTTCGTAGCCAACATCGTCCAACGCTTTAAGCAATGGATCGGAGAGGCCCAGATCTCTAAATCTGGGGGAAGAAGCGTCTTCAACGAGCATGGGGATACCTGAATGATGGAGAGATTGGACGGTATTCCTTAACTTAGTCAAGGGATAACCGATTAGCAGTGGGCTTATTATAGAGTTTTACTTTATTCTTTGCAGATTATTGGCAAACAAAATCAATTCGGCAGACAGCTATGCGGATTTGGGTCGATGCGGACGCCTGTCCTAATGTCATTAAGGAGATTCTGTTTCGTGCCGCACATCGGAGGCAGGTTCTGTTGACATTGGTTGCGAACCAGTCGTTGAATATCCCACGTTCCAGATACATCACAAGTATCAGGGTGGCTACCGGTTTCGATGTAGCGGACAATCATATTGTAAAGCACATTCAACCCGGTGATCTGGCCGTTACCGCCGATATCCCCCTCGCCGCGCTGGTTGTCGAGAAAAAAGGGTTCGCTCTCAATCCCCGGGGCGAATTCTATAGCGACGAGAATATCAGGCAGTGTCTCGCTTTGCGCAATTTCATGGATGAGTTGAGATGCAGTGGTGAGCAGATCGGTGGGCCGGCTCGGCTGAATCAGGGCGATCGACACGCTTTCGCGAACGAGTTGGATCGATTTCTGACCCGCAGGCTTGCTTCCGGTTGACCGGCTGGCAACTGGCCCCCATAATTCTGTTCCACAACCCGAAAGTGGGTAACATTCAGTCTGCCGTTTTAATATTTCGATGGATGTCGCAGCAGCCACACCCACTTTATTAGTTGAATCTGAGTTATGGTGGCCTGAATCGGTCCCCTCGCAACGAAAAACTGTGAACCCGGTCAGGCCTGGAAGGGAGCAGCCGCAGCAGTGAACTCGTGTGCCGGGGTGTGGCTGATTTGGGCCGCCTCCCATTTTGTCGAACCAATCTCATTATCCCAAGGGTCGCGGCCGTGTGGGATTATGAGATAGGGTTTGTCATTTGGTCATGAAACTATTTCCTTTTCCCGGGCTTTACCGGTCAATGCAATACAATTATCGGGAATGCTTTTCCTCTTTTACGACGAGCGTTCCTAAATAATTGATAATTTGGTGTTTTTTGGATTTTTTCAGATAAATAACAATAAAGTAAAGAGTTAAATCGCCGCTAAGGTTGCCAGGCAGATTTGTAAATTGCAGAAGGCGGGTAACCCCATGGCTGATAATTACACCGAGAATTCCGAGCTGGTTCGTGAGCGGGCTACAGAGGATCTTTTCAACAGAGATGCAGCGCCAAAGCATTCACAAGAGCATGAGGCCGAAGAGTTAGGATCGGGTTTGGAAGGTCGGGCTTCAGAAGAGCTCTTCCTTCAGAGTATTTTGGAAGGTTCCCGAGACGAGAATTCGTTTTCCAGTGGCGATGAGAGAGAAACCGCTTTTGAAGTGAAAGGTGTGGATCACCCACTTACCGAAGAGGGGGGAATCGGGACAGAAGGGAACTCCGCTTCAGATCCGGTTGCAGATGCTTTTAGTTTTTCCAGTCTGAGGGAGGGGATTACAGAAGAAAACTCGGGTTTCGATTTAACGCCAAATACTCTATCAGAATCAGTTTCTGATCCTGAATCCGGCTTTGGTGACTTTTCTGATTCCGGCATGCGACAGGCCCACCCTGTGCAACAGGCGTCACCCTTAGAGGTGGAGCAGACATCAGTTGACGCGCCGGTGCTAGCGGACTCAGAGCTGATAAACAAGGCAGCGGAAGCGAGAGTACCCTCAACAAATGGACCGCAAAAAGAGAGTGAAATTAACTATCAACCAAGCGACATTACAATAGATGCGGCAGGGATAGTTGAAGGAGCAGAAGGCGGTACGCTTGTTGCGGTTATAACGGGCATTGATCCGAATCCAGGAGAGACGCTCACCTATTCGATTGACAATGATCCATCAGGGATATTCGAGCTGGTTGGCAATCAACTTTTTCTGAAGAAGGGAGCGAATATTGACTATGAGGAATCGCAGACTCATTCAGTAGCACTTAAAGTCACGGATACGGCTGGAAACTCTTTTGTAAAAGTATTTTACATTGAAGTTGAAGATATAAATGAAACTCCGACATTGGAAGTAGTCTCCATTGTGACGGTGGAAGAAGATGGCTCCAAGGTTATCAGCTTTAACGCAGTTGATGTTGATGCGGGGGATACTGTTCATACCATTGCCAGTGCGGCCAACGGCACGGTCACGGTCGACGGGAACTCCGGCGAGATCACCTACACACCGAACGCCGACTTCAACGGAGCAGATACCATCACCGTCACCACCACCGACGACGACGGCGCCCAGGTGGTCAAAACCGTCAGCGTGACGGTCAGCGACATCAACGATGCACCGACGCTGGAAGTCGTATCAACTGCAACGGTCGACGAGGACGGCAGTAAAACCATCAGCTTCAGCGCGGGCGATCTGGACGGCACGGTATCGACCACGGCCAGTGCGGCCAACGGCACGGTCACGGTCGACGGGAACTCGGGCGAGATCACCTATACACCGGATACCAATTTCAACGGCAGCGACACGATAACGGTCACGACCACCGATGACGACGGTGCCCAGGTGGTCAAAACCGTCAGCGTGACGGTCAGCGACATCAACGATGCACCGACGCTGGAAGTCGTATCAACTGCAACGGTCGACGAAGACGGCAGTAAAACCATCAGCTTCAGCGCGGGCGATCTGGACGGCACGGTATCGACCACGGCCAGTGCGGCCAACGGCACGGTCACGGTCGATGGGAACTCGGGCGAGATCACCTATACGCCGAATCAGAACTTCAACGGCAGCGACACGATCACCGTCACCACCACCGACGACGACGGCGCCCAGGTGGTCAAAACCGTCAGCGTGACGGTCAACGACATCAATGACGCACCGACGCTGGAAGTCGTCTCCACTGCAACGGTCGACGAGGATGGATCCAAGACGATCAGCTTCAGCGCGGGCGATCTGGACGGCACGGTATCGACCACGGCCAGTGCGGCCAACGGCACGGTCACGGTCGACGGGAACTCCGGCGAGATCACCTATACGCCGAACGCCGACTTCAACGGAGCAGATACCATCACCGTCACCACCACCGATGACGACGGCGCCCAGGTGGTCAAAACCGTCAGCGTGACGGTCAACGACATCAACGATGCACCGACGCTGGAAGTCGTATCAACTGCAACGGTCGACGAGGATGGCAGTAAAACCATCAGCTTCAGCGCGGGCGATCTGGACGGCACGGTATCGACCACGGCCAGTGCGGCCAACGGCACGGTCACGGTCGACGGGAACTCCGGCGAGATCACCTACACACCGGATACCAATTTCAACGGCAGCGACACGATAACGGTCACGACCACCGATGACGACGGCGCCCAGGTGGTCAAAACCGTCAGCGTGACGGTCAACGACATCAACGATGCACCGACGCTGGAAGTGGTATCGACCGCCACCGTTGATGAAGACGGCAGTAAAACCATCAGCTTCAGCGCGGGCGATCTGGACGGCACGGTATCGACCACGGCCAGTGCGGCCAACGGCACGGTCACGGTCGACGGGAACTCCGGCGAGATCACCTACACACCGAACGCCGACTTCAACGGAGCAGATACCATCACGGTCACCACCACCGATGACGACGGCGCCCAGGTGGTCAAAACCGTCAGCGTGACGGTCAACGACATCAACGATGCACCGACGCTGGAAGTGGTATCGACCGCCACCGTTGATGAAGACGGCAGTAAAACCATCAGCTTCAGCGCGGGCGATCTGGACGGCACGGTATCGACCACGGCCAGTGCGGCCAACGGCACGGTCACGGTCGACGGGAACTCCGGCGAGATCACCTATACGCCGAACGCCGACTTCAACGGAGCAGATACCATCACCGTCACCACCACCGATGACGACGGCGCCCAGGTGGTCAAAACCGTCAGCGTGACGGTCAACGACATCAACGATGCACCGACGCTGGAAGTGGTATCGACCGCCACCGTTGATGAAGACGGCAGTAAAACCATCAGCTTCAGCGCGGGCGATCTGGACGGCACGGTATCGACCACGGCCAGTGCGGCCAACGGCACGGTCACGGTCGACGGGAACTCCGGCGAGATCACCTACACACCGAACGCCGACTTCAACGGAGCAGATACCATCACGGTCACCACCACCGATGACGACGGCGCCCAGGTGGTCAAAACCGTCAGCGTGACGGTCAACGACATCAACGATGCACCGACGCTGGAAGTCGTATCAACTGCAACGGTCGACGAAGATGGATCCAAGACGATCAGCTTCAGCGCGGGCGATCTGGACGGCACGGTATCGACCACGGCCAGTGCGGCCAACGGCACGGTCACGGTCGACGGGAACTCCGGCGAGATCACCTACACACCGAACGCCGACTTCAACGGAGCAGATACCATCACGGTCACCACCACCGATGACGACGGCGCCCAGGTGGTCAAAACCGTCAGCGTGACGGTCAACGACATCAACGATGCACCGACGCTGGAAGTGGTATCGACCGCCACCGTTGATGAAGACGGCAGTAAAACCATCAGCTTCAGCGCGGGCGATCTGGACGGCACGGTATCGACCACGGCCAGTGCGGCCAACGGCACGGTCACGGTCGACGGGAACTCCGGCGAGATCACCTACACACCGAACGCCGACTTCAACGGAGCAGATACCATCACCGTCACCACCACCGACGACGACGGCGCCCAGGTGGTCAAAACCGTCAGCGTGACGGTCAACGACATCAATGACGCACCGACGCTGGAAGTCGTCTCCACTGCAACGGTCGACGAGGATGGATCCAAGACGATCAGCTTCAGCGCGGGCGATCTGGACGGCACGGTATCGACCACGGCCAGTGCGGCCAACGGCACGGTCACGGTCGACGGGAACTCCGGCGAGATCACCTATACACCGGATACCAATTTCAACGGCAGCGACACGATAACGGTCACGACCACCGATGACGACGGTACCCAGGTGGTCAAAACCGTCAGCGTGACGGTCAACGACATCAACGATGCACCGACGCTGGAAGTCGTATCAACTGCAACGGTCGACGAAGATGGATCCAAGACGATCAGCTTCAGCGCGGGCGATCTGGACGGCACGGTATCGACCACGGCCAGTGCGGCCAACGGCACGGTCACGGTCGACGGGAACTCCGGCGAGATCACCTACACACCGAACGCCGACTTCAACGGAGCAGATACCATCACCGTCACCACCACCGACGACGACGGCGCCCAGGTGGTCAAAACCGTCAGCGTGACGGTCAACGACATCAATGACGCACCGACGCTGGAAGTCGTCTCCACTGCAACGGTCGACGAGGATGGATCCAAGACGATCAGCTTCAGCGCGGGCGATCTGGACGGCACGGTATCGACCACGGCCAGTGCGGCCAACGGCACGGTCACGGTCGACGGGAACTCCGGCGAGATCACCTATACGCCGAACGCCGACTTCAACGGAGCAGATACCATCACCGTCACCACCACCGATGACGACGGCGCCCAGGTGGTCAAAACCGTCAGCGTGACGGTCAACGACATCAACGATGCACCGACGCTGGAAGTCGTATCAACTGCAACGGTCGACGAGGATGGCAGTAAAACCATCAGCTTCAGCGCGGGCGATCTGGACGGCACGGTATCGACCACGGCCAGTGCGGCCAACGGCACGGTCACGGTCGACGGGAACTCCGGCGAGATCACCTATACACCGGATACCAATTTCAACGGCAGCGACACGATAACGGTCACGACCACCGATGACGACGGTGCCCAGGTGGTCAAAACCGTCAGCGTGACGGTCAGCGACATCAACGATGCACCGACGCTGGAAGTCGTATCAACTGCAACGGTCGACGAAGACGGCAGTAAAACCATCAGCTTCAGCGCGGGCGATCTGGACGGCACGGTATCGACCACGGCCAGTGCGGCCAACGGCACGGTCACGGTCGACGGGAACTCCGGCGAGATCACCTACACACCGAACGCCGACTTCAACGGAGCAGATACCATCACGGTCACCACCACCGATGACGACGGCGCCCAGGTGGTCAAAACCGTCAGCGTGACGGTCAACGACATCAACGATGCACCGACGCTGGAAGTCGTATCAACTGCAACGGTCGACGAGGATGGCAGTAAAACCATCAGCTTCAGCGCGGGCGATCTGGACGGCACGGTATCGACCACGGCCAGTGCGGCCAACGGCACGGTCACGGTCGACGGGAACTCCGGCGAGATCACCTATACGCCGAACGCCGACTTCAACGGAGCAGATACCATCACCGTCACCACCACCGATGACGACGGCGCCCAGGTGGTCAAAACCGTCAGCGTGACGGTCAACGACATCAACGATGCACCGACGCTGGAAGTGGTATCGACCGCCACCGTTGATGAAGACGGCAGTAAAACCATCAGCTTCAGCGCGGGCGATCTGGACGGCACGGTATCGACCACGGCCAGTGCGGCCAACGGCACGGTCACGGTCGACGGGAACTCCGGCGAGATCACCTATACACCGGATACCAATTTCAACGGCAGCGACACGATAACGGTCACGACCACCGATGACGACGGTGCCCAGGTGGTCAAAACCGTCAGCGTGACGGTCAACGACATCAACGATGCACCGACGCTGGAAGTCGTCTCCACCGCCACCGTTGATGAAGACGGCAGTAAAACCATCAGCTTCAGCGCGGGCGATCTGGACGGCACGGTATCGACCACGGCCAGTGCGGCCAACGGCACGGTCACGGTCGACGGGAACTCCGGCGAGATCACCTATACACCGGATACCAATTTCAACGGCAGCGACACGATAACGGTCACGACCACCGATGACGACGGCGCCCAGGTGGTCAAAACCGTCAGCGTGACGGTCAACGCTGTAGCCGATGCACCCACACTGACGGTAACCCTTGGCAATCCATCTGCGGTTTCCGGTCAGGACTGCTCCGCAAATGGAAGCTACGCCAATTGGCAGGCGAGCGGCGTTGGTATGCATGCGTTCACCGCCGGGACCGGTTTTGTCGATGCGGAGGGAAAACTCAATCTGGCGGCAGCGAATGGCACCGTCGGTGACGAACCCGGCCTTACCGCAGAGGGAATCGGTGTGGTGAACTCTACACCAGGGGGGCAGGCCAGCTATCAACTGGAGTATGGCGGCGGGCAAAGCGAGGCCCTGGCACTCGATCTGAACGGCCCGGTGTCAAGTGCGCAAGTAACATTGTCCCGTATCTACGGTTCTGAAGGCGGTGCGGGAGAGGACGCGCGGTACTCGCTGTTCGATGCGGATGGCAATCTGGTCGGATCCGGCTCGGTGGATAGCAGCACGCTTCCCAACACTGGCGGTCAGATCAATCTTAATCTGACGGCCAATACCTCATTCCAGTATGTGGTATTTACCGCAACCGGAGATAACGGCTACTCCGGAAGTGATTTCAAGATTAAATCCATAGACTACAGTATCGATGCCGATATCGAATACCCCTTGGAAATCAACGCTGCGTTGAATGATTTGGACGGCAGCGAAACACTTTCCATTACCGTCGAAGGGCTTCCGGACGGTGCAGTGCTCAGCGCGGGAAGCGACAACGGGGACGGCAGCTGGACACTTGAAGGCAACCAGTTGAACGGGTTGACGCTGACAGTCCCCGAAAATCTCTCGACGGGATTCGACCTGACAGTGTCGGCAACCGCTACTGAATCTGATGGCGGAACCGCTGTTTCCAGTTCAAGTGTAAGAATAGAACCACTCAATGCCATCATTGGCTCCACCGGCGATGACCTGATTCTTGGCACCAACAGTGGCGACCTGCTTGACGGGGCAGAAGGCAATGATCAGTTGGAGGGATTGGAAGGTGACGATATCCTCAATGGAGGGCAGGGTTCCGACCATATTGAGGGCGGCAGTGGCGATGATGTCATATCCGGAGGTGCGGGTGACGATGTCGCTGGCGGAGGGGACGGAAATGACACCTATATCTTCAATCCCTTCGAAGGGAACGACAGTTTCGATGGTGGCAGTGGAGGCGGTTGGACCGACGTTATCCGGTTGGACGCAAATGCCGATCCGGGCGCGGATCCCGATAACCCCTGGACGATCTCCATTGACGGAGAGCAGGTGCAGTATGATCTGGCGGCTCACGCACTGGAGCTCAATCCGGATACATCCGGTGTGATAACCCTCTCCGATGGCAGTGAGCTGACATTCGATGGAATTGAGAGAATAGAGTGGTAACTGTATGATTCTAAAATAGTTTATACCTGACTGCGGCATTTCGGAAAAGTAAAACCATCCCGTTTGACCGATGGAAACGCTCTTCTTGTCGCAGCGAATAAAGAAGATGTAAAAATTATATTTTAATCAATAATATATAAAAAATATTAAATAAATAACTTTAGAATATGTATCGCCATTGACAGATAATGATCAGCCTCCTGGTGGTTACTAGGCACCCGCCTCCAGGAGGGTTAGAATGTCAATCTTCTGAATAACGGAATTCCCCGCTCTCATGAGTTACCAGGTTCTGGCGCGCAAGTGGCGTCCACGCATCTTCAGTGAATTGGTCGGCCAGGAGCACGTGGTGCGTGCGTTAAGCAATGCGCTGGATAATGAACGTCTGCACCACGCCTATCTGTTTACGGGTACGCGGGGGGTGGGCAAGACCACGCTTGCCCGGATATTCGCAAAATCCCTCAATTGCGAAAAAGGCGTCAGTGCGACGCCCTGCGGAGAGTGCTCGATCTGCCGGGAGGTGGATGAAGGCCGTTTTATCGATCTGCTGGAAGTGGACGCCGCATCCAGGACCAAAGTGGATCAGACCAGGGAACTGCTGGACAACGTCCCTTACTCTCCGGTGCGTGGCCGCTATAAAGTCTACTTGATCGACGAAGTGCATATGTTCTCCGGAGGCAGTTTCAATGCTCTGCTGAAAACGCTGGAAGAGCCGCCGCCGCATGTGAAGTTCATACTCGCCACCACCGATCCGCAGAAGGTGCCCGTAACGGTGCTTTCCCGTTGTCTGCAGTTCAATCTCAAACGGCTGCCGTTCGAGCAGATTCGGAACCACCTCGAATCGATTCTTCAGAGAGAGGGGCTGTCGTATGAACTCTCCGCACTCGGGTTGTTGTCCAGAGGTGCTGACGGCAGCATGCGCGATGCATTGAGCCTGATGGATCAGGCGATAGCCTTCGGCGGGGGAAAGGTGATGGAGGTGGATGTACGTGCCATGCTTGGCACTATCGCCCAGGAACGGATTCACGATCTATTGCAGTTGCTGACCGAAGGGGACGCGAAAGGGGTGTTGACCCGAGTGGCGGAAATGGCGGAGTTGTCTCCGGATTTCGGCGGCGTCCTTCAGGAGCTGCTTGCATTGCTGCACCGCGTTGCATTGGTACAGGCGGTTCCAGAAGCTTTGGATGACACAATTGGGGACAGGGAACGGGTCTCCCAATTGGCATCTCAGCTGGCGCCTGCAGACACGCAACTCTTTTACCAGATAGGTCTGATTGGACAACGGGATCTTCCGCTGGCGCCGGATCCGAGGTCGGGCTTTGAAATGGTTCTGCTGCGTATGCTGGCGTTTCGGCCTGAGTCTGCACCCGAGCCTGGTCCAATTAGGCCGGCAGTTGTGACCGGAGTGAAAAGTGCCGTCGAAAACCGCTCACCCCCGGCGCTCTCAAATACTCCGAAGCAGACCGGCAGATCGAATCCGGCCGCAACTGAAAGCGTTGAACTGAGTCAGTGGCACAATGTGGTCGGCGCTCTCAAACTTGGAGGTATAGCACTGCAGCTGGCCAACAACTGTCTGTTTGAGGCCTGGGACGGTAAACTTTTGAAACTCCGGCTGGACTCCTGCCACCGGCAGATGCATGTTGCGAGTGCCGAGCAACGGCTGCACAAAGCGCTGCAGGATCTGACAGGGGAAGATGTCCGATTGGAGATACGGGTTGCCGATCTTTCAGATGAAGCTCAGGCCACACCGGCTCAAACCCAGGCTAAGGCAAAACAGGAGCGGCAGCGGATCGCCGAGGAGAACATGGAGAAGGATCCACTGGTTCTGGCCATGAAAGAGAGATTTGCAGCGCAAATTCTTCCCGGATCCATACAGCTCATCGATGAATGAGGCATCGTTGAATACAATTCAGGAACACCCTATTAGAGCGTTACGGAAAGGCTACCAGTTGAATCTACAGAGGATAGAGAGATGAAAGGCGCTATTGGAAATTTGATGAAACAAGCCCAGAAAATGCAGGCTGATCTGCAGAAGGCACAGGAACAGCTTGCGAGGGAGGAGTCGACCGGGGAGTCAGGCGGGGGGCTGGTAAAAGTAACCATGAATGGCAAGCATGAGGTGCGCCGGATTGAGATAGATGAGAGCCTGATGGGCGATGACAAAGAGATGCTGGAGGATTTGGTAGCGGCTGCAATTAACGATGTGGTGCATCGAATTGCAGAGAAAACACAGGAGAGCATGGCAGGATTGACCTCAGGGCTGGGGCTTCCCCCGGGCATGAAACTGCCGTTCTGATCTGTTGTGGCTGAAAAATCTCTGCTCGACAGACTGATGGAGGCTCTGCGCTGTCTGCCGGGTGTAGGGCCGAAGTCTGCTCAGAGAATGGCTTTTCATCTTCTCGAACGCAATCGGGAGGGGGGGCAGCATCTCTCCCGTGTCCTGGCAGATGCGATGGTTCGGATTGGGCACTGTGAACGTTGCCGGACTCTCAGCGAAACAGAGCTGTGTGCGATCTGCTCCAACCCGCGAAGAAAGGCGAGTCAGATCTGTATTGTTGAAACGCCTGCTGAGGTGGCCGCATTGGAGCAGGCCACCCACTATGAAGGCCACTATTTTGTACTGGGTGGCAGGCTGTCGCCGCTTGATGGTATAGGTCCCAGGGAGATCGGCCTGGACAGGTTGGAGAAGATATTGCAGGAAGGTACGGTTGAAGAGTTGATTCTTGCCACCAATCCCACGGTGGAAGGCGAGGCGACCGCGCATTACATTGGCGAAATGGCCAGGGCCAGAAGCATCAAAACCACACGGATCGCTCATGGGGTTCCCCTCGGAGGAGAGTTGGAGTTTGTTGATGGCGGTACTCTGCTACATGCGTTTACCGGTCGCCGCGAGTATTAGAGCCTATCTCATATTCCCGCTCCAAGGCTTTTATTCCCCCTAGTACTCTTTCAAAGTGATAATTGCGGATGCAGTGAGCTTGTCGGCGTTCAGGGCAAGGCACGCCTCGCAGGGAATGGCAGTTTCCCTTGCCAAGAGGCGTAACACCGCCATGAACGCTGACAAGCTCACCCAAAGGGCGTCCCCATGTGGCTCTCCAGCAGCGTTCCAGTACTTGCCAAGGAGACCCACCCTTGCCTGCGTACTGCGCCTTGCTAGAAAACCACATGGGGATGCTGAACCCGTAATTATCACCTTGAAGGAGTACTAGTGACAGGAACTAAAATATAGTGGACAATCTGTCCAGCTCGACCTCAGGTGAGATCGAACCGGTACGCAGCCAAGTATGAATCTGACACTCGATACATCCCACTACCTGATTCAGCCCTCAGCGCGAAAATCGACACAGGCCGGAGCGGCAGCGAACTCCGGCAGATCCAGTCAACAGCAAGTCCTGCCTGTCTCACCAACATTTGAGGTACCGGTGGAACTTGAATACCGTGCCCGGCAAACACGGCAGCACTATTTCACCAACAGTCAGATCTCATCCCGGGCACATCATGCTATCCGGTCATACAGTTCGGTAACCGAGCTTGAGGAGCGCACGCGTGTGAGCACACTTTTCGGCCTGGATGAATATGCCTGAACTCTTTCCTTTTTAGACAACGAATTTCCATTGAAACCCAGGGTCTGTTAACAGCTCTCTCGAATGAAAATCGCCACGGACGCAGCCGCGTTTAAATTCAACACAGATTCACCTGACAACGGTTAAGAAATGGTCGAATTGACCATTAAATCTGTGGGTACCGTCTGGCGTATCCCACGTATAACGACTACTTTTTAAGTAGATTCCGTTTGGTAATTTTGCCTGGTGGCTTTTCATCGGCACCCTCTCCCTGTTTGGAGGGTATCGTAGAAGCCCCCTCTCCCTCGTTTGAGGTGAGGGGCGGATCAATTGTCGAGATGGACGAGTTCAATACTACCCGGTGAGAAAAATGCGAAGTGAAAGAAGCCTGCAGCTCAAGCAGCAACTCATGGAGGAGTATTTGCGCTGCTTCAGCCCCCAATTCAGCGAGCTGGAGAACTGCCAGCTGAAGAACATGCTCGATATCTACTATCGGCATATTTCACCGGTGGATCTGGAAAACAGCAGCAGTACGGATCTGATTGGTGCGGCCATTGCCCATTGGCAGCTGTTGCGGGAGCGCACCGACAGCGACCCGAAGATTCGGGTTTACAATCCCAGCTTCGAGGAGCATGGCTGGCAGAGCCGTCATACCATCATTGAAATCGTTACCGATGATATGTCCTTTCTGGTGGATTCAACCTCAATGGGATTGAATCGCGCCGGTATCACCATTCACCTGACAATTCATCCCGTAGCGGGCGTGGTAAGGGATAAGCTTGGCAGATTGCTGGCGGTTCACGATATCTCCACCGGACTTGGGAAGCCGGAGTCGATGATCTGCTTCCAGATAGAGAAACAGCTCTCGCCAGATTACATGCAAAAGCTCGAGCGAATGGTTCGCTCGGTACTGCTCGATGTCACTTTGGCCAACCGGGATTGGCAGGTCATGAGGCAGCGGGTGCAAAGTATCGCCGAGGGGATGGCCGAATCGACACTTCCCGTTGCAAAGGAGGATCTGTCAGAGGCAAGAGCCTTTCTTGACTGGGCGGTCGAGGATCACTTCACCTTTCTCGCCTATTGTGAATTCGATCTGCTCACCAAGGATGGCAAGCAGATTTTGACGATCGACACTCAGTCAAAGCTTGGTTTGTTCCGGGAAACCGGAAGCTCGGGTCACGATCCAAAATCAGTGGTGCCGGTTGTGAGCGACAGCTATACCGACTTTCCCTGTCATCTGATTGTTACCAAGGCGAACGTCAAATCAACCGTGCATCGCCCGGCCTATATGGACTATATCGGGATTAAAAGGTATGACAGAAATGGTGAGGTCAATGGACTCTTCTGCATAGTGGGGCTGTTCACCATTGCCGCCTACAGCAGTCCACCGAGGGATATACCTTTGCTGCGAACCAAAGTGGCCGAGGTTGTCGGTATGTCGAGAATTGCACCTGCGAGTTTTTCCGGCAAGGTCCTGCAGATGATTCTCTTTACCTTTCCGCGCAACGATCTTTTTCAGATTCCGGTGGAGAAACTGGCGGAGATCTCATTCGGTGTACTGGCTCTGCAGGAACGTCATCAAACCCGCCTTTTCATGTTTAAAGATGCCTTTGATCGCTTTTTCTCTATTCTTGTGTATCTGCCCAGAGAGCAATACAACCGGGAGTTGCGGCTGCGGATGCAGAAGGTGCTGGTTGCCGAACTCAAGGGAAGGGAGGTGGAATTTAATACATTGTTCAGCGAATCGACGCTGGCTCGACTGCAATTCATCATTCACACTTCACCGGAAACACCGATAGCATATGATCAGTCGGAGCTTGAAAGAAAAGTAGTGGAGGCCAGCAAGACCTGGCAGGACGGTTTTCACGAGGCATTGGTGGAAAAGTACGGCGAAGCCGATGCTGCCCGCCACTTCAAACAGTATGCTTCGGCTTTTCCAGGAGGGTACCGGGAAGACTCCTATCCCCGGACGGCTGCTGTAGACATTGCGCGCATTGAGCAGTCCCGCAAAACCAACACCTTGGGAATGCGCTTTTACCATCCGATAACCGAGTCCGCAAACCGGGTCCATTTTCGCGTCTACTCACCGGGCCATCCGGTCCCCTTATCTGAAGCTATTCCTGTGCTTGAGCATATGGGACTCAGCGTTTTTGGTGAACGACCTTACCATATACGGGACACCGGGGGGGATGTCTGGATCCATGATTTTTCCATGCGTCACACAAAACACCCCGGCGATTTCAGCGATCAGACTGCTGAAAGATTTCAGGAGGCTTTTCAAAAGATCTGGAGCGGGCAGACGGACAACGACGGCTTCAATCAACTCGTTCTGGGGGCAGGACTCTCCTGGCGGCAGGTCGTCATACTGCGTGCCTACAGTCAATATCTGCAACAGATCAAGACACCTTACAGTCGCTCTTATGTCATCAGGAGCCTTACCCTGCATCCCGAAATCGTCAGGCTCATGGTTGATCTGTTTGCGCTCAGGTTCGATCCCAAGGCGAAGCGGGACGAGGTACGGCTGTCGAAAATGCTGACTCGAATCGAGACGCTGCTTGAGTCGGTTTCGAGCCTTGATGAGGACAGAATATTACGCAGCTTCGTTAATCTGGTGATGTCCACGCTGCGCACCAACTACTATCAGACAGCAGTAGATGGTACGCCAAAGCCATACCTTTCGTTCAAGATCGACCCGAACCGGGTCAGCAATATGCCGCTGCCCAGGCCAATGTTCGAAATTTTCGTTTTTTCCGTGCAGATGGAGGGGGTGCACCTGCGCGGCGGTAAGGTTGCGCGTGGCGGACTGCGCTGGTCCGATCGGATGGAAGACTTCAGGACCGAGGTATTGGGGTTGATGAAGGCGCAGACTGTGAAGAACACCGTGATCGTACCGGTCGGTTCAAAAGGAGGATTTGTCGTCAAGCGGTTACCGGCCGAGGAGAGTAGGGAGAAGACCACAGCTGCAGTGGTCGAGTGCTACAAGACCTTTCTGCGCGGTATGCTCGATATCACCGACAACCTGGTTGGCAGTGAAGTGAAAGCGCCGGTCAATCTGGTGAAATATGATGAGGATGATCCATATCTGGTGATTGCAGCGGACAAGGGAACCGCAACTTTTTCAGATATTGCCAATGGTGTCGCACTGGAGTACGGGTTTTGGCTCGGTGATGCATTTGCCTCCGGTGGTTCGGTTGGATATGACCACAAAAAAATGGGAATAACGGCGAGAGGCGCCTGGGAGTCGGTTAAAAGAAACTTCCGTGAACTGAATGTTGATATCCTGAATCAGGATTTCAGAGTTGTTGGCATAGGTGATATGTCCGGTGATGTATTCGGCAACGGCATGTTGCTTTCGCGTCATATCAAGCTGGTTGGCGCATTCAATCATATGCACATCTTTCTGGATCCGGATCCGGATCCGGCATCCTCATTCGAAGAGAGGGAACGGTTGTTTGCACTGCCCAGATCCAGTTGGGCCGATTACGACAAGAGACGAATATCCCGGGGTGGCGGTGTTTATGCGCGAAGTCTGAAGTCTATATCGTTGAGCGCCGAAGTCAAAAGTCTGCTCGGCATCAAGGTGGAGCGTATCACACCAAGCGAATTGATCACCTACTTGTTGAAAGCCCCGGTGGATCTGCTCTGGAACGGGGGCATCGGAACCTACGTCAAAGCCGAGTCAGAGACGCATGAGAATGTCGGTGACAAGGCCAATGAAAGTGTACGGATAAACGGTAATGAGCTGCGCTGTAAAGTGGTGGGAGAAGGGGGCAACCTTGGATTCACCCAGCTGGGACGAGTGGAGTTTGCTGCAAAAGGCGGCCTTATCTATACCGATGCAATCGACAACTCGGCAGGTGTCGATTGTTCCGATCACGAAGTGAACATCAAGATCCTGCTGGGACAGATCGTCGCCAATGGCGAGATGACAGAGAAGCAGCGGAACCGGCTGCTGGCCGAGATGACGGACGAAATTGCCGGACTGGTGCTCGCGCACAACTATTCGCAAACCCAGGCGATCAGCATGGTGGCATGGAATGCGCCGGAGAAGCTCTATGAGCATGCCCGCTTCATCGATAGTCTGGAACAGCGGGGGCGCCTGAACAGGGCATTGGAGTTCCTGCCTGGAGCCAAGAGTATTGCTGAACGCCAGGCCAGGGGCCAGGGATTGACCAAGCCGGAGATATCGGTTCTTCATGCCTACAGCAAAATGAATTACTACGAGGCGCTGCTCGATTCCGATATTCCGGACGACACCTATCTGCGGGCTGAGTTGACAGACTATTTTCCCAAAGTACTTGCGGAGCGGTTTCCGACTGAAATTGCCGACCACCGCCTCAAGCGGGAGATTACCGCAACTCATCTGACCAACAGAATCGTTGACCATGTGGGGCCGGGCTTCGGTTTCAGGGTACGGGAGGAGGCTGGCGCGGATATCGCGGGTCTGACCAGGGCTTACGTCTCCATAAGTGAAATATTCGGTGTCGACAGGCTGTGGCGGGAGATCGAGGCACTCGACAATCAGGTGACCGCCTCAATCCAGATGGAGTTGATGTTGATGGTGACCGATCTGCTTCGTCATGCCGTGATCTGGTTGCTCAGACACCATGAACAGGGTGTCGCCATCCAGTCGTTGATCGACTTTTTCCGGGATGGTGTGTGCGAACTTGCATCGGGAATGCCGAAACCGCTCACCTCCACTGACCGGCTTGCTCTCAATCGAAAAGTTAAATACCTGACTAATGCCTCGGTACCACGGGATCTGGCTCAGCGTGTCGGCATCCTGTTACCCATGGCGTCTGCACTGGATGTGGTCAAGGTGGCAAGGCAGTGTGAATGTGACATTCTTCTGGTAGCTTCGGTCTATTTCAATCTTGGCAAAGAGCTCCAGTTTCACTGGCTGAGGGAGCAGATAAGGATACTCAAAATACACACGCACTGGCATGACCTGGCTAAAACGCGGTTGAACGACATGCTCAACACACATCAGCGTGAAATTACCGCAAACATACTGAAATGCACCAGACCTTTAAAGAATGCAAAAAAGATGCTGGATCAGTGGAAAGAGGAGAACCTGTCAGCCGTTGCCCGGCATGCCGAAATTGTGTCGGAGTTCAGGGCAAGGTCATCGCTCGACTTTGCCATGTTGTCGATGGTGGTGGCCGGTGCAGAGACTATGCGAGGCAAGAGTTAGGAGTGGGACCGCATCACTCTTTTTCCTTTGATAAGTTGAACGGTGATGTATTTATCGCTCTTCGCTGTGGGACAGCATATTCCACAACATCACTCCGTGTTCAGCCCTGTATATATCACTATGCGCATCTCCTCCGGAGAGATATGAGTTTCTGTTTATGAGCTCATCTGCATTTATATAGGTGACATTGCTTTTTACATTGTTAGTTATGGTCAATTCACCACTCCACGCAGCGGTGCCGCAGCGTACCTCGCTATTCCCGTTCTCACAGTACCTGTCATAGCTTTCGTCGTCTCCGGCATATTTGTCCTTTCTCCAGAACAGCGAATCCATTGCCGTATCGCTTACGGAAGAGGTCAGGAATATCCTTTTCACGTTTCCACAGGAGTTGTCGTACTGCAATTTTCCCTCTCTATGCTGACCAAGAAGCCGGTTCGTTCGATATGCACCCTGCAGATTTATCAAGTAATCAATCGTATTGTTGTTTTCGGATTTGGTTGTCTCTTCTGCTACGATTGCAGGACCTATGCAGGCTGCAACACTCGTGGCTCTTGCGCCAAAGCTGTGACCGATCACGACTATCGGTTTATCAATATCCGCCAAGGTTTCATGTAAAAGCACTCCCAACCATGTCAATCCAACCTCATCTGCATCGTGAGCTTTCCATGGGAAGCTTAAGCCCCGCACTATCGGTTCTACCCATTTTGCAGCCCACTGACTTGGCCAGGTTACCCCGATAAACAGGGGATTGAATGGATCATCTCCCGATGCTGCTTTTAGTCCCTTTCAACTGAGATCTTGTTCATATAGACAAAGAAATTCTACACGGTGTCTGAGCAAAGAGAAGGGACAATAAAATATTCACGAACTTTCAATGTTGTAACCAGGATACGACGACCAAGTTTTGTAAGGTAATACTTGTATCGATGCCCGATTTTCTTGATCAAACCATGGGTGCGAAGGCGCTTGAGAATATACGAAGAGCGAGAGGCCGATAAGTTGGGAATATGCGAACGCAGATCGGCGGCACGGAAACCGCTGATGGACCATTCGCCCCGCACCAGAGTGAGAAAGAGACGGTAATCATCGCCCAGGAACAGATTGAAACCTCGGTAGGAATGGCCGTTATCCTGGGCGGGCTTGGCCATTTTGTCGATGGCTTTGAGTCCTGCATCGGGATTATCGATATCCGCCATGAAGGCGAGGTAGCGTTCATTGGCGGCTTTTAACAGTTTGCGCAGGTCGCGCAGGCTGTAGATGTTTTTACGTAACGGGGCCAGTTTCCAATGCTGGTAGCCGTCGCGTTGTTCCACCCAGCGGTGGATTTTGAAGAAAGAGGCATCATTGGTGGTGCATTCGACCCGGGCCATGATGCCGGCTTTGTCATAGAGTTTGATGGAAGCCGGCCCCATCTGGTGCCGGATGCGTGTACCCTGGATACGGGTGGAGAAATCATTGCCCACCTCGCCCTGATAGGCGGTGGTCAATTTACGACCGAGGAAAGTGGCCACATTATCGGCCCGAATGGCATGGATAGCGGTGTGGGTAATGGTTTCGTAGAGTGGCTGAAATTCGGCTTGTTTGTGAAAGACGACGTCGGTGGCGAATTCCACCTGCATGAAGCTCCAGTGATAACCGGAGCGAAAGCGTGAAGAAACTGAGCAGAACTGCTTCGCCCATTGATTCAGCCGTCGATGTAATTGTTTGGCATCCAGGCGATCGGCAAGGCGCTGGGCTTTCTCCGGATTGTCAATGGAGAGGAAGGCATTATCGGCCATCTCGAAGGAAATGCCTGCCTTTTCCAGTTGCCGAGCCAACCAGTGATGGCCGTTGAAATAGACTTGGAGACGGAACGGTGCCCAAGTGGGCACCCGGATATAGCAAAGTCCGAAGGATTCGTCGATGAAGTAAAAATAGTAGTGGAGGCATTTGCCGGATGTGGGTTTTAGTGTGGTGTGGGTTTTTTTCTTGTCATGCCAGGGTCGATAGGCGGTGCAGGACTCCATGGCTGAAAAGATATGAACCAGGCCAGGATGTTCTCCGCGTTCGGCGAGGATGGCTTTGATCCGGGCTTCTTTACGGAAAGCCTTATGGCTCCGAATGAATTCGATCTCGATACCCGCCTCTTTGGCGAGTTGTTCAGCGTGTTGACGTAATTCATTGCGCAGGGGATCTGCCCAGCGGGTATAGTCGAACAGTCGAACATTGTGGTAACTGAGGTAGCCTGCCAAGGCCCCAGCGTAACCGATATCGGGCAGAGTTCCGGTGATAACCACACGATCGAAGCAGGAAAGCACGCCAGCGATCTTATCCTGGTGGCGTTCGACGAAAGGATTCATGGTAGCTATCCTTTGTTCTTGTTGATGACGATAAGGATAGTGGATATAACGAATTTTGGTTCTGGCTATGCCAGGTTAGGTTTTTCATGATGGAGTTGAAATTTCTTACCGCTTCCTCCTGAACCGTATTCCAACCCATTGTCACGACGATCACATGTGTATAGCTCTCTATCCGATCTCTGATCAGCCTTTTAAGGTTGGACATTGCCAGCCAGCTATCCATATATGCTTTCTCAGGCCGCACCTCATGTTTTTCTGAGTTATTGCAGAATTCAATGGGTGGTTTCGGCTTATTCAATCCCTCCCGGTAATAGGCATTGTAATGAACGCAGTTGGATTGCCCGTATGGTTTCCCGAAGGATTCAATAATGTGGGATACATACAATATTTTCTTGTCTATCACTTCATCCGCAAGCTCTTCCTTCGTAAACCCGGATCCCGGAATTTCCTTGATATATACAGCGCCATTTTTCGCAATAATATCAACGGGGCTCTTTTCAATTCCAAGAATAAAGCCAGGAAATGTCAACGATATTTCAGACGGGTAGTAGAGAGCTGAGTGAAAGAGCATTGTAGTACTTCCATCCGTATCCAGTTCTCGTTCCTGTTGCTCAAGCAATCGCTCCGCGGGAGGTAAAGATGAGCAACCTGCCAGTAGTGCGACCAGTCCTGCAAACATTGCTTTCTTCATTTCATCTCCTTATTTGCGTCGCCGACAATGATAAAAATATCGATTGACGGGTGATGTGAGCAACCTCAAGCCGCGGGATCCGCTGCACGGGGTTACGCAGCGAAATACACCGCAGAGGGTCTCGGCTGGAGCGCCTTCTTGTTGCGCTTTCAACTGTACTTCTTGACGGCCGCCTCGATGGCATTACCAGCCCTGGCTAAATCATCCGGCACCATCACCGGATGAATCTCAATGCTCGCATTGAACGCGAGAAACCAAGGCTCGGCAATCGCGGGGATCTCTGAGGCGTCCTGCATTTCGAGGAAGAGAAATGCCGTCCGTTGACCATTGTCATCTGTGAAATAAACAGCTTCTGGCTTCAGATCCGCCAGGATGGACTGGATGGTTGTGCCGAGCTTTCCGACCTTCGCCGCCCCGTTCCCGGCTTCGACAGGGATATTCACTTTGACAAGAAATCGCATAGCTTACCTCCCGATGAAAGGTGAATTGTTGCTGTTCCGAATGTCGTGGGCTATCCCCCAGGCGCTGCCGGGTTGCCGTTCGTAGATGGTAGTATACTTACCGATATCCTGCATGGGCTTGCCGCCGGTCTTGGGGTACAGATTGATTTTACCCGTTAGTTGCATAAAAAATGCGTCAAAAACTACGCGAACCCATTTATCTACGCGCTGTGCTGGACGTCATACGCTTGTAGCTGGAGTTCACCAATAGTGCGATCCAGAAAATACCAAAAAATGATGCGACAAAATGGCGTTCAGCAATAAAAAAACGATCCCTGAGTTGGTAAAATTGGAGGCACCACACCAAACCAATGAACCAACGGAGACCGTTTGGATGAAGTGTAGCAAAGCCAGCGTTCATCGCAAAACACATCGCATTCCCGAGATTCGATTCGAAGACCAACGCCTGAGCTCTTTTGCCGGTCTGGTCCTGTTTCAAGCGTTGTTCAATCGGCTCGGATTGAAAGAACAACTCACGGGCTGTTTCCGGCATCTGAAGGTCAGCCCAATCTTTGGTCATGGTCTCACCGTACTGCTGCTGATCGTCCATCTTCTGCTGGGATACCGGCGACTTCAGGATATGCGTTACTACAAGGATGACCCCATGGTGCGCCGTCTGTTGGGAATCGCTCGTCTGCCGGATGTCGCGACGGTCAGCCGTACGCTGGCGGGGATGGACAGCCGCAGCGTGGACAAGCTGCGCCGACTCAACAGGCAACAGGTTCTGCAACGCCTTGATGATCTTGGCCTGGCACGGATTACCTTGGATTTCGACGGCTCGGTACTCGCCACCGGTCGTTTCGCCGAAGGCACGGCGGTGGGTTTCAACCGCAAGAAGAAGGGGCAACGCAGCTACTATCCGCTGTTCTGCACATTGGCGCAGACCGGCCAAGTATTCGATGTTTGGCATCGTCCCGGTAATGTGCATGACTCCAACGGCGCCCAGGCATTCATCCTGGAATGTGTCCAGGAAATACGCGCTGTTCTGCCCAGGGCCAAAATTGAAGTACGGATGGATAGCGCCTTCTTCTCGGATGCCATCATCGGCATGCTCAATGCCGAAGGCGTTGAATTCAGCATCAGTGTGCCCTTTGAGCGTTTCACCGAACTCAAGGGCATGATAGAACGGCGGAAACGCTGGCATCGCTTGGGTGATCGATGTGATTTTTTCGAGCACCGCTGGAAACCTAAAAAATGGCACACAAAACAGCGTTTTCTCTTTATCCGTACCGGAAACCGGAAACAGTATAAGGAACCGATTCAACTGGATCTGTTCATCCCCTATGAATACGGCCACGACTTCAAGGTGATCATCACCAATAAGCGTCTCAGTGCCAGAAAAGTGTTGCGCTATCACAACGGCCGCGGTGCCCAGGAGGGTATTTTCGCTGAGTTGAAGTCGCAGACCCAGATGGACTATGTTCCGACCCGAAGACAAGCGGGGAATCAGGTGTTTGTACTGGCAGCGATGTTGGTGCATAACCTCAACCGGGAAATGCAGATGCTCACCAACGAACAGCAATGCGCTACCACTGAACGACGTGCACCGCTGTGGCACTTTACACGGCTCGGCACTCTGCGGCGTCAACTGATTCAGCGAGCCGGACGGCTGACCAGGCCTCAAGGGACCTTGACTTTGACGATGAGCGTTAATCCAGCTGTCAAATCCGAGTTGTTGCATTATTTGGATGTGCTCAAACAAGTAGCTTGATTCCGTTTTCGTCAGAATTTATGCAATGAATGGGTTTATAAGTGTCCCTTTCAAATGCCCAGCCACCCGCCACTCGTACTTCATCGACCGAGAGCGTGAACTGTGCACGAAAAAGAGCTAAGAAGGCTTGCGACCATGCCCGGATGCTTTCGCCGCCGAGGTTGGCCGGAGTATTGGAGGACATATGCACGCCGTCGTCGTTGCAAGCTGCTTTTAGAATGTTGAGCATATTGTCGATTTCATTTCTTCATCCACCCTTCAGTGAAAGACTGCAGACTATATGCTGCATTGATTTCATCAGGTGATGCATTGCATCCGCTAAACTGAAGCACTACTTTTTTGCCTTTTAATTGCTTTTTTAATTTGATTGCAGCAATGATTGTCGAAGCGCCAGCTCCTTCGACAAAGTTGTGAGTATAGTATCCAGCAAGTGAAATTCCCTCATAAATTTCAGCTTCAGACAGAACAACAAAATCAGTGAGATTGTTCTTGTATATCTCAAATGGCGTTTTGTATGCGATGCCAGTGGCAAAACCACCCGCAAATGTTGTGTTCTCAGATGAGAGTATTTTCCCGGATTTCCACGATTGAAATGCCGCACTTGAGCATTCGGCCTGTACCGCAAAAATTTGAATATCTGGATTGATGGTTTTTAGTACGATAGTGGCTGCCGCCACTTCACTGCCTGCGCCAATTGGTAAAACAACGGCATCCAATGAAGGTAGCGCTTCGATGATTTCAATAAATTCTGTACCGACACCATTAATCAAGTGTGGTTCATTGGCGGGATGCGCATAATATAGATTTTCTCTTTCTGACAATTCATCAACGACAGCAGAAGCTTCCTCAAAGTTTTTACCCGCTTCAATCAGAGTGGCGTTTGTTGATCTAATGCTCCGGTTTTTCACCGGATTGTTGTTCTCGGGAACAACAACCGTTGCTCTAATGCCAAGCCACGCTGCGGATTGAGCAATGGAAAGACCGTGATTTCCTGTTGAAAATGTAATGACTCCATTTATCCCAGTGTTCTTCAGGTGATACATGAGATTAATCCCACCACGAACCTTAAAAGAACCAGTAGGATTGTGATTTTCATGTTTCACGAAAATCTCAGCATCTATCAATGAAGACAAGCTCTCGTATCGTGTAAGACATGTGGGTACCAGGTGCTCATAGACCACACGACGTGCCTTAAGGACTTCTATGTAGGAAATTGGATATTTTTTGTGGTCGATCATGGTTCCATGCACTTTGAAATCTTACGCCAAGCTAAGCGGCGAGGAGTAGCAACGCGGCGGACCGTACGAGCGAGCGCAGCGAACGACTTGATCGCTTGTTATGCATTTCACTGTTTAAGTGCATGCAAACTGATCACTGATAGCACTACCACATGCCTTGTTTAACGCGCAACCTCATTACCTACACATCGCTGGCGCTCCTGGATAATTCTTGACTTGAACACGTGATTTGCATTGCCACTTGCCATTTACCATGACCTCACACTGGGGACACTTCATGGTAGGCGATGGAATCTGTATGGCGGTTGTGTGCCCGGATTTCTGGGTAGGTACAAAATACTGTACTGAGCCCTGCTTCTTTTGGCTAACTATACCCAACTCTTGTTTGGTCACTTCATCGAGCTTACCGGTCGGTGTAATGGCAGAATCTTTTTGGAACTTCATTATTGCAGCATGTGTTTGGGTTCCCATGATTCCATCTACAACCCCAACATCGTAACCCTTGCTAGAAAGCTTCTTCTGAGCTTCTAAAGTTGCACTGTCAGCAAACACTATGCTCGAAATCACTGTCAAAAGCATACCCGTCAAAAATATTTTGAACATTTGAACTTCCTCCTTTCAATTTGCATAACGTCTTAGCATTTATACGCCATGCCGATTATGGCGTATAAATGCTAAGACGTTGGACAGATTCTAAAATATGTATGTTAGGTAGAAACAATCTGCCGACGCAACTGCAACTGCGCATCCCTTTGTTCATGGAACTATCATCTCTGTTTTTTGGGGTTCTGATGATGTCATCTCCCTGCAATAGAGAAACGGATATATTCGCTTGTTGATCTTCTGATGATAAGGCGCGCGCTTTTTTCAGCCGGATCGCTCCCGGTGACATGGCGGGTTTTCCTGCTTCTCGACTGTGAGCGCGATTGCGGGCTCTTTGCCGGGATGGGTCCCGGGAAGTCGGGGAGTGCAATAACAGATTCCATGCGGGCGTCCTGCAGATATCCTTTCTTTCTGCAATGTTGATATGGTTTTTTATGCTATCCGGCGATTAAAAGCGATTTAAACGAGAGTGCGCCACCGCAACTCCTTCCGGCTGGCTCCGACAAGGCTTTTCCGGAGGCATGGAATTGAGGGTTCTGCTGAACGACGAGATTCCAAAAATGCCTATATTTCTATTCACGGCTAACCACTCATCGCCTCGTCCACCAGTTCGATCCAGTGCATGACGGGTACCTTTGCCTGTGTCTCGAGGTGCAGCTGGCAGCCGATATTGGCGGTTGCGATGACTGCCGGTGCGCCGGCCTGCAGCGCTGCCAGTTTGTTGGCAAGAAGTTGTCTGGAGATAGTTGGCTGCAGTATGGAGTAGGTTCCTGCCGAGCCGCAGCAGAGATGGCTGTCGGCAACGGGTGTCAGCTCGAAGCCCAGGCTCCGGAGAATCCCCTCGACCACTCCCGCGAGCTGCTGACCGTGCTGCAGCGAGCAGGGGGAGTGATAGCCAACCGGCTGCCTGCGTATATCCAGACTGAGACTCCTTAGATCCTCCCTGGCCAAAATCTCAGCCAGGTCGAAGGTGATTTCCGACACGCGCCTGGCCTTCTCCGCATACTGGGGATCGGTGCGCAGCAGATGGCCATACTCTTTCACCGTGCTGCCGCAGCCGCTGGCGGTGATCAGCACTGCTTCGGCACCGGCTTCGATGTGCGGCCACCAGGCATCGATGTTGCGCCGCATGAATGCCAGCGCTTCATCCTCTGCCGCAAGATGCTGGCTGACCGCGCCGCAGCAGCCTTGACCCTGCGGGTTGAGGGTGCTAATGCAGAGCCGGTCGAGTACTCTTGCCGCGGCAGCATTTGTGTTCGGAGCTGCGGCAGGTTGGGCGCATCCCTCGAACAGAATCATCCGGCGTTTGTGGGCGATTGTCGGGCGCGGTCCGGCGGTGCGCTTCAACGGAACCTTGGTTTTTATCCCCGAGGGGAGCAGGGGACGCAGTGCCTGTCCGATCCGCAGCAGCATTCCAAAACGATTTGTGTAGGGGAGTATCAGGCGCAGTCCGCGGTGGATCAGGGCTTGCAGAGGTGCTCGGTCGACGTTCATGCCGAGGTGTATGCGCCCTATGTCGAGCAGCCGGTGATAGTTGACGCCGGAGGGACAGGTCGTCTCGCAGGCGCGGCAGCCAAGACAGCGGTCCAGGTGGCGCTGGGTGATCCGGCTCACAGGTTCACCTTCCAGTAGCTGCTTGATCAGGTAGATGCGTCCGCGCGGACCGTCGAGTTCATCTCCCAGCAGTTGATAAGTGGGGCAGGTGGCGGTGCAGAAACCGCAATGTACGCAGCTGCGAAGAATCCGGTTGGCTTCCTCGCCGTCGGCTGTGGCCAGCAGTTTTTCGGGAAAGGCTGTCTGCATCAGAAATCCGGGTAGAGTCTGCCGGGATTGAAAATCGCTTTTGGATCGAACGCCCGTTTGAGCTGCAGATGCAGCGAGTTGAGCGATCCGGTCAGCGGATGAAACACCTCATTTCTGTTCCTGGCATTGCGGAACAGGGTGGCGTGTCCACCTCTCCCTTCCGCGGCTTGCCGTATAGTTGCCGCTGGTGCATCGCTCACCAGCCAGCGCTGTGCTCCGCCCCAATCGATCAGCTGTTTCCCCGGCAGTTCGATGGGGGCTGTGTGCGCCGGAAGCGACAGGCGCCAGAGCGGTTGACCGCTGTCAAAAAACGCATGCTGATGCTCGCGGATATCGAACCAGATCCGGTTGCCCTCGGGCGTTGTCGAGCCGCCTACGAGATTCCTGCCGGCAGCCACCGCTTCGGGTTCACCGGAGAGCCGCAGATAAAGTTTCAACCCGTCGTAACAGGCCGCGGTAATGGGCAGGGGCAGGCTTGCGAAGCCATTTACCACACTGATAGCCTGTGCCGGGCTGCGCTCTTGAACCAGCGTGATTTCAGTTTGCGGCATGGGCAGTACCTTCAGGCTGATATCCAACAGAATACCCAGGGTTCCCATGGCGCCGCACATCAGGCGCGATACGTCATAACCGGCGACGTTCTTCATCACCTCGCCGCCGAAGCGCAGGATCTCGCCCTTGCCATTGATGATGCGCACGCCCAATACAAAATCGCGGGCAGACCCGGCGTAGGGGCGTCTGGGTCCGGACAGTCCGCAGGCGATGGTTCCCCCGAGTGTCGCATTGTCGCCGAAATGGGGTGGTTCAAAAGCCAGCATCTGTTTCTGTTGCGCCAGCACTGCCTCGATCTCTTGCAGCGGGGTTCCAGCCCGCGCTGTCAGAACCAGTTCTTTAGGCTCATAGTTGACCACGCCGCTATGGCTGCCGAGCGCCAGCGGAGCGCCCTGGATTTCACCGCCATAGAAAGCTTTGCTGTTGCCGCCGGTCAGATTCAACGGCCTGCTCTGCGCGACGGCGGAGATCACCGCCTGCTGAAGCTCGATTGTGTTATCGAACTCCCTGCTCATGGCGGGCTTCCTTCCCGTGAGCCGGGCGCGGTCAGCACCTCCCTGCCCAGAGTCCTGTATTCAGAACAGTGCCGCGGTTGGGGAATCGCCTTGCCGGGATTCAGCAGGCCCAGCGGATCGAATGCCTTTTTGAGTGCGCGAAACTGCTCCAGTTCTGCGCTGGTGAACTGCACGCACATCTGATGCAGCTTTTCATGGCCGACACCGTGTTCGCCGGTGATGGTACCGCCGACCCGCACGCAGAGTTCAAGTATCTCGGCGCCCAGTTCTTCGGCGCACATAAGCTCACCGGGCTGATTGGCATCATATAGAATCAGCGGATGCAGATTGCCGTCGCCGGCGTGGAAGACATTGGCCACAGGCAGGCCGTATTCGGATGAGAGCCTGCCGATAGTGGTAAGAACTTCCGCCAGCCGTTTGCGCGGCACCGTGCCATCCATGCAGTAGTAATCCGGGGCGATTCGTCCCACCGCCGGAAACGCGTTTTTGCGTCCTTTCCAGAAGCTGATGCGCTCTGCATCGTTGCGTGCGGTGCGCACCTCGACCGCACCCTGCGCCCGCAGGAGATCGCGGATCCGCATGGCGGCGGCCGAAACCTCTTCATTGGTGCCGTCGACTTCGCACAGCAGAATGGCCGCTGCGTCGGTCGGATATCCGGCGTGGACAAAATCCTCCGCCGCCCGCAGCGCCAGCCCATCCATCATCTCCAGTCCCGAAGGAATGATGCCTGCGGCGATGATTTCGCCAACCGCCGTTGCCGCTCTCTCCACATCATCAAACGCGGCCAGCATCACCTGTGCGCGCTGTGGAACCGGCAACAGTTTAACCGTCACTTCGATGACTACACCCAGCATGCCCTCGGATCCGGTCAATAACGCCAGCAGATCGTATCCCGGGGTGTCCAGGCTCTGACTGCCGATCGTGAGCAGTTCACCCTCCATAGTGACTATTTTCAACTGCAGGATATTGTGTACGGTCATACCATATTTGAGGCAGTGCACCCCGCCGGAGTTTTCCGCCACATTGCCGCCAATCGTACATGCGATCTGGGAGGAGGGATCTGGGGCATAGTAGAGGCCCATGGATGCCACCGCTTCCGAGATCGCCAGGTTGCGTACGCCGGGCTCTACCCGCGCAGTCCGGGCAACCGGATCTATATCCAGAATACGGTTGAATTTCGCGAGACTGAGCAGCAGGCCGTCGGCCAATGGCAGTGCACCTCCCGAAAGACCGGTGGCCGCGCCGCGCGCAACAACCGGTATCTCATAGCGGTGGCACAACTGCATGATCTGCACCACCTGGTCCTGATTCTCCGGAAGTACCGCCACCAGCGGTGTCTGCCGGTACGCCGAAAGGCCGTCGCACTCGTAGGGCCGCAGCGCCTCGGTATCGTGAATCACCGCCTGCGGTGGGAGGATGGAGTGCAGCGCAGCCACCAGCCGCAGCTTGTCTAGGTTGGATCCGGCGCCGTCCGTCATAGTGTATGCAAGATGCCCCTCTCATTTTCTGGCACTAGACTAGCATATGACGATCAATCAATGGACCTCCCAATTATGGGTTACTATTCCGGTAAAATCGCAGTGCTCTGGCCGGCTGTACGGAGCGAACGCATCGCTCTGATCGAACATCGGGGTTGACGCTTGTCAATTACCCCCGTCAACTGCCTGTGGGATGCTGCATGATTAAATAGTTAGCGTCCAGAAACACCCATCCATGGGATGTTTCTGGAACGAAACCGGAAAATGCGATTTCCCGGTTTCTTCATTTTCAAAGACTTATCATCTTTGAAAATGTTGGCACATCCATGTGCCAAGCTAGTGCCCGCCGTTTCCGGACGGACACTAATTGCCAGGTTGGCTGAACTTCAGTTGAACGGCAGTGGATTTTTACATAGCTGAATTCGGGTAAATACGATGGATCTGGTCTCTCCTGCAGGTAATCTGCCCTCGCTGAAGGCGGCAGTGGATAACGGCGCGAATGCCGTTTACTTTGGTTTCAGGGACGACACCAATGCACGCCATTTCGCCGGACTGAATTTCGGTCCGGCCAAGATAGCCGAAGGGATTCGCTATGCACGGCAGCGCGGCGTCAAGGTTTTTCTGGCGTTGAACACCTATCCCCAGCCAAGCGGTTGGAGCCGCTGGCAGAGCGCGGTGGATCAGGCGGTCGATCTCGGGGTCGATGCGATGATAGCCGCGGACATCGGTGTGCTTGATTATGCATCAAGCCGTTATCCCGAATTGAACCTGCATCTTTCGGTACAGGGTTCCGCCACAAATTACGAGGCGCTGCGCTTCTACCGGGAGCGTTTTGGTATCCGCCGCGCCGTGCTGCCAAGGGTGCTCTCGCTGCCACAGGTTGAGCACCTGGTGAACAACACGCCGGTGGAGATAGAGGTGTTTGGATTCGGCAGTCTCTGCGTCATGGTCGAGGGACGCTGCATTCTATCCTCCTATGCGACCGGTCTCTCGCCGAACACCTACGGTGCCTGTTCTCCGGCCAGCCATGTCGAGTGGCGGGAGACGCAGGAGGGTTTGCAAACGCGTCTGGGCGGTGTATTGATCGAGACCTATCGGGCTGGGGAGAACGCCGGTTATCCGACCCTTTGTAAAGGCAGTTTTTGTGTTGCCGGCAACACTTTCCATGCGATCGAGGAGCCGACCAGTCTCAATACGCTGGAGCTTCTGCCGCAGTTGCTTGCAGCAGGTGTCTCCGCAATCAAGATCGAAGGGCGCCAGCGCAGTCCGGTTTACGTGGCTCAGGTGACCAGAGTCTGGCGGGCAGCTCTGGATGCCTGCCGCAGGGACCCTGAAAATTACCGGCCCCAGGCTGAGTGGATGGCCGAGCTGGGAAAGGTTTCGGAGGGAACCCAGACCACCCTGGGCGCCTACTCAAGGCCCTGGCAGTAAAAATCACTTAGTCAGGCATTTTTTATCATCCTAGAATCCTCAGTTGGCCACTCCAATATGCTAGTAAGGGGCTAATATGAAAAGGGTAGTAATCAACTCAGGTCCTCGCTCGTACGGTGAATCACGCTACGAGGTGCAGTGCACGCTTTCCGCGGCGCATGGCTGCGTTGTAACTCCTCGGAATAGAATAACTATTCCTCGTCGTTACGCCTTGCCCTGCACCCCGGAAAACGCACCCTGCACCACGTCCAACTGAGGATTCTAGGATCATGATGAGCAATAATCCCAGGCTTTCTCTTGGCCCGATACTCTACTACTGGTCCAGGGGGGATACTCTTGAGTTTTACCGGCAGATCGCCGACTCGCCGGTCGATATTGTCTATCTGGGCGAGACCGTCTGCTCTAAACGCAATCTGATGCGGACGGACGACTGGTTCGATCTGGCGGAGCGTCTGACGGCGGCCGGCAAAGAGGTGGTGCTCTCCACGCTGGCGCTGCTGGAGGCGGAATCCGAACTAAAGCGGTTGCGCAGAATATGCGGCAATGAGCACTATCTGGTGGAGGCCAATGACATGGGGGCCGTACAACTGCTGCGCGGTCGTCCCTTTGTCGCCGGTCACAGTGTCAATATCTATAACGAGCGCACGCTCCGGCTGCTCGCCGGGGAGGGTTTGAAGCGCTGGGTGTTCCCATTGGAGCTCTCCGCCGGCACGCTGGCGGATATGCAGTCGGCCCGTCCCGCCGGGGTCGAAACGGAGGTGCTGGTTTACGGCCGCCTGCCATTGGCCTATTCGGCACGCTGCTTCACTGCCCGCGCCCACAATCTGCCCAAGGACGACTGTCAGTACCGTTGTCTGGACTATCCGGATGGGCTGACGCTTTCGGCCCAGGACGACACGCGTTTTCTCGCTCTGAACGGCATCCAGACCCAGTCCGCACAGACCTGCAACCTGATTTCGGAATTGGAGAGCATGCGCGAACTCGGAGTGGATGTGGTTCGCATCAGTCCGCAATCGCGTGGAAGCGGCAAAATTATCGATTTATTCCACCGCTGTATCGAAGGCGGAATGGAACCGGAAGAGGGCCGCCAGAGCCTGGAGCGTTTGATGCCGGTGGGTGCCTGTAACGGCTATTGGTACGGCGAAGCGGGTATGCTGGCCACGCAGGCCCAGGTTAAAGTGCTGTCGGGGCATTGATCGGCTGATCAAGTTCCCTTTCTTGGTCGCCTTTATGCTCGGCCGAATCTCAACTTTTAACATGACTCCTGCAGTCGGATGATCAGACTGTTGAATTTAGGTCATCCCCGCCAGGCTGGCCGGCGGCGTGCCGGCCAGGGTAAAATCTCACTTGAACTTTCTGTAAAACTGTCCACACTAAGATCTCATCACTGAACCACCTTGAGAACTCTATGAACGATACTGACAAAAAACTGGCGATCAAAGAGGTTATTCTGGAGCGGCTGGCCGAGCAGCGGTTACCACGCCTGCTGGATATCAAAGAGATGCTCAATCTTGGCGGTAAACTGAGTGAGCTGGATATAGAGTTTCTGGAGGAAGTGCTTAGCGACGCGGGCCAGAACAAGCATATCTTTGATGAAAATCCGGACATACAGGATCTCTATACCCGCGCGGTCGATCTCTACGAGGAGATCACGGAAAAGGCTCTGCAGAACGAAACGCTGCCCGACGCTGCCGCTCCGAGCCTGAGCTGACCTTTGGTTCAGGGGTATCCCCGGATTCACCTGCGCCACCATCCCCGTGATGCTAGTACTCCTTCAAGGTGATAATTACGGGTTCAGCATCCCCATGTGGTTTTCCAGCAAGGCGCAGTGCGCAGGCAAGGGTGGGTCTCCTTGGCAAGTACTGCAACGCCGCTGGGGAGCCACATGGAGATGCCCTTTGGGTGAGCTTGTCAGCGTTCATGGCGGTGTTACGCCTCTTGGCAAGGGAAACTGCCATTCCCTGCGAGGCGTGCCTTGCCCTGAACGCCGACAAGCTCACTGCATCCGCAGTTATCACCTTGAAGGAGTACTGGAGAGTCTAGAAACTGAACTTCGAAGCGGAGAGTGGCGGCCTTTGATCAGGGAAGGCGCGCCATGACCAAGGCGGCCCCGTTAAGCAGTTTCAGCAATGGTCCCATACGCCCCTCGATCTCCATTCCGTCCAGGAAGTTTTTGACGTAAAGCCCCAGTTCCGTATCGCCTCCGAGCTTCAGCCTGCGATTGAAAAACAGCGTGTCGGTGTCTTCACGGCGGGTTGCCAAAAGCAGAAAATCGTAGATGTTTCCCTCGATGCTGAGATCTTCCCGCTGCCCGTTGTCAGCGCTTGCCAGCAGGCCGTCCTCAAGCGTTATACGATAACTCAGCCGGGCATCCGCAACTTTTATCAGCATTTGCCTGCCGGCCAGAAAATCGAGTTCGCCGTCGGCCAGTTCAGGTGCAAACAGCCGGTTTAACAATTTCACCAATATCGCACTGTTCAGGCGGGTCGGGATCAGTCCCAGAGGCCATGCCAGGGGTGCTGGAAACTTCGGCTGAGGGGTTCTTGAATGTATGACATTGTTCATTGGGATTTAACCTGGTTTGCTTTTGATCAGCACCCCATCGAAACAGCTGAAAAGGTACTGTCGTCCCGGGGCCGGACAAAGCGTTTCGTGAATATCCATATGAGTCAGGGCAAGGTATCGGACGGCGTACCGATGGGAGTGGTAGCCCCTTTACGCGGCTGTTCCGGTGTTTTATACCAGCTAAGCTTCTCCTGCAGCCTGACAACATCGCCAACGATGATCAGCGTGGGCGGTTTGGGTTTCTCGCGATCCACGATCGCCTGAATACTGCTCAGAGTACCGGTAAAAACCCGCTGATGTTCGGTCGTACCCTGCTGCACCAGTGCTACCGGCATATCGGGAGATACGCCATGTGCCATAAGCTGTTTGGTTATCACCGGCAGTCCCAGCAGTCCCATATAGAAGACCACGGTCTGATTGGGCTGTGCCAGCTGGCTCCAGTTGAGGTTCATGGAGCCGTCTTTGAGGTGGCCGGTAACGAAGGTAACAGACTGGGCGTAGTCGCGGTGTGTCAACGGAATACCTGCATAGGCCGCGCATCCGGACGCCGCTGTTACCGCCGGGACCACTTGAAACGGCACCCCCTCTGCAGAGAGGGTATCTATCTCTTCACCGCCACGCCCGAATATGAAAGGGTCGCCTCCTTTCAGCCGCACCACCCGCTTTCCCTCCTTGGCCAATTTAACCAGCAGACGGTTGATCTCCTCCTGGCGCATGGCGTGCTGATCGCGCTCTTTTCCTACATAGATACGCTCGGCGTCGCGTCGGGTCATCTCAAGAATAGCTTGTGCCACCAGTCTGTCGTAGACCACCACATCGGCTTGCTGCATCAGCCTAAGTGCACGAAATGAGATCAGATCCGGATCGCCCGGACCACCGCCCACCAGGTACACTTCACCCATTGCAGCAGAAGCTGCGCCGTTCTCCAGCGCCTGCAACATAGCGGCTTCAGCCTCTTCCATATGGCCGGAAAAAACACGCTCTGCAACACCGCTGTTCAATACCTTCTCCCAGAAGCGCCGCCGCTCCGGTGAGTTTTCGAAGCGCTCTTTAACGCGCGAGCGAAAGCGATTGGCAAGATCCGCCAGGCGCCCATAACCGGAGGGAATCAGTGTTTCCAGACGGGTTCGGATGATTCGTGCCAGAACCGGCGAAGCGCCGCCGGTGGAGACCGCTGCGATTACCGGAGAGCGGTCGATGATGGAAGGTACGATAAACGAACAGAGCTTTGGCTGGTCCACGACATTGACCGGAATATTCAACCGTTCTGCCTGCTCTGAAACCATTTGGTTGATGCCGGCGTTATCGGTGGCCGCTATCACCAGCATTGCACCGCTCAGGTCGGCCTGTTCGAAGTGGCGTGCGTGATGGATGATCTCGCTGGCGGCAGAAAGCTTCAGCAGTCCGGGGCAGAGTTCAGGGGCGACCACAGTCACGTTACCGCCCGCCTTGCGCAATAGGTTTACTTTTCGGGCGGCAACTTCTCCGCCACCGACGACCAGGCAGATTTTGTTCTTTATGTTGAGAAACAGCGGCAAAAAATCCATGGTTCAGTTTTGAGATACCGGGTTCATAACAGCTCTTGAATCAGAATCAGAGAGAGGTCGGGATTGATCTCTCCGCGAAAACGCGAACTCTAGCATGGGGTGTGGGTTGGAACCAGCTTGCCTATCGATGCTATATTGATCATTGCTTATATTAGCAAAAATCCAATATAATGCACGGTTGTTTATATCGTATCAATGACATACGGAGAAATTGTGGTAAAAGAGATCGAGTCCGTTGAGTTGGAAAAGAAGTTGTCTGCGAAAGAGGTGTTTTATCTGCTGGATATCCGCAGTGACGCGGAGGTGGTACATGGAATGCTGCCCAGCTCCGCCCATCTGCCGATGCATCTGATTCCGGTGCGCATGAATGAATTTCCGAAGGACCGCGAGATAGTCCTCTATTGCCGTAGCGGCGCACGCTCATATCATGCATGCATGTATCTCATGCAGCAGGGATTCAACAACGTAACCAATTTGAAGGGTGGGATAATTGACTGGGCCAGAAACCGGTTTGAGATCGTTGCATACGCTTGACCCAGGCTTCAGTGTCGGTTATCTCTTTTCGAAAGATGCGCTTTCAGGTGAAGCGGGCGACTTGCGTTTCATTGAGAGTTAGAATATAAGGTCTATCTGATTTTCTTACACACGAACCCCAGGAGGTTTTGCAAAATGGCTGATTTTGATCTGGAGCTGGATGCCAGCGGGCTTAACTGCCCACTACCGATACTGCGCGCAAAGAAGAGCTTGTCTGGCCTTGCAGCCGGCCAGGTGCTGCACATCATCGCCACGGATCCCGGCTCGGTCAAAGATTTCGAGGCATTCGCCAAACAGACCGGAAATGAGCTGATGGAATCAAAGGAAGAGGGCGGTAAATTTCACTTTCTGATCAAAAAGGCCTGATAACCGTCAGTTCTATATTCGATCCTTACATATCTGGTATTTAAGTTGGGAGGAGGTTTGAATGGAGCAGAAAAAGTTAGCCATTATCGCCACCAAGGGTTCGTTGGACTGGGCATATCCCCCGTTTATCCTCGCCTCGACCGCATCCGCGCTGGGTTATGACACCGAGATTTTCTTCACTTTCTACGGATTGCAGCTGCTAAAGAAGAGACTCTCCCTGGAGGTCACCCCCTTGGGCAATCCGGGAATGCCCATGCCCATGGGCATGGACAAGTGGTTTCCGGTGGCGCTGACCGCACTGCCCGGCATGCAGTCGATGATGACCTACATGATGAAGAAGAAGATGGCGGACAAGGGTGTTGCCGGGCTCGAGGAGCTGCGCGAACTCTGCCAGGAGGCCGAAGTACGGCTAATTGCCTGTCAGATGACCGTGGATCTGTTCGACATGAGTCCATCTGATTTTATCGATGGCATCGAATTTGCCGGTGCTGCCCGCTTTTTCGAGTTTGCCGGCGAGTCGGATATCTGCCTATATATCTGACGCTCCGCAGCACATTCCAGCTATAAAAAAGCCGCAGTCCGGATTTTGGGCTGCGGCTTTTTTATTATAATAAACAGTTAGTTAGAATTTATAGTTCAAGCCGGCAGTGAACAGATACGCGGAGGCGTCTTTGAACTCAGCGCCACCTGAGAGACTTCCGCGAGCTTCATTGTTCTCCCCAGCATCGATGTCGAGTTTATCTTTTTTATCGTAGAGCAGACCGAAACCCATGTTGAGTTTGTCGCTATATTGGTAACGAGCTCCAAGAGAGAAAATTTTAGCATCCGAATCCGGCAATTCGTAACCTGCATATTTGGCCCTCACCGGTGATTCATCGTATGCAAAACCTCCCATCAATGTCCATTTACTGTCCAGTTTATGCGTTACACCAATACGGTAGGTGCTGGTATCCTTCCAATCCTTGGTTAACGGAGTATCAAAAAATGCGCCAAAGACCCCAAAAGGATCGAGTGGTGAGTCGTAATCGAAGTCCAGTTTTTTATAGGCGGACCAGTAGGTTCGCTCATAGACAAGCTCAACGGTTGTCTGCTGGTTGAACGAATATGCAGCGGCCAGATTAAGTGCCGCAGGTATAGGAATAGTGACCTCTGCGCCGCCATTGTAGGAAGGCAGGCTTGCGCCCACAAAAGGGAATAGGGGATGAGCTGGCGGCACCGGAGGGACCGTGCCGGTCAACTTGGCATCACCTTCCACAGTAAGATCTATTTTTGTGCGATATGTTGCCGCAAGATTAAGATTCTCATTGGGACGGTAGTGCAGCGCAAAGTTGAGACCCATATCCCAGGAGTCTCCTTCCAGATCCCGATCGACCGTCACTCCTGGATGTTTCGTTTTCGAACTCTTAACCACGCCTTCCGAATAAATTATACGAAAGCCGGCGCCAACAGAGACCTGATCGTTGATCCGGTAGCCCATAGCCGGGTTGATCTCAATGGTTTTAAGGGTGAACTCCTCTGCAAACGCCTGGTTGAAGCCCTTCCAGCGTTTGCTGAGTCCCGCCGGTGCAACTACAGATAAACCAAACCGTGTGTTATTGACGATCGGGCTGACGTAGTGAAAGGTCGGCACCAGAAAGTTTTCGCTCTCGGTTTCGTCATCCATTGTTCCCGCAGTATCGTTATCCACGCTGATACTTGTCAGGTGAATTAAGGTGAGATCGCCCTCAATCGATGCGCCGTCTTCGTTAAACACCATCGCTGCAGGGTTGTAATAATTTGCGTCCGCGCCGCTAGCGTTGGCAACGTAGGCGCCCGCGAGAGCGGTCGAGTTGATCGACTGCTCCGGAATTTTATAAGCTGCCGCCATTGACTGCGACGAGGCAACGGCAATTGCAGTAAACAGCAAACTTTTTTTCATCTATCCATCCCCTCTCCGAACCCGGCAAGTGTCTGTGCACTGGTTAATTTGGCTTCTGATCGATATTTTTTAGAGTCAATCAGAGGCAAAACTCTAAAATAAAGGAATTTTCTTCCGGGAATCTAACACCTTGCAACAGGTTCCACAATATCTTGTTAAGTTAAGAGCCCGGTGGATGGCGGAAAGCATATGGCTTTAATTAGGAAACTATGATATAAGCTTATTTTATCACCCACCCGGATTCAAGCTCTGAAGAGTACAGGGGTTTCAAATGGCTGATCGTAGACTGCAGGTGTTTTTTACGGTTGCGCGCTTATTGAGTTTTACCAAGGCCGCAGAGTCGCTGCATATGACTCAACCCGCGGTCACATTCCAGGTTCGCCAACTCGAAGAGTATTTCAATACGCGCCTGTTTGATCGCACTCACAATCGAATCAGCCTTACCGAAGCGGGGCACCGTGTTTACAGTTACGCCGATAAGATCTTCGTGCTCTACAACGAGATGGAGAACGGTGTACGGGAGATGACCGGGGAAGTGAGCGGTTCGCTCACTATTGGCGCCAGTACCACAATTGCGGAATATATGCTCCCCGCACTGCTGGGCGACTTCAAGAAACGTTATCCCGATATCAACATTCACCTCAAGGTATCCAATACAGAGGGTATAGTATCGATGGTCGAAAACAACACCATCGATCTGGGTGTGGTGGAGGCGCCGGTGGCCAATAAGAACCTGGTGTTGGAGAGATGCCGGGCCGACCATCTGACGGCAATAGTCCCACCGGACCACGTTGAGGCGGGCCGCGAGTACTTTACCTATGAGGATCTGCTGAAGTATCCCTTTATCTGCCGCGAGGAGGGATCCGGGACGCGCGAAGTGATCAACGAATACCTGGAGTCCGTGGGCAGCAGCAGCGATCTGCTCAATATCTCCATGGAACTGGGCAGCCCGGAGGCGGTGAAAGGTGCTGTCGAGGCAGGTATGGGGATATCCGTGGTCTCTGCCGCGACGGTGCAGAAAGAGTTGAAGCTTGGCACCTTGGTGGCGATCAATCTGAATCCACCGTTGGAACGGCCGTTTTCATTCGTCCATCAAAAGCAGAAGTTCCGTATGCGCGTGATGGACGAACTGCTCACGTTTGCGCAGGACTACTGCCGAGATCATCCGGGTGAATCCTGACGTTGCTTGCACCCAGAGTAAAATTACCCCCGGATCAAAGATCGCTGCTGGATAACTACCTGAAACTCGATCAGTCCGATCGGGAAAGTCTCAGGGCGTTTGCGGAGTTTCTGGTCAGCCGGAGCCTTGAACACGCCGAGCCGGCTGCTGCAGCCCCTCCTGCAGAGCCCAAATCCATACCCAGGCCCAAAAAAGAGACGGTAATCGGAGCGATCAAACGGCTCTCCGAAACCTATTACATGATCGACAGGCAGGATCTGCTGACAGAAACCTCGTCTTTGATGTCGGCGCATATAATGCATGGCCGCGCCGCATCTGAAGTGATCGACGATCTCGAAGCACTTTTTGTATCCCACTACAAGCGGCATAATGACGACGGGGAGTAGCCTCCGTCTTTCGTTGGGCATCGTCTTATATGCGCTATCTTACGCAATGGTTCAAGCGATATTTTTCTGATCCGGAAGTCGTTTTCCTGACCATTTTCCTGCTGATCTTGTTCGCGGTTGTGCTAACGATGGGGGATATGCTTGCCCCGGTTCTGGCCAGCCTGGTCATTGCCTATCTGCTGGAAGGGCTGGTGGGAATGATCGAACGAAAAAGGATTCCCCGTTTTATCGCGGTATCGGTTGTTTATCTCGCATTCCTGCTGTTCGTCACGCTGCTGCTGTTTGTAGTGATGCCGCAGCTATATCGTCAGTTGACGGAGCTTTTCCAGCAGATTCCGCTGATGATCACCGAGGGGCAGAAGCTGCTGATGCAACTGCCGCAGCACTATCCCGAATTTATCTCACCGGACGAGGTGCAGGAGATCATCGCCAGTATCCGCCAGGAGATTGCAGAGCTGGGGCAGACCCTGGTCTCCATCTCTTTCTCCTCCGTCGTGGGGGTCATCACGGTGCTGGTTTATCTTATTCTAATGCCTCTGCTGGTGTTCTTTTTTCTCAAGGACAAGAGACTGATCCTCAACTATCTGTTGGGTTTTTTGCCCCGTGACCGCCGCCTGGCCGATACAGTATGGCGTGATATGGACCGGCAGATCGCCAACTATGTACGCGGAAAATTTTGGGAGATAGTCATTGTCTGGGGTGTCAGCTCTTTTGTTTTCAGCGTACTCGGGCTGCAGTACGCGGTATTACTTGGGGTGTTGGTCGGACTCTCTGTCATTATTCCCTACATCGGTGCTGCTGTGGTCACTTTCCCGGTTATTCTGATTGCCTGGTTTCAATGGGGTTGGGGCAGCGAATTTATTACGCTGACCGTTGCCTATTTCATTATCCAGATTCTGGATGGCAATGTTCTGGTTCCCGTACTGTTTTCCGAAGCGGTAAATCTGCATCCGGTCGCCATTATCGTGGCGATCCTGGTATTCGGAGGACTCTGGGGGCTGTGGGGGGTTTTCTTCGCAATTCCACTGGCAACGCTGGTGCAGGCGATAATCAGCGCCTGGCCGACGGTTGATACCCTGGATATTCAAAAGCAAAGCTGAACTTACCGGAGCAGCGCCGGATTTAATACCGGCGCCACTCCGCATTTATCACTGCTTTTTCGTATTCAGACCAAAAGGAACATACGCCGGACACCAGGATATGAGTGCGGTGAGCAGTGGGATCACACCGATGTAAAACCAGGGGTTGCCGGACTTGACACCCCAACCGATCAAACCCAGACCCACCACAGCGCGCAGTGCGCGATCGATTCCACCCATATTGCTTTGCATCACTTTCTCCTGACTATTTTATTGACCATTGACGCCTGCGGCATCAGATTATCGACTCAATGGATATTGAATATGACCCTGAGCGAGGTGTCCAGTTCACAATGATGCGATGCCGCTGCGAAGCAGTCGATTTCCGCTGTCTGCAATTGGATTACTCATCTCTTCGCTGAAATGGATCGACAGGAGCAATATGAATAGCCGCATAATTTCGGCTTGCCGGCGCTACGCAAACGACCCTGGCCGATTGATGGATATACTGCTGGATGTTCAGCGCGATTTGAAAGGCGTGGAACCAGCGGCGATGGAGTTGATTGCCGACCAGCTGGGGATCACCCGGGTCGAAGTTGAAGGCATGGTCACCTTCTACTCCTTTTTCTCAGACAAGATCAAAGGTGATGTCGTTATCCGCTTGTGCGGCGATATCGTCGACCGTCACGCCGGGGGGCGTGAAATCGCGAAGATCTTTTCCGAGGAGCTGGGTATTGCTGTCGGAGAGACCTCGGCAGACGGCCGCTTCTCCCTGGAACAGACTCCCTTTCTGGGGATGAGTGACCAGGCGCCCGCTGCAATGATCGATCAGACAATCGTCACCTGTCTGAGCCCCGAAAAGGTTCGTCACATCTGCTCCAGTTTGAAAGCGGGTGTCCGGCCAGAGGGTCTGGTCACCGCACATGGGGACGGCAACAACGGCCATCCTCTGATCAGGGCTGAAGTCAGCAACAATATCAGGCATGCAGGCGAAGTACTGCTGTGTCAGGTGCCCGCCAATGCAGGATTGCACGGCTGCCTGCTGCTCCAACCCCGGAAAATTCTGGATGAGCTGGAAGAGTCCGGACTTACCGGCCGCGGCGGGGCTGGGTTTCCGACAGGCAGAAAATGGCGCGTTGCGGCCGACACACCGGCACAGCAACGATATGTTATCTGCAATGCGGATGAAGGAGAGCCGGGGACATTCAAAGACAGGGTGCTGCTGACCGAACGCGCCGATCTGATGGTTGAGGGTATGACCATTGCGGCGTTTGCCATTGGCAGCTCGGCAGGGATTATCTACCTGCGCGCTGAGTATGGATATCTGCGGGCGTACCTGGAATCTGTGCTTCAGGCACGGCGCGAACAGGGGTTGCTGGGAAGAGATATAAGCGGCAAACAGGGCTTCGAGTTCGATATCCGTATCCAGATGGGCGCAGGCGCTTACATCTGCGGTGAAGAGAGCGCGCTGATAAGCTCCTGTGAAGGGTTGCGCGGTGAGCCCAAGAACCGGCCCCCGTTTCCGGTGGAATCGGGATATCTCGGCTTTCCGACAGTGGTCGACAATGTGGAGACCTTCTGTTGCGTCTCCCGCATCATGGACCGGGGAGGTGCCTGGTTCGGTGGCTTCGGCACCGGTAAAAGCACCGGCACCAAGCTGTTCAGCGTCAGCGGCGACTGCGCCAGGCCGGGAGTCTACGAGTTGCCCTTCGGCATCACCGTGAGGGAACTTCTCGAGCGGGCGGATGCCGCGGAAGCGGCTGCGGTGCAGGTGGGCGGTCCCAGCGGGGAGATGATCAACATGGGCCAGTTCGACCGCAGGCTCTGTCTGGAGGATCTTCCGACCGGAGGTTCGGTGATGGTCTTCTCTCTGCATCGAAATATCCTGGAGATAGTCGACTATTTTCTCGAATTTTTTATTGAGGAGAGCTGCGGCTACTGCACTCCCTGCAGAGTGGGTAACGTCTTTCTCAGGAAACGCATCGAAAAGGTCAGAAGAGGCCTGTGTGAGAGGGAGGACCTGGACTACCTCAAAGAGCTTGGCAAGACCATATCCATGACCAGCCGCTGTGGTCTGGGGCGTACCTCTCCCAACCCGGTGCTCTCCACAATCCGGAATTTTCCGCTGGTTTATGCTGTACTGCTCAAGGAGCATGGGGACGGAGTGCAGGCGTCGTTCGATATTCAGAGTGCACTGGAAGAGTCACGCCGACTGGCCAAGCGGCGATCCATGATCTATGACCCGAATTATGACGAGACCTGACCTTCAGGCGGGAAAGGAAGCATGAGTAAAATCCTCAAGTTTGAGATCGACGGTGTGGAGATCGAAGCCAGGCGCGGTCAGAGCATCATGCAGGCGGCGGATGATGCGGGTGTCTACATTCCGCGTTTGTGTGATGTCGAAGGACTGGAACCCCAGGGCAGCTGCCGTGTCTGCGTGGTAAAGCAGAACGGCAGAGTGGTCTCGGCCTGCACCCAGCCGGCAATCGAGGGTTCTCAGGTGGAAAACGAGACTGAGGAGATCCTCGGATACCGGCGCGACCTGGTGCGCATGCTCTATCATGAAGGCAACCACCTCTGTCCCATCTGCGAGGCGAGCGGACGCTGTGAGCTGCAGGCAATGGGATATCGCCTCGGCATAACCCAGGCGACCAAGTATCCCTATCTGCAGCCGGTACGTCCGGTGGATGCATCCCATCCAGATATAGTACTGGATACCAATCGCTGCATACTTTGCGGCCGCTGCATCCGCGCTTCGCGGGATGTAGACGGAAAACATGTTTTCGAATATGTCGGACGCGGAATTAACAAGCGGGTTGGCGTAAATGGAAACCGACTGGCGGATACCGATGTCGAATTGAAAGACCGGGCAATCGATCTCGCAACCTGTCCGGTGGGCTGCATTATTCAGAAGGGGCAGGGTTTTTTTGCACCAATCGGAGAGCGTCAGTTCGACAAGCGGCCGATCACACTGGGCGTCGGGCCTGGAAAGGAGAAGAAGACGTGAAGAAGCGTATCGCCACAGTCTCCCTGGCGGGATGCTTCGGCTGCCACATGTCGCTGTTGGATATAGACGAGCGCCTGCTTGAACTTTTGCAGCAGGTCGACTTTGACCGTTCTCCGCTGAATGACCTCAAACGCTTCACCAGACGCTGTGATATCGGGTTGGTGGAGGGGGGCTGCTGCAATGAAGAGAACGTGCATACGCTGCAGGAGTTTCGCCGCAACTGTGACGTGCTGGTCGCCGTTGGGCAATGTGCGGTGATGGGGGGGCTGCCGGTGATGCGCAATGCCATCATGCACTCGGACGACCCTCTGCGCGAATGCCTGGAGACGGCTTATCTCAACAGTGACAAGGTCTATAACCCTAGCAACCGTATCCCCAGCGACGAGGCGCTACCTTTGATGCTGGATAAGGTGTATACGCTGGCGGACGTGGTCAAAGTCGATTATCAGATCCCCGGCTGCCCGCCTTCCGGCGACACCTTGTGGAATACGCTGAAGGCGCTGCTGGCAGGCAGACCTGTGGAGCTTACCTACGAACAGCTCAGATATGACTGAGGTATTAGTCAATCTTTCATAAATTATGCTTGCACTGGCTTGTCTCTTGATGCCACAAGAAATATTTCCTCAGTCGGCCGTGGTCACTGATACGCCACTCCTTCGGAAATTTCCTTGTGAAACCAATATACTGCGCGATATCGGCGCAAATTTATAAAATCTTCGGGTTAGAGAGTTATGGCTAAAACACGCGTTATCGAGATCGATCCCCTGACCCGGGTGGAGGGCCACGGCAAGGTCACCGTTCATCTGGACGATAACAACAATGTGGACGAGGCCAGACTGCATATAGTGGAGTTCCGTGGATTCGAGCGGTTCATTCTTGGGCGGCTCTACTGGGAAGTGCCGGTAATCGTGCAGCGGCTGTGCGGCATCTGTCCGGTCAGTCATCATCTGGCTGCCTCCAAGGCGATGGATAATATCGTGGGAGTGGACCGCCTGACCCCGACCGCGGAGAAGATGCGGCGGCTGATGCATTATGGGCAGATTATGCAGAGCAACGTGCTGCACTTTTTTCACCTCAGCTCTCCGGATCTGCTGTTCGGCTTCGACAGCAATGTCGATAAACGCAATATATTCGGCATTATTCAGGCTTACCCCGATCTGGCGGTCAAGGGTATCAAGATGCGCAAGTTCGGGCAGGAGGTGATTCGGGCCACCGCCGGTAAAAAAATTCACGGTACCAGCGCCATTCCGGGTGGAGTGAACAAGAACCTCAGCCTGGCTGAACGCGACCACCTGCTGCAAGAGATAGAGCAGATGATTGAATGGGCGCAGGAAGCCGTCTCGATTGCCGAAGGATATTGCGTCGATCACCTGCCGCTGCTGCAGCAGTTCGCTACCTTCAACTCCAGCCATATCTCCCTGGTGCGGGAGGATGGCGCCATGGATCTCTATCACGGTGTGCTCAGGGCGATAGACGCATCGGGCAACGTGATATTCGATCAGGTGGACTATCGGAATTTCAACGACTACCTGATGGAGGAGGTACGCTCCTGGTCATATATGAAGTTCCCGTTCATCAAACGGCGCGGCAATCTGGATGGCTGGTATCGTGTCGGGCCACTGTCAAGGATGAATACAGCGGGATTTATCGATACGCCGCTGGCGGATGAGGCCCACCAGGCGTTCCGGGCCTTCTCCGGAGGCCGTCCGAATCAGATGTCGCTCGCCTACCACTGGGCGCGCATGATCGAGGTTCTGCACTGTGTGGAGAAGATCCGTCATCTGCTGCATGACCCTGATCTGCAGGGGAGCGAACTGCTGCTCCGCGGCCAGCGCCGGGAGGAGGGGATAGGCGTCATCGAAGCGCCTCGTGGCACCCTGTTTCACCATTATCGTGTGGATGAGAACGATCAGGTCACTTTCTGCAATCTCATCGTCTCCACCACCAACAACAACGAGGCGATGAACCGTGCGGTCACCCAGGTGGCCAAGGCGCACCTCTCTGGCCAGAAGACGATCACGGAAGGGATGCTGAATCAGATAGAGGTTGCGGTGCGCGCCTACGATCCCTGCCTCTCCTGTGCCACCCATGCGCTGGGTCAGATGCCGCTTGATGTGGCGCTGTACGATGCCGCGGGTCAACTGCTGGATCGGCGTTTAAAGGATGGCCGGTAGAGAGCGTATTCTGCTTCTGGGGTACGGTAACCCGGCGCGCGGCGACGATGGACTGGGTCCGGCATTGATTGAGCGGATCGATGCGCTGGCGCTGCACAATCTGGAAACCAGAGTCGACTACCAGCTCTGCGTTGAAGATGCCATGGACATAGGCCATTTTGAACAGGTGATTTTTGTGGATGCCTCTCTGGATGTGAAGCCGCCCTACCTGCACTTTACACTGCCGGAATCGTTGACACCGAACAGGCTGGATACCCACAGTATATCGCCCGAAGCGTTGATCCACCTTGCCCGCACGCTGTTCGGAGCCAGGACCAGGGCCAGCATTCTGGCCATTCGCGGCTATGAGTTTGAGCCCTTCTGTGAATCACTCTCTGCACAGGCAGAGTTGAATTTGAGTGCGGCTTTTACCTATCTGACAGAGTTGCTGAGAGAGCGGATGGAAGTTGATGCTGAATTGAAGGAGAGATCACATTTGTGCAACCGGATGTGAACTTTGCCTGTATGGTCAGGTCGTAATGCCAGCATAATCCATTTGGAGGTGCCCAATGAATCATTCGTTCTTATCCTTTGCACTCATCATACTGACGATACTGTTTACTCCGATTGCCCAGTCCGATGAGAAGAGTCCCAGCTCCTGGGAGAAGACCAAAACCTATACGGGTGAAGCATGGGACAGCGCCAAAAAAGCGGGGGCCAGCGCCTGGGATGCCACCAAGGAGGGCTCTGTCGAGGTTTGGGACAGCACCAAACAGAAATCATCAGAGATCTGGGATGCCACCAAGCAGAAGTCAGGGGAGGTGTGGGATGGAACCAAAGAGATTGGCAAGGATGCATGGGACAAGGCAAAAGAGCTTACCGGCAGCGAGGATGATGCTGCAAAGACCGGAAACAAGCTGCCAGCCCCGGTCAACGAAATCTGATATAAAAATCTGCCTGATTACCTCCGAAGCTCAGCAATCTTCAAGCTTTGGAAAATCTTCTGACAACTCTCTCGCAGAGGCACAAAGTACACAAAGGTTAAAAATGGTGGCTTTGTGCAGGTTTACTCTTTTTCCGGCTGTGCGCAGCTGCCGGGAAATTGCCAAGTCAGCGATCGCTGCCCCGTCAAATCTTCGTCGCCTCAAAATCAAAAAAATCTAACTTATTGTAATTCCAGGTTAATACCAGATAAAAAAAGAATGGCATGCCTATTGCTTCCTGAGCAGGGAGAGATATTGGATTTCAGGAAGTGACATGGCAAAAAAGAAACCTGACGAGGATCTTGATCTTGGCATCGAGCAGGGGAAAGGGTCCAAAAAGAAACTCATTATCATAGTTGCGATCGCCTTGCTTGTGCTGGTCGGTGGTGGGCTGGGTGTAGGTTGGTTTCTGCTCGGAGGCGATGATGCCGAGGTGGCGGATCAGCCGGCCAAGGAGAGCAAGGAGCAGCTGCCCGCGATCTATCATCCAATGGACCCTGTCTTTGTGGTCAACCTGCCGGAGGGCGGCAAGGCCAAACTGTTGCAAACCAGTGTTCAGGTGATGGCGAGGGAGCAGGAAACCATTGATTTCGTGCAGCGCAACGACCCTATGATTCGTCATGCTCTGCTTAATCTCTTCGGATCTCACACCGATCAGGAACTGGCTACCCGCGACGGCAAAGTGAAGCTGCAGTCGGAGGTGATGGAACAGCTGAACAAGATCATAAAAGACCAAGGTGGTGCCGGTGCGGTGGAAGCCGTCTATTTTACCTCGTTCGTGATGCAATGAACCATGTCGGTCAATGACCTCCTTTCCCAGGACGAAATCGACGCACTGCTGCACGGCGTAGACAGCGGCGATGTCGAGACGGAGGGTGATGACTTTGACGGCGTTGCCCGCTCCTACGATTTCGCCAGCCAGGACCGTATCGTTCGTGGGCGCCTGCCAACGCTGGAGATGATCAATGAACGGTTCGCGCGCTACTATCGGACAAGCCTTTTTAATATGCTGCGCCGCACCGCGGATATTGCGGTTTCCGGTGTGCAGATGCTGAAATTCTCAGAGTTCGTCCACAGCCTTTTCGTCCCCACCAGTCTGAATCTCGTGCGTGTTCCTCCGCTGCGCGGAAAGGGGTTATGCGTGCTCGATCCCAAGCTGGTATTCAGTGTGGTGGACAATTTTTTCGGCGGCAGCGGCCGTTTTCATACCAAGATCGAGGGCCGGGATTTTACCCCCACCGAACTTCGAGTGGTGAGGATGCTGCTGAACCTGGCATTCCATGATTTGAAGGAGGCATGGAAGCCAATCCTGGCGCTGCAATTCGAATATGTCGGCTCCGAGGTCAATCCGCAGTTTGCCAATATCGTCAGCCCATCCGAGGTGGTGGTGGTCACCACTTTTCATATCGACCTGGAATCGGGCGGTGGAGACATGCATATCTGTCTGCCTTATTCGATGGTTGAGCCGATTCGTGAACTGCTGGATGCGGGAGTTCAGAGCGACCGGGGAGAAAAGGACGAGCGCTGGGCGCAGGCGCTGAAGGATGAGCTGATGTCGGCAAAAGTGGAGATCAACAGTGTGCTGACTGAAACCGAGCTCACGATGCGTGAACTTGCCAGGCTCTCCGTCGGGGACATCATTCCCCTTGAGCTTCCGGAAACCGTCAATGTAATGGCATCCGGTATCCCGATTTTCAACGGACGGCTTGGAGTGTCCGACGGTAACTATGCAATCAAGCTTGAAAAATGGCTGGGGATAAAAAAATCCAACCGTCTTCAGGAGTTGATGAACCGGCTATCGGAGTGAACTATTTTTACGTCGACAGGATAAGAGAATGAGTGACACAGGTGTAGATCCGAACGAAGCACTGGCCGACGAGTGGGCTGCCGCACTGGAGCAACAGGAGACACAGGAGGTTGCCCCGAAAAAAAATCAGGCAAAGGCTGCGTCAGCCAAGTTCCAGGAGCTGGAGAATGAGGTTTTGTCGGAATCGGATGGCGAGGTGAGTCTGGATTCGATTCTCGATGTTCCGGTGATTATCTCCATGGAGATCGGCCGCACCCACATACCGATAAGAAATCTGCTGCAACTGAATCAGGGGTCTGTGGTGGAGCTGGACCGGTTGGCGGGGGAGCCGATGGACGTGTTGGTGAACGGGACGCTGATCGCCCAGGGTGAGGTGGTGGTGGTCAATGAGAAATTCGGAATCAGGCTGACCGATGTGATCAGCCCCAGTGACCGGATCAAGAGACTGAGATGATATTGCGGCCCCACACAGCCTGGGCAGCGTGGGCGGGTGTTGTGCCAAGCCTCTCCGGTGCCGCCACAGATGAGAATAGCGTGCTCAATCCAGCGTCACCCCTGGCAGGCGGTGCCTTGACGGAAACAGCGTTTGGACTGGCGGTGGTTGTCGCGTTGATTTTTGCGTTGAGCTGGTTGTTCCGCCGCTTCGGAAAGCAGGCATTGACCGGCAAGGGGATGGTGAGTGTGATAGGTGGGGTATCGCTCGGTCCGCGTGAGAGGGCGGTGCTGCTGCAGGTAGGCGGAACCCGGCTGCTGGTAGGCGTCGCGCCAGGTCAGGTGAGGATGCTGCATGAACTCGGTCCGGATGACGGGAGCCGCGAATCCGAGGGAGAGTTCAGCGGTCGGCTGAAGCGGGAGATGGGAGCGGAAAGCTGATGCCGGGAATGCTCAAGCCAAGTCTGCTGGTTCTGTTAATGCTGCCGCTGTTCGCACAGGCGGCGCCCGGCTTCGATGCGATTACCACAACGCCCACCGCCGATGGCGGTCAGACCTATACACTGAGTATACAGGTTCTGCTTTTCATGACGGCGCTGAGCCTGTTGCCTGCCGCGCTGTTGCTGATGACATCTTTCACCAGAATCGTGATCGTGCTGGCCATTCTGCGGCAGGCGCTGGGGACCCAGAACACGCCATCCAATCAGATTCTTGTGGGGCTGGCGCTGTTTCTGACCGCATTCGTGATGATGCCGGTGCTGCAGGAGTCTTATGAGGTTGGGGTAAAGCCTTATATTGAAGAGAAGATGGATCTGAGCGAAGCGCTGGATAACGCCACCGTACCTGTGCGTGATTTCATGTTTGCCCAAACCCGGGAGAGCGATCTTGCACTGTTTGCACGGATAGGCCGCTTCGAGGAGTTGAAGTCTAAGGCCGATGTGCCTCTCTCCATGCTGTTGCCTGCTTTTGCCACATCCGAGTTGAAGACCGGATTTCAGATCGGTTTTCTTATTTTCATTCCCTTCCTGATCATCGATCTTGTGGTGGCGAGCGTACTCATGTCGATGGGTATGATGATGCTCTCGCCGCTGATCATATCCCTGCCTTTCAAGATCATGCTTTTTGTCCTCATCGATGGATGGTCGCTGGTTTTCGGTACGCTGGCCTCCAGCTTTTTGGTATGAGTCCGCGCACCGGCATATCTGAGGTAGCGGAACCATGACACCCGATTCGGTACTGGACATAGGTCAACGTGCGCTGGAGGTGACCACCGTGCTGGGTGGGGTGGTGCTGGTCCCGGCACTGCTGGTGGGACTGCTGGTGGCGATGTTTCAGGCTGCCACACAGATCAATGAGATGACCCTCAGCTTCATACCAAAACTGCTGATCGTGGCCTTGGTTTTTATGCTGGCGGGCCCTTGGATGCTGCGCGTGATCATGACCTTCACAATCGATCTGATCGAGAGCATTCCGGAACTCATAGGCTGACCATGTCATTCAGTGAAGCACAGCTCAATCTCTGGCTGGCCGGGTTCATCTGGCCCTTCATCCGTATTGCGGCAATGGTGACCGCCGCACCTGTATTCAACTCCCGTCAGACGCCGGTGATGTATCGCATCGGCCTGGTGCTGGTGCTTACCTGGGTGGTCATGCCGCTGCTGCCACCGCCGCCGGTGGTCGCTGTTTTCAGTCACCAGGCGTTTATGCTGTTGCTGCAGCAGCTTGCTGTTGGGCTGATCATGGGTTTTATCCTGCAGATGGTTTTCGGCGGACTGATCTTCGGCGGTCAGGTGGTTGCCTACAGCATGGGGCTGGGGTTTGCCTCGATGATGGATCCGCAAAATGGGGTTCAGGTGCCGGTGGTCTCTCAGTTTTACCTTATCCTGGCCACACTGCTTTTCCTGGTGCTTAACGGACACCTGATACTTATCGATCTGCTGTTTCAGAGTTTCCACACCTTTCCGGTGGCAGTGGATGGACTCGGCCGCAGCAGTTTCGCCGATGTCGTCGGCTGGGGAAGCCGCCTGTTCAGTGCAGGTTTGCTGATGGCGCTGCCGGTGATGGCGGCACTGCTGCTGGTCAATCTTGGTATGGGCATAGTGACCAGGGCCGCACCCCAGCTCAACATATTTGCGGTCGGTTTTCCGGTCACCATGCTGATCGGTTTCGTATTGATATGGGCCAGTCTGCCTAATGTCATGGATAACTTCGAGACATTTCTCGACGCAGGTTTTGCCCTGATCAAGGGCCTGCTTTTTATAACGGGGTGAGAGATGGCTGAGAATCAGGACGGCCAGGAGAAAACAGAAGAACCCACATCGAAACGGCTTCAGGATTCCAGGAAGAAGGGGCAGGTTGCCCGCTCGAAAGAGCTGAACACCATGGCGATCACTCTGATGGGGGGATTGGCGCTGGTGGGTATGAGCGGTCAACTTGGCCAGGATCTGTCACAGATGATGTCGGTTGGTTTCACCATAGACCGGGTCGATCTGTATGATCCAGGCGCGCTGCTGCGCCGGCTGGCGGATGCCATTGCCGGCGCATTGATCATGCTGGCGCCCTTTTTTCTGATAGTGATCGCGGTGGCCATTGCCAGTTCGGTCGCACTTGGCGGCGTTGCCTTCAGCGGGCAGGCGCTGGCGCCCAAGCTGAGCAAACTGAATCCCATCAGCGGACTGAAACGGCTTTTTTCCGCAAAGGGTCTGGTGGAACTGTTCAAGGCAATGGCGAAGTTTTTTCTGGTGGGCGGTGCCACTGCCCTCGCGCTATGGATGCTCGTCGATGAATTCATCGGTCTAAGCAGTCTGGAACTTGGTCCTGCGGTGAGTGAATTGAGCAGATTGATCGGCGGCTCCTTCGTGCTGATCTCCAGTACTCTGATACTGATCGCGCTGGTGGATGTTCCGTTTCAGCTATGGGACCACAAGCGCCAGCTGAAAATGACCCGACAGGAGGTCAGGGATGAGCTGAAGGAGACCGAGGGCAGACCTGAAGTCAAGAGCCGCATACGTAATCTGCAGCATGAAATGGCGCAGCGGCGCATGATGGAAGAGGTGCCCAAAGCTGATGTTATTGTCACCAACCCCACCCATTATGCGGTGGCTTTGAGTTACAACCAGCACACGATGAAAGCACCGAAAGTGGTGGCTAAGGGCGTCGACCTGGTGGCTGCCAATATTCGTCGGGTGGCGGGTGAGCACGATGTTCCTATTGTGGAGTCACCCATGCTGGCACGTGCCATTCATGCCCACGCTGAGCTTGGCGATTATATTCCTGCGGGTCTCTATCTGGCTGTCGCGAAGCTGCTCGCCTATGTCTTCCAGCTGAAAGCCTATCAGGCGGGCCAGGGTATCAAACCCGGAGTTCCCACCGACCTGAGTGTTCCGGAGGAGTTGCAGGTGCCTGCGCCGAATCCGGATCCCGCATAGGCAAAGAGACGCCCGCAAAACAGTTAACCTTTGGGTGGCAACCATGGATGCAACGGCAATACTGAACAATGTAAAGAGCGTAGGCGCCCAGGGCCTGGGAGCTCCGCTGATCCTGCTGATGATGCTGGCTATGGTGGTGGTTCCATTGCCGCCGCTGGCACTGGATGTGTTCTTTACTTTCAACATTGCACTCTCTCTGGTGGTGCTGCTGGTGGTTGTCTATACCCTCAAGCCACTTGAATTCAGTGTCTTCCCGAGCCTGCTGCTGGTTGCCACCCTGCTGCGCCTCGCGCTCAATGTCGCGTCAACCCGGGTGGTTCTGTTGGAGGGGCATGAAGGGGGCGATGCGGCGGGTAAGGTAATCGAGGCATTCGGCGCTTTCGTTATCGGTGGCAACTACGCGGTCGGCCTTGTGGTTTTTGCGATTCTGGTGATCATCAACTTTGTCGTGGTCACCAAAGGCGCAGGGCGGGTTTCGGAAGTCAGCGCCAGGTTCACGCTGGACGCGATGCCCGGCAAGCAGATGGCCATAGATGCGGACCTTAATGCAGGCATCATCGGCCAGGAGGAGGCCAAGGCAAGGCGTGCAGAGATCGCATTGGAGGCAGATTTTTACGGATCCATGGATGGTGCCAGTAAATTTGTCCGTGGCGATGCCGTGGCCGGCATACTGATTCTGGTTATCAACATCCTTGGCGGCCTCTCCATCGGCATGATGCAGCATGATCTGGACTTTGCCACCGCACTGCGATTCTATGCGCTGTTGACCATCGGAGACGGTCTGGTGGCGCAGATTCCGTCACTGCTGCTGTCGACCTCGGCCGCGATAATCGTCACCCGTGTTGCCTCAACCCAGGACATGGGCGGACAGATCGTTTCCCAGTTGCTGAATACACCGAAATCGCTGGCGGTGGCGGCCGGAGTGCTCGGTTTGATGGGCGTTATACCGGGGATGCCCAACTTTGCGTTTCTCAGCCTGGCTGCCCTGGCAGGAGGCGGTGCATGGTGGATCTTGCGTGCCAGAAAGAGGGAAAGCAGGAGCGAACTTCCGGTCGCCGTACCCGAGGTTCCGGTGGAACAACGCGAGCTCACCTGGGACGATGTGCAGCCGGTGGACATTATTGGCCTTGAGGTGGGGTACAGGCTCATCCCGCTGGTGGACAGAAATCAGGGCGGTGAGTTGATGAACCGGATAAAAGGGGTGCGCAAAAAACTCTCAAAGGAGTTGGGGTTCCTGATTCAGCCGGTGCATATCCAGGACAATCTTGATCTGAGTCCGACCGGATACCGCATCTCCATGCATGGTGCCATCATGGGTGAGTCTGAGATATATCCGGACCGCGATCTGGCGATCAATTCAGGCAGGGTATTCGGCAAACTTCAGGGAGTCGAGACCAAAGACCCGGCCTTTGGTCTGGATGCGGTATGGATAGATCAGGGTCAGCGAGATCACGCCCAGACCCTCGGCTATACGGTGGTAGATGCGAGTACCGTAATTGCCACTCATCTGAAGGAAATTTTGGAAAACAGCGCGCATGAACTGCTTGGGCATGAAGAGGCCCAGCAGCTGCTCGATCAACTGGCAAGAAGTGCTCCGAAACTGGTGGAGGATCTGGTCCCGAAAACATTGTCGCTTGGCCAGGTGCTAAAGATTCTGAAGAACCTGCTGCGCGAGCACGTTTCCATCCGGGACATTCGCTCAATCGCCGAAACATTGGCGGAACATGGGGTGCAGAGTCAAGACATCGGCGTTCTGACAACCCATGCCAGAGTCGCTATGTCACGCAACATAGTTCAGCAACTCATTGGTCCTGTTGAAGAAATTCCCGTTATTGTTTTAGATCCTAAATTGGAACAGATATTGCAGCAGACATTGCAGCCCTCGGACGAGGGGAGTGTCGGGTTTGAGCCTGGGTTGGCGGAGCAGCTGCAAAAAGCACTGCTGGAGACCTTCAACCAGCAGGAGCGGGCCAATCAACAGAGCATTCTTCTGGTGGCGGCCCCGATAAGGGCCTGGATGGCGCGATTCGTTCGACACAGTGTGCCGGGCATGCGGGTTCTCTCTTACAACGAGGTCCCGGATAACCGCCAGATCAAGGTTGTCGCCACCGTTGGTAAACCTGCCAACTGAAGACGCCGGACCGGCACAAGCGGCACGAGGGCCACCCAGGTGGCTGACCGGTAATCCAGGATAGGCAGAGTATGAAAATAAAACGTTTTTTTGCAAACGATATACGGCAGGCGCTGCGCCAGGTGAGGGAGAGTCTGGGTCCCGATGCCGTAATTTTATCCAATAAGCCGGTGGAAGGCGGTGTCGAACTGGTTGCTGCCAAGGACTATGACGAGACCGCTTTTGCCGCACAGCAGAGCACTCAGCAGCATGAGGCACAGCTCTCTCCTCCCGGCGAAAACCGGAACCGGCCGTCTGATCCTTCCATCAGCCGCTCCCGGCCGAAAGTCTCCCCCACCCAAGTGGAGTGGAGTCAGGATCCGACTCTGGTCGAGATGCGGCGTGAAATGCGGGCGATGCGGCGCATGATGGAGAACCAGTTGTCGGAACTCACCTGGAACGAAATGGGAAATCGACAACCGCTGCGGCGGGAGTTGCTGCGCCGGCTGATGGCACTGGATATCAGTCCCGATATCTGCGCACAGCTGGTTGAGCGGGTCCAGGACTTCGAGAATTCCGATCAGGCTTGGCGCAGGGCGCTCAATCTGTTGGCCGGAGAGCTCCCGATCGCGGGCGACAGCATTATCGATGAGGGTGGGGTGATTGCACTGGTGGGCCCAACCGGCGTCGGCAAAACCACCACTATCGCCAAGTTAGCGGCCCGCTATGTTTTGCGACACGGTCATCGCAGTCTGGCCCTGGTCTCCACCGACAGCTATCGCATCGGTGCACAGGAGCAGCTGACCACATATGCGCGGATTCTGGATGTCACCGTTCGCTCTGCCTCCACTCCGGAAGAGTTGAACGTAACGCTCAATGCGCTCTCCGATAAACGCCTGGTACTGGTGGATACCGCCGGCATGAGCCAGCGGGATGTACGCCTGAGCGAACAGCTCTCGCTGATCGATTCCGGCAATCGCATGGTAAAGCGATTTCTGACCCTCTCCGCGACGACCCAGCAATCGGCATTGGAGCAGGCAGCCAACGCATTTGGAGCGACGGAGATATGTGGCTGCATCCTGACAAAAGTGGATGAGGTTGCCTCCCTGGGAGGTGCAATTTCCGCTGCGGTGCATAGCCGCATACCGCTGGCTTTCTTTACCGACGGTCAGAGAGTCCCTGAAGACATTCACCTGGCGCGCGCCAATACGCTTATCAGTCGTGCTGTCGCCCTCGGTCAGGAAGGGGGCGCAGATTACAACGACGCCTATCTTTCTCTGGCCTTCGGAGGAGTAACCATAGATGCTCATGGTTGATGCAAACGTGGACCAGGCCACAGGGTTGCGGCAGATGGTCAAGCCTCATCCGGTGAGAGTTGTCGCGGTCACCGGCGGTAAGGGTGGTGTAGGTAAAACCAATGTATCGGTCAACCTGGCGGTGGCAATGGCGGATCTCGGCCGGCGGGTGATGCTGCTGGATGCCGATCTGGGGCTGGCCAATATAGATGTGGTGTTGGGACTGCATCCCGAGCGCGATCTTTCGCATGTGGTGCGTGGAGAGTGCACACTCGAAGACATCCTGATAACCGGGCCTTCGGGCATTATGGTGGCACCTGCCGCATCCGGGGTTCAGCAGATGGCGGAACTGAGTAAAGCCGAACATGCCGGATTGATACGCGCGTTCAGCGATGTGGCTTCAGATATAGATGTCATGATCGTCGATACAGCCGCAGGGATATCGGATATCGTCGTCAGCTTCAGTCGTGCCGTCCAGGAAGTGGTGGTTGTGGTTTGCGATGAGCCGGCATCGATCACCGACGCTTATGCACTGATTAAGCTGCTGAACCGGGAATACGGCATCGACCGGTTCCACGTACTTGCGAATATGGTTCAGTCCGCCCAGGAGGGGCGGGCGCTTTACAATAAGATCTGCCGCGTTACGGATCGCTACCTGGATGCGATGATCAGCTTCATGGGCAGCGTTCCTTACGACGAGAATCTGCGCAAAGCGGTGCGCACCCAGAAGTCGGTGGTTCAGGCATTTCCACGCAGCCGTTCAGCACAAACATTCAAGAATTTGGCAAAGAAGGCCGATAACTGGCCCGTACCTGAAGGGGTCAGCGGACATCTCCAGTTCTTCGTCGAGCGGCTTATTCAATATTCGAGTCAGAGTGGGGGGATTTGAGGTGAACGGACTAGCGACCTACACGGCGGTGCAAGAGCAGGAGATGGATGCAAATGCACTGGTGACAAAGCATGCGCCACTGGTTAAACGAATAGCCTACCACCTGATGAACAGACTGCCGCCGAATGTACAGGCGGATGACCTCATCCAGGCGGGTATGATAGGGCTGCTGGAGGCAAGTCGAAACTATGATCCAAGTCAGGGTGCCAGTTTCGAGACCTACTCGGGAATCCGTATTCGCGGCGCAATGCTGGATGAGATTCGGCGCAGCGACTGGACGCCACGTTCGGTGCATCGCAAGGCACGCATGGTTGCCAGCGCAATGCGGGAGATCGAGAACGAACAGGGACGGGATGCACGAGACGTGGAAGTGGCTGAGGTGCTTGGCATGTCACTGCCTGAGTACCACAAGATACTCAAGGATGCATCAGGCTGCCGCATATTCAGTCTGGAGGATCTCCAGGCAGTGGGGGAGTTACCTCAGGATCGCAGCGACGGCGCAATCAGCGGCCCATTCGAAGGTATGCAGCGGGACGCATTCAAGCGCGCCCTGGCTGAAGCAATTTCGGGTCTTCCGGAAAGGGAGCGCATGGTCATCGCACTCTACTACGATGAGGAGCTCAATTTACGGGAGATAGGTCAGGTACTGGGTGTGAGCGAGTCGAGAGTTTGTCAGATTCACAGTCAGGCTACGCTACGGTTGAGATCGAGGCTTTCAGACTGGCTTTCGGATCAAGGTGAGATTTAAAAGGTTATATGAACATGTGGACTGGTATCGCTTGTGGAGGTTGTCTTGGATAAGAACATGAAGATTCTCGTGGTGGATGATTTTTCCACAATGAGGAGAATTATCAAGAATCTGCTCAGGGATCTGGGATTCACCAATACTCAGGAAGCGGATGACGGCAACACAGGATTGCCGATGCTTCAGTCCGGCAGCTTCGACTTCCTGATCACCGACTGGAATATGCCCGGAATGACCGGCATCGATCTGCTCAAAGCGGTGCGTGCGGATTCCAGGCTGGCGAAGCTTCCGGTACTGATGGTAACGGCTGAGTCGAAACGGGAGCAGATAATTGAAGCTGCGCAGGCGGGGGTAAATGGATACGTGGTCAAGCCGTTTACCGCCACTACCCTGGAGGAAAAAATCAGCAAGATCTTTGAACGGATAGAAGCTTGAATCAACAGGACACATCGATGTTTACAGCGATGGAAGAAAGCAGGCGCCTCGTTCTGGCAAAACAGCTGGTGAATCAACTGGAGTCCGGTGATTCAGTAAATGCGGAGCATACCGTCGATCTGCTGGCCGGTTTCAGCGAGAACAATCTCTTTCAGGAAGTGGGAAGGTTGACGCGTGAGTTGCACAGCGCCATCAACGGTTTCCTGTTGGATTCAAGAATCACCGAGCTGGCTGAGCGTGAAATACCCGATGCCAGCGAGCGGCTCAGCTATGTCATTACCATGACGGAGAGGGCTGCCAACACCAGTCTGGCAGCGGTGGAGGCGGCTATTCCGTTGGCGGATGAACTTGGAAACAAAGCGTCGAATCTGGCTAGTGAATGGAGAAGATTTCAGGAACGCGAGCTTTCGGTAGAGGAATTTCGTGTACTCAGCCGGAAGCTGGTGGGGTTTCTGCAGATTGCGGGAGAGCATTCAGGAGAGCTTCACGGCAAGCTGTCAGAGGTTCTGATGGCGCAGGACTTCCAGGATCTTACCGGACAGATCATTCGGCAAGTGATTAGCCTGATACAGGATGTGGAAGACAAACTGGTTCGTTTGGTTCGAATTTCCGGAGGTCTCGCAGGATCGGACGATACGAAATCTTCAGCCAAGCTGGAGGGTCCGGTTGTACCTGGTATTGATCAGGGGGATCAGGTGGGCGATCAGGACGATGTGGACGATCTGCTCTCCAGTTTGGGTTTTTAAGGTGCTCTGGGATTCTTACGGCACAACGGACGATTGAAGAAATTAACTCTATTCGGTTAAAGGCGGCGAGCTATGGCCATTGATACAGGCGACGAGATTCTCCAGGATTTTCTGGTTGAAGCCGGTGAAATACTGGAACATTTGAATGAGCAGCTGCTTGAACTGGAGCAGGCCCCCGACGACTATGACTTACTGAACTCTGTTTTCCGCGGCTTTCACACCATTAAGGGTGGCGCCGGATTCCTCTCCATCGATGCTCTGGTTGAAGTCTGCCATCGCTCCGAAGATGTATTCAATATCCTGCGCCAGGGCCAACGCCAGGTTGACGCCGAGCTGATGGATGTGATGCTCAAGGTGCTGGATGTGGTTAACGGCATGTTTGGACGGGTTCGGGAAGGACAGGAGCCGGAGCATGCCGATCCGCAATTGATTCAGACATTGAACCAGTTCGCTGTGCCAGCCGGGGAATCTCCGTCTGACGTCGAAGCGGAGCCGGAACAGCCACCGGAAGTGGTTCCTGATGAGAAGGCCGAATTAACGCAGCAGGCAGCGGCAGAAGTAAGCGACGCCGGTAAAGCAGACCCTGATGAAATCAGCGAAGAGGAGTTCGATGCCTTATTGGATGAACTTCACGGCAAGGGCAGGCATGGCGGTGTTCCAACGCGGTCCGCTAGCGCCGGGGCAGACGAAAAAGCAGCAACCATTTCGTCTCCCGATGAGATAACGGAAGCCGAATTTGAAGCACTGCTTGATGAGCTCCACGGTACCGGAAAACATGGCGGTTTGCCGGCTGCAAAAACGCAGGAAAGCGGTGGTGAAACCGGCGCCGTCCAACAGAAGCAAAGCCAACCAAAGAAAAAGACCACAGCCAGGGCCCGGCCTCAGGCGAAGCAGAAAGCAGAAGTTAAAGAACAGCTTCAATCCAGAGAGAGTTCTGAATTGAAACCAGCAGAGATCAAACCTGCCGCCACACCGGCGCAAGCGGCGCCCAAGGCTGGCATCAAGGTCTCTCCGCAACCGGAAACCACGGTACGCGTCGATACGGCACGGCTCGATGACATCATGAATATGGTGGGTGAACTGGTGCTTGTGAGAAACCGGCTGGCCACATTGAAATCCAGGTTGGGTGATGAAGAGGTGGCCAATGCGGTAGCCAACCTGGATGTGGTGACAGCCGATTTACAGAATTCGGTGATGAAGACCCGCATGCAGCCGATCAAGAAGGTATTCGGACGCTTTCCCAGGGTGGTCAGGGATCTGGCCCGCAGTTTGAATAAGGAGATCAACCTTGAGATGGCGGGAGAGGAGACCGATCTGGACAAGAATCTGGTCGAGGCATTGTCGGATCCGATGGTGCATCTGGTACGCAATGCGGTGGATCATGGTATCGAAACTCCCGATGAACGTGAAAAGGCGGGCAAGCCACGCCAGGGTACGGTAATGTTGTCGGCCGCCCAGGAAGGCGATCATATTCTGCTCTCCATCAGCGACGACGGAAGAGGCATGGATGCGGATGTCCTGCGGCGTAAAGCAGTTGAAAAGGGGATGATGGACCAGGAAGCGGCTGCACGTCTGGATGAGAGGGATTGCTATAACCTGATATTCCAACCGGGATTTTCCACCAAAACAGAGATCTCCGATGTCTCCGGGCGCGGTGTCGGAATGGATGTGGTAAAGACACGTATTACTCAGATGAACGGATCTGTGGATATAGACTCGGAGCTCGGCAGAGGCAGTATCATCACCATCAAGCTGCCGTTGACGCTGGCGATACTGCCGACACTGATGGTGGTACTCGGCGTGCAGTCTTTTGCACTGCCCCTCTCAAGTGTGGTTGAGATATTCAATCTGGATCTGCAGCGCACTCACATGGTCGATGGCCAGTTGACGATTATGGTGCGGGAGCGGGCGCTGCCGCTGTTTTACCTGCGCAACTGGCTGATCAGCGGTCAGCCCAATTCGGATCCAAAAGATCATGGACATGTGGTTGTGGTGAATGTAGGCGGCAAGCAGGTTTGTCTGGTAGTCGACTATCTGATTGGCCAGGAAGAGGTGGTGATCAAGCCGCTGGGTAGCATGCTGCAGGGACTGGAAGGAATGGCAGGCGCCACCATTACCGGTGATGGCAAGATCGCACTGATTCTGGATATTCCGGGGCTGATGAGGAAGTATGCCAAACGTTATTGAGCATGCGGCAATTTATCTCAAGCCTGGTGAAGGCGCTTATCTCGTATTGGAGGCATTGGAGTGCAGCAGGGGAAGCAGGAAACTGCCATGACCGCCAAGGTGCGTGTACTGGTGGTGGACGATTCAGTTTTTTTTCAAAGGCGCATTACTGACATACTGCAGCGGGATTCCTCCATCGAGGTGGTTGGGCATGCGGGTGACGGGCTGCAGGCGGTGACGGCTGCACGTAAGTTGAATCCGGATGTAATCACCATGGATGTGGAGATGCCGGTTATGAATGGCATCAATGCCGTGAAACGGATAATGGCTGAATCACCGACTCCGATCATCATGCTCTCGGCGTTCACGCACGAGGGCGCGAAAGCCACCCTGGATGCTTTGGATGCTGGTGCTGTCGATTTTTTCCCCAAACCACAGAGTGGTTTCAACTCATCCGATTTGATTGAAAAACAGCTGCTGCAGCGAATACTGGCTCTGGGCCTGAAACGTCAGATTCTGAAGGAGAGGGCTACCGGGCTGCAGAAACAGACAAATAGAGAACACCAGCGTCGGGGGGGCTACAAACTGGTTGTGATTGGCGCTTCAACTGGTGGACCGGTTGCGATGCAACAGCTGTTGTCGGCGCTGCCTGCTGATTTTCCATTACCGCTGCTGCTGGTTGTGCACATGCCGGAAAGTTTCACCCCTGCCTTTGCGGCACGCCTGAATGCGCAGTGCAATATCGGCGTAAAGGAGGCACGGGATGGCGACGTGCCACAACGGGGACAGGCCTATCTTGCACCCGGAGGAAAGCAGATGACTCTGCAACAACAGGGCTCCAGAGTTGAGATTCGGATCAGCAACAGCCTGCCGACGCAGACTTACCGGCCCAGTGTGGACGTAACCATGGGCTCTGCGGGGCTGGTCTATCCGGACGGAGTTCTTGGCGTGGTACTGACCGGGATGGGTGCTGACGGAAAGTTGGCGGCGCAGCAGTTGAAAGCAGGGGGGTCCACCATCTGGTCCCAGGACGAAGCAAGCTGCATCGTGTACGGTATGCCACAGGCTGTTGAGAAGGCGGGCCTGTCGGACAGGGTTCTGCCGCTGACGGAGATTGGTCCTCAGCTGGTAAAGGCGGTGTGAGCCTCGCTTTTTCAGGATGGCTGCATGAGTCCAGGGCAAATAGATGAGTATATTTCCGGACAATCGAGGGCATCTCCACCCAATTAAGGTCAGGCTCCCCAGTCTGACATGCTCCTGGTCTGCTCCGACGTTCCAGCGCATGCCGCTTATTGATGTGACAGTTTTGCCCGCTGCTTATTCTTCCGGGCAGTCTCCGGTTGCATCCATTCTGCGCCGGAATTTGCGCTCCACCATGAACAAGGCCGGCTGAATTGGACTTGCTCAGCATAGTTGGAATCCTGGTGGCCTTTGGTGCCATCATCGGCGGAAATGCACTGGAGGGTGGGCATGTCAGCACACTGTTGAATGGACCGGCGTTGGTAATTGTTGTTGGCGGCACCTTGGGTGCCGTAATGCTGCAGTCGCCTCTTACTGTTTTTCTACACGCACTGCGGCTGGCCGGCGGGGTCTTCCGCCCACCCGCTCAGCAAGTCGAATCAGCCATAAAAAAACTGGTCAACTGGAGCAACGTGGCCCGCAAAGAGGGATTGCTTGGACTGGAGACAATAGCGGAGAACGAGCCGGATCTTTTTATTCGCAAGGGGATGCAACTGCTGGTTGACGGCAGCGAACCGGAAGTAATCCGCAGTATCATGGAAGTTGAAGTCGACAATCGGGAACAGCATGATCTGCTTGCCGCGAAAGTGTTTGAAGCGATGGGCGGTTACGCGCCCACAATCGGGATCATCGGTGCTGTGATGGGTCTGATCCACGTGATGCAGAATCTCGCCGACCCCGGCAGGCTGGGGAGCGGCATCGCAACTGCATTTGTCGCGACCATCTACGGCGTCGGTATTGCAAATCTCTGCCTGCTCCCTTTCGGCAGTAAGATGAAAACGCTTGCGCTGCGCAAGTCGCAATATCAGGAGATGATCATCGAAGGAATAGTTGCAATCGCCGAAGGGGAGAACCCCCGGAACATTGAATCCAAACTGCAGGGGTATCTGAACTGATGTGGCAGGCGGAACCTTGCAGGACTCTGGCAATTGGCAGCGGCAAAAAGGCAGGCGGTTGACCCATGGCACGCAGAAGACGGCCGGAGGAGCAGAACAACAATGAACGCTGGCTGGTCTCCTATGCCGATTTTATTACCTTATTGTTTGCTTTTTTCGTTGTCATGTACTCAATCTCATCGATTAACGAAGGGAAATACCGGGTGCTTTCCGATACCCTGACGAACGCGTTCGTTACGCCTGCCCAGAGTCTGGATCCGGTACAGGTTGGAGAGCAGGTACATTCGATAATTCCTCAACCCGGCGATTTCGCCACACCTGAACCGATTACCGTGGAGCCGATGGAGTCCCAGCCGGAGGAGAGTGAAGAGAGTGCCCTTTACCGGATTCGGGCCAATCTGAATCTGGCGCTCGAGCCTTTCATCGATCAGGAGCTGGTTAAAGTGACGCGGACCGACCGGGGCATAGAGGTCGAGATGAAGAGCGAAATGCTCTTCAAAAGCGGCAGCGCCGCGCTCTCCCGAGGTGCATTCGGTGTGTTGAAGAGTGTTGCGGCCCTCGTCAAGTCGGTTCCCAACAGGATCAATGTGGAAGGCCATACGGATAATGTACCGATCAATACCATCTCTTTTCCCTCCAACTGGGAGCTGTCTGCCGCCCGTGCCGCCAGTGTCGTCCATGTCCTGGCAAAGCTCGGTATAGAGCCGCCGCGCATGGCTGCAACTGGTTATGGTGAGCACCAGCCTATCGAGGAGAATGACAGCGAGGAGGGCCGCCAGTCCAACCGGCGTGTTGCATTGGTGATAATGGCGGGAGAGTATGAACGGAAATTGGGCAGGATCGGCACGACATCCGGAGACTCGCTGTGAAGGTGTGGACCCTGGCAAATCAAAAAGGAGGTGTGGGCAAAACCACCAGCGTGGTTACGCTTGGGGGACTGCTGGCATCCTGGGGATTCCGCACACTGATGGTGGATCTGGATCCACACGGCTCCCTCAGCAGCTATTTTCGTTATGATCCCGATGCAACAGAGAGCGGAACCTACTCGCTGTTCGAGGGGGCGATAAAAAAACAGCCTGTCGATCCTATGTCTCTGGTGCAGCCCACCGGCACCGAGAGTCTGGACCTGCTGGCGGCGTCCGTGGCGCTTGCCACATTGGATCGGCAGTCGAGCCGTTTGGAGGGCATGGGGCTGGTCCTGAAAAAAGCAATGGACGGCCTGGCGTCTCATTACGACTATGTCATCATAGACTGCCCGCCTGTGCTGGGTGTGCTGCTGGTCAATGCACTTGCGGCGTGTGAGCGGCTGCTGATACCGGTGCAAACCGAATTCCTTGCTTTAAAAGGGCTGGAGCGAATGCTTCACACCTTACGGATGGTGCTGCGCGCACGTGCGGAAATCCTCTCCCATCTGATCGTGCCCACAATGTTCGACCGTCGGACCCGTTCCTCAATCGACAGTTTGAAAGAGCTGCGCCGTGAAAATGCGGGTGCTGTGTGGGAGGGCGTAATCCCGATTGACACCAGGTTCCGGGACGCAAGTCGTGCCGGTATTCCGCCATCGCTGTACGATCCGCACTCCCGTGGTGTAACCGCCTATGCAGCTTTGCTCGAAAAATTGCAGGGGAGGGCGCCAACGATGCTGGCGGCCGGATGAATGGGGCAGCCGCAGGGTGATTATCCGGCATGCAGCCAAAAAGTGTTATTTGTGAATATCTGGCCGATCTTATGGGCGAACCCGTTGACGGAAAGCCCTTGGATCAGAATGTGGCAGAGAGAATTTGCCCTGCAGAACCCACAACCTCTGCCCATACACCTGAAGAATGCAGAACTCACACTTCCGGGAAATATGCTGCTGATCAAATCATAGAGCAAGAGAGTACGCCGGCTACCACGGCCTTATCCGGGATACCCGACTGGGCAGTGAATCCATTTCAAGTTCTGATGATTCGTGTACATGGAGTCAATCTCGCGGTGCCGCTGGACCGGCTCGACACCATTGCCCGCTGGAATGGGGAGTCGACACCGATTCCCGGCCAGCCCCGGTGGCAGATTGGCCTGTTTCTGCATGAGCGGAAAAAAGTAAGTCTGGTCAATCTCTCCAGATTGATTATGCCTGAGCGACAAATGACCGATTCGCCGCCGCCGGGTTATCTGTTGTTGATAGGAGGTGCGCGCTGGGGAGTTGTCTGTGACAGCATTCAGCGTCCCAGATTGTTGCGGGCAGAGGAGGTGCGCTGGAGCAGGAACCGGCAGATTCGGCCCTGGTCCCACGGAATAGTTGTTGAATCGCTCTCTGTATTGCTGAATATCGATGCACTTCTGGCAGCAATAGGCACGAATAATGCTTGAGTATAAATATGACCCCAGTGGTGTCTGAAATTTGACGGTAACGATCCAAAGTCCAAAAGAGGTGGAGATATGACAGCAGCAGCTGCAGAGGGTATGGCAAGTGATCCGGTGATCCAGTTGGTGACCTTTCGCTTGAAGGATGAGACCTACGGCATCAATGTAATGCAGGTACAGGAGGTGCTGCGTGTCACCGAGATTGCACCGGTACCCGGCGCGCCTCCTTACGTGCTTGGAATCATCAATCTGCGCGGCAACGTGGTAACCGTGATGGATACACGCGGCAGGTTCGGATTGCCACCCGGTGAGATGGATGACTCCACCCGGGTTGTCATCATTGAATCCGATAAACAGGTTATAGGTATGCTGGTCGACAGTGTGGCGGAAGTGGTCGACCTGCGCGCTTCTGAAATCGACTCGGCGCCAAATGTCGGCAACGAGGAGAACTCCCGTTACATTCAGGGTGTGGCGACGCGTGACAAGGAGTTGTTGATCGTGGTGGATCTGAACAGACTGTTGTCTGAAGATGAATGGAACGAGGTAAACATGATTTGACGTCGGTCAGCAATGACACGCAGAGAGCAGTCTGCTTCAAATGAGGGCCAAGGATCAAGAGGGCTGCGATCGGTTTTTCCCAGGCCCTTGGCCCTCAGCCCTTACAGCCAGTTTTCGCATTGTGCTCCGACGTACCCTTCTTATAACCCATAGGGTATGAGTAGTGACAACGGAGGTTACCATGGCAGAGATAAATCAACCGGCACCGGTCAAGCCGGTCTGGCCGGCGCGGCGGGAGCCGCATCAAAAAAAGCGTAATCCGCCGGATCTTCAGAAGAAAGATGGGCGGGAGAGGCGGAGAGAGCCGTACGAGCCGGAAGGCGATAATCCCGGCATCGATGCATATGTCTGAAGAGTGAACGAATATGTCAACAATATTGATTGTGGTCTCAATTACCGGCCTGTCAATGCTTGCTCTCCTGCTTGGACTTTTTCTGAAGGTAAAGAGAGCGCGGCTTGAGGTGGAGGCACTCAAGGCACGGCTTGAATCGGTTAGCTGCGACCTGAATGCGTTATGTTCCGGTGCAGTCGGAGTCGATCGGCGTATATCCATATTGGAGCATCAGAGCCGTGGACTGGAGTTGCGCCAGGAGTCGCTGGAAATTCAGCATCAGAACCAGGAAGAACGACCCTACGGCGAAGCTATTCAGATGATCCACAAGGGTGCGACGGCCGCCAGCCTGGTGGAGAGGCTGGGATTGAGCCGTAGCGAGGCGGAGCTGATGGTGATGCTACATGGTGTCCGCAAAGCGAGTTGAGATCAAATATCCCCCTTTTTGTCTCTCCCCAACCGGTCTCCGATAGAAGCCGATAGCCCGAGTAGGTCAGATCCCGACAGGGGATCCGCCAACCGCCACTAACCCGCATCCATCACCAGGCGAACCGAAGATATGTTAATAATATATATAAAACAGCAAATTACGTTCATTTTACTTGTGCTGGTGAATTTACACTCTGTTCTATCCGGTTTTTGGAACGATTTGGCTGCGCATCTTGAGCGATCTTCCTTAAACCATAGCTACGGCTATGGTTTGGCGGACGATCGCTCAACCTGCTTTGCCAAATCGCCCCAAAATTCCGGATCCTGGTGACGGATGCGGGCTAATCCCCATCTCCCGGATCTTTGCCTGGGCGGTGGAAAAAACAATTCCCAGGCAAAAGCCGATAGCGACATTTTCAGGATTGTCGTCTATCCGATTTCTCATTAAGCTTGGCTGCTTAATCGTATGGGTAAGCAAATCCATGCAACCGAAACAGCAGCGATCAAATGGGGAATAGGCTATGGAATGCAACAGAGTCCCGATCTGGTTGATCCTCCTGATGGTGCTTCCGCTGAGTGCTCATGGCCGTGCCATCGACCTGCAGGGCAGCGCTTATGAAAGCACCAGGATAACCGACTGGAGTTACCGGGGTGAGAAAGGACCGGACAATTGGGGAAGCCTGTCACCGGCATTTACATTGTGTGAAGATGGCCGTGCGCAGTCCCCCATAGATCTGGTGCCGTTACACCAGAGCAGATTACCGCCGCTCAGGTTTCACTACCGCACCACTCCGCTGAAAATCCGTAATGATGGGTTCACCATCCGTATGGACTTCACTCCGGGTAGTTATCTCCATATTGGGGCCAGGCAGTATCAACTGAAAGAGCTGGGATTTCGTACGCCGAGTGAACATACTGTTGATGGCCGACACGCGGATATGGAGATTCAGTTGCTGCATCTGGACAGCGCCGGTAACACTGTGATGCTGGCAATCCCCGTAACCGCCGGTATCCGGCACAACGCCATGCTGGAGCGGATATGGGAGTATCTTCCGGCCGGGAAGGGAACGGGCCGCCATTACAGGCAAGTTGGAGTGAATCCGGTCTTTTTTCTTCCCACCATGCGCGATTATTTTCGTTATAACGGATCCCTGACCGATCCTCCCTGCAGTGAGAATGTCACCTGGTTCGTACTGCAGAAACCCGTGGAGGTTCCCGGACATCTGATTGACAGGCTGTTGCGGATCATGGGTAAAAACAGTCGCCCTGTACAGAAGATCAACGGCCGTTCTGTTCTTATCAGTCAATGAAAACGAATTCGGCCTGGGCCCTCATGTGAAACCACCGATCTATCCAAATGGATTCACCATGAACCGGGCGAGTAGGAACCACCGATCTTTTGCTGCTCCCTTGAGCTATAATTTTCCCACTCATCATGAGTATTGTTAAAACAGTCGAAGGGAGAGAGCAATGCTGAAAAGGTCTGGAGTTGCTGCAGGAGTGGTTGCCGGGTTGATTTTCTCCATCCAGGGAGTGAATGCCGGATTGCAGGATTACCTGAAGCCACTTGGTGACGTGCTAAACAAGGGCTCCGGCACAACTACCGGGGCAACGGCCACATCGCTCTCCCAGCAGGAGATGACAAGTGGACTGAAAGAGGCTCTGAGCGTCGGTGTGAGGCGTGCGATAAATCTGCTTGGGAAAGACGGTGGTTTTCTAAACGACAGTACGGTGAAGATTCCGCTGCCTGGCATGCTGCAGAAGGTGGAGAGCGGATTGCGGCTCGTGGGTCAGGGTAAACTGGCCGATGAGTTCATTGCGACGATGAATCATGCGGCAGAGCGGGCGGTGCCTGAAGCGGCTTCGATTTTTGGTGACACGATAAAAAACATGACACTTAAGGATGCGCAGGGAATTCTGCAGGGAGCGGATGATTCAGCCACACAATATTTTCGTGAAAACAGTGGAGAGAGACTTGCCCAGGCGATATCCCCGATTGTAAAACAGGCTACCGAGAAAGCAGGAGTGACTTCCGCATATAAAAATATGGTTGGCAAGGCAGGTGTCATGGGCGGACTGGTCGATGGCAGCAGCCTTGATCTGGACAAATATGTCACGGATAAGACGCTTGATGGTTTGTTCCTGAAACTGGCTGCAGAGGAGAAACAGATTCGCCAAAACCCATTGGCGCGCAGCACCGACCTGCTCAAAAAGGTGTTTGGCACGCTGGGTAACTGAGTCTCTGTTTTTAAGCGGAAGGCGTATGCATTTATGCACTGCACACGCCTTCCCGCTTGCCTTTACGCCCGCATATTTTCCGACTTCTTGTTTCTCTGCAGAACCAGATCTTCGATAATCGGTGTTATCAGTATCTCCATTGCCAGCGACATTTTCGGCCCCGGTACCACCAATGTATTGCGGCGCGAAATGAATGAGTGCTCTATCATGTTTTTCAGAAAAGTCAGATCAATGTCGTATTTTTTGATCAACCGTTTTTTTATGCGTATTACGATCAGGCTCTCATCCGGGGAAGGTACATCCCTGGCGATGAATGGATTGGAGGTGTCGACCGTTGGAATTCTCTGAAAGTTGATATCGGTAAGGGAAAACTGAGGGGTAATGCAATCTATGTAGTCGTCCATCCTCTCCTTGATGGTTTTAACGACATCTTCAGGAGTATAGCCCCTTTCGCTGCTGTCACGATGGATCTTCTGGATCCACTCAAGATTTATGATGGGGACAACACCGATCAGCAGATCCACATAGGGAACCACTTCGGGAACCCCCCCGTGTAATCCCTCGTACATCAGCAGATCGGATTTCTCAGTGATCTCCTCCCAAGGCGTGAATTCACCTGCTTTTTGCCCCCAGGGTTCTGCTTCGCTGTCGGAATGAAGATAGTATCTTCGCTTTCCGCCGCCGGTTTTCCGGTAGGTGCGAAACAGATCCGCCAGTTCATCGAACAGGTTGGCCTCCCGCCCGAAGTGGCTCAGTGTTTTGCCCTGGCTGCGGGCCTCCGCGACCGCGAGTTTCATCTCTGCTCTGTTGTAGCGATGGAAGCTGTCACCTTCGACCAGAATTGCCTTGATTTTTTCTCGGTAGAAAACGTGCCCGAAAGCCTCCTTGACGCTGCTGGTTCCAGCCCCCGAAGAGCCGGTCACGGCGATCACCGGATAATGCCTGTTTTCACTCATAAAGGTACCTCCTGATTATTATTAATGTGCAGTTGCCTGAAGTTATTGTTATATGGCCGGACAACAACAGTTTGTCCGTAGTATTTGCTCAGCAACGCCGCAGTTATGTTTTATTGAATGGCGGCATTCTCAACTTTAAGGATTTTCAAAGGGGGAGAAACTCTGCTTAAATCCTTTGTCCGATTGCATAAATCATTCTATTCAGTGTGGTGATTTCAACACTCAGTATCCATAGGCGTGAGCAGCCAACACGTTAGAACAGTTGGCAGTGGAATACCAGTAAAATCATGCATACCTGATGCGCCTGATTAATATCCCGAATCAATGTAAAATCCGAGGCGTTTGAAAATCCCATCAATACGGAATCATCTGTGGAAATAAAAAGCTCAACCCTGAATTCAATGGTGCCGGTCATTGGATTCTGCGCATACAGTGGAACCGGAAAAACCACGCTGTTGATAAAACTGCTGCCGCTACTGAAATCCCGGGGGCTGCGCGTGGGAGTGATAAAGCATACTCATCACCGGTTCGAAGTCGATAAGCCCGGAAAAGACAGCTATGAATTGCGCAAGGCCGGAGCTGCGGAAATGCTGGTTGCTTCAGGAAGACGATGGGCGCTGATGGTCGACACCGAAGACAGCGGCGAGCCTGTACTGCAGGAGATGTTGAACAGAATGGATCAGTCGGTTTTGGATCTGATCATTGTGGAAGGGTTCAGGCACGAGGCGTTTCCCAAGATTGAGCTGCATCGGCCGCAATTGGGCAAGCCGCTCATTTATCCGGAAGATCAAAGTGTCATCGCCATCGCCAGCGACGATCCGTCTGCATACGATACCAGCCTGCCGCTGCTGGATATCAATGATCCGGAGGCAATAGCGGAATTTATCGCTTCGATCTTACAGAAAAAACAGGGCTAAGGGCCAAGGGCCAAGGGCAGAGGGCAGAGGGCAGAGGGCTGGGAATAGGTCGACAAAAATCTTGTTTTTTCCTGACTACCGCTCAAGATCATTTATCTTCACATTTGGGAGCTCTTTAAATAACTCTCCCGTAAAGGCGCAAAGTACGCAGAGATCAAAAAGTGATTTCGTGCAGATTTTTTGTGTCAGCAAATCCGAACATCAAAGTTGTGGCTGGCTTTAATTTATTTTCACTGTGTCCCTAGCGGTTCTGCGAAAGATATTACCGAATAATGTCATCATAAGGAGCTGCAGCTGAAACTCAGGGGTAAAAAAGTAGTTTTTTCCTTGGCCCTTAGCCCTCGGTCCTCGGACCTATATTTGGTTTTCCAAATTCGATAACCCGTTTCTGCGGAGAGAGATTAATCTCGTCGATTACGGTGCCCTGCCGGGTGTTCAGCATGAGAGATACCGCATCGGCAACGTCACCCGGTGTCAGATGTTGATCAGGCGACTTTCCGGGACGGAAATCCAGATCATCAAAGAACTCCGTTGCCACCATTCCAGGATTTATGATTCCCACCCGCACGCCGCTTGCAGCACACTCTTCGCGTAACGATTGCGCAAAGCCACGCAGTCCAAATTTGCTGGCGCAATAGGCAGCTCCGTTTCTGCCCCCTGAGAGTGCCGCTTCCGATCCGATGAAGATCAGATCACCCTGTTTCTGCCTTTTAAGGTGCGGCAGAAACTCGCGGGAGAGCAGTATCTGGCTGGTGAGATTGAGATCGACCAGTGCGCGAATCTGCATTGCTGAAAACTGCTCAAGGGAACCGAATCTGCCATAACCGGCACTGCAGATAACACCATCCAGAGCCGTTAACTGCCGGCTTAGTGCCGAAAGTCGCTGTGGCAGTGCATCCAGCTGTGAGAGGTCGATGGCTACCGGCTCGAAATGGGGATGAGCGGTGAACAGGGAGTCAAAGCGGCGCGCCAATCCAATCACCCGGCAGCCTTCCGCAAGCAGGCGTTCGCTGATGCTCCGTCCGATGCCGCGGCTGGCCCCGGATATCAGGTAGGTTCTTTTGGACTGTTCTGCACTCATGAATCGCGGCCTCTGCTGATTGCGCTATTCAGATCCGGGTATTGGATAGATGCTCCAGCAGGTGGAGCTGGTCATTCATCAGTTGCGTGATCAGCTCCCGGTTGATGCTGTGCACCGGGCACTGTGGATTATCGGAAACGATCTTGAAGCAGTGGATCCGATGTGGTGGTGCCACCGCACTGGCAGCTGTGTAAAAGCCCGCGGCCTCCATGTCATAGAGTGCGCTGTGCGGATATGCGGTTTCCGGTTGAATGCAGGTGATGAGCGGAGCGCTGCCGCAGGGCTGTGGGGTAGGCAGGATGGTCCGCCACCTTTTACCGCTGGACTGTTGCAGGATTTCAGATGCAAGCAACGCCTCACCGATCGGAAGATGCGAGTGCCCTGCAATACCGGCGTTGATCCAGACGGCCGGTTCGGGCAGCAACTTAGACAGCCAGCGTGTGGCCTGTTCCGAAAACTCGCTCCCAATACCGCTAATGACAAGCGCCACTCCGTGGTTGCGATAGAGAGAGAAAGGGGCCGCATTATTGTCCCGAATCAGTTTGAAATAGTGGTTGATGGGTTTAGCTTCAGAAGGCAGGGCCACCACGAATCTGATCTGACGGGACGGAGCTTTCACCGGTTACTCCCGCCAGGTGTTGACACGGCTTGAAATCAAGACGAGCGATGCGCCAAACAGAGCGCCGCAGGTGTTGGCAATAAAATCCCCCAACTCCGTAAAGCGGTTGACGTAGGGTTGGATCGTCTCGATGAGGCCGCCATAGACAACAATCGCGAAAAGCACCCAGAAAGTGTCCCGCTTCGACCTGCGAAGAATAACGCCGAGAAAACCGAGTACAGCATAAGCGGCGAAGTGTTCCAGTTTATCGCTGGCTGCGATTTCCGGCAGGGCGGAGAGCGGGGAGAGCGACAGATAGCCGATGATTGCACTCCATGTGAGCGCAAACCAATCGCAGTATTCGATAATTCGTCGCTTGGTGCGGGTCATGCGGGGATATTAACAGCAGTCATGAAAAGGGCCAACGAAATACCGCTTTAAAAATTGAAGTAACTACCCGCCAGGTTCATGGGGAACACATATGGATAGACGGTAGTTTCAGATGAGGGCCAAGGGCCTGGGTAAAGCCGATCTCAGCTCCTTTTGTTCCTCGGCCCTCGGCCCTTATTTCCTGTTGTCGCTTTGTTCTTTCACTAAACCGGCACGCTCTTTTTATAGCCCATAGGCTATGAGTAATTCCGATGCAGAGGTGATTTTTGTAATTCGGTCTGTTGGTGGGTTATGTTAATTCGCAACAGTCATTTGGGGTGGAACCATGATCAATGAAATGAAGCGCGAGCTGGAACGTATTCTGATACACGCGCGCAAAATCCTCCGGATCGCGGGTACGGCTACGGAGGAGGGGCGGTCGGCGCTGCAGATCGAACGTTCGGTGTCCAGAGTGCTGGGGCGGGAGGAGCAGTGCATATGCCCCGAGTGTGGTTACCGGTTCCGCGGCAACGGCTGGGATGGCATTGATGCACACTGGCGAGCGAAGCATGAATCGGTCATGCCCTACAGCAAGGCCTGGCCGCTGATCAAGGCGGGTTCCTACCGGCCAAGCGGAAAATCCACACTGCCCGATCTGTTTGCTGAAGAGTGATCCGAGTCTGTTCCCGGAGCCGGGTTTTCAATTTCGCTCCAGCCATGAGTGAATGACATGCTGCAGCTCCTTCAAGCCAACCGGCTTGCTTATGTAATCACTGACCCCGGCTTCCAGGCAGCGCTCTCTGTCCCCAGGCATGGCCAGTGCGGTGAGTGCTATGATCGGGATCTCCTTCAACGATTTATGGCTGCGCAGCCGCTGGGTCGCTTCCAGGCCATCCATATTCGGCAGCTGAACATCCATCAGGATGATATCAGGTGGCTGGTGCAGTGCAGCGGCAACCAGTTCAACGCCGTCATGTACATTGGTGACATGATAACCGACACTCTCCAGATAACCGGAGAGCATGACTGCATTGGTCTTGTTGTCATCCGCCAGCAGCAATCTCGGCAGACCGGTGACCGGGATCGCGGGTCTCTCCTCCTGGTCATCGGATGGCGATGCATTCAACTCCTGTTTTGGTTTCCATGGCAGATGGACACTGAATACCGAGCCTTCACCAGGGGTGCTTTTCACGCTTACGCTGCCGCCATGCAGCTCAGCCATCCGGTATACCAATGCCAGTCCGAGCCCGGTGCCGCTGTAGCGGCGTGTTAGCTGGCTGTCGAGCTGGACAAAGGGCTTGAACAGCTTCTTCTGCAGTTCCTGCGGTATACCTATCCCGGTGTCCGAAACGCTGAAACAGATCTGCTTGCGCCGTTTATCCGTGGTCACGGTCAGATCGATGGATCCATCCTCGGGGGTGAATTTCACTGCATTTCCCAACAGGTTGACCAGCAGCTGTTTCAGACGCCTTGCATCGCAGTAAAGCAGACCTGCATTCGCAGCGATTTTAAAGCTGACTTTCTGCCTTTTGCGCCGGGCCGATTGACCGATCAAACGCAGGCTGGCCTCGCACAACTGCTCCACCACCACCAGATCCCAGGCAAGTTCCATCTTTCCTGCCTCCACCTTAACGATATCGAGAATGTCGTTAATCAGTGTCAGCAGATGATTGCCGCTTTCATGGATGGTATCTATGACCTTGATCTGCTGCTCCTGCAGTGGACCGTAAAGCTGGTCTACCAGCATCTCGGAGATACCGAGGATGGAGGTGAGCGGTGTACGCAGCTCGTGGCTCATTGTGGCCAGGAATTCGTCTTTTGCACGCGCGGTACGGGCCAGTTCCAGGTTGACCATGTGAAGCTCCCGGGTACGCTCCTCAACACGCTCGGCCAGTCTGGCGCGCTCCTCGGCCAGGTCCGAGTGAGCTGCCTGCAGCGCCTGTTCATTTTTGCGCCGCCGTGTGATGTCGGCAAAGGTGACAACTGCGCCGATCAACATTCCGTCATGATGGATCGGATGCGAACGGTATTCGACGGGAAAGCTGCTGCCCTCCTTGCGCCAGAAAAGCTCACTGTCCACATGCTCGGGCCGGCCGTCGCGACAGGTTGCCAGCGCCCGGCACTCCTCTGCCGGCAGTGTTGTGCCGTCTGCCCTGGTGTGGTGGATCATTTCGTGAATGCCTTTTCCGATCAGATCGGACAGATTCGAATAACCCAGCATACGCAGCGCAGCCGGATTGCAGAAAGAGCAGTTTCCGTCAAGATCGATTCCATAGATTCCCTCGCCCGAAGAGTCGAGCAGTAGACGGGTGCGTGCTTCGCTATGCCGTAAATCCTGTTGGTAGTCATACAGGCTGCGTTGCATATTATCCAGTGCATACAACAGGCTGGAGGCTTCATCGTGGCCTTTGGCGCTGATCGTATTGTCGAGTTTTCCCTCGGCTATGCGCAGGGCGATGTCGGTGGCTGCGGCGATCGGCCGGCCCACAGATCTGTCTATCAACCAGAGCAGCAGCAGCACAGCACCGCTCATACTGAGCACAGTGAGGATCAGGATTCGCTGCTCGGTCTGATCAACTTTGGCGCCGATCGCCGACAACTGCGCCTCTTTATAGCGTTGCACCGATTCAACCACATGGTCCAGGAGATCGGTCGGCTGGCGGTCGATGCCAAGCACCGCCCTGTCCACCTGGACAATGGTCGATTGGGTGCCTGGTATAAACTCCTTGAGCGCCTCGCGGTACTCGGTGCCAAGGCGTTCATGTGCGGCCAGAAACCGGCTGGCGTACTCGCTGGCTTCAGAGTTCTGTTCCAGCATAGGCAGCAGCTGATTGATGTGATCGCGCGTCTGCTGTTCCTCGGTAATGAATTGTCTGAGGTGTTTTCCGTAGAGGGCAGGCTCGTCCGCCCGCAGCAGAATGTCTTTCCACTCCTGAACCTGTTTCTTGAAGTGGACCTGAGCCGTGAGGCTGGTGGTGACGATTTTCGACGACTCAAAATGCACCCGGGTAATTTGGCTGGTCGCTTTTTTCAGCACATTTACCGCGTACAGGCCAATCCAGAGGTTAACCACCAGACCCAGCGCGAATACCAGAACCAGTTTACTGCGGATGTTCATCTGCTTTTGACAAGTTCAACAGCCCGGTTCCACCCCTGCAAAAGGCGCTGCCTGCATGCAGCATCCATGTCCGGTTTAAACAGCGCCTGTCTGCGCCAATGGCCGGAGATATCTTCCAGAGAACTGAATATACCTTGCTGCAGTCCGGCCAGATACGCGGCACCCAGCGCAGTGGTTTCTATAACCTCAGGCCGTTCAACGGGTACGTCGATAATGTCAGACAGAAACTGCAGCAGCCAGTCGTTGGCCACCATGCCGCCGTCCACTCTAAGGGATTCCAGTTTGACGCCGTCGGCAGCCATTGCCTGCACCAGATCGCGGGTCTGGTAGGCGACGGACTCCAGGGTTGCGCGCACCAGCTCGGCGACACCGCTGTCGCGCGTCAGGCCGAATATCGCGCCGCGCGCATGCGGGTCCCAGTGGGGTGCGCCGAGGCCGGTAAAGGCGGGCACCAGATAGACGCCTCTGTTGTCCTCCAGAGCTGCTGCAAGCGCTTCGGTCTCAGCGGCGGACCGGATAATGCCGATGCCGTCGCGCAGCCACTGCACGGCTGCGCCGGCAACGAAGATCGAACCTTCCAGTGCATAGCACACTTTGCCCCCGATACGATAGGCGACTGTGGTCAACAATTGGTGGTTCGATTGCACTGGCTTGCTGCCGGTGTTGAGCACAGCAAAACAACCAGTACCGTAAGTTGATTTGATCATGCCGGGCTCGAAGCAGGCCTGGCCGATTGTGGCCGCCTGTTGATCACCGGCAACGCCCGCAATCGGAATGGCGAGGCCTGTGATTCCGGCATCGGTTATACCGTAGTCAGCAGCGCTGTCTTTGACTTCCGGCAGCAGCGACTCAGGCACCTGGAACAACGCCAACAGTTGCGGATCCCAGCATTGCCGGTGAATATCGAACAACAGGGTGCGGGAGGCGTTGGTCGCATCGGTGGCATGGATCTTACCGCCGGTCAGGCGCCAGATGAGAAAGCAGTCGGTGGTGCCGAATGCAAGGCGCCCCTGATCGGCAAGCTTCCGTGCTCCTTTCACGTTCTCCAGTATCCAGCGGATTTTTGTGGCGGAGAAATAGGGGTCGAGCAGCAGGCCGCTGCTGGCCCGTACCTGCATCTCCTTTCCCGCCTGCTTCAGTTCTGCACAGAAATCGGCGGTGCGGCGATCCTGCCAGACGATGGCGTTATACACAGGTTTGCCGCTCTCTCTGTCCCAAATCACCGTTGTTTCACGCTGATTTGTGATGCCGATGGCGGCGAGGTTTCTGGCGTTCTCTCTGCTCCAGTCGATGGCTTCGCGGCAGACCGCGAGCGTGGTGCTCCAGATCTCTTCCGGGTCATGCTCCACCCAGCCGGACACCGGAAAAATCTGACGAAACTCCCGTTGCGCTATAAAGGCGGACCGCCCATTGGTTTCAAAAAGTATCGCGCGGGAACTGGTGGTTCCCTGATCGATGCTGAGTATCAGTGGTCTCTCTTCCATATCCGATTCCTCTATCCTCGCTCGGCAACAGCATGCGCACAGCTTTATACATTATTGGGTGGTTTCAGTCAGGCATTGTCACGGATGATGTTGTCGGGCTGCAATCCGGCTCTCCCCGCGATTTGCCGTTCGATGCATGGCAGATCCGGCTGGGAATACTCTTCGTGTTCGTTTTTAGTGATGAAAATGATCATATATGCAATCAAACGGCATTGAAACGAAACTATCTTGTGCTAATATCGAAATTCCAGGGTGATGTCCGGCCCCAAAGTGTTGGAGGATGATTTAAATGAAAACGAGAATTGCAGTTGCTGTAGCAACCGCTTTGATCTGTGCCTCTCCCGGGATCATTGCGGGAAAAGCCGAGGCAGAAAAATGGATAAACAGTGAGTTCCAGCCGTCCACCCTGACAAAAGAGCAGCAGATGGAGGAGATGGCCTGGTTTATCAAGGCAGCGGAACCCTTCAGGGGAATGGAGATAAATGTTCTGTCAGAGACCATTCCCACCCACGAGTACGAATCCAAGACCCTGACCAAGGCGTTCGAAGAGATAACCGGTATCAAGGTCAATCATCAACTGCTGGGAGAGGGCGAAGTGGTGCAGGCGGTGCAGACCCAGATGCAGACCGGACGCAACCTGTACGATGCCTACATAAACGACTCGGACCTGATTGGCACCCATTCCCGACTTCAGCTCGCAGTCAATCTTACAGACTGGATGGCCGGGGAGGGCAGGGATGTCACCAATCCGATGCTGGATCTGGACGATTTCATGGGCATCTCATTCACCACCGGTCCGGATGGCAAGGTCTACCAGATTCCGGACCAGCAGTTCGCCAATCTTTACTGGTTCCGCTACGACTGGTTCCAGCGCGATGACCTGAAGAAAAAATTCAAGGAGATCTACGGTTATGATCTCGGCGTACCAGTCAACTGGTCGGCCTATGAAGACATTGCCGAGTTCTTTTCGGAGCATGTCAAGGAGATCGATGGGGTCCGTATTTATGGCCATATGGACTACGGCAAACGCGCTCCGGATCTGGGTTGGCGCATGACCGACGCCTGGCTCTCCATGGCAGGCGAGGGGAGCAAAGGGCTGCCGAACGGCCGTCCCGTCGACGAGTGGGGCATACGCATGGAGGAGGGATCCTGCAACCCGGTGGGCGCATCGGTATCCCGCGGCGGCGGAGCTAACAGCCCGGCCGCGGTTTACGCTATCCGCAAATGGGATGAATGGCTGCGCAAGTATGCCCCCCCCGGTGCGGCCAGCTACGACTTTTATCAATCGCTGCCGGCCCTCTCCCAGGGTAACGTAGCCCAGCAGATCTTCTGGTACACCGCATTCACCTCTTCCATGGTGGCGCCGAAGAGCGCGGGTAACAACACGGTCGATGACAGTGGCAAGCCGCTGTGGCGCATGGCTCCGTCACCGCATGGTCCCTATTGGGAAGATGGTATGAAGCTTGGGTATCAGGATGCGGGCTCCTGGACTCTGTTCAAGTCAACACCGGTCGACCGGCGCAAGGCAGCCTGGCTTTTTGCGCAGTTTGCGGTCTCCAAGACGGTGTCCCTGAAGAAGACGCATGTCGGACTGACGCCGATACGCGACAGCGATATCCGCCATGCATCGTTCACGGAACGGGCCCCGAATCTGGGTGGACTGGTTGAGTTCTACCGATCTCCTGACCGGGTTCGCTGGACACCTACCGGCGTAAACGTGCCGGACTATCCGAAGCTGGCACAAATCTGGTGGCAGCAGATCGGTGACGTTAACTCCGGTGCATTCACCCCGCAGGAGGCGATGGATCGGCTCGCAGAGGAGATGGATATCACCATGGCGCGTATGCAGGTGGCGGACGAGAAAGCGAAAGTCTATGGTGGCTGCGGTCCGCGCCTGAACGAACCCAGGGATCCCTCCTACTGGCTTAACCAGCCGGGATCCCCCAAGGCGAAACTGGCCAATGAAAAACCGCAGGGTGAGACTATCGACTACGATGAGCTGGTCAAGCGCTGGCAAAAGGCGGGTTGATCTTCGGTCTGCTTGACAGAGTGGAGACGGAGGGTGCCTGCGGGCGGCGCCCTCCGCGGTCGAACGCCCGGTACCGTTTTTTGGACCAGACAGGCTGAACAGATGTCATGAATGCGCAAGTCAAAGCAGCCAACCTGAATCCGCGCCAGAAAGAGATACTCAATCATGCCCGCATTCGTGGGGAAGTTCACGTGGAGCGGTTGGCGGAAACATTCAATGTGACGCCGCAGACGATCAGACGCGATCTGAACCAGCTGCGTGCGCTGGGTTTGCTGCACAGGGTTCACGGCGGCGCAATAGTCCATGACGGAGTCGCCAACCTGGGTTACGAAGCGAGACGGCGTATATCGTTTGAGGAAAAGGAGGCGATAGCCCACTGTGCCGCGCAACTGATTCCTGATGATACCTCTATGTTCATCAACATCGGCACAACCACGGAGCAGGTCGCCCGCCACCTGGTGGGCCGGGTGGGATTGCTGGTGATTACCAACAACATCAACGTGGTCAACACGCTGCGCGAATGCGAGACCATCCAGGTAATGACCGCAGGCGGCATCGTACGGCGTGAAGACGGCGGTATTGTGGGCGATGCAACCGTGGATTTCATAGCGCAGTTCAAAGTGGATTTTGCGGTGGTGGGTGCCTCAGCGATCGAGGACGACGGTACCGTTCTCGACTACGATCCGCGCGAAGTGCGCGTGGCTCAGGCCATTATTGCCAATGCGCGGTCGGTTATTCTGGTGGCGGACTCGACCAAATTCGAACGAAATGCACCTATAAGAATTGCGGACATCGGGAACATTGATTACTTCGTCACCGACCGGATGCCGTCGCCGGCATTCATGTCCATCTGCCGCGAGCGGGAAGTTATGCTGGTAATCGCAGAAGGGAACAGATGCAATGTCGTGGTCGATCACCGTAAGAGCAGTGGCAAGCTACATCCTTCATCGGCAAGGTGAACCGCCGGCTTGGCCATCGCATTGGGTCACAGAAGAAGGCGTGAGGTGAAGGAGTCAATTCAGAAAAAAGCGCGGAGGAGGGCTGTAGTGTGAGCGGTTGAATTGACTCCAAGCCGCGGAGAAGGGGTTGTCAGGAGGCAGTGACCATTGCATACAGGCTGGACAAATTTTAATGGCTATTGAACTGAAAAGAGTCACCAAGGTCGTTGCTGGCGACACCCATATCCATGCCACCAGCCTCAAGCTGGAGGAGGGACGGTTCAATATTCTGCTGGGGACCACACTCTCCGGAAAAACCACACTGCTGCGGCTGATGGCCGGACTGGAGCGGCCGACCAGGGGCGAGATATGGTTCAAGGGGAGGAATGTCACAGGTCTCCCCGTACAGCAGCGCAAGGTCGCCATGGTCTACCAGCAGTTCATCAACTACCCCAACTTCACTGTCTACGACAATATCGCCTCTCCGTTGAAAGTGGTGCGGATGCCGCCGAAAGAGATTGAATCCCGGGTTCACAAGGTCGCTGAACTGCTGCAGATCGAACCGCTGTTGAAACGCATGCCGGGCGAACTATCCGGTGGTCAGCAGCAGCGCACCGCACTGGCGCGTGCACTGGTGAAAGAGTCTGACCTGGTACTGCTGGATGAGCCTCTGGCCAATCTTGATTACAAGCTGCGGGAGGAGCTGCGGGAGGAGCTGCCCAAGCTGTTCCACGATACGGGTGCCACCGTCGTCTATGCCACTACCGAACCGGCGGAGGCGCTGCTGCTCGGGGGCTATACAGCGACGCTGCACGAGGGGCGTGTCACTCAATACGGACCGACTTCGTCGGTTTACCGCGCTCCCGGGGATCTGCTGAGTGCACGGGTCTTCTCCGATCCGCCGATCAATACTGCCTCGGTAAGCAAGCGTGGAGAGAGATTTCACTACAACGAATCGGTCAGCTGGAAGGCGAAAGGCAGGTATGCCGGGTTGGCGGACGGTGCCTATACCATCGGTTTCCGGCCGCACCACATAACACTCGCACCGGGCAGCAGCGAGTCGATCAGCGTTGTCGGCAATGTGGTGGTTACCGAGATCAGCGGCTCCGAGAGCGTCATACACATGCGCGTCGGCAAGGATACCTGGGTTTCGCTCTCCCACGGCATTCATTCTCTCAAGCGAGGCCAGGGTGTGGAGCTGTTCGTGCAGACCGACCGCTGTTTTTATTTCGATAAAAACGAACGGCTTGTTTAATGTCAATCAAGAGACACCCTCTCCCTCTAAAAGGGTGTCGTACAAGGTTTTATCCCTTCTCCCTTCGAGGGAGAAGGCTACGACTCCATGGATGGAGGAGGTAGAGCGAAGCAGGATGCCAGAGCCGAGGATGAGGGTGAATAAATCAAGGCCTTATCTCTATATACCCTCACCCCGACCCTCTCCCTCACGAGGGAGAGGGGGCTTTTACGACACCCTCCTCAGGGGAGAGGGGATGCTGTTTGTGGATTGATACACAGTGATTTACCACAGTTTAAAAGAGCACTAACACCATGGCGAAGATAACGCTGGAACGGGTCCGGCACAGTTACCTGGAGAATCCTGAATCGGCTGATGACTGGGCGTTGAAACAGTTGGATCTGGTTTGGTCCGACGGTGGTGCCTATGCGCTGCTCGGCCCGTCCGGTTGCGGCAAAACGACCCTGCTCAATGTGATCTCCGGCCTGCTGCGGCCAACCGAAGGACGTGTGCTGTTCGATGACAGGGATGTCACCGGCGTGGCGTCAGACCGGAGGGATATCGCTCAGGTATTTCAGTTTCCCGTGGTCTACGACACCATGAGCGTATACGACAATCTTGCCTTCCCGCTGCGCAACCGGAGAGTCCCCGAGAAGCAGGTGAAGCAACGGGTGCAGGAGATTGCCCGTATGCTCGAACTGCAGGAAGTGCTGGGCAACCGCGCCTCAGGACTCACTGCAGACGGCAAGCAGAAGATATCACTGGGCCGGGGCCTGGTCCGTTCCGATGTCAACGTGATCATGTTCGACGAACCGTTGACGGTAATCGATCCTCACCTGAAGTGGCAGCTGCGCTCCAAGCTAAAGGAACTGCACCAGGAGGTGGGTGCCACCATGATCTATGTGACTCACGATCAGACCGAAGCGCTCACCTTTGCCGACCATGTAGTGGTCATGCATAGCGGAGAGGTAGTTCAGATCGGCACGCCGGTGGAGCTGTTCGAAAAACCGAAACATACCTTCGTGGGTCATTTTATCGGTTCGCCGGGCATGAACCTGCTGCCGTGTAAGCTGATTGATGGATTCCCCACTTTTTTTGGCTACCGCTTGGAGACACCTGAAGTGGTGCGGCCACCGGCGGGTGGCGGCCGGATGGAGATCGGGATACGCCCCGAATTTATCCGCTTTGCGGATGACGGACTGCCGGTGGAGATTGTCAAGGTGGACGATGTCGGGCGTCACCGTATTGTGGCGGTGGAGCACAACTCCCACGCCATCAAGCTGGTGATGCCTGAGGAAGCACCTATACCCGGAGAGCGAGGCTATCTTGCGTTCGAACGCGATAAAACCAATGTCTACGCGGACGGTTGGATAATCACATGATCGGGAAAACAACCAATCAGCGGGCCTGGTTTCTGGTGCTGCCGGTGGTGGTGCTGGTGGCGTTTAACGCACTGATACCGCTGATGACTGTGGTCAACTATTCGGTGCAGGAGACCTTTGGCAACAACGTCTTCTTTTTCGAAGGGGTCAAGTGGTTCGAGCAGATTCTCCATTCGGAGCGATTTCATGCGTCTTTGCTGCGTCAGCTGTCGTTCACCGGCATCATTCTGTTGATCGAGATCCCGCTGGGCGTGGCGATCGCGCTGGCGATGCCAAAGCGGGGGCCTTGGGTCTCGGTCTGCCTGGTGCTGATGGCACTGCCGCTGCTGATTCCGTGGAATGTGGTGGGCGCCATGTGGAACATTTTTGCGCTGCCGGATATCGGCCTGCTGGGCAGAATGATCAACGGCATGGGCTTCGACTACAACTTCACCCAGCAGCCACTGGCCGCCTGGTTCACCACCATACTGATGGATGTCTGGCACTGGACCTCGCTGGTGGTGCTGTTGGCGTACGCCGGGTTGAGTTCTATTCCAGACGCCTATTATCAGGCGGCGCGCATTGACGGCGCCAGCAGCTGGTCGGTGTTCCGCTACATTCAGCTGCCGAAGATGAAACGGGTGTTGACCATCGCCGTGCTGCTGCGATTCATGGACAGCTTCATGATCTACACCGAGCCATTTGTACTCACCGGCGGCGGGCCCGGCAACGCCACCACCTTCCTGTCGATCGACCTGGTCAAGATCGCACTGGGTCAGTTCGATCTGGGACCGGCAGCTGCTATGTCGCTGATCTACTTTCTGATCATTCTGGTTCTGAGCTGGATCTTCTACACCCTGATGATGCGCAACGAGGAGCAGTGATGAAGCGTGCCAAATGGCTGGTGCCAACCCTCTATATCCTGTTTCTTATGCTGCCGATCTACTGGTTGATCAGTATGTCGTTCAAAACCACCAATGAGATTCTCGGTGCCTTTTCGCTCTGGCCCCGGGAGTTCACGCCGGACAACTACATTACCATCTTCACAGATCCCACCTGGTATAACGGCTACTTCAATTCGCTCACCTATGTGGTTGTGAACACACTGTTGTCGGTCAGCGTGGCGCTGCCGGCGGCATATGCTTTTTCACGTTACCGCTTTCTCGGCGATAAACATCTCTTCTTCTGGCTGCTGACCAACCGCATGGCGCCACCGGCGGTGTTTGCGCTGCCGTTTTTTCAGCTCTATTCAGCGGTGGGGCTGTTCGACACGCCCATGGCGGTGGCTCTAGCCCATTGCCTGTTCAATATACCGCTGGCGGTCTGGATTCTGGAGGGGTTCATGTCGGCTGTGCCCAAGGAGCTGGATGAGACCGCTTATGTGGATGGCTACTCCTTCTGGCGCTTTTTTATCCGGATATTTCTGCCAACCATCGCCGCCGGTATCGGTGTGGTGATGTTCTTCACCTTCATGTTCTCCTGGGTGGAGCTGCTGCTGGCCAAGACGCTCACCGCGGTGGAGGCCAAGCCGATTGCCGCCACCATGACACGCACGGCCAGCACCTCGGGCTACGAGCTGGGGCTGCTGGCGGCGGCAGGCACATTGACCATTATCCCCGGCGCATTCGTGATCTACTTTGTCCGTCACCATATCGCCAAGGGCTTCGCCCTGGGCCGGGTTTGAGTGAGCCCTGAGGAGGCTGATGCATGTTTCTTTCCTGGATGGCTTGGACCTGGCCGACAGCGGCCTTTTTTATCTTCATCCTGCTGGCAATCGGCAGCATGGGCGTATGGGAGCACTTCAGTCCCGGCGGCGGACCGCGCAGGGGTGTACTGGGACTGGATACAACGCGTGGTGACCGCCTCTTCATTTCGCTGATCGGCAGCGCCTTCATTCATTTGGGTTGGCTTGCCTGGCTGGGTACGCCGCTATGGGGGGCGCTGGCGGTATCCATTGTTTTTCTGATCGCCGTGTTCCGATGGGTGTGACTCTTCCAGCGGCATGATCACTACGGATCTACTGGTCATAGGAGGCGGGGTCAATGGCGCGGGTATCGCCAGAGATGCAGCCGGACGCGGTCTGCGCGTGTTTCTGTGCGAGAAGGATGATCTGGCTCAGCACACCTCCTCCGCCAGCACCAAGCTTATCCACGGCGGCCTGCGCTACCTGGAGTATTATGATTTCAAGCTGGTTCGCCATGCGCTGCGGGAACGCGAACTGCTGTTGCGCGCGGCGCCGCACATCATCTGGCCGATGCGCTTCGTGCTGCCGCACCACAAGGCGCTCAGGCCGCAATGGGTGATCCGCACAGGGCTCTTTTTATACGATCACATCGGCGGCAGAAAGCTGCTGCCTTCGTCGCACCGAATCGACCTGCGCAAACACCCGGCCGGCGCACTGCTCAAACCCGCCTTTAAAACCGGTTTCGAGTATTCCGACTGCTGGGTGCAGGATGCGCGGCTGGTGGTGCTCAACGCTATGGATGCCGGCAGACTCGGTGCGGAGATCAGAACACGCACCAGATGTATCGGAATCAAGCGCCACGACTCCCACTGGCTGGCCGATCTGCGCGATGAGAGAAGCGGTCATATCTATTCAGTCGAGGCGCGGGCGCTGGTCAATGCAGCGGGCCCATGGGTGGAACAGGTGCTGCGACTGGATACTGACCGTCACTTCGGAGCAAGAGTCCGGCTGGTCAGGGGAAGCCATATCGTTGTGCCCAGGCTGTTCGACCACGGCTATCCCTATATCTTCCAGAATGCTGATGGGCGGGTGCTGTTCGCCATTCCCTTCGAACGGGAGTTCACGCTGCTTGGCACCACGGAACAGGAGGAGGGAGAGGTACCCGAGCGGGCGCAGATTACTGCACAGGAGATCTCTTATATCTGCTCTGCGGTCAACGAATATCTGAATAAACCGATTACGCCAGTGGATGTGGTGTGGAGCTACAGCGGCGTGCGGCCGTTGTACGATGATGCCGCTATCAGCGCGACCAAAGTGACGCGCGACTACAAACTGGATCTGGACACCGAAGGCGCACCGATACTCTCGGTGTTCGGCGGCAAGATTACCACTTACCGGGTGCTGGCCGAGCAGGTGATGCATCTGTTGGCGAAGCCGCTGCAGATTGGGCAACCGGACTGGACGGCCACCGCCCCCTTGCCGGGCGGAGAGATGGAGAGCGCCGATTTCGCCGCATTCCTCTCCGCTTGCAGAAGCACCTACACCTGGCTGCAGGACAATCTGCTCTACGACTATGCGCGCAACTACGGCACCCGCATCACGAAAATCCTGGAAGGCTGCCGGAGCATGACGGATCTGGGCCGCCATTTTGGCGGCCCCCTGTACGAACGAGAGGTGGACTATCTGATAAACCACGAATTCGCGCGAACCGCGGAAGACATCCTCTGGCGGCGTTCCAAGAAGGGACTTTTTCTCTCCGGCAGAGCGGTGCGCGATCTGGAGTCCTGGTTAGCCAACAGATAGGGAGGGCAGGGAACAACATACGAACGGATCAGTTAAAACCATTCTTTGCCCCGGTTTTCCGCTGCCCCAGGTTTTCCGGAGTTGACAAAACAGGCGGAAATCCGCAGAATCCCGCTCTCTTCAAGCGCCCGTAGCTCAGTTGGATAGAGTACCTGGCTACGAACCAGGGGGTCGGAGGTTCGAATCCTTCCGGGCGCGCCATAAAAGACTATAAAATCAAGCGGTTATACTTCACGCCCACCGCTTTTTTTCTTCCCCGTTTTCCGATTGTGCCAAATTTGTGCCAACCAATCTGGCACGGGAAAGATTGTCCGCATACTCAGCCAAATGTTCCACGGATAGGTGGGCATACCGCCTGACCATTTCGTAGTCGGACCACCCACCCAGTTCCTGCAACACATGCAAGGGCGTACCCTGTTGTACATGCCAACTCGCCCAAGTGTGGCGCAGGTCATGCCACCGGAAGTTATCTATCCCTGTTCTCACAAGCGCTTTACGCCACGCATGATTATTGGCCCTTGTTACCGGTCTTCCTTTGTAAGTGAATACCCGGGTGCAATGTTTACCGATCTGACGTCGCAGTACCAAAACAGCTTCTGCATTCAGTGGGACCGGAATGGCTTTACGTGCTTTTGCCTGATCTGCGTGGATCCATGCGCAGCGGCGTTCCAACTCAATCTGTGACCATTCGAGCTTGATTACATTGGACTCTCTCAGACCAGTGGCGAGAGTAAAACGTGCCATTTCTGCCAGGTGATCAGGAAGTTCCTCCAATAGCTGATCTGCCTCTTCCTTTTTAAGCCAGCGAATGCGACGCTTTGGTTCCGGCAACATTCGAATATGCGGTGCATGTTCCAGCCATCCCCATTCCCGCTCAGCGCGTCTTAGAATAGCTCTCACCACCTCAAGCATTCGATTTACAGTTGCATTTGAAACGCCGTCAGATATTCTTGATAACGTTAGTTGGTCCACTACATCCCTGTCGACTTCGTCCAGATATCGGCCATAGAGATGGGGATGAACCCGTCTCAAATGTCCGACGTCTTCATGCAGGGTAACCTTCTCTCCCTGCTTTTCATTCAGCCAGCGTTCTACAGCTCTTTCCCACTTTTGGCGAGGTATGTCTCCGAGCCTAGAATTTCGCCAAAGATCAGCTTTCAACCGATCGTGGTATTCTTGCGCTAACTGCCTATTGGCAGTTTTAGCAGACTTGCGTACTCGCTGGCCGTCGGCGGTGCTGAATCGCACCCACCATATATCACCGCGTTTGTAGAGCGACATGGTTTGATCTCCTGTGCCGTGTCACTTTGCGGTGCTTGCCCACGACTAGGGTATAGCGAACGCAAATAGTCGGCAAGGTCGGCTTCTAAGAAGACCCACCGTTTTCCTGGTTTGGCGCCATGGATGGTTCCCAAACTAGCCTTTTGGCGAAGTACGGCTGGGGACATGTGCAAAAACTCAGCAGCTTCATTCAGGTTAAGAGTTCGGTGCCTTTTATTCATTGTATCGACTCTTACAATTGATATAGCTCTGTTGCGGGGATGTGGCTAAGTGATCAGCCAAAACGCAGTAACTAAAGAAAACATTAGCACGGAGAAAAATTGCGGGGCAAAGGTTAAATGTTTAGCACAGCGGTAAATCCAACGGGTTAGTAACCCGTTGGTACACATGCGAGAGACCTAGTGTCCTGGCAAGATTGAAAAACAACCGTGGTGTGTGAGAGCGTGACTGCGCGTAGGCGCGGGGGGCTTAGATCATCTCGCCCTTGAATACGACGACACCGCAGATCTTGGCGTTTTCACCAATCTCAATGATTCGATCGGGCCAATCCGGGTTGAGTGCCTTGAGGTACTTTCGGCCGCCTTCGATGATCAGTTGCTTGAACATGGCTTCATCGGCGTCTTCAAGTTTTACGACGACATATTTACCACTCTCAACTACTATTGCCGGGTCAACGAAGATGAGGTCTCCATTGTAGAATTTAGGTTCCATGCTGGCACCTTTGACGCGCAGGATGAACGTCCCCTGGCTGCATGGGACGGGGCAGGGCAGGATCTCCTGTGCAACCCGTTGTTCCACAACCTCCGGCACTTCTGATATTTCGCAGGCCTGTGCCCATGAGATTAACGGGCAGAGAGTGATGATATCCGCTCCCTTTTCTGCGTTGATCTGAGACGAAATGGGTTTTTTTACTACGGTACTGGACGGTTCTTGTTTTTTGAAGGGCAGCATCTGGCCGGACAGATTGATGGCTACTGATTGTTCCCCCGCGTATACGATGCGATTACCTACACGCACTCGCCGATGAGTGTCTGTTGCTTTGTATACAACTTCATGTGGCTCGTCCATCCAGCCGGTGGGTTTGCCTAATCCCTTTTCCAGTTTTGCGGCCAGTTCATTTCCCAGTCCCCGCGGAGTGCCGCTCTGAGTCAGCATCTTTCGCCGAACCTGGCTGAGATAGGACTCGCTGGTACCCGCCAATTCAGCCACCTTGGTTGCTGAGCCGGCCTCGGCAATAAGAATCTCGAGATTATTTAGACGGACTTGTTCACGTTGTCGTTTCATAAGCGCTTCTAAGTGACTTGCTTAGCTCAAATTTAGCAGAATGATAAGAATATTCAAGCGGAATTTGCTTGTTGGGGTTTTTTAGCGCTGCTAGAGTTTAGCACTATGGACCTGAAGCACTTTCTACAATTGGCATCGAAACGAGAACGTGCGGCAGTGGCCAGCGCCTGTAATGACTCGGTTCCGTATCTATACCAGATTGCCGGCAAGCACCGCCGGGCAAGCCCACATCTGGCGACTCAAATCGAGAGAAAGACTCGAATGGTTGCCACTAAAACCAATGGTCGGCTGGAAATGGTGCCTCGTGAAAGCCTCGTTCGCCATCCGGAGATATTCACCGGGTTTGAGCTGGAGGATGAGTGATGACTGGCAGTCCTCTGCTTCTTAGTGCCCTTGAATCACCGCCTGAGTCTGAAGGCGATTTAGTGGCCAGCCGTGGACTCGAGGTCGATATCGACCGCATCCAACCATACGAACACAACCCAAGACACACACCCAATCCGGAATATGACCGGATCAGGGATTCAATTCGTAACCAGGGTCTGGATCAACCTCTGGTGATCACACAACGGCCAGGAGCCACAGACTATATCGTGCACGCCGGCGGTAACACCCGGCTGCTGATACTGAAGAGACTGTTCGAGGAGACCGGCGATACCCGCTATGCCCGGCTACCCTGTCTATTCCGCCCCTGGCGCCGAGAGTCGGACGTCCTGTTGGCGCATCTGCGGGAGAATGACCTCCGCGGTAGTCTCGCTTTCATCGACAAGGCACAAGCGGTGTTTGAAACACAGCGGTTGCTGGCCGAAGAGCTTGGGCTGGAGGAGGTCACACAGCGGCGTCTCGAAACGGAACTACGCAAAGCGGGCTACCGCATCAGTCAAGGGCGTATCTCCCAGATGGAGTACGCCGTCTTTCGACTGTTGCCCTTGATTCCCCTGGCTCTGGCACAGGGGATGGGCCGACCCCAGGTGGAGCGCATCCGAAACCTGGAGCGGGCAGCCGCCAGCGTCTGGCGAGCGCGGTGTTCGGATGAAGCAGCAGAGTTCGATGATGTGTTTACCGTGTTATGCCGCCGCTACGATGGACCCGATTGGGATACCGGTCTTCTGCGCGATGCACTGGAAACCGAGATGGCCGAAGCGGCTGAGGTTAGCATCCATACCGTCCGAGTAGTCCTTGATGCCGAGTTGGCCGGGCGGGAGTTGGTTATCCCGGAGATTGAGCCGGAAACATTGAGTAAAACAGCGCCTGAACCCCCCCAGGTTAATAGCCACAAACCGATCGCAGCTGATCCAGAGAATGTTGAGGCGATTGACGAATACGAAAACCCCAGTACCGAATTGGTACCACATGACAGAGACCCATCGGATCCGGATGAACCGCTCGATCCTGTTGCGGATGCGGTTGGGTTGAGCAATCAGCCGGATCCAACCGATGCAGACCACCTAGAACCAATTGATGCCGCACTGCTCACGGATAAAGGTCCCAGCGATCTTAAGTCGCTACGCGGTCGGGCCTGGACCTTGGCGACTCGTCTGGCACAGCGCAATGGGTTGGGAGAACTCGTCGAGCCCCTGCCGAGCAAGGGGCTTGGCTTTTTGCTACGTGATGTGCCCGATCCGGCGCTTGCAGAGCAATTGGATGAATCGGGTCTTAGTCAGCTCTCCATGCTCTGGTGGCAGTTGGCCGCCTGCGCCGAACTCACCTATGCACCGCTGGAATCCATACTTCCGATACTGCCCGCTGATTCCATCCTCCGGCGAGCGCTCGAGGAGCAGGATGGCGATTTGTTATTCAAAAGTATCTGGACGCTGGACCCCGGGCATACCGGCTACCGTCTTTGGTGGCCACTCAATGATCGGGACTGGCGCGATCTGATTCATCTGATGGATACCTATCGGCGGATACGAACAACGGCCGCGGACACGGGGATTAGAATCTGGGAGTAGAGACGATGGAAGGGACCAAGGAGGCCGATCTGGTTGCCGCGGTTTTGATGTACGCCATCCGCTGTCTGGCAGAAGGCGATCAGGCGGCCCTGCGTAACATGAAATTCGGCCCCTCGGAGATCGAAGCCCTGCGGGAGATGAGTCTTGCTGACCTCTATCGGATCGAGTCACTGCGTGCCCACTGCCTGGAGATCGGGCTGAACCGGCAAGTCTACTGGCCGATGATCGATCGCCTGCGCGAGCAGCGGGAATCCGAGGAGACCCTGCGGACATTGATTGCCGCCGATGCCCCTCATGAGATGGTGCAGGTATTCTATGGCCTGAATGCCCGGGACTATACCCGGCTGCGCCGCATCCTGTCGGTAACCCCTTCGGTGGGAAGGCCTTCGGAACCGGACGAGAAGAGCTCTCACCGGCTCTGGGATGCCTGGGCACGCCGGGAGGACGGGGAGGAGACTGGTTTACTGACCCCAGAGGTTTATTTGGAGCTCCAGCGGGAAACACAAGTCCCCCTGCGGGCGATCTGGAGCCTGACCCAGCGTTGGGCACAATATGGCAACCTGACCGGCCAGAATGAGGAAGAGACAACTCAAGTCAGTGGCAATGAATGAGCCAGTCCGCTCACAGACGCTGGCCCTGGATGCGCTCATCGAGAAGACAGTCGCCCAGGTGGCAGCCTCAGCTCAGCTTGAACCCGCAGACCGGATGCTCTTTCTCGGCAACCGGCATCATGCTTTTCCCGCTGCGGTAATCAATGATCCGGTCCTGGAGCCGGTGGACAAGCTGGTGTGGATGGTCATCATGCTGCAGGTTCACGAAACAGGTGGCAACACAGCTTTCCCCGGCTATGGCGCCATCGGAAGAATGGCCAACATCGCCTCGCGCGCAACCATTGCCCGGGCCATCGCCATCCTGCGAGCCACGCGGTGGCTGACTCTTTGCCGGCGGGTGCGCACACGCAGTGGGCGATTTTGCGGTAACCTCTATGCCGTGCACGATGAGCCCCTTCCCTTAGTTGATACTCGGCACCTGGATACCGATTATTGGGACTTTCTGCAAAAAGCCGCCGAGCACGCGCATGGCAGGGTACGGGCCGTTGCCCAAGGTGTCCTATGTTCCATCAACGAGGACGCTGCCAGGGGTCTGAATGTGTTGAATCAGGCTCATCCCATCGAACGCCGAATCGAATCGGTTGTGGGGTCTCCGGAAGCAGGGCGCCGACGGTTCTTCTCCTTCACCCGCACTGCTGTTCGGCAACTCCGCAAGGAGCTGGTTACGGCCCAGCAGACGATTCCTGACCATGACCAAAATTTGAACACGGACCATGATCAAAATATGAACACGGTGTGTAGTAGTAGTTATATAAATAATAAAAAAACAACTACAGAGACAACGGTGCCAAAATTTGACCTGGCCGATGAAGACGGCCGGCCGCTGGTTTACCCAAGGCGTATCGGCGATAGCCACCGTGAGCTCGCCAACTGCTACCTGGCATCCCTTGCGCCGGCGCAGCGCCAGCCTATCCTAGATGAGCTGGAGGGGCGCTTGCAGGCAGAGCAGAAAGGGATGAAGCCGGTCTACGATGAGATCAGCTTTCTGATCTCGCTCTGTAATCTCACAAAACAGGGGAAGTTCCAGCCCAATCTCGGAATCAAGGTCAGAGCACATCGCCTGGAGTGCCAAACCATACGGCAACGGGCGAGGGCTGCGGCAGCAATCTCACCTGAAACCGAGGAACAGCGGGGAAAACGTCAGGCAGAAGGACAGGCTGGCCTCACTTCCATGCGCCGGGCCCTGGGTAAGTCCCACCACTAGGCATTGGCTCCAACTACTGATGACTCGGAGACGCTCTCCGAGTGATTCCACTGGAATCAGGTGTCAAATATTGAACTCGGTAAAAAAGCCCAATAGCCTGTGTTCTGGTTTTGCCTTGTTTGCAAATCCGGCACATGCGCTCATAGGCCCTGCACGAAACGAATCGAGCTAAGGCCCCATGAACGCGGAAGACCCGATTTATTCTCCGAATATCCCAAGCGACTCTCAAGTTTTACCCGCCCCTGAAGTGATAGGTCCGCTCGAAACACCTTGCCAGTGATTCCACTGGAATCAGGTGTCAAATATTGAACTCGGTAAAAAACCCCAACAGCCGGTGTTCTGATTTTGCCTTGTTTGCATCACCGGCCCGTGCGCTCATACGCCTTACGCGAAACGACACGGATCGAGCCAAGGTTTATGAATGCGGAAGACCCGATTTTCTCTCTGAATCTTCAAAACGATTCTCAAACATTGCCTGCCCCCGAGGCATTGGGTCCGCTACGTGGCCAGGTCTGGTTGACGATTCAGACGCGTCAGGCCCAGCAGCTCGTTCGGGGACGAAGTGGTACCCCCGATAAGCCGCCGATTATCGGGCTGGTGGGATTCGCCGACCGTCTGCGGGTGATCTGGCAGGCGGCACGCAATGACGATCCTTACGCCGACTGGTGGTTGATCAAAGTCCATGAAGGCATCGAGGCGACCGGGACACTGATCCGGCAGCGACAACAGGCATTAACCTCGTTGTTGCAGCAGATGGAATCGATAGAGGTCACCACCGCTGCGTCCCAGCATCCATTCCGTATGCCGCTCCAGTTTGCCAACCCCTACGCCTATCAGGGCGCAAAGCATCTGTCGGCCTACGACACCCTGGTGTGTACGGCATTGACCGCTCACCACATCGGCCTGCTGGACCGCGCAGCCTGCCAGGGGGAACTCAATGTTTGCGCCCGCAAAATCCGATCCCTCTTTGTCATTCCACAGAGTTACCGGTTTCTGGGTGTCGATCGTCCGTTGATCCACCGGGGTACCGCGGAAAGTGAGCGTGCAGGACATCTCATGGGGGAGTTGCCGGCGGGTGTGCTCAGCGGTGAACGCCAGGCGCCATTGGTCCCACGGAAGGTGCGCTTTCCAAATGGGTTTGCCGGCAACAGGTCTTTACATTCCAAACCGTCCGTCTCGAACCCACACCCACCCGACAGGGAAAACGAGACCAGTCCATGAGTGTATTTGCACTGGTATGCATCTCCACCAGGACGATAATCCGATACAGATTCGAGTGCTGACGGGATGTTGAATCCATGGCAAAGACAAAACCTGGAATGCGTGTTGCCCTGCAACTCGATACCCGCATTGCACTGGAGGCGATCATCCTGAACCGGCTGCTGAGAATCCCCGCAAACCGGCGTCAGGAGTGGCTGCGTGGACTGCTGGTGCAGGGATTTCGTCAGGAGTGCCAGGCACTGCGAGGGACGATGGATGAAACACAACAGCCCGCTGGGATGGCTTTTACGCCCAGATTGAAAGGCACGATGACAAGTTCTTCAGACAACCCGATGGCCATACCGAATACGCCGTCGCCAGCTGCTGGCAGCACCGGCAAACCGTTTGTAGCTTTGGGCAAGGTGATCGGGTAGGGCAAGCCCGCGATCGATCGCCGGTAAATATATAGACAGGAGTTATCATGACAGACGCTTCATCCATTACCCCGGTCGGGCTCGATGATGGCTACGCCTACACCAAGGTTGCCCTACCGAATGGACGCCTGATCGTTATCCCCTCACGTGCCCGGGTGGGACGGTCGGGTGTTACCTGGATCCACCAGGGGCAGCAACGTATTTTTGAGTACGAGACCGAGGGAACGCTCTACTCGGTCGGTACCGTGGATGGTGAACCCACCCATTTCGAGGGATACCCCTTCTCCGGAATGAATCGGGCCATCGTTCAACATGCGCTACAACAGGCGGGGCTAGGTGGGCACTCCCTGCATGCCGTTTCAGGCCTGCCAGTCAGTGCGTTCTATCTCCAGGATGGTAACCAACGGCACAAGACCCTGGAGAAAAAACGGGCGAGTCTAAAACATTCAGTGCAGCCCATAGATGGGCGCTTGCCGGCGGGCATCGCCTTTCATGAGGTGATCCCGGAAGCGCTGGCCGCCTGGTACGACGATGTGATCGTCGAGCAGAAGGGTGGAGCGGCACTCGATGAAGATCGACTCGCCGTTCCCACTGCCATCGTGGACATCGGCGGCCGCACCACTGATTTCGTGGTGGTGAAGGATCAAGGGGTCATCCACGGTTCCTCTGGCTCCCTGCAGTGCGGGATGCTGGATGTGAAACAGCAAGTGGCCAATGGGATCCAGGAACGTTTCGATCTGGAGACCCTGGGGGAACAGTTGGTGACACGGGCAGTGGAGCAACAGATCGTGCGTCTGCATGGTAAAGACCACGACATCGCGCCCCTGGTCAAGTCAGCCAAACAGCAGGTCGTAGAACGCATTCATGCAGAAACCCGCCGGCAGTTGGGTCTCGGGGTCGAGCTCGATCGCATCCTGTTCGTCGGTGGGGGAACTGTGGCTCTGGCCGAGGATATCGCCAACTGGTTTCCGAACCAGGTCATCGCCGAGCATCCCGCCTTCGCCAACGCTCGCGGCATGCTGAAATACCTGCGCTATGTCTGTGAAGCCTCCGATGCGGCCTGAACGGCAGCAGATGAATTTATACGTGGTCACTGCGGACTCAGTGGCAATCAGGCACCTTCGGACCGTGTAACAGGTGCAGCGATGCAAGTCGCCGGTCCACCTTCAACGAAACGGAAATTAACCTCCGTTGCACCACCCTGCCGGGGAAGCACTCCCGCCAGGGATCTGCTTGCTCCGGACCAAACCAACCCCAAGGAGAAAGCACAATGTCCAACAACGAAAGTCCCAGATATTTCGATCTTCACACCAGCGGCATCGGTTATCTCAACCGTGTCCGTGAAGTGACGCCTAAGGAGGGTACCCCCTTCCTTAGTGTCACCATCGCTGTGCTTCGGGGCAGTGTCGACAATGCCCAGTACACGCATTTCGAGTGTCGCGTGTCCGGCCACCAGGCACAGAAAGTCATGCGCCAGGTCCAGCCGGCACTCGAGGGCAAGTTGAAGGTGCTCATCGGGTTCACACTCAGTGATCTGTATGCGGATACCTTCATCTTTAAGAGCGGTGAAAAGGCAGGAGAGACCGGTGTCAGCCTCAAGGCCCGACTGTTGCGTGTGTCATGGGCCAAGGTCGACGGTCAGCCGTTCTATAAGGAGCAGGAACACGCTGCGTAACTTCACACCCGCCGGATAACCCGTTATCCGGCCCACTTCCACCCCTGGGGGATCACTCCCCCCTGGGACTGATCTCCCTATCATTTGAGGAGATCAGTTATGACCACCACGGCATCAACCGTAACCAAGAAAATGAAAGACCGTTTCGATGGTTTTTTGTTATCTGAACTTAACGACGCGGAGAAGCAATCACTCAAGGCATTGGCGCTGACCCTGTTAGCGCAGCAGCACCAGCCGGGAAAGACGCTGACCAGTCCGGAGGAGACGCGCAGTTATCTGCGTCTACGACTGGCTGAATACAAGAACGAGGTGTTCGGATGTGTCTACCTCGACAATCGCCATCGGATCATCAAGGTCGCCGAGTTGTTTCACGGCACCATCGATGGCGCTGCGGTTCATCCACGGGTCGTGGTGCAGCAGTCGCTCGAGCTCAATGCCGCCGCGATCATTTTTTATCACAACCATCCTTCCGGGGTGGCTGAACCCAGTCATGCGGACGAGGCGATTACCCGTCGGTTAAAAGATGCACTGGCACTGGTTGATGTGCGGGTGCTCGACCACTTCGTGGTCACCGCCGGTGAAAGTGTTTCGTTTGCGGCCCGCGGAATTTTATGACGGTTCGATAATTTTCACAGACCTTGCCGGGAAAGCACACACTTTCCCGACAGGGAAGGAGTTGCGACCTGGCGCTAATCCAACAAGGAGATAGATCATGTCAAACACTTCCCACGAACATTCTACCGAATCCTTTTTCGGTGAGGTAATTTCCACCTATACCCGTGCCCAGGCTATCGAAGATGGCGTACTGGTCGATGCGGGTTCCATGCCAACGGAAGCCGGATTCAAGCTGCCGGTCGCTCTGACATCTGCTGTCTGGGCCGATTGTGTCGCCTGGACCGACAGTGATAGTCAGAAGAATCCTTTCCAGGATCAATCCGGGAGACTCTATGACGTGTTGTTCATGGCAGCCTTTGCCATTCGAACCAGTGCGGATTCCGGTGACCGACTGCTATACGAGCTCTACCGGGTCCCGCGTGATGGGTATTCGACAGAGGCCAAGCCGGTGACACTAAAGTTGATCATCGGGCCGGGTGACCATGGCGAGTCCGTCATGACCATCATGTTGCCCAATGAGGATTGAAAATAGCCGGAATCCTCCGGCATCTTACCCCTGGCCGCTGGGTTAAAGCGGCACCCCCTTCTCGTAGTTCTCAAAAACGGTTAAATCCGACAGATATCTATCTGTGTGTGACATGCAACACTTAACCGACCAGACTATCCTTGACAAATGACTTTCTGAGACAATATGAGTGGCAAGAAAGGAATTAGCATACGGACTGCACAGTTCGTTTATTTTACTCTAATAAATAGGGAGATAAGTCCATGGTAAGCCCCAGGCTTGTAGCAAAAATAGAATCAGAAGAACCGTCACTACGCCTGGCGGTACTTATTGATGCGGACAACGCCCAGGCAGCCGTAATCGAAGGGCTTCTTGCAGAAATTGCAAGGTTTGGTGAAGCGACAGTCAAGCGGATATATGGAGACTTTACGTCACCAGCAAGTTCTCAATGGAAAAAGGTTTTAAACAAACATGCCATCAAGCCGGTGCAACAATTTGCCTATACTACCGGCAAGAATGCAACGGATAGCACGCTTATTATCGATGCGATGGATCTGTTGTATACGAGGCGCTTCGACGGTTTTTGCCTGGTATCAAGCGATAGCGATTTCACTGGATTGGCGCTTCGCATACGCGAAGAAGGGCTCACTGTTCTGGGTTTTGGCGAGGAGAAAACCCCTGATGCTTTTCGGAATGCTTGTCATAAATTTATCTTTACTGAAGTGCTTCGCCCGCTTCCTTCAGAAAACACCGTATTAAAAGCTTCCAAGAATGGATCCATAAAAAAGACCGCTCCGTCGGCATCATCCCCTGAAAAATCTACCGGCACTGACAAGCCAAACAAGAAATTCCCGCGTGAGTTTGTTCTTCAGGCACTTGAACAGGCAAGCGATGATGCCGGATGGGCAAATCTGGGAACCTTTGGAAGCTACCTGACCAAATTGCAACCAGACTTTGATGCACGACTTTTTGGTTTCAAGAAACTCAGTGAACTCGTGGCGGCAAAAACAGATATCTTTTGTATTGAGAAAAGAAAGGTGAACGGCTCGGATGCGAAGGTGTTGTATGTACGTGCCAAGTAGCATTTCTGGCCTTCTAGTTGAGCCACTCCAGAAATAGCAGCGCTGCTACCTAGCGGTTAGTCTGCAGGACAACTCGAAAAAATATTAAGCTTTAGATGGATAAGGTACTGAAACGACATTGGGGTCCCGTTGCAACGATTGTCGGAGTCGCAGTATTCATCGTGACCGTTATCGCGCTTCATCTGCTCCAGCCAGACTATAATCCACGGCACCAATTAATGAGCGAGCTGGCCCTTGGGCAGTATGGATGGGCAATGTTCTTGGCTTTTTTAGGTCTGGCAGTGGCCGTATTCGGCGTGCAAGCAGCGATAGGTAGCTATCGCGCTGTGCGTGGTTATCGGATTTTACTGAACATTGCTGCCATGCTTTTCTTAACAGCAGGTGTTTTCCCATTGGGAGATACCTCAACAATACACATTGGAGCCATCACACTGGCCTTCGTACTCTCTGTCTTGGCCATGTATTTTTTTCCTTCTAGCGCAGGGGAAGCATCCATTGTCGCTCCCCCAATAGTATCCTGGACATTGGCCGCTGGGGTTGCCGCAAGTGTTGCGCTGGGGAACCTAATGCCCATTGGCATCGCACAACGCCTTGCTGCCGGCTGTTTGTTGGTATGGTTGGCCATTTTATCTTGGCGACTGCTGCGACGATTTTAAGGAAGGGCAGAAACCCATGATGAGGTTCGGACAGTCGACTCATCCACGCCAACCAACTTTTAATAAGGGGGTAGCTTTACGTTGGCTGCTACAGCAGATCCTGACGATAACTAACCCGTCCTTGCGATCAAAACAGGGTAAACAACACAATAGAGTTCTCACCGAGGTTTGTGCGTGTTCTTCGTCGCCGTGCATCCCAGCTGCAGTATTCCTTTTCCGAATCGATCCGCAACCCTGTCGATGGTCTTCAATAGACGGTCGTCGATCTCCCGCTTCTTGGGCTGTTCAAAGAGATCGGCTTGCATCGGTTCGGTCTCAGTCTGCTGCCAGTCACTTATTCCGACCCCGATTAGCCGCACCGGCTTGCTTGGCAGGTTGCCGTTTAGAAACAGTGCCCAGGCCTCGCGCAGGATCACCCGTTCGTCGTGAGTCGGAACGGGGAGTTTGTGCTGGCGGGTATGGGTCTCGAAACCTGTGAAGCGGATCTTCAGCGTCACCACTGCACCTGAAAGCTGTTCTCTGCGCGCTCTCTTAGCGACTTCGGCCGCCAACTTATGCAAGGTATCGCGCAGGATCTCCTGCTCCCGGACGTCCTCCTCGAAGGTGGTCTCTTTGGAGATGCTTTTGCGGCCCCGGCCGGGTACCATTTCAGATGAAGCGATTCCCAACGCCTGTTGCTGGAAGCTCAGTGCAGCTTTTGTCCCCAGGTGTTGCTCTAGGATTTGAAGCGGTACGGTACGCAGCTGCCCCACGCTCCTGATTCCGAGACGCGAGAAGATCTTCTGCGTCTGGCGGCCAAGGCCGCGCAGATTGGCTACCGGCATAGGTGCCAGGAACTCCTGGACTTCATCCGGATGGACCACCATCAGCCCATCGGGTTTGCGGTGTTCGGATCCCAGTTTTGCGATCAGCCGGTTTGGACCTATGCCTACCGATACCGTGAGTCCGCTCGCTTCCAGGATACGGTGCTTGATCTCGCTCCCAATGCTTGCGGGTGGTCCGAGGAGTTTCTCCAGCCCCGTCAAATCCAGGTAGGCCTCGTCGACCGAGACGGGTTCAATGACTGGAGTGATGGTTCCCAGAATCTGGAATATCTTCCGGGAGACACGAGAATACTTGGCCATGTCGGGGCGCAGATAGACTGCATCCGGGCAACGGCGGTAAGCCTCGGCAATGGGCATGGCTGAGTGGATGCCGAAATCCCGCGCCCGGTAATTCGCAGCCGCCACTACGCCGCGGTGGCCGGGCAGGGCACCGACTACCACCGGACGGTCACGGTACTCAGGGCAGTCACGCTGCTCGACGCTGGCATAGAAAGCATCCAGATCGGCATGCCCGACCCAGCGTTGTGCCCTGTGCGAGTGTGTCATCGACGCTGACCCTTCATAAAGCAGGCAGATTTCTGATTGTTGGAATCCACATCATCCTACCTGCAGTTCTTCATCATCGCCCATGCTATCAATATTGCCTCCAGAACACAGCGTTAGCGGCCGGGGTATCCAGCAGCGACCAATCCGGCCTTCGAGCTGTCCATAGAATCCATAGTCCCTGCCCGTCACGGTGGAGTGAGCCCGAAAGCTCGCGCAGCCAAGGGCGGGGCCGCTTTAGCGGCGGCTGTGGAGTTTGTGGTCAGGTCGATGTGTACCGCAGGACGATGCCACTCTTTAAAATGCGAGCGGTATGACAGGCCTGTGCCTGGCGAACCGCTCGACCCGAGCGAAGCCGCCATCGTCACTAGTGAACGAAGTGGGGTAGTGACGAGGGCGGCGATCCCATTAACGGCGCGGGTTTGGGGCGGAATTTCTGGGTGACGGCGGGATTATCTGTTCTTATACTCGCCCTCAGAACGTCAACATTCGATAAATTTATCCGTGGCCACTACGTGTATCAGTGGCAATAGCGCTTAACCGGATCATTCGAAGCGCGGCGGCTTTCAGCCGTTGATCCATCTTCCAGTCCAGCCAGATCGTTCGATCTGCTTTTACCGCAGGCGCCAGCCTGCCATCCACTCCACGAGCTATCAGACTATCGCCATTGGCGATGGAAATTGACGCTCATATTTCATCCACCGCGGAAATCTCTTCCGCTCACTCAACAAAGGAGGTGTAACTACCATCAAGGAACGCCCAATTCCGGGCACGTTGGGTCCGCACTGGGCCTTTACCCATCAGGGATAAACCAGTGTTGCCTGAGACCAGGCATGTTCAGGTCGTACGGGAGTGGTGTCCCAAGACCGTTTCGCGACAGCGGATCCAGTCAGCTACGGCTGCTGGATGGTCATAAACACTTACCAGATAACGAATACACCATGAGAAACCTGAACTACCAACTCAAACAACTCTGCCGCCAGAACCGGGATGGCAGCTATAGTACCCAGAGTAAGCGGACGCATCACCTGATGCTTATCGCGAATCAGCTGTATGCATTGGGTTTTCACGGAATGAATGCTGGGTCACTGAAACCGAAGCATGTCGATGCGCTGGTCAAGCAATGGCTGGAGCAGGAGCTCTCGACCGGAACGATCAAGAACCGGATGGCGGTGCTGCGCTGGTGGGCACAGAAAGTCGACAAGCAGAATGTAGTGGCGCGATCGAACGACTATTACGGCATTCCCAACCGGCAGTTCGTGACCAACACTTCGAAGGCGAAGACATTGAACACCTCGGACCTGGAAAAGATACCGGATCCGCACATCCGTATGAGCCTGCAGCTACAACAAGCCTTCGGCCTGCGCCGGGAGGAAGCGATCAAGTTCCAGCCTGGGTTTGCAGATCAGGGAGATCAAATCCGTCTCAAGGCATCCTGGACCAAAGGTGGAAAAAGCCGGGAGATCCCAGTCAGAACCGATGCCCAGCGTGAACTGCTCGACCAGATACGAAAACAAGTCGGGAGTGGGTCTCTGATCCCCGCCGAGCGCAGTTATGTTCAACAGCTTCGTGTTTATGAACGCCTGACCGCCAACGCCGGGTTGTCCCGAATGCATGGGTTGCGACATGACTACGCCCAGCGACGTTACGAGGAGTTGACTGGTTGGAAATCACCGGCGGCGGGTGGGCCGACGTCAAAGCAGCTGAGTCCAGCGCAGAAAGAACGGGATTACCAAGTGCGATGCCTGATCAGTCTCGAAATCGGCCATGCCCGAGAACAAGTGCTAAGTCTGTACATAGGTCGGTAGGTTCGGAAAAAACAACGCGAACCCCTGAAAGGGTTTTCCATTCCCCGATTGATAGCGTGTCGGTAATGATGCAGACAGGGTTGCACAAAACTCCTGAGGCCAAGTTCAACATGAAGCGATTCCTTTACCATCCTACACATCCAGTAACCGCGACAACGATCTTTATCGTCGGACTCTGCACACTCACCAGCCTGAATCTCAAGGCTGACGATGCCCAGGTGGGCCGTTATTCAGTGATTGCCGCCGTACCGACCAAAGCACAAACCGATCTGCTAGCCACGACATTGACCATCCGGCTTCCGGAACGGATCCAGACCATGGGTGAAGCAGTCCGGTATCTCCTGCAACGAAGCGGCTATCGGCTGGCCAAAGTCGAGTCGATCGAACCGGACACGCTAGCTCTGTTTGCATTGCCACTTCCGGCTGTTCATCGAAGCCTGGGGCCGATGACGTTGAGAGACGCGTTGAAAACTCTTGCGGGACCGATGTTCAACCTGGTGCAAGATCCCGTTCATCGGCTTGTCACATTCGAGCGCTGTTCGCCGGATCAGTTAGCAGTCGGGACCAACATCGAAATGGAGGTCGTACAGGATGAAGAGTGAAAGACAACCGGATCTACCCGTCTCTTCAGATAAAGAAGTCAGTCCGGAGGATGCTGGGGTAAAACCAGCAACCCGCCTGATCGCGTACAAGACCGTGCTGGCTGTGGTCTTGATCGGCATTCTCATAATCAGTGTTCTGTGGATGTTTGTGATTTCGAGAGAGGGAAGCAAGGCCAACACATCTTTAGTACCAGAGACCGATATGCGGGTGCACGAGGCTAGCGTATCAAATGGACTACAAGTTGCTGGAATAGAGGATCAGATTGGAAAGATCGACCGCGGAGTGGCATCCATCTCCGATCGAATCGATCAAGGGTTCGAATCGCAACAAAACGACAGCGCTGTTGTGAAGAACCAACTCTCGGACATGACTCAAGATATTCAGGCAATCAAGGTAACGATTGCCGACCAGACGGGAACCAATCAGGAACTGGACCGGAAAATCAATGAGGCCATTTCGCGGCTGGATACGCTCATCACCGAGACACGGGCGCCAAAAACCGTCAAGCGCAAACCGGCAGCCAGGCACAAACCCCGTCCCGTTAAGACCCCGCCATTCCAAATCGATGCCATTGATCTCTGGGATGGCCTTACCTATGTGGCTACCTCCCAGGCCGGGCGTGTTGCGTTTCTGAAATTGGGTGAGCAGCAGTCCGGCTGGACAGTCACCCGCATCGATCGCTTCAATGGACTGGTCAACCTTCAGGATCCAGCCGGGCAGGTCCATTCCGTTTCTTTGCCGAGGTAGAACTCATGGAAATCGTATTGGCCATTTTTTTGCTCTTAGGGGGATTCACCCTGGGATCGATCAGTTCGGAAAAGGGAGGCAACGAGCCGCAATCCTCAATGGACCTGCCCAATGTTGCCGATGCAACGGAGTTGCAACCGGTCACGCAGGGAATGCACCGAACCGATCCGACCCAGTGTCATTCTGATGGGGCTGTCATTTACAGGGACCTGACAATCCCATACTCCGGTCAGCCTGGTGGCTGTGAGGGCAAGTGTCCGGATGAATAGTCATTTGAAACTCACCGCTCTAACTTTTGCCCTCGTGGTCTCATATCCGGTTGTTGCCGCCGACCTGTCCCAACTCCAGATAAGAGAGACTGGGCAGCGAGATTCGTCCACAACAACGAATGACTTATCAGAAACGGACCTGGCCCGTGCCCGCGTCTGGGATTTGTCGGAAACGGAATGGCGACGTTACCAACAGCTGATGCAAGGGATTCGAGGAAGTATCAGTCCGTCGACGATATCGCCCATTGAGGTGCTTGGGATTCATGCACGGGATGAGGCGGAACGTCAGCAGTACGCGGAAGCCTGGGCACGTGCCATGCGCGAGGACGTGGAACGTATTCTCTCGTTCCAACTCGCTTACGACGCGGCAATAAATCGCCTCTATCCGAATGAGCCGCTGATTGACATCAACCGTTTACCTGGAAAGTCAACAGAGACGAGTGCGCTTCAATCCACCGATCGCCTGCTTTTCTTTGCCCGCCCCACTTGTCCGGCCTGTGATTTGCTAGCCGACAAATTGTTGCAGCGTATCGATGAAGTCAGTGGCATCGATATCTATCTCACGGAGTTAGCGCCAGGTGATGATTCGGCAGTACGGGAATGGGCATCGAGTCACCGGATCGAACCCGAATGGGTGCGCAGTCGTCGGGTAACCCTGAATCACGACGGGGGTGCTTTGAAAAAACTGACGAACGGGCAGGGTGAAGTGCCCTACCTGCTGCGTCGCCGGGGAGAGGAGTTGTCGAAGTTCCGGGCATCGGATCTATAAGTGATGACTCGATTGAGATGCCATTGGTTGCTCCTACTCGTTGGAGTGACTTTGCCCTGTGCCAGCTGGAGCAATGGATCAGTTCCGGCAGGGTACCGGTCTATTGCAACTGCGCAGGGTATTCCACACACATTGTTGTACGCCATGGCTCTCACCGAAAGCGGTAGACAGATAAAGCCGGCAGGCGGTTACCGTCCCTGGCCATGGACCTTGAACCTGGCCGGCCGGGGCTATTTTTTTAATTCCCGTCAGGAAGCGTGGCAGGCATTGACGGCTTGGATCGGCGAGGGCAAGCGCTCGATCGATATCGGCCTGATGCAGGTGAATTGGCGCTACCACCAGGAACGGCTGGGAACAACCTGGCAAGCGCTCGATCCCTATCATAATTTGCGCGTGGGCGCGGCCATCCTGCGGGCTTGCTACCAGACCCGACAGGATTGGTGGTCCAGCGTGGGTTGTTATCACGCGCCGGCGAATGAGAACCGGGCAGACCGCTACCGTCAACGGGTGGTTTCACATTGGCGCAGGATCAACAGCGCAGGGTAGGGGGTCAGGATGAGCGCGGTAAAATTATTAAATGTGATCGGGATTGTCATCGGCTTGATACCCACATTGGCCGGCGCTGCCCTGACAGTCATCTATGACAGTGGTGAAACCCAGCCGATCGCACCCTTTCTCGATGCACTCGAATCCTCGGATATAACCGCACCCCGGCGTCCGACAATCCAGCCCCCGCAGCTGGGTGCCGCAGATCTTGCCACCTTGTTGCCGATCCGTTCACCTGGCCTGACACCGGGCCCAGTCCAACCGAATACCCACGATCGACCTTTTACCCGCCCGTTCTTCCTGATCGGTTCAGACAACTTGTCCCGGCAGTGGCTGCTGGAACACCGGGATCGGCTCAAAGAGATCGGTGCCGTGGGAATGCTGATCCAGGCCGAAACCCTGGATGATCTGCAAACTATCGCCGAACTGGCAGCCGGGCTATCCGTCATGCCGGCATCGGCAAGCGATATCGCCAAAGTCTTAGGCGTCTCGCACTATCCCGTACTGATTACCCCCCACGGCATTGAGCAGTGAGCCGCCATCCGATCGAGGCGCTGCTGCGCCCGCCGGTCGAACTCTGGTCCATGTGGGTGGCCTTCGCCACCGCGGCGATTGCCGTGTTGGCCCCCTGGGCTTTGATGATGCCACCGGGTGTGGCTTATGGTGCCGCGGCAGCGCTGGCGACACTCGGGCTGATCCGGGGGCGGCAGGCCTGGCGGGTCATCCGCTACCAGCGCAATATGCGCAAACTCCCCACGTACCGGCTGCAGGCAAGCCAGATCCCCCTCAGCAGGCGGAAGCTGTTCCTGGGCAAGGGCTTTCGCTGGACCCAGCAGCATACCCAACGGTTGCGCGATACGATTCGCCCGGAGGTCCAGCACTATGTGCAACCTGGATGGCTGCATCAATGGGCGCGTCGCAAGGAGGTGACCTGGGAGTCGACCCCGATGCTGCAGTGGCTGGCCCTTCTGTTAGGTACGAGAGCCTGGTGGAATCTCCTGGCACCACTGCCGGCGGTCGGCGGTAAGCCGGCTCTGCATGCGGTGGAACCTGACGAGCAGTCGGTCTGGGTGGACATCGGTGAACGGGTAGGCCACACCCTGGTGCTGGGCACAACCCGGGTCGGCAAGACGCGCCTGGCCGAGATGCTTATCACCCAGGACATCCGGCGCGGGGATGTGGTGATCGTGTTCGATCCCAAGGGGGATGCCGGACTGCTGAAGCGGATCTACACCGAGGCGAAAAGAGCGGGGCGGGCCAAGGAGTTCACGCTGTTTCACCTCGGGTATCCGCAGGTTTCCGCACGCTACAATGCCATCGGCAATTTTTCCCGTATCACCGAGGTGGCGACCCGTATCGCCAACCAGCTTCCCAGTGAGGGCAACTCGGCTGCCTTCAAGGAGTTCGCCTGGCGCTTCGTCAATATCATCGCCCGTGCGCTGGTGGCACTCAAGCGGCGGCCCGACTATCAACAGGTCCGGCGTTACATCAACGATATCGAACCTTTGTTCATGGAGTACGCGAGATACCATCTGGACCAGCAGGGAGCCGAAGAGTGGAAAGCACAGGTAGAAGCACTTGCAGGATCTATCAATGAGCGCAATCTGACCCCGGCACTGCGGGGCCGAAACAGAGATGCCATCGCCCTGATGCGTCATCTTCAGGCACAGGATCTCTACGACCCGGTGCTCGACGGCCTGATGTCGGCCTTTAAATACGACAAGACCTACTTCGACAAGATCGTCAGCTCCGTCGGACCGTTGATGGAGAAACTCACCACTGGCAACATCGCCGAACTCATCTCACCGAACTATCTGGATAAGAGCGAGACGCGGCCCATCTTCGAGTGGATGGAGGTCATCCGCCGCAAGGGGATCGTTTATGTCGGACTGGATGCGCTGACCGACACCACCGTGGCCAGTGCAGTAGGAAACTCCATGTTCGCCGATCTGGTCTCGGTGGCGGGTCACATCTACAAGCACGGCGTGCCGGGTGAAACGGAAAACACCCCGCCCACCATCTCCCTGCACGCCGATGAGTTCAACGAACTGATCGGGGATGAATTCATCCCCCTACTAAACAAAGCGGGTGGTGCCGGTTTCCAGGTTACCGCCTACACTCAGACCTGGTCGGACGTGGAGGCACGCATCGGCAATCGGGCCAAGGCCGGACAGGTCGCCGGTAACTTCAACACGCTGATCATGCTGCGGGTCAAGGAGATGGCCACAGCCGAGATGCTCACGGAGCAACTGCCCAGGGTCGAGGTCTTTACCCTGATGAGCGTCTCAGGCGTGGACGATTCGTCGGAGCCAGGCTCCGGCGTTGATTTCAAATCCCGTAACGAAGACCGCATCAGTGTCTCCGAGGTTCCGCTGCTCACGCCGGCTGAATTGATTACTCTACCCAAGGGACAGGCGTTCGCCCTGCTGGAGGGTGGCCAGCTCTGGAAACTGCGGATGCCACTTCCGGTGGATGACAGCGATATGCCGGAGAGCCTGGCCGAGATCGCCAACGAGATGGAGCGCACCTATATCACCAACGACCGGTGGTATCGGGTGCAGGAACCCTGGTGGACAGCCGTAGCGGATGTTGATTCTTCTATTAGCCGGGAAGAGAGTGCCGATGGCTGAAGTGGTTTCCGATCCACGGCGCAGGGTGGTTCAGGAAGGGCTGATCGCAAAAAGCCTGACGGCCGTGGCGAAGGCCATTCAGTGGATACTGCTCTCACTGCTGTTTTCGATCATCGTCGAGTGGGCAGGCATGGTGCTCTGGTGGCCGGACGAAGGCATCGAGCACAGCCGTACCATGCTCACCACGGAGATCAGCTATCTCGAGTCCGATTTCAAGCGCAGCGTCGTCACATCAGACCCGGCACAGTTTGCCAAACGCTTTGCAGATAACACCTATCACTATCTGTTCGAGGTGACCCGATTCGTCGATTTCATCCACTGGGTCTCGCCACCACCGATGGCAAACGAGCAAGGACTCCGAACAACCCTGCACAAGATCTACCGGCCGATTGCGGAATTTGTGATTGCGATGATGCAGGTCACCCAGCTGTTCTCGGTGCGTCTGGCGATCCTCACCCTGGCGATGCCGGTATTCCTGCTGTTCAGTCTGGTCGCACTCGTCGATGGACTGGTGCAGCGGGATCTGCGGCGGTGGGGTGGGGGACGGGAGAGTTCTTTTGTCTACCACTATGCGAAGAAAGCGGCCTTGCCGCTGGTGGTGATTACCTGGGTAGTGTATCTGGCATTACCGTTCAGCCTTCATCCGACGTTTGTTGTGTTGCCTTTTGCGATAATATTTGCATTAACGGTAACAATCACTGCTAGTAGTTTCAAGAAATACCTCTGACACATCTTGATGTTGCTTGCGAAAAAGGAGATTTATTGAAAGTCTACGTATAGACACGACTACTCTTTCACATACCAGCGAACGGATGCTTGCTACTTATAAACAGTTATACAATTTTCGATAGTGATCGGCAGAGAAAGACACCAGAGGAGGCTCGATTTCAGTTTCCAGTACTTCAACCAAAACGCCTTGTCTCAACATCGCTCCTGTGTTTGCTGAACCATGATCTCGGTGCTGCAGGTCTAATTATATTGAGTCGGTGATGGAGTGGGCATCGGCCGAGTCTCAGTCGGCAGCCACACGGACAAAGTTTCTTATTTGCTATCCTTTTTTTCGTACCCAGGAGCTGAAGAGCGTATACGATCTGGCCTGATTCGCTCAAACCGAACATCTCCATGTAGTCATAAATAATACCTGCCGTTCCATGGGCCAATTCTCCTGTCACGAAATCTCCACCATCGCGAAGCTTAATGGAAACATTGAATAGATACGGGACAAGGCATTTTTCAGTAAATGAAACAAGATCGGGAGCTTCAAGCAATGCTTTTTTTAGGCGCAAATGTGAACCCAGGCATAAAGTACCATCTGGATTAACGTGGTAGTCACCAGTTTTTGGAATCTTGCCTGCTGTTTCTCTGACCTCAGGGATTTCGCTTGGAAATCGTTTATTGATTAGAATTTCAAGCTCAAAGGCATCTTCGGTCGCTAACCCAGATCCGTTAGCTTTGAAATGAAATTGTCCACGTATAATTGTTCCACTATGCCTTGTCGGCTGCAGCGACATACCTGGATAGTCAGCCAGAAATTCAGTCAGCCCATCAGGTTTCATCAAATGTTATTACCCTAATCTCCATGGTTTTGCCGGATTATCTGGTATTTCATGTGTTTTGCCCGTATGAATTGCAGGAGCAACAGACAAACCCAATAAAGCGCCAAGATCCCCAGCTGTTGGCCGTATGGAGAATTTTTGTCTTGCATGTTCAGCAATTAATCTTGGATCTGCTAAAGAAACTAATGTGGAAAAATCGATGTGAACTTGCGTCACCCACGAAGAAAAATTTTCGCGTAGCCGCAAGTGTTTATACTGCGGCATAGTCCACCGGTCTGAAAAGTTCTCTTCAGGGTTGACGGGATTAGGAACAACTGTGCTACCAGAATCAGAGAATCGTTTGAGTTCATCAATAATTACCTGAAGTGTTACATCGTGTGCGCTTTGCCCCGAATAGGCCTTTGCTGCAATCGTTGTGATGATGACAGATATGGGTTTAACATCTGGATCTTCTTTAAACATCTGATCCCGGTGGCGTTTAAGGAGTTGTATTGAGCGTTGCAGTGGAGATTTTCTCTTATAGAGAGGCAGATCATCTATCTGGGCCTTCTCCATAAATATCGGAGATTTAGGCAGAATTTTCGACTCAAACCATTGTGCATAACCTTCTGGATTGCTAATGTTCCAGTCATCGCTCAACTGCTTGTAATGCGGATGCCTGTCATCGGTAATAGAAACTGCTTGATGAGTGACACTTTCAGATAGGGCCCGGTTTTCTCCCGCAGCTACCATTGATTCCGACAGCAGTCGCTGTCTGGACATGTCTCCGGGAATACAAGGTACGATGTCAATGTGAAAACTTAGTTGGTCGGCATATTCAAGGCGCCAGCAACGATGCTTCTCCTCAACCGGGACTTTAATATTTCTTGCTTCACGGTACGAATTGATCTCCCCGCCGATTAAGTGTTTCAAATCGGTTTGGGTATGTGTTCTGTGTGATATACCTTGCGTTAGATTGCAGGCAAGGTCCAGATCATATTCTTCACGCTCATCCAAAGGTCTGATGGCTGTGCCAAGTCGGAATGATCCTTGGGGAAATATATGTGGATCATTATCATGGCAGGCGGATGTTTCCCTGCTCAAATATACGCCAATATCCTCATATCTGTCTTTAGCCTTCTGGTAGGCAGATTCAGGAAGCTCCAACAATTCCACCATCCTTTCAAGCAATAACTGTTTCTGTTCACTGGAAATCATTTCATTAGGCCTCTTGAATATCGAAAAACTTCATTAGTTCCTGGCTTCTGTGTGTAAACGTCCTATCAGCACGGGAAATTAGGTCATCAAGTACAGCCACATCATCCATGGGTAATGGATTATCGGTTTCGAAATCCAGACGGATCAGTTGATGCTCGCCAAGCATAAGTTGAAGGTAATTTTGTGTTGCCTGGGCCTGGAGAGATAAAAGAAAGCTGATGAACTCCAGGTTCTTCCATCCGGTTAATAACCCCCAGCCCTTACTATCGTCAGTACCGTATGCGGTTCTACTTTGTCCGGTTCCAATCGACAGAATGCGAATATCCTTAGCATTAACATCAAAGCGATACTGTGCATCGATCACAGCGGCCAATGCTGGGTTGTTTGCCCATACACCGCCATCGGCAAGCAAATAGTTATCGACTTTTGCTGGATCGAAGAAGGCAGGAGCAGAGCAAGAAGCTAATACTGCTTGCTTAACAGCTACATTCTTGTCGCGAGTGAAGCTTCTTGAGTAGCTGGATTTGAATACATGTACTCCACCATGTCCGATGTCTGTGGCGGGGATAAGCAATGGTTTTTCAATATCACCAAGCTTGGTCTCACCAAACTCGCTATGAAGTACTGCTTTCAGGTTATTGTTCTCATATTTCGAATGTACACCCTGTTTTATTCTTGATGGCCACCAAGAGTGTTTTTTCTGTCCGAAAATCTCGGCTCCGTGTTTGCTGTAAAGCGAGACGATTTCAGATGGTTTTTTCTGGAAAGCAATACCAGCGGCAATGATTGAGCCTGTGCTTGTTCCGGCAATCATGTCAAAGTCTTCGTACACATTAATGTCGAGACGTTCTTGAACGCATTGAAGAATATGGGCCGGGAAGATTCCTCTGATGCCTCCACCATCTATTGACAGTATTTTGAAGTCATTTCGATCCAAAGTGATTTCCCCTTGTTTTTTTGGTCAGTGTTTCCTGTCTTTAGGCGGAAAAGGGTCATTGCCGTAGCTATCGCTATCTCTTATTTTTCCATTCTTACCGTGGGTAACAACTTCCACTCTTTCCCGTTTGGCTTGTTCACCCGCTTTTTGTTGAGCCTCTTTTTGAGTTCTGTGAACACTACCGGCGCGCGAGGCTCCCTCTTTACGTGTTGCCCAACCATCTTGATGGGGTACTACATGAATATCTTTTTTCTTTGACATATTTGGTGCTCCTTAATAGCACATTCATTTCGTGTTTTATCAGACAGATAACGAAACTATGTGAAAACTGAAATTGCCTTTTTTGTATAGCAAAAGTATACTATTTCGTAGATACCATTATCGTTAATAGATTATATACGGGGACGTATACATGTCAAGTGGTCAAATCGAAGAATTTTCTACTCGTTTGCGATATGCGCGGGAAGAACTTAGAAAGATTAGCCAAGGTAAGTTGGCAGAATTGACCGGATTTAAGCCTGCAGCGATATCTCATTTTGAAACAAGTACAAGAAAGCCCTCATTTGACAATCTAAAGCGTCTTGCTGATGCGCTGGAGGTCACAACAGACTTTCTTTTAGGAAGGGCGGATAATCCAGAAGAAATAAGAGAAGCGGACCAGCTTTACAGGGATATTAAGAACCTTTCTTCAACCGATAAGGAACTCGCAGAAAAGATGATCGCCGAAATGGTGAAACGGGGAAAGAAATAGTGAATTACAGGTGGGCAGAAAGGGCAGCCGAGAAATATCTTGAAGAAAATAATATGCTCCAACTACCTGTTGATCCGATAGCGATAGCAAAAAGGCACGAAATTATCGTCGAGGCTAAACCAGCCTCTGATGTGGGTGTATCTGGGATGCTCATTAAATATGGCAATAACTTTGGTATTGCATACGCAACCCATATTAATGTTGAAGGATTCCAACGGTTCAGCATTGCCCACGAACTTGGCCATTACTTACTTCCAGGGCATCATGAGAGCATTTTGCCAATAGGCGGAGTGCATGAATCAAGGGCGGGATTCATCTCTGGGAACAAATATGAAAGGGAAGCAGATCATTTTGCTGCAGGTCTACTGATGCCCCGTAGCCTATTTACAAAGGAAATTGATAAGCGAAAATCTGGATTCGAAGCGATTGATGAGATCGCTGATACTTGCAAGACATCATTAACTGCTACGGCTATCCGATATACGGAATTCACTTCAGAACCAGTAGCTGCGGTATTAAGTGAAAGTTCGAGAATAGACTGGTGTTTCATGTCGGATGAACTAAAGGAAATAGGGCGACTAGATTGGCCTAAGAAAGGACAGGTGCTCCCAAAAGATTCTGTCACCCACAGTTTCAGCAGGAATCAGGAAAATATTAAGAACGGTGAAAAAGAAAATGGGCTTTCAAGTTCTATGGATTGGTTTGGTGGGGAGCGCGATTTTGAAATTATGGAAGAAGTAGTTGGGCTAGGCAGCTATGGAAAAACTCTTACCGTGCTTACAATAACAGAAGATCTAGAAGATCTAGAAGAACAAGAAGAGCTGGAAGAAAGCTGGACACCTAGGTTTAAGCGGTAGGGTAGTAAATCAAAAAAACTATATGTTACCTGCAGAAGCAATACATTCCTTTTGCCATTACATTACTCCGAACACTCGCTTGGGCCGAAAACGCTAGTTAAAAATGTGGGAATGAATGATTATGTGGCGCTAATCATTCGCCATTCTTAAAGTTTAAGATCTACTGCTTTCATATGAACGAAGTGATCCGCGCTACATTCCTTCGTCATTATTCTCAGTGATAAAAACCCCGCACTCTCCTGAATGGATTATCCATAGCTGAATCTCCCCAATTCTCCCACCATGCGCTCCATGCATTACACGGGGAGAACATAAATGCGAGTTACCCAGTTACTGATTTTAGGACTGCTTGGCACAGCATTGCCTATTCAGTTCGTTAATGCTGACGCAGATGGCGAACGGGAATTACTGGCGAGGATCGCTCATGAGATTGAAACAATAGCGTCACTGATAACTCAGGCAGCGTCGCAAGCCAACCCCGATGCTCGTATTCGGTTTCAATATGGCTGGCTGCGTCAGGATCTCGATCAGATTCAACGCGGCATCCAGGATCATATCGATGCCCCCCGTGCTGAACCCAGAACCTTTCCGCCACTGCGCGGCGATTACCGCCGGTGATGAGTAGCCATGACCGGCGCACAGAATGCGGCATTTCAAGCAGGCTCCGGAGTCACACCGGCAACGCTTCTGACCGGTATCGCATCGGTCATTCTGGTGCTCGCTTTTATCTGGGTCATCTGGGTGTCGCTGGGTACCTTCCGTGCCTGGCAGAGCGGTCAAGTGGTGTTGTTCGATCTGGTCTGGAGTGCTTTGCGCGCCAGCATCGTGCTCATGGTGTTGGGGTTTTATCTGCGGTGAGAAGGTCGTAGTTGTTTCTGTTTCGGGGAGTGCCCCGGTGTTGATGAAAGGGGGCAACCCCGTTACCTGGGAGGGTAAACAATGGTGGTGAAAACAGTAAGAAAGGTGGCGGCCGCAATCGGGCTGCTGGCGGTGTCTGCAGGACAGTCGGTCTGGGCAGCCTTGCCGACCCCGGTCGCACCCAGTACAGCGCCGGCGGCCGGTGATTGGATCGCGCTCATCAAAGGCTACATCAAAGACGGTGGGTTGGTCCTGGGGCTCGCGATTGCGGTGCTCGGTTTCCTGTGGATCGCCTATCTCGGGTTTTCCAAGTTCAACGAGGCACGCCAGGGCAAAGCCGAGTGGGCCGAGGTGGGTGTATTGGGCATTGTCGGTGCGATCGTGCTGATCTTTGCCAGCTATCTGTTGACCGAAGCCGCGGGAGTAATTTAGTCGATGCCCAGTCGCGACGACATCCTGGCCGATCGGCTCAACGCGGAGCCGGCGATCTTCAAAGGCTGTTCGTCGTCTGAGCTGGGCATCATCGTCGGGGTGGCCGCGCTCATCTGGTTGCCCGTCAGTCTTCTGCTGGCGGGGCTGTTGGGTGCGGTCACCATGGGTTTTGGCCTCGCGGGTGTGGGTGTCGTCGGTACTGTGATCGTAATGGCAAGCCTGTTTCAACGATTGAAACGCGGACGTCCGGACGGTCACTACCAACAACGGTTCAGCATCTGGTTGTCGGACTGTGGATTGCGCCGGTCACCATTCGTCCGGCGAAGCGGTGCCTGGGACATCGGGAGGAGTGGCAATGCAACGCTACCGCTACGAGATCGATAACGTCCGTGCCCACCTCCGGTCACTGTGGGCTGTTATCGGACTACAGCTGATCATTGTTCTGGCGCTCTGGTTCGGCTGGAGCCAGGCGCCCAAACAACTCACCGTGCATGTCCCGCCGGATCTGCGCTCTGGTGCGACGCTGGCCATAGACGAAGTGCCAGCGGCCAACGTATACGCCTTCGCCTTCTACATCTTTCAGCAGCTCAACCGGTGGGCGGAAGACGGCGCCAAAGACTATGGCAAGGCGATCTTCCGGGTCTCGCCCTATCTGACGCCACGCTATCGGGCGGACCTGGTCGCTGATATGGAACTTAAAGCCAAACAGGGTGAGCTGAGCTATCGCGTACGCGGTGTCCACGAGATGACCGGGCACGGCTTCGAGGAGCGCCGGGTCGATGTGCTCGCCCCCGGAGTCTGGGTGGTGTGGCTGGATCTGGATCTTTTCGAGTCGGTGAAAGGGATGACCGTGAAGAAAACGGCGATTCGTTATCCATTGCGGGTGGTCAAGCTATCTGTCGATCCGGAATCCAATCCCTGGGGACTGGCGCTGGATGGGTTCAGTGGTGTCGGCCCTCATCGGCTGACCGAAACCCAGCTCAGTACTGAACCCAGGCCAGAAGAATGATAAGGAAACAACACATGCTGCTAACCAGTCATTGGAAAACCTGTTGGATTTGCTGGTTTGGGTTTACTTTGTGGCTGTTCCAGGCTCCGGTCAATGCCGCATCGGAAACCACCGAGCGGATTGAATGGAAGAAGACACCTATCCGGCTGGAAGTGACAGTGGGTGTGGAACGACAGGTAGAGTTTCCGTCTTCGGTCAAGGTGGGCGTGCCCAGTAATCTGCAGCCGCTGCTGCGTACCCAGAGCGTGAACGGGACCGTCTATCTCCTATCCCATGCACCTTTCGAGTCGACTCGCGTCATGGTGCGGGAGATCGAAGGCGGCCAAATCTATCTCTTCGATATCTCGGCATCGAAACAGCCACGCCAGAACCACCCCATCCAGGTCTTTGTGCAGGATGCGAGCGAACCTGGTGACTTGAATGACGGCAATGCCGTTGCCTCGAATATCAGTTATGTGGCCCTGACCCGATTCGCAGCCCGGCAACTTTATGCACCGGCACGACTTCTGTCGGACAGACCTGGCATCGTGCGCACATCGGTAGCGCGCGATCCTATAAATCTGGTCCGTGGTGGCGCGATTGATGCCATACCTTTGGTTGCCTGGCGGGCAGGCGGGTACTACCTGACAGCCGTCAAACTCACCAATCGTTCTGATCATCCACAGACCCTGGATCCACGCAATCTTCGCGGCACCTGGCTAACAGCGGCTTTCCAGCATCATCGCCTGTTGCCCGCCGGCAATGAGGCGGATACCACGGCGGTTTATCTGATTTCAGCCCGACCCTTCAGTGTCTCTTTTTAGGCGGGCATCATGGCGATCGCAACCAGTAACCGACTCCTACCCCTGCTGGCCGGCGGCGTACTGCTGATGCTGGTATTCGTCACCCTGAAATCCTGTACCGGTGAACCAGATGGGCAGCTGACGATGGACTCTGTTCCGCAAGCGTCGAATCCGGATGCAGATACACCGGCGGATACCATCAAAACGCTGACAGCCAATGTCGCAGCCATGACCGCCGAGGTCAAGGCGCTGCGCCAGGACAACACGGGACTGCGCAGTGAAAACAGGGAGCTGCTGTCCAGCCGTACCCAAATCGAGAATAACGTTACCACCCGCGTAACTCGTGAACTCTTGTCCCGAGAAAAGGATCAGGCCGCCAGTCAGCGCTTGGACTCCGGTGTGCTCTCCTCATTGACAGCGCGGGTGGATGCCTTGTCCCAGTCCTATTCTCAAATCAACTTGACCCCACCCGGCAGCGATATCCCGGTGGGCCTGGGGCTAGATGGGTTGGGTACAGATCCTGCAAACAGCCTGATCTGGATCGAACCGCTGGAACACGCTCACGACGATACCCCGGCAATGAACGGCAGTGGTCTGCTGCACAAGACCGGCCAATCCGCAGGCAGGGTGCTGGACACAGCACGGGAGCGAACCAGCAACATCGCCAAGCAGATCAACAGCGTCGAACCCGTCTACACCGTCCCCCGCAACGCCACGCTGATTGGCTCAACCGCGATGACCGCCCTGGTTGGCCGGGTTCCGGTACAGGGGCAGGTGCGTGACCCCATGCCGTTCAAGGTGATTACCGGTGCGGATAACCTGGCCGCCAACGGGCTGACGATACCCGGTGTTCAGGGCATGGTCTGGAGCGGCACGGCGATTGGTGACTGGACCCTCTCCTGTGTCACCGGACGCCTCGATTCGGTCACCTTTGTTTTCGACGACGGCACCATCCGGACAATTTCCAGCGACGACCGCAGAGGCCAGGCCGGTGGCCAATCGGGCGGCGCGGACAAACCGCTGGGCTGGATCTCGGACCAGCAGGGCATTCCCTGCATCAGCGGCGAGCGAAAGACCAACGCACCGGCGTTTCTCACACAGCGTATTGGCGTGATGGCCATCCAGGCGGCCGCGCAGGCTGCGGCTGCTGCCGAGACCACGTCGGTGGTCAGCGATGCCGGCGGGGTGACCAGTAACATCACCGGTGACGCCGGTACCTTTGTGCTCGGCAAGACTATCGCCGGCGGCAGTGACGAGGTCGGCAAGTGGCTGATGGAACGCCAGTCCCAGAGTTTCGATGCGGTCTTCGTACCGGCCGGCATCCGCGTTGCCATTCACGTCGATCATGAACTCCCGATCGATCTCGATTCCACCGGCAGGAGACTGACGCATGCAAAACCCGTTGATCCTCATATCCGCACTCGGCTTGATTAGCCTGGCAGGCTGCGCCAGCACCAAGGAGGCGGTGCTGCCTCAGGATGGGCCTTCGATGAAGGATATCTATCAGGGACATATCCAGGAGATGAACGCCCAAGACCCGCTGTCTATTCGCCAGGAGCTGGGCAATCGCCCCATCCTGTCCGGAAATGCAGCGTTGCATGGATATACCCGCGATGCGGCCAACGAGATAGATGCCATCTTTCCCAGGCTTCCGAATCCGACCCTGGTGATGTATGTGTTCCCGCACCTGGCAGGCGAAGAGTCTGTACCGGTGCCGGGTTATGCCACCGCTTTTCCGATGTATGAACGTACTGAGTACGCGCTGCCGGGTGAAGTGCCGTTTCAGTCAGAAATATTGGAACGGTAGAGCAAATCGATCATGTGGAAACAGCAACCACCAAATATATCAAAAGATAAAGCGCAACCAGCAGAAGCCCCCGTAACCAACACAATGGTCAAGCAGCTGTACCGGCGCCCATCATCCTTCACCGATCTACTGCCCTGGGTCGAGTACGATCCGGAGAGTCGGACCTTTCTGCTGGAGGACGGTATCAGTCTCGGTGCGCTGTTCGAGCTGACACCGGCTGGTACCGAGGCACGCACACCCGAGTTCATGAGACAGTTACGGGATGCGATCCAGACGGCGCTGACCGATGCCATTCCGGAAGAGGACGATGCCCCCTGGGTACTGCAGGTCTACGTGCAGGACGAACCCAGCCTGCAGGGAATTCAGAAAGAGATTGCAGACTACCCGCAACCGAGTGCGAAGAAAACACCATTTACCCGGCACTTCCAGACTATGTTTTCCCAACACCTTGCGCGGATCACACGACCCGGTGGATTGTTTGAAGATAAGGCCGTGACCGGCACCCATTGGCGCGGGCAGGTGCGCAGGGTGCGCGCTACGCTCTATCGTCGATTAAAACCCAGGGGCAAGTTGCCATCGGCAATTGAGGTGGAAGAGGCGCTGAACGATGTCGCGATCAAATGGGTTGCTGCGCTGGCCTCGGCCGGGATCCGCGCGCGAAGAGGAACTGGAAAAGACCTCTACGAGTGGTGTCTGAAGTGGTTCAATCCAGCCCCCGAAATAGCCGATGGTGATCCCGACAAACTGCTGGAGATCGCCCCCTATCCCGGGGATGAAGACCTTCCCTTTGGTTACGATCTGGCCGAACGCCTCACCTTGACGATGCCGAAATCGGATAACGCCTCGGCCACCTGGTGGTTCGATGATCTGCCGCACAGCATCGTCACGGTTCAGGGATTGCGCCGGGCACCCGAGGTGGGGCACATGACTGCCGAACGCCAGGCTGGCGATCACGTCTTCTCTCTGTTCGATAGGCTGCCCGAACAGACGGTGATGGTGATGACACTGACGGTCAAGCCACAGGATTTCACGCGCAACCATATCGCCCAGGTCAAACGGGCCGCGGTGGGCGATTCCGCGGAAGCCGAGCTCACTCGCGAGGATGCTGAAGCGGTTGAACGGGAGATGGCGCGAGGCAATAAACTCTATCCGCTTTGCATGGCCTTCTATGTTCGGGGAAATGATCTGAAATCACTACGCGCCAACATCAACCAGTTGAACGCACTGCTGTTGCCCAACGGACTGCAACCGATCCTGCAGGAGGCCGATCTGCTGACCCTGGACAGCTACATCCGAAACCTGCCGATGGCCTATGACGTGTCGCTGGACAAGATCAATCGGCGGTCGCGGCTGGTGTTTTCCAATCACACCGCCAACCTACTGCCACTGTATGGGCGGTCGAAGGGGACCGGACACCCTGGCCTGGTCTTCTTTAACCGGGGTGCCGAGCCCCTGGTGTTCGATCCGCTCCATCACGAGGACCGCAAGAAGAACGCCCACATGCTCATTCTCGGACCTACCGGTGCGGGGAAGTCTGCACTGCTGGTCTATCTGCTGCAGCAGATGGCCGCCGTGTACCGTCCGCGCATTTTCATCATCGAAGCTGGGGGTTCATTCTCTCTGCTCGGTCAGGACTTTCAAGCGAACGGGCTATCGGTGAACCAGGTCACGCTGAACCCAAACGTAGATGTGAGCCTACCGCCGTTTGCCGACGCCTTGCGTATGCTGGAGAAGGAGAGCCGTCTCCGAATCATCATCGATCCCGATGCACTGGACGATGACGAAATAGACGAAGAGGGTACGGGCAGGGATATCCTCGGCGAGATGGAGATTGCGGCGAGGATTATGATCACCGGCGGTGATGAGCGTGAAGACGCGCGCATGACACGGGCTGACCGGCTGTTGATTCGAAACGCGATCTTTCTGGCCGCCAAGACGGTCAAAGAGAGCGGACGTGCCCAGGTAATCACCGAAGATGTGGTCGCAGCGCTGCATGCAATCGGGCGGGATCAGACGCTGCCCGAGTCACGCCGTAACCGGGCGATGGAGATGGGGGATGGCATGGCGCTTTTCTGCTCCGGTCTCGCCGGCTACTTCTTCAACCGGCCGGGTACGCCTTGGCCGGAGTCCGATGTCACCATCCTGGAGATGGGCATACTGGCCCGGGAGGGCTACGAGGATCAGCTCACCGTTGCCTACATCTCCATGATGAGCCACATCAACGATCTGGTGGAGCGCCATCAGCACGATGCTCGGCCGACACTGGTGATTACCGATGAGGGTCACATCATCACCACCAACCCGCTGCTGGCCCGCTATGTGGTCAAGATCACTAAAATGTGGCGCAAACTCGGCGCCTGGTTCTGGATCGCTACGCAGAACCTGGAGGATTTCCCTGATGCCAGCCGCAAGATGCTCAACATGATGGAGTGGTGGTTGTGTCTGGTCATGCCCAAGGAAGAGGTCGAACAGATCGCACGGTTCAAAGATTTGACCGATGTACAGCGCAGCCTGTTACTTTCCGCACGAAAAGAGCCAGGTAAATACGTGGAGGGTGTGGTGCTCTCGGATAACCTCGAAGCGCTGTTTCGTAATGTCCCACCGCCGTTGTCCCTGGCGCTGGCGATGACCGAGAAACATGAGAAGGCGGCGCGCGCGGCCATTATGATGGAACGGGGATGTTGTGAATTGGAGGCAGTGTATGTGATGGCTAAGCGTATCGCAGAACATCGTACTGCCTGATCGCTTAGAGGCGGCCGATTGAACCGTTTGCAGCGGGGCAGGGAAATGGTGAGTCGCAGAAGGCTTTTGTCTATAGGGGTGGTATCTACTGCAAGCCCTTGCCTATCTCTCTATCATAGGCCCGATGAACCTCGTCTTAATCACTGCCGCTGCCTGCATTACGCTGATCGGGCTCTTTCCGATTGTTCTGCACCGGGTCTACCGGGCACCCAGGCGGGTTGAAACCACTACGCCGGAAAGCCTCTCACTGCCCTTCAGTCAGCAGTACCTGCCGGGACCTAAAGGAAAACGGCTCTATTCCTGGCTGATTCCGGGAGAGCAATACTTGTGTACCGTCATCCTGGTTCACGGCTGGGGGGCGAATGCGCAAATGATGCTCCCGCTTGCACGATCATTTCATCAAGCCGGTATGAGTGTGCTGCTCTACGATGCGCGTAATCACGGCAAGAGCGACCGGGATAGCTTTTCCTCGCTGCCGCGCTTCGCGGAAGATCTGGGCTGCGCCATTGAATGGGCAAAACAACGTGATCCCAGTCAGAAGATCGTGGTGTTTGGGCATTCGATCGGTGCAGCAGCCGCCATGCTGGCCGCGTCACACAGAACCGATATTGATCTGGTGATTGGACTGTCTGGTTTTGCGCATCCAAATCTCGTCATGAATCGGCATCTGGACCGTCCCTGGCTCCCCAAGGTGTTAACACCCCTGATCATAAATTATATCCAGTGGGTGATCGGATACAGATTTGAGGAGATCGCCCCGATGAACCGCATCCGACACATTCGATGTCCCGTCCTGCTGGTGCATGGGACAGAGGACGCGGTTGTGCCGATCAGCGATATGCATCTGATTAAACAGAATGCGCTGTCGGAAAATCCTGTTCAACTCATTGAGATCGAGGGTGCCGGCCACAACTCGGTTAAACAGTTTCAACAGCATGCAAGCGATCTGGTCGATTGGGTTCGCGAGCACCTGAACCGCGAGACCGTTTGACTGACCCCAATTAAACCACGACAACGGGTGATTGGTTTTCCCCTGTAACGACTTTGAAGCCTGGAGCAAACTCCAGGCCATGATCCGCATCTTCTTCATCATGCTCATGTTGGCAGCCGTCATCGGCTTTAGCCGGGCGCATGCAACATCCGCCAATCAGCAAGCACTATCGGTAGAGGTTTTCACCACAGCGGACAGAGAAGTACAGTGGGAACTTGAAGATGAAACCAAAGCAGCAGACCAGAACATCGATCTTCAGGTCTATAAGCTGGACGGTATTCAACGGTTTGAGACGCTACTTTCAAACAACCTCCCCGCTGACCCGGATCATTCCAAACAGATCGCTTTACAACGCATACAGCAGTTGGACGAACAGACGATGGCAGCGGTTCAGAGTGCGGCTGTTGGTCTGGCAAAGGCGATGCAATACGGTGTCGATCGTTATCCTGCAATCGTATTCGATGGTGAGGCAGTGATCTATGGTCTGACCGACCTGCGTATTGCACTTAATCATTACCAGGCATGGCGGGTGGGCGCTCGGCCATGAAGGCACCAAGCTACCTCAGTTTCCTGTTGGCAACCGTGCTCTTTTTTCCAGTGGCTGGAAATACAAGCACCATCACAACCCCTGGCATTGTCGCCAAGACGACGGCAGCGGCGCTCTCCTGTATGCGCTGGATGCCCATCGGGATGTGTTTCTGGCTGCGCTGCTCCTGGTCCGGCTGCAGAGTCCGAACCTCGATCAAGATAGGTCACTACAATCCCGATCTGGTGGTCAGCAGCTACAACGAACTGGGCGGCAATCCCTGGGTGGAGATTCGGGCGACACTCGGCCTTGCACAGAAGTCGGCGGCAACTGGCCTGCTGGGTACCTTGTTGCCGCTTCCGATCGACAGTGCGGGTAATCGTACCGAAGGGAGTGGGAATAAGCGCGACCACAAGAACCTGGTTTTTCGCGAGGCGGATGCCATCGGCCATCCGCTCAGTTCTCTCTCCGGCATCGTTGCCGGTGTGGGACTGTTGTGCCAATCCCAGACGACATCTTTCTTTCCCTATTTCCAGTCCGGACTCGATGCCCTGTCCTGGCGCCAGGAGGTCCCCGAGATTTTCTACCCGGCGAGTCTGCTTCCGGGACTGCGCGAGATCGGCACCTGGCCCCTGCAGACCTGGGGTGGGGTTTATCCCCGCACAGGCTGGACCACCCAGGCAGAGGAACCCAAGGCTGCCGCCATCAATGCTCAACGTTCTGGTGATATTGTCACGCGTACCGGGCAGCCGCATGTCTATATCCCGATTATTGGTTCGTCTGGATCCGGTCAGAGGGTCTGGCCGCCCGGTCCACTGGTGGAGAAGGACCGGAGTACCGGTACCTGGCAGATGCTGGTTCCTAACACAGAGACCAGTTGCAACGTGTTTGGTACCAATGACCTTGCGAGTCTCACCGGCTGGGGTGGCGGGCGCGTCGATAGTGCCGGGGACTATGCCTGGAACCTCTGGCGACCTTACCAATGCTGCCGCCGTCGCGGTCAGTGGTTCCTGTTCGACATCGATTGGTTCTCCTATCCGCCATGAAACCAAAAATGCGCTTTTCATCTTCACAAGTCTATGTTTCCGCCTGGTTGCTCATATCGTTACTTGCTTGGAGCAGCACCGGTATGGCTGCCCAGGCGCCGACCGAAGACAGTCTCTGGTATTACGAGATCGGTGGGGCGGAACCCGTCTCTGTGCCGGCCAACCCTTCCGTTGTGTCTGTTGCCCTGGGTGGATCGGCTCAACTGGGTCTTGGCTACAGCTGCGGCAAATTCGATCCAGTGGCAGCGGTTACCCATACGTTGAATGACATCCGCACCGGTGCCGACAACATGATGAGTGCGATGACTGCAGCCGCCAGTGCCGCAATCGCTGCCCTCCCGGCACTGATTCTGCAACGCGCCAATCCCGGGCTTTACGACATGTTCCAGAATGCCTTACTCCAGGCCCAGGAGACCATGCAGCTGGCGACCAAGTCCTGCGAGCAGATGGAGGCCGAGATTGCTCAGGGCAAGAATCCCTATGCCGACCTGATCACCTTGTCCAAGGGTAATGACTGGAAAGTTCAAATGGGGATCGGTGGCAACGATGCAGTGACCGCGAAGAGATCGGTCGAGACCTCGAATGGTGATAGCGGTATCCCGTGGGTCGGCGGTCAGGCCGGCGGGGCAGGGCAGCCGACACTCCAGTTCACCGGGGATATCGTCAAAGCCGGTTACAACATCAACATGAATCGGCCGATTACCGCGGCGGGCCCTATTCCTCCGGCATCCGCAACCCGGCTATCTGAAGTCTGGAACACGCCCACGGATGCCCGCGACTGGGTCGTGGAGGTGGTGGGTGAAAATATCGTCACTACCTGCGATACCTGCCGCAAGGACAGCATTCCGGGTACTGGTCTGTTGCCCAAGCTGCACCAGGAGGCAGCCACGGTGACGGTTGATCTACAGACCCTGGTGAGTGGTGCCACGCCACCGACGCTGGCCAACCTGGACAAGATCACTGCCCCGGGAGTTGCCATTACCCGGCAGGTGATCGAGGCGATTCGGGAGATGCCTGCCACCGAGCAGGGCCTGATCATGGGCAGGCTGGTATCGGAGATCAGCACAGCACGCACGGTCGAAAAAGCACTGTTCGCCAGACGCCTGCTGCTGACCGGGCGGCAGGTGCCGGAAGTCTATGCCACCGAGGTGGCGCGTGAACATGCCGATACCTCCATTACGGAACTGGACAAGGAGATCGAGAACCTGCTGTTCGAGACGCGAGTGCGCAAAGAGGTCGTCTCAAATACTCTGACCTCGCTACTGCAGCGTGCTGCGGCCAAACGCCAGGCCTCTCTAACTGTTCCGCAGGTGTCACCTTTGGATTCCAGACCATTGAGTAATGGCCGTGTTCAGTAAGGTGCCATCCATACGCAGGCGTTGGTTTTTCGGCTTATCGATCCTCGCTGTCGGGCTGATCTTTGCTGTGGGTGCGCTTCTCTGGCAGGTGGCGGAACTCTCGTCTCTCTCTGCCGTTTCGGAACAAGTCGCGCGGCTGAAACCTTTTGCCGGTGTCATCCGGCTAATGTTTATTGCAGTACTGGCAGTCCTATGGCCATGGCTGGTTAATCTGGCAACCCGCACTGGCCGAGTTGATGTGACAGAACGATCCCGACTGCACGCACTGCGTTGGCGCGTGATTATCTGGCTGCTGATCATCGAACTGATGATCGGTCAGGATCTCTTCGGCCGGTTTTTCCTGGCAACGAGTGGGACTGTCGCATGACGCTCGACAGCTATCTCGAACTCTTCACGACCCTGTTCGGTTGGGCCTTCTACGGGGTACTCTGGGATGTTCTGGTCGGTACCGGCATCGTTTATCTCCCGTTTCTGGGGATTCTCATCGACAACTGGCGGGAGCCGGCACAGGGTGGTGAGTTCGGAACGGTTACCGGCCTTTCGCTGCGGCGGATGGAGATCGATCTCTTCATCGCACTGCTGGTGGTGGTGCTGGCCGGGCAACCCGCTGCCCTGACCCCATTGAATGCTAGCACGCTCAGCTATACGCCACCACCCACATTGAATGACCCAGCACCAGCGACAGCCACCATAGCTGCGCCACAGAGTACCTATGGCGTAAACGGGTTCAATGGATCTCCGGCGACGGTAAACATCCCTGTCTGGTGGTACGCCGTGTTGGCCATGACCTCCGGCTTTAACCACGCGGCTATCGAAGGCATGCCCTCCACCAGCGACATGCGTACGTTCGAGCAGCAGGCCAGGCTAGCCACCATTGCCGATCCTCGTCTTAGGCAGGAGATGAGTGAGTTTTTCACCCAGTGTTATATCCCGGCTCGCTCCAAGTTCCAGGCCGAGCAGCCCAATGCTGCTGCCGTCAGCGCACTGCTGACCACCTATGGCCCGGATGATCCGGACTGGATGGGCTCCCACGTATACCGGGATACTGTTGGCTATTACGATACCTTGCGTCCGGCGAACCAGATCCCGGGCTGGGCCTACAACGCGGTTCGGGATACGGAATACGACCCGGCAACTCCACCCGCCTGGGGGAAACCCACCTGCAAACAGTGGTGGGGGGATGGTGCTATCGGTTTGCGTAAGAAGTTGATCGATGAAGCCGATGCCACCTCCGCCGGTTTCTCCGGCCTCGTCGTTGCGGTTGCACCTGCCCTGGCGGGGGAACAGCAGAACGACGCAGTCGCGAGGACCGTGCTCACGAACTCACCACCGGCCTGGTCGAACAACGATCTGGTAGCCAACAACAGCGGCAGCACGGGACTGCTCAGCACCGCAGAGAATATTGTAAAAGGCGGTTTGGCCGCCGGGGGTGTGCTCACCGCCTCAGCTCTTTTCTCAGTAACCATCACAGCCGTCCTGCAAGCGTTGCCGATGGTGCAGGCCATGCTGCTGCTGGGAATCTATGCCCTGCTGCCAATGGTTGTCGTACTTTCCAGGTACTCCCTCTCCATGATGGTTGTCGGCGCCATGGCGATCTTCACCGTCAAATTCTGGAGTGTGCTCTGGTATCTCGCCATGTGGGTGGATCAGAACCTGATCCAGTCCATGTACCCGGATGTGAATATATTCCTGCAAATCTTCGCCAACCCTGGGGAGCATGATACCAAGCGGATGTTGCTCAATATGATCACGACCAGTCTTTATCTTGGCTTGCCGTTGCTGTGGAGTGGGATGATGGCTTGGGTAGGGGTGCAGGTCGGGCGGTCAATCGAGGTTGCTACGAACCCTCTCAGAAGCACTGCGCTGGATGCTGGCCAGCGTGGTGGTGCCATCGGAAAATCGCTTGTTCAGAAAGGGGCTCGTCGCTAGTCGCGCCCATACCAACCTGCGGGGTCGGTTCCGTCATCAAACTTGCCGGTTCGGAAATTCAGATCACCACCGCGAATAGAACTACCCAGGACATCATCTTCCTGCGTTGGTGAATCCGAAGCAGTAATCAAGTCTCGAAACGTGGCAATCAGCGTAAATACAAGCCCAACAACAACGCCGCCGACTTTTAGCGTTAACTGCCCGATTCTCAATGCTCTGTTTCTGTTCATCAAATCAATCATAGACGATTAAACCTCTCAACGACAAATACATGTCGCAAGTTGCTGATTTTTATCAATTGTGACTCATTGCATCGTCAGTCCATCAAAGTCGTATTCCTGCTAAGTAGGTACTGAATGGGGAATAATTACTGGGATGTCGATGGCAGGCGCATTCAGATGGTGTGGAGCCAAATAAATCGAAGATCAGCCCGGGCAGAAAAACACTCTAGGGGGAAGTCAACTGGGTCACCAAGTCAGCGAATAAAAGAGGTCAGGTTGGAGCGATTTGCCGCATTACTCATTCGGGACAACGGCTCCATCGTATCAGGGCTATGGCTGGTTGTGTATTCAAAAAAGTATCAATGTATCAGTAACCTAAGAATGGATGACAAGGCGTGAGGAAGGCGAGTATGGCCATGTTGGCATAATATCAGCACCTTAATATCACCCCTCAGATCCAGAGTTGAACTCAAAATTGACAATTCCTTGTCGTCCATGATCGCTTAATGGTCAGGCCCGCAGACACGCCAAACTATTGGTAAGAATAAATGCGCAAAATTTCCCCCTTCTGATAAGGTAATGGACGCAAGGCTGGGTGACGCAGAGATTTAAACACTGATGCTGGTCGGAAAAGGGGGTGTTACCCGCGGGATCTTTGGCAGTCGAAACGATTGCAAGAACAAAAATAGAATAAACAGAGGTAAACTGCCTTCGGTAAATACATGGAAAGTGCAGACACAAGCCAGAAACAAGTCTTAGTAGAAGCCAATAAACTGGTAAGCGGTGGTTTACGCAAAGCAGCTATTGATCTATTGCTTGAATACCTCGGTTGCGATTCAAATTCTGCGGCCGTACTCAGTGCTTTAGGTCGCGCCTACCTGCTTGATCGTCAGCCAGAAAAGGCTGTTACCTATCTAAAAAAATCACTGGAGATAAGCCAGGCGGTCAGAGCAAAAATCGTCGAGACACCAGAATATGGTGTGGACGATTTTGATGATGACGACATGGCGTTCGTTGAATCACAGGCTGTTGAGTCTTCCGAGGAAGTTTTCGACTTTGAATACGATGAACCAAAATCACCCGGCAGAGATCAGCCAACGTTTACATCAATAAGTGTAGCGCCTGTACTGAGCGACCATCTGGAAAAGCCGGAGCCAGACGGCGAAGAAAAGATTGTTTTTAATGTGGATCGAGAGATCACTGATCGGCTACGGACGGGTGCTGGTGATTCGTTAAGCGATCAACGAGTTCACGCCAGGTATAAGGAACATATCCCGCGATCGGCGACTCAGCGTGCTGATTCAGTAGTTATCCAAACCAATAAAACAGAAACAATCCCGCAAACACTTGACCTGAGTGATTACCGACCACCACAGCAGTTAGTTAAACCAGCCACCCCGGCTGCGATGACTGACGGCGATCCTGCCGGTAAACATTATGATCAAAGTGATGACAAAGCTTTCCAGGAAGAGAGCTTTGTCGGGGACGATGACAATGAGGAGTCCATTACCGAAGATCTATTCTCGGATGAGATCGATGAGGAAGATGAAGATCTACTGGATGAATTGGCCGCAACCGACGAACAGACTCCTCTGGATGAAGAGTTAGAAGAGCTAGGCTGGGAGGAACTCGAAGACCTGGATGAGTTTGATGCACAGGCACACAGGCCATTCGGAGACGAGAATTGTGATGAGGATGGTATTACCCGCGAACATCGTGCAAAACAGATAGCAGTCGAGGTGTTGACCAAATCCGATTGGGACCCAGTACACTTGCCGCTGTTGCAACAAGTTTTTATCGAGAATGGTTGGTCTGCCGCGCGGGCTGCGATTGAGAGAGCAATAGAGCGAGGTCTATTACCTGAAGAGTTGGCAATTGCACGAGAAATACGACTGTGCTGGGCTGGCAATGAGCAGTTCTGGACTACCTTTCACAAGATCAAAAGCAACGCGCCTTACAACCAGGCCGACGCTGCGTATAAACACATGAGCTGGGTGGAGTCATTGCGGATAGTTGAATGCTTTCCGTGCTTTCCGGATATCGAGGAGGTATACGGGTTCATCGATGAGGCGTATGAGACTTGGTATAACAGCGACAGACTGCGTCGAATCTTCAAGGCATTTTTTAAATATCTTAAATACCGTACCGGTTCCATGCGCCGATCCCTGCCCGGTGACATCGTGTTTTCATTCTATCCGTCGTGTGACACTGAAACTGGCAGCGACTCCCATAGCCTGCTGAATGCGATCGCACCGGAAAGCCAGGACCTTGCTGGACTGGGAATATATCTCAATCAGTGGCCAAGAGCAGCGGAAAACAAGATGCGGATCAACAAAGAGATAGATGAAGAGGAAGGTGGTTCCAAAAAACAAAAGAAAGGTTCTGTCTCCAAAACCATTACTCATAGAAAAAACGCGGAAACTCAGCAACAAAATGCCTCTTTCGGATTTGGGTCCCGGAATCAGTCGAAAGACATCCAGCCCGCAATCATCCGAGACAAAACGCTTGAATCGAAGTTAACACTGGCAATGATCGGAAACCTGGGGAGTGGAGTGAATGAAAACAAAAAATAAAAGCCTGCTGCCTGTTAGGCACTCTTGGGTTCGCCAAAAAATGCTGGATGGAAGCGAGCGGTGTGGGCGCGTGGAAACTGCAATTGATACCGGAAGCAACGTACAGGTGACTGTTAAATGGCAGGGTGCTGGCGAAACCAGTACGGTTTTCCTGTCTGAGCTGCACGGCGGCTTCAAGCCGATGATGGAAGTACAGGATATACCCAATTCCCGAACCCGAAAGCCGTTGGGTGAAGGGGTGGTACTCAAGACACGTACCCTTGGCAACAGAGATCAGGTGTTGGTGGATTTTCCACAAACCGGCAAACAGCTATGGTTGCCTTACGAGAATATGCAACTGATCAAGGGAGCCAGGCACCGTTTCATATTGGGTGACAAAGGGCCTGGAGACAGTGCCGAGCGCTTCAGACTCAAATCTTTGGCTCATGCTTTGGAAATGTGGAACGAGAACACTGGCTCATTATCGCATCTCGAAATAGATCCACTCCCTCACCAGATTCACCTGGTCCACCACATTCTGGCTTCAGGAGATTTGAACTGGCTGATCGCGGATGATGTGGGTCTGGGTAAGACGATCGAAACCGGTATGTTGCTCGCCGCCCTCAAACAGCGTGGGAGCCTGCAGAGGGTATTGCTGGTGACGCCTGCCGGTCTCACCAAGCAGTGGCAGGAGGAGCTGAACAACAAATTCAGAATGGGCGAGTTTCAGATATACGGGGAGGATTTCCACATCAACGAGCCCCGGCACTGGAAGATGTATGACTATGTGATCGCTTCCATTGACCGGCTCAAGGATGAGAAGCACCTGGACTCACTGCAGCAGGCTGGGGCCTGGGATATTATCGTTTTTGATGAGGCACACCGACTCAGCCGCCGTCAATATGGCCTGAAGCTGGACGCATCCCAACGGTTTCAATTGGCAGCCAATCTTCGTAGCAACACAGATGCGATGCTACTGCTGAGTGCCACCCCGCACCAGGGAATGCATGATAAATTTCAGGCGCTGTTGGAACTGTTGCATCCCGAGCGGAAGGCTGAGATCACCACGCTGGCGTTGAACCCGGAAATTATCGGTGACATGGTGTTTCGCAATAACAAAGCCGACGTAACCGATGCCGAAGGCAATTTCATTTTCAAGGGGAAGACCACCAAAGCCATTCGGGTAGAGGTATCAGCGGCTGCCCTTGAGTTCGACAAAAGCCTGCAAAGCTACCTCAGACAGGGTTATGCAGCCGGTGCGTCACTGGGCATCAAAGGCAATGCGATCGGGTTTGTGATGACTATCTACCGAAAGCTCGCGGCTTCCAGTGTTGCCGCTATCCACAACGCCTTGCTCAATCGCAGGGCCAGATTGGAGGGGGAGGCTGATAACGGCGTCACCATCAGCGATCTGGATGAACAGGATCAGAGATTTTTCGGGGAGTGGGAGGAGCAGCTGCAGACAGCGGCAAAAGAGTTTTTCGCGGGTGAGCTCGATCTGCTGGATGAGCTGATTGCGGAAGCGGATCGCCTCAAATCGGAGGATCGGAAAATTCGTCAGTTTCTGGAACAGATACTCGACAACGTCATAGCGAACAATAAAAGTGAAAAGGTTCTGATTTTCACGGAATACCGGACTACCCAAAACTATCTCAAGGCGGCGATCGAGAGGCGGTTTGGTGAAAACAGCGTGGAGCTTATCAACGGCTCCATGCCGCACCAGCGCCGGCGTGAAGCGATCTCCAGGTTTGACGAGGAGGTTCAGTTTCTTATATCCACTGAAGCTGGTGGGGAAGGTATAAACCTGCAGCGCAATTGTCATATTATGGCCAACTACGATCTCCCCTGGAACCCGATGCGCCTGGTTCAGCGCATTGGTCGACTCTATCGTTACGGCCAACAGAAGCGCGTTGTCGTCTTCAATGTACACTCTCCGGATACCGCAGATGAACAGATCATGGAGATGATGTATTCCCGCATCGACCAAGTGGTGGATGATATGGCCGGTGTCAGCAGTGAGTACAATGACCAGCTGCGCGATGACATTCTCGGTGAGATTGCCGACCTGATGGATGTCAACCAGATTCTGGAAGAGGCCACCCTGGCGGGCATTCAGCGCACGCAGGAGCGGATCGATGAGGCACTGGCCAGAGCGAAGGAGGCGACCGTGAAACAGCGGGAGTTGTTCGAGTATGCCGCCAGTTTTGACCCGGACGAAACCCGCCATGAATTGAGCGTCAGCCGGGAGCATGGCGCCGCATTTGTCCAGGGCATGTTGCGGCAGCTCGATATTGAGGTGGTGGATACCACGCATAATGGCCTGCTCTGGCATATCCGTTTGCCGGAGCGGGTACAGCAAGTACTGGGTGTGTCCCGCAGCCGCTATGAAGTCACGCTCGACCGGATACTCATGCTGAATCGACCGGGGACCCACATGCTCGACCTCGACTCTTTCCTGATGCAATACCTGATCAGCAGGGCCAAGAGTTACGATTTCATGGGCCTGAGCGCCGTTATACGATCGGATAGCCTGGACGATTCAGTCATCTTGACCAGTTTTCTTCGCTGGCAGAACGATCAGGGGGAACGCAGACGGCAGGAGTATACGGCTTACGGCATCACTACAGACGGACAGGTAAGCGTCAATCCGGAATCCTTCAGCGAATGGTTGAAACAGGCGGCACAAACCGGGGATATTACTATCGACCGAAACCAGAATAAGAGCTGGTTCGCTGCCGCCGAAAAAGCAGCCGACCGCCGCTTGGCGGAGGTCAGCAATCAACATCTTCACCCGGAGAACAACCAGTGGGTATCCGGTGCCTGGGTCGTGTAGCGGTCGGTAATAACGAATACAACAAATAGCGGGAACAGCCATATGGCCACCAGGAATAAGCAGAATAAGGATCAGGCACAGCAGTCCAACACCTACACTCATGAGCAGGAGGCCATTCAACGGCCGGATGTGGGAGTTCAGCCCGAGTTCGATGCCCGTAAACCAGCCAAGAGCTACCGTTACGACTCATCGCTCGCGCCGGAACTCTGCTGGGATGAGAACGGCGAACGGGAGATGGCCGAATGGTTACTCAACCTGATTGCGGAAGCGGCGGATAAGGGGGAGCAGGCGCTTTTTGCGGAGACTCAACGCTGGCAGGGCACCGATGAGACCTTCTCCTCCCTGGCCGAGTGTATCGCCCGGTTGAAGAGTCTGACCCAACCCTTCCTCAACTGGACCGGCAAGGCGGAACGCCAGCAGATTTCGATTCCAGCCATTCCGCTGTTTGTCCACGAGCGCCACTCCACCCAGGCCATTCTGGAAACCCTGGAGAGTTACAAGGCAGCGGGCACCATGCTGGATCTGTTTGGCGACCCGGAGCTGGATGTGGCCGACAAGCTGGATGCCTACGAACACAAAGGACCCTGGACCAACCGCATGGTGCTGGGCGATTCGCTGCAGGTAATGAACTCGCTGCTGGAGTACGAAGGGCTCGGCGGGCAGGTGCAGATGATCTACATGGACCCACCTTACGGGGTGAAGTTCGGCTCCAACTTTCAGCCTTTTGTTAGAAAAAATTCAGTAGATCACGGCAAGGATGATGACATGATCCGTGAGCCTGAAATGGTGAAAGCTTATCGTGATACCTGGGAACTAGGTCTGCATTCTTACTTGACATATCTGCGTGACAGACTCTTGATCGCAAAGGATCTTCTAACGGATAGCGGAAGTATATTTGTGCAGATCTCAGACACGAATATGCACAGAATCAGAAACGTATTAGATGAGGTATTTGGCGAGAATAATTTTGTTAGCATGATTTCCTACTCAACCACTGGAGGGTTCGCAACTAAAGCATTAAGCAGAACTGGGGACTACATCATTTGGTACGCAAGGGATCTGGATAGAATCAAATTCAACCGGATATATACTCCAAAAAATAACCCTTTATTTAAAGAAACAAAGACGAAGTATGACCAGTTAGAGCTTCAAAATGGAACGAGGCGTCCGCTCTCTAAAGCGGAGAAAGATGGGGATGTTGAAATTCCTGAAGCCTCCAAGATATATCATTTGGATAATCTAATTTCTCAGGGTGCTTCTGAGAATACAATTCAAGACTTTATATATGAAGGCAAAACCTTTAATTGCGGTAGTAACAATCATTGGAAAGCATCAGTTCCTGAAGGGATGAACAATTTAGCAACTAATTCCAGGATAGCTATCACATCGAAAGGAAAGTTAAGATATGTAAGGTTCTTCAATGATTTTCCTGTAGAACAAATAACAAACTTCTGGTCTGATATCGGTGGCGGTGTTCAAAGTCGTACAGATCCGAAGGTTTATAGCGTTCAGACCGGAAGGCCAATAATAGAACGCTGCATGTTGATGACAACCGATCCAGGCGATCTGGTACTCGATCCAACCTGTGGCTCCGGTACCACTGCCTATGTCGCCGAACAGTGGGGCCGCCGCTGGATCACCTGCGACACTTCCCGTGTGCCGCTCGCGCTCGCTCGTCAGCGCTTACTTACCGCCACCTTTCCCTGGTATGAACTCAACGAGCCGCAACGCGGACCTTCCGGCGGATTTCTCTATCGCCGTAAAAAAAACCGCAAAGGTGAAGAGGTCGGCGGATTGGTGCCACGCATAACCCTCAAATCGATCGCCAACAATGAGGAGCCGGAGACGGTCACGCTGGTAGACAAGCCGGAGATTAACAAAAAAGTCACCCGCGTCTGCGGTCCCTTTACCGTGGAAGCCACCATCCAGGCTGCCGGTTCCATGCTGGAAGAGCAGAATGCCATCCAGGAGGCCTCAGCAGCGTATGAAAACCCACGTACCTATCTGGATCGCATGATCGAGGTGTTGCGCCAGAGCAAGACCCTGCGTCTTCCAGGCAACAAGGTGCTGGAGCTGGAACAAGTCCGGCCACTGGCGGCGGAAGACCATGAGTACCTGCACGCCGAGGCGGTCGAGCAGAACGGGGAGACGCGCCGCATCGCGGTGATGTTCGGTCCGCAGGATGGCGCGATTGACTCAAGTCTTGTGCTGGAGGGCGCGCGCGAAGCCTGGTTCAGCAAGTTCGATGCACTCTACTTCTTTGGCTTCGCCATCCAGGCCAAGGCGCGCGAACTGATCGAAAACCGTGGCAAGCTGAAACTGCCCTGTACTTATGTGGCGGTCACCCCGGACGTGGTGATGTCCGACCTGCTCAAGACCAGCAAGGCATCCGAAATCTTCTCCATCAGTGGATTGCCCGATGTGGCTTTCAAGCCCAATGGCGATAAGGCACCGGATGGTGAGCCGCTGCACCAGGTGGAACTGCTGGGGCTGGATATCTTCCGCCCGCATGACATGCAAACCGAGTCGATCCATGCCGAGAACCTGCCCTGCTGGATGCTGGATACAGACTATAACAACATGGTGTTTATGGCCCACCAGGTCTTTTTTCCCAAAACCTCGGCCTGGGACAACCTGCAGAAATCGCTGAAGGCAAGGTTCGACGATTCCGTCTGGGATCATCTGGCCGGTACCATCTCTGAGCCTTTCGTTTTGGGTAAGCATCGGCGCATAGCGGTGAAGGTGATCGATGAACGCGGTAACGAGTTGATGGTGGTGCGCGAGGCAGGGGCGGCTTGAAGATGAGTCAAGATCAGACCGCATCACCCATCGCCCCCACCGAGGTTGAGTCACCGATTATCAACTCGCCCTTTGCTGAGCCCGCCGTGCATTGGTCGATCGAAATAGGAAAGCAGCCGGTGCAGGCGACCGGCAGGCGGCCCGCAAGCTATTTCTACCGCGTGCCTGAGAGCAGCGGGCGGGGTCGCAAGAATAAGAAACAGTTGAGTCTGGAAGGCGATTTAGGCATCGGCCAGCAGGAGGACCTTCCGCTGGTCAACTGGTTGCGCAACCGGGTGAAAGAGTGGCGTGAGGGAAAGCTGACCGGGATTCCCTATGACGGTGCCTCCAGTATCACCAAGGAACTCCTCTCGCTGTGGAGAGGCGATAACACACTGCGCCGGCAGCGTCTCTTCTTTGCCCAGATAGAGGCCGCAGAGACCATCATCTTTTTACTCGAAGCCAATCCAATCTTCCGCAAGGGGATGCCAGAGGTGCCGACCGATCAACCGGGTGAAGGCGCCAGGCAGGCCGGATTTAAGGCGTTTACCCGGTATGCCTGCAAAATGGCGACAGGCACTGGAAAGACCACAGTGATGGGCATGCTTTCAGCCTGGTCGATACTCAATCGGGTTGCGGCCCCTACCGATGATCGATTCTCGGACACCATTCTTATCGTCTGCCCCAACGTGACCATCCGGGAACGGCTGCAGGAGCTTGATACGGCGTTGGGCGACAACAGCCTATACCGAACACGGCAACTGGTCCCACCGCATCGTATGGAGGAGTTGCGTCGGGGCGAGGTGATGATCGCCAACTGGCACCGCCTGGCAAAAAAAGAGACCAGCAGCGTCAACGGCACATCGGCAAAGGTGGTGAAAACCGGAGAGGCAACGGAGGTTCTCAAGAATGCCGGGAAGGCCAATGAATCGGTCGAAGTGAAGTACTTTGAATCCGACCAGGCATGGTTCAAGCGCATTCGACAGGAGCTCGGCTCGGGCAAGGGCCGCAGTCCCCACTGGCTTGTCTTCAACGACGAAGCGCATCACGCCTACCGTCGCGGTGACAGCATTAGCTTAATCGACCTGGATGACGATATATCGCTGGCAAAAAAGAATGCCAAAGAGGCGACGATCTGGATTGAAGGTCTGGACCGCATCAACAAGCTTGCCGGCGGCAAAAAGAAGGGGATCAAGCACTGTATCGACCTCTCGGCAACGCCATTCTATATACAGGGGTCGGGTAACGAGGTGGGTAAGCCCTTTCCCTGGATTGTTTGCGACTTCGGCCTGCTGGACGCGATTGAATCCGGTCTGGTCAAGATACCGCAACTGCCCACCCGCGATATTACCGGCGCCGAGGAGGCTAGCTACTTCAATGTCTGGCGTTGGGTGGAAGCCATGGCGGAAAAGGACGGACTGGGAAATAAGCTCAATCCGCAGATCGTTATGACCTACGCCGCTGCCCCGATCATAACTTTGGCGCAGGATTGGCATAGACGTTTCGAGCAGTGGCAACAGGATAGTAAGGGTGAGATCCATCCGGTGCCGCCGGTATTTATCGTGGTGTGCCGTGACACCAAGGTGGCGGCTGAGGTGTTTAATTGGCTGGCAGGGTACGAGCACACTTACGGAGATGCGCCTGAATGGTTCCAGAATCACACAGGCAATGAGGTCACCGTGCGGGTTGATTCCAAGGTGGTGGAAGATATGGAGGAGGGTGGAACCAAAGATGAAACACGGCGGCTGCGTTTCATTCTGGATACCATCGGCAAGAAGGTTTGGCCCGGGCACAAGGTACCTGAGGAGTGGTCTGAACTGGTTCGCAAGAACAACGAGAAAGCGGCCGGGGATGATAATGATGGTAGTTATAAGTGGATTGATGAGCGTGTGCCGCCTGGCCGTAATATCCGCTGTATCGTCTCCGTATCCATGCTGGCCGAGGGGTGGGACGCCAATACCGTGACTCATATTGTTGGACTGCGCCCTTTTGGATCCCAGTTACTCTGTGAGCAGGTGGTTGGTCGTGCACTGCGCCGCCGGAGCTATGCGTTGAATGAGGAGACCGACCAGTTTGAAGAGGAGACCGCCAAGGTGTTTGGCGTGCCTTTCGAGCTGGTTCCGTTCAAGGTATCCAAGACGCGCGACACCAAGCCACCAAAAGAGCCGAACCATATTTTCAGTGATCCCGACAAGAAGGATTACGAAATCGAATTTCCCCTGGTCGAGGGCTATTACAGCCCCAAGACCTTTGAAGTCAGTATTGCCTGGGATCAGGTAGCGCAGCTAACCATCGATACGACGCAGATACCGGATCATGTGGAGCTTAACTCAATGACGGCTCCGGAGGGTTCTCTAGCTTTCTATGGGCCAGGCGCTAAGCCGGTACTGACGCTTGCCAGTTGGCGTAAGCAATTCAGAAACCAGCAGGTGGCATTCAGGTTGGCCAGGGAGGTCTGCGTGCGTTGGGAATCAGAACAGGGGGTTGCTACGGCAGAGCAGAACGATGCCATTCCGATGCAATCGCTGTTCCCCAAGGTGGCTTTCGCAGCAAGGCGTTATCTGCGGGAAAAAACAGTCTGCACAGGAACTGCAGAGCCTTGCGATGTGCTTCTGGTAGGCAAGTATCAACAGCAGGTCGTGGATACCCTGTTTGAGGCGATTCGCAAAGGTGGATTCTCAGAAAGTCGGGAGTTACCGCGTATCCCCAAAGGATCAGCGGGGCGTGGCAGTACCCGCTTCGTTGACTACCACACGACAAAGGAGATCTATCCGGTAAATCATTGCCACCTCAACGCGATGGTGGCGGACACTAAAAAGTGGGAACAGAGCGCAGGTTTTGCGTTGGATACGCATCCCGGCGTTTTCAGATGGGTAAAGAATGAACACCTGGGATTCTTTATGCCCTATCGGAAACAGGGTGTTCCCGCACGTTATATTCCAGACTTCATTGCCCTGCTCGATATTGGTCTGACGCTGGTTATCGAGATCAAGGGACAGTATGGAGATGATGCTGATCTCAAAGCCAAGGCCGCAGAGCGTTGGGTGAATGCCGTCAATGAAGATGGGAACTGGGGGCTTTGGCGATACGTAGTAGTTAAAGATCCACCGGCACTGCCAAACATTTTGAACGAATATGCACTGGCGAAATGGAATAGTGATGTGATGGAAGGTATTCAGTAAACGGAAAATATGTCTGTAAAAGTTGGTAGGGTAGAGACTGGTTTAAGTGCATCACGTGTCCATGGATGCGACTCATCTGACTTTCTTACTGCCTATGTTTAAGACTACGGGACGTCGAATCGTGAACAATAGCGTAACAGCACAAAATACAAAGGAACCCTTGAAAATCCCAAGGCAATTCCAAGGACAGTATACTCAAAGTAAGCGCCTGGAAGGATTACAACACCGGCCTCAATATTGTAGAACGCAGGGGAGGCTGCGAGAAGCAGGTATTCGTGTCTTCATCGTGGCAGGAAACCATGGTGCCGCTAGCCAAATCACCAAGCACCTTCCGTTGCCGGACAATGTCGCCCTGATTTCAACCAGACATCCGGAACAGAACAGGTTGCTTTGGAAGATTTGAATGTTGCGGTCTATGGGCAGAGCTTCGCGATCCGGGCAGTTACCAACGACCTTTCGCAGGCCTATCCGCAAGGAGACCCCTCAGCTCTTCAATATCGGCATGCTGCACACATGCCTGGACGGTAAGCCAGGTCACGAACCCTACACCCCATGCTCGGTTGATGGGCTGCGGTCTAAAGGATACCAGTACTGGGCGCTAAGACATGTCCATAACCGCGAGGTGGTGAACCAGGATCCTTAGATTGTTTTTCCAGGAAATATCCGGGGTCGGTATATCCGTGAGTTGGGTGCAAAAGGCTGTGCCTCACCCTCGGAAGCGTACCCATCAAGATAACGTAAATTTGGAACTGAAGAAGGATGGCGAGACACAGCTGGTTCAGTGTAAACAGTGGCGTGCCACAAAAGTGGGCGTCACCACGGTACGGTCTCTCTTTCGGTCAGCTGATGCGAGCATTAACCATGCTTTCTTATCCCTAAACACCTTTTTGCTGCGTTGGCCCTTTTCGAAAAAAGTGGAAGAGGATAGCAAATAGATTGAAAAACAATGCATTGAAAAGAATTCCGGATGAACGTGAACACCGATTTCGGGATGGTGAACGCGGATTCTTGAAAACCCGGAAAAGTGTTCATGTTGAACCGGAATGACTATTCACGTTCGGCCAGAATAGGTGTTTACGATATACCAGAATGAGTGTTCATGATGGGCCGGAATACGCAAGCAGGGTTCATCGGGCAGAGTGGCATAGTATGCAGGCGCACGATATTTGGCAGCCAAGATTCACGATAAACGGAAAATGGCAAATTTCAGAAGGTGAAATTGTAGCTTAAAAAAGTGAAACGGGGAAAAAGGCGCGAGCTTCTAATATTTCAAAGAGTGTTTCCATATTGTAAATCAGGAAGTTGGCCGCGTTTAAAGAAAATTTCTACTTCAGAGAAAGATTTCTGGCTCTGTCCTGCTGTCTGTTTGTCAGAAAAACCGATCTGGATTATATGACCTTGATTAATGCGGGTGGCCAGGGAATGAATCCCCCATCACCAGCCCCACCGATCCCACCGCGTAGAAACATGGAGTGTATGATAGCGTTAGCATCTTCACCTTCTTTCAATTCGTACTCAACCCTGTGAGAGAATAGGTCTCCGTTTTCGTCGGCAATCGCAGCTGCCCAGTAAATAATCTTTTTGGGTTTGGCACTGCTTTTTAGTTCGACCACATTTTCCATCAATCACCCTACAGACTTAGATATCTGCGTATAGTCCCTGAATTACGGCGGATTTGCTCGATTAGCGCCTGGTTGCCTTCAGACGAGGATAAAAATTCGCCCAGTGAAGCCCGGTCATCTACTAATGTCAGGTTGAGGCCCATCTGCCCGCCACCCGCATTATTGATGTGGCGGGGATTGGATTCGGGGAGTACTTCCTCTCCACGCTTCAGAATGGAGGGCACCTCATCCGGCGCCAACCCGGCAATGCCCCCGGCGTGATAGCGCGGCGCATTGGCGAACAGCAGCGGAGAGACCGTTCTGGTCGGTCCGGATCCGGCCAGTCCACCAGCGTGATTGATGCCAGCGGCCAATGTCCCGAACAGATCACCCAACCCACCACCAGCCCCTGACGCGGCAGTGAAAAACGATTTCAGCAACTGCTGAGCGAGCAGCTCGGAAACCATACGGTGGATAGTGTTGACGAAACCGAGCAGCATACCGTCCAGGCCCTGATTAAACGGATCGAACAGAAAGTCGGCAAATGCGCTCTGGATGTTGCGAGCAGCCTGAACCGCAAACTGATCCATCTGCGAGCCGGTTTCCTCGGTTTTATCGATCATCTCATCCATGCGGGTCTGCACGTTGAGCGTGGCTTCCGCCCATTCGTCCCAGCTCAGTTTTCCAGCGTTGAGTAGTACGTCCAGCTGTTCCATTTCACGGCGGAGCGGCTGCAGGGGATCCAGCGTATCGCGCACGGCGCGTGCAGCCTGGTCGAGCGATTTCAACCAATTCTGGTACTCGGCGTTCTCCGCCTTAACAGCTTCTTCCGCTGCCTTGACCGCCTCTTCGAACTCCCGCTCAGCTTCGGCTTCCTCGCGCAGCGCCCGGCGCTTGGCAATGATCGCCTCGGTCAGTTCGCGCACGCTGCCGGCGAGGGATTTATTCTTTGATTCCGCGATCGCCTGCTCCGTCTGGTAGCGCAGCAGCTCGTCCGAGGTAAGGCCCAGGGTGTCGCGTTGTTCGGTCAGGCTCTTGATATACTTTTTCAGGGACTTGTCTGCGTCGCCCAATCCGTCAGAAAAGTTGCCAGTCGCGGTACCTGCATCATCTGATGCATTGCTCAGCTCATCCATGCGGTGGCGGGCTTCGTTGAGGTACCTGTTCACGTCCCCCAGGCGATTGAAGAGATCAACGAACTCCTTGCCGGAGGTACCTTTGATGCTCTCCTGCAGACTGGCTCGAGCGGCCTTCGCTTCTGCAATGGATGCCTCCAGTTGCGCCAGCTCAACCGCCTTCAGGTTGCCTCGTAGCTGCGCCAGTTTTGCCGAATAATTCTCGGTAGCTCTGGCTGCATCGTTGCTGCTGCTGATCCAGATCCCCACCGCCGTAGCGGCCACAATGATGGCACCCGCTGGGCCACCCAATAATGCCATAACCCCGGCATAAGCTGTGCCCGCCGCCATACCGGCACGCATAGCGATGATCATGCGTCCCTGAGCGGCAGTCAGTCCGTTGATGCCGATAGTTGCACCCACTGCTCCAACAGCTATGCTTTTGAGCATCGGCCCGACTGTACGGGCAATCAACAATCCGGTGATACCGATAGCTGCCTCGTCGAGATGCCCCACCAGGGCTTTAAGATCGCCCCCCAGCTCTTTGACGGTCTCGTCCGAAATCTTCATTTCCTTCTTGAGATCTCGAAGATAGTCAGACACTCCCAGCGCCAGTACTTCACCCAGTTGTTCTTTTACAGTACCCCAAGAATTACCGAATTGATCGATACCACCCGTTGCTGTTTCTGCCAAAGCTCGGTTGGTTCCCTTTACCTGAGTTTCGATCTCATCCAGGATTGAAACGAAGTCTTTGCTCTTCTTGGTGGACTCGCTAATGGTAATTCCGGCCTGCACCAGCTCGCCCGTCATCCCCAAACTGGCTTTACCTAGTAGGTTTGCAGCACGAACCGCATCACCCCCCATTTTGGCTGATAGGTCAGCCATAATTCGGGTGGTACGGGGCAACAGTTCGTCAGTAATAGCACCGTATGTGGTGAGGAACGATTGACCCTGAATAAGAACCTCGTCGCCAATAATTCCTTCATCTTCGAGTTCGCTGGCCAGAGTCTGAAGTTGTTTAGACAAACCCTTCGTGGTCCGTCCCATCGACACCAGCGACGCATCGAGTGCGGCAACTGCCTGCTCTTGTTTTCGATAACTGTCGATCAGACGAGCAGCCGTGGCGACACTTAGATATGCGCCTAGAGAAGCGCCAATCTGACGGTAAGTCGCGTTGAGTTTTTTTACCTTCTTGTCGGTCTTTTCGAACTGATCGCCCTGGTCTTTCGCCGCCTTCTGCGTGCGTTGAAAGTCCTTCAGGGCTTTACTGACTTCCGTCCGTATCAGGATCGCCAGTTCTTGGGTTGCATCAGCCATGATTCGTACCTAAGAATTACATTGGAGCTAATTTAAAACTGGATAGGGCTTAGGGCACTACGGACTTATACATCCCTCTATAATCGGTTACAGCTCCGCCGTAAATATGCCGGATCTTGTAGGTGAGTCTGTCATTGGAAAACATGCTTCCGCTGATAGGCGAATCCTGCAAGAAAAGCTCGGGCTCTTCGTTGCCATCAAGAAAACCGATTTCGATACAGGGCAGCTCCTGAGGATCTGCAACCAGTGTCCAGTCGTCGGTGTCCAGCCAATCCCAAACCGGGATTATCTCCAGCTGCATACTTTCAATGAACGTCCTGTCATTGTTTGTTCCTCGCTGGAACAGGTTGTAAGCTACCTCGTCCAGTTCGAAGGGAATCAACATTATGGAAGGGTTCTGTCCAACAACTTCGTTTGTTCCAGGATCGACTTGGGTTTTCATTGCAACTCGCCCGGCGCCGAGAGATGCGGCAGACAGTTGAGCGCTTCCGAGGTTTCCATGACTGGCATGGAATAGGGGAACACCATCGTAGATCACTGGATTGTCTTTGATGAAATCCAGCACGAAACTTGCCAACGTTCGCTGAGCAGCAATTGCAAGTTTCTTTGGAATCCTCTGGACTACGCCTACATCATCGTTGGCTATTGCCTCCAGATTTACAGATTCCGTACCACCCCTCTTGGTTATTGCATAGGTCGCTTTTTCATCTGTAGGAGTTGTTAATGCGGTGTAAGCACCATTCTCTGCAACTGTGGGTAGGTCACCATAACCACCATACCGGGTTCTCTCTTGTGTACGAAAGTCTACGACATTGGCCACATGCACAATTTTCTTCCAGAAATTGTACGTTCCATCCAACGGGTATTCCCTCAGCATGCGCCTGGTGATGGCGTTACCGAGCACCGCTGACCAAGTACTCGAACCAATCGCTTCACGATAGGTCACAGGATCACAGTTGCTCAATTTTCCTGTGATGCCTTTGTCTCCGGTAATTCCGGTGTATGCTTCTCGTAGCGATCTGACTGACCGATCCTCTGGATCAAAAAAAGCATCCAGAATTTGGTCAGCCTTGGTTTTTCCTCCGAATCGGTTTTCCTGCTGCTGCATCCGTTTGGTTAATCGGTTGTCGTATGATTCTGATCTGTACATAGTTGGTTCCTGTGCTTCGATGCACGTACGTAAGTTCTTATGGAGTAATTTCCCGCCAACGTCTCCAATAAATCTGGCGGGAAAAGTCTTATCTTTCATCGATACTTCTGACCATACCGATGGCCGACAGCCTGGAGTTTGGCTTTAAGTTCATCCGCCCGTTCACCGCTGGCGCGGGAAAAATCGTTGCTACCCACGTCGATAAGGTGTGGCCGAGTTTTGTGGTCAAATGCCTTGATATCCGGAAGGAGTATTTCTCCCTGAAATCCGTTGCTGTTACCGGCTTTGTAATACTGCATGACCTTCTGGACCGCACGGATCTGGAGTACACACTCGGCCAGGTCGGGAGCCATAGTCTGATAATGGTCGACCAGGTCTTTCATCCGCCCTTCAAGATATGTACCTAGTGTCAGCAACGCGATACGTTCCGCCTCCGTGATCTGTTTAGTCAGATTGGCTCGCTTGTCGCCGAGCTGGTTGGCAATCCCGAGCGCATCTTGCTTTTCGCGTTTTAGGCGCTCGATTTCCTTCAGCAGTTGCGCTGCCTTTTTGATGTACTTCTCATCTGATTCGACTCGGGCCTGGGTGAGCACTTCAATACGCTCTTTTTCCAGGCGGGTTATTTCAGTTTCGAGAGGATTCAGCCTGTCCTCTTCCTCAGTTTGCATTTTTCGAATCCGGATGCTCTCCGCTCTCAAACCCGCCAGATACTCTATGTCCGGCATAGCATCATCCGGGACTGTGTTTACCAGCTCGTTGTCTTTGTTCTCTCCCTCATCACCGGAGATTGAAGGCTGATCAAATAGCACTGGAAAGAATCGTTGCAGAAAGGTGTTTTTCAATTTGTCAGTTACCACCAATATTCTCCTTGCTCTCCTGAGATTTTTTTCTCGCTCGTTTCAGGATTCTGTATGTGTATTGCAAACTCACTCCGAATTCGTGAGCAAGCTGCCTTTGATTAGAGCCATTAAACTTTTTGACTATTTCTCGTCTTATAGCGGAGGTATTAACACTTTTACTGATCGGTATGTAAATGTTCTGGCCACCCCAACTATGTAGGATATACTCCACCAATCCATTGGCTAAGTTGATCGCTTCTTCCGAAGACATGTCTGCTTTAGATTCGGCGTAATGTGTGATGCGATCATGAAGATCGTCGAGAATTTCAAGCCCTATAGGTCGCTTCTTCATTTATACTTTTCCGCGTCCAACTCAGATATTTATTCAACTACTGTTTTGGGGTTCCAAAGCATGCGGGGGATTATTAACCGCTTTTACTAATCAGACTTTTAAACTGGATTAATAAATTGGTTTACTGCGGAGAAATGGTTTGAAGAAGCCGGGGAGCAGCTGTGTTTCTCACTAACTGGGGATCGGCTTCAGTGGGATTGAGAACACTTATTCCACCTCCCAGGGTAACCATAGTTAAACCATCAAAACACTTTGCCGGATCTATGGTCACCCTATCTCGACCCAACCGATGGTTTTTTACGACGTGAAATGTTTTTAGCTATTTCAAAAGCTCTTTCAATTTGCATTTTACCTTCGTTCAAAGAGGCCGATAACTTGGGATCAATATCATCTACTCGTCTTTGAATACTCTCAACCGTTCGGAGATGCCTCAGGACGATAGAAAGCGAACCTGCTAGTATTCCGTACCTGTTAGATATTCTGCATTTGCTCTTATTGCTGGAGCGTATATAAATCCATCCAGATTTCACCTTGTCCCTGGTTAGCAGTTTCCGATTGACCATATCGTGAAGGACTTTCCGCATTTCTGCCTGATCTTCTGACAGCCCACTCCGCTCGAATATGGATTGACTGTTGAGTCCTTCTCTCTCCTCTCCTAATAATATTAGGATCTCGGCAGCCAGCGCTTTTTCCAGGTCTTGATTCATCGAACACGCCAAGAAGCTGTGAGAGGCGCTGTATTGCTCTGAAACATGTTAAGGGGTACCCTGATATCTGTTTTTGATTTCACCACCTTTATAAAGTCTTCTAAAGGTGTTTGGGCCGATTTCTGTCAATCCGCTTACTCTCCTGATCATCCACAAAGTCAGAAACAATAGAAAGGCTTCTCAGAGCGGCATTCACCGAGTTGTACATCAGCATTGCCACAGGCGCCATTTCGTCCTTCTCTTCTTCCAGCAAGCGCCCAAGCTCCTCCAGCCCCATCAAACTCAGTTTAACGTCAACCACTGCATCACCGACATTCATTTTACTCTTCTCCTTGCAGCAGCACTGCCTGGTCGCCGCTCTTGGCGGTTAGAGGAACTATTGACTCCAAATCAAGCAAGCCCTCTTCTTTACTCTCTCTGATCAAGTCATCGAGCTTATTTCGAAGGGTTTCTACTTTGTTGTCAGCTGGGTGCTCGGTAATTGACGGTTGAAGCTTCTGACGTTCGCGCTCGATCTCGGAATCGATATCGTCCTCACTGAGTCCCTCGCAAGGATTCAGCTTGTTTCTCAATCGGTTTTTGGCTTCGTCTGGCAGACCGGATTCAGCAATCGCCACCCGCATAGCGGATCGAGCATCCAATCCGTTGAGCGCTCTCTCCGATTCCAGGCGACTAAGTTTTTCCTCTTGTAATGCCTGTTCTGTTTTCTCTGCCCGAAACTCTCGCCCGTCCTCAGTGACTAGGATTAGGTGATCGCCGTAGTCCAATATCTTCTGCAGATGAGGCTCAGGCTGTTTGTACGCGCGTTCGATCTTGCAGCGGGAATCGATGTACTTATCAATTGCCTCCAACTGATCGAGACCACACTTCACTGAGTTGAACATCAGCACTGCCGTATCATGATTCTCATTCGAAAACTCATCCATGTACCAAGCAAGCCGTTTCAGCCCCTTAAGCGAGTCCCTGACGTCCAACACGGCTTCTGAAATATCACTAAAATCTCTCATATCACTCACAGCTCCCGGCTTTGTAGCCTCTCTGATCCATCCCTTTCAGTGCCTCTATCGCGCGTTGCGCGGTACCCGCCGTTAGGAACTGGGGGTGAGATACCTTGAAGTAATTTTCCAGCCAGTGGTCGAACGCCTGGCGGCCACCTTGGGTGAATATCCGCCTGGCCATGTCCTCGATGTACTTCAGCTGGGGCGGTGTCGCCATCCCTTTCCGGTAGCAGTACTTCTTGGTTGGTTTCTTTCTATCCCCGACATCGAAGCCAAGCTGCTCCAGCAGATCCAACACCTGGTTCAGTCCTTCCTGGTCAAGCTCCGTTGAGCTGCATACACCTGCACCTTCCTTAAGAAGGTAGCGGTAATCTTCTTCACTCAGGTTGTTTTTGGATTTCAGCGTGTGAAGAAAAACAATCTGGCGCTTGCTAAGTCGTGATCTTACTGTCCGCATGTCAAATCTCCCGGACAATTTCCGCGGTGACCTTCGGAACCCCGAGATCTGCAGCCAGGTTCATCGCCCGGCGTACCACGTTGTTTATATTGAGGGGATAGAGCATGGAGACAACTTGCTGGCTTCCACGCCTATGCAGCGTTAACTTCTTCCGGATAGCGTCATAGACATCATCCGAAAAAACCTCCTGTATCGGTTTGGATATCCGGTTGAATTTCAGTAAGAGATATTCCTTGAGATTGCTGTCGATTGGTTCCAGCAGTGCGACTTCGCAGCGCCGGATAACCTCCCGCGCCTGCCAGTTCGTTCTCTCGTCAAGCTTCCGCTGAAGCTCCGGTTGTCCAATCAAAATAATGCCCAACAGATGCTTGTAACCGTCTTCCAGCTCCCAGAAGCGTTTCAGCTGCTTCAGCACCTGGACATTTAAATCATGGGCTTCCTCGATAATCAGAACATGATTGTTCCCGGCACGGCTCGAACCCGTGAGCAGCTGCTCGATCTGACGGGCCTTGGCTTCTAAACTTCGCTTGGGTCGTGGTTCTCCCAGGTCATCTATGATCGCGTCGCAGATGGCTCCCGCTGACAGCCGTCCCTTGTCGATGGTCCGCGGTTGGATAACAGAGATTGGATGTCTCTCCCGCCCGATTCTGTCCAACAGATCCCGGCGCAAAGTAGATTTACCGGAGCCGGACTCTCCCACTATTGCGATGAATCGCCCCTGCCTGGCGGCATAGAACATCGTTTCACGGATATACCGGTGCTCCTCGCTCAGAAACAGATCATCCGTATTCTGTACATCGTCCACGAAGGGGTCTTGAAACAATCGGAAGTGTTTTTTTGCTTTGTGTGATAGCATTTCTGGCTCCGGTAGCTCATCGATATACGCAATCGGAGACGAATCCTCAGCCAGCTTGCGGGTGGTACTTGGCGGTATGGCCTGCAACTGGTTGGGGGTTTCGTCAATTTCAAAAGCGGTTTCAATCTTCTCTTCCGGTACTCCCTGATCACGTAGCAATACGGCTATCTGATTACGCAACCAATATCTTGACGTGTGAATAGGCCAGATATCTCTATTGAGGATCTGCGACATGACTACCGGGCTGGGGTGCTTCCCGTTGGGGTGGGTGATTTCTCTGCAAACAGCTGCCTGTGAAAACCCCAATGTGGTCAGCAACCGTTTTGCATTGATCGGGGTCGGTGGCTTGCTCCTGTTGGCAAGCCATCCTTCCGGTTGAATATTGGGTTTTGTCATCAAACTACCTCCTATTTTGCCAATTTCATGGGTTCTTTAACTTCACTTGCTCGCACAATGAATTCATAGACTTCATCCAGCGAATCCCTTGGTACTCCCTCCGGATATTGCCGGGTCAACAACTCATTAATTTCAATCGTCATGCCCAGGCCGATCTGTCGAAGACGAGGAACGATCTCCTTTAGCGCCTGGATCAGGGTTATCTTCGTTTCCACTTCCACTTGAGCCCGGGCAGGGACATTCAGACTAGTTCCCGGGCGATTCATGTAGTAGAGATCCTGCTGAATTTCCATGTGTTTGAACGGATCAATTGCACCGTCGAATAAAGGCTTTTTGTCCCGCCGTGCTTTCTTGACTTCATCTTCCGTTTCCACGTTATAGGACAGTTTTGCCATCTCTTTTCGGAGTTGGTCAGTCTCTGTGTCAGGTGGTGACTTGTATTCTTCACCGATTATTGGTGCACTTACCGGGAAGCCAGCATTGTCTTTCTGGATAGGCTCGCATTCGTAGAGTACTTCCTTGCCGTTATCGTCTTGCTCGATGACATGGATATTCGGCGCGCGGTAAGGGTTGACTCTAACTTCTATTTTGTCCCCAACTCGTATGGCTGGAATATCCTTTACCGAGTACGCCGCCGGATCGAATCCAGCTATCTTATGGCGTATCGTCAGGTTACCCTCGACAGTGCGGAGTACAGGTTTTGTCTCAAGTAGTGACTGGCAAATCTCCCGTGAAGGAGCAAGCCGCAACTCTTCAGACCGAATGGTTTGCCACTTCGCATATCGCGTAGCGTTGTACCGCTCGTGAATAGCAGTACTGTTGTAATGCCTCATCCATAGCTGTGCTTTCTGATTCAGATCATCGATGCCTTTGATTTGGGTAAGACGAAGCCGACCCTCAAACTCTTTTTCGACTAGGTTATGACCCGATTCGACCTGGCCCTTTGCTCGTGGTTTGCCTTCCTCATGCGCAAAATGTTTTACACTCAGTCGATCCAAAAGAGTCTTGATCATGTGGCTCTGGTTAGCCGATCCCTTATCCCACAACAGATTAAATGGCACTCCATGAAAAGGTTCACGTGAATCGTTTTTGGGGGCAAAAGCATCCATCAGAAAATTGAACAACGTCTCCTGGTTCTCGCCCGCTGCCAAATAATATTTAACAAAAAAGGTGCCAGTGTAATGATCTGTTATCAGATACCTTAAAACGCGTTTTTTCTTGATCCGATCAAAGTTCTGTGGCTTGTTCTTATAGAATTCATTCTTGGGCATCTGCCTGGCGCCATCATCCTCCATATAGAAGAGAACGCAGACGGAAGCATCGAATTGCCAAGCATGATTCGGATGAAGACTGCGAAGAGTATTGTGTGGCGTTGCTCGACCAATTTGATCCGGGTGAACTCCATAGGCTCGCATTGCCCTTAAATAAGTAGAGGGTGCAGCACCACTCACGATCAGGTCATTATCTATTGCTATCTTGATGGCATTCTTTACAGAGAGTGTCTTTTTTCCGTTTTCCCGGCATGACTCCATCACCATGCACGAAACAATCATGGCTTCCTTCTTGGTAACAGAGAGTTTTCCTCTATCGTTTCTTGGCTTTCTGCTGGCGTTCCAACCAACCCCATTGAGCAACTCATAAATGGTTTGCTCGCACTTGCCGAGAAAAGCGCAGGCACCTTGAATGATTTCCTTTTTTGATCCGGCAGGCGCCTCATCCAGGCGCTTTGCCAAACACCTTAGATAATCCTGCAGGTTTAAATCGATAGCAGCCATTGCATCGGTCCGGAAGGTTACCCCTGCGCCTCCGGAGTATCGCCAGCGCTGTCCTTCTTCCTGGAAGAATCATGTGGATCGATATCTGGATAAATACCGTAGCTATCGCGATACTCTTTAACCCTTTCCTCTAGCTTCCCAAGGGTGAATGCACTGAGACTGTGAAGCCGCTTTGGTGCTTCTGTCCATTCAGAGATTTTTGAAAAAGCCAACTCAAGCATTCCCATTTGTGTGATGGCATGCTCCATTGCATCCATTAGTTGCTTCTCAAGCTCTTGGGTACGCTCATCAACGGTAAGCTTTTTCTGTCTTCCGAGTTCTCTACTCAGATTATCGATAACCGTTTGCTTACTTTTTTCGTCCTTTTCTCTGGACTCTTTTTGATACTCAACTTCATCGCTGAGTTTTGCATTTTTTGCTTCAAGTTTCTCTTTTTCCTTGCGGTGCTTTATTGACAGATCATCAATCAAGGCGATGATGGCTTCCTTGTCACCGACACTAACTTCTACCTCACCGATGATGGCCTGTTGATCTCCCTCGGGAAGTTTGCGGAGTTTGCGGAAATCACGATAGCCCAAGCCTGCCTTATTCATTGTGTCCAGGGCATCCGCACCAAATGCCTCTAGGTTCAGTATTTGCTGGTCAGCACGTTCCCGGGAAACGCCGATAACATGCGTACAAAAACTTGCCCAAGTGGTAACGGTTACCAGTTTTTGAGTGCTACGGGAGACGACCGGATTACTGCTAAGTGATTGATATGCTTTTGAATCCTTCATTCGCTTCCAATCCATAATACTGGTAACGTCAGCAATTTTCTTGAATGCACCCAGGATCTGACCACGGCCAATAAATCGATTCACTAGATCCCTGTCTTCGTCATAAGTGGATGCAAACTCAGCGCTTTTGTTCTCTACCACAACCACTTCCTTCGCCATTTCAAGTGCCTGCTTACCTTCCTTGATTTGCTTCTCTATTTCCGTGGGCGTACTTTCTGGTTTTTTAGTCATGGCTCAACGACTCTCCTGCTACAGATTCATAGTCGCTTTGGATTGAACTCATCTGATTCAGCGTGTACCGTCGATATGCGTGAGCCAACTTGATGAGAGGGCTGCCCAAGGTCCAGGTATGATCCTTGGGGTTACGGACAGCCCAGCCCTGCTTTTCCAGTGACTTCAGAATCCTCCAGGTTGTCGTTTCTGGCAGATCCGCTTGCTGAGCAATCTCCTCCCGGCGCTTAGGAGTAAGATCCGAATGTGCCATGCTGTTAATCACCTGGATGGTACGTTGAATAAGGTCTTTTTTTGAATTCATGTTAGGCATATTCCCGTTTAAGCTGTTCGGCAGATTGCCGAGTGAGTTTCTGGATATAGCGATGGAGACAGCTCTTTGATGGTGCTCTTTCCATGCCAAATTTCTCCTGACACAGACGAACCAATTCACTGAGTGAGTGATATCCAATAATCCCGTGAAGGAAAGACTGTAATTCCGGATCGGATTCGATCTTAGGTAAGCGACCGCCTTTTGTGCGGCGCGTAAGGTTGCCTAAAGACAAAGGTGTAGAATTGTAATAATCACTACTGTCCGTTTCATTCAGCAGATGTCTGGCTGCTTCAAGAAGGGCTGCCAGCGCATTACCAAGGGTCAAACCTTTGAGAGCTACGATAAGGGCGGGGACACGCTCTTTGTATTTTTCTTTGCCGCTATTTGAACGTTTCTTCGGTTTCATCTAAACTCTGCCGTGTTGTTTGATTTTTGTTGTACATGCGGTTGCTTTTGGTCGGGCTGCCGTTGGGTTTCTGAAAACGAGAATGGCCGGTCAGTCACTGTGTAAGGCAATGGCTGACCGGCTTTTCTTTTTCTACGCTGCAAGGTTGATGTTTTTGCAGAATCCCCATCAACTCAGAAACGGTAAGCTCACCCACAGGCTTACCTTTGCCTGCTATTAATACGGAAAGCTCTTCGGTTGCCCAACTCGCCATCTCCGCAATGCCACCTATTTCGATGGATACGGTTATTAACTCACGTTCGGTTTGTTTGGTGTCGCTGGAAGTATTCATCGTGGATTCTCACTCTCGAAATCCAGTTCCGGAGCTTTGCTCTTCGCGAGGTTTTCGCGGTGCCAGGCCAGGGACTCCATCACTTCCATCAAAGCGCTTTGTGCTTCTTCTGCTCCTATCGATTGTTCGTCGTAGTACCTCACCAGCAGCCCCAACGCATCGGCGAAAATGACCTGCAGCCGGTTGAACTCGTGGATTTCTGACCAGTTACCGACGGGGATATCGACTGCCATCTTTCCGGTGGCATGGATCAGATAGGTAGTAACGAAATTTGCATCACAAGCCCGCTCAAACGGGATAATCAGACTGGCGGGAAGACGGCCGGATTCCACCCACTTATAAATCGAATAATGAGAACTGACTCCCATCAGATCCGCCAGCCGCTGGACAGAGAGGTTGTGCTGGAATTTGCCGTTTTTTAGACAACGTTCCATTGAGTCGCGAAGCGAGATGGGCTGTGCTGTTTTCCATTTCTTGGGTGCCATTGGTACCCCTCATTATTTTGGATATTCTAAAAAGACTTTAGAATTTCCCTATGCTGTGTCCCGCGTCTTGAGTAAACTCAGAATAGAGGTTAGGCAGCTGCGGAATTCTCGATACCGGAGGCTTCGAGCAAGCGCTTTCGGAGTGTTTTCGCTTTAGGGCCGTTCCACATTCCGGAAAGGCACATCACAGCGGATTGCCGAGGAACTTTATTTTCTCTACACCAGGCGGTGAGAGTCGTGTCTTGCGCAACAAATCCGCTTCTGACTTTTACATAAAGCTGTTTTCCGGTGGGAATGTGGTTGCTGTTCATGAGTTGGTGCTCCATTATTTGTGGTGTTACTTCTACATTACGAATAACGTTGCATTGAATGATATTACTTAAGTACGAATACTTCAATATATAAGTACGAAGAAATTTTATATAAATACGAATCCGTTTTTTGCTAATAGCAGAAAAGCCATAAATATGAACCAGATAAAAATTGAAAAGATGGGTGGAAGTAGTTCCAGCAATCAAGTTGAAGGATTTTCAGATAGACTGAAGTTCGTTATTGGAGACGAATCTGTGAATTCGTTTGCCAATAAATGCGGTTTTTCGGAAGGGATGCTTAGAAAATACCTTACCGGTTCAATCCCTGGATTTGACAAAGTTATTGCAATTGCTGAAGCGGCTGATGTTTCTATCGATTGGTTAGCTAAAGGAAAGGAGACAGAAGACAACAAGAATATCTCTCGATGTAGGATAGATCCGCAGTTGCTAGGTGTAATTGGTGCAGCCCTTCGAGCCGCCGAGAAAAAGAATAAGAATCTTCCAAAAACTTTCTCTAAGTCACTGTATCGCATTGCTAATATTTACAATCGGATCGTGAGCCTACTACCTCAGACAGAATATGAACCAATCGACGACGTTAAGATTCAATTAGTGAATGAGGAAGTTCAGTATCTCGTAGATGACTATCTATTGGACCGAGAGGAAATAAGGTGAAGGGGATGGAACCATTCCAAATCGGAATTGCTCGTTGATTTGGCTGCCCTAACGGTCGGCCAGGCTGCCGATATCCCAAAAGCGCAACGTTTGCGTTTTTGAACCCGGTCAGGTGACCAGGCGCAGCCATCCCCCGGCGCCCGGCAGCTCCCGCAGCGGATCTCCCGGAGCAGTCGGCCTGGTGGTTGGTATCCCAAAAGCGCAACAGTTGCGTATTTGAACCCGGTCAGCCGACCAGGCGCAGCCATTCCCCGGCGCCCGGCAGCTCCCGCAGCGGATCTCCCGGAGCGGTCGGCCTGGTGGTTGGGTTCATCGGGGTGGGGGTTAGCGTTGGTTTTCCTGGCCTAATTTTTTCGGGTGGTTTTTTTAAAAGCCTTTTCGTTATTCTAAACTTCTTTTTGGTTCCTAAACTGAAATCACTATTTCATTTTGATCCCTGCTAGTCCCGGCTAGTTTGATCTCTTCCCGGAGTTATCGTGGTTCTGACCCTCTAGTTATCGTGGTTCTAGTTAGCATAGGCATTCGGTTGAGCTCTGACAGATAACCTAAGGTGCCCAAGCCTGAGGCCATACACTGTGGTGATCGTCGATCACATACGAATGGCTATGCCGCAACGGCCGATGATAATGCGGATGGCTGTGCGGTTCAGCTCCTTCCCAGCCCTCGTGATCATGCTCGTGATGGGGATCGTGGGTGTGTTTGTGTTTGTGGGTTTTCTCCGCGTGGGTGTGTAGCAGAATCGCTTCATCTTGCTTCGGCCACAACCGGGTAGCCAGTGCCGCAAATACCAGGATGCTCGTAGCAAGAACCAGCGCTGTAGTTTCTACGCCAAAGTGAGTTCCGAATTGTCCGGCCACCAGGTAGAAAATCAGCCAGCAGGCATGGGATAGCGCGAACTGGGCGGAGAAATAGGCGGACCGATCCGCAGGTGAGGAGGACCTGTTTACCACGCGACCCGCGGGTGTCTGCACCAGTGACCATCCGACGCCAACTAGAAACCAGATGGGCAGCACGCCGGAGAATGACGGTCCGGTGGAGATAAGTCCAACACCCATCGCCATCAACACGGCTCCAAGTAACATAACGGGACGGTCCGGAACATGATCAAGTACTTTCGGTAGAGTGATCGAAGCGATCATGGAACCAAGTCCCGATGCACCCAGAGCCATGGCAACATCGGCCTCACTGCCCCCCAGAGTCTCACGGATGTAAATCACCGTATTGACGATGATCATAGCGCTGGCGCTGGCCACACCCAGGTAGAGGGCCAGCAAGCCGCGTAACCGGGGAGTCTTCAGGTAGGAGAGGATCCCGAAACTGATCTCGTCCCATACGGATCCCTGCCGATAGACTTCCTGATTTGGCGGCAGCACTGTGAAGATGATCAGCACAGCAGAGATCAGGAAGGCCAATGAGTTGACAATGAACAGGCCGGTATAGCTGATAAACAGCAACGCAAGTCCGGCCAGCGCTGGGCTTAGAAGGTTTTCCAGGTCGTAAGCCAGGCGGGACATCGAGAGGGCGCGCGTATACTGGCGTTCATCCGGGAGGATGTCGGGGATCGTAGCGGTGAATACGGGCTTGAAACCGGCCGAGAAGAGACTCAGTAGAAAAATAAGCAGGTATATTTGCCAGAGTCCCGTCACGAACGGTATAGCCAGAATGATGCCCGCCCGAACCAGATCCATGGAAATCAGAAAGGGCTTACGCTGAAACCGGTGCGCCAGACCACCCACGATAGGGGCAAATATCACATAGGCCAGCATCTTGAATGCCAGAGCAGTGCCGAGTACTGCCGCTGCATTGCCGCCGACCAGGTCGTAAGCCAGCAGTGTCAACGCTACCGTGCTCAAGCCTGTACCCACCAGGGCAATCACCTGAGCTGCGAAAAGCTTGCGGAAACTGGCGTTGTCTAGCGGATTTACGGTGCCCATCGGAAAGCTATAATCGGGATACTGTTATTACTCTTCATCATGTGATTCTGGTTCGGCGACATGCTCGAGCATATCGGCGATCACGCGGCTTACGTGCTGATCCGCCGCGGAGTAGTAAATCTGTTTTCCCCGTCGTTGTCCCCGGAGCACACGGGCTGCACGTAACAGGCGCAGATGATGACTGACCAGAGAGTTGGAAAGGCCAAGGTGCGCGGCGATATCTCCTACGTTCGTCGGCGTCTCCAGGCAAGCGAGAATGATGCGGAGCCGGTTGCCAGTGTCCAGAAAAGTATTTTATTGTAGTGGTATATTTTGAAGACCTCTATTTTTAGGGAAGATTTTGTCGAAGACCCGATCTGGTCAAGGTTTCGATGATTGCACAGTGGCCGTGACCGTCGACATTCTTTCTGCACTCTTCGATCAATTTGGTCAGCGCTTTCTGCATGGCATTCAGGTCTTCGATCCGTTGTTGAATGACTTCGCGCTTATACTCTGCAATCGTCCGCGCCTGTTCGCAATTGCCATCATTCAGGGATAACAGGTCCGTAATTTCATTGAGCGTAAATCCCAGATCCTGAGCGCGCTTGATGAACCGGATTCGGTCGATGAATGACGCAGGGTAACGCCGGTAACCCTGTTCTGGCTTGCCTGGTTCGTCAACAAGGTGGATACGCTGATAGTAGCGAATGGTCTCGACATTGACTCCTGCCGCTTTGGCAAGGCTGCCGATGGTCATGCTTTCATTCGAACTGATATTGGCCTTGTTTGTCACCGGACTTCTCTCCCGCAGATTGCTGGTGCGCGTGTATCGAAGAGGGAGTGCTCAGCATATACCGAAACCGCTCGAAGATGACGGCACTGTTTGGTTGTGCGTGCATCAGCCGGCGCAACAGGAGAGCTGCGTGACGTCTTTGCTGAACATCTGCGCGCAGAGTTTAAGTCCCTCGACCATGGTCAGATAGGGAAACAGTTGACCGGCCAGCTGTTCGATTGTCATGCGATTGTGGATCGCGAGTGCAGCCGTCTGGATCATTTCACCGGCTTCGGTCGCCAGGATCCGAACGCCAATCAGTCGGCCGCTGCCTGCTTCGGCAACCAGTTTGATGAAACCGCGGGTGTCGTAGTTGGCCAGTGCGCGTGGCAGGTTCTCCAGATCGAGGGTGCGCGATTCGCTATCGATACCCCGCTCAATGGCCTGACCTTCGCTCAAACCCACCGTAGTAACCGCCGGGTCGGTGAATACCACCGCCAACATGGCCGCCAAATCCAGCGCCGCATCGCCACCGGTCATATTGACCGCGGCGCGGGTGCCTGCTGCGGCAGCGACATACACATATTGCGGCTGGTTGGTGCAGTCACCGGCGGCGTAGATATGTTCCACCGAGGTACGCGTATGATCGTCGACCACAATGGCGCCATCACGGTTAATCTCGACGCCAACCCTGTCTAGATCGAGCCGATCGGAGTTCGACCGCCGGCCGGTGGCGACCAGCAACCGGTCAGCCCGTATCTCCCCGGCTTTCGATTGTAAGATAAATTCCTTGCCGTCGTGCTCGATGGATTCGGGCAGGGTGTGCAGCAGCACACGGGCGCCTGCCTCCTCAAATATTTTGGTCAACGCAGCTCCAATTGACGGGTCCTCCTTCGACAGCAGAGTGCTGCGCACCATGAGGGTAACTTTAGCACCGAGGTATAAAAATGCCTGAGCCAGTTCCAGCGCAACGACCGAACCACCGATTACTACCAGATGCCCAGGCACCTCTTCGGCGACCAGGACCTCGGTAGAGGTCCAGAAGGGCGTCTCTTTCAGCCCCGGAATCTCCGGAATGACTGGTCGGGCACCGGCTGCAATGAGTATTCGATCCGCTGTTACGGGTGTCCCTGGCGAATTCGCACTCAAGCCGTGATGGGTAGCTGATAAAGTCCCTTACATTGGGTTTGCCAATGGAAGTTATCCAACTTAATTGGTAATTTAGATGTACCCCCAGCGGTTTTAGCAGGCGTGTCGCCGCTTAGCGAGCTGTGGGTGCGGTGAAGATTGTAATAGCTTTCGAAATCTGAGAGCTTTCTCTCCAGATCGGTAGCATTCCAGAATAGCGTTTGATCTAGACACTCACGGCGAATAGAACCGACGAGTCGCTCTATAAAGGGATGGGAGGTCGGTGTATAGGGAACGGATTTGATCTCATCAATCTCAAGAATTCGGAGATTGGCTTGCCATCGGTGATATTCGAAAAGTGGATCGTTGTCAGAGCTGATGTATCTCGGGGTACCCATAGTAGAAATTGCACTATTGAACATTCGACACAAGGCTATACCGTCTACATCACCGGCATGTACGCCAAAGCCAATGATGCGTCGTGTGAATTGATCCATGACCACGAGTACCCAATGTGTCTTGAGTAGAATAGACTCACATCGGAACAGATCGACACTCCAGAGGCTATCTTTCACATGGCCAATGAAAGTCAGCCAGGAAGGACCTCCATCGGTATCGGGGGCAGGATAGTAGTAGTTGGCCAGAATCCGTTGGACAACGTCCTTGTTAATATCGATACCAAATAACGTTGAGATTTGTTCTGCGATTTTTGGGCAACCGTACCCTGGATTTCGCTGTTTCATTTCAACGATGACCAGGATGAGTTCCTGGGATGGTCCCTTGGGTCCTGGCTTGCTTTTTTTACGAGAAGTATAAAGCAACCGATATTTCCGTTGCTTGAGTGCTTTGTGGAATCTCAGCAGAGTTAATGGTCTGAGAATAATCGCGGACCGTCGAATATGGTGTCGCCTGAGGAAAAGCGAACAGAAACCCAATAAGAATCGATCGATCACCGAAAGATTGGGTGCGCGTTTCCGGGAGCGATTAATGATAAGAAGTTGCTGTTTCACTAGTAGACTGTCAGCAACAATGGCTTTCGCGCCACCTGGATCCAAGAGCTTGGCAAGAGTGGTCAACAGATGTACGAGTAATAAAGCCAAGTCCTTCATGGTTAAACAGGGCAGGACAGACACCTATCGGGCGCAAGATTTGCTATTTTGTCTGTTTTTTCCGCGCGAAGTTACAATTTGCCACCCACAGGTCTATCACCTTTACGTTGTTCCTGATCGTATTAGAGATTGTATCGGTTTCCGATGGTAATCTTGCCCCGTTTACGCCTGATACAGAATCTTCCCTGGCAAAGCATTGAGCTGGGACGGATGGTCAACGTGTAATTCCCGATCATCCATCGATCCTTTTATCAAACTGAATCCGGCGCCTGCGCCGCTGTTTCGGTCGGCGCTTTAACTGCAGCCGCTGCGTGATGATCGCGCGCTAGCAGCAGATAGACCGCCGGTACCACGAACAGGGTAAACAGGGTGCCGATTCCCAATCCGGTGGAGATCACCAGTCCGATGTGGAAGCGGCTGACCGCGCCGGGTCCGCTGGCTGTCAGCAGCGGCACCATCGCCACAAGCATCGCCACCGTTGTCATGAGAATGGGGCGCAGCCGGATCGCAGAGGCACGCTCGATGGCGCTGCGTTTGTCCAGTCCCTGGTCGATCTGCAGCTGGTTGGCAAACTCCACGATCAAGATGCCGTTCTTGGCGATCAGCCCGATCAGCGTTATCAGACCGACCTGGGTGTAGATGTTGATCGTGGCGAAGCCAAGGGTCAGGAAAGCCAGTGCGCCTGCGATCGACATGGGCACGGAGACCAGGATGATCAGCGGATCGCGCCAGCTCTCGAACTGCGCTGCCAGCACCAGATAGATCACCAGCAGCGACATGAAAAAGGTGACCACCAGCGCGCTGCCCTGCTGGGCAAACTGACGTGTCGCGCCGGTGTAGTCGCTGCTGAATCCGAGCGGAAACTCTTCGCGCGCCAACTGCTCGATCACCGCCATCGCTTCGCCCTCCGAGACGCCTGGCGCCATCAGGCCTTCGACGGTAAGCGCATTCAGCTGCTGGAACTGGGCACGCTTGCTGGGTTCGACCGATCTCTCCAGGCTTACCAGCGAGGACAACGGCACCTGTTCGCCGCGGGCGCTGCGCAGATAGAAATCGCCAAGCATCTCCGGGGTCAGGCGAAACTCCCGCTCGGTCTGGGGGATAACCTTGTAGCTGCGTCCGTCGAGGCTGAAACGGTTGACGTGATTTCCTCCCAGCAGGGTGGCGAGGTTGCGCCCGATATCGGCCATGGATATGCCCAGATCGGCTGCGCGGTCGCGATCGATCTTTAGTACCGCCTTGGGGCGGCTGAACTCGACGGACTTGCGCAGGAACAGGAATTTTCCGCTGGCCATGCCGCGGCCGACCAGCTGGCTGGCGACCCGGTCCAGCTCCAGATAACTGCTGTCGCTCTGGATCACGAACTGGAACGGCAGGCCGCTGCTGCCGGGCAGGCTGGGACGCGGGAACACCGCGAGCTGGAAGCCGGCAATTCGGCTCAAACTGCCCTGGATATCGGGTAGGACCTGCATCTGCGAGCGCTCACGCAACGCCGGCTGCTGCATCTTGAAGCCGCCGAACACGACATTGTCGTCGCCACGGAAGCCCAGCAGCAGAAAGCTCTCATGGTATTCGGGCACGGCCTCAAAGGCCTCGACGATCTCGCGGGTATAGGCCTCGTTATACTCCAGTGACGCGGTCTGCGGAGCAACCGCCTGAAAAAACAGGATGCTCTGATCCTCGGTCGGCGCCAGTTCGTTGCTGGTGCCGGTGAACATGAAATAGATGCTGCCGAGCACCACGGCGGCGAACAGCATAGTGGCCGGCATATAGGTCAGTGCACTCTGCAGACGGCGCAGATAAAAGCCCGCCAGCCACTCGAAAAAATGTTCCACGGCGCGCTCGAAGCGGCCTGGATTGCCGGCCGGCTGAAGTACCTTCGAGGAGAGCATCGGGGAGAGTGTGAGCGCGACGATGCCGGAGATCAGAACCGCCCCGGCCAGAGAGAATGCAAACTCGGTAAACAGGGTACCCACCAGCCCGCCCATGAAGCCGATCGGAGCGTAGACCGCGATCAGGGTCGTGGTCATGGCGATGATCGGCAGCCCGAGCTCGCGTGCGCCGTCTATCGCGGCCTGGAAGCGTGACTTGCCCATCTCGATGTGCCGGTGCACGTTTTCGACCACCACGATCGCGTCATCGACCACCACGCCGATCGCCAGGACCATCGCCAGCAGTGTCAGCAGGTTGATGGAGAAGCCGGCAAGCAGCATCAGGAAGGCGGCGCCAACCAGCGATAGCGGCACCGCGACCGCGGGTACGATGGCCGCACGCAGCGAACCCAACGAAAGAAATATCACCACCAGAACGATCAGCACCGCCTCCACCAGCGTTGTGAACACTTCGTCGATCGAATCCTGGATAAAGGCACTGGCATCGTAGGGTATATGCGCCTCCAGCCCGCTGGGCAGCTGGCTGCGAATCTCCTCCATCGCGTCATGTACGTAACCGGCGACGGTCAGGGGATTGGATCCCGGGGCCTGCTCGACGCCGACAAAGATGGCTGGCTCGCCCTTGTACCAGGTGGAGGTCTCGTAATCCTCGGAGCCCAGCTCGGTGCGTGCCACGTCACGCAGGCGTACCAGCGATTTATCTCCGGTACGCACTACCAGATTGCGGAAATCCTCCACATCGGCGACGTCGGTGGTCGCGGACAGATCGATTACATGATATTCGCCACGGGCCTGTCCGATGCCGGACAGATAGTTGTTGGCGCGCAGTACATCGGCCACATCCTGCGCCGTGACGTCGAGCGCCGCCATGCGGCGCGGGTCGAGCCAGATGCGCATGGCAAAGGTCTTGTCACCGATCAGCCTTGCCGTCGCAACCCCGGGCAGGGCCTGAAGCTTTGGCTGCACCACCCGCAGCAGATAGTCGGCTATCTGTGAGGCGCGCATCTGCCTGCTGTAAAACGCGAGGTACATCAGCGCCGTGGCGTCCCCGGTGCGCGAGGAGATGACCGGGTCCTGCGCATCCTCGGGGAGGACGTTGCGACGGCTGGCGACCTTGGCCTGGATCTCTGCCACGGCCGCGTTTGGCGGATAGTTCAGGCGCATGTGGGCTTCGATGACCGAACTGCCCTGGGTGCTGGTTGATGAGAGATAGTCTATACCCTGGGCTTCGGCGATCGCCTGCTGTAGCGGGGTGGTGATGAAGCCTTTCACCAGCTCGCTGCTGGCGCCCGGGTAGCTTGTGGATATGGTGACGACCGTATCCTGGGTCTCGGGGTATTGGCGCACCTCGAGCGAGGTCATGGAGCGCAGCCCGACCACCAGAATCAACAGGCTGATCACGCTGGCGAGCACCGGTCTCCGGATGTAAATATCGGTCAGCTTCATGATTTGGTGCCCCGCGCGGCCGGCGCCGGCTTGCTGTCGATGATCACCGCCTGTCCGTTACGCAGCTTGTTGTGACCGGCGCTGACCACCTGCTCTCCCTCGGTCAGTCCGGAGAGCACCGAAACCCGTCCGTCGCGTGTTGTACCGGTCTCGATCTGACGGCGACTGACGACGGGGCCGGTTTCACTCTGCTCGATTATGAAAACCGAGTCCCCGTAGGGGGCATAGCTGATCGCCGTGTCCGGTATCGTAATCACCCCGTCGCGCTGCGGCAGCTGCACGCGGATGTCGGCGAACATGCCCGGGCGCAGCAGCTGATCGGGGTTGGCGAGTTGGGCGCGCAGGCGGAAACTGCGGGTGCCCGCGTTGATCCCCGGGTCCATGGCGATGATGCGGCCGCTGAAGATCTGCGCTGGATAGGCCTGCACCCGGACCTCCACCAACTGGTTGTTGCTTACCCGTGCAAGTTCCCGCTCCGGCAGACTGAAATCGGCGTAGATGGGATCGAGTTGCTCCAACGGGACGATCGCCGATCCCGGGCTAAGATATTCGCCCAGGTCGACGCGGCGTATGCCAAGGCGGCCTTCGAACGGTGCCCGGATGCGCTTTTTTTCTATCAGGGCCAACTGCCCCGTCACCCGTGCTTCAGCGGCGTCGAGCGTGGCGCGCGCCTCGTCGTAGTCCGATTTTGAGATCGATTTCTCTCTGACCAGTTTGGCGATACGCTTGAAATTGAGCTGGGCCAGGGTGCGTTCTGCCACCAATGCCTGGAAGTGTGCCTGATCGGTCTGGCTGTCCAGTTCCAGCAGCAGATCACCACGTTTTACCTTTTCGCCGGAGTTGAAGTTGATTGCGCTGACCTGACCGCCGACCTCGCTGGTAACCTCGATACCGGCGACCGCTTCCAGGCTTCCCACCACCTGGATATAGGGTTGCCAACTCTCCTTCTCCACGCTGGCTGCCGCGATCATCGCCGGCGGCGGGCCGCCGGCCTGAGCCGCTGACATCTGCTGCGCGGTATGCTGCTTCCAGCCGAAAATGCCACCCAAAACCGCGGCGAGAAAAATGGTAACCAGGATAAAGCGAACGACCATGATTGATTCCTTCCAAACTATCAGACTCTGGACACAGGGTGACCGCTGAAGTTGCAGCACCGGCGAATTTGGTCTTGGTGGATGATGAAATTTACCCCGCCATTATAACCCGACATTACCACCGATGGATGAAGGCGCGGTTAATTCTGTTTTTTGTCTGCCCCAGCGGAAGGTGTGTGTTGGTTAATCTATTGGCGCTCTCAGCCCGTTTATCATCAGCCATATGCTGACGCGGGTTGGTTTACGGCGGGAATTATGTGTGGTATTCGAGGAGTTATTCAGCTTGAACGGCGGTGAGATCTCCTTCCATCGTATCGCTGACTATAGTCCTGCCCAAACGCTCTCCCGGATTCCGGGCTATGATTTCATTGATGGCCAATATACTTTTACCGATCTGCAGCGGGTTGCCAAAGCAAGGAGGGAGATCGCCCGGTCTCTCAATCGCGAGCTTCACGGTCATTCCACAGACTCAACGTTGAAGCTCACGAGCGAGCCGAGGAGCGAAGGTGATGAGGGGGATCCGGCTTGTAGAGCAGGGCGAGTTCGGTACAGTCAGAGGTCAGGTCAAAGCTTCGTTTGTGCTGTCCCTCATCATTATTCGTCCGTCAACAGAATCAGATAGTTAAGTTGGACACTAACCTGGAGGAGGTGCCCGGCGAAGGGCTTGAATTCACGGGGTAGGGTAGGCAAACTTCGCCGCCATGTACCGACTACTAATCTTTCTGGTGACACTCTGCGTCCTTGCCCTCAGAGCCATCTTTCGCACACGCGGGGAACTCCTGATCAAGAACTTGGCGTTGAGGCAGCAAGTTGCCACGCTGAAAAAGGAGAGACCACGGGCGGTGCTCGATGATGTCGACCGCGCTTTCTGGATCGCGCTGCGCGCCTCATGGCCAGGCTGGGTGAGTCGGCTGGCCATCGTAAATCCGGATACCGTTGCCAAGTGGAATCGAGACCGATTCCGACGCTACTGGGCGAAGCTCTCCCGGGAGAAACGGGGCCCTGGGCGGCCGCGGGTCGATGCTGAGATTCGTTGCCTTATGCGGACTATGGCACGAGATGGCTGGGGTGCACCGCGCATCCACGGAGAGTTGATGAAGCTCGGATTCCTCGTCTCGGAGGTAACGGTGTCACGTTACATACCACGTCATCCCGCTGAACCCGCCCAGGTGAAGCGTTGGCTCGCTTTCTTGCACAACCACAAGGATGTCATCGCCGCAATGGATTTCTTTACCGTGCCGACGGTTTCCCTGCGGATGTTCTACGTGCTGTTCGTCATCGAGCATGGTCGATGACGTATCGTTCATTTCAATGTCACGTCCAATCCCACATCGGCCTGGGTGATCCAGCAGCTGCGCGAGGCGTTCCCGTACGACACCGCGCCACGGCACCTTATATTCGATCGGGATACGATCTTCAGTCCCGCCGTGGTGAGATTCGGGAGGGCTATGGGCACCAAGCCCTCCCGAACGGCTTATCGTTGTCCTTGGCAGAATGGCGTCGCGGAGCGATGGATCGGTAGCTGCCGACGAGATCTGCTCGACCATGTGATCGTCTTTGACCGGCGTTATTTTATCCGGCTTATGCGCTCTTAGTCTCGAGTACTATCACGAGGATCGCTGCCATTTGAGACTCGCCAAAGACGCGCTAAATGCTGGAGTTGTCACCACGCGACCTTCAAGCGACGCGAAGATCGTTGCCTTGCCGCGGGTCGGTGGTCTGCATCACTGTTACGAGTGGCGCGAGGCCGCTTGATCGCGGCGATACGGATCGATACTCGTTACAGTTTGGTGATTGCAAGCCTAAGAACTCCTGCGCTTTTTCGCAGAGCAGACCTCGCGGACGAATAATGAAGAGGGACAGCTGTGGACGGCGCAACAGATTGTCGAAGCGTTTCCGTTTGATACTGCACCGAGTTATCTGATTCGAGATAGCGATGGCATATACGGCGAGCGCGTTACGCGGGAAATTGAAAGTCTGGGTATCGACGAGGTCGTTACGGCACCCGCATCGCCATGGCAAAACGCTTATGTGGAACAAGTGATCGGGACGCTACACCGAGAACTTTTCGACCATGTCATCGTGCTCAATGAGCGGCATCTGAAGAGACTTATGTCGTCGTAGTTAAGTTACTGCCATCCGTGGCGAACACACCAGTCCCTGAATAACGACGCGCCAGATGGTCGTTCCGTACGAGCAGGGGATCTCTGCAACATTGTTGAATTCCCGGCCGTCCATGGCCTTCACCATGTTTATCTTCCAAAGGCTGCATGAATATTCGGGACGGACAGGTTTTTCGTTTATCTGAGCATGCACAATAAAAACAAGTAGTTCAGCTCTTGAACACTCTGTCATTACAGTCTACTATTCTACTTAACGTTCGTTAAAAAAACAGCCGAAATAGCCATGCGAAATGTCAAAAAGCGTGATACACGCATGTATATCATCGAGAAAGCCATTCCCATGTTCGCTGCAGGAGGATACAGCGGGGTTTCCATGCGCCATATTTCACAGGCAGTTGGTACTAGCGCAGCGGCTCTCTATCATCACTTCCCCGACAAGCAAAAGCTCTATTTCGATGCAATGTCCCATGCTTTCACTGATAAAGCGGAGGGTATTACAGAGGCGCTTGAAGGCAGTGGCACACCATCGCAGCGCCTCGAACGATTCGTCGACAGTTTTACCGAACTTATGGGGGAGGACCCGGACTTCAGAGCACTGCTGCAGCGGGAACTGCTCGAGGGAGATAAGACACGCTTGAAGCTGGTGGCAGAACAAGTATTCTCTCGCCCGTTCCAGGCAATGACCGCCCTAGCTGAAGAGCTCGCCCCCGATTGTGACGCCCATATGCTGGCTATTTCCATGGCGGGACTGGTGCTCTTTCATTTTGAGACTGCGCCAGTGCGCCGTTTCCTGCCTGGTGGGCGCTCTGAGCACAATGATCCGAAAAATATTGCCAGGCATGTGACCAAACTCCTGCTCAAGGCGCTTGGAGGCAGCTGATGGTTGCTCGTCTGGGCATGATGACATTGGTTCTGATGCTTGCGGGCTGTCAGAACGACCCGTCAAATCAGATCCCATCGGGCAGGGTTCCGAATACCCACAGTTTAGCCATCGCAAAGGTTGAGCGGCAGACGCTTCCTGTTATCTACCCTGTTCCCGGCACGGTCGTCCCAAAGGAACGTCTTCAGGTTGCTTCAAGGGTGATCGGGATCATCGACCGCATTTATGTAGATGAGGGTGACGTCGTGGAGGTGGGCGATGCCCTGATCGAAATTGATGATGCCCAAGTCACAGCTGCTATCAAAAGTGCTGAAGCGGTTTTCTCGGCTTCGAAAGCCGACCTCGATGATGCCAGGGACGATGTCAGGCGTTCTCGGGAACTGGCAAAAACCCAGGCCCTTGCTGAAGACAAACTTCGCGATGCGCTGGTCAGGCTAACGCAGACGGAAGCAACAGTCGCTCAAGCCCAGGCGGAACTGGTGGCGGCAAGACAGGAGCGACGTTATACCCGCATTACCAGCCCTGTCCGAGCTCAAGTACGGGAACGTCTCCAGAATGCCGGTGATCTTGCATCGGCCGGGACACCCATCTTGCGTCTCGACGTCTTGGGTGTGATGGATCTGGAGATCTTTGTCCCCTCATCCCGTATTAATGGGATCGACATGGGGCAGGATGTCGATGTCTATCTCCAATCCAATGACACCCCCTTGCAGGGGCAGGTAGGGAGTGTCGTCTATTCTGCCGACAGTGTTACCCGCAGCTGTAAGATCAAGATCACGCTTCCGAACGAGGGCCATTTGACGCCAGGGCAATTTGGCCGCGCCCACCTGATATTGGGACAATCATCCGTGATTCTTGTGCCTGTGGCGTCAGTAACAGAGCGTGCAGGTATTGAAGGTGTTTTTGTGAGCGATGAAGCGGGGGTCACCCGATTTCGCAGCGTGCGGCTTGGAAGGGCATGGCAAGATAAGCGGGAAGTGCTTGCCGGTATCGAGGCGGGTGTCCGGGTAGTCCTTGAACCGCCTGTCCGGCTTCGGGATGGCGACCGGATCAAGAGAACCGTAACAAATGGAGACTGAGCAACTGAATCTACCGGGCCGACTGGCTCGTTACTTTGTCGAATCACGGTTGACGGTTCTGATGATCCTGGCCCTGCTGGGTTTCGGCATAGTGGGCCTGATGCTTACTCCTCGTGAAGAGAACCCTCAGATCGTCGTGCCTGCTGCAGAGGTAAGTGTGACCCTCCCAGGCGCATCACCGCTTGAAGTGGAGCATCTGCTTCTTTCCCCTCTGGAATCAGAGTTGGCATCCATTGATGGTGTCAAACACGTCTATGGCACGGCCCTGGAGGGACTCGCCAAGGTGCTGGTGGAGTTCGAGGTGGGCGAGAACAAGGACGATGCCATGGTGCGTCTTTATGATCACGTCTTACGCAACCGACATCGCTTGCCGCCCGGTTCAGGGGAACCCAATATCCAGGCGATCGATATTGATGATGTCCCAGTTTTTACTGTCACTCTGGCATCACACGAATACACCGATCACGAGCTCCGACGTATGGCCGAGCGGATGCTGGAACGTTTGCGCAGTGTCAAAGGCGTAGGTATCGGCTACATCGTCGGCGGGTTGCCTCGTGAGATACGGATTGAGGTGCTACCTGAGCAACTGCATGCTTTTGGTGTCACTATCGACCAGCTCGCAGCAGCGGTGCGCAACGCCAATGTAGATCAGCCCATGGGGTTACGCGTCTATAAAGCCGAGAACCGTTCCCTGCGTGTGGATGGGCTGTTACAGACTGCAACGCAGGTAGGAGATATTGCCGTCTTCAGCGATGGCGCCCGGCTGGTTCGGGTCTCGGATCTGGCACAGGTCATCGATGGTCCACCCCATGAAAGAGATCAGATGACCCGCTTTGCCTTCGGTGCGGCTGATCCCCAGGACAACGGCAAGACAGAGATGGCGGCAGCCACATTGGCCGTGGCAAAGCGCACGGGTGTGAATGCAGTCGTGCTCACGGCAGAACTGAGCCGTCGTGTTGCACAGATGGAGGCCGGATTTCTTCCGCCAGGCGTGAGTATTGTTATTACACGTGACGACGGGGTCAAGGCAGACCGTACTGTGACCCAACTGGTGGAGCACCTGTTCATTGCTATTGGCGCGGTCTCTCTGGTTCTGTTGATCTTTCTTGGCCGACGGGCCGCGCTGATCGTGGCGATCACCATCCCGTTGGTTTTTTCCGTCGTAATAGGCGCTGACCTGCTGGCAGGTCCCACGCTGAACCGGATCACCCTCTATGCCCTTATTCTCGGTCTTGGCATGCTGGTGGATGACGCGATTGTGGTAATAGAGAATATCCATCGGCACTTTGATCTATTGCCTCCAAATGCGGATAAAGCCAGCCGTGCCAGGGCCACGGTGCTTGCCACTAACGAGATTGGCAATCCAACCACGCTTGCGACTCTCACAGTGGTTACCGTATTTCTCTCCCTGATATTGGTGACGGGGATGTTGGGGCAATACTTTTACCCCATTACCTTCAACGTGCCGGTAGCCATGATTGCATCGCTCATCATTGCCTACTCGGTCACGCCCTGGCTGTCCCGGCGCTGGTTACTGACGGCAATTCGTCATGCCGGTCAGCACAAAGATGACGCGATCAGGGGAGCAGAGCCACAGCGTTTGCAGCGGCTCTATAGGGCCCTGATTACTCCTTTGTTGAATCATCGTTGGTTGCGGCGCCTGTTATATCTCGTGGTGGGCCTGTTGCTGTTGCTCTCTTTTCTGCAACCGGCCTGGCAGTTCCTGCGACCCCAGGGCCTGGCGGGTGCAGTCTCTACTTTAGGCGTTCCTTTGGCCTTCCTGCCCAAGGATGACAAAAACACCTTTCTGATACATATTCATCTACCCGAAACCACACCGCTGGAGATTACAGATCGTGCCGCACGGGAGTTAGGTGAACTGCTGCGTGAGCATCCTCTGGTGACCAATTATCAGACCTACGTGGGTATTCCCTCGATTGTCGATTTCAACGGTCAGCTCAAAGGTAGCTCTCAACTCATCGGACCACAGTATGCAGAGATCAGAGTCAATCTCACCGATAAATTTGAACGGAAAACCAGCTCTATAGATCTGGTACGGGCTTTGCGGCCCGAAGTGGAGCAGATCGCCGCCCGTTACCCTGGCGGCATCATTCAGTTGATAGAGGATCCACCAGGACCACCGGTACGGGCTACAGTTCTGGCCGAGCTCTATGGTCCGGATCTCGATGTGCTGGATGAATTGACTCACAGGGTGGCCAACGAATACCGAAACACCTACGACATGGCGGAGGTCCATGCCAGCATTCCGTTTGACTTGGTGGAGTATCGTTTTCAGGTCCGTAGGGATGAAGCGGCATTGGCTGGACTCGATCCGGCCCAGGTCTCTCAGGCCCTGGTCCGTCTAATGAAGGGAGAAGTGCTTGGCTATGCTCATCCCCAGGGAGAGCGCACAACAGTCCCTATCAGGCTCCATGTACCACGTGAGCAACGCATTGAGCCGCAGCTGCTGGAAAGGGCCTTTGTGACGAATCCGGAAGGGAAAAAGGTGCCGCTGTCGGAGTTGGTCAAAGTAGTCGAGGCGATTCGGTTAAAACCCATTAACCATAAGGATACAGAGCGTGTTCAATACGCGGGCGGTGAGTTGGCATCCGGCGCACCTGTGTACGCAGTACTGGATCTGGACCAGCGTCTTGACGGCATGGATGTTATAGAAGGTGAGTTGCTGCAGACCGCCAACCTGGGTTTCAAACCCGTCCGTGCCAATACGCTGGAAGGTTTCAAATTATTGTGGGAAGGGGAACTTCGTCTGACACTGGACGCCTTCCGCGATATGGGCCTCGCGCTTGGCATGGCCCTGGCGGTGATTTACCTGCTGCTGGTGGGTTACTACCGCTCTTTTGGACTGCCATTGCTGGCCATGTCCGCCATACCTTTGGCCTTTATCGGTGTGTTTCCCGCCCACTGGGTGTTGGGGCAGACCTTTTCTGCTGCCTCCATGGTCGGTGTAATCGCCCTGGCTGGCGTGGTGGTGCGAAACTCTCTGCTGATCATAGATTTCATCCAGGATTATCAGCGTCAGGGGTATGTACTGGATGACGCTGTTCGTGAGGCGGGAGCAATCCGGCTACGGCCAATCTTGCTGACCACACTGGCGATTGCGCTGGGGACGGCGATCATGGTGCCTGATCCGGTATTCGGTGGTCTGGCAATTGCCTTGATCTTTGGTGCGATCAGTTCTGCACTGCTGGTGGTTTTTGTAGTGCCCCTGCTTTATCGGCGCATGATGTGAAGTAGAGTCGGCTCTCCTGTAATTGAACCGCAGAGTACTGGAAATATTATTCTCTAGGTTGAAATGGTCAGATGAATAAGTGGCTTATTGCAATATGTATTTTTCCCTTACTGCGATAGGAGGCAACGGGTCGGATTGGGAGGCACTTAGTGTCACCGTTGAGAATGATGCTCTAGCTCCGAATAACGAGGATCGATACTATTCCAGCAACATCCGCTTCCAACTTCAATCGGAAGAATTTGATTGGTTTATTGATTCAAATACTCCAAAGTTGTTCCGTTCGCTGTTTGGTAGTACAAATATTTTTAAAGGTAAAGGTTATAAGCGTTCGATTATCTATCAGTTTGGGCAGTTCATTTTCACGCCCGAAAATATTACCACAAGCGAGCCACAGCCGGATGATCTTCCCTATGCTGGCATGTTGTACGCTTCAGCGGGGTTCAAAGTAAGAAAGGAAAATTATGCAGACACGTTAACATTGCTTGCAGCAGCCAATATCCACCAATTTTCTGTGAGAAAAAATTATCAACTTCGCTTCAAATAATCATGAATTCAAAAAAACTATACGCACTGAAGAGCTTGAAAGAGACCTTTGAGCAACTGCCACAGATCCGCAAACTTGGCATTCAAATTGTTGAGTACGAACGGGGACACTGCCTGTTTAAAATCGATTATGCCCTGGAATTTATTGGCAACAGAGAAACCGGCCTGATACATGGCGGCATCATCACCACGCTCCTCGACAGTGTAGGAGGTGCGGCAGCTTTTTCGATCGTACAAGAGGGGAGTTCAGTGGCCACACTTGATCTCAGGCTTGATTACTTGACACAGGCAGAGTCCGGAGAACCAATCATGGGTTTTGCGGAAAGTTATCACCAAACACGCAATGTTGTTTTTGTACGCGGCTACGCTTACCACCATAGCGCGGAAAAACCCATTGTAAACTTTGTCGCTAGCTTCATGATCGGGTCAGTGGGGTTCAGTCCAAATGTCTGAAAACATAGGCGATCTTTTTCAAGAAGTTATGGCGATTAAACAGGCCGGGGAGTTTGAGCTGATCAGTGCCTTGATCCCCTACGCCGGTTTGGTGGGGCTTGAATTGATAAAAGAGAACGCTGGCCTGATCACGATACTGCGCAACAAGCCGAGCAACATTGGAAATACGACGATCCCAGCTGTTCATGGAGGCGTGGTTGGTGCTTTGCTGGAACATGCAGGGATCATGCACATCATCTGTGAGTGTGACACCACCAGATTTCCGAAGATTATTAATATCTCTATCGATTATCTGAGACCCTGCCTGGGCACCATGGATACCTACGCCCGAGGGTATGTGATCAAGCAGGGGAAACGCGTCACCAATGTCCGCATCGAAGCCTGGCAGAGCGACCCTTCACGCCCAGTGGCGGCCGCTCATGCCCATTTTCTCATGGGTTAGTGGGCAGGCTGTTTGTAAAGACCCATCATGGTTGCCTTGGTATCCTCGCGACCCTGTATTGTTGAGGCGCTGCGTAGCGATTTCAACCGTTCGCGATACCGGCTGCAGACATCGTCGGTATGACATACGCATTTTTCACTGCCCTGTTTCTGACTGCCATCTCTTCAGCACTCCTTCTGCTTCTCACTCAACGACTGTAGCCGCGACAGACATTTGTGGAAATCTCTGCTAAACTGACTGACCGATCGGTCAGTCAGTTAACTATGGGAATCCTTGGATGTATTCAACCGCCCAGCCAAACAGTGAATCAATATCCAGTGGAGAGGCCGCCATTCTTGAAGCGGCGGAGGTCCTGTTCGCCGAAAAGGGTTTTGATGCCGTATCCATTCGGGCGATTGCGGGAAAAGCCGATGTATGCAAAGCCAATGTCTTTCATCACTTCGGCTCAAAGGAGGGGCTCTACCTGGCCGTTCTGCGCAGTGCTGTTACTGAGTCCAAGCAAATACTGGAAGAGTTGGAAGGGGCATCCGGGAACCAGCAGGAGCGGTTGCGCCAATTTGCCGGCAGGCATCTGAGGAGCATCCTGGGTCATCCACATGTCTCGCGGCTGATTCTGCGAGAGGCTCTGGAGGGCGGATCTGAGCGCGGAAAAGAATTGGCGGAAAAAATCGTAGGAGATAACTTTTCCCAGTTGGTTGATCTCTGTCGTGCTGGTCAGAAGAGCGGCGAACTGCGACCAGAACTGGATCCTGCCTTGGTTGCCACTTTGATGGTGGCAGCCAACGTGTTTTTCTTCGAAGCCGCCTCGGTAATGCGACACATTCCCGAGATCAAATTCTACGACGATCCGCAAGCCTACAGTGCCGGTGTGATGGATATTCTGCTCAACGGCATGGCAAACAAGAAGGGGGAACGATAGATGAATGCCCGATTGACCCGACTCCTTCTCTTATTGATGCTGGTGCTGTTGATCAGCGCCTGCGGAGAGAATGAGACCAAATCGACGGAAGAAAAGGTAGAGCCAAAGGTGTCGGCAGTGCGGATCACCACCCGTCCAGTAGAGCAAAAAGACCTGCAAGTCTGGCTGGAGTCAGTTGGACGTATCCGGAGCAAGGTTGCACCAACCCTGGCGGCAGAGATCGACGGGCGGATTATAAGGGTTGAGGTTGACACTGGTGACAGTGTTGAAAAGGGGATGCTACTGGCAGAAACAGATACATCCGGCTTGGTGCTGGAAGAACGTGCTTCCGAGGCTGATATCAAGCGGCTGGAAGCGCAGATCGCCAATGAACGCAGACGGGTGAAACGATACGGCGATCTGGAAGAAAAGAACTTCATCGCTAAAACTCAGCTGGACGATTCGCGTGCCCAATTGGATGTCTTTCTTGCCGAACTGGAGGCAGCCAGGGCGCGCCTTGCCATAGTGAGCGACAGGATTTCGAAGGCGCGTATCACCGCACCGATTGCGGGTGAGATACAAAGGCGTCATGTATCTCACGGCGACTATGTTAAAAGCGGTGATCCGCTGTTTGAGATCGCTGAAAGCAATCGTCTGCAGGCATGGCTGCCTTTTCCGGAGACCCTGGCGACACGGATTCGAATCGGACTGAAAGTGGTGATGCAGAGTCCCGTTGCACCGGATGTGCAGCTTGAAGGTGAGATTACCGAGTTGCAGCCATCGATCAGCCGAGGAAGCCGGGCGGTCGTTGCAATTATAGAGGTCGAAAATCCTGGAAGCTGGTGGCCCGGCGCCACCGTGCTCGGCAGGGTATTGGTAGAGACCCGAACCCAAACCTATATGGTGCCTGAAATCAGCGTGGTCCGGCGGCCGGTTGGTGATGTTGTCTATACCATCAAGGCAGGAAAGGTCCACGCCCGTCCCGTGCAGCTTGGCGAGCGTAGCGATGGATTGATTGAGGTCATCCAGGGTCTCTCTGGCAGTGAGTCGGTTGCCGCTGACGGTGCAGCCTTTCTGGTTGATGGGACAGCGGTGCAGATAGTGGAGAAGCAGCCATGAATCTCCCGGAGATTTCGGTCCACCGCCATGTACTGGCCTACATGTTGTCTGCCGTGCTGGTCCTGTTCGGCATCATCAGCTACAAGGACATCGGGGTTGATCGTTACCCCTACATCGAGTTCCCCATGATCTCGGTAACGACGATCCTGCCTGGTGCGACGCCTGAGATCATCGATTCCAGCATTACCAACATCATCGAGACCTCCGTAAACAGCACCCCCGGCATCGAGCATATCGATTCGAGTTCCACGCCGGGTGCTTCGATCGTCAACGTCAAGTTTGATCTCGCCAAGGATGTCGATGTGGCGTTCAACGAGGTACAGGCCAAGGTCAATCAGGTGCTCACAAATTTGCCGGACGATGCCGAGCCGCCGGTGGTTGCCAAAGTCGAATTTGGTGCCTTGCCCGTCATGTGGCTGGCGCTCACTGGAGAGCGCACCCTGCAGCAGCTTAACCAGTACGCACGCAATCAAATCAAGAAGCGCCTGGAGACTATCGATGGGGTGGGACAGGTACGCCTCGGCGGTGAGCGGGAGCGCACTATCCGGGTCAATCTCGATACGACACGGATGGCGGAGTTCGGCATCACTGTGCCCGATGTCGTGCGCGCCTTCAGAACCGAACACCTGCGCTTGCCCGGTGGTTTCCTGGTGGGTGGTGACCGGGAAGAGTTGATCGAACTGGATCTTGAATATCACAATGCCAGGGCGCTGGGCCGGTTGATTATCAGCTATCCCGAAGGCGCACCGATTCGCCTGGAGGATATTGCAGATATCGAGGATGGACTGGCCGATTTTCGCCAACTTGCCCGCTTCAATGCCGAAACCACCGTCGGCATCGGTATCGTCAAAGTACAAAATGCCAATACCGTGGCCATTGTGGATGAAGTACAACGCCGCCTGGATGAGGAACTGATACCCCAACTGCCCTCCGGCATGACACTGCGTGTTGCCCACAATGACGGAGACCTGATCCGCGGCATCATCGCGGCACTGGAGCAGCATCTGGTCGAGGGAACCTTGTTGACTGCACTTGTGGTTTGGCTATTCCTGAAAAGCTTTCGTTCCACCATCATCATAGCCGCGGCTATCCCGGTATCATTGCTGGGTGCTGTGGCTGTCATGTATTTCATGGGATATACCTTCAACACTATGACCATGTTGGGTTTGCTACTGCTGATTGGCGTGGTGGTCGATGACGCCATCGTGGTATTGGAGAACATCTTCCGCCATCGGGAAGAGATCGACCCTGACCCGGTCAGCGCAGCGCTGAACGGCACCCGGCAGGTGGTGTTTGCCGTGATGGCGGCCACCCTGACCCTGGTGGCCATCTTTGCGCCAGTTATCTTCATGCAGGGGGTGATTGGCCGTTTCTTCCAGGCCTTCGCGGTGGTAGTTACTTTCGGTGTGTTGGTATCCCTCTTTGTATCCCTCACGCTGACCCCGATGCTCTGTGCCCGTCATCTCAAAGTGGCGGAAAGACACGGGCGGTTATACCGTTTCCTGGAAGGGGGCTTTCGCGCCATGGATTGGGTGTATAGAAAGTTCCTGAATGGCGCACTGCGATTTCGTTGGACAGTAGTGCTGCTGACAATTATTACGGTCTATTCCAGCGGCTATTTCTTCACCCATATTGGCACGGGGTTCATGCCGGTCCAGGATGAAGGCCGCTTCCTGGTCAGCTTCAAGACGCCGCTTGGGTCAAGCATTCAATATGCAACGGAGAAGATGAAGGCGATCGAACAGGTCCTGGCAAACCACCAGGAGATTGAGGGCTATTTTGCGACCATTGGCACCGACCAGTCCCGTCAGGTAAGCAAAGGCTCTTTCATCGTCCGTATGATCCCCTGGGAGCAGCGCAGCTTGTCCCAGGTCGAATTGATCGAACAACTACGTAGCGAGATGGCGGAGATTCCCGGCGTTCAGGCCTTTCCCACTCCCATGCCGGTGGTGGGTGGACAACGCGGTGAGCCCTTGCAATTCGTGCTGGGCGGCCCAGATCTCGCCGAGGTTGCGCGACTCGCCCATCTGTTGAAGGAGCAGTTAAAGGCCTATCCGGACATTGGGGATGCGGATATGGAACTGCAGCTGGATCTGCCTCAACTGGCGCTCAAACTCAGCCGGGAAAGAGTGCGTAGCCTGGGGCTTTCGACTCAGGATGTTGCACTGGCGGTCAACGTGATGGCAGGCGGCCTGGATATCGCCCGCTTCAACGACGAATCAGGCGATAACGAACGCTACGACATTCGTTTGAAAGCCGCTGAAGGACAGCTGCGACATGCAACAGATCTCTCCCGCATCTATCTGCGTGGACTGGATGGGGAACTGGTACGCCTGGATAATCTGGTCATGTTGGAACCCAAGCTGGGGGCCGCGGTGGTCTCCCGACACGATCTCCAGTATGCAGCCAACTTCTTCAGCACACCGACGGTCTCACTGGGGGAGGCAGTCAATATGGTCAACGTGGCTGCTAAAGATATTCTCCCGATCGGCTATCAGGTCAGCATGATCGGACGAGCTGAAGAGTTTGGCAAAACGGCTAAAAATATGTTGTTTGCTTTCGCTACATCCATTCTGCTGGTCTATATGGTGTTGGCCAGCCAATTCAACTCCTTTATCCAGCCCTTGATCATCATGGTCGCGCAACCGCTGGCTATCATTGGTGGTGTTGGTGCGCTTTGGTTGACCGACAATTCCCTGAATATCTACTCCATGATCGGTCTGGTACTCTTGGTCGGTCTGGTGGCAAAAAACTCCATTCTGTTGGTGGATATGACCAACCAGTTGAGGGGTGACGGCAAGGGCGTCAATGAGGCTCTCAAGGAGGCTTGCCCCATCCGTTTGCGGCCTGTGCTTATGACATCCCTCACCATCATTCTGGCATTGCTGCCGGCGGCCTTAGGATTTGGGGCAGGATCAGATACGAATGGGCCTCTCGCTATTGCGGTTATCGGCGGCATGGTGAGTTCCACTCTGCTTACCCTGGTCGTGGTTCCCTCAGTGTACTCGCTAGTCGAAAACAGCATTGAGCGGGTAAGACAAAGACGGGATGTCAGAAAGAAAGGTGCTGTAAGCATTTAATCGATATCGCAGTATTCTTAATTCGGAGGTGTGATGATGGATTTAGATGCATTACGTCGGTTAGCCGGCCAGGATATTTCCATTGATTATGACGAGATCGCCTACCAATTTCATAAAGTTGGAGCCACGGGTTTCATCATAATCCTTTATGACGAAGGCGGCCGCCTGGAACTTCTCGGGCCACCAGGCAGTTTTAAGCTCAACTTTTTGCACCACGTGATTGGCGTTCAGGAACAGCTCGATGTTGCCGGCATGGTCCAGATGGAAATGGGAGTAAATAACATATTTGACCTGGTCGGCACTGTAACCGAATTTCTCAAGCTGTTTGTCGATGACTTCGCTGCGCTTCTGTATCGGCGTGAAAGCGCCACAAAGCCCCTTACCCCAGTAGGCAACACAACCATCGCCTGAAGACATCATCTGCCATCCCCGTATCGTAGACGACCAGACCCTTGGGGTGATCGATGATATACATGGCCACAGGAATCTTAATGCGCTTGCCGACATCACGCATCGCGGTTAGCCATCCCTTATCGAGCTCCAGTTGCCCACTAGATACTTGGTATAGTTTGATGCCCTCTGCAGCCTTCGATGTCGATACACTAACTAAAAACGCTAGTGCACTTGCCGCTGTAAATAATTTTTTCTTCATCGCATGAGAAGTGATACTTCATCCTGCGCGTGTAATACAGCAACCTTTGGGCCATTCGATTATTAACTGTCTAAATAGTGCTTTAGGGGATGATTTCACAGAATTACCACGCCTACGTGAGCGCTAATAGCTCAAGAAAGGAGCGCGCGGGGGCGGATTGCGATCTTCTGGTAATGCAGGCTACGGTGTTGCGTGCAGTGGTAATTGTAAAGAGTGTAATTATTCGCCAGCAGACGTGTCAGCCAAATAGATGCTAGCTCGGCTTGAATTCAAAGCCTGCTGGAAGGGGAGTTCTTTGCTTCGTGCAATAATCAAAAGGTCAGTTTTACCAAAGTAACGACCCCAGCCTTACCCTCACCCCGAGTGCCATTGCGTAATGGTCGGTGCAGTCAGATTCTTGCTTGCCCGTTGGCATAGAGGGGGGCTATTGCACTTCTAGCAATGATATCTGTAACGGACGCAGGGTCAGCGGCACTGATACTGATGCCTGATCAAGTAAAAATTGAGTGGAATCTACTCCTGTACTATCTTATTAATGAGCGGTATTCGATCAAAGTGGGTGGAATCCCTATCTATAGTGAGTCACTCTGAGTCCGTTGGTAGGCTATCTAGCGGTCATTTCGCAACTCCTACCGCAATGAAGAGAGTCCGGAACGAAATTTGCTTGCTTCTCTCTGGTGAGCCTACCTGCTCTACTTTGGGTGCTGGCCAACTGACAATAAAGTGCAGGCAATAAATGCTGTGCCAACATTACTTTGGAACGCTCAGTCCCGAATGTCTGTAATCAGTGAAAGTCGCTTAACTACGCGTTACCTCTGGCTGTCTCTATTGGCGGCACTGATACCCCTGGTCATTTTTTCCTGGATCTATAATGCCTACTTTGCCGACCTGATGACGCGGGTGAGCGAGCAACAGATGACCGCACGGGTCGCCGCGACTCAAAATGAGATGCGCAGTTTTCTCAAAGAACGTAAGTATGAATTGGATAACCTTGCTGATCAGATGGATGATGCCAGGCTCTATCGATCGCAGGCGCCGAAAGTGCTGCTGGAGGAGTTCGAGAATGCTCTGCGTTTGCAGGTCGATGCGAGGGATGTTTACGGTGTTGCCTTTTTTACCAGTCAGGGGGAGCTCAGTTGGACCTTCCCTGCAGCCCTGTTCTCCCTCGGGCTTTCAAGTCAAACGCCGGTCACACCGTTTGAGGGCATTGAACTCATCGGTCCGGCCCAATCTTCAGAGTATTTCCCAAACTGGGTGATCCTTCGTCGTCCCGGCAGTTCGCGCATTGGATCGGAACAGCCGCAAGGTTCCATTGGTTTGATCCTGCGGTTTGCCTCGTTGACCGACACTATGCGTCACCTCGATCAGAGCCGAATTTATCATCCACTGCTCAAGGTGGGTGGTGGCCAGGCGTTCGATACAGTTGCCCAAGCCGTTGTATCGGATGTACGGGGTGATTCCGGTGTAGAGGTGATACCGGGTTGGTCCTTGCATTTGATACAGGATCAGGGGTTGGCGGCTTTGTCACCCACGGCACAAATGCGCTACTGGTTGATTATCCTTGTTATTGGTACCGCACTCTGTCTCATCTGGCTTTATCAAAGTATTTCCAGACGCCTCAATCACCAGGTGAGCGGATTGATCGACAGTGTCGAGCGGATTGCCCAGGGGGATCTGGATAGTCCGATTGAACCCGCCAGTGGCATGGAGATCCAGCGCTTAACTCTGGCGATTGATCGAATGCGCGATCAGTTGAAGGCATCGATTGAAGCCACCATCGATGGAGAACGCCGGGCTGCACTTGGAAAATTGGCCGCTGGGGTGGCACACGAAATACGCAATCCATTGGCCACCATCAAAACAACCGTGGCCTCTCTCGCCCGGGTCGAGCAGGTCGAGGCGCATCGCGAAATGCTGCAGATGGTCGACGAGGAGATCGACCGAGTAAATGGGGTGATTCACCATCTGCTGAATTATGCACGACCGAGCGAACCCCATGCCGGCAAAATAGATGTAGAAGAGTTGCTGCGCAGTGTCGTGGTACTTGCCAGTGCATCAGCACGCCAGCATGCGATTAATATAGTCTACAGCTGTGAAGACAATATGGAGCTTTGGGCCGACGACAGTCACTTGCGCCAGATTTTGTTGAACTTGTTACTCAATGCCATGGATGCAATGAAGGGCATGGGAGGGAATATTCATCTTTCAGCAGAAACCAGTTCAACTGGCCAAGTCATATTGACTGTGGCCGATCAGGGACAAGGTATTCCGCAGGAGGTCTTAGTGCATATTCTGGAGCCTTTCTACACCACTAAAGCAACTGGTACAGGACTTGGCCTTGCGGTCTGTGCTGCTCTGGTTAAGGCTAACGCGGGCACGATACGTTTTGATAGCCAGCTGGGTGAGGGGACTAGAGTACACGTGGCTCTGCCTGGTAAATCTTCTGAGGAAATAGTCTAGTGGCGGCAATTTCGGTGTTGGTTATCGATGATGAGCGCAATCTGGTGCGCAGTATCAGTTTTTCCCTGACGAATGAAGGCATGGAAGTGACTGGTGCGTATACCGGTGAGGAGGGCTTGGCCCTGGCAGAACAGATCTTGCCTGATGTCGTGCTGTTGGACCTTGGTCTGCCTGATATGTCGGGCATGACCGTACTGGAAAAGTTACACGATCGGTTTAGTGAACTGCCCGTGATCATGATCTCGGCGCACGGTGACACGCGTACGGCAGTGCAGACAGTCAAGCAGGGGGCACTTGACTATATCACCAAACCGTTTGATCTGGATGAGCTGATCCTGTTGATTCAACGCAGCGCGGAGCGGGTGCGTATGCAGCGGGAGATTCATTTCCTGCGTGAACGCTCTTTAAAGACGCAGGGGTTGGTTGGTGAGCACGTCTCAATTCAGAGTCTATGTGAAGCGATAAAACGCGTGGGTGAGAGTTCTGCTAAAACGGTATTGGTGTCAGGCCCCTCAGGAACGGGCAAGGCTTTGGTGGCAAAGGCGCTGCATGATGCCCGTTATTCGGACGCGCCATTTATTGAGGTCAACTGTGCGGCACTGCCCGAACAACTGATTGAGGCTGAACTGTTTGGTGTAGAGAAGGGCGCCTATACCGGGGCGAATCAACGCCGTTCGGGGCTGATCGAACTGGCTGACGGTGGGACCTTGTTTCTCGATGAAATTGGTGAGATGCCAATTGGTCTTCAAGTCAAGTTGCTCAGCTTTCTGGAGAACCGACACTACCGTCCTGTGGGTGCTGGCCGCGAACGCCAGGCAGATGTATTTGTGGTCGCAGCAACCAACCGTGATCTTAAGAAAGAGGTGGATGAGCAACGGTTTCGTATCGATCTTTACTATCGGCTAAACGTGTTGCCATTAGATGTGTCGTCACTGGCCAGTCGGGCTAGCGACGTCTCCTTGCTGGTGGCTCATTTTGCGCAACTGTTTGCCACCCAGGAGGGGTGTCGACCCATTGAATTTGACCAGGTAGCAGCACAAACTCTACAAGGTTATAGCTGGCCTGGTAATGTACGTGAGTTAAAAAATCTGATCGAGCGATTGACCATTCTGTATCCGGCCCAATGCATTTCACTTAGCCAGTTGCCATCTGAGTTTGTGCCTGATGCTGTGACATCGGCAGAGAATGCCCATGGTATTCACCACTCGGTAGAAGATCACGAGCGGTTGTTGATCGAGCAGGCGTTGAGTGATGCCGGCGGTCGAAAAGCCTTGGCGGCAGACAAATTGGGTATCTCACGCCACGCTTTGAAGCGGCGCATGCAGCGGTTGAGGATGGGTGATTATCAATGAACCGATCGATGCCTTGGCTTCTCTTGCTATGGGGGTTTATTAGCACCGGGCCGCTTGCTTATGCAGCCGTGGAGCTGGGTGCAACCCGACAAGAGGCTGATGCCACCGTTGGTTGCCTCTTCCCAATGAGTGGCCGGGGTGGTCTGTATGGTCGCGACAGCGCGGTAGGGGTTGAGTTGGCGCTGGAGCATCTTGAGCAAGCGGGATTGAAAAATACACCACGATTGCGTGTCCTGTTTGCCGACAGCAAGTCCAAGGCTTCGCGTGCGGTGCGTCAGGTCCGGGACTTTGTCCACAACGAGCAGGCACGCTTTATCTGTGGAGTGGTTAATTCTGCTATTGCTCTGCAGGTCACCCAGGTGGCACAAGACCTTGAGGTGTTTTTTATCGGCACCGATCACGCCTCTTCAAGTCTCACTGGGGAGAGCTTGAATGAATTCTATTTTCGTACCAATAACGATTCTGCCCAGTCCATGCGTGCCGGTGCGCGGTATATTCGCGAACATCTCTATCCGGATAAAAAGGGTGAGCCTTTGCGTATCGCCTTTATCGGTCCCGATTATGACTATGGTTATCAAACCTGGAAAGATCTGCGTAGCAGTCTGGCGCGGGAAGGGGTGCGCTATAAAGTGATTAAGACTCTCTGGCCAAAACTCTACGAGCCAGATTACACCACCTTTATCCGTTCCCTGATGTCACAACAAGTGGATTTGGTGGTTAATTCTCTCTGGGGGGGTGACATGGTCGCTTTTGTCCAGCAGGCTGTGCGCACAGATTTTTTCCAGCACTCACGCTTTGCAAACTTCGACACCGGCGCCAACTATGAGGTGCTCTCAGCGCTGGGTTCGGAGCTGCCACAGGGATTGATCCTCTCTGCCCGGCACCACGTCAACTGGCCGGATACCAAACTTAACAAGTGGTTTGTTTATCGGTTTCATGCGTTGACCGGGCGTTATCCCTCCTATGCTGCAGAAGGGGCCTATTCCGGCATCCTGGCCATTGCTGAGGCCTTACGTCAAACCGGCAGTGATGCCTCGAACAGTGAAATCCGGAAGGCACTGCTCGGTCTTAAACTTCACCTGCCCGAAGATCCTGAAGGTTTTGATTCTTATATGAACCCGCAGGACCATCAACTGCAACAAGTGATCGCCATCGGTGAGACCCTGCGTGATCTGCGCTATCCACCTGCCCAGATGATGCTGGGTAAATGGCAAGTCTATACCCCCCAGGCCCTTGATACCCCCAGTAACCTTCCCACCCCCTGAGCGTTATGCGCTCGCAATGCCCGTGCGTAATCGAGCGCACACCGCTCGTAAGCGATGAACAAGCTTATGCTGTCTCTACTTGTTTGCCTCAATAATTCAATGCCTTAAGTGTTTAAAGATGGGTTGGCACCCTCTTTGCAATCAGTTGCATTCGAGCATCATTGGTCGTCGATATGAATGATCAATGTTGATCGAATTTTCAACACTACAACTAATTTTATGAGGCTGGATTATGCAAATTTCTTTGATAAAGAAAACCAGTGTGGCAGGCATCCTGGTTGCGGCGACACTCTCCTCTGCAGCCTTCGCTGCCGATGACTATAAGTTGGGTCTGGTAACCTTTCTATCTGGTGGTGCTGCCGGTCCATTCGGCGTGCCGGCTAAGAACGCCGCAGATCTGACGATTGAAGCGCTCAACAATGGGACACTCCCAGCGCCTTACAGCAGTAAAGGCATTAACGGTCGGACCATTGTGCCGGTCTATGTTGACGAAGCCGGTGGGGCCACCAAGCAGTCCTCTGAATACCGCAGCCTGGTCGAACGTCGGGGCGTGGATGCTGTGCTCGGTTACATCTCTTCCGGAGACTGCCTGGCAATCCCAGCCGTTGCCGAACAGTTGAAGACGCTGACAGTGTTGTTTGATTGTGGCACTCCGCGTGTCTTTGAAGAGAACAGTTACAAGTATGTTTTTCGCACGGGCCCTACGGCGACTATGGATAACGTAGCTGCGGCCCGTTACCTAAAGGATAACTTTGAAGGGCTCGAGGCTGTTTCTGGCATCAATCAGAACTATTCATTTGGTCACGACTCTTGGAATGATTTTATCGGAACCCAGCAGGTGCTGAACGCTTCCACCAAGGTAAGTACCAAGCAGTTTCCAAAGATCTATGCAGGGCAGTACGGTGCCGAGATCTCTGCCCTGATGGTCAACTCCTCCCAGGTTATTCACTCCTCATTCTGGGGCGGCGACATGGAGGCATTCCTGCTGCAGGGTGCTGCACGCGGACTGTTTGAAGAGCAGACGCCACTGTTGACCACTGGTGAAACCGCCATGTTCCGTCTGGCCGAGCAGATCCCTGAAGGTACCATTCTCGGCGGACGTGGCCCCTTCGGCGTCTATGCGCCAGACAATGCCCTTAACAGCTGGTTCCGTAAGGCCTATACCGCGAAATTTGGCACTCCTCCGACCTATCCGTCCTACAAGATGGTGCAGGCGCTGCTGGGTCTGAAACTCGCTAACGAAAAGGCTGCAGAGAAGGTTAAGGGCAAGCCGACCCAGGATGATGTGATTGCTGCCTTTGAATACCTCGAGTACGAAGGTCCGGGTGGAACCGTCAAGATGAACCGTGGCAAGGGCCATCAGGCTTCCATGGAGATGGTCTACGGTCGCTTCACTAACAAGAACGGTAAACCCGCAATCACCGATGTGCGTCGCTATGTCGCCGACTGTGTAACCCCGCCCGAAGGTGTCAGCAGCAGCGAGTGGATCGAGCAGGGATTGAAAGGCGCCAAGTGCAACTAATCAATTAGCCTGTGGGCATCCCGGGTTAGCTCCCGGGCTGCCGCTTCCTGGTAAACAAGTCGAATCTATTGATACGGAGCACAGTGACCATGAAATTGGTAATAGCGATGCTCATGGATGGCGTGATCTATGCGTCCTGGCTGTTCGTCATCGCCGCGGGACTAACGCTCATCTATGGCGTCATGAAGATACTCAATATGGCCCATGGCAGCTTCTATGCCATCGGCGCCTACTCCGGTGCTTCCCTGGTCGGAATCTATCTGGCAGGTGGAAATCCTGTTTGGGGTAGTTACCTGGTGTTGCTGGGGGCGGCACTGGTAATCGGTGCGCTGGTTGGACTCATGGCCGAGCGTGGCCTATTGCGCTTCATGTATGGCCGCGACGAGGTGGTGATGATTCTGGTCACCTACGGTCTGCTGCTGATATTGGAGGATGTGATCAAACTGATCTGGGGAGTGGAGGCCTACTCTACCTACCAGCCCTATACCCTGTTGGGACGCAGCAAAATTGCCGGTCTCTCTTTTGCCAATTATGACTTTGTTTTGATCGGTGTCTCGCTGTTGGTCGGCTTCCTGTTGTGGTGGGGGTTGAACCGGACACGCAGCGGCAAATTGCTGCAGGTGGTTATTCACGACCGCAATACTGCATCGACACAGGGCATAAATGTCACCCGCATGTTTACCGTCACCTTCGTTATCGGTGCGGTGCTGGGCGCGCTGGCGGGTGCGCTGACCGCACCGGGTATTTCGGTAATGCCCGGGCTTGGTGTCGAGGTGATTGTGCTGGCCTTCGCGGTTGTCGTAATTGGTGGCTTGGGCAGTGTGGGTGGTGCGCTGGTCGGTGCCTTGATCGTGGGTCTGGCCAGGGCGGCAGCGGTTCATATCTATCCCGATGCAGAACTTTTTGTGATCTATGGGGTGATGGCGCTGGTGTTGGCGTTCCGCCCACAGGGTCTTTTTGCCATTGCTAGTGCGAGGAAAATCTGACATGCCTGGAACAAAAAAATTACTACTTATCGGAGGCATGCCTTTGCTGTTATTGGGCAGCTGGTTCCTGCCCGGTTGGCTCGGCTTTCTATTGACCATTGCTCTGGCAAAAGGATTGGTGGTCTTGGGCCTGCTGCTGTTGATGCGTGCCGGCCTGGTCTCTTTTGGTCAGGGTCTTTACTACTGTCTGGGGGCCTATACGGTGGGTGCCCTGGGCCAGTATCTGGAAACGAGCAATGTCCTGTTGTTGTTACCTGCAGCTCTGACAGCCGGATTAGGCGTTGCCACTCTGCTGGGGCTTTTGATCTGTCGTTACCGTGACATCTTTTTTGCCATGTTATCTATGGCGTTTTCGATGATCCTTTACGGTGTTCTGGTTAAGACCATGACGTTTGGCAGCTCGGACGGTTTCAACGTGGCACCACCGAGCCTGTTTGGTTGGGCCCCTGCAAATGACAATGGGCCGCTGCTCACCCTCTGGCTTGCGCTGATTATTACCTTCATTGCCGCGCTCTTTGTCTGGCGCTATCTGCGCTCGCCCATGGGCTACGCAGCTGAGGCGGTGCGTGAGAATGAGATCCGAGTCGAATACCTGGGGCGCTCGGTACAGCGCATCATCTACACCAAGTACCTGCTGGCGGCCGGGCATATTGATCCGGAGATGGCCTATTGGACCACCTCGGGAGAGTTTGTGTTTATCGCCCTGGTGGGGGGGACTTCCCATGTGGCGGCTCCCTTGCTGGGTGCAATACTGTTTGAGTTGCTGCGTACCTACGCTTTCGAGATCTCCCCCTATACCTGGCAGATGATTCTAGGCATCTCACTGCTGGGCATCATCCTGTTTCTGCCCCAGGGCGTCTGGTCACTGGTGGAACGCTATCAAGCGAGGCTGAAATCATCATGAATGCACTTTTAGAAACCCGTGATTTGGCAAAGGGCTTTGGTGCCATTACAGCGGCAGCGGAGATCAATGTCGTCATCAATGCCGCTGAAATTGTTGGCGTCATCGGCTCTAACGGCGCAGGCAAAACCACCTTCATCAATATGGTGACGGGCTACCTGCCACCCAGCTCAGGCGAAATCCTGTTCCAGGGCAAGAGCATTGTCGGTAAGAAGCCACGCCAGGTGATGCATGCCGGGATTAGCCGTTCATTCCAGGTGGCCCAGCTGTTTCCGGAGTTGACCATGCTGGATAACGTATTGATTGCCCACGGCATGGTCGCCGATGGTCAACTCTCCCTCTGGCGTCCACTCAAAACCCCGCAGGGGGTTGATCAGGCCAAGGCGTTGTTGGCCGACTACGACATCTCTGAGTACATCGACGAGAAGGTGGCTGTCCTGCCCCAGGGCGTACGCAAACTGCTGGATATCGCTCTGGCCATGTTGGGAGAACCGAAGGTACTGCTATTGGATGAACCGACATCCGGAGTAGCGATTGAAGATAAGTTCGAATTGATGGATACGGTGATGGGCGCGTTACGCAAGTCAGGTGCCGCAGTGCTCTTTGTTGAGCATGACATGGAGGTGATTGCCCGCTACTCGACCCGTCTGTTGGCATTCTATGACGGTCGTGTGCTGGCCGATGGGCCAACCCACGAAGTCATGGCCAACAGTAAGGTGCAGGAGTTGGTGATTGGCAATCACCTTGAAATCAAAAAACCGAAGGAGCTGGCCCATGCTTAACCTATCTGGTGTATCCACCCAAATCGCAGGGACCAGCATCTTGCGCGATGTTGACCTGGAGTTGCAGACCGGCCGGATGGTTGGCCTGATCGGTCGTAACGGTGCAGGCAAGACGACACTGTTGCGCAGCATCATGGGCGTACTGCCGGTATCGGCTGGTCGTATCACTATCGATGGGGTTGACATGACAAATCAGCCCTCGCATGAACGCCCCAAGGTCCGGGTGGGTTATATGCCGGAGGATCGCCAACTGGTACCAAGCCTCACCGCGGAAGAGAACATCCTGATTCCGGCCTGGGCCATTAAACTGCGCGAGACCGAGGGACGCCTTGCCTGGGTTTATGAGTTGATGCCCGAGGTGGAGGGGTTTTCCAATCGTAAGGCGCTGCAGTTGTCTGGTGGACAACAGAAGCTGGTTGCGCTGGCGCGTGCACTGATGACAGGCAGTCACCTGCTGCTGCTGGATGAGCCCTTTGAAGGCATTGCGCCTATCTTGTCCCGGCGTCTGGCCAGCGTGCTGCACACCCTGAAAGACGAAGGACTATCAGTCCTGTTGTCGGAATCCGATTACAGCCATTCCGCAGATCTGGTTGACCAGGTCTATACCATCGAGCGCGGTGCCGTTTCGGCATCAGTAGTTGCAAAAGGAGACGTTGCATGAACAGCTTTATATTCAATTCCGTCAAGAGTCTGGTGTGCGAGCCCGGTGCTTTGGCCCGTCTAGGTGAATTCTGCCAGAAACTTTCAATTAAACACATCATGCTGGTGACCGATCAGGGTATCCTCAAAGCCGGTCTGCTGCTGCCGGCACTCGAGGCCCTGGCGGCCAACGATATTCAGGTAACCCTCTATGATCAAGTCGAGGCTGACCCGGCCGAGGCGATCGTCAATGCCGCCGTCAGGCAGGCTATCGAGGCCGGCATTGATGGCGTTATCGGCATGGGTGGAGGTTCCTCAATGGATGTAGCCAAGTTGGTGGCCTTACTGGCCAAGGGTGATGAGACCCTGGATGAGATCTACGGAATTAATTTGGTTAAAGGAGGTCGTTTGCCGCTAATCCAGATTCCGACCACTGCCGGTACCGGTTCCGAGGTTACACCCATCTCTATCATTACGATTGGTGAAGGGGAGAAAAAAGGGGTAGTTGCACCACAGTTGCTGCCGGATCTGGCGCTGCTCGATGCCGACCTCACACGAGGCCTGCCGGCACCGATCACTGCGGCCACCGGTGTCGATGCGATGGTGCATGCGATTGAGGCTTACACGTCGGCTAATGCCAACAGCAATCCAGTCTCCTCGATGCTGGCCAAGCAGGCCTTGAGTTTGCTCGGAGGAAATATTGAGACGGCAGTCAAATCCGGCCAGGATCTGAATGCACGCTCGGCCATGTTGCTCGGTTCTATGTTAGCCGGTGCCGCCTTTGCCAACTCGCCAGTGGCGGCGGTTCATGCATTGGCCTATCCGCTGGGTGGTACATATCATATCCCTCACGGTCTATCTAATGCGCTTGTCCTGCCACATGTGATGCGCTTTAACTTACCTGCCTGTGGCGAAGATTATGCCGAGCTGGCACCTTGGGCATTTCTCGAACTAGCGAATGAGATTGACAGCGGGAAACGTGCACAGGCCTTCATTGAGCGGCTGGCCGAGCTTAATCACGGCTTGGGATTACAGACCCGTTTGCGCGAGATGGGTATCGAAAAGGACGCGCTGTCTGATCTGGCTAGAGATGCAATGAAACAGACTCGCTTGTTGGTGAACAATCCCCGAGAAGTAACTGAGACGGATGCACTGGCTATCTATCATGCGGCCTGGTAAGCAAAAGGAAGTTCATATGTCTGAAAAACAAGTGCCTGGCACACGCGATGACTATCGCCATTTTTTGACCATTCCAACCCGTTGGATGGATAACGATGTCTATGGGCACGTCAACAATGTGCAGTACTACAGCTATTTTGATACGGCGGTGAATCGCTACCTAATCGATCAGGGAGTATTGGATATCCATAACAGTGAGGTGATCGGTTTGGTGGTCGAGACTCACTGCAACTATTACAGCAGTGTGGCCTTCCCCGATGACATTGAAGCCGGTATCCGGGTTGCACGTTTAGGTAACAGTTCGGTGCGCTATGAGGTGGGGTTGTTCCTAGGCGACCATGAACAGCCTTTGGCGCAGGGGCATTTTGTCCATGTCTACGTAGATCGTACAAACCAACGCCCCGTCAGTCTTCCAGAAGACATGCGTCGTGTGCTTAAAGCCATAACAGTATAACGGAGAACAAGATGAATCTTACAGATAGTAAACTGTTCCAACAGCAGGCCTATATCAATGGGCAATGGTGCATGGCTGATGCGGGTCAGCAATTTGCGGTGACCGATCCGGCAACCGGTGAACATTTGGCCCTGGTGGCCGATCTGGGTGAAGTTGAGACCCGGCGTGCCATCGATGCGGCTGAACAGGCGTGGGGTGGGTGGCGTGCCAGGACAGGCAAAGAGCGCGGCGCGATATTGCGCCGCTGGTTTGAATTGATCATGGCCGCACAGGAGGATCTGGCCGTCCTGATGACGGCCGAGCAGGGCAAGCCACTGGCCGAAGCCCGGGGTGAAGTGGTTTACGGTGCCTCTTTTGTCGAGTGGTTTGCCGAGGAAGCCAAGCGTATCTACGGCGATATCATTCCCGAGCATGCGCCGGGCAAGCGACTTCTCGTACTGAAACAGCCGGTCGGTGTGGTGGCGGCGATTACCCCCTGGAACTTCCCCATTGCGATGATCACCCGCAAGGTGGCACCGGCGCTGGCTGCAGGCTGTCCTGTGGTGATTAAACCGGCCGATCTGACGCCGTTGTCTGCGTTGGCCCTGGCCGAGTTGGCCGGTCGTGCAGGCTTTCCGCCCGGGGTGTTCAATGTAGTGACCTCAGCGGATGCTCCCACTGTGGGCCGTGCGCTGTGTGCAGATAAACGGGTGCGCAAACTCTCATTTACCGGTTCCACCCCGGTGGGTAAATTGCTGATGCAGCAGTGCGCAGACTCGGTGAAGAAAGTATCACTGGAGTTGGGTGGTAACGCGCCCTTTATTGTCTTTGATGATGCCGATATTGATGCAGCGGTCAGTGGGGCAATTGCGTCCAAATTTCGCAACGCGGGACAGACCTGTGTCTGCACCAATCGGATGCTGGTACAGGAGAGTGTCGCTGACGAGTTTATTGAGAAACTGACCACCGCCGTGGGAGCATTGAAAGTAGGTAATGGCTTTGAACCTGGGGTTGCGATAGGCCCACTGATTAATACGGTAGCCCAAAATAAAGTAACGGGATTGGTCAGTGAAGCGATCAGTCAGGGTGCGCAGTTGCATACCGGAGGAGCGGCTATGGAGCAGACCAGCTATTATGAGCCGACCGTGCTGACTGGGGTGACTGAGTCGATGCGCATTAGCCAGGAAGAGATCTTCGGACCGGTTGCCACTGTCTTCCGCTTCAGTAGCGAAGCGGAGGCGATCAGCCTGGCCAACGATACCCCGTTCGGCCTGGCTGCGTACTTTTATGCGCGCAATATCGACCGTGTTTGGCGTGTCTCTGAAGCGTTGGAGTATGGCATGGTTGGGATCAACGAAGGGATCATCTCCACCGAGGTGGCACCCTTCGGTGGTGTTAAAGAATCAGGTATTGGTCGTGAGGGATCCAAATACGGCATTGACGATTATACTGAAATAAAATACCTCTGTATGGGGGGGATTAGTACCCAGGGGTGATGCGCTATAGGCGGTAATTGATAGGATACTGTCAATTTGTCACCCGAGACTAAACGGGTGTAGCCATGAATAAGTCGTTATCACTCTATCAAGGTTTTCGTTTCGGGACATTTCCTGGAGGTATGGAGAACTCTGAGTGTCACCAGACTGTTTTCCTCAACGCGATAGGCAATGATGTAGGGAATATTGGTTAAGACTCTTTCGCGTGTTCCGGGCACTCGTCCGGGTCTGCTCAAGCCAGGCTGGTCGGCGAGTTTAGGCGCGGCGCTGCGAATGCGGTCAGCAACTTTGGCGGTGGCTGGAGTATTGTTCATAGCGATAAAGCGTCGGACTACGAACTTGCTAGATCTACCGAGCCATCTACATGGCTCTAAGGTGACCGGTACAAGTCCGATTACTATCTCGATGTGACGGGTAGACCTGTCGTGATTTCTGACACTGCTGGGCAGCGTTAGTAGACATTTTCGTAGTAGATGGGAGGTAACTACCTGTCCCTGGCGAATTCGCACTCAAGCCGCGATGGGTAGCTGATAAAGTCCCTTACAGTGGGTTTGCCAATGGAAGTTATCCAACCTAATTGGTAATTTAGATGTACCCCCAGCGGCTTTAGCAGGCGTGTCA